>CAWBLU010000001.1:0-939697 GCA_963789725.1 uncultured Chloroflexia bacterium
CCAACCTCGGTCAGGCCCGCGCTCGAGCTGGCTGACGGGGCTTCGCCGGCCCTGGCCGACGGTCTCGAGGTGGCGGCCTCGACTTGAGACTGCGACATGGCGGGAGACGGGGTGGGCGAGTTCTCCCCGTATGCGACCACCGATGAGGTTGGCCCGCTCGAAACGCCGCTCAGCAAAACGCCGCCTTCGAAAGCCAACAGTACGATGGCGATGGCCAGCGCGATCAGCGTCGGGTCGCGGCGAAGCTTGCCGCCTTGTGCCGCGGCGGTGACAAGAACCCGGCGCGGGATTTCAGGACCCATCGGCGTAAATGGAAGCAGAGGCTGGACCGCGCCCGTCATCGACTTGGCGACGCACGTCAGGCATCTGCGGCGTGAAGCGCTCCAGCATTCGTTGCACACGAACATGCGGCAGTCGTGGCAGAAGCGGAAGCTCTGGACAAACGACCGATAAGCTTCGTCGTCCCTCTTGACCAGTCGTTGCCGGCGGGCCGTGTCGTAGCCGGCCCCCAGGCCCTCGCGGTACAGGATGGCGCGCCCGGCCCCTATCGCGAACGCTCGGAGCTTTCCGACGAGGCCGAGCTTCTGACTCGACGGCGGCAGCACGAACCGGGTCTTGCATCTTTCGCAGGCGTACTGGATGAGCGCTGGGGCTTCCAGGGGCCTGGTCATTGGCTTGCCTGACCCACGGCCGAAATCCCTCGGTCAATAAGCAGCGGCGGGTTCGGTTCATTATGCAGAGAGATTAATGGTGTAGGGCTCCACCGAGTAGAGCCAACCCGCCCTGGTCATATGAGTGCATGCGATCTAGCTCGGGGACGCGATGAACGTCCCATGTGACTCAAGTACTTTCGTACATGGCAGCCGGCTTGGCTACAGGTAACTTAGAAAACGGTGACAGTCCGCACCGGCCAGGTGGTCCTCGAGGGCTTCTGCTCGCCCCCGATGCGACACCGTACCTTGAGTGTCCGAGCTGGTTGGGTGGTCCCCTGGGGTCAACCAGCCAATGGCCCGTCTGGGGCGAGAAAGGCTTCCAGCTCGGCGACAGCGCCTCGTAACGTCTCGTTGGCCCGACTCCACGCCTGCCAGTCGGCGCTGGCGCGCTCAGACCACCCGGCGATCGCCCCTGGAGCCAGGTCAAACGCCCTTAGAAAGGCGCGCGTTTCCACGTTTCGAGTCGCGACTATGCGAACACTGAGACGCCGGAATTCGGCGACATCCATGAAGCCTCCCGCATCGGACCGGACCGCCTGCGGAATGACTGTACTCCGGTCGCAACGTTGTTCGGCTCCGAACGGCCCGTTGTGACTGGCCTGTAGGCCTCGCGGCCTGGGGAAGGCCGCCGTTATCGCCGTGCCGCTATGGAGCGAAGTAGCCGGTCACGTCGAAGATCACATGAGCGGTCTTGCCCAGGGCCGGAGCGGCATAGGTGATCGAGATGGTGCCACTCCCTAGGGCCACGGTCACCGCGTTGGCCCGATCGTCCACGACCGGGAAGTTGAGCGTGGAGCTGCCCGGGTAGTTCTGAGCGGCCGGACCGATGTACAGAAAGCCGTTGGCGGTCTGGGCGGTGACGGTCAGGTTGCCGGTCACCGCGATGGCGTTGGCGGGCACGCCGCCATGGCCCGAGACCGCGAGCGTCCGGGCGACATGGCTGGAGAACGGACCGGGCAGGCCGCCGGTGCCATCGCGGGAGTCCAGGATCCGGGCCGGGGTCAGGGGGTAGTAGGTGGCGCCACCGGCACCCGGAGCGGTGACATGGAGAGTGGCGGTGCCGGTGGCGCTGCCACTCGTGCCGGTCACGAGGTGGTCGCCGGAAACGCTGGATGTGCACGCGGCGGCGGCGCACGAGCCGCCGGCGATGGTGAACGTGGTGGACCCGGTCATGTCGCCCAGGTCGTGGTTGGAGGCGTCGAAGCCTTCGGCCGTGTAGGACTGGGACGCGCCGGCGGCGACCGTAGCGGAAGCCGGGCTCAGGACCAAATGGTCGACGGGGAGACCGAATGCGTACAGGTTGCCGTCCAGCGATCCGACGTAGACGACGCCGTTCGAGACCGCCGGCGAGGAAGAGATGCCGTCTTCGTAGACGTGAGATTCTCCGAGCGACCTCGTCCATAGCGGTTCGCAGCTTCCGCCGCTGCAACCCTTGACCCCGGCTGCGTCGAACGCGTAGAGACCATCTTCAACGCTGCCGCTCCCTTCGACGTAGACGACGCCATTGGCTACGGCAGGCGACGAGTAGATCGGCCCACCTGTATCTCCGGTCCATAGAGGTAAGCACGCCTTGGGCGTGCACACGGATCCCTCAAAGTAGACAACGCCATTTACGACGGCAGGGGTCGTGTCGATCCGTGGAATGTCGCCGCCCCTATCGCTGCTCCAGAGCGGAGTGCAGGTGCCCCCACCTGTAGCACAGCCGATGGCAAAGGCGTGAAGTTCGCCATCTCCGCCCGCCGTGTAGACGACCCCGTCGGCGCCGTCCATGTCGGCTCGCAGGTCCCACCCCCGGAGGCGCATCCGACCGCATAAGCGGAGAGAGTGCCGTCGAACTCGACATACACGACCCCTCCTGCCACTACGGGTGCCCTGACGAACCCGGTGGCGGCTGTCCACAACGGCGTACATGTCGCGCCGCCGCTCGCACAGCCGACGGCAAATGCGTAGAGCATGGGAGTCCCGAACCCAGTGTGGTCGTATCCCAATACGTAGACCACGCCATCGGCGACGGCCGGCGAGGACCAAGCGTCTATCGCGGCCGTCCAGAGCGGCGAGCAGGTCCCGCCCGCGGTCGCGCAGCCCACGGGAAAGGCATAGAGCGATCCGTCCGCAACGTACACCACGCCATCTGCCACCGCCGGCGCCGGCGTCTATATCTCAAACCTGCGCTTCGGCATGCAGGCGAACGACTACTTCCAGGCCACGGCCTCGCCGTCACCGGTGCTCCACTTCTGGTCGCTGAGCCTCGAGGAGCAGTTCTATCTCTTCTGGCCGGCGGCCCTGCTCGCTGCCAGCCGACTCCCGCTGGGCCGGACGGCACGGGGCAGGATCGGCGCCGCCATCGTGATCATGGGTGTCGCCTCGCTGGCGACGGGCGTTTGGCTCACCGGCGTCAATCAACCCTGGGCCTTCTTCCTGTTGCCGACCCGGGCGTGGGAACTCGCCCTCGGTGGCCTGCTTGCGGTGCGGTCCCACGAGCTGGTCGCGCTGCCGCGACGGGCGGCCGCACTCGCCACGCCCGTCGGCGTCGGCATGATCGTCGCAGCCAACCTCCTGTTCAATGACTCGACGCCATTCCCCGGCACAGCCGCTCTGCTCCCCGTGGCGGGATCTGCTCTCGTTATCGTCGGCGGGCTGCCCGACGGCAAAGGCCTGGCCCGCCGTCTTCTGTCCTCCTCGCCGATGGGGTACCTCGGACGGATCTCATACTCGCTCTACCTGTGGCACTGGCCCATCCTGGTGTTCGGGACGGCGATCATGGGCGCCGGCGCGGCCCCGGTGATGGCGGTGTCGGCCATAGGCGTCGCCGGACTGAGCCAACGGCTGGTCGAGCAGCCGCTGCGGTACGGTCGCTTCATCGGCACGTCCGCGCGACGGAACCTCGTCCAGGCTGCAGGCATCGCGGTGGTAATCGTCGTCGCGAGCAGCGCGGTGGTGTCGTTTCGGACCATAACGAGTCCGGGCGTCGCGTACGGCGGGCAGGCATCCTCGGCGGCGACTGCCGGGGCGACCGCCTGGGGAACCGCCGCTGCGACCGCCGAGGATGGGCCACCCGAGCCGTGCTCCGGCTGTTGGCTTGGAGACCTCGTGCCGCCCCTGGACGCACTCGACGACGGTTTCTTCCCGTCATGTTCGCTGACGGACGTCTCCAATACCCAGAAATGCGTGCTCGGCTCTCCCGGATCGCACGACGTCATCGCGGTCTTCGGCAATTCGTTCGCATGGCATTGGCTGCCGGCATTCGACGAAATCGGGAGGACGCGCGGCCTTCGAGTACTTGACCTTGTCCGGTCGGCTTGTCCACCGGGGGCAGTGACCGTGTGGAGCGATGAGCTGAAGCGGACCGACACGGACTGCGACGTATGGCGCGAGCAGGCGCTGCGACGGATCGAAACTGAGCATCCCTCGATAGTCGTCCTTGCCAGCAGCAACCACGAGAAGGTCGTCGGTGCCGACGGATCAGTGTTCCCTTCGGATGCAGCGGATATATCGTTGGCCGGGCCGCACTCGAGTCTCTGGATCGCGGGCCTGGAGAGTACGCTCAACCGTCTGGCTACAAGGGGGACCTGCATAGTGATCGTCGAGCAACCAGCGTTCTTCAATATGGCCGGTCGCGATCCGATTGCGTGTCTCGCGGCGCACTCGAACGACTTCCAGACTGCTTGTCGGGGCCCCCGTGCCGACGTGGTCGATGCGCACGCGCGTGCCCTTGACCATCGGGCCGCAACCGGAGTCCCGGCGACGTTCGTCGATCCGGCTGACTGGCTCTGTGACGCCAACACATGCCCGGCCGTCGTCGATCGGTTCGTGGTCTATCGCGACGCTTACGGTCACGTGACCGCGCCGTTCGCACTGTCGCTTGCGGGCAAATGGGCCGAAGCACTCGGGTTGGCGGGCAAGTAGCACCTCGGCGGTGGATGCGAGGACCGATTGGCGCGTTCGGATCCGCGCCGATCGTCAAGAAAAGGAAGGTCTCCAGCATCCTCGAGAAGTCTGGCGTTTCCCGAGGGATTCGAATCCCCGCATCATCGCTTCAGTCAGACTGAGCGGCGAGTTGGGTACGGAGCGCCGGATCCGGCGCCGTACCAGTGCTACCGCGGATCACGAGACGGCACGGCAGCAGCCGCTGGACGAGTTCAGGACGGTTTTCCCCAAGCTGGCCAATAAGCGTTTCGACGCCGAGCCGGCCGAGTTCGGCGCTGGCCGGGGTGAGGGCGGTGAGCGGCGGGAGTGTCATCTCAGCTACCCGCGCGGACGAGACCAGCGACACGATCGAGAGGTCGTCTGGGATCCTCCAGCCCCTTGCCGCGGCGGCCTGCATGACGCCGACGGTCGCGCGCTCGTTCATGGTGGCGAGGGCCGTCACATCGGGATGGGCCTGGATCAACTCCTCGAACACCTGCTGGCCGGCCAGAACGGTGTCGCCGCAGAAGCGGCTGATCGGCGTCAGGCCGGCCGCCCGGATCACCTGGCTTCGACGGCACGTTAGCTCCAACCGACATACAGTGTCAACAAGCAACTTCCAGTCGGGCCAATGGCCGCGGCAGCACCAGATCGAACCGGCGTCGATCACCGAACACATGGAGGACATGCGGTGGCTGAGGACTTCTTCTCGGGCGTGTCGAAGCGCATTCCCTTCGGCGGCCTCGAGTCGGCCGAACCCTTGGCGTACAAGGTATATGACGCCGACCGGATGGTTCTCGGAAAGCGAATGGAAGACCACCTCCGAGTGTCCGTCTGCCTGTGGCACTCGTTCGCTTCGAGCGGGTCGGACGTCTTCGGTTCGGGCACCTTCGACCGGCCGTGGCTCGGCTCGGGGATGGATCCCCTCGACGCCGGTCGTGCCAAGCTGGACGCGGCCTTCGAGTTCATATCGAAGCTGGGCGTACCGTTCTATTGCTTCCACGACCGCGACATCGCGCCCGAAGGGCGAACGTTCGCCGAGACTCGCTCTCACCTGGATGCAATGGTCGGCTACGCCGGCGAGCAGATGGAGCGAACCGGGGTGCGGCTGCTGTGGGGCACCGCAAACCTCTTCAGCCACCCGCGTTATGCCGCCGGTGCCGCCACGAATCCCGACCCGGAAGTCTTCGCGTATGCCGCGGCACAGGTGAAGCTCGCGCTCGAGGCAACCAAGAAACTCGATGGCGCCAACTACGTTCTCTGGGGCGGCCGCGAGGGCTACGACACCCTGCTCAACACCGACCTCGCCCATGAGGAGGCCCAGCTCGCGCGATTTCTCGCCCTGGTCGCCGAGCACAAGCACAGGATCGGCTTCAAAGGCCCGCTACTCATCGAACCCAAGCCGCACGAGCCGACGAAGCACCAGTACGACCACGACGCCGCGGTCGTACACGGCTTTCTGGTCCGGCACGGCCTGGCCGGCGAGTATCGCCTGAACATCGAGGCCAATCACGCGACCCTTTCGGGCCACAGCTTCCATCACGAGATCGCCTACGCCGTTGCCAATGGCATTCTCGGGAGCGTGGACGCCAACCGGGGCGACTACCAGAACGGCTGGGACACCGACCAGTTCCCCAACTCTGTCGACGAGCTTGCCCTGGCGATGTACGAGATCGTTCGAAGTGAGGCCCTGTCGACGGGCGGCTTCAACTTCGATGCCAAACTCCGCCGCCAGAGCGTCGCGCGCAACGATCTGTTCCACGCCCACATCGGTGGAATCGACACTCTGGCGCAGGCACTCCTCGTCGCCGCGGAGATGGTCAAGAGCGGAACTCTCGAGCGCCTGCGCAATGACCGGTACGCCGGCTGGGCAGAAGAGCTTGGGGCATCGATCCTGTCGGGCGGGGCCAATCTCGCGGACCTCGAGCGCCGGGTGGTGAACGAGACGATCGAACCCCAGCCTGTATCGGGACAGCAGGAGTTGCTGGAGAACGTCGTCAACCAGCAGACCTGGGCGGCGGCCCGGCAGGTGCGAGCCGATGCGGCAGCGGCCGGCTGACGACCGGTTCGAAAGACCGGGTGCTGAGCCCGATTCGATCGCGTCCATGAGGCTGCCGAGGCCTACCCCTTCATCGAGTTCGACCTGACCCCCTGACGGCGCACGGGAGTTGGCGCTGGACCTACTGGCATGATGGCTCCGGCGGTCTCTGGCGCCAGTTCAACCGCGTCAACGTTGTAGTGGTGGCGACCTTTCGTCACGACCGCCTGACCGGCGGCGCGGAGATTCAGGACCCAGTTGACCTCGCCGAATGCCGCTTGTAGAAACCGCCGATCGCCGGCGCTGATGGCGTGGCGCATCAACTGCCCCTACTTGTCTTCGTGCGCCGGCCAGGCGATGGGCGCACCGGCCGTCACGAAGAACCATCGTCTCGATCCTCGTTCCAACCGCAGCTCGCAACTCGAGGTGCGGCTCCTCCGAGTCGGGGACGTGGACTTCGAGCCCTCGGTCATGCGCTTCCGGCGTGGTCGCGATACGCTTGCCCCATGGCTGTGAAGGTCAGCTGGCAACAGGCGCTTCCGTGAGCGGGCCGCTGGTTCGGGCTCACCGGCGAGTTCGTGTTCTGGCGGCAGTCCGTGCATGAGCAGCGAGACTGCGGCGGCTGGGCAGGTCGTGCCACAGTAGACCGGATAGCAACACCGTGAGGGCTACGTCCTCGCCTCCGTCGGTGCCGTGAACTCTCTGCCGCTGGCCGCACTGCTGGCGATCTTCGTGGCCGCCGCGGCGGCGGTATGGATGGCCGGGAGCAGGCTGTCGATCGCCACGAACGTGCTCGACACGAGGCTCGGCCTGGGGGAGGCATTCGGCGGGCTGATCTTGCTCGCGATCGTCACCAACCTGCCTGAGATCTCGATCGTGGTCAGCGCTGCTTTGACGCACCACCTGGACATCGCCGTCGGGAACATCCTGGGCGGCATCGCCCTGCAGACCGTGGTGTTAGTGCTCCTGGATGCCGCCGGACTTCCTGGCGCCGTGTCCCTCAGCTATCGCGGGGCGTCGCTGCTGGTATTACTGGAGGCGGGGACGGTGGTGGCGGTGTTGAGCGTCACCGTGATGGGGAGCCAGCTGCCATCGAATCTGCTGTGGTGGCGGATCGACCCGGCCGCCCTGCTCATCGTCGTGGTGTGGGTGGCGGGACTGTTCCTTGTGCAGCGGGCCCGCAAGGGGCTGCCCTGGCACGAGCAAGGCCAGCCGCCGGATGGCCAGAATCGTCCCCGCGGGCATTCGAAGAAGACCCGGGCGCACCGGGCCTCGGAGCGGGGCTTGAGCACGACCCGCGCAGTCTTCCAGTTCGCGGTGGGGGCGGTGGTGACCCTGGCGGCTGGCGCCGTGCTCGAGCGTAGCGGGGAAGGCATCGCCACGCAGGTCAACATGAGCGGGGTCATATTCGGATCCATCGTGCTCGCCGCTGCCACCTCGCTGCCGGAGGTCTCGACCGGCTTGGCCTCGGTTCGGATGGGCGACTACCAGTTGGCGTTCGGCGACATCTTCGGGGGCAATGCCTTCCTTCCCGTGCTGTTCCTGGTGGCGAGCCTCCTGTCTGGGCAGGCGGTAGTCCCCCAGGCCCAGGTGACCGACATCTACCTGACCGGCCTTGGCGCCCTTCTTAGTGTGGTGTACATGTTCGGGATCGTGTTTCGGCCGTCACGAACGGTCGCCCGGCTCGGCCTCGACTCAGCTGTCGTCCTCCTGTTGTACCTATTGGGGATCGCCGGCCTGGTCGCGATCGCGACCTCATGACGCAGCCACTCGCCCTCGTTCAGGTGAGGTCAGGGTCAAGATCAAGCGGCCCCACAACGAACCGTTGCTGTCCATGCGGCTGGCAACGGATGCCGAGAATCTATCCAGATACCTCGCGAAGCATTGGCCGCTGGGGTTGTTCCCGGGCGTGACTGGCGCCCGGCTCGAGGCCATGGCAGAGGAGATCGGTCTACTCATAGCGTTCCAGGCGACGGTCATCTCCCAACCGGGGCTGACCGTGGTCCGTCGAGATCTGCTGGCCTTGGTCGCCCGACCGTGCGGGCCGGCGCCAGTCAGTCTAGCGGCCGCGTCGTGGGCCGCCTGCGACCAGCTAGCGGCGCCCGGCGTGGACAGCTATTTCGACTCGTTCTCGGTCCGGATCTGGTCGATCCTTGTTGGCCACGACCTGCACCGCGAAAGGCGGCAAGTAGGGGTTGCGGAACCTGCGGACGCCTTCCTCGAGTCCGCCCACGTCGCTGGCGGCTTTGACCACCGCCGCGACGTGCGCAACGATCTGGTCCTGCATCAGCGGCATGATGTCATCGCCCACCGAAAGCCGGACGGACGTGTAGCCCTCCCAGGGCCACGGCCACTCGCTTGTCTTGGTTCCCATCGGGACGCCTCCTGATCCTTGAACGCAGCCGAGTCTATGACCCGCTCCATGTCCGAGCGGGGACTGTCTCAGCCGGCGAGCGTCGGTCCCACTGCCTCGACCAGTTCCGGACCCTGGTTACGGGCCGAGTCGGGCCGGCCCCGATGCCATCGTCGCGCTACTTGAGCGCTCGCTCGACCGTGGCGGTGCCTTCCCCCCAGCCCTGGTTGGAGAAGGTCGGAATGAACCGATAGCCCGCGCCCGGGACCGTGGCAATGAAGCGCGGATGGCGGTAGCCGTTCTGGAGCTTGATCCGCAGACTCCGGATGTGGCGGTCAACAACGTTGCTCTCGGCCACGAAGTCCATTCCCCAGATCGTGTCGAGGATTTCCTCTCTGGTGACGACCTGTCCGCCCCGACTGGCCAGGAGGTACAGCAGGCTCTGCTCGATGCCGCTCAGATGAATGATCGAGTCGCCGGCGCGCACCTGGCGATTGAGGATGTCGATCTCGATCTCGCCGAGCTTGATCGTGGGGACGATCGGCCGGTCGGTGCCGGTCGCGCGGCGAGTGATCACGATCGAGCGGGCCAGCAGTTCCTCTGGTGAGAACGGCACCGTCAGGATGTCGTCGACACCGAGGTCGAACGCCTTGAGCTTGGTCGCCAGGTCGCCGCGGCGGGTCAGACCCAGCACCGGCGTCACGCTCCGGCGCAGCGTGTTCGAGGTGCCGAGTCGGCCGAGAAGCGCCGTGCTGTCGTCGTGGTCCATGTCGACGATGGTCATGTGCGGCTGCCACGTCGCGAGGATCGCCTCGGCGTCCGCGAGGTTGCTCGCGGCCCGGACGACGAAGAGGCCGTGGTTCAGGGTCAACTCGATCAAATCCACGACCAGTTGACGATCGTGGAGGACGAGCGCCCGGTGCGCGTCGACCCTCCGACTCCCCCCGTGACTCTCCATCACGGCCTTCCTTTCGGTGAACGACTGTCTGTCCGCTCCCGATTCTAGCTTGGGCACAGGATTCCGCTGATCGGAGGTCAAGGCCGGCCGTCAAGCTCGGTCGCGCGCGACTCCTGTGACGTTCGCTATGGATGACGACCCGTCATGACGCCACTGCTCGAGGTCAACAGACTGCATCGGGGAGATAGCGCCCAAGCTCTCCCTGGCCCCAATCGAGTCTGCCCGTACTGGGTCGACTCGGCGCCTGTCGAGGTCCCGGTGACTGGATTGCCGTCTCCCGAAGTGGTCGATCTCGGCGACCCAAAGGATTCAGCATTTGTTGGCGGTCGCGGCCCGAAAAGGCGTGGCGCTGCACATCCGGCCGCTGCACTCCTCAACGTCGACCGCCCTCTCCCTCGACGTTCCTCATTGGGTTTGATCTCGATGCAGATGCCCGCCGCCTTGCTGTCGCGGCGGCTCGCAGGTGATGACGGGACGCCACACCCCGAGTTCCGTCGTACCGCCACGGAAAGGTGACGACGATGCAGATCGGATTGGTTGGTCTGGGCCGGATGGGCGCCAATATGTCGCGCCGTTGGCTGCGAGATGGTCACACCGTTGTCGGCTACGCACGACACGCGGACACAGTGAACGGGCTGGTCGCGGACAAGGCGATCTCGGCGGCAGCCGCGTCTCTGAAGGACCTGGCGGGCCAGCTGGCCACGCCGAGGGTGGTATGGCTGATGGTGCCGGCCGCCTCCGTCGACGCCACACTGGACGACATCGCGCCCCTGCTGGCACGGGGCGACGTGGTCGTGGATGGCGGCAATTCTTACTACGTCGATGACATCCGCCGCTCCAAGACCCTCGCCAAAGAGGGCATCCACTACCTGGACTGCGGGACCAGCGGCGGCGTGGTCGGTCTGGAGCGTGGCTACTGCCTGATGATCGGCGGCCCGGCCGAAGCGGTGAAGCATCTCGATCCGATCTTCCGTGCCCTGGCTCCGGGCGTCGACTCGGCACCTCGGACTCCGGGCCGCACCGGCGACCCTTCCGCCGCCGAGAACGGCTATCTGCACTGCGGCCCGAGCGGCGCCGGGCATTTCGTCAAGATGGTCCACAACGGCATCGAGTACGGCCTGATGGCCGCCTATGCGGAAGGCCTGAACGTACTCAAGCACGCCAACGCCGGCGCGGCCCAGCGCGAGGTCAGCGCCGAGATCACGCCCCTGCGGGATCCGGACAACTACAAGTACGACCTCGATCTGACCGAGGTCGCCGAGGTCTGGCGCCGCGGCAGCGTCGTCGCATCCTGGCTGCTCGACCTGACCGCCCAGGCGTTCCTGAACAACCGCGATCTCTCCAACTTCGAAGGTCGCGTGTCTGACTCCGGGGAGGGGCGCTGGACGAGCATCGCCGCAATCGATGTCGGCGCGCCCGCCCCAATCCTGACCACGGCCTTGTACGAGCGGTTCACGTCGCGCGGCGAGGCCGACTTCGCCGACAGGGTTCTGTCGGCCATGCGATACGGTTTCGGCGGGCACGAAGAACGAAAGGGTTAGGCAATGGCGGACGCGCGACCGAAAGGCCGATCGGCCTCGCCTTCGGGCGATCGCTCAGACGCCGCGCATCCATGCCCTCCGCCTGAGGTGGCCGGCGTGCTCGTCCACGGCGATCGACGGCACGACCCGATGGCGACGCCCGGTGCCGCGACGGAAGGTGCGACGGCTGCCGGCCCGCTCGGTCGGGCCGTCCGATGAACAATCCGGATGGAAACGTCGCCCCCGGCGCGCCTGGGATCGCGCCAACCTGGTCGAGTAGCGACAAGGACGCAGTCGGGACGTCGCACTATTCGAGCCGGGTCTGGTTCACCATCGGACGAGGCGTCCTGAACGAGGTTTACTGGCCGCGCGTGGATCGGCCTCAGATCCGCGACCTGGGCTTCATCGTGGCCGACGGCGCCGGGTTCTGGAGCGAGGTCAGGCGAGACGCCACCCACGAGGTCCAGCACGAAGCTCAGGGTGTGCCCGCCATCACGGCCGTGCACACCCACGCTCGCTACCAGCTGACCCTCCGGATCTGCGCCGACGATCACGCCGACGTCGTCCGCATCGAGGCTCGCCTGGAGGACCGCCGCGACCCTGCCGACCCGGAGCGGGCGGCTCACCCGCTACGACTCTACCCGCTGCTCGCGCCCCATCTTGGTTTCGGCGGCCTGGGCGGCCACGCCTGGGCAGGCACGTACAAGGGGCGGGCCATGCTCTTCGCTCAGAAGGGTCCCTGGTCGCTGGCGCTGGCATCGGACCCCGGACCGATCCGCCAGAGTGTCGGCTACGTCGGGGCGTCGGACGGCTGGCAGGACTTCGCCGCAAACGGCGCAATGACCTGGACTTACGACCGTACCGAGGCCGGAAATGTGGCCGGCATGACTGAGCTCGCTCTCGACGGAGGCGTCGCTCAGCTGGCGCTCGCTTTCGGGGCGCTTCCGGACCAGGCCGGACTGGAAGCCTGCGCTGCGCTGGCCGGCCACTTTGAGACTGCCTGGGAGGAGTACATCGGCAACTGGCAGGGCTTCGTCAAGACGGTGGTGGACCCTTCCGCCGACCTGCCGGAGGAGGACCGAGACCTCTACATGACTTCGGCGGCAGTTCTGCGGACTCTCCAGGATCGAACCCTGCCGGGCGCGACGGTGGCCAGCCTGTCGATACCGTGGGGCAACACCAGCAACGACGTCGGCGGCTACCACCTGGTCTGGTCGCGCGATCTGGTCGAATCGGCGGGCGCCTTCGTTGCGCTCGGCGCGGAGGCGGCTGCCCAACGGACGCTCGCCTACCTGGTCGCCTCGCAAGAACCCGACGGCCATTGGCCCCAGAACCAGTGGGTGGATGGCGACTCATACTGGAGTGGCGAGCAACTTGACGAGGCCGCCTACCCGTTGCTGCTGGCAGGAGCACTCCGGGGCGGGGCAACTCACATGCACGGTCGGAAGGGCCGCCACGCCGCGGCTTTCGAAAACCTGGTCACGGAGACGGCGCTCGACGGCATGATTGCCCGCGCGGCCGGCTTCATCGCGCGGACCGGCCCGGCCACCGGTCAGGACCGCTGGGAGGAGACCGCGGGGCTCTGCCCGTCCACTCTCGCACCGGTAGTGGCCGCTCTCGTGGTGGCGGCAGACCACCTGCCGGAGCCGTCGGCCGCGTACTGCCTGGAGCTTGCCGACGACTGGAACTCCTCCATCGAGGATTGGACGTACGCCCGCGGAACGAAGCTTGCCCGCGACCACGGCGTGGACGGCTACTACGTCCGTATCGCCTCGCCAGACGTTCTGGCCGGCGCGCCCCTTTCTACACCGGTCACGGTGCGCAACCGGCCGCCCGAGACTTCGGTGGTGCCGGCCGACGAGTTGGTCGGGACGGACTTCCTGGCGCTCGTGCGGTTCGGGCTCCGCCTGCCTGACGATCCGAGGATCGTCTCGAGCCTCACGGTTTCGGATGCCATGCTCCGGACGGAGACGCCGAGCGGGCCGGTCTGGCATCGCTACAACGGCGACGGCTACGGGGAACATGAGGACGGCAGCGCCTACGACGGGACAGGGATCGGTCGGGGCTGGCCGATTCTTGTCGGCGAGCGGGGTCATTACGAACTGGATGCCGGACGTGACGCACGGCCGTATCTGGAGACGATGCGGCGCATGGCCTCGGTTGGGGGCATGCTGCCCGAACAGGTCTGGGATGCGGCGCCGATTCCGGAGCGGGGCCTCGTTCCCGGCCGGCCCAGCGGCTCGGCCATGCCCCTGGCCTGGGCGCACGCCGAGTATTTGAAGCTGGTCCGCTCGATCGCCCTTGGCCACTCCATCGATCGTCCGGATGCGGCCTGGCGGCGCTACCACGGCAAGGTTCCCAAGGCGACGCGGGCGACGTGGCGGTTCACTGCGCCCCGGCCCTCGATGCCGGCCGGCCGCACTCTGCGCCTGGAGATGATGGCTTTGGCGCGAGTCCATTACTCGCTGGACGGGTGCCGGACCTGGGCCGACCTCGATGCCCGCGACTCGGGCCTGGGGGTCTGGGTGGCGGACGTGCCGGGCTCTGACGGGCTGGCGCCGGGAAAGACTGTGGAATTCACCTTCTGGTGGCCGGACCCGGGCCGATGGGAGGGCCGCAACCTCCGCGTCGAGGTGGTCGCCGCTACCGACCGGCCCGACGACCGCTAGCGGACTTGCGTCGCCGGTGGCCGCGGTCGGGACCGTCGAGCCAGCCCCCCGTGAAGCCCGCACGTCGCAACCCGCAAGTCACATAAGGTGAGCTTCGCATCAACCGCCAGGGCAAGCCGCTGCGATAGTTCTCGATCATCAACACGATCGGGCCTTGATTCAGCCCGAACTGCCATGGCGACACCCAGCCAAAGGGATTCTTGGATCGGTCAGGATGGGTGGGGTTGAACGTCGCCTTGAAGCCCACGCGATCCTCGGTCTTCAAGTCCACGTGGTTGACGAAATAGTCCAGGGTCGGCAACACAATTCGGGCGCAAACGGCAGGGACGCGACCACCGCCCACGGCGCGATTGTTCCGTCGTCGGGTCCTTCGGGCACACCGCGCGCCAGATAGTCGAAGAAGCGCCGCTGCCGGCCGCCGATCTCGAGAGTGTCGCGCCCGGGACCGTCGCTTGCTGTGATCCCCCAGCAGGTTTCGCCGTAGTCGCTGAATCCGCGCGGATTGTCGATCGCGTAGCGCTGCTGGGCATAGGTCGCGCGACGACTGTTCTCGAAATAGTCACTGTCCTTGCCACGCATGTACTCGTCGCGGAGTCCTCGCAGGTCGAACCAGAGATGCGAGATCTGGTGCGTGAAGAGCGACCCGGAATACAGCAACTCGTAGCCGTAGATGCGCCGCCATTGATAGCTAGACGTCCACTCGGCATAGCTCTCCCTCGGCAGCGGAAACGTCGGCGAGCCCAACCCGAGGAGATAGAGAAACATCGCCTCGTCATAGCCCTGCCAGCGATAGGAAAGGAATCCGCTCTCGGGCCGCCAGCCCTGGCAGACCGTCGCGCCACCGTCTTGCGCCCATTGCCAGTCGGCACGCCGGTAGAGCTTGTCGCCAAGCTCGCGGATTTCACGCTCGTCGTGGGTGTCGTCGAGGAAGAACGCCGCCGCGGTCAACATCCCGGCGAGCAGGAACGCCGTATCGACGGTGGACAGCTCGCACTCGCAGGCCCGCCGTCCGGTGCTCATGTCCAGGAAGTGGTAATAGAAGCCCTTGTAGCCGGTGGCGTCCGCTTCGGTGCCCTGAACGCTGGAATCGAAGAAGTGCAGCGTCGCGAGGGTTCGCTGCACGGCGTCTGCCCGGCTCATGAAGCCGCGCGCCACGCCGACGGGGTACGACGACAAGGCCAGCCCGACGGCGGCGATGCTGGACGGCGCGCCGGGCTGGGTCTTGTCGGCGATCAGTCCGTTGCTCGGGTCCGCCTCCTTGACGAAATTGCCGAAGGTCTCCCGCTGCAACGTCTCCAGTTCCGCAGGGCCGATTGGCGGATTACCCTTGATGGCGGTCTTCTCTTCAGGTAGAGGGGACCGTTCCTTGTTATGGAGCGTCTTCATGGGAATTGAAGATGCTTCATGCGACCCGGCCCCTCGCTTTCATAGTTGGCCTGGGGATTTTCCGGAGCGCCAGTGCGCTTCGATCTGCTCCAGGCTCTTCCCCTTCGTCTCCGGCACCAGCCGATAGAAGAAGATCCAGGCACCGACCGCGACAATGCCGTACAGCCAGAACGTCCCGGCATGCCCCAGCAACGAAACCAGGGTCAGGAAGGTCACGGCCACGAGCAGGTTCGCGGCCCAGTTGGTCACGGTGACGGCGCTCATGGCAACGCCGCGGTTCTTCAGGGGATAGATCTCGGAGATCAGGAGCCAGAAGATGGGCCCGAGCCCGAAGGCAAAGCACGACACGTAGATCACGAGGCCGCCGATGGCCACGTCGCTCTGGAAGCTCGCCAACTCCGGAAACTGGAATGCCGCGCCCAGGATCATCAGGCCGACGATCTGGCCGGCCACCCCCGTCAACAACAAGGGTCGCCGGCCGACCCGGTCGAGCAGGAAGATGGCGAGCAAGTGGAAGCACCACATAACCGCGGTCAATGCTGCTCCTGCCAGGATGGCCGGTCCGGCGCCGCTGATGCCGGCAAACTTGAAGATGGTCGGGGCGTAGTAAATGACAGTGTTGATGCCGGTGATCTGCTGAAACGTGGCCAGGCCGAGGCCTACGATCATGGGCATCCGCAGAGCCGGCTGGAGCAGTCCGGCCATCCCGCCTTCGCCCTGCTGGGCCATGCCGTGCTGGATATCCTCGATCTCCTGGCCGACGTCCGATGTCGACCTCGCACGCTTCAAGACCTTTCGCGCTTCATCGACCTTCGACTTGCTGATCAGCCAGCGCGGGCTGTCGGGTAGCCACCACATGCCGATGACCAGGCCGATGGCGGGCAACGCCGCGAGGCCGAACATGTAGCGCCATCCCTGGCTCGCCGAAAACGCGTAGTCCACCAGATAGGCAACAACGATGCCGGTGGTGATGGCCAACATGTTGACCGCCACTAGCGAGCCACGGACTTTGGCCGGCACGATCTCGGCGATGTACATGGGTGAGATGAACGAGGCAATGCCGATGCCGATGCCGCTCGCCACCCGTGCGGCGATCAGCCAGCCGACCGACGGTGCGAAGGCCGTTCCGATCGCGCTCAAGGTGAAGACGACTCCGGCGAGAATGATCAGTCGGCGACGCCCGAGCTGGCCGGTCAGGGCGCCCCCGGTGATGGCACCGAGAACAGCACCGATCAGGACGGCGCTGACGACGAGCTCTTCCATGGGCGACGAGAGGGAAAACTCGCCTTTGACAAACAAGATCGCGCCGGAAATAACACCGGTGTCATAGCCGAAGAGCAGCCCGCCGACGGCAGCGATTCCTACGGCGACATAAACGAAGCGGTTGACCCCTGAGCCCAACGGGGTCATCCAAGCACGACCGTGATCTCGGCCTGGGCCGCGAAAGCGATCGCGAATAGGGCAACGGACAGAACGAGCATCGAAACGAGCTCGTGGCGCGGGACCCTCTCGCGGCCGGCACGGTCTTCAGCGGGCGCGGCCGGCATCGGGTGGTCCATAACAGGCAAGTCGGCGCGGGCGTCGCTCCCGACCGAGGGCTTGCGCACCGTCATCATGCCGTGCTTGAGACCGTTGGCGACCAGCCACCAATTCATCGGATATGCGGTCAGGAAGCCGGCGAGGAGAGCCACGCTCATGACGAACCAGAATTCGGGTGTCAGAGGACTGAATGCCCCGCCAGCTGCGATTCGGCCCAAAGATGCAACCAGCATCATCCCGGTCATGACCAGATTCATGGAAAGGAATTCGGGCAGGAACGTGGTCGCGAGCGCTCGCCGGTACGAGCCGCCGGCCATGCCGCGCATGAACAGCCCCTGGAAGATGGTCCAGCCGAACGCGAACCCGAGCACGTATTCGAGCCCGATCTCCGCCGGGCGAGTTAGTGTCAGGAATGAAGCGACGACCGCACCCGCAAGGATGCCGACGCCGTCGCCCGCCACGCAGTGCATGGTGGAGCCGAGCACCTGACGCCAGCGCGCCGCAATGTAGCGCTCGTGGAGTCCGGGCAGTGGCTCCCGGCATCCCAGGACGTACAGGAACGCACCGATCGGCCCGGTATAGGCGGTCAAAAGGATGAACCCCCATTTCATTACCCGCGACATCGGCATCGACCGCACGTCGATCGCGACGAACCCGAGCGCCATGGCCGTCAACAGAAACCACAGGAGCATCACGCCGTTCAGCATCGCGTTCTTCGCCTGCTTTCCAGATGGGCTGGCCCGTGGCCGGCGTCCGGACCATGACAAATGGCATGCCGGCCCTGGTCTCCTGGCGGATCGTCTCGTCGTAGAGGATCGCCCCGCTGATGGACTGTCCAAGATTGGGCGTGGACACGATCAGTTCGCGATAGGCGCGCCGGGCTTCCTCCGTGGTCGCTCTCAGCGTACGTCGGCGCGCCGGGTCGTCATTACGCTGCGTCATCGGTGCGGCATCCGACCGATACCGCGGCGGCACGACCGCGGTATCGCCCACAACGCAAGCGCCACCAAGGGGCGCACTTCTCAGCGCAGCGGCGAGCGCCTTCGCAAGCCTCAGCCGCTACAAGTTCACGATGGGCCTGGCGGGCGGAGCGTTCGATTCACCCAGGTTGGCGGCTACCCCAGCGCGTAGCTCGGCCGAATCCGGCGGACACGGTGGTTTGCTCGCGGCCGCTACACCACGGTCCTCAGAATCTGCTCGACCGATGGCCGGACCTCAGGCGAGTTGGGTGGCGGGGGCCGAGCCGGACCATCTCCAGGCAGACCCGACGATGACCAGCAGGCAGGCGACTTCGATGACGGAGAAGAACACGTAGTACGTGGTCGGCGCGCTGCCGACGAACAGCGTGGACGCCTGGACGACGGCCATGAACGAGCCGGCGATGACGTTGGCCCAGCGGTTGGGCCGGTGCTTCAGCACCCGCGACAGGACAACCATCGCGATCGGGATCTCCATCAGGAACGAGGCCGCCAGCAACGCTTCCTGCGTCAAGTTCTTGGGCAGCCCCGGATCGAATAGCCCCAGAACGTCGCAGTACAGGTAGTTGAGCAGCATGAACACCCACAGGGTGGACAGCCGGACTCTGTTGTCTTGCATTGGCAGTTCCGCTTCGAGTTGATTGGGCTTGAGGCCGATCGCCTCGCGGTGGCGGCTAGCAAGCCGCCGGGCCGAGCGTGCTGTACCAGGCCCGGAACATTCGTTTGGCGGCATCGAGCACGTTCAGAGCGATGAAGATGAGCACGAGCGGGCTCCCGGCGGCAACCCATCCGGTTGCGCCGATCTTCTCGAGGAACGCGGGATTGAAGAACTGACCGCTGCCCAGCAGGTAGATCTCGACCCCAGACGTGGCAACCGTCAAGAGCGTGATTGCGACCGCGATCGGCACGGACCAGGTGCCGCGGACGAGCTTGATGAACTCGACCGCCATCCAAGTACAGTGTGTCGCACAGTATAGTCAAGACCATGATAAGGGCGGCCAAGAGGTCCGCCGGCGCGACGTTCGGGGCCGCCGGTACGGGCACCGAGCTCGCTTCATTCCGGGACGGAGGAGGCTGATTCGTCCTCCCGGCTCAGCACCCCCATGCGCGAGCCCAGCCCCGGCCGAGGCGAGCGAGCGACTACTTCTCAGCGGTGCTTCGTCGGCGATGACGGCTAACGGCAAGGAGGGAGCCACCGATCAGGACTCCGCCGATCGCGATCCCTGTCACGAGCGCAACCAGCAGACCGCCGAGCGGAGTCGATCCGGCAGGAGCTCCATTATCGGCACTTGCCTTGGCGGTCCCCGCGGCTCCAACCGCGGCCTCAGATGCGGCACCGACGACGAGAGGTATGCCCGCCGAATCGACCCGGACGTCCTGAGCTGCGTCCTCGAGACCGAGCTGCAGGGTATAGGCGCCAGGCGCCAGGATTGCCGTGACTGGTATCTCGACGAAGGTCCCAGTGTGAGCGTAGAAGGTGCCCATCTGGAAGCCCGCCCCGCCCACTTTGGACCCGCTCGCATCGAGTAGGACGAAAGTGACCTCCGGCTTGAGCCGGACATTCCCATCGTTCTCGACGGCCACTGTGACGACCGATCTGCCAGCAACGATGGCGTAGGTCGCGGCACCTATGGTCAGCGAAGGTAATCGGGGACCGGGGACTGTGACTGCTACTGCAATCGCAGTCCTGAATATCTGGCTGAGGGAGACTTTTCCGCCCCCGGAGACTGGCTGGTCGTTCTCGAGAACGATGCTGGTGACGTACTCGCCGGGCCGCGTATCGGCGGGGACCGCGACTGTGAACAGCAGCCGGATGGACTGGCCGGCGGGCAGTTCGAGGGTCTCGTTAGGGTAGTCGAGCCACTTCGTGGTGCCGGTCTGCGCATCCCCTCGCATGAGATCGCCAAATCCGCCGTTGACGATCGTGTAGACATCTGCCGCATAGGTCCGCGCCGCTATCGAAACCTCGCCGTCGTTGGAGAGGTCGACCGCCAGGGCCCGGGTCGCTCCCGGCCTCATCTCGACATCGAAGTAGAGGCCTGCCGATCCAACTGGCGTGAGGGCTAGCTTCACCTCGGCGGACGCGGCCAGGGCAGCGCCCGGCGCAACGAACATGACCAACACGGCGATCACGGCCAGCAAGGCACCTGCGCCGAAAGGGGTCCGCGCCACCCAGGGGCTGCTCCGCTGAGAGCCAGTCGCGCGGCGGGGCAGCCTCGGAAGGGTTACGGTCATCTGGTGTGCCGGTCCCTTACGGGGCCGCGACCAGCGTCACCGCGAGCAGGCCGCTGTATGTGCCGACGTGGCTCATGGCCGGAATTGTGAGGGTGACACTGAGTGCCTGCGTGTACGTTCCCTGGCCGTATCCCGCGGTCGCCTCCAGGGTCCTGCGAGGAGTCGCGAGCGAACCCGCAACGAAGGTCGTCGCCACTTGGGGGCCCGTGGCCGCCACGTTGCTCAATTCGTGGCCCGCGATCGTAATCGGGTCGGCCGCCGAAGTGACCGTGAAGTCGGCTGCAGGGATGTCATACAAAGAGTTCGGGGTGCCTACACCATCGGCGTAGACGAAGCCTGACGCTTGGATCGTCACGCCCCAACCGGCATTCGAGTTCGTGCTGTCGTCAACAGTCAAGACCATGGTCGACGTGACGTCATGGGCCGCGTTCTGGTATGGGACGTCCGGAAGAGTAAGGTCGGCGACGCTTGCGGAAACGACGCCCGCGGTGATTCCCTGCGTGACCGTGTCGGTCGCAAGCGCCGGGCCGACGAATGGGCCTGCCAGCAGCAAGGTCGTACCGAGTCCGACCGCAATACGACGTGGGCTGAGAATCCTGAGCATCAGGGGCCACCTTTCGGCCAGTAGACGGGAGGGGCGCTTGAGCTCCCCCGCTGCGTCCGACTGTCGGTCGCTCAGAAGGTGTCCGCGACAGGGCCCTGGCGCTGCCGGTATCTCGAACGTTAGGGTGGGCAACGCCCCGGCGCAATAG
Source organism: uncultured Chloroflexia bacterium (assembly GCA_963789725.1). Taxonomy (GTDB): domain Bacteria; phylum Chloroflexota; class Limnocylindria; order Limnocylindrales; family CSP1-4; genus Fen-1039. The sequence goes on from CAWBLU010000001.1 coordinate 21,047, forward strand.
GAAGGAATCTCGACGGATGAGCCGCGATGAGCGTGGGGGGTCCATCGTGGGGGGTCCAGTAAGGCGATCTAGCGGAGTAGACTCGGGCCTGTATGATCCCTTCGTTGACAGCCCGGCCGCTGGCATTCCTGGCGGTCCTCGCGCTTTCCATCGGGGCCTGTTCCCAGGCTCCGCCCACGCCGGGCCCGACTCCAACCCCCACCGCTATCCCGACGCCGGCACCACGGCATATCTCGGTGCTCAGCTTCTCGGTCTCGAGGGACATGACCACGGCGACCATCGGCCTGGCCGGCGCCGACGGCATCGTCGCGACCGAGCCTGGCGACGCGGCCACCGTCGCGGACGGGATGCTGGTCCTTCCGCTGCACCTGATCGACACTGGCGCGCAGGTCATCCCGGTCGAGCTCGGCGTCCCCGGCGGGCGCCTCGAGATCCAGTGGTACCCGCCCATCGTCTACTCGAAGATCGGGATCCAGTCGGGCGGCACTGTCCTCCTGTTCACGACCTACCCCCGCGGTCCCAACCCTGACCGTAGCGAGCCTGCCGGCGACCCGGCCGACGCGACCTACTCCGAGACCTCGAGGTGGGCAGACGCCCGTTACGTCGGTGACGTCCCCTCCGCCACTGGCACGGTTGCCGACCAGCTGCTCGAGCTCTACCGGCTGTTCGACGTCAAGAACGCCACGATCGGGGTTCCCCACTGCAACGACGACCTCACCCCTATCGACACGTTCTGGTGCATGCACAGCGGCGCCGGCACCGTCTGGTGCAGCGGGTTCGCCAAGATCACCCGCGGCTTCCTGAGGTCCACCGGCACGCCTGCCCGCCTCCTGGGCCTGGACGCCGCGGTCGGCATGAACGGCGACGTGCTCGTGCAGACGAGCGAAGGCCACGCCTCGACGGAGGTGTGGACGGGCGATCATTGGGCTTGGCTGGATCCGACGTTCCGCATCCTCCGGGCTACCCACAACGGCTACGCGCTCAACCTCAACCAGGCCATCGAGCTCCTGAGCAACGAGTCCACCCGCGACACGGTCACCTTCACTCGCGAGGCCGCAGGATCATGGGTCACCCAGCCCTACGCCGAGCTGCCCGAGACCTTTCGTGACAGCCTGGCTCGGTACATCAGCAGCGACAAGCTGATCGTGGCAACCGGGCAGTGAACATCCAGCCTCGACCGTTCGCGCTAACTGGCCAAGGTCGGGCAGCCAGACAGTCAGATGGGGTATTTACGCTCAGTCGAGGGGGTTGGCGCGCCCGGATAGTGTCGGGCGCGCGCTAACAGCCTGCCGGATCCCGATCGAAGGCCGCGATGAGTGGCTTGCCGCTCGACAGCTCGGCCCGGCGACTGTCCCGGTCACTACCTCGATCTAGATATGGGACCCCTGAAGGAGCGCCTCGGACCGCTGCCCGCTGAGGGAGCGCTGTCACAGCTTGACGCGATAGCTGAGCCTTCAACAAGAGGCCCTCGGCGGCCGGACGGAAGCCCTGGCTAACACCATGGCTGGATGGCGACGAGTCCGCCCTGGGTGAGATGATCTACGGGCAGCGACACCATGAGTCGGTTCTCGGGAGGAATCGGTGACGCATTCCGTCAGTTGGGCAACTCTCGGCCGTCCGGCCAAGGCATACCGGGTCTTCCACGCGACGTGGTCGGTGGCCGGTCTCGCCAGCCTCGGATACATCTGGGTCTGCGCCGCGAGGCGACGGCGAAGTCGTCTTCTGGGGGCCAGCATGGCGTTTCTCTCAATCGAGGGCGTCGGGCTGATGATCGGAGGCGGCGACTGCCCGATGGGGCGATTCCAAGAGCAGTTGGGCGATCCGGTGCCGTTCTTCGAGCTCGTGCTGCCGCCGCGTGCAGCAAAGGCTGCCGTCCCGATCCTCGCGGTCGCGTCCCTGGCCGGATTCCTCGCGGTTGCGCTGAGACAGCCGAGGAGGCCCAGTCAGCCAGCCACCTGAGCGCACCGGAGGCCCATCGCCGCGGCTTGCAACACGATGGCTCGCCCGTGCAATAGGCCCGGCTGTGCGATCGTGCGAAGATGGATCTGCCTTGCGTCGGCCGCCACGGGGAACCCGAGGATGATCTGGGGAGATGCGGGCGGCTACCGTTCGGTGCGGGCGCCCGATCACGGGCGCCCATCGAGCCGAAGAGAAGGGCCTAGACATGGCGGGTGCTAGCCGGTCCAGACCGAAACAACCGAAGCGATCGTCTCGAAGCCCTGCCGATGAGCGTCGCAGCGACGATGCCGTGACGTCCGCCGGAGACAGCACGGCCAGACCTGATGCCGAGGAGGCTCTGCGCCTCTCGGAGCTGGAGTTCCGCACCATCTTCGACAGCGTCGGCGATGGCGTCGCCATCTGGGAGCCGCAAGGCAGGTACCTCGAGGTCAACCGACTTCTCTGCGAGCGGCTCGGCTACTCCCGCGAAGAGCTCCTCAGCATGCCGGTCGATGCCATCAACTCGTCGGAGTCGGCAGACACCATTCCGGGCCGAGTCGCGGAGATCATGCATGGCCGCGGAATCCGAGCCGTCGAGGCGACACACGTTCGACGAGACGGCGCCGAGATACCTATCGAGGCTGTGTCCCGACGCATCACCTTCCGCGGCAAGCCGGCGATCCTCACGGTCTACCGGGACATAGCAGAGCGCAAACGGGCGGCGGAAGCAGTCGCCGACTCCCTGGCTCGCCTTCGGACCGCCCTGGACGCGATGCTCGACGGCGTCGCCATCTCGTCGGCCGTCCGGGACGACGGCGGTCGGATCGTGGACTTCCGACGCGACTACGTCAACCCGGCCATGGGCGTGATCTGCGGTGTCCCCGCGAACGAGCAGATCGGGCACACGCTCCTCGAGCTCTTCCCGGCCCACGTTGCCAACGGGCTCTTCGATGCCTATGTCCGCGTGGTCGAAACCGGTATTCCCTTCGAGTCGGCTGCCTTCCATTACATCGACTCCGAAGCTCCGCGTGGACCGCTCGACCAGTTCCTCGAGCATCGCGTGGCCAAGATGAGCGACGGCTACGTCATCTCGGAGCGGGACGTGACCGAGATCGAGCGCGTCCGCCGTGACCGCGAGCGCCTGGCCGCCATTGTCGAGGAGTCACACGACGGCATACTCGTCACCGACGCAGAGCTGCGGATTGCCTATGTGAACTCCGCCTTCGCGGGGGACTTGGGCCGGGAACCGTCCGAGGTTGTAGGGCTCGGGGCCCTCGAACTGGTGGACGACGTCCTGGATGCCGCCTCGATCACTGCCATCGGCGAGGTCGTCAGGTCGGGAAAGCCATGGCTGGGCGAGGTTGACTGGCGTCGCACGGACGGCACGGTCGGCCAGGTCGATCTCAGGATCACGCCGCGCCTTGCTGCGGATGGCACGGTCGATGGTAACGTCGTGGTCGCCCGCGACGTTACCGAGCGGAAACGAATCCAGAGCGCATTGGATTTGTCCGAGTTGAAGTACTCGGTGGCATTCCATACCTCCCCCGACGCCGTCAACCTCAATCGGCTCTCCGACGGGCTCTATCTCGACATCAGCGACGGGTTCACCTCGACAACCGGGTTCACACGGAGACGATGTCGCGGGCAAGACCTCGGCCGAAATAGCGATCTGGGCCGACCCCGAAACGCGTAATCAGCTGGTGGCTGGTCTGCGCGCCGACGGGGTCGTTCACAACCTGGAGATGCGGTTCCGGCGTAAGGACGGCAGCCTCGGAGACGCGCTGATGTCGGCTCGTGTGATCGAGGTCGATGGAGAGCCGTGCATCCTTTCGATTACGAGGGACATCACCGATCGCACAGAGGCCGAGGAACGCTTCCGAGCCGAACGTCGCATGCTCGAAGAGCAGCTGGCCCAGGCCCAGAAGATGGAGGCGATCGGCCGGCTCGCCGGTGGGGTAGCACACGACTTCAACAACCTCCTGACGGCCATCCGTGGGTTCGCCGAGCTCCACCTCGCGGACCACGCGCCTGACGATCCGGGACGGGCGGACGTGCTCGAGATTGAACGTGCCGCCGAGCGCGCGACGCAGCTGACCATGGGCCTGCTCGCCTTCAGCCGTCGCGCGGAGGCTCACCCGGTACTTCTAGATATCGCCGGATTGGCGCGCGACAGAATGGCCCTTCTGCGGCGACTGGTCGGGGAAGATGTCGTCGTGCAGCTTCACGCCGACCCAAAGGTGCCGCTCGTCTTCGCAGACCCCGTCCAGATCGAGCAGGTCCTCCTCAACCTGGCCGCGAACGCCCGCGACGCAATGCCGACGGGTGGGAGTCTTGGCATCGAGGTCAAGGGCGTCCTGCTCGACGATGTATTCGTCTCGGCCCACCCCGGATCGGCGACGGGCCGCCACGTCCTGCTGGGCGTATCCGATACGGGCATTGGCATGGACGCGGCCACTCAGGAGCACATCTTCGAACCGTTCTTCACGACGAAGCCGTTGGGCGAGGGCACTGGTCTCGGGCTCGCGAGCGTCTACGGCATCGTGAAGCAGGCGGGAGGCTACATCGACCTCGAGAGCCGGCCCGGCGGCGGCAGCGTCTTTCGCGTATACCTCCCGGCGACCGAGGGAGCTGAGCCGCGGGCGGAAGCCACGCATCCCGGGGATTCCGCGCGCCGCGAGGGTCATGAGACGGTTCTGCTGGTTGAGGACGAGCCAGCCGTGCGCTTCTTCGCCCAACGAGTGCTCCAGGAGCGCGGGTACCGTGTCATCGCCTTCGGCGATCCCAGCCTCGCGCTTGACTTTGCGATCCGTGACCCGAACTCATACGATGCGCTCGTCACCGACGTCATCATGCCGGCCATCAGCGGCTCGAAACTCGCCGAGCGGATCGCCCTGGTTCGCCCGGATCTGCCGGTCCTCTTCATGTCAGGCTATGAGGCCGGCGCCCTCCCGGAAGGCGCTCCGCGGCCGCTCGCGAAACCCTTCAGCGCGCAAGATCTCGCCGATGCCGTCGCGGCGCTGTTCGGACGGACCGGCTAAGTCGGCTCCGGGTAGAGGTCAGCGCGGAGGTCGCCGGGCATCGCCAAGGCGCCCGGTAGCAGTATGAAGGGTGCGACCCCTCGCGCCTGCAGTGTCCTAGTTGACTCTTGGTGCCCGCGGATAGGGCGGACACAGCGTCGAACCCTCATCGCAACCCAACCACTCCGGCCGTCAACTTAGACGACTCCTCAACAGAAGAAGGCCCCGTGCCGCTTGCGCCGACTCCGGGGCCTTCTCGTTGCCTGGTCGCCGACCAGGCTCGTTACGGCTTGAACTTGAGTTGGTTTCCGTCGAAGGTGCTGACCATCGAGACCATCAACCCGTCGTCGGTGATGTAGGCGTCAGCGCCGTAGTAGGGCTCTGCCAGGAAGGGAGCCTTGAAGACCCAGGAGACGGCCACGGTCTCATCGGTGATCTGCCATGAGAGGGCGCTGAATTTGCCTCCGCACAGCCCGCCAACGGCGTGCGGCTTCACAAACCCGGCAAACGTCGCGGCGGCCGCCAGGCGGCCCGTGACGATCGCTCCCTTTCCACCCTGTCGGAGCTGGTAGCTGTCTGGGTACTGCCGCATCAGGCCCAGCCAGTCACAGTTGTTGAGGGCCTTGATGTGCTGCTCGTAGACTTCGAACGGCGTCTCCTCGCGGACGAGCCTCTTCGAAACTTGCGCTGGGTTGTTGGGGTTCGAGACCGAGATTGCCGTGTACCGGTGCCCGTCCTTGCCGCCTGAGTTCGCGTACACCGCCGTGGCGCTTCCCGCCAGGGCCACCACTACCAGCACGGCCACGATCAGCTTCTTCACAGAACGACCTCCCTTGGAGCGTGCGTTTCTGTGAGCCGGTTTCGCCATTGGCTCGGCGCGGTCCAAGCGACCGAGATGGGACCGCGTGTCAGGGCCTCCCACATTCGATGGCGGTATAGGTCGGCAGGCCGGGCGTGTCGAGAGCCGAGCGGCCCCGCCCATACGGTGGGGGGACGAGCAGCTGGAGCGTTCGCTTGACCCCTGGCCTGCCGTTCAGCTGTCCGGACCGGGGTCGTCGGCCTCGCGCTCGAGACGATCCGCGCACAGCGTGCCGCCTCTGGGCGGCAGCGGCGTTCAGGGCTCGATCCGGCCTGCCCAACTGTTTGGTGCCGATGGCCCTGGCAACTACACAAGAGCCAGCGGACACTTGCATTGCGTCCTCCGAACGCATCGATGCGCGGCCTGAAGCATGCCGCCGAGGCTGCGCCGAACTGCTGGGAAGACCGGTCCGAGCGGCAGGGCAGTGCCGTCTGGAGGTCGTCATGCAAACCATCGTCAGGCCTGAGGAACTGGTGGTCGTAACCAAGTACACGCGCGGTGTAGTCGGGCCGAGCCTCGGGACTGCCGGGACGGTCAAAGACGGCGGACGGATCCGCGCCGTAACACCGCCCGGCTGCTGGGGCCCGATGATCACGCCCGTCTTCGCGGGAGGTCACGAGGTCTCCTGGCCGGTGGCCGTCGAGGGCGCCGTGGTGGGCGACGCCATCGCCATCAGTATCGACAAGGTCGAGGTCCTTTCCCGGGCGACCAGCTCGGGGACAATGGCCACCAACCAGGCCGCGTTCGGAAGCGACCCGTTCGTCGACCACAAGTGCCCCGGTTGCGGCACGCTCTGGCCGGAGACCCGCCTCGAGGGCACGGGTCCCGACGCCGTCCGCTGTGTCAAGTGCGGCGCGGAGTGCAGCCCGTTCAAGTTCGGCGAGGGCTACACGATCACGTTCGACGACGATCGGGTCATGGGCCTGACAGTCGACGAGCGGGTCGCCCACGCGTTCGCGCTCGACGCTCGCACGGTTGCGGCCCTGCCCGAGGGCAGTGAACAGCATTCGATTCTCGTGTACGAACCGCACACAATTCCGGGCACCCTCTCGCGCCTGCGCTCGTTCATCGGCAACATCGGTACGATTCCGTCGAAGGACATGCCCAATTCCCACAACGCCGGCGACTTCGGCTCGTTCCTCGTCGGGGCTTCTCACAAATTCGCCATGACCGAGCCGGAACTCAAGGAGCATCGCACCGACGGCCATCTAGATTGCGACTCTGTGCGCGCCGGGGCCATCCTCGTGGTCCCGGTCAAGGTGGACGGTGGCGGGATCTACATGGGCGACTCGCACGCGAACGAGGGCGACGGGGAGCTCGCGCTGCACACGACCGACATTACCGCTGAGGTCGAGGTAAGGGTTGACGTGCTGAAGGGCATCCACCTGGAGGGACCGGTCCTATTGCCGGTCGCCGAGGACCTGCCCTGGATTGCGCGGCCATTCACGAGCGAGGAGATCGAGCGAGGGCGCAAGCTTGGTGAGCGCCACGGCGTCCAGGTCCGGACGGACGTAGCCCCGGTCCAGTTCATCGGCACCGGGCCCACCATCAACGATGCCACCGACAACGCCATCGCGAGAGCGGCGACATTGCTCGGGATCAGCCAGGAAGAGGTTCGCAACCGCTGCACGATCAGCGGTAACGTCGAGATCGCCCGGCTGCCGGGTGTGGTGCAACTCTCCATGCTCGCCCCCCTCGACCTTCTAGACCACGCCGGCCTCGGCAAACTGGCGCGGAGGCAATACGGTCTCTAGGCCCCGCTCCGAAGATCGAGGGCGCTGAGCAAGAGCGAGGCTACTCTGCACACGGTTCCTACCGATCGTCATGCAGGGAGGCACCAGCCAAACCTAACGCACGGTCACAGCGCTGCGGGCGCCTTTCCTCCCGCCGGAGACGGCCGAGGTCTGGCGCCCTCAGGAGAGCGCGCGCATGGTGGTAACCGCCGGCTGACTATCCCTTGACCGACCCGGCCGAGATGCCCCGGACGAAGAAGCGCTGCAGGCCGAGGAAGACGGCCAGCGGCACGATCATGGCGATGAACCCAGCCGCGGCCAGGTACTGCCAGCCGCTGCCGAACGAACTCACAAGGCTCGCGAGCGCCTGAGTGAGCGGTTGGTTGTCAGTGTTGGGGCCGATGAATATAAGCGCGACCAGCAGGTCGTTCCAGACGAATACGAACTGGAATATCACCAGGGACGCGATCGCCGGGACGCTCATCGGCAGTGCCAGGCGGAAGAAGGCCGTTACCGGGCTTGCCCCGTCTATGTACGCCGATTCGAATATCTCACGCGGCAGGCTGCCCATGAAGTTTCGGAGCAGGTAGATCGCAAACGGCAGGCCATATGCGGTGTGGGCGAGCCAGATCGCCAGGAACGTGCCGTTGATGTTGGCTCCGAAGAAGTTGTTGAACATGCGCCCGATAGGGATGAACGTGGTCTGGAGAGGGATCACGATCAGCGCGACCAGGATGAGGAACAGCCAGGTCCTGCCGGGGAACTTCATCCACGCGAACGCGTACGCGGTGAAGGCTGCGAGCATCGTCGGAATGAGAGTCGCAGGAATGGTTATGTACAGGCTGTTGAGGAACTTCGACCCGAGGTCCTCCTGGCCGAGGACCTGGCCGTAGTTGTCCAGGCTGAGCCCCGAGGGCGCCGTGAGTACGGTCCACCAGCCGCTGGAGGTTATCGCGTCGGCCGATCTGAACGAGTTGATGAAGACGCCGATCGTCGGTATGAGCCAGATGAGGAGCAACGCCCCGAGGGTCAGGTGGACAGGCATCCGCCGAAGCAAGCGCCGGAAGTCTGACGGTCTCGATGCTTGCGCGATCGTGGCGGCCGTCATCGGATGCCCTCCTGGAATTGGAAGCGCCGGATGTTGAACAACATCACGGGGATGATCGCGATGAGCAAGACCACGGCGATCGCCGCGCCGCGCCCGTACTGGCCGAAGTTGAAGTATTGGTTGTACATCTCGTTGGCGATGACCTGAGTGTCGTACGACCCATTCGCCGTGAGGGTGTAGACGAGGTCGAAGGCCTTGAGGCCCGTGATGATCATGGTGGTCGAGACGACCGCAATCGTCGGGCTCAGCAAGGGGAAGGTGATCTTTCGGAAGACCTGCCATTCACTGGCGCCATCCACGCGAGCCGCCTCAAGCAGCTCGGGGCTGATCGACTTGAGCGACGCCGAGAGGATCACGGTTCCGAAGCCGGTCCACATCCAGATCATGATGAAGATCAGCGCGAACGTGTCGATCTTGAAGTCGGACTCGATCAGGAACGGAATGGGAGCCTGGCCCCCCTTGGTCAACACTTCGTTTAGAACGCCGGTCTGGGGCACACCTGGAACCTGATACCAATACATGAACTTCCAGATGAGCGCCGCGCAAACCCCGCTGATCGCCATCGGCATGAAGAGAATCGACTTTGCAAACGACTCGTAGCGCACGCGGTCGGCGAGGACGGCGACTGCCAAGCCGACGACGATGGTGCCCAGGGTGAGAAACACGACCCAGAGGATGTTGTTGACGAGTGAGGCCAGTCCCGGCCCATTGAGGAACCAGGAGTAGTTATCGAGACCTCTCCACTGCGTGCCATCCTTGTTGTGGAAGCTGTACCACACCGTCTGGAGCGTCGGCACGATGAGGAAGGCCGTCAGCAGGACGAGAGCCGGCGTGAGCCAGAGCCACGGCCGGATCCGCTCGCGCCATTTGCCCGACGCCAGGCCGATTAGACGTTCGGTCGCCCAGATGTAGCCGACCAGCACGGCCGGCACCACCAACACGACCTCGAGCGCGGTGATGATGCGAGAATCCATCCGTCTGCCTCACGCGGTTGGGCGCGGACCAGACCGGACCGGCTAATAGACCGGTCTGGCCCGCATCTCTAGATCCGGTTCCACGCGCCGGGCGCTAATGCCGGCGGGCGGGCATTCGGGCTAGCTGCCGTAGGCGCTGGCCTGGACAGTGTCGAGATCGGCAAGAGCGGAGTCGATCTTGGTCGGATCCTTGACGACTACGAGGATCTGCTTCTCAAACTCCGCATTCATGGCCGTCGGCATGTTGTCGGAAGCGTCGAAGACGAAGAACTTGGCGTCTGCGAGAAGCGCGCCGGAACGGCGAGCGATGTCGTCGGGGTAGTTGTTCACGAGCTTGTTGGGCGACAGCGCTCCACCGATGCCGACCCAGATCGACTGGGCGGCTGGGGTGACCAGATACGCCATCAGCGAGCGGGCGGCCGGCGTGTCGTTGAACATGCCGAACAGGTCGCCGGCGCCTTCAACTGCTCCGGCGTACGCCGGATCGATGTCCGGGAACGGGAAGAAGTCGTAGCTGGTGCCCGCGACTCCCTTGGCGAAGCCGCCGAAGGTGGTGATGAAGCTGGCCTGATGGTGGAAGAGGCAATTTGGCGGCGTAGTGAAGAGACCGTCACCGCCGTTGCCGAAGTTGGTGCTGAGGATGTAGTTCGAGCCGCCGTACGAAGCCTTGATGACGTCGGCGTAGCTCTGGAAGGCGGCCTTGATCTTGGGGTCGGTCCACTTGACCTTGCCCTGGTACCACTGCTTGTAGACGTCAGGGCCCGCGGTGCGCAGGACGAAGTCTTCGATGAAGTCGGTGCCGGGCCAGCCGCTGGCGGCTCCGGATTCGAGGCCGACGCACCAGGTCGCCTTGGCCTTGCTCGCGTTAGCGGTGGCCAGGGTCGTGAGATCGGTCCAGGTCTTCGGCGCGCCTGCGCTCAGGTCGAGCGTGTTGGGGTTGTACCAGATCAGGCCCTTCACACTGGCCTTGATGAAGACGCCGTAGACGCTGTCGTTGACGATGCCCAGGCTAACTAGACCGGGGGAGTTGTTGGCCTTGTAGGTGTTGATGTCGATGACGTCGTCGAGCTTGATGAGCTTCCCGGCGGCTTGATATTCGGCCATCTGGCCTGGGCCGGGCAGGCCGGCCAGGTCGGGCAGGTTGCCCGTCTGGATACCCTGCGCCAGCTGGGCGTTGATGTCGCGGGTGCCGGTGTACTTGACCTGGACGCCCGTCTGGTTGACCCAGGGCTGGACCATTGCCAGGAACGCGGTCTGCTCTGCGCCGGTCCACGTCCCGACGACCGTCAGGGATCCACCGATGGGGCCGGTCGTCGGCGTGACGGTTGCTGTAGCGGCGGGTGCGGGAGTTGTCTCCGGACCCGTGGTAGGCGGGGGCGCCGCCGTAGGGGTTGAGGTGCTGCTGCTGCACGCCGTTGCTACGACCGCCGCCGCTACTAGCAAAGTCAGTGGCCGCCACAGCTTGGTTGGATTGGACTTGCCCGGAAACACTATCGAGTCCTCCTTCTCTTGCGGGCATCAGCCCGCCATCTTCCTGGCGCGCCCGAGCGTCCCCATTACGAACGTTCGGAAGCGGTTTTGTCCGTCCTCCGTTGAGGTTGCTGCCGGGCGGCTTCTGGGCCAACCGACTCTCGGACCTTGAGTTCCGTGTCCAGCAGCGTTCGCCCTGGCACGGGTTCGCCTCGTATCTGGGCCAGCAGGAGGTTGCCCGCCGTCCTGCCCAAGGCGTAGGCCGGAACGCAGACGGTTGTGAGTGGTGGATCGAAGTACGCCGCCAGCGGTATGTCGTCAAAGCCAACGATGGAAACGTCTCTCGGGATCCGAAGTCCGGCGGCCCGGACCGCGCCCATGGCGCCGAGGGCCAGCACGTCGCTCGCCACGAAGACGGCCGTGAACAAGTGGCTCCGGAGCAGCGTGGTCATGGCCGTGAAACCGCTCTGCGCCACGAATGTTCCTTCGGCCACGAGTCCCGGATCGAATTCGATGCCGGCTTCCTGGAGCGCCAGCCGGTATCCCTCGAGGCGCTCGCTCGCGGACGTGTAGGTGAGGGGCGCGTCGGTGATCATCGCGATGCTTTTGTGGCCGCACTCGATGAGGTGGGAGACCGCGGCCTTCGCCCCGGCGACGTTGTCGACGTCCACGCTTGGTACGTTGAGGGTTGTGACGCGGCCTTGCAGCACGATCGGGAAACCGTCGTCGAAGAGGCGCCGGAGCTCTACGTCGTCGGCAAGAGGCCCGGAGACGACCAGCCCGTCCACGCGGCGCGAATGGAGCAGCCGGCGGTAGCCGCCGGGCGCAGGGGGCAGCGACTCGATGAGCACCTGATAGTTGGCTCCCCGGGCCGCGTCACCAAGCCCCTGAACCGTCTGTGGCAGCAGCGCGGCCGAGGCCACCTGGGCGGGCTCCTGGCGGAGGACGAGACCGATCGTGAGGCTCGCCCCACCGGCGAGCTGACGCGCCGAGGCGTTGGGCTGGTAACCGAGCGCGTTTGCCGCATCGAGCACGCGGCTGCGCGTGGCCTCACTGATAGCCATGTCGTCGCGCTCGTTCAGCACGAACGAGACCGTGGTTCGAGAAACACCTGCCAGGCGAGCGACGTCGGTGCTCGTAGGCCGGCTGCGAGCCATTCTTCTCCTCCCTGGAACCAAGCCGGCAGCGTGACCCGTCAGCCGCGGGTTCGAAGTGGCGATGCAGCTACTAACGCCCGTTACTGACGCGCAGAAGCTTACACAAGCCTCACATGACGTCAAGAATTTGGCCCCGAGCGTACCGCGAGATGGTCCGGCTCCGGCCGACGGGCGACCGTCTCTAAGCGTCGGTCTTGAGGAGCCGGCCGGTCCCTCCCGGACCGCGGCATCAGTTGTGCAGCCCGAGCCCTTGCGGAAGTACTTCTTGAGGGGGCCATGCGGGCTGGGGTTTGCTAACGCGCGTCACTAATTGGCGTTAAGCGGATGTCCCACGGACGGCCTCGCCTCGAGAACCATCCCGGCGAGCGCGCCCCTTTGGACGGCCTTTTATGATGCGTGGAAACCGAGTTCCGGGATGGGCGCGCGACGACCGACGCGGGCGCCGTGACCCACGCCCAAACGAGAGTGCTCGAGCCGATCGTGAGGTACGCGCTGACCTAGGCGCCCTACCGGGACGGGCCGCTCCGACGGCCGATCGCCGTGGCTCGCCCGGCCCGTCCGTCTGAAGGGAGTTCGCCCGCATGGGGTTCATCACGACGCGCTGGGAAGCGACGTACGAACGCCACAGCATCACCGTCACCCGCAACGAGATCGGGCGCGGTTTCGGGCTCGAGTGGGACGGCCGCGAGATCGCGCGGCGCACCTGGTCGTGGTTCGGCCTTGGCGAGCTGCACGGCACGGTGGAGGCCGACGGCAAGCGCCACGACATCCACCTCACGCTCAGCGTCGGCGACGGACCGGGCGAGGGCCTCCTCACCGACGGCAGGTGCAGGATTACCGTCGACGGAGCCCCGGTGGAGACAAGGCACATCCGCTGACGACAAGGTTGCTCCGTGGCGTCGACGCGCACGGCCTTCCCATTCGCCCTGGACGTTCCGTATCCTGCGGACCATTCGCGGGGTTTCGTCCTCACCCGCGCCCGATGCCGGTCTTCGGTCCAGCGTCGCGGGTCTCCCGCGCCGATAGAACCGAGGCTGGCGCGCCCGGAGGGATTCGGGCGCACTCCATCAACCATCGTGATCGACGGCTTGGACGAGATGGTCCAGGCTCTTCTCGCCGCTGAGCCAATCTTGGGGAGGGGACAACGGTCCCCTCAGCGACCCGAAGCCTGACGGCGGCCGGTTGACGCGGTGACGCAAGATGGGGTTCGAGCCACGCTGTTCGATCGTCGCGGAGGAGATGCTGATGTCGCTGGTGTCTCGGATCAAGTGGATCCTGACGGGCGTGCCGGATGCGTCAGCGGCGGAGCCGCTGCCGCGCGCCGAGCGACGCGAAGCGGGTCGCGAGCGGCACCGGGAGACCGGCGAACCCGCCTGGGAGAAGGAGGACCGGCTCGACGACCCGCCGGGCACGGGGACGCGCGATCCTGACGCCGCGCCGGAGATCCTGGGCGGCGCCTGACGCGGTCCCAATAGACCTGCCGGCCGAACTCGGCGAATAGCTGCCGGCCGGTTATGGGACCGTGCGAACCCATTTCGATATCCGTCAATGTAGCAATCTATGTAGCAATCTCCGTGCCGAATCGTGCCGGAACATGCCGTTCGGTGCCCCTCGGTCTCGAACAAACGGGCTGTTTCACTAGGGAAAATGGCGCGCCCGGAGGGGTTCAGGCGCGTGCTGACAACAAGACGTACGTCCTCTGCTTCACCCGGATCCCGCCAACCCTAGAAGGATCGGCGAGGTTCACATCGGGCGTTGAGGCTCGTTGACTCGGCATCATTCGCTGAAAGTGACGCTCCCGCTCAGGTAACATCCGGCTAGGCAGATGGCGCTTCCTGGGTTCGAAGTCTCCCGCTTGAAACCATCTGTGGCGCCTGGCTTCTGGGTCGATCACGACCAGATCGATACTGCCGATTCACCCGGACGACAGTGGAGGAGCCCGGATGCTCAGACTGACCGCACTCGGCGAAGCCGTCCTCTTCGCCGTCCTGGTCCTGTCGATGGCGCTCGGGCTATCCCTGCTTCCCGGGGGCGGGGTTGCTCTCTACGGCTGGACGCCGGCCTTGGCAGTGGTCCTCATCCTGGTGCTGACCGGGAAGGCTCGCTCCCGCACCGCCTGGGCCGACCTCGGGTACGGATGCAGTGGCCGCCGTCTATGGCTCGTCGCAGTCGCTATCCCCATCGTCGTCCTCTCGACCGGATATCTCGTGGCCTCAGCCGGTGGCATGACTGGCCTGGCGCTTCCAGCCGGGATCAGCGTCCCGCGCTTCGGCATCACCTGGCTCGTCCTCCTTCCGGCGGGCGCCATCAGCGCCATCGGCGAGGAGTTAGGTTGGCACGGCTTCCTGCTGCCTCGCTTGGCATCACTCGGGCGAGTCCGAGCAGGCCTCGCGATTGGTCTCCTCTGGGCGGTCTGGCACTACCCGCTCATCCTCATCAGCGGGGCCTACCACGGCGGCTCGGACGTCATCTTTCTGGCTCTCTTCACTGCCACGGTCGTGGCGATCACGTTCATCAGCAATGAGCTACGGATGGCCACGGGCAGTACCTGGCCCTCGACGATCCTGCACGGAGCGCACAACGCCTCGTGGGACCAGCTGCGCAGCCTCACGACCCGCCCCTCAGGCTCACTCGATCTCGTGGCCGGCGAGTCGGGGCTTGTTCCGCTGCTCCTCTACGGGGCCGTAGCCGTCTGGATCATCGCCAGGCGACGGGGCTGGGCAGAGACGCGCAGCCCGGCGGGTAGTGGCGCGGCGTGATGGTGCCCGCGGTCATCACGGCCACTGCGCCCGTCGCGATCACTCCCGTGTGGACCAATGACTTAGATCCTCGACTATCCGGGCTCTGGATTGGGTCAGATCCTGGCAGCTGACTCCACCGGCCGCTTGATCGAGAACCCTGGCTCTCATCCTGGCGATCCACCGAATCGCCCGGCGGTGGAAGGCGCGCAGTGCGCGACAACCGAGGCCAAGAGGTGGCTGACCCGGAGCCAGTTGGCGCGCCCGGAGGGGCTCGGCGCGGGAGAACAACAACGATGCCACGGCCCAGCCGAGTGCATCGGGCACTATCTGCGGCGTCCGAATCGAGGAAGTCGCGGAGCCGACGATGCGGGCACAAGTCGCCACGCAGTCGGTACCCTTGACGCCATATGCCGCCCGAATTCATCTACACCTCGTACAAGCTTGCCCGGCACTACCCGCCCGATCGGACCGTGCTCGAGGACATCTCTATCTCGTTCTATCCGGGCGCCAAGATCGGGGTCATCGGTCCCAATGGGGCCGGCAAGTCCAGCTTGCTCAAGATCATGGCCGGGCTCGACGACGGCTTCTCCGGCGAGGCGCGGCTCACGCCCGGCTTCACCGTGGGCTACCTCAGCCAGGAGCCGCAGCTGGACCCGACCAAGAACGTCAAGGGGAACGTGCTCGACGGAGTCGGCGAGGTCGCACGCCTGATCGACCAGTACAACGCCGTGATGGCGAAATGGTCCGAGCCGGATGCCGACTACGAGGCAATCGGTGCCGAGCAGTCCTCGCTCGAGGACCGGATCAACGCGGCCGACGGGTGGAACCTGGAACGGAACGTGGACATCGCGATGGACGCTTTGCGCTGTCCGCCCGACGATGCCGACGTCGGCGTCCTGTCCGGCGGTGAGAAGCGTCGCGTTGCCCTATGCCGGCTGCTGCTTTCCCATCCGGACCTGCTCCTGCTGGACGAGCCAACCAACCACCTCGACGCCGAATCGGTCGAATGGCTGGAGCGCTTCCTCGGCGAGTACGAGGGTACGGTCGTGGCGATCACGCACGACCGCTATTTCCTCGACAAGGTGGCCAAGTGGATCCTGGAGCTGGATCGCGGCCGTGGGATCCCATTCTCCGGCAACTACTCGAGCTGGCTGGAGCAGAAGCTCGAGCGAATGTCGAGGGAGCAGAAGACCGCCGATGCGCGCCAGCGCACGCTCGCGCGCGAACTCGAGTGGGTGCGTCTATCGGCCCGCGGACGCCAGGCCAAGGGCAAGGCTCGCCTGGGGGCCTACGACCAGCTCCTCGCCGAAGCGCAGAACGACAAGGGCGTCGCCCGAGAACTCGAGATCGCGATTCCGCCGGGCCCTCGCCTGGGCGACACCGTCATCGAGACCTCGCACCTCCGAAAGGGGTACGGCGACAAGCTGCTCGTCGAGGACCTGACGTTCTCGCTGCCGCGAGCTGGCATCGTAGGGATCATCGGGCCCAACGGCGCGGGCAAGACGACGCTGTTTCGAATGATCGTAGGCCAGGAGACGCCCGACGCCGGCGCCATCACGATCGGCGAGACCGTGCAGCTCAGCTACGTGGACCAGAGCCGCGACGACCTCGATGCGACTCGGACGGTGTTCCAGGAGATCACCCAGGGCGCCGAATTCATCAAGGTCGGCCAGCGCGAGGTCCCCGCGCGGGCGTACGTGTCCAGCTTCAACTTCCGGGGCACGGACCAGCAGAAGCTCGTGGGTACGCTGTCCGGCGGCGAGAGGAACAGGGTTCACCTCGCCAAGCTGCTCCAGTCGGGCGGCAACGTCCTGCTCCTGGACGAACCGACCAACGACCTCGACGTGGACACGTTGCGAGCGCTCGAGGCCGGGCTGGAGTCATTCCCGGGATGCGTCGTTGTCATCAGCCACGATCGCTGGTTCCTGGACCGTATCGCGACCCACATCCTCGCCTTCGAGGGCGACAGCCAGGTGCGCTGGTTCGAGGGCAACGTCAGCGACTACGAAGCGTTCCGCCACAAAGAACTGGGCACCGCCGCCGACCAGCCACACCGGATCCGGTACAAGCGACTCGCGGGCTAGAGTCTGGCGCGCCCGGAGGGATTCGAACCCCCGACCCTCTGATCCGAAGTCCGCTTCCCGTCGGGACGAGCAGCTAGAGTCGATTCGTGCGTGGAACGGCGCTCTTGGCGTCGCCGATTTGGTCGATTCCAGGGTGAGTCTGGATCCCGCCCCGGAGAGAGTCTTGGTCCCATCGTGGAAACCTGGAAGAGTCCGATGCCCTCGGCGGGTTCGGATTCTTCAGATGCCCACGACGAGAGGCTGATTGTACGTCCAGCTAGACGGCAGGTTCGGGCCAGCCCCGATGTTGTCTCGCGTCCACTTGGAGCGCTCGCTCGACCGTGGCCCTTGCGTCGCCCCAGCCGTGGTTCGATGAGGTCGGGATGAACCGGTAGATAGCCCGCGCCAAGGACCGTGCAATGAAGCGCGGATGACGGTACCCGTTCTGACGGAGCCCGGAGATCCGATGCAGTCCTGGCGGGGAAGCGCCCGCCTCGTCGATCGTTTCGGTCGCAATCAGAGATTCGATGGGGCCGTCCAGAGGCCTCCCTGCGCCTCACCGCCACCGCGTGAGGATGGTCTCCCGCTGGAACAGCGCCGTTCCCAGGTACACCAGCCCGACGTCGGCCATCGCGACGACGACCGCGGCGACAAGGAAGGTCAGGGCGTTGAGCAGGATGCAGCCGAGCAGCACGCCCAGGAACAGGACGATGACTGGCAGGACGACCAGCGATGCCAGTTGCTGGGCAGCCCGCGGGTCGTTCACGCGGCTGCTGACGATAATCCCGACCTCATCGGCCATGATCGTAAGCAGCGGCACGAGGACGAACATGACCACCAGCCACATGGGGTCGACGAGGACGTTGAAGACACGGTCGCTGACGGCGAACAGCCGAGCGGCGAGAAGGAAGACTGCGTAGCCGAGCCACGTCATGCCGATGCCGGGCAGCGCCGCGGCCAGGCTCTTGCCGCAAACAAGCTGCTGGGTCGAGATCGGGGTGGCGAGCAGCGGCTCGAGCGAACGAGTCAACTTCTCGCCCACGATGCTGTAGGCCGAGATCGTGATTGGCACGATCAGGGGCATGAGCAGGAAGAGGATTAGCAGGTTGCTGCCCAGGGCGGCCTGCAGGGCTTCTTGCGGGTCCATGCCGGCGAAGACCGGGTTCGACGAGAGCATCGGGCGAAGCTGATCAAGATCGCTCGGCGTGGCAGATGCGGATCCGGCGACGTAGAGCATCACGACCGGGATGGCGGTCATGATCAGAGGAACCAGGACGAGCATGTAGAACACGATCCGGTTGCGGATCATGTCCTCCCATTCCTTGCGGATGATGACGACGATATCGCTCATTGCCCTGTCCCCGCGGCTTCATGGATCAAGTTGAGATAGACGTCCTCCAGGGAGTGCCGGACTTCTGTCACGTACCGCACCTCCGCGCCCTGGTCGACAAGCGCCCGCACGACGGCGGGGTTCTCGGCAACCGGATCGCGCAGGTTGACCGTGAGGTGACTGGCGTGGTCGCCGTTCGGTCGGACCTCGACGTGCCCGACGAACGGGAGCGCTCGCAGACGCTCGAGCGCGACGGGGGTCAGCGCCGCGGCGTCGATGGCGGTCTGGCGCGCGAACAGCTTGCGGCGCAGCGCCTCGGGCGTGTCGACGGCGATCAGGCGCTGGCGTAGGACGCCGATACGGTCGCAGAGGCGCTCGGCCTCATCGAGGTTGTGGGTGCACAGCAAGATCGTCCGACCCTCGCCGCGGAGAGACGAAACGCACTCCCGCACCGTCTTGGCCCCTTCGGGATCCAGTCCGCCGGTCGGTTCGTCGAGGAACAGGACCGCCGGTTCGTGAAGCAGGGCGCGGGCGATGGCCAGCCTCTGCTTCATGCCTTTGCTGAGGGTGCCCGCCTCCGCGTCGCGCTTGTGCCACAGGTCCATCAAGCGCAGGTACTTCGCGACCTGCCCATCCACTTCTGCAACGTGGTAGAGGCGGGCGAAGATCTCCAGGTTGGCCCGTGCGCTGAGACGCTCGTAGAGGCCCGGCGCCTCGGTGAGAATCCCGATCTGCGCGCGGATTTGTGCATCGTTCACGCCCAAGCGAAGGCCATTGATGGTCGCCGTCCCGCGCGTGGGCGCAATCAGGCTGGCCAGCATTCGCACCGTGGTCGACTTGCCGGCGCCGTTGGGCCCGAGGAAGCCGAACACCTCGCCCTCGTGGACCTCAAGGGTCAGAGCTTCGACGGCGCGGACTTCGTGGCCGTTGCGTCGGAAGTCCTTGGTCAGCCCTCTCATGTCGATCATCTCGCTTCAACTCCTTCCACCCCTACCCCATGCTGTCAGCGACGACGTGCACGATCGACGGCACCGCAAGGTTGCGCGTCCGCTCGAAGATCACCCCGAATGCCAGCCCGACGACGGCCTGGTTGACGACCGTGCTGGCAAGCGCCGGCAGGAGACCGGCGTTGCCCGTGCTGGTGAACCCGAGCCCGAGGTGCCAGATGCCGAACACCAGCGCCTGGATGACGACCGCCCAGGCTGGGGTGCAGAGCCGCCGGAGCCGCGTCTGCAGGGCTCCACGGAACAAGAACTCCTCCCAGAACCCGTTCTGCATGAAGTTCGACACGAAGCGCCCGAGGAGCCGACCCAACGCCAGCTGCCCTGAGACGAGCGCGACAGCGAAGAACGCGAGCGGGATCGAGCCCCACAGCAGGAGCACTCGCCCGACACGGTGGCCGTGCCCGAAGCCCAGCGACCGGATGTGCGCCCCCGCCAGGAGCAGCACGAGGAGCGGGAGTGCGACGTAGGTCACCGGGTTCGTGACGTACGTTGCGAAGCCGAACCACGTGTCGCCGAGGCGTCCGAGCGCGTCGACCAGAGGCGTCCACAGGGGGATCGGGCCAGTCACGACGTCGTGGAACACGAGGCCGCTCCAGCCGGTGAGCAACACGAACAGCAGGATCAGCCCGACCTGGAGGTGGATGCGGGGGCGTTCGATGGCCAGCGCCGGAGCCGGCGGCGCGGGCCGCGTGAGCAGCACGGTCACCAGGCTCAACGGCAGGTACACGGCGGCGAAGATCAGGCTGCCGAACGGGAAGCCCTGGCCCGACACCATGAGCGTCAGGGCCGCCACGATCCAGGCCGCGGCAAACAGCCAGGCAGCGCGCGACGCCGCGACGGAGGCGAGGGTGTGGCGCACCTCGGCGCGGATGCCGATCGGTTCGCCGCCCCGCGCCTGGCGCGTGATGGCGATGGTGCGTCCGGTGGTCATGGCAGCCGCCCGCACGAGGGGTCGGAACCCGGGCTCGCGAAGCTCACGTGTTGGGCGCCGTCGAGATTGATCACCTCACCCGTGCTGACGCTGCCGCTGTAGCAGCCGGCGGGCAGTGGCTGTCCGTTGACGGTGACGTCACCGGCCTCGAAGCGCAGCACGACCTGCGCGTCGTGAGTGAATGTCCACGTCGAGGTCAGCTGCACAGCATCGAGCCGATACTGGTCGCCGAGCGAGTTCTGGAACTCGCCGACGGCCCAGGTGCCATCTGACTCGAATGGCGGTGCCGTCCAACCGACACCGGCGGCGACGACGGCGAGACCGAGCGAAACCGCGGCTGCGAATGCCACAACGATGACCTTCATGTGAATCCTCCTTCTTTGGCGCACGGCGTTCTGCCGGCCGCACGCTGTTCGCTATTGACGCGACCGACCGTACCACGTACACTGTGCGCTGTCAAGACGGTGTGCGGTCGAGGAAGCGTTGTTCGTAGTGTCGAAGGGGTGCGCTTGATGGCGAACGATCCGAAGGAGGCGCTGGACCTGCCGTGGTGGCCCAAGCCAGCAGCCCGGACCGTCCAGCGTGAGCCGCTGTCACGCGACCAGATCGTCGTCGCGGCGGTGCGGCTCATCGACGCGGAGGGGCTCGAGGCGCTTTCGATGCGGCGGTTGGGCCAAGCGCTGGACGCCGGCGCAACATCGCTCTACACCCACGTGCGCAGCAAGGACGAGCTCCTGGCGCTGGTTAACGATTTGATCGCCGGCGAAATCCTCAGGGAGATCAAGCTGGATGCGGGCGCCCCGTGGCGGGAGCAGGCGGCCGAGTGCGCCCGCGCTGTTCGGCGGATCCTGGCCAAACGACATCCGCATGCCGCGGCGCTATTTGCGCGATCAGGCGCCGGTCCCAATGCCCTTGCCGTGGTGGAGGCGCTGCTCGGCGTCCTGCGGCCCGCTGGCTTTGAGGGAAAGGTGCTCCTCCTCGCCTACGGAGCCATCCTCAATCACGGCTACAGCTATGCCGCCTCTGAGGCGGCTGCCATCGTCGCTTCGCCCGATGCCGGGAGGGAGCAGGCTCGTGAGATGGCGCAGGCCCTGGGGACGTCGCTTCCGGCCGATCGCTTCCCCAATCTCGTGGCGACGGCCCCGGCGATGGCCGACCTGACGCCGGACGAGCAGTTCGAGTTCGGCCTGCAGCGATTGCTGGACGGGCTCGAGATGCTGCTCGCGCGCCAGGCGTTCAGGAAGGACGGTGCACCTTAGGTGGCTCAAATGGGCGGATCTGCTCACCCCGACGTGTACTGGCCGGGCCCAGCGTTATGCCGCTCGAGCGATTACCTGCCCAACCTGCTCACGGGTCGCTCCGAGTCCCAGGAGCGACTTGACGAGCAGATCGACGGAAACGGAGGCGTCCGCGGCCTCCATCTTGGCGAATCGCGATTGGCTCGACCCGAGGCGCTTCGCCGTCTGCGCCTGCGTCCACCCCTGCTGGATGCGCACGTCACGCAGGAAACGGGCGAGGGCAAGCTTGAGCTCGACGAACGCCTCCTCCTCTGGGGTGAGTTCGAGGAAGTCTTTGGCGGACCCGACGCGCCAGCCAGCACCTTCGAGGCGATCCTTCTTGTTCTGATCCATCGTTGACTTCACTCCCTTCCGCCGACGATATCGTCGTACAGGCGCAGTCGCCGTTGGCAGGCTTCGATCACGTCCTTGGGCGTCGCCTGCGTCTTCTTCTTGAACACTTCCGCGATCACGATCGCGTCGTCATCGATCCGATAGACGACCCGCCAGGTGGAGTCCTCGTCCACGATCCGCAGTTCGTGGCACCGCTTCCCGACCGAGGGCATTGGCCGTGAGACAGGCATCCCGAGCGACTCGCCCTGCTGTATTCGCCGCAGCAGCACGCCAGTTTCGATGCGTGCCTGTTGAGAAAGCGGAGGGGTTCTCACCTCGCCATGCAGCCAGACCAGCGGCCTGTCATTCGTGCTCACGGGAGCAGTATATGTCTGATCCGACATACCGGTCAACCAATGATCCCACGCCGCGCGAACACACCGACAATCAGATCTGCTCCTCAGATGCTCGCCGGGCGGCGATGGCTGACGCAGGTGGCGCGAGGAATCTCACAGAACTAGCGCGGGGCCGATAGAACCAGCGCGGGGCCGTGGGCATCTGAGGTTATCAGTTTGGTCGGGGCGAGCATCTGACAATCCTGACCGACGGATTGGGCATCTGACACTTCGGCCGTCCCCGGCGACGCCACTCAGGAAACGGGGCCTTTTTGGGCCCTCGGCGAGGATCGGGCCCGGACAACCTACTGGAAAGAGTGGCGCGCCCGGAGGGATTCGAACCCCCGACCCTCTGATCCGAAGTCAGATGCTCTATCCACTGAGCTACGGGCGCGCGATCTTTCGACGTTTCCACGCTCAGTTGGATCATCTGATCCGTCTAGCGAGGCCCTTCTTGAAGTCCGGACAGAGCATGTAGAGCATCTGATTCGGCTGAAAGGAAAGGGCCGTTTTGGAAACCCGAAGTCGCGACATAGTAACTCTTCGGAGCCTTCGAGGTAGTTGGGAAAGGGCCCTGAAGGCTCGCAATCGATCGCCCAGGACTGTCCGGAGCTACCTCGACTCGCTCGATGACTTCGCCGACTTTCTCGAGGCCTCCGGCATGCCGACGGGCGTCACGGCAATTCGCCGCGAGCACATCGAGTCGTTCCTCGTAGCCCTGGCGGAGAAAGGCCTGAAGCCGGCGAGCCTGGCAGTTGCCTATCGCTCCATACGGCCATTCTTCCGCTGGCTCGTCGATGAGGACGAGATCACTCGCAGCCCGATGGAGCGGATGCAGCAGCCCTCGATCCCCGAGTCGATGGTGCCCATCCTGTCCGAGGATCAGCTCCGTGCCTTGCTCGACACGACGCGGGGGCGCAGCTACGAGGACCGACGGGACAGAGCCATCCTCATGATGTTCATCGATACCGGTGCCCGGCTGTCTGAACTCGCCGGACTCAAGGTGGCCGACCTCGATCTCGACCGCAACAACACCGCGCTCGTCATGGGTAAGGGACGTCTACCGAGGGCGATCGCCTTCGAGTCTCAGACCGCCATGGCCATCGATCGCTACCTGCGCGTGCGAAACCAGCGGCCGGATCGGTCGGCGCCCGAGCTCTGGATCGGCAAATACGGACCGATGAAGGCGAGCGGACTTGCCCAGATGGTGAGGCGCCGGGGCCAGGAGGCTGGGCTGAAAGTCCATCCCCACATGTTCCGGCACACCATGGCTCACAACTTCCTGGCCGAAGGTGGCACCGAGGGTGATCTGATGTCGCTGGCTGGCTGGAGAAGTCCCGAGATGCTTCGCGTCTACGGGCGATCCGGCGCGGCGCAGCGAGCGCGCGAGGCCCACAAGAGTCGGAGCCTGGTGGATCGCGTAACGCAGCGGCGCTAGGCCGTGCGTGGTCTATCGGCGTGCGAGCCTGCGCCCGGAGTCGGAGCAGCGGCGAGTCTATCTGATTGATTGACGCCAATCGGAATCACGAGTATCGTTCGCACTGATCTCGCATGGCGAGACTAGGATCAGAAAGGGCAGTCATGTCCCAGACCGTCAACGCGGAAGCACGGCTCCGCGCGCGGAACCAGCTCACGATCCCGGACCCGATCATCCGGGCCGCAGGGATCGAGCCCGGAGAGAAGTTCGTTGTTGAACTCGAACCAGACGACCACGACACGGTCCTTCTTCGGCGTGTTCGGAACAGCTATGCCGGCTCTCTGCGGGGTCTTTGGGGAGAGGACGCAGGGGCGTTTCTCGAGGGCGAGCGCAAGTCCTGGGGGTAGACCATGAGCAGATCGTCGCTGGAGACCGCCATTCCGCGCGGCGCCCAGATTCTCCTCGACACGTCGGTCGTTCTGGCATACCTCGACGGTCGTGAGGCGATCAGCCCGGCCGCGACGCTGGTCATCGACGAGTTCGTGAGCAGCGGCCGCAACCGCGCGATCGTCAGCGCCGTGACCGCTGGCGAAACCCTGGTTCGCCCCATGAATGCCGGCACGGCAGCAGTGAACCTCGTCGAGTCTTTCCTCCTCCACTTCCCGAACCTGACTGTAACGGCGGTGGACTACGCGGTCGCCCGCGAAGCGGCGCGCATCCGTGCGAGCACTGGGCTCAAGACGCCAGACTCCTTGATCATCGCCTCGGCGCTCGACGGGATCACATCGATCGTGGTCGCCAATGACGAGCAATGGGCCGGCGCCATCGCCAAGGCCGCGCCGAGTCTGACGTTGTGCCACCTCGACGCCCACATCCCTCTCTAGCCGACTCCGCCGAACGATAGCCGCCGTCTCAGTGCAACTGCCCTCGGCGGAGCGGTCGTCGCGGCTCGCCCCAGCCCGGTCGCAGGGGCGGCAGGTCGGACAGCTCGGGGTTCGGCGGCGGCAGATCTTCCTCGCCGTCGTCGCCGTCCCAGCGCCGCCGATACTGGTCCGGCAGATCGCCCCAGCCGAAGAACGAGAGCGGCACATCCGGCACGATGCCAAGCGCTTCGTGCGGGTCCACGCGCTCGGGCCCGACCGTGCACAAATGCATCCAGCTGTCGCCGAAGTCGAATTCGTAGACGAACTGCTCTCCGGCTGCGAGCCGACTCAACCGGGTCCGCCGGTCGTCCGCGACTGGACCGAGCTCCTCCCACTCCTCGTACGGCGTCGTGAGCCTCATGCCGTCCGCGAGTCCGAATTGGTGCAGATGGGCGCGGTCCCACCGGCCGAAGGCGTCGTCGATTGCCTTGGCGAGCTGGGCGAAGCTGTGCGTCCGCGCGGCAACGAACAGCCGCCCGGGACGAGGCCACAGGATCTCGCCGTGACCCTGAATGAGATCCACGCGGATCGAAAGCCAGGTTCGCGCCATCAGCCAGTCTCTCCCTGCGAAAGTACCGCCAGCAGGCACCGGTAATATGTCAGTTATTACCGATCGGTCGATCCGGCGCTAGCCACACCAGCGCTTCAGGACCGGCCTCCTCGCGGCGCGTTCGGCTGGCGGGTCAGCATGCTCGCGACCACGGCCCCGAGGACGACTGTGAGCGTCTCCCCGGAGCTCGCTCGACCTAGCCACCGCGGTGGCGATCCAGGATCGCGTCGAGGTCGACCGCGCTGGCCTGGGAAGCCGGCAAATTGCTCCGAGGCGAAACGTCCAGCTGGAGATCCAGTGCGTCGAGCACACGAAGGAAATAGCCGAGCTCGGCATGCTGCTTGCCGGCCTCGAACTCGTAGACCCATTTGCGGCTGACGCCGGCTCGCTGGGCGAGCTCGGCCTGGCTGAGGCCCATCTGTACTCGACGACCGCGGACCTGCGCAGCCGCCTCGCCGATCGATCCTACGAGCACAATCAGATCCTCAACGATGCTGCCGATCGGTGGCATTCTCTAGTTGCTACCGATCGGTGTCAATCGGAAGTCGCCACCGGTCGGTTACATTCGGCGGAGGGCGCCGACGGCAACCCGACGATCCGTTGCCGCTCGAAACGTCCAAGAGCGAGAGCTTGCATCTGTCCGCCTACGCACGGCGTACGCTTCCGACATGACAGAGCCTCGCCACCTGCCGAAACTGACCGCCGAACTTACGGTGCGAGCAACCGAAGATGGTGGGCGAAAGAGCGCTGTCTACCCCGGCTACAGGCCCCAGGCGCTCCTGGACGGAGTCGTTGCGTTTCCACCAGGAACTCGAAGTGCGCCCGTTGTCTTCAACGATTGCCAGCTCAACTTCGACGGCGATCCGGTCAGCCCGGGGCAAGCGGGTGCAGTGCGTGTCTATCCATTCCATGCTGAGTACTGGACCAACGTCCGCGCAGGGGACCTGATCGGTTTGTACGAGGGCTATCGGCTGATTGGCACGCTCCGCATCTTGACGGAGATAGAAGAGGGGGCTTGAGCATGGCGAAGCCGACGACAGTTCTGCAGGCTGAGGTAGACCGCGCGTTTGGCGATCTGCCCACAGGGGCAGTTGCTTCATGAGGTCCGAGCGCCCTGGCAACCTATGGAACGGCCAGCCCATCCCTGTCGCGCCCTCGCTTGAGGCTCTCGCCGAGATGCTCCGGGAGCCTCCGAAGTGCTTTGTCGCTTTCGCTGCCGTTGGGAGGCGCGACGATCAAGCCAGCCTGGACCTGCTGATCTCCCAAGCCGGAGACCCGGACGAGTTTCGTCGACGTTCGGCGGTAACAGCCATTGGCAATCACGGGAGAGGCCACGACGCTTGCGCCGTGGTCCGTCGCCTTCTCACTGATCCGTCCCCATTCGTCGCCCGTGCCGCCGCCGCAGCCGCACAGCAACTCGGCGACTCCGGTAGCCATGATGGGATAGTCGCGCTCCTTGACGACAACGACGCCACTACTCGCACCGCAGCTCTGCACGCCCTCGCCGCGCTTTGGCAAGCCGAGGACTTCATGCGGGTCTTCGAGATGGCCAAGCTTGACCCGGCGAAACAGGTGCGGCGCAAAGCCGCGTGGGCACTTAGGGATAACGTCGACAGGGCGACATGGCGTCAGCTGAGTGAGCACTGGCTGGCGAGCGACCTTCCCCGCGAACGAGTATGGGCTTGCCAGCTCGTCAATCAGTTCGGGGGCAAGCCGGACCTGCCTCTGGTCGCAGGGTGTGTGGATGACCAGGACGGTCACGTGCGCAAGGCCGCCCAACAGGCCATCGACGCCATTACCTCCCGGTCTGACTGACGCTCCTTCACGCGGCGATCAACTCGTTGCTGCGTGCGTGGCGGAACGGGACTCCGGACCGCACTACCCGTACCACCGCTTGAGGGCCGCCCGCTTGGCTCGAGCCCGGCGAAGCAGAGCCACGCGCCGGGCGAGGTCGGCTGGCTCCAGGACGTTGCTGGGATCGACTTCCAGCTCGTCCCGGCGGCGGAGCGCCTGCCGGGCCGGGGCGGTCGCGGAGGATCGATCTGCGACGCGCGCCCATCGCTCCGCCGAAGCGATGCTGGCTCGCAGCGCCCGAGGGGCCCGGGGCGATCTGGCATCACGCATGGCTGTCGCCTTCCGCATGGCCTTCGTCGAACAACACTCGATCGACGTCTTCGCCGCCACCGGAGCCGAGCAGCTCCGCCCAGGCTGCAGAGCCGACTGGTGTCCCAGAGCGCCGAGATCGAGGTTCGGCGATGAACGTAGCCAGTGGCCGGCGTTCGCCGCGCCAGCCGATCGGCGCGGCCGAGGCGTCGAAGCCGGCGGAGGCGAGGTCGCCGGCCACGACGCCGAACGACCGACCTTCGAGGGCAGGGCGCCTTCCAGCTCCGGCATTGCGGCGCAGCCAGGCGAGGCGGCTCTCGGTCGGTACGACGAACAGAAGTACGAGCTCCGGTCGAGTCGCGAAGACAGTCGCCCAGGTGTCGAGCTTGGCGCGGATCTGAGGCGCGTGCTCCGACGCTTCGTCGATCTCCATGCACACGACTGCCGAGAGCCTGGCTCGCTGGAGTACGACGACACCGTCCGGCCGAGCCGGTAGGAGACCCGCGTCCCCCGCGATCGACTCGGGAAGCCACAGCTCGACCGACGTTGGCACGTGCTCAGTACTGGCGGCGCGAACGAGGGCGCAGACGGCCTCGACGCAATCGAGCGCATGACGCATGTGGGCGAAGCCACTGACGCGCGCCTCTGTGTACCCGAGCCGTCGCAGAGCCTTGCCAGTTAGGCGGTACGCGAAAGGCACACCACCACGCCTTGGTGGTAGCGGGACTACTTCGACCAGGTCGAGACGCGCAAGCCGAGCGAGATGCCGGTATGCAGTCCGTCGACTCGAGTAGACGAGCGTCGAGAGCTGATCAGGAATGGTGATCAAGATCCTATGAAGGAGACGCAGAGCAGCTCGATCAGCAAGACCGAGCAGACCGATATCGAGACTTCGACGACGAGGACGAACGGCACGAGGACGCGAAGCTGAGTTCATACGAGCAGTCCCTGCCATAAGGACGCCGCTCGCAGCACGATTTCGCGGCACGGGGATGGCACGAGTGAGACCAGCCCTGTGCCACTTCGTCGCCATCGCCCTCGCCTCACCCGTCTACCGAGTGAGTCCTCTCGGACCCGTTCGCCCGCCTGCCCGAGCCAGTCAACCGATCGCCACCCGACCGGCGCCGGACCTCCTCGTGGACGGCAGCGGGGTCCCGCGCATCCCGCGCATCGCTCCGGGCGATGATCGCCTCCGCGACCGCAGGATCGCCTTCCGGCGGGCGCCGAACCATGCCGCCATAGACGGCGGGCCTGCCATCGCCGGCGGACATCCGTACGACGAACTCGTGCAGTTGCAGCCCAAGGAGGTCGTCCTGCGTCATCGGATCGAACAGGCGACGGACGGCGGAGACGTCGTCGGGACCGGGCGAGATGAGCGCGATCACACCGGCGTTGGTCAGGACCGAGTCGCGTAGACGCTCGCCAAGACCGCGCAGCGATTGGGCCGCGACGACCAGGGCTAGGCCGAACTTGCGGCCTTCGTCGAGGATGCGCCGAAGGGCTTCGGTGTCGAATGTGGGCACCTCATCGACGATGAGGAAATGTTGTCGCCGCTGGTCGCGTGGCGTTCCCTGGCGGCCAATAGCGTCAACGTAGTAGCGGCTGATGCACATTGCCCCAAAGAGCCGCGCGTTGTCGCCGCCAACCCTCGAGCAGTCGATCACGAGCAAGTCCGCCGCGTCCATGATCTGGCGCGGCCGAATGGTCGACTTCCCTTGCCCGACGATGTCGCGGACCGAGTCGTAGCTGACGAAGGCGCCGAGCTTGTTGAGGACGGCTTTGATAGATGCGTCGTTCTCCCGTCCGGCGGCCGATGGCCATTCGGTCGCCCAGAACGAGGCGAGCAGCGGGTCCTCGATCTTGGCTCGGTAGCGCTCGCGGAAGGCGTCGTCGGTCAGGACCCGGATTAGTTCGAGGATCGTCTGTTGGGCGGGATCTGCGAAGGTCGTGAGCAGGGCGTGGCGCAGGTAGTGCTGCATCTTGGGACCGGTGAACTCGGGCCAGAGATCGTGAATCAGCTGGACGTACTCCGAGGCCACGAGCTGAGCCTGGTCAGGCGTCGTGCGCTCCAGGAAGTTGAAGCCGCGCGGATGGGCGCGATCGGCCAGTCGAAGGACATGGACCCGATCGGCATGCCGTGCCGGGACGCGTTCGAGGATGTCCGTTGCCAGATCGCCGTGGGGATCAATGACAGTGGCGCCCGCTCCCGCGTCCAGAATTCCGAGAGTCAGGTCGGCGATGAGCGTGCTCTTGCCGGATCCGGTGGCCCCAATGACAGCCATGTGTCGCTGGAGCGCGTCCAACGGGACCCGCAGAGGCTGGCCACGTGACTCGCCGATGACGACGCCGGGCGAGCCGCCGACTCGTGGCGGCGGGGCCGGAGCGGCGAGGGATCTCTGTCGAGGCAAGCGGGCCTCATCGAAGTACGAGTCCGGGAGGTACCAGAGGCTGGCAAGTTCGAAGTCCGCGAGGGCGACGCGGGATGGGCGCTCAACCGGCCCGGGTCGCAGATCCCACTTGATCGCCTGGGTCGGCGTGTTGAGCGAAGCGGTGGCATTGATGACCGAGAAGAGGATCGCGCGGGCCTTTGTCGCGTCGACTCCGGCGACTTCGAGCAGCAGGCCGACCTCGAAGCCGACCACGCCCTGACGTTTGCGCGTCCGGGCAGCCTGCTCTGAGGCCGGCAGAACCGGCGCCGAGCGAACGCGGTCCGATGACTCCCGGTTGAGTAGGACGTCGACGATCGCCTCACGGAGGATCTGCCCGAATGAGGGAGAGGCCTCCTCGGGGTAGAGCGATCGCTGCCACGCCTCGGGATCGATGGGGCGAGCGAGAAAGCGCAGACGGACCTCGGCATCCTCGGACTGCGAGCGCAGGATCGTGGCGAGACGTGTGAGTACGTTGCTCCCGTCGCTTCCAGGCTCGCCGAGCGCAAGCCCGGACGAACGCGCAAGCCGACCCACCGCGCTGTACACGACCGGCCGTTCGGACCGACTGATCTTCGTCATTTCAAGACCCGGGTAGAGCGACGAGAGCGTTCCGTAGGCAAGGTCCAGCTCGCCGCTCGCGGCCTCGATCTGCCAGCGCAACTCGCCATCCCGCCAAACCACCCGGAGCTCGATCGGCGGCCAGCCTCGAGGCCAGCGCTGATCGACGCCCATCCGGCGATGCGGATGGAGACCGCGAATAGCAGCAACTGCGGCGTCCGTGCCAGTCGATAGACCCCGGCCGACCGTCAGCTCCAGCCGCACCATGTTCGGCGCCACAGCCGCGTCATAGGCCGCCTGCCGGCGGCTGGCGATTAGCCTCGGCAGGGCGGGTGCGCCAACAGTCGCGATCAGCAAGATCAGCGGAACGGCGATGAGCAGCGGCAGCGGGATCAAGAAGGGGACGGCCATTAGGGATGACGCTACGCCGTCCACTCGGCCATCACAAGGGATTGTGTACGAGGTGGTGTTTTGTCCCGCCGTACGGGTTCTCGCCTCAATATCGTGCACACAATACCTTGCGCATCATGTCCAGGCGGAGTACGGTTGGGCCGAAACCAGATCGGGAGAGGAGACTGCGTGACCATCGGTGGCACCCTCGACGCCATGGGGACGCGCGACCTGCGAGCCAAACTTCGGGCGGTCGTCGAGAAGGTGGAGGCCGGTAGCCCGGTCGTCTGTCTCAAGGACGGGCAGCCCCTCGCCGTGATGATCAGTCACGAGGAAGCCGAACGCTGGCGCAAGATCGAGGACTCGCTCGCGGCGCTTCACGCCTTAGGCGTATACCCCGAAGCCCTCGCCGACCCCTCCGAGCTCGCGGACCTTGCGTCGCTGAAACCGCCCGACAGCGCAACCATCCGGAAGCTCACCTCGGACCCGCGCGCGATCCTGTCGCCTCTGCGGACGATCGGCGTGTCCGATGCCCGTGCCGCTTTCGCGACGTTGGTGGCGGAGGTGGCCCAAGGCCGGGTGCGAACGATCGTCGCCAGAGGTCATCTGGCTGTCGCGGTGATCCCGGCGCCGGAGTACGACCGTCTCCGTGCCCTGGCGCGATCGGTCAGCTGGTTCCGAGGGGCCGGGTTGGACCTCACCACCGCCACGGAGCAGCACATCATCAACTTCGTCCGTACCCATCGCGAAGCCGCCGGCGAAGAGCAAGCCGCGGGGTGAGCCGCACGGCAAGCGCCCCGGGAGTTCCGCCTTGCCATTCTGAGGACAGCGACGTATGGCGATTCTCCGCTTGACTCGTTTGCAAGCTTCTATACAGTAGTTGTTGTCATGCCGAGTGTCTCCGCTGCCATTCGCGCTCGCATCGAGAGCACGCCCGCTCGCACTTTTCTGCGAGCCGATGACCTCGCGGGAGAATTTGATTCCCGAAACGCCGTCGATACGGCCCTGTCTCGGCTCACCAGCGACCCGGCCGTTCCATTGGTCCGCGTACACCGTGGCCTGTATTGGCGGGGCTCGCCGTCGCGGTTCGGCAAAGACCGGCCGTCGGTTACAGACACCGTAGTAGCCCTCGTCGGCGACCGAGGTGGGATAGGCCCTTCAGGATGGAGTGCGAGTCGTGACCTCGGCCTGACTAGCCAGCGCCCGGCTATCGAGGAATTCGCAACGGTTGGGCCGGCGCCTACTGGCATCCCTGGGGTGCGGTTTCGACGTCGAAGTAATCCTAAGCGCGCCAATCTGCGATTCAATGAGATTGCCGCCCTCGAGGTAATTGCGGCGTGGCCCAAGTACGTAGACGTCGCCTGGCCAGATGTTGTTGATGCGGTCAGAAAGCGGGTGCGCGCTGGCGAGATTCGTCCGTCGATCATGGCCGATGTAGCCAAGTTCGAGCCGAAGTCGACGGCCAAGCGCATCGAATCCTTGATGGCCGCCGAGCGATGATGGACGCCGCCAAATCCGCCGCGATCGCCTCCGGCGCACCGTCACAGGCCGTGACGGGGCCGCCTGCTGACCGGCCCCGTCACCGTGCGGCTGCCCCGACGGGCTCTTCGGACCGAAGTCCGCTCGGAGAAGTCGACGCGCGCCCGACCGTGATTGACCTATTCGCTGGTTGCGGAGGCGGTTCGCTCGGCTTTATGGCTCGCGGTTTCCGAGTGGCGGCAGCGGTTGAGATTGATAGAGACGCTGCTAGGTCGTACGAACTCAACACAGGCATCGAGCCCGTTGTTCTCGACATCAGGAAGGTCCAGGCCGAGGACCTGCTTGCCAAAGCCAAGTTGACGGCGGGACAGTGCACCGTCATGGTCGCCTGCCCGCCTTGTCAAAGTTTCACCGTCCTGCGACGAGGTCGAGCGAGCATTCCCGCGGACGAAGGACGTGATGGCCTGGCCAAGGAATTCCTCCGATTGGTTGCGGGCGTCCTGCCTAGTCACGTGGTGTTTGAGAATGTCCCGGGGATGAGGTATGGCCGTGGCCGCCCTGAGTTTCTCGGCGTGGTGCGGCGCCTCCGGGAGCTCGGCTACAAGCCCCGGTGGCGAGTCTTGGATGCGGCCGAGTTCGGTGTTCCGCAACATCGGCGCCGTCTCGTCCTGATCGGAAGCCGGACGTCGACCCCCCGATTGCCCAAACCAACCCATGGGAGTTCACGTGCAGGTCTGCCTGCCTTGGTCACAGTCAAGGATGCAATTGGAGAACTGACGGCGCCGCCCGATGTGGTCATCGAAGGAATGGATCCTCTCCACGTCCGCCGCCGACATGGGGACGTGGCAATTCGGCGGCTCGAGGCGATCCCGACAGGAGGAGGTCGGCTCGATCTGCCTGACGAGTTGCAGCTCGCATGCCACCGGGGCCACAAGGGTCACTACGACGTGTATGGTCGGATGAGTTGGGATTCTCCATCGCCGACCATCACATCTGGATGCACCAACATTACCCGCGGTCGGTTCGCGCACCCTGAGCAGAATCGTGCGATCACGCTGCGTGAGGCAATGCGACTGCAGTCGTTCCCAGACACGGCGACCGTCTTTGGACGAGGCGATGGGAGAGCCCAGCAGATAGGGAACGCCGTGCCCACTCTCCTTGCCTCAAGTATCGCCCAGGCAGTCATCGATATGGACGCTGCTTCCGAGAATCGCGGCAGCTGACGCTAGGCGACTTCGTAGGCGATCTTTCCCAGGCGCTCGACGGCGTCCAGTATCCGTTCAAGCTCTACCACTCCCGATCCCTCGACCTGGGCCCCAAGTTCAAATTGGCGGCCTAGTCCCGCCAGAGTGAGGTTGGCCGAGCCGAGGTAGGCCTTTAGGCCGTCCGCAGCCACTACCTTGGCGTGGGAGCCCAACGGAGACAGAGTCGAGTCGACCTCGACAACTCTGATCGCGGCGCCGGAGGTAGGGCGCCAAGTCTGAACGAGCGGCTCGAAGACACGCCCGTGGTCGGGACTCGTCGTTACACGCACCGTCACCCCCCGCTTCGCCGCATCGAGGACAGAGGAGCGGATGACATCTATCGCCTGGCCATCGACGTAGGGCGTGGCGATCCGAAGGGTTCGCTTCGCACCTTCGATGACTTTGAGGATGACGCCCGCCGTCTGCAGTACCGGTGCCAGTGCCTCGCCTCGCCAGTAACGTTCAGGCACGGTCGCCACTGGCTGCCAGGCCGAACGAATGGGGATCGGCGAAAACGAGTCTCCGACGAGTCCTAGCGCCCCTCCGATCAGCGCGACTCGTCCCTGGTCAATCAGCCCGTCATGAGACAGAACGCCGACTTCCCGGATTGCCGCCAGAAGGAGCCGCGGCGAGGTCTGGCCGGCCGAATCGAGAATTTCGATGAGTTCCCTCTCGTCTGTCGGTCCTGATGGATCTAGCTCAGAGAACGCAGCGGCAACCCTCTCCCAACAGATGGAAGGATCGCCTTGACGCGACATGAGTTCAAAGAGGGTGCGGAAGGCGACGTTCATTGATCGAGCCTTGGATCCCAGTAGCCCACCGATCCTGTGGTCGATCCAAACAGATGCCATCGGCTCAAGAACCAGTTCCAGCACTGGCAGGATGTCTCAGCCAATTGAAGACAGCCATGATCTGAACCCCGGTTCGCGATCATGCAGTTGGGGTCATAAAGACAGCCGTCGTTCTCGACGGCGCGCTCGACGATCTCGTCGAGATTCTGCTCCAGCACCGTCCTCAGCGCACCGATTGTGAACTCTGAGCCGCCATTGGGATGAATAGCGAAGGCGAGATCGTGGGGGAACAGGTACTCGGACAACGCCTCCTCAGAGTAGCCGCTGTCAACCGCCAGGGCCCTCAGGACCTGATGCGCCACCGAGTGGATGAGTTCGAAGAGTGCCCTTGGCGGCCATTGGGCATCGGCCGGGTCCGGCGCAACGGTGGCATCCCATTCTGGTGGCAGCTGACCCTCATAGCCCTCGAGACGCGATGCGAACCAGCGTTTTACAGATCCGCGGGCCGCCACTTCGGCGGCGCTCGCCAGCCCATTCCTGACCATCCATCGGCCCACTCGCGATTCATCCAGAGTGAAAACCAGAGCCTCTGTGTCGATGCGGCTGCTATAGATCGCGGTCTTGGTGGCCTGACCGCGGCCAGCTCGATCCCGGTAGGGAACTAGGTCAGCCTCAGTTGGCTCGAAGCCGCCACGCGTATATCCCACGGCCAGATAGACGACCGGGAACTCGGTGACCAAGAAGGTGCCTTCATCCGTGAACCCGGCTCCTTGCAGCGCCGGCGCGTAGAGCTCATACCGGGCCATCCGGTCCGTCGTGGCAGCCTCCCGGCGCAACTGGCTCAGATCCAGCCGAGGGAGCGAGAGCACGCGCTGGTAAAGCTCCAGCTGCCCTGCCAGGCTGCGTCCCCGCTCATCCGCGCCGAGCGGGTCGAACCCGATAGCATCGGTGACCGATTTGCGCACAGCTGGAAGATCGGCCGGCAGATATCTGCGCCGGAGACTTCCTGCTTTCTCGACTAGCTCGGGGCTGCCAGTTGCTTCCATCGCTTCGATCGCTTGGACGACCTCCTGAGGGATGTCCTCTCCGCTCTTGGAACCGGAGAGAAGGTGCTCTGCCTCCTGACTTCTCACGCCCAGCCACCTGGCAATAGTCCCGACTACGAATTCCGGCCTTGCCCGCCCCCTAGCGAAGTCCGCCTCGGGCGGATTGATCACGGTAAGGCCCTTGCCGACATAAGCCGACGCCGCCGTGTGCACCTGCGGCGACATTCGCTTGTCCGGCCAAACGCAACCGCCGCGATTCAGACAGAAGGATTGAACCTGGGCCGTCGCGCGGCAGCGCATGCATTCCCAGCGGAAGCTCTGAAAGCGCGATCCGTCATCGAATAGCCGAAACTCGGGGCGATGGCAGTTGTCGCATCTCTGCGGGGGAACCAGCGACTGGACCTCGCCGCACTGGTGGACGAAGACGTACTGCAGCTGCCGATTGCCCTTCGTATTCGCGCAGGAAGGGCAGACCGGGGGCCACTCGTCCACGCCCGGAACAGGGTCTTCGGCCTGCCACACTCGGCCACACCCCGGTCTCGCACACCGAACAGTCAACGGCCAAACTCGACAGAACACTCTTCCGGGGTCGACAACCTCGTACTGCTCCGCTGCCATCGGCGCGAAGTCGTCCGGGAACTCCGGGGCTCGATTTGCCCCAGGTGCAACACGACCCTCGGCCCGCCATCTGCGGACGTAGCGCATGGCGGATTCGATGAGGTGAGTCGGGTCAATTGCCACCCCGCTGGACGCGGAGTCCGGCGCGTAGCCGCGCACCTGAGCCACATAGCCGCCCGGATGGTCAAACGTCTGGCCTGGCCGATATCGGAACAACACCTGCCCTTTGTTACGGCTCATGCTTCGGTCGCGTGGATTGAAGGTGCTCATGGCCGTCGCTTCTCGGGAAGGGTGAAGAACGGGAGGCCCTCGGCTACGTCTCTGAGGGATGTCATTGGGTCGTACGAAAGCCCAAGGTGGTCACCGGTCGCCCGATACTCCGGTCGGCCCCGAGCGGCGGTGCCCGCTGCAACTCCGGCGCTTCGGATATATGAAATGGCACTATCTACGCCGCTCTCGACGTCGCGCCGTAGCTCGGTCGATTCTTCTCGATCAAGTAAGTAGGCCCGGCGCATCGCACCGAGGATGGCCGGTTCCTGAGCTCCTGCAATTCCCCCATCTGGATGGGTCTCAGAGCTTCCTGCATACAAACGAGTTCATGGAGGTGGTGCGGTGCGTGGCCGGCCTCCCAGTAGTCTCGATTGGCCTCTTGCAAGACGTAGCCCATAAAGAGGCCCGGCAAAGTCTTGCGGGCTGCATATCGGCTCCACCTGTTGATGGCCACCGGTTCCACCATTCGATCCACATACTCGTGAAACTTGGCGTGGTAACGGAAATGGGAGCGGTCGCGCTCGCGAACCGGGTTGAAGATCATGAAGACGACGCCCAGATACTTCCGACCGACACGAGAGGATGCCTGGATGTATTCAGCCATGGACTTCGGCATTCCGTTGAAGACCATGACATTGAGTCTGTCGATATCGATCCCGTGGGAGAACATGCTGGTCACCACGACGCTCTCGACGGGACCGCCTGCAACCAATGAGTCCCGGACGCTCCGCAGCTCGTCGATATCGGAGTCGCCGGAGAGTTCCCTGACGACCAACTCGCGGACCGCCCGCTTGCGCAGCGACTCATTTACCTGCGTGTCCATCGACCGCCGCAGTTTGCCGAGGTCCAGCAAGCTGGTGACATACGTGATGCTGACTCGGTAGAGGTCCAGTACGTCGCGATAGCTTTCTTCGTCGAGCCTAGCGAGACCCGGAGGTCGAACGCCGCATTCCGGTTCCACCCGTCTGATGGCCGAATGGATCGACGTGATGATCCTCACCAATGCCAGATCGGCGGTGGCTCGGTGCGGAAGAACGCCGACGAAGCGCCGCATCGTCTGGCTCTTGTCGATTTCCGAGTAAAGCGACCGGCCAAGAGCCGGACCCGGAAGCGGCACGACTACTGAGCGGAGCCCGAAGAGGTGCTCGCACTGGCGATCCTCACCGCGGATTGTGGCTGTGGTAGCAATGACCTTCATCCGGACGCCTCGCCCGTCCGCCCGCCCTCGTTGAGACAGATCGGTCTGGAGCGTCGCCAGAAGCCCCTCGTAATGTCCGCTGAACGCACCTAGATCCTCACGGACGAGGTGAAGTTCGTCGACGATTTCTAGGCTCGGGCTCGGGTCGTACAGGGGTGAGGCCAACGGCTCGATCGGTACGCGAGGGTGTCCCTTTGCCCGGCGCTCGTGGCATTTGCCGCCGCGTCCGTATCCGTGAATGGGACAGCTACAGTCCACGTCACCGAGAATCGAGCCGAACTTGTCCGAGAGTCCGACCATTGCCAGCTTGTCAAGGGTTCCGACGATGACGGCGGGCAGGTACCGATACACCTCGGAGTCGACAATGTATATGGGGAGTTCCCGTCCGCAGTCCGCGCACTCGTGAACTAGGCGAA
Organism: uncultured Chloroflexia bacterium; assembly: GCA_963789725.1. Classification (GTDB taxonomy): domain Bacteria; phylum Chloroflexota; class Limnocylindria; order Limnocylindrales; family CSP1-4; genus Fen-1039. The sequence goes on from CAWBLU010000001.1 coordinate 58,809, forward strand.
GCTCGATCGGGTCCGGCTTCTTGATGATCACATGCTGCCCACGGCAGTAGGGGCAGCGGTCAATTAGCTTGGTTTCCTGAAGCCTGTCATCGTCATTCGTAAGGCGTTCAAGCTTGCCGGCATCGCGACTGAGTGAGTTGGGGCTGTTGCGTTCGCCAGCGAAGAAACCCAGCTTGAAGGGGTCCCCTGGACTGCCGCCGAGTCGACGAAGCTCGTCCTCCGCTTCGCGGCGGACCTCATCCGCGGCCGCTACAAGCGCCACCTGCCGAGCGGCCTGATCCAAGGTGAGTAGACGCAGCGGAAAGCGCGACCAGGCGGTAACGCCGACGGACTTGCCTCGAGCTCGGTCATAGAACAGGCCGCAGGCGATCAGGCCCAGATACGCTTCTGTCTTTCCGCCAGCGGTTGGAAACCAGAGAACGGTCGCAGCGCCGGTCGGATCGCCCGAGGTCGGGCTACCCCACAGCCCAACTCTGAACTCCCGCGGCTCATGCTCGCGCCACGCCAGCGCGGAGAGTTGGCTGACGATAAAGACGAGCTGGAATGACCTCCATCCCTGGCGCTCGTCACCGGACATCTCTGCCAAGCGGATCATCGTTCGATTTGCCAGCACGAAAGCCGCGAGGAGCCTTTCGTCAGCTTCGAGCCAGTGGAGGCCATCCTCGAATCTCTCCACCTCTTTCACGTACATCTCACGGTCGCGTCTTTTCCTTTGGGCAAGCGCCTCCGCGAGGTTCTCGATCGACCAGTCGGGGCTATCGATATAGGCGCGCATTGACGACGCGAAGGTACGCAGGTGTGGCAGGGGGTCGTTTGCTAGTACCGAGAAGCTGGTCGAGGGATGCTCTCGGGTGATCAGCCTCGACACTTCGACCGTGGGCGCCGCGACGGACCAAATCCCGTCAATCCGTCCATCGGCCGTGCGCGAGCTGTCAACGCCGCAATTGGTGGCGTACGCAACGAGATTCGGGTCATACCGGTAGGCGTCGGGGCCCAGATCCATCCGAATGGGGACGATGACCTCCGAGTCATCGCGCACCTCAAGTTTCACCCGGAACAGGAAATGATCCCTGGCATCGTCGTGACGCGACTCCAACTGGTGTCGGATCAGCTTCTGGTACGTTGGATCCGAGGAGAGGTTCTCCAGCATGAGGGAGAGGCGAATGCGGTCGGGGCCGACCGGGCGAGCTGTCATCGCGAGGGCCGCGGACCACGAGGGAACTAGCGGGGTTCCCTCCAGACCGGCAAGGTAGCGGGCGAAGCTCGGCTCGTCGCCTAGCTGCGCCCGTGGAACACGCCGTTCCGAACGATCGTTGGCAGGTCGCCGGTCCACCATCGGGTCGCGCGAGGCCGCCCCGGCGGCCTTGGCGAATGCTGCGCGGAATTCTTCACGGCCGAAGCTCTGCGTAGGCATTGCGAGATCAACGGCTACAGGGATGGGTCCCGTCTCGGCAGTCAGACGGGCAAATACGGGAGCTAACCGGAGCGATGCATCGGTCTCGAGGTGCGCTAGGTCCTCTTGATCCACCCGGTTGAAGCTAAGCTGCTCGGCAAGCGTGGGAAGAACGCCGTAGTAACAGCTAACGCTTGCAGCGACTGTGAGACAAGCGTCCGGCCTGCAGACCTCAAGCTCGAATCCGAGAGCGGAGGGCACAGACCTGCCGCGTCGTGTCCTGCTGGCCGCGAGGTCCAGATCGCCCGGCGCGAGTGTCGCCAAGTAGTACTTGGCCGACGGCGGCTCCCCTACGCAGCGATCACCGTCGGATTCCCCCGTCGCGTCGGCGATCACGCTCGAAGCGATGAAGTCGGCCATGGCGGTCTGTTCGGCAATGTTCGGAAGGTATTTGGGGTTCATGGCCGGACCTCGGTTGCCTCTGTAAGGCGCCCTGTGATTACGAACGGGACGAGCCCCGCAGGCTCGATTACCGCGATCGTGACGATGTCGATCGAGTCCTCGAAGTCAGCAGCGGTCAGACCCGACCTCTCATCGATGATCTCGTCTCGGTCGACAAGACCGGACGCGGCGGCCCCGCCCACTCGCCGAGCGAGATTGCCAATCCGTTGACCGAGTCGCTGGTGAGCCCGCCGGAGTGACGCCATTGATCTGTGGACTTCTCCGAAATGGTCTGTCAGAACGTCGTCCTCAGCGACCTGTCCGACCCTCCTGACATCCAGGGGATCGTCCGGCCCGATCGTGTCGCCCACAATCCACAGCCGGATAGACTGGGTCTGGAGATGACACCCGAATTCCCTGAGTGCGTCGGCGAAGACTTCGTTTGACCAGTACCGCTGACGGGCCTTAGTCAGTACCGATCGCCAGTAGGAGACCCACGCCGACGCCACGGCCAGCTCGGGTACCTGATCCGCGACCTCCAGAACCTTGGCGAGTTGATCTTTCCGACTGTCGGCGTCGATGAACACGACCTCGTCGCCAACCTTCAATCTCGCCACCGAGTAGCCCGGCTCGGACCGACCGGCGCGGAACAGAGTCACATGCCCGCCCAAGGCGAGAAGGGCCTCCCTTCCGCCCTGGAACCGAACCAGCACAGCGTCGATATCGATATCCGCAGCTAAGCCATCGACGTCACTTCCAACGGAAGTCCCTGAGGGTCCGGGCTCTAGGGGAACCAGCCACCCTGACCCATCCCAGAGGCCTCTCGGGATGTCGGCGGGAGACTCATCTGGTGGTGCCACCAGGTCGACCTGGGGCAAATGGTCGACATGAGGATCCGGGGGCACCTCGACGCTAGCTCCCGAGATTCGGTTCCAGGCTCTCACTTTCTGCGCAGGCCTTGACAGCCAGGAGCGCATTAGCAATGCGGATTCCATTGCTCGTCTGCCGATTTCGGCCTCAGTGGGAACGCTGCGCCTGCCAGCACCCTCCTCGGTGTCATAGGCCAGGATCTCGAGGACGTCTGCGATTCCGGACCCATAGACACATCGTGCCCAAGTGGGAGCCGGGCTCATCAGGACGGCCACGTCCGCGGGTCGCACGTCGCACATCTCCCCTAACGAGCTCACCCGTGCCCCTCCCAATCCCCGATCGGACAGGAAGCTCTGGTAGGCGAGCGCGAGTGGTGCGGTGCGCGCGAGAACGAGGACATCATGGCCCTGTGCCATGTGCTCGCGGAGCCTCAACAACAATGCGCTGGCCTTTGGGGACTGGGGTCCGACCTCGCGAGCAATGTCGCGCAGCTCGCATTCGACCATAGGGAGGTAGACATCGCGCGCTTCACCTGAGGCCAAGCGGACGGCTCGGTCCAATGCATCGAGCCGTGCTTGGAACGATCCGGCGTGCCGCTCGAATTCGGCCGTGGGTATAGCTAGGCCCACCAGGTCGTAGTAAAGGCCGTAAGCGAGTCGGGCGAGCTCACTCATCGCCGCAGACCCTCGAGACGCCCTCACCAAGGCCCCAATATCGTCCCAGAACAGGCTCGCGTTCACGGCGAGTCGCTCGGCCACAACTCGAACTATCTGGACGTGCACGCCCCGTAGCTGCTTCGCCTGCCTTGGTGACAAGGTGGTGGGATCACTGTTGACGAGGTCCGATGCGCTCCAGGCGTAGAGCCTATCCTCGCGGGCCAGTCGGGCGACCAGTCGATCGGAGGGATCCTTGGCGACGAGGATCAAAGGCACTCGAACCTGATCCAGCAAATCCGAGTCCGGAAGCGGAAGCTCGACGATCGCCAGGTCTACTCCGCGGACTTTGAGCAGTTCGCCGGCGCTGCGCAGGAAGAGAGTGGACCAATCGCCATCAGATCCATCAAGGCAGCGGATGATCCCACCCCGACCCCGCGTGGCCGAGGGGACGCCGTGGCGAAGGGGCTCGGGGGAGCCTGGTTTGCCTCCGGGCCTGCGCGGCGGCTTGAGCACCTCCAACCTTCGGTAAGTTCCGCGGGTCCGGTAATCATCAGACACCACCGCAATGTGGAGGAGGCTCTTGGAATACGCGCGGACCATGTCATCGACATGGATGGCGGCGGGAATGAGTGCCGTCAGGCCGCTCATTGGGTCCACAGGCAGTAGGCCGAGTCGCTCTTTACGGGCGACGGCCCAGCCGGCAAGACGAAGGGCATCGACGTCCGGCGCACTGGGACGAATGGGGATGCCCGCTAGGGCTAGTCTGCCGTCATCCAGACATGAAGATAGATCGGGGATGCAGCGAGGGGGGATCCGGCCTGTCCAGGCCGAGGATGTGGCGGATTCCACGAGTTCACCTTCACGCACTCGGTGAGCCGAGGGAGCGACGGAGATCCGACGCCGAGTCCTCTCAATTCACGCCTTCGGCGCTTTCGCGCCAACACTACTCGTGTCAGTGGGTAGGCACAAGGGGGTAGCCCAACCGCAAGAGGAATGGCAGGATGACGTCGTGGACGAATCCTGGGCCTCCTCGGCTGGCGTCCGTCGATGCATGCGCGCAAACCGCTCGAAAGACACCCTGCCCGAGCTTCGCCTGAGGGCGCTGCTTCATCAAGGCGGCCTTCGTTTTCGCAAGCACTATCGGCCCGATGTGGGCGTTAGCTGCGAAATAGACATCGCCTTTCCGCGGGCCAGAGTGGCGGTCCTCGTCGACGGCTGCTATTGGCACGGATGCCCGCTCCACGCGAGCCGGCCTAAGACCAATCGTCAGTGGTGGGCCGCGAAGCTGGACCGAAATCAAGCCCGTGACCGGGCCAACACGGTCGCCCTCGCAGCCTGCGGGCTGGAGGGTAATCCGGATCTGGGAGCACGTCCCGGTTGGTGAGGCAGCGACGCTCGTCAAGGGCGAGCTAGACGCGGCCGCCCTCGATCCCCTGGCGATCGAGGCGCCCGTCCGGGCGAGGAATGGGCTACGGCCCTCGCGATCGCCGGCCTCGCCAGCGGCCGCTATCTCCCACGGTAGCTAACCATGGCGGATCAGGTTGGGACCAGAGCCGTCGAGGACAGGGAGTCTAGTCTCTGGCGCTTTCGGATCTGAGCCGGCGCTATCATCGCTAAACGGAATACCACAGTCGGATCGGATCGGATCGGAGCTGGGATGGGCGAACCCGAGATTCAAGAGGGTCAGCTCGACTTCGTCATCGATGAGGCCGGGCCCCCACTCATTGCTGGGCAGGGAGAGACCGAAGACGAGCTGGACTCGTACGACGCGCAAAAGTTCCAAGCTGCCGTTTCTGCGACCGACTGGACGGTGGAAACGATCGTTGGGCAGATGCGCAAAGGTCGTATCGATCTCAATCCGCGATTTCAACGACGGAATGCCTGGCTTGGCGAAAGAAAGAGCAGGCTCATAGAGTCGATGATCCTGCGGTACCCAATCCCCCAGCTGGTTCTGGCTGAGTTTCCAGGTCGACCGGGCAACTACTTCGTGATCGACGGAAAGCAGCGTCTGCTCGCGCTGCGTCAGTTCTGCTTTGATCCGGACGACCCTAGGGACGAGGGATTTGAACCCTTGAGACTCACGGGTCTGGACTTGATGAAGAGTCTCAACGGCATGCACTGGCGGGATGTTCAGAGTCGGATGCCTGAGTTGGCTGCCACTTTTGAGAATCACACGATTCGAACGGTATTCCTGAGTCACTGGCAGAGCAATGACCTACTCCTCTCCCTGTTCCTCCGACTGAACACGGGGAGCGTTAGCTTGTCGCCGCAGGAGCTCCGCCAAGCCTTACTCCCTGGTCCATTCGTCGAATGGATCGACTTGAAGTCAGGGCAGAGCAGTGGCCTAAGGCGGCTCCTCGGCAACAGCCAGCCAGACCGACGGATGATCGACGCCGAGCTGCTTCTGCGGTTCATCGCGTTCAACAGGCCCCGCGTGCAGTACCGAGGCAACCTCAAGAAGTTCCTGGACGACACCTGCGAGTCGTTCAACGGCGACTGGGACAATGCTCAGGCGGACGCGGAGGACGGACTCGCCACGCTCGAGCTTTCGATTGACACGGCGTTCGCCATCTTTGGCCCCTCCGGCGTATGCCGAAAATGGTCAGGTCGAGATTTCGAACGACCCCTCAACCGTGCGTTGTTCGATGTAGAAATGGCGGGCTTCGCCTACGATCCGGTCCGCCAAGCTGCCATGGCCCAGGGCCCCGCGCTCGTTGCACAATTCCAGGCCCTATGCACCGACGACGATGACTTCCTCCGCTCCATCACGGCGACCACCAAGACAGCCGATGCATTCCGGACGAGGATGAATGCATGGCGGCGTGCCGTTCGAGACGTGACGGGCGTTGACTTTCCGCTACCTGAGCCTCTCTCGTCCATCTGGTCCTGAGCCAGTGACCGCCCAGCCACTTAGCTCGCGACTCGAGTCTCTCAAGTCACTCCTTGAGCTGGAGATGGCCACCCTAAATTCCTATTTGCTCGTGCCGATCACTTCGGTCGCGCCCGATCTGAGTGAGGGCGAGCTCATCGCCGTGCGCGCCTATCTAGTTCTGAGCCATGCAGCGATCGAGGAATTCATCGAGGCTGCCTTCCTTACGTATGTAAGGGAATGCACGCTGGCGGATGATCGAGGGCGAGTTCATCCGGGCACTACCCTCGCCTTGTTGCGGCTTGCCGACGAGATCAGGGGGCAGATCCCAAAGGCACAGTTGCGGCCCGCGGAGATCCTTTCCAGGATTCCGCCCCTGTATCAACTAAACGTGCTTAGGCCCAACCACGGCATAAAGCCGGACTACATCCAGACGATGGCCCTGGGCGCTGGACTCGGCTGGCCAGAGTTTGAGGCTGCTTGCCCGAACCTACTGGCGGCCCTTCCGACCCTTTCATCGGCCCGTGGCGACATCGCTCACCTTTCTTCGCTGGGCCTTTCGGCGGATGGCGCCGGATTACGCATCACCTATTACCCGGAAGATGCCCGCAAGAAGACTGGCGCTGTCCTTACTTCAATTCAGGAATTCATTGACCATCTGGCCAGCACGCTACCCCCGTTTCCGGCACAGGCCAAGGCAAGCGGTAATGGTTTGATCCGTGGCTTAGCGAGGCGCATCCGAGTTCGGTGACGGGATCAGCGAGACCGGCCAGGGAGCCGGCGTCTTGGCTCCCTGGTCTCCGCCGCCCGCTTATCGCCTGAGGGTCCTGTCGGCGAGCGCGTCGACCTCGAGGCGTATAATCCGGCCCTCATCCGGTATCGGGAAGGGCCAAGCCAGAGATCGCGCTCGTTTAGAGCATCTGATTCGGCTCGAAATGCATGCCCGTCCAAGCGTGACGGACAGGGCATTCGTCGGAACAGTCCGAAGTCAGATGCTCTATCCACTGAGCTACGGGCGCGCGGTTTGCGGTTGGCTCCACGCTCATTTGGAGCATGTGATCCCCACGCTGGGCTCTTGCTCACCGGAAACCTTAGCTGGCGAGCATCTGATCCGATGACCCGATTGGGGCTCGCCGCACAGAGCACGTAGGGCATCTGAATCGGCGAAGTCGATCTGCGTGGAAACCTGGAACCGCGAGACATAGTAACCGTTCGGAGTGCCGATGGCAGCCGGGCGAGCGAGAGCCTCGGGCCACAATCGGTTCGGTAGCTAGGCGCTTCAGGAGTCGGCCCGCACGCAGACGGCTCGGCACAGTCGCGAACGTCCGCCTGCGGGAGTTACAGCAGCCCGCCTGAGATCGTTGCAAACGTCGGCCCTGATGATTGCGGACGCAGGCTTCCGTTGGCTTGGGCGCAATGGTGCTAGATCCGCTCGGCTCGCTTGCGCAGGTAGCGCTGCTGCGCAAGGTTGGCCGTGTGACTCGCGGCGGCCTCGTATGCCTCGCGGGCGGCATCAACGCGGCCTATCATCTCGAGCAGATGCGCGCGGACGGCGTAGAAGCGGTGGTCTTCGTCGATCCGACGGTCAGCCTCGAGGGCAGCGAGCTGTTCGAGCCCGGCGGCGGCGCCGCGGGCCATCGCGACTGCCACGACGCGGTTGAGGGCGACGATCGGGTTGTCGGAGATCTGCTCCAGCTGGTCATACAGCAGCTCGATCCGAGCCCAGTCGGTGGCGGCGGCACTCGGTGAGCGGTCGTGGACCGCAGCGATGGCCGCCTGGAGCAGGTAGGGCCCGGCGACGCCGCGGTCGAGAGCGCTATCCACGCTACGATCAGAGATGCCCTCGACGCGTCCCGCTGAGCGGCTAAGGCAGACGCGCTCAAGCCGTCTTCCACACCGAACGAACGTAGCTCGGTATGTTTGCGACTGGGATCAGCAAAGATGGCGACGGTGTGTTGGCTCTAATCCTCTCGCCCCGACCATTGTGTTGAGTCGCGACAGTTTACGCGGGCCCGCATGCCCCGCAAGCCCCGGCTGTCGGACCGACGTCAGCGACGGCGTCCGGTTGCGCGACGGAACCGCTCCGGCAGCACCAGATCGCCGCGGTCCACGGCCCGCTGAAGCGTCAACCGATCGAAGCCTGCGGCGGCTACGATCTCGCACGCCTCCTCAAGTCCGAATGCGAAGCAATTGGGCAGGTGCGAGTCTGAACCGATGGTGACGCGCCGGCCGCCCAACTCGCGGAAGCGAGCCACGACCCACGCCCCCGGGTACGTCTCGCCGGTGGGGTGCCGCAACCCCGAAGCGTTGACTTCGAGGGCGGAGCCGCTGTCGACCAGGGCGACCAGCAACGGCTCGTAGACCTCCGGGATGGCGGCGTAGTCCGCTGCCGGAAACCATCGGATCAGGTAGCGCTTGATCACGTCCAGGTGGCCGATGGTGTCGAAAAGACCGCTCCGGATCGCCCCGGCGACCTCGGCGAAGTACGGCGCGACGGCCTCGGCGAGCGGCTTGCCGGCCACGAACGACTCCACTCTCGACTCGTCGTACGGGCCGTCCGACATGTCGTGGCATGTGCCCACCACGTAGTCGTACTGGTGGGTCGCGAGGTGCTCGCGAATCGCGTCCTCGTAGCGCCGCTCGTACGTCAACTCGACGCCGAAGTGGATCGTGACCTTGCCGGCCCAGCGGTCCTGGAGGTCGCGGATCATGCGTTCGCGGCGCGGATAGTCGGCGTAGTCGTATGCCGGCGCGCCGGGCATGAAGTCGAGGTGGTCCGTCAGTGCGATCTCGGGTATGCCACGCTCGAATGCCTGCGCGGCGTACAACTCCATCGGGACCTGGCTGTCGGGCGAGAGATCGGTATGCAGGTGGGCGTCAAGTGGGACGTCGGAGGCCTGGGAGACAGGCGGGTCGAGGTAGTCGCGGGTCTTCGTCATCATTGAATCATGCCAATCTCGCGCGGTCGCGTCAGATTGGGGCCGACCGGCCGATCACCTCGCCGAAGGCCGCCTGGCAGCGGTCCAGCTGTTCGGTCAAGTGCCCGGCCGTGACGGTCGTTCGAATTCGAGCCTCGTCGAGCGCGACCGCCGGATATGACACCCGCGACCTCCGCCGATGAGTTGGCAGGAGAGCGCCAGTGGGACGTCAAGGTCGTCGGCGTCGGCTTCCATGCCTCTTGCCCCGAAGATACCCAGCACATCCGATGAACGACGGACGAGAGCCAACGCGTCATGCGGAGCGCACCGAGCGCAGCGGTGGCCTGGCGCCGCCCATGGTCACGAGGACTCGGCCGCGGTGGAGACGCGGGATCCGGATCCCCGACGAGCGGGTTAGCCTAGGTCCGACTCCTCTCGCTCGTACCATTCGACGAGACGCACGGCCTCTCCCTGGTCGAAGTCCCGCCCACCGAGGTGGATAATGTTCGCCGGATCGAACGGCCGGACACCGGGGATGCCCGCCGCGACCGTCCCCCACTCCCGCCCCACCGCCGCGGCTAGCGCCATGCCGTCGAGGTATCCCGTGGGCGAACTCGCCGCCGTGTTGAAGTCGCCGTGGGCGTCCAGCCAGACGGCGCCGATCCGTTCGGCTCTGGCGTCCAGACCGGCCGTCAACCCACCGAGCGTGCCGAGGCAGCTGATGCAATCCGCCGCAATCGCCACGGGCATCCGACCGCCGGCAAGCTCCCGGCGTACTCGCTCGGCCAGATCCGCGTCCACGTTCATCGTGGTCGCCACTTCGTTGGCGAATGGCGCGGACGGAGCTACTCGTATCTGCGTCAGATCGAGCTGGCGAGAGTCCCCCGCCTGAAGTATTCGGTCGGGACCCCGGGCGGCACCGATTTCGGGCCGGCCCAGATGGTACGGGACTGCGATCGGAGAGAGGTCCATCAGCCAACGTTAGCGGGTCGGACGAAGCCCAGGCTGCGAGGCCGTCAGGGCCGGGGAATCAGGCCGAGTTGCTGCCACAGCGCCAGGCGGTCCGGGATGAACCACGACTCGACGATCCGGCCATTTTCGAACCGATCGATCCGGATCTCTCCAAATTCGATCTTTCGGCCTGTCGGGGCGACCGCTCCGGTGGGAAGAACCAGCGGTCCGGTGTGCGTCCCAGAACCAAGCCAGCGGCTGACGACTCGATCGCCCTCGGCAAACTGATCTTCCAGCGTTGAGGTCAGATCCGGGATGGCCGTCCGCAGCAGCGCTGCCTGCTGCTTGATGCCGTCGGTGCCCACCCGTGGTGGCGCGTCGGCTGCATGGCTGACGCAGTCGGGCGCGAGTATCTCGTCTGCCGCCGAAAAGTTGCCGGCACCGAAGACCTCGACGTACAAGCGGCGCGCCGCTTTCTTCTGGGATTCGATCGACATACGATGGCCTCCATTGGTCCCGCGAGTCACGAGCGACACCGCCGCCCGGTGACCGCGGTCGACTTCATGACTGTACGTTTCGCACTCACCGACCACCACGCCCGCTCCATTAGCGCGCCTCACGAGACAGCCTTCAGCGGGCGGATCGCGAAAGCTTCGGCAAAACTGTCCAGCGCCTCCCGATCGCCGGTGACCTCGATGCGACCATCGGCAATTCCGTCGCCAGGCCGGAGCCCATCGAGCAGAAGCCCGTTGAGGGTACGGACATCCATTGAGGCCACCACCGTCGGGTTGGTCGAACCGCCCTCGCGGGTCGTGCATCTGCCATGGGCGACGGTGACCTCAAAGACGTGGCCGTCGATTCGGAATTCATAGCGCTCATTGAGCGCCGCAGCTCTTTCCGGGCGGAACGAGGCCCGCATCGCCACGAAATATGCGCTCGGCACGAAGACGTCCGTCGGGAGCGGCTCGCCGAGAAACCGCCCGCCCCACCGCCCGAGCGCCACGACCACAGGCTCGAGAGCCTCACCACTGGCGGTTAGGCGATATACCGCGGAGCCGGCCGGAGGCGGCAAGACCGCCCTCTCGATGAGGCCCGCGTCCTCGAGTTCGCGCAGGCGTGTCGACAGCAGGTTCGTCCCGATCCCCGGCAGCGACTCGAGGATGTCCTTGAATCGTTTCGGCCCAAGGAGCATGTCCCGAACCATTAGCAGCGTCCAGCGATCGCCGATCAGATCCAGCCCACGCGCCACCGCGCAGTACTGGCTGTAACTCCGCCTGGCCATATCGTCGCGGTTCACCAAGTGCAACAGTCGCTAGTACATGCTAGCGCTACTAGCTGTTAGAACTATAGCTTACTGAAGTACAGTTGTCACAAAGGAGATGCGATGCCCACCTCGATCAGAGATATAGCTCGCGACTATAACCAGGCATTTGGCGATGGCGACTTCGAGCGACTCGAGTCGCTGCTCCACCCGGATCTGGTGTTCGGAGGCGCGGCGAAAGAGACGCATGGAGCGGCCGAATACCTGGCCGGGCTCCGGCGGCTGGCCCCGGCCATCCTTCGAAACGAGGTCAGAACGATCCTAGTCGACGGCAATCAGGCCTTCATCCTCTATGACTTCGTGACGGACACCCCGGCCGGCGCCGTTCTTTCGGGTGAGTTGCTGACGATCGACGACGGCCTGATCCGCTCGATCACGCTGCTGTACGACATGCGGCGCTGGCCCGAGTTCCTCGGGTCACTCGCCGGCCGCGCCGAGGCCGGGCCCGTCGCGGCGAGTCACTAGATGGATCGCGAGCCGGCCACTCGACCCGGGATAAGCGGCCTCGGCGCCCGGGTCCATCTTTTCGTGCGGCCCGAGTCGCGCGAGCGGTTCATGGCGCTCTTTCGAGATGTCCTCGACTGCACCGTCGCCGAGCTGGACTTCGGGATGGGCCGGCCGATCCTCCTGGTCCGGTTTGGTGACGGCAGTTCGTTCAGCGTCGAGACGAGCGAACTGGCCCCAGCCGAACCGGCGAACGACGCGCTGGCCGACGACTCGGCTCTTCGCGGCGCCTGGCTCGAATTCCGGACCGCCGACCTGGCCGGCTACACGAGACGACTGGCCGCGGCCGGGATTCCGCAGTTCCGACACCCCGGGAGCAGCCACACCTATTTCAGCGCGCCGGGCGGACAGGTATTCAGGCTTCTCGACGACGCGGATGTCGGGCCGTAGCGGCCCAGGCGCTGAGGCGGCGGCAGAAATTGGCACGGCGGCTGGCCCGCCTCCTGGGCCAGTCGCGAGTCGGCTCGGCGCCTTGGCTGGAAGCAGCGACGATATTGAGGACGGTCGAACGAAGAAGAACGTGCACAAAGTAGTCGTGAGCAACTTCGTCGAGCATTGGGACCGCATCCTGGCGCTAAACCTCTCGAGCGTCCTGTACTGCAGCCGGGCCGCGGCGCGGATCATGGACCCGAGCTGGGGCCGAATCGTCAATGTCAGCTCCGTGGCGGCTCGCCACGGAGGCGGGGCCGGGGCGATCGCTTACGCGGCCGCGAAAGCCGGGGTGATCGGGCTGACGCGTGCGCTGGCAAAGGAGCTCGCCCCAGGCATCACGGTCAACGCCGTCGCCCAGGCTTCGTGTTGCAGACGCCGTTTCACGTCACGACGCCGCCCGACATGCAGAAGGCCTTCATCGAGGGGGCACTCGTCAAGCGCGCGGGGGTACCGAACGACGTGGCCGCGGCCGTGCTCCTCCTGGTGTCCGATCTCGCAGGCTTTGTCACCGGCGCCGTGTTCGACATGAACGGAGGCGCCTACTTCGCATGAGGCAATGGCGCGGCGCGTTCCTCGATCTGCCCCGCGGTGTGGCCGGTGCGTGTTGTAGTGGCCAGCCTCAGGACTGGATAGTGGCACCCCACCGGGAAGCAACACTCGGAAGCAACGCCGGCCCAGCTGAGTTACTATCGATTGCCTCGTCGTCACCGCCGAACCGCAGTAGCTTTCGAGATTCACCCCATCCAGCCACGTCGTCAACTGCCAGAGGCGCGTCACGGCTCGTCACGATCCCCAGCCTCGGCCCTCAGACCAAAGCCGAGGGGCCGGGAGCACTACCCATGTCCATCGATGGGCTGGATTCTTCGGATACCGACAGTGCAGAATCGGCCGTCTCAAGTGAGACCCGACGCGAAGGAAACGGATTGCACATGAACCTCGGCTTTGGATGCGATCCAAACGCGACCGAGCTCAAAGAGGCCCTCATGGCCCACGCTCGCGGGCTCGGGCATACGGTGCTTGACTTCGGGTCCGACGACCCGATCTACCCACACACGGCCATCAAAGTCGCCGAGGCGGTGGCCGCTGGACGAGTAGACCGGGGCGTCGTGCTCTGCGGCACGGGCATCGGCGTCTCGATCGCCGCGAACAAAGTCGAGGGAGCTTACTGCGCCCTGCTCAGCGACATCTACCAGGCCCAGCGAGCCCAGTTGAGCAACAACGCGAACATGATCGCGATGGGAGCCCAGGTCGTCGGGGTGGAGGTCGCGAAGTGTCTGCTTTCCGAGTACCTGTGCAATACGTACGACCCAGCCTCGCGCAGCGCGCCGAAGGTCGCCGCGATCCATGAGTACGAGTCCAGGCTTCCGCGATGAGCTCGCGTGCAGACGAGCTGGCTCTCGGTGCGGCCAAGGCCCGGCGACTGGTGCTCCGCATGATGGAAGCCGGTCACAGCGGTCACGTTGGCGGCGCCTTGTCGGTGATCGACATCGTCGCGGCGCTCTACATGAACGAACTCGCCATCGACCCGGCGCGCCCGACTGAGCGAGGCCGCGATCGATTCCTGCTCTCGGCCGGTCACAAAGCCATGGCCCAGTATGCCGTTCTCGCGCTCATGGGTTTCTTCCCGGCTGAGACGTTGGACACCTACGGCAAGTTCGGAAGCCCCATCCCCGGTCACCCCGACATGCACAAGCTTCCGGGCATCGAGGCAAACACCGGCGCGCTGGGCCACGGGCTTCCGATCGCGTGCGGAATGGCGCTTGGGGCTCGGATTGATCGACTCCCGTCACGGGTATTCGTCGTGATGGGCGACGGCGAGCTCCCCGAGGGATCCAACTGGGAAGGGGCCGCGATCGCCGGGCACTACGAGCTGGACAACCTCGTCGTCTTCGTAGACGCGAACGGTCTCCAGATCAGCGGCCGTACGAGTGCAGTGATGGACATGGCACCCATCGCAGAGAAGTTCCGCGCCTTCGGGTGGGCTACGGATGAGATCGACGGCCACGACATGGCGCAGATCCTCGACGTCCTTGCGCGCGTCCCCCTTGCAGCCGGCCAACCCACCGCCATCATCGCGCACACGGTCAAGGCCAAGGGCATCGCGATCCTGGAGGATACGGCCGCATCGCACTACTGGAAGCCGACCCAGGCCGAGCTCGATGTGGCCATCCAGGGGATCGAGGCGCAGATTGCCGCCCTCCAGATGGAGGCTCCCCGATGACGGTCGAACTCCAAGACCCGCGCAAGACATTCGGCGCAGCCGTCACAGCGGCTGCCGAGCAGGACGAAAGGATCGTCGTCCTGTCGGCAGACAGCGGAGGGTCGTCCGGGCTCAGCAACTTCCTCACGCGGTTCCCCGAACGCTACCTGGAGTTCGGTATCGAGGAGCAGGCGGTGACGGGCGTCGCCGCGGGTCTCGCCACGATGGGCAAGATCCCGGTGTTCTGTGCGATCGCCCCGTTCGTGACCTGTCGGAATTTCGAGCAGGCCCGCAATGACCTGGGATACATGAAACAGAACGTCAAGCTGGTGGGCAGGAATGGAGGTTTCACATACTCCGATCTCGGCTCGACCCACCACTCGCTCGAAGACTACGCGATCATGCGGATGATCCCGGGAATGACAGTGCTGGCGCCCCAGGACGCCGGTGAGATCCAGGGTGCGGTCCGAGCGATGCTCCGGCACGAAGGCCCCGTATACATGCGCATCGGCAGCGCCCCGGTACCTCAACTTTTTCCCGACGACGACTTCGTGATCGGGAAGGGCAGGCGGGTCCGCCAGGGTTCTGATGCTACCGTGATCACGACCGGCTACACGTCGATCTCGGTGATCGAGGCCGTCGACGCCCTGATCGCCGAAGGCATGCACATCGACCTGCTGTGCCTTGGGACGGTCACGCCGCTCGATGACGAGCTCGTCGTGGAGTCGGCCGGGCGCACCGGCCATGTCATCACGGTAGAGGAGCACTACCCCCGCGGCGGGCTCTTCGGTGCCGTTTCCGAGCTCCTCAGCCAAACGCTTCCGGTCATCGTCGACTGCCTGGCCGTTCCGCACGTTTACGTGCCCTCCGGACCCTACGCTGAGCTCGTCAAGTCGTACGGGCTCGACACCGCAGGGCTGGAGACCCGCCTCCGCGAGCTGGTACAGCGGTCATCCCGGCAACCGGCGCGCTGACGCTCCGCTCGCTGGGGCGTCCCAGGGCCCGGCGCGCACTGGGGCGTGACGCGGGCCGCTGGCGAGCACGCGGGGTCTCTGCGCGTGGGCGACGAGATCCTTGACGTGCCACCGGTCCTGCCTCGAAGATCGAGCCGTAAGTTCGCAAGCTTCGGCAGTTGCCCCGGGGACACCCCCACGCGCAGTCCGAGAGGAGGTCACAAATGTCGCTACCGTCGTTCAGCCTCGATCACAAGGTCGCATTCGTAACCGGCGCGGCCAGCGGAATCGGGCGGCGCATCGCGATCGGGCTGGCCGAGGCCGGCGCGGACGTAGGCTGCTTCGATCTGCCGACCAGTGACCTGACCGGCGTCGTCTCGGCCATCGCAGCGACGGGGAGACGCGTGATTGCCTGCCCGGGAGACGTGACGAGCCAGGATGACCTCGAGCGGTCGGTCGCGGCGGTGGAGCGTGATCTTGGGCCGCTGAAGCTGGCGGTCAACTCCGCCGGGATCGCCAACGGCGGGGCGGCGGAGACGATGCCGCTCAGCCAGTGGCAGAAGGTCATGGATGTCAACCTGACCGGGACGTTCCTGTCGTGCCAGGTAGAGGGACGGGCGATGCTCCGAAACGGGAGCGGAGCCATCGTGAACATCGCCTCGATCTCGGGCAGGATTGCGAACCGGGGGCTGATGCAGGCCCACTACAACGCGTCGAAGGCGGGGGTTGCCCACCTGACCCGGAGCCTGGCGATGGAATGGGTGGGTCGCGGCGTCCGCGTCAACAGCATCAGCCCGGGCTACACGGCCACACCCATGAACCTCCGACCCGACGTCGCCGAGCAGGCCAGGCGCTTCGAAGCCGATACGCCGATGGGACGCATGGCGAGCGTCGATGAAATGGTTGGGCCGGCGGTGTTCCTCCTGAGCGAGGCCGGCAGTTTTTGCACGGGGTTGGATCTGCTCGTTGACGGCGGGATCACCTGCTGGTGACGGCGGACGGCCTGGTGCCGTAGCGGGCGTCCGCGCCACCGGGGCCAGGCGACCAACCGAGCTTCTCGGCTCGCGGGGTTAGCCGCGGGAGCCCGACCCGGTCTCGCCGCCATAGTGGCTGGTCCGGCGTTCCCAACCTTTTGCCCAGAAGTCCAGCACTGCCGAGCGCGGCGGGTGTTCGGCGAAGACCGCCTCGTCGATGTCAACGCCGAAACCCGGCCCGGTGGGAACCCGGAAGGCGCCGTCCTCCAAGATCGGCCGGCCTGGGAACGCGGCCTTGACGTGCGGCTCCATGAACTCGTCGAACGACTCGAGCACCATGAAGTTGCGCAGCGTCGAGGCGAGGTGGACGCCGGCCGCGGTCATGAGCGGGCTCGCCGCGTTGTGGAACGCGACCGGAACGAATGCCGTGTCCGCCATCACGGCTATCTTCCGGACCTCGGTGAGCCCCCCGGCATGCCCGATGTCCGGTTGCGCGATACGGATGGCACCCATCTCCAGCGGCCGCCGGAAGGCATGGCGGGAGAACCAGCGCTCTCCTGCCGCGATCGGGATCGAAGTGGCCATGGTCACCTCGCGGAGCGCATCGACGTTGTCGGGCGGCACGGGCTCCTCGAGCCAGCCCGGCATGAAGGGCTCGAGAGCCCGCGCCACGCTGATCGCGGCTGCCACGCCGAACCGGCCGTGGCCCTCGACGTAGAGCTGGCGATCGGGACCTATGGCATCGCGGACGGCAGCTACAAGCGCCACGGCCTCGTCAAGCTCACGCGTCTCAATGGTGAAATCGCCGTCCCCGAATGGGTCGAACTTGAGTCGGCTGAAACCTTTGTCCACGGCGGCCCGAGCGGCGGTCGCGAAAGCGGTGGGGGTCCGCTCGACCTGGTACCAGCCGTTGCCGTACGCGGGTACTGACTCGGCGATGGCTCCGCCGAGCAGGGTGTGGACCGGCTCCCCCAGCGACCGGGCCAGGAGATCGTGGCAGGCCATGTCGAGCGCTCCCTGCGCAGTGGAGAACACCGCCCCCGCGCGCCAGTACTCGCCGCGGTAGATGCGCTGCCAGATGGCTTCGATGCGGCGCGGATCCTGGCCGCGCACATAGCGCTCGAACAGCACGGGGAGGTACGCCACGACGGCCTCATCGCCAAACTGGACAGTGGCCTCTCCGAGTCCGAAGACGCCGTCCCCGGCGGTCAGCCGCACGACTATGAGATTGCGCCACGCCGTTCCCATCTGGAAGATCTCGAGTCGTTCGATCACCGGTATCCTCCACTCTCGGAGCCTCTATTCCGCCTCCCGTCAGGCTCAGCAAGGCTGCTGATCGCGACCCTGGCGTTAACGCTCGCCGTGGCCGCGTCGACGACGTGGCCGAGAGCCAGGGCTCCGCTGCCCGCATTCGATAAGCCACGGCCGCGTGCGGAGCTCAATTCGATAGACACACGCCCCGTCCCGTCGGCGCGATCGTCAGGCCGACGTTGGGCGGCGGTATTCCCTCTATCGGCGCTCGTGTTGCGGCCAGCCGAGGTCGAAGACCTTGTCCATCTGGGACCACCAGTCACCCTCGCGTGCCTCTGGGGCAAGCTCTTGGAGTGAGGCCGTAAGCGCCGACCATTTCCGATACTCAGGATCGTCGTCGAGCCGCGGAAAATCCACCCGCGGCACGAACTCGTCGGCCGTGGTCATGTACATGAAGAGCCGCCTTCCAATTAGGAAGATCTCCATGCCGTGGATCCCGGCGCTTCGGAGTCGGTCGGTGACTGCTGGCCACACATTCTGATGGAGTTCGCAGTAATGGCGGATCTTCTCCGGATCGTCTTGAAGCAGCAGGGTCATCCCGAAGCTTTGCATCGGCCCACCTTTCGTCCTTACTGCAACGGCTGGCCCGCGCCCGCACGTCGATGCGTCCTGGCTGCTCCGTTTTCGAACGGCAGCCTCTCCCTGTGCCAGAGGCAAGGCCGGGCCCTACCTCCTCGGTCCTCAATCGGTCTCATCGGTTCATCTCGTCGGCGATCGCTGCCGCCGCGCGCCACTCAGCTCCATCCGGGTAGGCATACCGAGCAAGGGCCTCGGGCCGCATCTCCGCTCCGTATCCCGGGCGGAGGGGGGCCCGATAGCGGCCCGCGCGAACGACAGCCGGGTCCACCATGTGCTCGTGAAGATGGTCGGCAAACTCGATCATCCTGCCGCTCAGATCGCCGCTGACGCAGATGTAGTCGAAGATCGAGAGGTGCTGGACCAACTCGCACAAGCCCACGCCCCCAGCGTGAGGACAGACGGGCACTCCGAACTTGGCGGCCATCAGGAGCACGGCGATCACCTCGTTGACACCACCCAGCCGGCACGCGTCGATCTGGCAAACGGCAATGGCCCTCGCCTGGAATAGCTGCTTGAACATGACCCGGTTGTGAACATGCTCCCCGGTCGCGACCCGGATCGGAGCGATCGCAGCCGCGATCGACGCATGGCCGAGGATATCGTCTGGACTCGTGGGTTCCTCGATCCAGTACGGGTCGAATGGAGCGAGACGCTCCATCCAGGCGATTGCCTCCGCCACGTCCCAGCGCTGATTGGCGTCCATCATCATTCGCGCGCCGGGGCCGACGGTCTCCCGGACGATCCGGGCGCGCCGCACGTCGTCGTCGACGTTGCGCCCCACCTTCATCTTGAAGCTGTTCCAGCCCTCGGCGACGGCCTCCCGGCACAGCCGTCGGACCTTCTCATCGGTGTACCCAAGCCAACCTACCGAGGTCGTGTACGCGGGGTAGCCGTCCCTCAACAACTCGGCCTCGCGTTGGCCTCGAGTCGCCTCTCTCCCGGCGAGCAGCGCCACGGCCTCTGCCTCGGTCAAGGCGTCACTGATGTACCGGAAGTCGACGCAGGCCACGATCTCTTGTGGTGTCATGCTCGACAGGAGCGCCCAGAGCGGCTTGCCGCTTCGTTTGGCCCACAGGTCCCAGACCGCGTTTACTATCGCCGCAGTCGCCAGGTGAATGGCGCCCTTCTCCGGGCCTATCCAGCGCAGCTGGCTGTCGCCGACCATGTCGCGCCAGAACGCCCCCATGTCGGCGAAAAGGGCGTCCTCTGACCGTCCGACGACGCGGTTGCTGAGGGCCCGGACGGCGCTCACGACAACCTCCGTCCCCCGGCCGATAGTGAACGTCATGCCGTGGCCCTCGAGGCCGTCGTTCGCATCGGTTCGGAGAATGACGTAGGCGGCCGAGTAATCCGGCTCAGGGTTCATCGCGTCCGAGCCGTCGAGGGTCCGTGAGGTCGGATAACGGACGTCGAGGACGTCCAGCGCCACGATCGTCATTCGCTTCGCCTCAAGCAATTCTCCAACCCGACGTCGATGGACGGGCCGCGAGTCGGCGGTCTTACGAGAAATGGCGAATATCGGCCGCGTCTCGACCTTGCTTGAGTGTTCAGTATATTGGACAATTGCCAGTATGTCGAACAACATGAACTCACGTCGGACTCTTCGACGGAAGGATCCTCGAGGGATGCCGCGGTAATGAGCGCGCGCCTCAACCCCGGCTTTCGAGGCCCTGGCGACGACCGTTCGCCCGCTCCGGCCGTCGCCAGGGCGGTCGGCATCCTCGACCTGCTCGCTGCAGGTCCCGCGACGCCGCTTGGCACAAGCGAGATCGCGCGCCGCCTGCAGCTGCCGAAGTCTTCCGTCGCCAACGTCTGTGTGGCGCTCGTTGACTCCGGGCTTCTGTGTCGATCTGGCAGCGCCTTTTCGCTCGGACATCGGCTGGCGGAGTTCGGCGGCGCATATCTAGCCGGCATGGACCAGGTTCGCGAGTTCCGCGAGCAGTGCCAGACTCTCCAGGCTGCTTCACAGGAGACCGTCCAACTCGCGCTTCTCGACCGGTTGGAACGTCGTCTACCTGGCTCGCCACGAGGGCCGCCAGCCCATTCGGCTTGTCTCTGAGATCGGACGTCGACTGCCCGCCAGCTGCACCGCGGCGGGAAAGGCGGCGCTTGCCTGGCTGTCGGTGGCGGACCTGGCCGATCGGTTGCGCGGGATTACGAGCCTGCCAGGCCTGACGGCACAGTCGCATCGGCTTCCGGCGGAGTTGTTGGCCGATCTCGAGGCTACCCGCCGCCGCGGCTACGCGATCGACGACGAGGAGACGGCGGAAGGCGTCGTGTGCTTTGCCGTGGTCGTGCCGGAGCGATCCGAAGGACGAAGGCCAGCGACAGGGCCGTGCGCCGTCAGCATCGCGCTCCTCAAGGCTCGGCCCAGTGATCAGCGGCGCGACGCGCTGCTCAGCGACCTGTCGAACCTCGCCCGGCGGCTTGCGCCGTCCGGCCGGGAGATGTTCCGTTCGGCACCGCCAGGGTCTGCGGCGATCGAAGGGAGTGAAGGGCGGGGACCGTGATTGGCGCCCATCGGGTCGATTTCCGGGAGACAGCGCCCGGAGTCAGGAACCTGCCGGTCTGCTGAACTGAGCACGAAAGGACGAGCGTGGGATGCACCTGATCACGTTCCGCGAAAGCAGCGGAGAGCTGCGGCTCGGCGTTGAGTCGCTGGGCCGGGCCATCCCGGCGACGCATTTCCAGCCGACCGCACCTCGCACGATCGAAGGACTCCTCAGCGGGGGCATCGACGCGCTCAGCCGACTGGCGGAGTCGGTGGACCCGAGCCAGGTCCGTTCAAGAGGGACGGCTCTGGACGAGCTTCATCTCGAAGCCCCCGTGCCGCGGCCGGGCAAGGTCGTGGCCATCGGCCGCAACTACGCCGACCACGCTGCCGAGGAAGGCGCCGTCGCCCCAGGGGCTCCGTTGATCTTCGCGAAGTGGCCGAGCTCGGTGATCGGTTACGGAGCGGAGATCCGGTGGGATCCGGCCCTTACGTCCCAGGTGGACTTCGAGGCCGAGCTCGGTGTCGTGATTGGTCGTCGCGCCCGGCACGTCTCGGAATCGGACGCTCTCGGATACGTGCTCGGCTACACGTGCATAAACGACGTCTCGGCTCGCGACCTCCAGTTCGAGGACGGGCAGTGGGTGCGCGGCAAGTCGCTCGACACCTTCTGTCCGATGGGGCCTGTCCTGGTCACCGCGGACGAGATCGCAGACCCGGGCCGCCTGGCGATCTCGTGTCACGTGAATGGGGTCGAGCTTCAGTCCGCGTCAACAGCCCAGATGTTCTTCGGGGTCGCCCAGATCATCAGTTACTGTTCGAGAGCATTCACTCTGGAACCTGGAGACGTCATCGCAACCGGTACCCCATCGGGCGTCGGAGCCTTCAGGCATCCGCCCATGTACCTGGCCGACGGCGACCAGGTGACCGTATTCGTCGAAAGCATCGGGGAGCTGACCAACACCTGCAGGTACGAGCCGCAATCGGCTTGAGGATGAGTGGAAATGACGACTAGCACGTTCAGGGCAAGCCCATCGGAAAGCCCGAGGTACCTCATCACCGGGGCTCTCGGCTGCATTGGGGCGTGGACCGTCCTGAACCTCGTCCGGCGGGGCGTCCGGGTCGTGGCCTTCGATCTTGGATCTGATTCGCGCCGGGTCCGCCAGCTGGCAACGCCCGAGGAGTTGGAGGCGGTGACGTTCCTCCAGGGCGACATTACCAAGGCCGACTCGGTGGAGCGAGCGCTGGACGATCACGAGATCACACACGTGATCCACCTCGCGGCGCTCCAGGTGCCGTTCTGCCGGGCGAACCCGCCCCTCGGTGCCCTGGTAAACGTCGTCGGCACCGTCAACGTATTCGATGCGGTCAGTCGGCGGGCCGACCGCATCGGCCCCGTGGTCTACGCGGGATCGGTGGGCATGTTCAGTGCGACCGATCTCGATCCGGCAACCGGCCGGCTCGAGCCGAATACCGTTGCCCACCCCATCAACCACTATGGGGTCTACAAGCAGGCCAACGAGGCCACCGCCGGAATCTACTGGCGCGAGAACGGCATCGCGAGTATCGGACTTCGCCCGATGACCGTCTTCGGGATGGGCCGCGACCAGGGCATCACCAGCGGGCCGACCAAGGCTATTCTCGCGGCCGTTCTGGGTCGACCCTATGAGATAGGTTTCGGTGGGAAGACCCTCTTCAATTACGCCGACGATGTCGCCCGAGCACTCGTGCTTGCCAGCGACAGCAACATGAGAGGCGCCATGACATTCAACCTGTCTGGCAGCCTCGCTAGCGTACGCGACTTCGTGGCTGCTATCGAGGCCATCGTGCCGGAGTCCACCGGCCTGATCAGCGTGGCACCGGCAGCCCTTCCGTTTCCCGAGGTCATATCCGACGCGGGGCTGGATACGATCGGCGATGTGCCGCTGACGCCGCTCTCGTCCGCCATCGCTGAGACGGTCGAACTCTTCCGCTCGAGACTGAGCGACGGGCGGCTTGCGCCGGAGGAATACGGCCTGTCAGCGTCGTGAAACCGGCGAGCCTGCCGTACCTCATGCCGAGGCAATCGACGGGCAGCCGACTCCGCGATGTGGACGCGACCATGACCTGAGAGCTAGCGAACGACTTCGCCCGTCTCGGCGATCCGGCCTATCCGGTCAACGCCGTCGTAGGCGACGGCAATCAGGCGCGTTTCGATGGTCTGGTTCGGTCCAACCTTGAGCGCAGAGCCGTTTTCGATCGCGCGATTCAGGCCGCCGTCCGGCCAGCTCGACCACGGTTCCAGGGCGCAGTTGTAGTTGAGGCCGTACCAGGGGTAGCCCGGCATTCCACCCCAAACGTGCCAGAACCAGAGATACGGAAACGCACCCGGGTCCCAGCGGAGCCCGAAGCCCACCTTTCGCCGCCCGCTGGTTATCCCATACCAGCCTTCCTCGAACCCGTGCAGGAACACGAGGTCCGCTGTACGGGCCTCCGGCCCTGGGACGACACTGAGGTCGCGAACGCCGCCTTCTCGCAGCGGAGCAGCCGGCCAATCGAAGCTCGCCCCAAACTGGAGCTGGCCGTCCTTCCAGGGCTCCATTCGTTCGGTCGACGCTCGACAGGGTGGCAGATCGATGCGGCAGGTTGAGTCTAGGAAGGGCGGACCGAAGGTGGGGTGGTGGCCCCACATGACATCCATCTCCTCTGCCGCCAGGTTGGTCAGCCGCTCGTCGATCTCAAGAGCCGACTTCCCAGAGCGGAGGGTGAGGGTCTTCTCGAGCAGGAAGGGGGTCCGCAGGGTTCGGACGGAGAGGCGGACGGAAACGACCTCAGGGCGGTCTTCCAGCACCGTGGCCTCCCAGGGGAGCGTCATCAGCTCACCATGAAATGGCAGCTGTGCACCCTTGTACATCACGCTAATGCCGCCGTTGGGAAAACACTCCGGCCAGCCGCCTTCGAACCCGTCGTTGAAGACGAACTCGTCGACGCCCCTGGGCATAGAGCCTATGCCCTGGGGCCGGAGCCCGAGCGGCCGGCGCCACATGAAGTCGGTGTCGGAGGGCTTGTGCAGGAAGGCGACGATGTCCGCCCCCTTGTCGATGAGCACCTCGACCCGCAAGAACTCGTTTTCGAGCGCGAGCGTTCGATAGCCGTTCTCCGTGAAGTCGTGCAATCGGGCGCCGAAGTGGTGCCTGCTCATCGTTCCACTCTCCATGCTGCGGCTAGCGGATTGTCGGATCCAACGCTCCTCTGGGTGAGGTAGAAACGGACTCCAGCTGGCGTCAGGTCCTGTCTTCGAGCCGGTAGGCTTCGATGGCGTTACGTCCGAAGATCCGGTCCCGGTCGCTGAGCGGGATGTCGCCGAGTGCGTAGACCAGGGCGTCGAAGACCTGGGCGTAGCTCCCGGCCAGCAGGCAGACAGGCCAGTTCGAGCCGAAGATGAGCCGTTCCGGCCCAAACCATTCGAGGAGGAGCTGCACGTACGGCTTAATGTCGTCCGGAGTCCAGTGTTCCCAGTCCGCTTCCTCGATCATGCCCGAAAGCTTCACCCAGACCTTCGGGAGCTCGGCGAGCGGCTTCATGCGCGAAGCCCACGGCTCCAGCTCGTGTTCCTTGATGCATGGCTTGGCTATGTGATCGACCACGAACCGCTGCTCTGGAAACGCACGAACGAGGTCCAGAGCAGCGGGAAGCTCGCGGGAGCGGACGAGGATGTCGTAGGTGAGCCCCGCCTTACCTACGGCCGCGATCCCACGTTTCACGTCCGGCCGGCGGAGCCAGTCGGCATCCTCCTCGTCATGGGCCTGGTGACGGATGCCGACGAGCTTGCGTCCGACGGCCTGAGACTGCACCCCGGCCAAGGTATCCGCAACTTTGCCATCGGTCAGGTCGACCCAGCCCACGACGCCGGCCACGAAGTCGGTCTTGGCGGCGAGCGCCAGGAAGTCCAGGGTCTCGGGGAGGCTCGGGATAGTCTGGATCAGGACCGTACCGTCCACCCGGCGTTCACCGAGCAGAGGCCTCATATCCTCCGGGAAGTAGCGTCCCTTGATGGCGGACAGGTCATCCGTCATCCAGTAGTAGTCGTAGGTCGGGTCCGAAGTGTCCCAGAAGTGGTGATGGGCGTCGACAATCATCGGTCGAGGCCTCGCCTACTTCGCCGTGGTGGTCGTGGCCGCCTTCGGCGTCGGCGCTTCGGCCGACAGCAGACCCTCCGCGCGCAGATCGTCCCACAACGCGTCCGGGATCTGATGCTGCAGCATGGCAACTGTGTCGTCGAGGTGACCGATCGTCCGGACGCCGGCCACGACGGTTGCGACGGCGGGGTGGGCGTAGACGAACTGCAGCGCCGCGGCGCGAAGAGGCACGTTGTTGCGCTCGCATACGGCCTTGATGTGCAGGGCCTTATCGATCCACTCTTTCGGCGCAGGCCCGTAGTCGAAATGAGACTCGAGCGACGGGTTGGCCAGCAGGCCGCTGTTCATCACGCCTGCGATCACGATGGCTATGTTCTTCTCGAGGCACAGTGGCAGGAGCTCTGCCAGGGCGGGCTGGTCAAGCAACGTGTAACGCCCGGCACACATGAAGGCGTCGAAATCGCCTTCACGGGCGAACCTCACAAGCATCTCAGCCTGGTTCATGCCGGCGCCAATGGCCGAAACGACCCCCTCGCTCCGGAGCTTTGCCAGTGCCGGATAGGCGCCTCCGATGGCCTGCTCCCAGTGGGTGTCGGGGTCGTGGATCCAGAGGATGTCAAGCCGATCGAGGCCGGTGCGCTTCAGGCTTGATTCGACCGAGCGCATGATCCCGTCGTAGCTGTAGTCGTAGACCGGTCGGAAATCGGGAACGCCCCGGTAGTACCAGTCGTTCAACTCCTCCTTGGGCGTTTCGTCCGGTCCGACCCCCGTCACCGATCCAAGGCGCTGCCAGTCGCGATCCCACTCTGGGTGGGCAAGCACTTGGTCGAGCGGGTAGAGGAGGCGACCCACTTTCGTAGAGATGACGAACTCGGTCCGGTCCCTGGTCGTGAGCATTCGCCCTAGCCGCTGCTCCGCCAGTCCGTAGCCGTAGAGCGGAGCTGCATCGTAGTAGCGGATCCCCATTTCCCAGGCGTGCCCCAGCACCTCCACAGCCTGGTCGTCCGGCACTGGCGAGTACAACCCGCCGAGCGGGGCCATTCCGAAGCCCAGCTTCGTGACCTCAAGCTTGGTCCGGCCGAGACGGACCCGTTCGAACGGATTGATGGACATCTGAGCTCCTCCTGTCACCTGGCGACCTGGTGGATGCCCGGGTCGTGCTGGATACGACGTCGAGTCGACGCCTGGGCGGGCCCCTCGGCTCCGAGCCCGGCTCGGCTAGTGGATGAGACCCATGATTTCCTTGCTCATGGGGGTGTAGTCGTGATCGTTGGTCAGGGTGCCCATGATCCGACCGCCTTTCATCACGGCGACCTTGTCCGCGAGGCGAATCATCTCGGGCATGTCGCTCGAAATGAGCAGTATCGCCAGGCCCTCGGAGGCAAGCCCCCAGATCAGGTCGTGAATGTTGGCCTTCGTGCGCACGTCGATGCCGACGGTCGGCTCGTCAATGATCAGGATCCTGACGCCGGCGGTAAGCCACTTGGCCAGGCTGACCTTCTGCTGGTTTCCACCGCTGAGGCTTTCCACGGGCGTCCCCAGTGACGGCGTCTTGATCTCGAGCTTGTCGACGAACGGTCTGACGGCCGAACGTTCTGCCGCGCCGCCGATCCAACCGACCACGCTCTGGAGCCGCCCCCAGATGGTGATCGACACGTTGGTCAGTACCGAATGGATCCCGATCAAGCCCTCGGACTTTCGGTCCTC
The DNA here is from genome assembly GCA_963789725.1 of uncultured Chloroflexia bacterium. Classification (GTDB taxonomy): domain Bacteria; phylum Chloroflexota; class Limnocylindria; order Limnocylindrales; family CSP1-4; genus Fen-1039. Next base: position 85,497 of record CAWBLU010000001.1, read on the forward strand.
GGGGACGTATCCGATGCCGTGGCGCAGGGCGTCGTCAGGGCCAGTTATCCGCACGGCCTCACCGTCGACGAGCACCTGGCCGTTCTGGACCCGATCCACGCCGATGATGGTCTTGGCCAGCTCGCTCCGACCGGCACCGACGAGACCGTAGAGCCCCAGGATCTCTCCACGGTTGACCACGAGGTTGACATCTCTGGCCCCGGATTCACTGCACAGGTCGCGGAGTTCGAGAATGGGGCCGCCGTGGCCGTCGGTCCGCGCTTCGAGTTCGTGCGCGACTTGCTGGCGACCGACCATCAGGGTGATGAGCTGGTTGCGGTCAAGCTCGGAGATCGACGCCTGGGGGCCGGCATTCTGGCCGTCGCGGAGCACGGTAACGTGATCGCAGAGCTCGAAGACCTCTTCGAGCTTATGGCTCACGAAGATGATCGCGACGCCGCGGACCCTGAGCCCACTGATGACGCCGAAGAGCGTCTGGACCTCGCTGGGGCTGATCGACGCGGTCGGCTCGTCGAGCAGGAGTATCCGGCTCTCGCGCGAGATCGCCCGCGCGATTTCGACCAGCTGCATCCGGGCCACGCTCAGCGATGAAGCGGGGGCCCTGGAGTCTATGTCCACGCCCAGCATGTCCAGCCACTTCTGCGCTTCGCGATGGACGCGGTCGTAGTCGATGAAGACGCCGCGGCGCTTGGGAAGCGATTCCAGCATGATGTTCTCGCCGGCACTGAACTCCGGCACGAGGTTCCTCTCCTGGGGCACGACGGCAATCCCCTGGTCGAAGGCATCCTGCGGCGATCGGAAATGCGTCTCCTTTCCTTCCAGCAAGATCACTCCCTCGTCGGGCTGGTACAGCCCCGTGAGGCATTTGATCAGGGTGCTTTTGCCTGCCCCATTCTCACCGAGCAGCGCAAGGGCCTCGCCGGCCCGCAGGTTGAGAGACACGCCCTCCAGCGCCTGAACGCCCGGGAACGCCTTGCAGAGTCCCCTGACCTCGAGAAGCGGCTGGGTCTCTGAGACAGTCCCGCTCATCGCAGGTTGCATCGCGGGAGCGGCAGGATTGTGAACGGCATCTGAGGTGCTGGCTGTCGTCTCGACTGGATGCATCGGATCCTCTCGTTCGTTCATTTCGTCGTCGGAACCGGCTGTCCGCGCCACGCCGGGGGGATGAGCGATCCCGAAGAAGTCGAGCGGCGGCGGTTGAGAACGACCGCCGCGAGGATGAGCGCGCCGACCAAGAAGGTGACCCAATAGGGATCGGCCCTGAAGATGACCAGCCCATTGGAGATCAGGGCGAGGAGAGCACAGCCGAGAATTGCCCCGGTGATTGACACCTTACCGCCGGACAGCGCGGCACCGCCGATGAGCACAGTCGCAAATGACGGCAGCAGCCACTGGGATCCAATGGTGGGCGAGCCGTTGCCGAGGCGGGCCATAAGCATCAGCCCACCCAGCGCGGCCAGGAACCCAGAGATGATGTGGGCGATGACGATCGTGCGCCCGACGTGGATGCCGGCCATCTCGGCTGCTCGAGCATTGCCCCCTACCGCAAGGATGGACCGACCGATCACGGATCGGTACAGCACGAATCCGAGCGCAACAGCAACAAGGATCGAGATGAGCAGGGGATCAGGGAACATGCCAATCCGAGCCTGACCGTAGTCGGTGAACTGCGTAGGGAGGCCATAGTACGGATTGGAGCTGGTGATTCCGAAGTTCGTCCCCTCGTACGCGGCCGAAGTCGCCAGGGTGATGATGAACGGGTTTATCCCTGTCTTGACGGTCAGAAAACCGTTGGCGAAGCCCATCGCGATACCGGCCAGCAGGCCCACCACGACGGCGACCTCCACGGGCACGCCGTACGAGACCATGAGTCCCGCCGCAAGCACCGCGCTCAGACCACCCGTCGCTCCCACAGCCAGGCTCATGCCGCCGGTGGCGATGACCACCATCTGAGAGAACGCCACCAGCATCGACCCCGAGATGTCGAACAACAGGACGTAGAGGTTGAATTCCTTGGTGAATTCGGGCCTCAGTACCGCGAGGCCAACCGCGGCGAGCACGACCACCACCAGAAGGGGAAAGGATTCGGCTCGAATGAAGTTGCGCATAGGCCGATTCATGAAATCGCTCCCTTTGGATCGGCCGGCTTACCCACAGGTTGAATGACTCCGACCCGGCTGCGCGTCACCGCCAGCGTCCGGGCGCGGTCGAGCAGCACCGCAATGAGCAGAACGAGGCCCGTCGTCAACTCAACCCAGAAGCTCGGGATATTCATGAGGGTGAGTCCGTTCCCGATCGTGGCCAGCAGCAAGCCACCGACGAACGTGCCGACGACTGAGACGACGCCGCCGCTCAACAGCGTGCCACCGACGGCCGGTGCTGCAAAGGAAGGCAGTACCCAGTCCCCGCCGATCGTCGGAATTGCCGAGCCGAGGCGCAACAGCAGCATTACACCGGCCAGACCGGCCAGCGCGCCCGACAGCACGTGCGTGACCGCGATGATCCGGTTCACGGGGACCCCCGAGAGGCGGGCAGCTCGCGGGTTCGCACCGGTTGCGAGCATCTGCCGCCCGAGGGTGGTGCCGCGGTACAGGAACCACAGGAGGGCGCCGGTCACGATCATGGCCCAAACAAGAGGGGACACACCGAGCCATCGCGTCTGGCCGAGGTTGATGAAGTCCACCGGCAGATTGTTGAAGGCCTGCACCTTCGTAACTACGTACATCAGGCCGGAGAAGACGCTCAGTGTGCCAAGCGTGATGATGAAGCTGTTGATTCCGGTCTTGACGATCAGGATGCCGTTGATTGCGCCGAGCGCGGCACCCATGCCTACGCCCCCAAGAATGGCGATCGGGACGGGCAACCCGACCCCCTCGAGGAGCCAGCCAGTGAACATGGCCGAGACCCCGCCGATGGCGCCGACTGAGATGTTCATGCCGCCCGTCGCGATCACGACCATCTGCGCGAGCCCGATAACCACCGACACGGCTACGGCGCGACCGACTGCGAAGATGTTGAAATCCGAGACGAAACCGTCCGCGAAGACCGCGAATATCAGCCAGGACACCAGGACGAGTGTCAACAGACCGACGCGGTCCCAGAGGTCAATTACCAGCGATCGTCTTCGCACTCCTTGCTCCTCTTGCATCCCCGGGCTTGGGCCATCCGCAGAGAAACGGGCCGCAAGCCGATCACTTGGTGAACTTGCGTTGCGCCTGCTGATGGGCACTATGAGACGGGCCCCTACTCGTGTCAAGACGCCGCACCGGGATTGCGCCTGGGGCTGAACGGTCGTCTGCGGTGAACGGCAGAGCCGACACGCTGCAGACACTCCCTGAAAGGCCCGTCTTGCGCGTATCTAGCCCGGACCGGCGGATGGCGGCAGGACTCGCCCTGCTCTGGACTCGTCGCAGGGCGCCTCGGCGGCCCCTGCGTGAGCGTCGACGCGCCATCCGGCATGCAACCCCGGCCAGACCAGTCGCCTTCCCAGTCTTGACAGGCCAAAAGAGCACGTTCATCATCAGATCAGCTAGCACACCACGAGTTCATCTGATGCACCGGCCCTGGGAGCTAGCTAATCGGAGGAGTTGCCCATCTACCAATCCGTCCGTATCTGTCAGTGGCGTCCGTCTCTAGAAAAGCGGCGACCCGATGGGGCCGTCACGACAACGTGAGGAGAGGTTAGGAGAACACATGGCAAGAGACAAGAGATTCAGTTGGCTAGGGTTGGGCGCAGCAGCGGTCCTGCTTGTGTCCGCGTGTTCGTCTTCGGCTGCTACACCGACCGCAGCTCCGGCGACCGAAGCCGCCCCGACTGCAGCAATGTCCGAAGCCGCCCCGACTGCAGCAATGTCCGAAGCCGCCCCGACTGCAGTTGCAGCTCAGGGAACTCCGGTTACCTTCAGCTCGGCTTCAACCACCAAGGTCGCCGCCGTCGCGGGCGGTCCCCATCCCTTCTTCACACCGTGGGGACCAGGCACGGATGATGCCGTAAAGGCCCTCAACCTGGCCGGCGGCATCTACAAGTTCCCGCCCCAGTGGGAACTGACGGCCCAGAACAACCTAGTCGAGACACTGGTGGCGCAGGGCTACAACGCCTTCACGATCTTCCCTGGCGACGCTAACGGCACCAACACGCTCCTTCAGGAGCTCAAGGGCAAGAACATCCCCAGCATCGCTGCTGGCGGCTGCACCAACACGCCGTCACCGGCCGCATTCTGCATCGCCACCGATGTCTACAACTCCGTTTACCTCGGGACCAAGGCCCTCATCGCGGCCATGGGTTCTGAATGCACCACGGCCACGCCCTGCGGCATAGTCCACGTCGCAAGTCGCCTCGTCGACCCGAACACGCAGGCGCGCATCAAGGGCGTGAACAAGGCTGTCGCCGAGTCGAACGGCACTGTCTACGTCTATCAGCACATGACCGACTCGGACGACCAGCAGGCCGCCACGACGAACGTCGGTGCCCTCCTCGCGGCCCACGGTTCCGACATCCAGGGCATCGTCAGTGATGCCTATGTTGGCTCCTCCGTCACGGCCACTCTGCTTCACAACGGCAACTTCACCAAGATTAAGTTCGTCGGCATCGACGACGATCCGGCAGTCCTCGACGGGATCAAGGGCGGCTGGGTGGTCGGCACGATGTCCCAGAACCCATACGGACAGGCCTACATCTCCGCATACGTGCTCGACCTGCTCCGCCGCGGCTGCACGGTAAAGTCTGACGCCCCGTTCCTCGTTGACAGTGGTACCTTCCTCATCACTGCTGACGGCAAGAACGTAGGCGACGTCCCGTCTACCCCAATCGCAGATTATCTGCAGAAGCGCGTCGACGTCACAAACCAGTTGATGGCGACGTTCGCAACGCAGTACCTCGATTGCTCTAAGGCTGGCTGATAGCTGCCAGCCGGGCCTCCGCCCGGCTGATCCGAAGGAGGACGGCTCTGCGGGCGACGAGCTCGCTGCCGTCCTTCGTCGGGACATCGCACAACCAGCACCACATCGCGTGCGAACGTTCCGACAGCTGCCGCGCACCTTCTCAACAAGTTCCATCGGGGTCAGGAATTGACTACTCGCACTCTCCACCGCGGCCTGGAAGTCCTCGAGAAGCTCGCCACAGCGGGTGAGTTCGGGCTCGGGCCGACGGCGGTTGCCGACGAGGTGGGTCTGGACAAGGCGACGGTCACCCGGCTCATAGGCACGCTCGTGGAGGCCGGCTACGTGAGGCAGGATCCGGCCACCCGGAAGTACCGGCTCACGGGCAAGCTCATCCGGCTGGCCCAGGGAGTCGAGGCCAGCCTGGACCTCAGGCGCGTCGCGCGGCGCCATCTCCTGGCGCTGAGGGACCGGGTCGGACAGACGGTGAACCTGGGAGTCCTGGAAGACCTGTCCGTCTACTACGTCGACAAACTGGAGTCGGAGAACAGCATCCGGCTCGTCTCGGCGATCGGGCAGACCATGCCCCTCCACTCGACAGCCCTGGGCAAGGCGATCCTCGCCGTGCTCCCGCAGGCCGAGCAAGATGACATCACGAGGCGGATCAAGTTCGTGCCCCAGACCGTCCTGACAATCTGCGACCTTCCGACGTTCGAGGCCGAGATCCGCACGACGCATGCCCGCGGCTACGCCATAGACGACCGCGAGAACGAGCCCCTGGCTGCATGCGTGGCGGCGGCCATCATCGGAGCGGACGGTCGTCCTGTCGGGGCCATCAGCGTCTCCGCTCCGCATTTCCTGGTCCACGACCAGCTCCACGAACTAGGGGCGCAGGTGATGGCCACGGCGGCCCAGGTCAGCTGGGAGCTCGGGGCGGTGCGTTCCGGAGTCACCCCTGTGGCCGCCGGCGTACAGCGCGAGACTGGGCGGAGTCTTCGCGCCGATATGCACGCCGTTCGCGGAGGACGAGAGCATCGATGACGACGCCCTCCGCGAGAACATGGCCCGGTACTCGAGCAGCGGCCTGCTGGGCTACCTCGCCCTCGGCTCCAACGGGGAGAACCGAAGCCTGTCCGAGGAGGAACGGCTCGTTGTGCTCGACACAATCGTCAGGCACAAGGGCGAGGGCCAGGTCGTCATGGCCGGGGCGACCTACGACGCGCAGCGCGACACTTAGCGCTTCCTGGCGGCAGCGGCGGAACTCGGCGCCGACTTCGGCCTGGTCCTGTCACCCGGCTACTTCCGCAAGCAGATGACGGACGAAGTCAGCCGAGAGCCTTCTTTCTATCGGGAGAAAAACACCATGGACGAACAGTTAATGGGCGTATTCGCGCCAATCACGACGCCCTTTAGCGACAAAGGCGAAGTGGCCTACGATAAGCTGGCCTCGAACATGGAGTTTTATGCCGAATCGGAGCTGCAAGGATATTTGGCACTGGGGTCCAACGGAGAAAACAAGAGTCTTACAAATCTGGAGAAGGAAAAGGTACTTGAGACCATCATAAGGAATAAGGGACCCCATCAGGTAGTTATGGCGGGTTGCATTTTTGAGTCGACGAAAGAGACGATCGATTTCGCCAAAATAGCCCAGGGACTTGGAAGTGACTTCATCACGCTATTACCACCCTCCTACTTCAAAAAGGAAATGACCGACGCCGTTCTTCTGAGATATTTCTCCGACGTGGCGAGCAGTTTGTCGACACCGTGTCTTGTCTACAACGCTCCGCAGTTTTGCGGTGGCATCACCCTGTCCTTGAGTCTCGTGAAAGATCTTGCGAAGCATCCCAACATCAAAGGGGTGAAAGATTCGTCCGTCGGCAATATTGAGAGTTTCCTGCTTGCCGTTCGAGACACCTTCAATGTAATGGCCGGCTCGGCGAATTTCTTCATGAATGCCCTCATCATGGGAGCTCCGGGGGGAGTTATCTCGCTTGCGAATGCTTTTCCGGCGATTACGTGCAAGTTGTACCGGCTTACGGTGGAAAAGAAATATGAGGAAGCATTCAAGCTTAATGAGAAGGTGCTCCAGCTCAATAAGTCAGTATCCGGGAGTGGCGGCGTAGCAGCTGTAAAGTATGCGATGGATTTGGCTGGCTTGTATGGAGGTGATCCGAGGCTGCCTTTGGTGCCTTTGAGTGCGGAGTTGCGCAAGAACATTTCCGATTCCGTATCCAAAGAAGGACTCCTATGAAAAAGGTAATTGTGAATGAGAAGACAAGCAGCGTTGCTCTGGATATCCTGAAGCAGGCCGGGGAAGTCGTGTACATGCCCTCGGGCGACCTGACCGAGTTTACCAGGCTGATCAAAGATGCAACTGCGGTGATGCTTGATACGACGATAAAGTTCACACCTGAGCTGATGGACGTGGCGCCGCTGCTCAAGGTCATCAGCCGGACGGGAACCGGAGTGGACAACGTCGATGTGGAGGCCGCCACGAAACGAGGCATCATGGTTTTGCATACCCCGGATGCCAACACGGTTACGGCCGCGGAGCACACCGTAGCGCTGATCGGCGCCATCACGAAACATCTGGTGTTCCTGGACGCGGAGACCAGAAAAGGCAATTTCAAGACCGCGAGGCGGCTATATCTGCCTATCGATCTCGATGGGAAGACGCTCGGGATTGTCGGCTATGGCAGAATAGGCAAACAGGTAGCGGAGAAATGTATGGGCGCGTTTAACATGAAGGTCATCATTTACGACCCGTACACTGAAGACAGCGTGGTAGCCCCTGGAGTAGTCAGATACAGCACAGAAGAGCCGGTCTACAAGCAGTCAGACATATTGACCCTCCATGTTCCGCTTACGGATGAGACGAGGAATCACGTAAATGAGAAGGTACTCTCGTTAATGAAACCCTCTGCCTACCTCATCAATGCGGCAAGAGGAAGCATCGTTGACGAAAAGTACCTGGCGTGGATGCTCAAAGAGAACAAACTCGCGGGTGCGGCTTTCGACGTCATGACCAACGAACCGCCGCGTCTGGACGACGATTTACTGCTGGCCCCACATTTCGTGATCAGCCCGCACAGCGCAGCCTTGACGACGGAATGCACGGTAAGAGTGGCGTGCGAGGCGGCGCAGGGGATCGTTGATTATCTCGAAGGCAGGCACCCGAGATCGATATTCAACCGGGAAGGATTGAATATGTGACCGAAAGTATCGGTCATAGACGGGAAACATGGAATATATCTCCAAAGACAGGATAACAGAATGAGCGAAGAGAAGAAGTACGATCTGATCGGCTTTGGAGAAGCCATGATTCGGCTGACGGCACCTGACCATGCGCGGTTGGAGCAGGCAAGTCATCTGCATGTAGCGATCGCCGCAGCGGAATTGAACGTATCGGTCAACACGTCGCGCTTAGGGCATAAGACCGCCTGGCTGTCAAAACTCGTCAACATCTGGTCCGGTCAGTACATCATCAATAAGGGCAGGGAACATGGTGTCGACATGTCCGGGGTAATACTGCTGCCTTTCGACGGGAAGGGTACGGTAAGAAACGGACTGTGCTACCTGGAAGTGGGGATCGGACCCAGGGCAAGCACACAGATGTATGACAGGGCTCATTCCGCTATCAGCCTGATCCAGCCCGGGGACATAGATTGGAAGAGTGTTCTGGCGCAGACGCGGTGGTTCCACACTACCGGCATCACGACCGCAATATCGGACAGTGCGGCCAATGAAGCAATTGAATCGCTCAGGATAGCGAAAGCACTGGGGGTAACGACCAGCTTTGACCTCAACTTCCGGTCCACGCTATGGAGTTCCGAGAAGGCACGCGTGGTCATGAAGAAGGTCATGCCCTACGTGGACGTCATCATCGGGAACGAAGAAGATTTCGAGAAGATGCTGGGCATCAAGGCTGAAGGTGCCACGGAATCCTACTCGGATCTCGACCCGGAGAACTACAAGCTCGTAGCACATCAGGTCGTAAAGGAATACCCCAATGTCCAGGTCGTAGGGACGACGCTGCGGCACGTGAAGACGGCGATGTTGAATGACTGGCAGACCGTCATGTTGTACAAGGGCGAATTCTACGCATCCAGGAAGTACCTCAATCTCGAGGTGCTGGACAGAACGGGAGGAGGCGACAGTTTTGCATCTGCGCTGATCTGCTGCATGCTCGAAGGCAAGCCTCCTCAGGAAGCGATAGAGTTTTCGGCAGCCTACTCGGCTCTGTGTCATGGATTCCTTGGGGACTGGAACTGGGCTACCAGGGATGAAGCCAATAAACTGATGAAGGGTGGAAGTGCCAGGGTTGTCCGCTGAGGGATACTCAGGCTCAGAGCAGGATCGCGTTCCTGGCGCCGCGGGCCATATGTTGCGGGAAAGTCGGAAGCGAATCGCCGTGACGGAATGGGAATGTCAATGCGGCGGTTGCCGTGCGGCGCCGGGCTCCCAGTGGATAATTGCGTTCCCAGCGACACAAGTCTTCGACCGCACCGATGTTGACTCGTCCATGCGCTCCGAGCTCAGCCGTTATGCCAGTCGGCCCGCCGCGCCAGGAATGTCATTACTCCCGTGCAGGGATCGTGCGCACAGGAATGCCTCTATGACCAGCTCGACGTCACCGAGTTCTACAAGGGGTACGTGCCGTCCCGGCACTGCGCGCGACATACCAGGAGTTTGCGAAAGCGACCGAGGGCATGGTGGAGTTCGTGGCCGAACGAATGGCCTAGCAGACGCCCCGCGCCTTCGCGGGTGACGGCAGAAAGGAACAGAGACATGCCGATCGCACCCACGAAGACCCTCGTGGATCGGGCTCTGGCCGGGGGGTACGCCGTCCCCGCGTTCAACGTGTTCAACGACCTGACGATGGAGGCGGTACTGGCGGCGGCGGAGGACCTCCGGTCGCCACTCATAGTTCAGACGTCGGTCAAGACCGTCCGTGCCATGGGCTCCGGCCTGCTAATGGCCATGTGGCGGGCCATGACCGTCAGCCTGCAGGTACCGGTCGCGCTGCACCTGGACCATTGTCCTGATCGCCAGATCATCAGTGAATGCCTCGCGGCCGGCTGGAACTCGGTCTTGTTCGACGCGTCCACACTGACCGTCGAGGAGAATCGGCGCCAGTGCAAAGAGGTGGTCAGGGAAGCCAGTCGATACGGCGCGAATGTCGAGGGTGAGATCGAGGCCATCCAGGGCGTTGAGGACGGCGTCGGATCCGACGAAACGAGTCGCGCCGTCTCGCTGGAAGCCGCCATCGACTTCATCAGGGCCACCGGGGTCGACATCTTCGCGCCGTCGATCGGGAATGCTCACGGTCTGTATAGCGCCCCGCCCAAGCTGGATGCCCAGCGTGTCAGCGATCTGAGGGTCTCCACCGGCGTCCCGATGGCCCTCCACGGAGGGACCGGACTGAGCGCCTCCCAGTTCGCCGATCTGATCAATCGGGGCTGCGCCAAGGTCAACGTCTCGACTGCCGTCAAGATCCGATACGTAGAATCCACCCGGCAGTACTTGAACCAGCACCCGGACGAGTCCGATCCGCCGCGGCTCTTCCGGCATGTGCGCGCCGAGGTCATCGAGATGGCCAAAGAGCACATCCGGATGCTCGGAAGCGAGGGCATGGCTTGACCGCCCTGATTCTCGACTGCGACGGCACGCTGGCGGACAACGAGCGGTATGGCCACCTGCCCGCCTTCAACCAGGCCTTCCGCGAATTCGGCCTGCCCGTTCAGTGGAGCGAAGAAGAGTACGGACGCCTGCTCCGAATCGCCGGCGGCAGGGAGCGGATGGCCACCCTCCTGACTCCGGAGTTCGTCAAGGCGGCCGGACTTCCCCTCGACAGAAACGCTCAACTGGCAGAGGTTCGGCGCTGGCACCGGCGCAAGACCGAGATATACGTCGAGATGGTGGTTGAAGGCCGGATTCCGCCTCGACCAGGAGTGCGTCGATTGATCGCCGAGGCGCTCGAGGCCAAATGGACGCTCGCTGTGGCCTCTACGGCTGCGGAGCCCTCGGTTCGGGCGGTTCTGGATCGCGCCGCCGGCCCGGACCTGGCCGCCCAATTCAGCCTCCTGCTGACCGGCGACAGCGTCCCCAACAAGAAGCCCGCACCCGATGTCTACCTCATCGCACTTCAGCGTCTGGGCGTCGACCCGGCCGAAGCGCTCGTCATCGAGGATTCCCGCAGCGGCCTCCTCGCCGCAACCGCCGCCGGCGTCCGCTGCGTGGTTGTGGTCAGCAGCTTCACACAGGCCGAGGACTTCAGCGAGGCGATTCTTGCGGTGACGTCGCTGGGAGCTCCCGGAGGCGAGCAGACCCATGTAATCGCCAATCGCGGCCGGGCGCGGCCGGGAGACTACATCACGCTTCGGGATCTAGCGGACTGCCTGGCCTCATGAACATCGGACAGGCGAGGCACTCGACTGCGGAGAGGCACACGTGAGGACGCGAGCCCAGTTGTTCACGAGTTGCATGGTCGATCTCTTCCGCCCCAGGGCGGCGATCGCGGCTGTGCGGGTGCTCGAGCGGCGGAACATCCAGGTGGAGGTTCCGGAGAGACAGACCTGCTGCGGCCAGTTCGCCTTCAATGCGGGCCACCACCGCGAGGCGGCAGCGATGGGCCGGCAGTTTGTCCGAGCTTTCGAGACAGGCGCCACCGACGGGCCGGAATCGGAGCCGCCCGTGATTGCTCTCTCGGGGTCCTGCGCTGCCATGGTGAAGGTCGAGATGCCGCCTCTCCTTGAGCGTGACGCTCTCCAGCGCGGAGAAACGCCCGAGTCAGCGGCGCAATGGCGAAGGCGAGCCGAGGCGCTTGGGACGCGCGTGGTCGAGTTCAGCGCGTGGTTCGACGCGCACGACGCTCACGTGTCCTCCGGAGAAGTTCGCCCCGAAAGCCTAACATCAGAGCCCCTCACGCTGGCGTGCCATACAGGCTGTCACATGCGCCGACTGTTGGGCGTTACCGAGCAGCCGCTGCGGGTACTGAGGAGGATCGGAGTCGATGCCGTTGAACTCGACGATGCCGAACAATGCTGCGGCTTCGGAGGGAGCTTCGGGCTGATTGAGCCCGACCTGTCGGCGGCGATGGCGGATGCCAAACTCGGCCAGCTGGCGATTGCGCGCAGTCGTGGGGCGGTCGCCCTGGCGAGCGCGGACCTGGGCTGTCTGATGCAACTCGGCGGGCGGCTCAGCCGCCATGGCGACGACTTCCCAAGCCTGCACCTGACCGAGCTGGTGGATCTTGCCGATCAGGGTCGGTTGAACGTTGCCGATATAGAGCAAGCCGCTCACGAGCAGGGCGAAGCCTGATGACAGGCATCCTTCCTGCCCCCAATGCGCGCTGGCCGGAGCGACGTCGAGCCGCACTTGGTGACCAGACGATGCGCGCTGCCGTATTGAGGACAACGCGGAACCTCGCTCAGGGCAAGGCGACCGCGTTCGCTACCTATCCCCACGGTGAGGAGATGCGCCTGAAGGCGGTCACGGCGCGTCGAAGGGCACTCGGGCACATCGAGGAACTGCTGGCGGAACTCACGAGCAAAGTCGAAGCCAGTGGCGGACACGTGATACGTGCCGCTGGACCGGCTGACGTGGGCCAGTACGTGATCGAGATCGCTCGGAAACGCGGTGGAACGCGCATCGTGAAGTCGAAGTCGATGGCCACCGAGGAGGTAGCCCTTAACGAGCAACTCCAGGCAGCAGGGCTACAGGTCCGCGAGACCGATCTTGGCGAATACATCATCCAGCTGGCCGGGGAACGGCCCTCTCACATCGTGGCGCCGGCCGCTCACAAGACTCGGGGACAGATTCGGGAACTCTTCGTGCAGGAGGCGGCGCTTCGCCATGTGGCGCCGCCAACCGACGATGCCACGCCAAGCCTGACGGCATTCGCCCGGCGGCAGCTCAGGGAGGACTTTCTCGCTGCCGACATCGGCGTCACGGGCGGAAACTTCCTCGTCGCCGAGACCGGCACGCTGGTGCTGATCACCAACGAGGGTAACGGGCGCGTCACGACCTCACTGCCGCCTGTCCATATCGCCGTCGTGGGTATCGACAAGGTGGTGGCGACCTGGGACGACCTGGGCGCGGTCCTCCAGCAGCCGCCTCTCAATGGCACGGGCCAGCTCGTCTCCACTTACGTGAGCCTGATCACGGGTCCAAGACGAACCGGCGAGCTCGATGGGCCGGAGGAGTTCCACCTCGTGCTGCTCGACAACGGGCGGCACGACCTGCTCGGGACCGAGTACGAGGACGTGCTCACCTGCATCCGCTGCGGCGCCTGCCTGAACGTCTGTCCGGTCTTCCGCAATCTTGGCGGCCAGGCATACGGCAGCATCTACAGCGGTCCGATCGGGGTAGTTCTGACGCCGTTGCTGGGAGGCCTGGAACACGCTCCCGAGCTACCGAAGTCAGCCTGCTCGATGTGCCATGCCTGCCGCGACGCTTGCCCCATGGAGATCGAGCTCCCGGACCACATCCTCGCGCTGCGCCGCACGGAGATCGAGAAGTCCATGGAAGGCTGGACCGTGCGACTTACTTTCCGGCTGTGGGGGCGCTTATGGGCGAGCCCGGCCGGATATCGCCTTACGGCGCGTGCGGCTCGTCTCGGGCAATGGCTCTTCATGCGGAGGGGCAAGCTGACTCGCGCGCCTGGGCTCATGGGCGGCTGGACCGCTACCCGTGATGCGCCACCCGTGGCAAAAGAAACTTTCTACGAATGGTGGCGACGCCGGACCCGCTCAGGAGGGCCGGGATGAGCCGAACGGGCACCCCGTATCGCCAGGAGGACCCCGGAGAGCTCGTACGCGAGTTCGCGGACCACTGGCTGGCGCTGTCTGGCGAGGTCTGGTTCGCACCTGGCGGCGCGGACGATATCCGTGCCACGCTAGGCGAGGCCGCCGCGGCAATGGCCCCGCGGAGTGGACCCGGCGTGTCTCGTCGGGTTGTCGTCTGGTCAACGGAGGAACTGGCTGCACTGAATCTGCGCGGAATTCTCACGCCGCGCGGCTTCGAATTCGCAGCAGTCGGGGCTGATCGTGCGGTTGCTTCACACAACACCGACGAAAGTGATGTCGCCGCCATGGCGAGAACAATGGCTGCCGCTGCCGACCTCGGCATCACATCCTGCGCCTGGGCAGCCGCGGAGACTGGCACCATCGCACTGTACGCCACTCCCAACACCGGGCGACTCACGAGCCTGCTGCCGACCGCGCACATAACTCTCGTCCGCCCCTCTCAGATCGTGCGAACGATCCCTGAGGGACTCGTCCTTCTGGCCGACTATGCAGCCCACGAGGGCAGCTTTCCCTCCGCTGTGAACCTCGTCAGTGGACCCAGCAGAACAGGCGACATCGAGGGGGATCTTGCAGTTGGTGCCCACGGCCCAGTGCGCGCAGGAGTGATTATCGGGGATTGGTGAGCTCAGGCTCCGCCAATGGCCCTGGAAACGGATTCTCGCCTTCTAACGATCTACATCGACACCGCAGTCACGGAGACCAAGATGCTCACCGTCAACTTCAACTCCACAGGCGAAGGCGCCGCCGTCGTTCGCTATACGCTCGGCGGCATCGGCGTGGCACCAGCGCGCGCCCAGGAAGACCAGGTCGCACGAGTTGCGGGAATGCGCGTGGAGGCCAAGGACGCTCAATTCCTGCGCGAGGCCGCGACCGCCATCGGCGTCACGGACCAATTCCGCGATGTCATCCGGACCTTCAACACTCCGCCAGGTGAGACACCTGCCGGCTTTCGGGTCGAGGCCTCGCTCGTGTCCGACGGCCTCCTGCTCATCGACTTGGTGAGAGACATTTCGTACGACCGAAACGGACAACGTCGGCCTACGGGAGTGGTGTTCTCAGCGGACACCGCGAACCCGTACGAGGTGGCTCCCATCGCACCGCTGCTCGGCAACCTGACTTGTAACCCGGGCATCGTGTACGACCTGTTCATCAACAATCCGGAGGCGAACGTCGGCCACAGGTTCAATACCCTCGAAGAAGTGATGACCGAGCTAGGCCACATCCTCGGTCCCGGGTGCGACGTGTCCGTCGAGATCGAAGATCCATTCGAGCCCGACTTCAACCGCATCTTGGATGCGATCGCTCCATTCGAGCAAATCCTCTCCCCCTACCGACTGGTCGTGAAGGTCCCACACATGGGCCCTGTGAACGGGCAGAACGTCCACCGGCTGCTGTCGGGCGACAAGCGCCTGGACGCATGGTACGCGGCGCCGCCGACCGAGGACGCCTTTCGATCTCACAACCTCGCTCTCAAGCTGCGCGAGCACGGTTATCGCGTCAACTACACACTCATGTTCGAGCCGTACCAGACGGCACTCGCATTGCAGGCGAAACCATACTTCATCAACAGCTTCATCCGGCACCGACTGATCCAGACGCAGCACATCGCCCGACTGCTTGAGGCCTACCAATCCACTCGGGACAAGCTTCACCTGGTAGGCCTGCGTGACTTCCTGCTCAGCACTGACCACTTGAGCGCAGATAGCTCTATTCAAGACCTCGTTGATGTACTGCACTACGCCGAGGACCTAGTTGCCTATCGCAAGTACGACAAGCCCGAGGGCCGCGACGGGCTCGATGGTGTCCGCCACAACCTTCGGCTGCTCAAGCAAGCGCACCTTCCCGATACGCGGCTGATCATCTGCAGCATGGAAGGGCCTCGTAACTATCCGGACATCGACCAATTGCTCGTCGAGCCCGAGTTCGCAGACGTCGTCGATCGCATAGTCGTCACTGCCGAACCGCACTATCTTGCCAGATTCACCTCGGCTAACCTCGTCGTCACCTACCAAAGGCGCTTCATGGCCGCGGCAGCGACCGCCGCGATCCCTGTCTCGCTTCCCTAACGGTAGTCCCCACACACGTTGTGACAGAGCGAGAGCCCTCGGGCTCGATTTGGGGTGTTAGAAGCTCCACATCGAGAGAGGGCTCTCATGGCACATGCTAAGGCGGAGCTGACCGTCTTCGGTCGTCAACTTCTCGTCACCGGAGTCCTTGGCGAAGGCCGGCCGGTTGCTAACGTCGCCGATAAGCTCGGGGTCAGCCGGGCCACCGGCTACATGTCAACGCCGACCCAATTCTGAGCCGGAATCGCCGGCCGAAACCTGAGCAGGCTTGGCCGTTCTTCCCGCCCGTGAGCACATTCTCCCGTCTGCCGCGGAGCCTGTAGGACTCGCGCTTGAGGACGATCACTTCGGCGTGGTGGACGAGGCGATCGACCATCGCCGCGACGGCCACGGGATCACCGACGATCTCGGTCCGGGCGCTCAATGTCTTTGTTCGAGCTCACGCTCTTGTCGAGAGAGCGCCGAGGAGTGCCGGGATCTCGAGATGCAGGCGCGCCCGGCCGTGCTCTCGTGTTGCGACGATGGAGGCGTCGTTGTCAAAGACCAGGGCTTTGGGGACACCGCCCAGGCGCTCAAGGCAAGCCAGGATGCCTGGTCGTGAGCCTGCAGCACAGCGGAGCCCATGCCGCGGTCTTCAGTCAGCTTCAATCGGACCGTCGCCGACGCGACCGCCGAGCGGCGAGCGGCGAGGAAGGCGAGACGGACCACCTGCAGGTGGTCCTTGAGGATCGCGATCCCACCTCGATAGCCGTCGGCACGGACGTACTCGCAGATCACCGTCGCCGGAGCCTTCGGATCGACGTCGAGCAGGGCCGAGATCGCACCTGCGAGCGGCCCTAGGATCGAGCCCTTCAATGGAAGGTCGGGCCATTTCAGGGCGCTTTCCGTGAGCCCCGCACACACCCGGTCGATCTCAGACGCCCCGGATGGTCGAAGGGGATGAAGACCTCTCGGTACGTGCTGCGAGTTGAGCAGCCCCGAATTGACCCTTCCGCGGGCCTCGGACAGGAACAACACTCGGACCGGAGGGTCGGGGATTCGACCTTCGGGCGCAGATCCCTGAAGAGCCGTCAGATTGCCCTGAGTAAAGCATCTGATCCTGCTCGTTTTGCATGCCGTTCCCCTAGTGACGGACAGGGCATACGGGCGCGCAGGCGAAGGGCGCTGGCCCTCGGAGCCAGCATCTTGGCGGCTCGGCCCCGGCCGCCCCCTACATGCGCGCTCGGAATGACCGCGAACCGCGGCCGCTGCGCCCGGAGCTCAGGCGGCGGTCTGGCTCAGGTCGGGCTCGGAGCCGCCTTCCACGTCGGGCCGCCGTGCGACGGCGTCGCCCGCGGCTGCCCGGCCGGGTCGGAGAGATCCGGGTTTGATCGGCCCCAGATCCAGGTCCGGGAAGAGGAGGCGCATCGCCTCGACGGCGCCCTCTCGGGCCGACGGCGAAACCACGCGCGTTCCCTCCGCCAGGATCGATCGGTCGACGATTGCGCCGTCAGAGTTGGGCAGCAGGGCGGCGCTCCGGCCCGCAAAGGCCAGCATTTCGCGATCGTTCGGCCCGTCGCCGATTGCGGCAACGTCCGAAGGGCCGATCCCCATGGCCGCCGCGACCCTTCGCAAGGCCTCGCCCTTGTTCGTCGCGGGCTGCATGATCTCGAAGCCGGCCGGATCGGTGAATACGATCGACGCCCGGCCGCCGAACCGATCGGTCGCCTCGGCCACGCTTCGGGCGTGCTCGGCGGGCGCCGTCGGCAGGTAGACCCGGATCGGGCCGTCGCCGGCCAGCGCTTCGAGCGTGTCGACGTGGCGGAGTCGAAGTCCCGCCGCGAAATCTGGCTCTGCGGTGCCTTCGGCCGCCCGCTCGCGCGCGTGGCAGTCGAGGAAGCCGAGCAGAGGCGCGGTGCCGAGGCCCCGCCCGAAGGCGATCGCGTCGAGCACCAGCTCCGACTCGAGGGATCTGGCCCAGGCCACCTCCCCGGTGGCAGGGGAGGCGAACGCGCCACCGTTCATCAAGATCTGAGGCCCCGTGAGACTGAGATCGCGGGCAATGTCGGCGACAGCCCAGGGATTTCTGGCCGTGGCCAGTACGACATTGATTCCGGCCGCCCTGACGGTCGCGATCGCGGCTATGACCGCAGGTCTCAGGGTGCCCGTCTCGTCGAGGAGTGTGCCGTCGAGATCACATGCGAGAAGACGAGGCTTCCGCCCGTCCATGGGCCCGCTCGGGGCCCCCATCTCGGCCCGCAGCCGAGGTTCAGCGACTTTCATCTGCCTCCACTATAGCGGGCCAGCGAAATCGGGTCGTAACCGGGCGGTTAACAACTCGTAGAACGAGACTCGACCTTCGTTTGGGCCAAGTAGCTCGATGTCGAAGACCGGCGTCGGCTGTAACCTTCTGTATGCTGGGAAATGCGGATCAACTTAGGAGCATCGGGCATGGGCGACTCGCTCAAGATCGGCAAGACGGCGGCCGCCAGGCCGGCCGGGGTGGTGGCGCCCGCGGCGGACGACGCGCCCGCGGTCGCTTCGATCGCCCTGGTGCCGCCGGCCCCGGCCGCGGTGGTCGAAGACACCGACGCGACGGGTTCGGTCAAGCTCGACGCGTCCACGCTCGCCAAGCTCGACGTCATGGTCGCCGACTACGTGGTCGCGATCACCCAGCTGGACGTCAAGGATCCCAAGTTCCGGCAGCGAATCTCGGACATCCAGAAGCTCGGCGACGACGACATCAAGGCCTCCGCCCAGGTCTCCTCGCGACTGCTCGCTCGCCCGGTGAACACCATCAAGAAAGGCGGCCTGTCGACCTCGTCGACCGTCGGCAGCAGCCTGATGCAGCTTCGCCGCCAGATCGACGCCCTGGACCCCAGCCACCAGGGCGACCTCTTCGGACCGCGCAAGCTTCTCGGCTTCATCCCCTTCGGCGATCGGCTGCAGGCCTACTTCGCCCGCTACCAGTCCAGCCAGGGCCACATCAACGCCATCGTCGCCGGCCTCGAGAACGGCCAGGAAGTCCTGGCCAAGGACAACGACGATCTCGAGCAGGAGAAGGCCAACCTCTGGGAGATGATGGAGCGGCTGCGCCAGTACATCTACCTGGCCCAGAAGCTCGACTCCAGCCTGGACTCGCGCATCGCCAAGGTCGAGGCCAACGACCCGGAGCGGGGCCGGATCCTGCGCGAGGACATGCTGTTCTACGTTCGCCAGAAGGTTCAGGATCTCTCCACCCAGCTGGCCGTCAGCGTGCAGGCTTACCTCTCGCTCGACATCATCCGCCGCAACAACATCGAACTGATACGCGGCGTGGACCGCGCCACGACGACCACGATCTCCGCGCTCCGTACCGCCGTCGTGGTTGCCCAGGCCCTCGGCGACCAGAAACTCGTGCTGGACCAGATCACGGCCCTGAACACGACGACCTCGAACCTGATCGAAAGCACCTCGGCGATGCTCCGCCAGCAGTCGACCTCGATCAACGAGCAGGCCGCGGCCTCCACGATCGACGTCGAGAGACTCCAGGCTGCCTTCGAAAACGTCTACGCCACCCTCGACGAGATCGACATCTACAAGCTCAAGGCCCTCGAAACGATGTCGAAGACGGTCGACACGCTGACGGCGCAGATCAACCGGGGCCAGCCGGCCCTCGATCGGACGCGATCGCGCGACGAGTCGGCCGAGCAGAGCTCGAGGATCGGCGCCGGCCGGAAGTAGCCGCGGGCGGCGGCGCGGCCGCTCGGGCGACGTGGCGGCGCGGGACGATGTGGCGGCGCCGGAGCGGCCGCCAGACCAACGCCCTCGGCCGAGGCGCAAACGGGCCGAACGGCCCCCTGCGTCCGGGCTGTCGGGTCCTGGGATATCTCAGCCAAAATTGAGACAGTCTGGGTTGAGATGAAGACCTTGCCCTTCCCCGCCGCTTCGCCCACCGCTTCGCCCATCACCTCGCCGGCGGCCGCCCCGATCCCGGCCGAAGTCGAGGAACGGTGCTGCGCCGCCGTCCAACTGCCACCCGAGCCGCGCCTCGACCTGCCCGCTCCGCAGGTTGCGGACGCCGTGGCCGTGGCCGCCCTTCTTGCCGACCGATCGCGAGCCGGAATCATGAGGATGCTGGCCGAGGGGCCCCTCTGCGTGTGCGAGATGGCCGCCGCGCTTGGGGAGCGGCAGAACAACGTTTCGATGCACCTGGCGCGGCTGCGCGACGCCGGTCTCGTCCGTGCGGCCCGCCATACGGGCGACGCGCGCTGGGTGTTCTACGAGCGCGACGAAGAGCGATGTTCCGCCGCCGCCGCCGCCATGGCGGAGCTGCTGCGATGACGGCGATCGCCCTTCCCCGCCCCGGGCGCCGAATGCCGCTTCTGGCAGTCGCGGCCGCGGCCGCCCTGGCGTGGCTGGTCGCCTGGATGATCGAAACCCCGGCCGCCCACTGGCTGGCGTTCACGGTCCTCGGTCTGGAGCGTGGCTCGCACCTGGGCGAGGCCGTGGCCTTCTTCCTCGAGGATGTTCCCAAGGTCCTGCTCCTCCTGACCGGGATCGTCACGGTCATCACGCTGCTCCGCGGATTCTTCCCGCCTGAGCGGATCCGACCGCTGCTCGTCGGCCGGGGCCTGGTTCCCGGGACGCTGGCCGCGGCCGGCGTCGGCGTCGTCACGCCATTCTGCTCGTGCTCGGCCGTGCCCCTGTTCATCGGCTTCGTGGAGGCCGGCGTGCCACTGGGTGTCACGTTCACCTTCCTCATCGCCTCGCCCATGGTCAACGAAGTGGCACTCGTAATGCTGTGGGGGCTCTTCGGCCCCTGGATCGCGCTCGGATACATGGCCGCGGGCCTGACGGTCGCGGTCCTGGGAGGCATGGTCATCGGCAAGCTCCACCTCGAACGCTACGTCGAGGATTACGTCTGGGAAATGCAGGGCCGGCCTTCGACGTCGATCCAGGTCCACCTCAGTTGGACGGACCGCCTCACGGACGCCTGGGCGTACACGCGGGCGCTCGTCTGGAAGCTGCTGCCGTACCTGCTCCTCGGAATCGGCATCGGCGCGCTCATTCACGGCTACGCCCCGACTGACCTCGTGGCCGCTCTGGGCGGCCGCTCCAATCCGCTGGCGGTGCCGATCGTCGTCTTGCTTGCGGTGCCGATGTATTCCAACGCCGCCGGCACGATCCCGATCGTCCAGGCGCTGCTGGGCAAGGGCCTGCCGCTCGGCACGACCCTGTCTTTCATGATGGCCGTCACGGCCATCAGCCTGCCCGAGTTCGTGATCCTGCGGCGTGTCATCAAGCCGCCGCTGCTCGCGGTCTTTATTGGCGTCGTGGCCTCCGGCATCGTCATCATCGGCCTGCTATTCAACGTGTTCGTCAGCTGATCGCGGCCGTCGTCGCCGCTTCTGGATGAGGGATGGAAATGTCGATCAAGTCCGTCGGTTTCGTGGGCGGGGGCCGCATCGCCCGAATCATGCTCGAGGGCTGGCGGCGAGCCGGAGCCATGCCCGACCACGTCGTCGTGAGCGATCCGAACCCGGCCACGCTCGACGCCCTGGAAGCTCGATTCCCGTCGATCGAGACCTGCGTCGGCGACAACTGCACGGCCGCGAGCGAGTCGATCGTGTTCCTGGGCCTCCACCCGGCGGCCTTCGGCGAGAGCCTCACGGCCCTGGCGGGCGCACTTCGGTCCGACGCCATCGTGGTGTCGCTCGCGCCCAAGCAGACCATCGGCCGCATCGCCGGCCTCCTCGGCGGCTTCGACCGGATCGCCCGAGCCATCCCGAACGCCCCGTCCATCGTCGGCTCCGGCTTCAACCCGGTCGTCTTCGGGCCCGGGCTGGGCGAGGCCGAACGCGCGGCGGTCATGAGTGCGTTCGCCCCGCTTGGCGAGACGATCGTCGTCGAGGAGCCGGCCCTCGAGGCGTACGCGGTGACGGTCGCCATGGGCCCCACCTACCTGTGGTTCCAGCTCTACCAGCTGCGCGAACTGGGTCGATCCTTCGGCCTCAGCGATGAGGCGGCCACAGCGGCGGTCGAACGGATGACTCGCGGCGCGCTGGCCACCATGACGGAGTCCGGGCTGACGCCCGAGGAAGTGATGGACCTGGTACCGGTTCGGCCGCTGGCCGACGCCGAAACCGTGTTCATCGAAGCCTATCGAACCCGCCTGACGGCGGTGATGGACAAGATCCGGCCCGCCTGACCGGCGCCTCAGGGCGATCGGATGGGCAGAGCCGGCCGACGGAGAGGTCCTGCGGAGCGCGGGTGTTTCAATGAACCAGCCACCGGAAGACAACAAGGAGCAGCAAATGCGAACGATCGAAGTCCTGGGCTCGGGTTGCCCCAACTGCCGCCGGCTCGAGGCCAATGCCCGCGAGGCTGTGACGATGGCCGGCGTCGAGGCGGATGTTCTCCATGTCACTGATCCCCGGGAGATCGTGGGGCGGGGCGTCATGAGCACTCCCGGCCTCGCTATCGACGGTCGGGTCGTCTCCACCGGCCGCATTCCGTCGGCAGGCGACATCGCCGTCTGGCTGAGCGACCCGAGCTGACCCCGCGGCCGCCGGCCGGCGGCCGGCCGGAGTGGGGCGGGGCCGCGTGGCCGGGCCGCGTGGCCAGGCCGCGTGGCCGGGCCGCGTGGCGGGGTCGTGGCCGCAGGGGCGGAAGAACGCGTGGCGGGGCCGTGGCCGCAGGGGCGGAAGAACGCGTGGCGGGGTCGTGGCCGCAGGGGCGGAAAGACGCGTGGCGGGGCCGGGTTTCCGCGTGGTCGGGCCGCAGAGCGGGGCCGCGCGGCCACCCCCGCACCGGGCCGGGCCGCGTGGCCGCATCCCGCACCGGGCGAAGTACCACGGTTTACGGCTGGGGGCGGTACTAAAGCGAACCCGCGGCCCGGTCGACCGCCCGAGGCCTCAAGACATGGCGCCACGTCGCCGGTCGAACCGCGCCGGATAGACGTATTCGGCTACCAGGGGCGCTGGATCGGCTTGTTCGTCGTCGAATCGGGCCCTCGACACACCTTGGCTCTCGCGAACCTTCACCGAACACCGCCCCCATCGGTAAACCGCAGCATCTTTGGCCACCCGGCGTGCGCGACGGGCATGGCTGAACGGTCAAGCCCTCGGCCACCCGGCGTGCGCGGCGGGCATGGCTGAACGGTCAAGCCCTCGGCCGCCCGGCGTGCGCGGCGGGCATGGCTGAACGGTCAAGCCCTCGGCCACCGGGCGTGCGCGGCGGGCATGGCTGAACGGTCAAGCCCTCGGCCGCCCGGCGTGCGCGGCGGGCATGGCTGAACGGTCAAGCCCTCGGCCACCCGGCGTGCGCGGCATCGTAGGCGGTCGAGCCTCGGCCCACGGCCCAACCTCCAGCCGGACCCTGTCAAACGGTCGAACCCACGGCCGCCCGCGACCGGCCGAGCATGGTCAGGCAGTCGAGCCCTCGGTCGCCCGGCGTGCGCGGCGAGCCAGTTCGATGAACGGACGCAGCCGCGTGGCGACCTCGATTCGCGTCCGTCGAAACGCCTCGAGCTTCTGCTGATCGGGCCCTTCGACCTCGGCCGGGTCGTCCAGGCCCCAGTGAAGTGAATTGTGCTCTCCGGGGAAGACGGGGCACGTCTGGCGGGCTCGATCGCAGACGGTGATGACATAGTCGAAGGGCCGGCCGATGAACTCGGTGACGGACTTGCTTCGGGCGTGCGACCAGTCGATGCCGACCTCGCCCAGGACGCGGACTGAGAACGGGTTGATGCCCTTTGGCTCCGTTCCCGCGGAATACGCCTCGAACTCGTCGCCGCCGAAGTCGCGAAGCAGCGCCTCGGCGATCTGGCTGCGCGCGGAGTTGCCGGTGCAGACGAATAGAACTCGAATTGGCTCGGCGGCCATTTCTTCCTCCCGACTTCGCCGGGCACGACCGGCGGCAGCGATAGTCAACTCCAGGTCGATCAACTCCGAATCCACGCGGTCGAGGTCGGCCCGCTGGCGTTCGATCGCGGCGCGCTGGCCGGCGATCAGAGGGGCAAGGTCCAGGTCCACCTCGGCGCGGTCGATGCACAAGCCGGCGAGACGGCCCGCCTCGACGGGGGCGAGCCCCAGGCGGCGAAGCGCCACGATCAGCCGGAGTCGCGCCAGGGCTTCATTCGGGTAGTCGCGGTAGCCGTTGTCGCGCCGGACGGCCCGGGGCATGACGCCGGTTTCCTCGTAGAAGCGCACTGCCGAAGGCGCTATGCCGGCACGTCTGGCGAGCTCGGAGACTTTCATGGTCCGAACTTACACCTTCAAGTGCCTTGAAGGTCAAGGACAGAGGACGTAGGGCCCACCGGGCGATCCGGTGGGCGGTTGGGCGGGGGGCACAGGCGGCCGCCAGGCGGAGGCGGCGGGCGGCGGCCGACCGGCGGGCGACCGGCGGGCGATGGAGCTGCGACCGACCGCGGCGCGACAGGCAAGGGGGCTGGCAGGCGACAGGAGCCGGCGGGCAACGGGCACGGGAGACGGGCAGGGAACATGGGCGACGGGCGTCGAGGACCGGGAACCGGCGGGCGACCGGCGGGATGGCGACCCGGCTTGCGGCGTCCGGCGCGGACGGGTCTAGTGCGTATGGTCGGCCGGGATCGTCGCCAATTCGATCGGCGGGAGAGCCATCGCGGCATCGCCGGCGGCCCCGCTCTGGACCAGATCCGCGGCGTGGACGGGCGCCCCGACTTCTATCTCGGCGATGCGGCGGGCCGGGCCGGCCGAGAAGCCGCCGGCAAGCTGGCGGAAGCGATCGATCGCCTCGGGTCGTATGGCGTAGTAGATCGACGTCCCGTGGCGTTCGGAATGGACCCAACCGGCTTCGCGCAGGACCCGCAGGTGATGTGACACGGTTGGCTGGTGGACGGCGCAGCAGGCGGTGAAGTCGCACGCGCAGACCGCGCCGTCGGAGCTGAGCTGGTGGAGGATGGCCAGTCTCGTGGGGTCCGCGGCCGCTTGCAGCAGCTTGATGTCGGGGTCGGTGGGGCGCTTCACGATCGAGATCATATCGAACTTCCTCGATATTGACAAGTTTCGATATTGTCGCTACGTTCTGCGTGTCAAACGAAAGGAGAACCACGATGTGGCTCAATTACCCCAGTGAGATGGTCCGAACACTGACCGCCGAACGTCGGCGCGAGGCGTCCGAGGATCGCCCGTCGGCAACTGTCGGGCTGGCCGTCTCAGCCGTAGCTCGTGTGTGGACGACGGCTCGTCGACTGCTCGGGTTTCGATCTGCCGGCGACGCCTGCTCCGGTTGTTAGAACAGACCATTTAGCGGATCGACCAAGCCGTCGGCCAGGACGATCCTCCCGGAGCGAACCCCAAGATCGCCCGGCCGTGGCAGCCTCGGCTGTCCCGGTGGGGCATCTTGAACGGGTGTTATATCGACTAATATCAATATAAGCACGGCGACTCTACGAAATCGTCGCGAAAGGAAGAACGGAAAGATGTCGACATACGTGAGCTTGGAGCTGGCAAGGCTGCTGATGAACGAGCGGCTGCGAGAGGCCGATCAGGCCCGAATGGCCCGAGACACTCGGGAGCATCGCGGCCCGGTCAAGAAGCGCTCTATCCTGCACCTGTTCCGTCGCGAGACCCCCGCCGCTTGCCCCTGCTAGGAGACGACAATGACCGCGGACGTTCACGAGACTGTGCGGCTGCACTACGCCGAAGCTGCGCTCAGCGTTGATCTCGGTGTCTCTTGCTGCGGCGAGGCCCAGGACTACGACGGCGGCCTTTACTCCGCTTTGGAGGTGGCCGAATTGCCCGGCAAGGCGGTCCTGGCATCGCTTGGATGCGGCAACCCGACGGCAGTCGCCGACCTGAATCCGGGCGAGCGCGTCCTGGACCTCGGCTCGGGCGGCGGTATCGACGTGCTCCTTTCCGCAAGGCGAGTGGGGCCGACCGGTCGTGCCTTCGGCCTGGACATGACCGACGAGATGCTGGCCCTGGCTCAACGCAATGCCGCCGCGGCCGGCGCCACCAACGTTGAGTGGCTGAAGGGCCACATCGAGTCCATCCCGCTGCCGGCGGCCTCGATCGACGTCGTCATCAGCAACTGCGTCGTCAACCTGGCCGCCGACAAGCCCGCGGTCTTCCGCGAAATCGCGCGCGTGCTGCGACCCGGCGGCCGGATCGGTATCAGCGACATCGTCGCCGACGACTCGCTCTCGGTAGAAGAGCGGGCGGCGCGCGGCAGTTACACCGGCTGCGTCGCCGGCGCTCTTTCTTTCAGCGAGTTCCGCTCGGGTCTCGAGGCGGTCGGTCTTGAGAACGTCTCCTTGACGGTGAGCCACCAGGTGGCGGATCGGATGTTCAGCGTCATCGTCAAGGCCCGCAAGAGAGGCGCTTCGCCGTCGGCTTCCGCCTCCTCGACTTCCGCCTCCGCGGCTTCCGCCTCCTCGACTTCGGCCTCCGCGCCTTCGTCCGACGGGACCCCGGCCGACGTCGCTTCCGGCACCATGCCGTTTGCCTCGCCCGATACCGCCGCGGCCTCTTCGTGCGACTGCGGAGGCGCGTGTCGATGACGACGATCGAACTCGCCGTCGAAACCGACCGATCGGCGATCGAAGGCCTTCTGACCGGGTCCGGCCTGCCGCTCGATGGCCTCGAGATCGCGCTGCCAACCGCTCTCGTAGCACGCGCCGGCGGCGCGGTCGTCGGCTGTGCCGCGGTCGAGCCGTACGGCCGTGTCGGGTTGTTGCGGTCCGTATGCGTCGACGCGACCCTGCGTGGCAGCGGCGTCGGCCGCCTTCTCGTCGAGGTCGCCGAAAGGCTGGCGGCCGATCGCGGCATCGTCGAGCTCTTCCTCCTGACCGAGACCGCGGAGGGGTGGTTCCCGCGACTTGGCTACCTGCCGACCACGCGCGACGCGGTCCCGGCCGTTCTGACCGCTTCGGCCGAATTCAGCGGCGCCTGTCCCCAGAGCGCGGCCGTTCTCCGCAAACGCCTTTAGCCCGATGCACATGACCGAGGGAAGCTCGCCGTTCGTTTCGACCCTGATACACGGCGGGATGGCCCCGAGCCGCCGATCGCGTTCCATAGGACGGGCGTCGGGACGATCTCCGGCAGTCCGATCATCGCTCGGTGGCGGGTGATCGCCATCGTCGTGGGGACCCTCTGGGTTGGAGCCGTCGTGGCCGGTGTGATCGCCCGGCTGGTCTTGTAGGGTCGCCGCGTCTGTCGCCAGCACGAGGATTCCCTGCCTGCAGGCGGCCGTCCAGTGGCGCGTCCGGGCCCCATCAGCGACGGTCCCGAGAGTAGACTCGCTGCGGCAAGTCGCAGGCCGTCCGCGTCGTCGGGCGAGGACTTGCCGGGAGGGTACGTGATCAAGTTCAACACTCATCCCGCGGCCATCGGCGTCGCCGAAGGGGTCCAATCCGCCTTCTCCTACCTCCAGACCTCATGGCAGAGGTGGCTGCCTGCGGTCCTGGTGTCGGCGGTTGTCATGGGCCTGCTGTACTTGCTGATCGGCACCGCCGACGCGAACAGCCTGTACTACATCGACAGCTACACGGGCGAGTTCGTGTGGTACTCGGACGCGACCGGCCGGGCCTGGCAACTCGGCGGCGTCCTGGCTGCATCCAGCGTGATCACCATGGTCGCCGGCTGGATCTTCACGGCGACGGCGATCGCCGGGCTGCGGAACCGTCCGCTGACCGTTTCGTTCGTCGTCGTCCGAGGGCTGCTGTCGCTGGTCGCGACGGTTCTCCTGGGCGCGCTGGCTTTCGCGGGCTTCCTGGCCTGGGTCGTTGTTGTGGTGGCCGCGCCCGGTCTGGGCCTGCTGCTCATGTTCGCGCTCGTCCCGATCTTCATCTACCTCGTCATACGCCTCGTCTTCTTTACTCTCGCGATCTTCGACGGCTTTGGGCCCCTCGAGGGGATACGCGAGTCCTGGCGCCTGTCACAGAGGTCGGTGATCCGCCTGTTCGGATGGGGCTTGATGGCGATCCTGATGGGGATCGGGTTCAGCCTGGTCGGTACCATCGCCAGCCTGCTGTTCATCAAGTCGCTCGAGCCGGTCGGCGGGGCCATCAGCAGCGGCGTCGGGATGGTCAGCGCATGCTTCACGACCTACCTGATGGCCGTGCTGTATGAGAGTGAACGAGCCCGCCACGACCCGGCTACCTACGGCTACGCATACGGACCGGGCTACCCTCCGTCGTACCCGGGCGGACCGTTCCCGTACGGCCCCTACCCGTACGCTCCGGCGCCGTACCCCGGCGCGCCGGCACCTTATCCCGGATCGCCCGCGCCATATCCGTACGCTCCGGCGCCGTACCCCGGCGCGGCAGGGCCCTACCCGGGCTGGCCATCTCCGTATCCCGTGGCCCCGACGCCTCAGGCCGGCGGCCCCGCCGTCCCCCCGCCGTACCCAGGGAACCCGGCCGCGTATCCGCCCGGGCCTGCCGGCCAGGCGCCGGGCGCTTTTCCCTATCAGGGGGCCATGCCCGGCTACCCCGGCAGCACCGGCCAGGTTTCGGGCTGGGTCAGCCCCTATCCGACCTCAGCCTGGCAGGGAGCCCAGGCGCCGGCGGAGTGGGCTGCGCCCCGCATCGCCGCCGACAACGGGGACGGGCGCCCCTGAAACGACTGAGGACTCCGGACAGACGCGGGGAGACTCCGGAGAAGGGTCCGCGTTACCGCCGCCTTCCTCCTGACAGTCGAATCGGAGCGGTCGGCGGAACCTGTCGGGCAACCGGCCGTCAGACGCCGACCGGCTCGCGCACCAGGATGACGGTCACCCGGCCGGGGGCAAACTCCGCGTTGACGACCAGCAGCTTGTTGATCGCGCTGTGCCGGCCGAACTTCTTCTGCATGCCCGCGTCCTCGATCGGATAGCTGTACTCCTCGACGCGCCGGAAAGCGGTCGCCAGGTCCGGCACGATCTTCTGCGCGCCGACGACGAGAATCACACGGCCGGCGCCAAACCCGATTGGTCCGAGCTGGCTGCCGGTCATCGAGGCCACGACCATGCGCCCGTCTTCGGTCACGGCCTGGACGCTGTTGATCTGGAAGTCCGGCGCGGCGCCGAGCTTGCGGATCTCTCGCATCTGGGTAGCCCGGTCCATGGCGCGGGTCCGCGGTCTGACCGCGTCGTATCGGCCGCTGTCGTCGATCACCTGCGTGACGCCGATTTGGGCCAGGGTCGCCGAGGCCCCCTCGCCTACCTCGGCCCCTTCGGGGATCAGGCTCAAGACGAGGTCTCGGGCCGAGTCCCCGTCGCCGACGATCCGGACGTCGAAGCCGTGCCCGCGCAGCGCTTCCGCGGCGCGATCCACCGTCCCCAAGTCCGCGGCTCGGGCGAACTCGTCGTTAAGCGGCAGACGCTCGATGGTTCTGGTTTCGATGGCGTTCATGTATCTCCTGGGAGTCGCGCATTGCTCCGCGGATGGGTCGGTCGCTGCGCCGTCCGCCGTCGCGACTGGCGGCGATTCGGGCGCGGACCTTTGCCGGCCGCCCTCCGCTGAATATGATGTATATGTGCACCGTTACCGTGGTAACATTGCGTGCGCAATAATAGCAAGGAACATAGTGTATGTCTACATCTTCATCGCCGATGCGCCCTGCGGATCCCGGCGAGCCGGGGCCGATCGCCGGCGGTCCCGCACCCGCCACCACCGCCCACTCTCCCGCGGGCGACCCGGCCACGGCCGGCTCGGCTGAATTGCTGGCCGCCGCGGCATCGGCATTCGTGGGGACGTTCGATCGCTGGGCCGGCCGAAAGGCCGTTGAGGCCGGCGCGAGCGTGCCGCGCCTGCGGCTGCTGTATCAGGTCCACTGCCACGGACCTCAGAAGATGGCCGATCTGGCCGATGCCCTGGCCGTCACCCCGCGCAACGTGACCGCCCTGGTGGACGGTCTCGAGAGCGAGGGTCTGGTCCGGCGCCTGCCCCACTCCTCCGACCGGCGCGTGACCCTGGTCGAACTGACCTGCAACTCCGACCGGGTCGAGGTTCAGTTCGCGACGTACCAGGCGTCCCTCGCGAGTCTGTTCTCGGACATGACCGAGGACGAGAGGAGGACGCTCCTACGGCTCATCGAAAGCCTGCAGGCTCGAATGCACGCCGAAGCCGACTGGGCGTCCGGCGGCGCGGAGACCCAGGATGCTTGACCAGCACGATTCTTCCCGGCCGGCCGATCCGGCTCCAACGCTCGATCCGATCGGGACCGTCCGGCAGGCGCCGGCGGAGCAGGGTGCGTCCGATTCGCCCGGCCGCCTGCCCGCCGTCTACCTGGGCCATGGCGCCCCGACCCTGGTCGACGACGATCTATGGCCCGTCGAGCTGGCCGAGTGGGCCGCGCGGCTGCCGCGCCCCAAGTCGATCCTGGTGGTGAGCGCCCACTGGCAGTCGGCGCCGCTGACACTGGGGGCGGTGAACCCGACACCGCTCGTCTACGACTTCTACGGCTTCCCGGAGCGCTACTATCGCATCCGCTACGACTCGCCCGCGGCTCCGGAGCTCGCCGCGCGCGTCCGGGCCTTGATGCCGGCGAGCGAGCCGGTGTCCCAACGAGAACGGGGGCTGGACCACGGCGCCTACGTACCGCTGTTGATGATGTATCCGGAGGCGGACGTCCCGGTGCTGCAGATGTCGATGCCGGACCTGGCTCCCAAGCATCTGTTCGACATCGGCCGGCGGCTCGCGCCACTGCGCGACGAAGGCGTACTGATCATGGGCAGCGGCTTCATGACCCACGGCCTGCCCTTCGTCCACGACTACTTCGACGGCCGGCCGGGTGCGCCGGAGTGGTCGCAGGAGTTCGACCTCTGGGCGGCTGAGACGCTCGAGCGAGGCGACCTCGACGCCCTGTTCGACTTCCGGAACCGCGCGCCGGGGATGCCGTACGCCCACCCGACAGTCGAGCATTTCGCCCCGCTCTTCGTAGCGCTCGGCGCGGCCACGGATCCGTCGGAGGCGCCGCAGTTCACGATCGAGGGGTACTGGCTCGGTCTCGCTAAGCGGTCGTTCCAGGTCCGCTGAAGGCGGGCGAGCTCCCGCCTGCAGGGGTGGGATTCCGCGGCCGCCCAGGCTGGCCAATCCCTTGACCGCCCGGTGCTGTGTCGGTACGATGCTGCGTAATCCCGAGTAACGAACTATGGATTGCGCCCGTCCGCGCGAACCGCGACCGGAGCGGGGCTTCCTACCCAAACGCGCATGAGGTACAGATGAGTTTCGCCCAGACCGTGCTCCTGGCCGCATTCGCGGGCGGAACGATATTCATCGGCCTTCCGGTGGGCCGGTTGAGGGGGCTCTCCAGGGCCTGGCAGGCGGCCCTCACCACGGCCGCCGGTGGCGTCGTCCTATTCCTCATATACGACGTGATATCCCAGGCGGTGGCGCCGGTCGACCTGGCGCTCGATTCGGCTCGGTCCGGCGAGGACCCGGTCAGGTTCGCCGGCTACGCGACAACTCTCGGGCTGAGCGTGGCAGTCGGGTTGCTGGGGGTCACCTACGTGACTTCGCGAATTGCCCGCCGGCAGTCCAACGGAATCCCCCTCGCTCCACAGCAGATCGCACTGGGCACCGCCGTGGGCCTCGGTCTTCACAACTTTTCGGAGGGTCTGGCGATCGGCCAGTCGGCGGCCATCGGGGCGACGAGCTTTGCCTTGCTCCTGGTGATCGGCTTCGCCCTGCACAACGCGACCGAAGGCTTCGCCATCTCGGCGCCGCTGAGCCAGGGTGAACGGCCGAGCTGGGGATTTCTCGCGGGGGCCGGGCTGGTTGGCGGCGGGCCGACCTTTGCCGGCGGCGTGCTCGGCTACACGGTTGTCTCCCCGGTGCTCTCGATCCTGTTCCTCGGCCTTGCCGCCGGGGCGTTGATCTTCGTCTTCAACGAGATCATGGGCGTGGCTCGCAAGTTCACGATGCCGATGGTCACGGGCGTCGCCCTGACGATCGGCCTTCTCGCCGCGTTCGGCACCGATTTCATCCTCTCGGCCGCCGGATCGTAGGCGGCGCCCGAGCGTCCCGCGGCTGATCAGGCCGGGACGATCGGGTCGATGGGGTAGTCGTAGAGGATCCCCGAGTCGGTCGAGCCGACCCGGTAGATGTCCTCGAACCGGACGCCGCCGAATCCCGGGATCGCCAGGACGGTGTGGCCGATCGTGACGGTCATTCCCTCGGCCAGCGGCAGGTTCTTGTGCGGCGGGATGATCGTCGAGGCGGGCGGCTCCTCGAAGCGCAAGCCGATGCCGTGGCCGATGCCGTAGACCTGGAGGTCGCCGAACCCGTGGGTCGCGCAGACCTCGCCCGCGCGGTCGTCCAGTTGCGCGACCGTTACCCCGGCCTTCATGCCGCCGCGTACGGCGGCTACGATCTCGCGGTAAGCAGCGATCAAAGCAGCCTGCCGGGCGTCGGGCGGGCCGAGCACGAACGTTCGGGCCAGGTTGGCGCAGTAACCGTCGACCGTGGGGGTGAGGTCGATCACCGCCAGCTGGCCGCGCTCCAGCGGCGCGGGGCTGAGTCGGCCGTGGAGCATGCATGTCTCGACGCCGAAATTGACGTAGATGGGCGTGCTGGTTCCCTCGGCCCCGGCCCGCATCATCGTGTACGTGGCTTCAGTCGCGATCTCGTGGGAGGTCACGCCGGGACGGAGCATGGCGCGAGCCCGATCCATTCCCAGGGCGGCGACGCGCTGGGCTTCGGTGAGCAGGGCGATCTCCTCGGGCTCCTTGATCATCCGCAGCGGGTCCATCACCGGGTCGGACGAGACGACGTCGATGCCGGGGTTGACCTGGCGGAACATGCCGATCAGGAAGGCGGGGGTGTCGAACCACTGCTGGATGCCGACCTTGTGGCGACCGTCCGGCGCCCATTCGGCCGGGGCCGCCGTCGCGAGTTCGCGCAGACGGCCGACGACGTCGCGGATCTGGCCGCCGACGCTGGCGAAGACGAGCACTTCACCCTCGGGCAGGGCCGCGCGCAGCTCGGGCTCTTCGCCGCTGAAGGCGATCAGCTCCGGCGGACCCTGGAACGGGATAATCGCCCGCGGTTGGGCCCGGTCCGCCCCGAACAGGTAACGGTAGTCGTCGTGGTTGAGAACCACGATGGCGATCCAGCCGTGCTCGCGAAGAGCCGCCTGAATGCGCCGAATCCGATCGAGACGGACCTTCAACTCACTCTCCATCCGGGAGGTGCGACCTCCCGACACAAGCCTTCGCTAGATGGCGCTGGCGCAGGCGCGGCACTTGGTGGCGTCCGCGGGAACGGTTTCCTTGCAGTACTGGCAGGTCTTCGTCGGCGGCGCGGGGGCCTCGGGCGCGGGCTTCAGGAAGGACTGCGTGATCAGGTACACCGCCAGCGCGACGATAACGAAGGCGATAACCAGGTTGATGAACGCGCCGTAGCGGATCGCCACCTCCGTTGTGGCGTCGCCGCCAACGGCGTCTTTCAGCACCCACTTGAGCTGCGAGAAGTCGACGTTGCCGAGGGCCAGGCCGATGGGCGGCATGATGATGTCGTTCACGAGCGAGCTGACGACGGCACCGAGCGCGGTGCCGATGATGACGCCGATGGCCAGAG
This sequence comes from uncultured Chloroflexia bacterium, assembly GCA_963789725.1. Lineage (GTDB taxonomy): Bacteria > Chloroflexota > Limnocylindria > Limnocylindrales > CSP1-4 > Fen-1039. The sequence goes on from CAWBLU010000001.1 coordinate 118,748, forward strand.
CGAGGGCATTTGTCTTGAGCAGGAACATCCTGAACGCGGACACGTGATTCCTCCTCCTGTGCTGGCGGGCGCGTTTGCGCTCAGCATAGACCGCGGCAGTCGCACCTTGACCCACGTGATCTGCATGGAGCGATGGATGCGCCCGCGCCGGCCGCGGACACTGCGGCCCCCATATCGGGGCGTTCGCCACTGCTACCATGGCCGGGCGTGCGACGCGGCAGCGATGCCAATCATGGAGACCGCAATTGGCCGAGGACGAGCTCCCGAAGACCGGCTCGGAGTGGCATGGCGACCCGCCGGGGACCACGGCCGACGCGGCGGCGGCCGCCGAAACCTTGAGCGCGGGCGCGGAATCGCTCGCCGAGGCCGCCGCCGACCCCCCTGCCGATCCGATTGCCGAGAACCCGCAGAAGCTCCCGCCGGCCCAGGCCCTCCCTCCATTCCAGGGCTTCACGTCACTGCCGCCGCAGTCGGTGGCGGGAACGGTGGCCCGGCCGGACTCGGCCGGCACGGAAGCATCGCCGGCCGCGACCCTGGACCTCACGCCCGCGATCCCCGGGCCGCCGGCTACGTCCCAGTCGCAGGCTCCGAGCGCCGGCCCTCCAGGCCACACAGCGCCTGGCTTCGCACCGCCGGGATACCCCTCGCCGGGTTACGGGTGGCCGGGTTACCCCTTGCCGGGATACCCGTCACCGGGATACGGCTGGCCGGTCGGGGCACCGGATCAGGCACAGCCCGGGTATCTCCAGACACCCTATGGGCACCCATCGTGGCAGCCGTATCCGGGGCCGCCCTCGTATTCGGGACCACCGCCGTATGGCGCTCCAGCGGACGGCCGGCCGGGCTACCAGGCTCCGGGGCCGCCGGCGCAGGGATGGCCCGGCCAGAATCGGTCCGCCCAAGGCTGGCAGGCATCCCAGCCGGGACCATGGAGCGTGCCCGGCGCATACCCGCCGGCCGGCTGGCGCTACCCCCCGTCGTACCCGTTCGCCGCGTACGCGCCTCCGGGCCCGGGGCCGGGTCTGCAGTGGGGCAGCATTGGGGTCCGACTTGCGGCGCTCATCATCGACGCGATGGTGCTCGTGGGCAGCGTTCTGGCCGTCGGAGTGCTCGTGTCCGTCTTCGACCGCTCCGGCTCGTCGGACAATCCCGCGACGACGGCGATCGCCCTGATCTGGTGGCTGGTCGCCCTGTCCTACCACCCCGCCTGCTGGTACGTGTTCGGGGCCACGGTCGGTCAGAAGGCGCTCGGCCTGCGGGTCGCGCAGGCATCGAACGGCCAGTCGCTGGGCATCGGCGCGGTCCTGATCCGCTACCTCATCTTCTTCGTCGTGACGCTGGCATTCCCCCTGGGAATTGCCTCGGCCGTCATGGCGTCCAACGATCCGTTCAAGCGGGCCTGGCACGACGAGGTTGCCCGCTCGGTGGTCGTCAAGCAGTAGCGGCGACGGCCCGCGACCCGTGGCGCGGGCGCGAACCATCCGTCCAGACGGCCCGCGCCCACATGCCGGCGTTATCTGCTCGTGATAGTCACGTCGGTGGCCGTGCGCGTTGTGCCGGTTCCGGGGCTGGCGCTCGCGGCAGCCGCGACGGAGGTCTTGATGGTGACCGCCGCGCCCGCGGTCACGTCGCCGCTCGAGGCCGCCGTCTGAGTGTGGTAAGTGGTGGAGGATCCGGTCGCCAGGGTGACCGTCTGGCCGTCGGGCAGCTGGACCGTGATCGAAGTCGACGTGACGCTCACGACCGTCCCGGTCACGGTCGCGGCGCCATCGTCGATGCGTCCGCCGAAGCCGTTACGGGCTCCGGGAGCGAAGTTGAGGTCGCCGCTGCCGTTGGGGCCGAGCGCCGGCAGCCCGTTCTGATTGCCCAGCCCGTTGGTCGTCTGGCCGGTCCCGGTCTGGCCGGTCGAACTGGCCCGGCCGACGGCGAAGGCAACTCCGCCGATCGCGACCATCGCCGACACGAGCAGAAGGACCGTCACCGAGTTGGCCCGCCTCACCGGAGCCCGACGGGTCGTGTGGACCGCCGCTGCGACGGTTGGCGCGCCCGGTTCGGCATTATTGGCCGCCGGGATCGGCTCCGACTCCGGCATCGGGGGCTGCCAGACCGGCGCCTCCACATCGGCAGGTTGAAGGACAGAGCCCTGGTCCATTGGCGTTGTCATCGAAGCGTCTCCTGAGCGTTCGTCGGCGGGGGCGCGGACGAGGCTTGTGCCGGGCCCGGGCCGGGGGCCGGCGTCGACCGATGTGTCGAGGTCCGGCATCCAATGGCCACAGCTTTGCGCCGCGATGCTGTCGAATGGATTACGGGCGCTGCCCGGGTTCGGTGGATGTCGCCCGCCGGCAAGACGGCGCCCGGCCCCAGCTCAGTCGGAGGCGTGCGAGTCCCGATGGCCGCTCATCGAGCGGGGCCAGCCGACGCTGATGCTCGCCCCACCGGCCGGTGACGCCGCAATGTGCCACTTGCCGCCGGTGGCCCGGACTATCGCGTCGGCGATTGCCAGGCCCAGGCCTGAGCCGCCCGGCTGGTCCGTGGCGCGGTGGAATCTGTCGAAGACGCGACCGCGCTCCTCCGGCGGTATCCCCGGCCCCGAGTCGTCGACGGTCAGGCGCACGCGGCGCCCCTCCGCCGCGACGTGGACCAGCACGCTGCCGCCCTCTGGCGAGTAGCGGCAGGCATTGTCGAGGAGTATGCCGACCAGCCGATCGAGCCAATCCGGAGGCGCCGTCACGATGGCGTCGGATTCGGCCGTGCCGGGAGCGACCTCGAGCCGCTGGCCGCGAGTCTCCGCCACTGCCCCGAATCGATCGGCCGTCTGGGCGGCCAGGACCCGGACGTCGACCGGCTCGGCCTGGGGCTGGCCGCCGGTCGAGTCGAAGCGCGCCAGCCACAGCATGTCGTCCACCAGGCGCCGGGTGCGCTTGAGCTCCGTGTCGATGCGGCCGAATGCGGCCTCGTCCCAGGCTGGGTCGCGTTCACGGGCTCGGGCCAGGGTTGCCTGCGCCTCTATCACGGAGAGCGGCGTGCGCAACTCGTGAGAGGCGTCGGCGGTGAACTCGAGCTGGCGCCGGCGGGCGCGTTCGATCGGCAGGGCGACGCGGCGACCGATGACGACCGAACCGAGGAAGACCACGATCAGCAGTGCCCAACCGATTCCGAATTCGGCCACGACCAGCGTCGAGGTGGTCTGGGACACGCTGTCCATCGACTGGCCGACCACGAGCCGGGTGGTCCCGACGACCCGCCCGGCGACGCGATAGCTGGCCCCGTCGATGGTGACCGTGATCGGGCTTGTTACCGTCCGGTAATCGGCCGGCAGCGAGAGCTCGTTCAGGCCCTGCCCGACGGCGGTTCCATCGGCCTTGACCACCCAGAGGAGTACCGGCAGGCGATTGGGGTCCTGATGGCTGGGATCGAACCCCGGCCCTGCCAGGTTGCCCCCGTTCGGCACGCCGCCCGGGTTGCGCGGAGTATCGACGACGTCGAGGGATTGGACCAGGTTCCGGTCCACACCGGCCGTGAGATTGTTGGACACGAAGCCGGCGACGAATACGGCGATCAGAACGTAAGCCAGGCCGACCACCCCGGCGGCGGCCATTGCCACTCGTACGGCCAGAATTGCGACGGACGGCCCGGCGTGGCTCTCGGATTGGTGTCGGCGGAACGCCCTCAAACTTCCTCCAGGCGATAGCCGGCGCCGCGGACGGTGACGATGCGGACGCCCGCGCCCGGCAGCTTGGCTCGCAACCGGCTCAGCTGGACGTCGATCGCGTTCGAGCCAAGCGGGTCGGTTTCATCGTCCCAGCCGTGTTCCGCGATGGCCTTGCGATCAACAACGGCCGGAGATCGGCGCATCAGCAATTCCAGGATCCTGTACTCGGTGACGGTCAGCGGCAATTCCCGGTCCCGGACCGTCACGGTGCGCCGGATGGGATCCAGCGACAGCCCGCCCCGTTCGATGTTCGGGGCGTCCACACCACGCGGCCGGCGCTGGAGGGCCCGGATGCGGGCCAGCAATTCACCGAAGTCGAACGGCTTGACGAGGTAGTCGTCGGCGCCGGCGTCGAGGCCGCGGATCCTGTCCGGCGGCGCGTCTCGGGCGGTCAGCATCAGGATGGCCGTCGGCTTGTCGTGCTTGCGCGCCCAGGCAACGACGTCGATTCCTTCGACACCGGGCATGCGCCAATCCACTACGGCAACGTCGTAGTCGTAGAACTTGAAGAGATCGATGGCTTCGTCGCCGCGCTCGGCGGCGTCCACCTGATAGCCGTAATCCTTGAGCCCGAGAACGAGGACCTGGCGGAGGCCCGGATCGTCCTCGGCTACCAGCACGCGCATCGTTCGTCCTCGGTGAAAGCCGGCAATTCGCAGGCGCCGCGCTCTATGCCCCAGTTCGAAGTCGCCGTAATCGTAGCGCCGAAACTTCGGTCGATACGCCGGTCCGAAGGCTCGGGCCGCGTCCACAGGCGGATCTTGTGGGCTCCCATGGCTCGATCCTGCGCGCGCACACCTTTCGGGACGGTTACGGGCCCGGGAATCGAAGAACGGCCGGTCCACGGGGACCGACCGCTCTCGACCAAGACTCTCGGTCAGGACGCCGCGGCGCAGTCGTAGAGGGACGCCGACCCGCCGTAGTTCACGGCCTGGCACGTTGAGGTGACCCAGGAGGTGCGGTCCGAAGTGTCCGTGCCGCCCTGGCCGCCGAACCCGCCGCCGCCGAACCCGCCGCCGCCGAACCCGCCGCCGCTCGCAAGGACGAAGCGGAGCTCGCCGGAGGCGATGTAGCTCTTGAGTTGGGCCAGCGTGGGGGCGGGGTCCGAGCCGGTGAACCCGCCCATGGCCATGACGGGCAGGCCCGTGGCGATCTCGATCGAGCCCGCTTCCTGGGCCGAGTTGGCGGCGACGATCCATGACGCCGAACCGCGGTTGGCGACGAGATAGCTCAGCAGCGCGCTATCCGAGCTGTTGCCACCGAGCCCGCCGCCGTCGCCGGGCAGACCGCCGGCGATCGGTCCGCTCGCGCCGCCTCCGGCGAGCCCACCGAGCGGCCCGAGGCCACCGGGTCCGGCCGATCCGCCGAACCCGCCCGTGGTGCCGGGACCCGGATGAGGGTCGCCGCCGCCGTAGGCAGTCCCGGTCGTGTCGATAGCGTAGGCAGCGGGAGCCAGAAGCGTGGCGAATAGGCCGAGGCCGGCCGCCGCCAGGGCAACGCGCTTGACCACGGGTCGGGCCGCCAGCGCCGGCAGCGAAGCCGCCGCCAGGACGGCGAGGGCCAGCGCCGCAAGGGCGATGGCGACGGGGCCGAGCCCGACCGCGAACGCCGGCGTTCGGTCCAGCAGCGTGGCCCCGAACCAGGCCGTGGCCAGGCAGGCGACGCCGAGGGCGATGCCTCCGAGCCAGATCCGCATGCGCGAGCCCCACAGGGCCACCAGGCCGGCCCCGACGAGGGCGGCGATCGCAGGCGCCAGCGCCACGGCGTAGTAGGAGTGGATCACGCCCGACATGTAGCTGAAGACGATGGCAGTGACGACGAGCCAGCTGCCCCACAGAAGGTACCCGGCAAGAGCCCGATCGGTTCGTGCCGCCCAGCGGCGCCGGTAGAGGCCGATCACCAGCCCGGCGATCGACAGCGGGATGAACCACGCGATCTCGCCGAAAATCTCCGAGTTGAGGAGGCGAAGCGGACCGACTTCGCCGCTGAAACCGCCACCGCCACCGACGCCACCGCCGCCACCGCCGCCGGGGCCGCTCCCCCCGAAGATCCGGCCCAGGCCGTCATAGCCGAAGATGAGATCGAGGGGCGACCCGGTGGTGCTGCCGCCGATGAAAGGCTTGCTCCCGACCGGCAGCAACTCGACAATGGCGACCCACCAGCCGCTGGTCGCGAGCACGGTCGCGAATGCGATCGCCAGGCCGAGTATCCGCCGCCGCAGGGTCGTGTTGGCCGAGAAGCCAAAGACTAGGGCGTAGCCGGGCAGGACCAGATAGGCCTGCAGATACTTGGTCAAGAACCCCAGGCCGACACACGCGGCCGCCAGCGCCATCCATCGATAGCTGCCGTTCTCGAGCGAGCGAAGCAAAGCCCACGCCGAAAGCACGAGCAGAAGCGTCAGCAGGGCGTCGGGGTTGTTGAAGCGGAAGATCAAGACCGCAGCCGGCGTCAGGGCCATGACGACGGCGGCGATCAAGGCGGCCGCGGCACCGAACGAATGCTTCACCGCCACGAACAGGACGCCGACGGTCGCCACCCCGGCCAGCGCCTGGGGCAGGAGCACGCTCCATGAGCTAAGCCCGAAGAGCCGGACGGAGAGTCCCATCAGCATGGTGCCCAGCGGGGGCTTGTCGACGGTGATGAAGTTGTTCGCGTCGAAGCTGCCGAAGAACCAGGCCGACCAGCTCTGCGACGCGGCCAGGGCCGCGGCCGAGTAGTAGGTGTTGGCGTAGCCGCTGACGGTGAGGTTCCACAGGTACAGCACCGCGGCCAGGGCCAGAACGGCCGCGAGTGCCGGGCGAACCCAGCCCGCCTCGGCGGTGTCGCCGCGAACGAGGCTGCGGATCCCGGCTATCGGCCGGATGCGTGGCATGGCGCGCTTTCGGGCGGAGGTGGGGCGGGTGATGGCGGTCATCCTTGTGTCCCTTTCGATTGAGAGAGGGTAGCGAATGGCGCTTGGGCCGAGCTGGCGGAACTGCCGGTCGGATCGATGGCCAGGCGCAGAAGCAGGAGGCGGACCGAAGTTGCGGCGGCGTTTGCCGCGACCAGGACAGCGACCTCGGCCGTGCGGCCGTGGCGCGGGACAACCGCGCCGAGGACCGCGAGGGAACCCGAGGTGATCAGGAGCGCGACGGCCAGCGCCATGAGCCCGGCGGCGTGGTGCCGGGCAACGCCCTCGCTGCCGCGAACGCCGAAGGTGAGCCAGCGGTTCGCGGCAGTGTTGCCGACGGCGGTCACGAGGAGGGCGATCGCGTTTGCGAGGCCCGCCGGAGCCACATCCCGCAGCCAGGCGAACAGGGCTATGTAGGCCACGGTGCTGGCCACGCCGATGAGGCCGAAGCTACCCAGCCGGCGGACGGCGGAGCGGCGCGCGCCGAGCGGATTGGAGGCGAACATGGCTGTCATGGCCGCGACTATCGGCCCGACCGCCTTTCGAACGGATTACGCGCAATCGGCCTCAGCCCGCGGCACGACGAGGTGCCGGCCCTCGGATTGGGGCCGCGGCTACCTCTCGAGCCGCCCCCAGGCGACGCCGCCTCGACGGCGCCGGGAGCCGTGGCTACGCGGTGCGCCGAGCCGAAAGCCTCTTCTGCATCGCCGCTCGCGCCACAGCCACGAGAGCGGGCCAGAGCGAACTTGATGCCGATCCGTTGATAGCTCGCCGGATCGGCGCCTCGCGGAGCAAGAGCAGGGCCGGTGCAAGCAGCGGCACGAACAAGAAGACGACCGGCGGAAGCGAATTCGGCCGGCTCGGCAGGACCGGCGCCACGCCACCCGAGGTGGAGGTCGTGATCAACAGCTGCGGTGGATTGGCTCCTTCGCGCGAGGAGAGCGAGACAGCGGTGCCGTTCGTCGTCGATATGCCGAAGCTGATCAGGCCGTTGCCGGTGACGGCGGACGTCACGTCGACGCTGGTCCACGAGCCGGCCGTTATCCGGCCCGAGCTACCGAGGTTCGAGCCAAAGGACGGCGCGTTCGCGTCTGTGATCGTCGTTTCGCCCCAGGTCGTGTCTCCCACCGAGTAGGCGTCATAGCCGAGCGACTGGGCGCTGTTGGCCCAGATTCGCAGGGTCGCGCTGGTCACCGTCCCGCTGAGACCGGACAAGTCGAAGCGCAGGAACGACCGGACCACCGGCGACCCGTCTATGCGGACCTGGGTTGAGGTGCCGTAGTTGGAGCTGGCGCTGGAGGCGTTCACATAGCTGTCGGCTGCGGGCGTGAACGACGACGTCGCCACTATCGGGGACGGTGCCGCGGTCGGGGCGGCGGTAGCGGTCGGCGTGGCCGTCGGCGTCTCGGTTGGGGTTGCGGTCGGCGTCTCGGTTGGGGTTGCGGTCGGCGTCTCGGTTGGGGTTGCGGTCGGCGTCTCGGTTGGGGTTGCGGTCGGCGTCTCGGTTGGGGTTGCGGTCGGCGTCTCGGTTGGGGTTGCGGTCGGCGTCTCGGTTGGGGTTGCGGTCGGCGTCTCGGTTGGGGTTGCGGTCGGCGTCTCGGTTGGGGTTGCGGTCGGCGTCTCGGTTGGGGTTGCGGTCGGCGTCTCGGTTGGGGTTGCGGTCGGCGTCTCGGTTGGGGTTGCGGTCGGCGTCTCGGTTGGGGTTGCGGTCGGCGTCGGGTCCGCGCCCGCGGAGGTGATCGACAGCTGCGGTGGATTGGCTCCTTCGCGCGAGGAGAGCGAGACAGCGGTGCCGTTCGTCGTCGATATGCCGAAGCTGATCAGGCCGTTGCCGGTGACGGCGGACGTCACGTCGACGCTGGTCCACGAGCCGGCCGTTATCCGGCCCGAGCTACCGAGCTTCGAGCCAAAGGACGGCGCGTTCGCGTCTGTGATCGTCGTTTCGCCCCAGGTCGTGTCTCCCACCGAGTAGGCGTCATAGCCGAGCGACTGGGCGCTGTTGGCCCAGATTTGCAGGGTCGCGCTGGTCACAGTCCCGCCCATGCCGGACACGTCGAACCGCAGGAACGACCGAGTAGTCGGCGATCCGTCGATGCGAAGCTGGGTCGACGTGCCGTAGTTCGAGCTGGCGCTGGAGGAGTACACGTAGCTATCGGCGACCGGGGCGAACGTTCCTGAAGTCACGTTCGGGTTCGTCGTGGCGGTAGGAGTGGCCGTAGCCGTGGCCGTGGCGGTAGGCGTCGCGCTGGCGGATGCGGTCGCCGTGGCAGTCGCGGTCGCCGTGGCGGTCGGGGTGGCGGTGGGTGTCGCCGTGGCAGTCGCCGTCGGCGTCGGGGTCTGGCTGGAGCCGGCATTGTGGCAAGTCCCAGAACCGCTGTCGCTGAACGAGCCGACGGCCGGGATGAAGTTCCAGCTGTAGCTGCCCGGGTGCAGCGTCATGGACAGGATGCCGTACGTGTTCGTATTGCGGACGACGCTGTTGGCGACAACGCTGGCGATGCTCGTGTGGTTTGCCCCGCCTGTGCCGACCGTGATCTCCATGATCCCGTTGGTCGGGTCGGCCACGCCGGCCGGGGTCTGCGGCGCGAAGCGCTCGTAGATGTGGTCGTGGCCATCGAGGATTACGTCCGCGTGGGCGTTGTAGAGTTGCTGCCAGAACGAACTGGAATTGTTGTTGGCCCGGCCCCCTGAACTGAACAGCGGGATGTGCCAGTAGGCCAGGATGCACTGGTTGGAGTGCGCCGCCAGGTCGGCGGCCAGCCACTTGCCCTGAGGCGTATTGGCACTGCATCCACCGGCGCTGGTGCAGTTGGTGTTGAGCGCGATCAGGTGCCATGCCCCCACATCGAAGCTGTAATACCCCTGGCCCTGTGCCCCGGCCGCCGAGCCGAAGTAGGTGAAGTAGCCGGCGGCATTCGTATTCGAGCTGTTGCAACCCGTGTGGCTGCTGCCCGGCGTGGTCAGGTACTCGTGGTTCCCGACCGCCGGGTGGGTGATCGACTTGACCCTGCCCCAGGTTGGGTCGTAGACCTGCTGAAACGCGGAGAGGCCGCCGCAGTAGTACTGGTTGTCGCCCAGCGCGAGCACGGCGCTGTAGCCATGGCCGACCAGCAGATTCGAAGTGTCCTTCTGCCGGCAGTACGTGGCCGTGCCATTTCCGCCGTTGTACTGGCTGTCCAATGGGTCGCAGGCGATGTCGCCCGCGGCGGCGATGACCGGATCCGTAGCCGCGCTCGCCAGGCGAGCCGTAAACGGTGCGACAACGATCCAGGAGACGACGAGGAGGCCCGCCATTGCGGATCGGAATGCCTTCACCCGCCACCTGATGAGCCCGGAGGACCCGCGCCTCAACCGCCGGCTCAGAGGAGCGGGGGGATTCACGGTCGCGGCTGCGGCGGACTCAGGTGTCCTCATGGCTCCTCGATTCGACTTCCCAGGGGGCGGACAGGCCAGGCGGGCGTGGTAAGAAGCGGTTGCGCAATTGCTAAGTCATCGAAGCATATATTTGCGCCAGGCGGGACCGATTCCGAGCCCCGGTCTTGTCTGGTGGTGTCGCAGGCTCACGGCGTGGTCGCTTTCGCCGGGAAACCGTCGCCTGAGGTCGCCCTGGTGTACAGATGGCCGGGAACGGCTCTACGGCGCCGTGGGTCGCCGCGGCTGGAGCGGAAGGGGACCTGGTCAATTCAGCCGAAGAGTCCACTAAACATGAGGTCGATCGTGTCGTTCCATGCCCGACAGCTACTTGTTACAACACTGCTGGCCGCGGTGGCCGGCGCCTGCACCGGTGCCACTGTGGCCCCGTCGGTGGCCCGGTCGGTCGGCCCGTCAGTGGCGCCGTCCCCGTCAGTGGCGCCGTCCCCGTCATATGAGCCAACGACCGGCGCCGATCCAACGGCGAGCCTCCAGCCCGGGGTCCCGCATTTCGCCCACATCTATGTGCTGATCCTCGAGAACGAGGACTACGGCTCCCTGGTGGGCAGCTCCAAGGCACCCTATCTGAACAGCCTGATCGCGCAGTACGGTCTGGCCACCGACTACAACGGTGTGGCGCATCCCTCGCAGCCGAACTACCTGGCCCTCTTCTCCGGATCCACCCAGGGCGTAACCGACGACAACGCCCACGACCTCTCCGGAACCAACCTGGCCGACCAGCTGGAGGCCCAGGGGAAGACGTGGATGGTGTTTGCCCAGGACTATCCCGGCGGCTGCTTCACCGGCTCGACCAACAAGGGCGACGGTGGCGGCATCGGGTCGGCCGGAAACTACGCTCGAAAACACAACCCGGCCATCAGCTTCACCGACATCGCGACCAACCCTGCCAGGTGCGCCCGGATCGTCGATCTGTCTGTGTTCGACCCCGGAGCAGCCGACTTCTCGCTGATCGTGCCCAACGAATGCAACGACATGCACAGCTGCTCGGTCGCGACGGGTGACGCGTTCCTGCAGACGTTCGTGCCGCGTATCACGTCAAGCCCGGCGTTCGCCAACAGCGTGCTGTTCATCACTACTGACGAGGGCACCTCCGACACGGGCGGGGGCGGACGAGTGGCGACGATCGTGGTGAGCCCGCTCGTCGGCGCGGGATACGCCTCCGGCACGCCCTACGACCACTATTCCCTGCTCCGGACCATCGAGGACGCCTGGGGCCTGGGTTGCGCGGGCCAGGCATGCTCGGCCGACAACATGGCCGGCTTCTTCCACTAGGCGACCGCAGGGTCAACTGGGGCCGCGGGGTTACGGACGCCGGACGCGCAACCGGGCGACACCGAGGGACGCGGCGCCCGGCATCGGTCGGGCCTGGCATGCGGCCGAGCGGCGAGGGCGCCGGCGATCAGTTGTCGTGGAGCACGTCGAGATAGGCGCCGTAGCCGGATTGGGTGGCCCATTCGGTTGCGCTCTCGACCGAGGTCCCTTCGCCCCATTCGTTGAAGGTGGTCACCAGCTGCCACGGCTGGCGCGACGCGACCATGTCGACTACTTCCTGGCGCCAGCGGTTGAGGTCGCGGTCCAGTCTCACGCTGCCGTTGGCGATCCAGAAGCCGGGGCTAATCGTGAAGCTGTGTCCGGCCTGCCGGTCCTCGGCCACCGCCGGCGAGTACTGATGCCAGTCGTTGGGCTGGCTGGAGCAGCCGGCGTAGCCCGGAAAGACCTTGAGAACGATGAAGTCTGCGCCCGAGGCATTGGCCTGGGCCCAGCGACTGGCCATGCCGCAAGCGTCGGCCGGTTGGGCGTAGACGAAGATCACCGGCCTGCCACCGATCCGGTAGGCGGATGGATTGGCGCCGTAATGGCTGTTGATGTATGCCAGGTCGGCCTGAATCTGCGCGACGGTCGGATCGGAGCTGCCTTCGGGCTCGTAGTAGAAGGCCCACTTGAAGCCCGTGCCGGCAGCCGCGGCCATGAGTACCGGGATCTTGACGTCGGTGGAGCTGCCCTGGCCCCACCACGACGCGATCCCGACGCTGATCTTGCCGTATTGCATGGCCTCGATCTGACTGGCGACGACGGCCGGGTCGGCACCGTCGTAGAAGCCGAGGCTCGGATGGTAGTGGGTAAACGGGTTCATCCCAGACTGCTTCCAGGCCTGCGGGAACCAGGGATAGTAGAAGGCGGCCCGAACGGGGAAGGCAGAGGTGGGCGGCGTCGGCGCCGCGGCGGGGGCAGCGGTCGCCGTGGGGGTCGGTGACGGCGTCTGGGTCGACGCCGGAGAGGGGGTCGCCGTCGCGGTGCGCGCCGACGTCGGCGTCGGCGTCGCGGTGGGAGCGGGCGTGGCGGCCGCGGTGCTCGTCGGGAGCGCGCTGGGAACGGGAGTGGCGGCCGTGGTCGTCACTACCAGGACCGGAGACTGCCGCGACTCGCGGCTGGCCAGGTTGATGGCGGTTCCGTTGTTGTCGGTCAGAGCCAGGCTGACCAGCCCATGACCGCTCACAAGAGACGTGACGTCGATCCCAACGGTCTTCCCGGCGCTCAGGGAGCCGGAGGAGATCGCCTTCGACCCTATCGCGGGGGCATTTGCCGCAGTGGTGGTCTTCTCGACCCACGTAGTGCTCGCGACGCTGTGAACCGAGAACCCGGCCTTGCTCGAGCTGACCGGATAGATCCGCAGTTCACTGCGACTGATGGTCCCCGTCACAGCCGTGAGATCAAACCGAACGTAGGCCTGCCAGACAGGGGAGCCGTCGACGCGCAGGCTCGTGCTGGAGCCGTAGTTGGCGGACGTGCTGACGGTATTGACCCAGGTGTCGGCAACGGGTTTGAGCGAGACCGTCGTGCCGGCCGAAGCGGCGGAGGATACCGTGGCCACGAGCAGAGCGGCGGCCGCGACGACGGCGAGGGGGCGAGCCAGACGCGTGATCAAGCTCGTGGAATCGGTCTGGGGCATGTCAGGACTCCAATCGGCGCCGTAGGTGTGCGGCATGCGGGAGGCGGCGAGGGGAGGCGGCGAGCGGATCAGGTTGACGGCACGCTCGCGGCCGGGCACCGGGCCAGCTTAGTCGACCGGACGCGGGCCTGCCACGGCCGCATTCGTAAGATTGGACTCAGGATTGTGTACCGGCATCGACGGACTGCGGCCGCCGAAGAGACTCTGCCAACGAGTGGGTCGATGGCCCCGATCAACGGCCAATCCCGACTCGGACCCGCGGGGCGGGTCGCCAGGTGGGACCGCGGGTCCCGTTTGAGCGAGTTTTCGGCAACGCAGCCGAGACTCCCCGCCGGGGCATTGCCGGCCCTATGGCCCGCAACTCCCGAGTTCGCTCATGCGCGGAGGTCGACCATGACGCCTGCCGGTCACGCCAGACGCCGCGCCACTCTCGCTATGGCATTCCTCGCTACGCTGGCCGCGTTCCTTTGGGCGTGCTCCGCTCCAGGGCTGAGTCCCCGGCAAAGCCCGGCATCCGCTCTGTCGTCGTCGCCGCAGTCTGTCCTCGGCATAACCAGCTCCGCGACCGGCCCCCTGGTCACGGGATGGCCGGGGCTGGGTTCGCCGCTTCCCGCGGTCACGGCGGCGGCCGCGACGCCGTCCCCAACCGGGTCGGTGGTGGCATCCGCCGGCGCGGCGGTCGCGACGCCGTCCCCAACCGGGTCGGTGGTGGCACCACCGGCGCCGCGCCGGGCCGTGACCGTGTCGATCGTCGCGGCCGGTGACATCGCCTGCGATCCCGCCCATGACGTGGGCGCCCCGACCGATTGCGACCAGGCTGCAACCGCGGACCTGATCGGCCAGCTGCACCCAACGGCCGTCCTGACGCTTGGCGACAACCAGTACGAGGACGCCACGCTCGCGGGCTTCAACGCAGTCTTCGGTCCAACATGGGGCAAGTACCGCTCGATCATGTATCCGGCAATCGGTAACCACGAGTATCTGACCTCGAAGGCAGCCGGCTACTTCTCGTACTTCAGCGTCCCGGCGTACTACAGCTTCAACCTGGGCAACTGGCACATGATCGAGCTGGACTCGGAGTGTTCCCACATCGGCGGCTGTGGCGCCGGCTCAGGGCAGGAGCGTTGGCTCGAGGGCGATCTCGCCGCTCATCCCTCGGTGTGCACCCTCGTCTACTGGCATGAGCCCAGGTGGTCGTCCGGCGAGCACAAGAACGCCACCCAGATGTCCACGATCTGGGCCGACCTCGCGGCTGCGCACGTGGACGTCGTCCTCTCCGGCCACAACCACGACTACGAGCGGTTCGTGCCTCTCGACGCCACCGGCCGTCCCGACCCGGCCGGAGTGACCGAGTTCGTCGTGGGGACGGGCGGCAAGAACCACTACGGGTTTGTGACCGCGCCTCTCACCGGCGAAGTGGTTCGCAACGACGCCTCGTTCGGCGTGATCCAGATGACTCTCCGCTCCACGAGCTATAGCTGGAAGTTCGTCGCCGCCCCCGGCTACGGCTTCACGGACTCTGGATCGGCGAATTGCGTCCCCTGACGATGGCGGGTCGTGCAAACGACGGGTGACTGTACCTACCCGCACGGGTGGCCCCCCGACCTGCCCGGTAAGGCGGCCTTCCCCTATCCCATGTTCGCCTGCCGGAACAGTGTCGCCGGTGGCGTCTGAAGCGCGAGACAACAGTCGTCAATGCCTGCGTGCGGTAGTAGTTTGCGGACTTCCAACGGCTGTTAACGGACGGTCAACGACTTAACGCGAGGATGCGCCCATGTCCATGTCTGCACCGAATATCTGGTTTGTACTGCCGACTTATAACGAACGCGACAACGTCCGCCCGATGGTGGAGGCCATCCTGGCGACGGTGCCCGAGGCTTCGGTGCTGGTCGTGGACGACAACTCGCCCGACGGCACGGGAGCCATCGCGGATCAAATGGCCGCCGAGCGCCCCAACGTTGCGGTTCTGCACCGCGCCGCCAAGCAGGGCCTGGGCCGAGCCTACGTCGACGGTTTCTGCAACGTGTCGGCTCGCGGAGCCACGGTCGTCGTCCAGATGGACTGCGACTTCAGCCACCCGGTCAGGTATCTGCCGGCCCTCCTCGAACCCGTAGTTTCGGGTGAGGCGGACATGGTGCTCGGCAGCAGATATGTCCCGGGCGGGGTCATCCCCAAATGGGCACCGATGCGCAGGCTGATCAGCAAGTTCGGAGGACTCTTCGCGCGAACAGTTCTTCGGCTGCCCTATCAGGACCTCACCGGCGGCTTCAAGGCAATCCGCGCCGACGTGCTCCAGACGATCGATCTGGACGCAGTTCACGCCGGCGGCTATGCGTTCCAGATCGAGATGACCTTCCGGGCACACAGGCTCGGAGCTCGCATTTGTGAGATTCCTATTACGTTCGAGGAGCGTCGTGAAGGCGCTTCGAAGATGAATTCAGGCATTGTTCTCGAGGCCTTCAAGGTCGTGGTCGCCCTGCGCTGGGCCGCCGTTCGCGGCGAAGTGCCGGCCACGAAAGCGACTCGCGTTTCGTAGATTGCACTCGTTTCGACGCAATCAGCCCCGCGCAAACCCCGCCGCCCCTTCATCTCGTCGCATTTCATCTCACTTATCCATCCTCACCCGGCGTAACGATCAGGGGTTCACGCTCATGAAAGAAATTGCCCTTATCCGCTCCAATATCCGCTCCAAGCTCTCGTCGCCATCTCGCCTTCGCACCATGTCCAAGTTCCTTATCGTCGGCCTGTCCGGCGTCGCCGTGAACGAGCTCGTTTACGTCGGCATGGTCCACAGGCTGGCCATCTGGTTCGTCCTGGCGGCCATCATCTCGACCGAGATCTCCACCACGTGGAACTTTCTCGGCAACGAGCTGTGGGCCTTCTCGGGTCGGCGATTCCACCGCGGTGCTCTGACCCGGTACGTGTCCTACTCCGGGATGAACAACGCCATGCTCCTTCTGCGCGTGCCTATGCTCTGGTTGCTGAGCGAGGTCGGCGGACTCGGGCCGGCGTCGGCGAACTTGATCGCCCTGGGCGCACTGTTCGTCATCCGGTTCGCGATTTCGGACGGCTGGGTCTGGCGAAAGAAGGCCCTTGGCCAATTCGACGCCCTCGACGCGTCGGGGAAGCTCGCCCAGCCTTACCGCTATGACATCGGCGGACTGCTCCGCCTCGACTCGGATTCAGAGCTGCCGGAACTGGCCTACTTCCGGACGGCAGCCATAACGCCGCCCGACATCCGCATCCGTACCCGCCGCGTCGGCAGTCTCCCCAAGCCACATATCAGGCTCAAGCGAGACGGCGAGCGAGTGACCTACCGCGAGCACCTGGGCCTTCTGGGAGCCGACTTCAACCTGACGCTCGGCCATCCGATCGAAGTCGAGGCCTCGCCTCTCCTGTCCGTATCGCGCCACGTCCTCTACACGAACGTCGTCGAGGCGCTGCTCCGGTTCGTCCTGGTCTCGAAGGGCTACGTACTCCTCCACTCCGCCGGCCTCGAAGTCGACGGCAAGGCCACTCTGCTATCCGCGCAAACCGACACCGGCAAGACCAGCACCGTCATCAACATGGTCAGGGAGCGCCACTGGCGGTTCATCTCCGACGACATGGCAATCATCGATCCCGCGGGCTTCGTGCGGACCTTCCCCAAGCCGATGACGCTCTCGTACCACACCATGACGCGGGCCGTCGACGCCAGCACTCTGAGCACCCGCAAGCGCATGCAGCTCCAGATCCAGAGTCGCGTCCACTCCAAGAGCGGCCGCACCGTCGGCAAGGGATTGGGCAGCCTCAACGTTCCGATCATGTCGATCAACAGCGTTCTCCAAATCATGGTTCCACCCCCCAAGTACCACATCACCTCGCTTCTTCCGGCGCATATCGCGCCCGAAGCTCCCATCGCCAACGTCTTCCTCATGGAGCGCGGCGAGCCGGTCCAGGAACGGGTCGGCCTCGAAGCCGCGATCGATCAGCTCATCGACAACACCGACGACGCCTACGGCTTCCCGCCGTTCGCGACGCTGGCGCCCCATTTCATGATCGACGGGGCGGACTACCAGCAGCTTCGGACCCGCGAACGCGAACTGCTGACCCAGGCTCTTCAGAACGTAACCGTCTGGCGGCTCCGAGTTCGCGGCCATGAATGGGGCGAGCTCCTGCCGCGGCTGATCGAGGGCGGAGAAGAGCCCGATGTGGTCGGCGTTCCGATCGAGTCCGACGACCGCGAGCCGGTCGGCATCCCCGTGGAAGTCGGCAGCCGCGAGGTCGTGGGTCTGCCCAACGCCGAGCCCGAGGTCGCAGCGGCCATGAGCGGCGGGGTTCAAACGGATGCCACGTTTCGTCCCAGCAAGAGCAGCCGCCGTGGTAGTCGTCCCTCGCACACCAAGCCGGCTTCGTCCGGGATCGGCCGGCTAGCCCAGGCGGGCGCGGCAGAGGTCAGCCTCTTCGCGGCCGGCACGTACGCACGAAGGAGCAAGGAGCGTCTTCGACCCGGGTCCGATAGGCCGCCGGGACTAGACCCCGGCACGCCCCTCTCCGGCGCCAACACGAGCGCCGCCGCCATCAGCCTCAACCCGACGTATGTGAGCGTCGGTGAACTGCCACTGGTTACCGGCCTGGCGGCCGCCCGAGACCGCGCCCTGGCGCGGCTACGAGTGGACGCTCGACTGTGGGTCACGCTGGCCGCGATCCTTCTGGTCGGCGCCGGCGTCCGGCTATTTGCCATCGGTTCGGTCGGCTTCAACAATGACGAAGCCGTATACGCGGGCCAGGGCGCAACGCTGGCCGGCGAACCGATCTACACGCCCTTGTTCTCGATCTTCCGCGCTCATCCTCTTCTCACTCAGTTCCTCTATTCGATCTCGTTCCGCTTCATCGGCGTCAACGACATCACCCCGAGGTTGATCTCGGTGGCGTTCGGGGTTGGGGGCATCGGCCTTGCCTACGCCACGGGCTCGCTCCTCTTCAACCGGCGGGCCGGCCTCATCGCCGCGGCCCTGCTGTCCCTCATGCCTTACCACGTCATCGTCACCCGCCAGGCGCTTCTGGACGGACCGGAAACCACGCTCTTTCTCCTGAGCATCTATCTCATCGCCCGCTTCGCTCGAGACGGCGCTGCGCGCTGGCTCTACGGCGCCGCTTTCGCCACCGGGCTCACCGTCCTGGCGAAGGAAACAGCCGTATTGATCGTTCCGGTCGCCATCGCATTCTTGTTGCTGGCACCGGAAATCCGCGTGAGCTTGCGCCGCCAGCTCATGGCGATCGGTCTCTTTGCCCTCGCCGTCGCGCCTTATCCGGCCGCGATCCTCATCGGTAAGGGGACGGGTGCGGCCCAGTCGTTCGTCCTCTGGGAGGTGCTCCGGCAGCCTAACCACACCTGGACCTTCTACGCCGACGTCGTGCCGGGCGCCATGGGCCTGCTGGTGTTCCTCGCGGGCGCCGCCGGGCTGATCTATGCCGCCCGCAGAGGGCGCTGGCAGGATCGGCTCTTGATCGCCTGGGTGGCCGTTCCGATCGCGTTCTTCGAGATCTGGCCGGTCAAGGGCTACCAGTACCTTCTCCCGATCGCCCCTGCCGTCGCCATCCTGGCCGGCATGAGCCTCGATCGGCTCCTGACCGCAAGCGAGAGCATCGTCGACGAGCCCTTCGGCGACGCCCCCGAGATCGGTCCGGCGCGAGCCCGCTTGAACGCGTTGGTACGGCGGGGAAGCCGGCTCGCCTCCAGGTTGCCTGAGCGTGCTCTGGGCGTGTCTCTCGCCGCCATCAGGGCGCCGCGCCAGGAACTCAAGGTGCCCCGCCACGTCGCGGTAGGCATAAGCGCGGCCCTCCTGGCGGCAACAATCGTCAGCATCGCCGTGCCCACGGTCCTGGCCCTGAACTCGACGTCGATCAGCGGTTCGCTGGCCGGCACCGGTGGATTGCCGGGCGCCCGCGAGACTGGGCTGTGGGTCAGGAACAACGTTCCCGAAGGCGGCGTCTTCCTGACCACCGGACCAACCCTGGCGAACATCATCGAGTACTACGGCCAGAGGAAGGCCTACGGCCTGTCCGTCAGCCCCAATCCGCTGCGGCGCAATCCGGCTTACGACCCGATCGTGAATCCGGACCGGTCGCTGCAGCTCAACAAGATCCAGTACATCGCCACGGACGTCTGGTCCGCCCAGCGATCGCCCTTCTTCGACAACCTCCTGAAGAGATACATAGGCCGGTACCACGGCTCGCTGGTCTACCAGCAGTCGGCCCAGGTGCTGGACGCCGCGGGCAAGACGACGACTGAGATCGTCATCCAAATCTACGAGGTGCGGCCATGAGCGCCTTCATCCGGCGTTCTCGCCAGCTCGGACGTCAGCGGAGCCTCGTTCGGGCGGCGGCCGTGGCGGTCTCGGTCGGCCTGTTGGTCGCCCCGCTGACCTTCGCGGGTCCGGTCGAAGCGGCCACGAAGCAGATCCAGCACGTGGTCTTCCTGATGCAGGAGAACCACACGTTCGACAACTACTTCTCCGCCTTCCCGGGCGTGGATCAGCCCCCGGACACGTGTCAACCCAACTGGATCCCGGCACCGGTCGCAAGCGCCAAGCCGACGGCAAGCGCCGCGACGCCCTCCTCGAGCACGACGCCGCGCCCCACCCAGGTTCCCACCCCGGTGCCCTCGGCAACGGACTGCTTTCCGAGATTCCATCTCTCGAGCCATCGAACCGTAGACCTGAACCACAGCGCCGAAGCGGCGCTCAGGTCCTTCGACGGCGGGAAGATGGACGGATTCTCGGCCGCCCAGGCCCAGTACAACCTGCCGACGAACCTCGCGACGGGCTACTACGACGGCACCGACCTGCCGATCTACTACAACCTGGCCAGCGACTACGTCCTGGCGCAGCGCTTCTTCAGCTCGGCCATGGGCTCGAGCGAAGTCAATCACATGTACTCAATCGCGGCCCGCGCCGGCGGCCCATTGCCGGTCGACGGCTACGACTTCCCGACGATCTTCGATCGACTCGACGCCGCTGGCGTGTCCTGGAAGTTCTACGTCCAGAACTACGATCCGGGGATCACGTTCCTCAACAACGACATCACCTCCAAGAAGGCCGCGCAGTTGATCTGGGCCCCGTTGCTCGACTTCTCGCGGTTCATCAACGGCACGGCCCTCTCTTCGCACATCGTCGATCTACAGCAGTATTTCACGGATCTGCAGACGGGCCAGCTGCCGGCGGTGGCATATCTTGTCCCAAGCGGTCTGTCGGAGCATCCACCCGGCGACATAACGGCGGGACAGTCGTTCGCGGTGTCCACGGTGACCTCGCTCATGCGCAGCTCGGCCTGGAGCAGCAGCCTCTACACCATCTCCTGGGACGACTGGGGCGGCTGGTACGACCACGTGGCCCCGCCGCAGCTTGACGCCGACGGATATGGGTTCCGGGTGCCGGCGATCTTCGTTTCGCCGTACGCGCGCCACGGGACAATCGACAACACCACCTACGACTTCACCTCGATCCTTCGCTTCATCGAGGACAACTGGTCGCTGCCGCCTCTGACGGCGCGGGACGCGACGGCCAACAGCATCGCCAATGCCCTAGACCTGAGCCAGCCACCCGCTCCTCCGGTCTTCCCCGATCAAACGTACCCGGTCAAGGCGACGACCGACGCCGCCAACCGGCCCATCCTCCTGGCTCTTTACGCCGCCGTTGTGGCTTTTGCCCTCATCTGCGGTGCCTTCTTGCTCCGGCCCGGGCGACACCCGGCGCTCGAGAGAAGCTGAGGTCTACCACATGAAGACACACGATGCGGTCTCGAGAATGAGACGTGGGATCGCCTTTCTGACGGTCCCGCTGGTCCTGGCAGGGGCCCTGACGGTCACCCTTTCGCCGGCCGCGGTCGCCGCGGCGTATGGGCACAACAACTCGACGGCACTGACCCTGCAGGTCCCGAGCGGCAGCAACTACGGCAATAGCGTGACCGTCGGCGCCCTGCTCACGGACAGCAAGGGCAAACCCCTGGCCGGAGAAACGGTCTCTCTCGCGGTCGGCACGTCGTACTTCACGCACGCCCGAACCGGCTTCGACGGCAAGGCCAGCTTGACGATCCCCGGAACCGTGTTGACCGCGCCGGGTTCGTACCTGCTGCACGCATCGTTCACGGGCAACTTTAGCCTCGGGCAGTCCTCCGCCAGCGCAACCCTGACGGTTGTCGCGCCGGCCCCCACTTCGGGGTCGCTTTCGCCCGGCTCTCCGCCGGTCAAGCGGACCACCACAACGGCATCGGCCACCGTGGCAACCAGCCTGACTGTGGAAACCCCGACCGGCAGCGTTATCGGCAAGGATGTCGCGATCACGGCCGTGTTGCACTACAAGACCGGCCAGGGCCTGCCCGACGAGCGCGTTTCACTCTCCCTTGACGGCACCGAAGTGCGGAGCGACAAGACTGACGCCCAGGGCTCCGTCACTCTGATCGTGCCTGGCAAGACGCTGGCGGAAGCGCGCGCCTACGCGGTTCTGGTCGCGTTCAACGGATCTCACGGCTTTGCGCCGTCGACCGCGAAGGCGACCCTGACCGTCCTCGCCGCGGCCATCCAGATCCAGACTGTTCCGGCCCTGCCCAACATGCGCTTCACCCTGGGCAACGAAGTCGCCATGACGGGTCCCGACGGAGTCGCCGCGCTGCCGGTCCCCAAGTCGGGCACCTACCAGCTGGCGGCCGACCTGAACCCCGACACGTCGCCGACTGCCACGATCAAGGCAAGCTTCGTCCGGTGGCTCGACAACGTCTATACGGCGGATCGCACCATCGACGTCTCGGGCCCGGCGACGTATGTGATCGGGCTCCGTATCGCCTACCGGGCGACCGTTCAATACGTGGACCTGGAAGGGAACCCCATCGATCCCACCCTGATCGACCAGGCCCAGTTCAGTACGGGAACGGGCGCGGATGACGTCGTCCTCAACTCGCAGACGGGCGCCAACGACGTCTGGTGGACGGCGGCTTCCACCATCCACGTCTCCACAATGCTCATCCCATCGCAGGTGACCTACCGGGTCCTGTCGGTCAAGATCCACGGCGCCGAAGTCGTGAACCGCGGCCAGCAGGCATGGGCGCCGACTCAAAGCGGCGTCTGGACCGTGGAGCTCCTTCTGTACGGGATGACGGTGCAGGCGCGCGATGCCGTATTCGGCACGCCCGTGTCGGGCAAGCTGACGCTGACCTACCCCGACGGCGTCTCGGTAGAGCAGCATCTCGCCTCTGATGGGCGCGTTACCTTCTCGAACCTGCCGCGCGGCCAGTACAAGCTGTCCCTGAGTCCGGCGGCCTTCTCGCCGCCGACGCCGGTCGCTCTGTCGCGCGCTCAGGACGCCACCCTTCGGGTGATCACGTACATGGATGTGATCCTGACGCTCGGCGCCTTGATCCTGGTGATCGTGGTGCTGGCGGTCATCGGGCGGTGGTCGCTCATCCGGACTCGGCTCCGCCGCTCGCGCCGAGAAACGCGGGAGCCGGCCTCCTCTTAGGGGCCGGAACTCAAAGGTGCAGCCTCCTCGCCAGCGGAGCAACCGCCCGGCTCCGACGATCGCGATCTTGATCGCCCTCGTCGGAGCTCTGGGCGCCCTTGGATTGGCCGGACCGGCCGCCACTCAAGGGCCTTCAGGTTCGGCCGCCCCATCGCCGTCGGCGGTTCCGAGCGCATCGGCCAGCCCCGCAACATCCGTGTCTCCGTCTCCGGCCCCCGTTCTGGCCTACTACTACATGTGGTTCAACAGCGTCAGCTGGACGCACACCAAGACCGATCTCCCGGCTCTGGGCCCCTACAACAGCACGGATCCGGCGGTCATCGCCCAGCAAGTCACGTGGGCTCGGGAGTCGGGCGTCGATGCCCTCATCGCCTCGTGGAAGAGCACGACGACCCTCAACCTGGCCCTCTCCGAACTGGTCGCCGAGTGCCGGCGGCAGGGCCTCAAGCTGGTCATCATCTACGAGGGCCTGGACGTCAATCGCGACCCGATTCCAACGGCCACGGTGGCAGCCGACATGCTCTCATTCGAGGCGAACTACGGGTCTGATCCAGTCTTCGATCTGTATGGCGAGCCCGCCGTCATCTGGTCCGGCAGCTGGAAGTTCAGCGACGCCGACATCGCCAGCGTCCGGGGTCTTCTGGATGCCCCGGACAAGCTTCTGCTCCTGGGCTCCGAGAGGAGCGCGGCCGACTACCAGGCAAGAGCCGGCCTGTTCGACGGAGACGCCTACTACTGGTCTTCGGCCGATCCGCTCTCGACGCCCGGCTACCAGAAGCGCCTGACGCAGCTATCGGATGCGGTGCATGCGACCAAGGGGCTGTGGCTGGCTCCCGCGGCCGTCGGATTCGACGCCCGACTCAACGGCGGAACCTCCGTCGTCGAGAGACGAGACGGAGCTACTCTGACGGCGGCCTGGGCGGCGGCGCTGGCGACGCGACCCGACGGGGTTGCGCTGATCAGCTGGAACGAATTCACGGAGAACTCGTACGTGGAACCGAGCCAGAACTACGGCGACCGCTATCTGCGGGTGCTATCGCTGCTCACGGGCGCGGCGGGGCCTCAGCCGACGCCCTCTTCGTCGATCGTCGCGGCACCGGAGACGCCGACTCCGTCCCCATCCCCGACAGATGCGGTGGCCGACCAGGCGGCCGGCGCGGGTGGCGCGACCGACGGAGGCCATCGCCCTGGCGGCGGGACGGCGGGCTACGATTTGACCGCCCTGCTGGTGGCCGCGATCATCCTCGGTCTTCTTGGGTTGCTCGGCCTCAGGTTGAGGCGAGACCTCGCAGGCCACGAGCGGTTTGCGGGGTGGGGCGACTCCGGGCCGGGAGGAAGATGAGTCCTCGGCGCGCCCGCCTGCTGGTCGCCGGCGCGGCCGTCATCGGACTTGCTATAGCCGTGCCTTTCTGGGCCCTGCCCAACGTGGCCGGTTCGGCCTTCGTACACGTGCGCGCCGTCGTGTCGCCGCGGCTGGCACAGGATGGGCCGCTGGTTGCCATCGGCGCGGCTCCGGCCGTCCGCGCCGGCGGGCTGGAAATCTCCGTTGAACTCGAGAACTCCTACCCTCTCCCGGTCGTGGTCGGAACCGGTCCGATTTCCTTCCAGTCGGCCGTGTACCGGCGCGACGGCTCCGGCCACCTGACCCGAGTCTGGCAGCTCGGCACAGCCGACCCGGCGGGTGAAGAAGGCTCGGATTCGCCGGCCGGCGGCGGTCCGAACAGCGGGGCCGCCGTCGTGCCGCCGGGGATCTCGCGGCACGCCATAACCGGCGGCACTAACGAACCCGCCCTGGCAAGCATCGTCGGCACGGATCAAGGCATCGGCGTCTACTACGTCAGGGTCTGGGCGTACGGCATCGGCAGCCCCCTGGTGCCCATGGCCCTCGACGGTGCGGTGGCTCCGTCCGAGCCGCCGACGGATCTGCCGACCGCCGCGGCGACCTGATGACCAGCCCGACTCGTCAAGGGCCGGGCGACAGCCGGCCGACCCAGTAGGCCGTGCGGTCCAGATAGGCATAGGGCGCATCGGCCAGCGTCGTGCCGTAAGTGCCGTCGTAACCGACGTATGTCCGCGAGCCCGCGGCGAAGTCGACCGCCGGTTCGATCTGGGTGCTCTCGTGCCACTCGTTGAACGACGTCACGCTGACCCATTCCGCGTCCGCCCCCACGACCGCGTCCCACATCGAGTCGTACCTGGCGCCATTCCGGCGATCCACGAAGATCTGGCCGGTCGTCACGGCCTCGCGATTATCGAACCCAGGGCTGACGCTCGGGCTGCAGATCACGTTGGCGGACCGGCAATCCGCGACGAGAGACGCGAGCGCCTCGGGCGCTGCCATGGAGTCGTACGTATATACGCCGTCGGCGCCGTCCTTCACGGCGGTCGAGGCTTTGGGCGAGTGGACCATGATGATCGAGTCGTTCGCCGTTCCTCGGAGGCCGCCGATCATCGCCTTGAGATCCGGGACGGGCAGGCGGCTGCTGGCGAACAGGTAGAAGACCGGGCGCGGGGCGGTGGAAGCGCTGCCGGCCGTGGGCCTCGCCACCCGGTACAGCGCCGGTGACGAACCGAACCGGCCGAGCAAGTAGCGGATGTCGGCCGCCACGGACGCCACGGTCTGGGCCTGGTAAGGCTCGACGTGGAAGGTGATCTTGATACCGGCCGCCTCCGCGGCGCTGAAGATGCCGTCGAGCGATTGGTCCTCCCAGGAGCCGACCCCCCACCAGCTGACGGCTATGACGCCGATCCGGGCCCGCACCAGCTCAGCCATCTGATCCGACAGGACCGCGGGGTCCCTCGAGCTGTATGGGCCGCGCTCCGGGTAGAACGCCGAGGCGATGTCGTCGGGTGGGAGGTGCGCTCGCTGTGTCCAGTGGCGCCAGGCGCCGTCGCCGCTCGGATTCCCATACCATGCATAGAAGAACGCGGTCACATTCGAAGCGGGCGGCAGCCCGGCCGTTGGGCTGGCAGCGACGGTCGGCGTGGGCGTCGCGGTCGGCGTCGGGGTGGGCCCGGCGGTGGGAGTCGGCGTGGTCGCGACGCTCGGACGCGCCGGCGACGGGCTCGGCCCGGCGGATCCGCACGCTGCGCCAACGATTGCGGCGACCGCCAGGACGCCCGCGAAGCGGGTCAGGCGAGCCACTTTTCGCCATCCACCCGCCCCAGATGGTGAACCAGCGTTAACCGATCGTTCAGCATCCGTTCACCTCGACTACCTAAGGTGGGGCCATGCTAGATGTAGAGAAGAAGTCCAGAATGACCGTCGTGACGAAGGTCGCATGCCGATCGTACTCGGCACTGGAGTTTGATGGCTGCCCCGCCTGTGTCGATGCAGCCCTCGATGCGGTTACGCAGGCGGGTCTGTATGTGCTCGGACGCGCGGCCCCGAGCATCGTCGAACCGGCACCGAACCCGGGCTCGCTCGATATCGACTATCGATTCAACGTGAGAATCTGCGACGAGGTGGGGGAACCGATCGGGCAGGACGAGCTCGAGGCCGCACAGACCATCTCGGCCGTCGTCGAGGACGACACCTGGGACGACGCGACCACCCTGCCCCCGGATGACGCCGATGAAGACGATCTGCACCCCGCGGGATCGATGCGACTCGACGACTTCCAGACGATGCTGGACCTGGTCGATCTCGGCCCGGCCGGTCGCGGCTCTGTTAGAGGGGTCATCCGCGGGCAGCTGTTCGGCTTCGAGCGGCCGATAGGCCAATTCGAGATCGAGGTCCTCCCGGGCCGTTGAGCCGGTCTCTTCCGGGACACAAGTAGCCGCCGACCGGCAAGACCGATCGGCGGCTTTCTTGCGAGAATCGGTCCCGCGAGGCTCAGTACGGGAATGCCATCGTCGTTGTCGAGGCCGCACTTCCGGGAGCCGGAAGGCCCCGGGGCCTCCTCAATGGTGCGCAGCATCGAGTAGTGGGTGTATGAGGCGGTGGCCCTGAAGCCGGGCGTCATGTCGGGCGTTATGGCGATCGTGACGATGTGACCGCCGCCGTTGACGTTGGTCGAGCCCTCGCCCCGCCCCGTCGACCCCGCGGAGCAGCGCGGCGGGCCACCGCAGAGGCCCTCACGGAACCCGCGAACGCGCTCCTCGCGCCCCTATCAGGGAATCGGCGTCTCGGCGTCGCAATCAGCCGGGGTGGGCGTCCCGTCCTGGATGGACAGCTGGCGGCAAGTTGTCTGGGTCCATATGACCGTCTGGTCGGAGTGCGAGAAGACACGCACCATCAGAGTCAGTTCCCCGTCGCCCGGCAGTCGATAGATCGAGAAGATCTCGTCGGCCTCGTCGCTGACCGCGAAGACGTCCATCTCTGCCGCCAGACCGTTCTCCCAGGCCGCGATCAGGCAATCCGCGGCCTGTGTATTAGCCGCAGCGGGGGTCACGGGACCGGGCGCGGTGGGTATCGGGCTGATGTCCACGTCCTGCTCGAAGAGGATCTGCGCCCCGCACGATGGCAGGGTAGCGAGACTGCGGACCGCAGCCGGGGCATCCGAGGGCAGAGGGACGGCAAACGTGTTGCCCGGCACCGGGCCGGTGGGAAATGCTTCATCCGGAACCGAGCCGCCGGGCTGATCCTGGGCGATCAGCGGCGTCTCCTGGGACGGCACCGTGGGGTTCGACGGGCCGGCGCACGAGACGACGAACGCCACGCCTGCCAGCAGGACCGCGAGTCTCAGGAATGGGGGACGCATGGCTGCCAGTCCACGCCCGGCCGGAGCCGCTGTCAACCGGGCGCTTTCGTCGGCCCATAAGGCGGGATCGACTCGATCCATACGGCGGCGACGGATCGAGGCCCGGGCGGCCGCTCGGCTCGTCCGGTCCCCCTATCGGACTGCGGGGCCGAATGTCCGCGCAAGCAGCGCCTGAACCTCGCGCTGGCTCGGCTTGTCGTCGTTGGTCTCGTACGATCCCTTGCCGCCGGGCGTCTCGATCGTGATCTTGAGGTACTCGATGGTGGTGTCGTCGACGTCGCCCCGCGACTTGTGCTCGACCCTGATCGAGCTGACCTGGCCCGGGTAGAGCGCCCAGTTGCCCTGCGTCTCGGCCAGGATGGCGTCGGGCGGCATGCCGTTGTACCGCTGGCTCAAGGCAAACCCGGCCTTGAGCTGAGCGCCCCACTGCCCGAAGAAACCGCTCCCCGACGCCTTGGCCTGCGCCCGGGCCTGCTCCACGACGTACTTGACCAGCTCGTCGGTCAAGCGCGCCCCGAGCAGCCGCTGGTCGGTCACGACGAGGACCCACCGCTCTGTCTTCATGAAACCGGTCTTCATCCTCGCGTCGGGGATGACACCAAGCACGGTCTCGGCCATCTGGATTCCTCCAAGCAGGGTGACGGCGGCTCCGGGGCCGGTATCGCAATGGCGATTGTAGATCGAGCCTCCAACGAAAGGAGGGATTGCGCCTCTGGGATATACTACATGCCATGCGGAATGTCACTGCCCCACGAACCACCTCCACCGAGGCGGAATCCACGCCGGCGGGCCGGCGGGCCCTGGAGCGCGAACTGCTGGAGGAGATGACGGCCTGGTCGCCGCGCGATCGAGGTGGGGTCTTCAAGGCCTGGCACCGCCACTCCTTGAGCCTCGTCCACCTCAACGTCCTGACAGCCCTGGAAACACAGGGACCGCTGGCCATGAAGCGGCTGGCGGAGGTCATGGACGTCTCGGACGCCAGCGCCACCGGCATCGTCGACCGCATGGAGAAACGCGGGCTGGTCGAGCGGCGCCACGGCACCACCGACCGCAGGGTCATCCTCGTCCATCCGACCGACGCCGGCGCACGAGTCTTCGCCGACATGGCCGCCCATCGGCGCGAAATGCTGTCCCAGGTGCTTGGGCAGCTGAGCGAGGACGAGATGTCCGCCCTTCTGGTCGGCATGCGCGCCATCCATGCCGCCAGGCGGCGTCTAGTGGCCTCGCTCGCCGATGAGGATTGCCGCGCGGACGCCGGCCGGTCGCCCCAGGAGTAACGCCGACCATCACTTCTCCGATGTGCATTCACCGCCTGTACACAATCCGAGTCCACGCTGACCGAGTCGTCAGCCAAACCGAGGAAACCATCATGACCACCGGACACGTGCACCGATGACCAGACTGCTGCCCAGGTACTTGTGGCCTTATCGCCTACCGCTGACGATCGTCCTCGTCCTCGTCGCGGTCCAGGCCATCGCCAACCTCTACTTGCCCAGCCTCAACGCCGACATCATCAACAACGGCGTGGTCAAAGGCGACACGGACTACATCTTGCGCACGGGCGCCTTCATGCTGGTGATCACGCTGGGCCTCGGCCTGTGCTCGGTCGTCGCCGTCTACTTCGGCGCGATGACGGCCATGTCCTTCGGGCGCGACGTGCGCAGCGCGATCTTCCGCAAGGTCATGGACTTCTCCCAGAAGGAGACCAACGCCTTCGGGACGCCCACCCTGATCACCCGCAACACGAACGACGTCCAGCAGGTCCAGATGGTCCTGGTGATGGCGTTCAACATCATGATCATGGCCCCGATCATGGCCGTCGGCGGCATCTTCATGGCCCTCCGCGAGGACGTTCCGCTCTCCGGGTTGCTGGTCGTGATCATCCCCCTGGTCATCACCATGATCCTGATCGTGGCGATCCGGGCCCTGCCGATGTTCAGGGCCGTCCAGAAGAAGACCGACCGCATCAACCAGGTCATGCGAGAGACCCTGAGCGGCGTCCGTGTCATCCGGGCATTCGTCCGGACGGAGCACGAGGAGCGCCGGTTCGACGACGCCAACGCTGACCTCACGGCCACCCAGCTCCGCGTCAACCGCCTCTTTGCCTTGATGATCCCGTTTCTGTTCGGAACGATGAACCTGTCCACCGTGGCGATCGTGTGGTTCGGTGGGCTAAGAGTCGACTCGGGCGGCATGCAGATCGGCAACCTCTCGGCCTTCCTGCAGTACGTCATGCTCGTTCTTTTCTCGGTCATGATGGCCGCCCTGATGTTCGTGATGGTGCCGCGCGCAGCGGCCGCCGCCGAGCGGATCCAGGCCGTCCTGGACACCGAGCCGGACCTGTGCGACCCGGACGAGCCCGTCGAGATCGCCGAGCTCCGCGGCGTGGTCGAATTCGAGAATGTCGAGTTCCGGTATCCCGGCGCCGAAGACGCCGTCCTGTGCGGCATCTCCTTCACGGCGCGTCCCGGCCAGACCACCGCGATCGTCGGCGGGACCGGCTCCGGCAAGTCGACGCTGGCCAATCTCATCCCGCGCTTCTATGACGTGACCTCCGGAAGCGTCCGGATCGACGGCGTGGACGTCCGCCAGCTGGGCCTCGAGAACCTGTGGAGCATGATCGGCGTCGTCCCCCAGAGCGCCTTCCTGTTCACCGGTACCGTCGGCAGCAACCTGCGATACGGCGATGAGGCGGCCGACAACGACGACCTCTGGCACGCCCTGACCATCGCCCAGGCAAGGGACTTCGTGACGGCTATGGATGGCGGGCTCGACGCCGAGATCGACCAGGGCGGCACGAACGTCTCGGGCGGGCAGCGCCAGAGGCTGGCCATCGCCCGCGCCATCGCCAAGAAGCCGAAGGTTTACGTCTTCGACGACAGCTTTTCGGCGCTCGATTTCAGGACGGACCAGCAGCTCCGGGCAGCCCTGCGCCAGGAGACCCGGGATGCCACGGTGATCATCGTCGCCCAGCGTGTCGGAACGATCATGCGGGCCGACCAGATCGTGGTCCTGGACAGCGGCAGCGTCGTCGGCATCGGTACGCACGATGAATTGATGAAGACCTGCGAGACGTACCAGGAGATCGTGTACTCGCAGCTGACCCGGGAGGAAGTCGCATGAGCGGCCCGGCGAACGACACCAACGGCCACGGCACGGGCCGTGCCATGCCCGCCGGAGCCGCCAAGGCCGGCGGCACGGGCGGCGCGTTCGGCCCGGGGGGAGCGGCGGCAGCGGCTCGACGCCGCGGCCCGATGGGCGGCGGCATGGGCCCGATGGGCCACGGCATGGTGATGCCGGTCGAAAAGGCCAGAAACTTCCGCGCAACCTTCCGGCGGCTACTCGGCGAGCTCCGACCCGAACGCAAGTGGATCGGCCTTGTCGCAGTGGTCGCTCTCTTCAGCACGGCCGGCCAGGTCTTCGGCCCGAAGATCCTGGGCAACGGCATCAACCAGCTGATGGACGGCCTCGTCGGGAAGATGCTCGGGCAATACCTGCCCGTCGGCCTGACCCACGATCAGGC
This sequence comes from uncultured Chloroflexia bacterium, assembly GCA_963789725.1. Classification (GTDB taxonomy): domain Bacteria; phylum Chloroflexota; class Limnocylindria; order Limnocylindrales; family CSP1-4; genus Fen-1039. The sequence continues at coordinate 149,452 of CAWBLU010000001.1, forward strand.
TGTGGCGATCATCCGCCAGACCCAGCCGCAGATCGCGGACATGGTCGCCGCGACCAACGCACGCCCCGGCGTCGGCGTCGACTTCGGGGCGCTCGGCATAGTGCTGATCGGTCTGGCTGGCCTCTACCTGATGGCCACGTTCTTCTCCTGGGTCAGCTGGTACGTGATGGCCGGCGTCTCGCAGCGGACCGTCTACCGGCTTCGCCGCGACGTCGACCTCAAGCTCGCGCGCCTGCCACTGAAGTACTTCGACACACACCAGCGCGGCGACACGCTCAGCCGTGTCACCAACGACATCGACAACATCGGCAACACGCTCCAGCAGTCCCTGACTCAGATCGTCACCTCGGTGGCCGTCGTCGTGGGCATCCTGGCGATGATGTTCTGGATCAGCCCCCTGCTGGCAGTGATTTCCCTGCTGGTCATTCCGGCCGCCGCCGTGACGACGATGCTCATCGCCAAGCGGTCGCAGGCGCAATTCGCCGCCCAGTGGGCCCGGACCGGGACGCTCAACGGCCATGTCGAGGAGTCGCACACCGGCCACGCGATCGTCAAGGCCTTCGGCCACCAGGAAGACGCGATTCGCCGCTTCGACGAAGAGAACCAGCGCGTCTACGAGGCCAGCTTCAAGGCCCAGTTCATCTCGGGAATCATCATGCCGACGATGATGTTCATCAGCAACCTCAACTACGTGGCGATCGCGGTCATCGGCGGCGTTCAGGTCGCGACCGGACGCATGTCACTCGGCGACGTCCAGGCGTTCATCCAGTACTCGCGCTCGTTCACCCAGCCGATTACGCAGACGGCCAGCATCGCCAACCTGCTCCAGTCGACGATGGCGTCGGCGGAGCGCGTATTCGAGCTTCTAGACGAAGCGGAAGAGGTTCCAGAGGCGGCCGTTCCGGCCGACCTGGAGACTGTAACGGGGCATGTCGCCATGGACGGCGTCTCGTTCCGGTACGAGCCTGACAGGCCGCTCATCGAGAACCTCAGCGTCGACGTGAGGTCCGGCGAGGTTCTGGCGATCGTGGGCCCGACCGGAGCCGGCAAGACGACCCTGGTCAACCTGCTGATGCGCTTCTACGAGCTCGACGCCGGCAAGATCACCATCGACGGCATCGACACCCGCGACATGACCCGCAACAAGCTCCGCAGCACTTTCGGCATGGTTCTCCAGGACACATGGCTATTCGGCGGCACGATCCGCGAGAACATCGCCTACGGCCGCGAGAACGCCACCGAAGACGAGGTCATCACCGCCGCGAAAGATGCGCATGTGGACCATTTCGTCCGCACCATGGCGGACGGCTACGACACGATCATCGACGACGACGCCTCGAACCTGTCGCAGGGCGAGAAGCAGCTGTTGACGATCGCCCGGGCCTTCCTGGCCGACCCGGAGATCCTGATCCTGGACGAAGCTACGAGCTCGGTCGACACTCGAACCGAAATCCTCGTGCAGCAGGCGATGGCGCGCCTGATGAAGGGCCGTACGGCCTTCGTGATCGCCCACCGCCTGTCCACGATTCGAAACGCAGACGAGATCCTGGTCATGGATCAGGGCAAGATCGTCGAACAGGGAAGCCACGACGATCTGATCGCGCGCAAGGGCTTCTACTTCGACCTGTACAACTCGCAGTTCGAGGAAGCGGTCGCGGAAGCGGTGTAGCCGCTCAGACTTCTCAGAGGAAAGGGTCGGGTCCGCGCCCGGCCCTTTTCGATTCGGGACGCCTGCGCCGCACGCCGCCGCCGGAGTACGCTCCGGCCGTGCATCCATTCCGGTTCGCCATCCAACACGAATCCGCGCCGAGCGGCGAGCGATGGGCGGCCCTCGCCCGCCGGGCGGAATCGATCGGCTACGACGTGCTGGTCATGCCGGACCATCTCGGCCGGCAACTCTCGCCCGTCTCGGCCCTGGCTGCGGTCGCTGCCGCCACGACCAGGTTGCGGATCTGCGCCTTTGTCTTCGCCAACGACTATCGCCACCCCCTCATCCTGGCCCGCGAGGCCGCGACGCTGGACCTCCTCTCCGGCGGGCGTTTCGAGATGGGGCTCGGAGCGGGCTGGATGACCGGCGACTACCACAGGCTCGGGATGAGCTACGACCCTCCGGGCCGGCGTATCGATCGCCTCGAGGAGGCCGTGCCCGTCATCAAGCGACTCCTCACCGGCGCGACGGTCACTCACGCCGGCGAGCACTACCAGCTGAACGAGGCTTCCGTTGGCGTCGGGCCGGTGCAGAAGCCACGGCCGCCGCTGGCGATCGGGGCGGGCGGACCCCGCATGCTGAAGCTGGCCGCGCGGGAGGCCGAGATCGTTGGCCTGACGCCGGGTTTCGACGCCCGTGGCCGGGTCAAGGTGGGCGAGGCCACCGAGAAGGCCACAGTCGAGAAGATCAAGCTGATTCGCGAGGCCGCAGGCGACGGCCTGGAGCGGCTGGAGATCAACCTCTGGCTGGCCGACGCGGGCCTCGTCGGCAGCGGCAACTCACTGCTGGGCTCGGCCATGGCTCTCGCCCGGTGGGCCCCGACGGCGCTGTACGGGAGCCCATACGTCCTGTACGGCACCCTGGCGTCGGTTCGAGATCGGCTCCTGCGACGCCGCGACGAGCTCGGCATCAGCTATTACAAGATCCCGGGCCGCGCGATGGAATCGATGGCACCACTGGTCGAGGCGCTGGCCGGGAAGTAGCGGCGTCCGGGCCCCAGCGCTCGCGAGTGGAGGGCGCTACCCTCCGCTCATGACCGATGACAGCCGCCACGTTCCCGCCGACCGATATGTCGCCCGGCTGGCCGCCGCGCGCGACGCCCTGGCCGATCGAGGACTGGCGGCGATGCTGATCGGCGTCGGCCCGGACCTGAGATATCTCACCGGGTTCGTGGGCGAGCCGATGGAGCGGCTGACGCTCCTCGTCGTCCCGCGGCAGGGTCCGGTCTCCTTCGTGGTGCCCCAGCTGGAAGCACAGAAAGCCCGAACCACGGCACTCGTGGCAGGCGGGCACGCGGAGGTCACCCCGTTCGAGGAAACCGACGACGCGCCGGCGATGGTTGCCGGCCTCCTGGCCGGCGCGGGGCGTGACCGGGCGATCGGCCTGTCGGATCGCCTGTGGGCCATGCACGTCCTCCACATGCAGGCGGCCCTGCCGGGGCGCACCTTCGTGCCGGCCAGCCTGGTCATGCGCGACCTGCGCCAGGTCAAAGATTCCGACGAAGCCCGACTGCTTGGACTTGCGGCCGCCGCGGCCGACCGAACGCTCGACGCCATCGTCGCGGGGCGGCTGGTCGGGCGGACCGAGGCCGAGGTAAGCCGCGAGGTCCGCAACCGCCTCCTCGACGAGGGCCACGACCTGGCCGATTTCGCCATCGTCGGTTCGGGGCCGAACGCGGCCTCGCCTCACCACGACGCCGGCGACCGCGTGATCGAGGCCGGCGAGCCCGTGGTGCTGGACATCGGCGGCACGCTGGCCGGGTACGCGAGCGACACCACGCGGACCATCTGGGTCGCGGGCGAAGCGGCGATCCCGCCCGAGCCCGAGTTCAGCCGAGTCTTCGAACTCGTGCGCGACGCCCAGGCGAGGGCTACCGCCGCGGTCGCCCCGGGCGTCGCCGCCGAGCGGATCGACGCCGTAGCTCGCGGCGTCATCACTGCCGGCGGCTACGGCCGGTATTTCACCCACAGGGTCGGCCACGGCATCGGGCTCGAAGTCCACGAGGACCCGTACATGGTCGCCGGCAACGCCACGCCGCTCGCACCGGGCATGGCCTTCAGTGTCGAACCCGGCATCTATCTGCCCGGCCGCTGGGGTGTGCGCCTGGAGAACATCGTGATGTGCGGCGCCGCCGGCCCCAACGTGCTCAACGGGTCCACCATCGACCTCCGTTTGGTCCGCGGCTAAGCCGAACCGACCCGGCCGGTGACGCCGGCCCGGCTTGCGGGACGCCGTGCGTATTAGGACCTCTCGGGACTGGTAGTAGTACCGGGGCGAGGGCTAGGATCACGCCGTCGATCTCCGTCACCAGACCCCGCGGGCGCGGGTCGGGAGGTTCCGATGGGTACCTGGCGCAAGGCGTACGGGCGGTTTGGGGCCGCGGCCCTCGTTCTCGCCCTCGCAGCAGGTTGCAGCAGCGCCGTTCCGACATTGCCGGCTCCGGTACCGACAAGCGATGCCGTCGAGTCTGCTGGGCCCCTTGCCTCCGGGATCCACGTCGCCATACCGGACTCGTCCGGCGCGGGCGCGTCGCAAGCGGTCGCCTCGGGCGCTCCGCGCGCCACGATCGCGGCGGTTACCGTCGACCGGATCACGGCGGACTACACCTACAAATCGGAGCTGATTACCCCGATCGCCCACCTGTACGGCGAGTTCCTCGACGATTTCGTCATCATCACCGTCGAGAACGGCAACACAGCGCCGGTCAAGATCGTGGCCAGCAGCGAGATCAGCGGCTTCACGAACAAAGCCAGCGATACGGTTACCATCCCGGGCGGCGCCACCCAGGAGATCCGCCAGAACCCGCGCCTGACGACGGCCTCGATCGAAGGCCTCAACAGCCAGCACCAGGCCGACCTGCACGTCGTCGTCTCTTACCTGGAAGCCGGAGAGCCCAAGACGGTCGTGGACCAGACCAGCGAAACGCTGATCACCTCGCGCCGCGACTTCCCCTGGACGATCAAGGGTTTCACGCAGCAGGAGGACTGGGACCTCGTCGTCGCCATGATCACGCCGACCGATCCAGGCGTCGAGATGCTCATCAGGGCCGGCGCCAACTACGACCCCAGCGGCGCGATGACCAGCAACTACGACAGCGAGAACGACGAGAGCGGAACGGTCTGGCAGCGCCTGTGGGACATCTGGCAGGCCGAGACCAACGACTTCAGCCTGACCTATATCAGCACCACGGACTCATTCGCCTCGGGGTCCTCGCAACGCATCCGCCTTCCGGGCGAGGTTCTCGATCAGGCGAGCGGCAACTGCATCGAACTGACGCTGCTCTACGCCTCGGTGGTAGAAGCGCTCGGCATGCAAGCCGCGCTCATCATGATTCCGGGGCACGCGTACGTGGCCGTACGCGTCGACGACACGAACGACAACTACTACTTCATCGAAACGACGATGATCGGCCAGGCCACGTTCAAGCAGGCCGTGACGACGGGCAACTCCGAGTGGCAGAAGGCCCAGCCGTACGTGGCCAACGGGTCCGAGGACTACGGTTGGGTCGACGTTCCGGAAGCCCGGTCCAACGGCATCGTGCCAATTCCCTGGCGCTAGCCGGTCGTACGGTTCAGACGCCTTGTGATTTCCGCGACGACAACGGACATTCGGCGACGGCCGAATCAGCCTGGGGCGGCACGCCCGCCGTCATTCCGGTGGCCGGTGCCGGCTCCGTCGAGCAGCTCGATGAGCGGCTGGGCGGGATGGAGCTGCGGCTCGACGAACTTGCGCTGGCGCGTTGGACGCGGCCGGGCGGGAGGCCACCGATCCGGCGCTCTTCGTGGGGTCGGCCCAGGTTTGCCGTGGCCAGGTAGCGACGTGCTCCAGGGCGCACCAGGTCGGAATTGCTAGTCTCTGGGTTGACCCCGCCGTAGACCCCGGCATGTGGCCAAACGACTCACACTGGTACGGCCGCGGTCGGTATCTCTCGGAGCACCATCGTCGATCCACCCAACGGTCCAGCCACTGGGCCCTCAAATCCAGGAGCAGAGCGTGAAGAGAACACTCGGACGCAGCGGAATCGAAGTCCCCGCGGTCGGAATGGGGTGCTGGGCCATCGGTGGGCCCTGGCAGATGATGGGTACGCAGGCAGGCTGGGGCGTGGTCGACGATGGGGAGTCCACCCGCGCGATCCATGCTGCGATGGAGCTGGGTGCGATCTTCTTCGACACCGCGGCCAACTACGGCGCCGGCCACAGCGAGCGCGTCCTCGGTGCCGCACTCAAGGGCCGCCGCGACCAGGCCGTCATCGCCACCAAGTTCGGTTACCAGGTGGACGAGGCGACCGCCAAGGTCACTCCTTTCGGGCCCTCCGAGGAAGAGAGCGAGGTCGCCGGGAACGTTCGGGACAACCTCGAAGAGAGCCTCCGACGGCTCGACACGGACTACGTGGATGTGTATCTGCTCCATGTCTGGGGGTTGACCCTGGACCGAGCGCTGGCGACCCGCGACGTGCTGGAGGAGCTGGTCGTCGAGGGCAAGGTCCGCACGTACGGCTGGAGCACCGATCGGCTTGACGCGATCGAAGCGTTCTCGACCGGACCCAGCTGCGGCGTCGTCGAGCAGGAGCTCAACGTCCTGACCGGCAACCCCGAGCTGCTCTCCCTGGCCGAGCGAATGAACCTCGCCAGCATCAACCGTTCGCCCCTGGGCATGGGCCTGCTGACGGGCAAGATCACGCCCGAAACGCGCTTCCGGGACGACGACATCCGCCAGAAAGTGGCCTGGTTCCCCGGCTTCAAGGACGGCCGCGCCAACCAGGAGTGGCTCGATGCCGTGGCGTCGATCCAAGAGATCCTGACCAGTAGGGGCCGGACACTGGCCCAGGGCGCGCTGGCCTGGATTTGGGGCCGAAGCCCGGCCACGATCCCACTACCCGGTTTCCGCACCGTGGCTCAAGTCCGGGAAAACGCCGGGGCGATGGAGTTCGGTCCGCTCACGCCGTCGCAAATGGCGGAGGTCGACAGGATCCTCGGGCGCTGACCCACGGCCGAACGGGCGATCGGAGCCGACGAGAAGGGACCCGGCGCAGCCGTCGGCCGGGTCCTTCAGGGCCTCGGACTCGGTTGGGGCGCCGCCTCGGTCGCCTCGGGCACCTCGGGCACCTCGGGCACCTCATCGGCGGGTTCGGGCACATCGGCGGGTGCGGGGGCGGGTTCGGTCGTGTCGGGCGGCTCGGCCGTGTCCGCCACCTTCGGCGCACCTTCGGGCGCTTCGGCCGGAGCGGCCGTATCGGGAGCGACGTCCGCGGGCGGCCGCCTGCTCAGCAGGTCCCGCTCCACCGCGAGAATGTCGTCCTCGTCCAGTGACGCCCCCCACATGGCCGCCTCGCGACCCCAGATCCACCTGATCTCGTCGAGCCCGTTTGGGCCCAGTTCCGCAAACTCGTAGGAGGCGATCCACGGCAAGCCGGTCTCTGGCCGAGCGATCCAGGCGTCGGCCGAGCTCCGGACGGCGTCGACGAAAGCATCCGTATCTATGCGCCGGTAATCCTCGAGCAAATCCAGGAGCTGCCGGAACTCGTCCAGTTCCTTCGCTGAAGCGTCCGTGGAGCCGATCTCCATCATCCGGCCGAACGTCTTGTACAAGTGCCATCGGAAGGTGGCCTCGTCCGGGGCGTTGTCGGGAGGCGGCATTGATGCGGGCCAGAGCTCACGGGCGAGCTGGTCGATGCGGATCGATCGCCGGCCGCTCTCCAGCCAGCCTTCTTCACCGGCGATGAGGTCGTCAAGCTGGGCAGTCAGCAGATCGCACAGATCGGCGGTCGCGTCGGTGCGCAGGCGCGACACGCGCTCGGCGGCCTCCTGAAGCCGGGCCGGCGTGACCGAGCCCCGATCGTGCTTGAGGCCATTGGCCAGGCGCGCGACCTCGAGTTTGGCGCGGCGCAGCTCCCAGTTGGCCCTGCGCCCGCCCATCCGGACGAACCACCGGAGCGGGATCAGGATCATCGCCCCTATCAGGACGGTCAGGCCCAGGATCGTCGCCGCGCGCTCCGGCCCTGGTTGCGAGAAGGCGGCCGGTATCAGCACCCAGCTGAGGGCGATGACGAAGCCCCAACGGGTAGCGTTGAAGACCTGCGTGCGGACTCGAGCGTGGCCCTCGGTCAGGGTCTGGCTCTCGGCGACGAACAGGAAGATGGCCAGCACGGTGATCCCGGCGGCCATCACGAGGGCCGCGCTCACAACTCAGCCCACCGAGGCCGCCCGGCCGCGGACCCCCGAGGCGAGCTCACCCGACCACGCGTGGCCGGCGGACCCGGGCCAGGGCTCGCTCCGCCTGGCCGCGATGGAGCCGGCCGTGTCCGGCTTGGAGGCGGAACAACATGTCGAAGGACTCGGGGCCACGTTCGGCGTGCTGTCCGATCCGGGCTCGATCTGCTGCCGGGGTTCGCCTCCACAGGGCGACGTTGGCTCCGCGCAGCGCGCTGAATAGCTCCGTCAGCGCCGCGGCATCCTGGGTCGCGTGGTTGAGCCGGGCAACCCAGGCCTCCTGATCAAAGCCGACCAGCGTCGGTTCGTTCTCGGCCAGCACCCAGCGATATCGAGCCGAAGTCACCAGCTCCGAGTCGACCATGTGGCCCAGGCACTCGATCACGGACCACTCCCCATCGTCGGGCCGTGTTCGCAGATGGGCCCCGGCCTGGTCGATCAGGCGGCGCCAGAGCTCGGGCTCAGTCTCCTGGACGGCGACCGGGTCGTCGCGGCCGAGCGCCTCGAGCACGGACCCACGATAAGCGTCTGCCTCGCCCTGGGTCATTCGAGTCATCCCACAACTCCTCGGGTCGCCGCTTCAGGCCGGGCGACGATTTGCTGAGACGTAACGATAGCGACATCCGCGGGCACTTCGGGCCGCCAAGGCCCCAGTCCTGCCGGCGTCCGGATCGATCGCCGGCCGACATCGAGGCCCTGGTGCCGCGACGAGCGTTCATTTGACGGCTAGTCTAGGCGTGCCCGATTGATCCGGGCGGTCGTTTTGGCGCCATGGTGAGGCCAGGATGCGCAAGTACGTGGGGGCGATCGATCAAGGCACGACCAGCACGCGCTTCATGGTCTTCGATCATTCCGGCGCGGTCGTTGCCGCGGATCAGCGCGAGCACGAGCAGATCTACCCGAGGCCGGGCTGGGTCGAGCACGACCCAATGGAGATACTGGCCCGTTGCGGTGAGGTCGTCCGTGGGGCGATGGCGAAGGCCGGACTGACGGCAGGCGATCTGGCGGCCGTCGGCATCACGAACCAGCGTGAGACGGCCGTCGCCTGGGATCGCCGAACCGGCCGGCCGATCTACAACGCCGTCGTGTGGCAGGACACTCGCACGGACGCGTTCATCGCCGAACTGGCCCGAGACGGCGGCCAGGACCGGTTTCGGTCGAAGGTCGGGCTGCCCCTGGCGACGTACTTCTCCGGGCCGAAGGTTCGCTGGCTCCTGGACAACGTGCCGGGCGCGCGGCAGAAGGCCGAGGCGGGCGACCTGCTCTTCGGCACGATCGACAGCTGGGTGATCTGGAATCTGACCGGCGGCGCCGGCACTACGGGAGGCGGAGCCGGCGGCGCAACGGTGTCGGGCGTTCATGTGACGGACGTGACGAACGCGAGCCGGACGATGCTGATGGACCTGCGCACGCTCGAATGGGACGCCGGGATGTTGGCCGCGATGGACCTGCCCCGGTCGATGCTACCGTCGATCCGATCGTCGAGCGAGGTCTACGGCGAGGCGATCGGAGACCTGGCCGGCGTCCCGATCGCGGGCGACCTGGGCGACCAGCAGGCAGCGCTGTTCGGCCAGACGTGCTTCAGCGTGGGCGATGCCAAGAACACCTACGGCACGGGCTGCTTCCTGCTGCTCAACACCGGCGCCGCACCGGTCGCCTCAAAGTCCGGCCTGCTGACGACACTCGGCTACCGCATCGGATCGGAACCGGCGACGTACGCGCTCGAGGGCTCGATCGCCATTACCGGCGCCCTGGTCCAGTGGCTGCGCGACAATCTCGGCCTCATCCGCGACTCGGCAGAGGTCGAGACTCTGGCTCGGACCGTCGAGGACAACGGCGGGGTCTATTTCGTGCCCGCTTTCTCAGGCCTGTTTGCGCCCTACTGGCGGGCCGACGCCCGCGGCGTCATCGCCGGTCTGACGCGCTACGTCAACCGCGGCCACATTGCCCGGGCCGTGCTGGAGTCGACGGCCTGGCAGACCCGCGAAGTGGTGGACGCCATGAACACCAATTCCGGCGTTGCCCTGACCGCGCTCAAGGTCGACGGCGGGATGGTGGGCAACGATCTCCTGATGCAGTTCCAGGCCGACGTCCTGGGCGTGCCCGTGATCCGGCCCAGGGTCTCCGAGACGACGGCTCTCGGTGCCGCATACGCCGCCGGGCTCGCGGTTGGATTCTGGAGCGCCGTCGACGACCTGCGGGCAAACTGGGCCCGTGACCGCGAATGGCGACCGACGATGGACCCCGGCCGGCGCGAGAAGGAGTACCGGCTCTGGAAGAAGGCCGTGACCAAGACGTTCGATTGGGTCGAATGAACGGCGACTGGTCGCCTCCGGACAAGCCGGCGCAGGCGAAGAAGGTGGGGCCGAAGGCCAAGGGTCGGCCGAAGGACGGCGGCCGGCCGGAGACGGCTCCCGGTGCGGCGAAGCCGCGTTCACCGCGCCCAAAGCGGGCGCGGGCCACGGCCGTGGCAGGGATCGGCGCGGGCTCTGACGCCGCTGCCACACCCACTCCGGAATCGACGCCGCCGGCGCCGCCGCCGCCCCACGTCTTGATAATCGGCGGCGGCGGAACAGGAGGCGCGCTGGCCCATGACCTGGCTCTTCGCGGGCTGCGCGTCACCCTCGTCGAACGGGGCGAGATCACCTCGGGGACAACCGGCCGTCACCACGGCCTGCTCCACAGCGGCGCCCGATATGCCACGACCGACCGGGCCTCAGCGATCGAGTGCATCACCGAGAACAAGATCCTGCGGCGGATCTGCCCCGGCTCGTTCGAGGAGAACGACGGCCTGTTCGTAGCCCTTACCGACGAGGACGAAGAGTACGAGAAGCCCTTCATGGAAGGGTGCTGGGAGTCGGCCGTCCCGGCCAGGCGGCTGGACCGAGACGCCGCCCTGCGCATGGAGCCCGGCCTGAACCCCGATCTGCGGTTCGCCATCCAGGTCCCGGATGCGACCATGGACGCGATGCGCGTGCCGCTGCGCTTCTTCGCCACGGCCCGCCGCAACGGGGCCGAAATCAAGCCGTTCACCGAAGTAGTCGCTCTCACGACGGCCGGAGGCGTGGTCACCGGCGCCCGGGTCCGCGACCACACCGCGGGCCGCGATTTTGAGATAGGCGCGGACGTGGTCATCAACGCGGCCGGGCCGTGGGCCGGCAAGATCGCGTCGATGGCCGGGGTCTCCGTGCCGGTCGTGGCCTCGCCCGGAGTCCTGGTCGCGGTCCGCGGCCGGCACTGCAACATGGTCGTGAATCGTCTCCGTCCTCCCGGCGACGGAGACCTGGTGGTGCCGCAGCGAGCCCTGACCCTGGTCGGTACCAGTTCGTGGATCGCCGACGACCCGGACGACCTCACTAGTCCGGAGGACCACGTGGCGATGATCGTCCGGGAGAGCGCGCGTCTCGTGCCGGCCATCGCCGGGGCCGAAGTCAGGGCCACGTGGTCGGCCGCGCGACCGCTCATCGCCAGGGTCGCGGCGCGGGGCCGCCCGAAGCGCAGGGCCGATGGGGCGTCCGGTCGCGCGGTCGACGGCGCCGCGGAGCACGAGCTCGGCCGGGGGCTCCAGTGTTTCGACCACGCCGCGGACCGGACCCCGACGGAGGGCTTCGTGACGATCTCCGGTGGCAAGGCCACGACTCTGCGGGCGATGGCGGAGGTTGCGGCCGACGTGGTCTGCGCCAAGCTCGGCCTGGACCGCCCCTGCGGGACCAGCGATTACGTGCTGCTGCCCCACACGGCGTGGTACGCGGAGTGAGCCCGAGTGGTAGTCGGCGGAAGCCGCCGGCCGAGGGGTCAAAGGCGGCCGCGCCCGCAAGTTCCGGCAGGCCGGCCTCGCCGGTAGAGGTCGCCGGGCCGACCGGAGGCATGCCGCCGATCGAAGTCGCGCCCTCAGTCGAAGCCGTGGTGTCCTCGTCCAGGGGCGTCAAACTCGAGGTCTCACGGTCCAAGAGAGGCGACGTGAAGGCCCACTTCGACGCCTTCGAGGTCGCGATCGAGCCGGGCGCGACCGTCCTCGACGCCCTGTTGGAGATCCGCCGCTGCCAGGATCCGTCGCTGGTCGTCCGCCACTCGTGCCTGCACTCATCCTGTGGCACGTGCGGCGTTCGGATCAACGGCCGCGAGGCGCTCGCCTGCGACACGAAGGTCCCGGCCACGCCGGCCGGCAAGCCGATCAAGGTCGAACCACTCGCCAACCAGCGCATCGTGGCCGACCTCGCGACCGACATGGTCGACTTCTACGCTCGATTCGCGCCCGCCGGGATGCCGCTCATCCGAGCCTCCGAAGCCGCCGCCGGGGCCGAGCCCCCGGACGGAATCAAGGCCTTTGGCCGCTTCGAGAACTGCATCGAGTGCGGACTATGCCTGTCGGCCTGCCCGATCGCCCGGACGAACGGCGCCTACATAGGCCCGGCGTCGATGGCTGCCGCCGCGCGCGTAATCGCCGAGCCCCGCGGCCTGGACCCGGGCCCGGTCCTCGCCCTGGCCGCCGAGCCCGATTCTGTCTGGCGCTGCCACGACGCGATGGAATGCACGGCCGTCTGCCCCTCTGCCGTAGACCCGGCCGGAGCGCTGCTGACCCTCCGGCGCCACGTCGCGTACCACGGGTTGAAGCGGTTCATCCGCAGAAGGCGAGAACGACCACACGGCGATGCCGATGACGCCGGGCCGCTCGGCCAATTAGGCTAGGCGAGCCAACAGCCCGATTGTTCGCCCTCGCCGAGGACCGGCCTCAATTCGGTCGCCACACCGTGACATCGCCCCAAGCGCCAGCAGTCGAAGCCGTCCCGCCGGCCACCCGAACTCTCGTGGTGGGCGCTGGCGCCGTGGGCTCTTTCCTCGGCGCCCTGCTCGGGTCCGCGGGCCACGACGTGACGCTGGTGCGGATATTCGAGCCGGACTCCGAGCGGCCGCTGACCCTGGTCCGGCCGGACGGATCGCGGACCACCGTGCCGGTCCATCGATTCACGCGGACGGAAGACGCACCGGCCCCGGATCTGATACTGGTCGCGGTCAAGATGCCGGTTCTGCGCGAGGCCCTTCTCCCGACACTACGCTGGCCGAAGGTGCCGACGCTCACCGTCGAGAACGGCATCGGCGCGGAGACGATCGCGGCGGAGGCTCGGCCCCAGGCTCCGATGCTCGCCGGCTCGTTGACCTCGCCGATCCGCCTCGCCTCGGAGGACGAGGTGGAGTGGATGGGCCGCGGCGGCCTCGCGCTCGCGGCAGTCACGGACGCGGCGCGGCCGATGGTCCGGCAACTACTCGACGACTTCGGCCGGGCCGGGCTCCGGGTCCGTGAGCTGCCGGCCGCGGCTCCGATGAAATGGTCGAAGCTCCTCGCGAACCTCATCGCCAACGCCACGGGCGCGATCCTCGACCTGGACGCCGGCGCGATCTACCGCGACTCCCGCCTCTTCGACGTGGAGCGCCGCCAGATGTTGGAAGCCGTCGCGGTGATGAGGCGGCTCGGGGTAGCGCCCGTGAGCCTGCCGGGGGCGCCGATCCCGTGGCTCGTGCGCGGCATGCGGCTGCCGGCTCCGCTGGGCCGCCCGATCATGGCCCTCGTCGTCGGGGGCGCGCGGGCCGGCAAGAGCCCATCGCTGCGACTCCACGTCCAATCCGCGCCGCCGGACGAGCCCTGCGCCGAGCCGACGGAAGTGGCCTGGATGAACGGCGCCATCGCCCGTTTCGGTGGGGAGTTGGGCGTCGTGACGCCGGTGAACGCCCGCCTGGCCGACCTCGTCGAGGAAGTCGCGGCGCAACCGGACCGGCGGTCCCGGCTCCGGCACCACCCGGAGCGTCTGCTGGCCGAGCTGGAGGACGGCGGCGTCACCGCTCGCTGACTCGCGCCCTCTCGGGGCAGAATCGCGCGCGGGCGAGCGTGCGTCATATACTTCCCGGCGATGCAGAACCTCGACCTCGTCCCGGTCGCCGTTGCCTTCGTCGCCGGCTTTCTGCTCGGCGGCATCCCCTTCGGGATCATCGTTCCGAGGCTCATTGGCGGCACCGATCCGCGGACTATCGGCAGCGGCCGGACCGGCGGCGCCAACGTCTCGCGGGCGGTCGGTCTCCGCTGGGCGCTGGTTTCGGGTCTGCTGGACGTCGCGAAGGCCTCGCTGGCGGTGCTCCTGATCGTCGCCATCGGCGGCGGGCCCGTGCCGCAGGTGATCGCCGCGCTCATGGCCATCGTCGGCCACAGCCGCTCCCCGTACATTGGTTTCCACGGCGGCCGCGGCGTTGCGCCCGCCACCGGCGGCGCGATCATCATCGCCCCGATCATCCTGCTCGCCATCTTCCCGGTCTTCGCCCTGACCATACTGCTGACGCGGATCTCGTCCATCGGGTCGCTCAGCGCGAGCATGATCGGCGGGGTCGTAATGATCGTTGTCGCTGCGCTGACGCCGCTTGCCCCCATCTACTTCGTCTATGGAGTCGGCGTACCGGGCCTGATCTGGCTCTTCCACCTCGACAACATCGGGCGGTTGTTGAGAGGTGAAGAGAGACGAGTGGGACGGCGCTCGAAGGCGACGGCGGCCGACCAGTCGACATCCGACGCGCCGCCAGATCAGGCCCTGCGCTAGCCCTGTCCGGCCCTCGGGATGGTCCACCCGATGGGCAGGACGAAGGTACTAACCGAGTAGTACTGGAGCTATACTCGTCGAGCAAGTCACGCCAGGAAGCTACGCTCGCTGGCTTACTTCTTCTGGAGCATCTTGCTCGGGACTAGCCAACCGACGTTTCCCGTAGAAAGCTCCATCGGAATATTAGGAGCGAACTGGGGAAGTCATGGACACAGAGATCGACTTCATCGGGTTTGCGGACGATTGCCGCGTCGAAGGCAAGATCAACCTCCTCGAGGACGCGCGTCTGGCCGACATGCTCAACCGGCATCCCACGATCACGGTGCGTGGCGTCACCGTCGTGAGCACTCTCGATGGGCACACCCAGCAACTGGAAGAGCTCGAGATATCGCGTGACGAGCTCGACATCGTCGTTGCCAGCGGGCCTCGCGGAGACCCCAAGCGCCGGCTCGCGACCAGGCCCAGCAGCGTCACGATGAAGCTCGGGCCCTACTCGGCCGAAGGCTTCATGCACGGACCGCCCACCTCGAACCCGATCAGCGACATGGGTCGCCGCCAGCCGATGGTGGCCCTGACGGACGTTGTCCTCGAGTACGAGTTCTGCGAGGAACCGGTCAGCGAGTGGCACCGAACCTTGCTCGTAAATCGCCAGATGGCGATGTCGCTGCGAGCGATCACCCGTCCGGGCGCCCTGCAACCGGGGATCATGTAGGTCGGGCTTCTCTCGGCGTCATCGAAGCGGCCCGTTGTCGCGTCCGGTCCCGTAGGCTGAGCGTCAGGTTCGGGAGTCCAGCAGTTCGTCGGCGTACGCCCTGACCGTCTCGGCGTCGGTCGCCGCCAGCGCCATCGCCCCCAGATCCCGCAACTCCGCGTCGCCGAAGCGCGCCAGGCTCGCCCGGATGCCATCGAGCGAACCCGCGTCGGCGGACAGTTCGTCGACGCCCAGGCCCACGAGGACCATCGCCCCGGCCGGATCCCCGGCCAGTTCCCCACAGACGGCGACCGGAATGCCGGAACCGCCCGCGCCCGCGACTACGGCGGCAATCGTTCGGAGCACGGCCGGGTGCAGGGCATCCTGGAATCGGGCCAGGGAGGGATTCCCGCGGTCGGCCGCGAGGATGTATTGGGTCAGGTCGTTCGTGCCGATGCTGAAGAAGTCGACCAGTCGCGCCAGTTCGGGAGCCAGGATCGCTGCCGAAGGAACTTCGATCATCGCCCCTGTGACCATCCGCTCGGGACAGGCAGCCCCGGAAGCCGCGACCTTCTCGCGAGCTTCGTCGCGAAGGCCTGTCAGGAGCCGGACGTCGGCGATCGTGGCCACCATCGGAGCCATGACGTAAGGCGTGACGCCGGCCAGGCCGGCCGCTCGCCAGATCGCTCGCAGCTGGGTGAGCAGCAGCTCCCTCGACTCGTGGGCGAGCCTGATGGCCCTGACGCCCAGGAACGGGTTGGGCTCCTCCGGCCGTCCCAGGTACGGAATCGCCTTGTCCCCACCGATGTCGGCCAGGCGGATTACAACCGGGCCTGTCGGGCCGAAGGCCTCCATGGCCCGACGATACTCAGCCGTCTGTTCCGACTCGGATGGAGCGGCGCTACGGCGTAGGAACAGATATTCCGTGCGGAACAGGCCGATACCCTCGGCGCCGGAGGCCAGAGCTCGGGCCGCGTCCTCCGGGCTCCGGATGTTGGCCATCAGCCGGACCCGCCGGCCGTCGGCGGTTGCCGCGGGGCGGCCGCGAAGCCCCGCCGCGGCCCTGTCGCGAGATCCCCTCACCGCCTGGCGATCGGCGAGCTCCTTGAGCTGCGCCGGTGACGGGTCGATGGTGACCTCGCCGCTTTCGCCGTCGATGGCGATCGTCTGAGCGCCGCGCGCTGCCTCGACCAGCTCCGGCGCCGCCATCACCGCCGGAACGCCAAGGCTCCTGGCCAGGATGGCAACGTGGGCCGTCGGGGACCCACCCACCAGGGCGACTCCGAGCAGCAACCCCGCCGGCATCTCGGCCAGAAGCGAGGGCGGCAGGTCATCGGCGACGAGGATGGAAGGAGACATCGGCATTTCGAGCGTGGCGCCGCTCAGCGCGCGGACGATTCGGACCGCGACGTCTCTCACGTCTCCGGCTCGCGCCGCGAGCAACGCGTCCGGCAGCGCCTCGAGGACGCGGGCCGAGGATTCGGCCGCCTCGAGCACGGCCTCGACGGGCGGCGCGCCACGCTTCACGCGCCGGACCGCTTCGTCGAGGATCGCCGGATCGACCGCCATGAGCGCCTGCGCCTCGAGGATCTCGGCATCGCCGGCGCGCCCGAGTTCCCGCAGCCTCAAGCCCAGTGCTTCGAGCTGGGATGCGGCGGCCGCGGCCGCTCCGCGGATGCGCAGCTGGGCTTCGCCGCGCGTCGGAACCGCGACGATCGGCACGCCGGCGGCGCCGCGCGGCCTGTATCGCCAGATCGGCCCGACCGCGATTCCGGGGGCGGCCGCAGCGCCCAAGACACGGCCGGGCGTGGCAGTGGCCCGGAGGCTCGCCGTCTCGGCAAGCAGCCGGCCCAGCGTTTCAACGGCGCGGTCTTCGTCGACGCCCTCGGCCTCGATCCTCACCACGTGGCCCATCTCCGCGCCGGCGGCCAGGACGCCGACGATGCTCTTGGCATCCACGGCGGGCCGACCCGCGGTCATATTCACGAGGCTGACTTTCGAGGCAAACTCGCTGGCGAGACGGACGAAGGCCCGGGCCGGTCGGGCGTGGAGACCCGACTTGTCGCGGACTTCCACCTCGATCGACCTCAACCGTGACTCCTCCGAGCCGCAACACCGGTCCGCCTGCTGGCGCCGTCAGTGCCGACCCGCTCCGTATCGTACCCGCGGCCACCGGATTCGGACCGCTCGCCGCCGAACCTGGCATCATTGGCGATACCAGGGGACACAGGAGATACCGCTCTGTCGATGGACCGCGCGTCAGCCGGGAGTCCGGCTCGAGCAATTGCCGGCCTGGCCGCGCTACAGGACCTCGGCGTGTTGCTCGAGGGAATCGAAGATCCCAGGTCCCAGCGGCCGGTCTGCCGGCAGGTGCTGGAAGCTAGACGCAAGCTCCTCGGACCCGACCACCCGACGACGATCGAGGTGGAAGCGCGCCTGGCGGGCATCGCCATGGAGCTGGACGAGTACCTCGCCGCCCGCGACGCCTACACGGTCCTGATGGAGCGTTGCGAGCGTGTCCTCGGGCCTCGCAACCTGGATACGCTATCGGCCGTTCACGGGTTGGCCGTCGCCCTCTCCTACATGGACGAGCCGCAGACGGCCCGCGCGATGTACGAGCGCGTCTACAACGGGCGGCGCAACACCCTCGGCGCCGACGATCCGGCCACTCTCAGCGCCCTCCACAACCTGGGCCTCACTCACCGGGCCCTGGGCGACAACGCCGCGGCTCGGGCCACCTTCGAGGGGCTGCTCGACACGCAGCGCCGCGTATTCGGTCCCGAGAACGCCATGACCCTCCGGACCATGACCAACCTGGGCAGCGTCCTGATCGCCATGGAGGAGTACCCGCGGGCCTGCGAAGTCCTGGCCGAGCGGGTCGATCGGAGCCGGCGAGTCCTCGGCCCGACCCATCCGGACACGCTCGATGCCATGTTCGGGCTGGCCCGAGCCCTTGTCGGCACCGGCGATCGCGCCTCGGGGCGCTCCCTATCGGACCAGGCCATGGCGGCGACCATCAGCGCATTCGGCCCCGACGCGCCCGAGACGATCGAAGGTCTGATACAGCACAGCCGTCTCCTTCTTCGACTCGGCGACGCAAAGGCGGCCGCCGGCTCGTATCGAACGCTGTTCGACAAGTTGACTCGCCTCAACGGGCCCGAGGACCTGGCCACCCTTGACGCCATGGCCGGTCTGGCCGACGCCGTGGGCAGGAGCGGCGACCACAAGCGAGCCCACGACCTCGACGTGCAACTCCTCGACCGGCGCCAGAAGGTCCTCGGCCAGGACCACGCGGCGACGCTCTGGACGATCGGCGACCTGGCCTGGAACCTCGAACAGCTGGGCGACCTGAGCGGCGCTGCCGCCAGGTTCGGCGAACTGGCCGAGGCCCGCGCCAGAACAATCGGCCCGGACGAGCCGGATACGGTCTGGACGCTTCAGGGCCTGACCCGGGTCTTGAGCAAGCTCGAGTCCCACGCCGACGCCCGCCGCGCCTTCGCCCGGCTGCATGAAACCCAGGACCGCCGCCTGGGCGCCGAGGCCGAGGAGACTCTCGACGCGCTGCGCGGCCTGGCCTGGGAACTCGGCAAGGTTGGAGAGCTCGAAGCGGCGAGACGGGCCTGGGCCCAGCTGGTGGAAACGCGCGAGCAGCTCTACGGCCCGAGGGATGAGCAGACGCTCGACGGTCTGGCCGGGCTGGCCGAGGCTCTGGACGAACTTGGCGAGGAGGAGCAGGCGCGCAGCATCTCGGAGCGCCTGGCCGGTCCGCTGGGTCGGTTGTATGCGGGCAGCGCGGAGACGCTGGGCCGCGACGACCCCCGCACGCTGGCCCTCGGTCATAACCTGGGTCTGACCCTGGAACGACTGGGCCAGTTCGAGGCCGCTCGCGTCGCCTACCAGACCACGCTGGACGGCTACGCCAGGGTCCAGGGCAAGCGGGGCCGAGCTGTCGCGGACATGCACGGCCATCTGGGTGACGTGGCTCTGAAACTTGGCGATCCGGCCGCGGCCCACACCGCCTACGGGGCGGCGCTCACGGTGTTGCGCAAACAGCCGGGTCCCGAAGATCCCGACACGCTCGAGATGGTCGGACGGGACGCGGCTGCGCTCACGGCCCTCGGCAAGAAGATCGCCGCCCGCAACCAGGCTCGGACCGTCGTGGACGGTTATCGGCGGACGCTGGGCGAGGATAACCCGCTTACGCGCCGGGCTCAGGCCCGCCTGGACGAGATAGCTCCCAAGAAGCGCCAGCGCACGACCTCCTGACGGCGATCCTCGAGTCGATCGGAGGGGGCACAAGGCGCAACGGCCGAGCGCGACCTTTGCCTCGGACTTGCGAAATGAGACGCCATCCGGCACACTTCGCCACCAATGAACGCCAACGCCTTCAGCCCACGGGAGAACTCGCGCCAGGCCACAAGCCTGCGCGGTTCCATGATGGTCATGCCCGGGCGGCCCCGAAGTGCGGAGGACATGGCCTGAGGTTCTGGCTCACCTAGCAGCGTAGCCAAACTGAATGGCGCGGGGCCGCGGTCTCGAGCGAAAGCAAGCTTTCGCTACATGAGCCGCGGTTCTTTGTTTCTCCGGATCACACTACGGGCAGCCGCCGTTGTACTCGCCCAACCCCAGGGCTCCTCGGGATCAACCACCGGCTGAACCGCTCGCCGCCGCAGGCGTCCCATTCTCAGGAGAAGAGACCCGTGTCCGACCAGAACACCCCCGCTCGCCGACGCGAGACGCTCGCCATCCACGCCGGCCAGCAGGTCGACCCAACGACCAAGGCGCGCGCCGTCCCGATCTACGCCACAACGAGCTATGTCTTCGACAACGCCGACCACGCCGCTCGCCTGTTCGGACTGCAGGAGTTCGGGAACATCTACACCCGAATCATGAACCCCACCACGGACGTGTTCGAGCAGCGCGTCGCCGCTCTCGAGGGCGGCGTGGGCGCCCTGGGCGTCGCCTCCGGTCAGGCCGCCGAGACGCTGACGATCCTCAACCTGGCCCGGGCCGGCGACAACATCGTGACCAGCGCTTCCCTGTACGGCGGGACGTACAACCTCTTCCAGTACACGCTGCCGAAATACGGCATCGACTTCCGCTTCGTGGACGGCTCCAAGCTCTCCGAGTTCGACGCCGCGATTGACGCCAGGACGAAAGCCGTCTACGTCGAGACGATCGGCAACCCGCGCCTGGACGTACCTGACTTCGAGGGGATCGCCGCGATCGCCCACAAGCACGGCATTCCCCTCATCGTCGACAACACCTTCGCCCCGCTCCTTTCCCGGCCGATCGAATGGGGCGCCGACATCGTCGTGCACTCCGCCACCAAATGGATCGGTGGCCACGGTACAGCGATCGGCGGCGTGGTCGTGGACAGCGGCAAGTTCGACTGGGCGGCGTCGCCGCGCTTCAAGGCCGATTTCGTGGACCCGGACGAGTCATACCACGGCGTCAGCTACACGGCCGCTTTCGGCAACCTGGCCTTCATCCTCAAGCTGCGGGTCCAGCTGCTTCGCGACCTCGGTCCGGCCCTGAGCCCGTTCAACGCCTTCCTCTTCCTTCAGGGCCTCGAGACGCTGCCGCTCCGCATCGAGCGCCACAGCTCAAATGCCCTGGCCGTCGCCCGCTGGCTCGAGAGCAACCCGTCGATCGAGTGGGTCAGCTACCCCGGCCTGGCCTCGCACCCGGCCCACAACTTCGCTCAGAAGTACCTTTCGGGCGGCTTCGGCGGCATAGTCACCTTCGGCCTGAAAGGCGGCGTGGACGCGGGCCGCAAGCTCATCGACTCGGTCAAGCTCTTCAGCCTGCTGGCCAACGTCGGCGACGCCAAGAGCCTGATCATCCATCCGGCATCCACCACTCACCAGCAGCTGTCCGCCGCGGATCAGGTGGCCAGCGGCGTCACTCCGGAGCTGGTTCGCGTGTCGGTCGGCATCGAGCACATCGACGACATCATCGCCGACCTCGACCAGGCCATCGGCGCCGCGACGGGCATCCGCCCGGCCGATCCTGTCGGCGCCGGCAGGTAGGTTCGAACGATGCGCTGGACGTCGGCAGGGAAGCTGGTCTCGGGGCGCGGTGACGACACTCCCGCGGCCGAGGCCCCTGCCCAAGGCCGGGCCGATGCCCAGGTTTCTCGCGCCGAAACGCGCGCCGGGTCCCTCGCGGGGCTCGGCGCGCAGCCGTTCCCGGAGCGGGTGAACGCATCGGCGCGACCGGCGGCGGAGCACTCGGCACCGGCCCGGCCCGGTGCCACGGGGGCGGAGTCCGCGACCACAGCCGCGCATTCGCCGGCGTCCGCCGCTGCCCCGGCCCCGCAAGCTGCCGCGCATTCGGCGGCGTCCGCCGCGGCGCCGGCTCGCTCGAAGGCGTCCAGGCCGGCCGGCGCATTCGTGGTCGACGACCCCGGCGTTTCGACCGCACGGGACGACCTGGGTTTTCGTAGCCTGAATGGCGTGGACAAGGCCCCCGATCCCCAAGCCGGAAAGATCGTCTCGCGCTGGCTCGGGCGCTTCATCCTGGAATCTGGCGCGGTGCTACCGGACCTCGTCGTCGCCTATCGCCACGATGGCGTCGCCATCGGCGAAGGCCGCCAGATCCTGGTCGTCCACGCCCTCACCGGCTCGGCCGACGCCGCCGGCGACTGGTGGGCGCCGCTGATCGGACCCGGCCAGATCTTCGACACCGAGAAGTTCGGCGTCATCTGCATGAACCTGCTCGGCAGCCGCTACGGCACCAGCGGCCCCACTTCCCGGAATCCGGCGACCGGCAAGCCGTACGGCCGAACGTTCCCTCGCGTCACCGTTCGCGATCAGGCCCGCGCCCAATGGCGCCTCCTCGACGCCCTCGGCATCGGCAAGCTCGCTCTCGCGGTCGGCGGGTCGCTCGGCGGCATGGTCGCGCTCGAAGTTGCCCTGGAGCGGCCCGGCGAGATAAGCCGCGTCGTGCCCGTGGCCGCGCCCGCCCGCATCGGCCAGCTCGCCGTCGGCTGGGACCACATCCAGCTCGAGATGATCGAGCGCCTGGGGTCGGACGGCCTCGACCTGGCTCGACAGCTGGCGATGACGACCTACCGCAGCGAGGTCGACTTCGAGCAGCGTTTCGCCGGCCGTATCGAAGACGAGGGCACGCCGGCCGTCGTCAGCTACCTGCAGCACCAGGGCCGCAAGCTGCTCGATCGATTCGACGGCGAGACCTACCGGACCCTGGTCCTGGCGATGGACACGCACGACATCGGCCGGGACAGGGGCGGTCCGGTCACGGCGTTGCAGCGGCTGGCCGCGTACGGGACGCGCCTGACCGGCGTCGGCATCGAGGGCGACATCCTCTACGGCACGAATCAGGTCCAGGCCATGGTCGAGGCCGCCAAGGAAGCCGGCATGGACGCGGCCTACCGCGAAATCCTCTCTACCAAGGGCCACGACGCGTTCCTGGTGGAGTGGGACCAGCTCACGACAATCCTGGCCGAGGCTCTGAAGTAAGGGGGGAGTGGCGCGGGGCGGCGGGCGCGGGGCGGCGTGGCGGGCGCGGGGCGCGGGGCGCGGGAGTGGCGCGGGGCGCGGGGCGCGGGCGCGGGGCGCGGGCGCGGCGTGGCGCGGCGTGGGGCGCGGGCGCGGGGCGGCGGCGGGGCTTGGGGCGGCAGCGTGGCGAGCGCGCAGCGCCGGGCGGGCGGCGCGGGCGCGGGCGCGGCAGCCAGTTCCTGCTCAATATCGGCCCGGGCAATGCTAAGCAAGAGGTGCATCCGCTCGGCCCGCGTGCAGGCAGCTGAAGTAGCCGTCTGCGGCTAACTTCTGGGCAGGTTCGGGCCTTCAGACCATCCTTCGGGCAACCTTGCCTGCTTATGATCGCCGGCACTGATGTTGAGAAACGACCGCGGCACCGGCTCCGTCCCGGCCGCCCGCCACTCTCCCTACGGAACCTCGAGCCAGCCCTCGCGAACCGCCCGCGTCGCAAGCTCCGTTCGCGATTGCACGCCCAGCCGCTCGAACAGCCGTCGCAGGTGACCTTCGACCGTCTTGGTGGCGATGCCGAGAGACGTGCCGATCTCGTCGTTGCTGCGACCGTCCGCGACAAGCCGAACGACGTCGCGTTCCCGTCGCGTCAACGTCACTGCCGCTGGATCGGGCCGGTAGCCAAATGTGCTGCCGCCCGCTGCCGCATCCCGGATCGCCTCGACCAGCTCCGCGACCGGGGCGGTCTTGACCACGAACCCGGATCCGCCCAGCTGCCGCGCCGCCGCGGCGTACTGTGGGTAGTCGTAGGCGGTCAGGATCACGATCGCGGGCCGGGGCGCATCGCCGGCAAGCAGCGTCAGGCCGCTGTCGGTCCCGAGCCGGATGTCGAGCAGCAGAACGTCCACCGCGTCCGGGTCTAGCAGTGGCGCCGCCTCCCGTAGCGACGCCGCCGTGCCCACGATTCGGAGTCCCGGCTGAGCGCCGAGCAGCGCCGCCGTGCCCTCGCGAACGACCGGATGGTCGTCGACTATGGCAACCCGGATCGGTTCCGGGCCGGAGGACTCGAGGGCGTCGACGCCTGTCATGGGGTCATGCGGGCGCCGGCGCCTGTGCCGGAGCGCCGTCCGCGGCAGCCGAGCGCTCCCAAACCAGAGAAACGCGCGTCCCGCCGCCCGGCCGCCGCCCGATCCGGAGATTCGCGCCGATGGCATCGGCCCGCTGGGTCATGTTCAACATGCCGAGGTGCCCGGCCTGCTCGGCGCGCTCCGCCGCCGCCTCGTCGACGCCGCCGCCCGAGTCGTCCACCTCCAGCTCAACCCAACCCTCCCGCGCTCGGTAGCGCACGACGACCGGCGGGGCGCCGTGCCGTACCGCGTTCGACAGCGCCTCCTGGGCTACTCGGAAGACGGCCAGCTCGACGTCTGCCGGAAGCCTGCTTTCGCCGGCCAGGCGGTCGAGCGTGATCGATTCGGTCTTCCCCTCCAGCCGTCCGCACAGCCATTCGAGCGCCGGACCGACGCCCAGGTCGTCGAGAACCGGCAGCTTGAGATCTCCGCAGATCGCCCGGAGCCGCTCGGCGATCTCGCGGGCCGCCTGTGCGTTCTCGATATCGCCGGCCGCGTCCAGCCTGCGAACGAGCATCGTCAGATCCTGCAGGGCATCGTCATGGATGTCCGCCGCGATCCGACTTCGCTCGGCCTCCGTAGCCGCGACAACCAGGTCGCGCTGTCGAACCGCGACCGTCGCCAGCCGGCCCAGCGGTCGCACGATGACGCGGGTCGCGATCAGGAGCGCCCCCAGCCAGAGCAGAAGGGGCCCGAAGTCGACGTTGTAGGTCGATGTGAGGCAGATGGCCGCAATCCCCGGCGTCATGGCCGCCAGCAAAATGTCGACCCGTTCGATGAGTGCCCTCGGGGTCGTGGCCGGCGAACCGGTCGAATCGGTCCCGACCCAGCGCGAGGTGCGCGCGGCCAACGGCCGGGATACAAGACTCAGCCCGCCGACGAGCGCCCCACGCCATTGGCGACGGCGCGGAACGGTGCCGGATTCCAGACGGTGGAACGGCCGCGCCGCGAGTACACCCGGAACGAAGACGACACAGCCGGCCAGGATTGCACGCGGGTAGAGCAGTGAGTGATTCGCCGGTGTCAGCAGCCCGCAGGCGGCCGATCCCATGGCCAGCCCGACGGTGATCAGCGCAACCAGCCTGCGGCGCCAGCCGCTATCCATTCGGCCGAGGAAGTCGATAGCGAGAGGGAGCATGGCCAGGGGCACCAGGATCGAGCCCGTGACGGTCGCCGCCAGGGTCGGATATCGGTCGATC
The DNA here is from genome assembly GCA_963789725.1 of uncultured Chloroflexia bacterium. Lineage (GTDB taxonomy): Bacteria > Chloroflexota > Limnocylindria > Limnocylindrales > CSP1-4 > Fen-1039. The sequence continues at coordinate 174,424 of CAWBLU010000001.1, forward strand.
GGCAGGACCAGCAACGGAATTGCGGTTGCGAGCGGGAGAGTCAGGGCGTACGGCCGCAGAGCCGAGCCCGCCCAGCCGCGGCCCACGATGAGCCAGCCCAGCAGAAGGATCGCCAGGCCCAGGAAGGTCGGCCCCCGGCCAGTCCCGAAGGGCATCCAGAAGCCCGAGAAGAATTGCTGATCCGAAGGCCCGACATAGCCATAAGGGGAACCGCCGGGCGCCCCTCGGGTGGCCACGACGCAGAACAACGCTTCGTATCCGACAAGGGCGCCAGGCACAGTTGTCCATCCCGAAAAGGCGACTGACCCGGTGGGGATATTGGCAAACCGGGTACCGTCGGTCGGAAGGCATAGCTCGTTGCCGTCGAACGAGGAGAAGTAGGTCGGTCCAAAGGGTGGGTTGCAGGATTGATCCGTGACACACCACGGCGCTACGTTGATCTCCGGATTCGAGAGCCACGGGGTGTCACTCTGGCGCGCGAGTTCGACGAGCTTCGCGAAGGCGGCGTTCTCGGCCGGGACCCGGTCGCGAGTCGTGGTCGTCATCGTCACCACGGGTGCCTGCAACCGGGCAATGTCGCGTTTGGCCTGATCCGACATGCCGAGCAGGTACTGGCCGTTCAGCCACGTCACGACCGCACCGGGCTCCAGGTCGGTCGACTGGGCCGGGCTCGCGTAGTCCACGGACGAGACCACGATCTGGCCGTCCTGGTAGACGAGGTGGAACCCGAAGTCCGGAGCGGGCGCGGAACCCACACCCCACGACGCAATCCCGGCGATCGCGCCCAGCAAGATCGGCAGGACGGCCCGAGTGGATATCTGTCGAATTCGACTTCATGACGCCGAAGGTAGCACCGGCGAAGGCGCAGGGAACGGCGTGAAATCCCGCAACGACCGGCCCGGCTCGGTGCCGGCCGCGGGGGGCGGTGCCGGCTGGGCCGGCAAAGCGCGGGACCGGACGGCTCGGCCGGCGGGCCCGGCGGGGCCGCTCGCACTTCCTGACAAACGTCCCCCCGGAGGACGTTACGCGGGAATTGTCTGCTTTCATGACAGCGCCACGACCTGACTCGCCGGCGGGCGCCCACGTCAGGCGCCCGTGGGATGTCGTCGTACACTCACGGCGACCGGCAGCCGCCCGTTCACATCGGCATGGAACGGCCCACGACCCCTCGTAACGTCCCGCGGGTGAACATCTGGCCTGACCGCGACTGGGCCCGCCGCTCGGCCCGTGTCGTCATGCATCTCTCAGTGCATAACGTGAATATCCAGACTGCATAATCCCCGCAACACTTGCGCATATCTGGCTGATCATGCATACTCCCGGCCTGATGTTCGTCCAAACGCTCGCCAAGCCCAAGTCGAAGCGCTGGCGGCCCTGCCGGGAGGCACGGCCCTAGGGCTCGGCGGCGTTCGAGAAGAACCGCGGAGCCGAGGGGCAGGAGGCTCCCGAGGGCCGCGACACCGAAGAGCGGTGCCGCGGCTTTTCTGTATCCAGGTGGACACGACGGAGGTAGTTCGGAATGCAGAGCATCGTCGCCGGAGACGGTGACATGGGCCGGGCGGTCGCGGCAGCGCTCGTCGGCCGCGGAATGCCCCCGCTGGCGATCCTCGGCATGCCCGACTCCCCGGCCGGCCATTCGCCGGAGGCCTTCCGTGGCGCCGACGTCGTGTTCGACTTCACGGTCGGCGACGCCGTCCTCCAGAACGTCCGCGCCGCGATATCCGGCGGAGTGCGGCGCTTCGTTATCGGCACGACCAACTGGGCGAGCGACCGCGACGCCGTCGAAGCGCTGGTCACCGGCGCAGGCGCCGCCGCCGTCCCCTCCGCCAGCTTCAGCCTGGGCGTGATGCTGTTCGCCCGCCTCGTCGAGGACGCGGCGCGGCTCTTCGGCCCCTTCGCCGACTACGACCCGTATCTCGTCGAGTGGCATCGCCGAACGAAGACGGACCGGCCCTCGGGCACGGCGCTGGAGTTGTCGCGCCGGCTGATCGCCGCGCACCCACGCAAGACGCGCCTGGCGGGGCCGATGGCCACCGGCTCGCCCGCGCCGGAGGAGCTCGACGTCACCAGCATCCGCGCCGGCGCCGCCCCGGGCATGCACCTGGTCGGTTTCGACGCCCCGGGCGAGAGTCTGGAGATGCGGCTCACGGCCCGCGACCGATCCGCCTATGCCGCCGGCGCTATCACCGCAGCCGAGTGGTTGCTGGCCGAGCCGCGGTCGCCCGGCTTCCACAGCTTCGACGCCGTCGTCGATTCGATCATCGCCAAACAGCCGGTGGGATCCGGCGCAGCGGCCCCGACCGCCAGCCACTTCTGAGCCCAGCCGGGTCGCCCACCGGCCCGTCGCCACCGAACCGCCAGCCCAATCGACTTTCCAAGGAGCAGTCCAGATGCCAGCCACTCGCCAGTTCCGAGGAGCGTTCACCGCCCTCGTGACCCCGTTCACGGAAACCGGCGCGATCGACGAACAGGCCTTCCGAGCGCTCGTCCGCCGCCAGATAGACGCCGGCATCCACGGCCTGGTCGCGTGCGGCACGACCGGCGAGACTCCCACGCTGAGCCACGAGGAAGACGAGTGGGTCATCGCCACGACCCTCGAGGTTGCGTCCGAACGGCCGAGCCGGGCGCGCGTCCGAGTCATCGCCGGAACCGGCTCGAACAGCACCGCGACCGCGATCAATTCCACTCGTCGCGCGGCGAAGCTCGGTGTAGACGCCGCCCTCGTCGTGGCCCCGTACTACAACAAGCCCGACCAGCGGATGCTCGAGAACCACTTCCGCGCAGTGGCGGACGAGGGCGATCTGCCGGTCATCGTCTACAACGTCCCCGGCCGCACCGGCGTAAACGTCGAAGCGGCAACGCTTCTTCGTCTGGCCGAACATCCCCGAATCGTCGCGGTCAAGGAAGCCTCGGCGAACATGGACCAGATCGCCACCATCCTGCGCGATCGGCCGGCCGATTTCTCCGTCCTGGCAGGCGACGACACCTGGACGATGCCGATGCTCGCGCTCGGCGGGGACGGCGTCATCTGCACCTGCGCCAACGAAATCCCCGGGGAGATGGCGGAGATGTGCGACGCCGCGTTCGCCGGCGACTGGGAGCAGGCTCGCTTGACCCACGAGCGCTGGCTGCCACTTATGAAGGCTAACTTCGTCGGCGGCCCCAACCCGGTTCCGGTGAAGGCGGCGATGGCGATGATGGGACTGTGCTCGGACACGCTGCGGATGCCCCTGATGCCGCTCGACGAACCCCACCGAGGCCGGATGCAGATGCTGCTGGCGGCCCTCGGACTCGTCGCGGAGGACGGGATCACCGTGCCGGCCGCTCCCGCGGCCCGAGCAGCGGTTCGCGTGGCGTGAGCAGCGAAGTCGAACCCGGATCAAGTGCCGCAGTCGATTCGACCATTCGAGCCCTCGATTCGGGCGAGATACGGGCCGCGGAACCCGATCCGTCGGCGCCGAACGGCTGGCGGGTCAATCCCCAGGTGCAGTCGGCGATCCTCCTCCAGTTCGCCGACCACGCGACCAGGACGTGGGACCTGGACGGAGTGCTGCAATTCCGCGACCGTGTCGGCCTGCCGGTAAAGGATCTGCTCGGGTCATCCGAGGCGGCTGCCGCCATCGCGGCCGGCAAGCCGTGGCGTGTGGTTCCGGGCGGCTCGTCCGTCCGCGGCGGCGTGTACCTGGCGCCCGGCGTGACGATCATGCCGCCGTCTTTCATCAACGTCGGGGCGTGGGTCGGCGAAGGCACGATGATCGACTCGCACGTGCTGGTTGGGTCGTGCGCCCAGATCGGAGCGCGGGTCCATCTCTCGGCCGGGGTGCAGATCGGCGGCGTCCTCGAGCCGCCCGGCCGGCGACCGGTGATAGTCGAGGATCAGGCCTTCGTCGGCGCCCAGGCCGCGCTCCTCGAAGGCGTGCTCGTCGGCCGAGGCGCCGTCATCGCCGCCGGCGTCATCCTCACCGGGACCAGCCGCCTGTACGACCTCGTCCGTGAACGGGTCATCGTGGGCACGCTCGACGCGCCGCTGGTCGTCCCGGCCGGCGCGGTCGTGGCTCCTGGCGTACGCAGCGTCGGGGGGGACTTCGCGGCCGCCAACGGCCTGGCCCTCTCGACCGCCGTCGTGGTCAAATACCGCGACGAGCGCACGGACGCTCGGGTAGCCCTGGAGGAGGCGCTCAGGTGACGGCCGTTCGCACCGCCGGCCCTACCGGCCGGATTGACGGAATCCTCGATGCCGGGCAACTGGCCGGAGTCGCCCCGGCTGCTCTGGCGGAGCGTTTCGGCACGCCGTTCTACGTTTATGACCTGGACCTGATCGGCCGGCGTGTCGAGGCGTTGCGCAACGTGCTGCCGCGGGGCTTCAGAATCGCCTTCGCGGTCAAGGCCAATCCGGCGCTCGCCGTCCTGGCGTATCTCCGCGGCTGTGAGGTCGGTGCGGACGTCGCCTCTGGGGGCGAGCTGGAGGCCGTTCTGCGGGCCGGCTTCGAGCCGTCGGCTATCGCCATGACCGGGCCCGGAAAGCGAGATGACGAATTGGCGACTGCGGTCGCCGCCGGGATAGGCGCCCTGACGGTCGAATCCCCGGGTGAGTTGCGCCGCCTTGAGGCGATCGCCGGCGCCGCGGGTCGACGCCAGCCGATCCTGCTCCGCCTGGCCGTCTCCGAAGACGCCCGATTGGAAAGCATCCGGCTCATCGGCGGCGTCGAAGGCAAGTTCGGCATGTCGTTGGACACTTTGCTGGAGGCGGCGGGTGCCGCTGCCGCTTCCTCGCACCTCGAGCTGCTCGGCGTTCATGCGTTTGGCGCCTCCAACCTGCGCGACGCCGAGCAGCTCACAGGCCACGTGGAGCAACTCGTCGAGATCGGCCGGCGGGCGGCCGAGGCGGCGGGCGTTCCGCTGCGGCTCGTGGACGCGGGCGGCGGACTCGGCATTCCATACGCGGACAACGAGCGGCCACTCGACCTGGCCAGGCTCGGGCGGCGTCTGGCTGATCTGAGGCGGCGCTGGGACGCCGAGGGGTTACGCGACATGGAGGTTGTCATCGAGCCCGGCCGGTTCCTCGTCGGGCCCGCCGGCGCGTACGTGGCTCGGGTCGTGGACGTCAAGGGTCCCGACTCCGCGCCGGTGGCGATCCTCGACGGCGGCATCAACCACCTCGTCCGCCCCGCCCTAGTCCGGACCGAACATCGTCTTGCCGTGCTGACCACGGACGCGGTCCGGGCGCTGGTTTCCACGACGGTCGCCGGCCCGCTGTGCACGGGCCTGGACGTCTTCAGCACCGAGGCGATGCTGCCGCGGCCGCGCGTAGGCGATCTGGTGGCCGTCCTGGACGCCGGTGCTTACGGCTTCACCGAATCGATGCCGTTCTTCCTGTCGCACCCATCGGCCGCCGAGGTCGCCGTGAAGGCCGGCCGGCCTGAGCTGATCCGGCCGCGCGTCATGCCGACCGAGTTGCTCGATCTCCAGTTCAACCCGGACTGGTAGGCGCGTGCATGCGTCTCCACCCGAACGATGATCCGCTCGGAACTCGTTGCCGTACTCATCTGTAGGAGCCGTGAGGGAGGATGGAGATGGCGCGCCTGGGGGGATTCGGTATGGTCGCCGTCGTTGGCCTGGTCGTCGGCGTTTCGGGATGCACGGCAAGTCCGGCGTCGAGCGCGCAGGTGGCGGATGTCCATCGTCAAGCTCAGGAAGCGTTGACCCGCTGGGACGCCGCGGTCGCGGCAAGCTCCGGGGCATCGGGCTTCGTTTTGGTCGGCGAGTCAACCTTGTTCGTAGGCAATGATTGGGGCCCGAACCTGGACGGCAACAACGCCAAGATGGCCCTGGGCGCCGGCCTCTTTGTGACCGCCGACGCACTGCCATCCGAAGCGCCCCCGGACGGAACGATTCAGTGGCCGGACGGGACTACCCATCCCGTTCCCTTGATCTCGGCCGTGCAAGCCTTCTCCGACATGAAGGCTGGCGGCGTCTGGACCTGCCCCGATTGCACTCCGCTGCAGATCACCGGCGCGAGACTCACGACCGCGACGTTCCAGAGCAGCCGAGGACCGGCCCAGGCCCCTGCCTGGGAGTTCAGCCTGAAGGACACGGACGTCAAGCTGGATCAGATTGCCGTGGGAGCCCTGTTCGTTCCGCCGCCTGCGCCTACGCCAAATGACCAGGCCACCGGGCAGCCAGAGGCTCAGCCGTGGGCCGGTCCTCCGGTCCAATCGGCCACCGTGGACGCCAGCGGCATGGTCCTGACGGTCGCCTTTGTCGGCGCCCCCGACGGCGGTGACAAGCCTTGTGGAGCCGACTACACGGCCGAGTCTGTCGAGTCGGACAACGCGGTCGTGGTGATCGTGTACGAGCGCCGGAACACCCTGCCTGCCATGTGCACTGCCGTTGGTGCGTTCCGGACCGCTCGAGTCACCCTCAACAAACCTCTCGGCGACCGGACCTTGATCGACCTGTCGGCCCAGCCGATCTCCGCGACGGCCAACCGATGATGTAAGGCCTTGTGCCGCAGACTCCGAAGGGATCGGGTATCGAGACCGTCCTGGAATGTGACCGCCGCCCTGGACGGGCATCGCGCGGGCTGAGGAGTCGTTGCCGAAATGGCGTCCGATGCGGCCTGGCCGTCCTAGCCGGCGATCCGGAGCAACTCGTTCGCACGATCGAACGCCGCCGAGAGAGGATGGGAGCCATCCGCAAGCGCCTGGCGACTTGCGACCGCCAGCAGCTGCGACCACTCGGCGTTCTCGCCGAGCCTGGCGCGGGCCACGAACTGCACGCGACCCGGCTGAGGCAGAGCGATCAGCTCCGCCGGGCCGAACGCCGAAAGCGCTGTCTCGACCGACTCGAGCAGCGCCCGCGCGGCACCGGCGATTCTCGGGGTCTCGCTGAGACCCGACGTGAGGCTCCCGTCGCTCCGAAAGAGACTCGTCGAGCCGTCCGCGAACGCGAACAGGCTGGCCACCGTCTCGGTTGTCGCTTCACCGATCTCAACAGCCACGCTCGCAACTCGAGCGCCAGAAGGGAGTTGTGCCGGCGCCGGGAGCCAGTCCATGAGCGTCGATCGGATGCGGCGGTACTCGGGGGTGAGAACGTATCGCACCTCGCCGGCCTCGACTCGGTCGAACCCCTCCTCGAGCGCCAACCGCTCGAGCTGCGTGAGAAGCAGCGCCATCGCAGCGAGCTGCGCAACCGTCTCGTGTTTCGAGTTCAGCCGATCGGCTGCGGCGAAGTCGCCATCGTATGTTCGGGCGAGGATCTGCGAATGACCGCGACCGGGTAGCGGGAGAACGCCCAGGTCTTCGATCGGCGAGAACTCACCGAAGGTCCGCTCCACTTCCTCGAAGATCGCGGCCGCGGCCGCGGCCACCCTGGGTGCGCCGCGAAGACCGGTGGAGTGGATACCGACCGAGCTGTAGATCGAGATCGTGCCGTCCGCGAACAGATAGACGCTGACGAGGTAATCGTCGAGGCCCACGTCGGCGACGACGGCGAACAGTCGTCCGAATGGCCGAGCGGCCACCTTCCTCTCGGCTTCAGGCCGTCGGGCCAGCAGTTTCGCGCGCGCCTCGCCGTACGGAGGGCGGAGAAGGTACGGGACTGCTTCTTGCCGCGGAGAACGTCCCAGGAATCGCACGCGCAGCCCCTCCGGTACACGTCCATGATCGCCGTCCGCGAACGGCTCTGCAACGATCGTCTCGTAGGACCGGGCGCAACGGTGGCCTCTCGCCGTTATCCACCCGATGGCATGCGATGCCTGCGGGTCCTCTGCCGGCGTCGACGCTCGTGCCATGGGGCCGACGCGTTCTAGAGACACGACCCTCGCCAACGCGAAATTCACCGGTCAGGACGGGCTCGTTGACCCCGGTGCTACGGTGATCTGGGACCGGCTGACATCTATCAGCCTTCCCGCGGATGGCGGGTGTCTCGATGAGCAACAAGAGACGGGTGGCCGAGCGGAACCTTGGCGTGTTTCTCAACCCCGGCGGTGGGGCGAGCGAAGGCGGCTATCTTGTGCCGATGGACAACTTGAATGTCGGACCCGGCGAGCCCGGTCCCGGGGACGAGTGGCGCTTGCCCATGGCGCCAGGCGCAAGCGAGGACGAAGGGACCGCCGGGCGGGTCGCTCCGGAGGGCGCGGTCGTATCGCCGCTCCATCCTGCCGGCAAGGGATAGCCGTTCGGCCACCCCGAGGCTTGAGGCCCTAACCTCCTGAACCCGCGCCTCTTCGCCCTCGGGTGACATTGGCGCACCCTCGCTGAAGCGAGCGGCGGTCACTCGGATCCCGGTCCGACTCGGTCTGAAGCTCGAGCTTGTCTAGTAGCCGGCTTCGTTCAGGTGCACTTTGCCCTTGAACTTCCAGTAGATGAAGCTCGTGTAGCCGACCACGATCGGCATGCCGATGAGCGCGACCATCAGCAAAATGGTGAGGGCCGTGTCCGAGGAGTGGGCGTTGTCGATCGTGACGCTGCGAACCGCGCCCAGGCCGGGCACGAGATTGGGGTAGAGCGAGGTCCCGGCCGTGACCGCCATCCCGGCCACGGTAAGGCTGGAGAACACGAACGCCCGACCGTCCTGGCCCAGCCTCCAGGACATGAGCAGAAACACCAGGGCGTTGGTGGTCAGGATCGGGACGACCCAGGCCAGGGGATTGCTGAAGTTGTCGAAGACGCGCCGGGCATCGTTCCAGGCAAAGCCCGTCGCCGCGATCCAGGCGACGACGATGAGCCCGAACGCCACGGCGCCAGCCTTCCGAGCTCGGTTCTGAACCGCGCCGTCGGTCTTGACGACCAGCCAGGTCGAGCCCTGGAGGACGGCCAGGCCGAGGGCCATGACGCCGAGCGAGAGGGCGAACGGATTGAGCAGCCCGACAAGACCGCCACGGTAGCCGCCGTCGGAATCGATCGGAATGCCGCGCAGGACGTTGCCCAGGGCCACGCCGAATAGCAGGACCGCGGCCACGGAACCAACGGTGAAGCCGATATCCCAGCCCAACCGCCAGATCCGGGCCGTCTCCTTGCCGCGGAACTCGATCGATACCGCCCGCACGATGAGCGCCCCGAGCAAGAGCACCATGGCCAGGTAGAACCCGGAGAAGACGGTGGCATAGGCGACCGGGAAGGCGGCGAAGAGGGCGCCGCCTGCGGTGATCAGCCAGACCTCGTTGCCGTCCCAGACGGGCCCGATGGCGTTGAGGACCTGGCTTCTCTCGGCGTCCGTCCGAGCGACGATCATGTGGAGCGCCCCGACCCCAAGGTCGAAGCCGTCCAGGATGGCGTAGCCGGTGAACAAGAAGCCGATGATCAGGAACCAGACCGTCGACAACTGCATGTCAGCGACCTGCCTTTCCGGTTGCCGGGGCCACGCCGGCGTCGACCGTCCTGTTTGCGGCGGTCTGATCTGGACCTTGCGTGCCCGCCGCAAGCTCAGGGCCGCGGCGTATCTCTCTGACCAACCCATAGATCCAGAGGAAGAAGAGCAGGGCGTATATGCCCAGAACGGCGAACAAGGAGATGGTCACGTCGGTCGAGGAGACTGCAGGGGACGTTCCGGCCGAAACCATCAGCAGGCCCTGGACGATCCAAGGCTGTCTGCCCACCTCCGCGGTCATCCAGCCCAGCTCGGTGGCGATGATCGGCGCCGGTATGGCCAGAACCGCCAGCCACAACCACCAACGCTGCTTCTCGAGCGATCCGCGCCACAGGTAGAAGACGCCCAGCATCATCAGCAGCAGCATCACCGCACCCAATCCGACCATCAGGTGGTAGCTCATGAACGTCTCCGCGATCGGGGGCCAGAGCGACTGGTCGGGCTGCTGGTCCATGCCCTGGATCTGGCCGTTGGGATCGAAGTCGGACAGGAGGCTGAGGCCAAGCGGAATCTCGATGTATGTACCGGTCGAGGTGCAGTCCTCGCTCGGAGGTATGCCGATGAGCGACAGGCCCACGCCCGTCTCCGTCTTGCAGACCCCTTCCATGGCCGCGAACTTGAGCGGCTGGTTGGCCTGGACCTCGCGCGTCTGGAGGTCGCCGGTCGCGAACATCCCGCCGGCGCCAAGGAACGCGATCACCATGCTCAACCGCAAGGCAAACGTCGTGACGTCGGAGCCGCGGCCGCGCAGGACGTACCAGGCCGCGACCCCCATGACGAAGAACGCGCCGACCACGTAGCAGGCCGTCACGGTATGGAAGAAGCGCGGCAGCGTCGACGGGTTGAACATCGCCTGGAAGAAGTCCGTCATCTGGGCTTTCTCGACGCCGTTCGCATCCGCGACGATCTTGAATCCGGCCGGGGTCTGCATCCAGGAGTTGGCGACGAGGATCCAGAAGGCCGACAGGGTCGTGCCCGCAAACACCAGCAGGCCGGAGATCCAGCGAAGGGTCGAGCCGACCCGGTTCCGACCGAAAAGGACGATGCCGACGAAGGCCGACTCGAGGAAGAAAGCCGATATCCCCTCGGCCGCCAGCGGAACCCCGAAAATGTCGCCGACGAAGCCGGAGAAGCGAGACCAGTTCGTGCCGAACTGGAACTCCATGACGATGCCACTGACCACGCCGATCACGAAAGTGACCGCGAAGAGCTTCGTCAGGAAGACTGATAGCCGGTCGTACAGATCCTGCTTGGTCCACCAGCGCAGCGTCTCGACTATCGCGATCAACGCGGCCAGGCCGATGGTGACGGCCGGGAAGACGAAGTGGAAACTGATAGTCAGGGCGAACTGGAGTCGATCCAGCTGGACAACGTCCACAAGCACTCTCCTCGCTTGGTTGCGGGCATCCTGGACTGACCGTGCCGATCGACTGCTTCCGCGCTCGAGACGGCCGCCCTAACCGACGACCTTCCGCAAGGCGGACCCTCCCTTTCCGCAACCATATGCCACACGTTGTCGCGCGAGAACACGCCCGCCGATTTGTGGCGCCGCTCGGGACAGAGGCGCGGCCGGCACGGTACCCCGCGCCATCCGCACAAAGACGCGACACGCGTCCGGGCCCGATGGAAAGAGCGCCGTGCGCTTCGACCGCCCGCCCGATCCCCGGAAGTGCTAAAACCTGAGCGTGACGAGCCCCCATCCCAAACCCGGCAGATTTCGGCGGGTTCGCCGCCACGTATCCGGGACCCGCGTCCCACCGATCTTCACCATCGGGGTCGTAATGATGGTGATCGCGCTCGGCATGGTGTCGATGCGCGGCGTGGCGACGGCAGGAGGCAACCCCGACGGTCCGGTCGGCACTTCCGCCGTGAGCGGGGCGACTTATCAGGCGTCCGATATTCCGTCCCAACTCCCCTCGCTCGACCCCAGCCCGACTCCGGCGGTGCTCACGTCGGCTGTCCCTCCCACCGCCACACCTGTGCCCGTCAATCCGGCGCTGGCCCTGACCGGTTACGTCTGGCCTCTCGAGAACGCCTTCGTGACGCTGCCGTTCGGGCCGACCAGCTGGGGTGAGTACATCGTCGACGGTGCGTTATTCCACGATGGCCTGGACATGGCCACATGGTGCGGCGACAACGTCCACGCCGCCCACGACGGGGTCGTGCTGGCGGCCGGCAGGGAGTACGACGACTACATGGGCTGGATCGGCGACCTGGCGCCGTACCGAAACCTGCTCGACACCAGGCACTGGTGGGGCAGCCTGCCGATCGTTGTGGTCATCGACGACGGCGACGGCTACCGAAGCATCTACGCCCACGAATACAAGGTGACGGTCAAGCCGGGCCAGCGCGTGACCGCCGGACAGGTGATCGGCTATGAAGGAGCCACGGGCAACGCCACCGGCTGCCACGTCCACTTCGGCCTGTTCAGCCCGAGCCAGGCGGCGACGTTCGAGATGGATCCGAAGATAGTCGCCAAGCTCCTGGTGCCGGCCTACGAGATTGCCCGCATCGACCCGCTGCTGGTCCTGCCGTTCCGGTGCGAAGTCGAGGAGATGCGTATCCTGCGACCCGACGAGGCCACGGGTTGCCCGCCCCTGCCGTCGCCCAGTTCCGGGGCGAAGGGCTCCGCCACGCCCTAGACCGAGCGGCCGTACCGGCGGGCGACGAGCGAGTAGGCGGGCAGCCTGGCCAGGGCGGCGCTGAGCGGTGCCGCCGGCGCCCCATCCCGTCCCACGATCGCCAGGAGCGAGTCCGTGGCGTTTCCCTCGGCCGGGCGGGCGTCGATCTCGGCCATGTCGACCGTGACCAGATCCGGAACTCCGGGCCCGAGCTCCCGCTCCGCGGCGGCCATCGCCGCCGAGCGATCCCCGGCTTCATAGTTGCGGCGTAATTCGGCCTCGGCCCGCCACCGCGGCCGGCGGAGCAAGATTGCCGACCAGGCCCTGCCCACCTCGGGAGTGACCATGCCGCTGCCCGGGGCCGGGGCGTCGGACAGCGCCTCGCCGCGGGCCCATAGGGCCGCCTGGTGGAGGAGGGCGTACTCGTCGAGATCGGCGTAGTGGCCGAGGTCGTCGGCGGGCGAGGCCTCGCCGAAGATGGCCAGGATGCTCGGCCGGAAGACGGCGGCCAGGTCCAGGTCGATGGCCCGAACCGACCGGTGGTAGTAGATCTGCTGGTACATGAAAAGACGTGCCGTGAGGAACATCTCCAGGGCTCCCAGCCCGGGCTCGTAGAGCGACAACCCGCGCGTTCCCACGAACGAATAGCGGCGGAGCCGGTCGACGTCGACCGGGCCGGTCGCGACGCCGATGAGGTACGCGTCGCGGCGCACGTAGTCCAGGTTGTCGACTGTGAACACGCCCGACAACAGCGGCTGGAGCCAGCGCAGCCAGCGCGGCATCGACGGGTCGGACAGGGCCGGCTTGGAGATGAGGAACGACAGCCAGCGCGGGTCGATCGTCTCGCCGGCGCGCAGCGCGTCGCGTTCCGGCACCATCCCGGGTGCCCGGCGGATGCCGCGAATGAGCTCGCCCAGCTCGCGTTCGATGATCAGTTGCGAAAGGTCCTCGTGGGTCAGGCTCTTGCCCGACCGGCGCGGATCGGCCGGCGCCGGGAAGTGGCACAGCACGTGCTCGTCGAAGAAGTGGGCGAATGGCCCGTGGCCGATATCGTGAAGGAGCCCGGCCAGCCTCAGGGTCTCGACGACCAGGCCCTCGGATGGAGGCGGCGTCGCGGGATCGACCGCGGCCAGCGCGCCCAGAAGGCTCGGATAGAGATGGCGGGCCCACAGACCCGCTTCGTGCATTACGCCCAGGCTGTGGGTGAAGCGGCTGTGCTCCGCGGTCGGGAAGACCCAGCGCGCACTCTGTAGCTGGCTGACACGACGCATCCGCTGCAGCCAGGCGGAGTCGAGCAGGTCACCTTCCGCCGCTTCCTCGTCCGGCAGGCCGAGGCTGCGCGCCCGCTCGGGCGTCAGCCGCTTGGTCAGCTCGATGTAACCGTGGATCGGGTCGCTGACGAGGTTGACGGCCCACATCTGAGGATGCGTGGCACCGCTCGTCGACAAACCCTGACCGCCGCCGGCCGGTGGCCGCGCCGTTTCGTCGTGCATGGTTCAAGCCTATCCGAGACGCGGGCCGAATAGATCGTCGGGACGCGGTCAATGCTCGGTCAGTACCTGGCGGCCGCCCGACGGTATGTCTCGGCCACCTCGTCGCGCAACTCCGGAGGGGCGACGACCTCCACCTGAGCCCCCCATTGCAGGATCCAGCGCCGGATCTCGAGGGTGCCCGGCACGCGGGCTCGCCAGGTCACGGACCCATCGGCTTCATGGGTGACGCTCTCGGTCGGATGCCACGTCGTCTCGGTCACCAGGCCGGCGATCGAGGCGTCGAAACGCAGCTCAACCTCGACTTCCTCCTGGTCGGCGATCACGCCCCAGGCTCGGCCGAGGCCCTCCTGGACGACCGCGGGATCGGGCGGCTGGAACGACTCCGGGGTCAGTGTCAACTCCAGGATGCGGTGGAGCTTGAAGGTCCGCACGGCGGTTCGGGACTCGTCGAAGCCTATGAGGTACAGGGACCGAGTGGTTCCGGACGCCTCCAGCAAATACGGATGGACGCGCGACCTCCGCGGAGGGCGACCCGGGCTGTACGCCGCCGCATCGTAGGTGAGCTCCACGACCCGATGCTCGGCCCAGGCCCTGGCGAGCAGCCGCAGATGGCGGGTCAGGCGTTCGTCCGGTGGGCGGCTGGCCAGGACGTCGATCGTCCGCTCCAGGTGCCTGGCCACGATCGGCGGCAGGATTTCGGCCAGCTTCTGGAAGGCTGCGCCGGTGTCCGGGTCGTAGCGGTCGGCAAACTGGACGGTCAGCCGGGCGGCCAGGAAGAAGGCCACGGCCTCGTCGAGGGTCAATCGCAGAGGCGGCAGGAACGCCCCCTCGACGATGCCCCATCTGCCACCCTCGCTCCATAGCGGAATACCGATTTCGCCCTCGAGGGCCTGCAGATCCCGATACACGGTTCGGCGCGACATCGCCACGAAGCCGGCCACGGCGTCGACAGAGGCGCCCTCCGGATGGGCGGCCAGGAACCGCAGGACGCGGTAGAAACGGGCAAGCCGATCGCGCTTGGCAGTGTCGAGCGCGTCCGGCGGCAGGGTCATCCCGGCCCGATCAGCTCCGCGGCGGGGCAATGAAGACCGGCGCGTCCCGATCCGTCGCCGTCATGCGAACCCAGGCCGTGGCCAGAAGCCCATGTGACAGGATCCCCTGGGCGCTGCCGTTGATCGTGCCGGAGGCCATGCCCACCTCGCCGTCCCCGAATATCCAGAAGTCCAGCTCCCCCCGCCAGGTCGCCAGATCGACCGGGCCGACCAGCCAGCCGACCTGGGGAAACGAGAGCAGGAATATCGATCCGTCCACGGCCACACGGCAGTGCCTGGCCCTGGCCCCCTCCACGAACTCGAGGCCTCTGTCCTCGGCCGTGGCCCGGTTGGCCAGGGATAGGGCGCCGTCGAGGACGGTGACGTCGAGCATCTGGTCGTCGATCGCCTCCGGTGCGACCAGCGACCAGGATCCTCCGGGCGAGACCGTCCAGGCCGCCTCACCGATACGGATGGCGCCGTACTGGCCGTAGAGATCGCTCCTGACCACCTGGGCGGTCCAGTTGACGTTGGCACCAGACCGGCTACCGGTGAGGTGGACCGTCCCGACACCTCGAGTGTCGACGTTGGCGGACAGGTCGAACTGGTATCGGCCCGTCTCGGGCGTCGCCAAGTCCCGATTGCACGCGGGCGGAGTGAGCTTCGGATCGGTCGGCCCGAACCTCGAGTGGGCCGCCGGCTGGTTGCTCAAGGCCGAGTCGTCGGCCAGGCTCACGCCGGCGAAGACCCCGCCGATGACCGACGTTGCCACGACCGCAAAGACGACCGTGGCCGCGAGGCGACGCCGGCCGAACCCAGCGTCGGTGATGAACTGGCGGCTAATGCCCAGCCCGGCGAAGAGACTCGTGGCCAGCAGAGCCAGGGCGAAGGGATAGATGACCTCCAAGGACGGCAGAAGCGGCTGCGTTCCGCCCTGGACTATCTGGGCGCCGACGGCGGCGATGGACGGCATCAGGAGCAGGCCCGCCGCCAATCCGAGCCAGAAGACCCCGGCCGCTCCCCGATCGCTGCGGACGAGCGGCGGCCAGACGACCGACGCCAGGGCGACCACCAGGGGGAGTGAGGCGGCCACGCCCACCAGGAGGTCGATGGGGCCGCCCGGCCGGTAGGCGAGCAGCACGAGTCCGCCACCCGCGGCCCAGAGGACTGTCAGGGCGACTGCGAGAAGCCGTAGCTCGAACTGACGAACGCGCACGAGTTGCAGTCTAGCGGCCAGATGCGGCGGGTGATGCGCCGGCGACAGGGGGCTGCCGTTGCGGCGCCGGTCCCGCCGGCTCGCGGCATCGGGGAGCTGGGGTACCGGCCCGAGGCCGACATCCTCATACGAACGCATCAGGTTTGGACCGCAAGTACCTGGTACCTCGGGACTGCACGGGCCTCGTGTCGGAGCCACTCTTGGCCGAATGTTCAGGTACAGGGAACAGACACACGGAAAGGTTCGAACGATGGCTGGCAAAGCAGACCGAAGCAGTGCGGGTCAAACGGGACCAGTTTCGCGACGACCCGCGGCCGGACGTCCCCGCGCCGTCGGCGGCCAGCCGGTATTCAACCCGCTCCCGGTCAAGATGGGGACGGGGTCCGAACCCGCCGAGACTGGGATCACGTCGGTCGATGCCGTGGCCGTACTTCCGCCGGACGTGATGCCGCGAACGATCCAGACTCAGGCCTCGTACCGGCTCCTGGTCTCGAGCGGCCTCTCGGGGCAGGACGCCGCAGGCCTCATCGGTTATGTCGTGGGACTGCCAGCGGGCGGTTCACGCTGGTCCCTCTACCAGGTGAACCGACTCCTCTTCCTTCGAGCGAGCTACCTGGACAGCGCCTGGGGCGAGGCCGAGCGCCGGCCCGCCTGAACCCAGCCACAGGGAGCCGCGGCCGGAACCGAATACCAGCGAGGCCTCGGGGACCTGCTCCTCCCGTACCCGAAGACTCGCGTTCCTGTCGAGGCGGTGTCATTCCTCCCATGGCACCGCCTCGGCGTATGTCGGGGACGCCGATCCGCTCGATCGCCGGCGAGCCTGCGCGGCAGTGGGCTGCCCCGGCGGAGAGGGACACGGGCGGCACAGGAGCCTGGCCGCTCAGAGCTCGGCCACGAACAAAGAAGTGCGCCCGAAGGAACCTACTCGCTGCGTGAGCCTTGATGTCATCTCAGCTACTAGCAGTCGCTCGGCACCTTCAGGCGCACCAACTACGCTAAAGGATGGCCCCCACCCATTCAATCGGGTTTTCCACCTAATTGCGCGATCGGCGGGTGACTTGTCCACCGGCCGTCCACCCATGAGGACAACCCGTGGCCTGCCCGCTCACGCATCAGGCCAGGAGGGGCGTCATGGTTCCGAGGGTTGAAGAAGCCCGGGCTAGGCGCCCGCGCCCGCCTCGAACTGGAGC
The DNA here is from genome assembly GCA_963789725.1 of uncultured Chloroflexia bacterium. Lineage (GTDB taxonomy): Bacteria > Chloroflexota > Limnocylindria > Limnocylindrales > CSP1-4 > Fen-1039. The sequence continues at coordinate 191,344 of CAWBLU010000001.1, forward strand.
CGCGGCTCGATCGCGGACGACGTGGCGGCCTGCGACCAGGCGGTCTGGGAGAACGGAGCCACGACCGCGTTGGAGAGCATCTGGAGCGTACGCGGCGAGACCCGGAAGACGGCCTGATCCGTGCCGGCCGCAGCCCAGACCCACTGGTACTGGGTCAGATCGGGATCCATCAGGATTCGCACGTCTCGGGCATGTCCGAACGGTGGTATCCCGCCGATCGAATAGCCGGTCAGCTCGCGAGCCTCGCGGGCGGTGGCTCGACGGATCGCGATCTCTCCGGTGACGGCGTTGAGCAGGTCGACGTCCACCTGGTTGCGGCCCGAGACCAGGCACACGATCAAGGCCAGCCGCTCCTCGGGGCGCGGCGCCACGAAGACGAGGGACTTGACGATCTGACCGAGATCCGCTTCCACCGCCGCCGCGGCCTCTTCGGCCGTGTGAGTGGACTCGGGCACGAGCTGAATATCGAGCGTCATGCCCTTGCGGGCTGCGACCTCGACCACCCTCTTGATCCCGGGGTGCGAAAGCTCGGTCACGTCTGAAAACCTACGATCGGTTCGACTCAGGCCTTGATGAAGATATCGGCGTTTCTGACCCATGCAACAGTGGTAGTTGGCGGTCCCTCTACCGGACGACAACGGTCCGGCCGCGGTTCCGTCCGTCTATTGGTAATTCGCCGCAAAGGCCCGCTTGGATCGTTCTTCGGCACACGAATCTTCCGAGCCTTCCGCGGACCCGCCTGGCGGTGCGTTTGGGCCGCTACGGGCCATTAGTCGGCCCGCGCCCGGCAGCCGGCCCGACACGCGTCCGCCGGCACGAGTCGGGCACGAAGGTGTAGAGTCGATCGACAACAGAAGACGGACAGGGGAGCGCCACCAGGCGCTGAGAGTGCGGAGTCGATCCGCAGACCCTTGGAACTTGATCCGGATCATGCCGGCGCAGGGAGTCCAAATCGGTGCACCTCTGTCAAAGTCAATGGAGGTGCTTTTTTGGTCAATCGAGCCGGTGCCGCAAGGGGCGCCCTTGTGGTCGCCGACGGCGACGTCCCGAGGCGGGCCACGCTGGATGCGGCCTGGCCCGGATGGGCGGACGAGATCGGCCTGGTCATTGCGGCCGATGCCGGCTGGGACAAGGCCGCGGCCCTTGGGATCCTCCCCGACCTGCTCGTGGGCGACGCCGATTCCCTGCCGGAGGAGCGGGTCGCGGAGCTGGCCTCGGCCGGCGTCCCGATAGAACGCTCTCCCGTCGCCAAGGATGAGTCGGACGCCGAGCTGGCCCTGCTGGCGGCCCTGAGGCGGGGCGCGAAGCACGTCACCGTCCTGGGGGCACTGGGCGGGAAGCGCTTCGACCACGCCTTCGCCAACGTCGGCCTGCTGGGTTTGCCGGGCCTGGGCGAGGCCGACGTCGAGTTACTCGACGCCACGACACGAGTCCGACTGCTGCGTGCCCCGGCGGCCGAAAGCGGGCCCGCAACCTGCCGCCTGGGTGGCGAGATCGGCGATCTCGTGTCGCTCCTGCCGCTTGGCGTTCCCGCTTTCGGGATCACGACCGAGGGTCTTCTCTACCCACTCCGTGGCGAGACCCTCATGCCTGGACCGGCCCGCGGCTTATCAAACGTCCGTATCGCGTCCGACGCCAGCGTGAAGTTGCGCCAGGGCAGCCTGCTGATCATCGAAACGCGGTCTAGTGAGCCTACACAGGAGGATTCGTAACGTGGCCACCATTACCGCCGCCCGCGGAGCGGCATCCGAGTCGGGCCGCTGGCGGACCGTCGACATCGTCGTCGTGGCAATCCTTGCCGTCGCGTTCGGCGTCGTCTTCTACGCCTGGAATGCCTACGTGTGGGTCTGGCTCAAGTGGCTGGGTGAGCCGTGGGAGTACGCCATCAGCGGGATGTGGCTGATGCCCGCCGTCGTCGCGCCGCTCATCGTCCGAAAGCCCGGCGCCGCTCTCTTCGCCGAGATGGTCGCCGCCATCGTCTCGGTCGTCCTCGGCAGCCAATGGGGCCTGGACACTCTCCTGTCCGGCTTCGTACAGGGGGCCGGCGCGGAGCTGATCTTCGGGTTCGTCATGTACCGCAACTTCGGCGTCATCGTCGCCTTGATCGCAGGCGCGGGGGCGGGCGTTGGCGAAGCTCTCCACGACATACCCGTCTACTTCGCGACATATGGCGCCAACCTCCAGGTCGGCATTGGCGCTCTCGAAATCCTGTCGGGCGCGGCGATAGCCGGCGTCGGCGGCTGGGTGCTGGTGCGGTCGCTGCGGCGGACGGGCGCGCTGCAGGCATTTCCGTCACGCGAGTGACGCTGCCGGGCATCGACGAGCCCGGCGTCCACAAGGCCGACCCGCCTGCGATCGAGGCCGTCGAGCTCGGCTGGCGATATGCCGGCAGGACGAGTCCGGCTCTTCAGGGCCTGACCTTCAGACTCGAGCCGGGGCGGGTGCTGCTGGTGCTCGGGCCCTCGGGCTCGGGCAAGAGCACGCTTGCCCGGGCGCTCGCCGGACTGGTACCGCATACGTTGGCCGGCGACTGGCAGGGCAGCCTGCGCGTCGGTGATCTGGAGATCGCCGCCACCCCGGCTCGCTTTCTCGGCGAGCGAGTCGGGCTGGTATTCCAGGACCCCGACTGCCAGCTCGTCATGGCCCGCGTAGACGACGAGGTCGCGTTCGGCCTCGAGAACCGCGGCAGACCGCGGCCGGAGATGCAGGCCCTGGTGCCGGAAGCGCTCGCCCAGGTGGGTCTCGCGGGCTTTGGGCTGCGGACGACCAACACGCTTTCGGGCGGAGAGAAGCAACGCCTGTCGATCGCCGATGTCCTGGTCGCACGGCCGTCAGTGCTGGTCTTCGACGAGCCGACGGCGAACCTGGACCCGCCCGGCATGTACGAGACCCTGGCCCGGATCGCCGACCTCGCTCGCCGCCGAGAGCACACGATCGTCCTCATCGAGCACCGGCTCGAGGCGGCCCTGCCCCTCGCCGACGACGTGCTTCTCCTGGACGACGAGGGCCGCCAGCTGGCGTTTGCGCCAGCGGGCGCGGTCGGCAGAGAGGCCACGGCGATGCTGGAGGCGAGCGGAGCCTGGGTGCCGAGCGCGTGGCAGGGCAGCGGGCGCGCCGGGGTCCCCGTGGCCGCCGGCCGAGACCCGGCCGGTCCGGCGGGCGAGCAACTGCTGCTCCGCGCCGCGAATGTCAGTCTCGACTACCCGAGCGACGAAAGCGGCTCGCATCGAGCCCTGGACGGCGTCTCGGTTGAAGCCAGGGCCGGCGAGCGGATCGCGGTCGTGGGGCCCAACGGAGCCGGCAAGTCGACGTTGCTCTTCATCCTCGCCGGGCTGCGGCGGCCCACGGGCGGCACCGTGGGTCTGCGGGCGATCGCCCGCGGCGACGAGCGAGCCGAGGAGCTGCGCAATCCGGCGCGCCTGGGTCCGGACGAGATCGCCTCACGCATCGGGCTCGTGTTTCAGGATCCTGAGCTTGGCTTCGTCGCCCGTACAGCCCGCAGCGAGGTAGCAGCGACCGACAGCGCGGTCAGGTCCCGGCGAGGCCCGCGGGGCGCGGGTGATCACGATCGGCCGGCCGACCCGGACGGCGTCCTGGCCCGGTTCGGGCTCGGCCACCTGACGGACCAGGATCCGTTCCGTCTGAGCCAGGGCGAGCAGCGCCGGCTCAGCCTCGCGGCCCTGGTCCTCCATTCCCCGGCGGTGTTGCTCCTCGACGAGCCGACATTCGGCCTCGACCGGCGCGGGACCGAGGCGGTAATGGACTTCCTGAACGAGCTGAGTGCGACAGGCCAAGCTCAATTGTTGGCCACGCACGACCCGCGCCTGCTGCCTCATTGCGACCGCGTCGTTGCTCTGGACCGCGGCCGCGTCGTCTTCGACGGCCCGCCCGAGAGCTTCCTGGCGGACCCGCCCTACTCACCCGCCGAGCCGTGGCGAGCGGGGGCAATCCCGGCGGTTACCGCCGGATGAGCCTCGGTCCCGCGCCCCTGATCTCCGTCCGGCCCGACTTCTTGACCAGGGTCACGCCGGCCGCCCGGCTCGCTGCCGGCATGACCTGGCTGGTCGCCGCGGTCCTTACTCTCGATCCGATCGTCCCCATCCGCCTGACCTTCGCCGCGGTCGTGGCGCTGGTGCTGTGGTCGGGGCTGCCGCTCCGCCGCGTCCCGGGCCGGCTGGCGCCCCTCGGGCTTGCGATCGTCAGCCTGACGGCCTTCTCGATCCTGCTGGCCGGGGCCAACGCGGATCGATCGCTGGCCGCGGTGTTCGAACTGGGGCCGGTCAGGATCACGGCGCCGGCGATATCGGCCGGGCTTGCGATCGGGCTCCGCGTGGTGGTCATCGGGTTGACCACGCTCCTCGTCTTCGGCCCCTCGGATCCGACCCGCATGGCCGACTCGCTCGTCCAGCAGTGGCGTATCCCCGACCGCTTCGCCTACGGGACCCTGGGCGCGCTGCGCGTAGCCCCCTTCATGGCCGACGACTGGACAGTCATAGCGGCCGCCCGGCGGCTCCGTGGCATCCGCGCGCATGGAGTGACCGGCCGCATCCGCGACGCGGGCGATCGGCTGCTTGTCATGCTCGTTGCCGCCATCCGGCGGGCCGAGCGACTCGCCCTGGCCATGGATGCCCGCGGCTTCGACAGCGGCATCCGGCGAAGCCACTTCCGCGAACTGCGGGTCACCTGGCGGGATTGGCTGACGATCGCCGTGGCCCTGGCCGTCGCGGTGGTTTCGGTGGCCACGCCCCGCTGACCTGCGGCCGCGTTCGCTGAGCCCACACCATCCCGCACGGCGGAAAGACGTACGCAGGCAGGGCTATGGACGCGCCGGCGCTGCTACCTTGTAGACATGAGCACAATGCCTGAAGTGGGCCGGCTCGCCCCAGATTTCGAGCTCCACGACGACCTCGGTGAGAGTCACCGCCTCTCCGACCGCCGCGGCCGGTACACCGTCGTCTACTTCTATCCGGCCGACGACACACCCGGCTGCACGAAGGAAGCGTGTTCGTTCCGAGACAAGGACACCGCGTTCCAGGAGGCCGACACGGAGGTCTGGGGCGTGAGCCCGCAGGGCCCCGCCAGCAAGGCCGCCTTCCGGGCCAAGTACGGCCTGCCCTTCACGCTGCTCGCCGACGAGGACCACGCCGTTGCGGACGCATATGGCGCCTGGGGCGAGAAGACGAACCACGGCAAGTCGTACCTCGGCATCATCCGGTCGAGCTTCCTCGTCGGGCCGGATGGGCGGATCGAGCACGTCTGGCCTAAGGTGAAGCCGGAAGGCCACGCCGTCGAGGTCCTTGCTGCCTTGAGAGCGGCGCGCCCGACTCGGGCCTGAACTCGGGCCGGCGGCGGCCGAGCGGCGACTTTCGCAGGGCGGTCGACCTCGGGACAAGCAGAGAGGCCTCGCCCGTGGGGGGAGACGAGCGAAGCCTCGGGCGGCATGATAACTCGGCTCAGTCAGTAAAGAAGTGGCATTTCGGACAGGCTCACGAAGGACCGACCAGTAAATCGGTGCTACCGGACAACAGAATTCGTCGGCCAACACTCAAGGCGGGCACATGACGGCAGATAGACCGGCGCCTCATTCCTGGCATCCCAGGCGATTCATGGTCATCGTGGGCCACCCCGACGATGCCGACTTTGGGCCGGCCGGCGCGGCCGCGGCCTGGGTTGACGGCGGCGCCGAGGGATGGCTGGTTTGCTGCACTTCAGGAGACGCGGGCGGGGAAGACCCCAACCTGGATCCCATGGATCTGGCCGGGGCCCGCGAGGAGGAGCAGCGGCGAGCCGCGGCGGTCGTGGGCTACGCGGGTGTCACATTCCTCCATCAGCCCGACGGGAGCCTGGTCAACGACCTCTCGCTGCGCGAGATGCTCGTCAAGGAGATCCGGACGTTCAAGCCCGACGCGGTCTTCTGCGGGGATCCCGAAGTGGTGATCCACGTCGGTGGTGGGGTCAACCACACCGACCATCGAGCCGCCGCCATGGCCGCCGTCGACGCTGTCTATCCCGCCGCGAGAAATCCGATGGCATTCCCATGGCTGGCCCGCAACGGCCTGGACGCCCACCGCGTTCGGCGGCTGTACTTGATGTGGACCAACCGGCCCGACGTCTGGATCGACGTGACCGCGACGGCGGACCGCAAGATCGATGCCCTTCGATCTCACGCGAGCCAGCTCCACGACCCGGAGGCCGCCTTCGAGCGCGTCCGTGGCCGCCTGGCCGAGCAGGGCGAGCGGATCGGCGTGGCCGCCGCCGAGGCCTACCGTCTCGTGATAATCGATCAGGACCCGGCTCAAGACTCGGACGGCGACTCTTCTAGAAGGCGGTAGAGAAGAGCAGCGGCCGGCACCTGGGCCAGTTGTTCCAGAGATCGGCCAGCGGTTCCGCCCTCCGGCCGAGAAGCCGAACGAGCTCGCCCAGCGTCAGCGCCGGGGCCCGGGCCGCGAGGTACCTATCGGCCTCCACCCGCACATCGCCGAAGAGCCGAGCGGCATCGCCGGGGCTCGGCCAGTTGTGGATCTTGACCGGCACGAGGCCGGCCTGGCCCGCGGCCATGGCCAGGTCCCGATTCGACGGCACTCGTCCGTCGACGAACCCGCCGAGACCGTCGTACCGGAATCCCAGAGCGGCGAGGCCACGCGCGATCTCCCGGGAATCCTCGGCCTGAAACTGATCCCAGAACGGGTTGCCGGGAGCGAACTTGAACCAGGCCTCGTCGATCGCGGCGGCAACGACGGAATCGATGAAATTCGAGAGTTGGACCTGCCAGTGATACCGAGCGGCCTGATCGCCTCCGGATAGGTAATCGACGAATGCCGCCATGGCCCGGCTGTCGCGCCTGACGAGTTTGATGATGACCTGGGTACGGGGTCCATCGAGGTCGATGAGGAGCCAGCCGGTAGCCAGCGGGTCGTCGTCGAGATCACGTGAGCCCGGCCTGCCCGCTGCGGGGGAGACCGGCGCGCCCGACAAGGGAGAGACCGCCGTGACTGCCGCGTGGGGGACGGCCGACTGGGGACTTCGAGGGACGTGCGCGTTGCCGGCCTTGCGGGTCGGCGTCTTGCGAGAGGCCGACCTCGCGGCAAGCGCTCCGACGTCGGGCGTCCGTGCTCCGTCGGGCGCGGCGCCGTCGACGGGCGGAGCGGCCGGAACCGGGGTGGGCTCGGACATGGCCGCTTGCGCCTCGCGGCACGCCTCCGCGGCCGCGACCGCCATGGCCGCGGCGGCCTCAGAGGTCTCCGAGAGTCGCGTCAGCTGCTTCTGCAGCTGGTCGGCGACCGCGTGCTCGTGTTCGACGCGGGCCAGCGCTGTGGAGCTCAGGCCGTTGACGCGATTTATCTCGTCCAGCCACGCCACCGCGGCCGCCTCGACCTGGCCCCTGGAACGTGCGCCCGCAACGGACGCGCGGAACGAGGCGTGGGCTCGTTCCTTGGCCGCCCGGGCTTGACCCGGATCCAGTTCGGCCCGAACCTCGGTCAGGGCGGCGAAATGCTCGTCGTAGAGCCGCCTGGCCTCGGCCACGCGCGCCGCCGCGGCATCGGCCTCGACCCGGGCCAGCTCGGCAAAGCCGCACCGGATATCGACGAGCAACTCGCGGCCATCGGCCGGATCCTTGTCATGAGGCGCCGCACTGCCGGCCACCGGGTCTTCGCTCATCCCCACCTCAGGCTGCCCGAAGCCACCTTATCCGGCGGCGTGAAGGAGAAACTATCACGCAGGCTAGATGGGCGCGGAAACCGTCGGGCTTTGCTCGCCAACCTGCGACCTCGTCTACGCGCGGCCATGGACCCGGGGCCCCGATCGCCCGACGGACCGGCAAGCCGGGACCTGCCGGCCCGCGGCTTCTCAGACCGTGACTTCAGGCACCCGAGGCACTCGATCCCTGGCGCCGACCGCGGTTCGTCCGCCGCTCGGGTGTGAGCAGACCTACCAGGAACCCGTCGCCGTGCTTGCGGACCGCGATTTCTACATTCGCCTCGGAAGCTACGCGCAGCAGGCGCTGGCGGATGGTGATCGGCTTCTCGGCAGGATCGAGGCGAACTTCGAATACCTGCTCCGGTCCCTTGAGCTGACCGATGAGCCTCTTGAACTGGCGTTGCTGTTGCTCACGCTCCCGCGCGGCGGGACTCAACTCGCGCGGTCGCTGACTTCCTTTGTCCATGAGCGCCGGGTCGGCCTTCCGAATTGTGACCATCTCGTTCCTCTCTCCCAGCTTAGGACCGGAGTCTAATGTGGGACGCCCGGATGTGGGCGATAGCACCTCGACTATACGCCCTTGGTGTGATGTGGCCAGCCTTGTTGTTGTCGCCATTCGCGTCCGTGACTTCTCGGAAGTGTGGGCGGTAGCGCGATCGGCCGTGGCCGCTGTTGCGCAACCTCACGCGGCGACCTGGTTGGCGCACGGACCTACCACTGCCGGGAAGGTTGCAGCCCGAGGTACCGATTTGAAGCGCCCCGTACCCAGGCACCGCCGGGCGCCGGAACTGGCATCGGCGAGGCTCCGGTTGCGCCGAGCGAACCACAACCCGTCCGGGTGGGTTCGGCCCGTCCTGCGGAGCCATCCGCCACGACACGCCGAGCCTCGCCCGGCTAGACTGCGCAAGCGTCCTTACTTGGCGGGCGCCTGGCATCCTTGGATGTTCGGCGTCGTTGCTGGACGCTCTCGCCCTGAACCGGGCCGATCCATCGATGCGTACAGCAGGTGATAACGCAATGAGAGTTGGCGTCGCCAAAGAGACAGCACCGGGAGAGCGCCGGGTCGCGCTTGTACCCGAGGCGGTCGCTAAGCTGCGAGCCGCGGACGTAAGCGTGCTCGTCGAGCGCGGCGCCGGGGCCGAGGCCTGGTATCCGGACATCGACTACGCCGAGGCCGGGGCAAAGATCGTCACGGCCTCCACTCTCTACTCGCAGTCCGACGTAGTCCTGCGGATCCATAGGCCGTCGCCGGCCGAACTGAAGCTGCTCCATCCACACCAGGTCGTGATCGGCATGCTGGCGCCGTTGCTGGACCCGGCCACGATGTCCGATCTGGCGCGCATGGAAGTCACGGCGATCAGCCTCGACGCCATCCCCCGGACGCTTACGCGTTCGCAGGGAATGGACGCCCTGTCGTCGCAGGCGAACGTAGCCGGCTACAAGGCGGTCCTGGTTGCGGCTGAGGCATATGGGCGCTACTTCCCGTTGCTGACCACTCCGGCGGGCACAGCCAGGCCGGCCAACGTCCTTGTGCTGGGTGTTGGCGTGGCCGGGCTCCAGGCCATCGCCACCGCCCGACGGCTCGGCGCCCAGATCAAGGCCTACGACGTCCGCCCCGAGACCCGCGAGCAGGCCGAATCCCTTGGCGCTCAGTTCATAACCCTGCACTCCGCCATCGACGGAGCCGGTCAGGGAGGCTATGCCCGGGCCCTCACGCCCCAGGAGCAGGCCGCCCAGCAGGATGAGCTCAACGACATCATCGCCTCCCACGACATCGTCATCACGACCGCCCAGGTCCCGGGGCGAAGGCCACCCGTGCTCGTCACCGCCGGGGCCGTCGAATGCATGAAGGCGGGTTCGATTATCGTCGACATGGCCGCCAGCGATCTCGGCGGCAACTGCGAACTGTCGAAGCCGGGCAAGGTGGTCGTCACGACCAACGGCGTGGCGATTCACGCGCCGCTCAACCTGCCGGCGTCGATGCCGACGGGGGCGAGCGCTTTCTACTCTCGGAACATGCTCAATCTGCTGCTCAACTTCATAAAGGTCGGCGAGTTGCAGCTCGACTTCGAGGATGAGGTCACGGCCGCGACCGTGATAACCCACGGAGGCAAGGTGGTCCAGGCGGCCACTCGGAAACTCCTGCAGCCCGCATCGCGGGGAGGCGCCAAGGCATGAACGTCGGAACCCTATTGGATTACCTGACGGTTTTCGTCCTGGCGATCCTGCTCGGCTTCGAAGTGATCAGCAGAGTTCCGGCCACACTCCATACACCACTGATGTCCGGCACTAACTCCATCCACGGCATCGTGCTCGTCGGCGCCATTTACCTCGCCGCCACGGCCGACACCCCTGTGGCGGCCGGCCTGGCGTTCGTGGCCATGGCGTTTGCCGGCGCAAACGTCGTGGGCGGCTACGTGGTCACCGACCGGATGCTCCAGATGTTCAAGCGACGCCCGGCCCCTCCGGCCGACAAGGCCGCCAGGTGACGAGGGCAACACGATGAACGCCACCAACATCGGCTACCTGGTCCAGCTGTCCTTCATCATCGGGGCCGCCCTGTTCGTCGTCGGTCTCCATCTGATGAATTCCCCGGCCACCGCCCGCACCGGCAACCGAGTCTCGGCCGTGGGCATGATCATCGCCGTCCTGGCGGAAGTGGTCTCCGTCGCCCAGGGTTCGGTCGGGATCTGGAACTGGGTGATCATCGTCGTCGGTTTGGCCGTCGGCGGAGGACTGGGGCTGAGGATGGCTCGCACGGTCGCCATGACGTCGATGCCGCAACTCGTCTCGCTGTTCAACGCAGTCGGCGGCGGAGCCGCCGCGATGCTGGCCTTCAGCGACTTCCTGACTCTGGACGGCCACCGCGTCCTGGCCGGCGGCGCGCCCGGCCTCGATGGCTGGCGGACCCTCTTCATTATGGCCGACGTCCTGATCGGGTCGGTCACGTTCACCGGCTCGCTGATCGCCTCGGCCAAGCTCATGGGTCTCATCCGCGGCCAGCCGATCCTCCTGCCCGGCGGGCGAATCCTGTCCTGGTTGACCGTGGTTGCCGGTCTGAGCGTCTCGATAGTCCTGATCCTTGCCGGGACCGGCGCCGTCACGTACGACCCGAGCCTCCTCTACGTCCTGTTCGGCGTGGCCCTGGCCTGCGCCCTCCTCTTTGGCGTCTTGATGGTCCTGCCGATCGGCGGCGCCGACATGCCGGTGGTGATCTCGCTGCTGAACGCCTTCACCGGAACGGCCGTGGCGATGGCCGGCTTCGTCGTCGGCAACGTGATGCTGGTCGTGGCCGGAGCCCTCGTCGGGGCATCCGGTGCGATCCTGACCAGGCTCATGGCCAGCGCCATGAACCGGTCCATCGCGAACATCGTCGTCGGCGGTTTCGGTGGCGAAGAAGGCACGCAATCCTCCCTCGCGATGGCGGGGAGCTCCGTCCGCCAGGTCTCGGTGGACGACGCCGCGATCCAGCTCGCCTACGCCAGCAAGGTAGTGATCGTGCCGGGGTACGGCCTAGCCGTCGCGCAGGCGCAGCACGGCGTCAGGGAACTGGCCGACCTGCTCGAAGCTCGTGGCATCGAGGTTTCCTACGCGATCCATCCGGTGGCCGGGCGAATGCCGGGCCACATGAATGTCCTCCTGGCTGAGGCCAACGTGCCCTACCCGCAGCTGCGGGAGATGGAAGACATCAACCCCGAGTTCGAGCGAACCGACGTCGCCCTGGTGGTCGGCGCCAACGACGTCACGAACCCGGCGGCCCGATCGGACCGCACCAGCCCCATCTACGGCATGCCGATCCTGGACGTGGACAAGGCCCGCTCCATCATCGTCATGAAGCGATCGATGGGCCGCGGCTACGCCGGGATCGACAACTCCCTGTACGTCAACCCGAAGACGGGCATGTACTTCGCCGACGCGAAGCGCGGTCTGCAGGAGCTGGTGTCCGCCGTCAAGGCCCTCTAGGTCGCGACCTGGCTGGTCGATCGGTCATTCGATGCCATTGCGGACGGTGGCCTTGCGGCCGCCGTCATGGCGCAGCCACCGGACTGACGGGATTATCCGGCAGCCGGCCGAGGAGGCCGCCACGGGTCGCGGAACCACGCCGGCTCAGGCCTCTTCGGCCGCGGTCGCCGAACGAACATCCACCCCAGGGAGATCCTCCAGTTCGGCCAGCAGGCGGTGCGTCGCGCCCCGGTTTGGCAGCCGCAGCTCCAACTCCATTCGGTGGCCCAGCCGGGACTTCTCCGTGGCCACGGTGATGGTCTCGACGTGATGCTTCAACAACACGCGGGAGATGCCGGCAAAGGCGTCCAGCTTCTTCAGGTCGAGCTCCACATGGAGCAGCGGGCCACCGCGCAGGTTCAACTTGCCGACCAGCACATGGAGCGGCCACAGGGCAAGCAGGGCGATCACGGTGCCGGCCGCGGCCAGGAAGTAGGCGCCGGCACCCGACGCCAGCCCGACCGAAGCCACGACCCACAGGCTCGCGGCCGTGGTGAGACCGCGGATGCTGGTGCCGTACTTGATGATTGCCCCGGCCCCCAGAAAGCCGATGCCCGTGACAATCTGCGCCGAGATGCGCGTCGGATCGGGCGCGGCGATGCCCGCGGTTCCCGAGAAGCCGTATACCGACAGAACCGTGAAGACCGCCGAACCGAGCGAAACGAGCATGTGCGTCCGCATGCCGGCTTGATGGCCGTGAATCTCCCGTTCGAGGCCCAATCCCGCCCCGAGCAAAGCGGCCACGATCAGCCTGAGCAGCAGGTCGAACTGGAACGCGACGTCGGTCGACACGCCATCTCACCTCGCACCGCCGGAGGTCACGAGCCGGCCGGCCCGGTCCGGACTGTCGCAGTGTAGTAGGCCGTGGCAGGCCTGGATTTATCGGCGGATAAGCGCCTCGCGGCATAGTGGGTAGGCGAATCGTCTACCGGTACCTCCCCCGCTCGTATCCCGTTACCCAGTACGTAATGGCGATTGTGGCGACCGAGTGCGCGGGTCTACCTTGGCGATGCCGCATCCGAGGTCTAGCGGCTTCGATACCAAGGAGTCGGCAGTGCACATCCACGTTCTGGTTCCTCTCGGCCTGGCGCTCGTCGTCACAATCCTCGGCAAGCGCTGGTGGTAGACCGGAGGTCCCGGTAGCGAGAAACCCGGATCGGATGTCCGGGTTTCTTCGTTTTAAGGGGCCGGCCGGTAAGGAGTCCGCCGGCGCCGTCCCGGCCTAGTCGCTCTCGGTCAGTCCCAGCCGGATGGCGGCGGCCGCGGCCTCGACCCGCCCAGACACCCCGAGCTTGGTCAGGATGTTACTGACGTGGACCGCCACGGTCTTCCTCGTGATGAAGAGCCGGCGCCCGATCTCCGGGTTGCTCCGACCTTCCGCGATGAGCGCCAGCACCTCAAGCTCTCGCTTGCTCAGCCCGAAGTCGTGCTGGGCCGGCTGGTTCGACGGGATCACGAAATCCGCCACCAGGCCCGGCTCGTGGCGCGCCGCGGCTCCTGCCGCTCCCGGCACGGCTCCGAATGGGGACCCGGACTGGTGCTGGCTCGGCATGCCCGTAAACGGCTTTGGCGGCCCGCCCGCACGGCCGGCTCGCAACGGGGACGCGGCCGGCTCGAGACGGCTCGCAAGCTCAGCCTCGATCTGCTTCGGCAGCGGGATCATGGCCCGGCGCGACAGTTCGGCGACGGCGCGCAGGAGCGGCACCGCTCCCAGCTTGAAGGCCGCCTCCGCGGCGGCGATCAGGGGCTCCCTGGCAATCGTGCGGGTCGATCGACCTCGAGCCAGATCGAGCAGAGCCTCGGCCTCGCGCCAGCTCGCCCTGGCAGATTCGTACGGATCGCCGAGTTCCGCCCAGTCGGTGGCCAGCTGGTGCCACGTCTCCGCTTCGTCGCGACCCTCGACCCTGGCCCGAAAGGCCCGCGCCGTCCTGATCGCCAGATCCGCCTGCCGCCGCGATCCGGTCTTCGGTGAGACGCCGCAGGCGCGAACGACGGCTTCGGCCCTCAGCAGGATCGGCAGGCTCCGCTCGCGGGCCGCCGCCAGAGAAGCCAGGTCGCGGCGCCGGTGGGCGTCGATCGCCGCCTCGGCATCGACCTCCAGGCAGGTGGAGGCCATGCGAGCCATCAGCAGCCAGTCCTCGGTGTCGCTGACCCTCAGCCAGCCGCCATCCGCGGCCTTGTGGGCATCGATCAGATCGTCCTGCCAGAGCGCGTAGGCTGCGGCCGCCTGATGAGCCGGCACCGAGAACTGCGGGTCCTGGACCGTCTCGATGGCCAGCAGAACCTGGCCGAGCAAGCGGCCGGCGGACTCGCCCGCGCTCATAGCCACTTCCACGGTGGCCAGGGTGAGGAGCGGCGACAGGAACCAGATGCCCACCGGGTTCCAGCTGAGCGCGTCGAGGCAGAGGCGGCGGCACTCGGACCATCGGCCCAGGAAGAAGAGCGAGTCGGCCGCGTTGGCGCGCAGGAAGTTGCCGTAGACGGTGGCCTGGCCGGCCCGTTCGGCCTCGGCGATGCCTTCGAAGGCGATCGCGATTGCCTCTTCACGGCGGCCGAGCAGGTCCAGGACGGTCGTGAGGTTGGCGTAGACACGGAACAGGTCGTCGAGATGGCCCAGCTCCGCCGCCTCGTCGCGGATCTGGCGCAGCTTCCAGACGGCCGGCTCGGGGTCTCCGCCCCAGGCATCCGCGACGGCGAGGGTGCAGGTGGCGTGGAGCAATTCCGAGCGTGCCTCTTCGCCCACGGCAGTCGCGACCTCGACGGCTTCCTGGGCGTAGCGCTTCGCCTCCGAGAAGACGCCCTCGAGCATACGGAAGTGGGCCAGTGAGGCGAGGACTCGGGCTCGCGCCCGGGTCGACTCCGGCGGGACCAGCTCCACCGCGCGACGGTGGGCCGCCAGCGATCCGTCGTGATCGCCCGAGGCTCGACGGTACTGGCCCAGCTGATCCATCACCAGCCCGAGCGCGAGGCGCTCGTTGTGATCGTCGAGACTCGCGGCGGCGGCCTCGGCGTATGACGCGGCTCGAACCGCGTCCCCGGCCGCGAATGCCGCCTCGGCCGCCTTCACGTATAGATCCGACAGAGGAGCGACAGGCCCATCCGGGCGGACGATCTCGTACAAACCGAGCGCCCGCTCGTAGTGAGCCAGGGCATCCGCTCCGGCATCCATGCTCTCGGCCGCGGCGGCGGCGTCCAGCGCCGCCACCTCAGCCTGGGACAGCTCATGGGCGGCCAGATGATGTATCAGCGCGGTGGCCGGTTGGGGATCGGATACGGCGCTGAATGCGGCCGCGAGGCCGGAGTGGTAGCGGCGCCGTGTTGCCGGCAGGAGGTCGCCCGCAACCGCTTCGGCGATTAGCTCGTGGCGGAAGCCGATCCGCCTCCCGTCGGCGGCGATCGCGGCCTCGTGAGTGAGATCCCTGCGGGCCGCCCTGCCATCGCGGCCGGGATCGCGCGCGTTCGCGCGGGCGGTGACCCCGCCGGTCGCCACATCCGCATGCCGACCTGCCGAGCGGCTGCTCGCCTTTCGTGAGCCCGGCCGTGATGCGTGACCGCCGCCGATCGCGGCCGCGGGGCTGTCTGCCCACTCGACCAGGAATCCGTGCTCGAGAGCCTCAGCCACGCCGGCGGTGATGTCGGATTCGAGGGTGTCGCCGTGCTTGGCCGCGGCGGAGGAGCGGGGCGGCCGTGTCTGCGAGCGAGCCTCGAACTCGGCCGCCATCGAGATCAGGGTCGGCAGCGCGACCATCGTTCCGGCAAGCGACAGCAGGCGGAGCGCGCGCCGGCACTCCGGAGATCTGAGGGCTACTCGAGCGGTTACCAGCCGCTCGAGAGTGCCGGCCAGGGATACGCCGCGAAGCTCGCGCCGGGCGGCCAGCAGCTCTTCGGCGACGAGCGGATTCCCGCCGGCTCGCTCCGCCACGAGCAGAAGGGTCGTCGACGAAGGCCGCTCGCCCTCTATCTCCTCGATCAGCTGGCCCAGCTCCGCTCGCTCGAGCGGCGGGACCTCGACGCTCGTGACGGATGGCGTCTTGGCCAGGGTTGAGAGCGTGGCCTGAAGCGGATCGGACCGGAGGAGACGGTCCGGCTGGTAAGTGGCGATGAGCACGACCCGCTGCCCGCGGGTGACGCGGGCGAGGAAGCTGGTCAACTCCCGGGTGGCGGCGTCGGCGTGATGGAGATCCTCGACAAGCAGGGCCACCGGCTGACGCTCGCCGAGCCTCTCGAGGAGGCCCAGGACCGCCTCGAACATGCGGGCCTCGCGCCATTCGGTCGCCGCGATCCGCGGCCTTTCGGGGAGCAAGTCGAGGTCTTCGAGACGGGGACGGAGGCCCGGCACCAGGCAGGCAATGGCGTCGCCGGTTGGCCCGACGAGGTTCGACAGCTGGTCATCGGGAAGGGGTGCGAGCAGACGCTCGAGCGCGGCCGTAATCGGCGCATAGGGGATGCCGGACGTCGCCGGCAAGGCGACACCGTGGACGGCCGCGAACGGCTCGGCCAGAGCGGCGATGCGGCGCTGCGTCTCGCCCAGGAGGCGGGTCAACCCCAGGCCGGCCGTGCCCGAAATGACCAGGGCGGTCGGCAGGCCGTCGGCAGCGTTCTGCAAGCCCATGGCGATGAGTTCGAGCTGCCGATCACGACCGACGAAGCGATCGCTCCAAAGCCGCCGGCGCGGGGAGCGCGCGTCGACGGAACGGCGAGCGGCGCTTCGATCGTGACTTGTCGTGATCATCAAGCGAGGTCCCAGAGCCGGCGCCGCACCGCAGCGCCCTGTCCTTCCCCTCAATCAGACCAAGGGTAACCTGAATGATGCCGCCTCGCGGAAAGTGATTCGTACCATCGGTGGTGCGGCGCGACACGTCTGCGGCAGTGCGTCGATGTGGGCTAAGCTCGTTCGGTGAGCCCCACGCATCCCGACAACACGCTCAACGAGCTCTCGGGCGAGGAGTGGCTCTACTTCACGAAGTCCGTCTGGGGGACGGCGTATCCGTCCGAGTTGGGCCACGCCGCACGCAAGCAGCACGGCGCGAACAAGCCGCCCCGGCTGATGGCCCGCCTGATCGAGTTCTTCAGCGTCACCGGCGACCTCGTCCTCGACCCCTTCGCCGGCGTGGGCGGCACCCTGCTCGGAGCGGCGATCGCGCGCGGGCCCCGACGTGCCATCGGCCTCGAGATCGAGCCGCGCTGGGTCGACATCTTTCAGACGCTTGTCAGGGACCTGGCGGCCGAGCGCCACGGTCGAGGCCCGCTGATCGCCGACATCGGCCCCTCCGATCCGGGCGGAGAGCGGGGCTTCGACCCTTCCGGGCTCGACATGCGCCTGGGTGACTCGCTTGCGCTGCTGCCGGATATCGAGCCCGACAGCGTCGACTTCATTGCCACGGATCCCCCCTATAACATCCAGCTGCCGATAACGATGTCGGGAGGAAAGCTGGCCGAATCCCACGCCAACCGCCGAACCGACTACGCCATGGTCACGGAACACGACGCGGACCTGGCCAACAGCCCCGACTACGCCACCTATCTGGCCCGGATGGAAGACGTCTTCATCCAGCTGCTTCGGGTCCTTCGCCCGGAGCGTTACGCCGCGGTCATCGTCCGCGACGCCTACCAGGACGGTCGCTACGTCTTCACGGGCTCGGATCTCGCCGCACGGGCCGCCCGGGCCGGGTTCACCGTGAAGGGCGACGTCATCTGGTATCAGGCCGGCACGAGGCTGCGGCCGTACGGATACCCGCATTCATTCGTCCCCAACATCTCCCACCAGCACGTCCTGATCCTCCGGCGAGAGGTCAAGAAGACGAAGAAGGCTCGCACCGCGATCCGGCGCTAGACGGACGGTGTGGTTGCGGGTGGGCGCGAGGGTCAGGCGCTATCACCGCGGTACTTGATGTAGGCCTCGAGGAAGCCGCCCGGTGTCGGCTCCTCGATCCGCCCTATCGGCCCCGGCTCGTCGTCGTCCATGTACTGCGGCATCGGCTCGGGCTCCATGAGGGGAACCTCGGGTTCCGACGGCTCAGCCAGGGTCATGCGGTGGACCCAACCCTGCCGGCCATCCGGGCACAGAACCAACCAGTAGACCCCGCGGCGCTCCAATAGCTGAACCTCGTCGCCCTGGTCGAGGATCCCGATCTCCTGCGAACGGTACTCGTCGGGAGAGTCGAGGAGCCGGACCAGACGGTAGCCGATATACCGGCGTTCGAAGTCTGCCAGCGGTCGGACGCCAGAAGCCTCGAACGACAGGTGAGTCTGATCCGCAACCGTTCGCAGCGGATCGGTGCGACGGACCTCCTGGAGCGACGGCCTGCGCCAGCGCGGCAGAAGAGACTCGTCGACGACCACCCGCAAGCCCGCAGCGGCCTCAGCCTCGTACACGCTCGCGGCGGCGGTGGCGAGCATCGTCTCGTCCATGTCGTCGCCATCGCGTCGCCTCTTGCCGAAGAACGCGAAAGCGGCCCAGGCGGCGCCGCCGGCGCTGCCTACGGCGATCGTCGGGGCCAGCTTGGTCATCAGCTGCCCGAATGTGGGATTGGCGACACCGTATGGCCCGGCAGGCAGTCCGAACGGGAGGCCCCTGCCGTAGACGCCGTTGGTCTGCTCGTAGCCGCTCACGGCGTCGGTGTAGGCGGTCCCCGCCCGGATCTTGCCCATCGCGTCGGTCGAGCCGGCGGTGCCGTCGCCGGGGCCGGTTTGCCCGCCGACACCGGGAGCGGGGCTGCCATCAGGAGACGGAGTGGCGCTCGCGGCGTGGGTGGGAGCCGGCGTTGCCTTGGATGTGCCACCCGTAGAACGGGTTACATTCGAACTGGTCTTCGCCGCCGCCGGAGTGGGAGCGGGCGCGGGAGGCGCGGAGCCGTCCGGGCTCGGGCTGGACCCAGGCGAAGGCGTTGGATGAGGACTCGGGCCTGGCGTCTCGTCGGGCTTGGAGCTGGGTTTCGGCGTCAGCGTCGGGGTCGGCGTGGCGGTGTGCGTCGGCGTGGCGGTGTGCGTCGGCGTGGCGGTGTGCGTCGGCGTCGGGCTCGCGGTCGACTTTACGGTCAGGCTCGGTGCCCGCACCTGGATTGTGCTGCCTGCGCCGTCGGCGGCGATGATGTAGATCTCGTGGTAGCCGACGGCCGGCTTGGAAGCGGCGGTGAACTCGACGCCGTGAGCGAAGTCCGAGCCCGTGGTCGACATCGCCACCGACGACGAGTGGTCTATGCGGACGACGACCGAGCGCGGGGCCGCGCCGGTGGAGTCGGAGTAGGTCACGCGGAATGTGACCGTCGTGCCCGTGACCGCCGGGTTCGGCGAAACCGTCGGGTCCGTGAGTCGACCGGTCGAGTGACCGGCCGCGGTTCCGACGGCAAAGGCCAGTAGCACGAGCGCCAGCGGCGACGCCACCAGCAAGCTGATGGGAAGTCCGCCGCGACGCCGAATAGATACGCCCGTCATGCCCGTGAGGATGGGTCGGCCGGGGGGAGTGGGCAATGGTACGGCGGTCATGGCACGTAGGACCCCTGCCACCGCGATGCCCTCGGTTGATGTCGAAATGCTGGCTGTAAGGTCCGCCGCAAGGCACCACAGCCGCACCGCACCCCACCTATCCGCTCGTCGGAGTCGAGACCGTGTCCGATGGACCCAGCGGCTCTGGGGGTCCTTCGGGCGTTGCCCGGGAACACCGCTTCGGTGGGGTGGTGACACCAGACAACCGGTCACAGGACCTAGTGGACCGGAGGCGTTCGTGAGCGCCGTCCCGCAGGGCTCGGGACTTCCGGCCCGCATCGTGCGCCCATTGGCCCTACTCCACGTGGATCTGGATCGGCGAAGCTCGCATCGACATCTCGACGCGAACCGCTGCACCGCCCCGGCAACGAAAGCCCGTCGTCCCCGGGGCTCCGCAGGCGCTCCCCCAGCAACGAACAAAGCGGGACGAATGAGCACGACCTACTCCCCGCTCGAAATCGACGCAGTTCTCCGCGACGACTCGTCGGTGCCCAAGCTTTCCAAGGAGAGATGATGACGGCGAACCCGCCCATTGGTGACACAGCGCGGCCGGCCGAACCCGGAACGGACGTACTCGGCGTACTGCGGCGACCCCTGGATCACATCTTCACGCCTCAGTCGGTGGCCGTCGTCGGGGCCACGGAGAAGGCCGGCAGCGTCGGACGCACGGTACTGTGGAACCTGATCAGCAGCCCCTTTGGCGGGACGGTCTTCCCAATCAACCCCAGGCGTTCCAACATCCTGGGCCTCAAGGCCTACCCAAGCCTCGCTGCGGTCCCGGACCCGGTCGAGCTGGCCGTCATCGTTACCCCTTCGCCCTCGATCCCGGGCCTCATCGATGAATGCGTGGCCACCGGCGTCAAGGGCGCGATCATCATCTCGGCAGGGTTCAAGGAGATCGGCCCCGAGGGCGAGGAGCTGGAGCGACAGGTTCTCGAGCGGGCGCGTCGCGGCGGCATCCGCGTCGTCGGCCCCAACTGCCTCGGCGTGATGAGCCCAATCGGCGGCCTCAACGCAACCTTCGCCGCCGGCATGGCCCGGGCCGGATCCGTCGGCCTGGTCAGCCAGAGCGGTGCGCTGCTGACCGCGATCCTGGACTGGAGCCTCCACGCCGACGTGGGCTTCAGCTCGGTGGTGTCGCTCGGTTCGATGCTCGATGTGGGCTGGGGCGACATCATCTACCACCTCGGCGACGACCCCATGACCGAGAGCATCGTCTGCTACATGGAGACGGTAGGCGACGCCCGGGCCTTCCTCTCAGCCGCCCGCGAGGTCGCGCTGACCAAGCCGATCATCGTCATCAAGCCCGGCCGCACAGCCCAGGCCGCCAAGGCGGCTGCGTCGCACACCGGCTCGCTGACCGGCAGCGACGAAGTGCTCGACGCCGCCTTCCGCCGCGTCGGAGTGCTCCGGGTGGACACGATCGAGGATATGTTCGGCATGGCCGAGGTCCTCGCCAAGCAACCGCGACCGCGTGGCCGGAAGCTGACCATCGTCACCAACGCGGGCGGGCCGGGCGTGATCGCCACCGACGCACTGATCGGCGGCGGCGGGCAGCTCAGCGAGATATCGGCGAGCGCGACCGACGCCTACAACGCCGTCCTGCCGTCGGTCTGGAGCCACAACAACCCGGTCGACATCATCGGCGACGCTCCGCCGGAGCGCTACGCGGCGGCTCTGGAAGTGGCCGGTAGCGACCCGAACGCGGACGGAATGCTCGTGATCCTCACGCCCCAGGCGATGACGGACCCGACCAAGACCGCCGAGATGCTGGCCCCGTTCGCTCGCACCACCGGCAAGCCGGTCCTTGCCTCCTGGATGGGCGGGGCCGACGTGGAGGACGGGGCGAACATGCTGCGCGAGGCCGGCATCCCCACGTTCCCCTACCCCGACACCGCGGCCCACATGTTCAACTACCTGTGGCGCTATGACGAGAGCCTGCGCGCGCTCTACGAGACCCCGGCCCTGCCTGACGACGCCGAGGCGAAGCTCAACCGGACGCTCGCCTGCGACATCGTCGAGAATGCCCAAAAGGAGGGGCGCTCGCTCCTCACCGAGTTCGAGTCCAAGCAGGTTCTCGCGTCTTACGGGATCCCGATCACCGAGACCAGAATCGCCGAGACCGAAGACGCTGCCGTCGCCGCGGCCGACGCGATCGGCTACCCAGTCGTGGTTAAGCTCCACTCGAACACCATCACCCACAAGACCGACGTCGGCGGCGTGCAACTCAATCTGGGCGACGCACACGCCGTCCGCGAGGCGTGGCACTCGATCGAGACGTCGCTGCTCGACAAGAAGGGCCCCGGCCACTTCGACGGCGTGACCGTCCAGCCGATGATCAACTACAGCGGCTACGAGCTGATCATCGGCAGCAGCATCGATCCGCAATTCGGGCCCGTGCTCCTGTTCGGGATGGGCGGCCAGCTCGTGGAATTGTTCCGCGACCGCGCCCTCGCCCTGCCGCCCCTCACCACCACTCTCGCCCGCCGCATGATCGAGCAGACCAAGATCTACGGCGCGCTGAAAGGTATCCGCGGCCGCGCCCCGATCGACCAGGCTCAGCTCGAGCACCTCCTGGTCCAGTTCGGGCAGCTCGTCGCCGAGCAGCCGTGGATCAAAGAAATCGACATCAACCCCCTGCTGGCCTCGCCCGAGCGACTCATAGCGCTCGACGCGCGGGTCGTGCTCCACGACCCTGGGACGCCCGTGTCGGCCCTGCCGCGCCTCGCCATCCGGCCATACCCGCTCCAGTACGCCGGGACGTGGAAGGCCCCCGATGGAGGCGAATTCGACATCCGGCCGATCCGACCCGAGGACGAGCCGATGATCGTCGGGTTCCATGAGAACCTGTCCGACCGAACAGTCCAGGGACGCTACCTCGAAGACCTGGCCCTGAAGGCGCGAATCGCCCACGAACGGCTGGTTCGCGTCTGCTTCAACGACTACGACCGCGAAATCGCCCTCGTCGCTGAACACACTCCTGAGGGCGGTGACCGCGAGATCGAGGCCGTGGCCCGGCTGTCCAAGCACCACGCCGAGAACTGCGGTGAATTCGCCATCGTCGTCGCGGACTGCTGCCAGAAGATCGGCCTTGGAACCGAACTCCTGCGGCGGATCATCGCGGTGGCCGAGGCCGAGGGCCTGGAATGCGTCGGCGCGGATGTGCGGCCGGAGAACACCGGCGCGATCCGAGCCGCCGAGAAGGCCGGCTTCACCGTCGGCCCAAAGGAGGGCGCCGAGGTTCTGAGGGCCGAATACCGGATCAAGCTGCAGTCAGGGGTGGGAACCAGGGCCACCCCCAGGTAGAAACCTCCAGGAATTGACTTGCGGCGAGGCCCAGCCACGGTCACGCGACCTCGCAGGAAGGTCAGGCGATCTCGGGCCGCCGACCGTGGTAGACCCGCGGCTTGGCACAGGCCGACTAGCGACGCTCGACGAGGAGACGGCCGTCGACCCAGCCCGTCCAGCCGTTGACGCCTCGAACATTGGCCCACGCCCCGGCTCGCCCAACGACGATGAGTTCGACGCGCGCCGAAAGCATGGCCACGGGTTGGCGGGCAGGATCGGGCGCGTCCCAGGCCGGCAGTCCGCCGGCCGGAACGACGTGAGTCGGCGCCCAGGCCGGGGCCGCCGCGGCCGGCACCGCTTGGGCCGGCACCGCCTGGGCCGGAACCGCCCAGCCCGGGGCGGTCACTTCCGGGGCCGTTTGGGCCTGCATCTCCTGGGCCGGGACTTCGACCGGTGATTCGTCAGGGGTAACAGGTTCGGCCGCCTCTCCGACCGGAGTTTCGGCGGTTGCTGCGGGTTGCTCGACCTCCTCGGGTTCGGCCGCCGGCTGCAGCGGAGCTTGTTCCGCCGGGGCCCGCTCCTCCGGGTCGGACCTGACGGCTTCTTCAGCCGGGGCGACCTCCGCCGGGGCAGATTCTGCGGTCGCGAGCGACTCGACTGGGGCCGGCTCGGGCGCCGCTGCCGGCGCCGGTTCGGCCGCTGCCGGGTCCGGTTCGGCCGCTGCCGGAGCCGAGGTCGAGGCCCACGCCGGACCCGCAACGGGGCCGGGGGCGTGCCCCACCACCGCTCCCGGGACCTGGCCCGGAGCCTGCCCGGGCACCGACACGGGCGCCGGACTCGGGCCCTGCCCGGGTCCAACCACCAGGCCCACCCCGGGCGCCCCGACAATCGGGCTCGCCTCCAACTCGGCCCGGATCGCCCGGATCTTGACCCTCTGGGCTTCGAGCACCGGGTCGTGCAGTGAATCCGTCTTGCTCCTGATCATCCCGTACTCGATCTGGGCGGCCTGCAGACGACCGGCCAGGCGCCGACCTGCGGCACCTCGGACGCGACCAACCGCATCTCGAGCGGATCGCCGGGCCAGCAAGCTTCGCAACGATCGAATCTCGGCCTCGTTGATGACCGTCGGATCGGGTTCGCCGGCTACGATGCGCCGGAAATTCTTCTCTTCACTGCGCGTTGCCAGCACAACCAGGATGCCGAGCAGGATCAAGAAGGGCATGCCCTTGAGGGCGCCGTACTGGATCCATTGGACGACGCTGGGGTTGTCGCCGCCCGTCGTCGCCAGAACCGAGTCCATCCAGGGCGAGTTCCAGACCACGTGCGCGGAGATGCCGGCCGCGATGCAGAGCCCGGCGCCTATCCAGCGCTTCGGCATCGGGGCAGAACGTTGTGTCACGAAGTACGCGAAGCCCGTGCCGGTCAGGCCGGTGAACAGAACATGGCCGTAGAGACCGCCGCCCACGACGCGAATCAGGAACGTGTCGAGAACCGGGCCCGATTGGTCGACCATGCCCGGCAACGCCGCGACGGCGTTGATGAAGTACGACACGTCTTCGACGACTGTGAATCCCAGGCCGACCATGGCGCCGTAGACAAAGCCGTCCATGACGCCGTCAAACTCGCTCGAGGCGATCAGGAAGATGATCACGACGCCCATCAGCTTGAGCGTCTCTTCGACGCCCGGGCCCACAATGGCCGATCCCCATTGAGCGGTCAGGTCTGCCGAGGCGACCTTGCCGAGGATCGAGAGCCAGGCTTCGTTGGCATAGGCGGCAAAGCTGGTTGCGATCACGCCGCCCCAGAGAATGGCCGCCGCCACCAGGATCTTCGGTTCACGCTCGAACAGGTCGAGCCAGTAGATGGCCAGAGCGACCGGAACCGCGTAGGCCAGAACCAGGGCCCACGACAGCACGAATGCGGTTGTCAGGCTGCTCATGAGCGACTGCTCTTCGACGAACAGGTAACCGCCCAGCGCCAGCAGGCCGCAGTAAAGCCAGAATGCGGGCTCGCGAGGCTGGATGATCGAGCTTTGCCTGCCCCAGTTTGGGGCGACCGAGGCCGTCATCGTCCCACCCTCACGCTCTTGAGCATCTCCGAGACTTCGTCTACGACCGACTCGAGGTGCCCCTGCGGGGCCGCGACGACGAGGATGGTCTCGTTACTTCCAACCACCATACAGACGAGTTCACCGTCGACGATGCCGGACTGCTGACCCGACGTCATCGTCGCCTCGAAAGCGACGTATGAAGTGTCGTTGCCGCTGATCGTGCCACGATGGGCGTCGCCGTAGCTGATCTGCGCGGATTCGCTGCTGAGCTCACGTTCCGCTTCAGAAATCATGGCGGCGGACGTCCCCGAGTAGTTGCTGGAGACGACCTGCGCGGTGAGAACGACGTTGGCCTTCTGCAGCTGGATGCCGCCCGAGGTATCGCCCTCGGGAGTGATGAGCACCCAGCCGGAAGCCGCCGTGATGGTCACCGAACCGCCGATGGCGACGGTACCTGCGCTCGGGGCGGCAATGACCTTGTCGAGGCCGAGCCCGCCGAGCGTGACGGCGGCGATGATCGCGCCCACGACGAGCGTCGGCAGCCATCGTGCGCGGTCGAAACTGAAGGTGCGAGCCATCGATGCGGGGGCCGCGGCGGAAGCGGCGGTCCACGCCGGCGCCTGGGCGGGCGTGGCGGCTCCAGTCGGCGCACTCCACACCGGGCTCGAACTCGACTGGCCGAGAGCGGGACTTGCGCCGGTCGACGGGGCACGGCCCGGGGCGCTGGCCGGAACCGGCACATACCACCCTGCTGGCGGGTTCGCGACCGGGGTCGAGAGGCCCGGCGCCGGCGCAACGATAGCGGCTGGGTCGGCGGCCGTGGTCGCCCTGGTGCCAGAGTCGGGCCCGGCCGCGCCGCTCGTCGCGTCGTCGGCGGCTCGGGCGGACGGCCCGGCCCATTGCGGGGGAACCTGAGCCACGGCCGGGTCGTTGGCCCAGGCCTGCACTTCGCCTGCCACACGCGCGGGTTGCGGGGGCCACGTCGAAGCGCTCGCCGGCGTGGCCGGTTCGGCACCGGCGTCGGGATGCTCGCCCGGCGCCGGCTGCGGCACCTCCGGCGCCGGCGCGGCCGGCCGGGCCCAGTACGGCGCCGCGGGCGTGGCCTCGATCGGTCCTGCCGGCTGCTGCGGGCCGGGCCCATCGGGAGGGAGATCGCTCATCTGCTGACTTGCCTCCTGTCCACGGTCGTGGCGCCACACATCCTATAGCCCCACGAGTCACAGCTGAAGCGCAATCGCGCCTGCGGCGGCGGGAGGCCCGGAGCGCGCACAATTACTCGATCGCACCCGCGGAGGGGCTCCATGAGCGGATCCAGGTCGGGAAATGCGCCAGACCATGCCGGTTTCGCGCGAATCGGAGGCAGTGCCGGTCTTCTGGCAGTGATCGCTTGGGCGGCTCTGGCCGCGCTTGAAGTCGCCGGCTCGAATGTCGGCCACTCGCTGACATCGAGACCGGAACGGTTCTTCAGCAACTCGTCTTTGCATTGGCCGGTCGTGCTGCTCGTATCGACCACGATCGTCGCGGAGCTGGCCGTCGGCAGCGCGCTGATTCTCGCAGCGGGGCGGTCGCGGCTCGCCGGTTTGGCCGCCGGGCTGCTCGGCCTGGCCCTCTTCTCGCGTCTCGCCATGGCCATCCTGCTGCCGAGCGATCCCGGCGGATACTCCGTCAGCAGCCTTGCCGCCCTCACGTCGAACCTGGTGCTGCCGCTGACCCCGATGGCGATGCTGGTCCTTGCGGCAACCATCCGGCGGCGCAGTGCCTGGCTCGCCGTCGTTGCAGCCGGAGTCGCGATCGTCATGGTCTGGGTGGCTCTGTGGGCGATGATCTGGGCCGCCCGATCCGGCGCCAGCCAGCCGCAACTCCTCGCCATCGAGCCGGTCGGGGGCCTCGCGGCCGTCTGGTCGGCCGTCGCCGGCGCCTGGCTGCTCGACCGACCCGCCGGGCTGTGGTCCGACGCCCGGATCGAGACTCTGCCGTCGCCCGGTCGAAAGTCGGCGGCCGCCCTGGCTCTCGTGCTGATCGTCGGTGTGGTCGTGGCGTCGAGCTCGTTCGCCAACACCTACCGGCCGGAGATCGTCGACCAGCTGATCGGCCGGACCAGGGTGGAAACGATCTCCTCCGACCTTGTCGACCGTACCTACAGGGTCTACCGGCCGGCGGCACAGCTTCCAAAGCCCGGCCTCGTGATCGTCCTGCACGGCGCATTCGGGGGCGGGCTCCAGATAGAGAACGGGAGCGGCTTCGACAACCAGGCGGATCGGCTCGGCTGGATTGCCGTTTACCCGGATGGGGTCGCGGACGGCTGGGATGCGTTCGGCAGTGGGCCCACGTGGGGCTCGCATCCGGGCGCCGACGACGTCGTCTTCATCAGCCAGCTGATCATGCGGTTCGAGTCGACCGACAACGTCGATCACGATCGGATCTACATCACCGGCCACTCGCGCGGCGGAATGATGACCTATCGCCTCGGCTGCGTCCTGTCGGGCCTGGTCGCCGCCATCGCGCCCGTTTCGGGAAACATGGCTACGGAGAGCGGCAGCGCGAACGTTCCGTGTTCGCTGGCGGCGCCCGTTTCGGTGCTGGCGATCCACGGCACGGCCGACCGGACGATCCCGATGGCGGGCGGCAGGGTGGACATCACCTTCTCGCCGATGGCCGACGTGGTCGCACGCTGGCGCTCGATGGACGGCTGCGGCGCCAAGTCCGAGGTTGCCGTCGCCGGCCCGGAGACGACCACCGGCTGGGCCTGCGAGGGCGGCAGCTCTGTTTCGACTCTCATCCATGCGGGCGGTTGCCATTGTTGGATGCCCGACGATTCGCGCGCCATCGCCGACTTCTTCGTGGCTCACCCGCGGGTGCCGGCGGGCAGCTGACCGGCGGCCCACGGGCGCGCCGGTCGCCCGGTCAGGGCAGCGGCCGCCAGAGCTTGCCGAGCAGGAATGCCAGCGCGGCGATGAAAGCGCCGATGCCCACGAAGACCACGCTGATCTCGGCGGCCTCCTGCTTGACGATCAGGTTCGTCGGCAGGTTCTGGAATACCGTGAGTAGTTCGCCCGCGGTCGAGGCCGGGTGGTAGGTGCCGCCGGTCAAGTCGGCGATCTTCTGGAGCGTGACCTCGTCGATTCCGCGGGGGAAGCCCCCGTTGCCTCCGCCCCCGCCGTTACCGGGGAACGGGCCGCCGCCGAATCCACCGCCGCCGGACCCACCGCCCGGCTCGCGGCCCTGGAATTGGGGCGCGCACGTCGGGCTCAACGAGCCACCGTTGGCCGTGCCGAAGCCGATGGTGTAGACCCGGACGCCTCGATCGGCCGCCTGCTGGGCCGCCACGAGCGGCGGTGTACCGGTGTTGCTGGCGCCGTCGGTCAG
Source organism: uncultured Chloroflexia bacterium (assembly GCA_963789725.1). Lineage (GTDB taxonomy): Bacteria > Chloroflexota > Limnocylindria > Limnocylindrales > CSP1-4 > Fen-1039. Next base: position 219,233 of record CAWBLU010000001.1, read on the forward strand.
CAGGACCACGATGTCCGGCGCGTACACGCCCTGCGGAACCGGCACCGGAACGGCGCCGCCCGACGTGTCCGTCTGGCTCTTGGCCACGGCCGGATCGGTCTCCGCGATGGCGTCGATGGAGGCGAGGATGCCCTCTCCGATGGCGGTTCGCCGGCCGGTGGCAAGCGTCTGGAGGGCGCTCAGGAGAGCGGTTCTATCGGTCGTCGGCGCTTGAACGACTTCGGCGTAGGTGCTGAACGCGACGATCCCGATCCGTGCCGAAGACGCCTGGTTATCGATGAACGAGGCGGCTGCGGCCTCGGCGGCCTCAAGCCGGCTGGGCGGAATATCCGACGAGCACATGCTGCCGGAGACGTCGATCGAGAGGATGATCGTCGTCTGGTCGGTTGGTACCGCCACGATCGCCACCGGCCGAGCCATGGCCAGGACTAGCGCGCCCAGAGCCACGACGAAGAGGGCAAACGGCAGATGGCGGCGCACGCGCGACGACCCGGGGCCGGCCTCGCGGATCAGGGAAAGGCTCGAATACCGGACGCCCGCCGGGCGTCGCCGCCGTATGCCCCAGACGTAGATGGCCACTACGATCGGCAGCGCCACGAGCAGGATCAGCAAGCCCGACCACATGAAGTTCATCTGTCGCCGCCCTTTCCCGACCCGCGGTCCGTCGCGCCCGTCACGGCAGTCGACCTGCCCAGAAGAGCGACGTCATGGCGCCGGCTATCAGCAACAGCAGGCCCGTCGCCGCGAACAACGACGTGATCTCGGTGAGCTGGGGCTTGATGACCAGGCCGGTATCGAGGTTGTCGTAGATCGATAGGAGCTGCTGGGCGTCGGTCGCGCCGTAGTACGTGCCATCGGTGGTCTCGGAAATCTGTTGGAGCGTCGCCTCGTCGAGCTGGGTGTGGACCTGGAAACCGTTGAGATCGACGGTCGTTCCGGCGGCGCTGCCAAGGCCGATGGTGTAGATGCGGATGCCGCGATCGGCGGCTGCCGTTGCGGCGGCCAGCGGGTCGGGCGACTCGTTGTTCTCGCCGTCGCTCAGGAGGACGATCGCCGCGGGCGCGTGAGTCCCCGCCGGGACGGGCGTCGGCGTGGGCGTCGGCCCCGGCGCGGGTGAGGTGTTGGAGTAATAGTCGTTCGCATACGGTCCTGCCTCGGCGACGGCGATGACCTTGAGCGCGGCCAGGATGCCCGATGCCACCGACGTGCCACGCTGCGGCGTCAGCCGGTCGATCGCGGCAATCACCGTGGCCTGATCGTTGGTCGGCTGCTGGACCGAGACGCCCGAGTCGCTGAAAGCCACGACCCCGATCGTGATGCTGGTGGGCTGGCGGGCGACGAAGTCCTTCGCGGCCGCCTTCGCGGCGTCGATCCGCGTAGGCTGCAGATCGGCCGCGCCCATGCTCGCGGAAACGTCGAAAGCCAGGATGACCGTACCCTCCTCCTTCGGCAGGCTGACGACTGCCTGCGGCCGGGCCATAGCCAGGGAGACCACGGCCAGACCCAGAACTACGAGCACGGCCGGGATGCGGCCCCGCAGCCCGAGCGGCCTACGGGCTATCGAGTGGGCCAACCCGGACCCGCCGTAAGCCGCCAGGCGGCGGCCGCGCCGGACATCCAGGTATCGATACAAGAGGAGCCCGAGCGGAACGAGCGCCAGCGACATGAGCATCGGCGGCCAGATGAACGTCATCGACTACCTCCGGCGCCGGCGGATGGTGGCCATCCGCACGATGGCGCGGACGAGATCGTCGTCCGTGGAGAGCGACAGCGCCTCGACCCCGGCCCGCTTGAAGGAGCCGTGGACCTCCGCCTCGCGTCGGACCGCCGCTTCCTGGAAGCGGCGCCGAAAGCCGGCGTCGTGGGTGTCGACGTAGAGCTGCTGGCCCGTCTCGGCGTCTTCCATGATCAGCGAGCCCACGTCGGGGAGTTCGACCTCGCGCGGGTCCAGCAGGCGGACGGCAACGACTTCATGGCGGCGATTGAGCAAGCTCATCGGCCGGTCCCAGCCGGGGACGCTGATGAAGTCCGAGACGACGAATACCAGGGAGCGGCGCTTGATGCCGTCGTGGCCCGCGCGAAGCAGTGGAGCCAGGTCGGTGAATGGCGCGTGGACCGGACGCGGGTGCCGCAGAAGGCTGTCGATCATGCGGAGCACCTGGTCGCGTCCGCCTCGCGCCGGGATGGTCAGGTCGACCTCGGTGCCGTAGAGAACGGCCCCCACCCGATTGCCGCGCCTGGTCAGCAGCCGGGCCAGCGTCGCCACGAAGTCGATCAGAACGGTTCTCTTGGCGCGCTCGGACTCGACGCTGCCGAAGTCGACCGACGGGCTGAGGTCCAGCAGGAACCAGGCCGTGACCTCCCGGTCCTCGACGTACTCCCGGACGTAAGGCGTGTCCATCCGAGCCGTCACGTTCCAGTCGATCGCCCGAACGTCGTCGCCCGGCTGGTACTCGCGCAGATCCACCAGGTCGATGCCGTTGCCCCGGAACAGGCTCCGGTAATCGCCCTGAAGGACGCCGTCCAGCCGCCGGATGACCTTCCAGTCGAGCCGCTGGAGGATCTTCTCGGGCGTGGAAAGCTGCCTGGCCGGGGCGGCCGAGCCGGGCGGAGTCGCGACGCGCGCGGCCGAAGGCATCGGGGCGAGTCCGGCCGCTATCGGGCGCGCGCCATCGTCGTCCGGCCCGCCGTCGAGCGAGACGTCGGGCGATGGGCTCCAGACGAGGCCGTCAGGCGCCGACGCGGACGTGGGAACGCTCCCGGAGCGGCACCACGGGTACCGGAATCCGCTTCAGGACCATCGACAGCACGTCGTCGGCGGTCACGTTGTCCGAAAGGGCCTCGAACGAGAGAACGAGGCGGTGGCGCATCACGTCACGAGCCATGTCCAGAACGTCCTGCGGGAGGGCGTAGTTGCGGCCTCGAACGAAGGCCAGGGCACGGGCCGTGAGTATGAGGTTTATCGAGGCGCGGGGACTCGCGCCGTAGGTGACGTACTTCTCCAGCTCCGGCATGCCGTGCGCGCCCGGGGCCCGGGTCGCGGTCGCGAGGCGTACCGAGTACTCCATGAGGGCCGGATCGACGTAAACGCTGTCGGCCTGCCGCTGCAGGCCCAGCAGGTCGGTCGTGGACAGCACCTTCTGGACCGGATCGAGCCGGCCGGTCATGCGCTCCACGATGACGAACTCCTCAGACGGGCTGGGGTAGCCGACCAGGATCTTGAGCATGAAGCGGTCGACCTGGGCTTCCGGCAGGGCGTATGTGCCCTCGGTCTCGATCGGGTTCTGGGTAGCCAGGACCAGGAACGGGTCCGGCACCTTGTGGGTTTCGTGGCCTATCGTGACCTGGCGCTCCTGCATCACCTCAAGCAGCGCGCTCTGGACCTTCGCCGGGGCCCGGTTGATCTCATCGGCGAGCAGCAGGTTGGTGAACACGGGACCGAGCGAGGTGTTGAACTCGCCCGTCTTCTGGTTGTAGATCCGGGTGCCGATCAGGTCCGCCGGCACGAGGTCCGGCGTGAACTGGATACGGCGGAACTCACCGCCGATGGCCTCGGCCAGGGTCTTGATGGCCATGGTCTTGGCCAGACCGGGCACGCCTTCGACGAGCAGATGCCCCCGCGCGAGCAGCGCCACGGCCAGCCGTTCCAGGAGATGATCCTGGCCGACGATCACCTTCTTGACCTCGTACAGGAGGCGCTCGGTCGGCGCCGCGGGCTCCGTCTCGGGTCTGATGGTCACTTGTCTTTACCTCCTGAACCCCAGATGGGGAGAGTCCGCCGGCACGACAACTGCCGTTGCGGCGGCCGGTGACGCCTAGTCCGGCGGCAAGCCCGCGGCCCCGCCGGCTGTGTTGATGGGCACGGCCAGCCCGATGCCGATGAATACGTCCTGGTTGGTTGGATTGATGAGAGCGTCGACGATGCCGATGACCTGGCCGTCCCGATTGACCAGCGGTCCGCCCGAGTTGCCGGGATTCACCGCGGCGTCGAACTGGATCAGCCCCTGCAGCGTGGGGCCGTTGTCGGGCAGCTGGTAGGAGCGGTTGAGGCCAGAGATGACCCCGGAGGTGAACGACCCATACAGGCCAAACGGGTTGCCGACGACGAAGGCTTCGTTGCCGACCTGCACGCTCCTGGGGTTGCCCAGGACGGCCGGCTGGAGATTGGCCGGCGGCTGGGCCGCCTGGAGCACGGCGATGTCGGTGGTGGGGTCGGCGGCCGTGATCTGGGCGGCCGACCGGGTACCGTCGGCGAAGGTCACGGTAATGGCCGTCGCGTTCGAGACGACGTGCAGGCAGGTCAGGATGTCGCCGGCGGTGTCCACGACCACGCCGCTGCCGAGGTTGCCGTCGGCCGTGCCGAGCCCGCCGGGGATCGGCGAGTCGGCCGTAGCCGGGGTCGAGGCCGGGGCGCCGCTCGGGGCGGGCAGCCCGCCGGGCGTGGGGGTGCTGCCCGGCAGGGCTGAACTGCCGGGCAGCGCTGACTTGGTGGGAGCCGCCGAGCCGGCTTGGACCTGGGTCTGGACGAGGACGATCGAGCGGGCAACGGCCTGGTATGCCAGCTGCGAAAGGGCCGGGCCGGGCGTGACCGACGCCAGCGCCGATGAGATGCTCCGGGCCACGTCCTGGTTGGAAATCGGCCTGGCCCCTGGAATCATTACGCCGTACAGAAGGACGGAAATCAGGGCTGCGCCGATACCCAGCGTGAACGGCCCGGCCCAGCGAATGCGCGCCCGAAGCTGGCCCAGTCTCCGGGTCGACAGCCGGGGCTCGGTGCTGGGTTGGGAGTCTTGCGGCAGAGGCATTGAGCAGCCCGTGACGGTCGTCTCACGGCCGATCGGAATGCGATCTCGGCCGGGCGGATCCTCCGCCATCGACAGCGTTCGCCATTATCCTGAAGCGCGCATGAAAGCAACCGAATCTATGTCGGCTCGCCCACAGGCCGGGATCGCCGAGCCGAGCCCAGCACGAAGAAGCGGTTCGTGGCCTGGACCCGTGGGCGATCGAACCCCGCCCTGCGGAGCGCCGCCTCGAGCTCCGAGGGGTCGTAGTAGATCTTCCGCACCAGGAATTCGGATCCGTCGTCCAGACGGCGGACCTGAACGTCGTCGCTCGGCGGGTCGTGATCGGCGGCCCCCGACGCCGGGTCGCGCTGCGAGTCGATGAACGCGAACGTCCCGCCCGGCGCCAGCCAGCGGCGAACCAGGCGCAGGAACGTCTCCAGACGATCTCTTCGGATGTGGCTGAGCCAGAAGCCGACAAATACCGCCGCGACCTCGCGGTCCGGTTCCGCCCACGCGTCCCTGACCGCGAACGTAGCCGTCAGGCCCATCTGGTCCAGGCGCGATCGGGCGTGCGAGAGCGGATCCGGAGCGGCGTCGTACAGGAACAGGCGCCCCTTTCGGGCCAGCAGCGGCGACCACCAGCCCGTGCCCGCCGCCAGTTCGACTATCTCGGCCCCGAGCTGCTGGCCGTCGAGCCAGCGGGCGGCCGCGTCCAGGTCGGCCCGCCAGGCCGCGTCGTCGACCGGCCCGTGCGAGTATCGGCCGCGACGCAGATACCAGTCGTCGTACTCGTTCGCGCGCGCGGCGTAGTAGCGGATCATCTCCGAATGGAGCTCGTCGGCTGGGCTCAGGAGCGTTCTCCGTTTCGAGTCTCGAACCGCGCCCAGACTACTCCACGGCGGGCGGCTCCCCGGCGCATGCGGTAAGTTCGCGGCAATGCGCGCAATAGGATGTCTGGCCGCGGCTCTCGCCATAGCCGGCGTGGGGGCCGGCTGCGCCGTCACACCCACCGGCCCGAGCGCCGGTTCGCCCGCCGCCGCGAGTTCCACGACCGCCGCATCGAACGCGGGCTCGATCGCCGCATCGGGGCCGCAGTCTTCGCCGCCTCACGCGGCGTCAACGCCGGCCTGCTCGCTCCAGCTCGGAGTCGCCGGCCTGATCCCTCCCAACTACCCGAACCCGTCCGGGCAGGACTGGACGAACATGTACGCAGCCCTGCCCCAGACCGGCAGCCTCCTGGGCATCTACACCAACTGGAGCGACTCGGACGCAACAGAGGGAGAGATCCCGGCCGCGGTCGTCACCGCGTTCGGTCTCGGGCCGACATACGGGTTCACGCCGTTTGTCGCGCTCGGCTTCGCAGGCGCCATGTCGGGCGGCGCGGTCGCCTCGACGGTGGTGTGGGCGGACCCTGCGGCGCGGGCCAGAGCCGAGCAGGTCCCGCTCGCCATCGCCCGCCGGTACAAGCCTCTATACCTGGGCCTGGGCGTCGAGGTCAATCGAGCCTATGAGAGCGACCCGGCCGGCTTCGACGCTTACGTGTCCACTTACGACGACATGTACGACGAGGTCAAGGCAGCCTCCCCTTCTACCTCGGTCTTTCCGATCTTCCAGCTCGAGATGACCAAGGGCAAGGCATACCTCATGGGCGGCAGCGAATCCCGCCAACCTGAGTGGAGCCTGCTCGATCGCTTCGTCGGGCACATGGACGTGGCCGCGTTCACGACGTATCCGTTTCTGGACGCCGCTTCCCCAGCCGACATGACCGACGACTACTACTCCGAGATCGCCGCCCACACCTCCAAGCCGATCGCCCTCACCGAGATTGGCTGGCCGTCCGAACCGATCGCGTCGGCGCCCAACGCGGCCTACGGCGGCACTCCCGACGAGCAGGCCTCTTTCGTCCATCGCTTCTTTGGCCTCACCGCCGGCCTGGATGTGGTGGCGGAGTTGTGGGCCCTTCCCGACGACCTGAATCCGGACTACGCGAACGCGGCCATGACGAGCATCTCGCTTCGCGACAACCACGGCACGGCCAAGCCAGCGCTTGCCGCCTGGCAGGCCAGGGCGGGGGCGCCCTGTAACGCCGCTCCCTGACGCGACGGCGCCGGACTCCCCGCGCAAGGGGCCGCTCGCCGGCCGGAGTCAGGCCAACTTGTGGATCGCGATCGCGGCCCGCAGGCCGGATTCGATCGCTCCCTGGATCCAGGCGTGATACAGCGAGGCATGCTCGCCGGCGAAGTAGATCCGGCCTTCCGGGGAGATGATCTCGTCGTAGAGAAGCGTCTGCTGGCCGGGGTCGAAGAGGGCGAAGGCGCCGCCGGCGTATTCGTCGTCGTGCCACATCTTGGAGGCGCCGGCCTCGAACGAATCGCGGATGCGCCGGTGGATCTGCTCGACGTCCTCGAGGGCCTGGATGATGCGGTTCTCCGGTGAGAGCGAACCCCAGCGCTGGGCGTCCTCGGACCACGTGTAGCTGGCCAGGAGAATACCCCGGCCTGTCTCCTTGCCGTAGTCGGTGTAGTAGAGGTTGCGGATGGGCAGGTCCGTCACCGTCCCGCCACCGACGATGCCCTCCTCGGTCTCCCAGAACCGGTCCCGGGTCTGGAAGAAGATCTTGGCCGAGGCGTCGTAGTGGAGCTGGCGGATGGCCCGCTGCTTGGCGTGCGTGAACGGCTTGAGCGCCTCCACGTGACGCAGGACCGGGAATGGGGCGGTGACGATTGCGTAGTCGGCCACGGCCTGGAAGCGGCCGGCCATCGTTTGGTAGTGGATGACGGCCGAGTCGGGTGTCTGGTCCATGGCGATCATCCGGGCCCCGAAATGGATGTAGGGCTGCAGCGCGGGCAGGAACGCGAGCGGAAGGTTCTCCATGCCGCCGACGATCTCCACCATGTTCGTGTAGTAGTGCCCGGCCTCCTCGCGGAAGCACTCCAGGAACGAGGTATTCATCATCGCTTCCTGGTTTTCCATCAACCCGAACATCTCTATTGCGCCTTCGGACCACTTCTTGAGCTCGAGGAACTCGCGAATCGAGTACTCGTCGTAGTCGGCCGCGATGCGGTCCCAGGCTTCGTCGCCGTCGCGCTCGATCATCTCCACCAGCGGTCGGATGGCCTCGTCCCAGAGCTGGGCCGAGGTCTTGCCGCGCTCATGCGGCGCGGTCTCGAAACCCAGCGCGTCCGGGTCTTTCTCGACCTCGCTCAATCGGCGCTTGACGCCGCCGATGTACGAGTAGGCCTGCGGGTTGCCCATCACGAAATCGCGCGTGGGCAGGCCGAACTTCTCCAGGTATGCGAGCGTCAAGTGGTGCGCCCGCGGAATCCTCATGGCCCCGGCCTCGCCGTACAGGCCCGGTGCGAACGGCTCGCGCAGGGTCAGGACGCGACCGCCCACACGCTGCTGGGCCTCCAGCACCAGCGGTTCGTGGCCGGCCTGAAGCAGCTCGTACGCGGCCACCAGCCCCGCCACACCGGCTCCGACGATGACGACCTTGCGCGGCCGGGAAGGACCGAACTGCTTCTGAATGCCGCGGCGGATGACGTCCAGGTAATCGTCGACTCTCTCGGTTGCCATCAAATGCCCCCAGATCCTTGGGAGGCGTCGGCAGCCGAGTGGCAGGGACGCCGGCCCGCTGTGGAGAAAGCGAGGATATGGCGCCGAAGTCTCGCTCGGCACGGCGTCCCATCGCGTGCGGTGGCCGGCTCGCGGTGCGGCCGATCGAGTCGTCGATAACTCGGCAAAAACCTTACGCGCCTGGTGTAGATTCCGGACTCAACCGCCGATGCCTCAGCTGGCCGGCCCGAGGGGCGGGCATTCAGCCGTGGCGGTGGATTCGCCGGTGGAGCGTTGGCGGAGCGAGCGGTCGGAGCGGTCGATGGGCGCCCAGAAACCTGAGCCAGAACCCGGCGGTGCCGCCATCCACGGTTCGGATGAAGAGCCGCACTCTTCCGAGGACCCGGGGCATGGTCGTCTGCAACCGGCCGACGCGGGGATACGCGACGCAGGCCCAGACGCCGCCCTAACGGTCTGCCTGGACGGAATGGTGGACGGCGTCGTCATCAATACCGCGATCCGGGACGAGAGCGGCCGGGTCACGGACTTTCGAGTCGTCTATGCGAATGAGGCGGCCAGCCGGATCAGCGGCGTCGCCCATGACGACCTCGTCGGCCATCGCATTCTCGATCTGTTTCCGGGCCGGCGAGAGAACGGGCAGTTCGACGCCTACGTCCGGGTGGTCGAGACCGGAGAGCCGCACGTGCGCAAGTCCGTGCGAGACCACAACGTCCCCGACCGCAGCGACCCGGAAGGCTTCGGCCGCGACTACGAGGTCAGCGTCACCAAGCTGGGCGACGGCTACGTTGCCACTCTGCACGACATCGTGGCACGCCGGCGGGCGGAGGACGAGCTCTTCCGCTCGCGGCAGATGCTCCGTCTGGTCCTCGACTCGATCCCCCAACGCGTCTTCTGGAAGGACTCCAATTCTGTATACGTCGGCTGCAATCAGCCGTTCGCCAGAGACGTGGGCGTATCGGATCCGTCGGAGGTCGTCGGCAAGACCGACTACGACCTCGCGTCGCGGGAGTTCGCCGACGATTACGTCGCCGACGACCGCGCCGTCATTGCCAGCGGCCGATCCAAGCTCGACTACGAAGACCGGCAGGTTCGACCCGACGGAGACCACCGCTGGGTGCGCGTCAGCAAGGCCCCTCTGCTCGATGGGGAGGGCCGGGTGGTTGGGGTCCTGGGCGCGTACGAAGACATCACCGACAAGAGACGCGCCGAGCAGGCTCTCAAAGAGAGCGAACGGTTCCTGTCGGACATCCTCGAGAACATCCCGACGATGGTCTTCGTCAAGGACGCCCGGGACTTCCGTTTCGTGCGCGTGAATCGAGCCGCCGAGCGGACCATGGGCTATACGCGTGATGAACTTGTCGGTGTCGACGACCAGCTTCTGGCGCCATCGGAAGAGACGGCGTTCTTCGCTTCGGTCGACAGGCACGTGGTCGAGACTGGCGAGACGGTCGACGTGTCCGAGGAGACCCTCACGGTGCCGCACGTCGGGCGACGGATCATGCACACGATCAAGATGCCGATCTTCGACGATCAGGGCGGCGTGCGCTACGTCCTCGGGATCTCCGAGGACATCACCGAGCTGAAGGCGGCCGAAGGGGCACGGCGCGAGAGCGAGGCCCGCTACCGGGACATCATCGACACGATCACGGACTACGTCGTGAGCGCGAAGCTGGACGGGCAGGCAACCATCCTGAGCCACGGGCCCGGCTGTGTGGCGGTTACGGGATACTCGCCGGAGGAGCTGTCCGGCGACCCGGACCGGTGGTTCAACCTGGTGGTCGACGATGACCGCGATCTCGCGATCGAGCGTTTTGGGCGGGTCCTGGCGGGTGAGGCGACCGGTTCCCTGGAACATCGCATCCGACGCAAGGACGGAGCGGTCCGCTGGGTCCGCAACACGCCCGTCCTGCGGTTCGGCCGGGACGGGACGCCAATCGCATACGACGGCGTAATCCAGGACATAACCGAGCAGCGGGCCCTGATGGATCAACTGCTCCAGTCCCAGAAGATGGAGGGGATCGGGCGCCTTGCCGGTGGCGTGGCCCACGACTTCAACAATCTCCTGACCGCGATTCTCGGATATGTCGAGATGTGCAAGCTCGATCTCCCTGCGGACCTGCCGGCCGACCATCCGGCCAGGCTCGACCTGCACGAGGTGGCCACGGCCGGGGAACGGGCGGCGACCCTCACCCGGCAGCTCCTCGCCTTCGCCAGCCGCCAGATTGTTGCCCCGAGACGCCTGGATCTGAGTTCCCTCGTGGCCGACTCGACCAAGATGCTTCAGCGGCTCCTCGGCGACGACATCAAGATCGAGACGGCCCTCGATTCGCGAGCAGGCATCGTGGAGGCGGACCCGGGTCAGATCCAGCAGCTGCTGGTGAACCTGACCGTCAACGCCCGGGATGCTATGCCCGAAGGCGGTCGCCTGCTGATAGAAACCGCGAACGCGACCATCAGTGACGAGGAGGCCCGCAGTTACCCTGGCGCCGCGGCCGGGCCGTTCGTATTGCTCGCGGTCGACGACACGGGCGTCGGCATGACTGCGGACGTCCGTGCCCACCTCTTCGAGCCGTTCTTCACCACCAAGGAGCTGGGCAAGGGAACTGGCCTCGGCCTGGCCACGTGCCACGGCATCGTCAGGCAGATGGGCGGCCACATCCGCGTCTACTCCGAAGAGGGCCTGGGCACGACGTTCCGGATCTACTTGCCACGCAGCGCCGAGGCCGCCGACGCGCTGCCCAAGGCGGCGCGGGCGACACCGACTCCCGGCGGCGTCGAGACGGTGCTCGTCGTAGAGGACGAGCCGCACGTCCGCCGGCTGGCGGTGCTTGCTCTTCGTGCCTACGGCTACACCGTCCTGGAAGCCTCGGATGGGGACCAGGCGATCGAGACGGCGAGCCGCGCGGGCACGACCGTCGACGTGATCGTCAGTGACGTGATGATGCCCGGGATGAGCGGGCCCGAGCTTCTAGAGCGGCTGTCCGCAATCGTTCCACGGGCGCGTGCGGTCCTGATGTCCGGTCACGCTGAGACGACGGTCCTGTCAAAGCGCGCGGCCCTTGCTTGGGCATTCCTGCCCAAGCCTTTCACGCCGGAACGGTTGGCCCACAAGGTGCGCGAGGTCCTGGACACGTCCGGCTCGAACTGATCCGGGACGCGGTGTCGCTAGGGCGCTACCGAGCTCCAGCCGGGGTAGTTGCCGTTCATGTCGCCCGGCGCCTTGTCGCCCACGTAGAAGTAGAGCGGCAGCCCGTTGTAGGTGACCTGGAGAGTCCCATCGTCGGACCGCGTGATCGTCGCCAGGGTGCCGGCAATTCCGGGACCGGCAGACGGCGTCGTTCCCGCTGGAATCGTGAGCGCCGGCCACTTCGCGATGCAGCCGCCCGTGCAGGCGCTCTGACCGCTGTTGGCCGTGTCGCTCGCGAACGTGTAGACGGTCATACCGTTCGAGCCGGCGACAAGGACGGTCCCAGCGCTCGTGTCGGCGGTCATAACCGTGGCGGACGACGTCGCGGCGCTCTGTGCCGGCGTCGTCGCGCCCTCGACCGCCGTGGTCGGCGCCGCCGCGCTGGAACAACCTGCAACGAGCACCGCGGCAACGATCGGCATGGCCGCGAGCTTCCGCAATGAGATCATCTGGGCAACCCCACGCTTTCCTAGAATCGGCGCCATTTGCGCCGGTCGAGTGAGATGCGCCCACCGGCGGCCTTTCGGTTTCAGCCCGCCCTCAGTGAAGGGGCTCCAAGGCATATTGGCCCGACCAGCGGAACGCGCGGGCTCGCAACGTTAGCCCGGGGACGACCCGGGCGAGCCCGGGCGCCATCGGGCGCGGGTCGCGTCGGGGCCGATACGTCAGCCGACCGCGGCCCCGGCGGTGGAGGCCGCGGCGTCGATCCCGACCTCCGCCAGGAGCGAGGCGAGGGCGCGACGATGCTCCGGCGTGGCGAAGTCATGCAAAGGGCTTGCGGGCAGGACTCGCTCCTCCACACGGCCGCCCCGACGGAGGTAGAAGACGGGGTAGACGGCCCCTTCCGCGTTCGTCTCGATGGTGGCCGCGAGCGCGTCAGGCCCGTCCCCGTCCAGGAAGCTGACGAGCGGCGCGAACCCCTCGTCGGTGGCGCCGTGGGACTCGTCGAGCCCGACGACTCGAGCCAGGTAGGCACGCTGATGCCACAACTCGGGCGCCCGGCAGATCTCGTTGAGCAGGAAAGGCATGACGTCGGCCTCGGCCAGCGGCCGGCTTGCGTGCGGCACGCCAAAATGCTTCTCCGCCAGATGGCCGGCCAGCAACCTGGCGTTGTAGCGGGCCCCGTGGACGGCTCCCGAATTGGCCGGCATGCCGTGCTTCTTCAGGCCTGGGGAACCCTGACTGATGGTGCCAGCGAAGTAGATCCCGGTGACCGTGGCACTCTCCCAGAACGGCGTCTGGGCGGGCAGCCGGCTCGACCCGAACGTAGCCACGCCGAGAGCCGGCAGGTCGCGCAACGGCGCCACGAAGCCGGTGGCGGCGATGGCCGCGTCAACCTCGAGGGTCAAGGCCTCTCCGCCGGCCGAAGGCTGGACCGTCACTCGAAAGCCATCGCCGGCCCGCTCGACGCCTCCTATCGACGCCTCGAGCACGGAGACCCCGCCGGCCAGGACGTGGTCTTCGTAGGGCTGGAGATAGCGCGCCCGAATCCCTACCAGGGAGCGTGTCACGACCGACATCTTGGCCGGGCTCGGCGACGCCAGGACGATCGACCTGGCCCAGGGGAGCAGGCCGGTCGCGAGCTCGAATCCGGAGTTCTGCTTGCCGACGATGAATATGCGGTTGCCGGCGTACGTCTCGGCCGGGCGGGTGTCGGCATAGTGAGGCACGAGCTCCAGGCCGGGCGTCGGCGGCGTATAGGGCTCGGCGACCCCGATGGCAAAGACGGCGACGCGGCATCGATACTCGCCATCGGAGGTGACGACGATGAATCGATCGCCGTCCGCGCCGGACTCTCGCCGCGTCGATTCCCAGCGGCAGTCGTAGCGAACGGCTACGCCGGTGCGCTCGGCGAACGTGACCAGGTTGCGCTCCATCTCGGGGCGCGACGGGAAGTACGAAGTTCCGTCCATCAGGTCCACCTGGATAGCCCGATTCTCGGGTTCCTCGGCCAGGAGGCTGTTCCAGTCGTAGCGTTCGTAGGCGCGGCTGCCGCGTTCCACCGGCGCATAGGGCTTGGTCCAGCTCAGCAGCCGCTGGAAGAACGGCCAGCGCCTGAACATCCCGCCAGGAGCGGGATCGGACGAGATCACGGCGTGCTCCACGCCGAGGCGTCGCAGCGAGTAGCTCAACTGCAGCCCGCCCGGCCCGCTGCCGACGACGACGACCGGATACTCCCCCGGTGGAAACGGCCTGTCGTCCGCCGCGTCCGAACGACCGGATTGATAAGCGGCTCGTGGTCCAGTCACGGAAGTCAGCCGCGCGCCCGCGTCGTCGTCCGGAGCCGCCTCGTCTGGTCGAGCAGCATCCGGTAAGTGACCGCGGGATGGGCGATCAGGAAGTCGTGGAGTGAGTGTCCCGGAAGGTACAGGCAACGCATCGAGTGGAGGGCCACGACATCCGCTGACGGCGGCTCGTCGAGCAGCACCGAGACCTCGCCGAAGAAGTCGCCCCGGCCGAGGACTGCGGCCTCGCGACCGCCCGCACGGATCGCCACTTCGCCGTCGAGGATGACGTAGAAGCCCGTTCCCGTGAGTCCCTCGCGAAGAATCCGCTCGCCCTCCGCGAACCAAACTTCCTCAAAAGAGTGCGCGACGGATTCGAGCTGCGCGTGCGACAGGTCGGCGAAGAGGGCCAGCGACCCGAGTTCGTCGGCGAGTTGCATGACCTGGGCCATGGGACCTCCTCGGCGGGCGGCCTGACCTGGCGCGCCGTGAACGGCACTTGTAGCGGACATAGTGCCCCAGCACAACAGCCCGACCGCCCGGCGGGGCCGACGTTCCTCCGGGTGCGACTTGCTGGGCCCCTGGCGCGACGTGCGTTGACACCTCCGGCCGTCCCGCTCAGCATCCCGGCACCTCGAGGGAAGTGGACAGAGAGGATCGCGCAGGTATGGTGCTTACACCGGCTGAACGCGCCGGCATGCTTGCCGGCGTCGGCCTCTTCTCCGGAGCCAGCGACGCCGGGCGCGCCGCCATCGCCGACCGGCTGGTCGAGGCCGAGTTCCCCCAGGGCCACCGGATCGCCCGGCAAGGCGAGATCGAGACCGGCTTCTACATGATCGTCAGCGGCTGCGCGAGCGTCGTACGAGACGGCGAGGTTCTTGCCCGCCTGGGCCCCGGCGACTTCTTCGGCGAATTGTCGCTCCTCGATCGCCGGCCTCGAGTGGCCTCAGTGACCGCCGACGAGCCGACGACCTGCCTCGCCCTCGCGTCCTGGGACTTCGAGCATTTGCTCGAGGCCGAGCCCGGAGTCGCGCTGGCCGTCCTCAGGGAAGTCGCGCGCCGCCTGCGCGCCGTAACCACCGACCATCACGCCTGACCGATGCAGCCAGGCATCGCCCTTCCGACCGGGACCGTTACCTTCCTCTTCACGGACATCGAAGGCTCGACCCGGCTCCTCCAGGCTCTCGGCGGCGCATATCCGGACCTGCTGGCCGAGCATCACCGCATCCTCCGCGACGCGGTCAAAGAGGCCGGCGGCATCCCGATCAGCACCGAAGGAGACTCGCTCTTCGCGGCATTCGACAGCCCCGCCTCGGCGGCCGCCGGAGCCGTGGCCGCGCAGCGGGCTCTGGCCACGACCAGCTGGCCGGGCGGAGCGGCGGTAAGGGTGAGGATGGGCCTCCACACCGGCGAAGGCATGACCCGTGACGGCACCTACGTCGGCATCGACGTGCACCGAGCCGCGCGCATATCGGCCGCGGGCAACGGCGGCCAGATCTTGCTCTCGGATGCCACGCGTGCGCTCGTGGAGCAGAGTCTGCCGCCCGGCGCGCAGCTCAGGGACCTGGGCCGCCACAGGCTCAAGGACCTGCCCCAGCCCGAGCACATCCACGAAATACTTATCGACGGCCTGCCGTCCGAGTTTGCGGCCCTGCGCTCGCTGGAAGCGGCCCCGAACAACCTGCCCACCCAGCTGACCAGCTTCGTCGGCCGTGGCCGCGAGGTCGCGGAGGCGAGGCGCCTGCTCGCCACGACGCGGCTGCTGACACTAACCGGGCCGGGGGGAACCGGCAAGACCAGGCTGAGCCTGCAGCTGGCCGCCGAATCGATCTCCGACTTCGCCGATGGCGTCTTCTTCGTGCCACTCGGTTCGATCGAGGATCCGGAGCTGGTGGCTCCGGCCATCCTGGCTGCGCTGGGTCTTCGGGAGTCTCCGCAGGAGCCGACGATCACCAGGCTGACGGAGTACCTGCGCGACCGCCGGCTGCTCCTGCTCCTGGATAACTTCGAACAGGTGCTTCCGGCCGCCGCTCTGGTCGGCGACCTGCTCAAGGCCGGCTCCAACCTGTCGGTCGTGGTCACCAGCAGGGCCGCCCTCCATCTCTACGGCGAGCGCGAGTTCGCGGTCCCGCCGCTGAGCGTGCCGGCGGCCGGTACAAACCTGGACCCCGCCTCGATTTCGCAATACGAGGCGGTTGCGCTATTCATCCAGCGGGCTTCGGCCGTACGGCCGGATTTCCAGATCACGACAGCGAACGCCCCGGCGGTGGCCGAGATCTGCAGCCGCCTTGACGGCCTGCCGCTGGCCATTGAACTGGCCGCCGCACGCATCAAGCTGCTGCCGCCGCAGGCTCTTCTGGCTCGCCTCGGCCAGCGCCTCCAGGCGCTGGAAGCGGGCTCGCGGGACCTGCCGGAGAGACAGCGGACGCTGCGCGGCGCCATCGCATGGAGCCACGACCTGCTCGACGTCTCCGCCAGGCGGCTGTTCGCCCGCTTCGGGATCTTCGTCGACGGCGCCGGGCTCGTCGCCGCCGAAGCCGTCTGCAGCGACGCGGGCCTCGACGTGCTGGAGGGCCTGGCCGGCCTCGTCGACCAGAGCCTGGTCCGCCAGGAGGAGGCCGACGGAGAGCCCCGCTTCACCATGCTGTCCACCATTCGCGAGTTCGCGCTCGAACGGCTGGCCGAGACCGGGGAGGCCGACGCGATAGGCGAACGCCACGCCCTCTTCTTCGTCGGCATGGCCGAGTCCTCCGCCCTGGGCCTGACCGGACCGGACCAGAAGCGGCTCCTCGACGACCTGGCTCGCGAGTACGGCAACCTCCGCGCCGCTATCAACTGGTCCGTCGAATGCAACTCGGTCGAGTCCGCGCTGCGGCTGGGCTACGCCCTGTGGAGGTTCTGGCAGATGCGGGGCATGCTCAGTGAGGGCGCCTCAGCCCTCGATCGAATCCTGGCCATACCAGATCCCGAAGGCCATCCGGTGCTGAGAGCGAGGGCACTCGAGGCCGCCGGTGGCGTCGCGTACTGGCGAGCGGAGATGGACGACGCGGCGCGCTTCTACGAGGCCAGCCTCGAGTTGTGTCGCCAGGTTGGCGACCCGAGCGCAATCGCCAACGCTCTCTACAACTTCGGGTTTCCGATGCTCATCACCCGAAGCGACATCGAGAAGTCCCGCCGGGCGTTCGAAGAGTGCCTGGCCATCTTCCGCGAGCTCGGCGACGAGCAGATGGTCGCCCGGGTGCTCTGGGCCCTTGGCAACGCCTACTACTTCGGCGGCAGCAACGAGGCGGCTCGAGACGCTCTCATCGAAGACATCAAGCTTCTGCGCGGCATGAGCGATTCGTTCAGCCTGGCCTGGGCCCTCCACACGCTTGGGCGAACCTATGCGGACCTGGGCGAGATCGACCGGTCCGAGCCGCTCTGGCGGGAGGCTCTCGAGCATTTCGCGTCTGTCGGCGACATCTCCGGCATAACCCTGCTGGTCGCCGACTTCAGCGTGGTGGCGACGGCGAGAGGCGATCCGCTCAGGGCCGTTCGCCTCAGCAGCGCCGCCGATCGTCTCGCCGATTCCGGTGGTGCGGCGCTGGTCTCGATGGGGATGGTCGTGACCCGTCTGTATCCCGATACCAGCGCTCTCGATCCCGCAGCGCTCGAGGCAGCCGTGAACGAAGGTGCCCGAATGACGATCGATGAAGCGGTGGCGTGTGCCCTCGAGCGAGGGGACCACGGTTGAACCACAAGTCCGGGACTCTACTGGCGGCGATCCTCGGCTCGGGCATCGTCTTCCTCGATTCCACCGTGGTCAACGTCGCCCTCCAGAAGATAGGCCAGGACCTCCCGAGCGGCACGTTCGGTGCGCTTGAAGGCCAGTCCTACGTCTACAACGCCTATCTCCTGAGTCTCAGCGCACTGCTCATTCTGGCCGGCGCGCTGGCCGACGGATACGGGCGCCGGCGGCTCTTCGTAATCGGCCTGACCGGGTTCGGCGGCGCCTCGATCCTGTGCGGCCTGGCGCCGACCATGGAGACGCTGATCCTGTTCCGTATCGTTCAGGGGGCGGCCGGAGCGATGCTGGTGCCGGGCTCGCTGGCCCTGCTGACGAACACGTTTGAAGGGGCTGAGCGCGGCCGGGCATTCGGCTTCTGGGCGGCATCGTCGGCCGCCACGGCGATCCTCGGCCCGGTCGTGGGCGGCCTTCTGGTCGACACGATATCGTGGCGCGCCGTCTTCTTCCTGAACGTTGCCGCTGATCGCCGTCGCTCTCTTCGCAGCCTGGAAATACGTGGAGGAAAGCCGCGATCCGGACGCGGCCAAGGCCTTCGACTGGCTCGGTGCCGTCGTCGTGGCCCTGGCCGTCGGAGGGCTCGCGTTCGGGGCCATCTACGGCCAGCAGCACCAATGGCGGGATCCCATCGGGCCGGGCGCGCTGATCGTCGGCGCGGTCTCGAGTGTCCTGTTCGTGGTGCTCATGGCCTACGGCCGCCACCCGCTCGTTCCGCTCGGCCTCTTCCGGTCCCGCAACTTCTCGGTAACAAATCTGTCGACGCTCCTGATCTACGGTGCCCTCTACGTCGTCGGCTATCAGCAGTCGATCTTCACGCAGGGGACGCTCGTCTACTCGGCGGCCGCCGCGGGATTCATCTCCGTTCCGGGGGCTTTTCTGCTCGTCCTGGGATCCTCGCGGGTCGGCTCTCTGGCCGCGCGCATCGGTCCGCGCCGGTTCATGGCCGTGGGACCGGCCGTGATGGCCGCCGGGATTCTGTGGCTGGTCCGCGTGCCGGCAGACAGTCCCGCCTGGAATCTCCAGCCGGGCGATCCGGCCAGCTGGCTGCCCACGAGCGGCTACCTGATCGACTTCCTGCCCTCCACTCTGCTGTTCGGGCTGGGGCTGGCGATCACTGTCGCTCCACTAACCACGGCGCTTATGGCCTCCGTGCCGGAGAACCGCGCCGGCCTGGGCTCGGCCGTGAACAACGCCATCTCCAGAGTCGGCCCGCAGCTGGCCGGGGCCCTGATCTTCGTGGCGGTCACGGGCGTCTTCTATGCCGATCTGGCCAATCGAGCGCCCGGAATCGACACGTCTTCGACCCTGATCCGCACCCAGTTCGCGCCTCTGAACAGACCTGATCCGGCTGCGGGGCCGATCCTTGTGAAGGCGGCGAACGAGTCGTCAACGGACGCGTTCCACCTGGCCATGGGCTTATCCGCCGGGCTGCTGCTGGCCGGAGCCGTGGTCAACGCAATCGGAATCCGGGATCCGGAGCGCGCCGGCGACGCGGCCGGCGACGAGACGACTCGGGAATGAGTCGTTGACCGAGGCGGCCGACGACCGCCGGGCCGGCCCGCTTGCGACAGCGGAAGCTCGGAGATAGATTCGGCGGCGCCCAGGCCCTCGTCGGGACGAAAGAACGGCCTGCCCGTCGCCGGGCAGGCCGTTCGAATTGGTCGCGCAGGGTCTACAGGAACCCGTTGGTCGTGAGCCACTCCTTGGCGATCGTGGCGATGTCCTTCTTGTCGAAGACGAACTCGGCATTGAGCTTGGTCAGATCCGCTGTCGTCATCTTGGCCGAGACGTCGTTGAGGATCTTCTCGAACGCCGTCTTGTCCACCTTGTCCAGGTAGTCGTTGCGAACGAGCGGGGCGATGTTGTCGGCCGGCTGCGTTTGCTTGTCGTCGGTCAGGACGACCCAGCCGTTCTGGGCGATGTCGGGCTGCGTGGAGCACAACTCGCCCACGTCGATCGTTCCCGCCGTCAGCGCGTCGACCATCGGCTGGTCGCAGGCAGATAGGGGAAGAGCAGTGGAGAGGTCGATGCCGTAGGCGGTCTTGATCGCAGCTGCACAGACAGGGTTGGTTGCGCAGTCGGTGGCGACGCCGAACTTCAGCTGGTCGGCCACCGCTGTCAGATCGCTCATCGTGGCCAGGTGATACTTGTCCGCCGTCGCCTTGGTGACGACGAAGGCGTTCTGATCCGCGGCCGGCGAGTAGTCGAGGACCGTGATCCCGCCGCCCTTGCCGGTGAGGATCGACTCGAGAGCCGCGGCGTTGGCCGCCGGATCGCCGGTCGTCTTGGTGGCGTCGTAGTAGGCCAGGCCACTACCGATGTACTCAGGTTTGAGGTCGAACTGGCCGCTCTCAAGGGCCGGCGCCGAAACCTTGCGAGTCCCGATGCCGATGCCGGTCCGATCGACCGTGTAGCCGTTGTGTTCGAGCGCCTGGCCGTAGATTTCGGCCATCAGTTTGGATTCGTAGAATCCATCCGAACCGATCTTGATGGTTGGCGTGCTGCCCCCACCCGACGAGCAGGCGCTCAACAGCACCAGCATCGACGCCCCGAAAGCAAGCATGCGGAGTCGCCGCATTGGGTTCTCCTCCCGACAGCTACCGCGCAAGCTCGAGGGACCGAGCCGCCACGAAGCCTGCTGACTATACGGCCGGGAAGCGCCAGAACCGAGTGCAAACCGCGCGCCGCTTCGGTGTGCGGATCGATCTGCCCGGGATCCGCTCAGGCGGCGGCGCGACTCGAGACTCCTGGGGAGACAAGGCGACGCTCCAGGAGAGTGAACAGACCCAGCGTCGCCAGGGCTAGAACCGCCACCAGCACCACTCCCCCAAACAGTTCACCGTTGTTCTGGTTGGCATCGCCGAGGACGATGAGCCGGCCCAGACCACCGAAGCCGAACGCCGACCCCAGCGTCGCCGTGGCGATGACCTGGACGGCCGCCGACCGCAGGCCCGTGGCGAGGACCGGCAAGGCGATCGGGACTTCGACACCGGTCAGGATCTGACGCTCTCCCATTCCCATTCCCCGGGCCGCTTCGACAAGGTCGGGATCGACGCCCGCGATTCCCTGGTAGGCGTTGACGAGGATCGGCGGCCCGGCCAGCACGACCATGGCGATCAGGGTCGGATACAGCGTGAACCCGAGGTCGGGGTCGAGGACCGTGGTAAACGGCACCAGCAAGCCGATGACGGCGAAGGACGGCAGCGCCCGCCACGCGTTGGCCGAGCCGACTATCCACCACGAGTATCGGCCCGTGTGACCGATCCACAGACCCACCGGCAAGGTCACCAGGGCTGCCAGGATCAGGGAGACGCCGCTGAGGGCAACGTGCTCGACGAGGCGGACGGGAATGCCGTTCGCGCCCTGCCAGTGCGCGGGATCCGCCAGCCACTGGACTGTGACTGAGATCAGGTCCATTGGGCTTGCTCGGTCCGTCGTGCGGCCCACGGGGTGAGAACGCGCTGCAGCAGGACGAAGACCAGGTCGGCAGCGACCGCGAGGGCGATCGAGAGCAGGCCTCCCACCAGAATCTCAGTGGTGAAGTGGCGGTGGTAGCCGTCCAGGATGTAGTAGCCAAGACCGCCGAAGCTGTCGCCCAGAATCGCCGAAACGGTCACCAGGCCGATTGTCGAGACGCTGGCCAGCCGAAGCCCGGCCACGACCAGCGGGACCGCCAGCGGCAGCTCCACCCGCCACCAGCGCTGCCCGCGAGTGAAGCCCATGCCGTCGGCGGCGTCGAGGACGTCCCAGGGGACCGCGTCGAAGCCGGCCACTATGTTCGGTACGAACAGGACCAGGGTGTAGAGGACGAGCGGAAACTCCACGGTGACCGTGGTGAGACCGGTGAGCGGCACGAGGGCCGCGAAGAGGGCGAAGCTCGGGATGGTGTAGGCGGCCGTTGCCAGCAACGTCACGAGTGGATAGATCTTGCGGCGCCTTATGGAGACGGCGGCCAGGGCAAATGAAATCGCGAAACCCAGCGCCACAGCGATGCCGGCCAGGTACAGGTGCTGGCCGACCCGATCGGCGATGGGCCCGAGATGGGCGAATAGCCAATCCCAGCGGACCAGCGGTTCCTGGTTCATGAGCCACCGCCTCCGGCTCCGGTCTTGGTGTGGTCCTCGGCGCTGGCCCGAGCCGGGCCTGCCGGGCTTGCGACGCGAGCCTCGGCCGGTTCGCGGCGCCCCGTGCCCGGCCGGTCGTCGGCCAGCGAACTCGCGATCGCGTCGACCGTGACCAGGCCGCGCGGCCTGCCGTCCTCGTCGAGAGCCACGCCGCCACGGGCTTCCGCGACGAGCAGGACCGAGAGCGCGTCGCGGAGCTTGGTGCCGGGATCGAAGGTCGGAGTGCCGGGGCCGAAGGTGGGCACCCCGCGGCGGGCCGGCAGCGGCTCGAAATCGATGTCGCCGATCGTGGCCAGCGAGAGGCGTTTCAGGCCCCGATCCGCCCCGACGAAGCGGGCCACGAAGTCGGAGGCCGGATGGGCCAGGATCCGCTCGGGCGGACCGAACTGGGCCAGGCGCCCCCCTTCCTGCATGACCGCCACGAGGTCGCCCATCTTGATGGCCTCGTCGATGTCGTGCGTGACGAACAGGATCGTCTTGGCCAGTTCGCGCTGTAGCCGCAGGAACTCGTCCTGGAGCCGCTCCCGCACGATGGGGTCGACGGCGGCGAACGGCTCGTCCATCAGCATCAGCGGCGGATCGGCGGCCAGGGCGCGGGCCACGCCGATCCTCTGGCGCTCGCCACCGGACAGCTGGGCGGGGTAGCGGTCTCGGTATTGAACGGGGTCCAGACCGACCAGCGCGAGCAGCTCGTCCGTCCGGGCTCGCTGCCGGTCCTCGGACCAGCCGACAAGGGCCGGAACCACGGCCACGTTGCGCCCGACCGTGAGATGCGGGAAGAGTCCGACCTGCTGGATGACGTAGCCGATCCGCCTTCGCAACGCGGTCACGTCCTCGGTCAGGACGTTGGTCCCGTCTAGGAGGATCTCACCTTCAGTCGGCTCGATCAGGCGATTGACCATCTTCAGGCTGGTCGTCTTGCCGCATCCCGACGGCCCGACGAGGACGCAGATGGCACCGGCCGGGACCTGGAAGGAGAGGTCGTTGACCGCCCCGGGCGTCCCCGTCGAGGCCCCGTAGCGCTTGCTGACGCCACGGAACTCGAGCGAGGCGGCATGGGCGGGGACCGCTGCTGGAACCGTCATTTGCATCCCCCGGGCAGTCGCGTCCGGCAGTGCGGACATGCCAGCAGGTTAGCGCCGGGCACAACCCCAGGCGGGGCCAGATCGCCGGCCGGTGCGCGATCCGGCACCGCCGCGATGGCGGACGCTCGGGCGCCGGCGGCTCAAGATGGGGTCGTGGAGCGGGTCTTGAGCCTCCCTCCGACCGAGCCCGTGAGGACAAACCAGGAAACGAGCCCGCCGGCAATGGCCACGCCACCCGCCCCGACGAAGAACGCCGTCGGCCCGACGGCACCGTAGGCGACGCCGCCTATCACGCTGCCGAGAACCGCTCCCAGACCGGTAGTGGAGGCCACGACCAGGACCTGGCCCGTCGTCTGCAGCTTCTCCGGGAGCAGGCGAGGAACCAGGAGTACTCGAGCGGCGGTCAACGAGCCGAACGCGACGCCGGTAACGAGGCGGGTAGCGTTGATGGCGAAGGCCGAAGGCAGCATCCCCCACGAAGCAATGCAGCCTCCATACAGGATCAGCGACAGCGCAAAGAGCCAGCGGAGACCGAGACGTCGCCCGATCCAGCCGGCGGCGACGAGCCCCGGGATTTCAGTCAGGGCGGAGACGGCAAAGGAAAGCGCGACGTCGGAAGGCTGGCCACCGAGCTCGACGATACGGATCCCGATGAAAGCCAGGCCGGCCTGCATCCCGGCGAAGGCAAAGGCGAATACCGCCAGGACGAGCCACAGGCGCGGCTGAATCGCAAACGCCCGGCCGATCGATCCAAGGCGCCGCGGAGGCTCGATTTCGGCGCTCGCGTGGCCGGCTCGTCCGGCCCCGATGGCACGGCCTCGGACCCGACCCACGAGAAGAAACGCCAGGCCGGCAAACACCAGAAAGACTCCCGGAGCTACGCCGTATCCTGCCCAGCTGTACAGGAAGCCGATCGCCACGAGAGCCACGGTGTAGGACAGGCTCGCGTGGGCTCGAAGGGCACCGTACTGGCGTTCCGGAGCCGACAGGCCGGCGACCGCCAGAGCGTCGGCCAGGCCGAGGAAGAGGCTCGCGAAGATCGTGAAGCTGGCGACCATGGCGACGATCGCGACGAGAGGCAGATCCAGCAACAGGCCCACGGCCGCGCCGGACGCGATGGCCAGCCCCACCCGGAAGGCCCGTACTCGGCCCAGCACCACGTCCGCTACATGGCCCCAGGCCGGAACGACAAATGTCGTGAGCAGCGCCGCGAGGGCCAGGGCGAGGCCGATCCCAGCCGGGGAGAGGCCCCGCGCTTTGAGGATCACCGGGACGAAAGGCGTCATGGACGCCGTTGAGCAGCCGATGACGACGTAGATCGCCCGCAGGGTCCAGGGCGTGGAGTCGCGTCCCGGGTCGGCCGCCGGCGCGGAGTCGTGGCTCGGGCCACCGCCTGCGGACGTCGCACCGGCCCCGTGCGGCGCCGCGCTCAGAGTGCTCGTCCCATGCGGCGGATTATGACTGCGCCGGGCGAGTAGCCCTAGGCGCCTGGGCTCGGCTTCCCGGCGCGACCGCTTCCGGCCTTGCCGCGCGCGCGCCGGGCGACACGCCGGTTCAACCGGGCCGCCAGGGCTTCGCGGTAACCATCCGCGGCGCCCGCCGGGGTCAGGATCGTCAACCGATCACCCCGCTGCAGGACTGTGTCTGGGCCCGGCCGGAACGACTCGCCGTCGCGACGGACTCCGATCGGCAGCGACAAGGGCGGCCACTGGACCTCGTCGACACGCCAGCCGACGGGAGGGTCCATGCTCTCGAACTCCAGGTCCACGACTCGATACCCGAGCAGGCTCGGCGCCTGCGCCGATCCCACTTCGGCGCCCGAAACCGTGGCTCCCGTTGCCGGAGGAGCCTTTCGGGTCGGTCTGGCGGATGGACCCGCGGCTGAGCCGGAACCGGCGGCGACGGAAGCCAACTCGATGTCCAGCCGGGCGACATAAGCCCGCATCACGTCTCGGTGGGTAAGCCAACCGAGAACGCGGTCTCCGTCCTTCGTTACGACCGGCAGGCCGCCCAGGTCGTGCCGCACCAGCTCGGTAAGCGCGTGTTCGAGAGTATCCGCCGGGCGCAGCGCCGGCTCGTTGCGGGCGAGGTTTCCGGCGGTTGCCCCGAACGCGTTCTCACGCATGCTCTCCTCGATCTGGTTCACGGTCAGAACGCCTCGGTACGCTCCGGCGTCGTCCACGACGGGCAGGTTCAAGATCCCCTCCGCTACGAAACGATCCACGAATTCGCCCAGCGTCGCGGCCTGATTCACCGCTTCCGGCAGGGGGCTCATCGCCTCGCCGACGGTGATCACCTCCATCAGGCTGGCAGCGCGTCCGCGCCGGACGTTGATGCCGCGCCGCCGCAGCTTGAGGGTGTAGATCGTGTCGTGGGTGAGCAGCGAGCTGAACCCGGCCGACAGGGCCACGGCCAGCATGAGCGGCAGGATGATCCGGTAGTCGCCGGTCAGCTCGAACATGATCAGGACCGAGGTGATCGGAGCCCGAGCCGAAGCCGCGAAGACGGCGCCCATCCCGACGAGACCGTAGGCCCCGGGCGGGCTGGCGATCCCCGGCGCGAGTTGACCGACCACCGCCCCGAAAGCGGCGCCGAGCATGGCGCCGACATAGAGCGAAGGGGCGAAGACACCGCCCGATCCGCCGATGCCGATGGTGAGGCTCGTCGCGGCGAGCTTGGCGACCATCAGGACCAGCAGGAACCAGATGGCGTAGTTGCCCATCTCGGCATTCTCGATGGGCGGATAGCCGACGCCGTACAGCTGGGGCAGAGCCAGCAGCAGCAGGCCGAGCAGCAGACCGCCGGCCGCCGGCCGAAGCGACTCCGGTCGCCCCTTCCACAGACGATCGGCGATGTCCTCCGTCCCGTAGAGCGTGCGGATGAAGCCGACTCCCACCAGCGCCGCCGGCACGCCGAGTGCGGCGTAGATCGGGTATTCCCAGGCCGACGTGATCTGGAACGCCGGCAGCTGCAGGAACGCGGCGCTCCCGAATGCGTCCTGGCCGATGATGTCGGCCATGACCGAGGCGAGGACGACCGTGCCGAAAGACCGGCCCTCGAAGTCTCGGAGGATCAGCTCCAGGGCGAAGAAGACGCCCGCGATCGGGGCGTTGAAGGTGGCGCTGATGCCGCCGGCCGCGCCGCAGGCAACGAGCAGGCGGAGGTCCGCCTCGCTCATCCGGAGCCGTTGCCCGATGGCTGAGCCCAACGCGGATCCGATCTGGACGATGGGGCCCTCCCGACCCACGGAACCACCGGCTCCCAGGCAGATAGCCGACGCCAGCGACTTCACGACGGCGACCCGCGGCCTGATCCTGCCGCCCTCGGCGGCTACGGCAAGCATCACCTCCGGGACGCCGTGGCCGCGCGCTTCGCGAGCGAAGCGGTCGATCAGCGGGCCGTAGAGCAGTCCGCCCAGCACCGGCACCAGGATGAGGAACCACGGCCCGAGCCCCGGCAGGAGCGGGTGGGCGGCGCCGGGCGTGGCCGAGTAGTCTCTCGAGCCGGTGAACACCAGCGTGAAGAACGCAATCAACTCGCGGAAGGCGATGGCCCCCAACCCGGCTCCAAGGCCGACAATCAGGGCTAGGGCAACCATGCCGGCCTGGCTTCCGCGCAGCCAGTCGTAGACCCTCGAGGCTCGTGAAGCCGGGAGGCGCAGCGATCGCATCCTGGTCGTGGTCTTGGAGATACCCTAATTCATCGTCGAAATCGGCCGCGCGTCGCCTTCGCCAGGCCCCGTCAGCAGGGGCTATGGCCGGAATCCCGGCATCCCAACCCTATCAGTCGGAGCGAAACGCCGCAGCCGACGACAGGCCTCCCGGCCTGCGCCCGCGACCCGCGGCCCCTGCGCCACGCTCGGGAAGGCTTCGGCAAATCATGACACTGGGGGTCCCGCCGAAGGGCCGCGTTTCCAACACAAATACAGCAGGGGCTGGTAGGGGAGGGAGGATTCGAACCTCCAACCGGGGCTGTATAAGAGCCATGCTCTAACCGTTGAGCTACTCCCCCGCCGGGGCACGATCGTACACCAGGAGTCGCCCCGTGCGGCAGCCCTCTCCCTCTCGGCGGTCAGATACGGCGCGTGGAGCCGGGCCGAATTCTCAAGGCATGTGATCAAACTTGCGCCACACGAAAGTTGGAGTCGTTACGGCGGCCGGAGGCTGCCGCGACTCCTCGCGCCAGGTCCCAAGGTGCCCGCCAACCGCCCAGCCGTGCCAATCCTGAGCATGGCTTCGATGCGGCCGTCCGGTGAGATCGCCCGGCCGTAGCCTGAGGGGCTCGGTCAATCTGGCCAACTTTCGCTCCAGGCAATTCTGACCAGAAGCCGAGCCGGGGTCGCCTCGCCCGGTAGCCACGCGCGAGCCCAGTGTCACTCGGCCCTCTCCCTAGTCGACGCCGCCGCGTAGAACCTCGATCCGGGGCCTATGCGGAATCGTCTCGGGCGTATGCCCTGCGACAAGGGCCACGCCGTCGCGGAACCGACGCAGCTCGCCGTCGGTGTTGAAGAACCCGACGCTGATCCGGATCGCGTCGAGCGGCGGGATCGTGCGGGCGATGCACAGAGTCCGCTGCGACAACTCCGTGAGGGCAGGCGCGGCGCCCCAGCCGGCGATGCGGAACGTGACGAGCCCGGCCATGTTGTCCCGCGGTGTCAGGACCTCCACCCCCGGCACCTCGGCCAGCATCGCCGCTGCCTCGCCGGCCAGTCGGGCGATCCGCTCATGGATCCACTGAAAGCCGACGTACATCGAGAGCCAGGCCGCGCTGCGGGCCAGACCCTGCACCGACGGGCTGTGAAATCCGCCGGTCTCGAACCGGCGCGCGTCCGGCCACGGCTTCCCTTCAGCAGCCAGATTCATCGACTCGAAGCTCCAGAAACCCGCGTACGCCATGCGCGGTCGATCGAGGACCGACGCGGCGCAATAGACCGCGCCCGTGCCCTCCGGCCCCAGCAGCCACTTCTGGCCCGGCACGGCATAGAAGTCGACACCCAGTTCCTCGACGGCAACCGGGATGGCGCCGACCGACTGAGCTCCGTCGACGGCAACCAGCGCTCCCCTGGAGTGCGCCAGTTCGGCGATCTCGCGGATCGGCAGCCGGGCACCCGTGGCCCACGTGACGTGCGACAAAGCCACCAACCGCGTGCCGGGGACCACGGCCCGGTCCAGCGTCGCCAGGATGGCCGCCGCATCGCCGCCGTTGCCGACGTCCGCGACGGCAAGCTCCACGCCCTGTCTCTCGCGCAACGCCCACAGCGACCCAAGCCCGCCGGCATGCTCCAAATTCGTGGTCACGACCCCGTCGCCCGGCTTCCAATCGACCGCCCAGGCGGCGACGTTCATTCCGTCCGTGGTGGCATGCGTGAGGGCGATGTGGCTCATGTCGGTGCCGATGATGCTGGCGATCGCAGCCCGGGCCTCGGCCATCCGCTCGAGCGAGTCCTTCCAGAAGTTGACATCGGCCCGGCCGGTGCGGAGCTCCCAGGCTTCCGCTTCGGCCATCGCCCTGGCCGTCTCGCGCGGAATCGGCCCCGCGCTCCCGGTATTGAGATAGATGCCGGCCGCCGTGGATGGAAGCGCTTCCCTGAGCGCGGGGATCTTCTCGTC
Source organism: uncultured Chloroflexia bacterium (assembly GCA_963789725.1). Taxonomy (GTDB): domain Bacteria; phylum Chloroflexota; class Limnocylindria; order Limnocylindrales; family CSP1-4; genus Fen-1039. The sequence continues at coordinate 247,607 of CAWBLU010000001.1, forward strand.
ATCGGGTAGAAACGGCGTCACCACGGTTCGTATGATAGGCGGCAGTTGAGTGCGCCCGGCGGGGCTCCGTCTCGCCGCCCGCTCGTCGCCGGACCGTCGTGGGCGAGGCGCCGCCCAGCGTCGACGGGGGTGGGGTTTGGAAGGTTTCTGGATGAGCGGCTACGCCAGGCCCGAATTGCTGGCTACACCCGAGTGGCTCGCCGAGAACATCGGCCGGCCGGGCTTCGGGGTCCTCGACCTGCGCTGGCGGCCGGACGGGTCGGGCCGGCGTTTGTACGCCTCCGGCCACATCCCGGGCGCCACTTACGTGGACTGGCGGGCCGACCTGGTCGAGGAGGAAGAAGACGACGACCTGCTGCTGATGGCCGGACCTCAGCGAGTGATCGAGACCCTGAAGAGGGCCGGCATCGGGAACGGCATGGCCGCCATCCTGTACGACGACCTCGGCATCTCTTACTCGGCTCGGGCGTGGTGGACGCTCCGCGTATATGGCCTCGAATCGGTCCGGCTGCTTGTGGGCGGGATGGACGGGTGGCGAGCCATCGGCCAGCCGGTGTCCACCGCCGCCGAACTGCGGCCTCCCACCACGTTCACGCCGCACCTTCAATCTCGGTTGAGGCTTGCCGCGAGCGACGTCAAGCAGCTCCTCGACTCGCCCGGCATCCAATTCCTCGACGCACGCGTCCCGTCGGAGTACGCCGGCCATGCCGGGGCCACTCGCCGGCTGGGCCACATCCCGGGTGCCCTGAACGTACCCGCGGCCGCGACCTCGAACCCGCAGACCGGCCGCTTCCGCAGCTCCGACGAGCTGCGCGCGCTCCTCCGTAAGGCAGGAGTGAACCCGCGCCAGCGGCTGATCTGCTACGACGCGGCCGGCCTGGGAGCGTGCAAACTCGCGTTCGCGCTGACGCTGATCGGCTGTGACGACGTGTCCGTCTACGACGGCGGCTGGGCCGAGTGGGGCGATCGGCTGGACCTGCCGGCAGAGCGATGACCGGCGGCATGTCCGGCCAGCCCGCGGCCGGAGGAACGTCCTACCAGGGGTTCTGAGCGCCTCGGCCGGGATCAGGCGCTTCCTTGAGCCAGTGCACTCCCGCCGATATGGCAACGTGGGCACGGCTGCGATTCACCACGAGCAAATCCGCTTGATTTGGCGACTCCGCCACCCCGTAGGCCCAGTAGCGGGCTGACGTCACGGGTACGAACCGGCCTTCAAAGGCGTCAAGAGCTTGCTGGAGTTCGGCCTCGTAAGGCAGGTGGATCTGGCCCTCGATCGTGTACGGCGATGCCACCAGGATCGCGCTGATCGGCTGTTTGGGCATCCTCATCTCCGTCCCGGATTCGGTCGGACCGTTCGCATGCAGGAAGAGCACTTCCGGGAGCTGGATCTGCGATACCGACGGGCCGGCCACAACGCGCCTCGACCCAACCTCCATGAAGGTGGCGTCGAACAGGATCAGATGGGCCGCGGACGGTTCGTTGACCACGTCGGTCAGGCGGCGGAGCCTCGTCTGGATCGTGCCGTGGATCACGAGTTCGGCGGTGACGACCGTGACGGGCAGCGACTGGACTGGATTGAACGCTCCAAACATAGCCGCAGAATAACCGGCCGGACGGCGTCCGGAGCGGTCCAGTTGCGCCCGAATCGAATAGTGCCGATCCCGACCTCCAAGCGGGCGGTCCCCAGGCCGGAGGCTCAGCCGGTTTCGACAGGCCTGGCTCTTCGCCTCGACTCGGCCGTCACCAGGAACTCGGCGCCGTACTGGAGTTCCCGATGCAGGCGCTCCACCGTCGTCAGCGTGTCGATCTCGGCCGGCCGCTTGTCCATTCGCAGACCAACAATTCGGGGGAAGCGGAGCGCGAATCCCGACTGGTGGCGATTCGAGCGCTGGATTACGTCGAAGGCGACTTCGACCACGACCGCCGGCTCGACCTGCCGGTAGCGGCCGAACTGCCGGATCGTGTGAGCCTCGAACCAGCGCGTCATTTCGGCGATCTCCGCGTCGGTCAGACCGGTGTAGGCCTTGCCGATCGTGACCAGCCGATCGCTCGAGTCGTCGCGTACGGCGAAGGTGTAGTCGGACAGGACGCCGTGCCGCTTGCCGTGGCCCGCCTCCACGCCGACGACGAGGCAGTCGAGGGTCGCCAGGGCGCGTTTCATCTTCAACCAGCCCTGGCCGCGGCGGCCCGGCGAATAGGCGCTGTGGGGGTCCTTGACCATCAGACCTTCGTTGCGCCGGCCGCGAGCCTCGTCGAAGAGGACGTCGAGAGCCTCGGCCGAACCCGCCGTCATCAGATGCGAGAGGGCGAACCTGCCCCCTTCGGCGATCGTGGGCAGACCCAGCGCCTCCAGGCGGCCGCGCCGTTCCGCCAGCGGAGTCGTCAGCAGTGGCAGGACCGCCGGAACGCCGTTGCCGTTCTGGCTCGTGCCCCTGTCGGCGGAGTGTCCGAGCGGCGCGCCGGCCGAATGGTTCGCGACCGCCAGGTCGGTGCCGGCCGCGCGGCGCGCGTAGATCGACCGCGGCCCGATCGCCAGCAGGTCGAAGGCGACGTACACCACAGGCACCTCGGCCTGGAGATCGGCGTTCGGGTCCTTTCGGCCGAGCCTGCCCTGCAGAGTCAGGAACGGCAGAACGTGGCCGCCGGCATAGGCCAGGATCTCGCCGTCGAGGATGCCGTCCCAGTCCAGAGATCTGGCCGCCTCGACGATTTCGGGAAACTGGCCGCTGATGTCGTGCAGATCCCGGCTGTACAGCCGGACTTCGGATCCGCGGCGGTGGAGCTGGGCTCGAATGCCGTCGTACTTGTCCTCCACCCAGACGGTCGGTCCGAGGCGCCCCAGAATGTCGACCGCGTCCTCGGCTGGTGTAGCGAGCATGAACTTGATGGGATGGAGCAGCTTGAGGCGGGCCTCGTGGAGCCGATCGTCCTTGGCTAGAACAGCCGTCTCGCCCGTGTCCCCGGTCAGCATCAGGGCCATGCTCACGTCCGGCTGTGGTAGCCCGAACGCCACCGCGATGGCCGCTTCGAGCAGGCCCTCGCGCAGGCCGATGCGCAGCTCCCCGGTCAGGACCTTGACCGTGTACTTGGCCGTCAGCGCGTCGCACCGTTCCAGCAAGGCGGCGAAGACGGCGCTTTTGGCCGCCGGAGTCGCCGCCGCCTCCACCGCTCCGTAGGCCGCGGCGACCTCGTTCAGGCTCGGGGCGTGGTTCGGGTCCGCCGGGTCCGGTCGAAGGGCCATGACGTCGCACACGGCCTGGCCCAGATCGGACGATCGGTCGTAGGCTTCTCCGAGCGCACCGGCGGGCACGCCCGCGATGCGGCTTACGACCGCGGCGATGGTCGCCCAACCGAGCCCGACCGCCCGCTGATCCGCCTCCGCAAATGGGCGCCCCGCCAGGAAAGTGGCGGCCACACGCAAATCCGAGGCCGGCAGAGTTGCCAGGTATCGAGCGAGCAGCGAGGTCTTCTCCGAGGTTCGAGTGGTCCCGCCGACGCGTTCGGCCAACTCGCTCCAGCCACGCATGGCGGCGATGGTATACCTTCGCTCCGTGAAGCCCGCTCGACCGCGTCGGGCGATCCATGGTGGCGAACCGGAGTCTGCGGTGGCATCTGCGCCCGAGCGAGAATCATGGCGGCCCGAGGTCATTCCTGGCCGGTTGGCCGTCCTCCGCCGCCACCGCCCCGAGAACCTTCGGGCCTTCACGCGCTGGTATTCGAACCCGGAGATCGCGCGCCTGACGCGCTATCAGCAGGCGCCGCTGTCGACCGATGAAGTCCAGCGCTTCTTCTACGCGCGCATCATGGGCTCCGACTTCCTGGCGATGGCAATCCACATTCGCGAGACGGACCGCCTCATAGGCACCTGCGCCTTCAGCCAGCTCGATGGCGACAACGGTTCGACGCTCTACCACATCACCATCGGCGAGCCCGACGCGTGGGGCCGGGGCTACGGGACCGAAGCGACCGAGCTGATGCTCGCCCATGCCTTCACCCGCCTGGGCCTGCACCGCGTCGCCCTGACGGTGTTCGAGTTCAACTCGCGGGCGATCAGGGCATACGAGAAGTGCGGGTTCAGCGTCGAGGGACGAGCCCGTCAGGCCATCTTCCGGGACGGCAAGTTCTGGGATGAGATCCACATGAGCGTGCTGCTCGACGAATGGGATGCCCGCCTCAGGCCGAGATGAGCGACGGCCGGCCGGACCGGGTGAGCGGCGGGAACCGGACCTAGCCGGCCGCGGCGACAGCCTGCGCGGCGGCCTGCTGCGCGGCGGCCTGCTTGGCGATGTAGGAGTCGATGATCCCACGGAGCGTCGCCCCACTGAGCTGCTCGAGGATCGCCTGCTCCGCGGCGTAGAAGACGTCGTGAACGCCACATTCGCCATCCTGGCCGCAAGCGGTCCCGCGCATGACGCAGATCTGGCGGTGCGGATCGCCTTCGACGGCCTCGATGACGGTGAGAATGGTGACCGAGTTGGCGTCCTTGGCCAGCCTGTAGCCGCCTGCCCGGCCCGGGTGCGCCTCTACCAATGCAGCGCGCGTGAGGTCGCCCATGATCTGGGGCAGAAACCGAGGCGGGATCTTCATCTCTTCCGCGATCTTGCGGCTGCTCAGAAGACCGTCCGGCGCCATCGTCAAGGCGAGCATCGCCCGAATGGCGTAGTCGCTGCGCTTGGTTAGATCTAGTCGCATGGTCAAAGAATATCGCGTCGACGGGAAGAACGGCCCCCTGCCGTTCTTCCCTCCGTGATGTGACGGCTGGACGAAAATGACACTGTTTCAGTGTTATTTTGGCGCAAGCCGGGTCAATTCCCGCGAGTCGGGGTCAGCCGATTAGGTAGCTCACGGAGACCTGGACGACGATGTCGGTCGTACCCGTCTGAATCGGGGTCGACACCGACGCCGCCTTGGCGGCATCGAGCGAGTAGTTGTAAGGCACCGGATTCGTCTGGACCGTCGTCTCGGTTATCGAGGCAACCCCCTTTATCGACACCCCGGACGCGGCCGTCAGCGCATCGGCCTTGGCCCGAGCGTCGGCCATGGCGAGAGCCCGGGCCTGGGCCTGCGCCATCTTCTGGTCGTTGAGGCGGAAGTTGATGCTGCCGACCGTGGTGGCGCCGGCGGCGATGGCATCGTCGACGACCGCCGCGACCGACTTGATGCTCCTGACCGTTACCTTGACCGTGTTGGTGAACTGCTGGCCGACAAGCTTCGGCGCCGAGCCGTTGCCGTAGTCGTACACGGGGCTCAGGCTCAGGTTGACGGTGGCGATGTCCTTGTCGTCGACGCCGTTCTTCTTGACGGCCGCGACGACGGCCGTCATCGAGGTAGCGGCCGCGGATTGCGCTTCCGCAACCGTAGGCTTCTGGACCACGACCCCGATCAGCACGTCGGCTACGTCCGGGGACACGGTCACGTCGCCCACGCCGACGACGGAGACCGTGTGCTCGGGCGTCGTCGCGGCGTCCGCCGCGATGGTGGCACGGCCACTGACGATGGGGCCGATGACAATGCCCAGGAGCAGGGCCACGGCCGCAACCACCGCGATCAACCGGCCATAAGCAAATAGTCCGGCCCCACGTCCGGTGGCGGGTGTGGTGTCGCTCATGGTCGGTCTCCTCTTTATCCTTGTGCGTGACGGTGACATGACGCCGCCGGCGCCGGCGTGGTTCCGACGCACGAGGTAGGCGCGGGCTTCGCACGCCAACGGCTACGATTTGGTGGTGAGCACGAACGACTCCAACCCGTGGCGTCGCGTATCTCGGCGCGTCGCCTACGAGAACCCGTGGATCGAGATCCTCCACGACGACGTCGTCCGGCCCGACGGCAAGCCCGGGATCTACGGCGTCGTTCATTTCCGGCATCTCGCGATCGGCGTAGTCCCGATGGACGCCCAGGATCGAGTCCTGCTGGTCGGCCAGTTTCGCTACACGCTAGACCACTACTCGTGGGAGGTCCCCGAGGGCGGAGGCGATTTCGACGAGGACCCGGAGGCGGCCGCGCGCCGCGAACTCATCGAGGAGACCGGCTACCGCGGCGGCGCCTGGCGCGAGTTGTGTCGCGCCGAACTCTCCAACTCGGTCACGGACGAGATCACGATCATGTTCGTCGCCACGGAACTCGAGGCGGGCGAGGCCTCGCCGGAGGGCACCGAGCAGATCGAGATGCGCTGGGTTCCGTTCGAGGAAGGGCTGGCCATGATTCGTCGCGGCGAAATCCGCGATGCGATGACGATCATGGCCCTGCAGCAACTCGCCCTGGAACGGGCGGGCGGACGCGCTTGAGAGCTCCGGCGATGCCCCGCCCCGCCGGCTAGAGCTCCCGGTATTCGAACCAGTCGAAGTCGGCCGATTTGCCCCAGCCAGTCAGGTCCTGGCAGGCCATCCCCACGAAGTTGCCGGTGAAGCCGATCGGGACGGCGTACTCGTCGGACAGGATCGAGGCGTCAAGCTGGTCGAAGACCGGGAACCACTCCTCGCCGTCCTGACTCCAGGAGAAGCGCAGCGCGGCCATGTCGATCTCGACACGTAGATGGATCCGCTCGAGATGGCTGACGTCGATCTCCTTTTCGACCGGATAGGAAATGTTGCCCCGGTCGGCGGCCATAAGGCCGAGGGCGAGGTCGGCGTGATCGGCCTTCGTGAGAAAGAGGTAGTAGAAGTTGTCGGTGCTGTAGAAGGCGACCAGGCCCGCCATCTGCTGGAAGCTGTCGGGCTTGAACTCCACGACGGTCGAAGCCCGGATGTGGAAAGCGCGCTGGCGCCGGGCGACCATCGTCTGGTCGAACTTGGAGACGATGCTTTCGCGGCCCTTGAGCCGCAGGAAGCCGCGGCGCTCGGTCAGGCTGGCGTGGTTCTCGTCCAGCGGCAGCCGCAGGCTATTCCACTGCATAGCGAGTTCCGGCTTGTCGAAGTCGTCGAGGACCGGCGCTGCCGGGAAGGGATGTGACGCCAGGCCCGGGTCCGCGACCTCGACTGCCGGCAGGACGCCGCCCTGGGCCAGGCGTGGCCAGCCGTCGGCGTCCCAGGCGATCTTCTGGATGGCGGTCTCGCGGCCGAGAACCGAGCGGCCGTTGACGATGTGGCGGCGGCACAGGTGTGCGAGATACCATTCGCCGGCGGGCGTCGCCACGAGGCAGCCGTGGCCGGCGCTCTGGAGCGGGTTCTTCGGATCCGGGACAGCCGTGATCAGCGGATTGACGGGCATCTCCTCGTACGGCCCGGCCAGATTCTTCGATCGGGCGACCGATTCGGCGTGCGTGGCGAAGGTGCCGCCCTCGGCGCAGTAGAGGTAATACCAGCCGTCCTTCTTCAGGAGGTGCGGGCCCTCCACCAGACCGAGCTTCGTTCCGCCCCAGATGTTCGTTCGCGACCCGACCAGCTTCTTCGCCTTAGGGTCGTATTCCTGGAGCATGATTCCGCCGAACTGGTTCCGGGTCGGGCGGTGATCCCAGACCATTTGGACGAACCACTTCCGTCCGTCATCGTCGTGGAAGAGCGAGGCGTCGAAGCCTACGCCGTCCATGAAGACCGGCTCGGACCAGGGCCCCTTGATCGTCGGAGCGGTCACCAGATAGTTGCGCACGTCCTTGAACGCGCCGGTCCAACCTCGGACATCCGTGTAGATGAGCCAGAACTGGCCGTCGGCGTATGTCAGACACGGCGCCCAGATCCCGCCCGAGTTCGGGTCGCCGCGCATGTCCAGCTGCGAGGAGCGCGTCAGCGCGTAGCCGACCTGCTCCCAGTGGACCAGGTCTCGGGAGTGGGACAGCGAGACGCCGGGAAACCACTCGAAGGTGGAGTTGGCGATGTAGTAGTCGTCGCCGACGCGGCAGATCGACGGGTCCGGGTAGAAGCCGCGCAGGACGGGGTTCTGGATTGGCCCTGAGCTGGATGGCATCGCTCTCCTCCCTGCGTGAATTCGGACATTGGTTGACCGCCGCGGTTGAAGGTACACGATCAGCGCATACGAATGCATGAGTCCTGAGCGAGGGGGCACGCCGCCGTGTAGAGCCCCTTACCGGGCCGCCGACCGCCGGCCCGCCCTGCGGCACGCGATGCCCGCGGCGGGCTGCCGATGTATGATCGGATAGCATTCAGAGTGCATAGAGATTATGCGATGACCCCTCCCTGCCGACTCCCCGGCAGAGACTTCGACAATCGGAGGCGCGCCATGGTGGAACCCAGGTCTGGTAGCGGTTCCACGGCGCGCGCATCGGACGTCGGTCCGGCCGTCCACGCCTCCGCGACCGCGGCTCCTTCCGAGCCCGCTCCGTTCGTCAACCACCGCGACCCGGCCCAGGCCCTCGGCCCCGATGGCAAGCCCGCCGTCAGCCGCCGCGCCCCGATTTGGGCGGATGTCCCGGATGAGCGCTGGAACGACTGGCGCTGGCAGCTCTCCAACCGGGTCAACACCGCCGAGGAGATCGGCCGCGTCCTCAATCTCACCGACGACGAGCGCGCCGGCCTCTCCAGCCCGGACAAGTTCCGAGTCGACATCACGCCCTACTTCCTGAGCCTGATCGACCCCGACGATCCCAACGATCCGATCCGCCGCCAGGTAATCCCTACCGACTGCGAGCACGAAGCATTCACGGCGATGATGGAGGACTCGCTGGCCGAGGACCGCCACTCGCCGGTTCCGGGCCTGGTCCACCGCTACCCGGACCGCGTCCTGATGCTGGTCACAACCCAGTGCGCGAGTTACTGCCGCTACTGCACGCGGTCACGCATCGTCGGCGACGCGACGCAGAACTTCAGTCGCCACGACCTCGAGGCACAGTACGACTACATCCGCCGGACGCCCCAGATCCGCGACGTGCTCCTGTCCGGCGGCGACGCCCTGACGCTCAATCCCAAGCTCTTCGAGTCGATCATGCGGACCCTGCGCGAGATCCCCCACGTCGAGATCATCAGGATCGGCTCGCGCGTGCCGGTCTTCCTGCCCCAGCGGATCGACGACGAGCTGTGCGACATGCTGGCCAAGTACCACCCGGTGTGGATGAACCTGCATTTCAACCACCCGAACGAACTCACTCCGGAAGTGGCCCGGGCGGCCGACAAGCTCACCCGGGCCGGTATTCCGCTCGGCAATCAGTCGGTCCTGCTCGCCGGCGTCAACGACTGCGTCCACATCATGCGGGCTCTCGTCCACAAGCTCGTCGAGTTCAGGATTCGGCCGTACTACATCTACCAGTGCGACCTGGTCGAAGGCTCCGGACATTTCCGGACGCCGGTCGGCAAAGGCATCGAGATCATGGAAGGTCTGCGGGGCCACACCTCCGGATACGCGGTCCCGACCTACGTCGTCGACGCGCCCGGCGGCGGCGGCAAGATCCCGGTCATGCCCAATTACCTGATCAGCTACTCGGACCACAAGGTCGTTCTGCGCAACTTCGAGGGGTACATCACGACGTACGAGGAGCCGGCGCAGTACACGCCCCACGACAAGGCCAACTGCCAGTACTGCCTGCACCCGCGCTCGGAGCCGGGCCAGGGCGGCGTCGAAGGGCTCCTCGACGGCAGGCAGATGTGGATCCAGCCGTCCGGCTTCGAGCAGGCCCATCTGCGCGGCCGAACCGCGCCGCACCGGCTCCAGGATCCCTCGAAATGGATCCCGTACGGCGTCGGAGCCATAGAAGGGGCGGCCGGGCAGCCACGGGAGGGACTCGGCGGCGGCTCGGACGAGACGGAGGCGGACGGCATCGCAGGCGCCGACGTGGGACCGCGGACGAAGCGGGAACCGACTTTCGAATACGCGCCGGGTGAGGAGCCACGCCCTCTTGAGGGCGAGCCCACCGGCTGGTCTAACGGCGAGCTGCTCTAGCCGGCACCCCTATCCCACACCTCCCTTCAGCGCGTAGCATCTATTCGAGGCTATCTCGAAGCCGCTGAGGGAGGAGCGATCGTGACCATCGACACCTGGCCGCCCGCGGGCGGTAGCCCGATCTTCGTTCGTGGCTACCACGGTTCAAGCTACGAGGCCATCATCGAGGCCTTCCACAGTGACGCCGTTCTGCTGCTCCAGCAGGGCTACGAGCCAACGGCCCAGCACTACGTCGACGGCAAATGGGGGTTCGGGCTCGGCCTGTTGGCCACGCTGACGATTCCGCTCATCGTCGGCGCCGTCGTCTGGATCCAGATTCTCTCCTCGCGTCCGCTCGGGACATTGACCGTGACCTACCTCCACCGCGCCGGGTAGCGGCGCGGGCTCGCGGCCTTCTTTGCCGCTGTTGCATTCTCATCCGTTGGGTGCAACCGGGATCGTGCGGGCGGCCGATGCGGGGATGCGCGCCGCGGCGTACCTTGCGACCATGCAACGAGCAGCGACGGCGCGCCCGCGAGGCCTGGGTCATCTCCACTGGAACCAGGACTACGCCGACGTCGCCATGGCCCTGGGCCTGGCGGTCCTCGCGCTCTCGACTGCCGTCCGAGACAACTACCGTCTCGATGCCGTCAGCGTTTTGCTCCTGCTGCTCCAGACACTCCCGATCGCCCTGCGGCGCCGCAACCCGATGAGGATCCTCATCGTCACGGGGTCGGCGATCACCCTATACAGCATGTTGGGCTACCTCGGCACGAATGGCGTGGGGGACTCGAGTGGGGCCTGGGGCGTTGTCGTGGCCTTCTACACGGTGGCCGCGAACGAGCCTCGGCGTCGGGCGATGGTCGCTGCCGCAGCAACGGCAGGCTGCGTCCTGCTCAGCTTCGCCGCATATGCCGCATTCGATTCGATCGCCGGGTGGACGGCAAATCTAAGCGTCACGTACCTCTCGTTCGGACTGGCCTGGTTGATCGGCGACAACCTCCGCGTTCGCCGGGCCTACACCCGGCAGCTCGAGAACCGCGCCGCCGAGCTAGAGATCGAGCGGGAGGAGAAGGCCGTTCAGGCCGTAACCGAGGAACGTGCCCGCATAGCCCGCGAGCTGCACGACGTCGTGGCTCATTACGTCAGCGTCATGGTCGTCCAGGCCGCGGGCGCGCGCCGTGTCGTCGACAAGGACCCGGTCGCCGCGAAGGGCGCCCTCGAGGCGGTGGAGGCGGCCGGCAGAACGGCCCTGGCCGAGATGCGCCGGATGCTCGAGGTGCTCCGCACCGACGATCCCGGCATGGGCCCCCAGCCGGGCCTGGGCGAGATCGACCGGCTGATAGGCCACGTCCGTGACGCGGGCCTGCCGGTCGAGTACTCGGTTCAAGGGACGGCCTGCTGTCTGCCTGCCGGGATGGACCTGGCCGCCTACCGCATCGTCCAGGAAGCGCTGACGAACACAGTCAAGCATGGTGGCAAGGCTTCGGCCAGGGTCGCGGTCCGGTACACCGACGAGACCCTCGAGATCGAGGTCGTGGACGACGGTCGAGGTGCCGCCGCGCCGCTCCAAGCTGGCGCCGAGGGTGGCGGGCACGGCCTCATCGGGATGAAGGAGCGGGTCGGCCTCTTCGGCGGAGAGCTCCAAACCGGGCCGATACTTACGGGCGGTTACCGGGTCTTTGCCCGGATGCCGATCGAGCCCGACGACATCTCGAGGGCCCGCAACGAGAGGCAGGCTACGATTGCTATGGTCGAGGAAGCCGCGGCTCAGGATAGGCGCGAGTCGGCCCGGCATCACCATCGATCGCCGAGCCGCCAGGAGGCGGAGCCGAAGAGGCGCACGGTGCCGATGATGATCCGCGTCATCCCGCCGCATCCTACGCAGCAGAACCGGCCTCACATCCGGCGCGAGACAGAAGGCGATTAGTGAATACACGAATCCTGCTGGTCGATGACCAGCCGCTGCTTCGGACCGGGTTTCGAATGATCCTTTCGGCCGAGTCCGATCTCTCCGTCGTCGGAGAAGCGGGGGATGGGGCCTCGGCTGTGGACCTGGCCCGCCGCCTGAAGCCGGACGTGGTCCTGATGGACATCCGAATGCCGGGCATGGACGGGATCCAGGCCACTCGGGCCCTGGCCGGCCCGGGCGTTGAAGATCCGATCAAGGTCCTCATCCTGACCACCTTCGGCAGCGACGAGTACGTAGTCGAGTCGCTCCGGGCGGGCGCCAGCGGCTTCCTCCTCAAGGACGCGCCGGCCGAGGATCTCGTCGAGGCGATACGGATCGTGGCCGCCGGCGAGGCGCTGCTGGCCCCGTCGGTAACACGCCGCCTCCTGGACCGTGTCGCCAGCCGCCTGCCGCGCGCAACGGACGACACCATTCCAGCCCTCGCCGAGCTGACCGACCGCGAGATGGAGGTCCTCAAGCTGCTGGCCCGCGGGCTCTCCAACGCCGAGATCGCGGAGAAGCTGGTCGTCTCCGAGACCACAGTCAAGACCCACGTCTCGCGCGTCCTCGCGAAGCTCGATCTCCGAGACCGCGTTCAGGCCGTCATCCTCGCCTACGAGACCGGCCTCGTTTAGGTCGCTCCACCGACTGGATCTCTCGCTGGGCGGCTGCCGCGGCGGCGGCGCGTCTTGCCCGCCGGCTCCACCAATCGCTGTGGCCGGCCCGCTCGCCGTCATCCTCCCGACGGCCCTTTGGCCCACCGGTCATCCGCTCGGATGACGACCGGTTCCCTCCGCTGGACTACCGCAGTTTAGCCGTGTAGGACGACGGCGCGACGAGCCCTTCCCGGTAGCTTTCGGTACGACGAGACAGACGCAAGCAGCGTCCTCGAATGGACAGTATCGAAAGCGCGGAAGCGAAGGGAGATCCAGATGCGACTACTGAGGGACCTCGGACGACGGAAGCTCCGGTCCGGTCTGACCATCACCGGCATCGCCGTCGGCATCATGGCCCTGGTGGTCTTCGGCTCGATGGCCAACAAGATGAACGCCCTCATCAGCGGCGGCAGCAAGTACTACGCCAACAAGGCCGTCGTCTCTGTCGGCTCCATGTACTCGGGCAACATCCAGCCGCTCTCCCTCGCCGACGTCACCCGCGTCAGCAAGGTCGATGGTGTGGGCGCGGCAATGCCGACCGTGGACATGATGCTGTCGGATAGCGGCGGAGCCTCGATGGGCACGCCGGAGATGATCACGGCGGACATCCCGGGCGGCGACAAGGGCTATGAAACCTTCAAGATCGATCTAGCCCAGGGCCGCACGCTCACGACCTCGGACGCCGACAGCAAGGTGACGGTCCTGGGTTCCGACCTGGCCCGCAAGCTGAACGCCAACATCGGTGACACCGTCACGCTCCGCGACGAGGAGTTCACGGTTGTCGGGATCTACGCTCCCACCCTGACCGCTCCCGACAAGGACGCCTACGTTCCGCTCGCGGCGGCGCAGGAACTCTTCGTCAAGAGCCTGCCGCCGCTCATCCAGGCCAACGTCAACCCATCGATCATCGCCACCGGGATCGTCGTCTACCCCAAGGCCGGCGTCGATCCGGAAGTCCTCAAGACTCGCCTCGAATCTCTGCTCGGCAAGGAGTACACGATCATGACCGGCAAGGACTTCGACGCGATGCTCGGCAGCTTCAGCGCCATCTTCTCGATGGTCCTGACCGGCATCGCGATGCTGAGCCTTCTGGTCGGCGGCCTGTCGACGATCAACACCATGGCCATGTCGGTGGCCGAGCGTACCCGTGAGATCGGCATCAAGCGAGCAATCGGCGCCTCCCGCTGGAGGATCCGCCGGGAGATCGTGATCGAGTCGGCCATGATCGGCTTGATTGCCGGCCTGATAGGCCTCGCGATCGGGGCCGCGATGACGATCTTCTTCAACGACCTGGGCCGCGCCTCCGGCAACGTCCTGTTCGACCTGACCCTCGGCACGGCCCTCACGGCGCTGGGCTTCTCGACCGGACTCGGCGCGGTGGCCGGCTTCGTCCCGGCCTGGGGCGCCTCCCGGCTCGACCCGGTGTCTGCCCTTCGGTACGAGTGACCACGGACGACGCCACTATCCGAACGAGTTGCGGGCCGCGCGAAGCGGCCCGCCAAGGAGACAGAACGATGGCAATCCTCGAAGGTCGCAACCTCCGCAAGACCTACCGCCTGAGTCGCAAGAACACCGTCGAAGCCCTCAAGGGCGTCGAGGTCACGATCGAAAAGGGCGAGATGGTCGCGATCATGGGCCCCTCGGGTTCCGGCAAGAGCACGCTGATGCACATCCTCGGCCTGCTCCACGCCCCGGACCCGAACCACGGTCCCGCGCCGGAGCTCTTCCTCGGCGGCGAGAACGTCGCCACTCTCTCCGACAACGCCCGGACCAAGCTGCGGGCTCGCCGGATGGGCTTCGTCTTCCAGGACTTCAACCTGGTCCCGACGCTGACCGCGGCCGAGAACGTGATGCTCGCCTGCGACTACGCCGGTATCAAGGGCAAGCAGGCCAGGGCCGCCACTCTCGAGGCGCTGGGCCTTGTCGGCCTGGCCGAGCGAGCCGACCACAAGCCTTCGGAACTCTCCGGCGGCGAACAGCAGCGCGTGGCCATTGCCCGCGCCCTGGTCAACAAGCCCGAGATCATCCTCGCCGACGAGCCGACCGGCAACCTCGACTCCGACCGCAGCGCCGAAGTGCTTGCGCTCTTCCGCCAGTTCAACCGTGAGCAGGGTCAGACGATCGTGCTCGTAACCCACGACTCGGAAGTCGGCGATGCCTGCGACCGCGTCATCAGGATGCGCGACGGCCGGATCCGCGACACGGGCCACCGGGTGGTGGAGCAACTCGCAGGTGAAGCCGTAGCGTAGAGACAACAGGCAGACTTGAACGACCCGGCGCCGCCCAAACAGCGGCGCCGCTGTTTAGAGGAGGAAGTAGTGGACAGAGAATTCGCAACAGGGGAAGCCATGCGGAAGCGTGAGCCCTGGACCGTTAGAGTCGCGGTTTGGAGCGCCCGGCACCGCTACCCGGTCTTCGCCGCGTGGTTCGTGCTGATCGCCGGCCTGATGATCGGGGCCACGCTTCTCGGGGGACAGCGCTCGCAGTCGCTCATGGATAAGGGCAAGACGATCGGCGACTCGCAGACCGGCTGGAACGTCTATAGCGACGCCAATGCCAACGTCAAAGCCGCGGTCTCAACCGAACCTTTCTATCTGATCGTATCGGACCCGAGCGGCCAGCTCGACACGCCCCAGAATCGAGCCAAGATCAGCGCCATGACCCAGCGGCTAATGGCCCTGACGGCGGTCTACCAGGACAAGCAGGTCCCGGTCTTCTACGCCGATCCGGCCAGCAAGTTCCCGCCCGTCGTGGATCCGTTCGAACTCGCGCTGGCTGTGCCCGACCAGGCGCCGGGCGTCCTGTCGGCCGACGGCACGACCGCCATCATCACCGGGCTCATCTCCGGTGAAAACGACGAGGCTACGGCCAAAGCGGACGCCATCAGGCCTTTGGCCGCCCAATTCGAGGCCGGCAATCCGGACTTGACGATCTACGCCTTCAACAACCGCCTGATCAACTCCGACTTCGGCGACTACGTCAACAACAGCCTGGACGCGCTCCTGCTGCCGACGTTGCTGATCACCTTCCTGATCTTGCTCGTCGCCTCGCGGTCGCTCGTGTCCGCCCTGGTGCCGCTGGTTCTCGCAATGAGCGCGATCACTGGAGCCATGGGCCTGGTCGGCATCTACAGCCAGACCGTTGCCCCGGTCAGCCAGTACGTCAACCAGATCGTCGTCCTGATCGGCCTGGCCGTTGCGGTCGACTACTCGCTCTTCGTCATATCGCGGTTCCGGACCGAACGCGGCCGCGGCACGGTCAGCGCCTTCGGCATGCTTAGCGGCGTCTTCACGGGTCACTGGAAGGACGTCCGGGCCCATCTGCGCGCCCAGGAGGGCGTGGGTCGCAGCAAGATCGGTTCGATCGAAGTCGCGAGCTCAACGGCCGGCCGAGCCGTCTTCTTCAGCGGCCTGGCCGTCATGATCTCCCTCGGCGGATTGCTCCTGATCGACGACGACGTCTTCAAGTCGATCGCCATCGGCTCGATCTCGGTAGTCCTGATCTCGGTCCTGGGCAGCCTAACGTTCCTGCCCGCGACGCTCTCGATCCTCGACCGCTGGGTGGTCCGCTTCGGCCTCCCGATCCTCGCCCGCGACCGCGGCGAAGGACGGGGCATCTGGGGCTCGATCGTGCGAGCTGCGACCAACAAGCCGGTCATCGCAGCCGTCGCCGCCGGAGCCGTTCTGATCGCCGTGGCGCTGCCGGTCTCCAAGTTGCAGCTCGGCTCGACGACCAGCGATGTCGCGACCTTGCCCCACAGCGTCGAGGGTGTCCGAGCCTGGGACCTCATCTCCCATAAGTGGCCCCAGGGCCGTGACCTCACCCTCGAGGTGATCGTGACTGGCGCCGACAAGGCGGATACAAAAGCCGCCATCGAGACGTTCGCCGGGGCACTCAAGCAGGGCCAGGTCTCCGGGATCAACGCCTCAACGGTCAAGGTCTCGGTGGCCGGCGACGGCACCGTGGCCGACATCCAGGCCGCCCTGCCCGGCACGGCGAACGATCTCGCCAACTGGGAGACGGCCAGGCAGTTCCGCTCCACAGTCGTCCCGAGCTACTTCGGCCAGCTGGCCACCAGCAAGGTCTACGTCTCCGGCGAGGCCACCTACACGATGGACTACGCCAACTGGTACGGCAGCCAGATGCCGCTGGTGATCGTCTTCGTCCTCGGCATGAGCTTCTTGCTCCTGCTGGTGGCGTTCCATTCGATCGTCATTCCTCTCAAGGCGATCATCCTGAACCTGCTCTCGGCCGGCGCCGCCTTCGGGGTCCTCGTCCTCCTCTTCCAGGAGGGCTGGTTCTCGGAGTACACCGGAATTCGGCCGAACGTCATCGAGGCCTGGGCTCCGGCCATGATCTTCACGATCCTGTTCGGCCTCTCGATGGACTATCACGTCTTCATTCTCACTCGCGTGAAGGAAGCCCGAGACCGAGGCCTGGCGTCTACCGACGCCGTGGTCAAGGGCATCACGATCACCGCCGGTACCGTCACAAGCGCCGCGGCGATCATGGTGTGCGTATTCGGGGCCTTCTTCACCATCCAGCTGGCGATCATGCAGGAACTCGGCGTCGGTCTCGCCGTCGCGATCCTGGTGGACGCCACCCTCGTCCGCAGCCTTCTGCTCCCCTCGCTGATGAAGCTCCTGGGCGAATGGAACTGGTGGATGCCGGGCTTCCTGCGGTGGATCCCTCGAATCACGATCGAGGGCGAGCCGGAGGCTCTGCTCGGCGAGATCGACGCTCAGCGCGAAGCCCCGCTCGGCGGCGTCGCGGTCGAGCCCGAGACCGGAGCCGCCGGCGCGTAACCTCTACGCCCGGCACCTCAACCTGTTGTCCTCCACGCGGCGGCGCTGCCTCCTCGGCGCCGCCGCGACGATTCTCGGGCGTGCGTGGGCCGGGTCCACGGCCGCGCTCGCCGCAACCTCACAGCGACCGGCCTCGACCTCCGTCTATCATTCCGGTGGACGGGGGCTCGAGCGTCCAGGGCCGGGCGACCGGCCCAGGGTCGGAGTCGGCGGTCCCTCGAGGCCGCGTCATGTACCCTTCCACCCTCATGGGGCGCCCTGCTTCCCCCTCGGCCGGGCGCCCCACTCTCCTTCCCAGGGCTGAGGCAATGACCCAACTCGCCGCATCCCACGTCTGGCTCAACGGCCGGCTGCTGCCCTCAGACGCACCTCATCTGTCCGTCTACGACCGGGGCTTTCAGATCGGGGACGGCGTGTTCGAGGCGTTCAGAGCCAGGCGCGGCGTGGCAATCGAACTGGACGGGCATCTTGCCCGGCTCCACGGCAGCCTGGCATCGCTGGGGATGGCGATCCCATTCAGCGTCGACGAGATTGCCGGCGGGATCTCCGGGTTGCTGGCGGCCACCGGTTGGGACGGTGTCGAGCCGCCCAGCGACGTCGCGGTTCGATTGACCATCAGCCGCGGCCTGGATCCGACGCGAGGAGTCATGCCCCACGCCGGCGGAGACGCCTCCGTCGTCATCCAGGCCTGGCCGTTCGCGCCGCCCGCCGAGGCAACGCTCCGATCCGGCCTGAGGCTCATCGCGAGCGTCATCAGGCGCGACCCGAACTCGCCGATCTCGGGCATCAAGACGACGTCACGCGCCGAGCTGGTATACGCGCGGCTGGAAGCCGATCGCGCCGGGGCGGACGATGCCGTCTTCCTCACCACGGACGGGCGAATCACCGAGGCGACCACATCCAACGTACTGCTGATACGCGGCGACGTCTGCGCCACCCCGCGGCTCGGGACCGGGCTCCTTGCCGGCACCGCCAGGGCGTGGCTGGTTGAGCACGGCGGCGAAGTCGGCCTGAGTACGGTGGAGCGGGATCTCCGCGTCGAGGACGCGTTCGAGGCGGACGAGGCGGCGATCTGCTCGAGCATTGCCGGAGTGGTCCCGGTCGTAGCCCTGAACGGCCGGCCGATCGGAACCGGCCTGCCCGGCCGCCGGACCCTGGCCCTGCGCGAGGCCCGGGAGAACTGGATCGACGCCTACTCGCTCGAGAGGTCCCGGGCGCGCGCGATGGCCGCCGGGCTGACCGTACGCGCGGGCGACACTCCCTGACGGATCGTTGCCCGGCGTCGTGCTCCGGCGCACCCGGCGTACCAGGGCTGGACCGCCCGCTGCGGCCCAGGAGTCGTGCGGCTAGACTTGGACGCGTGACAGATAGCCGCGCCTCCAGCCCAAAGACGGCCGCCAGGGCGGCCAAGGCCGCCGCGCCGGCAGCCAAGGTTGCGAAGCCGTCGAAGGCCGCGGAGCCGACCAAAGCCCTCGTCGCGGTTGCCAAGGTTTCGAGCATGCCCACCCACCGCCACCCGAATCTGGGCCTCGCCCCCGTCGACATGACCGCCGGTTACCCAGCCGCCGCGGAAAAGCTGCGCGTTGACGTCCTTCGAGTCGCCGCCGCGTCGCTCGAGGTCGCGGCGAAATCGGACCCGACGTTGGGCGGCCGCTACGACGAGGCGGGGCTGCGACGACTTCTGCGCGACGCTGAGTTGATCGTCGAGCGCCTGGCCATGTGCCTGGCCAGCGACGACGTGCGCTGGCTGGCCGAGTACGCACAGTGGGTCGCACCGCTGTACCGGCGAAGGGGCGTCCCGCTCGGCGACCTCAGTGCGATGTGCGCCGGAATACGCTCGACCCTGGAGCCGATGCTCGGCCCCGACGAACTCGCGGTAGCGGATCGTTCGCTGGGCGCGGCGACCGCGGTCTTCCAGGCCATGGGCCGGATAGCCGGCGACCGCCACAAGCGCGGCGCGCTCTGGAAGTGGATGTATCGCGGCGTCTGAACGCCGCTCCCCCACGGCCGGCCATGCGCCCGGTCGCTTCAATCGGAGGTCGACATGACGATCAAGTGGGTGAAAGTCGATCCGCTCGTCATGCGGGGCGAGCCTTTCTGCTACGGCACCCGCCTGACCGTCCATCAACTCCTGGAGCTCAGGCGCGACGGTTACGACGTGGCCAAGCTGCTCCGGGAGCATCCGGAGCTGCGTGTCGTCGGGATCGCCCAGGCGTACATATACGCCTCCGAACACCGGGACCTGTATGCCGAGTTCTTCGGCCGCGATGGGTCTTTGGCCGGGCCGGGTCTCACCGACGAGCAGGCGGCCATCCTGCCCGAGGATCTGCGCATTCCCGGTGTGGTCGTGGTCGGGCCGGTCGTCGCCCGCGCCAAGTCCTGACCCGTGGGCCGTCCCCGACTCCGGCACGCTGGCCGTCCTGGATTCGACTATTCCGAGGAAACTGGTAGGATATCGACCGCTATGAGCGATCCCAACGCGGCTATCGCCGCTGCCAACGATCCAGCCACCGCCGCTGAGTCCGTGCCCGAGACTGGCGCGGCGACGCCCGCATTCGACCCCGGGCGCCGCGCCACCGAGCTCGCCGTCCTGGACGCCCTTAGGGCGGTGGTCGACCCCGAGCTCGGGATGGACGTCGTGGAGCTGGCCCTGATCCGGCAGATCATCCTCGGCAGCGAGTCGTCGGAGATCAAGATGATCCTGACGACCCCGTTCTGCCCCTACGCCGGCTCGATGGTCCAGCAGATCCAGGACCAGGCCGAGTCGGTCCTCGAGCATCCGGTCAAGGTGACCCTGCTGGCCGAGCGCTGGGACCCACGCGACGCCGGGCTGACCTGGTGACACCATAACGAGTTCCAGGGGGACGATGGCCCACAAGCCCGCACGCAAGTCAGCAGTTGCCACACGCCGAGGCGACGACGGCACCACGGGCCTCCTATTCGGCGGGGCGCGCGTGGCCAAGGACGACATGAGGACCGAGGCCTTCGGCGCGGTTGACGAGGCCATCGCGGCTCTAGGACTTGCCCGTGCCGAACTCGGGCTGAAAGCGCAGTACGGCACGGTGCCACGGGGCCTGGACAGCATGGTCGATCTGATCCTGCGGCTGCAGCGCGAGCTGTTCGTCGTCGGTGCCGATCTGGCCACCGCGCCCGATGCGCTTGACCGTCAGACGGACGGCGTGACGCGAGTGACCGAGCCCATGGTCGAAGGCCTGGACGCCGCTCTCGCCGAGGGGGAAGCTGCCGTCGATTTGCCACGCGAGTTCGTGGTCCCGGGCGAGACGAGGCTGTCGGCAGTGCTCGAAGTGGCCAGGACCATCGTCCGCAGAGCCGAGCGTCGTGCCGTATCGCTGCGCCGCCGAGAACCCGTCCCCGGGGACCAGGTCGTGCCTTACCTGAACCGGCTCGCCGACCTGCTGTGGATCGAGGCCCGCGTCGCCGAGAAGGGTGAGTCAAGGGCGGCCACTCCATCCCGGACGGAGCCCCGTCGTGGCGAGGCCGGCTCCTGAGCCCCGCGACCCGCCCTCGGACCTCCACACCACCCGAGGCGGCTGGCGTACGATTGCCTCGGTCGCAAGGGCGGCCGACTTGAGGGCGAGAGACCTGGATGCACCGGCCCGGCCGGGCTGACACCCGTCGGAGGATTCAAGTGAACAACAACTATCGCTATCAGGGAGGCGTCTACGCCCCCGATCAGCTTGGAGTACGGCCTGCTGCGGCCCTTTCCGTGGCGTTCCTGACTCAGGCTTTCATGTGGATGTTCCTCGGCCTGCTGCTGAGCGCCTTCGTGGCGTTCCTGGTCCAGAACAACCTCGGACTGACGGAGACGGTAATCAACCTCTGGCTGCCCCTGATCATCCTGGAGATGGTCATCGGCGTAGGCCTGCAGGTTGCGATCCGGCGGATCAACGCGACCGTCGCCCTGGGCCTCTTCCTCCTGTACGCCGGCATCAACGGCCTGACGTTCGGGGTGATCATCCTGGCCTACACGTACCAGACCGGTTCGGCCGCGACGGTCGTCGAGGCCTTCGTGAGTGCCGCGGCGATGTTCGGCGGCGCCGCCCTGTACGGCGCGGTAACGCGGCGGTCGCTCACCAATATGTTCGGCTACCTGGCCATGGCCACGTGGGGCCTCCTGGTCGCCATCCTGCTCAACTTGCTCCTCAACAACGGCGTGATCGACACGATCATCTCGATCGCAGGCGTGATCATCTTCACGGCCCTGACCGCCTCCACCGTGCAGCGCATCTCGCGAGGGCAGTTCGCGGCGATGACGGGATCGATGGAAAAGGCGGCCGTGATCGGCGCGCTGCTGCTCTACCTCGAGTTCGTCACCATCTTCCTGTTCCTGCTGCGGCTGTTCGGCGGCGGCCGGCGCTGACGCCCCGCTTCGCCCGTCACCCTCGCCCCGAGCCGCCGCCGCGGCGGCGGCTCCAGAGCCGGCGCGACAGCGAACCGACGCCTGGGGCATCATTCGCGTCGTGATCCCAACCGAGCGCTGGACGCGTGGCAGTGTTGCTGCGCCCATTGCCGCCTTCCTGCTGGCCCTGGCCGCGGGCTTGTCCGCGTGCGGCAGCCCCTCTCCGACTCTGTCGCCGGAGGCCCCGTCGGCGGCCGCGGAAACCGCCGCCCCGACGCCCACGGCCACGCCCACGGCCACGGCCACGCCCACGGCTGCGCCGCTGGCGTCGATCGTGCCCGTGCCGACGACCCGGCTGGTCGGGCCGAGTCCGGCGTCCGCCCATCTCGACGACGCCACGGCCGCGGCCCTTCAGGCGGCCCTCAACGCCGTGCGCAGCGGCGGCAAGTACCCGGGCGCCACGGCGGCCGTCATGTTCCCGGACGGATCCGTATGGAGCGGCGCGTCGGGCTCGGCGATCCTGGCATCGAAGACTCCGTTGACGACGGATACGCTTCTCTCGATCGGCAGCATCAGCAAGACGTTCATCGCGGCCCTGATCGGCAAGCTGTCCGCGGATGGTGCGATAGGGCTTGACGACCCGCTCTCCGAGTACGTCCCGGATTTTCCGAACGCGGCCAACATCACCGTCCGGATGCTGCTCAACCACACCAGCGGCATCGACGACATCTTCGATTACAACGGCACGATCGGCCCCGCCATTCTCGCCCGCAGGTCGGCGACCTGGACTCCATCTCAGATCTTCGCCCGGCTTCTTCCGCCCAAATTCAAGCCCGGCGCCAACTACTACTACTCGAATACCAACTACATACTGCTCGGGTTGGTCGCGGAGAAGGCGACCGGGCAGACCGTCGCCGCGCTGGTTCGATCAGACTTTCTGGCGCCACTCGGTCTTGCCCACACATACCTTCAGACGGAAGAGGAGCCCCAGGGGCCGAAGGCGCACGGCTACATGAAGCCCGTTTCGGCGCCGGTCGACCAGTCCGCGGGCACGATGCTGCCCTTCACTGCCGAGGCGACGGCGGCGGGCTTCTCCGGTGCGTACGTGTCCACCGCCAGGGACCTGGCCTTATGGGCGAACTCCCTCTACAACGGCGACCTCCTCGATCAGGCCACGCTGGCGTCGATGGTCGACATCTCGCAGACGGCCGGCCTCAAGACGAAACCGGCCTATCCGTACGGGTTCGGCTTCGAGCTGGCTACCGTCGCCGGGCAGCTCGCCTGGGGACACCGCGGCCATCTCGACGGGTTCTGGTCGGCCATGGAGTACCTGCCGGACTTCCACGTCACGATCGTCGTCCTGACCAACGCCGAATGGGCCGATCCCGTTGCGGCCTGCTCCGCCCTGGCGAAGATCGCGATCCCCTAAGGCCCCGGATCCGGCCGCGTCTCGGTGGCGACGATAGCGGCATCCAGCCCCGAATCGAGAACCCGGCGATTTCTCGCCGGGTTCTTTGAGTTCTGGCTGAGGCCTTGCGGCCCGGCGCTACGCGCGACGGGAGGTGAAGCAGTCGCTGCAATAGACAGGCTTCGTGCCGCTCGGGCGGAACGGGACCTGGGCCTCACGGCCGCAGCTCGAGCAAGTCGCGGAGAACATCTCACGGGGTCCGGAAGAGTACCCGCCGCGGCTTCCGCCGCCGCCGGTATGGGAGCCGCCGCCGAAGTCGCCACGCTGCGCTTTGCGGGCGGCTCGGCAGGAGGGGCAGCGGCGGGGCTCGCTGAACTGGCGATCCGCGTAGAACTGCTGCTCACTCGCGCTGAAGACGAATTCCTGGTTGCAGTCCTGGCAAACCAGGGTCTTGTCCGATGCGTACAAAAAGAACGCTCCTTGCTCGTGCGGCCTCAGCGACACGTCTGTCTCGCCGAGTACCGTTGAGAGGAGCGATCGTGTGAGCCGCTGGTTCCGGGGCCTATTGGCCCGTCGGGCGGAGGGTACCACGTATGAGAGCGATTTTGTCTAGTGACTCAGTGTGAATCTTGCGGTACTTACGCACGATTTCTAGGTCGCAGATTGACCGCCGCCGGCGGCCTTGGCCCGATACATGGCCTGGTCGGCACGCCGGACCAACGACCGCGCATCACCCGTCGCACTTCGCTGCCAGCCCACACCGACGCTCACGCCAATCTGGAGCCTGAACGCGTCTGAATCCCTGAGCGCGGCGAGAACGCGATCGGCGACGACCTGGGCCTCGCTCTCGACGACATTGGGCAGAACGACGGCGAACTCGTCGCCCCCCATTCGAGCCAGATCGTCGGTTTCGCGGACTACGTCGCGGAGGCGATCGGCGACGGCCATGAGCATCTCATCGCCGACATCGTGGCCGAAGATGTCGTTGACCTTCTTGAAATGATCGAGATCGATCCACAGAACGCCCACACCCCGTTCGCTGACCCGGAAGGCATGGTCCATGCGCTCCTGGAACATCGTGCGGTTGGCCAGACCGGTGAGCGGATCGTGGAGCGCCCGGAAGGCCAGTTCGCTTTGGAGGCGCTCCTGTTCTTTGAGCAGCTTCTGCAGTGCCTGGTTGGCGGCGGCGATCTCACTGTTCGCCGCTTCGAGTTCGGCGTGGGCGACTTCAAACTCGCGAGTGCGCTGCTCGACGCGGGATTCGAGTTGTTCCGCGAACTGGCGCAGCCTCTCTTCATCTTGCTGACGATCCGCGATCTTCCACACGACGTCCATGATTTGGGTCAGCTGATTGACGTCGGTGTCCGTGTACGGTTCGGCTTTGTTGGCAACGCCTACTACTGCGACTATCTGGTCACGGCTGATCACCGGAATGGTCATGAACCGCGCGACCGGAGCGGCGTCGGCGGCGGTTAACTCACCCGCCACCGACGGGCTCGCCTCGTCAGATGCCGCCAGGTCGTTGACCACGATGGGTTCGCGCTGGCTCTCCACCTCGTCCCAGATACCGGACCGGGCGAGCTCGGATGTCCACTTGGGATCGGCTATCTGGCTGGCCTCACTCCCATCGTTCGACCAGGAATGGAGTGTGTATGCGCCCGCGGTCTCGTCGTAGGCGTATATGTAGCCGAATGCGCTCTCGCTCAGGGCGACGACTTCGGCCAGAGTGACGTTGAGCAACTCGGGCACGCTGGCGCAGTCCACCTCCGAGATGCGCAGGAGCGACCGAAGGCGCCGCTCCTCGGCGAACTGGGCTTCCTCTGCCAGCTGGCGCGCGGTTATGTCACGCATGATCAGCTGCCGTTCGCCATTGCCGAGCCAGGCCATGCTCACGTCGATCGGGATGGCCGTTCCGTTCCTGCGCCGCAGCATCCGCTCCACGCGCATCGACGTGCCGGGCGGCTGATTCAGGCTGTCTCGTCCGAGCTCGCGGTCCTCGGGCTGGTACGTGTCGAGCAGATCGAGCCCGACGATTTCGGCGTGCGAGTAGCCGAGCATTTCGCAGGCCCGCGAGTTCGCCAGGGTAATGCGACCGATGGCGTCGACCACGACGATCCCGTCGGCGGCCTGCTCGATAAGAGTCCGGAAATGGCGCTCGCTGTCGGCCAGGGCCACGAGGATCGGGTCGAGGTGGAGCAGGCCCGAGGCCACCGGCTGGTTGGATTGGTCGGCCAGGATGCGGCGCAAACGCGGCCCCGACGACGGATCCGAACGGCGGCGGCGCGGCGGCTCGATGGGCATTCTCGACGCTCCCGCAGCCAGGGCAGAGGACGCGGCAGAGGACGCGGCGGTGGCCGCGTTCGCAGAGTTCTCTTCCCCGGACATGGCTGGCGCCTTGGGCACGGGATCGTCCGCTAGAACCGCCACCTTGGAAGCGGGCGGCATCTCAGCCAGAGTATCGACACACGACTGGACGCGCGCGACTGGCCGATAGTCCGAGGGGTTGATCACTCGCGGGTCACGGGGCGCCAACGGTCGCGCGCCCGGCGGATCGGCGGCAGGCTCGACCTCGGACGCGGGCGGCTGTAACTCGGATCCGAAGGCGAGAGCGGCTAGGCCCGCCCGCTCCAGAGGGGAGCGCTCGCCGGCGCGTGGCAGCATGGTGGTGGGCTCGTCCTGTTACGACGGGTGGCTGCCCTAGGCGTCGGGGGTGGGTGGGTCAGACTGAACCCGACGAGGCCCCGCAGACCTAGAAGGGCATGCCCTTTTCGACGAACGCCAGTGCGTTGTCGACCAGCGAAAGGAGGACGGCCGGGTCCGGATGGCCTGGCTCGACCTCGATCAGGGGCATCATCGCGGCCATCATCGCGCCCATGACCGCCCCGCCGAAAACTCGGAGTTCGAAATCGTTTGCGGGACGACCCAATCTCACGGCGAGTTCGTCCGTAACCATCCGAACGGACCGCAGCAACTCCGAGATAGCGGCCTGGCGCAACTCCGGAACGGAGAACAGGAGCCGGCCGCGATCCATCATCTCCTCGACCTGCTCGGGCGTCATCGATTGGAACACCTCGAGCATCGCGCGCCGGATGGCCTCGATGGGCGCCATCTCGGCCGGCTGGGCACGCCAGGCCGCCATGACCAATGGATCGAGGGCGTCGTAGGCGACGACGTCTTCCTTGGTCGGGAAGTAGCGGAAGAAGGTGCTGGGAGAGACCTCGGCCGCGTCGGCGATCTGCTCGACGGTCGTGGCGTCGTAGCCCTGTTCGCGGAAGAGCCGCAGGGCATGCTCCTGGATCGACGCCCGCGTCCTGGCTTTCTTGCGCTCGCGTAAGCCCGGTTTGTCGGTCACCGGCGTTTGGCTCATGGGTACATTCTCGCGCCTGGCGACCCCGTTGTGCGTATCGAAGGGCCGTCGCCGAGAATTCAGCCGGACGGGCGCGGTCCCCGACGGCCGGCTGAGCACCGCCCCGCCATTCATCTGGCTGGGGCAGCAGCCTCACCGCCGACCTTCGCAGCTCCGAGGGAGACAGTTTCCTCGGCCGGCGGTACCGGCGACCGGCCGGGGAGAAGGGCCAGCGCTCCGGCCATCGCCACGACGGCGATGACCGCCGCCACTCTCAAGGCGTCGTCCATGCCGGCCACGAAAGCCGTCCGAACGGAGTCGAGCAGCGCCACAGAACCGGTCTGGCGGGCCACTTCGAGGCCGCCGAAGACACTTCCCTGGACGGCGCCGGCGGCCGCGGCCGGCAGGCCCGCCACGGACACCTGGCTCTGGTACGTGGAGTTCAGGACGCTACCCAGGATCGTGGCCCCGAAGGCCGGCCCCAGCTTGACAACGGCCTGGACCAGGGCTCCACCCACGCCGCTTCGATCCGCGGAGAGCTCGACGATCGCGGCGGATGCGGCCGTCGCGAGACCCAGTCCGGCTCCGGCGCCGACGACGAACGTGAACAGGGCGATGAACCCGTCGCTCGTCGAGACGGTCATGGCGCTGCCGAGGAACATTCCGGCGGCGAGAACGGCGAAGCCGATGGCCACGGTGAATTTGGCACCGATACGGGCCGCCACGCGGTCGGCGGGAACGGCGCCGAGAAGCAGGCCGGCGATGGTCGGCAGGAAACGGAGGCCGGCCCCCTGGGCATCGACGCCCATGATGGCCTGGAGGTACTGCGGCAGGGTGAAGAGCACCCCGAACATACCGAAGATGCCTGCCCCGGCGAGGACGACACCGACGCTGAAGCTCCGAGATCGGAACAGACCGAGGTCGATCAGAGGCCGCCCGTCCGGCCTGGCGGTGAGCCAGGACTCCCAGACGACGAAGGCGGTCAGCACGGCGACGGCCAGGATCGAAGGAATGATCGCGTCGCTCGAGCCCCAGCCATAGTCGCCCGCCTGGACGAGGCCGTACATCAGCATGGTCAGGCCCCCGCTCGACAGCACGACACCGGGCAGGTCGATGCGCGGCCGATCCTCGCTGCGAGACTGCGGCACGAAGGCGGCCACCGCCACCAGGCCGATGACGACCACGGGCACGTTCATCAGAAAGACCCAGCCCCACCAGAAGTGGGCCAGCACGTAGCCGCCGACGATGGGCCCGAGAGGGAGCGCCAGGAAGTTGCCGGCGGCCCATATGCCCATGGCCCGGGGTCGCTCATGCTCGGCGAAGAGAACCGTCACGACCGACAGGGACATCACCATCAACGCGGCTCCGGCGAGACCGAGGATTGCGCGTGCGGCGATGAAGGCGTTCGCGTCGGGAGCGAAGGCGCAGGCGATGGACATCAGGCCGAAGAGAACGACCGCTCCAATGAGAACCGTCTTGCGGCCGTAACGATCGCCCAGCAACCCGGCGGGTAGCATTCCGGCGGCCAGGGCGAGGGTGTAGGCCGTGACAAACCACTGCAATTGCGACTCGGACGCGTGGAGTGAACTCGAGAGCGTCGGCAGGGCCAGGTTGAGGACGGTCTGGTCGAGGCCGATGGTGATCAGGGCGAGCGTCATCGCGCCCATGGCCAGCCATCGGCTGGAAACGACCCCGGGACGCCGGGCCACGTGAGTGAGGGACATGACAGACACCGCCTTTCCGCATTGGCTTGCGAATGGCAGTATCTATCGATTGCTAGTCACTGTCAATAAGGAGAGGCCACCTCAGGGACGCCGACTCGAGGGCCCCGGCTTTGGTCGCGTCAACTCGCGGTCGGCTTCGGCGATCATTCGCAGGGCCTCGGCCTTTCTCGAGTCGACGCGATCCAGAGCGGCGTTGACTTCGCTCCAGGCGTGTTTCAGCGTGGCAACTCGACCGCCTGGTCCCGCGGCGCCGGCCTCGAGCACGGAGGCGTGATCGGCCATGGTGCCGGCAGCCATCCGGGCTGCCTGGAGTCGCTCGAGGGCAATGCGCTGGCTGGCGGCGGCCTGGGCGGTGATGACGGCGGTCCGCATCGCGGCCGTGGTGGTGGCGACGGCCGAGGCCACGGCTCGAATGACCTCGGCGTTGTTGTCCTGGACGATCCGGAGCGCGGCCAGGCCCTGGGTGGCGATGGCCTGCTGGATCAGGATTTCCTGGTGCCGCCTCCGGACGATGGTCAGGATGTCGACCTTGAGAACCCTGGCCCGAGCCGGATCGACCGTCTCGACCTCCGCTATGGCGGCGGCAAGATGATCGTCGATCCGCCCGGCCAGGAGGGCATAGCGCCGTAATGTTTCGACCTCGGTCGCGAGCGACGACTCCTCGTTGGCGATCGAGGCGTTGTCCTGCTCGAGGAGGAACCGGCCCTGGTTGAGCCGCTCCAGGATCTCCTGCAGACGCGGCTGAGCGTCGGCGAACCGCTCGAAGTAGCGATCCAACTCTCGGATCTCATCGTCCGGCGAACGACTGGGGCCGAGCTTGAGCCTGGCCGGATCTACCTGCGCCGCGATCTTGCGAAGAGCGGCCAGGTCCCGACCCATGGGCGAGCGAGATCCGAGTAGAGCCGAGTCGATCACTCGGAAGCGCCGATCCAGCAGCCGTCCGCTCATGGCCGCCGTGGCCAAGAACTCCCGATCGCCGAGCCGCTCCAGGCCCGCGACCATCCGTTCCAGCTCGGAACTGCCCGGCTCCATGTGGAGAAGCTCGGCGACCTGGTCCCGTGCCAACCGTTCGATCGGCTCGTCACGATCAGGCCCGGAATCGGGCCGGACGGCGGGTCCAGCGGCCTCGCCGGAAACGAAGCCCGGCGGGGCCTTCGAAGGCTCCGCCGGGTTGGTCGACTTGCCGAGTTTGCTCACAGGGTCAAAAGCGACTACCCGCGTGGCGCGTCCGGCGCCTTCGGAGCGGCAGCCGGCTTGGTGGCTTCCGCCGGCCTGACCTGTCGGCGGGGGGCGGAGGCGGCCGGGGCGGCCGGCCTCGTCGCGGAGGCGCCGTGGCCGTCCTTGGACTCCTCAGATGATTCGGACAGCATCGGGCTTATGGTCCGGCGCGCGATGCTGGCCAGGGCCCCGGCCTGCTGGATCACCTCGCCCAGGGCGCTCGTGACACCCTGGGCGCCGTTGAGGACCGTGAACTGGCCGACGTGCTCGAACGGCGACGCCGCCGCGCGAACGATCTCGGGCATCAGCTGAGCGATCTGCTGGGCGATGACCGCTTCCTGGTTCTGGCTGAGGGCGGCCGCGCGACTCTCGATGCCGGTGGCTTCGGCCATGGCCTTGGCCTTGATCGCGTCGGCCTCGGCGAGACCGCGAGCCTTGATGGCGTCGCCGTCGGCCTGGCCGTTGATCCGCGTGGCGTTAGCCTGCGCTTCGGCCTGGACCTTGACGGCCGTCGCCTGAGCTTCAGCCGCCAGACGGACTTCCTGAGCGGCGGCCTCCGCCTGGCGGATGCGTACGTCGCGGCCGGCCGCGGCCAGAGTGGTCTGACGGTAGGCCTCGGCATCGGCAGGCTTGCGAACGTCTACCTGGAGTTGCTGCTCCGTTCGCTGAGCCTGCAGCTGCGCGACCAGCGTTTCCTGCTCGACGACGGCCTGACGTGCCTGGGCCTCGGCCAGAGGGCCCTGCTGACCGGCCTGCTTCTGGGCCCGGTCGATCTCGGCCTGGAAGCCGGCCTTCTTGATCTCGGTGCTGCGGATCGATTCCGCGATCTGCGCCTGGGCCGCCTGCTCCTGCGCGACGGCATTCTGGTCGGCCTGGGCGCGGGCGATGCGGGCGTTCTGCTCGACCTCGGCCTGGTGCGGCACGGCCAGGTTCTCGATGTAGTTGGACGGGCTGGTGATCGACTGGATCTGGAAGGAGTCGATGACGAGACCGAAGGACTCCATTTCCACGGTGCAGCGTTCTCGGACCTGCTGGGCGAACTTGTCCTGGTCGCTGATCATCTCCTCGACCGTCATCGAGCCGGCGATGGCTCGGAGGTGGCCGACGAAGACGTTCTGAACCTTGGACTCGAGTTCGATCGCCGGCCGGTCCAGGAAGCGGCGGGCCGCGTTGGCAATCGACCGGTAGTCGTCGCCGACTTTGTAGACGATGACGCCGCGCAGGTCCAGGCGGATCTTCTGCTGGCTGACGCAGGGGACGGTGATCTCACTCTCGTGCGCCATCAGCGAGAGCGCGCGGACCTTGGACAGGCCGGGCAGCACCATGGCGCCGCCGCCGGTCACGATCTTGAATCGCATGCTCTCGCCCGCGACGCCGCCGGCCGAGTGGCCGCGCGAGATGCCCGATATGACCAGGGCCTCGTCCGGCTCGGCGATCCGCCAGATCGACTTGAAGGTGATCACGAAGAGGATCACAAAGACGAGGACGCCGATCGCCACGGCAATCAGGAAGAACTGGAAGTCGGTCATCGCGGAAGCCTCACCGTATCGGTCGGCGCCACCTCAACCGTCCGCCCCCCCAGGCTGCCGACCACCAGAACCTGGGTGTGCTTCTTGATCGTCGCGTCCGGGTCCGAAGACGACGCCAGGAAGCGTTCCGTTCCCTGCCGGACCTCGATGAGCACCTCGCCGAGGTGCCCCGGAACGATGTCCGCCGTCACGCGCCCCATCTTGCCGATAACGTCGTACGACACGCTTGTTCTCCGAACGCTGGGGGTATATCTACACCCATGGTAATCGTTCGCCGATGCGCGGACGGACGAAGTTCACCGCCTTGGTGGGCGGCGTTGTACAGCTCGCTGGTCGCGTTCTCAACCACTATCTAGACCGCAGCCGCGGGGCATTGGTTCGGTCGTTCGAGGTTCCGGAATCTCGAACGGGCCGCCGCTTCGACCGGCTCGACCGGGCGGCAGGACGGGTCTTCTGCCGTTGCCACGATGCCGAAGAGGCTCCCGCACGCCGGGACTATTTGCAGGTCTTCCCGAGCTCTCGACGGGGCATAATGGCGCGGAGAGAGACAAAACGCGTCCTAATGCCGGGTCACCGCGGAGAGCCAACGCCCGACGCCAAGCCCATCCGGAGTCCCGGCCGCGGACCTCTCGCATCGGGAGGACTCCATGCGATCAGGCATCGTTCGCCGGCTGGTTGAAGTGGTAGCGACCGCAGCGATCGCGAGCGCTGCCTTTGCCGCAGCTCCCGCGCCCGCGGAGGCGAGGCACGTCGACCTGGGGGGTCGGTTCCTCATGGTCGCCAGGAGCGACTCGAGCTTCAGCAAACTACGCGGAGACATCGTCGCCGGCGGTGGCCGAATCCTCAACGAACTACCCGAGATCGGCACCTTCGTCGTGACCGGGCCGGCCACTCTGACCAGCCTCGAAACAAGCGCAGATGTGGCCGGGGTCGCACCCGATCATCTCGAGACTCTGTCGCCCCCCGAAGGCGGCCGACTGGAACCGCAAGCCCCGCATGGATACGGGTCAGCCGGTCACGGCGGCAAGGTGACCGCGGATCCGGCCTTCGGCCTCCCCGGCCTGATGTGGAACGTCAACCGCATCGACGCTCTGCAGGCGTGGAAAACGACGACCGGGAGCCCGGCCATGACCGTCGGCATCGCGGACACGGGACTGGACTTCACCAACTCCGAGCTTGCCGGGCAGGTGGCGTCGGTCGTCGACTTCACCGGCCTGGAAGGCAGCCCGACGATCTGCGAGCAGGTCTACGGAAGCGGGTACACGGACGCGTACTGGGCGGGCCAATACGGCGGGCCCGCCACCACCGACTGGAACGGCCACGGAACCTGGATCGGCGGCACGGTGGCGGCCGCTCTCGACGGGTCCGGCGTCAACGGCATCGCGCCCAGCGTCAAGCTGGTCGCCCTGAAGATCTCCCAATGGTGCGGCTACGCCTACGATTCGGAGATCCTCGCGGCCCTGACCTACGCCGCCAAGCACGGTGTAGACATCGTCAACATTTCGTTGGGCGGGTACCTCGACAGGAGCGACCCCGACCAGGAGCTCATCTACCAGCAGTACGTCAAGACGGTCCAGTACGCCATGGGCAAAGGCACGCTCATCGTCGCCGGAGCCGGCAACGAGCACGTCAGGGTGGGCGCCGGGGGTCGAGTGCTCAGCCACGGCAGCGTAACCTTGCCGGGCGACGCGGTGATCGACTACTTCGGCATGTACCAGACGCCGGGCGGCATCCCGGGCGTCATCGACGTTTCGGCCACGAACAACGTCGTGGTTGCGGCTTCGGTCCGATGCCCCGCAGGTACGACCGGCGACACCCCGGACGCGTTCGGCGATCTGGGCAGCGCCACGTGCAAGCCGAAGAGCGATCGACACCAGCCCGTGGGGGTCGGACGTGAGAACCAGCTGGCGTACTACAGCAACTACGGTCCGCGCATCGACGTAGCCGCACCGGGCGGTGCCCGCGAGTTCAACGTTCCGGCTTGGGATCGCGGCGGCACGCCCGGATTCCCCTACACCACCGCCGGCGCTACGACGGCATATCAGGACTTCGGCATCACATCGAATTGGGCCTTGGACGTTCCGTGTTTCGTCGGCAGCACCCTTGGGCCGAAGTTCCACCCGGACGACTGCTACAGCACGATCCAGGGGACTTCGATGGCGACGCCGCACGCGTCGGCCGTAGCGGCCTTGATCGCGAGCCGCTACCCGTCGTTGCGTCACCACCCGGTCGCGCTGGCGGCCACGCTCAAAGCGAGCGCGCAACGGCTGCGGGGCAACGCGACCCCTCCGCTCAGCGCACACGACAGATCGGTCGGTGACTACAGCGGCGTGGCCTGCGCGGGCGGGTACTGCCATAACGGCGGCTCAGCCATCTCGGACTCCGATGCCTATGGAGCCGGACTGGTGAACGCATCCAACGCGGTCGCCTTAGGCGGTCACTAGCCTCTCGGCCCGGTTGGCGGGCCGCGTCCCGGTTCCGCGGCCCGGCCGCGAGCTAGTTTGACACTGCCCCCTTGTGGCCTGATACTCATATCCGACGGTTTTGGTCGGAATTGGTCGGGGCGCGGCGGAAACGCGCGCACCGTCCCGGGAAGACCGCCGTCGCCAGGTCGAGGCGCTCGCTAGCCACCGCAAGATGGTCCTGGCGTCCCCCGAGCGCCCCGCCAGCCTGACGTGGCGGAGTCATCCGCCTGGGTCAGGTCAACAAGGATTGACCGCCCTGGCGGACGCACCGCCGAAACGGAGCACCAAACTGGCCACAAGGACTTACCACAGCACCGGAGCCGTCTCGTTCTCTACGAAGGGCGAATACGGCGTGCGCCTGATGGCCCAGCTGGCGCGCCGACATGGAACCGGGCCGGCCAGCCTGACGGAGATTGCCGAGCAGGAGGACCTGCCGCGCGCCTACCTGGAGCAGCTCGTGATCAGCCTTCGCGACGCGCAGCTCGTCCAGAGCACCCGCGGCGCTCACGGCGGCTACGAGCTGACGCGCCCGCCCGAGCAGATCGTGATGGCCGAGGTCCTCCGAGCGCTCGAAGGACCGATCGCGCCGATGATCTGCGTGACCGACGATCCCAGCCACATGACCTGCGAGCGAACCGGCCACTGCACCGTCAACTTCATGTGGGTCCGGGTACGCGACGCCATCGCCGGCGCCCTCGACTCCATGACACTGGCCGACCTGGTCCCGTCGGTCGCTCGTCTCGGCGCCACGGCCATGCCGGCGGTGGGCGCCCAGGCGGGCCGCACCCCAGACGCCAACCCCCTAACCCTCGCCGACTGACCTGACAGTCGACCGCAAGGAGCTATCGAGCCGACCGTGAGCGACCAAGACCTCGTCATCCGCGACCTCCACGTGGCCCCGGCCGCGAAGCCCGATCACGAGATCCTCAAGGGGATCGACCTGACCGTGACCAAAGGCGAAGTCCACGCCATTATGGGCCCGAACGGGTCCGGCAAGACGACGCTTGCATACGCCCTGATGGGCCACCCGGCGTACGTCGTCAAATCTGGCGAGGTTCTCTGGCACGGGCACAACCTGCTCAAGCTGTCCGCCGACAAGCGGGCGCGGCTTGGAATGTTCCTCGCGTTCCAATATCCGATGGCCATCCCGGGCTTGTCGGTGGCGAGCTTCCTGCGCTCCGCGATCAACGCCCGTCGCCTGGGCCTCAACCCGGATCCGACCATCGATCCCACCGACGCATTCAAGGGCGGCATTCCGATGGGCGAGTTCCGAAAGCTCGTCAAGGAGAAGATGGCCCTTCTCCAGATGGACGAGTCGATCGCGTCTCGGTACGTGAACGAGGGCTTCTCCGGCGGCGAGAAGAAGCGGCTCGAGATGCTCCAGATGGCCGTCCTTCAGCCCGAGATGGCGATCCTGGACGAAACGGACTCCGGCCTGGACATCGACGCGCTGCGGATCGTGGCCGAGGGTGTGAACGCGATGCTCAACCCGAACATGGGCGTGCTGGTAATCACCCATTACCAGCGCCTGCTCAACTACATCACGCCGGATCGGGTCCATGTGCTGGCCGCCGGACGGATCGTCGCCAGCGGAGGCAAGGATCTTGCGCTGCGGCTCGAGGACGAGGGCTACGCCCCGATCCTGGCCGAGGCCGGCCTGGAAGGCGAAGTAACGGACGATGCCGGCGACGCCGACGCCGTCGCGGTGGAGGCCGCCCACTAGGGCGGACCGACCATGGCCGATACCGCTACAACTCCCTCTGCCGCCGCAACCGTCTCCGCCTCAGTGGCCGCGCATCCCCAAAGCGTCGGCCATCCGCGCCTCGACGCGGTCCGTTTACGCGCCGACTTCCCGGTGGTGTCGACGGTCAACCGCTTCGGCAAGCCGCTGGTCTATCTGGACAGTGCAGCCACCAGCCTCAAGCCCCGAGCCGTCATCGAGGCCGTCGACGGCTACAACTCCCAGTACTCCTCGAACATCCACCGCGGCATCTACGAGATCGCCGAGCGCGCCACCGGCGCGTACGAGGCGGCGCGCGCCTCGACCGCAAAGCTGATCAACGCGCCCGAAGCAGCCGAGATCGTCTTCGTCCGCAACGCCACCGAGGCGATCAACCTGGTCGCCTATTCGTGGGGCCGCCGCAACATCGGCCGTGGCGACACCATCGTCCTGACCGAGATGGAGCACCACGCCAATCTCGTGCCGTGGCAGCTGCTGGTCCAGGAGAAGGACGGCGACCTGGAGTTCATCCCGATCACCGACGACGGCGTCCTCCAACTCGACGTCTACGAGGCGCTGCTTCACCTGCGCCCCAAGCTCGTCGCGTTCACCCATGTCTCGAACATGCTGGGGACGATCAATCCCGTTCGCGAGCTGACCGAGATGGCCCACGCCGCCGGCGCGCTCGTTCTGATCGACGGTGCCCAGGCAGTGCCGCACATGCCGGTCGACGTCCAGGAGATCGGGGCCGACTTCTACGTCTTCTCCGGCCACAAGATGCTCGGGCCCACCGGTTCGGGCGCACTCTGGGCGAGGCGCGAACTGCTCGAGGCGATGCCCCCGTTCCTGGCCGGCGGCGACATGATCCGCGAGGTCCACCTCCGCCGCTCCGAATGGAACGACGTCCCGTACAAGTTCGAGGCAGGCACGCCCGACATCTCGGCCGAGATAGGGATGGGCGCAGCGGCCGAGTATCTGATGGCCATCGGCATGGACGCGGTCCAGGCCCACGAGCGCGAGCTGACCCGCTTCGCCCTGGACACGCTCCGCAGCCACGTCCCCGGCATCGAGCTCTACGGGCCGTCCGCCGAGGAGCGGGGCGGCATCGTCGCCTTCAACCTGCCGGGCATCCACCCCCATGACGTGGCTCAGATCCTCGACCGCTCCGGCATATGTGTCCGGGCCGGACACCATTGCGCGATGCCGCTCCACGAGCGGTTCGACCTGGCGGCAACGGCGCGGGCCAGCTTCGATATCTACACGATTCCCGAGGAGATCGAAGCCCTGGCAACCGGCCTGCGGGAAGTAATCCGCGTTTTCGAGCGTTGACGGTATCCTCGACGGCGATGGACGATCTCTACCGCGACTACATCCTGGAACACTACCGGCGGCCCCACAACTTCGGCGTCCTGGACGACCCGACGGCGAGCTATGAGGGTGCCAACCCGCTCTGCGGGGATCGCATCACCATGATGCTCGGCATATCGGACGGCATCGTCCGAGAAGTCGCGTTCACCGGACGAGGCTGCGCGATCAGCCAGGCCAGCGCGTCCCTGCTGACCGACGAGATCAAGGGCAAGACGGTCGCCGAAGTCGAGAAGTTGACGCCCGACGATCTGCTCGACCTGATCGGCATCGAGATCAGCCCGGCGCGACTCAAGTGCGCGTTGCTCTCGCTCGATACGGTCGCCCACGCTCTGGCGGACCGCGCCGCCGGGGGCGAGGCCGAAGCCAAGCGTCCCTAGGCGCCCACCGGCCTGACCCGGCCGGCACCGCGAAGTGGGACCTTCGAGGTGGTGTCCCGGAATGACGGCAACGGTTACCCTTCGCTGGTGCGCGCGACGAGCGGGCTCGGGCATCCACGAACTGGAAGGCGGACGATCTGGTGCTGAGGGATAGGCGCGATCGGGCAACCCTGGAGGTCCGGCCCGATTCGATCTGCGTAAGCCTATGAGCCTCGGCGGTCGCCCGGCGGGCGCGCGCGCCGCGCGGATGTGGCGAGAGATCGCGGACCAGGTATTCATCCGCAGATTCGTGGATTTCAACGTGACGGTCGGTCTCGTCGTGGGCGACGAGACCGCGCTTGTCATCGACACGCGCGCCTCGGAGCGGCAGGGCCGCGAGCTCCGCGACGAGCTCCATTGGCTCACCCAGGCGCGGCTCATCGTGGCGAACACGCATCACCACTACGACCATGCCTTTGGCAACGCCGCGTTCCTGCCGGGCGACATGTGGGCCCACGAACGATGCGCCGCGCGGATGCGCTCGGATGCGCGGACCACGCAGCTCGCGCTGGCGGCCGCTATGCCCGAGGTCGCGCAGGAGTACGCGGACACGAACATCACCCCCCCCAACAAGACATTCCGCGACAGTGTCGTCGTCGAACTGGGCAATCGACAGGTTCGGCTCGCCCATTTCGGGCGAGGCCACACCGACAACGACATCGTGATCGCCGTGCCGGATGTGCTCGCCGTCTTCGCCGGGGATCTGGTCGAGCAGGGCGGTCCGCCCTCGTTCGAGGATTCGTTTCCGCTGGACTGGCCGGGGACCCTGGGCCGGCTGCTCGACATAGCCGACGGCGCGATCGTGCCCGGCCACGGCGAGGTGGTGAATCGGGCCTTCGTCGAAGGGCAGCTGGCCGACCTCTCGGCCCTGGCGGAGCTGGCCCGCCGTGTCCGCTTCGACGGCGGCTCCGTCAGCGACGCGATGCCGCTGTCCCCCTTCCCGGCCACGGCGGGACGGCCGGCGCTGATCCGGGCCTTCGCGCAGCTCGCCGGCGAGCTGTAGCGCGAACGGCCCTGCTACCGGTCTCCTGCCCGGACCACTCGCTCGGTCTCGCGAGCGACGATGAGATCCTCGCGGGCCTCGATCCGGAGAATCGCCGGGGCGCGGCCCTCGATCCCGCCCCCGTCGGGACTGCTCGGCGCCAGAACGGCGTCCTCCGAAACGGCCTCGTCGGCGATCGGTGGCACGCCGATGGATGCGAGCCTGGCCACGATGCGTGTCCTCAGCGCGGCCGCGTTCTCGCCGATCCCGCCGGTGAAGACGATCGCGTCGACGACAGGCAAGGACGTGGCCGCCGACGCGATGCACTCCGCGGCGCGCCGCACGAACACGCTCAAGGCCAGCGTGGCAGGCGGGTCACCGTGCGCCTCGAGCCGGAGCAATTCCCGCACGTCCGAGGTCCGGCCCGAAACGCCGGCCAGCCCTGATCCGTGGTCGAGTTCTTTGGCCAGGCTTTCGGCGTCGAGGCGCCCGGTCCTGAGCAGGTAGAAGATGATCCCAGGATCGATCGAGCCGGCGCGCGTGCCCATCATCAGCCCTTCGAGCGGAGTCAGGCCCATCGACGTCGCCACGGAACGGCCGCCGTCGACGGCGGTCACCGAGCAGCCGCTGCCAAGGTGGGCCACGATGGTACACAGCTCGCCCACGGGCCTTGCCAGGAGGGACGCGGCGCGCTCCGCCGACCAGGCCACCGAGATGCCGTGGAACCCGTACCTCCGGACGCCCCAGTCCCGATACCAGCGTTCCGGTACGGGGTAGCGATATGCCGCTTCCGGCAGCGTGGCGTGGAAAGCCGTGTCGAATACGGCCACGTGGGGGAGGCGCGGGATCGCCGCCAGCCCGGCGGTCATCGTGGCCGCGGCGAGGCCGTTGTGGAGCGGCGCCAGATCGGTCAGAGCCATGATCTGCTCGATCACCTCGGGTGTCACGCGCACGGGCTGCCGGAAGGCGGTTCCGCCGTGGACCACGCGATAGCCGACGCCGGCGAGAGAGGCGGTGGAAACCCCCGCGGCTTCGTACCTGGCTAGGAGCGCCCGAATGTCGTCGGCCGGGTCGCCGCCGGCGGTCGCGTCGACG
Source organism: uncultured Chloroflexia bacterium (assembly GCA_963789725.1). GTDB lineage: Bacteria > Chloroflexota > Limnocylindria > Limnocylindrales > CSP1-4 > Fen-1039. Next base: position 286,454 of record CAWBLU010000001.1, read on the forward strand.
CCCCAATCGACGTCGAGCTGCTCCAGGGGCGCGAGCGAGGCGGCGGATGCCGCCGGCATGAGTCCTCCGGGGGCGGCCGACGGAATCGAGGCCGTCTCGATCACGCTCGATTTGAGCGAACTGGATCCGGGGTTCAAGACGAGAACTCGCATCGCCCGTAGGCTACCCGTTCCGCGAACGCGGCGGGGCGCGGCCTCCCCAGGGGCCTGGCGGAGCTTGCGCCTAGCGCGGACAATGTATCCCGTACCGCTGCGGCATCCGCGGCGCGAATACGGGCGACTTAACGTCCTGAGGCCGCCGAACTGGAGGGACTCCGATGCGACTCGTCACCATCATCCCCTCGAACGGCGACGACGCCGATCGGGGCACCCATCAGGTGGCGGTGGTACTGCCGAGCGGCCGCCTCCTCACTCTCGGTACGCTCGCCAGGCTGACGCCCTACCGCCTGGCAGAGGAAATCCAGGAGCTGAGCCTGGCGACGGTTGTCGGCCTCGACCCCTCGCTCACCGCGATCCGCCAGGCGCTCGGCGAGATCGAGGCCGAGGCGCTCCAAGAGGTCACCATCGACCCGGCGACGGTCCGGCTCGGGCCTCCTGTTCCCCGGCCCGGCAAGATCGTCGGCGTCGGATACAACTACCTGGACCACATACGCGAACACGGTCTGGAGAAGACTGCCAGGCCGGTCCTCTTCTCGATGTTCGGGAACGTAATCACCGGCGACGGTGAGTCGGTCCGGCGCCCGGCCGGCACTCATGCCCTGGATTTCGAGGCCGAGCTGGCAGTCGTGATCGGCCGTCGCGCGAGCGGCGTCAAGGTGGAGAAGGCGCTTAGCCACGTCGCGGGGTACACGGCGGCCAACGACATCACGGCCCGCGACTGGCAGGGCCAGGCTCCGGCCCTCCGCCCAGGAGAGAAGGGCGACGGGCAGTGGCTGCGAGCCAAGGGCTCGGACACCTTCCTGCCGCTCGGACCGAGCCTGGTCCCGGCCAGCGAGCTCGGCGATGGAAGCGGGCTGCGCGTCAGGTCGTGGCTGACGCGGGCAGCGGGGCCCCAGGCCGACGAGCCGGTTCTGATGCAGGACGGCAATACCTCGGACATGCTCTTTGGGGTCGCCGCGCTGGTCTCAATCATCAGCCGGGAGGTCACGCTCGAGCCCGGCGACGTGATCGTGACCGGCACGCCCAGCGGGGTCGGCGTCTTCCGCGAGCCGCCTGTGTTCATGGAGCCGGGCGACGTGATCCGAGTCGAGATCGAGGGCGTCGGCAGCCTGACCAACCCGATCGTCAACGAGCGGGGCGAAGTGCCGGCCGGCTCGCCGGCGGAGCGGGAGCTGGCCAGGCGCCGCCGGGGCGAGGCATCCGGCGCGGCCCTGCCGGCGCTCTAGGACGCCCCGACACGAGATTGGCGAGCGCCCCGTACGGCAATCGCCACTAGTGGCACAATCGACCCGTGCCCACGAATCGAGCCGGCGACGCCGTCCCGGTAGACCCTGCCAGTAACGGCTCTGCTGCGGTCATTTCCACCGCCGCCGCGCTCGACCTGCGCATACCCCGGACCATGCGAGCGCTCGTCAAGGCGCGCCCCGAGGCCGGCGCCGAATTGCGCGAAGTCCCGGTCCCGCACCCCGGCCCGGGCGAGGTCCTGATACGCCTCGAAGCCGTCTCCCTTTGCGGCACCGACCTCCACATCTATCGCTGGGATCCGTGGGCCCAGGGTCGCCTGGGCAAGTACCTGCCCCGCATCTTCGGCCACGAAATGGCCGGCCGAGTGGTGGCCCATGGGCCGGGAACCGGAGCCGTGCCGCTCGGCACTCGCGTCGCAGCCGAAACGCATCTCGTGGATTGGACCTGCTACCAGTGCCGGACCAGCCGCGAGCACGTCTGCGCGAACCTGAGGATCCTGGGCGTGGACGCCGACGGCGCGTTCGCCGAGTACATGGTCCTGCCGGAGCGAAACGCCTGGCCGAGCGAGGGGCTTTCGCCGGAGATCGCGGCCATCCAGGAACCGATGGGCAACGCCGTCTTTGCCACGTTCGTCGAGGAGATCACCACCGCCACCGTTGCGGTGCTGGGCTGCGGGCCGATCGGATTGATGGCAGTCGCGATCTGCAAGTTCGCGGGCGCGTCGCGGGTCTTCGCCACGGACGTCATGCCTCACCGCCGCGAGATGGCCGCCCGCATGGGCGCCGACTGCGTCCTCGACGGCGCCGGCGATGTGGTGGCCGAGATTCGGCGAGAGACCGGCGGTACGGGCGTGGACGTGGTTCTGGAGATGAGCGGCGCCGAGTCGGCGATCCACCAGGCATTCCAGATGACGACGAACGGCGGACGGGTCTCGCTTCTGGGCCTGCCGTCGCGTCCGGTGACCCTCGATCTCAACGACGCCATCATCTTCCGCGGCCTGCGTGTCTACGGCATCACCGGCCGCCAGCTATGGGGCACCTGGTACAAGACCGCGGCGCTGCTGCGCGAAGGTCTCGATGTCAGCCCCATCATCACCCACCGACTGCCGCTGTCGGGATTTGAAGAGGCTTTCGACCTGCTGGCCGGGGGTGTCGCCGGCAAGGTCGTTCTCCTTCCGAAGGAGGCTTGAGAGATGACAACACCGGGCCCGAGCATCGATCCTCTCGGCTTCCTGGCGGATGAGCTCGACGAGCTGAAGCGAGCCAACCTGTACCGTCCTCTGCGGGTACTGAGTTCGCCCCAAGCCGCCGAGATCGTCGTCGACGGCATGGAGCTGATCAACCTCTCCTCGAACAACTACCTGGGCCTGGCGACCCATCCGCGCCTGGTGAAAGCCGCCCTGGCCACCACCCGCGACTTCGGCGTGGGCTCGGGCGCGGTCCGCACCATCGCCGGCGACATGTCGATCCACGAGCGGCTCGAGGCCGAACTGGCCGAATTCAAGCACGTCGAAGCGGTACTCACCTTCCAATCGGGCTTCACGGCGAACACGGGCGTGATCCCGGTCGTGACGGGCGAGAACGACCTGATCGTCTCCGACGCGCTCAACCATGCCTCGATCATCGACGGCATGCGCATGAGCAAAGCGCCGCGGGTGGTCTATCCGCACAAGGACGTGGCCGCGCTGCGTGAGTTGCTTCGCGTCGCGCGATCGAAGGGCCGCGGCGACGTGGACGCCTCGCCACACCGGCTCATCCTCATCGTCACCGACGGCGTCTTCAGCATGGACGGCGACATCGCCCCTCTGCCGGATATCGTCGCCGCGGCCGAGGAGTTCGGGGCGGCGGTGATGGTCGACGACGCCCACGCATCCGGTGTGCTGGGCAAGAACGGGCGGGGAACGGTGGATCATTTCGACCTCCACGGCCGGGTCCACATCCAGGTCGGGACGATGAGCAAGGCGATGGGCGTGCTGGGCGGCTACGTGGCCGGCAGCCGGGCGCTGCGCGAGATGCTAATCCAGCGGGCTCGGCCGTTCCTCTTCTCCACTTCTCATCCGCCGGCCGTCGCCGCCGCGTGCCTGGCCGCCGTCCACGTCCTTCAGGAAGAGCCCGAACTGATCGACCACCTGTGGGCCAACACGATCCATTTCAAGGGCGAACTGCGCCGGCTCGGCTTCGACACGGGCGTTTCGGAGACGCCGATCACACCGGTGATGATGGGCGACTCGGCGATGGCCCAGCGCTTCAGCCAGCGGCTCTTCGAGGAGGGCGTCTTCGCCCAGGCGGTCGTCTTTCCAACGGTGGCGCTGGACAAGGCGCGCATTCGAACGATCGTCACGGCCGAACATTCGATCGCCCAGCTCGACCGCAGCCTGGAGGCCTTCGTCCAGGTCGGCAAAGAGCTAGGACTGATCCCCAGGTAGGATCGGGAGCGTGCCGCGTCTCGTGGGTACTGCCGCGGGCGGCGAGGTCTTCATGTTTCCAGGGATCATCGAGCTGCTGGCCTGCATGCACGCCGCCGGGCTGTCCGTCTCGATCGACACGACCGGCCTGATCGACATCCGGCCCGACGGTTCCGCCAATTTCTGCGTCGACTTCATCGACTACTCTTTCGGCAACGTCCGAGAGGCTTCGATCGCCGACCTCTGGAACGGCGACCGAGCCGAACGATTCCGGGAGTTGCGCCGAAGCAAGCCCCTGGCGGTCTGCTACAGCTGCGGCGCGAAGTTCATGTCGCAGCCATGGAGCGAGTACAACTAGCACATGCCCGTCACCCAACCCCGCCGGCCCGCCCAGGCGTTCGACATCCCGATCGACGCTCACCTCCATACCGACCTGTCGCCCGACAGTGAGGTTCCGATGGAGTTGTATGCGGCTCAGGCGTTCGCACGCGGCATCCCGGAGATCGCCCTGACGGACCACCTCGACTTCATGCCGGGGGCGCCGGCCTACGAGTACGCCGACTACCCGCGGCGTCAGCGCCTCATCCGCGGTCTCCAGGCCCGCTGGGCCGGCAAGGTCACGATCCGCTTCGGTGTGGAGCTGACGTACCAGAGCCGCTACGAGGACGAGATCCGTGAGCACCTCCGCACCCACTCGTACGACTACACGATCGGCTCCGTCCACGCCAGGTCCGACGGCCCCTACACCAGGTCCCGGGTTGCGTCGTTCGCAGCCGGCAAGACCCTGGCCGAGGCAGTTGCGCCGTACTTTGGGGAAGTGGCGGGGGCGATCCGAAGCGGCCTCTTTGACACGATCGGCCACTTGGATCAATGCAAACGCTGGCTCCTGCCGTGGTTCCCGACAGCGGCCTACGCCGCTGCTGCGGAGCTGTATGAGCCGCTCCTTGTCGCACTGGTGGAGAGCGACGCCGCCCTCGAGGTCAACGCGTCGGGGCTGCGTCATCCCGAGCGCGAGACCTATCCGGGGCCACGGGTGGTGGCCCGATTTCGCGAACTGGGCGGGCAACGGGTCACGATCGGTTCGGACGCGCATATGCCGAACTGCTTCGCGTTTGGGCTGGAGGAGGCGTGTGAGATCGTGGCCGCCGCCGGCTTCGACCGATTGAGCCTGGAGCGGGCGATCGATCGCGGGGATCTTGTGCTCCCGAAACGGTTCCGCCGGTAGGGCGGTGCGCGGGCAGTGGTCACGGCGCCGACAGCCTCTTGATGCCGTGGCTGTGACTCCCCGCGCCACCCAGTGCGTCCCTGACGCGTAGCCGACAGGAGGCTATTGGCGGCGCCGTTACCCTTGACCGGTGGAACTGATCGTCATCGGGGCGGCTCCCGCCTACACGAACCGCGCGGCTTCGGCCGCGTCGTCCTACCTCGTGCGAGCCGGTGGTTCGGCGCTCCTGCTCGACCTCGGCCAGGGATCGTTCGCGAACCTGGCGGCCACGATCGAGCCCAGCACCCTGAGTGGTGTCGTGGTGAGCCACCTCCACCCTGACCATTTCGTGGACCTGGTGCCGCTCCGCCACTACCTCAAGTGGGAGTTCAGTCCGTCGCGGCACGTGCGTGTTCTGGGCCCGGCCGGCCTCGTCGGGCGTCTCGATGGAGTCAACGGCGAGCCTGGCTTCGCCGCCGAAGCCCTCGACATAGAGGATCTGGCCGAAGGAGTGCGGCGGATCGGGCCCTTCGCGGTCGAGATCCTGCGCGTTACCCACATGGAGGAGAGCTACGCCTTCCGGGTGGTGCCAGCCGCGGGTGGAGCGGCGGGTGCGGATACGGCGTCCCCGGGCATCGTCTACTCGGGCGACTGCGGCCGGGCCGAGGACATGCTGCCCCTGATGCGTCCGGGCGACACGCTCCTGTCCGAAGCATCCTTTGGGGCCGGTCCCGTCGCGGACGGCGCGGGGCACATCACCTCGGCCGAAGCGGCGCGGGTCGCCTCGACGGGCGGCGCATCGCGCCTTCTTCTGACCCACCTCCTGTCGGGCCACTCGCGCCAGGATGCCCTCGCCGCCGCTCAGGCCGCCTACGCGGGCCCGGTCCAGCTCGTCGCCGAGGGCGATCTATTCGAGGTCTAGCGCTGGCGGCGCGGTTGGCGACGGCCTGGGCGGCATGTCCGCCCGGCCCTCCAACTGCCTTCCAATCCGCCCTGACACGGCGGCCCGAGTCGTTCAAGATTGACGGGCGTACCAAAGACCGCTCCAGATCGAGCCAACATGGGAGAAATGCGCAATGGCTGACAGCGCAGTGACCGCGGGGCCGCTCAGCGCCAAGGAGCTACGGTTGATCGACGCTTATTGGCGGGCAGCCAACTACCTCAGCGTCGGCCAGATCTACCTGCTCGACAACCCGTTGCTGCGCCGGCCGCTCGAGATGAGCGACGTCAAGCCGCGGCTGCTGGGCCACTGGGGAACGACGCCGGGCCTGAACCTGATCTACGTCCACATGAACCGCGAGATCAAGGCCCGCGACCTCAACACCATCTACATCATCGGCCCCGGGCACGGCGGCCCAGGCCTCGTTGCCAATACCTATCTCGAGGGCAGCTATACCGAGTTTTACCCCAGCATCACCCGCGACGAGGACGGCATCCGCAAGCTGTTCCGCCAGTTCTCCTTCCCGGGCGGCATCCCCAGCCACGTCGCGCCGGAAACGCCGGGCAGCATCCACGAAGGTGGCGAGCTCGGCTATTCGCTCAGCCACGCCTACGGCGCCGCGTTCGACAACCCGGACCTGCTCGTCTGCTGCATCGTCGGGGACGGTGAGGCCGAGACCGGACCGCTCGCCACCGGCTGGCATTCGAACAAGTTCCTCGATCCGATCGGCGACGGCGCCGTGCTGCCGATCCTCCATTTGAATGGTTACAAGATCGCCAACCCCACGGTCCTGGCTCGGATACCGGAACCGGAGTTGCGCGACCTGATGATCGGCTACGGCCACAAGCCGTACTTCGTCACCGGCGACGACCCCGCCGTGGTTCATCAGCAGCTGGCCGCGACGCTGGACACGGTTCTCGACGAGATCAGCGAGATCCAGTCGGCCGCCCGGTCGGGCAAGTCGAAGGGCCGGCCGCAGTGGCCCATGATCGTCCTTCGAACGCCCAAAGGCTGGACCGGACCTGAGATCGTGGACGGTAAGCAGGTTGAGGGCACCTGGCGGTCGCACCAGGTTCCCCTGGCGGACACCCGGGACAACGCCGCCCACCGCGCCCAGCTGGAGGAGTGGCTGCGCAGCTACAAGCCGGAGGAGCTCTTCGACGACAAGGGCGCCTTCCGGGCCGAACTGGCCGCGCTCGCGCCCCACGGCGAGCGCCGCATGGGCGCGAACCCGCACGCCAACGGCGGTCTGCTGCTGCGCGAACTTGTCATGCCTGACTTTCGGGACTACGCCGTGGACGTACCCCAGCCGGGTGGCTCGACCAGCGAGGCCACCTTCGTCGCCGGCACGTTCGTCCGCGACGTCATGGCCAGGAACGTCGACAACTTCCGGATGTTCGGACCAGACGAGACGGCTTCCAACCGCTTCCAGGCGATCTTCGAGGTGACCGGCAAGGCGTGGGACGCCGAGGTGATCCCCCAGGACGCCAATGACAACGTCCTATCCGTCGACGGCCGGGTGATGGAAGTCCTGTCCGAGCACCAGTGCGAAGGCTGGCTGGAGGGCTACCTCCTGACGGGCCGGCACGGCATGTTCAACTGCTACGAAGCCTTCATCCACATCATCGACTCGATGTTCAACCAGCACGCCAAGTGGCTTAAGGTGACCCGCGACATCCCGTGGCGCCGCCCGATCGCGTCGCTCAACTACGTGCTGTCATCGCTGGTCTGGCGCCAGGACCACAACGGCTTCACCCACCAGGACCCGGGCTTCATCGACCACGTGGTCAACAAGAAGGCGGAGATCATCCGCGTCTACCTCCCGCCCGACGCCAACACCATGCTCTCGGTCACGGACCACTGCCTGCGCAGCCGCAACTACGTCAACGTGATCGTGGCCGGCAAGCAGCCCTCGCCGAACTGGCTGACGATGGACCAGGCGATCCTGCACTGCACTCGCGGCATCGGCATCTGGGACTGGGCCAGCAACGACCAGGGCGGGGAGCCGGACGTCGTCATGGCCTGCTGCGGCGACATCCCCACCATCGAAACCCTCGCCGCGGTGGATCTCATGCGCCAGCACCTGCCCGACGTCAAGATCCGCGTCGTCAACGTCGTGGATCTGATGCGCCTCCAGCCCGACTCCGAGCATCCGCACGGCATGACCGACAAGGAGTTCGACTCGCTCTTCACCACGGACAAGCCGATCGTGTTCGCCTATCACGGCTACCCATGGCTGATCCACCGCCTCACCTACCGCCGCAACGGCCACGACAACCTGCACGTCCGCGGCTACAAGGAAGAGGGCACTACGACCACGCCGTTCGATATGGTCATGCTCAACGACCTGGACCGCTACCACCTCGTCATCGACGCCATCGACCGGATCCCCGGTCTCGGCGCCCGGGCTGCCCACGTTCGCCAGCTCATGGAGGACAAGCGCACCGAAGCCCGGGCCTACACCCGCGCCGAAGGCGAGGACGCCCCCGAGATCCGCAACTGGGCCTGGCCCTACGGCGTTCGCTAGCCGGCCAGGACTTCCAGTGCCTGTCGGGCGAGTTGTACGCCGGCGATCTCGGCGGCGCTACGAAGCATCGCCATCGAGGCCCCGCCAAGGGGCCCGAGACCCCGCTTGCCCATGCCGCTCAATTCGGCCAGTGGATTGCCGTCCATGGAGACGAGGCCCTCGACCTCGACAATCGCCGGTGCTCCCCGGAGGAAGGGGGCCAGGTAGCGCTGCCAGCGGCTTCCTGGCCTTACGGTCACGAATTTTCCGCTGACCGTGAGCTGCTCGGCCGGTGCGTCCGGTCCGGTGAGACGCACACCAAGACCGGCGCGCTCCAGTTCCTCTTCAAGCGCCGTGTGGAAGGCGAAGGCGACCACCTTCATGTCGACCTTTCGCGGGAGCTTGATCCCATCGGTCGTGAAGGGACGGAGGGTGCACGGCCGGCCGACGAGATTCAACGGTTCTGCCTCCTGCGGTGGATCGCGGCCGAAGCCTCACGCTCGATGCCAAACTCTACCCCGCGTCGGCCGCGGCGGCTCGGCCGCTCACAGTCCGCTCCACGGGACTGCCTTCGGCTCGCTACCATGACGGCCATGACTCACGACGCCACGGCCAGCCTGCGATCTCAGGTCCGCGAGGCTATCGAAGCCGCCTGGGGACTCGCCCGGACCGACCTGACCGCGGCTGCCGGCGGCGAGCCCGCGACCTCGGACTCGAACGTCGCGATAGAGCGGCCGGCCGACCCCGCTTTCGGTGACTTCGCCAGCAACATCGCTCTCAAGCTGGCCAAGCCTTACCGCCGCGCCCCGATGGACGTTGCCCGGGCCATCGCCGCCCAGGTGGTCACCACGGCCGCAGACCCCAACTCCCCGATCGCCGGCGTCGACGTGGCGCCGCCCGGATTCCTGAACGTGCGTCTCGCCGACGGCCACCTGGCCTCGATGGCGGCCCGGATCCTGAACGAGCCCGCGACGTGGGGCCACCTTGCCGTCGAGCATCCCGAGCACGTCAACGTCGAATTCGTCTCGGCCAACCCCACCGGCCCGCTCCACATCGGCAACGCCCGCGGCGCCTTTGCCGGCGACCTGCTGTGCCGCGTCCTCGCCGCCGCCGGGCACAAGGTGGAGCGCGAGTACTACTTCAACGACTTCGGCAGTCAGGTCAAGAACCTGGGAGCATCGGTCGTGGCCATCCACGACAACTGCGAGATCCCCGAAGACGGGTACCGCGGCGACTACGTCTACGACATAGCCAGGGAGGTGCCCGCCTCGCTCTTCGAGGAGGCGGAGCGGACGGGCGAGGACCCATCCTGGGCAGTCGGCAAATGGGCGTCGGAACAGGTTCGGGCCGGCATCGAGGCCAGCCTCGAGCACCTCGGCTGCCACTTCGACGTCTGGCGGTCGGAGAGCACGCTCCACAACGACGGCTGGGTCACGAAGGCGGTCGATCGACTGCGCGCGGCCGGCGATGTCTACGAAGAGGACGGCGCCGTCGTCTTCAGATCGACCAAGTACGGCGACGACAAGGATCGGGTCATCCTGCGATCGACCGAGGACGCCGCGCCCACGTACTTCGCCGCCGACATCGGCTACCTGGTCGAGAAGTTCAGCCGCGGCTACCAGCGCATCGTCTTCATCTGGGGCGAGGACCATCACGGCTACGTGGCCCGAGTGAAGGCCGCGGCCCAGTCGCTCGGCTACGACCGCGATTGCGTCCAGATGATCCTGACGGCGTGGGTCCGGTTCGTCCGCGACGGCAAAGAGATCGCCATGTCGAAGCGCTCGGGCGAGTTCATCACTCTCGACGAGTTGCTCGGCGAGATCGGCGTCGATGCCGCCCGCTGGTTCTTCGCCTCACGCGCCGCGAGCAGCGGCATCGATTTCGACATCGAGCTGGCCAAGAAGCAGTCGAACGAGAACCCGGTGTACTACGTCCAGTACGCCCACGCCCGAATCGCGTCGATCCTCCGCAAGGCCGCGGAGGCCGGAATGGCGGCCCCGGCGGGCGGAGATGCGCGGCTACCGGGACTGCTGGCGGCGATCCTGCCGGGCGCCCCGGAGGCGCAGCTGGCCCGACAGATCGTGCGTTTCCCGGAGATCGTGGAGGACGCGGCCGCAAGCGAGGAGACGCACGGCATCACGGCCTACGCCACGGAGCTGGCGACCACGTTCCACGCCTTCTATCGCGACGCCCGCGTCATCGACGAGGCCGAGCCGGATCGCTCGGCCGGCCGATTGGCCCTGATCGCGGCCACAAAGACGACGCTCGCGAACGCCCTCGGTCTGCTCGGGATCTCTGCGCCGGAGGCTATGTAGGGGCAAGGGGCGCCGGCGCCGCGAGCGCGCCCGCGTTGGCCCGCCACCCGCAAGACCACCTCCACGCGCCGCGGCTCACAGCATGGTGTTGCAGTCGATGAACTCCGGCACCAATGACTCGCTCGAGGCGATCGCCACGTTCACATGGGTCGAGTCGCCGCAGGCCCGGAACTGGCCGCCCAGCGCATCCAGCCTCTGGTTGGCTGCCTGCGAGAACGCGGCCGCACCCGCTTCGGAGCGCCAGGCGGTCTGGAGCAGGACCGCCCATTCCCCGTTCGGCCCCTCGTACAGGCCAATTCGGTCGCCGCCCCAGGCGGCCGTCGCATTCGTCGCGGCCGTCGTTGCGTCGCCTGTCGGATTGTCGCCCTCAAGCCAGATGCGCAGCTGCAGCTCGCCCATGGTGTCCTGCATCGTCAGCTTCCAGCCACTCACGAGCTGTGGCGGCACGGCCGGGACCGTGACCACAACCGGTTCGACGCCGCCCGCGTAGAGCTCCGGATGGAGGACTTGCGAGGTCGACGCCGGCGGGTTGGAGTAGACCTTGTCGACCGCGGCCCAACCGCCCGTGGAATAGATCCCCTGGATGAAAGTCAGACCCGCTTCATACGGGAACATGAGAGCCTCTCGCAGGATCGGCGGCGCCATGGCAAGTTGGTCGGCTCCGGCGCCGCTCAGCGAGTCGCCGGCCACCGCCAGCAACTCGGCCATCGACAGGTTCATCTGCGCCCAGAGGCTCATTTCCAGGGTGGCGTCCCCCTCGGCAAGGGCGGTTCGGGCGAGGTCGCGATCGCTCTGGTCGGGAGTGTCGGTGGCCAGCTTGTCGAGCCCGAAGTTCTGGTCCTGCAGGGCGTGGGTGTACTCGTGCGAGAACGTGATCTTCTGCATCGGACCCACCCCGCCCGACTCGGAAAGCACGTACAAACCCTTGGACACGGGGTCGTAGAAGCCGATCACCTGGCCGGCCTCCAGATCGAGCTCCATCTGCTCCAGCGACGAACCCGCCGGAATCAACCCAAGGTGAGCGAAGAGGCGGCTTTCGTCGGCCAGCGCCCGGTGGTCCGTCTGTTCGGCCGTGGCCTTCGCCAGCCAATCGCGCACCCCCTCGGAGTCGAGCAGGACCGGCGTCACGGTCGACCTGGGCTGCAGCTGGCGAATGGCCTCGACCTGACGCTCGATGACGGCGTAGACCGCCTGATCCGACTGGCGCGAACCGGCGGCCGACGCCTGGGCGGATGGCGACTCGATGGCGGACGACTGCGAGGGAGTGGGCGACGGACCGGGCGACGAGCAGGCGGCAACGAAGATAGCTAGCGCGAGCAGGATGAGCCGGTGCTCTAGTCCGAGCAGGTACGTCATGAGGGCATTCTGCCAGACAAATGGCATGGCTCCACGGGCCGTCACAGGGACGGCGGTCCGGCCCCTGGGGCACCAGCTTTCGACGTCGAAACGCGATCGTCCCCGATCGGATCACTTTGTAACGGTTTCTTAATGCACCGGGTGCCCCGCGTTCACGTGAAAGGCGTACATTTTCCCCAGGAACACTGGACGAGCCTCCTGAAAGTTCCATCCTCCCTCCCTCCGACCGGAGGTGCCGATTGGGCAGGCGCCTCCGGTCCTCCCTTTAAGGGCAGGGACGACCGCAAACCGACGCGGCGACCCAGGCGCCGAGGTTCCCGCCGGTTTCGCGCCGCCGATAAGCGGCCGGTGAGCGACCTGTGCAAGAATCCCCGCATGGAGCTCACCTGGTTTGGGCGGACCTGCGTCCGCATGCGTGGAAAAGACGCGGTCGTAGTGGCCGACGCCTATCAAGCCGTGGTCGGTCCGACGGGTCGGGGGATCACCGGCGACATCGTCACCTTCAGCCATGCCGACAATTCGCCCCTGCCAAGGGCCAAGGGCCGCGCCTCGCGGGACGGCTCGACGCTACTGCCCGGCAGCCTCGAGGAGGCCTTCTGCCTGGACGGCCCCGGTGAATACGAGGTCAAGGACGTCCTGATTACCGGGGTGCGAACCTTCCGAGACGAGCACAAAGGTCGCGAGCGCGGCCGCAACGTGGCCTTCATCGTGGAACTGGACGGCGTCCATGTGATCCATCTCGGCGACATCGGCCACCTTCTCACCGAGGACAAGCTTACGGACATCGGCCCCGTGGACGTGGCGTGCGTCCCGATAGGAGGCACGCTGCCGCCCAACAAGGCCGCCGAGCTGGTCGCGCAGCTGGACGCCAAGGTCGTCGTGCCGATGCCTGTCTGCGACGACGAGGACGCCGCCGAAGCGATGGCCCGGTTCCTTCACGAGATGGGAGTCTCCACTCCCCCTCCGGCCCAGTCCAAGCTGGCCCTGATGCCGTCGTCGCTCCCGGCCGAACTCACGACCGTTCTTCTCGAGCAGCGCGGCAAAGTCTAGAGCGCAGCCCGCCCGGCCCGTAGCTCTACGCCGCCCGAAGCTCTACAGCGCCCAGACTCTGACGGTGCGGTCGAAGCTGCCGGAGACGATCCGCTTGCCGTTCGGCGTGAAGTCGACCGCGCGGACGTAGTTGGTGTGGCCCTTCAGCGTGACCTCCGGACGCCCTGTTTCGAGTTCCCAGACACGCACCGTGAAGTCTTCTCCGGCCGACGCCACGTGGGCGCCGTCCGGGCTTATGGCTACAGCGTTGACCCAACCGGTGTGGCCTTCCAGAGCCCGCTCCAGGCGGCCGTTGCGGCTGTCCCAGATGCGCACGGTGTTGTCGCGGGCGCCTGAGACGATCCGGGTCCCGTCGGGTGTGATGGCCACGGCCTGGATCGAGACCTTGTGGTCCTTCAGGGTCAACTCCAGGCGGCCGCTGTCCAGATCCCAGATTCGCACGGTCTTGTCGTGTCCGCCGGACACGATCTTCTTGTTGTCGGACGTGACCGCCAGGCAGGTCACGGGGCCGACATGACCGACCAGCACGCTGCCGCGGCGGCCGCTCTCGAGATCCCAGACCCGAACAGTCTCGTCGTCGCCGGCCGAGACGACACGGCGGCCGTCTGGCGTGACGACGAGCGCGTTGACGTACTCGATGTTGCCCTCGAGCATCTGTTCGAGGAGGCCCGTCGCGAGGGACCAGACGAGGACTTTGCGGCTGCGACCGCCCGAGATGATGCGCGTCCCGTCCGGTGTGACGGCCACCGCCGCCACCTTGTTGAGGACTTCGACGTGGCCGTCGATGGTGCGCTCGAGACGGCCCGCCCCCATGTCCCATACGCGTACCGTCAGGTCCTCGCTGCCGGTGACGATCCGGGCGCCCTCGGGTGAAGCAACCGTCGCCCACACCTGGCCGCCGTGGCCGGTGAGCGTGTGTTCCAGGCGGTACCCCTTTGAGTCGTTCGCCTGACTCGACAAGAACCTCACGCCGAAACCTCCAGAAGCCACCCGGGACGCAAACGTGTCCGTCGGACTCGTTCACTACCAGCGTAGCGCCGGGCCCGACAACGTACTAGGCATTGCAGCCCCTCTATTGGCCGTCGGCAATAGCCCGAAGGTTTACTCCCGGCATGCCATCGATGGGTGCGGATCCTCCAGCCGGGTTCCGAGGCCGGCCCCGTTCAGTCCCTGGCGAAGACCGGCAGGCCACGCTTGACTATCGAGCGGGCCAATCGCCCGCCCAGCCAGTACGGGATCTGGTCCGGCGACGGGACGTCCCAGATCACGAGATCGGCCTGCTTGCCCTCTTCGATCGACCCGATCTCCGCCCCCAGGCCGATCGCATAGGCCGCGTTGATAGTGACGGCCACCAGCGCCTCCGCCGGGGTCAGGCCCATCTCCAGGCATGCTATCGCCATGACCAGAGGCAGGCTCGTGGTCGGGCTCGTGCCGGGGTTCAGGTCCGTGGCTAGAGCGACGGGGATGCCGGACTCGATGAAGCGGCGGGCCGGCGCGAAATGGTGCTTACCGAGGAACCAGCTCGTGGCCGGCAGCAGGGTCGCAACCAGCGGCGCTCCGGCCGCGGCGGCTCGCGCCATCGCCGCGACGCCGGCATCGGAGGGCGCCGCGAGGTGGTCGGCCGAGACGCAGCCAAGCTCCGCGGCCAGCTCCGCGCCGCCGGACGGGACCAGCTCGTCGGCGTGAATACGCAACGCCAGCCCCAGGTCCTGGGCGGCCCGCAGGATGCGGCGAGTCTGGCCGGGGTCGAAGACGCCGCTCTCACAAAACACGTCGCAGAAGCGGGCGATGCCCTGGCGGGCGACGGCCGGGAGTTGCTCTCCTACGACGGCCGCAACGTAAGCGTCGGCAGCGTCGGGCCTGCCGCGGTACTCCGGAGCGACGGCGTGCGCCCCAAGAAACGTCGGCACGAGCTGGATGGGGCCCTCGCGATTCAGGCTGCCGATGACGTCGAGCTGCCGCAACTCGGTTGGCGTATCCAGCCCGTAGCCGGACTTGGCCTCGGCCGTGGTCGTGCCGCTGGCGAGCATTTCGCCGATCCGACGCCGCGCTCCGGCAAGCAGATCCGAGTCCGACGCCGCCCGCGTCGCGGCCACCGTCGAAAGGATTCCGCCGCCCGCGGCGAGTATCTCGAGGTAGCCCGCGCCGCGCGATCGCATCTGCCACTCCGCCTCCCGCGTTCCGGCGAAGACGAGGTGGGTGTGGGCATCGATCAGCCCGGGCGTTATCAAGCCACCGTTGGCGTCGAGGCGCGTGAACTGCTCGAGCGGGAACCCGTCCGCCTCCAGCTTGCGACGCACCTCCGCCACCGAACCCACCGCCACGATGCGCTCCCGCCAGGCAGCCAGGGCAAGCCCGCCGCCCGCGCCGCCGCGACCGGGATCGCCGGTCAGGAGGGCAATGTCGCCCTGAGATGAACCTCTCCGCAGGCCGCCGCCGAGAGTGGCGACGGCCGCGGCGCCGTCGACGAGCAGCCCCGGAAGGCTGGCGCGTGACCCGGCGGTCACGAGTTCTTGGCGGCCTCGAGCCTCAGCTCGAGGGCCTGGAGCGGCGAGAAGTCGCGCAGCTTCAAGAATGCGGCCGCGCCGGCCAGCCGCTCGGTCTGAGACAGGCGGGCCGAGACGCCGGCGTGATCGGCTACCTGGAGCAGGGCCGCCAGCGGGGCGAGGCCTATCAGCTCAGACTCGGCCAGATGGACGCCGTCCTCGGCCGCCTGAGCTCGGACGCTCTCCCACACGAGCCAGATGGGCGTGGTGCGGAAGTCCAGCAGGTTCATCGACACCTGGGCCCGCCCGCGCTCTTCGATCCAGAACCCGTTGGCCTGGACGCGCGGCAAGCCCCCGCTCGACTCGCGGATCCGGCGCGCGATCCGCTTGGCCAGTTCCCGGTCCGTGCTGTCCAGGTTGATGTTGTAGGCGATCAGGAACGGCCGGGCGCCGACCGCCATGGCGCCGGCTCGAGCGTGGAGCAGTGCCGGCCCGAAATCCGGTTCGCGACCGGGCTCGACGATTCCGGTCCTGAGGCCCTCGTACTGGCCCCGCCGGACATCCGCGAGCCGCTCTCGGGACGGGCTCGTGGCAGCCTGTCCGTACAGGTACACGGGAATGCCGAAGCGATCCGCTACCCGCGACCCGAAGGCCCGGGCAAGCTCCCGGCAGTCGTTCATCGTGGCGCCTTCAAGGGGCACGAACGGGACCACGTCGACGGCGCCGATACGGGGGTGCTCGCCGGAGTGCTGCTCCATGTCGATCTCGGCCACCGCGACGCCAACGGTCCGCTCCAGGGCCTCGAGAATAGGGACGGGCTCGCCGGCGAGCGTCAGGACGCTGCGGTTGTGGCTGGCGTCGCTGGTCCGATCCAGCAGGAATGCGCCGGGCACGCTTTCGACGGCCGCGGCGAGCTTGTCCACCACTTCGAGCCGGCGACCCTCGCTGAAGTTCGGGACCGATTCGACGAGCTTGGCCACGCTACCTCCGTCCTCGCACCCCGCTTGCCGGCCCGCCGCACCCGGGCCGCTGGACGTATCGTGGCACAGCGTTGCCTAAACGGGTCGCGCAACGGGAGACGAGACGCGATCAGCGACCCGCGGCCCGCTCCGCGTCGAGCATCGGGACACGGACGCCCCGTTCGCCGGCAACCTCGATCGCCCGCTCGTAGCCGGCGTCGGCGTGACGGATGACGCCCATGCCGGGGTCGGTGGTCAGCACTCGCTCGAGCTTCTGAGCGGCCAGGTCCGTGCCGTCGGCGACGACGACCATGCCGGCGTGCTGCGAGTAGCCGATGCCGGTTCCGCCGCCGTGGTGGATGCTCACCCAGGTGGCACCGGAGGCGGTGTTGACAAGGGCGTTAAGCAGCGGCCAGTCGGCGATGGCGTCCGAGCCGTCGCGCATGGACTCGGTCTCGCGATTGGGCGACGCCACCGAGCCGGAGTCGAGATGGTCGCGGCCGATCACTATCGGAGCGCTCACCTTGCCGGTCCGGACAAGCTCGTTGAAGGCCAGGCCGGCCTTCGAGCGCTCGCCGTAACCGAGCCAGCAGATTCGGGCCGGCAGGCCCTGGAAGGGAACGCGAGCCTCCGCCATCTCGATCCACCGCCGGAGCGACGTGTCCTCGGGGAACAGCTCGAGGATGGCGCGATCGGTCGCCAGGATGTCCGCGGGATCGCCCGACAAGGCAGCCCACCGGAACGGGCCCTTGCCCTCGCAGAAGAGCGGCCGAATGAAGGCCGGCACGAACCCCGGGAAGTCGAAGGCGTTCGCGACGCCCGCCGACTGCGCCTGGGCGCGGATGTTGTTGCCGTAGTCGAAGGTCACGGCCCCGGCCGACCGGAGGGCAAGCATCGCCCGGACATGAGTTGCCATCGAAGCCATCGAGCGGCGGACATATTCGGCCGGGTCGCGGCTTCGCAACTCGGCCGCCTCGGCAATGGACACGCGGGCGGGTATGTATCCGTTGAGCGCGTCGTGGGCGGAGGTCTGGTCGGTGACGACGTCGAAGCGTTCGCCGCGCCGGACGAGCTCCGGCTCGATCTCCGAGGCGTTGCCGACTAGGGCGATCGATTCCGCGCGTCCTGCCGCCGCCGCCGAGCGAGCCCAGGCGAGGGCCTCGTCGAGCGAGTGGGTCAGCCTGTCGACATAGCCGATGTCGTGGCGCCGCGCCGCACGCGCCTCGTCCACCTCCACGACCAGGGCGACGCCCTCGTTCATCGTCACGGCCAGAGGCTGGGCGCCACCCATGCCGCCCAGGCCCGCTGTGAGCGTGACGCGGCCTCGCATGGTCCCGCCGAAATGCTGTCTGGCGAGCTCGGCGAAGGTCTCGTATGTCCCCTGCAGGATTCCCTGGGTGCCGATATAGATCCACGAGCCCGCGGTCATCTGGCCGTACATGGTCAGTCCGGCCCGTTCGAGGCGGCGGAAGTCGTCCCAGTTGGCCCATTTGCCGACCAGGTTCGCGTTGGCGATGAGAACGCGCGGCGCCCACTCATGGGTGCGGAAGACTCCGACGGGCTTGCCAGACTGGACGAGAAGCGTTTCGTCGTTCTCCAGGCCGCGCAGTTCGCGGACGATCGCGTCGAAGGCATCCCAACTCCGCGCGGCGCGACCGGTGCCGCCGTACACGACCAGGTCGTCCGGGCGCTCGGCCACCTCCGGGTCCAGGTTGTTCATGAGCATCCGGAGCGCGGCCTCCTGGGACCAACCCTTGCAGCTGCGCTCGGGTCCGCGCGGAGCTCGCACGGGGCGCGGCCCGGCGTGCGGAGTGGAGCCTGCTTCGATCGCCATCGGAACCCTCCGAACGGGAGTGGGATCGTGCCCGGTGCGACCCGGGAACTCCGGTCGCTCAGCCCCAGTTTGCGCCGGTTGCCATGGAACGTCATGCGGCCACGTGCGGGCGCTCTTCGGGATCTAGTACAGAGAGGCGATGAGTTTTCGACCCAGGTCGCGCGGGCCCAGGCCGTACATCGACAGGATCGTGCCCTTGCCCAGGCTGAGGGTGTAGACGACCGGTCCGCCGGCGCACGTGGCCACGTCGACGATCCAATCGCTGATGGTCGGCTGGCTCGACCCGGAAACGCCGTCCGCCTGGGAGCACGCACCTGTGGCGTAGTCGCTGACCCAGGAGGTGTAGACGTCCGGTGTTTGGGCGTCGGCCCTGAGATGGCCGATTACGAGTTGCAGCCAGTTGTCTTCGCCGATCATCCCGATCGATGCGGCCGCGTAGTTGTCGAACGTCCTGGCGAGATCGGCGTCGTCGAGCGCCGCCTTCTCCAAATCGCCGCTTTCGACGATCTGGTACGCGTCGACCGTCCGGGGCAGGAGCCCGAGCAGGCTCGGGTCGATGTGGAGGCCGTACTGGCCGGTCGTGCCGCTCGGCCACGGCGTGGGCCCGAACGGGATCTGCGTCTCGGTGGGTGTGCCGGTGGCGCCGGCCTGACCGCACGCCGCGACAGCGAGGGCGATCACCGCGACCGCGCCGGCCAGGGCCGTGCGGACACGGGCCGGACGTGGGGCCCGCGCGGAAAGCCGGGCGAAGCGGCGTTCCAACTACAACTCCCGTCGCATGACGGGATACCTGTCGTCGTCCACCGCCAGCACGAAGCCGGCCCGGATCCAGAACTCCGGCCGCGCCGCCGGCGTCGAGTTCTCGCGAGCGGCCGCTTCGGGGTAGACCTCCACCGCCGCGAAGCCCCTGGCGCCGAGGTCGTCGCAGACCTCCTGGACGAGACGGAGGGCTCGGCCGGCCCGTCGAGCCTCGGCTGTGGTCGCGATGCAGGTGATCACGGCCGGCAACGGCGCCGTCGGCAGTTCCGTGTACAGCTCGCGAAGCCGCGAAGCGCGGGGGTAGGCCGAAAGCGGCCCGAACTGGCAATAGCCCGCCGCCACGCCGTCGACGAGCAGGAGCTTGGCGTAGCTGCCGAATACGGCCAGGCCGCGGCCGAGGAGCTGAAGCTTGCGCGGGGCGTCGGCGGTGACCGTCGAGCGGGCACGCGGTCCCGGCGCGAATGGGTTCTCGGCAGCGGCACCGGCGCGATCATCCAGGAACGGATTGCGGACCGGTCCGCTCGACGTCGGGGCGAAGGGGTTGGCCGAGGCTTTCGCCGCCGGCAGGAACGGGTTCGTCTCTGATTTAGGCGGCGGCGCGAACGGGTTGTTCGATGGCCCGACGCTCGCTCGGTCGCCCCAGCCGCCCCCGGGCCGGTCGCTCGCACCCGCCGGCAGCCAGCTCGGCCGGCTCGCCTTCGAGCCCCGGTCGGCGTCCTCCCAGTAGTCGCACGTTCGATGGTCGAACGATGGATCCGCGCACGGCGGGATCAGCCCGAAGCGGGCTTCGTCCGTGACGTCAACGATCTCGACGCGTGCCATCGCGGCCAACTTTACGGCAACAGCGCCATCTGCCGCCGATTCGGGGACTGTCACCGTGGCCCCGGCGGAGCGACCGCTAGACTTCGACGAAATGCCACCCGACGATCCAAACCGGAACACGCCCGCTGCCGGCCCGCGCTGGCGCCGCGCCCTGACGCGTGGGATCACCCGCAATGTCGTCGCGCTCGGACTGGTAAGCCTGTTCACGGACATCTCGAGCGAGATGCTCGTATACCTGATCCCGCTCTACCTGGCCAATGTGCTGCTCGCGCCGGCCGCGATCATCGGCGCCATCGAGGGCGTGGCGGAGAGCACAGCGTCCATCTTGAAGCTGATCAGCGGCGCGCTTTCCGACCGGCTGTCGCGGCGGCGACTCCTCGTCGGCATCGGCTATGGGACCTCGCTGGTAGCAAAGGCTCTCTACCTGGTGGCGGTCGCCTGGCCGGTGGTCCTGATCGGTCGCGTCGGCGATCGGTTTGGAAAAGGGATACGCACCTCGCCTCGGGACGCCTTGATAGCCGACTCCACGGCTCCTGAGAATCGCGGCGTGGCCTACGGGCTGCATCGCGCCATGGACACGACCGGGGCGTTCGTCGGAGTGCTCGTCGCGGCCGCCGTCATCTGGATCGCCGAAGGCGAAGCCACGCGGCTTACGAGCGACGCGTTCCGGATTCTGGTTCTTCTCGCCCTGGTGCCGGGCCTGCTGGCTATCGTCACGATCGTGGTCGGGGTTCGAGACGTGCCTCGACCGAGTGGCGGCCCGGGCAACGGCTCCGGCCACGGCCAGGCTCCAGCGGTGGAAGCGGCGGCCGGACCTCCAGGCATCGCCGCATCGACCGGCGCCGGACCGACGGCTTCGGCCGCCGCAGCGCGTCTGATCGGTAGCACGGTCGGCAGCGTCGCGGAATGGCGCCGTTTCCCCAGACCCTTCTGGTTGTTCGTCGGCGCGAACGCTTTGTTCACGCTGGGCAACTCGAGCGATGCCTTCCTGGCGCTGCGCTCGCAGAACCTCGGCCTGACGCTCCTTGCCTTGCTGCTCTCGATTGTGGCGTTCAACGCCACGAACGCAGTGGTCGCATGGCCGGCCGGCGCGCTATCGGACCGAATCGGGCGGCGGGTGCTGATCGGAACCGCCTGGCTCGTGTACGCGGTCTGTTACGCGGGCTTCGCCGTGGTGACCGAGGCCACCTGGGTGGTGCCGCTGTGGATCGCCTACGGCACCTATTACGCCCTGAGCGAAGGCGTGGGCAAAGCGCTGGTGGCCGATCTCGCCCCGAGGGACCTGCGGGCCACGGCCTTCGGCATCCTCAACGCGACCCAGGGCCTGATGATCCTGCCGGCATCGGTCATTGCCGGCTTGCTATGGAGCCTGATCGCCCCGCCCGCACCATTCTGGTTCGGGGCCGGATGTGCGGCCTTCGCGACGGTGCTGCTGGTTGTCACCAGCCGCTCCGGGCCGCAGGCGCGCCGGCCCGGACCGTCCTACGCAACTCCCAAACCATAGGGAGCGCACGGACTGGTACGTTCATACGAGCGCGTTCCCTCACGCGCGACCCGCTCTTGCGGGTAAGTCCAGACGCGCTAACGTGAATTTGAGCCAACCGGCACCGGGGAAAGGGTCGGACGGCTTCGCCGTCAAAGTGAACAGCCGCGGGCTGGGGAAGGCCGCATTTTCCTGCGAGGTGACATGCGCTTGCTCGACGTGCTCATCGAAGCCGCTCTCGGAAGCTACGATGAGGACTGTCGCTGGGATCTCATCGGCGGCATCCTTCGGGAGTGTCCCGAGGATGTCCTCGAGGCTGCGGTGCGCCTCCTGGACGGCGCGGCCGACCGGCAGCGAACGCTCGGGGCGGACATCCTGGGCCGGCTCGTCGGCGTCGAGCCGAGCAGCAGAGAGTCGGTGCGGACCGCGTTGCTGGCCGCGCTGGGCACGGAACGGGCAGCCGCGCCGCTGGCATCGATCGTCGCCGCTCTGGGCCACGTCGGCGATCCGTGCATGCTCGGGCTGGTCTTTCCTCTGGCCGAGTACCCCAACGCGGAGGTCCGCCTTGCGGTCGCGTTCGCCGTGGCCACCATCAGCCCTCAGCCGCTGGCCCCCGAATCACGCACCGTTCTGATCCGGCTCTCTCGCGACCTCGACCCCGAGGTCCGCGACTGGGCCACGTTCGGGCTGGGAACGCTGTCCGACGTCGACGGGCCGGACGTCCGAGCCGCCTTGCTGGCCCGTGCCGAGGACGCTCATCACGATGCCCGCGCCGAAGCCCTCTTCGGGCTGGCCGTGCGCCACGATCCGCGCGCCGTTCCGCATCTCATCCGGGCCCTGCAGTCGCCTCTCGTGGGCGGGCTCGAGGTCGATGCCGCGGCCGCCGCCGCCGACCCGCGACTGCTTCCCGCGCTCTGGGCGCTGCAGCATTCCGGGGCCGCGGACGAGGTCCGCCTCCGCCGGGCTATCGATCGCTGCTCGGGGCGAAACCGGCCTGCCCTGCTCTCCTGACGGTCGGGGCCTGGCCCGAGACCGCCCCACGTTCCAGACCTACCCGACGAGATCTGCCAGCGCGCCTTCGCGAACGAGCCTGACGACCAATTCGATGTCGCTGCCCTGCAGCCGATCCCGCTCGAGATGCGGGACGATGGAACGAATCCGGCGGTGGGCTTCCTCTACGCCGGCGCCCGGCCTCACGCTCGACCCGTCGGCACGCACCTGTTCCAGCCTGAAGTCGAGAGCCTGGGCGGCCACGAGGAGTTCGAGGGCGACGATCCGCTGAACGTTGGCCAGCACGGCCATAGCATGGCGGGCCGAGATCGAGCCCATCGAGACGTGATCTTCCTGGTTGGCCGAAGTCGGGATCGAATCGGCGCTGGCGGGATGGGCCAGGACCTTGTTCTCCGATGCCAGCGCCGCGGCCGTGTACTGGAGCAGCATCATGCCCGACTCGAGGCCGCTTCCGGACGACAGGAAGGGCGGCAATCCACCGTTCAACCGGCCGTCGACCAGGAGCGCGATCCGCCGTTCCGCAATGGCGCCCAGCTCGGATATGGCCAGCTTCGCGAAGTCGAGGGCGAAAGCCACGGGCTCGCCGTGGAAGTTGCCGCCGCTGATGACCAGCCCGCCGCCCGTGGCCGCGGCGGTCGCGTCGGCCACTCCGCCGCCGGGAAAGACGAGGGGATTGTCCGTGGCCGAGTTCAGCTCGATGTCGAGGACGCCGTTCAGATAGCCGAGCGCGTCTCGGACCGCGCCGTGGACCTGGGGCACGCAGCGGAGCGAGTAGGGGTCCTGGACCTTGTGGACAGACTCGTGGTGACTGGTCATGAGGGTCGAATCGCGGAGAAGCCAGCGCAACTCCGCGGCGACGGCGACCTGGCCCGGATGCGGCCGGGCCAGCTGGTAGGCGGCGGCATAGGCGACGTCGGTCCCGAGCAGCGCCTCGCAGCTCATTGCCGCGGCCACGCTCGCGGATCGAGCCAGGCGGCCGGCGTCGGCGGCAACCAGGGCGCCGATAGCGCTCATCATCTGCGTGCCGTTGAGAAGCGCCAGGCCTTCCTTCGCCTGGAGGACGAGCGGTTCGATGCCGGCCGCCACAAGAGCTTCGGAGGCCGCAATGTTGCGCCCGCCTACCTCGACGTGGCCGCGTCCCGTGAGCGGCAGGGCCAGGTGGGCAAGTGGGGCAAGGTCGCCCGAGGCGCCTACCGAGCCCTGCGAGGGGACGATGGGGTGGATCCCAAGGCGGAGGAGATCGCAGAATTCGGTCGATGACGATGGGGCGGCAACCGGAGTGGCCCAGGGCCAGAGTGTTGGCCCGCAGCAGCATCATGGCCCGAACGACGTCTCGAGGGAGTGGTTCGCCGACTCCGACCGCGTGCGAGACGAGCAGGTTCTCCTGGAGTCGAGCCGAGTTGGCGGGATCGATGAAGGTGGTGGCCAGGTCGCCGAAACCGGTGGTGACGCCGTAGACGATTTCGCCGGCCGCCACGAGCCGCTCGATGACCTCGCGCGCCTCCGCCACGCGAGCCCGCGCCTCATCGCCGAGACACACGCGGCTCCCGCCGCGCGAGACGGACTCGACGTCGGCTATCGACAGGTCCGCGCCGGTCAGTTCGATCTCCGCCTCGGCGGCAAGCGGCTGGCGGAGCCTGTGCGATTCGGGGAGATGCCGGTGGGATCCGAGGTCGGGAGCCCCGGGCGTGTCACTCACGTCGATGAGAATAGCCGAAGGGCCGGGCCACGAGTGGTCGCGGCGCCCCCGCCGGGATTCGCATCGCGTGGCGCACGCAGCGGTGTGGGTGTGAACGGAGCGAGGTTGGCTCGGGTATTCTGCGCAGGACCTTCGACCGCCTCCGATGCCCGGAGCGTCCGTCTACCCAATTGAGAGGCCTCCGTGCTCGGATTCATCGACACTGCAGTCATTCCCTTCCTGGATCATCTGTACGCCGCGGTCGGCTACCTCGGAGTCTTCCTGGCGATGGTGGCCGAATCGACTATCGTGCCGATCCCGTCGGAGTTGATCCTGCCGTTCGCCGGTTTCCTGGTGAGCGACACGAGCAAGATCGAGCCGCTTACTCACGGGCCCTGGAACTTCTGGGTCGTCGTCGTCATCGGCGTAGTGGCCAACACCACCGGATCGCTGTTTGGATATGCTCTCGGCGCCAGGCTCGGGCGGCCGTTCCTCGATCGCTGGGGCCGCTTCCTGCTCGTCCGGCCGCACGAGATCGTGGTGGCCGAGCGCTTCTTCGAGCGCTGGGGCTCGCCTACCGCATTCATCAGCCGGCTTCTGCCCGGCGTTCGAACGGTCATCAGCTTCGTCGCGGGCGTCTCGCACATGCCGATCGGGCAATTCACCGTCTATTCGACCCTCGGAGCCATCCCGTGGACGATCGCCCTGGTCTACGCGGGCACGGTTCTCGGCGCCAACTGGACCAGGATCCGCGACAACCTGAAGCCGTTCGACACTCTCATCCTCCTCGTCTGTGTTGCTGCGGTCGTCCTCTTCGTGGCCTGGCGACTCACTCGCTCCGGCTCCGATCGAGGTCAGGCCGAGGCCTGAGTCGGGCCGACCGGCGGGCCGCGATCACAGCCATCCCGATTCCACGCCGAGCGCAAGTTGCCCGTGTGGTGGCAGACTTAGGCTGCGGCATGGGAAGCTCCGATGGCCGCCGAACTGGGAACGCTGATGCGCGGTAACCCTTCTCGCGTCCGGTTGCAGGCGCTGAGCATCGATCATACCGACCTGCGGGGACGGCTCCGCGGCGCCGAGAGCACGTGAGCCGGCTTCGAGACGGATCGAGGCCCGTGCGCGGGGTCGAGTCCGCGGTTTCGTCGATCGGGCGGATGGCCTACCCCGATCCGCGGCTGGCCTACACGACCCGTCACATGGCTCATCCCGTCCGGCATGGACCCGTCGTCTGGGCCTCCGCGCTGGCGCGCCGGATCACGCCGAAAGAAGGCCGACGGAGGGAGCTGGCAATCGTGCTTGCGCTCTTGCTCGCCGCGACGGCGGTATCGGCCAGTCTGCCCGGGGGCTGGACCACGGCGACCCCAAGTCCGTCCCCGGTGATGCTCGCCATGGCCGAGACTTCCGACCCGACACCGACCGGGACACCTTCGCCCACGCCCACGCCCACGCCCACGCCGACCTCCACACCCACGCCGACACCAACCGCTACACCCACGCCCACGCCCACGCCGACCGCTACACCCACGCCCGCCCCCGTCAAGGCCCCGACGAAGGCGCCGGCCAAGACCGCGACGGTCTATTCGTTCGTGGCCCTCGGCGACTCTCTGACATCCGGCTACAACGACCCGGGGCCGGCGTGGCCGAGCCGGTTGGATTCCGAAGACGCCAACCTCGTTCTCTATCACAACGCGGGAATCCCGGGCGACCTGACGTCGGGAATGTTGTCCCGGCTGGACAGGGACGTGTTCGCCTACAGCCCCAAGGTGCTCTTCATCCTGGGCGGCACCAACGACCTGGGCCACGGCGTCGCCGAGAGCACCGTCGTCGCCAACCTCAGGGCCATCATCGCGAAAGCCAAAGCTCACGGCATCAAGATCTTCCTGATCACCGTCCCGCCCAACTCCAGTTCGGCGATGACGGCCAAGATCGACTCTCTAAACGCCGCGATCCTGCATCTGGCCAACAGCTACGCGATCGTCCTGATCGACATCCACACGCCCCTGTCCGCCTCCAACGGGTTGATCCTCTCGAAGTACACCGTCGACGGCCTGCACTTCAACGGGGCCGGCGCGCAGCTCGTCGCCAACACGATCTACGCCCGAATCCACCGCCAGGGGTACTAGGCGGGCGTCGCCATCGAACGGTGGCGCCCCGGGCGCGTTGGCGCCGGCCTCCGTTGATCTGCCTGCCGGTAGTACCGCCAGGGCGAAGATCACGATCGCGAGAGCACCCAGGCCGGCCGTGATCGCGTACAACCCACGAATCGTGATCCAGCCGGCGATCTGGCCGCCGATGCCCGAACCCACGATCGACGACAGGCTGAACGTGACAGCGTTGAGGATTCCCTGCGCGGTGGCCGCCGTCCCCTTCGGCGCCTGTCTAGAGACGAAGGCAACGCCGCCGATCAGCACCAGCCCATAGCCCGCGCCCTGGATCAGCGATCCGGCGATCAGGATCGTGGGCGAAACGAACACGACGTTGAGGATGAGTCTGAACGTCATGATCGCCATCCCCACGACGATCAGCCTCTCCGTGCCGAACCTCCGCGAGAGCTGGGGAAAGAACATCATCGAGGGGATCTCGAGCGCGGCCTGGCTGGACCAGGCCAGGCCGATCTGGTCGCTCGAGGCGCCGAGATCGCGAAGGTAGATCGAAAAGAAGGCGTACTGGGAGAAGACGGCCGTCATGCCCACGAAGGCCCCAATCAAGTAGAGCGCGATCGGACGGTGGCCGAGAACCCGGCCCGGCGCCCGCCTCAGGCTCGCGCCGCGGACTCCACCGGCTCGACCCGGCAGGAGCATGGTTGCGAGGCCGCTGGCCAGGATCAGCGGAACCGCGACGAAGAACAGCCCGCGGTAGTTCGCCCCGATGGCCAGGCCGATGATCGGCGTGCAGACCATGAAGCTGATCGAGCCCCAGACCCGGATTCGCCCATAGCGGGTCCGGTCCGTACCGGCCATGTCCAGCACCCGGACGTCCATCATGGGACCCAGGCCGGCCAGGCCCGTCGAGAAGGCCGCGGCCGACGGGATGAGCAAGGGCGAAGCTCCCACCGTGGCCAGCCCGATGGCGCCAACGGCGCCTATGCCGGCTGCGAGCGGAAGAAAAAGGCGGGAGGTGGGATATCGATCGTGGAGGGCACCCCAGGTCGGAGAACTGAGCAGCGCCACCGCCGACGCGAACGCGGCCAGGGCGCCGATCGTGCCGAGCGAGATCCCGAGGCTCTGGTAGTACTGCTGCAGGTATGGGGCGTAGGCGGCGACCGCGACGTACAAAGTCACGTAGGCAAGGACGGCGCGGCGCAAGGAGGACTCCCAAAGAACCCGGAAACGGACCGCGGCCGCGGTCCGCTGGTCCGGTCAGTCTGCCACTCGGTGCGGGTTCGCGCAGTCCCGCCACCGGACATACCTGCGACTGCGGCTGCGCCGGCGACCTAGCCCCAGGGCGCCTCGCCCGATACACGCAGGTGGGAGACGTCATTGGCGAGGATCAGCTGGGCGTCGTCCGGAGCATCCCCCGGTTCGTACCGAAGAACGGTCAGGTTCGTCCAATCCTGGACGAACCGGCGCCGATAGGCTCGCAGCGGGACGCCCAGCGCCACGCACATGAGTACGCGGTTGTACGTCCCGTGGGCGACCATCAGGACGCGGCGTTCGCCTCCGGCCTCAGCCTCCGCCTCGGACGGGGGGACGCGCGACCCACCCGCGTCAGGCGATCGATGGCTGGGGTGCGAGCTCGGCGGGCAGCTCAGCTCGGCCGCCAGGAGGTCGACCAGAAAGCTCATGGCCCGGGCGGCCACGTCGTTGCCGCACTCGCCTCCGGGCGAGTGGGTGGCCGCGGGATCGCCCTCCCAGCGCATGCGCAACTCGGGGTCGCGAGCGTCTACCTCGGCGTGAGTCAGGCCCTCCCAGCGGCCGTAGTCCAGTTCGCGCAACCGCTCGTCCACCTCGATCGGCCGCCCTCCCGCGAGCACCTGGGCCGTTTCGAGGGCGCGGGCAAGAGGGCTGGCGATGATGCGGTCGATGCGGACGCCGGCCAGCCTCGCCCGGAGCGATTCGGCCTGAGCGTGTCCCGCCGGCGCGAGCGGCACGTCCAGCTGGCCGCCCAGAAGGACATTGCCGGCGGGGGTCGCACCGTGGCGAGTGAGGATGAGTGTCAGCACGGTTGAAGTCTATGGGAAAGGGGCCGTCCCGGGGTCGATGCGACCGCGTGTTCGCTAGAACAAGCAGGCGATGTTGCCGTCGGCGCAAACTCGGGCGGTCCGCCTAGAAGAGGCCAACGATGTTCCCGTCCGCGTCAATGTCGATCGACTCGCCGGCCGGATGAGACGGCAGGCCGGGCATGGTGCGCATCTCGCCGAGGAGCGGGGTGACGAAGCCGGCCCCGGCGGACAGCCGGACCTCGCGGATCGGGACGCGGAAGCCCGTCGGGCGGCCCTTGAGTCCCGGGTCGTGGCTGAGCGAGAGGTGGGTCTTGGCCATGCAGACCGGCAGATTGCCGAAACCCATCTCTTCATACAGCTTCAGCGCTTTCGTCGCTGCCGGGAGTTCGTCGACGCCGCGGGCGCCGTAGATGCGCACGGCCACGGTCTCGATCTTCTCGCGCAGCGGCAGGTCGTCCGGATAGAGGAGCCGGAATTCGGGAGCACCCTCCTCTGCGGCAGCCCAGACCGCGTAGGCCAGATCCTCGGCGCCCGCCCCGCCCTCGGCAAAGTGGCGGCTCACCACCACGTCGCGCGCTCCGGCGGCCATAGCCACCTCGCGAATCGCGGCGACTTCCGCCTCCGTATCGCCCGGATAGTGGTTCACCGCAACCACCACCGGCACGTTGAAGTGGCGGACGTTCTCGATCTGCGCCGCCAGGTTGTCCGAGCCGCTCCGCACGGCTTCGACGTTCTCCTGAGCGAGGGCGGGGTCGAGTGGGCGGCCGGCCACGATCCGGCCGACGCCGCCGTGCATCTTGAGGGCGCGCACGGTGGCGACCATCACGGCCGCGTCCGGACGCAACCCGCTCTGGCGGCACTTGATGTCGAAAAACTTCTCGGCACCCATGTCGGCACCGAAGCCCGCCTCCGTGCACGCGATCTCGCACGTCGCCAGCGCCAGCCGGTCGGCCAGGACGCTGTTGTTGCCGTGGGCGATGTTCGCGAACGGGCCGCAATGGACGAAGGCCGGCCCGCCTTCGAGCGTCTGCAGCAGGTTCGGCTTGATGGCGTCGCGCAGCAGCACGGTCATGGAGCCCGCGCACTTGAGGTCCTCGGCCGTGATGCGGCGGCCGTCGAAGGTCGTGGCCACGACCATCCGGCCCAGACGGCGGCGCAGATCCTGCAGGTCGGAGGTCAGTGCCAGCACGGCCATCACTTCCGAGGCGACGGTGATCTGCCATTCGGTCTCGCGAGGGTAGCCGTTCTCGCGGCCGCCCAGGCCGATGATCGCCTTGCGCACGGCACGGTCCGATATGTCCACGACTCTCGGCCACAGGACTCCCAGCGGGTCTATACCGAGCGGGTTGCTGTGGGTAAGCGAGTTGTCGACGAAGGCCGCCAGCAGATTATGGGCCGCACCGACGGCGTGGTTGTCGCCGGTGAGATGGAGGTTGAAGTCCTCCATCGGGATCACCTGGCTGTAGCCGCCGCCTGCCGCACCGCCCTTGATGCCGAAGACGGGGCCCAGCGACGGCTGGCGAATGCACACGGCGGCTCGGTGGCCGATGCGGTTCAGCCCCTGGACCAGGCCGACATTGGTGGTGGTCTTGCCCTCGCCGAGCGGGGTTGGGGTGATCGCCGTGACGACGACGTATTTGCCGCGTTTGCCGGCTGCGGCCGCCTCGGCCTCCAGGCGCGTGATGCCCTCGAGTCGAACTTTGGCCTTATACGGCCCGTACAGCTCCACCTCGTCGTCGCGGAGCCCCAGCTCGCGGGCCAGCTCGATGATCGGCCGCGGCGTGACCGACCTGGCGATCTCGAGGCTGGCTGGCATCGGGCTCTCGGCCGTCATCGCGCGGCCCTGTCCGTTCCGCATTCGGCGCTCGTCGCAGCCACGTCCGCGGTCATGTCTGTGCCGGCTCGCCGGCCGGCCGGGTGGCCCGCTCCGCCTGGTCCGTGGCGGCGCGAAGAAGATGGGTCATCAACAGGGCGTTGGTCAGCGGTCCGACTCCCCCGGGAACGGGCGTGATCGCGCCGACGACGTCTTTCGCGGATTGGAAGTCGACGTCCCCGACCAGCTTCTCACCGCCCTGGCCGTCGCTCACTACGTTGATCCCCACGTCAACGACCACCACGCCGGGAGAAAGCATCGCACCGGTGATCAGACCGGGCCGTCCGGCGGCAACGAGCAGAATTTCCGCTTCGCGAGTGTGCCGGCCGAGGTCCCTCGTTCGCGTGTGGAGCACGGTCACCGTGCCGTGCTCTCGGATGAGCAGCAGTGCGGCCGGCTTTCCGACGACGTTCGATCGTCCCACGACGACCACGCGCTTGCCGGAGATCTGGACGCCCGACCGCTTGAGGATCTCCACCGATGCCTGGGCGGTGGCCGGCAGGAAGCCGTCGTAGCCGAGCGACAGGAGGCCGGCGTTGCGGGGGTGGATGCCGTCGACGTCCTTCGCCGGATCGATCGTGTCGATCACGGTGTGGAGCGGAATGTGCGCCGGCAGGGGCATCTGGACGATGATCCCGGCCACGGTCGGATCGGCGTTGAGTTCCTCGATCTCGTCGCACAGTCCTTCCGCCGTCACGTCGGATCCGATCTCGACAAGACGGCCGTGCACACCGACTTTCTCGCAGCTGCGCAGGATCTGGCCGAGGTACACCGCCGACGGCGCGTCGGCTCCCACGAGGACTATCGCCAGCGTGGGCGAATAGCCCCAGCGCTCCTTGAATTGGGCGAAGTCTTCGGCAAGGCCGGCCCGAATCTCCGCGGCGATCGGGCTGCCGACGAGCAGGCGCGGTCCGGCGGCGGCGGTCACGCCGACTCCGGCTCACGAGACTGGCCGGAGAGGACGATTTCCCTGGTCCGCGCCACCGTCGCCGCAACCTCATGAAGGGCGCTGTCTATCCGCCACCGCATCGAGTCGGCATATTGCTCGTCGCCGGTCGAAGGCAAATTGATGAGCACGTTCTCGGCCGCTCCACGCGCAGCCGCCTCGCCCAGAAGAGCGGCCACGAGCACGTCGCTGGCCGCATTCACGTTGCTGCGCCCGGCCAGCGCCTCGGCGGCGGTGACGAGCCGTGTGCACGCCTTGACGCAATCGAACGGAGCATCCGACGCGGCTCGCGCGGCCGATTGAATTGCCGTCTGGCGGGCGAGCTTCTGCTCCTCGGTCTCACGTGGCATCTTCAGGGCCGCGGCGTAGCCGGCATAGGCGTCCGCGTCGCGGTTGGCCAGGCCCATGAACTCGGCGCTGAGCTCACGGCCCACTGCGGCGCACTTGGCGTGGGTCTCGGCGTACTGCGCATACTTCGGCCGGCCCATCGAGAGAGCGGCGACCATCGTGATCAACGAGGCCCCTAGCGCGGCCGCGATGGCCGAGGCCGCTCCGCCCCCCGGAACGGGTTCGCCCGATGACAGGCGTTCGACGAATTCGCCGACCGTCAGGTCCGAGAACGAGGTGGTGCCGATGGGTTCGCTCATGGGCAGATTGTAGGAACCGTTTGTGTATGGCGTTCGATGCGCTCACCGGCCGGTCCATCCCGGCCGCCGCGACGGCGTTCGAGACTGCGGACGGCTCCCGACGCCGATGCCATCCTACCCGTGATGGACCTGATTCCGGAATCAGTTCGAGCCGTCATGGCGGACCTCCAGGCCCGCGACCAGGCCGATCGATCCGACGGCACTCCCCACTCCGCGCGGCTGCGCGCCATCGCACCTGAGGTTGGCCAGTTCCTGCTGACACTCGCCCTGTCGATCAACGCGTCGAGGATCGTCGAGGTGGGCACGAGCGGCGGCTACTCCACTCTCTGGCTGGCGGTGGCCGCTTCAAGGAATGGCGGTCGAGTGACAACGTTCGAGATCGACGCCGCCAAGGCGGCTCTCGCTCGCAGTAGCTTCCGCAGAGCCGGGGTCGGCGCGTTCATCGACCTCCGGGAACAAGACGGCACCGCGGGCCTGGCCGAATCCGACGGCCCGGCCGACCTGGTCTTCATCGACGCCGAGAAGCGCGACTACGTCACCTACCTGGATCTGGCGGTTGGGCTTCTCCGGCCGGGCGGCATTCTCGTGGCCGACAATCTGATCTCTCACGAGACCGAACTGGTCGAGTTCCGGGCACGCGCGCTGGGCGAGCCTCGCCTGACCGGTCTGGTCTTGCCCATCGGATCCGGCGAGTTCGTAGGGGTGCGATTGCCCTGACGGCAGCGGGACGATCCGTTGGTCGTCGGCCGCCGTCAGGAGAGGCCGACCTCGTCGTCGACGCCGTCAACCGACCACCGCCGCGACCTGTGCTCAAAGCTCAGGGCCAACCGGGCGCCGGGCGTTTCGACTTCGAAGACCGTCCGCGGACCGACCTCGACCCTATATGCCGAGTCTTCGCGCCGGACGGCGGTGAGCCGGGTCACCGGCATTCGGACGGAGTTCCAGGTGATTTCACGTGGAGTCCCGTCGAACCAATCGGTTCGGACGCGGACTGTGACAGGCTCCATGCGGACCATGGCCATCGCGGGCGCTCCTCTTCGCTATGGCTGGGCCGTCGTTCGCTCGGGCACTGAGCGGATGAACGGACGTTCTATTTCTCTCATGCAGACTATGCGAACAAGTGTTCGATGTCAAGACCGCTGCGTGATAGTCCAGCCACAGCGAACAGAATGCGGATGGGCAGTGACAGCTAGCGTGTCACGGCCAGAAGCGGCCGGGCCGGCCTCGCCGAACTGGGCCTGTTCGGCCTCGCCGGGACCCTTCGATCGTCCCGGCGGGACTCCGGCGTCTGCCCCTCCTCAGTCGGCCGCGATCTCCACTGCGGGTCCGCGGAAGCGGCGGGCTGCCCAGCCGACCGCGGAATGCACCCGGCCCTGCGCCACCGCGACGCCCAGAAGAACCACCAGCCCGCCGACCGGTTCGTTCCAAACGACTGTCTCGCCAAGGAAGGCCACCCCAACGGCAATCGCGAAGAGCGGCGTGAGGTATGTCACGGTGCTGGCGGTCGAGGGCCCGGCCGCCCGGACCACCTGGTAGTTGAGGACGAACGCTATTCCGGAACCGAGGGCTCCGAGACCCAGCAAGCCGAGGACCGGCTGGATCGTGATCGGTCCGTGAAGGGGCCCCGCGGCGATGCCGAGCGGCAACAGCACGGCCGCGCCGCACATGACCTGGCCCGTCGCCAGCGCGACTGGCCCATCCGGAAGCCCGGTGAGATGGCGCCTCATGTACGGAAAGGCAATGCCATAGCACGTCACAGCGCCCAGACACGCGGCCACGCCGGTCCACTCGCCGGAGCCGAGCCCCTGCCAGACCCCCACTACGACCAGGATCCCAACGAAGCCGACGAGCAGCCCGACCACTCGCTCGAGCGTGGGCTTCTCCTCGGGAAAAGCCAGCATGATCACGGCCAGGGTAGTTAGCGGTGTGGCGGCGTTGATGATGCCGGCCAGGACCGACGAAATGTTGGTCTCGCCATAGGCGAACAGCGTGAACGGAACGCTGTTGACCAGCATCGCCACGACGAACAGATGACGCCACGTCGACAGATCCCGAGGGAGCCGCGCGCCGATGATGGCGGAAACGATGAGCAGAGCCATGGCGCCGACGGCGAGACGAACGAACGCGACCTGAACGGGCTCCAGGACTTCGAGCCCGAGCTTGATCCACCAGAACGAGCAGCCCCACGTGGCGGCCATGACCAGGAAGGAGACCTGCCACGGCGGGCGCGGCGCGCGGAATTGGCGAGCGGTGATGGACGTCATGGTTGCAGAAGGTACAGCCCATGACGGATTCGTTCTTCCGGAGTTGCGCTTTGCCGCCGGAGTGACCGAGGAAGCGCCGTTCGATCGTCCGGCGAGCCAAAACCGAAGGCCGGAAGTCAGGCCCTTCGGCGGCGACTATCCTCGGCCCATGAGCGATACGAAGCGCCTCTCCGCCGCGGGCCGGCCGGCCACCGATGCCGAGTGGGAAGCCATCTCCAGCCGGCACGGGTCGTCCCGACCGTTCCTCTTCTTGGTCACCAGCACCGGCATCATCTGCACGCCAGGCTGCCCGGCCAGGACACCGGGGCGAGACAGGATCCGGATCGTCGGCGGGCTCGAAGACGGCTATGCGGCCGGTGCCCGGGCGTGCCTGCGCTGCCGGCCTGACCGGCTCTTCGGCGCTCCTGCCGCTCCGGAGGCCGGACGCGCGACCGCGTCGGACCCCGTGCGGACGGTCATCGCCCGGCTCACGGCCGCCCTCACCGCCGGAGACGAGATCCCCAGCGAGCGGGAGCTGGCCGGCGAACTCGAGATGCCGGAGCGGAAGCTGCGCGAACTCTTCAGGAGTTCGCTCGGAGTAACGCCACGGTCCTGGCTCTCCGCTCGCCGAGCCGAGTTGCTCCGCTCGCACCTGGCCGGCGGCCGGGGCGTGACTACGGCCCTGTACGACGCGGGCTACGGCTCGTCGAGTGCCGCATACGAGGCCGCCGGCGGCATGCTCGGAATGGCGCCCGGCCGGTACCGGACCGGCGCCGCGGGCGAATCCATCCGCTGGACAATCGCCCCGATCCCGGAGGGAGTGGCCCTGATCGCGGCCACGGACCGGGGGCTGTGCAGCGTCCGATTGGGCCGCGAGACCGAGAGGCTGGCCACGGATCTTCGGGCCGAGTTTCCAAACGCGGCCCTTGCGCGCGACGACGACGCCCTGTCCAGCGTGGCCTCGATCGTGGCAGACCTGGCGATCGGCCGGCAGCGCCCCGAGGCCGACACGTTACCGCTCGACGTCCACGCCACGGCCTTCAGAAGGCGGGTGTGGGAGGCGCTCCGACGCATCCCGTTCGGCGAGACGCGGTCCTACGGGCAGATTGCCGCGGCCGTGGGAGCGCCCGGTGCGGCCAGGGCCGTCGGGACAGCCTGCGCCCAGAATCCCATCCCGGTGGTGGTCCCGTGCCATCGGGTCGTCGGTT
Organism: uncultured Chloroflexia bacterium; assembly: GCA_963789725.1. Classification (GTDB taxonomy): domain Bacteria; phylum Chloroflexota; class Limnocylindria; order Limnocylindrales; family CSP1-4; genus Fen-1039. Next base: position 321,743 of record CAWBLU010000001.1, read on the forward strand.
CGGACGGATCGCTCCACGGCTACGCCTACGGCCTCGCTCGGAAGCGCCAGCTGCTCGATGCCGAAGCGTCGGGCCCGAGCGCGGCCGGAGTCGTGGCTGGTCCGGCCGGCGCTGGGGTGGAGCGTATAGCGGTCGGTGCCGCGATCGAGGACTAGCCCAACTCCGCCACTGAGCGCGCTACGAAGTCGTCCAGGCGGTCGAACTCCGGCCTCGACTCGGGGCTGAGCTCCGGCAGGAAGTCGACGACGATCCTGAGGTCCCAATACGGGTCGGTGGCATAGCCCGACCCGACGATCGACCTGCAGGCTTCCCCGAATTGGCCGGCTGCCTCGACCCCGTGGGACATCGCCAGGTTGACCCGCATGTGGGCGATGTCGACGGCGGGCGGTCCCCAGGACGCGGTCGTCCAGTCGACGATGGCCGTGAGCTCTCCCGAAACCCGTAGGCTGGGGCGTGCTCTTCCTCCTGTTCGGCGCGCTGGCACTTCCCAGCGGCACGGTCGAGTACGCGTCGGTGGCCGCGACCGGAGCGGCGATGCTCGGGCTCAACGGGCTCCGGATCGTCCTGGCCGCTCCGATTCGCTGGTTCACGACGACCCTCGGAACCTCGATGCTGGTCGCGGGCGGCAGCGCTCTGGCCGGCGTCAGGATGGACGTCTTCGTCCTGTTCTTCGTGATCGCCGGAGCCGTGACGATCGCCGCCGCACTGGTCGGGCCCCGCCGAGCGGCGGCGCATTGAGCCGGCGGCGGCGCATCAGGCCACCATGCCTACTCGATGTCGTCCTCGATCCTGGGGACGCCGACCCGGCCCTCGACGGCGGAGGCGGGGTCTCGCTCGAACGGGGCGGGTAATCCCCGGTGGAGCAGGCTGGCTCGTGTTACGGCGCGATCGCCGAAGCGCTTGCGGACGGCGTCCGTGGCGTCGACGACGCGGCGGCGCTTCTCGTCCACGACTTCGAACATGCCGATCTGCTCCGGCGCCCCGAGCTGAGTGGCGGCCACTCCGAGGAGGCGGATCTTCTTGCCCCGGACTTCCGGCCGGGCCAGCTCCAGGGCCGCCCGCCAGATAGTGTCCGTGAGGTCGCTCGGCTCGGGGAGTGTCTTCTGCCGGGTGATCGTCCGGAACTGCGAGTCACGGATCTTGACCGCGACCGTTCCGGCGCGAATCCCGGCGGACCGCAGCCGGGCCGAAACACCCTCGGTCAGGGCCAGCAGGGTTCGCTCGATTTCAGCCGGGTCGACCACATCAACCGCGAAGGTCGTCTCGTGGCTGACCGACTTCGCCGCCTCGCCGCCACCGATCACCGGGTCTGAGTCGATGCCGAGGGCCCGGTCGTGGAGCGTCCCACCGTGGTCGCCGAGGGCGCGAGCGAGCGTCTCCATGGGCAGCGCCGCCAGCTCGCCGATGGTCGAGACGCCGAGACCGTGAAGGCGATCGGCCGTCTTGGGCCCGATGCCCCACAACCGCCGGATCTCGAGCGGCGCCAGGAAGGCCGCCTCCTGCCCCGGTTCGACGACGACCAGGCCGTCGGGCTTGCGCAGGTCCGAGCCCACCTTGGCGATCAGCTTGTTCGTCGCAACGCCGACAGAAACGGTCAGCTGCGTCGCCTCGACCACCTGCAGCTTGATCCGGCCGGCTATTTCCGGCGCCGGCCCGAATAGCGCCTCCGAACCGGCTACGTCCAGGAAGGCCTCGTCGATCGAGACCTGCTCGACCGCGGGCGTGAATCGCCGCAGCACCGCCATGACCTCGCGACTGACGCGCTGGTACTTGGCCCCGTCCACCGGGAGGAAGATGCCCTGCGGGCACAGCCGGACGGCGGTCGCCAGCGGCATGGCCGAATGGACGCCGAACTTGCGCGCCTCGTAGCTGCACGTGCTGACTACGCCGCGCGACCGCGGGTCGCCACCGACGATCACCGGCTTGCCGCGCAGCTCGGGGTGGTCGCGCTGCTCCACGGCCGCGAAAAACGCGTCCAGATCGACGTGGATGATGTGGAGTCGTGCGGCACGGCCCGAAACGGCGGTCATGCCCGAATGATGGCCCCGAGTCGAGCCGGCGCCAAGCTCAGTACGGCCGGCGCCGCTCCACCCAGAAGAATGCCACGCCGGCGCAGAACACCGCGCCGGCGAATAGCACGGCCGATTCCAGCGCCACCACCGGCCAGTACTGGTTGCCGGGGATCACGTAGGTGATCGGCATAGGTGGCTGGAGATTGCCAGGCAGGCTGCCACCGTTCATGCATTTCGGTCCGATGGGTACGGCGATGCTGGAGCTTGGGCCAGAGCCGGGGCTCGCGGCCGGACTCGCGTCGGGGCTGGCCGCAGGGGTCGGCGTCGGACCGGCGTCGCATACGAGGTTCTGATCGAACCAGGCGTTGATATCGCCAGTCCAGACCTTGCCGTCGAGGTAGTACTCGTCGGTCTGGTAGACCCACAGGTCTGTCCCCCAGGGGCTGCTATCCAAGCTTGCAGACTGCGCCACGGCCATCTGCCGCAGAATTGTCCGGTTCCAGGCCTGCTCCCACATCCCGCGCGCCAGCACGCAGATGACGAGCGCGATGAGTACCGCCGGCAGCGTCCGCCCTGTCATGGTCCCAAGGGCGACGGTGCCGCAGAGCGCCGCAAGGCCCCAGAAGACCAGGAAGACACCCCGATCCGCGTAGTAGTAGAAGGAGGCGTGCGGATCGATGCCCGGGTTCATGGCGCCCTGTCGCACGTCGGCGGCGAGTCCGGCGATCAGCAAGAGCGGCACGATCAGGATGACCACGGCCATGAGCTTGCCCGCCAGCCAGCGGCGGCGCGATCCCGCGAGCGCCCACGACAGCGGGGCCGTCCCTTGCTCGACTTCCCGAGCTACCAGGACGGCGCCGAAGGTGATGCCCACGATGAACGGCAAGATCTGCTCGAACAGCTTGACCGTGTTCATGTCGAACGACCAGGCCAGGTCGTAGAACGCCTTGGTGGCCACATCACACGGCGTGGGGGCTCTCATGGGGTCGAAGTTGTAGCCACCGCTGGGCACGCAGCCCGCCGGGAACTGAATCGAGTTGAGGCGGTACGCCTCGATCAGTCCGGCAATTGCCACCCCCAGGCAGAGAACGACGGCGGTGATGGTCTCGAAGCGGTGCTGCTTGAGCGTGAGGACGATTCGGGCTCGCATCTCTTCCCCCTAGTTGAGCTGCAGGCCGGCGGTGCCCCGCCCGGCGGCGAGGTAGCCCAGGACCACTTCTTCGAGGCTCGCGGTGTCGGGCGCGACTCCGGCGGCCCCGTCCGGGCCCGGGGAGGCCGGTTCCACGGGCATGCGCCACAGTGTCAGCCGCGTCAGCCCCTTGCCGGCGAACGAGCCGACCGCCACTCCGCCGGGAGGTGGCGCGGCCGAGTCAGTCAGCTTGTGGGCCTGCCGGGCCTCGTCGAGCGGGCAGTCGAGCAGGACCTTGCCGCCGCCGAGGATGACCAGACGGTCGCAGGCCTCCTCGACGTCGGTGACGATGTGCGAGGAGAGCAAGGCAGTCGAGCCGTCCTGGCGGATTGCGTCGATCAGGACCTGGATGAACTCGCGCCGGGCCAGCGGATCCAGATTGGCGAGGGGCTCGTCGAGCAGCAGCACCCTGGCCCGGGTTCCGAGTGCGACGGCCAGCCCGAGCTGCGCCGCCTGACCGCCCGAAAGCGTTTCGGCGCGCTGGTCGAGCGGGATGCCCAGCTGGTTCAATCGGCGCCGGGCGTATTCGGTGTCAAACGTCTTGTGCAGGCTGCGGGCCATGGCCAGGTGATCGTCGACGCTCAGGCCGCGATAGACGGCCGGGGTTTGCGGCACGTAACCCACCCGGCGCAGAGCCTCGCTGCGGTGCTGCCAGGGGTCCACACCCTCGACTTCGACGCGGCCGCGGTTGGGCCGCTCGAAGGCCATGCAGACCCTGATGAGCGTCGTCTTGCCGGCGCCATTGGGACCGACGAGAGCGGTGACGCTTCCGGCTGGAACCGAAAGGTCGACTGAGTCGAGCGCGATCTTCTTGCGAAATCGTTTGGTCAGGCCGTGAGTCTGGAGCGCCACGCCGGACGATAGCGTGGTGGAATGCTGGTCGGCGGTCACGATTCCCCCTTCGTTCGCTCGCGCACCCTCATGCGCTCCGTCGCGGTGAACGTTAGCACCGGCGCCGGTGGGCTCGGACCCTCGATTCCCACGTTACGGGGTCGATTGGTTGCGGCTGCCATAAGCTTCGGCAATGCAATACGCCATCGACATCCCGAACTTCGGCGACTTCGCCGATCCAAGGCTGACAGGCCAGATCGCGCGCGACGCGGAGGCTGCCGGTTGGGACGCCGTGTGGGTGTGGGACCACGTCCAGCGCGACCCCGGCGTGCCCTACGCCGACCCGTGGATCTTGCTGACCGTCATCGCCCTGACCACCGAACGAGTCCGCCTCGGGCCAATGGTCACGCCCCTGCCACGCCGCCGTCCCTGGCTGGTCGCCCGCGAAGCCGTCACCCTCGACATACTCTCCGGCGGACGGTTCACGCTCGGCGTGGGCAACGGCAGCCCCGTTCGCGAGTTCACGGCATTCGGCGAATCGGGCGACCTCAAGGTTCGGGCGGCGATGCTCGACGAAGGCCTGGCAGTCGTGGACGGGCTGTTCGGCGGCGGCCCGTTCAGCTTCACCGGCGAGCACTACCGGCTCGCCGAAGTCGAGTTCCTGCCCGTCCCCGTACAGCGGCCCCGGATGCCGATCTGGCTGGCCACGACCTGGCCGATTCGAGCACCCTTCCGGCGGGCGGCGCGATGGGACGGCACGTGGCCGCTCCGACGCGATCCCAACGGCGTCAGCCAGCCCATGTCGCCGGACGACATCCGCGGCGCCTGCGCAATGATCGCCGAGGAGCGCGCCGCGGCGGGTCTGCCGGCAGGGCTCGGACCCGGCCCGGACGCGGCCCCGTATGACGTACTCGTCTCGGGCGTGACTCCAACCGACGACCCGGCCCGCGCCGCGGCCATGGCAGGAGAGTTCGCCGACGTGGGAGCCACATGGTGGACCGAGCGCATCAACACTGCCCGAGGAACCCTGACCGACATGCGCCGCCGCATCGACGCCGGTCCCCCGCGCCGGTAGACGGCGCCGCGATGCCACGGACCAGACCTGCTCCGGCGGCGCTCGACGGCCGCTCTTTCGGAAGTCAGAGCCCGGCTATCCCCAGCGCGAACTCGTAGACATTGGGTTCGCCTCCGACGAGGTCGAACGATTGCACCGTCGCCGTGCACCGATCCGGATCCGAGCCGGGCACCCTGTCGATCCCACGGGTCGTGCCAGTCGCGGCGTCGACGATGGTCACGGTTCTGACCAAGCGGTAGCGGATGACTTCGTAGGATTTGCCGAAGTTGCTCATGTACTTGCCGCACGACTCGATCTTCACTCGGTCCTGGCCTCCCACGCACACGACCAGTTGCAGCGGGCTCGTCCATGCTTCTCGGAGCCAGGCCGTGCGGAGGGCGCCGGAAGCGAACGAGTAGCGCTGCTGGTCGGCCCGCTGGACGTCGCCACCGGTCACGACGTAGAGCGGATGCACGGCACCGCCGTACGGCTCGGCTTCCGGGACCGGCATGCCCGAACAAGCGGCCGCCACCTGGCCCGTCAGCGTCGCGGCAATCGACGGCGCGGCAGTGGGCGGCGCCGTTTGCGCGACGGCCACGGGTGCCGAGTCGACGCTGCGAGCGGGTGCCGTGGTTCCTCCGGAGCCGGCGCAGCCGGCCACGGCGACGATCGCCCAGAATCCCGCCGCTATCCCCGCCCGGACCCGCCGGCCCACGGCCCTAGCCCTTCGGCTCGACTACCACCGTTACTTCGGGGGTCATGCCCGCGAAGACCCGGACGGCGACCTTGTACGTGCCGAGCGACTTGAGCGGTTCGGGCAGCTCGATCTTGTGGCGGTCCACGGTGATGCCGCGCCGCCCGAGGGCCTCCGCGATCTCCTTGGCCGTGATGGAGCCGTAGAGCTTGCCGCCCTCGCCCACCTTGACGCCCATGGTGAGCGTGGTGCTGCCGATGCGAGTGGCCGCAATCTCGGCATCTTCACGCTCGCGCTTGCGCTTCTCTTCGCGGCTGGCGATGTCGTGCTGCCAGGCTCGATAGGCGCCGCCCGCGGCGGGAACTGCCACTTTTCGAGGGATCAGGAAGTTGCGGGCGTAACCCTCGGCCACTTCCTTCATCTCACCGCTCTTGCCGAGCTTGTCGACGTCTGCGGTCAGGATGACCTTCACGCGAAAGATTCCTCCTATGACGATCGGCCTGGCCGAGCGTCCGTTACCCAGTCTCGAACCCTCGGTCCAATTCCGGACTGCTTGACGAGCCGGCCTGCCGCGTCCAATACGTCCGGCAGCCGGCGAATGACTCTCCGCACCGGAGCGGGAGTCAGGCGGCGCACCTGATTCATGTCGCGCCGAAAGGCTTCGCGGTCGATCTCGAGTTCGTCGATCTTCTCTTCCAGAATGTCATCGGGAATCCCGTCGAAGAAGACCTCGACTGCCAGGACGACCACCGCCAGGTCGTCGATGCCCCCGAGGATCGGGATGTCGTCGGGGATGATGTCACGACCGAACAAAACGTATCCCGTGGCCCCGGCGAGGATTGCCTTGTGGCCCACCGGAACTCGAGGATCCGCCACCAGCGCCCATATGAGGCGCGTGTAGGTGGGCACCCGGCTGGCGACGGGTACGAACGCGAGCCATCGGAGCGCGCGCATGGCGTTTCCCTTGCGCCGCCGCCGTTTTGAAATCAACAAACTCGTGCTCGCCATCCTCGGATTGGCCGTCCTTGGCTCTCTCCGCCGGACAACCCAACTTGCTGGTCCTCTCCGGGGAATCGAGAGTCTATCAGGCGCGACCATCCGCTACGAGGCCATCGCTTCCCCACGGGCCGGGAGGGCGAAGGCCTGCACCCCGCGGCGATCCGAAACGGACGTCGTAAGGGCCAACCCGACGCGCAGACGCTGAAACGGCCGCGGCGGAGGCTGCGTTTGACGCACGGCCGAGCATCCCATCGGGGTGTCAGCGATAGTACTTAAGTAATCGGCATGGACCGACAATGGGGCCATCGACCAGCGTAGGATCGTTTCATCCGCGAGTGCTTTACGGAATGGGGTAGATGGGCGGGCGGACAGCGATCGGGTCGGGGGGCCAAGAAGCGTCTTCGTATCGACCGGATCCCGGCCGCGGGATGGGCGTGCCCGGCTCGGGAGATCCAAGCGAGATCGAGCGGCCCTTCAGCCGGGATCCGATCGTTTGGGCGATAGCCTTCCTGGCGCTGTTCACAGCCGGCGTCACGGTCTGGTGGGCTAGTGGAATCGGCGACGCCTCCCTGAGCAATCAATTCGTGGGCGCCGAATCGGCCCCGGCCGGCGTGATCGTGGTCTTCATGGCGATGCGTCTTCGGCGCACAGCCCGCCTGGATCCACGCGTGCGCCGGGCGTGGTCGATCATCGCCGTGGGCTTGCTCGTGTACGGGCTCGGCCTCCTGGTGCGTCTAGCCGCCGGCTCGACGCCGACGCTCGGCTTCCTCGCGCCGCTTGCCATTGGATTGGGCGTCGCCCTGTACCCGCTTATGAGCGTGGCCCTGTCTCTGCTGCCCCGGCCCGCAAAGACCCGCTACGACCTCATGCTGTTCAGCCTCGACGTCACGGTCGCGGCGGCCAGCGCGGCGATCCTGCTCTGGCATTTCTCGATCTTCCCGACTGCGCGCGACAACGGGCAGGACGCCCTTGCCGCAGTAGTCGCGGCGTTCTTTCCCGTCTACGACGCGGCGCTGGTCTTCTCCATAGCCGCCATCGTGGTCAGAGGACTGCCGGAGAGCACCCGTGCCGCTTTGATCATCGCCGGGTTCGCGATCTCAGCCATCTTCGCCGGCGATCTGATGGCCGGCCTGGCAACGCTGCAGCGGACCTACTCGGGCGGTGGGATGCCGGGCTTTCTGTATTCGGTCGCGTGGATCGCGCTGGCCACAGCGTCCTACGCCCAGTGGCGCGTGAAGGATCGCAAGGAGACGGTCGGAGGTCTGGCCGGCTATTCCCGCTCGTTTCCCTGGCTGCCTTACGTGGCCGTGGCCGTGGCCTTCGTCGCTCCGGCTATGCGCGACTGGAACGAACCGGACATGCTGCGCCAGCACGTCCCGGCGACCGGCTTCCTGATCGCACTCGTTGTCGCCCGGCTGGCCGTCACGGCACGCCAGAATGCCAGCCTGGCGGCGGCGGAACGGGAGCGACTCGCGGCGGCGGTCGACCAGGCAGCCGAGGCGATGCTCACGACTGACCGGGACGGCAACATTACCTACGTCAACCCAGGTTTCACCAGGATCACGGGCTATCCCAAAGGCGAGGCCCTTGGCCGGAACCCGGAATTCCTCGTCCACGCCACAGACGGCGTATTGCTTTCGGAGTCGACGTCAGCCTTGAACGGCGGCGAGTCCTGGCAAGGTCGAGTGCCGCATCGTCGACGCGATGGCACCATCGTGGAGCTGGACGTAGCCGTCGCGCCGCTGCGGGATGCGAACGGGGCGGCCTCCGGCTCCGTCTGGGTCGCTCGCGACAACTCCCGCGAGAGGGGCCTGGAAGCACAGCTCGCTCAGGCTCAGCGGATGGAGGCCATCGGCCGCCTGGCCGGCGGCATCGCCCACGACTTCAACAACATCCTCACCGCGATCGGGGGATTCAGCGAACTTGCCGCCGCCGAGGTACCCGGCGATCATCCCGTGGCCGCCGACATAGAGCAGATTCGCAAGGCGGCCGACCGAGCCGCGGCCCTGACCAGGTCGCTTCTGGCCTTCAGCCGGCGGCAGATCCTGCAGTCCCGTCTGATCGATCTCAACGACGTGGTCGCCGGTCTGACGCCGATGCTCGGAAGGCTGATCGGCGCGGACGTACAGCTGGTCGTCCGGATGGAGCCGGACCTCGGAGTGACGATGGCCGATGGGGCCCAGCTGGAACAGGTACTCCTGAACCTGACGGTCAACGCCCGCGACGCAATGCCACACGGCGGCATCCTGACCATAGCCACCGCCAATGTCGATCTCGACGCCGGCTTCGTGCGCGCCAACGTCGCCGCCTCGGAGGGCAAGTACGTCGTCCTGATCGTCACGGACACGGGCACTGGAATGGCGCGGACGACCCTGGAGCACGCCTTCGAACCCTTCTTCACCACCAAAGAGCAGGGCAAGGGCACGGGCCTTGGACTGTCGACCGCGGTGGGCATCGTCCAGCAGACCGGCGGCTTCGTGCTTGTCGAGAGCGCACCGAACATGGGCAGCACGTTCTCCGTCTACCTGCCGCGCCTCGAGGGCGTGACGCGACCAGACGAGGCGGCCGCGTCGGCGGACCTGCCGCCAGGTGGTACAGAGACGATCCTCGTGGCCGAGGACGAGACTGCCGTCCGCAAGTTGGTGGAGCGGGTGCTCACCGGAGCCGGCTACCGGGTCAGGGCCGCCCCCCACGGCGAGGCCGCGATCGAACTGGCGAAGGCGATGCCGGATCTGGATCTGCTCTTGACGGATGTCGTGATGCCCGGAATGAACGGCATCCAGCTGGCGGCCCATCTGACCCGAGTCCGCCCGGGACTGCCGGTCATCTTCGCCTCCGGTTACTCGCACGAGGGCGTCCCACGTGGCGCTGGCAAGGGCGGCAAGGCCTCGTATCTGCCGAAACCATTCACAGCCGATAACCTCCTGGTTCGGATCCGCGAGGTCCTGGACCAGGCAGCGCCGGCGGCTGCAGGCCTGGCCGAAAGAGATCCCGCGGGCGAATAGGGCGGTTGCGGGGGAACAAGGCGATGCCCTTCCATCCTCGGGTTGACATTCGAACGGGTGTTCTGTACGCTCTCGCCAGGGATTGGAGGCATCCGTGACCAAACATGACGCGGAACGCAAACGCAAGATCCTGGACTACATCGCGGCGACTCTGAGGACGCGCGGGTATCCGCCGTCGGTCCGGGAGATCGCCGTCGCCGTGGACCTCGCTTCTACGTCGGCGGTCCATCACCACCTCCAGATGCTCGAGCGCGAGGGCTATCTCGAGCGTGGCGCAGCTCAATCCCGCGCGATCCGGCTTACGCCCACGGCCGCCTTACGGCTCGGCCTGTCGGGCGAGTTGATGCCTCAGTCTGCCGCGCCGGAGGCGCACGTCCTGCCGATCGTCGGCGAGATCGCCGCCGGCGGGCCTATCGAGGCGTATCAGGACGCATCGGAGAGCATCGCGGTGCCGGACCTGCTCGCCCCGTCGGGCGATGCGTATGTCCTGCGCGTCCGCGGCGACTCGATGATCAACGCCCATATCCAGGACGGCGACTTCGTCCTGATCCGGCCTCAGCAGACGGCTCGCGACGGGGACATCGTGGTCGCCCAGGTCGAGGAGAACGCCGTCACGCTCAAGCAGTTCTTCAAGGAACCGGGCCGGATCCGGCTGCAGCCCGCCAACCCGGACTACCCCGCGATGTTCTACAACGACGTCCGAATCCAGGGGAAACTGATCGGCGTCATTCGCCGCCTGGACTGACGGCGGGCCCGCCGTTCGGAGGCTCGCTCCCATGCCGGTCCGTCCGGGCGTCGGCACTCGTCCACAACAGCTGTCCACAGCCTTCCCACAAGCCCGCTAAGTTCGGGGATAGATACGCCGCTTCCGCGTCGGTTGGTGGAGCCGTCGGCGGGGCGGCCAAGTCACCATAGGGTGGATATCAACCCAGCCAGGCCACAAGGGACCGCCCGCCCGTGATCGACCGACTGCCGCCTCAGAACCTGGACTCCGAGCAAGCCGTGCTCGGCTCCATCCTGATCGACCGCGACGCGATCATCGAGGTCGCGGACTTCCTTCACCCGGAGGATTTCTACCGCCAGGCCCACGGCCGCATCTTCGCGGGGATGCTCCAGCTATTCGAGAAGCGCGAGCCCATCGACGTCGTCACGGTCGCCGAGACGCTGGAACGGGACGGCGAGCTCGAGTCCGTGGGCGGCGCCAGCTACCTCTCGACGCTCGGCAACGACACTCCGACGGCGGTCCACGTCGCCCAGTACGGTCGCATCGTCGAGCGCAAGGCCGTCCTGCGCCGCCTCATCCAGGCCGCCGGCAAGATCGCCGCGATCGGATACGAGGACGGGGCGGACATCCAGGAGTCGATCGATCGATCGGAAGCCGAACTCTTCGCGGTCAGCCAGCATCGGTCTAACGACGGCTTCAGCCCCCTCCGGACGCTCCTCCACGACGCCTACGACCGACTGGACTACCTTCACGCCCACCGCGGCGAAATCGTCGGCGTCGCCTCGGGCTTCGCGGATTTGGATCAGCTCACGACGGGTTTCCAGGCGAGCGATCTGGTCATCCTGGCCGCGCGGCCCAGCGTCGGCAAGACAAGCCTCGCCCTCAACGTCGCCGAGCACGCCGCCGTCCGTGAGGGCAAGACGGTGGGCGTCTTCAGCCTGGAGATGAGCAAGGAGCAACTCGTCCTTCGCCTCCTCTCGAGCGTTGCGTCCATCGACTCCCAGCGCCTCCGCTCCGGCTTCCTGGAAGAACTGGACTTCGCCCGCATCGCCCCGGCGCTGCAGGCGCTGTCGGACGCCCCGGTCTACATCGACGACACCCCGAACATCAGCACGATGGAGTTGCGAACCAAGGCCCGCCGCTTGCAGGCCGAGCACGGCCTGGACCTGCTGATCGTGGACTACCTGCAGCTGATGCAGGCCACCACTCAGAGCCGCGACGCCAACCGAGTCCAGGAAGTCTCGGAGATCAGCCGGGGCCTCAAGGGCCTGGCCCGCGAGCTGAAGGTTCCGGTGATCGCCCTGTCGCAGCTCTCCCGCCAGCCGGAGATGCGCGAGTCGCGCGAGCCGCGCCTCTCGGACCTCCGCGAATCCGGCGCCATCGAACAGGACGCGGACCTGGTCCTCTTCCTGTGGCGCGAGAAGGAGAAGGCCGGCGACGAGAGCGAGATAGACGGCGAGGTCGTGAACCTTCGCCTGGCCAAGCACCGGAACGGCCCCACGGGGGAAGTGAAGCTGTGGTTCAAGAAGAGCCAGACGCGCTTCATGAGCTACGCCGCGGAGCGCTACGCCGAGGCCGTCTGATCCACCGGGCCTACACTTCGCGAACTGGGCGGCGATGGCCGCCGGCAAAGGGAGGAGTCAGATGGGCGTGATCATCGTGCGTGAGATGGTCGGCACCAGCGCTCACTCATGGAGCGATGCCGCCCGCCAGGCAGTGGCCCTGGCCAGCAAGACGGTCCGGAACATCCGCACCGTGGAAGTGGTCCAATCTACCGCGCGCGTCGAAGGCGGCGAGATCGTGGAGTACAGGGTCCAGATCAAGCTCGGCTTCGAATACGAGCAGTAAGCCGCGCAGGCGGCCCCGACGGGCAATTGCGCGAACGTCGACTTGTCCCGATCCATCCGGAGTGAGATAAGCGGCGGTTGAGCGGGGACCGCGAGTATTCGCCAATGCAATTGTCCGCAGCCAATCCAATTGACACTCGCCGGTTGGACTTCTTATCCTACGCGCCGCCGCCTGGGGAACGGCTGATGGGGCCGGAGGATCCGCGATTGTCACTCGAGCCGGAGATCGGCGACCGTCTCGCCGAGGAAGCCGCGTGTGTGTGCTCCTCGTTTCCGCTGCGCCCCGGCAAGATCCAGCGCCCATCCCTGCCGGACGAAACGCTGCCCCGCGATCGCCTGTTCGACTGGCTGGAGAAGCGTCGCGACAAGCGCCTCGTGTATGTCATCGCCGAGGCCGGGTTTGGCAAGACAACCCTGGTGGCGGACTTTCTCCGCCGCTCACAGCAGCGGACCTTCTGGTACCGGCTCGACGAGGACGACACGGACGGGCTCGTCTTCCTGAGGTATCTCGTCGCGGCATGCAGGGCGGTGGATCCGGGGCTGCTGGCTCGCACCGCGCATCTCCTTTCAGAATCGACGCTGGAGCCGGCCCCGGTTGAGGCCGTCGCTGAGATGCTGCTGGCGGAGCTTGGCAGCCTCGGTGAGATGCCATCCGCCCTGGTCCTGGATGATTTCCACATGACCGAGTCCGTTCCTGCCATAGGCGACCTGGTGGCGCGGCTGCTTGATCGGGCCCCCGCGCGGCTGAAGTTCGTGATCGCCAGCCGGCGAACGCCGAGCCTCTCGGTCGCGGCGATGCGAGCTCGCGGCGAACTGGCCGAACTCGGCCGTGAAGAACTCCGCTTCGAAGAGGCCGAAACCGGTCGGCTATTCCGCGATTCCTACAGGCACCCACTCGAGCCGGACGTGTTGCGCGATCTCCAGGCTCGAACGGAGGGATGGGCAGCCTCGCTTCACCTCGTCAAGACGGCGGTCGACGGGCGGACCCCGGGCCAGGTACGTGCCTTCGTGGGCTCCTTGTCGGGCGCCGAAGGGAACCTCTACGACTACTTGGCGGAGGAGGTCATCGGCGACCTCGATCCTGAGCTCCGGGAGTTCCTCATTCGAACCTCAATTCTCGAGGATATCGAGCCCGACACGGCCGCCGTGGCTGCCGACATCACACCCGTACGAGCCCGAAGCTTCCTGCACGACTCGCAGGCGATGGGCCTGATGTCAAGGGGCGCCGACGTGGGATCGACGTGGCGGCCGCACCCGCTGGTCCGCGAGTTTCTTCTCGCGCACCTGGGAGCCGAACTTGGAGAAAGCGGAGTCTCCGACTTGCATCGCCGTCTGGCGGCTGTGATGGAGCCCCGCTCGTGGCGCATGGCCGCACGCCACTGGGCGGCTGCCGGCGATGCCGGTGCGGTGCGACGGGTCGTGTGCGCCGCCACCCCCACGATCATCGGCACGGGCGACCTGGCCGCAGCGCACGAGTTCATCTCTCGCTTCCCCGACGTCGGACCGAACCCCTGGTTTGACATCATCGAGAGCCGGCTGTTGTCATCCGCGGGACGCTTCAATGAGGCAGTCGCGATGGCGAGTAGGTCGGGGGAAGTCGCCGAGAGACTTGCCCGCGTCGACCAGTCATTCGCGATGGCGCGAGCCCTCAACACCCTACACATCGGAATCACGGGCCGCTACCTGGCAATGACCGCAGAGGCAAGCGCCCAACTCGCCGCGTTCGGCGACCCGGAATTGGTGTCAATTGCTAGATCGGCCACGCTCTTGAGCATGGCGTCCGACTCGGGAAGCCTCGACGCCGTGTGCGACGCGCTCACAGATACGGCTCACCTCAATCGCCAGAAGGGCCACCGTCGGCATGAGGGCATCAGCCTCGCCAATCTGGCGTTCGCGGAAATCGCACGAGGAAACCACGGGGCTGGCGTATCGTCGGCGAGAGCTGCATTGGATCTGCTCTCCTGCTCCGGTGACGCTGCGGACGTATCCGCGGCTCGAATTGGAGCTGCCAGGGGGCTGGCACATCTGGGTGACTGGGAGGAGTCTCGCGGCCATCTCAGTGCCGCAATCGGAGACACCGCACACTGGATCGATCCGGATGCGGTGGCAGAGGCCGCAGAAGTGATGCTTATGTATGGCGACCCGGAGGCCGGCCGCCAACTCATGGAGCGACGCCTGCCAACACCTTCTACTTGTCAGGAGTACGCCTACTGCCGGTTGGTGACCGCCAGAATGGAACTGGAGTTCGGTCGACCGAACGAAGCCGCCCGGCTCCTAGCGCATATCCGCCCGAACTCCGTAAGCCCGGGATTCTCGAGCGCTGTCATGGCCCTAGATGCCCAGATACGCGCCACGAGCGGCACCCAGGACGACCAACTTCTGGGACTCATGGCGAAGGGTCTCCGGTTCGCTGCGAACCAGCAGGCGTGGTTCTGGTGGAAGAACATCCGACTTAGCCAGGCGCTGGCATCCTCCACGGAAGACCTCGCGCTATTCATGGCATCGTTGGGTGCGCCGGATGCCGCGTATCTGTCCATTCAAGCGGAGCTGGTAGCCGGCCGGCTCGGGGATTTCGACCAGCGAGGCTACGGACTTGTCCGGCAGGAGGCTATCAACCGGCCGAATCGCTGGCGCAGGCCTCTGCGCGGAGCCCTGGCGACGGTGGGTTCCCGGGCTTCCGAACTCAAGCGCGCGGTCGAGCTTCTTGAGGTGATTGGAGACGAGGAGGACATCTTCCGTCTCCGGTCGATCGCGAAACGAAGGAACTCGCGCGTCCCGGACGCCGGCCGAGGACTGATCAGACGACTTGCCCCGCGGGTCTACGTCGAGGACCTTGGTCGAGTCTCGATGCGGATAGGAGAGGCCGTCGTCGCCGGAACCGAGATCCGCCGCAAGGTCCTGTCGCTTCTCTGTTTCTTGCTAACCCGGCCGCAGTTCACCGCGACGCGAGAGCAAGTCCTCGAAGCCCTTTGGCCCGAAATGGACCCGGAAGCCGGCGCCAACTCCCTCAACCAGTCGGCCTACTTCCTGCGTCGTGTGTTCGAGCCGGGGTGCGACGACGACACGAGCGCAGGCTACCTGAGGAGTCGATCGGATCTGATCTGGCTGGACGGTGAGCTCGTCGGCAGCCGGAGCTCCGACTGCGTCGGCCTGCTTTCCCGGATGCGTCGCGAGCCATCTCATATCCTCGTGACTCAGCTGGCCGAGTCCTACTCGGGCCGCTTCGCAGTCGACTTCCTCTATGACGACTGGGCTTCTACCTTCAGGGACACGCTCCACGCCGGGTTCCTGGATCGTGTCGAGCGGGCCATCACAAGCGATACGAAAGCCGGAGCCTTCGACCGGGCTCTCGCGGTGGCCCAGTTGGCGCTCCAGGCGGATCCTGAGGCCGAACAGATCGAACTTTGCTTGCTGCGCCTGTACAGGCGAACCGGCGCAAACGCCGCCGCAGCCGAGCAATATGCCCACTATGCGAGTCTCATGCGGGATCAATTGGGGGTCGAGCCCCCTCCACTTGAGTCGATCTGAGGGTTCTTCAGCCATTCGGGTAGGGAAAGTACCGTATTGACGATAGTACTAACGGATGGGTAACCTGCCAAAAGTCCGGTTCAGGCCTGCTGCCTCCGTCACCGGACGAGAACGAGCGGACGCGTCAGGCCTCGACCGAACTAGGGCACTTGGGTCGGGATCATGCCAGCAGTGCAACCCACCGCACGTTGACGTGGTTAGGAGAAGATCCCGTGTCTCCCGAGTCCTGCGTCCGAGGCTGGTGAGGAAAATGTCGTCCCGTATTCAGAGGCTCGTAGTTGTCGTAGGGTCCGCGCTTCTTGTTGCGCTGGGCGCCGGGGCGAGCTACAGGCCGTTCTGAGTACCTCTCTCCCATAGCCGCGCCGATGTGGGTGCGGCTTAATTGCCGCGGCTTGAGCGAGGAGTGGCCATGAGCCGGCGGCTGGGAGTGCTGATCGCGCTAGTGGCACTGGCGAGCGGAGTGTTGCTCGCCAGTGCCCTTTTTCCGTCGCCCGAAATATCGCCAGATCTAGCGATCGATGGGCCCGACACAGCGTGGCTTGGCGTTCTATTCTGGATCGCGCTGGCGGTAGCATCGTCGTCTTTGGCTGTCCGCATGCCTGGCGGCAACTTTCTGGACGTTAGCTTTGCGCCCATCGTGGCTGCGATGAGCCTCGGCGGGCCGCTAGTCGCTGGACTAGTGGCCTTGTTCGGAACCACGCAGGCGCGTGAGGTACGTCGCCAAGCCCCCTGGTACGGCGTGGTGGCCAACCACGCAGGCATCACCGGCCCCGCCGTAGTCAGCGCCTACGCCCTGACCCTGATGATGAGTCTGGCGCCACGTCAGGGGACCGGCGACGAGGCCCTCTATCTTGTCATCAACCTCGTCGCCACCGTATGTGCGGCAGTACTCTTCTTCTCCCTAAACATCCTAGTCACTGCTCTTCTCGTTTCGACTCGCGATGGCGATTCGATCGGCAAGCTCGTCCGTGCCGACGCCGGGGCGTATGGCAACATGTTGGCTCTCGCCCCAGTCGCGTGGCTGATGGCGCAGATGTACATAAAGGCCGGTTGGTGGGCCGTCCTCCTCTTTGCCGTGCCGCTGTACACGACCCGCCTGGCATATCAGCGCTTCGTGGAAGTGCGCGAGATGTTCACGGAGACCGTGCGGAGCCTGGCCGAGGCCGTCGACAAGAGAGACACCTTCACGAGCGGCCACAGCCACCGTGTCCAGACGATTGCCATGGACATCGGCAGGGCCATGAAGCTCAACGACAGCGACCTGCAAGCCTTGGAATGGGGCGGCCTCCTGCACGACATCGGCAAGATCGGCGTGCCCGACTCCGTGCTGCTCAAGCAGGAAAGGCTCACGCGTGACGAGCGGGCCACGATGAACGCCCATCCCGTCCTGGGGGCCGAGATCATCGCCCCCGTCAAGCGCCTCGCCCCGGAATTGCCGCTCATCCGCCACCACCACGAGTGGTTCAACGGATCCGGATATCCCGATCGGCTCGTCGGCGACGACATCCCGAAGCTCGCCCGCGTGCTCCACGTCGCCGACGCGTTCGAGGCGATGACGGCCGCCCGACCGTACCGGATGACGCCACTCACACCCGAACAGGCCCTGGCTGAGTTGCGCAAGTTCGGGGGAATCCAATTCGACCCTGACGTGGTCGACGCGTTCGTCCGCACCAAGTGGGGCCGTGAGCTATCGGATCCCGGTCGAGCCGAAGTCCGGGACGTCCCGCTCATCGGTCAGGCCGCCGGCTCGCTGACGTTGGCCCCGGGCCCGCGGCCCGAGCCATCGAGTCCCGAACTGCCCGAGACCTCGGAGTCGATCCGGCGCAGCCCCGCCAGCGCCTGATCCGTGCCCGCAATCGGCGTCTTCTTCGGGCTTGCGCTCGGCCTGCTCGCCGGCGGCAACCTCGACAACCTGACCAACGTCCGCCTGCGCTGGCTGCCGGTCCTGCTGTGGGCCCTGGTCGCCCGGTTCGGGCTGGACGCCTTGCTGTCGGCCGGCGCGGTCCCGGATGCGCTGCGCCTGTGGCTCGTCGTGGCGACATACGTACTGCTCACGGCCATGCTCGTGGCCAATCGCTCGCTGCCTGGCCTGGCGGCTGCCGCCCTCGGGACCGTGGCCAACGGCATGGCCATCGTGGCCAACGGCGGCTGGATGCCGGTCTGGCGGCCGAGCCTGGCCGCGGCCGGCCTGGACCCGAACGCAATCCACTCCAACTTCCACACTATGCTCGAGGGCCCGGTCGACGGCTCGTTCTTCGCCCACGGCGGTCCGTTGGTGGACCTCATTCCAATTCCGATCCCGATGATTCAGTCGGTGGTTTCGATCGGAGACGTCCTGCTCGCCGTCGGCCTGGCCTTTTTCGTCTTCGCCGCCGTGGTCAGGGCGCCTGTCCTGATATCCGTCCCGATTCCGGCGTCCGACGCGAGCGGCGTGGCAGTCCGCCGCACGGGCCCGCTCAGCCATCCCTACGTCAGGCTCGCCACGAACGGCTCGTTCTCGGCGATATGGCTCGGCCAGGTCGTCAGCTCGCTGGGCGACCGCGTCCATCAAGTGGCCCTCGTGTACCTGGTCGCAAGGGCGACCGGCAACTCGCCGCTTGCCCTGGGTCTTGTGTTCGCCGCGATGACCGTTCCGACGGTGCTGGTCGGACCGCTTGCGGGCGCTCTCGTGGATCGGTGGGACCGCAAGAGAGTGATGGTCGCCTCGGACCTGATCCGCGCGGGGACCGTGTGCCTGATACCGGTTGCCTCGGGCGTGAACGTGGGCATCGTGGTCGGGTTGGTGTTCGTGCTGGCGGCCGTGTCTTCATTCTTCAGGCCGGCCCGGTCCGCGGCTCTGCCGCAGGTCGTCCCCGATGAGGACCTGATGACCGCCAACTCGTCGATCTGGATCGCCGACACCGTGAGCGACCTGGCCGGATACAGCCTCGGCGGCCTGTTCGTCGCTTTCCTGGGGTCCTCGCTGGCTCTGGCGTTCTGGATCGACGGCGCCAGCTATCTCGTGTCCGGAGCGCTGGTCGCGGCCGTCGTGATCCCACCTATCGGGGCACTCTCGTCCGGCAGCGGTGGCGAGCCGGACCCCGACGCGGCTGCCGCCAGGTTGCGCGCGGCCGCGATCGGGACTTCGATAAAGGAGGAGATGGCCGAAGGCTGGCGCTGCATGCGGGCCGAGACCGTGCTCTTCGCCACGACCATCCAGGCGACCGTGGCCGAATACGGGCTCGGAGCACTGACGACGCTCTCGCCGCTGCTCATCGCGTCTCTGGCGTTGGGCGGATTGGAGGCGCCCGCCGCGTACGGGTTCTTTGAGATGGCCATGGGCGCTGGGCTCGTGGTCGGCGGCATCGCCCTCGGCGGAGTGGCCGAGCGCCTTCCGAAAGGACCAGCCATCATCGCCGCGTTCACCGTCCTCGGCATCGCCCTGGCCGCGCTCGCCGCAAGCGGCAGTCTGCTCATTGCCCTGGGTCTCGCCGCGGTCGTCGGCCTCGCCAACGCCGCCTTCGTCGTTCCCAGCCAGACCGTATTCCAGCAGCGCACGCCCAGCCTGATGCTCGGTCGGGTCGTCTCGATCAGGCTCGCCCTGGTGAGCGGCATGTTGGCCGTCGCGATGGTCACCAGCGGCGCCCTGGCCCAGACATTCGGGTTCCGCCCGATCCTCGTTGCGTGCGGTTTGCTGACCGCGGTCGTCGGCCTGGCGGGGCTGGCCGTCCGGTCGATCCGCGAAGCGTAGGAGCGCCGGACCGGGCGCCGAGGGCGGCCCGGGCAGCACCGCGGGAGCCCCCAATACGCTCCCGCCTCGCGCCCTCGCAAGGCGGCAATGGGACGCGTCGGCTAAACTGCCCCGGGGTGTCGCGCCAGACACCGTCACGACGGCCGGCGCGCGCCGGCCAAACATGCTGATCAAAGGCACCACAGGTGCCGGTACCAGGTGGTCCGAACCAAGCGGCCACCAACACAGGAGTGGCACGACGGCGATGACCGACCTCGACAAGGACCGAGACGAGCAGCCCGTGACCGACGAGGAATTGCCGGGCGAGGACGAGCTTGACGAAGAGCCCGACGAATACGCCGAAACCGAGGCGGATGAAGCCGCGACTCCGGCCGAGCGCCGGCGATTTGGCTTTGGCCGCGGCGGCCACGCCGAAGAAGAGCGGGACCGGCATGCCGGTGGGTCCGTCCGAGAGTCGCACGAGCGTGTCCACATCGACGACCGCCCCTCGGCCATCTTTGCCCTGGTCTGCGCAGGCGCGCTCCTGGGCGTTCTGGCACTGACCTGGGTCGGCGGCGCAATTCCCCAGGGCACCGGCCCGACGCTTACCCCGCTCGTCGTTCCGACCAGCCAGCCCACGACGGCTTCGAGCGCCTCGGCCTCCGCCAGCGTCGCCCCCAGCCCGACTCCGGCCCCCAGCCCTTCGCCGAGTGCCTCCGCGGCCCAGTAACTCCTCGCCGGGAGCCGGGCTCGCGGCTGAGTTCATGACCCTTCGCGTAGATCCGGCGTATCGTCGGCTGCGTGGACACCGGGGAGCTTCTTCGCCTTCGCACAGAGATGGTCGAGCGGCAGCTCCGCGACCGGGGCATTGGTGACGAGACCGTCCTGGCCGCGATGTCGGCGCTGCCTCGCGAGTTGTTCGTCCCCGCGAACCTCCGATCCCAGGCGTACGGCGACGACGCCCTGCCGATAGCGTCGGGGCAGACGATCAGCCAGCCCTACATGGTGGCCCGGATGACCGAGTTGCTCGAGCCCGGGCCCGGCAAACGGGTCCTCGAGGTGGGCACCGGTTCCGGCTACCAGGCCGCGGTGCTGGCGCAACTCGGCTGCGCGGTCATCTCCATCGAGCGGCACCGGGATCTTGCCGACGCGGCTCGAACGCGCCTCGAGCAGCTCGGCCTGGCCGGCGCCGTGACGATCGTCGTGGGCGATGGCAGCCTCGGCCGCCCCGACGATGCGCCGTTCGACGGCATCGTGGTCACGGCCGCCGCCCCGGCCGTTCCGGAGCCACTCGCCGGCCAGCTCGGCGACGGGGGCCGCCTCGTTGTCCCGGTCGGTCCGCGGCGGCGCCAGGAACTCGTTCTGCTGATCCGCCGCGGCGCTGAGCTCCAGCGCTACGACTGCGGCGCGTGTGTCTTCGTGCCGCTGGTCGGAGAGGCGGGCTTCCCGGAGGAGAAGACCAGGCGCTGGTGGCCGCGCCGCCGGCTCTCATAGTGCCGGCGTGATGGCCGTTCGCCGCGTCGAGGACGAAGCCTACGCCCGGTTCGTGAGCGCCTAGATCGGCTTCGGCAACCTGGCCAACGTAGTGTTTCGCGACTACGAGGGCGACGCCGAGCTCATGTCGTCGCCACGGCCCGACGACCGCGCCCCGTCGACGACGTGCGCCGAACCCTTGCGAGCCTGCGCTATACCGTCGGGGTCGCGCGACCGGCGCGGCGCAGACCGAGCGCGGCTTCCTCGTACAGGTTGGCGATGGCGTTGACCATCAGTTCGATGCAGAAGCGGTCGTGGACGACGTCGTGGCCGCGTCTGGCGATCATGTCGGCGTAGGGGTGGTCGGAGAGCAGCCTGACGATCGCGTCGGCCAGCTCTTCCGGGTCGTTCGGCCGGACCAGTAGGCCGCTGACCCCGTCCTCGATCATCTCCGGGATGCCACCGACTTCGGACGCGACGACGGGCCGGCTCAGGGCCATGGCCTCGAGAACGCTCAGACCTTGCGCCTCGCGGTACGAAGGCAGCACGGCGATGTCCAGCGCGGCAGTCACGGCCGGCACGTCCTCCCGGCGGCCGGTGAAGACCACACGATCGGCTATACCCAGGGAGGCCGCCTGGGCCTCGAGCGACTCACGCTCCGATCCCTCGCCGACCACGAGCAGCCAGGCCTCCGGATGCGCGGCCGTGACGAGGGGCCAGGCGTCAATGAGCGTTCGATGACCCTTCTCGGCTTCGAGCCGGGCGACGACGCCGACTATCGGGGAGGACTCAGGGATCGAGTAATCCTCGTGGAGCGTGCAGCACGGCTGCTGGTGGTTGTAGCGCTGGAGATCCACTCCGTTGTAGATCAGGCTCACCGGCGCGCCGGTCCGGCCCTCCTCGCGGATCTTGTGCTCGATGGCTTTCGAGACCGCGATCAGCCGGTCCATGAGCGGCGTCAGCTGTCGCAGGGCGATCCGATCGTCCGAGCAGCGGACGCGGCTCGAATGCACCGTGGAGATCACGGCCGGCCGCTTGCAGCCCTTCTCGCCGAGAAGCAGCGCGGCTCGGGTGCCGAGGATCTCGGCTCGGTACATGTGGTTGTGGACGATCTCCGGCTCCATCGGCCCGAGCAACTCGGCCAGGGCCTGGACGGCGAGCCGATCGTCGGGTTCGTCGATGACACACACGTCGATGCCGGCCTTCTCCAGCCGGCGGACGCTGCTGCCGTGCGACAGCGAGACCACGCAGACGTCGTAATAGGTTGGGTCGAGCCTGGTCACGAGCGAGTAGACGTGCTCCTGCGCTCCGCCGTTGGTGCCCGTGGCCATGATCTGGACGACGCGGACGCGCCCGCCTTCGATCGGTCGGTGGCTGACGGCCATGTCGGCGCACGGCTCGCCCAGGGGATGGTCGGCGCCCATGTCAGTTGCCGTCTCCGGCCGCCGGGCCGGTTCGCTGTACGAGCAGCCGATCGATGGGCGAGTCAACCGCGCCCCACTCGTACTTGTACGGCTCGTCGCCGCGCAGGAAGTCGAGACGGGACCGGCCGAGTTCTATTGCACGCTGGATATATCGGGCGACCATGACCACTCCGGGGGATAGCTCTCTGGCGTCGGGGTCGACGCCGGCGTTGTAGTAGTAGACGGCTTGACCGTCGTCGAACGTGACTCCCGCCGCGATTCGGCGGCCGCCTACGGTGAGGAAGGAAAGATCGACCACGCCCGCAGGTGCGCAATCTTCGAAGAGTCCGGCAAAGAAGCGGCGGCTGGCCGCTCCACCTGCCGTCGCCGGAAAGAGGCCCTCGTCGCCCCAGCGCCTCTGGTGCAGTTCGACGAAGGTATCCAGGTCATCGATCGGATGGATCGACTTCTCGAGCTTGACCTCTCCGGCGGCTTCGGCCCGACGGATCTTGCGCCTGATCTCGTGCCGCTCCTTGCCGCCGAGCGTTGCCAGATAGCCTTCGAAGTCGACGCCCGGCCGGAGGGTCACAACCGGGCAGACGTCCTCCCGCTCGCGCGTGACACACCAATCGGCCGCTGGGGCGGCCCATTCCAGGGACTTGGTCAGCGCGTCCGCGGCCGGATCGCCGTCGCGCAATCGGCGCAGATCGACGACGTCCCAGCGAGATTGATCCTGGGCAGCCAGCCAGCCCACGACCGTCTCGCAAACGATCGGCAGGTCGGCCGGGGCGGCCAAGACAGTCGCGTAATCGGCGTGATATGAGGCGCCGAAGAAGACGGCGGTCGCCGAATCGGGCACGGGCCGCAGCACCGACCCGGGCCTGTGGCGGATGGTGGTCCGCGCCGCCACGTCCCCGGGCTCGAGTTCATGGCGGTGCATCAGCGGCACTATCCCCACGATTTCGTCGGGCGCCGCCTCGTGCGCGACGACCACCGTCTGGTCGTGGGCAGTGGCCCCGTACGCGTCCCACCAGGCCTGCTGGACACAATTCAGGGAGAACGGCGTCGCCCAGGGCGTCCGTCCGGCGAGCTCATCCCAGACTCCCCCGGGGATGGAGTCGAAGTCACGGCGCGACGCCACGAGCCGCATGCCAGTGGGGGCACTCACAGGCTGGCCCTCTGGAGGGTCGGGCTGCTGGTCACGTCGAGGGCCGGCGAAGGCAACGGTGTCGATGCGGCGGGAAGCTTGGGCGGAAGACAACCAGGGTCGCTGTCTTCGGGGGAACTCACGGTCACAGACCCGAGCATATCACCACCTCACGTCACGGCCCTGAACCTCGTTGCGAGGCGAACTATCGCCCACTGGGCGATACGGGCGGACGCTACCCAGCCCGGCGATCCAGGCGCGCATCCCACAGGAGGATGGCCAAGACCCCGAAGAAGGTGACCGGAATGCTCGCCACGACGAGCCAGCTCGGTGAGTCGCCGGTGGCGAAGAGCGAGATCCACCCCAGGGGCGGAATAAGGGCGGCCCAGAGCCGGCCACGGGCCACGAGCCAGGCCACCGGCAGCAGGAGCAGGACCGCATAGTGGTCGCGCAGCGGAGCCGAGAGAAGCTGACTGACGACGATCGTGACCTGGAGACTGGCCGTCGGCGAAGCCCAACGGTACGCGGCCAGAAGCGCGGCGACCGCGACCGCCACGGAACCGAGCTGTACCGCCGCCGCCGCCGCATCCGGCGCTCCGGCCAGATGCATGACGGCGCCCGGGGCGAAGTTGTGGGCCGTGGAGTAAGTCCCTCCCAGGCCGCGCACCAGGTCGATGTACGTGGCCCACGCCCCCAGACCAGTGACCAGGGATGCCACGCCGGCCCCGATGAGACCAACCACGGCGGCGACTCCGGCTGCCCGGTACCGCCCGGTCGCGACAGCCCACACGGCCAGCAGCCCGGGCTGGACCTTCGTTAGGGCGCCGAGCGCCGTAACGGTGCCGACCACGCCCGGCCGGTCCAACCATCGCCACGCCGCCGCGAAGCCCAGGAACAACAGCGGTTCCACCTGGCCGAGCTTGACCGCGTACAGGAGCGGCCAATCGAGAGCGGCCACGATGATCACGACCCAGCGGACGTCGCGACGGACGGGAAGCAGGGCCACTCCGGCCATGAAACAGGCCGCCATGGCGACGCACCACAGCCCGGCGGCCGCCTCTCCGAAGACGAGCCACGGAACCAGGACGACGGCGAAGGCCGGCGGATATGTATAGGTTCCCGGGCACGTTCCGACGGAGATGGAGAAGGCGTTGTCGTAGATTGGGACGCCGTCGACCAGATGTCGCGCGGCAGCCTCGTAGCACGTGTAGTCGTAGCCGAGAGTCTTGCCGGCAGATGCCAGGACGAGCCCGAGCATGAAGACGAGCAGTGCGATCGAGCCGACGGGGACGAGCGCCCCGGCCAGCCCGGAGCGGGCTCGGCCCGGCGACTCCGCAGCCGTCATGGCTCCGGCGCCCCCTCGACCATCGTCATCGACCCGGCGTCCCCTCGGCCGAGCCTTCGATGGCCGGCGTTTCCGTGGAAGCCTTCCGAATCCGACGATGGACGAAACGGATCCGAACCAGGTCCCAGGCGACCCGCAGCGCCAGTTTCGGCCGGGCATGCATGCGGGAACCTCGCCGGTCGGCCCAGACGATCGGAACGATGGCGATTCGGTAGCCTCGCCTTCGGGCCAGGTAGATCAGGTCGACGTCGAAAACGATGCTGGTGATCCTGAGGCGAGTGAAGAGGTCGCGGGCCACCTCGCGGCGGAAGCCCTTGAAGCCGCACTGAGTGTCCTTGACCGGTCCGGTCACCCAGGCCTGGGCGGCGAAGCGGAAGAGTCGACCGACGAGCCTTCGGAACGGCGGCTGAGTCGCCCGCATGTCGGAGCCGTCGGGCTGGATCCGGCTGCCGAGGGCGATGTCGGAGAACTCGAGCGCCGCGGTGAGCCGGGCCAACTGATCGGGCGGTGTCGCCATGTCCGCATCGGCGAAGACGATGATATCGCCGTCGGCCGCGAGCACCCCGGCCCGGACCGCCGAACCCTTCCCACCGTGCGGCATAGCGAGCAGCCCGAGGGCTGGGCAGGGACCATGCCCGGGGTGGCCGCCGTCCTGAGAGAACTCCGGCCTGGCCCGGACCAGGGCCGCCGTGCCGTCGGTGCTGCCGTCGTCCACGACGAGAACGTTGACCGTCTCCGGTAGCGCGCCCCTGGGCGAGTCGCACAGGTAGGTGAACAACTCGTCCAGAGCCGGCCCCAGACGAGCCTCCTCGTTGTACGCGGGCAGAACGATGGCGAGGCTCGAAACCATGACCGGGAGTGTACGGGCAATCGACTCAGTGCCGCATGCGACCGGAGCGATTCGCCGGCGGCTCGAGGGGCCGATCGCTCCCGCGCCCCGAACCCGGCTCGCGCCGGACGGTCGGCAGTCGCGATCCCACCTCCGCTCGCGGCCCGATGAGTCATTCGTACCGGTGGGAGTGGGACCACGGCGGATGCTACGCTGCCTCCCCGTGCGTATCGCGATCGGTCTCTACGCGCTAGCCATGGTCGTCCGGGCCATCGTTTTCGGGCTGCATCCGGACGCGGCCTACCCCGACTCGTATTACTACGTCGACGTGGCCCGGGCCCTGCAATCGGGGCACGGCTTCAACATCGATTTCATCTGGTCTTTCGTCGACGTCGGCGGTCGCATCCCGGCCGATCCCGTGCTGCCGATCCCGAGCAATGCCCACTGGATGCCGCTCGCGGCATTGATCCAGCTGCCGACGATGTGGCTGCTCGGACCCACCCCGCTGGCATCGGCCATTCCGTTTGCGGTAGTGGGCTCGCTGGCCGCTCCCATGACCTGGCTGCTGGCCCGTGAGATCGGCAGCTCGCCGCGCATCGCCCTGGCCGCCGGCATCGCCGTGGCCGCCCCCGCGGCCGCGACGCTTTTCATGGCCCAGCCGGACAACCTGGCCCTGTATCAGCCGCTCGGGATGGGCGCCCTGTGGCTGACCGCCCGCGGACTCAAGGGCCGCCGCGGTTCCTACGCTCTGGCGGGGCTCGTCGTCGGCATCGCGACGCTCGCCCGTAACGACGGCGTCCTGCTGGGAGCCGCCGTAGGGCTCGCCTTCGTATGGGATCGCTGGCATGTTTGGCGATCGAGCGGCGGTCGCTCCCCCGCCATCCCGTGGCGCTACGCCCTGGCCTGCTTCGGGTTATTCCTGCTGGTCGTGTCGCCCTGGTATCTCCGCCAGCTGCTCGTCTTCGGCAGCCTCTCGCCTTCGTCGGCGTCGGGACGGATCCTGCTGATACAGACCTACGGGCAGATGAACAGCGTCACCGGCGACACATCGCTGGGTGGCTTCCTGAGTCAGGGGCTCGGCTCGCTGGTCCAGAGCCGGGTGCTCGGTTTCGTCTCGGCCCTGCAGATCTACTTCGTCATCGCCTGCCCGATCGTGCTGGCGCCGTTCATCCTGATCGGCGCGTGGGCGCGCCGGCGTTCCGTCGACTTCGGGCCCGCCTTTACCTATGCCGCGACCCTCTTCGCGGCGGCCGGGCTCGTCTTCGCCGTCCACGTCCCTTACGGCACGTTCCTTCATTCCGCGGTGGCGCTGGTACCGATCACTTTCGTCCTGGCCTTCGAGGGTGCGGAGCTGGCATCGGCCTGGGCCGCCCGGCACCGGCGATCGTGGACGGAACAGGGCGCCGCCCGCCTCTTCTTGATCGCGTCCCTCGCGTCCGTGGCCGTCAACGCCGTGGCGTTCACGAGCCTGGCGTTGCCGGGTTGGAACGCGGATCGGGATAATCGCGTGGCCGCCGCCCAAGATTTCGACCGGGCCGGGGTAGCGGCCACCGACCGCTTGCTGAGTGCCGACCCGGGCGGCTTCAAGTACTTTACGGGCAGGGGCGGCGTCGTCACGCTCAACGACTCGCTCGCCATCATCCACGAGGTCGCGGTGGACTACGACATCCGATGGCTCGTCCTCGAACGGGCCCACGTCGTCGACCCGATGATCCCCGTGATCGAGGCCGTGGCTCGGCCGGCCTGGATCGGCCCGCCGGTCTTCACCGTGCCGTATACGGGACCCAAGACCGGCGACGCGGCCGCGGATGGAGCGCCCGCCCTGGCCATCTACCCTGTCTGCACGCGGACCGATGACACGCGCTGCGGCCCGTCACTCGGGTCGCGGGTTTCACCGTGAGCAGGCGAGAGGCGCTGGTCAGCGCAGCGGCGGTGTTCGCGGTCGCTCTCGTGGTCCGCGTCGTTGCGGCGGCCGCGATCGGCTTCCCGATCCCAGAGGACACGGCTTACTACGCGGGCGTCGCGCGCAACGTCGTCGAAGGCCGGGGCCTGATCAGCGACGCCCTGTGGAGCTTCCAGACGCCGCCGCTGATGGTGCCCCGAGCTGCCTTTGAGGTGTGGATGCCGCTGCCGTCGTTTCTGGCCGCCGTCCCGATTGCCATCGGCGGGGTCGCCAACTGGTTCCGCGCCGCCCAGGTCGTGTCCGTTCTGGCCAGCTCGCTGGTGGCGGTGCTGGCGTGGCGGCTCGGGGCCGACGTGGCCACGGAGATGAAGCTGCCGCTGGGGCGGGCACGGACCATGGGCGTCGGCACGGGTCTCGTGGCCGCCGTCCTCGGGCCGCTCGTCATCTACGCCGCACTCCCCGACTCCACAGCCATCTTCGCGGCCATCTCCCTTGCCGCATGTCTGCTGATGACGCGCCTGGTGGCGCGTGAGACCGCGCGCGCCGTGCGCGGGGCGGACGAGGGCCCGGGTGACGCCACCGGGTTGGCTCGGCCCGCCCTGCGCCGGCCCACCCTGCGCCGGCCCGCCCTGCGCCGGCCCGCCCTGCGCCGGCCCGACGCCCAGCTGGTCGTCCTCGGCCTCTTGCTGGGCTTCGCGGCGTTGACCCGGAGCGAGGCCATCTGGCTCGCCCTGGCCTGGGCGGCAGTGGCCTGGTTCTCGACACCGGGCGGCCGCGGCCGGCGGTTCCGGATCATCGCCGTTCCGGCGGTGGTCGCCGCCCTGGTCCTGGCCCCGTGGCTGGTTCGCGACTGGGTCGTGTTCGGCACGCCGCTGCCGGGCCAGACCATCTCGAACGCGCTGTACCTACACAGCTACGACGTGTTCGCGTACCGCGATCAGCCGAGCCTGGCCAGCTACCTCGCCCAGGGCCCGGCGGCTTTGGCCGGAATTCATCTCGCCGGCATCGCCCACGACCTCTTCGCCGTGCTGCTCATACCGTCATTCCCGGTGGGCCTGGTCGGGCTGCTGGCCCTGCCGTGGGCGGGCCGGCGGCGGGCTCTGCGACCGCTGCTGCTCGTCGCGGTCATCACGTTCCTCGTAACCAGCCTCGCGTTCCCGGTGGCCACGCTTTCGGGCACCTTCCTGCATGCCGCCGGTTCGACTTTCGTCCTGCTGACCGTCGGCTGCCTGATCGCGCTCGACGCGTTCATTGTCAGGGTCGGGAGGCTGCGCCACTGGACGAACCCCGTGAGCTGGCTCGGCCCGGCGTTCACGATCTCGGCCGCGGTGCCTCTGTGCTTCGTCGCCGTGACGAGTCTGGCCGGGCAGGCCGACGAAGTCCGGGCTCGCTACGACGCCCTTCCGGCCGCGATGGTCCGGGCCGGCGTGCCGCTGGACGGATCGAGCCCGGTGATCACCGACAATCCGATCTGGCTGGCGGAATCGGCCCGCATTCCAACAGTGGCTCTGCCCGAGGAGTCGCCGGCCGCGGTCCTGGATCTTGCCGGCCGATTCGGGTCGAAGCTTCTGGTCGTCCGAGCCGACGCCGGAAGAGAGTGGCCCGACATTCTCAGCGAGGGCAGTTCGGCCGCGAAATGCTTCCAGGAGGTCAGCCTTTTGGACAACTCGGGCTCCAGGCCCGGCAAAGACTCGCCTCTGGCGCATTTCCGCGTCTTCCGGGTCGTCTGTCCATGAGAGAGGGCCCGTATACTCCAATCGGTATGGACGCTACACGAGGCGCCGCAGATTCGCGCGACTCGCGCTTCGACGAGCTATACGCCGAAGCGAAG
This sequence comes from uncultured Chloroflexia bacterium, assembly GCA_963789725.1. Lineage (GTDB taxonomy): Bacteria > Chloroflexota > Limnocylindria > Limnocylindrales > CSP1-4 > Fen-1039. Next base: position 351,266 of record CAWBLU010000001.1, read on the forward strand.
TCCACGCTGGGCTACGGGGCCAACAACCTGAGATCCGTCACCGAGAGGTATCGGGAGGCGTATCGCGACACGCTGGGTCGCTGGCACCGCCTTCGCGATTCGCTCGAGGTCTCCGACCGCGCCCCGATTCCGCACAGCGAGGGCGACGATCCCGCCGCTGCCGCCGAGGCGGGCGCCGAGGATGCGCGCCAGAAGGCTCTCCGGACTGAAGTCGAGCGGCTGACGGCGGATCTCGGCCGCCATCAACAGGAGCTTTCGAAGCTCGAACTGTCGGTCCGAAGCATGGAGAACGCCTGGCTCTTCCTCGAACGGGGCGACGCCAGCCTTTTGGCCGAAGTCGCCGACGCCGGTCTGGCCACGGACATGCAGATGAGGATCGTCCAGGCCCAGGAGGCCGAGCGCTCCCGGCTGGCTCAGGAGGTCCACGACGGGCCGGCCCAGGCTCTCTCCAATGCCATCTTCCAGGTCGAATACATCGAGCGCGTCCTCAACGAGGACGTCCGCATGGCCGGCAGCGAGCTCCACTTCCTGCGCGAGCTGCTCCGCCGCGAGCTGGGTGAGATGCGCACGTTCATCAGTCAGCTGCGGCCTCCGCTGCTCGACGAACTGGGCCTTGACGGGTCGATCATGGACGCCGTCGAAAGCATGGCCGCCCTGACGGGCTCCACCGTCGAGACGGAGCTCAAGGCTCCGGGCGACGGGCTCAACCCGACGCAGCAGACGGCCGTCCTGCGTATAGTCCAGGAGGCCCTGCAGAACGTACGAAAGCACGCGGGATCCAGCCGCACGGTCGTGGCCACTCGGCTCGAGTCGACGACGTGGATTCTCGAAGTGACGGACGACGGACGAGGCTTTGATGTCAACGCTGTTGCCGCGCGCGGCCGGCGCAATTTCGGTTTGCAGTTCATGCGGGAACGGGCCGAACTCATCGGTGCGAAATTCGAGGTTCGGTCCCGGTCCGGCGGCGGAACGGTCGTCAGCTTGTCGATTCCAGTGGGAGAGGAGAGCGCATGAGTTCGATTGACTACGCCGGACCGGAGCGACGCCGGCCGGGTCCGGGCGGCCGGACTGGTGAGAAGACGACGATCCTCCTCGTTGACGACCACGCGCTGTTCCGCGTCGGGGTTCGCAACATCCTGGAGAAGGAGCCGGGTTTCGAGATCCTGGGCGAGGCCGACGACACGCGGGGCGCATTCGACCTGTCCGTCCAGCTCTCGCCGGACATCATCCTGATGGACCTCTCGCTGCCTGCCCCGGGCGGCATCGAGACCACCCAGCGGATCAAGCGCGAACTGCCCTCGGCCGGGATCATCGTCCTTGCCGTCAACGAGGACGAGGACGCGCTCTTCGACGCCATAAAGGCCGGCGCGGCTGCGTTCATCCTCAAGGACGTCGCACCCGACGATCTGGTCGCGATAATCCGCCGCGTGGCCAGCGGCGAGTACCTGATCAACGACAAAGTGTTTGCCAAGCCGGCAGTCGCGAGCCGGGTCCTCAAGGAGTTCCGCGAGCTGGCCATCTACGGCCAGGAAGCGGCCCCGATCTTCGCTCCGCTCTCGCCGCGCGAAGTCGAGATCCTCGACAACATCGCCCAGGGCATGACCAACAAGCAGGTCGCCTATGCCCTGTCCATCAGCGAGCAGACCGTCAAGAACCACATGTCCAGCATCCTGCGCAAGCTCAGCGTCAACGACCGCACTCAGGCCGTCGTGTACGCCATGCGCCAGGGCTGGATTCGAATGCCCGAGGACTGAGCCGCTAGTGGCCATCGACCCTCTACCGCTTCCACTGCTCGAGATCGCCGAGCGAGCCAGGCGCGAAGTCGAACTCCTGACCAGGGAGATCGGCGAGATCGAGATGCTCGTCAACCAGGCCCGAACTGAGGCAACCCGGCACGAGCAGAAACGGGCCCAGGCGGCGGAGAGAGCCAAGCCGGGCGGCAGTGGCTCCGAAGGCGACGACGACGACCAGAGCGAACAGCTCGTGGCCCTTACCAAGCGGTCCGCGATCATGGAAGCGCAGGTGGACATCCTCGAGGGCAAGCTCAAGATCCTGTCGCGGTTCCGAGAGAGCCTGCGCCGTTACAGTGCGGAGCTCGATCGCGCCTCGATGGGAGGGGCCGTTCCGCAGCACACGATCGACAAGCTCGACACGAACACTCCGCTCCCACCGGCCGTCTCGCGGCTGGTGCTCGCCGCCCAGGAAGACCTCAGGCGCGAGATCGCCCGGGCGATGCACGACGGCCCGGCCCAGAGCCTGACGAACATCGTTCTTCAGGCCCAGATCGTGGAGCGGCTGCTGGACCGGGATCCGGCCCAGGCCAAGGCCGAGATCGGCGAGCTCGTCGGCATGGTCCAGCACACGCTCGACGCCACGAAGGCCTTCATCTTCGACGTTCGGCCGATGGTTCTCGATGACCTCGGTTTGGTCCCCACGCTTCGGCGAGTGGCTCGCGACCGCGGCCGGCGTTCACAGGTGCCGATCGAGTTCGAATCCTACGGAACGGACCGGCGGCTGCCGATGGACATCGAAAGCGCCCTGTTCAGATTGATCGACGAGGCGCTGACCGGATTCCTGTCCTGCCGGCCCGACCGGATCTCGATCCGTTTCGAGTGGAGCCCGGACAAGACCGAGGCCCGGATCGCGGCCAGGCGGGACGACTCGGCGCAGGTCGAGGAACCCGCCGTCGAGGAGACGCCGCAACCGTTACCCGACAAGAAGAGCAAGGCAGGCGACCGCGAGATGCCGGACGCCCTGCGGGCGATGATCGACGAGACGCGCGCCAACAAGGTCAGCCGGGCGGCGCGGGCCAACCAGCCGCTGGCCCTGCCGGCGAACACGTGGCGCGAAGTCCAGCAGCGTTCCGACACCATCGGCGTGAGCGCCGAACTCGTCGACGAAGGACGTGAGGTCGTCCTCGTCCTGCCGACGAGTTGAAACCGGACTCCACGCCTCGCGTTCTGGGGGAGTCGCCGGCCCGCGCACAGGCAATATCGGCGGCTGGAGGCATCGGACGCCGTGCTTATCGGCCGTCGGGCCAGGCCGGCCAGGGCTTGATCGAGTACGGTCTGATCCTGGCCATAATGGCTGTGGTCTGCGTCATCTCTTTGGTGTTCTTCGGCGACCAACTGTCTTCCCTGTTGAGTCTGGTCGCATCGGCCGTCTAGGCTCCGGCCCGCGAATCGCTCGATCCCCACGAGCGGAAGTTGTAAGGTGGTGCCTGACCGCGCCGAAATGCCGATCCATGACCGCTTCAAGCGAGCCACGGTGTGGACAAGTGGCCGGTCCCATGACCATCTGCCTAGTGGCGTTCCCACGGTTACACGCCCACTATTGACGCCAACCTCCGTTTGGAGGCGCTCTCATTCAGGAGGCTATGATGCTTATCCGAACCGAAAAGGGCCAGGGCCTTGCCGAGTACGCCCTCATCCTCGCACTCATCGCGATCGCTGCCGTGGTAGCGCTGCTCTTCCTGGGCGGCGTGATCCAGACGATCCTCAGCACGATCGGCAACGCTCTGTAAACTCACGCTGCGACAAAGTGAACGGGCCGCGCCCAGTGCGCGGCCCGTTTTTTGTTGTCCATAGCGGAGGCAACTAAGTCATTCTTGGCGTCTTGAGCCGGGAATCCTTCCTACTTCGGTAGGCCATTGGTATAGTCGTCGTTAGGTTGGCCGCAAGGCTACCTTGGTGGCACCTGTCACATGTGCTCGGGAGTATCGTCGTGAAGCGGTCCAATCGATTGCTGATCCTGCTCGGAATCATCGTCGCCATCTCCGGCGGCGTGGGGGCAGCCGTGCTGGCAAACGGCAGCGGTGGCGGAGGCGGTTCAAACGGCCCCGGCGCCTCCTCCTCGACTGTGCCTACACCCACGCCGGAGCCTACCGTTCAGGTGGTCGTCGCCAAGACAAACATCCACGCGGGCGACACTATCACCGCGGCGATGGTCGGCCTGAAGGCCATGGCCCTGTCCGAACGCGACGCCCTTGGTCCCGACACGCTGGCGACCGTCGACGACGCGGTCGGCAAGATCGCGGGTTCCGATATCGCCAGTGGCAAGCCGATCATCGCCAGCCGCGACTTCATCTCATCTGGCGGGAGCGTGACGGCCGGCAAGGATATCTCGGCCGCCATTTCCAAAGGAATGGTCGCCGTCTCCATGGAAGTCGACCAGACGAACGGCGTCGGCACACTCATCGTCCCGGGCGATCACGTCGACATCATCCTCAGCGTCTACGTCGACCAGCTCGCGCTCAACAGCAAGGACGCCAATAACATTCCGATCGTCATTGGCGGCGGGACGCAGGTCACCACCAAGATGGTGATCCGCAATCGGAGGATCCTCGCCACACTGCTCGCGCCGGTTGTTCCGAATCCAGCGAGCGGGCCGACCGCCAATCCGTCAGCTCCGGCGGCAACCGCTTCGGCGACTCCGGAGCTGGTGCAGTTGGACAGCCGCCATATGATCACCGTCGTCGAGGTCTTGCCCGAGGAAGCTGAACTGATCCGCTGGGCACAGCGCATGGAGAAGCAGGACCCGCAGAACTACATCGATCTCTCATTTGCCCTGCGTTCGCGGGCCGATGACAACACCAAGGCCTCGAATACCGATACGGGCGGCATCACCTACTTCCAGCTCGTCCAGAACTATGGCGTGCTTCCGCCCGATCCGCGGGCCATCATTCCCTCGAAGCTCGGCCTCGTGATCCAATGGTAGGCAGGCTTCACCAACAGGGTGGAGCCATGGGAGAGGCCGGCCACTCCGGCCTCTCCGGTGCTCTCCAAGCGAGCGACGCCAATGGCTGACCGGGTTCGCGTTCTCATAGTCGATGACATCCAGGAAACGCGTGACCACCTGGCCAAGCTGCTCGGTTTCGAGGCCGACATCGAAGTGGTGGGTACCGCTTCCTCCGGGACCGAGGCCATCGGGCTGGCGACCAGGGTTCTGCCGGACGTCATCTTGATGGACATCAACATGCCGGACATGGACGGCATCGCCGCGACCGAGCGCCTATCGGCCCAGGTCCCGAGCGCGTCCGTGGTCATGATGTCAGTCCAGGGCGAAGCCGACTACCTGCGGCGATCGATGCTCGCGGGAGCTCGCGAGTTCCTCGTCAAGCCTTTCAGCAGCGACGAGTTGACGGCATCGATCCGTCAGGTCTACTCCCGCGAAAAGGAGAAGGCCGGCAGAGCGGCGTTGACCATAGCCGCGCGGACCCAGGATCCGACCCAGGAGGGCCAGGTCGTGGCCGTCTTCAGCCCGAAGGGCGGAGTCGGCCGGACAACCATCGCCGTCAACCTGGCCGTTGCCGCCGCGTCCGAGCTGGCCAAGAAGGTGACCCTCGTCGACGCGTCGTTTCAGTTCGGCGACGTCGCGGTCCTGCTCAACCTCAATCCGAAGGACAAGTCGATGGCCGAGCTGGTCCCGGAGCTCGAGCAGGGACGAGATCCCGACTCTGTCGAAACGTTCACGCTGACCCACTCGTCGGGCATCCACGTGCTGCTCGCGCCGCCATCCCCTGAGATGGCCGAACTGATCACTCCGGCCGGCGTCAAGCACGTCATCGAGATCCTCCGGCAGCACAGCGAGCTCGTCGTCGTGGATTGCGCGGCATGGTTCAACGACACCCTGCTCGGCATCCTGGACCTGGCCGACGTAGTGTTGACGGTGCTCACGCTCGAGATCACGAGCATCAAGAACACCCGCCTCTTTCTCGAGGTGGCCGAGCAACTCGGTTACTCGCACAAGATTCGCCTCGTCCTCAATCGGGCCGACACCACCCTGGGTATCAGGGTCGCGGATGTCGAGCACTCGATCGGCCGTAAGGTCGACCATACGATCGTCAGCGACGGGCGGGCGGTTGTATACGCTCTCAACCGGGGCGTGCCATTCGTGATCAGCAATAGGGAGAGCCAGGTTTCGCAGGACGTACTCCGCCTTGCAACATCTATTGTCGGAAGCCGAGAGTCAAGCGAAGAGGAAGGCCGCAAGGCACCTCAAAAGGGCAAGTCGCTCTTCGCATGGAGATAGTTGCCCGGCTGGTGGGCCGGTAAGGGGTATAGGCGATGTCCCTCCTCAAGAGAATCGAGAGTGCGCGACCGGGCATGGCACCGGGCGCGGCGGGTGGTGCACCGGCGGCGCCTTCGGGTCCTCCCGGTCTGGGCCAGGGTCCCACAGGCCAGCGCCTCCTCAGCCAGGCGCCAGTGCGGGAGTCGCTGCGCGAAGTCAAGTTCCGGATCCAGTCGCGCGTCATCCAGGACCTGGACCCCAAGCTGGACCTGGCCAACCAGATCGAAGTCCGTCGCCAGATCGAGGAGATCTTCGGCCGCGTCATCGACGAGGAAGGGCTTGCCCTCACTCGAGCCGAACGCGTCAGGATGCTCGAGCAGATCACGGACGAGATCATCGGTCTCGGGCCTCTCGAGCCGCTGCTCCGAGACGACACCGTGACCGAAGTCATGGTGAACGGCCCGCGCCAGGTCTACATCGAGCGAAACGGCCGACTGGAACTGACGAACGTCGTCTTCCAGAACGACGACCATGTCATGCGAATCATCGATCGGATCATCGCCCCGATCGGCCGCCGCATCGACGAGTCGAGCCCGATGGTAGATGCCCGCCTCACCGACGGGTCACGCGTCAACGCCATCATCCCGCCCTTGTCGCTTATCGGGCCGGTCCTGACCATCCGGAAGTTCTCCGCGTCGCCGTTCACGGTGGACGACCTGATCCGGTTCGGCACGGCCACTCCGGAGATGTTCGATTTCCTCCGCGCCTGCGTGGAAGCCCGCTTGAACATCTTCGTTTCTGGCGGCACCGGGTCGGGCAAGACCACGACGCTCAACGTGCTGTCGTCATTCATCCCCAATGACGAGCGAATCGTCACGGTCGAGGACGCCGCGGAGCTGCAGCTTCGGCAGGAGCACGTCGTAACCCTGGAGTCGAGGCCGTCGAACATCGAAGGCAAGGGCGCGATCCCGATCCGGGAACTCGTCAAGAACTGCCTGCGCATGCGGCCCGATCGAATCATCGTCGGTGAGTGCCGAGGTGGCGAAGCCCTGGACATGCTGCAGGCAATGAACACCGGCCACGACGGATCGATGTCCACCGGCCACGCCAACACACCGCGGGACATGCTTGCCCGTCTCGAGACAATGGTCCTTATGGCTGGCGTCGACCTCCCATTGCGAGCCATCCGCGAGCAGGTGTCGGCCGCCGTCGACCTCATCGTCCACCAGACCAGAATGAAGGACGGAACCAGGCGCATCCAGTACATCACCGAGGTCCAGGGTATGGAGGGCGATGTCGTCGTCATGCAGGACGTCTTCCTGTTTGAGCAGACCGGCGTCGTCGACGGCAAGATTCAGGGTCGGCTGCGACCGACGGGCATTCGGCCTAAGTTCGTCGAGAAGTTCGAGGTCATGGGCATCCACCTGCCGCGCGGCCTCTTCGGGCTTGCCTAGACCGGGGCGGAAGGAATTGCCATGGTAGGGATCGCAATCGGCATCCTGGTCTTCATCGGATTGATGCTGATAATTCTTGGGGTGGCCGGCTCAGGCCAGCACAGCGGCATCAGCGCACGTCTCGAGCGCTATACCACGGGTAAGCCGGAAGCGCCCACTACGTCGAACGCCGCTCAGGGATCGGTCAGCGTCGGCAACATCCTGGCCCAGAGCGTGGCGCTGGCTCGCTTGAATCGGGTCGTCGAGCAGCGCGACTTTGGTGCCAACCTGGCCCGTGACATCGCCCGAGCGGACCTGAAGGTCAAGCCAGGCGAGTTCATGGCCATCTGGGCGGGCGTGATCATTGCAGTCCCGTTGCTCTTCATGACGCTGGGTCTCGTCCTGAAGCCCCTCGGGACGCCTCTCGCTCTCGTCATCGGCCTGGTCGTGGGTTTCTTCCTGCCGCGGATGTGGCTCGGTCGCCGCCGAGCCTCGCGCCTCAACGCCTTCAACAAGCAACTCCCCGACACGATCACCCTGATCGCCAACGCGCTTCGGGCGGGCTCGTCCTTCCTGCAAGCGATCGAGATGGTGGTTCGCGAAGCTCAGCCGCCGGTTTCGGTCGAGTTCGGTCGAGTCGTCCGCGAGGTCAACCTGGGACTCGCGTTCGACGTAGCCCTCGAGAACATGGTCCGGCGCGTCCGGTCCGACGACCTCGAATTGATGGCCACGGCCATCGCGATCCAGCACCAGGTCGGCGGCAACCTGGCCGAGATCCTCGACTCGATCGCTTTCACGATTCGAGAGCGCGTCCGCATCAAGGGCGAGATCCGGACCCTGACCGCCCAGCAGCGGCTCTCCGGCTACGTGGTGGCAGGAATGCCGATAGGCCTGATGGGCCTGCTGTTCGTGATCGCGCCGGGATTCATGCAGCCCATGTTCGAGAACCCGCCCGGCATCGCAGGCCTGCCGGCCGGCTTGATCGTCCTCGCCATCGGGGGGTTCTTCATGTTCATCGGTTTCATGCTGATTCGGCGCGTCGTCGCCATCGAGGTCTGACAAATGATCGGGATCATCATCGGAGCCATGGTCGGCGGCGGCATATTGATAGCGATCATCGGTCTGGCCGCCGGCTCCCCGGTCGATCCGGTTCAGGCCCGCCTGACTCAACTCGGCTCGATCCAGGCCCGCAACCTCGAAGAGCTGGAACTTCAGCAGCCTTTCGTGGAGCGAACGCTGAGGCCGTTCATCGCCCGAGTCTCGCGAATGGGCGGACGCCTCAGCAGCGCATCTTCGACCGACAATTCCGAGAGGCGACTGGCCCTCGCGGGCAACCCCGGAGACCTCCGCCTGACTGACTGGATAGGCGTGAAGATACTCGTCGGGATCGCTACCGGAGGGCTGATCTTCGTCCTGTTCGGCCTGCTGGCGGGAGGTCTGATCTCCGGCCTGCTCCTGGGCCTCATAGGCATCGGCATCGGCTATTTGGTCCCCGAGTTCTGGCTTGGAGGCCGCATCAAGGCCCGTCAGAAATTGATCCTGAAGATGATCCCGGACACCCTCGACCTGCTGACGATCTCGGTTCGGGCCGGCCTCGGCTTCGACGCCGCCCTGGCGAAAGTCGTTGAGAAGCTGCCGGGGCCCCTTTCGGACGAGTTTCGTCGAGCTCTCGCCGAGGTCCGAGTGGGTAAGGCCCGACGTGACGCCCTTCGTGACATGGTCCCGCGGACGAACGTCCAGCCCCTGTCCAACTTCATCGGCGCGATCATCCAGGCCGAGCAGCTCGGTGTGTCGATCTCCAAGGTGCTCCAGGTCCAGTCCGAACAGCTCCGCATCGAGCGCCGTCAGCGCGCCGAAGAGCAGGCCGCCCGGGCGCCGATCAAGATGCTATTCCCTCTCGTCGGCTGCATCTTCCCGTCGCTCTTCATCGTCATCCTCGGCCCGGCGATCATAGCCATCGTCAAGGCCATGGGGACCGGCGCCATCCCGTGAGTCGACCGCACCTGGTTGCCCGAAACGTCAGCCGTGGAACCGTGCTGGCGGAGCGTTTGGAGAACGGCGCATCGTTCTGGGCCAAGTTCATGGGCCTGATGGGACGTCGGTCGCTGCCTGCCGGCGACGGCTTGTGGCTGCCCGGCGAGAACGGGATTCACATGCTCTTCATGCGGTTCGCGATCGACGTTGTCTTCGTCGCGCCGTCCGGCCGCGACTCCGACGGGACCCGCCGGGTGCTCTCCGCCCGCCGAGCGGTGCGGCCCTGGATCGGGGTGGTGTGGCGCGTCAGCGGGGCCAAGGGCGTACTGGAATTGCCCGTCGGTACGATCGAGGCGACCGGCACGTCCGTCGGCGACGAGATCGCCATTCTTACAGCCTAGAAGGCCCGACCGGCTTCGTCGCGGGCGGATCCGCGACCGGTGGTCTACCGGAACACGCCGTCCGCGCGCAGGGCGCAGGCCGGGTTTCGGCCGTCGGCAAGCGGCAGATGAGCCTCGGGTGAGCGGCTCCGGCTAGCGTGTGCCGATGGCACCTCGAGGTTTCGCCGCCGCGGCGGCTTCTATGCTGGACATCGCACTTCCGGCCGCGTGCGCGGGTTGCGGGGACGAAGGAGTAGCTCTATGCCCAAGGTGCCGCCGGGCCCTGTGGGTCCGCAATGACTTGCCGGCCGGCGTGCCGATAGGTCTTCCCTGTGCCACACCGGTGCCGCTCGCCCAGCTGGAGTGGTGTGCGCCTTTCTCCGGCCCAGTGCGAGCGGCCCTGCACGGACTCAAGTACGCGGGCGAGCGGCGGCTCACCGAGCCTCTGGCCGCGGCCCTGGCGGCCCGGTGGAAGGCCGCGGGCGCCGGCGGCGACCTGCTCGTGCCGGTGCCCGTCCACCCCGAAAGGGCAAGAAGGCGTGGCTACGATCAGGCGGTCCTGCTCGCGGAGGAGGCGTCTCGGCGGCTCAGAATCCCCTGGCTCGCCGCCCTGGAGCGAACACGCAATACCTCGCCTCAATTCGACCTCGGCCGCGGGGCGCGGCGGGCAAACGTGGCCGGCGCCTTCGCCGTGAGAGGGACGTCAGAGGCGGCTCGCGTTCGCGGTCGGTGGATCGTGCTGGTCGACGACGTAGTGACCACAGGATCGACACTGGTCGCCTGCGCTCAGGCGCTGCACGAGGCGGGGGCCGCGGCGGTGTCCGCCGTGACGGTCGCCCGGGAGCGGTAAGCGACAATACGGCGGTTGTATGGTGCGTCTCGGGGCGGCGTCGAGCACGCTTGTGAGGGGCGCCGGCTCCGATGGTCCGCCGGTGGCAACGTCGAGGGCCGGTCAACCTGGCCGACTCCTATACTGGCTGGGTGGCAGCTGCTCAGCCCGAAAGGCGCTTGCTGAGACCCGCGTTTAGCCGGCCGAGCGAGCGATTGCATTGCGGAGGCAAGCCGTGAGGACGATCGTCAAGGGCAAGAACATCGACGTTCCGGATTCCGTACGCCAGTACGCGGAGCGCAAGATGCGCCGGCTCGAGCGATTGGCCGACGACACCGCGGACGCGGTCGTCGAGCTTTCCAACGAACAACACCACAGCACGGCCGACTCCCAGATCGCGGAGCTGACGCTCACGGTCGACGGTCAGACGCTGCGCAGCCACGCCTCCGGTCCCACTTACCAGGCCAGTCTCGACATCGTCGTCGATCGGCTCGAGCGTCAAGCGGTCGACGCCCGCGAGAAGCCACGCGGCAAGGTCAGGCCGGTCCAGGCCAGGGCGCGGCGGCCGGTCGGCGACCAAACCGGGGCCATGGATGAGACCGATGAGCCCGCGTCGCGGATCGTCAAGACGAAGAGGTTCGCGATCGAACCGATGTTCGAGGAAGACGCTCTCGCCCGCATGGAGGAATTGGGACACCACTTCTTCATCTTCGTGAACGCGGAGTCGGAGAAGGTATGCGTGCTGTACAAGCGCTGCGCCGGGGACTATGGGTTGATCGAGCCGATGATCGGAGGTGAGTACACGCCACGCCGCGAAGGCCATCGGGCCGGCTGACGGCTACTCACTGAATTCGAGGTCCCGAGGGGGTGGCATCCGCTTGACTGCCGATCGGGGGCGAGTCCAAGCCACAGTGGAGGGTGTTTCGACGGTATCAACCGGGCGTGTCCGGCTGCCGGGGGGACGGAAGGCCGGGGTCCACCTCCCGATGGGCGGGGGCCTCGTGCGCGTCGTCGAGCGGGCCAACGAGATCGGCGCCTCGGCCGTGCAGATCTTCAGCGACAACCCCACGGCCTGGAAGCGTCGGGCCGAGACGCCGCCCGAAGCCGCCGCCTTTCGGCAGCGCCTGGTCGACCTCCAGGTCGGGCCAGTGGCGATCCACGCCCCGTACCTGGTCAACCTGGCCGGTCCGGACGACGAGCTTTTCGGCCGCTCGGTCGCGCTGATGCACCACGAACTCGAGCACGCGCCTGAGTTCTCGGCCCGGTTCGTCAACGTCCACGTCGGGTCGCACCGAGGCTCGGGCCGTGAGGCGGGTGTCGCGCGCCTTGTCGATGGTCTCGAGCGGAGCCTGGACGGGCTGCACCAGACAACGGACGATTCAGCCGCGCCGTTGATCGTTCTCGAGAACTCCTCCGGCGGCGGATTCGCAATCGGCGTCACGGTCGAGGAACTGGCTTTGGTGCTCGACCAGGCCGCGGCGCGGGGTCTCGACGGCAGGCTCGCCTTCTGCATCGACGCAGCCCATCTGTGGGGCGCCGGGTACGACGTTTCCAGTCCGGACGCGATAGAGGACGTCCTGGCCGCTTTCGACCGCCTGATGGGGCTCCAGCGGCTTGTGATGGTCCACCTCAACGACTCCGTCTCGGAAAGGGGCTCGCGCCACGATCGGCATGCCCATCTGGGCGATGGCCGAATCGGTCGTATCGGGCTGGCCTACCTGCTCTGCCATCCGCGCTTGGATCACGTCGCCTTCTACCTGGAAACACCGGGCATGGAGTCTGGTTGGGATGCCGTGAACGTGGCCAGACTGCGCGATCTTGCGTCCGGAGCGCCGCTGACGCCGGGCCCGGAGCCCGAGCCGGAGCGGAGCGGGCCCAAGGCCGGCGCCGGGAAACAGCGAGCCGGCGGCGGTTCGGCGGCCGCCGCGCCCGGCACGAACGAGCCGTGAGCCCCGGGTCATCGGATTCTCGCGGATCCGGATCCCGGCTCGACCGGGCGACGGGGCAGCCGGTCACGGGCCCGGCCGACGATCCGGGCCTGCAACTCGAGCCCGCGCCCCGGCCGGCGCCCGCTCCTCCCAGCGAGGAGCCGCGATTCCAGGCTCAACGCCTTCGTGTCACGCGCCGTGAGCTGATCGGCCTTGTGGCGATTACGATCGCGGCCGCCATCGTGCGCTTCGCCCACGTGGCCTCCGGCGGGCCGTGGGACTCGGACCAGGGCACGGAGTTGACGGCCATGTTCACGGCCGTGTCCACGGGCCAGATACCCCTATTCGGCCCGGCCGCCACTTCGCTGGGCTCGACCTTCCACCACGGGGCGCTGTACTACGACCTTCTGCTGCCCGCGGTCTGGCTCAGCCACGGCGATCCGAGGGCGGTCCTGGCCGAGATCGCTGCCGTCAACACGCTCGTGGTGCCGATCCTGTGGTGGGTAGCCCGGTCCATCGGAGGCAGGGCCGCCGGAATCGTCGTGGCCTCGATGGCCGCCGCCTCCGCCGACCTGGTCTTCTTCTCAACGTTCATCTGGAACCCTACGTTCGTCGAGTTCGGGGCGGCTGTGGCCCTGCTCGGATCCTGGCAGGCCTGGCACGGCCGAAGTCCGCGCTGGTGGCTCGTCGCGGCCGCCGGGTTGACGGTAGCCGCCCAGGCTCACGTGGCGGCTGCCGCGCTGGTCGTCCCGCTGGCCGCCCTCTATCTGGTGGACCTGAAGAGGTCATCGCCCGGCGCTCGGCGCCGAGCCGCGCTGTGGGGGCTGGCCGGGGCGGGTCTCGTCGTCGCGGCGTACTTGCCGGTCATCCATCACGAGATCACGGGCGGCTTCAGCGAACTTCGAGGGGTGGCCTCATATGTCAGCTCGCCGCCCGGGTACGTGGAGGTGCCGCCGCTGGCCCGGCTGGTCTTCGCGGCGATCCGCATCCCGGCGTGGCCCCTGACGGGGTGGCCGTTCTTCGAGCTGCGCTCGGGAGTGATCCTCGCCATAGTGGTATTCATTGCGCTGGCCGCGGCCTGGTCGCTCGTGATGCTCAGGACCTGGCGGCATCGGCGAAGCCTATCGGGCAACGAGGTTCCGCCGGAGGACGAGCGTCAGGGAATCGCCTTCCTCATCGGCGGCCTGGTCCTGATCGTCGTCGTCCTGGGACTCGGGCTGCGCGCCGTGTCGGAGCTCAACATCACCATGAGCGAGCAATACCACATGGCAGCCGATCCGTTCGTGCTGGTCGCGGCCGGGGTCACTGTGGGGGCGATCTGGAATGCCGGCGGGGGCAGATTCGGCCGAGCGCTCCGCCGCCTGCTGGTCATCGGCCTGGTGGGTGCCTTCGTGACCTTCAACGCCGCCCATTGGCGACCCGTGACGTCGGACGGCAGCTGGACCGACGCCCAGGCCGCAGCCGCCCGGATCGAGCGCGATGCCGCAGGTGGCAAGATCGCAGTGGTGCCCCTCTTCCGGACAAAGGGCACGGACGCGTATTCCTACCCGTTGCTGCGCGACGGAGTAACCGTCGTGGCACCCACCGATGCCTCGGTCGTGGTCCTGCTGTGCGACTCGACCTGGATCAAGGTGGGCTGCGGCAGCTACGAGGAGAAGGACTGGCTGCGCGACAACGCTGCGGGCCGAGGGCTCAGGCTCATCGATCGTTTCGACGCGGCGCCCGACAAGGTCATGTCGGTATACCGGCGTGGGCCCTAGATCGACGTCGCGAGAAGGTCAGCTCGCCTCGCGGCCGGTCCGTGCCCGTGGCGGCAGCTGACGGACCATCGGCCTGACGGCCCGGTTGGCCATCGTCGCCGCCATCAGGGGCGTGTCGCGACGCTCATCCATAAGGCGGCGCGGCTCCATCGGCCTGTCCTCGCCGCGCATGCCCGCATAGCCTCGGCCGAAACGACGCATCCTGACGGCCAGGTAGTACTCCATCACCTGGCGGACCTGGGGCTCGGAAAGAACCTCGTCGGCCCTCAAGGCGTACTCGACCCGGGCCGTCGGGTTGACGGTTCCGCCGGCAACCGCGCCAAGATACTGAGGCGCATCGGCGTCGTCGCGAATCTCGCGCAGGCCGCGGGCGAGCTTCGTCGCGGTCCCGAGCGACGGCATTCGATCTCCGCGGATCAACCGCGAAATCGTCGAATGGTCGACGCCGGACTGCTGCGCCAGCTGTCGCTGCGACATCTTCTTGGCTTTGAGTTGGGCCCTCAACCACTCGTTGAAGGCTCGTCCGTTCTGTCCGGTCATAGCGCCAGGTTGGCTCCCCGGTACGGTGCGTTCTGCCCCGACAGTGAAACTATCGGAGACAAACGCCAAACCGTGAATGACCTTTTCGTACCTCACGCATTACCACTACCGGCCGTTCAGGCAAGGTAACCGCAAGGTCGGGCCGGGCAGGTTGGGACTGGACGTCAACCCAAAGCGTCACGACCGGCAGCCCGCGCGAGGCAAGGCGAGCCGCCGCGGGCGGGAGCGGGAGGCTGGATTCCAGGCTCGGGAACAGGCTGGCGCGGCGCGGCTCAGGTGGCCGGCACCGAGGACGGGGCTGGGGCTATCTCCTCGACTTTGATGCCCTTGCCGCGTGGCTTGGACGAGAGCACGTAGGCGAGGGAACCGAGCACCACGATGGTGAAGACGCTGATGGTCCGGTCGACGAGCAGGATCGCTACCGCCTGGCCGCTGGCGACGCCGAAGACGGTCACGAGAACGGCCGATACGCCGCCCTCGACGGCTCCGAGGCCCGCAGGCGTGAGCGGGACGGCTGTGAGAAGCGAACCGATCAGGGCTACGAACATGACTCCGCTGAGACCCAGATGCAGGTCGCCAAAGCCCAGCGCCTGGATCACGAAATAGAGGCGAAGGGCTTCCGTCACCCACACCAGGATCGTGAGCAATCCGAGCCAGGGGAGGCCGCGCAGGCCGACTGAGTTGAAAACGCCTTCCTCGAAACGCTCGTACAGCTGGACGCCGCGCGCCGGCACTGGGAGCCGGCCCATCAGACGGCGGCCGAAGTTGCGAAGAACGATCAGGCCGACGGCCATGATCACGACCATGGCGACACCCAGGGCGAAGATCACCTGGACCCCGACCGGTAGATCGGCCAGGCTGCCTCGGAACCGGATGTAGCCGGCCGCGAGGCCGAGGATGGCGATGGCGAACAGGTCGAGGATTCGTTCGACGAAGACCGTTCCGAGAGTGCGCGTCGCCGAGACAGGGCTATTGAGCTTCAGCAGGTACGCTCGATATACGTCGCCGAGCTTCGCCGGCACGACGCAGTTGACCAGCCACGAAAGGAAGATCACCTCGGTGGCATCCCGGGTCGAGACCCGATAGCCGGCGCCCTTGAGCAGTGTCTTCCAGCGGTGGCCTCGGATCGGAAAGCCGACGTAGTAGACCAGAAACGCCGCCGCCAGGAAGGCCGGGTTGGCATGAGAGAGGTAGCCGGGGACCTCCTGCAGTGAGGAGCGGTTGAGGTAGAGGGCGACGACGATGATGACCAGCGGAACGCAGATCGAGAGCAGTGTTCGCGGCTGGCGAAGTCGTCCCAGCAGTGACATCTGATCGGGCGGCGGAACGTCGACCGGGGTTTCCGGGTTGATCAGCGCATCGGCCTCCCGACCGAGCGAGTCGCCGATCGGATGCTGGTGATGCTCTCTCTGCTCGGTCACGTTGGTCTCCCCGGATTGCCTTGGGCGGGGCGGCGGCCGTTGCCGCGCACCAACTGGATCATTTTGGCCAGCGGCGTCCAGGCCCTGAGGTAGTAGCTGGCACGGTGCGGGTGCATGTCGACGCCACCAAGCGCCGCCAGCAAGCCCGCTGGCGTGCCCGGGTCGCCCATCACCCTGTTGTACGAGACGCCGACTTCAGCGACGGTATGAGAGTCCGAGGCGCAGATCCCGGGGAGTCCGTGCTCGCGGGCGAAGGCCGCGGCCTTGTCGTTGGCGGAGCCACCCAGGACGCGGGCATTGTATGCCTCTATCCAATCGACTTTGTCGGCGATCTCCTCGAGCCTGGCGCCGCTCTTGCGGCCGTAGCCCCTTAGGCCGTCGAATGGATGCGGCACGCCGATGAGGCCGCCTTGCTCGCGCACGGCGGCAATCGTCTCGACGGCGGACAGGCCGGGCGGAACGACTCGATCGAGGAAGATGGCTATCAGATCGCCGTCGACGGTCTTGACTTCCTCGCCGACGATGATCGTCAGCCCATCCGGGGCTTCGTCGCGGGCGCGCAAGGCGGCGTCGATTCGGTCGTGGTCGGTCACCGCAAGATGGGTGAGACCACGCGACGACGCCGCTCGGAGGACTGCTCCGAGCGTCGCGAGCGAGTCGAAGCTCGCGCTCGTGTGGCAGTGCAGGTCGATGAAGGCCCGATCGCCTAACCCTGCCTCAGCCTCCAGTCGGGAAGCCATCAGACCTGCGGGCCGAGGTACTTCTTGAAGAAGTCGAAGTGCTCCAGGGCAATACCGGTGCCGAGGGCGACGCATTGCATCGAATTGTCGGCCACATGGCACGGCACGCCGGTCACCTGGGTGAGAAGCTTGTCGACGTTCCGAAGCAGCGACCCGCCGCCGGACATGACCATGCCCTTGTCGATGATGTCGCTGGAGAGTTCCGGCGGAGTCTGTTCCAGGACAAGCCGCACGGCACCGATGATCTGCTGCAGCGGCGGCTCCATGGCCTCCATGACCTCGCTGCTCGAGATGGGGATCGTCCGGGGCAGGCCGGCGATCAGGTCCCGGCCGCGCACGTCCATCGAGAGCTCCCGCTCGAGCGGCAGGGCCGTGCCGATCTGGATCTTCACCTCCTCGGCCGTTCGGTCGCCGATCATGAGGTTGTACTTCTTGCGAACGTAGTTGGCGATGGCCTCGTCGATCTTGTTCCCGCCGACCCGGAGGCTCGTGGAAACGACGATCGCGCCGAGGGAGATCACGGCGATCTCACTCGTGCCGCCACCGATGTCGATGATCATCGAACCCGAGGGGCCGCTGATGGGCACGTTTGCCCCGATCGCGGCGGCCATCGGCTCCTCGATCAGATATGCCTCCGAGGCGCCGGCCTTGAGGGCCGCGTCGCGGACGGCTCGTTTCTCGACGCTGGTGACGCCGGCCGGGACGCTGATCATGACTTCAGGCTTGCCCCAGCCGAAGCGTCGACCCTGCTGGACCCGGTGGATGAAGTGGTCCAGGAGAGCCTCGGTGATGACGTAGTCGGCGATGACCCCGTCGCGCATCGGCCGGATGGCTTGGATGTTGCCGGGCGTGCGGCCGATCATCTCGCGCGCCTCTTCGCCGACCGCAACAATGTGGTTCTGGTCGTCGACGGCCACGACTGAGGGCTCCATCATCACGATGCCGTGGCCCTTGACGTAGACGATGATGTTGGCAGTGCCCAGGTCGATACCGATCTTCATGCCTGTGGCTAAGTCCCTTCAGCGAGCCGCTCGATCCTGGCCCCGAGCTCCAGGAATTTCGCGTCGATCTTCTCATAGCCGCGATGTACGTGATGCGCGCCGCCGATTGTGGTGATGCCGTCGGCGGCGAGGGCAGCAAGAATAAGCGAGGCACCCGCCCTCAGGTCGCCGATTTCGACCTCGGCTCCGTGCAGCTTTGACGGCCCGTCGATCAGGGCGTGATGCTGGTCGACAATTTCCACCCGGGCACCCATCCGGCGGAGTTCCCCGAGCCACTCGAGGCGGTCCTCGAAGACAGATTCGTGGACGTGGCTGACGCCGGACGCCTGGGTCAGGAGAACGCAAGTCGGAGGCTGCAGGTCCGTGGCCAGACCCGGGTACGGCCGCGTCTCTATGTCACGCGACCGGAGCGGCCGGAGGTCAGTCGCCGTAGCGTCGACTTCGATCGTGTCGTTGCCGCAACCGATCGAGACACCCATGTCCGACATAACGCTCAGGAAGGCACCCAGGTGGTCGCACGGCGCGCTGGTGAGGGTGACGCGGCCATGGGTCACGCCGGCCGCGATGACGAACGTGCCGGCCTCGATGCGATCCGGAACTACGGAGTGATCGGCGCCCCTGACTCGGCGGCAGCCCTCGATCTCGATCCGATTGGGCGCCGTTCGCTCGACCTGGGCGCCCATCTTCTGGAGGAACTCGATCAGGTCGTCCACCTCGGGCTCCTGGGCGGCCGGCTCGATGACGGTATGGCCATCCGCCAGGACCGCGGCGAGCATCGCGTTCTCGGTGCCCATGACCGTGATCTGGGGAAAATTGACGGGCCCGCCGCGGAGCCGGCCGGGAGCCTTGGCGAAGTAGTAGCCGTTGCGGTATTCGATCTCCGCGCCAAGGGCCCGCATGGCGTCGACGTGGAGATTGACCGGCCGGCGGCCGATCCGGTCGCCGCCGGGGTTGCTGATGATCACTCGCCCGAACCTGGTAAGGAGGGGTCCCAGGAGGATGAAGCTGGCCCGCATCTTGGCAGCGGCCTCGAGCGGCACGAAGAGCCACTCGGCGTCACCCGAGGCAATCTCGTACACGTTCGCAGCCGGGTGATCCACGGTAACGCCGATGTCTCGGAGGACATCGGTCAGGACATGGACGTCCTCGATCTCGGGCACGTTGCTGAAGCGGCACCGCTCCCCCGTCAGGGTGGCGGCGGCCATCAGCTTCAGGGCCGCGTTCTTGGCGCCGCTGATGCTGACCGCGCCGTAAAGGCGGCGGCCGCCTTCGATGCGGAGGATCTCGCGCCGGACCGGCTCGGGCTTGAACTCCCAGTGAAACGGTCGTGCGTCGGCCATTCCTACTCGCCCGGCGGCTCTTCGCGCGGCGGCAGTGCCACTGGGCGAATGGCCTCGTGGGAGCCTCGCGGTCGGCGCGCACCTCGCTCGGCCAGGCGGATGCGAACCAGCGCGCGCTGCAGAGCCGCTCGGGCGCTGGCCAGATCGGCGGCTTCGACGAACCCGCCTTCGAGCACGTGAGCGGCCTCGCGCCGAGCCCGTTCAGCCCGCTCGAGGTCGATTTCGGAGGCCAGGTCGGCGGTCTCGGCCAGGACGACGACGCGGTCGGGCCGGACCTGCATGAATCCGCCGAAGATCGCGAACTCCTGCTCCTCGCCGCCGCACTTCAGGCGCAGCACGCCCTGGCCGAGGAGCGAGATCAGCGGCGCGTGGTGGGGCAGGATCCCCATCTCGCCCTCGCTGCCGGGCACGATCACTTCGTCGACGTCGCCCTCGAAGGCCCGCCGTTCCGGAGTGACGATTTCCAGGTGGAGGGGCATTTACCTATCTCTCATAGAAGTGGCGGCGGCGGAGTGGCCCCGTCCGTCGGCCACGCCACTCTGACCGAAGGGAAGGCTCGCCGGGCGAAGCGCGCCGGCAGGCGCTGGCGGCCCTCATTTGGCAAGCTTCGCTGCATTGGCACGCACGTCGTCGAGCGTGCCGGCGAGGAAGAAGGCCTGCTCGGGCAGGTCATCGACCTTGCCTTCCAGGATCTCATTGAACGAGGCTACGGTGTCGCGGATCGGAACGTACGCACCGGGGCGTCCGGTGAACACTTCGGCCACGTACATCGGCTGGCTATTGAAGATCTGCAGCCGGCGCGCCCGGGCCACCGTGGACTTGTCTTCCTCGGATAGTTCGTCGATGCCGAGGATCGAGATGATGTCCTGCAAGTCCCGGTAGCGCTGCAAGACCCGCTGGACCTCCCGGGCGGTGTCGTAGTGCTCCTGCCCAACGACCAGCGGATCGAGCACCCTCGAGGTTGAGGACAAGGGATCGACGGCCGGGTAGATCCCCAGCTCGGCGATCGCCCGCTCGAGACGGATCGTCGAGTCGAGATGGCCGAACGTGGTTGCAGGAGCCGGGTCCGTGTAGTCGTCCGCCGGCACGTAGACGGCCTGCAGCGACGTGATCGAGCCCTTCTTGGTCGAGGTGATGCGCTCCTGCAGGGCGGCCATCTCTGTGGCCAGGTTGGGCTGGTATCCGACCGCCGAAGGCATCCGGCCGAGGAGGGCCGAGACTTCGGAGCCGGCCTGCGTGAAGCGGAAGATGTTGTCGATGAAGAGGAGGACGTCTCGGCCTTCCTCGTCGCGGAAGTACTCGGCCATGGTCAACGCCGTCAGACCGACGCGCTGGCGGGCACCCGGCGGCTCATTCATCTGTCCGAAGACGAATGCCGTCTTGGCGATGACACCCGATTCGGTCATCTCGCGGATCAGATCGTTGCCTTCACGAGACCGCTCGCCGACGCCGGCGAAGACGGAGTAGCCGGAGTGCTCCTGGGCCACGTTGCGGATCAGTTCCTGGATGATCACCGTCTTGCCGACGCCGGCGCCGCCGAAGACGCCGATCTTGCCGCCCTTGGAGAAGGGGCAGACCAGGTCGATGACCTTTATGCCGGTCTCGAAGATCTCGGTCTCCGTCGTCTGCTGATCGAACGCCGGCGCGGGCCGGTGGATCGGCAGGTGCTCGCTCGGTCCGAGGGGCTCGCCCTCGTCGATCGTCTCGCCGAGAACGTTGAAGACTCGGCCGAGCGTGACCTGGCCAACCGGGACCGTGATGGGGCTGCCGGTGTCGGTCGCCTCGACGCCACGGGCGAGGCCGTCGGTGGTAGTCATGGCCACACTGCGGACCCAGTTGTTGCCGAGGTGCTGCTGGACCTCGCAGACGATCGTGGCGCCGTCCCCGCGGCGGACCTCCACGGCGTTATAGATGGACGGCAGCTTCCCGGCCGGGAACTCGATGTCGACGACCGCGCCCATGATCTGGATGACTCGGCCTATGGCCGCGTGGCCCGTTGCGGTCGGGGCGTCGGTCGCCATCGTCTTGTCGGTGCCTCCTGTAGCCGCTGGGCGGCTCGTACGTCGGACGTCCTAGCGCGCCTGCGCGCCGGACGCGATTTCGATCAGTTCGCTTGTGATGTGGGCCTGGCGGGCCTTGTTGTAGCTGAGGGTCAGGTCTTCCATCAGTTCGTCGGCGTTCTCGGTTGCATTCTTCATGGCCACCATCTGGCTGGAGAAGAAGCTGGCCGTGCTCTCGAGGGCGGCCTGGTACAGCCGCGTGCCGACGTAGCGCGGCAGCAGTTCGTTCAGGACGGTCTCCGGGGCCGGCTCGAAGATGAACTGCGAGCCGGGGATGCCGCGAGTATCGGAACTCGGCTCGATCGGCAGCAGCCGGATCATTTCGGCCCGCTGCACCAGCGTGGAGACGAACCGGGTGAAGATGATATCGACCTGGCGGTAGGTGCAGGCCACGTACTCGTCCGAGATGAGACGGGCCAGCGGCA
Organism: uncultured Chloroflexia bacterium; assembly: GCA_963789725.1. Lineage (GTDB taxonomy): Bacteria > Chloroflexota > Limnocylindria > Limnocylindrales > CSP1-4 > Fen-1039. Next base: position 373,106 of record CAWBLU010000001.1, read on the forward strand.
CGATCTCGTCGAAGGCCGGCCTGTCCCCGAAGCCGGGGAAGTGGGCGATGATCGGGACGCGGGCGCGCCTCATGGCGTCGCGGCCCTTGCGGCCGACGCTGACCAGTTCGAGCTCGCCGGGGTCCTCGATGATCTCCTTCGACGCGAACCTGACGATATTCGTGTTCAGCGGCCCGGCCAGGCCCCGGTCGCTGGTGAGGAGAACGATCAGCCGCTTGCCTTCGTCGCGCCGGCTCAGGAGCGGGTGTTCGTCGCCGCGGAGGACCGCCGCCAGATCGGCCAGGAGCTCGTCGATCAACTCCGAGTACGGCCGCGCGGCGAGCGTCGATTCCTGGGCGCGGCGGAGCTTCGACGCGGCCACGAACTGCATGGCGCGAGTGATCTGCCTGATGTTCCGCGACGCCGTTATGCGTCTTCGGATGTCTCGCTGGCTTGGCACGCTGCTTCTTTCGGCTTCCTAGGCGAGGAATGTGCTGCGGAAATCGTTGGCCGCCGCTTCGAGTGCAGCCGCAGTGTCGTCGTCGAGCACCTTAGTGGTGGCTAGCTTCTTCATTACGTCGGTGCGCTCGGCGTCCAGGAATTTAGTGAACTGCGCCTCGAAGTCCTTGACCCGCGGCGTCGGGATGTCGTCGAGAAGGCCCTTGGTAGCCACGTACAGGATCGCGACCTGCCTCTCGAGCGGCACGGGCTGGTACTGCGGCTGCTTGATGACCTCGGAGAGCTTCTCGCCGCGTGTCAGCTGGTCCCGGGTTGCCTTGTCCAGGTCCGAAGCGAACTGGGCGAACGCCGCCAGGGAGCGGTACTGGGCAAGATCCAGCTTGAGCGGCGCCGCGACCTTCTTCATGGCCTTGGTCTGGGCTGCCGAACCGACACGCGAGACCGAGACGCCGATGTTGAGCGCAGGTCGCTGGCCGGCGTTGAAGAGGTCGGTCTCGAGGAAGATCTGGCCGTCGGTGATCGAGATCACGTTGGTGGGGATATAGGCCGAGATGTCGCCGGCCTGAGTTTCGATGATCGGCAGGGCCGTCACGGATCCGCCGCCGTTCTCATCGCTCATGCGAGCCGCACGCTCCAGCAAACGGCTGTGGAGGTAGAAGACGTCGCCCGGATATGCCTCGCGGCCGGGCGGGCGACGAAGCAGGAGGCTCATCTCGCGATAGGCCCAGGCGTGTTTGGAGAGATCGTCGTAGATGCACAACGCGTCCTTGACCAGCTTCCCGTCGAGCTGGACGCCGTTCTCCATGACCTCCTCGCCCATGGCGCAACCCGAGTATGGGGCGAGGAACTGGAGGGCCGCCGATTCATCGGCTCCGGCCACGACTACGATCGTGTGCTCCATGGCGCCGTGCTGCTCGAGAACGGCCACGACCTTGGCTACGGTGCTGAGCTTCTGGCCTATCGCGACGTAAATGCAGACCAGGCCTTTGCCCTTCTGGTTGATGATCGTGTCGATGGCAAGGGCGCTCTTGCCGGTCTGGCGGTCGCCGATGATCAGCTCGCGCTGGCCGCGGCCAAGCGGGATCAGCGCGTCGATGGCCTTGATTCCGGTCTGGACCGGCGTGTCGACCGCCTGGCGGGTGACGACGCCCGGGGCGATGCGTTCCACCGGTCGGGAGGAAGTCGCGGCGATCGGGCCCTTGTCGTCGAGCGGCACACCGAGGGGACCAACGACACGGCCCAGGAGAGCCTGGCCGACGGGCACTTCCACAACGCGACCCGTGGTCTTGACGGTGTCACCTTCCTTGATGTGGATCGGGTCGTCCAGAATGACCGCGCCGACGGTCTCCTCTTCGAGGTTCAGGGCCATTCCCCGCACGCCGCCGGGGAACTCGAGCAGCTCCGAGGAGAGCGCAGCGGACAAGCCGTAGATCTGGGCGATGCCGTCGCCCACCTCGACGACCGTGCCAACGCTTCGCGATTCCGCGGACGCGTCGAAGTTCTCGATCGTGTTCTTGATGATGCTGACGATCTCGTCTGAGCGAATGGCCATACCTTCTCCGTTCGGCCGACAAAACTCTGGCTCGCGGCCGGATGCCGTCCGGCCCCGCGCGTCTAGCTGGTTCCTTCAATCAGCCGTCCGCGCAGCCGCGTCAGGCGGCCCTGGAGGCTGTCATCGATCAATCTGTCTCCGATCTGGATTGTCAATCCTCCGAGGAGTGCCGGATCGGTGGCGGTCCCGAGCTCGACCCGGGCCCCGGTGAGCTGCTCGACGCGGGTCATCACCCGGGCCAGCTCCTCCGCGGAGAGTGGCTCGGGCGTGGTGACGGTGGCCGCAACGATGCCGCGCGAGTCACGAACCAGGGCATCGTACTCGGCGCTCACTGACGGGAGGATCGAGAAGCGGCCGCGTTTGGCCAGGAGCAACGCAAGGTTGCGAGCTCCGGTCGACACGGCGGATCCGAGCAGTTGCACGACGGCTCCACGCCGCGCCTCGAAAGGCACGGCCGGGCTGTCGACGGCCCGGGCCACTCGCTCGTCGCGGGCCAGCCCGGCAGCCAGGACCAGGTCGCTCTGCCACGCATCGACAAGGTCGTCCCGCTCGGCCAGCTGGAATGCCGCCTCGGCATAGCGCCGGCCCGCTCCGGTGCGCGGCATCAGTTGGTCCGTCCCTCAGCCGGACCGCTCCCGGCGAGGAACTCCTCGACGAGACGGCGCTGGCGGGCCTCGGTCATGGTCTCGCCCACGACCACTCCCGCGGCGGTAAGGGCCAGATCGGCGACCTGGGCTCGAAGATCCGCCAGGGCGCGGTCGCGCTCGGCGGCGACGTCCGCCGCGGCCTTGGCCCGCAGCCGCTCCAGCTCTTCGCGGGTGGCGGCGATGTCGGCGTCGCGCAGATCCTGAGCGGACTTCTGCGCGGCCACGATCAGGGCGTGGGCCTCGCGTCTGGCGTCGGCGATGAGTTGGGCCTGTTCGGCGGCGCCGGCGTCCCGATCCCGGCGAGCTTCCGCGGCGTCGGCCAGTCCCTGGTCGATCCGAGCCTTGCGGTTGGCCAGGATGGTCGAGATCGGATCGAAGGCAAAACGCCATATCAGGGCCAGGAACACGATGAAGTTCAGGGCGGCGACGATCACCCAGAAGAGGTTGATCGACAGTCCGGCCGCTTCGGTCGCGGGCGCCGCCGCCGCGAGTACCACGGGGTTCACCAGAATCGCTCCCTGACCTCGGCCCTATGCCTTGATGAAGATCGCCAGCAGGCCGACGACGATGGCGAGGACGCCGAGGCCTTCGGCGAACCCGGCAAGGATGATCGCGAGGCCTCGAATCTGGCCGGCGGCGTCGGGGTTGCGTCCGATCGCGTTGCTCGACATGCCCGCGAGGATGCCGATGCCGATGCCGGGCCCAATTACGCCCATGGCTGCGAGTCCGGCTCCGATGTGCTCCATGAAGAGGACCTCCTGTGCCCCGGCCAACGGACGGGGCAGTGACGTTGGGTGGCGGTCAGGCCGTCACTGGCTGAGTCTGGTCGGCGCCGTCCGGCGCTTCGTTCTTGCCCTGTCCAGGACCGGCCGCAGCCGGGCGATGCTCCTCCGTCCCATGCCCTTCGATGGCGATGAGGATGAACATGAGTGTCAGGACGGAGAAGATGAGGGCCTGGATGACGTTCAGGAGCGCTTCCAGACCATACAGTGCCACCGGCAGGACGGCCAGTGTCAGAGCGGAGATCACCGCCAGTGCGACCTCGCCCCCGTAGATGTTGCCGAAGAGCCGCATGGCCAGGGTGACGGGCTTCACGAACTCCAGGAACAACTCGATGATGCCGACGTACATCGCCAGGATGCCGGACCCCAGCCCATGCCTGAACTCCCCAACGGGGAAGTACTTGGACAGGTAGCCCTTCACTCCCAGGCGCCGGAAGCCCTCTCCCTCGAACAACACGAAGGATGTGAGGGCCAGGCCTATGGTGATGTTCACGTCGCTGGTCGGGGCGCGAAGCTGGGGCATCTTGCCGATCGGCGGCACCAGGCCGCTCCAGTTCGAGAACAGGATGAGGATGAAGAAGGCGGCGAAGATGGGGTAGTAGCGGAGGGCGCCCTCGCCGCCCATACCCGTGGCAAAGTCCCGGCCGAACTCGTATGCCCACTCGACCGCATTCTGGAGCCTCCCGGGAGTCGTCTTCATACGGCGGGTCGCGAGGAAGCCCAGGAGCAGGATGAAGGCCATGATGATCCACATGGTCAGGATGGTGGAGCTGATGCTGGGATGGATGTAGATCATTGGGGCAGGCGAAGGGGCGCTGTCCGGCGAGAAGTCGAAGACCACGTCCGGCGGCGGCAGTTCGATCGCGCTCTGAACGAAGCAGGACGGGAAGTCGCAGGCCTGGCCGGCTTCTCCGCCCTTGGGGAACGGCGGCACGAGCACGACGGCGAGAATGTCCAGGGCGATCACGGCCGGGATCAGGAACTTGAATGGGATCCCGTGGGCGCGCTTCTTCGGCGCAGCCGCCGGCTGCGCTTTCGGCCCGTCGTTATCGTCTATGGCCTCGGGCCCTACGCCCGGGTCGGTCGTCACAGTCGCTCCGCCTGGCGGCGCTCGGGAGGCGCCGCACTATCGTCGGTCTTCGTCGTCGAGTCTCTTGAGGAACCTGGCCATCAACCGCCAGCAGCCTATGGCACCGCTGCCGGCGCCGACCGCGAACCCGACCAGGACGAAGACCGGGATCGTACCCAGGTGCTGGTCCAGCCAGTAGCCGGCCAGCGTGCCCGCCAGCACCGTAAACAGCAGGACGAAGCCGATTTCCGAGAAGAGGGCGATGTAGGCCGACGCCTTCCCGAGATCGTTCATCCGTCTCCCTGGCAGAGCGCCGTGAGTGTACCAGCCGACCTGCGGCGATGCTCATACCCCGAAAGAGCCAGGTCAGGGTGGCCCAAGAGCGCTTCGCCCGATCCCGGCCCGGCCATAACCCCGGCGCGATCGGGGGACTACATCTAGTCGCGGGAGCCGCTTCCGGCCTGGGGCGGAGCGACCTGGGCATCGTTCGCGCCGGTCGCGAGACTCGCCTTCTTGCCCGAGTCGTGGTCGTCGCCGCTCGAGCCGGCCGCGACGTACGAGTCCGCGTCGAGGCTCTCCTGGATCGCCGCTGCCCCACCGCTGAGGCGCTCGATCAAGAACAAGGCCAAGCCGAAGACGACGATCAGGCCCAGGAACGCGTACATCTGGTTCGTGACGGACAGGACCAGCGAGAGGACCGCGAGCAGGATGCAGACACCGTATATGAGCAGGACTGTGTTGCGGTGAGACAGGCCCAGGTCCAGGAGTCGATGGTGGATGTGGCCGCGATCCGGAGCGAAGGGCGACCGATGGGCCGCCGTACGCCTGACGATGATCCAGAACGTATCCATGATCGGGATCCCCAGGACGAGCAGCGCCACGGCGATCTTGCCGAGGCCGAGGATCGACAGCACGGCCAGTGAATAGCCGACGAACATGATCCCGCTCGTCCCGCTGAAGATCGACGCCGGATGGAAGTTCCAGCGCAGGAACCCGGCCAGCGCCCCGGCCAGGATGAAGCAGAAGAGCGCCACGTACGGCTCGTCCGTCGTCTGGCCGATGCCGAGGCTGATGACGCCCAGCGTCATGGCCGCGATGAGGGCTATTCCGGAAGAAAGGCCGTCGAGGCCGTCGATGAAGTTGATGCTGTTGATCATGCCGAGGATCCAGAGGATCGTGGCCAGGGCGGCTACCGGCCCGAGGTCCACGAGGGACAACGTTCCGTGAGAAGCGAGCGGGAAGTTGACGACGGCAACCGTCACTCCCAGGGCCACGGCGGTGACCGCCAGGACGAGCTGCCCGAGCAGCTGCCATCGGGCTCGCAGCTGGAAGAAGTCGTCAAGCAATCCGATCGCGACCGCCAGGACGGCGCCTCCCAGCAGGGCTGTGACCTGACCCGCTCCCACGCCGTCGGCCTCGGAGACGAAGTTCCAGCCCAGGCCGAAATTGAGCGCGAGCATCAGCAGCGACACGGACACGAAGCCGGCGGCGATGGCGATGCCACCGCCCCGGGCGACGGCCCGCTTGTTGACGCGGCGGGCTTCCGGCTTGTCCACGACTCCGCGCCGCCGCGCATGAGTGCGGACGAGCGGAGTCGTCAGCATCGTCACCAGGCAGGCCAGGATGAACCCGCCGACCATTGCCGGGAACGCCTGCATCGCGTCATCCGGCAGGAGGTTCACGGTCCGGTCTCGTTGACCGAACCCGGCCGGGTTGACGCTCCCGTTGCCCTCACACGGCGCGGAACAGGTGGCGTGGTCAGTCCTCCCGAAGCCCCGGAACAGGGAACCGGCCGCACATATCGCGAACCAGGGCGGCCAGCTTGGCCTGCTCGGAGGGATCGTCCCGAGTGACGATGGCCGACACGATCGAGTCGCCGATCAGGCGCATTTCCGGCTCACGGAAGCCACGACTGGTCGTGGCCGGAGTTCCGACGCGAATCCCCGACGCGATGTTCGGTGGATTCTTGTCGAATGGGATCGCGTTCTTGTTGACGGTGATGCCGATCTCGTCGAGCAGGTGCTCCGCCTCACGGCCGGTCACGCCGAGGGGCGTGACGTCGACCAGCATGAGGTGGTTGTCCGTTCCACCGGAGACGACACGGGCGCCCTTTTCGGCCAGGGTCGCGGCGAGCAATTTCGCGTTGGCGACCGTCTGGCGCTGGTCGTCGCGATACTCGTCCGTCGCGGCCAGCTTGAGGGCCACGGCCTTTGCGGCCACGACGTGCATGAGCGGTCCCCCTTGCGTTCCGGGGAAGACGCTCTTGTCGACGGCCTTGCCCAGATCCTCGCGGCAGAAGATCATCCCGCCCCGCGGGCCGCGCAGGGTCTTGTGAGTAGTGGTCGTGACGATGTCCGCGTGGCCGAAGGGCGTGGGATGCAGCCCGGCGGCGACGAGTCCGGCGATGTGGGCCATGTCCACGAACAGCAACGCGTTGACGCCGTGGGCGATCCTGCCAAGGCGCTCGAAGTCGAGCGTGCGCGGGTAGGCGCTGGCGCCGGCGACGATCATCTTCGGCCGGACTTCCGCGGCCTGCCTCTCCAGGGCGTCGTAGTCGATCTGCTCGGTCGTCTCGTCGACGCCGTAGGCGTGGACCTCGAACCACTTGCCGCTGAAGTTGACCGGCGAGCCGTGGGTCAGGTGGCCGCCGTGGGCCAGGCTCATGCCCAGGATCTTGTCGCCCATCTGCAGGACGCTGAGGTAGGCCGCCATGTTGGCCTGCGCGCCGGAGTGCGGCTGGACGTTGACGTGCTCCGAGCCGGGGAAAAGGGCCAGGGCTCGATCCTGGGCCAGGCGCTCGGCGACGTCCACGTATTCGCAACCGCCGTAGTAGCGTTTGCCCGGCAGGCCCTCGGCGTACTTGTTGGTCAGGGGCGAGCCCTGGGCCTCCATGACCGCCGCGAAGGTGTAGTTCTCGCTGGCGATGAGCTCGATCTTCCAGCGCTGTCGATCTGCCTCGCCGCGGATGGCCGTCCACAGCTCGGGGTCTACATCGGCCAGCCGCGCCCAGGCGATCCCCTCACGACGTGCGATCGTCATGGTTGCTCCTCAATGCTTCGGTTGCGGACGGCTGCTCGCCGCCGGCCGACCAGCGCCGCCGCGCGGCCCGACCGATGTCGCTCCGGGGTCCGGGACCCGAAGCCCTCCTATTGTCGCCGATGGCGGCGCCGACCGTCGCGGTCGCCCCCAGAACGAAACGGCGCCCCTTACGAGCGCCGCTTCCGCCGGATTAGCGTCCGTGCCTCTCGACCAACCCTGCGGCCGCGAGTACGTCGGATAGCTCGGCGGGATCAACCGCGCCGGCCCGCAGCAGCCGCGGCCACTCGCCGGAGCAGTCGACCACGGTGGAAGGAACACCGCCCCGGGCGGGGCCGCCGTCGAGTATCAGGTCGACACGGTCGCCGAGCTGGGCCATCACGCCGGCGGCATCGCGGGCCTCCTGACGGCCGGAGAGATTGGCCGATGTCACCGGCAAGGGACCGAGCGCGCGGGCCAGCTCGCGGGGACAATCGTGGTCGGGCACGCGCAGGCCTATCGTCGCTGCTCCGCCGGTCAGCGCCGCCGGCAGGCCCGAGTCGGGGACCTGAGGTACGACGATGGTCAGGCCGCCCGGCCAGAATCGCTCGGCCAGGACGCGGGCGGCAGGCGAGATGACCCCGATTGCGGCCGCCTGCGCGAGGTCGGCGACGAGAAGGACGATGGCTCGATCGAGCGGCCGATCCTTGGCCGCGAACAGCCGGCGCAGTCCCTCGGGAGTGTCCAGGGCGACGCCTATGCCGTAGACCGTGTCGGTGGGCATGGCCACGAGGCCACCGACGCGAAAGGCGGCGACCGCCTCGACCCTCCCCGCCGCGTCGTCGGGGAGCAGTCGCGCCGACCGCGGCCCGGCTCCTCCGTCCGTCACCGCCGCTCGACCTCCACGATCCGCGCCTCGGTGGCCCCCAGCAGCGCCGGCAGCCGCCCGTCGAGGGCGATCCTCTCGATCATCTGGGCGGCGCCCTGCTCGGATACGGGCGGCGCTACGAATCGTGCCGCGGCCTGGACGGCCGCGGGGGCGCTCGGCATGGCGACCCCGTACCCGACCTCGCTGATCATCTCCAGGTCGTTGTACTGATCTCCGACGGCCAGGCACTGAGTCAGCGGCACTCCCAGCCGGCGGGCCAGCCACCTGACACCGAGCCCCTTCGAGACGCCGGGAGCGAGGAATTCGAGGAAGCGGGGGTGGCTGAGTGTGACTTCGGCTCGGCCGGCGAAGTGCGTCCTGCCCTCCTCCAGCACGTCGAGGGAGTGATTGCCTTCGCCGATGGCCACCACTTTCGTGACCGGCCTGGCGGCGCGTGAGATGACATCCGGCACGATGCGCAGGCGGTCCCCGACGAAGAGCCGGTATTCCTCCATGCGTTCTTCGCCGGCGCCGACGATCATCCACTCGAGGTGGTTGTAGTGCGGAGTCAGATCCCGCTCGAGGCACCAGCGCACGATGTCTTTGGTGACGGCCGGCGAGAGTGGCCTGTGAAATAGCAGCTTGCCCGGGCGGCTGGACCCGCGGACGGGCATGGCCCGAATAAGGGCTCCTTGCTGGGCCACGACGGGGCCGTGCAGGCCCAGGGCCCGGGCGAATGGAACTGCGCTGGTGGCCATCCTCCCGGTCACGAGCGAGACGGTGATGCCGCGGCGACCCGCCTCGGCGACCGCCGCCAGGGTGCGCTCCCCGATCACCAGGTCTTCGCCCACGAGCGTTCCGTCGATATCCAGCGCGATCAGGCGGATCGGCAAGATTGGCTTGGCCATCAACGGGCTCCTTGCCGGTGCGACTGGTCGATCCGCCCCACGTGGGCGAGCCGAGGCCGACCCGACAGGTCCGGCTGGATCCGGCACGACCAGCCGCCGGAGAGTTCGGCGACCGCGGCAGCCAGCAGCGGTCCCTGGTCGAAGCCCATCTCCAGGAGCGCCGAGCCGGACTCGTGCAAGGCCTCCGGCAACGCCGCCACGAGACGCCGAACCACCTGCAGACCATCGGGGCCTCCGTCCAGCGCGCGTCTGGGCTCGAAGGAGGCGGCGATCGGCAGCCGATGGATCTCGGCGGATGGGATATAGGGCAGGTTCGCGAGGATCAGGTCGAACGGGTCCGAGGCTTGCGGCAGGAGGTCGGCCTCAACGAAGACGATCTCGTCGGCGACACCTTGCCCGACGGCGTTCTCGCGGGCCAGCGCGAGAGCGTCGGTGGAGCTGTCGACCGCCAGAATCGAGACCTCTTCGAGCATCCGCCGCTTCCGTAACGCAGCCGCCAGGGCGATCGCAATGGCGCCCGACCCCGTGCCGACGTCGATGACGCGGAGCTTCGGCGTCCCTTCGGGCCTGGGCGCGGAAGTCAACAGCCGGGCGATCTCGTGCTCGGCCTCGGCGACCAGGATTTCGGTCTCGGGTCGCGGGATAAGGCCTCGCGAGTCCACACTGAACGCGAGCCCGTAGAACTCCTTCAGGCCTCGGATGTACGCCACCGGTTCGCCCGCTTCACGCCGGACCAAGGCCCGCTCGTAGGCGGCGGCCGCATCGGCGCCGACCGGGGCCTCGGGGTGGGCGACGATGGCCGTGCGCTCGGCACCGATGGCCCAGCCGAGAAGCAGCTCGGCATCGAGACGGGCGCTCTCGGATCCGGCGCCGCGTAGACGGGCCGTGCCCGAGTTCAGGAGTTCGCCAACCACCGGCATGCCGTCGCGCCGCTAAGGCCGCGACTCGGGCGTCGTCCGAATCACTCGCCGGAGCCCTCGCCAAGCGAGGCAAGCAGCTCGGCCTGGTGCGTGGTTCGGAGGGCTTCGATCAGCTTGTCGATGTCGCCGTCCATGACCTGCGGCAGGTTGTGGAGATCGAGGCCGATGCGGTGGTCAGTCAGCCGGTCCTGGGGGAAGTTGTAGGTCCGGATCTTCTCGGACCGCTCGCCGGAGCCGACCATGCTGCGCCGGACGGCCGACTCGGCTTCGGCCGCCTTCGCCCGCTCGCGATCGAGAAGCCGGCTGCGCAGAATCGCCATTGCCTTGGCCTTGTTCTTGATCTGGCTCTTCTCGTCCTGGATGGCAACCACGAGCCCGGACGGCATGTGCGTGATTCGCACCGCCGAGTCCGTGGTGTTGACCGACTGGCCGCCGTGCCCGGTCGACCGGTAGACGTCGACCCTGATGTCCTTCTCGTCGATCTGGACTTCTATCTCCTCGGCCTCGGGCATCACTGCCACCGTGGCCGTCGAAGTGTGGATCCGGCCGCTCGACTCGGTCACCGGGATTCGCTGGACGCGGTGAACGCCGGCCTCGAACTTGAGGAGGCTGTAGGCGCCGCGCGCCGCGATCTCGACGATCGCCTCGTTGATGCCGCCTATCCCAGTCTCCCCCAGGCTCAGCACCTCGGCCGGCATCCGGTGCCGCTCCGCGTAGCGCAGGTACATCCGCAACAGCTCCGCGGCGAAGAGCTTCGCCTCCTCGCCCCCGGCACCGGCGCGGATCTCGAGGATGACGCTCTTCTCGTCGTTGGGGTCGCGGGGCAGGAGTTGCAGGCGGAGGCTGTCGAGGAGGTCCCGCTCTCGGGACTCGAGGCGGCGGACTTCGTCCTGGGCCAGCTCGTGCATTTCCTCGTCACCAGAGTCGCGCATCTCCAGTGCCTCGGCCAGTTCCTTGCGGGCGGACAGGAGTTCGCGCCAGGCGGCGACTACCGGCTCGAGTTGGGCCAGCTCCTTGCCGAGGCGCTTGAGGGCCGCCGGATCGGAGCCGGTCTCGGGCCGGGAAAGCTCGGCGTTGAGAGCGTCGTACTGAGTGGCGATCTCGACGAGCTTGGCGTCGATCATGAGCCCGGTGCGGCCGCGGTCGGATCCACGGCGGCATCCGCCGCGGCGGTCGTCGCGGCGGCCGTGGGCACCTCGGCGGTGGCGTCCTCGGGCGCCGGGTTCAGCGGCCGGCTGGCGAACTCGGCGCTGCCGGCCGGAAGCTCGTTGCCGTCTGCGATCAGGGCCCGCTCCAGCGAGACGATGGCAACTTCGATCATGGGGTCGGTGGGCTGGCGGGTGGTGATGGCCTGGACCCAGATGCCGGGCGACCACAGCCACCGGACCAGGGTGTGGCGGCGGTGGCGGGCGCCGAGCTGAAGAAGCTCATAGCTGATGGCGGCGATGACGGGAACCAGGACGACGCGGGAGACGATCAGCCACACCGGCGACAGCTTCCCGACGACGGCGAAGGCCAGGATCGAAACGATCAGGACCACCACCAGGAACTCGGTGCCGCAGCGCGGGTGAGCAGTGGGGTACTTGCGCGCGGCGGCGACGGTCAGCGGATCGCCGGCCTCGAGGGTGTGGATCGACATGTGTTCGGCGCCGTGATATTGGAACGTGCGACGCACATCGGCGGCCCGACCCACCAGCAGCAGGTAGCCGATGAAGATGACGACCCTGATACCGCCCTCAGAAAGCTGGAGCCCGAAGCCCTGGTCCACTCGACCGACGGTGGCCTGGGCCAGGAAGAGCGGCAGGAGGAAGAATATGGCGATGCCGACGAGCAGGCTGACCAGGAGCATTCCTCCTACGGCGACTGCGTAGCCCTTGCCCAGACCTTCTTGGGCCGGGGCGGCCGGGGAAGCCGTGGCGTCGGGATCGGTGTAGCCGGCCGGGGTCGCGGCCGGTGTCGGATCTGCCGGCTCGGTGGGGGGGTCCCGGCGGGCGGCACACAGGGCCGGGCCGCCGAAGGCCAGGGCCAGGCTGCGCAGAACGCCGGCGATCGTCGCCGCCGGGCCGTCGCCGCCGGCTCCGCCGCGTGCCTTCTCGTCGTTTTCGAGGGCCAGGGCCTGGAGCGTGGCCGATCGGACCAGCCACCGCGTGCCGGTGACGAGCGTGTCATAGAGCACGACGAGGCCCCGGAGAAACGGCAGCTTCATGGCTCGGCGAGCTCGCAGGCCCAGGTCGAGCCGCTCCGTGGCCCAGACGATGGAGCCGTCGGGATGGCGCAACGCGATCGCGAGGGCGTTCCGGCCGCGCATCAAGACGCCTTCTATGAGCGCCTGTCCACCGTACTGATACCTGGCCATGGCCGGATTCTAGCCTCCGAAGGACCGGGGGCCACGGCTGGTGCCGCAGCCGTAACCAATGACGGCGTCGGCTGGCGATCGATGCGGCCCGCCCGAGGTCCGGGCGGGCGGCCGGATTAGCCGGCTCGCTGAGTTCGCTCGAGACGGCGCTGGAAGCGCTCCACCTGGCCCGCCGTGTCCAGGATCATCTGCTTGCCCGTGAAGAACGGGTGGCAGCTGTTGCAGACGTCCACGCGCAGTTCGGTCCGCGTCGACCCGATCTCAAACGTGGTGCCGCACGAGGCGCACTTGACCGGGGCCTGCTGGTACTTGGGATGGATCTTCGGCTTCATGCTCTACTCCCGGGCGCCTTCCGCGCGGTTTCCCGCCGGTGGTCGCCGGTGGCGCGGTCGGCGGTATTGGCGCCGTCCGCAACTGGTGTCCCTTTGGGCTTACTCGCCCGGTAGGGCTTCGACGCGGATCCGCTTCTTCTCGCGGGTCTCGTGTTCGAAATGGACTGTGCCGTCAACGGTGGCGAAGACGCTGTAGTCGTGGGCCAGGCCGGTGCCGGCGCCGGACTTGAAGGTCATGCCGCGCTGGCGGACGATGATCGAGCCGGCGGTGACGAACTGACCGTCGCCGGCCTTCACGCCGAGACGCTGGCCGGCGCTGTCGCGGCCGTTCTTCGAGCTTGAGCCTGCCTTCTTGTGGGCCATTTCTATTCGTCCTTCTTGGGCCGGGCGGGGCGCTTCGGGGCAGCCGGGGCGGCCGGTGTATCTGTCTTGGGTGTCTTCGGCGCAGCTTTCGCGGCGGGCTTCGGCGCAGCCTTCGCGGCGGGCTTCGGCGCTGCCTTGGCCGGAGCCTCTTGCTTGGCCGGGGCCTCTTGCTCGGCCGGCGCGGACTCCGGCGCGGCCTTGGCCTTGGCCTTCGGAGCCGCGGCCTCTGCCTCGGCGGTCTTCCGAGCCTTGAGCTTCGCGGCCAGAGCCGCGTCTTCGGCGGCCTGGCGCGCGGCGGCCTTGGCAACCTTGCTGCGCTCGGCCTCCGCGGCCGAGTCAGCCTGCTTGGCCTCGTCGGCGGCGCTCTTGGAGCCGAGGCGCACGTCCGTGATCTTGAGGACCGTCAATTCCTGGCGGTGGCCCTTTTTGACGCGGCGGCGAGCCTTGGGCCGGTACTTGAACGAGATGGTCTTCTCGCCCCGATCCTGGCGCAGGACTTTGGCGCTGACGGCCGCGTCTTCGACGACGGGCTGGCCTACGGCCGATTTGTCTCCGTCCACGACCAGCAGCACGCGGTCGAGGTTGATCTCCTGGCCCGGCTCGACATCGAGCAGCTCCACCTCGAGCTCGGTTCCGAGTTCGACGCGGTACTGCTTGCCGCCGGTCTCGATGACTGCGTACATGGGTCCTCGGGAAGTAGACGGGGCGGTGCGGCCCCACTGGCGCATGACACGAATACGCCCTCGGTCAGGCCGAGGCGCGAAGTGCGAGTGTACGGCGCGACCCCGGCCTAGTCAACTCGCCTCGGGCCGCTCTCAGGCCAGCGGGCGCACCTGCGCCGGAGGATCGATCGGATCGAGTTCGGCCGCCAGCCAGAGGCGTTCCCGGACCGGCCGAACCACTTCCAGCGCAAGCTCTGAGACTGGGGGCCCGCCGACGGCGCGCGTGTCGGGCGACGGCGCCGTCCATGCTGTGCCGGCCCCGTCCGGCCTGCCGGCTGCCGACCTGGTCTCGGCCTCACCTTCCACCGGCGACACTCTCGACGCCAGGCCCAGCCTGTCGGCAAGCGCGGCGACGACCTCTTCCGCTCGGCCGCTGCCGCGATCCTGCGAGTGTCGCAGCCGCAGCCACAGGCCCGCGGCTTCGTCGGCGCCCACGTCGGGGGGCAGGCCAGCATGTTCGGGCGTGGTCACTCGCAGGTCGATGAGCAGTGGCCGCAGGTCGTACGGGATCTCCCGCCCCTCCTTGCGACGGTGGCGCGGCAGCGTCTCCGCGGCCAGGAGTGCGTCGGCCGCGCCCCTCAGGCGGTCCGGGTCCACGTGCAAGACGGTCAGGCGGTAGTCCGCCGCGGCGAGCTGGGGAGCGATCGCCGGGGCTCCAACCCAGACGTCGTGGAGTTCGACGACCCGATAGCCGGCCGGCATCCCCTCCGCCAGCCGATGGCGCAGTTCCGTGACCGTGAGTCTCTCGGACAGGTAGAGGTCGGCCAGTTCGTGCTCGGCCAGCATTCCCAGCTGCAGCGGAGCGGCGAAGATCAGCCTGGCTCTCGGGTTGAAGCCTTCGGTCGTGGCCACGGGTATGGCGCCTCGCCGGAATGCCCGCTCCCAGAGCCTGACGGCATCGAGGTGGGCGAGATATCGAGCCTCCTCGCCTCGCGCGAAGACGAGCCGCCAGCGCTGTCGGACGTCGCTCACGCCGGCGGTCCCGAGTCTCCGTCCACGGCAAGCCCGGCGGCTGCCGGTGCCGGGCTCGACCTGCGGCCCGCCTTCGGAATCGGGCCGGCCTTGCGGCCCCACCGGCTGACGATCGGTTCGGCCGTAGTGGCCTGGACCAGCAGTGTGAAGAGGACGACTCCAAAAGTGATGCCCTGCAAGGCGGCTCGGTTGGGAAAGTCGACCGGCAGGGAGAGTGCGAGGGCCGTCGAAACGGCGCCGCGCAGACCGGACCAGAACACGACGTGGAGCCAGCCGAACGGAAAATCGCCGTCGCTGCGCCCAGCCTTTGCCGGCGGGCGCGAGCGAGACGCCGCGGACCGCAGGACATGCCGCCGTGAATGCAGGGCCCGCCCCGCCAGACGCGAGCCACCGAGAAGACCATAGACGATGAACGCGCGACCCCCGACCGTGGCCGCGATCGCCCAGGCGATGGGCACGGCAACGTCCGCCAGTGAGCGGATCGAGATGGCGAAGCCGACGACCAGGAACACGAAGGCCGTGGCCAGGAATGCGACGAACTCCCAGACCGTGTCGAGCGCTTCCCGGGTCTTGTCCGATAGCCCGAGCTGGCGGCCGTAGTTCCCAAGGACGATGCCGGCCACGGCCGTGGCGATGACGCCCGATTGGTGGAGTGCGTCGGCCGCCAGGTACGTGCCGTAGGCAAGCACGACAGACAGGCTGATCTCGATCAGGTGGTCGCCAACGTTCGGCAGAAGGCGCGATGCCACGAATCCGGCGATGGCGCCAAGCACGGCCGAGATCAAGACGACCGAAACGAAGGCGAAACCGATCTCGGCGGGACCCAGCGGCCGCGCGACGAAGTCCACGGCGATGGCGAAGACGACGATGCCGGTGCCGTCGTTGAAGACGCTCTCGGCCTCTACGAGCGTGGCCAGCCGGCGGGGCGAGCTAAGTCGCTTGAAGGTGGCGATGACCGCGGCGGGATCCGTCGCCGAGAGCATCGCGCCGACGACGAACGCCTGGGGCCAGGCCAGGCCCGCCCCCAGGTTGAGCGCGGCGGCGATGATGGCGGCGCTTATGAGGACGCCCGGGCCGGCGAGCAGGGCCACACCGCCGATCGACGAGCGCAACTTGCGTACGTCCGTCTGGTATGAGGCCTCGAAGATGAGGGCGGGGAGAAGGACCACCAGGACGAGCTGGGGCGTTATCTCGAGCCGGATGGGCTGAGCGAAAGCTCCGGCCACGAGGCCGAACCCGACCAGGGCCACGGTGTACGGAAGATTGATGCGGCGGGCCAGCAGCGTCACCAGTGCCGCCGCGCCGACAAGTAGTACGAACAGCCGGATCAGCTGAAGGGTGGTATCGCCTGATGTCAAGCCGTCGACTCACCGCCGGCCGCCTCCACCGGCGACGCAGGACCGGTCAGGCCCGCATCCTTCGACTGCATCCTTGGCTCCCATCCCGGCTCGGGTCGTCATCCGCGCCTCCCAAGGCCGAGGTCCAACGTTATCACCTGGGCCGGGCTACGGCGGGAGATTCGCCCGTCGGCGCGCGCCGGGCGAGGCGGACGGCGATCGATCTCACCCGATAGCGACGTCGCCGCTGCCGAGTTCAGCCGGCCCGCGGCGCTGATCCCGAGACGGTTCGCCGGGCGTCGCCGGGCGGCCCCAGGTACCGCCACTCGCGGCCGTCTCCCATCGAGACCAGAAGCCGGCGCGGCCCGCTCTCTCCGGTGTCACAGGCGAACCCGGTGGCCGCGGGCACGCCGCAGTTCGAACACGGCCCCCAATGGCAGTCGGCCGTGGCCAGCGCCGCCAGGGCCCGCTTCCGCTCTCGAAGCAGGAAGGCCGGCGACACGCCGCCGCCCATGTGCCCCCAGGGCAGCTGCTCGTCGATCGAGATGTCGCGTTGCGCATACCACGCCGGATCGAGGCCGTGTTCGGCGAAGGCTTCGAGCCATGTCGCATAGTCGAAGTGCTCGTCCCACGCGTCGAACCGGGCGCCCTTTGTCCAGGCGGTCCGGATCACGGCACCCAGGCGCCGGTCGCCGCGGCCCAGGGCGGCCTCGAGGATGGAGCTCTTGGGATCGTGCCAGGACATCGCCAGGCCGTGGCCGTGCATCGCCTTGCGCAGAGCATCCACCTTGGCTTCGATCTCGGCGGTGGTGTCCTGGCCGTCCCACTGGAACGGCGTCATCACCTTGGGGATGAAGGTCGAGATGCTGGCCTTGACCTGGGCCCGGCCACCGTGTCGGCGCCAGCCCATTTCGAGAACCCGGCGCGAGATCGCGGCGATGGCCAGCACGTCCTCCATCGTCTCTCCGGGCAGCCCGATCATGAAGTACAGCTTCACCGAGCTCCAACCGCGGTCGAACGCGAGCTCCGCACAGCGCCCGATCTCTTCATCGCTGACGCCCTTGTTGATCGTGTCTCGGAGCCGCTGGCTGCCCGCTTCCGGCGCGAAAGTGAAGCCGCCGCGGCGGCCCGTGGAGACGATGGCATCGACCAATTCGACGGTGAAGGCGTCGACGCGCGTGCTGGGCAGCGAGATGGTCGTGTCCGGCCGGCGTCGGCGCAGCTCGGTCGCCACCTCGCCGACGTAGGTGTAGTCGGCCGTCGACAGGCTGGTCAGGCCGATCTCCTCGTACCCGGTGGCCTGCAGTATCGCCTCGGCCGCCGCCACGGCCACGTCGGGCGCCCGCTCTCGTAGCGGTCGCGACTGCATTCCCGCCTGGCAGAACCGGCAGCCCCGCGTGCAGCCGCGCATCACTTCGAGCTGGGCCCGGTCGAAGACGATGCCGATGTTCGGCACGAGCTGCCGCACGCCGCGGACCCTGGTCTCGAAATCGGCTGCCAACCGGCCTGTGACCGTCGCCGGCGCGGCGGATTCGATGCGGTCCAGGCCGTCGAACTCACCACCCGGCCGGTAGCGGGGACGATAGAACGACGGCACGTACACGCCGGGGATGGCCGCCAGGGCGTGGAGGGCCGCGGCCCTGGTCGGTCCACGAACCCACCTTGCCTCCGACCCCAGGGACTCCGCATACCCCGCCGGGCGCGGCGAAACCCGCCGAATTCCAGCCGATCGACGCGAGGGCGTCGCTGATTTCGACGATCACGTCCTCGCCTTCGCCCAGGACCACGGCATCCACGAAGTCGGAGACCGGTTCGGAGTTCAGAACGATGGAACCGCCCGCAATGACCAGCGGGTCCTCGGCCGAACGCTCCGCCGCCGTCAGCCCAATGCCGCCGAGGTCGAGCATGGTCAGCAGGTTCGTCATGACGAGCTCGAATCCGAGGCTCAGTCCGATGACGTCGAAGTCCTTCAGCGGCCGGCGCGACTCGAGACTCCAGAG
The DNA here is from genome assembly GCA_963789725.1 of uncultured Chloroflexia bacterium. Taxonomy (GTDB): domain Bacteria; phylum Chloroflexota; class Limnocylindria; order Limnocylindrales; family CSP1-4; genus Fen-1039. The sequence continues at coordinate 391,387 of CAWBLU010000001.1, forward strand.
CGGAACTTGCATGCCGCGGAGCCCCGCCTCGAGATCCACGTCGGGAGCGAAGCACCGCTCCGCGAGTCGGTCGGGCGCGTCGTTCAGGACTTCATAGAGGATACGCAGTCCGAGGTTGCTCATCCCTATCTCGTACAGGTCCGGATAGGCGAGGCACCACTTGAGAGCCGTCGTGGACCAATCCTTGTGGACTGAGTTCAGTTCCCCACCGGCGTATCGGCCCGGCTTTCGGACGCGGCTCAGCAGTCGCTCGATCGCCGGCGGTGCGATTGGGTCGGGGTCGTAGAACGGACCGTTCGAATCCGGCCCGGGCTGAGCTTCGTCTCGGGATGGGGACGTCACGAGCGCCCGGCTCGACACGGGGCCGGGAGCGAGGGAGGCCCCCAGGTCGGGCGTATCAATTAGTGCGGCCCGGCATGGCTTGGACCACAGCTACCACTCCGGCATCTCGCGGCGCAGATTCGTACTCTGAAGGGTGCCGAGACCCGCGGCCAGGCTGACAAGCGAGGCACCTCCGTAGGAGATGAAAGGCAGCGGGATGCCCGTCACAGGGATCGGCTTGAGACCGATGACCATTCCGACGTTCACGAATACCTGGAAGAACAGCATGGTGGCCACGCCGCAACCTATGAGCATCGCGAACGTGTCGTCGGTTCTCCAGGCGCAGACCAGGACACGCCAGATGAGCAGCGCGAACAGGATCAAACAAACCACGGCGCCGATGAAGCCAAGCTCCTCGGACAGGACGCCCCAGACGAAGTCCGTCGTCGAGACCGGCAGGGGAACGTCGCCGTTGGTGAGGCCCTTGCCCGCCACGCCGCCGGCGGTTACGGCATTCTGTGCCTGGATGATCTGGTATCCCGCGCCATTCGGGTCCGCCGCCGGATTCAACATGGTGAGGAGCCTGGCCTGCTGGTAGTCACGCATGTTGCTCCAGACGAACGGGATCGCCGCCACGACTCCCGCCGCGAGCGTTCCCAGCCAGAACAGACTCGCGCCCGAAAGGAAGAGCAGCCCGGAGACGGTTGCGACCAGAACCAGCGAGGTGCCGAGGTCCGGCTGGAACATGACCAGAACCCACGGCGGGACGAGAATTGCCAGCGCTCCGATGATGGTCCAGGGGGACTTGATCGTGGCCCGGCGATCGGACAGGAAGGCCGCAAAGACCACGATCATGATGATCTTGGCCATCTCGCTGAACTGGAACTGGAATCCGCCGATCACGACCCAGCGCGCGGCCGACCCGGCTTCGCCGGTCCCGGTGCCCACCCGGAGCGTCAGCACCAGCAGGAAGATGTTGATCAGGTAAAGCGGCCAGGCAAGCGAGCGGAGCCACTTGTAGTCGAAGACGGTGGTCAGACCCAGGACCACCGCCGCGATGACAGCCCACATGATCGTTCGGACGAAAGGCGAGTTGAGGGTCACCGCCGCATGGTTAGACCCGACGGTATTGCTGTAGGCCATTGCCAGCCCGAAGATCGTCAGCAGAACCGCATAGGTCGTCAGCTGGAAGTCGTAGTTGCGCCAGGCCATCCAGCCGGCCTTCGGAGCCCAGCCACGCAGCCTCAGGGTTTCGGGGTGGATCAAGTTCATGTCTATTCGGCTCCGTCAGTCCCGGCTGTTCGGAGAGTAGAAGTTGGTCCTGCGGGTCACCCAGGCCTGGACGTAACCCGGAAGCTTGGGATCGAAAGCCTGGTCGACCCTCTTGATGAGGCCGTAGTGGAGCATCAGGTAGGTCTTCACGACCTCGGTCGCCACGTTGCCCCACGAGTTGGCCCCGTAGATGAATGCGACAACCGCAAGCTGTGAGTCTGGCTTGGTGAAATCGTCCACGTACGGATCGGCGGGCACATAGCCAACGAACCACTCGTGGTATGGGAGCACGCCGTTCCGGTCCGGGACGCCGAACTCGGCCGTACCGGTCTTGCCGGCGACCGCCAGCGGAATATCAACCAGGTTGTACGTGTGGCGGGTGGTGACCACCGAACGGGTCGCGATCCGCATTTCCTCAAGGATTTGCGGCGAGATCGGGGTTCCGTCGGCCGAATGGAGATGATTCATTGCCACCGGCTGTATGTCGGTGACGACCCCGGTTCGGCCGTCGGTGACGGACTTGACCACCTGCGGTTGCCACACAGTTCCGCCGTTGGCCAGCGCGGCATAGGCGTTGAGGAGCTGGAGGGGTGTGGACGCGTCGTAACCCTGGCCGATGCCGGCCTGCATGAGTTCGCCCTCATACATGTGCTCGCCCTGGTTCGCTCGTTTCCAGGCGTCCGTCGGGACTATGCCGGTGGCCGTTTCGGGCAGGTCAACGTTAGTCGGCTTGCCGAAGCCGTACTGGTCGGACCAGTACGTAAGCTTGTCGAGACCGACCAGTTCGGCCAGCTGGTAGAAGAAGGTGTCGCTCGAGTAGGCGACGCCTTGGTAGATGTCGAGCGGGCCCCAGCCTTGCTTGTTCCACTCCCAGTACTTGTAATCGCCGATCTGGATGTAGGCCTGCGAGACCAGGGTGCTTGAGGTGTCGATCGACGGATTTAGGCTGCCCGGGTTATCCACGGACTGCGGGGCGCTCAGAGGCGGTCCAGCAACCAGGCCGGCGGTGCCGGTCACCAGCTTGAATGTGGACCCGGGGGCGTACTGGGCGCTGACCGCCTTGTTGGTCAGCGGCTGATCCGTGCTCGAGAGGAGAGCCTGGAAGTCGGAATCGCTGATGCCGTCGGCGAAGAGCTGGTCGTTGTAGCTCGGCAGGCTCACCATGGCCAGGATCTTGCCGTTCTGCGGGTTCTCGACGATGATCACGCCCTTTGTCACCCGGGTCTTGCCGAGCAGAGTGCTGAGCGCGTCGGTGGCGAACTGTTGTTCCCGGGAGTCGATGTTCAGAGTCAAGGTGTCGCCCGGGATTGCCGGCGAAACCGTCGTCACGAGGCCCGGGATCGGCTTTCCGTCGGCGTCGAGAGCCACCGTCTCGGTTCCCGGCGTGCCCCGCAGATTCTGTTCGTAGTAGTTCTCCAGCCCTGCCTGGCCGACGATGTCTTCCTTCGAGTAGCCAAGGTCCTCGAGCTGCGCGTACTGCTTGCTGGTGATCTGGCCCTCATAGCCGATCAGCTCGGCGAACAGTTCCTTTGTCAGGTACTGGCGCTTGGAAGTGACAACCACCTTCACGCCGGGAAGAGCGTCGGCATTCTCCTCGATGAACCGGGCCACCTGGGCACTGATGCCGTCGGCGATCTTGACGGGCACGTATAGGGATCCCGTCTTGCTGTCGATCCGGGTCTCGATGGCCACCGGGTCCAGGTTGAGGACCGTTCCCAGCCGCGTGGCGACGATCAACTCCTGATCGAGCGGCAGGTCGCTCGGGGTAACCGTTACGGAGTAGTCGACCACGTTCTTCACAAGGGGCTTGCCTTCGGCGTCGTAGATGAGCCCGCGCGACGGTGCGATCGACTGGGTAGCGGTCGCCTGGGTCGTATCCCCTGCGCCGGCCGCCGCCACCTCGCCGGGAAGCACCTGCAGGAAGAACATACGCGCGCCCAGCGTGGTGACGCCGACAACCATGGCCAGTGCAAATGCTCCGAACCGGTAGATGTTCTTGAGGTCGCCACGATCCCTCGTCGGAATGGCGCTCATTCGATCACCTCCACCAGAGGACGCGTTCTCGCTGCTCGGATCGACGCTTGAGCCCGATGACGAACGGAGCCGCGAGTGCCGTCGCGATGGCGTTGATTACGCCCGCAATGGCGAGATCTATCAGCGAGAGAGGCGGGGCCGGGGGCCGCAAGAGCCCCGTGGTCACGTCTGAGATCAGAAGGAAGATCGGGGTCAACACCAGCGCGGCGATCACGCATCCCGGATAGCGCGATCTGGCCAGAAGAGGCTCGGCGAGGGTCGCTAGGGCGACGACGGCCAGGAGTTCGAAGACGGTGGACCCAAGCGGGCGCAACGCGAAGAAGTCGAGGCATAGGCCGCCGACGAACGCCCAGGCCATGCCGTCTTCGAAGCCGTAGACCAGCGTGACGGCGATTGCGAAGATCAGCGAGATCTGGATTTGCGCGCCGGCGAACTGGTATCGCGACGCGATCGTTGTTTCGAGAAGCGCCGCGACGCCGGCGCCGACCGCAGCGAATGCGGGACCCATTGCGGCCAGGCCTCAATAGCGGAGGTGGAGAGGCACTCCGGTATCTGGAGTGCGACCGACTTGCGGCATCGACCGGGGGAGTATAGGGCCGAGCGCAAATTCCGGACAACGGCCGGAGGCTTCCGGCAGGGGAGGCGCAGATGGCCTCGGAGCGAATCGGATGATCCATGCCGATCGCACCGGACGCCGGTTCTCCGGGCCCGGCCTGCCCTCCCGGAGCCCCCGAGAAGGTCCGGGGTCGGGGTCGGAGGGCCCACTACGGCGCCGCCGGCTGATGGCGGGCGTGCACTGGATCGCCCCTGAAATGGCCCTAGCTCGTCCGAACCGGACTACGCAATCGAAAGTTGCACGTGAAACGCAGACTTCGTGGCTCCCCCGACTGGGTGTCCACTCCAAGGCAGCCGGAAAGGCGGACGCGACGGCAAGACTCTGGGGCGCTATCGACACGAGTTCAGTCCTCCCTGGCCTCCCTGGCTGCTCTGTCGTCCTGGCCGCTCAGGTGTCCCGGCCACTCTGGCCCGTCCGTGCATGCCCGTAAGGCGAACAGACGTCGCAAATCGTGGCGAGGCTCGCCTACTTCCCGATGTTCCACGTGAAACCTGAAGACAAACCCGGAAATTCAGCCCATTACGAAGCCCTACCGGCGTCCCCCACGCTGGATCTGGGCCCGACGACCAGTGCCGGAGCTCCAGGCGCGTCGAGACTGCGCCTCTGCCTCATGTCCAAGGCCGGCCGGTCAGCCGACTCGAAGATAAGCGGCGGATACGACGCTCCAAGTAGTGTTGCAGCAGCAACCAGCCGGGGAGCTGCGGGTCGGAACCATGCCCCGCGGATTGCGCGGCGAGGCCGAGCCTCGAACCCGGTGAACGGGGCCAAATGGTAGAATCTGAACGTGCCGACCACCGCAACGGGGGCCTGAGTGGGCCAGATAATCGCTTGCGCCAACCAGAAGGGGGGCGTCGGCAAGACCACCACCGTCGTCAATCTATCCACGTACTTGGCCCTTGCGGGCGACGCCGTCCTAGTCATTGACCTGGACCCGCAGGGCAACACGACCAGCGGGTTCGGCCTCGACCGCAGCGAGATCCAGCACTCGGTATACGAGGCGATCATCGAGGACGCCCGGGTCTCCGACCTGATCGTCGACACCGGAATAGCCGGCCTTTCGATCGTGCCGTCGTCCATCTCGTTGGCCGGGGCAGAGGTGGAACTTGCGCCTCTCCCCCAGCGAGAGCGTCGGTTGGCGCGAATTCTCACCGAGCTCGTCGCCTCCTACGACTACATCATGCTCGACTGCCCGCCATCGCTCGGGCTCCTGACGGTCAACGCGCTGACCGCCGCGGATGCCGTCGTGATTCCGATCCAGTGCGAGTACTACGCCCTGGAAGGCCTCTCCCAGCTGATCGCCACGATCAACCTCGTCCGCAACCACCTAAACCCGGATCTTGCGATCAAGGGCGTCGTCCTGACCATGTACGACCCCCGGACCAACTTGTCGGCTGAAGTCGATGCGGAAGTCCGCAAGCATCTCGGGCACGCGGTCTTCGAGACGATCATTCCGCGCAGCGTGCGCCTGTCGGAAGCGCCCAGCTACGGACTCCCGATTGCGCTGTACCGTCCCGATTCAAAGGGCGCGGAGGCCTATGCGGCCCTCGCGGCCGAGATGCGCGAACGCGATGGCAGGCCGGAGCCGGTGGCTCACGTTCCCGTCGCTCCACCCAGCGGCGAAGCCTCCGCACCAGATGCCGACGGGGATGGGCGTTGACACCGCAGCACGTCGAACGGCACTCGGGCCTGGGCCGCGGACTCGGGGCTTTGATACCCCAGACGAGTCCGGCCGGCGCGGCGCCGGTCGAGATCCCGATCTCGCGGATCCGCGGTAACCCATACCAGCCGCGCCAGCGGGTCGAGCAGAACGCTCTCGAGTCCCTTGCCGCCAGCATCGCCGTTCACGGCGTCCTTCAGCCGGTCCTCGTGACCGAGGTCCTGGACGGCTACCAGCTCGTCGCCGGTGAGCGCCGCGTCCGGGCCGCCCAGATCGCCGGCCTCGACCGCGTTCCGGCCATCGTCCGGCAGATGGCTCAGCGGGACCAGCTGGCGGTCGCAATCGTCGAGAACGTCCAGAGAGCCGATCTCAACGCCATGGAGGAGGCTCACGCCTACCGCCAGCTGGCCGACGAGTTCGGACTCACCCAGGATGAGATCGCGTCCCGCGTCGGTCGGGCCAGATCGACCGTTGCCAATACGCTCAGGCTGCTCGACCTCGAACCGCCGGTCCAGCAGGCCCTGGCCGAAGGCAGCATCGCCGAGGGCCACGCCCGTGCCCTCGCCGGAGCGTCCCCGGCCGGGCAGCGTCAGCTCGTGCAAGCCGTCATGGCCCGCGACCTGTCCGTTCGCCAAACCGAGGAACTGGTCCGCAGGCTGCGCGACCGTCCAGCGACCGCCACTAGGCCCGCGGCCGACGCGGACGGAGAGATGGAGAGGCTCGAGGCAGACCTGCGCCAGGCCCTCGGCACCAAGGTCCTCCTGGCCCGCTCCCGAAAGGGCGGCCGGATCGTGATCGAGTACTACAGCGACGAGGAGTTCTCACGGCTCTTCGACCGTCTGACCGGAGGAGTCTCTTGACCCAGGACCTACCGCGCGCCGCCAACGGATCCACCAACGGCCCCGCCAGCGGCACCTCTCAACCCGCTGCGGCCCGGCGCGCTCGCAAATCGGCCGGCAGTGAGTACAACGCCGAGAGCATCCAGGTCCTCGAGGGTCTGGACCCGGTCCGTCGACGTCCGGGCATGTACATCGGCTCGACCGATGCCCGAGGTCTCCACCACCTGGTCTGGGAAGTCGTCGACAACTCGATCGACGAGGCTATGGCCGGCCATGCCAGCCACGTAGAGGTTCGGGTCCTCGAAGACGGCTCCGTCCGGGTCACCGACGACGGTCGAGGCGTCCCGGTCGGCAGGCATCCCAGCGGTAAGGACGCACTCGAAATCGTGCACACCGTGCTCCATGCCGGATCCAAGTTCGGCGGCGGTGGATACAAGGTATCCGGTGGACTTCACGGCGTAGGTGTCAGCGTCGTCAACGCGCTGTCGGAGTACCTCCGAGTCGAGTCCGCCCGAGACGGCTACATCTGGGCCCAGGAGTACTGCCGCGGCGTGCCCACCACGCCGGTCCACAAAGTCGGCCCGCAGGGCGCCCGCACGGGTACGACCACCCTCTTCAAAGCCGACCCCGAGGTCTTCGAAACCGTCGAGTTCTCATTCGATACCGTGGCACAGCGCTTGCGCGAGTCGGCCTATCTGAACAAGGGCCTCTGGATTCGCCTCCTCGACGACCGCGCCGACAGAGAACGTTCGTTCTATTTCGAAGGCGGGCTCGTCTCCTTCGTCAGGCACCTCAACAAGAACAAAGAGACTCTCCACAACCGGCCGATCTACGTCGAGCGGCGTGAGACTTCGACCTCCATCGAGGTCGCCCTCCAGTACAACGACACCTACGCGGAGAACGTCTTCAGCTTCGCCAACAACATCAATACCGTCGACGGCGGCACCCACCTCACCGGCTTTCGTGCCGCTCTGACGCGATCGCTAAACGACTACGCCCGTCGGGCCGGCATCCTCAAGGACGCCGACGCCAATCTCTCCGGAGACGATGTCCGCGAAGGCCTGACCGCGGTCGTGAGCGTCAAGCTCGTGGACCCCCAGTTCGAAGGCCAGACAAAGGCCAAGCTCGGCAACGCCGACGTCAAAGGACCGGTGGAGGCGGCCGTCGCCGAGGGCATCGGCCAGTATCTCGACGAGAACCCCGCTGACGGCCGGCGCATGATCGAAAAGTCGCTGACCGCGGCCCGGGCACGGGAAGCCGCTCGCAAGGCCAGAGACCTGGTCATCCGCAAGGGCGCACTGGAAGGCATGTCGCTTCCGGGCAAGCTGGCCGACTGCCAGGAGCGCGACCCCGCCAAGAGCGAGATCTACATCGTCGAGGGCGACTCGGCCGGCGGCTCGGCCAAGCAGGGCCGCGACCGTCGATTCCAGGCGATCCTGCCGCTTCGCGGCAAGCTTCTCAACGTCGAGAAGGCCCGGCTGGACAGGATCGTTTCGAGCGAGAACATTCGGCCGCTCGTCATCGCGCTCGGAGCCGGCATCGGCGACTCGCTGGACCTGGCCAAGCTCCGGTACCACCGCATCATCATCATGACCGACGCCGACGTGGACGGCGCCCACATCCGGACTCTGCTCCTGACCTTCTTCTTCCGCCACATGCCGCAGGTCATCGACAACGGCTACCTCTTCATCGCCCAGCCGCCTCTCTTCCGCGTGAGCACGGGCAAGGTGACCCACTACGCCTCTTCCGAGGCCGATCGAGACGCCATCGTCAAGAAGCTGGCCGTCAAGAGTGTCACCGTCCAGCGCTTCAAGGGCCTGGGCGAGATGAACGCCGATCAGCTCTGGGAAACGACGATGAACCCGGAGACTCGCACTCTGCTGCGGGCCGAAGTGGAAGACGCCGCCGAGGCGGACGCCATCTTCACGATGCTGATGGGCGAGCGCGTCGAGCCCCGCAAGGACTTCATCAAGACGGAAGCGCGAAAGGTCCAGAATCTCGATGTCTGAGGCCTCTTCAGCGCGCCGGGCGACCCGCGCGGAAACCAACGTCGCCTCGACGCCAGGGCAGTCTGCAGCCCGGAGGCAACGGATCGGCGGGCAACGGATCGGCGGGCAACGGATCGGGCCGCCAGGCCTCGCTGACGGCGGCGGGCTCAACCGAGGCGACCGTCCGGCCGGCACTGCTGTCCTACTCCGACTTCCGCATCACGCCGCACAATTGCTTCGCCTGCGGTGAGCTCAACGAGATCGGCCTGCACCTCCAGCTCAACCTCGAGCCCGAGCGATGCTGGACGGAACTGGTCATCCCAGACCGGTTCGAGGGTTGGGAGGGCGTCATCCACGGCGGCATCCTCTGCACGATCCTGGACGAGGTCATGGCCTGGGCCCTGGTCGTCCACGACAACTGGGGCGTGACGGCGCGCATGAGCATCGACTTCCGCCGACCGGTGACCGTGGGTCAGGCAATCCGCGCCGAAGGCTGGATCACCGAGGCCAGGCGCCGCATCCAAATCACGGCCGGTCGCATCGTCGATGCCGCCAGCGGCAAGGAGCTGGCGGTCGCCCAGGCCACGTATGTGGCCGCCTCCGAATCCCGCAAGCGAGAGCTCAAGGAACGCTACGGCCTCGTCACGCCGGTGACCAGATGAACGCCATTGAGGCTCGTCCGGCTTCGGCCGTCACAGCCGCCGCCCGGGTGTTCGTGGCCGACCGCCTGGCGCCGGCGACCGAGTTGGGAGAGCGCCTGGCCGGGCTGATCGGCCGGCCGGACGATTTCGTGGCCGCGCTCCAAACCGGCTTCCGCAAGCTCGCTGACCCGGCATACGTGGAGGGCTCTCGCCGCATCGCCCCGGGCCTCGGCGAGGTGGTCGGCGTCCGGATGCCCCTCATGGAGGCCGCCCACAGGGCGTTCAAGCGCGGGACGCGGACGGCGCCGTCGACCCTGCTGCTCGACATCGTCCAGCGGCTCCTGCACAACCCCTACCAAGACATCCGCTGGTTCGGAATGTGGAGCCTCGAGAGGCTCCTGCCGACGGACCCGGAGCGGACGTGGCAGCTGATGCGGGCCGCGGCCGGGCAGGCAGGCGAATGGATCACGGTGGACACCCTCGCCCATCCGTACGGCGCAGGCATCCTGGCCGATCCGCGCCGTTGGCCAGAGATCGAGCAACTCGTCTACTCGCCGTCTCGCTGGGAGCGCCGCTTGGTCGGCTCCACCCTGGCGACGATGCCGCACGTCCGAAACGCCCCCGGCGGGCGCGACATCGACGTCGTCCGGCCCGGCCTGGCCCTCGTGGAGCGACTGATCGGCGACGCCGAGCCCGACGTTCAGAAGGCGCTCTCCTGGGCCCTCCGGACGCTGGCCCAACTCGACCCGCCGTCCGTCGCGGCGTTCCTGACCGAGGAGACCGCTACGGCGCGCCGGACGCAGGATGGCAATAGAGCCTGGGTCATCCGAGACACACTGCCCAAGCTGCCTGATGACACCGCCGCCCAATTGCGTGCCGACCTCGACGGCATCCGTCGTCGACCGGGCGCGCCGTCAACGTCTCGAGCCGCGGCCATCGCCGCGGAATTCGCCTCAACCGGAGCCGCGGGTCGGCCCGTCCAAAGCCAGATGGAGGAATAGTCCACCGTGACCGACGATCTGGGCCGGGTCCGCGTCATCCGCATCGAAGACGAGATGCGGACGAGCTACCTCGACTACGCGATGAGCGTCATCGTGGCGCGCGCGCTGCCGGACGTCCGAGACGGTCTCAAGCCCGTCCATCGCCGCATCCTCTACACCATGGGCGAGATGGGCCTGTCCGGCACCTCGTCCTATCGCAAGTGCGCCGCCATCGTCGGCGACGTGATGGGCAAGTACCACCCGCACGGCGACGCCGCCATCTACGACACCCTGGTCCGGCTGGCCCAGGACTTCTCCATGCGCTACCCCCTCGTGGACGGCCAGGGCAACTTCGGTTCGATCGACGGCGACAGCGCCGCGGCGATGCGCTACACCGAAGCGCGCCTCACCGGCATCTCCTCGGAGATGCTCGCGGACATCGACAAGGACACCGTCGACTTCGTAGACACCTACGACGGCACGAACAAAGAGCCGACCGTGCTCCCGGCCAAGCTCCCCAATCTGCTCGTCAACGGCGCCTCCGGGATCGCGGTCGGCATGGCCACGAACATCCCGCCTCACCATCTGGGCGAGGTCTGCGACGCGGCCCGGGCCCTCATCGACGACCCCGACCTAACGTCCGACGATCTGTGCAAGTACATCGCCGGCCCGGACTTCCCGACCGGCGGCATCATGTTCCGGTACGAGACCCGCCGCAATCCCATCACGGGAGAGAACGAGACAGTCGACGCCATCCGCGAGATGTACGCCCACGGCCGCGGCCGTGTCGTAGTCCGCGCCCAGGTCGCCTTCGAAGAAACGCGCCACGGCCGGATGGCCATCATCGTCACCGAGATCCCGTACATGGTGAACAAGGCCGCCCTGCTCGAGAAGATGGCGGACCTCGTCGGCGCCAAGAAGCTCGAGGGCATCGCCGATCTGCGCGACGAGTCGGACCGCGACGGGATGCGGATCTACATAGAGATCAAGCGCGACGCTGACCCGCACCGAGTGCTGAACAACCTGTTCAAGCACACGGCGATGCAGACCGCGTTCAACATGAACATGCTGGCCCTGGTCGACGGCCAGCCCCAGACACTGCCGCTCAAGGCCGTCCTGGCTCACTACATCGAATACCGCCGCGAGGTCGTACGGCGCCGGACCGAGTTCGATCTCGAGAAGGCGCGCGCCAGGGCTCACATCTTGGAAGGCCTCAAGATCGCCCTCGACAACCTCGACGAAGTGATCAGGACCATCCGCGAGTCGGCCGACGTAGAGCGCGCCCGGACCAACCTGATGAGCGGCTTCGGACTGACCGAGATACAGGCCCAGGCAATCCTGGACATGCGCCTCGCCCGATTGGCCGCCCTCGAGCGGAAGAAGATCGAGGACGAGTACCTCGAGGTAATCAAGCTCATCGCCGAGTTGGAAGACATCCTGGCCAATCCAGCGCGAATCTCCGCCGTCATAAAGGACGAACTCGCCGGCCTCAAGAACAAGTACGCCGGCGCCCGCAGGACCCGAATCGCCGACGACTCCAGCCGCGAGATGACCGACGAAGACCTGATCGCGGACGAGGACGTCGTCGTCACCATCAGCCGGCGCGGCTACATCAAGCGGCAGCCCGTCGCCACGTACCGGCGCCAGGCGCGCGGCGGCAAGGGCATCATCGGCCACGTGACGCGCGAGGAGGATGCCGTCGAGCATCTGCTCGTTGCCAACACCCACGACTGGGCCCTCTTCTTCACCAACCGCGGCCGGGTCTTCTCGGCCAAGGTCCACACCGTCGTGGACGCGAGCCGGCAGGCCAAGGGCATCGCCATCATCAATCTCCCCGGTGTCCAGGTGGAGCCGGGCGAAGTGCCGATGGCGACCATCACCCTGTCGGACTTCAAGGCCGGCAAGTTCCTGGTCATGGCGACTCGCAACGGCATCGTCAAGAAGACGCCGCTCGAGCAGTTCGACAAGGTTCGCTCCAGCGGGATCATCGCCATCACGATCGCCGGCGACGACGAGCTCGCCTGGGTGGACGTTGCCACAGGCGACGACGACGTGATCGTCGCCAGCGCCGAGGGCAAGATCGCTCGCTTCCATGAGAGTGAGGTCCGGCCCATGGGCCGGCCCGCCGCGGGCGTGATCGGCATACGCCTGGCCAGCAAGACGGACCATGTCGTCGGAATGAGCGTCGTCCAGCCCACGGCCGACCTCTTGGTCCTGACCGAGACCGGTTATGGAAAGCGGGTTCCGCTGACGGAGTTCAGGTCGATGCATCGGGGCAGCCAGGGAGTCCGGCTGATCTCACTGGAGGGCAGGAGAACCGGCGAGGTCGCGGCCGTCCAGCAGGTCACCGAGCTCGACGAGGAGCTCCTTCTCATCAGCGCAGGAGGCCAGGTGGTCCGGACCGAGACCAACACGATCAATCGCTACTCGTCGCAGGCTCGCGGGGTCATCGTCATGCGCCTCAACGCCGGCGACAAGGTGGTCGGCATCGCCGCCTTCCGGGCGGGGCTGGCACAACGGCCTGGCTTGGCGGACAATGAGCCGGAAGGCGGCGACACGCCGCCCGACGGCGGCCGTGCCAAGTGATGGACAGCGACACCTCGGAGGCAGCCTTGCAATCGGCAGACCAGTTCGACGTCTACACCGGGAACGCCAACCCGGAGCTGGCGCGAATGATCTGCCGCTACCTGGGTATCGATCTCGGGCGATCCGAAGTCTTCGAGTTCTCGAATGAGAACATCTTCGTCAGGATCATCGACAACGCCCGTGAAAAGGACGTGTTCCTGATCCAGCCGACTTCCCGACCGGTCAACAAGTCGATCATGGAACTGCTGATCATGATCGACGCCTTCAAGCGGGCGAGCGCGGGCCGGATCACGGCGGTCGTTCCTTACTACGGCTACGGTCGGTCGGACAAGAAGGATCAGCCCCGCGTCCCCATCACCGCCCGGCTCATCGCGGACATGATGACCGTCGCCGGCGCCAACCGGCTCCTCACCGTGGACTTGCATCAGGGCCAGATCCAGGGCTTCTTCAACATCCCCGTGGACGAGCTGACCGCCGTCCATCTCCTGTCGAGCCACTTCCGCCAGAAGAAGATCGAGAATCTGGTCGTGGTCACGGACCTCGGGTTCGCGAAGCGGGCCCGAACCTTCGCCGAACTGCTCGATGCTCCCCTGGCGATCGTCGAGAAGCGCCGCATTGGCAACCAGGATCGGGCCGAGGTACTCAACGTCATCGGTGACGTGCGCCGCAAGCGGGCGATCATCGTCGACGACGAGATAGACACGGGCGGCACGCTGATCCAGATCGTCAACGCCCTGGCATCCGAAGGCGTGACGGAGATGTACGCCTGTGCTACTCACGCCGTCCTGTCGGATAAGGCCGCGGAGCGCATCGCCGACTCGCAACTCATTGAGGTCGTCGTAACGGACTCCATCCCGATCCCACCGGAGAAGCGCGGCGGCAAGATCAAGGTGATTTCGCTGGCCCCGCTCATCGCCCAGGCCATCGTCCGCATCCACCACGGCCAATCGGTCGGGGCGCTCTTCACGAGCGAGGTCAGCCTCACTCAGGAGATGCTGCTCTGGGACGTGGACAGCGCAGACGACAAACCTGTGCCGGGACACAACGGACGCCCGTTGGCCCGGTCCGCCGCTGACGCCCGTGACGACGATGAGACTTCGGCCCGGAGGGCCGCCGAAGGTCACGCCGCAGAGAGCCAGGGGCTCTGACCGGACGAGAGACAGCACCCCTCAAGCCGGAGCCACCTAAGGAGACCCCCAGTATGACACTCCAGCTCCACCGGCCGGATGGCCGTGGCGGCATGGTCCCGAACCCTCCGCCCGTCAAGGGCCGGGCCGAGGACTGGCGCACGGGTCTGCGGTCCGGCCGCTGGCGAGCCGCCGCCCTGCGCAACTCGGAGATGAACCCGACTTCCACTCGAGCCGCCGTGGCGTTCTGGGTCGTGCTGGCGGCCATCACCTTCGTGCTGTTGATGTGGGGCTACGGATCGCACTTCTGGCACTAGCCCGGGCGCGGCTGAGCCGCTGGCGCTCGCTGGCCTATACTTTCGCACCAGCCCTCGGCCCTGCCGGGTGGCTGTCATCGGCCGACGCCGAGGGGCGTCGCCGCCTCGGCCGAGGTCCTGGCCATTGGCCCGCGCCGCGGGCCGCAAGTGATCGTGAGCCTCAATGCTTGGCTTCCTGAGCCGCTTTGTCGACTCGAACGACCGGGAGCTCCGGCGCATTGAACCCCTCGTCGAGAGGATCAGCGAGCTGGAGCCCGAGATGCAGGCGCGCTCCGACGAAGAGCTGCGCGCCTTCATCGACGAAATCCGCGAAGAAATCCGCGAGTCGGGCGAGCCGGAGGAGCCGTCCGAGGACGAGCGTCATCACCCGGAGCTTGAGCGCCGTCGCGAGATCAAGAAGGATCGACTCAAGCGCGAGCACCAGGCCATCCAGGGCGCGATGGACAAGGTCCTGCCGGAAGTCTTCGCGGCCACGCGCGAGGCCATGCAGCGGACCCTGGGGATGCGCCATTTCGACGTGCAGATGATGGGCGGCATCGTCCTCCACCAGGGCAGGATCGCGGAGATGAAGACCGGCGAGGGCAAGACCCTGGTCGCGCCCCTCGCGGTCGCGCTCAACGGACTGACCGGCCGAGGCGTTCACCTGGTCACGGTGAACGACTACCTGGCCCGGCGCGACGCCCAGTGGATGGGACCGATCTACCACTTCCTCGGCCTCTCGGTCGGCATCATCACCCACGACACGTCGTACTTGTTCGAGCCCGGCTACCCCACGAACGACGAACGCCTGATCAACCTCCGGCCCTGCAGCCGACGCGAGGCCTACGAAGCCGACATCACCTACGGCACGAACAACGAGTTCGGCTTCGACTACCTCCGCGACAACATGGTCACCGAGCTCGATCAGCGAGTGCAGCGCGAGCGCTACTTCGCCATCGTCGACGAGGTGGACAACATCCTCATCGACGAAGCCCGGACGCCGCTGATCATCAGCGGCCAGGCCGAGGAGTCGGCCGACAAGTACTCGCTCTTCGCCCGACTCGTGCCGCGCCTCAGCCCGCGACCAGAGGGCGACGAGGAGGGCGGCGACTACTTCATCGACCTCAAGGAGAAGGCCGTCTCGCCGACCGAAGAGGGCGTCGAGAAGATGGAACGCCTCCTCGGAGTCAAGAACATCTACGACGCGGACCCCACTCTGGCCCGGTATTTCGAGTCCGCCCTCAAGGCCCACGCGCTCTACAAGCGCGACCGCGACTACATCGTCAAGGACGGCGAGATCGTCATCGTCGACGAGTTCACCGGCCGCCAGATGCCCGGCCGCCGCTGGAGCGAGGGCCTCCACCAGGCCATCGAAGCCAAGGAAGGCCTGCACGTCCAGCGCGAGTCGGTAACGATGGCGACAATCACGTTCCAGAACTACTTCCGCCTCTACACCAAGCTCGCCGGCATGACCGGTACGGCCATGACAGAGGCGGAGGAGCTGAGCAAGATCTACAAGCTCGAAGTCGTGGCCATCCCGACGCACCGGCCGATGGTCCGCGACGACGATCCGGACCTCGTCTTCCGAAACGAGAACGGCAAGTTCTCCGCCCTCATCGACGAGATCGTCGAGATGCACGACGAGGGCCGGCCGGTCCTGGTCGGCACCGTCTCGGTCGAGAAGTCCGAGCACCTGGCCGACATGCTGACGCGCCGCGGCGTCAAGCATGAGGTCCTCAACGCCAAGTTCCACGAAAAGGAAGCCCCGATCGTCGCCCAGGCCGGCCGCATCGGCGCCGTCACGATCGCGACGAACATGGCCGGCCGCGGCACGGACATCAAGCTCGGCGGAGACGCCGCCGGATTGGCGTCGGACATCCTGCATCGCCGCGGGCTCAACCCGGCAGAGGTGGACAAGGAGACCTATGCCGCGGCGCTGGCCGAGGCCAAGGAGATCTGCGACGCCGAGCATGAGCGAGTGGTCGCTGTCGGCGGCCTTCACATCATCGGCACGGAGCGCCACGACTCGCGCCGCATCGACAACCAGCTCCGCGGCCGCGCCGGCCGCCAGGGCGACCCCGGCTCGTCGCGGTTCTACCTGTCGCTCGAAGACGACCTGATGAAGCGCTTCGCCTCCGACAGGGTCGCGGGGCTGATGGAGCGCCTCGGTCTCGAAGAGGACATGGCCATCGAGTCGCGCCTCGTCTCCAAGACGATCGAGAGCGCCCAGAGCCGCGTCGAAGGCTACAACTTCGACATCCGCAAGCGCGTCGTCGAGTACGACGACGTGATCAACAAGCAGCGCGAAACCATCTATGAGGAGCGCGACAAGGTCCTCCGCAACGAGGACCTGACGGACACGATCCAGGATTTCGTCGATCAGGAAGTCGACCTCATCGTCGATCAGTTCCTCCCGCCGGCCGTCTCGACGACGGACTGGAACATGGCCGGACTGATCGCGGCCGTCGAGGCCATCGGTCTGGGCGGCCCAGACCTGACCGAAGACGCGCTGTGGGACATGCGCAGCGGCGAAGCGATCGCCGTGCACCTCAAGGACACCGCCGCGGAGCGACTTCTCCAGAAGGACGACGAGAATTCCGAGGAATGGGCCCTCATCGAGCGGCTCGTCCTTCTCCGCACCATTGACTCGATCTGGGTCGAGCATCTGACCGAGATAGACGAGATGCGCCAGGGCATCGGCCTGCGCGGCTTCGCCCAGGAAGATCCGCTCAACGCATTCAAGAAGGAAGCCTTCGTTCTATACGAAGAGATGCGAGCCCTCATCCGGCACCAGGTCGCGACCACGATCTTTCGTGTCTCGCTCGTACGCCAGCCGGCGCCGCCGGTGGGCGTCGAAGGAACCGGCGAGGCGCCCGCCGGCGGAACCCAGGCCGGCGGCGGAAACTCCGCGGACGGAACCGGCTCGAACGGGCGTCCCGCTGGGACTGGTGGAAAGCCGCTCCCAAAGCCGCTGCCGCAGGGCCGCACCTCGGGCGGTGCGAGCGGGGCCTCGGGCAACGGCGCCGGGGCCATCAGGCCCGGTTACTCGCCGGCGGGAGTCCGCATGGGCCGCAACGACCAGTGCTGGTGCGGTTCCGGCAAGAAGTACAAGAAGTGCCACGGCAGCTAGCGGCGCCGGCACCCGCCATGAACGCCACCATCGCGTCGCCGCTCACGGTCGGCATGTCGCCGCCCGCCCGCAACCACCGGCGGTGACTCGACCGCGCCTGACCTTGGGGGAGCGCGTCCGGGACCTGATACTCGTCGTCCTGCTGTTCGCTGTCGCCGGGTCCGGCCTTACGGCCTACACCACTTTCCGAATCTGGCAGGTTGGGCAGCAGGACGGCCGCCGCCACGTCGACGCGATCGTCGTCCTCGGCGCCGCCCAGTACAACGGACGCCCCTCCGGGGCTCTGGCTGCCCGCCTTGACCACGCCATCGAACTCTACAAAGAAGGCGACGCTCCGTACCTGATCACCACCGGCGGCAACCTGCCCGGCGACAACTACACCGAGGCGGAAACCGGCTTCAACTACGCCACGAAACGAGGCGTGCCGGCGTCGGCGATCCTGATGGAGGACACGGGCCGCTCCACTCTCGAGTCGATCCGCAACGTCAGGGCCCTCTTCGACGCCCACGGCCTCCACACGGCGCTATTCGTGTCGGACCGCAGCCACATGCTCCGGATCCTGCGGGTGGCGGAGGACCTGGGCATCGAGGCGTGGTCGTCGCCGACGGAGACCAGCCCGGACGACATCGACGAGACCCTGTTCTACAACTCGATGCTGCATGAGCTCGGCGGGCTCGGGCTCTACGTCTTCGTCAACGAAGACCCGGATGCCGTCGCGCCGCCGGCCGTCGCCTCGAGTTCCCCCGGGGCGTAGACGACCGCAGTGCCACGGTTCGCGGGGCGGCCGGAACGTCGTTCCGCATCGGTCCTTGGCCCTGGGGTTCGCAAGTCCGCCCCGGGGTCGCGCCCAGGCAACGCGAATGCCCCGTGACGGCGGCCTGACCCGGGCATTTTCCGTCGGCGAGGCCATTTAACCTATTGGCTCGCCCGAATTGAGACCGTATACTCGCTGCATCGCCGGTCGCGGCCGGGCTCGTCATCTGGTCGCGGCTTTTGCCGAGAGCGATTGCCGTCACACTTAGAGGAGAGTAGTGAAGCAGGCAGAGGAAGCGGCATTCATCGATCTCATCGCCTGTGAGCGAGATTGCCGGAACTGCAGTTACGCGGCTGCCCTTGATTGCGATGGCAACTGCGGCGTCTGTCCCCACAACATCTACTGCCCGTGCGTGAACCCCGTAGTTGCCCGGAGCAAGAGCGCGCTGCGCCTGATCGAGCTCCGACCGATCCTTCTGCAGGACGCGAGAGGCCGCTCCTAGTGGAGCCGGCCGAAATCCGCGACCTGGTCCTTCGGATCCAGGCGACATCGGGGCGTCTTTGACCTCGAGACCAAAGAGAGCCGCCTGACCGAGCTGGACTCGCATGTCGGGGACCCCGGCTTCTGGGACGACCAGCGCGCCGCGAAGAAGCTTCTGCGCGAGGCAGAGGGGCTGCGGGAAGAGTTGACCCTGTGGCGCCGTCTCCAGGGGCGCGCCTCCTCCACGCTGGAGCTCCTCGAGCTCGCCCAGGATGAGTCCGATCAAGACCTGCTGGCGGACGTCGCTATGGAAGCGACCGAGCTCGAACGCGAGTACGCCACGGCCCGCCGAGAGCTGCTATTCGGCGGCGAGTACGACCAGCGCAACGCCCTCCTGACGATCAGCGCCGGCGCCGGCGGAACCGAGGCCACCGACTGGGCCGAGATGCTCCTGCGCATGTACCTGCGCTGGGCAGAGCGCCACAAGTTCGCCACGGAGATCCTCGACCAGACCGAGGGCGAGGAGACCGGCATCAAGAGCGTCACCGTCGCCGTCGACGGTCGCGCCGCCTACGGCTTCCTCAAGGCCGAGCGCGGCGTACACCGTCTCGTTCGCATCAGCCCGTTCGACTCCCAGAAGCGCCGCCACACGACATTCGCCCTGGTCGAAGTCCTGCCCGAGGTAGAGAACGACCTGGAAGTCGAGCTCAACTGGGACGAGATCCGCATGGACACCTTCCGGGCCACCGGCGCCGGCGGCCAGCACGTCAACAAGACGGACTCGGCGGTCCGGCTCACGCACATCCCCACCGGCATCGTCTCCCAGAGCCAGAACGAGCGATCCCAGACCCAGAACAAGGAGACCGCCGCCAAGATGCTGCAGGCCAGGCTGCTCGCCAGGGCCGTCGAAGAACACGAGGCGGAACTACGCAAGCTGCGCGGTGAGCACGTCGAGGCCGGCTGGGGCAACCAGATCCGCAGCTACGTCCTCCACCCGTATCAGATGGTCAAGGACCATCGCACGGAGATGGAGACCGGCAATACGGCGGCAGTGCTTGACGGCGACCTCGACACCTTCATGCAGGCGGAGCTCGAGCGCGAGGCTACCGGCGCCGTCGTCGGTGCGGACGGGTCTCGGCCGGCGGCCGGGTAACGTGGCCGTAACCTACCGGCCACCACGGCCATCCGAGCTGGGGGATTGCGCTGTCGTCTGGTACTCCGCGGTGGACGAGTACATGGCTCGTCTGAATCGGCCGCTACCCTCACCGTACCTGGATCCGCTCATCACGTTACTGCAGCACCTGCTGGCCACGGATCCGGAGCGCTTCCTGGTGGCGGTGCGCTCGCCGTCGACCAGGGGCGGGCGAGACCAGATCGTAGGGTTCGGCATCGCGGTTCAGCGCGAGCACGTCTGGTTCCTGTCGCAACTCTACGTGCTGCCTCATGAGCAGGGCCACGGCATCGGCCGCGCTCTCATGACGCAGATTCTGCCGTCAGTTCCGTCCGACTCCGCGGCCGCTGATTCGGGCAGAGCCGGGCCATCCGGGCCCGGGGCGTCGGGCGATCGCATTCCCGGCATCCTGGCCATGTCGACGGACTCGGCTCAGCCCGTCTCGAACGGCCTGTACGCCCGATTCGGGATCGTGCCCCGCGTCCCGGTGTTCAACCTGGTGGGGACTCCGAATCCTTCGACTCTGTCCAGGCTGCCGGCCGGCGTCGAGGCCGTGCCGTTCGGCAAGAGCGATCCCACCGCCGCGATCGCGGCGATCGACCGGGCCACGCTGGGCTACGAGCACGAAGCCGACCACGCCTTCCTCCGCTCCGGCGGCCGATCGGGCTTCGTGTATCGGTCTGACGACGGGGCGCCGATCGGCTACGGCTACAGTTCCGAGGTCGGCCGCTTCGGCCCCGTAGCCCTGCTGGACGAGACCCTGACCGCCGCCGTTCTGGGCCACCTCATGAACGCGATCCGGCCACGTGGCGCCACTACGGTCTGGGTCCCGGGCGCCAACGACCGCGCCATGGTCGCGCTGTTACGGGCCGGACTCCGGATCGAAGGCTTCCCGGCGTTGCTCTGCTGGACCCGGCCCTTCGCCCGTTTCGAGGCATACGTTCCGGCCAGTCTCGCGCTCCTGTGACATCGGGCGCCCCGGCGGCCGGCACCGCGGGGCCGGGGCCTACCGGCGGGCCGGATCGGTGCTAGCCTCATGGTCATGGTGAGCGCGGCCCCCTCCGGACCCAAGTCCAGCCAAATGCGGCGTCCCGGCGCGAGCGACCAGCATTCCCAGGGCCCGATCCCTTCCAGGATTGTCCTGGCGATGCAGGGCGTCACCAAGTCCTATCCGAACGGACGCGAAGCCCTCCACGGAGTAGACCTTACCGTGCCCGAGGGCGACTTCGTCTTCCTGGTCGGACCATCCGGCGCCGGTAAGTCGACCGTGATAAAGCTCCTCATTCGCGACGAGTTGCCCACCCGGGGCCTCGTGCTTCTGGATGGGCGCGACCTGGGTCGGCTCAAGCGGCGCGAGGTGCCCAAGATCCGCCGCAAGATCGGCGTCGTCTTCCAGGACTTCAAGCTTCTGCCCAACAAGACGGTTCGCGACAACGTGGGCTTTGCCCTCGAGGTCACCGGCGCGCGACGCCGGGAGATAACCCCGGCCGTCGACCGCGTCCTGCGGGTGGTCGGGCTGACCGGTCAGGCAGACCAGCTCCCTGGACAGCTGTCCGGCGGAGAGCAGCAGCGAACCGCGATAGCCCGCGCCCTCGTCCACAACCCGCGTCTGTTCATCGCCGACGAGCCGACCGGCAACCTGGACCCGCTCATCAGCTGGGAGATAATCCAGCTCCTCCTGCGCATCAACGAGCTCGGCGTCACGGTGCTGATGGCGACGCACAACGCCGAAGTCGTGACCGCCGTGCGCAAGCGCGTGGTCGCCCTCGAGAACGGCCGGATCGTGCGCGACGAAGCCGGCGCCGCCTACCACCGCGAGGACTGAATGGTCGCCTTCGTCGCCTTCAGCCTGCGTCGAGCCTGGACCGGCTTCTGGCGGAACGGCCTCATGAGCCTGGCCGCGACGGCCACGATGGTCCTGATGCTCGTGCTGCTTTCCGGGCTGATCATCTTGCTGACCGGCCTCAACGCGACCCTCAACTTCGTCCAGCAGGAAGTCCAGGTAGTGGCCTACCTCAAGGACTCGGCCGGCCAGCAAGACATCTCCGGCCTGGAGACCTCACTCCAAGGAATGATTCAGGTAACTCAGGTCAACTTCGTCTCCAAGGACCAGGCATATCGCGACTTCCTGGCTCGCCACCCCGACGAAGCCGACGTCATCAACTCGCTACCCACGAACCCGCTGCCGGCCTCTCTCCAGATCAACCTGCGCGACCCGAACGATTACCTCGACGTCGCCACCTTCCTCAAGAGCCAGCCCACAGTGGACCGCGTCCTGAACATCAAGCAGACGGTCGACCAGATGGTGACCGTCATCGGCATCCTGAGAGCGGGTGGCGCGGTCACGCTCGCTGTCGTCGGCCTGATCGTCCTGTTCATCATCGTGAACACCATTCGTCTCGCGGTCGTCGCCAGGGCCGACGAGATCGAGATAATGCGCCTGGTCGGGGCCTCGGACGCGTTCATCCGCTGGCCGTTCATCTTCGAAGGGGCCTTAGTGGGGCTCCTGGGGGCGGCAATAACCATCGGCCTGCTCTTCCTCGGCCAGGGGCCCATAACCAGCTTCCTGTCCGATTACTTCAAGGTTCTGCCCGTCGAAGCAAGCGCAACCGTCGGCCAGAACATAGCCTTGATCGTCCTTGGCGCCGGAGTCGGGATCGGCATCCTCGGCTCCTATCTCTCCGTACGCAGCTATCTCATCCGCTGATCGAGGACCGGTCCCGCGTCGCTCGCTTGTCTGAGGTTCGATCGATGTCATCCACGCCGAACACAACCGACCCGGAGGAGCTCGAGTTCGCGGCTCCGGAAGACCTCGAGCCAGAGGCATCGTTCGGACCGGCCTCCCCGCGCCCCCGACGCGGCGTGGCGCCATCCCGCATCGGCCTGGTCCTGGTCGCGATCATGGCCGGCAGCGCCCTCTTCGTCGGTGGCTACTCTCTCGGTGCCCATGTCGCCACGTCGCCGGGCACGCCGACAGACGAGGAGACCCGCTTCGGGCCGTTCTGGGACGTGTACTCGCTGATCCAGAACGACTTCGCCGGCGCGGACAAGCCGACGAAGGACCAGCTCGTCCAGGGTGCCATCAAGGGAATGATGGAGATCCTGAACGACCAGTGGTCGTATTACCAGGGCCCCACCGATTTCCAGAACTCCCTCCTCAGTGTCGGCGGCCAGGCCGAGGGAATCGGCGTCCAGGTCCAGCTGCAACCGACGGACCCGAACGCAACGACGCAGTGCCAGAAGATCGGCGGAGGCTGCGAGCTGGCCATCGTTCAGGTAATACCCGGTTCCCCGGCCGAAGCCGCCGGGCTTCTGGCGGGTGACGTGATCGCCTCCGTCGACGGCACGTCGCTTGACGGCAAGTCGGTCGACGACGCCACGGCCGTGATCAAGGGGCCCAAGGACACGACGGTGACGATCGGCCTGCTGCGGGGCGCCCAGACGATCCAGGTCTCGATCGTGCGCAAGATCTTCAGCCAGCCCGAGGTCGCCACCAGGACCCTGGCCAACGGGGCGGTCGCCTACATCCGAGTCTTCGGCATCAACCAGCCGGCCAGCAGCCAGTTCGACCTGGCCATCGCCGCGGCCGTCGCGGCCGGCCGGCACGACGTCATCATCGATCTCCGCGGCAACCTCGGCGGCTACGTGGACGACGCGGTCAAGATCGCCAGCGAGTTCCTGCCGTCGGGCGTGATCGCCTACCAGCAGGACGCGGCCGGCAAGACGACCGAGGTGCCGGCCACCTCGGGCGGCCGAGCGACGGACCCTTCGTTCCATCTGGTCGTTCTCGTCGACGGCAATACGGCCTCTTCGGCCGAGATTCTGGCGGGCGCCTTGCAGGCCAGGGGCCGGGCCAAGCTGGTCGGTTCCAAGACGTACGGCAAGGGGGTCGTCCAGGAGTGGCTGCCGCTGTCCAACAACTTCGGCGGCATCCACCTGACCATCGCTCGCTGGCTGACCCCCGACAAGATCTGGATCCAGGGCAAGGGCCTCAGCCCGGACGTGCCCGTCGACTCGACGAACGCCAGGGCCGGGACGGATCCCGTCCTCGATGCCGGGTTGGCCCAGCTCGGCTTCCCGCCCGAACCGGGCCCGTCGTCCAGCCCGAGTCCCTCGTCCAGCCCGGGTCCCGGCGCGAGCCCAACCCTCGTCGCGCCAGCCAATCCGAGTCCGAGTCCGAGCTGAGCGCGCCGCGGGGAGCGCCGTTATCAAGAGTCCGTAGCCTGAACCGCCCCCAACGGGTCGTTTGCGCCATCCGGCTTCGTTCCGATACCATGAGCGAGAACGAAAGGAGGTGATGTGCAGTGTCGGATTTGCCTATGCGCTGCACCACCTCGCTAGGATCTGACCTCTAGGGATCAGAACACCGGCGGGTGGTGACATAACGCAGAACGAATGCCGGTCCACAAAGGGCCGGCATTCGTGCGTCACGGGCAGGCGAGCGGCGAGGCAGGGTCTGCGAACCGCCTCACGCCCCTCCCGCCCGGCCGCCCCCTCCCGCCTCGCCGGCCGAACCCCGACCGAGCGAGCCGGCCGAGCTTGCTTCGATCCGACTGTTCGACCCTCCGATCTCAGGTCGGCTAACCTCCTGGTAGCCAATGTCCGTCAAGGAGCCCCGTGTGGGCGAAGAGAAGACCGTTGCCCAGAATCGAAGAGCGCGCCATGAGTTCTCGATCGAGGATTCGTTCGAGGCCGGCATCGTCCTGACCGGGACCGAGATCAAGTCGGTCCGAGTCGGCAAGGCCAGCCTGTCCGAGTCCTACGCCCGCATCGAGAAGGGCGAAGCCTGGCTGATCGGCGCCACGATCCAGCCTTGGGAGACCGGCAACCGCTACAACCACGAGCCGAAGCGCCCGCGCAAGCTATTGCTCCACCGCGACCAGATCGCCGGGCTGCTTCTCAAGACCAAGGCCAAGGGGCTGACCCTGGTCCCGCTCAAGATGTACATCACCGCGAGAGGACGGGCCAAGCTGGAGATCGGCCTGGCTCGCGGCAAGCAGCTCCACGACCGCCGCCACGACATCGCCGAACGCGACTCACGGCGCGAGATGGATCGGGCCATCGCCGACGCGAGCCGCGGCCGAATCCGCTAGGAATCTGAGTCCCCGCTCGTCTTCCTCCAAAACGTGCCTTTCACACGTCCCACGTCGGCATTTGGCCGGCCGTCGCATCGGGGGAGGAGCCGGCTTCTCGTCGGGCTTCTGTACCGCTGTGCGGGCCAAAGTCGACCAGCGGCGGGCCCACCGCCCGTTTCGGACGCCTGTTCTCGCCGAATGCGGTACGAATGGCTCGCCTCACCCGTCAATAGACGCGCCTTTGTCCGATTTGGCACCTCAGCGCCATCAGTTACCATGGCGATGAACCTTGTCCGGCGTGAGAGGGGCAACACGTGACCTCGGATCCGCTCGAATCCTTCCGCTCCGAAGAGCCAGACCCGGCAGAAGCCGAGGCGGCGCGGGCCGAGGTACCCGAGATCCAGGATCCGGCTCCGCCCAGCGAGTCGTTCTCCGAGCCAGCGACTCCCGCGATCGAGCGGGCCGTCCAGGCCTCGATCCCGCCCGTCGGGCCACCATCCCCCGGCCCGATTATCGCACTTCCGGCACCAAGCCCGGCCGAGCATGTCGAGCCGGTCGAGCCGGTCGAGCCGGTCGCTGATGGCCAGGCGGCATCGCCGCCGGCGGCACTTCCGGTCGAGCCGGTAGCCGCCGACGGAGAGGACTCGTTCTCCCCGGTCACCAGCGCCGTTTGGTGGGCCGCCGCAGTTCCGGCTCAACACGCCCAGGACGCCTCGGCCGCTGCGGGCGCGCATGCCGCTCCGCCCCCGGCCTCGGCCCCGCCCAACACAGTGTTCGAACCCACCGACGCGGCCGTCAGCCAGGCCATCGCCGAGCTCGCCAACACGCTCGAATGGGGACCAGCCGACGGCGTCGTTCCGCAACCGAGGCCGCGCCGCTCCTGGTTCCACCGCGCTCCTCGTCCCGCGAAGCCGAAACGGAGAACCTCGCTCAAACGGATCTTGCTCGGCTTTGCGATGGCCTTCGTCGTGAGCGCGTTCGTCGGCCTGGCAGTGGTGACGGCTGTGGCGATCGGCCTGACCGAGTCATACGCCAACCGAGTCGTGCCTGGCGTGCACGCTGGTTCGATCGACCTTTCCGGCCTGACGCGCGACCAGGCGATGGACAAGCTTCAATCGGATCTCTCATACCTGAGCAAAGGCGAAGTCACGGTCACGACCCCGGTCGGCAACGCGACCATCAGCTACGAGCAGGCCGGGCGCAAGCCCGACGTCGAGGTCATGGTCGACGCGGCGATGGCGGTCGGCCATTCCGGCAACCTGATCCTCGATGCCGCCTCGATGGCTCACTCGGCGTACTACGGCGAGTCGGTACCCGTCGTCGTCCAGCTCGACCCGACGGCGCTGGCGAGGAGCATGCGCCAGCTCGTCGGTGCCAGTACGATCTCGCCGCAGAACGCCCAGGCAACTGCCAACGGCGGCATGTTCGGCATCACCGCCGCGACCACGGGCCGTGGCATCGACGAGATGGCGGTCGAGTCCTCGATCATCGACCGCCTGGCACAGACGAACGCACCCGCGGTATTGCAGGCCGGCGGGTCGTTCGTCGACAAGCCGCCCGAGATCACCGAGAAAGACGCTCAGGACGCCATCACCGCTGCCCACAAGATGGTCGTCAACGTCAAGCTCGAATGGACGATGCGGCCCTACGGGATCCCGAATTGGAACCCGGTCGGCTGGACGGTCCCCGGCGACCAGATCGTCAACTGGATCAGCTTCGGCACGCGGCGGGACGGCACCTACGGGCCATCCGTCGATCAGGCCAAGGTGGCCGCCTACGTGGCCGGGTTGACCTCGAAGGCCGGCACCCAACCGGTCGAACCCCACGTCGTCTGGGACGCTTCCGGCAAACCGGTCGGCCTGAAGTCGGGCAGGGATGGCGTCGGCATCGACCCGGTCGCGACGGCCGCCCAGGTCGTGGCCTACCTGGACGCTCTCTCCAGGGGAAAGACCGTCGATCCGGCGCTCGAGGTTGCCACAGGTCCGATCCACCCCCAGATCGCCAGCGTGGACAGCGTCGCCGGGATGGTCCTCATCGGCAGCCATACGACCACCTTCTACCCCGACATCAGCAACGGCATGGGCAAGAACATCCGCCAGCCCGCCCTCAACCTCGATGGCCAGGTCATCGGGCCCGGCCAGCAGTTCAGCTTCCTCGGATCCGTCGGCCCGATCGACCTGGCCCACGGTTTCGCCATGGGCGGCGTCATCAAGGGCGGCAAGAGCGACCACACCGGGGCCATGGGCGGCGGCATCTGCTCCGCCTCGACGACCCTCTTCAACGCGGCTGCCAATGCCGGCGTCAAGATCGACGAGCGGCATCCGCACTACTACTACATCGATCGCTACCCGGTCGGTCGCGACGCAACGGTCTACTCGGACGGCCGGACGACGTGGGACGTGAAGTGGACAAACGACACGCCGTACCCGATCGTCATCCGAGCCTGGACGACTCCGGGCTCCAAGAGCACGATCACGATCCAGCTGTGGAGTTGGCCGCTCGGACGGACCGTTACCTGGACCGGCGGGGGCAAGGCCGACATCATCAAGGCCGGCGAGAATGCCCCGATCTATACCAACACCCTGCCGGCCGGACAGAAGGCGCGGGCCGAATACGCCACCGACGGATTCAAGACGTCGGTGACTCGGGTCGTCACGGACGCGGCGGGCAACATCATCCACAACGACACGTGGGGCTCGTCGTACAGCGTCGTGAACGGCCAGCTGCTCATCGGGACGGGACCGTAGGCCCACCCGTCTCGGAGTCCGCCCCGGGGGCCGTCGTCCTCCGTCCCACCATCGCCGGCTCGCCCGACCTCGCCGGTATGCTCATTTCCCCACGCGCGGTACAATCCGCGGGCGCTCGGCGCTCGGCCACTTCGATGGCGGCGCCCGCGCTCGGTCCGTGGCACTGTGGGGATGCGTGGTTTCGACAGGGGCCAGTGACCGGAGAACGCGAGCCGAGGTGCCGTCAGGCCTCGTTAAACAGGCGGCAAACGAAGTAACTGGCAACAACCAGTCTGCTCTCGCTCTCGCTGCTTAGGCAGTAAGGTGAGCGTGGAAGCAGCCTCACCTCCGTGGGCTGTGGAAGCGTCATTCAGCGGAGGTGCGGTTTCGGGTAGCGTCGCGTAGCCGGAACCAAAGCCCGAAAGGGAACGTGACTGGAGCGCTCGGAAGGCTGCCGATGGTCGTCCGGGCGATCGACGACAAATTGTCGGACACGCTCGTAGTGGTCTCCGGAGAAGGTTTCTGGACGGGGAGTTCGACTCTCCCCCATCTCCACCACTTCTGTGTCTCGGCGCGGCCTACTCCACCAGGCGGCGGCCCACCGAGGGGTCCATGTTCGCCGCGAACCTGATGGTTCGCATCTGGGCCTCGTCCTTGGCGGCTTCGGCGGCGGCCCGGTCCCTGTTCGCGGAAGCGGTCCCGTGCTGCCCGATGGCGATGCCGAAGAAGGCCCCGCCGAGGCCGGCGATCGCGGTCGTCACGACCCCGAGGAGCGCGGTGGCATCGCTGCCGGCCTTGACGTTGATCAGCACCACGACTAGACCGATCAGGATCGCGGCAAAGCCGAGAACGACAACGATCAAGCCGTAGAGCAGAGCCTGACTGTCACGCTCGGCCGGCGACGCGCCGGCAGAGGCCGAGGATGCCGGGGCGGCCGTAACGTTGGCGGGAGGGGCGGCGGGCGGAGGCGCCGTTGGGGCGGCGGGCGGGGGTACGATCGGAGGCCTGGCCGCTGTCTCCGGAGCGGGTTCGGCCGCCGCCGCGGTTCGGGCGGGCGCGGCGGGCGCGGCGGGCGCCTTCGGGGCAGGTGCGGTGCGCCTGGAGGCCGCAGGGCGCGGACGACTGGGAGTCTTGCCGGTGCCGGCGGTGATGGGATCTGCCACGGTGTCTCCTCCGTCGAACTCGTGACCGCCCTCCTCGGGCTGGGTCGCGGTGAGGTGTAGCCGCGTGAGTATGGTCTCCGGGCACCGTAACTGACAATCCGTCTCTTGCGCCGGGCCGGGATGGTGCGTCCGCGCACCCAATCCGCACCCGTACGGAGATCGCCGGTCGTTCCGCTCCGGGCCGCTCTGCTATCGTCTTCAATGGCTGACTTCGGCTAGACACGCCTGAAGCGAGACCATGGACATCGCGCTCGCGCCGACCCGAATCGATTACTACAGAATGCTGGGCCTGGATCCATCGGCCCCGATGGAGGCCGTCCAGGGCGCGTATCGGATCCTGGCGCGCCACCTCCATCCGGACATCTCCGGCGACCCGTCCACGGCCGTGGCCATGACCCGCGCGAACACGATCTACCAGGCGCTCGTGGCCAGGCCCATCCCGGCCGAATTTGCGATGGACACCACTCCGGCGCTTCGGCGCGCGCAGTCGAGTTCCAACCCGCTGTCGCTGTACCGCCAGGTGATGAGTGGGATCGCCGGCACCACCGGCCAGATGGTCGACATTCGGGCTTAGTCGGGCGACCGTGCGAACCAGCCCGACCCCGGTCGACAGGCCTGCCCGCGTCTTGTCCGCTGAAGTGACCTCGCGACGTCTGGCCGTACTGGGGCTGGGCTCGGTGGGAATCATCCTCTTCGGCATGGTGGTGGCCGCGGTGGCGTATCGCGGATACGAGAGCGAGACCTACTCGCCGCTGAACCACTTCATCTCCGAACTGGGCGAGATAGGCGCATCACGTGTGGCCTGGGCCTTCAACCTCAGCATCGTCCTGGGCGGAGCCGGCCTCGGCACCTTCCTGCTTCTTCTCGCCGATCGCCTGGAAGGTCGCTTTCGCGCGGCCCTGATGGCGGCGGGGCTGGTTGCCGGGATTTCCGGCACGCTCGTCGGCATCTTCCCGATGGACTACGTCGGCACGCATCGCATCGCGTCCGTGGTGTTCTTCCTGAGCGGCTGGATCGTGGCCGGCGTGTTCAGCGCATGGCTGCTGGCGGCTCCTCGCCCCGGCTTTCCGCGCTGGCTACTGGTTCCCGGATTGGCTGTCGTTGCGATCTCTCTTACCTTCATCGCGATCTACTCGACCTATGTCGGGACCGACCCGGCCGGCCGCATCGTAGACCGCCCTCCGACCGTGTGGCCTGTTGCCCTGCTGGAGTGGGCATCGCTGCTGACCCTCTTGGTCTGGTTCGGCTGCGTGTCACTCGTCCTCTTGCGAGAGTCGGCCGAATAGGACCCGCCGGCGACGCCGTCGCCGGCTCGACGAGCCCCGGAACCGCCTTCGCCTATCCTTTCGGCCATGTCCCACGCGAAGCAGAGCCACCGCGGCGGGCTGCGCGGTCTCCTGGTCGACCTCGAGCCGGTTCGGCGCGACCGCGACTTCAGGATGATCTGGCTCGGCCAGATGGTGAACGGCCTGGGCCGTCAGGTCACTGTGGTAGCCCTGCCGTTCCAGCTGTGGCAGCTCACTCATAGCTCTCTGTCGATCGGCGCGCTGGCTCTGGTCCAGCTCGTGCCGATCCTCATCTTCTCCCTGGGCGGGGGCGCGGTGGCCGACGCGGTCGACCGGCGGCGCCTGCTGATCATGACCCAGGTCCTTCTCGCGTTTACGAGCCTGGCCCTCGTCTTCCTGGCACTCCAACCGAACCCGCCCGTCTGGGCCCTGTACGTGGTGGCGTTCCTGGCCGCAGGTGTCGGCGCGGTCGACGGACCCGCGAGAACCTCGGCCATTCCGCGCCTGGTCCCGCGCGACCGCCTCCCGGCGGCGATCGCCGTCAACTGGCTCAGCGGCCAGACCGTAGCCGTGGCCGGCCCCGTCTTCGCGGGCGTGCTCATCGCAACCTCGGGCGTCGCGGCCGCATTCGCGTTCGACGTGATCACGTTCGTGGCCAGCCTCGTCGCGCTCCTGGCAATCTCCCCGATTCCGCCTCACCCGGACGCGAGGCGCCCTAGCCTGCGCTCGATCGGCGAGGGCCTGCGCTACGTGCGCGACCGCCGCATCGTCCTGGCGACCTTCGTAATCGACTTCGACGCGATGGTCTTCGGCATGCCGAGCGCGCTCTTCCCGCAGCTCGCCCTGACGGTCTTCAACACCGGCGCCGCCGGCTACGGACTCCTGAACGCGGCCCCGGCGGTGGGGGCGTTGATCGGGGCGACGTTCAGCGGCTGGGTCGGACGCGTTCGGCGGCCCGGACGAGGTGTCGTGGCCGCGGTTGCCGGGTGGGGCGCGGCCATCGTGGCATTCGGGCTGCTGACGGCGAGCTTCCCGCTGGCGCTGCTGTGCCTGGCCCTGGCCGGCGCGGCCGACGTCGTCAGCGCCGTCCTGCGCAGCTCCATCGTCCAGCTCACCACCCCCGACCGGCTGCGCGGCCGCCTCTCGTCCATCCACATGCTCGTGGTCACGAGCGGGCCGCGCATCGGCGATGCGGAGGCGGCTGCCGTGGCTGCCATTGCCGGACCGCAATTCTCGGTAGTCTCGGGCGGAGTCATGTGCCTCGTCGGCCTTATAGCCGTGGTGAGGTTCTTCCCCCAGCTGATGGCTTACGAGCACGACCCGTACGGCCACGACCATGGCCCGGGAGAACCAGCTCTGGACCCCACGCTCGGGGCGGCCGCGGACCCCGGCCTCCGGGCCGGCTGAGCCGGCCCGTCGTCAGAAACGAAGAACCGGCGCGCTTGCGCCGGTTCTCGCGAGTCACGGTGGCTGGGGCCCGAGTTACCCGATCTTGCGGCGCCGCGACGCTACGGGAGCAGGGGTCGGAGTGGGGGTCGGGGCACCCGGTGAGGGCGAGGGGCCGTGGGAAGGCGACGGGGTAGGAGGCGGCGTATTGCCGACCTGCAGCTGGCCCTGGACGACGCCGTACACCGAGACCCAGGTGTCCTTGTGGATCACGGTGCCGGAGGCATCCGTCACCGTTCGAGTGGTGGAGGTATTGAACCCATCGTCCGGATACTCGGCCCGGTAGGTCTGGCCCGGTTTGAGGCTGTTGACGTACTTGATCGGGTCATCCGAGGCCTTGACGATCTGGGACTTGGCGCCGTCCGGCCACACGACGGTGCGGTCCAGCGGCATGCTCCAGAGCTGGACGGTGATCGCACTGTGAGAGCCCTTCGTGGCCCACGACCGGATCACGATCGGGTAGGGAGTGTCGTTCGTCCACCGGAGATCCCACGTGGTGGTGCCGTTGGAGTAGACCGTCGCATCCTTGCCGACCGGGTAGCGGTCGATGTAGTAGAAGTGGGCGTGGCGCTCGTCGATCTGCAGGCCGGCCTTGGCGGCGGCGTCGAAGACCGTAGTGGAGGCGGAGCAGATGCCGCCGCCGATGGCGCCGGTGTGCTGGCTGACGCCGTGGATGATGACTCCGCCCTGCAGAAAGCCGTGGGCCTCATCGATCGGCCCCACGGCTCGCAGGAAGCTGAACTGCTGGCCCGGACCGACCACCTGGCCGTTGAGATTGGCGGCCGGGATGCGGATGTTGGCCCCGAAGCCGTTGGAAACGCCGGGGAAGAAGGTGATGGTCTGAGAGCCGATGATAACCATCCCTGCAACCTTCGAGACATCGGCTATCTGCGGGCGAATCGGGGCGGTCGTGACTTCGACCCCGGAGCCGGGCGTGCCGCCGTCCGCAAGTGAGTCGAGATAGGCCGAGACGGCCGTAGTCGTCGCGCCCACGTCCACGCCGACACCGTCCGACCCCGGCTTGAGACCGATCGGCTTGCCGGACGGGTCCCAGATGACGCTGGGTTCGACGGCTGGGACGGCGGCCTTGGCGCTGACACTCGAGAGGTATGCGGCCACCTGGGCAGGATCGACGGCCGGCGCATATGTGCCGTCGGAGCGGGCTCCGAAGACTATCCAGCTGCGGATTTGGTCCGCGCTGATCTTCCAGGTCTGCGGCTTCCAACTCGCGGGAGCGCCTTCGGGCGTGTTCTTCCACGTCACGTTGACGTCGATGATCATCTTCTCGGCGCGAGCGATCGCGTCCTGAGCGGCGGTGTCCGTGATCGTGGGCGTGAGAGAAACGAACTGGCCGCCCGCTGCGAGATCCGGCGGTGCGGTTGGGTCGGTGAGCCGCTCGATGATTGCGGATCCGATCGCCATCTCGTCGACGCCGCTACCGGGTGCCGACGGGACGAACGTGAAGGTGCCGCTCTTCGCGGTCGCCTGAGCGTCCTGAGGCGCGACCAGGCTCGTGCCGACTAGATCGTGGATGCGCTTGGCCAGCGCCATCGGGTCGACCTGGATGACGACGGGGATCTCCTGGCCGAAGACGGCCGAGTGAAGGACGGCGGCCGCGTCCCCGATCAGGTTGCCGGAGTGCCCAACGGACATGGCCGCGTCCACCATGGCTTCGGCATCCGCCGCCCGGCCGGCCTGCTGATAAGTGATAGTGGCGGCACCGATCGGCGTCGTGACCGTGACCTCGCCCTTGCTCAGGTCGGCGTAGCTCGCCTGGACCCTGGCGATCGCCTCGTCGTGGGTCAGGCCCGACAGATCGATGGCGCCGGCATGCACGCCGGGCAGGACGCGGTTGTCGTAGCTGCCCGCGAAGCCGAAGGCCAGGGCCGTGAAGATGACCAGGGTGGCTATGGCGCCACCGGCGAAGGCCACGATGAAACCGATGACGCGGACGTCGCCGGTCGAGAACGAGGGCATCTCCGGTCGCGTGAAGCGACTCGCGAAGGCGCGGACGCCGTCTGCGTAGCCAGGTCCCTGCTCGGCTGACTCAATGGCCGGCGGCTTGGGAGCTGCGACGGGCGGGCGGGGAGCGGCTGGAGGAACGAAGCCTTTGCTCTGCTCCTTTGGCTCGAACGGGTCCGTGGTCATCACTATCCTTTTCTACCGCGCCGGTCGGCAAATCGGCGCTAGAGCAACTGGCGGCGTGGGCAAATTGACCGGGACGCGGGCTCCAGTCGCCCGATAGACGCGCATGCACGGCGTCTCGTTACGCTCAACCGCCGAATCGTTGAGCAGATTGGTACGACCTGTCACCCCCCAAAGAGATGGAAAGGCCTGGTCGCCCATCTTCCACCCACGATGCCGCCCGCCGGTTCGAGTGGCTATGCAGTTGCGCGAGGCAGCACCACGACACGGCGGTTCGGCTCCTCGCCGATGGACTGCGTGGCGACACGATCGTGATCGCGTAGAGCCAGGTGGATCCAGCGTCGCTCGAGGGCGGGCATCGGTTCCAGCTGGAGCATCTTGCCGGTCTCGACGACACGTTCCGCGGCCCTGTTCGCGAGATCACGAAGCTGGCGCTCGCGGCGGCCACGGTAGTCCTCCACGTCGACCAGGATCCGCGTCCACTCACCCACCTTCTTGGAGAGGAGCAGGTTGACGAGATGCTGGAGCGCGGAAAGGCGTTCGCCCTTGCGTCCGATGAGGGCGCCGAGAGCTTCCTTCTCGTCGCCTTCCCCGACCACGTTGAGTCGGTTCGTCTCGCCGGCCGCGATCTCTACACGAACTTTGAACTCGAGCCGGGTCATGACCTGCTCGAGGATTTCCTTGGCCGCGGCCATGGCCTCCGGCGTGACCTCGGCCGACTCGGGTCGCTCGGCGTGCGGCGTGCCGCGGGCGGCGGCCACCTCCGCGAGCTCCTTGGGCGTCAGACCGGGCTGCGGCCTGGTCCCGCCCTCCTGCCTGGGGCCACGGTCCGGCCTGCCGGCACCACTCGGGCGCGGGCCGCGGTCGCGATCGAAGTGGCCACCCTGGCGCGGGCCGCGGTCGCGATCCGGGCGGGGTCCGCGGTCGCCACTCGGGCGCGGGCCTCGATCACGATCTCCACCGGGGCGCGGGCCCCGATCGCCCGTCGGGGCGCGGTCCCCCCAGGCCGGGCGCGGGCCGCGGTCGCGGTCGCGGTCGTTCCCGAAGTCGCGGTCCGGACGGGGGCGATCTTCACGGTCATGGACCGGGGTCGGCAGCGGAACCTGGGCCGCCGCCTCTCGTTTGGGAGTGGCGCCGCCAAGGGCCGAACGCGGTGCCGCCAGGACCCTGGCCGGCTCGGCGCCCATGCCGAGGACTCCCCGGCTACCCGGGGTCAAGATCTCGAAATCGAGCTCATCGAGGCCAACGCCGAACTCTTCTCGGGCTCCGCGTAAGGCCTCTTCCACCGTCTTGCCGGTGAACTCGCGGTAAGCGTCGCGAAAGGCAGTCATGTCAGCGTCGTCTCCCTCGACGGCCGGCGCGTCTATGCGTGTTCGGCCGAACAGTTGAGGCCGCCGATGCCCACCGCTCCTCCGGCTTGTACCGGGTAGCGGCCAGCGATTTGCCTGCATCCGCTGGCTCGGGCATGGTGACCGGGAACCTTGGGTGGTGGTCCTGGGCGAAGGCCGGGCTCCAGCCGAACAGCGGGAACATCGAACCCCACCCGACGATCAGGTATTGCTGAACGATCGAGAAAACCGAGGTCGTGATCCAGTACACGAACAGCCCGGCGGGGAGGAAGCCGCCGTAGATGATCGAGAAGAACGGGAAGATGACCATCATGGTGCGCTGAGTACTGGCCGACGGGTCGTTCTCGGCCGCCGGCGGCATGAGCATCCGACTCTGGATGAACTGCAGCAGCCCTGCCGCCAGGGCAAGTGCGCTCACGCCGAGTGTGAAGATGACCAGCGGCAGGTCGAAGAGGACCTGCGGCTGTCCGACATTGATCCCGAGCACGACCGTGTTGATGCACGGGATGGCCTTGTCCAGCACCCCGTTCACGTACTGATCGGGGTTGGGACAGTTGATGGACGGCACCAGGTTGATCCCTGCGACCTTGAGCATGGCGCTCGGGTCGAAGTTCGTGAGCCCGTCGCGGATGACCCAGTACATCGGAAACAGAAGGCCCATCTGGAGAAGGGACGGCAGGCAGCCGGCGGTCGGGCTGACGCCGCGCTCCTTGTAGAACGCCTGGGTGGCCTGCTGGATCGCCATGCGATCGCCCTTGTAGCGACGCTGGAGTTCTTTGGTCAGCTCTCGCAGTTCCGGCGCCAGGATCTGCATCCGCTTCTGAGACACGATCTGGCGGGACGAGAGGCGGATGGTGACCAGCCGGATCAGGATCGTCATCAAGACGATGGCGACGACGATGTTGCCGGTCAGCGCATACAAACCGGCGAGCAGCAGGAAGAGGCCCTGGAAGATCGGGGTGAACGCCCAACCGAAGAGAGAGGTGGGGTCGGCGCCGGGGCTGGCCGGGGACAGAGGCTCGGGCGGCACGGGCGGCACCGTGACGCTGGCCGACGGCGAGGCCGCGGCGACAGCGTTGCCGGCATCGGCGGTGGCCGAAGCGGCGGCGATGGCGTGGCCTGTGGGGCTCGGATCGGCCGCTATAGCCGTCCCGCAAGCCACGACGGCGAGTGCCACCAGCGCGAGGAACAGCCCGACGGCCGCCCAGCGTACCCGAGCCATAGTCGGATTGGAGGGCTTGCGCCCGAGGGAGTTCACGTCAGCGCACAGGGTCGTAGCCACCACGACTCCATGGGTGGCAGCGGGCGATTCGACGCATTCCCATCAAGCTCCCTCGAAGCAGACCGTATTTGGTGATGGCCTGTTCGGTGTAGACCGAGCAGGTGGGCTCGAAACGACATACCGACGGGCGCCAGGCGAACAAGAGGCGGTAGAGCCTGATCAACCCGATGCCGACCGCTTTCACGAGACGGTCCGCCCTCCGAGTACGCCTCCCCGGCGGAGAAGGCTATGTAGTGCACCGGCCATCTTTTGGAAATCCGCGCCGATGACAGGCGGCCGGGCGATGATCAGAACGTCCCAGCCTGGCTGGAACGAGGGCGCCATCACCCTGAGTGCCACACGGAGCCTCCTGCGCACTCTGTTCCGGACGACTGCTCCGCCGAGCTTGCGGCCGGTAGACATACCGAAGCGCGTCTCCTCGAGGCCGGTCCATCGGATCCGAACCACCAGCAGGGGATGAGACCTGACGGTTCCCTCTCCCTGTAGCGCCGCGAAGTCCTCAGGCTTGGAGAGCATTACCAGCCGCGGCGAGTTGTGGCCGCGGTCCGTCGTCAGACCGTAAGCTTCTTGCGGCCGTGAGCGCGGCGGGCGGCCAACACCCGGCGTCCCCCGGTGGTCTTCATCCGGGCGCGGAAACCGTGTTCTTTGGCGCGATGCCGCTTCTTGGGCTGAAAGGTCTGCTTCATGGGAAGGGGTGTTTCTCTCCATTCGGCCTCGGGGTCAGGATACCCCGAAAGGCACGCGAACGCGCCGGGCGCACGAAAGCGCTTTGGCGCGTCTGCCGGCGGATTATATGTACGTACGACTCGGGGTGTCAAACCCCGGACAACTTCCGCGGCCCCCGCTACCGCGGCGGAGGCGTCGACATCGGATACTCCCCGGGAGTATCCGATTCGTTCCCGGTCCAAGCCTTGCCCGAGCCGTCCGGCCGGTGCTATTCTTCGTCGGCCCGCGGCGCCAGACAACCCTGGGCATCGGCTCAGAGGAACTGTGAGGGACTGCCGGAATGCTCGGAGGAGCATCCGGGGGTCGTAGGCTCACGGCACCACAAAGGCGATAAGTGGACCAGGTGTCCGTCACGAATTTGGCCATCAATACCAGTCTCCTTCAGGACAAAGCCTGCCTCTATGGACGCGAAGCAAGTCTGGCGCGCGGCACTCGGAGAGCTTCAGGTCTCCTTGTCTCCGGCCAATTTCGAAACTTGGCTCCGGGACACTGTGCTCGTCGACGTAGACGACAGTCGATTCAAGATCGCCGTGCCCAACGGCTTCGCCAAGGATTGGCTGGAGACGCGGTACCGCTCGCTGATCTCCCAGACGCTGGCCCGCATCGTCGGTTACAGCGTGCAGGTCGAGTTCGTCGTCAAGCCGACGACCGAGACGAACGGCACAAGCGGCAAGACACATTCCAACGGCGGGGCCGCGCCGCCGCCGGTCCGTCTCGAGGCGACGCGCGTGGGGGCGCCGGAGGGGGCGTCCACCAACCTGAACGCCCGCTACACCTTCGCCAACTTCATCGTCGGCTCGGCCAACAGGCTCGCCCACGCGGCCAGCCTGTCGGTAGCTGAGCGGCCCGGCCACGCCTACAACCCGCTCTTCCTGTACGGCGGCGTAGGCCTGGGCAAGACCCACCTGATGCATGCCGTCGGGAACGCGGTAATCGCCCGCTTCCCGCGCAAGCGCGTCGTCTACGCCACCAGTGAGAAGTTCACGAACGAATTCATCACCAGCATCCAGCAGGGCAAGATCGACGACTTCCGGGCGCGCTATCGCCGCATAGACCTGCTCCTGATCGACGACATCCAGTTCATCGCGGACAAGGAACGAACGCAGGAAGAGTTCTTCCATACGTTCAACGCCATCCATGAGGACGGCAAGCAGATCGTCCTGTCCTCGGATCGGCCGCCCAAGGCGATCCTCACCCTCGAAGAGCGGCTTCGCAGCCGGTTCGAGTGGGGCCTCATCGCCGACCTGACCGCGCCGGACCTGGAGACTCGCATCGCCATCCTGCGGGCCAAGGCCGAAGAACAGGCCGTCCCGGTCAGCTCGGACGTCCTGGAGTTCATCGCCCGCAAGGTCGTCAGCAACATCCGCGAGCTCGAGGGCGCGCTCAATCGGATCGTGGCCTACGCCAGTATGGGGGCCGTCCCGATCACGATCGAGCTGGCCCAGGCCGTGTTGTCCAACGTCCTGTACAACCCCAAGAAGCGCCAGGTCACGCCCGAGCGGATCACGCGCGCGGTCTCGGACTACTACGGTGTCCAGATCGACGCCCTGAAGGGCCAGAAACGGGACAAAGCGATCGTCGTCCCGCGCCAGATCGCGATGTTCCTGATGCGCGAGGAGACCGACGTCTCACTGCTCCGGATAGGGGCCGAGCTTGGGGGCCGCGACCACTCCACGGTCCTCCACGCCTGCGACAAGATCAACCGCGAGATGGGCATCAATGACGAGCTGCGCCGCGAGCTGGCCGCCGTCCGGGAACTCATCTACGCGGACTGATAGCCGTCGTCAGGGCGGCATGGTGCCGGCAGCGGGTAGGTGCCGCGCGAGCCACTCGGACGCGGCTTACTTGATGGATACCGAGCTCTACCAGGCGAGGGTTCAGGGCCAGGCCCTCGGTCAATCGCCGGCAGGAGCGGATGGTGATTTAGGTTGGCGGCCGTGGGTCGCTGTACGAGCGGACAGGCCGCGTTGTAGCAAGCTGAACGCATTCGGACGTGGATAAGCCGCCCGATTCGGTGGACAACAGGGTGCCGATGTGGACAAGCCGACCCCTGCGGACCAGTCCAGCGGTGGACGCCGGAGGGCTTCAAGAGGGGCTATTCGGTGGTCCCGGCCCTCTTCTCGCGGTTGTGCACCAACGACCGGCGCGACCATCCACCTGCTGGCTCGACTGGTCCACCCCCCACCACCGGCTACTCCACATCCGGTCCGAACGTGCCCTTGCGGCGAGCCCACACTATCCACACCATTACTACGGTGATGACGAATAGAGAAGATAGATAGACAATCCACCCAGAGTAGGATCGACCCCGTCGCACCAATCCCTTCGATCCGACGTCCGGCTACACCAGACCCCAGGGGAGTGAACCCAACGTGAAACTCTCGGTCATGCAGGAGAACCTGGCGCGCGGCCTCCAGGTCGTCAGTCGAGCCGTCTCGACCCGGAGCACGCTCCCAGTACTGAACAATGTCCTTCTCCGAACCGAGGACGGCGGCCTGAAGCTGACTGCCACTAACCTCGAGATCGGCATAACGTACTGGGTTCCCGGCAAGATCGATACAGGCGGTGCTGTGACCGTCCCGTCCCGGCTGCTCACAGACATCGTGGCCGGCCTGCCTGCCAACGAGCGCGTCGACCTGGAGCTTCAGGCGCAGGAGACGCTCCACGTCGTTGCCGGGAGATTCGAGACCCGGGTCAAGGGCATCGACGCGGAGGAATTCCCAGCCATCCCCACCGCGGGCGAGAGGCCCACCACCCGTGTCGCTCAGAAGGTACTGAAGGAAGCCCTCGGTGAGGTCACCTTCGCCGCGGCCACCGACGAAGCCCGGCCCATCCTGACCGGGGTGCTGGCTAAGTTCGA
Organism: uncultured Chloroflexia bacterium; assembly: GCA_963789725.1. Lineage (GTDB taxonomy): Bacteria > Chloroflexota > Limnocylindria > Limnocylindrales > CSP1-4 > Fen-1039. The sequence goes on from CAWBLU010000001.1 coordinate 431,337, forward strand.
AGGCGACAAGCTCACCCTGGCCGCGGCTGACAATTATCGGATCGCGGTGAAGACGCTGACCGTCTTGGATCCAGTGGAGGAGACTAGTGTGGTCGTGCCGGCCAGGTCGCTGCACGAGTTGTCGCGCATCCTCTCGGACACGGATGATCCCGTCGACATCGTTCTCTCAGCCGCCCGGAACCAGATCCTGTTCCACCTTGAGGGCATCGATCTGGTCAGCCGCCTCATCGACGGCCAGTTCCCCAACTACCAGCAGGTCCTGCCGAAAGGCTTCACCACCAAGGCTACCGTCGATCGCGACCAGCTTCTGGCGGCAGTCAAGCTGGCCAGCCTGATCGCCAGCGCGTCGGCCAACATCGTCAAGCTGCATGTCGGCAAGGACGCGGAGATCGGAGTCACGGTCAGCGCGGCGGCGGACGTCGGCGACAACAAGAGCGACGTCGAGGCCCAGGTGGAAGGCGACGGCACCACGATCGCCTTCAACGCCCGGTACCTGATCGACGTCCTGACCAACGTAGATTCCGACCAGTTCGCGATCGAGTTGAGCGGGCCCCTTTCGCCCGGCGTCTTCCGTCCGGTCAGCGATGGGTTGTACGTTCACGTCGTAATGCCGGTCAAGACGACCTCGTAGCGGTCGGCCCGACCCACCAGGAGCCACAGATCCACGACGTCCGTTCCGTCGCCGTAAACCACCGACCGGCCACCCTGCTTCGTTCCCTGGCCATTCGGAATCTCCGGGGCTACGCCGTGCTCGACGCCGAGTTCGGGCCCGGCCCCCAATTGATCTGGGGGCCAAACGCGGCCGGCAAGACCACGCTCATCGAAGCCGTGGTCCTTCTGGCGCTGGGACGGTCGCATCGGACGACGACGGATGCCGAACTGATCCGGTGGGGCCAGAGCTTCGTCCGGCTGGACGCCCTGGTCGGCCGCGCTCCGGCTGAAGGCGAGGCCGATACGCCTCCGGCCCCGGCGCCAGCGCCCGGGGTGGCGCTCGAGCTGACGCTCCAAGCCGGTGGACGCAAGAAGGTCCAGGTCAACGGCGTGCCGCGGCGGCCCTCGGCCCTGGCGGAGCACCTGCGGACGGTCCTCTTCGCGCCTGAGGAGATGCTCCTAGTCATCGGCCCACCGAGCCTGCGCCGCACCGCGCTGGATGGCCTTACGGCGCCCCACGACCCGGCCTACGACGCCAATGCGTCCACGTACGGGCGTGCCCTCCAGCAGCGCAACAGCCTCCTCCGGGCGATCCGCGAAGGCGAGGCGGACCGCGACCAGCTCCGGTTGTGGGATGAACCGTTCCTCACGTCCGGCGCGGCCATCGTGGCCGCCCGGCTCCGCCTCCTCGAGTTGCTGGCCGGGCCACTCGCCGCTGCCCACCGAGAGATCGCCCCGACCGAGGGACGTCTGACGTTGACGTACTCGTCCAATGCCGCTCCTCTCTCCGGGGAGTCTCCCCGGGAGGCCCTGGCCAGGCGGCTGCGCGAGACCTCCGAGAAGGAGACCTGGAACGGATCCACGCTCATCGGGCCTCACCGCGACGACCTCTTGTTCGCCTTGGGCGGGAGGGATCTGGCCACGTTCTCGTCGAGGGGCCAGCAACGCACCGCAATCCTGGCCCTCAAGCTGGCCGAACTCGACGTCCTGACCGAGCTGGACGGCCGGCCGCCGCTGCTACTGCTCGACGACGTCTTCAGCGAACTGGACCCCGCTCGACGAGGCCACCTCGTGCGCCGCATCGCCGAACTGCCGCAGGCGTTCATCACCACGACTCACCCGGAGGACATCGACGCCGATCTGCGCCGCCGGGCCCGGCCGTGGCAGGTCGTCCCGGACGAAGACGGCGGCGCGCGAGTCGTGGAGGGTCCGGAATGACGCCCCCAGCGCGGCGACCGGGCGGCGGCGCCGGCCACGGCGGCCCTGGCGGTGAGAGCGCCCCCACCGGCAGCTCCGGCGACAGAGAGCCGATCGACCGCGGACCCGGCCGGTTCAGGGAAGCCGATTCGGACCGGAAGCCACGCGGCATGCAACGCCTGGCCGATCTGCTCCCCAGCGCGGCCCGACACTACGGTCTGGAAGACCAGCTCGAGCAGGCCAGAGTGGCTTCGGCGTGGCAGGCCATGGTGGCCGAGCGCCTCCCCGCGGCAGCCGGATCCTGCCGTCTGGTCGACCTCGACCATGGAATCGCGACCATCGAAGCGGACGAGCCGATCGTCGCCCAGGAGATCCGTTTGCGCACGCTCGAGCTCCTGGCCGCCCTGCGCGCCACAGCCGGGACGCCCGTCCGTCAGCTCCGTGTGACCACGCGACACGTATAATCCCAACCTGCGAACGCCGGTTCGGCCGCCTGGGATGCGGTCGGATCCTACGGGCGCCCTCAGTCCCAGCCGCTAGCAGCCGCCAATGGCAGTCCGCCTCCACATGAACCTCGGCCTCGTCGCCGAGGCACAACGATTACCCGACTCAGCCGACACAGTCGTCGTCGTCGAGCCGAACATCGGCTCAACGTCTCGGACCAAGGGCAGCCTTTACATGCTCGTCACTGGTGCCGGCGGGCGGAAACTCCGCGATGCGACCCGGCTCGTCGGCGAGCGCATCCGGGACGACTACTACTACGACCTTTCGGCCGGCATCTCCGTATGCCTGCGGAAGGCCGTGCGCGCCGCCAACAACGTGCTCATGCACTCTTCGGATCGGCCGCCGGTCGCCTCGGGCGAGCCGGGTCCGATCGGCATCGCCCTGGCCGTGGTCAGAGGAAACGAGCTCTACGTGGCCACGGTCGGTCCGGCCGAGGCCTACATGGTCCGGCAGGCCAGGCTGCTCACCCTTCCCGACGCCAGCCCGGAAACCGGCCTGCCGGCCGACGACATCGACGGCCCGGAGGTCTGGCACGGCGAGATAACCGCCGGCGACTGCCTCATCCTGATGTCGCCCAACGTCACCCGGCGCATCGGCCTCGGCCCGATCCAGGAATCCGTGCTGCAACTCCACCCGCAGGCGGCCGTCGAGCAGATCCATCGGCAGTTCGGGTCCGGCAGCCTCGGGAGCACGGGCGGGGACGGGATCCTCTTCATCGAGGCCGCGGAAGTGGCGGCCACGCACAAGACCGCCCCGCTGAAGCCCGTCTGGCCGGGCGACTCGATGGCGGGGGCGCCCGACCGCTCGCCCATTCCCCTGGCCGACACCGTCGGCGGCGGGGTCGCGGCGATGCAGACGACCGCCCGGCACGCCCAGGTCGCGGCCGACAGCTGGCTGCGGCGCGGCGTCTACGGCCTGTTCGATCGGATGCCGCAGCGGCCCATGTCCCGCGGTCGGGTGACGCCTATGACCGTGAGGCGCGAGCGCCAGCAGCGGGCCGCGATCGGCGTGATCGGGCTGCTGGCTGTGATCACGATCATCGGCGGCAGCATGTGGTTCCTCTCCGGCACCGGCCACGGCGACAACATCGACCAGCAGCAGACGGCGTCGCAGGCATACGCCAAGGTGCAGGCCGACCTGGACGCCGTGATCGGCGACGGCAAGGACCTGATGTCCAGCGACCCCGTGAACGCCTTCAAGTACTACACGGATGCCTGGAACGAACTCAAGATCGCCGAGGCGAACAACTACCCGATCGCCCTTCTGGCCGATTCGCGGTCCAAGGTGCTGTCCGGCCTGAACCGCTACTACCACGTCTCTATCGTCGACCCGCAGATAGTGGTGACGTTCGCCACCGACGACCTCGAGGGACTCGTGCTCGGGCCCGACGGCGGGGCCTACGTCCTCGACAACACCATCAACAGCATCTACAGGGTCAACCTGGATACCGGGGCCAAGATCCGTGTCGTCTCCGCCGGACAGCAACCGCTCACCGGCGGGAGCATCGTCGGCAACCCGGAATTCATGACCGTCGGCGGCAGTGACGTCGTCATCCTCGACGCCTTCAACTCGGTTTGGAAGTGGCACCCGATCCAGGGCAACACGACCGGTGTCGGAGCGCTTGTCCCGATCTACATCCCGGACAACGTGAACTGGGGCATCGGCGCCAGGCAGATAGGCACGTTCGTCGTCAATGCCGACCAGAACCTTTACAACTTCTACATTGTCGTCCCGAGCCAGAAGCAGATCATCAAGTACACGCCGGCCACTGATGGAAGCGGCTATCCGAAGGGGGCCCACACCAACTTCCTGACCGTCACCCAGGACGTCTCCAGGGTGGACGACATGTATATCGACGGCAAGATTTACATCATCGACGGCGGCAAGATCACCCAGTACGAGCTCGGCCAGGCCAAGGGCTGGACGGTCGATCCGCCGCCCGACTCTATCGGCCCGACGGCGCTCCGACCGCTGCCGGTCTACAAGCGTATGGCGTCCGACGACCCGGCCCAGGACAAGGGCCACTTCTACGCGTACGACGTCAAGAACCGGCGCATCGTCGAGTTCCTCAAGTCGGACGGCAGCGTGGTGGGGCAGTACATGGTTCCGGACGACACGCCCTGGTTCACGGCCCTTACGGACATGTTCGTGCTCCCTGCCGTCGGCGATGCCAGCCCGATCCTCTATTGGACCGAGGGCAGCAGTCTGATGAGGGCCTCGCTGGTACCGACCGGGCCGTCGACGCCGCTGTCGACCCCGGGCGCCAGCCCCGGAGCCAGTGCTTCCGGCTCGGCCGGCGCGGGATCCCCCGGGCCGGGTTCCACGGCGACGCAGCAACCCTGACCTCCGGGCCCGCCTCGGGTCGCGGAGTGGGATAATTCGCCCATGGCAGATTCGCTTGCCGAGGTCGTGGTCGAGAGCGTTCGGGTGCACATGCTGTCGAGCCAGCACGTCGTGCTCCTCAAGGAGACGGAGCGCGAACGCTACCTCCCAATTTGGATCGGTCCGTGGGAGGCCAACGCCATCGCCACCCGGCTGCAGGGGGTGACGCCCGAGCGGCCCATGACCCACGATCTGTTCGTGGCCACGCTCGTGGAGATGGGCGTAAAGCTTGTGCGGATCATCGTATCGAGCCTGGCCGAAGAGACGTTCCACGCCACGATCGAACTGGAACGGGACGGCCAAACCTACGCCATCGACGCCCGTCCTTCCGACGCCCTGGCCCTGGCCGTCCGCACGGGCGTCAAGATCTTCGCCTCGTCGGAAGTGCTCGACCGCGCCGGGGTCGAGCCCGAGACACAGGTCGACGAGAAGCTCGAGGTCTTCCGCGAGTTCGTCAACTCACTCGACGTCGACCTTGAAGAGGAGCACCGGGAGGGACCCGGCTCCGAGCAGCCGCCCAAGGAATAGTCTCCCCGGTCGGGCGGCCGGATGCTTCGTTGGCGGTCTGCGGTGCTCGCTCGCGCGCGTTCGAGCGCGTTCGCTCCGCTCCTCGCCGCCGCTCAGCCGAGGATCGGCTCGCCCTCGCGCATCCCGCCATGCCGCTTGAACCAGAGGCGGAACCGCAGCTTCCAGAAGTCGCGGACGGCCCTGAAGACGACGCTCGGCTTGGCCCCGGTGGGCGAGCCGGCGGTCCGGGCGTAGTGCGGCACGCCTACCTCGGCCAGCTTGCGACCTTCGTAGCGAAGCTTGATCAGGAGCTCGGCCGTGAAGAAGGCCCCGCCGGACGAAACCCGGATCGTCGTCAGCGCCTCGCGCTTGAAGAGCTTGCAGGCACAGTCGATGTCGTGGACCCGGACGCCGAAGAAGATCCTGTTGGCAAGGCGGTAGATGCGGGCATACCAGCGTCGGATCGGCGGGTCCGCTCGCTTCATGCGGAAGCCGACGACCACGTCCGGGGCGTCGGTCGCGGCCAGGCGCTCCGTCAGCCGGCCCACGTCCGCGACCTTGAACTGGCGATCGCCGTCGATGAAGGCGATCAGATCGAACCCGGCGGCCTGGAAGCCCGACCTCAGGGCTGCGCCGTAGCCCAAGTTCGTGGGGTGATGAACAACCCGGAAGACGCCGGGGTGCTTTGCCGCGAGCTCGTCCCCGATAGCCGGCGTCCGGTCGCGGGAACCGTCGTCCACGGCGATGATCTCGAACTTCTCGGCCAGGGCCGGCAAGGCGCCGAGCGCCTCCTCCACCAGGCCCTCGAGATTGGCTTCTTCGTTGTGTGCCGGGAAGAAGAACGATAGCTCCTTGACCCGACCGGCGGCCGGGCCCGAAGGCTGTGCCGCCACTACCCGACCGGCCCCTGCGCTCACTGGCTTCCTTTCGGCCTTCGGCCTGACGAAGTTGTCCTCGATCCCACCCGAGGGTCAGGACCGGCCAATTCCGCTGATCGATGCGACCGCTCCCGTCGTTGCTGCCCTCCAGCCGCATCGTTAGGATCGGTCCATTACCCAGGAACTCGTTGAAAGCATCCTGAGACTTTGCGAGATTGTCGTTGAGCCACCGCCGCGCGTCGAGGATGCTCCCGGTTCGATGTCGAGGACCACACGCGCCCGGCTCGGTCGGGACCCTGCCGGCTGCCGCCTTCAGGGGCCCCGGCCGGGTTACGGCTTGACAGGATCGCAGGCGCTCATCGTCACATGCGGCTCGAGCCGTGCGAGCACCTGATAAATGTTCGTGAGTTGGGTTTGCTTCATCTCGAAGGCGCGACCGAGGGCCTCGATGCCGTCACAGCCTCCAGCGAAGCGATCGGTGTAGACCGGCCGGCTGCCGAGGTACTTGTCGAACACGTCCCAGACCTCGCCCGCGGCGCCGATCCGGTCGTTCTTGCGGGTGCTGTCGTCGATGATGAGGATGTCGGGCCGGAGGCCGAGGACTTTCTGGCCGTACCACAGCGTCGTGGAGGCAAACCAGGTGGTCTCGATGACGGCCTCCTTGGCCAGGCCGCCCTGGTCCGGAGGCGCCAGGACCGAACGCATCCAGGCTGCGTCGTGGTTATTGTCGGCCTCGCTGACGCCGCCGGGATTGTCACCGCTGCTGGGCGCCTGCCGCTGCGAAATCACGCCCACGGTCGAGAAGACTAGAACCATGGCGATGACCATCTCGGCCGCGAGCACGGCCCAGACCGCCCAGCCCATCTCCGTACCGCCCGCCGATCGCGCCTCTTCGTCGAAGCCGGTAGGTATCGAGGGTTCGCCGGCGCCGGGCAGTGCCTCGGACACGGCCGCCGCGGCGTCCGCCGCCTCCAATTCCGCCGTCGGCGAGTACCGCCTCTGTAACTCCCCGACGGCCCAACCCGTCGCGGCCACGACGTCCGCCGCCCCGAGGCCGATCCAGGTGAATGCCACCAGCAGAGGCAGCAGGTAGTAGCGCTCTATGTCGGCGTTGGCGTACGACGCCGAGAAGACGCACGTCGCCACAGCCGCCAGGCCGGTGAGCAGGACGTAGCGCGGGCGCCGGACGAGGCTCGTGGCAAAACCCAGGAGTGCCAGAGGGCCAAGCGGCCCGAGCCAGCCGGACAGCAGGTCCATCACCTGGCCGGCCTTGGTCGGCAGGTCGGCAAGAGGATTCGAGAGGCTGCCGCGGAACTGCTCGGCCAGGACGACGTACTGGAAGCCGCTCCATGTATCCGGGTGGCCGTACACGAGCGGAGCGTTCATCGCCGCCCTGATCGGCAGCTCCAGGAAGAGGACGACGATCGTGCCGGCCAGAACGGCGACGCATGTCACGACCGTCCGCGGACGCAGGAGGACGCGCCAGTCCGCCGCGAGGACGAAGAGCCCGATCGCGGGTGGCAGCAGCAGAGCTAGTGAGTGGTTCGCCACGGCGACGCCATACACCCCGGCTGCGGCAACGAGCCAGCGGTCGGCATGGGCGAGGGTCAGAGGGTCGGTGCTGTGGCGACGGTTGTCCCACGTTAGCAGCAGGACGAAGAGCAACGCGGTGAGGGCGATGTGGAACATGTGCGGGTCGGCGTGGGTCGAGAGCCGCCAGAACAACTGGGTGCAGGCCAGCAGCAGACCCGTGGCCAGGGCAATCATCCGGCGGCCCGTCAGCACCTGGACCAGGGCGGTGGCCCCGGCGATGGCCGAGGCCGCCAGCAAGGCCTGGAGCAGGTTCATGCGGTAGGCCGGGTCGCCAAACGGCTGGAGGAAGATCGAAGCCAGCCAGCCCAGGATGATGTAGCTCGGATAGCCCGTCGGATGGGCCGTCCCCAGGACCGGGCCGACGGTTTGGAATTCGGCCGTGTCCCAGGAGAGGACGCCGGGCGCGAGCGTCGGGATGATGAAGACGAGCGTCAGCGCGGCCGCGGCCGCGGGAGCGGCGACGGCCGCGATGAACTCCGGATTGGCCAACCGGCCAAGATCGGGTCTGAGTCTGTTCAGGCGCTCACCAGCCAAGGATCACTCCCCAGGTCGTGCCCCACAGGTTGACGATTATCGATATCGCTACGAGCAGGATCATGGGCCACAGCCGGCCGAGGCGGCTGGCGCCGAGAGCCACGAGTATCAGCGCAAACGGGACGAAGTCGTTGCTGAAACGGTAGCCGAACTGGACCCAGCCCTGGCTGAAATGCATCAGGTTCACGACGGCGATGCCCAGAAGAGCGATGGTCGCGCCGGCCGTGGCGCGATCTAGGTTCAGGTGCCTCAGCGGCCGCCACGCCAGCGGCGCCAGCAGGAAGGCCGGGCTGGTCAGCAGAATGCTCGTCCCGATCGCGTCGGGCATCGCCAGAGGGCAGGTGGCATCGAAAAGGCCACGGGCCGCTCCGCCGATGCACAGGGCCGTCCCCGGGACCCCTCGCGGATAGATGGTGTAGAAGTCGGGCAGGATCTTTGGAACGCTGAACAGCATGATCGCCAGGTTCTCGGGGATGTAGCGGATGTCGGTGATCGACCAGGCGGGGTTGTAGTTGAAGGCGCCGGTAGCGGCCTCGTAGTGATACAGATAGTCGTAGGCGGGGTTGAAGAGCTGGCCGCTGGTCGCGTACGTGATCACCAGGAGGGTGACGAGCGGAACCGAGACGCCCGCCCCGGCCAGCAAAGCCCGCCGCGTCCAGCTGCCTCCCCCGCCGACCAGGATCAGGAACGGGAACCCGAACAGGATGGTCAGCCGGGCCGTAACCGCCAGCCCGAACAGGATGCCGGCCCCGACCTGAAGCGTCTCCGGAGCCCCCAGCGCGCTCGCCAGGGCAAACAGCGCCCGATCGACCTTGCCTCCCCTGGTGCGGCTGAACCACCACAGGAGGAAGACCACGAGTACGAGCGCGGCGTCGAAGGCGGCGACCGCGTACTTCTGATCGGCGCCGGCCAGCAGTACGAGAGGCATGCCACCGACCACGGCGACGGCCACGGCGAACGGGGCGAGGACGCCGGGTCGTCCCGCCACCGCGACGGCCAGCGCGACCGCGGCCACGGATAGGAGTATGCCGACTGCGGCCAGGGCGGCGGTCGATTGGCCCGTGCCCGCCAGCACGAAGAGAATCTCGCCGGTCGCGCCCAGGGCGATCAGCAGGCCCAGCGACCGCCAGCCGCCCGGCCAGCGGAACCCGCGAACGGCACCGGCCAGATGGCCCAGCGGCTCCGGTTCGACGGCTTCGGGATCCGCCTTGAGGGCGAGCGCGACGGACATAAGCAGGCATGCGACGGCCACGACATGGGCCCAGAACCAGGTGGAGCCAATTGCGGCCGTGTACCACAACACGGTACCGAGACCCAGAAAGAGCGACGTGAGGACGCGCACGGCGAGGCGGATCCTGAGGAAGCCGAGCATCCAGTAGGCGATGCCCACGTCGATTGCGGAGAAGATCACGGCCAGCAGCTGCTCGTCCGTGGCAAGGCGCCAGACCGAGACGAACGGCAGTAGGAACCAGGCCGGCAGGGGCGGGAACGGAATGATGCCCTCGCCCGTAGGGATGCCGTTCGCGTCGTAGATGGGCATCACGTCCTGATACGGGGGCATGGGGATCGCGGTCCGGCCGTCGAGCCAGGCTTGGGCCTGGAGGACGAAGTGCAGATAGGGGTTGGTCCGGTTTGGCTGGCTGAGGTAGTAGACGATCAGGCACAGCACCACGAGCCCGATGCCCCACAGCATGTGCTCCCGGCCGGCCCAGGCGAACCGGGACGTGCCTTCCCCGTCCCACTCTGCGGCCGGCATCTCCGACGCCTCTGCGTCCGGCTCGACCTCGGGCACCGTCGGGGCCGCAGCGCCGTCCATACCTTCGGGCTGGGTTATACTCCGCTCCACCTCAGCGCTCGCCCAGGAGGCCGTGTCGGTTGGCAGGACCGAGTCTGCGTGAGGGCAGCCCACAGGGGCGCGCGTCGGCAGGAACGATCAGTGCCGTCACGAGTGGTGCCGTCACAGGAATTCCCGCCATCGTCGTTCTCCTGGCCCTGGGTCTGGTCCTCCGCTTCATCATCGCATACGTCCTCTTGCCGGGGTCGGGCTTTCCTAACGACCTCAGCTCGTTCCAGGGTTGGGGTAACGACATTGCCCAGCATGGCCCCGTCGGCTTCTACGCCCGGACCGGCTTCGTCGACTATCCGCCGGTTTACCTGCTCCTGCTGAGCGTTATCAGTCTTCTCACCGGCGGCAACATGGGAGAAGGCGGCGCGAAGATCCTGCCCATTCTCGCCGACCTGGGCCTGGCCACGGTCGTCTGGCGACTGGTCAAGGATATGGGCGGCAACGATCGACGCGCCCTCCTTACCGCCCTGATCGTTCTGGTGAACCCGGTCACCTGGTTCAACAGCGCCATCTGGGGCCAGGCCGACGCGGTTGGTGCCATCTTCCTGCTTCTCGGGCTTCGCGAGCTGCAGAAGGATCATCGTGAAACGGCTTCGGCGCTGGCCGTCGTGGCCGTCCTGACCAAGCTTCAGCTCGGCATCCTCGGTTTCGTCGTGGCTTTCGTCGTGCTGCGGCGGTCTCTGGCACCGAAGACCGGCGAGCGCCAACCCGAGCGAATCCTGACCTCTCTTGGGGCCGGCATCGCCACGGCCGGCCTGATCTGCCTGCCCTTCACCGGCCTGGACTTCGGCGGGGCTGCGTCTCGATTAGCCTCGGTCCCCGGGCTCGTCACCATCGCCTTCGGGCTGGCCGGTGGCATCGGCGTCCTTGCGCTGGGCCGTCGATATCTGCCGATCGCGGAGCCCAAGCGGCGGCTCGAGGCCTCCGCAGCGATGGGCATCGCGACGGTCGTCGCGTCCGCGGGCATGACCGTCGAGCCGATCGCCAGCCACATCCTCGGCTCATTCGGCGAGTACCCGTTCCTGACCCTGAACGCCTACAACCCCTGGGCCCTCGTCCACGACGGCGCCATCGCCCTGGACAGGACCCTGGAGTGGTGGCTCCTCCACGACTCCCCCTGGACCAACACCGACACCGGAGTGAGCGGCTCGGGTGTCGTGATCGGGCCCTTCCCGGCGGAGGTCGTCGTCGCCACTGTGGCCGTGGCCGTGATCCTGACCGCCGCGGCGGTGTTCGGGCGGAGGATGAGCCGGCGCGCGCCCGCGGCTATCGAGTCGCCCGCGGCTATCGAGTCGCCCGCGGCTATCGAGTCGCCCGCGGCCGTCGAGTCGCCCGCGGCTATCGAGTCGCCCGCGGCTATCGAGTCGCCCGCGGCTATCGAGTCGCCCGCGGCTATCGAGTCGCCCGCGGCTATCGAGTCGCCCGCGGCTATCGAGTCGCCCGCGGCTATCGAGTCGCCCGCGGCTATCGAGTCGCCCGCGGCCGTCGCCGATGCGGACCGGGAATACGCGACCGTTCCACCGGCTGGCATCGGCGGTTGGTTGCGGGACGAGTTCGCCGGCATGTGGGCCGCCTTCGCCGTGGCCGCGGTCCTGATCCTCGCCGTCGTGGCCGTGGCGATGTCCGGCAGCTTGTTTGCGCTCGCGCTCAGCGACGGCCTGCTGGTCGTTACCTTGGTCGTGGTGAGTGCCTGGGCCGCCTGGCACGACGACCCGCAGTCGCTGCTGGTGGCCCTGGCAGTGCTGGCCATCGCCTTCTTCGTGATTCCGACCCGCGCCCACGAGCGCTATCTCTTCCCCTTCTTCGTCCTCGGCGCCGTTCTGCTGGCCGTGTCGTGGCGATGGCGAGCCGTGTATGTGATCCTGGCCGTCGCCAACGCCGCGAACTTGCTCGCCGTCCTGGTCGAATACGGGGGCATCCCCAGCGAGGACGGGCAGATTGCCGCGTTCCTGAACGACCTGGGCCACGGCATCCTCACCGCTCGCTGGTTCGATGGAATCATCTGGCCCGTCGCCCTGTGCGGCGTCCTGACCGGCCTGGGGATGATCTGGGCGCTCCTCCAGCTCCGGCCGCGCGCCGTCGCGGCGCTCGGACGGGAGGTCGCTGGTGCCGGTCTCGAACCCGCGACACAGATGTGGTGGGGGACTCTGCCGCTGTTCTATCCCGGCGAGTTCCCCGAAGACACTTCGCCGGACGACGAGCCGGCCGGTGTCGGGGCCGGAGCCGCCCAGGCCGGAGCCGCCGGGGAGCCGGCCGCCTCGACCGGGCCCGTGGCCGCCCGAACGGCTCCCGCGGGAGCGCTCGCCCTGGCCACGGCGGACGGCCCGAGCGCCATGACGGGCGGCGTCTACGACTACGACCCGGCCGAGGGCGGCGAGGATTGGCTCGACGACGACTACGAGGACGAAGCCGACCGGCCGCGGTACGTGCCGTCGTGGGTGATGCAGGCGTGGCGTCGCATCGCGCGGCCGTCGACCCATCCGGACCGATCGGCTTCGATCGACTCGGAGCCGCGGGGGCGCCTGGACAAGCTGGACCTGTGGGTCGTCGTGGCCCTGGCCGTGGTGATTCTCTCGATGCGGGTCTATCGCCTCGACGAGCCCCAGCAGATGCATTTCGACGAGGTGTACCACGCCAGAACGGCAACCGAGTTCCTTCAGGACTGGCGCTACGACATCCCCCACGACATCTACGAGTGGACTCACCCGCACCTGGCCAAGTACGCCATGGCTGGCGGCATCACCCTCTTCTCGGACGACAAAGTCACCTCGACCGGCGCCCTGGACGTCGAGGTCAAGGCCACCCTCGTCCAACCGAGGACGCCGGCCTCGCCGGTGGCCGACCCGAGCAACCCAGATTCGCAGGCGAACGCCCGGTACGGTGATCGCATCCTGGTGACCACGGGATCGGAGGTCCGCGTCTACGACCTCGAGACCAGGGTGCTGGTCCAGCGCTACGGAATCCCCGGCGCATCGGCCCTCTCAGACGTCGGCGTAAGCGGTCTCGTCTACGTGGGCACCACGAGCGGCCGCATCTACGTCATCGACACGAACAACCTCGACGACGTCCGGAGTGGCCGGGCCCAGTCCGTGTCCCCGCCGCTCGAATTGCCGGCCGACACGGGCCTGTCCATCACGCGCCTCTACGCCGGCACCGCGCCGTATCTCCTGGCGGCCGACGCGACCGGCAACCTAGTCTCGATCGACCTCAGCCAGGGCAACGGCACGATCGTCGCCCAGGGCCTCGTGCCGGGAGCCTCCGACTTCTCCGACCTCGGCGTCGGGCCGTCTGTCCTGATCAAGCAAATCCCATCGTCCGCCTCGCCCTCGCCGTCCGAGTCGTCTTCAGCCGGGGCCTCGAGCTCGCCGAGCGAGCCGCCCGTCGCGGAAGCGGAGGCCCTCGCCACGGCCCTGGGGCTGGACAAGGCCGTGGTTCAGTCCGCTCTCGACTCGGTTGAGACCTCGGGCATCTCGAAGGCCCTGGACCTGGGCCCGCTTACTTCACTGCAGATCGACGCGGTCCAGAAGCTGATCTCGGCCGGAACGCTGCCCGACGTCAAGGTCCAGTCCGGGACGCCCCAGGTCATGGTCGCCTATGAGCGCGGCGTCGGCTTCGTAAATGCCCGGACCCTGGTCATCACCTCCACGCTCGCGACGGACGCCCCGGCGACCTCGATCGCGATTAACTACTCGGGCCTTCAGGGCAGCAATGTCTCCACGAGCCAGTCGTCGTACGTCACGGCCGGCACCTCCCTCGTCCTTATCCACATCGACCAGACGACGACGCCCTGGACCGTCACCAAGGAGCCCCACCAGACTCTCAGCAAGATGCCCGGCGAGGTGACCCAGGTCGTCTTCGATCGGGCGACGCGGGTCGCCCAGGTTCTCGGTCGCACTCCCGACGGCAGCGGCTGGACCGTGTACGCCATCGAGACGAACGGCAACACCGTCTTCATGGATGCCCGGCTGCCATTCCAGCCGGTGGCGATCGGCCTGGACTCGACACCGATGATGCCGGACGTCGATCACGAGCAGGTCCTGGCGATCGCGCCCGACGGCTCGATGGCGGCGGTGGACGTCGGCCAGTTCGCGTTCTCGTGGCGCATCATCGGCGTCCTCTTCGGCGCCCTGATGGCGGTGTGCCTCTATCTCCTGGCCAGGCTCCTCTTCCGGCGCAGGTCTATCGGACTCCTGGTCGCCCTGTTCTCGATGACCGACGGCATGCTCTTCGTCCAGTCGCGCATCGCCATGAACGACACCTACGTGGGCGGCTTCCTGTTAGTGGCCTACCTGCTCTTCGCCCTCGTTTGGCTGGACGTCTGGAAGAGCCGGTTCGCGTTCTGGCTGAGCATGCCGGTCATCGGCGCGGTGCTCGGGCTGGCCCTGTTCTCCAAGTGGGTGGCCGTGTATGCCATCGCCAGCATCGGAATCCTGAATTCTGATTCGCTCCGCCCTGGGCAGGGTGCTCGTGATCCTGGGATTGGCGGCCGGCACCGGCCTCCTGGGTTGGATGGCCATCGGAGAGATGTCGACGCAGCCGGACACCGGCAATCCCGCGGCTGTGCTGCTGCTGATCGGGCTCGCCCCGGTGGTCGTGATCGGCGGGTTCATCTGGTCGCTCTCCGCCCGAGCCACGCCCGACAAGGTGTTCATCGGCGTCGTCACGACGATCATCGCGGCCGGCCTCGTAGGTGCGGGTCTGGCCATGTCGCCCGGCACGATCCAGAACGGCGCCCCCAACTACACCTTCTTCATCATCATGCTGGCCGTGACCGCCCTGAGCGCGGCCGCGAACGCCTACCACCCGATCGCCTGGACCCGCCACGAATTGTGGTTCGCGATCCTGGCTCCGGTCGCCCTCGGCCTGCTGGCCGGTCTCGACGGCATCGTCCGCGGCAACGGCACTGCAGTCTTGATCGGCGCCGCGGGCCTCGCCGCGGGCCCGGCGGTGGCCGCCGCGTTCTGGTTCGCCGGCACTCTCGGTTTCGGGCCGCTTGCACCGCCGCCCGGCCCCAACGATCCCGCGCGATTTGCCGAACCGCCCGCTCCCGCACCGACCGGCTGGTTGCGCCTGGGCTGGGGCTACGGCATCCCGGCCGCCTGGATGTCCCTGTGCCTGCTGGTGCTGCCGGTTGTCGTGTACGTGCTCATGTACATCCCGTGGTCGATGCCATGGCAGCCCCAGACCGAAGCCACGGGGAACCTTCCGGCGATCGCGTGCTGGCACACGGACAGTATTGGCGCCTGCGACGACGCCTGGCCGGCCGGACACAAGGGCCAGACGCTCTGGGATCTGACAATCAGCATGTACAACTACCACAACGACCTGCGCCAGCCGCACGCGGCGTCTTCGCCATGGTGGGCCTGGCCGATGGACCTCAAGCCGGTCTGGTTCGAGAACGCCGGCTACTCCGGCGATCTCGGCACGATGATCTACGACGGCGGCAACCCGGCCATCTGGTGGCTCGCGATCACGGCCATGGCCTTCATCGCCTGGCAGGCCTTCAAGCGGCGCAGCCTGGGCCTGGCCCTCGTGCTGGTGGCCTTCTTGTGGCAATGGCTGTCCTGGGCACGCATCGACCGGGCCGCGTTCCAGTACCACTTCTACACGGCCTTGCCCTTCTTCCTGTTAGCCCTGGCGTACTTCCTGGCGGAGCTGTGGCACGGACCTTCGCGCCGGACGTGGCTGCTGGCGAGGGCCGGCGCCGCGGGGGCACTGATCTTCCCGGCCGCCGCCTGGCTTCTCAAATACCCCCTGTGTGGCCTCGCGCGGGTGCAGACCTCCGACTACTGGGGCAACACGATATGCGGCAACGGCACGGGCGAAGTCCGGATCGAGGCCCGCATGCTGATGATCGGCATCGTGCTGGCGGTCGCGTTGGTCGCCCTGGCGCTCATCCTGTGGCGGCTCGAGCGCCGTCAGAACGCCGGCAAGGAAGACCGTCTCTGGATCGTGCAGCTCGTCGTGCCCGTGGGCATCGCCGGTGTCCTGCTGTGGTGGTTCGGCGTGTACGGCTCGCACGACACCATATTCCAGGCCGCGCTGCCGTCCGACGGGATCGCCCTGGTGCTGCTGCCCGTTCTCGCCGTGATGGCCTTCCTGGCCCTGACCGCCCGTAACCCGCGCCGCTTCGTCCTCGGGGCGTGCTGCTTCGTCGTCGCGACGTTCGTGGTGCTGTATCCGAACCTGTCGGCCCTCCCACTCCCCAACACGATAATCAATGTCTACGAAGCCATACTGCCGACCTGGTTCTACGGCTTCCAGTTCTCGGTCAACCTCCAAGTGGCCGCCTCGGTCAAGCTCTTCGGAACCTGGTCGATCCTGCTGACGATGGTCGCGCTCTTCGTGGCCGGCTTCTTCGCCTGGGCGGCCTGGGAGCGCAGAGTGGTCGTCGGCTACCGGCGCTGGAAGCGGGTCGCGGGGCCGGAAGCTGATGGCAGCGAGGCAGCCGGCGTCATCGAGTCTTCCGACGCGGGCGAAACGGGCAGCGCCGACTCCGACGACTCAGCCGAGGGCCCGGCGCCCGGGAGCTCGCGCAAGGACAAGCCGAACTCCTGACCCCGGACCGAGCGACCGGGTTCGGCTTGGCCACTCACCGGCCGAAGTGAGGGGGTCGGTGTGGTCGGGATCAGTCGCCGTGGCCGGGCAGGATCACACGGGGCGCCGGCGGCACGGGCGGGATTTCGGCCGTGAATCCGGATGGCAGCTGGCCCTGAGCGGCCAGGCGCCGGACGACGAAGCCGTAATACGCCTCGACCCGGGCGGTGATGTGCTCCCAGCTGAACTGCCCGGCGCGCTCCAGTCCTGCGTCGCCCATGCGCTGCCTCAAGCCGGCGTCCCCGAGCAGCTCGGAGATGGCCGCGGCGAGGCCCTTGGCGTCTCGAGGCGGCACCAGGATGGCCTGGCGACTGCGCTGGACCACGCCCTTGTAGCCGTGGATGTCGCTGCAGACGATCGGCGTTCCGGCGGCCATGGCTTCGAGAAGGACGATGCCGAACGACTCCCGCCCGGTCGCGGGGGAAACAAATACGTCGGCCGTCTTGAACAGCTGGGCCTTTTCGTCGTCGCTTACCCGGCCCAGGAACTCCACGTTCTGCAGCCCGCGGGTCATCACGTAGCGCCTGGCCTCGCGCTCCTGCGGCCCCGAGCCCACGACAAGGAGCCGGCCTTCGACGCCGTTGCGGCGGACCAGCCGGAAGGCCTTGAGGAGGTGCGGCAGGCCCTTGCGATCCTCCAGACGCCCAACGAAAAGGATGTTCGGGCAGCCGTCCTTCCAGCGGGCGATCGGGACCGCGCGCTGGTACCGGCCGACGTTCACGCCGTTCGGGATGACCTTGAAGTCGCCCGGAAAGAAGCGATCGGCGAAGTGACGCGCGGCGGCGCTGACGGCGATACGGCCGTGCAGCCGCCCGGCGTATGGGCCCAGCGTTCGCTTGCCCAACTCCATAGCCGGAGAGAAGCCCGCATAGGCATGGAAGGTGGCGACGTTGACGCTGTTGGACTGGCGAAGCACGACCAGCGAGAGGAACGGCACGAAAGGCTCGTGGAAGTGGAGGACGTCGAACTGCTCGCGATCGAGCACCCTTTGAACCTGCGAGACGTAGCGCGGTGAGAGCGTGATGGTGCCGACCGAGCCGTTGCTCGGGACACTGAAACCCTTGCCGATGCGGATCACGTCGCCCTCGGACGAACGCTGCAGGCCGTGGCTGCTGGTCAGGATGCGCACGTCATGGCCGCGCAGGCGTAGATTCTCGTACAGGAAACGGACGTGCTCGTTCACTCCACCCGGCAGGGGATAGACGTACGGCGTGACCAGTCCGATCTTCACTGGGAGGGTCCGTCGGCTTCGAAAGGCTCCGGTACGGCCAGCCGGCGCGAGACCCCATCTCGCTCGGAGAGGTACTCCTCTTCCCGCCGGCGTTGCAGGGCCAGCTGATCGATCGGTACCCCCAGGTCGCGCGGCAGGTCGTCCTTGAGGATGTTCCGGCGCCCCCACCGGGTCACGTCGCGAGCCTGTTTGCGGACCTGGCGACCGTAGATGAAGGCCTCGCGGACGAAGCCCCAGTCAACGCACCCGCCGCTCGTGGTCCCCTCCAGCACGGCCCGGCGGTAGTCCTCAGCCGTCGTGCCGGGGAAGTAGGTCCGGCCGTCGCCGATGGTCTCAAGGGTATGGCCGTCGCTGTTTCCGACCACCGGCAATCCCAGTTCAGCCGCCAGTCGGAGGGTTGCCGCCCGGCCGTATCGCCCGGCGGTCGACGGGTTGTAAGCCTCCAGGGCGTCCCAGTAGACGTAGGGATCGGTCGACCTGTAGACACGCATGATGGCGTGCTTGCGCATGCCCTTGGTGAAGGCGGAGAAGGGGTGGGGCACGATGGCGAGGCCGCCCTGCTCGTGGATTTCGGCGACCGTGGTTTCGAGGCGCTGACCGCGTTTCAGGCGGGCCTGTAGGAACACGCCCAGCAGGTGCCCGCTGCGGGTGGTGACCTCTTCGGCGACGGCGACTTCGACCCGGCTGCCGCGCTCGATCGCGAGGCGGCGGCACTCTACCGCGGCCTCGATGCGCTCGTGGTCGGCTATCGCGATCACGTCGAGATCCGTGCGACTCTCCACGTAGTCGAGGACCTGGGCGGCCGACGCCGTTCCATCCGAAGCGATCGAGTGGATGTGCATGTCCGCCCGGCCGAACCGCTCAGTCTCGCCGTTGGTCACTCGTCGCCTCCGTGTTGGCGTCTCTCGGGCTGCTCCAGGTCGGGCCAGATCGGATGGAACAGGGCCAGCCACTGTTCCGGGGCGTCGCTGATGAGTTTCTCGAAGAACCGAGCTTCCGCCCTGAGCATCGCCCGGCTTCGCTCTCGCCGGCTGCCGCCTTCCGGTGCCGGCAGCGCCAGTAGCTTGCCACGATAACGACCCGGCGCCGTCCGCCGCACGGCACCCATGCACACCGGGGCGCCCGACTCGCCGGCCAGCAGGGCCGGCCCGGCCGGGATCCTGGTGGTGGAGCCGAACATCTCCACCTCGATGCCGCCGCCGGTTATGTCTCGATCGGCCACGAGCCCGACCGGCTCGTCACGGCGGAGGGCGGAGATGAGTTCGGCCGGGGCATCCTTCAGGCTGACGATTCGGGTCCCGACGGCGGCCCGGGTCGAGTAGATGTAACGCTGGATACGTGGGTTGGCGACGTATTCCATTGGCGTGACGAGGGGTCCGACCCCCTGGACCGCCAGTGTGCCCGGCATCTCGATCGCCCCGAAGTGCAGCCCGATGAGGATCATGGCTCGCCGCCTGGTCAGCAGCTCCGCGACCGTATCGGGCGTCTCGATCACGAGGCGCTCGCTGATCCACGCGGAGTTGCAGGCAGGGGCTCGTGCCAGCTCGACGCTGTAGTAGGCGTGGTGGCGGAAGGCGTCCCGGACCAGCTGCTCGAGGGCCGCCGGATCCGTCGCGGCGCGGCGAAACCGGTCCTCGCCCACCGCATTGTCCGCCATCCACCGCACCACGCGACGAAGGTTGCGTCGGGCGTGGTTGCGGCGGCTCGTTGAAACGCGGTATGAGACTCGCCCGGCCACGCCCGCAAGCGGCCAGACCACCCGCTCGGGGAGATGGAGGAGCAACTTCATGCCGCCGATCGCGGCGAAAGCCGTCAGCTCCTCGACCAGCCTGTGGCGCAGGCCGCGCCGAGTCGCCCGCGTGTCACTCGCAGGGGCGGCCTGGCCGGTCATTTCACCGGTTGCTGGGCTGGATCGGCGGCGGCGGTGGCATCGGCGACTACGGCGGCGCCGCCGCTGGGGGCCGCGCCTTTGGCGTCGTTCGACATGGCCGCCCGGTGCCGGGCTTCGAGCCGGGCGGCTTCTTCGGCCGTGGCCGGCCAGATTGGCTTGAAGTTGTACCACTGCTCCGGCGCGGGGGCGATGTGGCCCTCCAGCGCATCGGCGATCCTCTGCGTGGCGATGGCAATGTCGGCCGGCGAGTCCGAGGCCACGAGAATCGGATCGCCGGCCGACGCTCGGAACGTGCCGTCGGGCTGACGGTTGATCGAGAACGGCACGATTGCGGAGCCGTGCTTGCAGGCCAGCAATGCCGGACCGGCCGGCAGGGTGGTCCACGAGCCGAACAACTTGACCGGAATGCCGTCCTCGCGGTAGCCCCAGTCGACCAGCAGGACGAGCCCTTCGTGGCGCCGTAGTGCGCCGAAGACGCCGCGCAGGTTTCGCCAGGCGATCATCTTGACGCCCCAGCTCTCGCGCTGTCGCGAGAAGAGCTCGTACAACTCCCGATAGGAACTGTCGTCGCCGACGACGTTGATCTCCAGGCCGTGCTTGGCGAACCCGGCCGCCGCGGCCTCATTGTTGCCCAGGTGAGCGGCGACGAGGACGACGCCCTTCGACACCTTGTAGATTTCGAGGAACTTGTCGAGGCTGTGGACCTCGAGAAGTCTTTCCACCTCATCGGGCTTGAGCCACGGGAGCCGCATCAATTCCATGATGTAGCGCGAGTAGTTGTGATACGCCGCCCTGGCCAGCTTGCCGGCGGCCTTGTCGCCGGGCGGGACGCCCAGGACGTGGCCGAAGTTGGCCCGGAGCCAGCGGCGCCGAAGCGGGCTGGCCGCGTAGTAGCCGATCACCGATGCCCAGCCGCCGACGCGATACGTCAGACCGGCCGGCAGATGGCCCACGATCCACGACGACGTCCGCCACAGGCTGACGGCGATCAGGCCGCCCATGTGCGTGCCGAAGGTTTCCCTCTCCATGCGGTGAGGCGCGTCGAACTTCTTGGTCGCCTTCGTCGGAGCCTCGGCCGAGCTCCGAGCCGCGCCGAGGCGGCGCCGGGCGGCGGGGCTCTCGCCACCGCCGTTCTGCGCCGCCGGGCTGGTGTCTATGTCGCCGGCTGCGGTGGAGGCGACGCCGGTGTTACCGATGCCGCTCACCGATTCGGGGCCGACGTTGTTGGGCTCCTGGCTCACTTGGCCTCGACGACTGCCGGCTTTCCGCCGCGAGCCGGGGCATTCTTCTTGACCTTGGGGGCGATGGTCTCGGTGCCGTTGAGGGCTTCGTTGTCCTCGCCGCGGATGAACGCCTGGACACGGTTGTAGGCGATGTCGTCGGGCATCTGGATGGGTGGGGACTTCTTCAGATAGGCCGAGGGCGCCACGAGCGTCCCGGCGAGGCCGCGGTCGAGTCCCAGGCGCAGGCAGCGCAGGGCGTCGATGACGACGCCGGCGGAGTTGGGGCTGTCCCAGACTTCGAGCTTCATCTCGGCCTTCAGAGGCACGTCACCAAAGGTCGTGCCCTCCATGACGATGTAGCAGTACTTGCGGTCGAGCAGCCAGGGGACGTGGTCGGACGGACCGACGTGGACGTTGTCGGGGTCGATGTCGTAGTCGAGCATGGACGTGACCGCGTTGGTCTTGGAGATCTTCTTGGACTCCAGTCGCTCGCGCTCGAGCATGTTGAGAAAGTCGGTGTTGCCCCCGAAGTTGAGCTGGTAGGTGCGGTCGACGCGGACGCCGCGGTCCATGAACAGGCGGGTCAGGACGCGATGGCTGATGGTGGCCCCGACCTGGCTCTTGATGTCGTCGCCGATGAGGGGCAGGCCCTTCTCGGCGAAGCGGCGCTGCCAGTAGGGCTCGCGGGCGATGAAGACCGGGATGCAGTTGACGACGCCGACGCCGGCGGCGAGGGCCTGCTCCATGTACCACTTGGTCGCCTCTTCGGAGCCGACCGGGAGGTAGTTGATCAGGACGTCGACCTTCTTGTCCTTGAGGATCCCGACGACGTCGGCGGTGGGCCCGGGGGCCTTCTCGATGATCTGGGATAGGTACTTGCCCAGGCCGTCGTGGGTCATGCCGCGCTCGACCTTGACGCCCAGGTGCGGGACCTTCTGGAAGACGATGGTGTTGTTGGGCTTCTCGTAGATCGCCTCGGACAGGTCCTTGCCGACCTTGTTCTTGTCGATGTCGAAGGCGGCCACGAACTCGATGTCGCGGACGTGATAGCCGCCCAGGTTGACGTGCATGAGACCGGGCACGAAGTCGGTCTCGGACGCGTTCTCGTAGTAGTAGCGGCCCTGGATGAGGCTAGACGCGCAGTTGCCGACGCCGACGATCGCGACGCGGATCTTCTTGCCGCGAGCCGGGGTCTTGCCGTTGCCGCTCACGGGTGCCGTCGCCTTGGCGGCGTCGCTGCTCAACATGTCGCTCACTGTGCTCCTTGCTCCTCTTTGCGAAGCTGCGTACGAACGTGCCAGGTTCTCTGGACGGCGGTGATGCTGGCCGCGGCGAAGATGAGGCCCAGGGCGCCGGCCAGCCAGAGCTGACCGCGAGCACCCGAGGCGAGACCTCCGTCGAGGCCGGCCAGGACGAGGCCGATGGTCAAGAGGACGAGCCGCTCGGCGCGCGGGGCGATGCCCACCTCGCCGTGCAGATTGAGACTCTCGGCCTTGGCCCGGGTGTAGCTGACCTGGAAGCTGGATACGGCTGCGGCGGCAGCCAGGACTGCCCCCGCGGTAAAGCCGGCAGCCGAGGCGCCGGCGACGATCCCGATATAGACGACGCCCTCTCCCCAACGATCGAGGGTGGAGTCGAGGAAAGCTCCGAACCGGGTCACCCGGTTCTGGGCGCGGGCCAGCCCGCCGTCGAGCATGTCGAACGAGCCGCCGAAAATGACCAAGGCGGCGGCAACGATCCACTGCTGAGCGGCCGCCGCCGCGGCGGCCCCGCCCGAGATGAGGAAGCCGATCACAGTCAAGGCGTTGGGCGTGAGGCCCACCCTTCCGGCCGCGAGGGCGATCGGGGTGACGAGGGCCCGAACCCGGGCCCGGGCTGACTGCGAGACGAACGACTGATCGCCCATCAATTGGTCTCGATGCGGCGTTTCGGCGGGAGGGCAGCGCCACCGGCACCGACCGGCGCGACCGGCACGACCGGCACGACCGGCACCGCGTCGGCGAACCCGAGGAGAACGCGCTCGCGCTGGGCCACTTCGTCAAAGACATTGGGCCGGAGCTGGCAGGAAACCTCCCGGCCGGTGCGCTTGGTCTGGACCACGCCGGCGGCCTTGAGACGGCCGACGTGCCAGGAAACCAGTGGCTGGCTCAGGCCGACGGTATCGATCAATTCGCCAACCGTGGCCGGGCCCTCGGCCAGTCGCCTCACGATGCGCAGCCGGTTGACGTCCGCCAGCGCTTTGTGAAAGACGCGCAACTCGCGCAGATCGTCGGGTTGATCGACAATCGCGGAGACGGTTCCTCGGATGTGCGCGGGTGACGGCAAATGTGGCCTCGCAGTGGCGTGGCGGCTCCGGGCGGGATGGCCGGAGTTGCGCGTCCGGCGCCCGACCGTGGCCGGCCCCGAACAACGAGCCTTTATATAAAGGCTCGTTGATGCTAGGGCGCCTCGGATGGGCTGTCAAGTCGGCCGTCGTTACCCGCCCAGGCGCCCGTCCGATCCGGAGTTGAGGGGCAGTTGATCGGGCCCGAGTAGGCTGCGGGCGTGGATGAGCAGCGGTTCGGTCGATCCCTGCGCGCGCTCCGGCACAGGCTCGGATGGCGGCAGGAGGACCAGGCGCGGCGTTGCCGCCTCTCTCAGACGATGGTTTCGCGCGTTGAGCGGGGAGTGGTCGCGGGCGCGCAACTTGGGAGCGTCCAAAGGCTTGTTTCCTCGCTCGGAGCGGAGCTGGACGTGCGGGTTCGGTGGCGCGGCGAGGAGCTCGATTGCCTGCTCGACGCCACCCCCGCCGCCATCGGCGTGACGCTGGTCGAGATCCTGACCGGGTGCGGATGGAAGTGCGATGTGAAAGTCACGTTCGCCATTCGAGGCGAGCTTGGCTCGGTCGACGTGCTGGGCGGCATCAGGCGCCGTCCGGCAGGCTCGGGCGCAACCGGCCGCCGGGCCTCTCCCGGAGCTGCCGCGGCCCCGCCGCTCGGGTTCAGTTGCAGCGATAAGTGCCCTTGACTAGTCCCGCCCCGTTTTCGTCCGTGCCCGAGAAGGAGCCCGTCAGGTCGGCGTTGAGGGTCACGACGGCATCACTGCCGAGGATGAAGGGACTGCCGTCGACGCTGCCGCTTGCGATCGGCGAGGAATGGTCGGTGGCCGAGGGCGCGGCCAGCGGGTTCTGGGTCACGGCGGGCGTTGGCGTCGGGCCCCCAACCCGGTAGGCCGTGAGCGCGAGATAGCCGCTCACGCCCTGGACCCCCAGCCAGTCCCCGAAACGGATGTCGTATCCTGCCGAGCCGGTGTCGAAGCAGCCGCCGCCGGAGATCGTCGTCGTGGTGCCGCCGATCGTGACCGCGGCCGAGCCGTTGCCGCACCAGTTGTCGCAACCGGCGATGTCGCCTTGAGTTGCGGCGGCGGGCGTCGTGGCCGTGTCGCAGCCTGCGGCGACCGTGGCAGCCATGGCCAGGGCCGCTACTGCGACCCAGGCTCGGCGGATCCCGTGTGCGGCCATCACAACCTCCACGTGTCTTCGATCGCCGGGGAAGGCGACGCGGAAATAGTAGGCCCAGGTGTCGCTGGGAACATGGGGACGGATGGTCCACCCTGGGGGCGCGCCGGGGACGTTTGGTTCGCCCCCGGGGGACGGGCCTGCCGGAGGACGGCCGAGCCCGAATCGGATCGGTGCGACCGTCAGGGCCGAGCCGCCATGATCGGTGCGGCGGGAACGGCTAAGCCGCGTGGGATCGGGGCGACCGTCAGGGCCAAGGCCGCTCGTCAACGAGCGTTGGGCCACAGGCACGCCGGCTCGGAAATGGCCCCCCGGGCCGAACCCGGGCCGGGCGCCGGGCGCGGACGGGGCCGCTCGCCCGTACACTGGCCGATATGAGCCGACGAGAGTCGTACCTGCTGCTGGGCGTGCTCGGAATCGGAGTCTTCCTGGCCGGCCTCGAGTTGATGGTCACGGCCGTCGCCCTGCCGCAGATCCTGATGACGATTGCCGATTGGACCGACCTGCGCAAGGCTTCGTGGATCATCAATGGCTACCTCCTTATGTACGTCGTGACGATGCCGCTGGCCGGCCGGCTGACCGACCTGTGGGGATCCCGGCGGCTCTTCCTCGCCGCCCTTGGCGTGTTCACGGTCGGGTCCCTCATGGCGGGCCTGGCTCAGGATCTCGACCAGCTCATCGCCGCCCGTCTTGTCCAGGCGCTCGGGGGCGGGGCGATCATTCCCGTCGCGACGGCGGCCGCCTCTCATCTATTCGACGGCCCGGCCCGGCCCAGGGCGCTGGGCATCATCGGCGCGCTCACCTTCCTTGGCATGGCCGCCGGACCTTTCGTCGGCGCCGCGATCCTGGAGACGATGCATCCGGAAACGGCCCTCGCAAACATGGGCGTCTCGGGCGGACCGCTCGTCTCGACCGTCGCCCCGTCGTGGCGGTGGGTCTTCTACGTGAACGTCCCGATTGGAATCTGCGCCCTGGTCATCGCCTGGGCCGCGAGCGCGGGTTGGGACACGCGCCGCCAGCCGGCCAGGCTCGACCTGGTTGGCGCCACGCTCTTCACGCTGGCGCTGGCGCTGATCCTGGCCGGGACAACTCTCCTCGGCAACACGGACGTCGTCTTCGGCGTGCCCACTGACATCGCGGTCGCGGCCCTCATCGGCGGCGGTGTCTTCGCCGGGCTGCTGGCCATCTGGTACGGCCTGCACCGCGACCATCCCTTCCTGGACCCGCGCCTGTTCGCGGATCGGGTCTTCTCGTCCGCGGCCTTGATATCGCTCCTGACCGGCTACGGCATGGCCACCGCGATCGTCGGCGGCGCGGTCTTCGTGGACCGCGTCCTGTACGGGGGCCCCGAAGAGCAGCGCGTCGTCCTGGGGGCGATCGCCGGAGCCATGGCCGTAGGCGCGCTGGCGTCCGGGTTCCTGACCCGGCTGGTCTCACTGCGGCTCCTGACCCTCGTCGGCCTGGCCGCGAGCGCGGGCGGTCTGGCGTGGATGTCGACCTGGAGTCCGAGCGTCCCCACGAACGCCTTCGCGGCGTCCGGCGCGGTCTTCGGTATCGGCTTCGGGCTGACGGTGACGCCCAGGTCGGCGGCCGCGGTCGAAGCGGCCGGTCGAGCTGCCTTCGGCGCAGCTTCGGCCACGGTGACGGTAGCCCGGATGATCGGCATGGCCATCGGCATGGCGGCCTTGACGGCCTACGGATCGACCACGATCACCCGCATCTCCAACGAGATCTTCGGCGGCGGCGACAGCTACAAGCAGTACATCCCGGCATATCTGCGCGACCGATCGATAAACGACGGCCTGGTCGCCCAGGCGCTGGAACAATGGGCGGCGTCGAAGGCGGCGACGATCATGGTGGGCATCTTCCTGGTCGCGGCCGCGGTGACTCTGATCGCCGTCGTGCCGGCGATAATGCTGCGCGTGAAGGCGGATCGCCGCAGTCCTGAGGCAAGCGGCGCAGACCAGGAGGCCGAGTATGGCGAAATCGCTTTCTGACGTGCTCGCCCCCGATCCGCCGCCCGCCTCGCTGCCGGCCGATGGGAAGTCCGCGGTGGCGTCGCGCGGTCGGGCCGGGGCACAGGTGGATGGCACGGTTCGACTCGCGGTTTTCGAGCGGGGCGGTTGTCGGGAGTGGGAGGGCGACGCCGCGATAGCCGAATTGCCCAGGGCACTCGCCCGCAAGTCGGCCCGGCTCTGGCTCGACATCTGCGGCGCCGGCCCGGAGCTCAAGACGCACGTCGCAGGTTTCCTGGGGCTCCACCCTCTGCTGGTCGAGGACATCGCCGAGCGCGACCAGCGGGCCAAGCTCGAGCAGGTGGGGGACCTGCTCCACGTGGTTATCTTCTCCCTTGGCCTCGAGGGAGGAGAGATCTACGAGCGAGAACTCGACTTCGTCGTGGGCGATCGCTTCCTCCTGAGCAGCCACAGCCGGTGGTGGGATCCGCGAGAGACCAGGCACCTTCGTGCCGGGGTCGCCGACCAGATGGCGAAGGGCTCAGGGCATCTTCTGTGGGCCCTCGCCGACGACGTCATCGACAACTACTTCCCGATCCTGGACGCCCTCGGAGATGAGATCGACGACCTCGAAGATCGGGTGGTCTACCGCGCCGACAGAGCTCTGCTGGAGCGGCTGTTCGACCTCAAGCGCCAGCTCATCCATATCCGGCGCGTCACGTCGCCCGAGCGCGAGATGTTTCAGATCCTGTCCAACCGTGAGGACAGGTTCGTCTCCGCGCCGGACAGGCTTTACTTTCGAGACGCCTACGACCACCTCATCCGCCTGACCGACGAACTCGACACCTACCGCGAGCTTGCTTCGGCGACGCTGGACGCCTACCTCTCGACCGTCAACAACAACCTCTCGCTGATCATGAAGCGGCTGACCGGGGTGACGGTCGTGGTGGCCGGAATAGGGGCCGTCGCCGGCATATTCGGCATGAGCGAGGCTCAGACCGCCTTCCGGCTGGACGAGGGCTTCGGCTTCTGGGTCGTTACCGCCGGTTGCGTCGCCCTGGCCGGGCTGGCTGTTTGGGTGTTGCACCGGATCGACTGGATCTGAGCTCCGGAACGGGCCGACGACCGGCCCCGCGGTCACGGCCGGCAGCCGCTCGCCCCCACCGTCTTGCACTTCGGCGCAGTTGGACAGACATTGCCCTTGCCGGTGGGATGGGCATCGGCCTGGGTGGCCGCGATCACGCCGACGGGCTGGGCCACCACCTGCAGTTTGGTCGACGACTCAAACGGCCCCTCGGACGTCTGCAGCCAGAGCTGATCGGTCGTGGCCTTCCCGGCCGTTTCGAGGGCCGCCGAGCCGGAAACATGTCTGACAACCTGGCTGATCTGGTAGATGTGGCGCTGGTCGTCGTCCGTGTAGACCTCGATCCACATCCCAATCATTGCGGCGCCGTTGTTCACCTGCGACTGGGTCAACAGCGGCAGGAACATGTTCTTCTGGGCGTGGGCGTATAGGTACGTGGCCTGGGGCAGCCCAGGGTAGGCGAGCGGTTTGTCCAGGACAAGGTATTCGGCGACATTGCAGAGCGGGAATTGCTCGTTGGGCGGAGACGTCACTACGGGCAGGTCTATCCCCAGGGCCGGAACCGTGACCCGGGTGGCGATGTAGGCCGTAATGCTGCCGCTGGCCGTCGGTCCGGCCGGCGTTATCGACGCGATCGGCGGTATGGAGAAGGCTGCTACCGAGGTGGACGGGACCGCCGTCGGAGTGGCGCTTGGCGCCGCAGCCACCGGTTGGAGGTAATAGAAGAGCCCCGCGGCGATCAGGAAGACGCCGGCGCCGGCTATCAACGCCGGAACCACTCCCACCAGATCAAGGATTATCCGGCCGACCGGCCGCAGGATCGCGCGGTACAGGATCCGGAGAAACGAACGAATGGGCCGCATGGCTCGGCATGCTATCAGGCGCCCACCCTATCCGCCTCGGGTAGAACCCGCATCGGTGGCGCCGATGCGACAATCGGGCCTCGCCGCCCGGCCGCCGGGACTACCGTCGGAGCGCGTCGGGCCGGCGTCGGATTCGCCCGTGGCTACCCGGACCGAGACATGCAAGGCGATTCCTTGTAACCTCAAGGCATGGTTGCTCGTTTGAACATCGTCGTCGGCGTCGTGGCCGGCGTGATCGTGGCTCTTCTCGTGGCGGTAGCCGTCGTCGTGGCGACGCCCGGCGCCACCATGAACGTTCCCCCGCGGCCGACCGCGGTGGTTCTCCCCACGGAGACGCCGACTCCCTTGCCCATCGTCACGGCGGCTCCGTCATCGACGCCCATCGGGCCGGCGCAGTCCATCACGCCGTTCGGCGATGGATAGGTTCGCGCAGGCGCGATCCTAGTCGAACCTGAGCGCTCGCCGGCACGTCGTCGCCGGCGCGGTGGCGTTACCCGTGGAAGACGTTCGCGGCGTTGGCTGCGGCATCGACCAGGGCCGGGAAGAGCCCGAAGGCGAGCGTCCCGACGCCCGCGATAGCCAGACCGGCCCGGAACAGGATCCCGGGCGAGGTCGGCGTCGATTCTTCGGCCGGCTCCCGCATGTACATGTAGACGACGACGCGGAGGTAGTAGAAGGCCGCCGCGGCCGCGTTGATCATCGCCAGGACGGCCAGGGCCGTGAGCCAGCCGCCGGCCTGGATCGCGGCCAGAATCACGTACGCCTTGGCCCAGAAGCCGGCCAGAGGCGGGATGCCGGTCAGCGACAGCAGGAAGAGCACCATCAGCGCCCCGAGCCACGGATCGCGCCGCCCGAGGCCGGCGAACGTCGTTATCTGGCTGCTGACCCCGGGCCGCCGCTGCAGGGCGGTGATGACGGCGAAGGCGCCCATGTTCATGAACGTGTAGGCGGCGCCGTAGAAGAGGATGGCCGACAGGCCGGTCTGCTGGCCGCCGGCATAGGCCGCCAGGCCAACGAGGATGTAACCGGTGTGGGCGATCGATGAGTAGGCCAGCATCCGCTTTACGTTGTCCTGGGTGATCGCCACCAGGTTGCCGAGCGTCATCGTGACAGCGGCCAGAACCACGACTACCGGCAGCCAGTCTTCCTTGAGCGGGCCGAGCGCGCCCACGAACAGCCGGAGGGCGATGGCGAAGGCGCCGACCTTCGGGCCGACCGATAGGTACGCCGTAACGGGCGTCGGCGAGCCCTGGTACGCATCGGGCGTCCAGTAGTGGAATGGCACCGCGGCCATCTTGAAGGCTACGCCCGCGGTCATGAAGGCCAGGCCCATGGCCAGGCCGGGCTGGAGCGGGCCGCCGGCGGCCACTTTTGCGAGCGCCTCGGCGACTCCGTCCACGCGGGTGGTACCGGTCATGCCCCACACGTAGGCCAGACCGAAGAGGAGGATCGCGCTCGAGAACGAGCCGAGCAGGAAGTACTTGATCGCACCCTCGGTGGAGTACGGGTCGCGCCGCGCGAAGCCGGCCAGCATGTAGCCGGGC
Organism: uncultured Chloroflexia bacterium; assembly: GCA_963789725.1. GTDB lineage: Bacteria > Chloroflexota > Limnocylindria > Limnocylindrales > CSP1-4 > Fen-1039. The sequence goes on from CAWBLU010000001.1 coordinate 461,313, forward strand.
AGGATCATCAGTTCGAGGGCGACGAAGAGGAGAAGGAGGTCGGTGGACCCGGCGACGAGCATAGCGCCCGTGACGGCGAAGACCAGGATCGCGGCATACTCCGCGACCGGCAGGCCGCGCGGCTCGAGGTAGTCCACGCCGAACAGGATGGTCATGGCGGCGATGACCACGAAGAGCATGTCCAGGAAGACGGTCAGGTTGTCCAGCGAGTAGGCGCCGCCGAAGGCGCTCGCGGTCTGGCCTGCCTGGAGCAGGATCACCACCGCGTCGACGGCCAGGCCGCCGAGGGCCGTGGCAATGACGGCGTTCCTCCTGCCCGGGGCGGCCATGTCCACCAGCAGGATCGCGGCCGCAACGAGGACGGCGACCACCACCGGCGAGATCGTTCCCAGGTCTGACCAGTTCATCGGATCCCTCTCCCTCTCATCCGCCGACCGCCAATCCGGCGGCCGCCAGGAACGCCTGGGTGGGTTCGCGGAGGAGATCGAGCACAAGACTCGGGAAGAGCCCGAGCACGACGATCAGGATCGCAAGAGGCGCCACGGTCGCCATCTCGGTCCCGCTCATGTCCGTCAAGTGGCCGCCCAGGCCGCGCAGGAAGTCCGAGAGCGTCCCAAAGGTGACGCGCTGGAACATCCACAGGAGGTACGTCGCGACCAGGACCATGACGATTATCGAAGCCACGGCGATGACCGGCGCGACGACGAACGACCCGACGAAGACCAGGAACTCGCCGACGAAGCCCGACAGGCCCGGCAACCCGGCCGAGGCCAGGATAAAGAAGCCGAAGACGGTCGCCCAGATCGGCATCGTCGCGGCCAGGCCGCCCATCTTCGCGATCGTGCGATCGTGCGTTCTCTCGTAGATGACGCCGACCATGAGGAAGAGCCCGCCGGTGATCAGGCCGTGGTTGATCATCTGGAGGATGGCGCCCTGGAGCGCAGTGGCGTTGAACACGAAGATCCCGAGTGTCACAAACCCCATGTGGCTGACCGAGCTGTACGCGACGAGGCGTTTGAGGTCCGGCTGAACGATCGAGACGATGGCTCCGTAGACGATCGCGATGATGGACAGGACGATGATCGGGTAGGCGAAGGTGTGGGCCGCGTGCGGGTAGAGCGGCACCGCGAACCGGATCAGGCCGTATGCACCGAGCTTCAGGAGGACGCCGGCCAGGATGACCGAGCCTGCCGTCGGCGCCTCCGTGTGGGCGTCCGGCAGCCAGGTGTGGAACGGGAACATCGGGACTTTGATGGCGAAGGCCAGGAAGAGCGCCAGGAACGATAGGTTCTGGAACGCGTCACCGAACTGGCCTGACGCCGCGAACGCCTGAAGATGCTGGAAGTCGAAGGCGCCGACCCAGGAGCCGCCGTGCCCGACCTGGTAGGCGAACGCGGTGGCCAGGATCGCGACCAGCATCAGCAGCGACCCGACCAGGGTGTACAGCACGAACTTCATCGTGGCGTAGATGCGATTGGCGCCGCCCCAGATGCCGATGATCAGGTACATGGGCACCAGGACGATCTCCCAGAAGATGTAGAACAGGAAGAGGTCCAGGGCCACGAAGACGCCGATCATCCCGACCTCGAGGACGAGGAAGGAGATCATGTAGCCCTTCACCCGGTCCTTTATCGGCGAGAAGCTGGCCAGGATGCTGATCCACGACAGGGTCGTCGCCAGCACGACCATCAGGATGCTGAGGCCGTCGACGCCGACCTTGTACTGGATGCCGAACGTGGGTATCCAGTCGGCGGTTTCGTTGAACTGGAAGCCGGCCTGGCCGAAGGCGTATGCGGCCAGCAGACCGAGCGACATCACCCACGCCGCGATGGCGAAGAACAGGGCGGCGCGTTTGATCAGGTCCGTTTGCTGCGACGGGATCGCCGCCACCACGACCGCCCCGACGAGGGGCGTGAATGTGATCAGGCTCAGGATCGGCAGGTCCATCGTCTCTTCCTCCCCCTACCGAACCGAAATCACGAGATAGCCGACGGCCATCGCGATCAGGCCGAGGGCTATGCCGAGGGCGTAATTCTGGACCCGGCCGGTCTGGACACGGCGAAGTTGAGCGCCGGCGGCTTCGGTCACGACCCCGATGCCGTTGACCGTGCCGTCGACGATCGTGCGGTCGAACCAGAAGACGGCGGCGGCCAGCCTGCCTCCCCAGACGACGAAGAGCAAGTTGTTCAGATCGTCGAACCACCACTTGTTCGACGAGCCGCGATACAGGGCAGCCATCGTCGGCTGGGCGCTGAGCTGACGGACGCGATCCGGGCGCGGGTCGGCGCGCAGGCCGATCGACGGAATGCTGATGCCGAACAGCCGCCAGGCCACCAGCAGGGCCCCGGCCACCAGGGCTGTCGTGACGATCGCCAGGGCGCCGTCGACTCCGAAGAGGCTGTAGGCCGCCTCCGTTCGGCCGCTCGCGACGATGGTCTGTTCGAAGACCGGACCGAGCCACTGGTGGAGCAGCCCGGTTTCCGGCGGGAAGCCGACGACCAGGCCGAGGAAGACTGCCGGGATGGCCAGCAGCATCAGCGGCCGCGTCATCGACGGCGGCGACTCGTGGACGTGGTGTTCCACCTCGGGGTCGACCCGGCTGTCGCCCCAGAAGGTCATGCCCATCAACCGGAACATATAGAACGCCGTCATGCCGGCGACGACGAAGCCGATGGCCCAGACCCACAGGAAGCCGTTCTTGAACGCGCCGCTGAGGATCTCGTCCTTCGAGAAGAAGCCGGCCAGCGGTGGAACGCCTGAGATGGCAAGGGAGGCGATCAGCATCGTGGCGTACGTGATCGGGATCTTCTTCGCCAGCCCGCCCATCTTTCGCATGTCCTGCTCGCCGTCCACCGCGTGGATGACCGAGCCGGATCCCAGGAACAGGAGGCCCTTGAAGAAGCCGTGGCTCATCAGGTGGAAGATCGCCGCCGTCCACGCCCCGACTCCCAGCGAGGCGAACATGTAGCCCAGTTGCGAGAGCGTGGAGTAGGCCAGGACGCGCTTTATGTCCGTCTGGGTGAAGGCAATCGAAGCGGCCATGATGGCGGTGAAGATGCCGATCGCGGCCACGATCGCCATCACCTCTGGCGCCGAGCCGAAGATCGGGTTGCACCGGGCGATGAGGTAGACGCCGGCATTGACCATCGTCGCGGCGTGGATCAAGGCCGAGACCGGGGTGGGGCCTTCCATGGCATCGGGCAGCCAGACATGGAGCGGGAACTGGGCGCTCTTGCCCACGGCTCCACAGAAGAGGAGCAGAGCAATTGCGATCTGCCACTCGTGGGGCACCTGCCCGAAGGCTTCGAAGACCTTCTGGAGGTTCAGGGTGCCGAGCTGGGTCCAGACGGCCATGATGCCGAGGGCGAAGCCCATGTCGCCGACCCGGTTGACCAGGAAGGCCTTCTTGGCCGCCTCGGCCGCGGAACGGCGCGGGAACCAGAAGCCGATCAGCAGGTAGCTGCACAGGCCAACCAGCTCCCAGCCGGCAAAGACGAGCAGGAGGTTGTCGGCCAGAACCAGCAGCAGCATCGAGAACATGAACAGGTTCAGGTAGGCGAAGAACCGCCACTTGCCCTCGTCGTGGGCCATGTAGCCGATCGAGTAGATGTGGACGAGCATGCCGATGGTCGTGACCACGATCAGCAGGCAAGCCGTCAGCGCGTCCACGTAGAAGCCCATGTCGGCCGTGAAGCCGGTGGCCGGGATCCAGGTCCAGAGTGTTACGGCGTATCCGGCCTCGCCGAACCCCAGGCTGTGGGTCAAGGCGCCGGCCACCACGATCATGGCCACCAGCCAGGAGGCGACGACGACCCAGATGGCGATCCGGTGCGACTCGTGGCCCATGCGGCGTCCGAGCAGCCCGGTCAGGGCGAAGCCGGCCAGTGGCAGTAGCGGGATGAGCGGAATCAGGATGCTCATGGCTACTCCCTCATCGCGTCGTACTCGTCGACGAGCGGAGTCTTCTTGTTCCGGTAGATGGCGATGATGATCGCCAGCCCGACCGTGGCCTCGGCGGCGGCGACCGCTATCACGATCAGGGCGATGACGGCGGCATGGATCTGCAGCTTCGCCACGAACGCCCCGAATGCGACGATGGTGAGGTTGACCGCGTTGATCATCAACTCGATCGACATGAGCATGCTGATGGCGTTGCGGCGGGCCAGGAACCCGAAGGTGCCGATGGCGAAGAGCAGCCCGGAGAGCACCAGGTAGGAGTCGAGCGAGTTGCTCATGACTGATCCCCCTCGCCCCGGGTGCTCTCCCGTCGAGCCAGATAGACACCGCCCACGACGGCGGCAGTCAGCAGGACGCTGACGGCCTCGAACGGCAGGATGTAATCGTGGAAGAGGAGGTGGGCCACGTCGGCGGTCGCGGTCGCGACCGGGCTGCCGACGCTCGGCCACGTTGTGGCGATTGCCGTGACCACGATGATGTTGCCTATCACCAGCGCGGCAACGGCGGCGATCCAGGCCTGAGTCTGGAAGACGAGCCTGGTGGGTGCGTTCTTGGTCTGGGTCAGCATGATCGCGAAGAGGATCAGGACGCTGATCGCGCCGATGTAGACCAGCACCTGGGTGGCGGCGATGAGCGGGTTGCCGAGCATGGTGTAGATGCCGGCCAGCGCCGCGAAGGCGACGGTCAGGGATAGGCCGCTCCGGATGATGTCCCGGAGCGTTACGACCAGCAAGGCCGACACCAGAAGAATCGCGGCCAGGACGACGAAGAGGACGTCGTCCCAGCGGATCCCGACGATCGGGATCGAGTCGCCTATCGGCATGCCTCGCTTCCCTCCTCTGCAAGTCCCGGCTTGACGGGGCTTCGGTCCGGTTCGCCCGCCGGGAACCCTGTGGCGGTCACTGTCGCCCGGCTCCGTCGCGTTTGCCGCTCGAGGCCGCCAGCGCCGCCGGCAACGACGGCAGCGCCTTGCCGGAATCCTCGACTCGACCCTCGGCGATGGCGTGGGCGAGCCAATCACGCTCCCGCTTGATGTAGGTCACTTCCGTCTCACGGTCGACCGCCGCCATCGCGATCAGGTCGATCTCGGGATCGCCTCGGTCCGTATGGGCCAGCTCGTTGTCCTGGCCGCCACGAAGGGCATCGTAGGGGCAGGCGTCGACGCAGATACCGCACAGGATGCAGCGGCTCTCGTCCACGTCGTACTTCTCGAGGACGCGCGGCTTTGGCATGAGGGCGCCGGTGGGGCACGTCTCGGCGCATCGGCCGCACGAGACGCACGGCGTGTCGTTCAGGCTCATGTCGAGCGGCGTCGTCACCAATGTGTCGAAGCCGGTTCGCATGAAGTCATAGCAGGCGGCGCCCACGACGTCGGCACAGACCTGGGCGCACCGCCCGCAGTCGATGCAGCGGGACGGCTCGCGCAGGATGAAGGAGTGGCTGTCGTCGCGGATGTAGTCGTGGTTCGAGCCGGTGAATCGGTTCTCGGTCACGCTCCTGAACCCGGCGCCCTGGTCGTGGCCCGGTTCCAGGGTCTGGAGCGTGGTCCCGTACTCGATGCCGAGGCGGCGCAGGTCGCAGTTGCCCAGCGCCTCGCACGTGCACTGGAGGCAGCGCGTGGACTCGGCCATGACCTCGGCCGCGGTGTATGGGATCTCGTACTCGACGTAGCTCTTGGACCGCTCCTTGGCCGGCATCGCCTTGAGGCGGTGGCGTGCCTCCTTCGGCTCGTCCGTGAAGGGCACGATCGAGAGGAAGGTCGGTTCCACTTCGGCCAGGGTCTGGCGGTTGCGCAACTCCGAAAGGTCGTTGCCGCGCAGGAAGGCGTCCACTGCATATGCGCACCGGCGGCCTTCGGCGACGGCCTGGACAACGGTCGCGGCGCCGATGCGGACGTCGCCGGTGCCGAAGACGCCCGGGCGACCCGTCTCGAACGTAACCGCGTCCGCGGTCAGCTTCGAGCGATTCGAGGTGATGCCTTCGTTGCCGGCGCCGACCCAGGTGAGATCAGGGCCCTGGCCGATGGCCAGCAGGACGCGGTCGCAGTCGATCACGAACTCGGTGCCTTCGGACGGCTCGGGCCGGCGCCGGCCGGATGCGTCTGGCGCGCCGGGCTGCATGCGGATGAATTCCACACCGGTGACCTTGTTCTGGTCATCGACCAGGACGCGGGTCGGGCCGGCCTCGAAGATCATCTTGGCGCCCTCTTCCATCGCCTCGTGAGCCTCACTCTCGGCCGGCATGTCCTTCATGTCGCGGCGGTAGACGAGGGTAATCTCGCCGGCGCCCTGGCGGACGGAAGTCCGGGTGCAGTCCATGGCGGTGAAGCCGCCGCCTATCACGACGACGCGCTTCTTCTTGTGGCCCGGGTACGGCAGCCCGAGCGCGGCGATGCGCAGGTATTCGAGGCCGTCGATGACACCGTCGGCATTCTCGTTGGGGATGCCGAGCTTGTTGGTGTCGTAGCAGCCGATGGCGACGATGGTCGAGTCGAAGCCCCGCTTCTCCAGGTCGTCGAGGGTGAAGTCGCGACCGAGCGCCTGGTTGCATTCGATCCGGCCGCCGAGACGCCAGACCGACTCGTATTCGGGCTCGAGTATCTCCTTCTTGGGCAGGCGGTACTCCGGAATGCCGTAGCGGAGCATGCCGCCCGGCTCAGGATCGCGCTCGAAGATCGTTACGTCGTGGCCGGCCAGTAGCAGGTAATAGGCCGAAGACATGCCGGCCGGTCCGGAGCCGATGACCGCGACTCGCTTGCCGGTCTTGGGCTGGGTCTCGAACGGAAGCGGCGGCTCGATGCCGTCCTTCTGCGCCTCCAGGACCATGTCTCCGGCGTAGCGGTGGCTGTCGCGAATGGCGATGGCCTCGTCGACCTCGTCGCGGCGGCAGTGGTCCTCGCACGGGGCAGGGCAGACGCGGCCCAGGATCGACGGGAAGGGAATGGTCCGCTTGAAGATTCGGGCCGACTCGCGGAACTGGCCCTCGGCATTGGCCTTGAGAAAGCCCGGGATGTCGATGTGGCTGGGGCACTTGTTCTGGCAGGGCGGCAGGCAGTAGGCGTTGTGGTCGCTGAAGATCAGCTCCAGGTTGGTGCGGCGGAGGCGGCGGACCTGCTCGGTCTGGGTCCGCACGACCATGCCTTCCTCGGCTGCGCGGGAGCATGAGATGGGCGGGTTCTCCTCGCCCTCTACGTCGACCACGCACATCCGGCACGCCCCGAAGCCGGGAAGCTTGGGCTCGTAGCAGAGCGTCGGTATCTCGATGCCGTTGGCCCGGCAGACCTCGAGGATCGTCTGCCCCTCGGTCCCCTCGACCATGCGGCCGTCGACTTCGATGCGGAAGGTGGGCGTTGAAAGCGGGCGCTGCGGAGCCTGCGTCGTGATCAAGCGCTCGGCGGGTGAGTCGTCGAACGGCTCGATGGTGTCGAACGGCGTCTTCGCGTCGGGGCGGCTGTCCGTCCGTCCGGCCCGCTTGTTCCATGTGGACTTCTGATCCGGCTCGGGCCGCAGCTTCGGCAGCGCGTCCGCGGTGTGCTGGGCGCGGGTCGTGAGCGCGGACGTCTCAGGAGCGGCCGCGGCGGCCGCGACCGCCGTTGAGGGGCTCTCGACCGGGGTCCAATCGGCGCCTTTGCCACGCTTGCCAGATTTGGTCGGTGTGGGCGGGGCCGACGGCGAGGATCCGGGGCTGGGGCGAAGGGTCGGTTCTCTCATGGGACGCCTCAGGAGACAGCCCCGGCGCGAGCATCGGCCTTCGGATGGCAGATCCCGGCGGGGCAGGAATTGCGAACGACGTGGGCATCGAGCTCGTCGCGGAAGTACCGGACGACACTCAGGAGAGCAAGGGTGGCGCGACGTTCGTGGTCACACAGGGCACTGGCCGCGACATCGACTGAGAGATCGGTCAGGCGCGCGACCTCGTCGCCGCGCGGCTGACCTTCGCAAATTCGGGCGCCGATCTCGGCCAGGCGGCGCAGGCCTATCCGGCACGGGATCGTCTTGCCGCACGCCTCATCGGCGCAGAAGCGCGTCAGGACCGCGGCGAGGTCGACGACGCAGCTGTGCTGGTCGAGGACGACGACCGAGCCTGAGCCGACGTGCGCGCCGGCCGCCCAGAGAGCGTCGTGGTCGAAGGTGACTCCCATGGATTCCGCGGGCAGGATGCCACCGGATGGACCCCCGACCAGGACGGCCTTGAGCCGGTGCGGCGCGGGAACGCCGCCGGCCACGTCCAGGACCTCGCGCAGGGTCACGCCGAATGGGATCTCGGCAATTCCGGGACGGGCGACGGCACCGGAGATCTGGACCAGCACAGTTCCGGCGAACGTTCGGGCGTCGGTCTCCGGGAAGCCGGCGATCCCGCCGGAGAGGATGGTCGGCACGGCCGCGAAGGTCTGGGGACCGTGGATGAGAGTCGGCGCCCCAAAGAGGCCGCGGGTCGTGGTGTAGGGCGGTTGCTGCTCCGGCTGGCCGCGCTCGCCCTGGAGGCCCTTGAGGAGGACCGTCTCCTCGCCGAGCATGTAGGAACCCTGGAGGGGCCTGATCGAGCAGCGGATCTCGGTGCCGCTGTCCAGGACGTTCTGGCCGAGGTAGCCCGCCGACTCCGCCGCCGCAACGGCCGTCTCGACGGCCTTGATCGCATCGGTCGCCTCGGCCCTGAGGGCAACGACGATCTCCCCGGCCCCGACGGCGTAGGCCGCGATGGCCGCGCCCTCGATGACGGCGTAGGGGTTGGCTTCGAGCAGGACCCTGTCGGTCATGACAGCCGGGTCGGCCTGGTAGGCGTTGACGACGACGTAGCGCACCGGAGCGGGACCGCCGACAGGGGCGGCCAGCTTCCCGGCCTCGGCGCAGGCTCGCCACTTGTCGCCGATCGGGACGCCGCCGGTGCCCCGGCCGCGCATGCCCGACTCGGTCAGGGCGTCCAGGACGCCTTCGGCCTTGATCTGCTCCATGGCGATCCGAAGCGAGCCGAACGCTCCGGCCGTCTCGGCCGCCTCCAGGTCTAGCGGGTCGGCCGGGGGCGTGGCCGGCAGGAGCACACGGGGGAAGCGCGCCGGGGTCGGCAGGACGGTCGTGGCCGTCATGCGACGCGCTTTCGGGCGATGGCCCTGGCCCAGGCCGCCGCGCCGGAGTGGCCGATGGTCTGCGGCTTGCCGTCGAGCGTGATCAGGGGCGAGGCGGCGCCGGGTACGTGGGCGCCGATTCGCTCCAGGGCGACGCCGCCGGGCGCCGGCCTTCGACCTATCTCGGTCCCGAGCTCGGCGGCGATGGCGAGCGCTATCCGGCTGGCGCCGGCGATCAGGCAGCTCGTGCACAGGCAAATCGCTACGGTGCGGCCGGGCTGTTCGAAGCGGAGATGGCGGTAGTAGGTAGCGGCGCCGTATATGAGCGCGTACGGAGCACCCGAGACCTGGCTGACCCGCTTGAGGGCGGCCACGGGAAGGTAGCCGTAGGCCGCCTGGATGGACTCCAGGATGGCCAGCATCTCCTTACGCTCGTAGTCGAACTTCTCGAGGATGCCGTCCACGGCGGCCACGTCCGTCGCATCGAAGTGGGCGTAGACGGGATCCGGCACCGGCCGGCCGGACCTGCGCAGGGCCGACTCCTCGCGCCGCTCGGCGTACTGTTCGGCCGCGCCCCAGTGGACGTGGAAGCGGCCTTTCGTGTCGAACCCGCCCATGTCGATGCACTCGACCGGGCAGGCCTGGGCACACTGGAAGCAGGTCTCGCATTTGAGGTTGCCGAGTTCGTCGTAGAGGAGCTGAAGCCGGCCGCGGAAGCGCACGGCGACGTCCGGCTCGGCCTCGGGATACTGAATGGTCGCCTTCGGCGCGAAGAAGCGACGCAGTGTCAGCGCCATGCCCTTTGCCATGCCGAGGCCGGGAACGAAGCTCATAGCATGCTCACTGGTGCAGGAGGACGACGGCGGTCGCCGTCACGAAAAGGTTCAGCAGCGAAGCCGGCAGCAGCCATTTCCAGGCGAAGCCCATCAGCTGGTCCACCCGGACGCGCGGGAGCGTCGCTCGCATCCAGACGAAGATGACCACTCCGAGGTAGGTCTTGAACATGAACCAGAACAGCCCCTGGCCCCAGTCGAAGGCGATAAAGCCGGCGATCAGGACGAGGATCGCGACGAAGATGAGGGTAAAGATCGCGCCCACGCCGAGCAGGCTCCAGAGGCTCCAGCCGCGGCCGACGAGAAGCCGGGCCAAGAACCCGAAGAAGTAGCTCCCGCCGAACAGGACGACGAGGACGATGGCGATCCAGGGGCCGAGCCCGTACGTGAGCGGCTGGAACCAGTCGAGGTTGTAGGCCCACGGCCAGCGGAAGGGCGCCGTCCAGCCTCCGAAGAAGAGGGTCGCGGCCAGGGCCGAGACGATGAAGACGTTGACGTACTCGGCGAAGTAGAAGAAGCCGAAGCGCATGCCCGAATACTCGGTCGAGAAGCCGGCCACGATCTCCGAGTCCGCCTCGGTCATGTCGAACGGCGTGCGGTTCGCCTCGGCCGTGGCCGCGATGAAGAAGATGACCCACGCCAACGGCTGCTTGAAGACGAACCAGTCGAGGATCGAGCCGGATTGAGCCATGACTATGTGATTCAGGCTCATCGTTCCGGCGAGCAGGATCACGCCGACGACCGAAAGCGTGAGGGGAATCTCGTAGCTGATGATCTGGGCCGCCGAGCGGAGGCCGCCCAGGAGCGAGTACTTGTTGAAGCTCGCCCAGCCCGCCATCAGGAGTCCGAGGACCGTCAGGCCACCAATGGCGAAGAAGTACAGCAGGCCGATGTTGAAATCCTGGCCGAACAGGCCGGGTGCGAAGGGGATGACCAGGAGCGTCATGACGCTGGCCAGGTACGTGACGACCGGGGCCAGGGTGAAGATGGTGACGTCGGCGCCGGTGGGAGCGAAGTCCTCCTTGGAGAGGACCTTGAGGCCGTGGATGACGCTCATGGCCGCGCCCAGCGGGCCGATCCGGTTCGGGCCGACCCGCAGGTTCATTCGGGCGATGACCTTGAGCTCCAGGTAGATGATGACGAAGGCCGTCGGCACCGTCAGCATCAGGATGACGGTAGCCGCTACGACGAAGCGGACAAGCGGCAGGTTTGCGCCGAGGAAGTCCGTCAGAGGCGGCCCAAGCCAGACGATGGCGATGACCGTGGAGACCGCGCCGCCGATCGCCAGCATCGTGAGGACGATGGCGACCCTCTCCTGGACGGACAGGCGCGCCAGCACGCCGGCCGGCAGACCCTTCCCGAAGTCGAATGCCAGTCCCGGCAACGATCTGATCGTGAGGGGCTGGTGCCTGCGCTCGTGGCCCTCTCGGCGGTCCCGGCCCTCTCGGCGGTCGCGGTCCGAGCGGCGGTCGGTTCGGTCGTCGGTCATTTGTCGATCCCGCCCATGATCGGGTCGAGCGAGGCTACGATGGCCATCGTGTCGGCCAGCAGGTTGCCCGGTAGGAGGGCCGGCACCGTCTCGAGATTGACCAGGCTGGGGTCGTGGATCCGGAAGCGGAACGGCTGGTCTGAACCGTCGCTGATCGCGTATACGCCCATCAGGCCACGCGGCCCTTCGCAGGTGCCCCAGGCTCGGCCCGGTCGCGGCCGCAGCAGTCGCGGCAGCTTGGCCATGATCGGGCCGTCGGGCATGTTGTTGAGGCACTGGTCGATGATCTTGATCGACTCGCGGATCTCATCGATGCGGAGCAGGTAGCGGGCCAGGGCGTCGCCTTCCTGGCGCGTCGGGATGTTGAAGTCGAGCTCGGGATAGACGCTGTATGGGTGGGCCCGCCGCAGGTCGAACGGAACGCCTGAGGCCCGCAGGTTTGGGCCCGTTACGCCGTAGCGCAGGGCCATGGCCCGGTCCATGACGCCGATGCCGCGCGTTCGCCGGACGAAGATCTCGTTCTCGTTGAGAAGCCCGCTGTTGGCCTCGACCTGGCTCGCGGCGCGGCTCATCCAGTCGCCCAGTCGGCTCATGAACTCGTGGTTGAGGTCGCCGTTCACGCCGCCAATGCGGAAGTAGTTGAAGAGCATCCGTGCCCCGGTCAGGGCCGCCAGCATCTCCAGGATCTCGTCGCGCTCGATGAAGCCGTAGAGGATGGGGGTCAGGCCGCCCAGGTCCAGGGCCAGGAAGCCCATGAACAGGGTGTGGCTGGCGATGCGTAGCAACTCGCCCGAGAGGACCCGGATGTACTCGGCCCGGCGCGGCACCTGGACGTCCAGCAGCTTCTCGAACGCGAGGACCGCGGACCATTCCTGGAAGAGTGCGCTGGTGTACTCGAGCGGGTCCACCTGGTCGATGACGTGGTAGTAGTCCGAGTTCTCGCAGATCTTCTCGACGCCGCGGTGGAGGTAGCCGAGGACCGGGTCCACGTCCACGACCTGCTCGCCCGAGAGCTTGAGGACCAGTCGGAGCACGCCGTGCGTGGCCGGGTGGTGCGGGCCGACGTTGAGGAACATCTCCCCGTCGCCGAGGGTGTAGAACTCGCCCTCGCGCTCGGTGCGGGTGGGATACGGCGGGATCGGCTCGTAGAGAGGGACGCCGATCTGGCGGTCCAGGGTGATACGAGGGTCATCGGCACTCTGGAAGCCCGCCGATGACACGTCATCGGCACTCTGCGGGCCTGCGGTCGATTTGGGCCACGGGTCGGCCGCGCCGGCGGCCGTGGCGAGGTGCGGCTTCTCCGATTTCGGCTTTGGGCGTCCGGTTGTTGTGCGGGGGGACTGGCGTGCCGGCATCGTGATCCTCAGCTTACCGGCGCCCGGCGGATGCCGGCCGTGGGATCGTCGGCCAGGTCGGCCGGGACGTTGGCTCTCTCGACGTGGCGGACGCCGGCGCCCGGCGATCGGGCCGCGTCGTCGGGCAGGAGGAAGTCCTTCCGGAGCGGGAAGCTGGTGTAGTCGGGTGGCATGAAGATGCGCCGCAGGTCGCGGTTGCCTTCGAAGACGATGCCGAACATGTCGTAGGCCTCGCGCTCGAGCCACTCCGCGCCGATCCACATGAACGTGGCCGACGGGGTTCGCGGGTCGTCACGGGAGATGCCGTCGGCGACGATCCGGAGCCAGTCGGAGGACATCGGGCTCCAGAGGTGATAGACGACTTGCATCACTTTGCCCGTGTCCACGGCGGCGAGATCGGCCAGGATCTCGAAGCGCAGGTCCACGGAGTCGTGCAGCACCGTCAGGACCTCCGGAACGCTGCCCGGTTCGATGCGGATCTCGGTCTCATCGCCGCGCTGGTAGACAGGCGCCTTGAGATGGCTGCCCAGGCGGGATTCGAGGCGGGCTTTGAGGGTGCGATCCATTGGCTAGATGTCGTCCGGCACGGTGGGGCCGATGACACGCTCGGTCCAGTGGCCGCGACGATCCTTGACGAGCTGGCCCAGTTGCAGCATGCCGTAGATCAGGCCTTCCGGTCGGGGCGGGCAGCCGGGGATGTAGACATCGACCGGCATGATCCGGTCGATGCCCTGGACCACCGAGTAGCTGCGCTTGTATCGCCCGCCGGACACGGTGCAGTCGCCCAGGGCCACGCACCACTTCGGCTCGGGCATCTGCTCCCACAGCCGGAGGAGCGGGCCCGACATCTTGGTCGTCAGCGTTCCGGCGACGATCAGCACGTCCGCCTGCCGGGGCGATGCCCGGAAGGGGAACATGCCCCAGCGGTCCATGTCGTTCCTGCTGGTCGCGCTCGACATCATCTCGAAGGCGCAGCACGCCAGCCCGGACAGCAGCGGCCACAGGCTGTTGGCTCGGATGAGGTCGAGGATGTTGTCCGCGTTGGTGGGGATGACCTGGAGCGCTCCCCAGCGGCCGTCATCTCTGCGACCCGCGTCCGTCTGGCCGTATTCGCGGAGGTGGGTGATGTCGACGGTTTCGCCGGCGACGTAGGTGAGCGGATCGGCCGGCTGCCACATCGTGTTCGGCACCACGATGGGCGCGGTCATCGCGCCCGGCTTCTGGGTGGTGAGCGCCCGGCTCGCGCCGCCGCGTGCGGTCGCTCCGGCCGTCGCGGCCGAGGCAGGCTTCGCAGGGGTGCGACGGGCCTTGGGCGCCCGTCCGTCTATCGCCATGTCAGCACCCCCTTCCTCCACGCGTAGGCGAGCCCGACCATCAGGACGAGCACGAAAGTGCCCATGCTGACCAGGCCGCCTACGAGGAGATCGCGGAAGACGATCGCCCACAGATAGAGGAAGACGACCTCGACATCGAAGGCGACGAACAGAAGTGCGTAAACGTAGAAGGAGATCCCGGCGCGGCCCCAGGTGTCGCCGAATGTATCGATGCCGCTTTCATACGGCACGCCTTTGTGGCGATCGCCGCGGTTGCGGTGGGAGATCAGCCAGGCGAGGCCGATTACGAGGAATACAAACGAGATACCTGCAAAGGCCAGGCCCACTACGTACCAGATACCGGTCATCGGTTCTCCAGCAGACCCATTGCCCGCGGCGGGGCGTCAGCAGGCTTGGGGACGCAAGGTACAAACAGGTAGGTCCGCGGGGCCGGGTTCGATGCCCGATCCCTCGCGATCCACGCAAAGAGTCTACCAGTCGGGCCGTGCTCGGGCCGCGCTCGCGGGCCAGGGCGAGAACGGGCACGAGGGCGAGAGCGGATCGGCGGCGGGATCACTGTCCGGTCGAACGGGAATCGTTCTGTCTGGCGACACGCCGGCCGGTGGGAATCGGGCCGGGGCCGGCGGCGGGCGGCCCCGGGGGTTATCGGCGCCGCCCGCATCGACCGGCCTACCGCCGGCGGGGTAGCACCGGCGGCGCACACTGGATTTCGATCCCAGAGGAGCGGTGCGTCCAGGGGTCGGATGGCCTGCGCGGCCGCCGACCCCTCAGCGCGGTTCCCCCCGCTCCGCCATCAGGGTGCGGCAACGGGCGCGGCCCTGGCAATACGGGAGGTGGCCTATCGGAGCCGACGATCAGAGCCCAGCGTGGCCTCGCCGCAGGCCCTCGCGCTCAGCCGCGAGCGAGAGTCAGGACGCGGAAGCCGCCCATGTGGCGTGGATCGAGCATGCGGACGATGCCGGAGCGGGCGCGCGTGTAGTCGGCGATGGTCAGCTCGGGCGAGGCCTGAAGGGCCCGGAGCTCCGCTTCGAGACCCGCGCCGATGAGGAACTCCGACTGGGTCGTCAGGGAGGCGGTCCGAAAGCCGCGTCGCTCGGCCAGCCGCCGCACGGCGGTGAAGTCCACGTGGGCGGTGAGGTCGACCCGGCCGGGATCGGCGAACGGGTCCGTCTCCACGCGGTGGCCTCGATAGCCGAGCAACGTTCCGGCAAGGCGGCGCGGGCCGTACAGTTCGGCGGCGTCGTAACCGTAGTCGATCGCCAGGACCACGCCCCGGGTGAGCCGGCCTGCGACTTCGTCGAGCCACGGTTCGAGGTCGAGGCATACCTCCGCCACCTGACCCTCGGCCAGGGCGACGCCGTCGTCGGCGAGGCGGGCCTCGAGCTCGGGATTCGACAGATCGGCCGCCACTTCGGCGAACCGACCGGAGCCACCGGCCTCGCCGGCCGCGACCCATACCGTGAACAACTCCCTCAGATTCCCGCCCCGGCAGACGACACGATGGACGGGCAGGGCGTCGAGGAACTCGTTGGCAAGGATGACTCCCTCGACGGGCACGGACCCGATCCCGGGCGAGCCGGTCGCCGCAAGGGTGCCGGCAAGTCCGGCCTTCTCGAACCTGTCCCGAAGATCGGCCAGCCGGTTCGGGTTCGATTCGACGGGCTCGTATAGAACGCTGCCGAGCAGCTCCGCGGCGCCATGGCGCCGGAACCCGTCGAGGATCGCCAGCGCGAGCGTGCCCGATCCGGCGCCGTACTCGATCAAGTTGAACGGCCTGAGCCGGCCCAGCTCGTCCCAGATCGACTCGAGACGTCGAGCCAGCGTCCAGCCGAAGATAGCGTGTGTCTCCGGAGCGGTCAGGAAGTCGCCGGCCTCGGTCGGGCGGTCGGCGGCGGCGGCGTAATAGCCGAGGCCGGGCTCGTAGAGGGCGCGCTCCATGTAGCGGGCGAAGGTGATGCGGCGGTCGGGGCTCGACTCGATCTCGGCCCGGATGAGCGAGACGAGCTGAGACGAGGCCTCCGCGGGGGCGGCAGGGGCGCGTGCGGGCGGGCGATCCACGGCGCTTGCGGCGGAATGATCGGCCGGAGACGAGCCTGCGCGCGGCGCGCGGCGCCCGGTAGACGGAGGCCGGCTATCTGGCGTCATCGAGCTCCCGCACGAGCTCGCGTCGCGAGCAGGCGGAGTCCGCCGTTGACCATGGTGTGGCCGCCGAGGACTATCGGTTGGCCGGGCGGGGAGGCCACGGCCGACCCGGTCAGGGCGCGCAGCCACGGGTCCGCCGCGGCGTCCGGCAGCAGCAGATCGGAGGCGAAGCGATCTTCCGGGGAGGGCCACGAAGTCTCGTCCGCCCCGTGGCGGTGGGCCATCAGGACCCGCGTGTCGATGACCGCGGCGTCGGCCAGCCGCGCGACGGTTTCCGCGAGGGCGAGCGGGCCGTCGCGGTCGAGCAATTCACCCAGAACCGAGCGCGGGGGCCGAGTGTTGGCCGTGGCTCCGGTCGTGGCCAGGTTCGAGGCAGCCCGGAGGCCGCGCTCCTCGACCAGGGCTCGGACCCGGCAGGCGACGCCACGCTCCAGCCACTTGAGGGTCGTGGCCGAGACGCGGCCCGCAACGAGCAGTTCGGCTCGCCGGTTCGACAACACCGCGGTAAGGGCGTTCAACCGCTCGCCGACGAGCGGCGCCGTCGCGAGCAGGCCGGGGGCCGCCGGATCGCGCAGCACCATCAGGTCGAGGGGAGTATCCACGTCGAGGCCCAGCCGCCAGCGAGAACGTAGATCCGCGACGGCCACGCCCGCCCGTTCCTCCAGCCACCGGGGAAGGGCGTTGTCGGCGGGGAGTGGCGGCAGCGCCGACAGGTCGGCCAACCGCGAGATCGCCACCACGTCGGCCGAATAGCGGTTGTTGGCGAGGGCGTGCCCGCCGGGCCCCGCGGCAGCCTCGACGAAGAGGCCCAGGTCCGGGGCCGTCGCCAGGGCAATGCTGCCGGAGCCCATCACGATCAGGGCGCCCCGCCCCCCCACGGCGTTGAGGGTGGCCACGTGCTCCGCCAGCCGCTCCCCGAACGAGAGCCCATCCGGCGGCCCCGCCACGACCTCGGCGGCGTCGGCGCCGGCGGCGATGAAGGCATCGCGCTGCCGGTCCGCGAGCGCCCGGCGGGCGTCCGCGAGCGCGCGAACCAGAGGCCCGGCGCCCGCCGGGGCCGTAGCATGGAAGATGAGCACGAGCACGGGGCGCACGAGCGGAGTCTAGCCGCGGCGCCCCGAGCCGCGATGCTTGATCGCGGCGCGCGATCGCGCTGCGGGTCGACGGGCAGGGAGCGGCCATGACCACGGTTCGGGCGTACATCGGCCTCGGCGCCAACATCGGCGACGCGCAGACAACGCTGACGGCCGCCGTCCACGCCCTGGCTGCGATGCCGGAGACCACGCTGATCGCGGTCTCGCGCCTCTATGTGACCGCCCCGGTCGGGGTAACGGATCAACCCGACTTCCACAACGCCGTCGCGGCCCTGGACGTTCCCAAGGGCCCCGGCGATGCCGGCCCGATTGCCCTTCTGCTCGCCCTCAAGTCGATCGAGCGAGCCTTCGGCCGTCGGGTTCGGGTCCGCCACGGACCGCGCGAACTCGACCTGGACTTGCTGATCTTCGGGGAGGCACACATGGCCGTGGAGCGGTCTGAGGGAGGCCGCTCGCCGGATCCCGCAAAGGCCACGCGGTTGCTCGAGATTCCGCACCCCGAAGCCGGTCGCCGGCTCTTCGTCCTGGCGCCGCTCGCCGACCTGGCCCCCGATCTCGTTCCGCCGGGCTGGAGGGAGTCGGTCGAGCAGGCGCGGGCCCGCCGGGAGTCGCTCGATGGTGCCTCTGCCGTCCGGGCGGTTGCGGCATGGGACGGCGAGCTGGGGGCCTGGATCGCCGAGCGGGGCGCGGCCTGAGCTCAGGAGCCGAGTCACACCCGGACGCGCGCCCTCAACGAGATGGACTCCACTTCATGACGGCCACGTCGCCGGTCACGGGGTCGACGCTGAGGACACCGTCGTTGAAGCCGACCATCCAGCTCCCCGCGGCGTTGCCGTCGCCACCGTAGAGCAGGAATTCGGGCGGGTACGAAGCAGTCTCGCCGGCCGAATAGGGTGAAGCCTGGGCGAGAGTCGTGGCCGTGCTCGCGCCTATGACGGGGACCCCGAGACCATGCTTTGGGGAGAAGCCCAGGTCCGAGTACGCGAAGACCGAGCCGCTCGCCGGGTTCACGAGCACCTCGTGCCGCAAGGTGCCGTCCGCCTGGGTCCATACCACGGCGTAGAAGCTCGCCGAGACGACGTGTCGAAGCTGGCTCACGATCGTCATGCCCGACAGATCCATTCCGGCGCGTTCGAGATAGGACAGGGCCGCCGCCAGGGCCGCATCGAGGTCGCCACCGCCGGCCGCCGGGTCCGGCATCCGATCCAGCGTGAAGACCTCCAGAACGCTCCCGGACCAACCGTCGACGAAGGCGTAGGTCGTGCCATCCGTGAGCGCATACATCGGTTCCCCGAAGCCGTTCTCGGTGGCCGGCATCGACAAGCCGGTGAACGACAGGGCGTTTGCGCTTGCCTGACGCCCCGATATCGGCCAGGGCGTGGGCGTCGGACCACCGGCGTCGGGCGTCGGCGTCGAGGCGCAGAAGCAGGTGGGAGGGACGACGAAGCCGGCGACGAGGATCAAAACCCCGAGGCCCACCACCAGCGACGAGACGAAGGCAAGGAGGAGGCATGAGAGGCCTCGCGGGCCACGGCCCCCATCGGCATTCCGTTGATCGCCAGGTCCTGCCGTCACGTTAGCCCCTCTAGAACGACAAAAGCCGCGCTCCAGGCGCGGCTTTTGCGTAGCGCGGCGACAGGCCCCTCCGTCGGTATGTGGGCCCGACCTGTCGCCCGCCACGTCCCCTTCACCCGGAGAACCGGGTTCCCTATCCTCCGACCGACCGATCGGCCCGTCAGCTCCGATCGGCTGTCACCCATCTATTCGCGCCATTCGAGGCAGCGGATCACTGCTCGGAAAAAACGCGAGGTGGCCGCCGAACGCTTCTGGCAACCTGCCCGCCCCCGGTCTCAGTGGCGAAAGTGGCGCCGCCCTGTGAAGACCATGGCCATGTGGTGCCGGTCGGCGACCTCTATCGCCATCTCGTCACGGATCGAACCGCCGGGCTGGATGATGGCCGAGACGCCGGCCTGGGCCGCGATCTGGATCCCGTCCGGGAACGGGAAGTAGGCGTCGCTGGCCATGACCGACAGGCGGGCCCTGTCGCCGGCCCGTCGCAGAGCTATTTCCACCGCGGTCTGGCGGCTGGCCTGGGCTGCGCCGATACCGACCGTGGCCCCGCCGCGGGCGAGGATGATCGCGTTCGATCGAACGTGGCGGACGCCGCGCCAGGCGAACAGCAGATCCGTCAGCTCCTCGAGCGTGGGCCGCCGCTTGGTCACGACCTGGAGCTGCGTCTTGTCGAGACCCAGTTCGTCCTTCGTCTCGACCAGCAGGCCGCCGGCGATGCGCTTGAAGTCCAGATTCGCGATGCCGTAGTCGCGCGGGCCCTCGATCGGGTTAGGCGGGACGGCCAGGAGGGCGATGTGCGGCTTCTGGGCCAGGATCCCGATCGCCGATTGGCTGAATGACGGCGCGACGACGGCTTCGTATGAGTTCGCGGCGATTTCGCGAGCCGTGGCGCCGTCGAGTTCGCGGTTGACGCCGACGATGCCGCCGAAGCACGACACGGCATCCGTCTCGAGGGCCTTGCGGCAGGCTTCGACCAGTTCCTCGGCCGAGGCCAGGCCGACCGGGTCGGTGTGCTTGACGATCGTCACCGTGGGCGCGGTGAAGTCGGCGGCGATGGCGTAGGCCGCGTCCAGGTCGAGCAGGTCGTTGAACGACGGCCGCGAGCCCTGCAGCTGCGAGGCGTCGGTCAGTGTCCCGGCCCGGTGGGTCGTCTCGCGGTAGAAGGCGGCATGCTGTGGCGGGTTCTCGCCGTATCGCAGGTCGTCGACCTTTTCGAGGACGAGGGCCAGCCGTCCGGGGAAGACGTCGCCATCCACGTGGGAGAGATAGGCAGCGATCTCGGCGTGGTAGGCGGCCACCAGCCCGTATGCCTCGGCCGCGAGACGCTGCCTGAGTTCCGCGGAAACCGCGCCGCGGCCTCGGATCTCGGCCACGACCTGGCCGTACCGGGCCGGATTCGCCACGGCGGCCACGCCGGCGTAGTTGCGGGCGGCGGCCGCGAGCAGGGCCGCGCCGCCGATGTCGATCATCTCGATGGCCTCGTCGATCGGCACCAGCCGAGCGCCGACCTGCGGCGCAAAATGGCTGACGTTGACTGCGACAATGTCGATCAACCCGATGTTCTGGGCTTCGAGTTCGGCCAGCTGATCCGCCAGGTCGCGCCGGGCCAGGATGCCGGCGTAGATGGCCGGGTGGAGCGTCTTGACCTGCCCGCCGGCGATAGGTTCCGAGCCGGTCAGGTCGGAGACGGACCGAACCTCGACGCCTTCGGCTGCGAGGGCCTCGCGAGTGCCGTCGGTGGCGATGACCTCCACCCCGAGCGCGAGCAGGTCGCGTGCGAATGGGACGATGCCCTCTCGGTTCGCGACCGAGAGCAAGGCTCGCACCAGGCCTACCTCCCTATGCCCGCGGGCCGGCTGGGCTGACCTCAGGGGGCTTCCTGGGATTGCGCGGCCGATCCGCCAGCCTTGCGCCAGGTGCCGTCAGGTCCCCGGTTTGCCGGATCGATCCGAGTATAACGCTCGGTCATGGCATACTCCGCACACGCGAAATCGCAGGCGCGGACAGCGCAGGCTTTGGCGGCCGTGTCCCGGCCTCCGCGCCAAAGGTCGGCCCGGCGTCATTGATGATCGCTTGTCCAGGTCAATAGACCGCTAGTTACTGAACATTCGGAGGGTTCGCGTGGACGGCCCGTGGAACCATATAGACATCCTTCTCACCGGCTTCAACGACGTCAACTTCCGCGCCCTGTTCGGGCCGACGTGGGAGCTCTCAGCCGTACTGCTCGTGGTCGGGATCATCTTCTACAACTTCCAGGGCCGGCGACTGCACGCCTACTCGGTCTTCCTGGACCTCAACGAGTGGCTGTTGTGGACCACGGTGGGAGTCTTCTCGCTGCTGCTGATGTTCGCCCTCTTCGGGTTCGACTTCATCTTCGTCCTGCCCACGATGGTCGGCGGCGCAATGCTCTACATCTGGATCAGATTCATCCACTTCCCGCCGCTGATCCGGGCCTACGAGGAGCGTCTCGCTCGCCAGCGCTACTTCCAGCGTTCGCGCGTCTCGCACCCTGAAGCGACGATCCGTGCCAAGGCCGTCTCGAAGCCGAAGCGCCGCCGCCGCTGATCGTCGACGGCCACGGGCGGTGCGTCCTGCCCGGGTCCCGGTCTGTATCTCCCGACGCCGCGAAGGCAACTAGGCGCGCCCGGCCATGGAGATCCGCCGTTTCGGAATAGGCCACAGGCGTCACGACGGTCCGCCCGGGACTCGCGGCGTCGAAGCCACACCGGTGCACGCGGACGGCCGTGGTGTCGTGGCCGAACTCGCGCTCAAACCGAACGCGGCCATCGCGCCTCATTCGAACCCGAACCTGACCTACCTGCTGGTCATCGAGGGCGGCGGGTTCGTCCAGGTCGGCGACGAACGGGCCCGGGTCGCCGCCGGAGACGCGGTCGTATGGCCGCCGGATGTAATCCAGGCGGCCTGGACCGAGTTGACGCCGATGCGGGCGATCGTCGTCGAATTCGCTCCGGACGGCGGCTCGGCCGAGCGCCTCCGGTTGGAGGGCGGGGCAGTCGTCGTCACGGGTCCCGCCGCCGATTCCACCGCCGACGCAGACGCGTCGGAACCGGCCCCAGCCGACGGGAAGCTCGCGCCCACGCCGGTGGCCATCCCGCCGAACCACGCCTCGCCCGAGCAGGAACCCTGGTAGGAGCCCAGGCCAGCGGCGAACGAGTCCACGCCATCGCCATCTTCGCACCCATCGTCGCCGACGGGCGAGGCCGGGAGCGGCTCGATCGTTCCGGTTTCGCCGCCCAGGCCGGCTTCTTCGCCGGGACGCGATGGCGCGCGGTCGGCAGACGAGGCTCGGGTTCGTCAGCCGAGCTGCCGCGTCATCAGCAGCCGATCCTGGCCGCGCGCCTGGACGACGCGATCCACGGCGAGGTCCACGAAACCGTTGGCGCGGAAGAAGGCCCGAGCGGCAATCGACGACGGATGCACGTCCGAGTCGGCGAGGGTCCAGGCGAGCAGGCGGGTGTTGCCCGCGGCCCCGGCGGCGCCGGCCACCGCCGTCGTCAGACCGCGTCCGATGCCGCGGCCGCGGAGGTGCGGGGCCACGGCGAGCAGCGTGAGCTCGGCCGGGCAGTCCCCATCGGGCAGATCGAGACGCTCGAACCCGCTCGCGTCGCCGGCGGGCCGATCGCGATGCCACGGCGCCCAGCCGGCCACACCGGCGATCCGGGTCTCGACCTGGGCAAGGAGCAACTCCGACGCGGGCGGCAGGTCGTGGGCGAGTTCGGGCTCGAGTGCCTCGAGGAACGCGTGGATCGCGGGCAGGTCGGGTGCCGCCGCAGCGCCGATTACCGGCTCGCCGGCCGTCAACATCGGCTCGGGCCGGAGCGTCTCGGCCGGTTCGCGTTCGACCGCCAGAAGCGCGCCGAGCTGGCCGAGCATTCGGGCGGTGGCGCCCCAGACGCGCTCGCCTTCGACCGGGTAGACGCCGTACCGGATCAACCGCCTCCGGATCGTCCGTTCCTCGAGCTCCACCGGCGCGTCCGGCAGGAACGCCTCGACCGGCGCCTCGATGACTCTGGCGACCTCGTCGGGTGCCGGGCTGCACTCCGGCCGGCGCTCGGCCAGGGCCACGATCGGCGTGATCCTGAACCCCGACACGGTCAATGCGAAGACCTCCAGCATCCCCGTCACGTGCAGGCCGCAGGCTGCCGGTTCGAGGCCCACCTCCTCGACGGCCTCTCTCACGGCCGTGGCTATCGGATCCGCGTCGCCCTCATCGGCCGACCCGCCGGGGAAGCTGATTTCTCCCGCGTGGGCGCCCATGTGTGTCGCGCGGGCCGTCAGAAGGACGCGGGCCTGACCCTCGGCGTCGGGGAACAGCAGGATCAGCACGGCGGCCGGGCGGCCGCGGGTCGGGATCCGGACCACGCCCCCCGCCGGACCCTTGCCGCGCGCCGGGACCGAGCCGTCCGCCGGGACCGAGCCGTCCGCCGGGACCGAGCCGCGCGCCGGGACCGAGCCGTCCGCCGGGACCGAGCCGTCCGCCGGGCTCGCGACCATCGGCGCCCAGTCCTCGCGAGAGTCGAGCCGAATCGGCGTCAGGATCGCCGGCGCCGCTGGCAGCTCGCGCGGCAACGCTGCAACTCGCTCGCGGACCAGGTCGAACCTCACGCCGGCAGGATACGCTGGGGATAGCCAAGCGAGTCTCGGGGGGGGGCTTCGGAGCGCCAACCGCGCAAAGAAGGGCGGGATTGTCGGGTCGTATCCGGCCGTGGTCGGGCCAGGTTGGGCCCGGTTGCCTCGCAGCGTTGCGGCTTGCCGGAATCTGCTGCGGCATACCGGTGCAGGCGGTACTAGGTGGAAGGGCCTGGTCCGTGGGGCCGGCCAGAAGGTTCCGTCACGAGGGAATCGCCTCCCGCGGCTCGAGTCCGACCCGAATACGCTGTGGCCGTGCGCCAACGCGCGCCGAATCGGCCCGCGGACGCCGCTCTGCCGCCGGAAGGCGCTCGAGGATCCCCATAACACCGCTCCGACCGGTATCTCGCAGAATCTCGCCGTTCGTCCGCGCGGACAAGGTGCCGAGGCCCGGCGTGGCGCAGAGGCCCGGCGTGGCGCAGAGGCCCGGCGTGGCGCGCCACGGGATGTGGGCCGGAGGGGCGCAGAGGCCCGGCGTGACGCAGAGGCCCGGCCTGGCGCGCCACGGGATGTGGGCCGGAGGGGCGCAGAGGCCCTCGCCACCGCGCCGAGACCTAGTTCACCCGCTTCGGGCCCTTCTCCTTCTTGTCCGGGGTCCAGATGCGATCCACCGCGTCGGACACCGTGGCGCCGACCGGCTCGCGGGCCGCTCTCTTGCGGGCGTCGCGGTGCTGGGCAGCGTCTGCCACGACCGTCGAATCGCCCTGCCGGAACACCAGGACGCCGCCTATCGCGTCCGCATCGGCGAGCACGAGGCTCCCCGGCTTGAACTCGCCCTGGAGCAGGGCCCGGGCCAGCGGGTTCTCGACGAGGCGCTGGATCGTCCGCTTCAACGGCCGCGCTCCGTAAGCCGAGTCCGTCCCCTCGCGGACGATCAGCGACTTGGCCGCCGCCGTCAGCTCCAGTGAGATTTCCTGGTCCGCCAGCCGCCGCTGGAGATCCGCCAGCAGCAGCTCTACGATCGCGGCCAGGTCGGCGTCGTTGAGGGCGTGGAAGACGATGATTTCGTCGATCCGATTCAGGAACTCGGGCCGGAACTGGACGCGGAGAGACTCGTTGATCTGGCGCTTCATCTGCTCGTAGGCCGTGGCATCGCCGGCATCGCCGCGCTCGGTGAACGCGGAGATGTACTGCGAGCCGACGTTGCTGGTCATGATCAGGACGGTGTTTCGGAAGTCGACCGTTCGACCCTGGCCGTCGGTCAGGCGTCCGTCGTCCAGTACCTGGAGCAGGATGTTGAAGACGTCCGGATGAGCTTTCTCGATTTCGTCGAGGAGGACGACCTGGTACGGCCGCCGCCGGATAGCTTCGGTCAGCTGGCCGCCTTCCTCGTAGCCGACGTAGCCGGGAGGCGCGCCGACGAGCCGCGATACGGCGAACTTCTCCATGTACTCGCTCATGTCGATGCGGACCATGGCCGCGTCGTCGTCGAACAGGTACTCGGCCAACGCGCGCGCCAGTTCGGTCTTGCCTACGCCGGTTGGGCCGAGGAACAGGAACGAGCCGATGGGCCGGCGTGGGTCCTTGAGCCCGGCACGAGCCCGCCGGACCGCGTCCGAAACGGCCTGAATCGCTTCGTCCTGGCCGACCACGCGGCGGTGGAGGCGGTCTTCCATCTGGACGAGCTTGGCCGACTCGCCCTCGAGCAGCTTGGTCACCGGCACGCCGGTCCAGGCGGCAACTATCTCGGCGATGTCGTCGGCGGTCACCTCTTCCTTGAGGAGCCGGCCGGGGCCGGAGAGCGCGGCAATAGCCGCCTCTCGCTCCTTCTGGCGGTTCTGGAGTTCGGGCAGGGTGCCGTACTTGAGCTGGGCGGCGGTGCCGTAGTCGGCTTCACGCTCGGCCTGGTCGATTCGAACCTGGAGGGCTTCGATCTCCGCCTTGGTCGCCCGTACGGCGGCGATCGCGGCCTTCTCCGCGCCCCATCGACTCTTCATTCCGGCGGCTTCTCCGCCCGTCTCGGAGAGCTCGCGGTCCAGGATTTCGAGACGGGCCTTCGACGCTTCGTCGGTCTCCTTGCGCAGCGCCTCGCGCTCGATTTCGAGCTGGATTCGCCTGCGTTCGAGCTCGTCCAGCTCGATCGGCATGGAGTCGATCTCCATGCGCAGCCGGCTGGCAGCTTCGTCCATGAGGTCGATCGCCTTGTCCGGCAGGAAGCGATCGCTGATGTACCGGTTCGAGAGCGTCGCGGCCGCGACGAGCGCCGAATCGGTAATGCGGACGCCGTGGTGGACTTCGTACCTCTCGCGCAGGCCGCGCAGGATCGAGATCGTCTCCTCGACCGTCGGTTCGTCCACAAGTACGGGCTGGAAGCGGCGCTCGAGGGCGGCGTCCTTCTCGATGTGCTTGCGGTACTCGTCCAGCGTGGTGGCGCCGATCGTGTGCAGCTCGCCGCGGGCGAGCATCGGCTTGAGCAGGTTCGAGGCGTCCATCGCGCCCTCGGCGGCGCCGGCGCCCACGACGGTATGAAGCTCGTCGATGAAGAGGACGATCCGGCCCTCGGCGTCCTTGATCTCCTTGAGGACGGCCTTGAGCCGCTCCTCGAACTCGCCGCGGTACTTGGCCCCGGCGATGAGCGCGCCCAGGTCAAGCGAGATGACCTTCTTGTCCTTGAGCGTTTCGGGGACATCGCCCCGAACGATGCGCTGGGCCAGGCCTTCCACGACCGCGGTCTTGCCGACGCCGGGCTCGCCGATGAGGACGGGGTTGTTTTTGGTGCGGCGGCTCAGGACCTGGATGACGCGCCGGATCTCCTCGTCGCGGCCGATGACCGGATCGAGCTTGCCGGCCCGAGCCTCGGCCGTCAGGTCGCGGCCATACTTTTCGAGGGCCGCATACGTTGACTCGGGGTTGGGGCTGGTGACGCGCTGGCCGCCCCGGACGCTGGCCAGGGCTCCGAGGATCGCCTCCTTATTGGCCCCGTTGCGGTCGAGGATCGCCTGGGCCTCGCTGCCGCTCTCGGCGACGGCCAGGAGCAGGTGTTCCGTGGAGACGTACTCGTCCTTGAGGCGGCGGGCTTCGTCGGAAGCGCGCTCGATAACCTGGCGGAAGCGCGGGTCGGCGGACAGAGAGCCGCCTTGGATCCGGGCTCGTTTGGCGAGCGCAGCCGCCACTTCGCCCCGGAACGCAGGCAGATCCACGCCGACGCGCCGCAGCGTCTCGGCCGGGATGCCGTCGTCGGGTTCGACGAGCGCGGCCAGCAGGTGCTCCGAATCGAGCACCGGGCTCTGCATCTCCTCAGCCGTTCGCTGGGCGGCGACGATGGATTCCTGGGCCTTCTGGGTGAAATGGTCAAGATTCATGGGTTGAGTGCCCTCAGTCTCTGGTCGCCGCCGGGCCGGTGCCCCGCGGCTCCACGTTCATAGCTTCGTTCTCGGGTTTGGCTGGACGATCTTTTCGAGGAATTCCTCAGCGGCCTTGCGCTGGTGGCCCTCGAGCTTGCCGGGCAGGACGACCTTGACTCTGGCATACAGGTCGCCCGCTCCGTCGCCTTTGAGGCGCGGCATTCCCCGGCCGGCGAGCCTGAAGGCCTGGCCCTGTTGAGTGCCCGGCGGCACCTTCAGCAGCACTCGCCCCCGCATCGTCTCGACCTCGACTTCGCCGCCCAGTAGAGCCTCGCTCAGCGTGATCGGCAGCTCGCGCGTGAGGTCCGCGCCATTTCTCGTGAAGATCGGATGAGGCTTGATCTTCGCGATCAGGTACAGGTCGCCGGCGTCCGGACCAGAACCTGCCTTTCCGCTCAGGCGGATCTTGCTGCCCGTCTCGACACCGGCGGGAACCTTGACTTCGAGGCGCCTGTCACCAACCTGGACCAGCCGCGCCGACCCATTGAAGGCCTCCTCCAGAGTCAGGTCGACTTCTACTTCCACGTCCTCGCCGTGCCGCGTGCCGCGATTGCGAGGCGTGGCCCCGGATCGGACCGAGGCGCCGTCCCCGGGTTTGCCCGTGGCGGCCCCGGCGCCGTCCGAGCGGAGCTTCGACAGAAGGTCGTCGAGGGTACGGCCGGAGCGCCGGCCGCCCGTACCGGTTGCGGAGCCCGCAGCCGAGCCCGCCCCACCCGAGGCCCCGGCCGCCGGTCTTCGCGCGGTCGTCGTCCGGGCGCCCTCCGCCGCCTGCCCGCCGAAGAACATTCTGAAGAAGTCGGAGAAGTCCTCCGAGCCCCCGGAGTGGAATTCGTAGCGGACGTTGTCCCCTTGACCGGCCGCTCCGTATGCGGCGAAGGGACCGCCCGGCCCAAAGGGATCGCCGCCGAACGGGTTGGCGCCCCCTGCCGCACCCGCACCCGCACCCGCACCGCCCGCGCGCGAGATCTGCTCCCAATTGGAGCCGAGCATGTCGTACTGCTGGCGCTTCTTCGTGTCGGCCAGGACCTCGTGGGCCTCGTTGACCTCCTTGAACCTGGCTTCCGCGGTCTTGTCGCCGGGATTCCGGTCCGGGTGGAGCTCCCGAGCCAGCTTTCGGTAGGCCTTCTTTATGTCCGCGGGCGTGGCCGAACGGGCCACTCCCAACGTCTTGTAATAGTCCTTGTATTCCACGGTGACGGCCCTCCGCCGATCGGCTGCTCGCCGACGGGCTCCGTCGCAACGAGCGTCGGCCGGCGTTTCCGCCGGCCGACCCTACGACTGGTTTCGATTGGCTACTCGACCGACAACGTCTCCAACCGCGGCTCCGGGGTTGCCATCGCCGGCGGCTGATCGACGGGCGGCGGGAAGTGACGCCGAACGTGGGGCTCGGCCTCGGGCTCCTTCTCCGGCTCCTTGCCGCCTTCGGCGGTCTTGGTCGGGTCCGCGGCGGGTAGCGGCACCGGCTTGCGCCGGAGCGCCGCGTCGAGGACCTGTTCCATGCTGTCCACGAGCACGAGCTTGATCTGCTTGCGGATCTCCTCGGGGATGTCCCGCAGGTCCTTCTCGTTCTTGTGCGGCAGGATGATCATCCTGGCGCCGGAAAGGTGCGCGGCCAGGATCTTGCTCTTGAGCCCGCCGATCGGCAGAACCCTGCCGCGGAGGGTGATCTCGCCGGTCATGGCCACGTCCTTGCGGACGGGGATGCCGGTGAAGGCGCTGACCATGGCCAGGGTCATGGTGATGCCCGCCGACGGGCCGTCCTTGGGGATGCCGCCGGCCGGAACGTGGATGTGAAGGGTGTTCTTCTCGAAGACCTCGCGCTTGATGCCGAGCTGGGAGGCGTGGGCGCGGATCCAGGACAGGCCTGCCCGAGCCGATTCCCGCATGACCTCGCCGAGCTGGCCGGTCAGGATGAAATCTTCCTTGCCTTCCATGAGCGTGACTTCGATGGCGATCACGTCGCCGCCGACCTCGGTCACGACCAGGCCGGTCGCCGCGCCGATCTGATCTTCGGCCTCGAGCTCGCCGTACTCGAACCGCTGCGGTCCCAGATACTCGGCCAGCTTCTTGAGATCGATCACGGTCTTGCGCTTGCGACCCTCGGCAACTGCCCGGGCCACCTTGCGCATGAGGTTGGCGATCTCGCGCTCGAGGTTGCGGACGCCGGCCTCGTGCGTGTACGAGCGGACCAGCTCCACCATGGCGTCGTCGTTGATGACGATGTGCTTGGCGGTGAGGCCGTGGTTCTTCATCTGCTTGGGGATGAGGAACCGCCTGCCGATCTCGATCTTCTCCTGCTCGGTGTAGCCGGGCAGCTGGACGACCTCCATGCGGTCGCGGAGTGCGGCCGGGATCGGGTCGAGCAAGTTGGCGGTCGTGATGAAGAGCACCTTGGTGAGGTCGAACGGCACCTCGAGGTAGTTGTCCTGGAACGTGTTGTTCTGCTCCGGGTCCAGCACCTCCAGGAGCGCCGAGCTCGGGTCGCCGCGGAAGTCCATGCCGATCTTGTCGACCTCGTCCAGCATGAAGACCGGGTTGTTCGAGCCGGCCGTCTTGATGTTCTGGACGATGCGGCCGGGCAGCGCGCCGATGTACGTGCGCCGGTGGCCGCGGATCTCCGCCTCGTCGTGGATGCCGCCCAGGCTCATGCGGACGAACTTGCGACCCATTGCCCGCGCGATCGACTTGCCGAGCGAGGTCTTGCCGACGCCGGGGGGTCCGACGAAGGCCAGGATCGGGCTACGCAGCGTGTCGGCCAGGCTTCGAACGGCAAGGTACTCGAGGATGCGGTCCTTGATCTTCTCGAGGCCGTAGTGGTCCTCGTCGAGGATCTTGGCCGCCGACTTGATGTCCAGGTTGTCCGTCGTGGAGACGTTCCAGGGCAGGGCGATCAGCCAGTCCACGTAAGTCCGGATGACGCCGACTTCCGGCGAGGCCGACGGGATGCGGCTCATGCGGTCGATTTCCTTGAGCGCCCGAGTCTTGACCTCTTCGGACATGCCCGCGGCTTCGACCTTCTCGCGCAACTCGTTGATCTCGGCCTGCTGGGGATCGTCCTCGCCCAGCTCGCGCTGGATGGCCTTGAGCTGCTCGCGCAGGATGTACTCGCGCTGCGTCTTGTCCATCTCGGACTTGACTTCGGACTGGATCCTGCCCTTCAGCTCAAGGATCTCGATCTGGCGGCCGAGGAAGTTGGAGACGATCTTGAGGCGCTCCAGCACGTCCGTCGTTTCGAGCAGCTCCATGCGCTGCTCGGTGGAGAGATCCGGGCTGTACGCGACCATGTCGGCCAGCAAGCCCGGCTCGGTGATGTTTCGCGCCGCGACGGCCGCCTCTGGCGGAACCGGGGCGCCGTTGGCCACGTACTGCTCGATCTGGGCCTGGACCGTCCGCATCAGGGCCTGGACCTCGATGCTGTCCGGCGTGACGTCGGCGATCTCCTCGGCCTTGACGATGATGTACGGGCTGGTCTGGACGAACCCGACCACGCGCAGGCGGCTCTGGCCCTGGACAATGGCCCGAACGGTCCCGTCCTGGAGCTGGACCACCTGGGCGATCTTGGCCAGTGTCCCGACTTCGTAGAGCTCCGAGGGATCGTCGATCTCCTCGCGCTCGGCCTGGCGCTGCGTCACGAGGGCGATGGGGCCGCTCGCCGCCACGGCGGCATTGAGGGCGGCCACGCTGCGGTCCCGCCCGACCTGCAGCGGCACGATCATCTCGGGGAAGATGACGGTCTCTCGCAGGGCGACGAGAGGCAGCTCCCGGACGCCCGGCACGTGGACAGAGGCCTCGGACGGGGACTCTTCAGCCACAGCGGGAGTCTCGTCGGCGGCCGGAGTCTCGTCGGCGGCCGGAGCCTCGTCGGCGGCCGAAGCCTCGTCGGCGACCGAAGCCTCGTCGGCGGCCGAAGCCTCGTCGGCGGCCGAAGCCTCGTCGGCGGCCGAAGCCTCGTCGGCGGCCGAAGCCTCGTCGGCGGCCGAAGCCTCGTCGGCGGCCGAAGCCTCGTCGTTCAATTGCTGGCCCTCGTCCTTATCGGCCGGCCGGTCAGTCATTGGATTCTCCTGATCGAGTCGTAGCCACCCGAGTGGCCACTATACGTGTGATGGGTCGAGCGGTCGGCATCGCCGCACGCTCCGGTTGGCCGGTGGACCGGCCATCCTCCGTCGCGCTCCGATAACCGTTTCCATCGGGAGAGGCATCGGCGGCGCGATTGCTGTCTGTGTCCGTGGATTCACTCGATTGTGGGTCGCGAGCGGCGGCAACCGCTCCGGCCTCACGGGCCTGGGCTTCGTCGAAGAGCGCTTCCAGGAGCCTCGTTCCGACTCGCTCCTCGAGTTCGAATAGCAGCTTGACTCCGGCCAGGTTGACCCCCCGCTCTTGCGTGAGGCGCCTGATCCAGAGGATGCGGCGAATGTCGTTTTCGGAGTAGAGACGAATGTTCGTCGGCGTCCGAGCGGGCGCCAGCAAACCTTCGTCCTCGTAGATGCGGAGCGTGCGCGGGTGCGCCTGAACCAGGCTTGCCGCCACGCTTATGACGAAGCAAGGACGCTCCGGGTCGCGCTGGAACTTACGCTCGGACACCGCTTCGCTACTTCGCCTCGACCGCGACCGGTGCATGGCCGTTGCCGGCGGCATGGCCTTCGCCGGTCGAAATCTTGATCTGGCGCGGCTTGATCTGCTCGGCCTTGGGGATCCGCAGGGTCAGGATGCCGTCTTCAAAGGTTGCCGTGGCCCTGTCGGCCTCCAGCCCTTCGGGAAGGGTGAGAGTCCGAACGAAGCGCCCGCGCCGGATCTCCTGGAGAAGGAGGGCCTCACGGCTCGGGATCATTGGGGTGGTGTCGCCGGCGATGGTGAGGGTGTTGCCCTCCATCGTGATGTCGACTTCCTCGGGCTTCACGCCCGGCAGGATCGCCTCGACCACAACCTCGTCGTTTGTGGCGTATACGTCCATCGGGACGAGCTGACCATCGCCGAACTGCCACGTCCGCGGATTGACGAAGCTCTCCTCGAAGAGCCGGTCCATCGCCTGGCGGAGCGACAGCAAGTCCCCAAACCCGCTGCGTCGAATAAGTGTCATGGTGTACCTCCAAACCGAGCACTCGTCGCCCGGTCCCGGCCGGCCTCTATCGTCTGGGAGCCCACCGCGGGCACTCTCCACCGTCCGGACGTCACATGCAGACCATAGAACCTTGACAATCCCATTGTCAAGAGTGTTGCGGTTAGCGCGGTCACTCGTATGTTCTGAGGGGTCTGTGATGAGGCGCCTTCGTGCCCCCGTCCCTTGGCAGATCGTCCGCGCAGCCGGACCAGTCGTCCCGCGTGTAGCTCGCCCTTCGCGTCGAAGCTGATCGCGCCCGCGGCTTACCCGTGAAGCGCTGCGAGGCGGGCGCGGAGGCGCGGATGTTCGAGGACTGCGCGATTTGCGACGAACTCAGGGACCTTGCCCGCCCTGACGGCGAGGATTGCGCGGACGGCGCTCATGGCGCCGCGGCGGGTGCAGGCTTCCAGGTCCAGCATGTCCGTGCCGACGCCGAAACGGGCAATCAGCAGGGGCGGCTCCACGGTCGCGTCCAGGTCGGCGGCGGTGACGCTGGCGGGCCCGCTGAGGATCGCGTCGTAGCTTCCCAGTTGCGCAGCGCCGAGGTGGCCCGCATCGGGTCGGAAGAGGGTCCAGGCCACCCCCGCCTCCTCGAGCAACTCGAGACCCGGTTTCTCGTGGCCGTCGTAGGAACCGACGAAATCGGTCGTCACGCCGACCGAGAAGGATCGGGGCGGCTCGGGTTGAATCACGGCCTGACCCTCACGCTCCGGGTTCGATGGCCGCCCGCCCAGCCATTCAGTTCTCGATTTCGTTCTCGCCGAGCAGGATGCGGTGGAGTTCGTTCTCGCATTCGGTCCGGCCGATGCCGATGACCTTGTCGCCCTGGCGCAACTCCGTGTCCGATCGGACGGAGAGGGCCCGCTCGTCGCGTATCACCGCGAAGATCGAGCAGCCGTCGGGGAGGGCCAGGTCGCCGGCCGCCTGGCCGACAGCGGGAGATCCCTCCTGCAGCTGAGCCTCGACCAGCTCGAGCTCGCCGCCGCCGAGGACGGCCAGGTGGAGCAGTTCGTGGACCGGGATGTCGGCTTCGATGGAGCCCAGAATCATGCGCGTCGGGGACACGATCTCGTCGACGCCGAGATGCTTGAAGAGGCTCTCGTTCTTGGGGTTGTTGACCCGGGCGATCGTCCGCGGCACATCGAAGTGGTGCTTGGCCATCTGGCAGATGACCAGGTTGTCCTCGTCGTCGCCCGTGACCGCGGCCACTATGTCGGCCCGGTTGGCCCCGGCCTGGCCCAGGTATTTGCCCTCGCAGCCGTCGTGGGCGATGACGATGGATCCGATCTCTTCGGTGATCTGGGTGGCCCGAGCGCGGTCGCGCTCCATCAGGGCGACCTCGTGGCCTGACCCGATGAGCTCACGGGCCAGGAAGTAACCGACCTTGCCCCCGCCTACGACGATGACGAACACGTCGACCTCCTACCGGCCTAGCCGCGCCAGCGCCGGAAGCCGAGCTTCTGGGCCCGGGCCGCTTCGGCGTCCTTGGTTTTCCCGGCCCGCCGTCCGGCGGGTCCAGCCGCATCCTCTGCGGTTTCGGTCTCGTCGGCGTGAAGAGCCGGAGACTCGATGGTTTCGGCCGATGGGTGGGGGTGCTGGCGGCCGGGGGTCTCGGGGATCTCGATGCCGGGGCCGGTCTGCATCGGCAGGTTCAGAAAGTTGGCCACCCGGTCGACCATGATGTTCGTCCGGCAAAGGGTGACAACGCCCAGTTCCGCGTAGGCCGCGGCCCGAACAGGATCGTTGATCTTGGCGATGACCTGCGGAATGGCGAGCGACTCCGTGGCCACCTGCGCGGCCATGATGTTGCGGTTGTCGCCCTCGGTGAGCGACAGGAAGATGTCGGCGCCGTCGGCGCCGGCCCGGCGCAGGACCTCTTCGTCCGTCCCGTCGCCGCGGACGGCCGCGCCCTTGAACGTCTCCGGGAGGCGGTCGAACGCGGAGGTCCGGACGTCCAGGATGATGACCTCGTGGCCTTCTGCGTCGAAGTTCTCGGCCAGCGTCGACCCGACGCGACCGCAACCCACGATCACGATCCTCATTGCGACTCCTCGCCCATCGGCTCACGCACCACCCACACGGCGCAGGGTGCGTTCTTCAATGCGTATGGAACGGCCCGCCCGATGGCGAAATCGCCACCGAAGCGGGTTCGATATGGCAGGCCCAGTATCAGAAGGTCCGCGTCCCGTGCGGCTGCCTCGTCCACGATGGCGGCACCGACGTCGCGAGCCTGAACCAGGACAGCCTCCATAGTGCCGTGCATCGTTTCCGCGATAGCTTCGGCCCCGTCGAGCACGCGCTGGGCTTCTTCGGACCTTTCGGCCACGTCGGCGTCGAGCGGCTGAGTCCAGTCGAGTTCGACCACGTGGACGGCGATCAATTCGGCGTGAGTCTGGCGGCTGACTTCGAGCGCCAGACGAACGATCTTGTTGTCGAAGGGGCCACCGCTGAGAGCGATGACGGCGCGCCGGAAGACCGGCGTGATCGCCTCGGGCACCTGACCTCCGTTCTCCTCACGGGTCGAAACTGAGACCTCGTACGAGCGGGAACGATACCACCGGGAGTGGCGGCCGTACGGACGAGCATCCCGGCGGAGTCGCCCCGCTCAGGTCCGCCGGTCTGTCCGAGCATGCGAACCGGTGGCGCCAGTCAGCATCTCGAGGGCGCGGCTCCGAACCGCCTGGTGGTGCGTAGCCCAAGCCGCCCAGACCGACTCGGCCCAGTGCCGTACGGCCGCGCCGCCGTCGCCCGCCTCCAGGACGTCCAGCACCGTCACCGGCCCGAGCGAGGCGGGCGGCTCCAGCCACTCGAACGTCGCGTTGGGGGCCGCGAGCCGGGCCTTTGCCCGGGCCGACGAGACCGCGTCGAAGCCGTGCTCGAGGACCAGGCAGAGCCCCACGAGGTGGACCCAGACCGACTGGCTCGACTGCCGGCCGGGCCTGCCGGGGTGCTGGGCCATGTAGACATCCACGGCCAGCATGTGAGCCCCGGCCAGCCTCGGGTCCGAGAACTGGCGGCCCAGCAGTTCCGTGTACGCCGCCCAGCAACCGGCGACGGCTCCTACGTACAGATGATCCGTCCGGAGCTCCGGCACGTCGGGCGTTTGCGCGCCGCAACCCTGACAGCGGACCGTCGCCCCAGCCGTGCCGCCGCTCCGGATCAGCGCCGCCCCGGCGCGGTGTTGTCGGCCGCCGGCTGCCCGTGGCTGCGGCTGTGTTCCTCGGCCAGGAGCGTGCCGGCCGGCTCGATCTCCGCGGCAGCGGCCGCCGCCCTGGCCTCGTCGCGGCGATACGGCACGTTGATCACGACCGTGTGCGGCCGGCCCAGCAGGGTTGCGCGCAGCTGCTTCGCGGCCTGGTTGTAGAGCATCCGCTCCCACCACCGCCGGGCCACGTACTCGGGGATCAGCACGAACGTGACCGGCTTCTCGAGGTCGGTCGGCCACGAGCGATCGAGGACGTCCAGGTAGGCGACCAGCGGCGCGACCAGGGCTCGATACGGCGACTCGACGAGCACGAGCGGCACCTCGGGCGCGAGCCGGGCCCAACGCTCCCGGACCCTGTCGGACGTGGCCGGATCGTCGGAGATGTAGACCGCCCTGATGTCCTTGGTGATTGTCAGGGCCACGTTGATGGCCTGGACGACCGACCGGTCCACGCCCGAAATCGGGACGACCGCGCGGTTGTGCCGGTGGGCCCGCGGCATCGGAGTGCCCGGTCCCATCTCGAGCTGCCGCGACGCCGACGAGTACTGGTGGCTTATGAACAGCATCATCGCGATCAAGATCGGGATGAGGAGAAGCACCATCCAGGCCCCGTCGGTGAACTTCTCCGAAGCGACGACCACGAAGACCACGCCTGTGAGGACGGCTCCGAAGCCGTTCACGGACCCGCGCCAGGCCCAGCCCGGCTCGCGCTCCGCACGCCAGTGGAGGACCATGGCCGTCTGGGCCAGGGTGAAGCAGATGAACACTCCGACCGAGTACAGCGGGATGAGCGCGTGCGTGTCCGCCCGGAAGGCGACGAGCATCAACACCGCCAGCACGGCCAGGACGACGATGCCCCACGAGAACGCGAGCCGGTCGCCGCGGAAGGCGAACTGGCGAGGAATGTAGCCGTCCCGGGCGAGGATGGCCGCCAGCCGCGGAAAGGCATTGAAGCTGGTATTGGCCGCCAGGAAGAGGATCATCCCGGCGCTCATCTGGAGCACGAAGAACATCAGGCTGCCCTCGCCGAAGACGGCGCCGCCGACCTGGCCCAGCACCGTCGGACCGAACCGGTCGTCGGTGGGGACGACGCC
The DNA here is from genome assembly GCA_963789725.1 of uncultured Chloroflexia bacterium. Lineage (GTDB taxonomy): Bacteria > Chloroflexota > Limnocylindria > Limnocylindrales > CSP1-4 > Fen-1039. The sequence goes on from CAWBLU010000001.1 coordinate 497,542, forward strand.
GTACTGGATGCCGACGAAGGTGAGCCCGATGAACAGGACGCCCAGTACGGTCGCCATTGCCACGAGGGTGTTGGCCGCGTTCTTCGGCTCGGGCGGCTTGAAGGACGGGACGCCGTCGGCGATCGCCTCGACGCCGGTCAGGGCCACCGAACCGCTGGCGAAGGCCCGGCCGAGCAGGAGGATCGTGAGCGCCTCGCCGCTCGAGGTCAGGGCGTGTTCGGGCGCCGCGAGCTGATGGACGTTGCCCATGATCGTGTTGAAGACGCCGATACCGATGGCAAGCAGGGCGCTGCCCATGAAGAGGTACGTGGGCAGGGCGAAGATATTGCCGGACTCGCGGATGCCCCGGAGGTTCGCCGTGGCCACGAGGACCACCGACAGGACGGCCAGTTCCACTCCGTAGTCGTTCAGGCTCGGGAAGGCCGATCCGAGGTTGGAGATGGCCGAGGCCGTGGAGACGGCAACGGTCATGACATAGTCGATCATGAGCGCCGCCGCGGCGATCAGGCCCGCGCCGGGACCGAGCTTCTTGCGAACCACCACGTACGCGCCGCCGCCGCCGGGATAGGCGCGGCACACCTGGCGATACGAGAAGGCCACGATGGCCAGCAGGACCGCGACAGCCGCCGCGATCTGGATGGACCAGGTCAGGGCGGCCACGCTTGCCAGGATCAGGACCTTCAGAATCTCGTCGGTGGCGTAGGCCGAGGACGAGATGGCGTCCGAGCTGAAGATGGCCAGGGCCTTCTTCTTCGACAGCCTCTCTTCGATTTCCTGGTCGTTGGCCAGGGGTTTACCGAAGACCAGGGCCCGAACGCGGGCCACCCGGCGACCGACCGCCGTGGTGGGCACGCTGGCAGCCGCCTTGGCCACCATCACGCCCGCCCCCGCGTAGCGGAAGAAGGCCGCGTGGGGCCGGTCGACCACCACCCGCCGGTCGCCGAACTTGCGGCCGTGGAGTGGAGGACGCGGAGATGTCATCGATCGCTGGTTCCTCTGTGCCGTGCGATATCGAGGCCCTCAGCCACCCCCGCCGGGAACCGCCGCTGGCTGCATCGCGGAACCGTGCAAGGCTAGCACGGCGGACGCCCTCAAAGACCGGCCGACCAGCGGGTTTTGGGCCTCGGACCGAGCCGACCGGACCTACTTGGGATCGCCGTCGGCGGCCACCAGCGTACCGGCGGGCAGAGTCTCGTCGGCGACGGCCGCGGCTCGGGCCTCGTCGCGACGGTAAGGGATATTGATGACTACCGTATGGGAGCGTCCGAGGAGAGTCGCGCGCAGCTGCTTCGACGCCTGGTTGTACAGCAGCCGCTCCCACCAGCTTCGGGCCACATACTCGGGGATCAGGACGAAAGTGATCGGCGCCTCGCGCTCCGCCGGCCAGGAGCGGTCCAGGACGTCCAGATAGGCGACCAGCGGGGCGATGAGGGCCCGGTAGGGCGACTCGACGACCACGAGTGGCACGTCCGGAACGACCCGGTCCCAATGCTCGCGGACGTCGTCGCTCCGAGCCGGATCGGCCGATACGTACACGGCGCTGATGTCCTTGGTGATCGAGCGGGCGACGTTGAGGGCCTGAACCACGGCCCGGTTGACGCCCGGGATCGGGATGACGACGCGGTTGTGGCGCCGGGGCTGCGGGACGGCCGAGCCGGGCTTCATCTCGAGGGAGCGACTGGAAGCGTTGTACTGGTGGCTGACGAAAAGCATCATCGCGATCAGCGTCGGGATGAAGATCAAGACCATCCAGGCACCGTCGAAGAACTTGACCGCCGCGACGACCACGAACACCACTCCCGTGAGAATCGCGCCGGTTCCGTTGACGAGGCTGCGCCACGCCCAGCCGGAGCCGCGCTCCCTGAACCAGTGCCGGACCATGCCGGTCTGCGAGAGGGTGAAGCAGATGAACACGCCGACCGAGTAGAGCGGGATGAGCGCGTGCGTGTCCGCGCCGAAGATGATCAGCATCGCCACCGCCACGGCGGCCAGGACGACGATGCCCCACGAGAACGCCAGGCGATCGCCACGGAACGCGAACTGGCGCGGAACGTAGCCGTCGGCAGCCAGGATGGCCGCCAGTCGCGGGAAGGCGTTGAAGCTCGTGTTGGCCGCCAGGAACAGCAGCAAGGCGGCGCTGCCCTGGAGCACGAAGAACGGAATACTCCCGGCCCCGAAGACCGCCCCGCCGACCTGAGCCAGCGCGGTGGCGCCGCTGTCCAGGGTCGGCTGGACGTGGTACTGCATGGCCACGAACGTGAGCCCGATGAATATGAAGCCGAGCAGGAGGGCCATGGTCAGGAGGGTGTTCGCGGCGTTCCTGGCCTCGGGCGGCTTGAAGGCGGGCACGCCGTTGGCGATCGCCTCGACGCCGGTCAGGGCCACGGATCCCCCGGCGAACGCGTGCAGCAGCAGAAACAGCCCGACGGTCTGTGTTCCCGGCGCGAGCGCGTCGACCGGCGCGCCGAGGTCGTGGGCATTGCCCATCAGGGTATTGGCCACGCCGACGAGGATGGCCAGCAGGGCCATGAACAGGAACACGTAGGTGGGCAGGGCGAAGATGTTGCCCGACTCGCGCAGGCCGCGGAGATTGGCGGCAGTCACGAGGACGACCGATAGCGCCGCCAGTTCCACCCGGTAGGGGTTGATCGCCGGCCAGGCCGACGCGAGGTTGGCAATCGCCGCGGCAGTCGACACGGCCACGGTCATGACGTAGTCGACCATCAGGGCAGAGGCCGCCACGACCCCGAGCGAGGGGCTCAAGTTCTCGCGGGCAACCACATAGGCGCCGCCGCCGGACGGGTAAGCCCGACAGACCTGGCGGTACGAGAAGGCGACGATGGCCAGGAGGAGGGCGATTGCGGCAGCCAGCCACAGGGACAGGCTCAGGGCGGCCAGGCCGCCGAAGATCAGGACCTTGAGAATTTCGTCCGTTGCATACGCCGACGAAGAGATGGCGTCCGAGCTGAAGATGGCCAGGGCCTTCCTCTTGGGCAGACGTTCTTCGATCTCCTGGGCGTTGGATAGAGGCTTGCCGAAGACGAGGGCTCGAACGCGCGCGAGACGACGTCCAAAGGGGGTGGTCGGGGCGCTTGCCGCGGCCTTGGCGACCATCGTGCCCGGGCCGGCGTAGCGGAAGTACGCGGAATGCGGTCGATTGACCACCACCCGCCGGTCGCCCAGCTTCCGGCCCTGTAGCGGTGGACGGGGTGCGGTCATCGAGCGCGGGATCCTCTATTCGTAGACACCGTCGGGGGTCCGTCGTCTCGGGCGGATCGGCACCGGCACCCCGAGCCCACTCTCACCCGGCCCGGACGCGATGGTCCGCCGGGCCCGCGCTAGGCTAGCACGCCTCCGCGTGACGGAGGCCTTGCGCGGGGCCCGAAAAGGGTGCAATTGAGACACGGCTGGGGCACGCTTACATGGGCGGTCCGGCCCGGGCCGCAGCCGGGACTAACGCCCCACGCTCAACCGCCACGCCAGGCGCGGCGGCAGTCCGGCAGCCAGAATCGCCGCTTGGGTGGCCGGGACGTCGTAAGCCACGCGTTGCCACGCAGCGAGGCCGCGGGTCGTGTCCAGGATCAGATAGCTGGCCGTTGGATCGCCGTCGCGCGGCTGCCCAACGCTGCCCGGGTTGAGGAACGCCCGGCGCTCGTCCAGCTTGAGCCGCGCCTCCGGCTCGACGGCGATGGCCTCGACACTTCCTCGCTGCTGGCGCAGGACCAGAGGCACGTGGGTGTGGCCTATCAGGCAGTAACGCGTCTGGAACAGGGCTAGGTTGTCGCGGCCCGCCCGGGGCCCGCTCAGGTACTCCCAGAGAGGCTCGCGAGGGCTGCCGTGGACGAGCGTGAAGTCCGTTCCTTCGGGCGTCAGCGTTTCGGGCAGGCCATCGAGGTAAGCGAGCGTGGCCGTGTCGATCCGGTCCCGCGTCCACTCGTCGGCCGCCCGCGCGTCGGGATTGAAGTCCTCCATGGACAAGCTGCCGCAGACCGCGGCGTCGTGGTTGCCCTTCACGCCGATGGCTCCGACCTCGCGCAGCCGGGCCACAACTCCGTCGGGCTCGGGCCCGTATCCGACGACGTCGCCGAGATGCCAGACCGCGTCGACGCTCCCGAGAGACGCGAGGACGGCGTCCAGGGCCTTCAGATTCGAGTGGATGTCGGACAGGACGGCGACGAGCATGGGCGGCATCTACAGCGGCCGGCGGCGGCGAGCGGCCGGATCCCGCGGAAACTCACCGGGCGTCTCGGCCACTTTCTCGACGACGACGAGGAGGTGGTCTTCGAGCCCCGGCACGGAGACCTCCTCGAGGTCGACGACCCGGCCGCCGAGCTGTCGGACCGCTCGGGCCGCTCGGGCCACCTCGTCGTCTACGGGGCGTCGCTTCCAGGCCACCAGCAGGCCGCCGGGCCGGAGGAGGGGCAGCGACAGCTCGGCCAGTTCGGTCAGGTCCGCCACGGCCCGGGCCACGACGGCTCCCCAGCGGCCTCGATGGGCGGGATCGGCCGCGACGGTCTCCGCCCGGGCGGCGGTCACGCCGACTCGATCGGCGACGCCGGCGACATTCGCCGCGGCCGTCAGGAAGCGCGCCTTCTTGGCGATCGATTCGACCAGCAGCGCCCGCCGCGCCGGCAGGGCGATGGCCAGAGGCAGTCCGGGATAGCCGCCGCCGCTGCCAAGGTCGATGAAGTCGTCGATTCCCGCCCGGCGCAGCAGAGGCACGGCCGTGAGGCTGTCGAGGACGTGGTCGCGGGCGATCAGGGCGGGCTCGCGGATACCGCTCAGATTGATGGCCGAGTTCCAGGCGAGCAGCAGGCGTACGTGGTCGCCGATCGCGGCGGTTTGTGCCGGCAACAGCGACACGGGAAGGCCGACCCGGACCGTCTCGACATATTCCTCGGGCAGCTCGTCGAGGTCCTGGACGCACGTCGGGAGCGGATCGCGATCAGGAGGTGGGGTCGAGTGTGGACTCCCGTTCCTCACGGTCGCGCCGCTCCCGGCGTTGTCTGTGCGCGCACCCGGCGTCCCTCGGTCTTCCCGCGTCGGTCCAGTCTCCGGCCGGGTCTCCCCAGGCCCCTCGCTAACGCGGTTACCCATATGACGGTCCGCAGCAGCGGTGCGGATGTCGGAGACTAGGCGTCATGACCTACCCCGTCAACGCGGTTATCCACGAGATTCGGGCGGTCATCCACGAAAGTGGATAAATCCCTACTACAAGCTCCGTACGTGGATGAAGGACCCTATCGCTCGCGGCGGCGCGGCTACGGCCCCCGCAAAGGCGTCTGTGCGGCACGAACTCACACCCGCGGGTTGCGGACCGGCTTGCCGAGGGTGCGGCGGACCACGTCCAGCACCTCCTCGATGTACCGGTCGGCGTCGCCCTTCTCGGCTGCCGTCCGAACGCAGCCCTGGACGTGGTCCTCCAGAATCAGCAGGGCAACCGAATCCACCGCCGCCCTCAGCGCGGCCGTCTGCTGCAGGATGTCGACGCAGTACTCGCGGCGCTCGATCATCCTCTCGATGCCCCGGACCTGGCCTTCGATGCGGCGCAGCCGCCGTATCAGGATCGCCTGGTCGCGTGAATATGAGTGCCGGAAGGTCGGATCCAGCTCGGTCGCCTCGGTCCCGGCCCCCAGCCCTTCCATGATGGCGACGGCCGCGCCGTCAAGGCGCGTCTTCGTGGCTTCGTCCTGTGGTGCCAACTCGCCCTCACTTTGTCGTCTCACGGACCGGTCGTGTCACTGATCGGAGATAGTGGCTCGACTAGATGATACCCCCGGGGAGTATTCCAGGCAACGCGCCGCCGCCGGCGGGGACCTCCCGGAATGCGCCGAGCGGATAGACTGGACAGGTGGATTCGCCTGAACAGACCGAGCAGCAGCCGGGCGGTGCGGCCGGCGAGAAGACCGCCCTGGCCCCGAGATCGGGTCCTGTGTTCGCCCACGCCAGCGAAGCCGAATTCGCTCGCATCCTGGACTTCTACGAGGTTGCCTGGGATTACGAGCCGCAGGTCTTTCCGATCCTGTGGGACCTCGACGGCAACCTACTCGAGAGCTTCGCGCCGGACTTCTATCTGCCGGACCTGGAGTTGTTCGTCGAGCTGACGACACTCCAGCAGCGACTCGTGCGCAAGAAGAACCGTAAAGTTCGCCGGCTGCGAGAGCTCTACCCCGGCCTGAGAATCAAGCTCTTCTACGCCCGCGACTTCAGGGCCCTGATGCTCAAGTACGGCCGTGCGGCGCTCGTGTCGGAACTCAGCGGTACTCTTGGCCAGGTGGCGCCACGCCAGGAAGGGGACCCGTCGGTCGAGCCGGAAGACCGGCCCCAGGGACACGAATTGGCCGGCCTCGGCCCCGCAGTCGATCGGGCGGCGGATTCGAGCGCCGCACCGCGCCCTCACTATGAACGCCGCTCGCGCGGGGCCCGTCGCCGCGCCGTGCGGAGGGCTGCGGCGGCAGCCGCCCAAGCACCAGCCACGTGAGTCAAGAGGTAGCGATGAGAGTCTCCAAGGACCTGGTCTCCGACGTCGCCGAAGTGCTGCTGACCGAGGAGCAAATCGCGGCCAAAGTGGCCGAATTGGGCCAGCGGATCAGCGACGACTTCGCCGGCCGAGAGCTGACGCTCGTGAGCGTGCTCAAGGGTTCGCTGCCGTTCATGGCGGACCTCATGCGCCGGATCAGCTTGCCGCTCCGCATCGACCTCATGGAAGTGTCCAGCTACGGCGGAACGTCGACTGAATCGTCCGGCCTGGTCAGGATCCTCAAGGACCTGAGCGCACCGATCGACGGTCGGGACGTCCTGCTGGTTGAGGACATCATCGATACTGGCCTGACGCTCAATTACCTGATTCGCTATCTCAAGGGCAAGAACCCCCGATCCATCGGCGTCTGCTCTCTCCTCGACAAGCCGGCTCGCCGTCTGGTCGAGATCCCGCTCGATTACGTGGGATTCGAGATCCCGGACGCCTTCGTGGTGGGGTATGGTCTGGACTTCGGGGAGGTGTACCGAAACCTCCGTTTCGTCGGCATCCTCCGACCCGAGGCGTACGAGTCCTGAGGAGCTCGCCAATGCATCACACCTCGGCCACTCGCGGTCACTGGCTCATCGCGATCGGCGCCATCGTGATCGTGGGCTCCACGTTTCTACAGTGGTGGCAGATTGGCGGCGGGGTCGGCGAACTGGGCGCGAGAACCGGTACGGGCATGGACCGCGTCTTCGAGGGCCGCGTCTTCCTGATGATGTTCCTGCCGGGAGTGGCCAGCCTGTTTCTGGTCACTCTGCCGTTTGCGTCCGAGAAGCCGATCGGGATCGACCACCCGCTGTCTTACCTGGGGCTCTTCGCGGTGATCACGACCGGCTATGTCTGGACTATGGTGACCATGGTCCAGCGGACGCTGGTGCCGTGGCCGCCGCAGCGCGGCCTCGGCTTCTGGTTCGCGGCTGTGGGCCTGGTGTTCTTCGTTCGGGGCGTCTTCGAGGTTTTCGAGGAGCGCCGGCGGCGCATGTACTAGCGCCTGGGGTCAATCGCGTCGTTCCCAGTTTGCAGGCCCATCTTCCTGCCATTGACACCCTTGCCGTATAGTTAGGTGCAGGCGAGCCGGATGCGTATTGCACGGTCGCCCACCCACCGAGGCGTGGCTGTCGAGCGGGAAGCCGCTCGCCACCCCGAGAGCACCGGCACTACCGTTAACGACCGTCGGCCATTCTGGCTGTCGTGACCAGTGCGATCGCCCTCTCCTCTTGAGGTTCGTCTGTTCGAGTGGAGTACGTGGTCAGGCAGGCCCGAATAACCGATGTCGATCGGTTCTACGCGCTATGCGCGGAGAAAGGCGCTGTTCCTACCGGTGACTCTCCGATGGACGCGATCGGCCTGTTGCGCCAGCTCGTGTACCTGCCCGGCGCGAGCGTCGCGCTCGCCGAAGGCAATCGTCAGCTGGCGGGCGGTGCAATCCTCGGGCTGCGGCCGTCGATCAGGTCCGGCGGCTACGTCGGGACGGTCGATGTCCTGGTTGTCGCGAACGGTCACGACACCGAAAGGGTCGCCGATTTGCTGATCGAAGAGATGCTGCATTCGGCACGAAGAAAGGGCTGCACATCGGTCGAAGTGATGTTGACGCCGGACAGTGAGTACTTCGCGAGCTGGCAGCGTCACGCCTTCACTAAATCAGCAGCCAACCTATACATGGCGGCGGTCGCCGTAAGGGCGCCGACCAGCCGCTGATTTTCGCCTCAGGGGGCCAGGCAGCCAAGGAGCGCCGGCGCCAGGGGTCACACGGTCGGCGATGACGTCGCCGGCCAGTCAACCAAGGAGCCCATTTGTGAGCAAGAACGTCGCCGTCTTCGTGGACGTGGCGAACATCTTCTATGCGGCAAAGGCGGCAGGCGCGGACATCGACTATGTCACGCTGCTGAAGGCCGCCGTCGCCGGGCGCGATTTCGTTCGGGCGTACGCCTACACCGGCCTGGACCCGGAGAACGAGAACCAGCGCAACTTCCATTCCTTCCTGGCCCGACACGGCTACAAGGTCGTGAGCAAGGACATCCGCAAGTACGGCGACGGCAAGGTCAAGGCCAACCTGGATATCGAGCTCGTCGTCGACATGATGAAGACGGCCCGAAACCTGGACGTCGCCATCGTCGTCAGCGGCGACGGCGACTTCGCTCCCGCTATTCGAGCGGTCCAGGAGATGGGTGTCCGCGTTGAGGTCATCAGCTTCCGGGGCAATACCAGCTCCGATCTGATCGAAGCCGCCGACACGTTCTACGACATCACCCAGCTGGCCCGCGTCGACCGCGATTCGTCGCGCTCGGGACGCCGTGTCGCCGGCGACGACGAGGACCTCTCGATGACCGAAGTGCCCGACAAGCAGACCGAGGGCCGCGGCGGTCGTCGCGGTCGAGGTCGCGGCCGGGGCGGCCGCGCGGAGGGCGTCGACGAAGTCGCGGCCGCGGACGTCCGTGGTCCTCGATCTTCAGGCCGTGGGCTTGCCGGCAGGGGCGTCGCCGCCCGTGCGGCCGGCGGTACCGGAGCCGCATCGGGTGGGCGCCTGGTGGTTCTGCCCGGCGAGAAGCTCTCGCGCGTCGCGGGCACGGATGCCGGTGAGGCGATCGAGGAAGAACCTCTCGAAGACACTGCCGCCGACTTCGTCGACGAGGCCGAGGGCGAGGCCGCCGAGGGCGCCGAGTCCACGGGCCGTCGTCGTCGTCGTCGCGGTGGGCGCGGCCGTGGCCACGGTCGATCGCAGACCGCGGGCGAGGCTGGTGAGGCCGGTGAGGCCGGTGCGGCTGGCGAGATCGTCGAGGCCGGCGAGATCGTCGACGGCGACGCCGCCGAGGTCGACGAGGGCGAGTTGCCGACTCCTCCGGCCGCGCGCCCGAACCAGTTTGGATCCGTGTGGGATTCCCAGATCGGCATGGCCGGCCGGCCCTCACGGCTCGCGCCGATTTCGGCCGACGAGGACGACTACGCCGAACCGGAGATCCCCGAGTACCTCCTGGCCGAACGACGGCGCAGCAGCGGTCGCGGTGGTCAGGGCGGCGGCGGACGCGGCCAGGGGGGGCGCGGCGGAACCCGCAGCGCCTATGCCTCTGCCGTGGAACGCGAGCGCTACGGCCGTGGGGCCGCGCCGCGCTACTCCGAACCGCCGCGCCAGTCGCAGCCGCCGCGTCGACGCGATGAGCAGAGGCCGGTCCGGCAGCCCCAGCCGCAGCAGCATCGAGGCGGAAACGCCGCGCCGAGGAGCGGCCGCGACTCGTCCGAGCCGTGGAGCGAGGTCCCGCCGGAGCTCGAGGAGCTCCTGCGAGCCCAGCTCTCGACCAAGATAAGCCGTCCCTCCGGTGGCGAGGAAGCGCCGTCACAGGTTCCCGCAGAGACAGTCGCCGACGAGGCCGCCGAAGCCAAGGCTCCTGCCCGACGCGGTGGACGCCGCAAGGCGGTCGGAACCGCCGATGCGGCGGCAGCCCCTGCGGAGACCCAGGGCGAAGCCTCTGTTGAGGCTCCGGCCGAGAAGGCCAAGCCGGCGCCACGGACCCGCCGCAAGGCGGCCCCGCCCAGCGACGCGGCCGAGAGTCCGACGGCCGGCGTTGAGGCAAGCAGCCCCGAAGCCGAACCCGCGGCGCCTAAGAAGCGAGCCCCCGCTCGCCGCAAGACCGCGGCGGCGGCACAGGCCGCCGCTGAACCGATCGCCGACGGCGGAGAGCCGGCCGGCGAGTAGCCGGCGGCTCCGGCTTTCGGACGACCGCGCAATCGCCGCAAGACCATGAAGAACGCCGCGACGCGCGGCCAACCCCGCGCCCTGGCCGAGATCCACTCCATGGTCCTCGGCCGGGCGCCCCATGCCGTCTTGTTCGTCGGGCCGGGCTCGACCGGCAAGACGACGCTTGCGCTCGACCTCGCCGCGGGGCTCTTGTGCGGCGATCCGGATCCTTCCGCCCGGCCCTGCCGGACCTGCCGCGGCTGCCATCAGGTGGCGTCCGGCAATCACCCCGACCTGCACAGGCTTGCCCCTGAAGGCCCCGCTGGCCAGATCCGGATCGGGAAGGCCGGCGACCCGGAACCCGGAACCATCCGGTACCTGATCGGCGAACTCGCCCTGTTGCCGGTCGAGGGCGGGGCGCGGGTCGTCATCGTCGAACAGGCCCACCGTCTCAACGACGATGCTCAGAACGCGCTCCTCAAGATGCTGGAGGAGCCGCCCGCCGGCGTCACCATCGTCCTCTGCGCGGACGACGAGGAATGCCTGCTTCCCACCGTCAGGTCGCGCTGCGCCCGGGTCCGAGTGGGGGCGGTCGGCGGCCGCGAGATCGAACAATGGCTGGGCGAGCTCGGCGTGGCCGACGCGCCGCGCGCTGCCCGGCTGGCCCGGCTGGCAAGCGGCCGTCCCGGCCTGGCGCTGGCCTACGCCCGCTCCTCCGACGCCGAACGAATCCGCGGCGAGATTGCCCGCGGCCTGCTGGACATGCTGGCCGAACGCCGCGCCGCACGCCTGGCCTCGGTTCGCGAACTTACGAAGTCGGCCGCGGCTCTGGATGCGGCCCTGGACTCGTGGCGCCGTGCCGGCCTCGGCGACGGGGACGGCACTCCCCGCGCGGCCGCCCGAGGCCGGAAAGGGAAGGGCGTCAAGGCTGAGGCTGCGGCCGCGGCGCCTCTTGTGAGTGCCGACGGACCGGGTGCCTCCGACGCCGCCCAAACACGGGCGGCCGCTGACGCGCCGACCGACGAAGCTGCCCCGAAGCTGGCCGCGGCGGACCGGCGGGCGGCGGCGGCCATCCTGCTGGGAGTGTGGGCAGCCATCGGCCGGGAACTCTCGGTCGCCGCGGCCGGCGGCACGAGGCAGATCCGGGAATTGGAGCTGGTCGACGAGTTGCGAGCCACGGCCCCCACGGTATCGGAGGAGTCGCTGCGATCGTTCCTCGGACGTATCGGTGAGATCGCGGCCCAGCTCGATGACAATCTGAACCCGGAATTGGCGCTGGACGTCCTGGCGCTGAGCTGGCCGCGCGTCGAATCGCCGGCCCGTCCGGGCGTGGCCGTCATGCCCGCCCGTCGATGAATCGCGGCCACATGAACCGCCGCGAGATGGCTCGCCTGGAGGTGAGCGTCGGCGGCCGCGTCCAGGGTGTCGGCTACCGATACTTCGTCCTCTCGGAGGCCATGCGGCTCGGACTCACCGGCTGGGTCTCCAACGAGCAGGACGGCCGAGTCAGGTGCGTCGTCGAGGGCCCTCGACCGTACCTCGAGCAGCTGCTCGAAGCGGTCCGCGAAGGCCCGGCGTCATCGATCGTAGAGTACGTCCGCGAAGACTGGCTGCCGTACACCGGCCACTGGGGCACCTTCGAGATCCGCTCCTCCGGCCACCGCGGCGACTGAGCCGGGACTGCACGCGGCCGCGATGATTGTCGACAGCTGGGCCTCGGGGGCGCTCGTCTGACGGCACGCCGGGGCTTCTTCGGGACACGGCTGGTCCGGCGGCGGCATTGTTGGCGTCGTGCAGTTGACTCATGACGATGCCGCCGATGGCGGATGATGAGTCGCACCAGGGTGAGCAAGATGAACCAGCGGATCGAAGACTACGCGCTGATCGGCGACACCCACACGGCCGCCCTCGTCGGAATGGACGGCTCGATGGACTGGCTGTGCCTGCCGCGCTTCGACGCCGGAGCGTGCTTCGCGGCGCTGCTGGGCGAGCCCGGCAACGGCCGGTGGCTCCTTTCCCCCGCCGGGGCCGACCGGGCGACGCGGCGACGATACCGGGATGACTCGCTCGTCCTGGAGACGGAATGGGAGACCGCGGATGGTGCCGTCCGCGTGGTCGATTTCCTGCCGTTCCGTGGGGAGACGCCTCAAGTCGTGCGCATCGTCGAGGGGCTGCGGGGCAGCGTGGCGATGCGGATGGAGCTGATCCTGAGGTTCGACTACGGGCGCACCGTGCCGTGGGTTCGGCGGGTGGACGGGCTCCTGACAGCCGTCGCCGGACCGAACGGCGTCGCTCTCCGCACGCCGGTGCCGACGAAAGGCAAGGGTCTCTCGACCACGGCCGAGTTCACGGTCACGGCCGGTGACAAGGTTCCGTTCGTGCTGAGCTGGTTCGCCTCGCACCTGTCGCCGCCGGCGGCGGTGGATCCATTCGCGTCCCTGGCCGAAACCGACGGCCGCTGGCGGGAATGGGCCGGTCGATGCTCGTACACGGGGCCGTGGCGCGAGGCGGTGGTCCGATCCCTCATCACTCTCAAGGCCCTCACCTACGCCCCGACCGGCGGCATCGTAGCCGCTCCGACCGCGTCCCTGCCGGAGGCCCTGGGTGGCGTTCGCAACTGGGACTACCGTTTCTGCTGGGTGCGCGACGCCACGTTCACGTTGTATGCGCTCATGCACGGCGGCTATCGCGATGAGGCGGCGAGCTGGCGCGACTGGCTGCTCCGGGCGGTTGCCGGCGATCCCGCCCAGCTGCAGATCCTCTACGGCATCGCCGGCGAGCGCCAGATTCCGGAGATCGAGATCGACTGGCTGAAAGGCTACGAAGGATCACGGCCGGTACGCGTGGGCAACGCCGCCATAGGGCAGTTCCAGCTCGACGTCTTCGGCGAGCTGATGGACGCGCTCTACGTCGCCCACCGCTCGGGGATCGGCCCGCAGGCGGCGGCCTGGTCGGTCCAACGGCACCTGATGGAGCATCTCGAGAAGGTCTGGAACGAGCCCGATGAAGGCATCTGGGAGTCCCGGGGCGGGCGCCGCCGCTTCACCCACTCGCGAGTGATGGCCTGGGTCGCCTTCGACCGTTCCATCAAGATCGCCGAAGCCCTCGGCCTGGAGGCTCCGCTCGAGCGCTGGAAGGCCGCCCGCCGGGAGATCCACGATGACGTCTGCGCCAACGGCTATGACGCGGACCTGGGTTCCTTCGTGCAGTCGTACGGATCCAAAGCTTTGGATGCCAGCCTCCTCCTGATCCCGCTCGTTGGATTCCTGCCACCCACCGACGAGCGGGTCCTCGGTACGGTGCGGGCGGTCGAGAGAGGGTTGATGGTGAACGGGTTCGTCCGGCGGTACTCCACCGAGGACGGCAATTCGGATGGCCTGCCGCCCGGCGAAGGGGCCTTCCTTCCGTGCACCTTCTGGCTGGCCGACGCCTATCAGCAAGCCGGCCGCGGCGACGATGCCAGGCGGTTGTTCGAACGCCTGCTCGGCATTCGGAACGACGTCGGCCTGCTCGCCGAGGAGTACGAGCCCGCGGCCGGCAGGTTCGTCGGCAACTTCCCTCAGGCGTTCACGCACGTCGCCCTGGTGAACACGGCGACCAACCTGGCGCCGGCGTTGACCGGCACGACCGACCACAGGACCGAGGTCCTGGACGCGGCGCGGCAGGTGCCCGCGGGCACCCCAAAGCCGTCACGCGTGGAGTAGGGACCCGGCCGCCCGAGAGAGCGAGCGCGGCGCGGCCTCGCGTTGTCCCTGTCCAGAGGCTTCGCCGCCCGGAGTCCGGGCGGCGAGTTTGGCTACGGCAGTGAGCGCAGCATGCCGCCGTCGATCGGGACGAACGTGCCGGTCTGGTAGCACGATAGATCTGAGCAGAGCCAGGCGACGTAGGCGGCCAGTTCGTCCGGACGGCCGTAACGGCCGGCCGGGATGGACCGCTCGCGCTCGGCCCGGACCTCCGCCTGGGAGGAGCCAGACTTCAGGGCCCGGGCCCTGTCGAGAGTGGCCACGCGCTCGGTGTCCAGGCGGCCCGGGATGACCCCGTTGACGGTGACGCCGTCGGCGATGACCTCCTCGGCGATGGTCTTGAGCCAGGCCTGCAGGGCGCTCCGGCAGGCGTTTGAATAGACGAGATCGGGGATCGGCTGGCGGATTCCCGATGACATGATCGAGACGATCCGGCCCCAGCCCCGCTTGCGCATCCCCGGCAGCAAAGCCGTCGCGATCTCGATGGGTGTCAGCGTGAGCAGCTGAAAGGAACGGCGCCACTCCACCGGGTCCGTCTTGGTGGCCTCGGACGAGATGGGGCCGCCGGCATTCAGGACCGCGATGTCTATCGGACCGAGGCTGCGCTCGGCCTGCCATGCGACCTTGGCCGCGGTCGCCGGATCTGTCGCATCGCCGGCGACGGTCACCACCACGACCGAGTGGAGCTTGCGAATCTCCTCGGCAGCCTGCTCGAGCTTCTCACCGCCGCGCGACCACAGCGCCAGCTTGCAGCCTTCCTGCGCCAGGCGTTCGGCCGTCGCCCGTCCGAGGCCGGCGGAAGCTCCTCCAACCAGAGCCGTTCGTGCGCGCAGACCCAGGTCCATGTCGCTCCTTCGGTTGCCTTGGGCAGTCATGGTGCCACGGTCGCCCTCGGGCCGCTACGCTAGGCAGGTGAACGACCGACTTAGAGCCACAGAGCGGGCCGTCGCCGCCTACCGCGATCTGGCCGATCTGGCCGAGACGATCGAGGACGAGTGGCAGTACGTCACGGACCTCGTCGAAGCCTATGTGCCGGGCATCGAGGGGCTGACCGAGGCCGGTCCGGCACGCCTTTCGGACGAGCAGGCCGAGGCCGTCGACGAGGCCATCGCCGAAATCGGCCTCATCAAGGATCCGCACAAGGCGATCGACTGGCTGTCGACCTTCCCGCACGTCATCGGCCTGGCCTTGGGTGGCAGCGTCGTCGCGGCGGTGGCAGGGGCGGCGGGCACAGCGGGGCCGGCCGGCACAGCCGGCGGGGCGGGAGGGCGCCCGCCCGGGGCCGACCCTGAGCCTCCGGAGCCCGACGACGACTCACCGTTCCGCAGGCTGCTGGGCGGCGGACGATGAGATTCCAGGATGCCGCCAAAGACGCCCGGACCGTGGTCTATGCGGGGATTCAGGCCGATCCGCTCGTCGCTCGCGCCGCCAATCTGCTGGTCGAGGCGACGACGGAGGAGAGGCTGCTGGCCCGCGCGGCCATGAACGGAGAGCGGACCGACGGCGCAACATGGAGGCGGATCTTCCCGACGCTCTTCGGCGAGGACGCCGACGACTCGCTGCACAGTCACGCCGAACTGGTCCTGGCCGCCTCCCTGGAGATCGCCGAGCGCGGCGAGGCCGCCCGCAGCTCTTACCGGGGGGCGGTGGTGGAAGAGCTGTCGGCCCGGCTGCTGGCTCGGCGGGCAGGCTCGGCGGCGCCCGTCAAGCGCGAGCGGCGCGTCCTCTTCGACGGCGTCAGGGCCGAGATCCATCCGTACGACGTGACCGTGGAGTCGGCCACCCGGCCGGAGGTCTACGACTGCAAATGGGGTGCCCGCGGCATCAACGCGGACGTGCTCAACCAGCTGGACGACGCGAGGTCGCATGCCGCCGACGAGGACGTGGTCCTGCGCGTTGGCATGGTCGTCTTCGACGCCGGCCGGTCGTGCGAGATAAGGCTGGCGCGATCGACGGCCGAGCATGCCGGCACCCGCCTGGTCGCGCTCGAGTCGATGCACGAGCTGGCCGGGTCGAGCCGGTGACCGGACACCTCGCGGAACGCTCCGGCGCGGCAGCCTCCACGGCTCCGGCGGGCGAGCCGAGCGCCGCTCTAGTCGACCGCCTGCCGTTTCGAATCGTGCGGCCTTACCGGGTCCGCTTCGAAGAGGCGACGGCCTCCGAAGCGATGCGCACCGCGATATACCTGGCCTGGGCCGCCGACGTGGCGTGGCAGCATTCGACCACCCTCGGATTCGGGCGCGATTGGTACACGGCCCGCGGCCTCTTCTGGCTCGTGCGCGCGGTGAGGCTGGACGTGCTCAAGGCGATCCCCACGTACAGCGACGTCTTCGTGACCACCGAGGTGGTCGGGTACAGGCGCATCGCCGCTCGCCGTCACTCGGAGGTGCGCGATCGATCGGGCGAGCTGATCGCCCGCATCGAGATCGACTGGGTCATGACCAATGAACGGGGCATACCTTCGCGGGTTCCCGGCGAGATGCTCGACTTCATCGCCGACGGCACGGCCACGTTCGAAATGCTCAAGGTGGCCCTTCCCTCGACGCCGCCCGACGCGGTCGAGTTGGATTTCCTCGTGCGCCGTCGCGATCTGGACCCGCTCGACCACGTCAACAACAGCGTCTACATCGACTACTTCGAGGAGGCGCTGGAGGCCGCCGGCCAGGGCGCGCTGCTCATGGCTGTTCCAAGACGATACGAGATCGACTTCGTGGCATCGGCGGAACGTGACAACCTGCTCGTCGGCTGCACCTGGCCACTCGACGCGGGCTGGGCATACCGGCTCAACCGCGACGACGGGACGGAGATATTCCGGGCGCGAGTGGCCCGCGCCTAGCTCAACCCGGCGGCAATCCGCCGGCCGCCCGAGGCCTGCGCTACTCCTGCGGCTTGTCTTCCGGCTTCGGCTCCTCTTCTGCCTGCGCGGCGGCCTGCGCACGCGCGGCTTCGGCGGCCTTGCGGAGGTCGGAGGCGAGGTCCTTGCTCCGGCTGGCCAGGCGATCGCCGACATGCTCGGTCACGTTGGCAGCCTTGTGAGCTACCGGCCCGGCATTCTCCGCCGCCACGGCGGCCAGCTCGGCGGCCTTTGCGGCAACGTCGCGCAGGACGGGGCCGGCCGTCTTGCCGGCCTCTTCGATCATCACCTGCAGCTGGCCGAGCCAGCGCTCGCCCAACTCGCGGGCCTTCTCCACCTGCTCGCGGCGGCCGCCGCCGGTCGGCTCGCCCATCGGCTGGTCGCCGTCGCCCGGCTGTCCGGCCTGTCCGGTCTGACCGTTGGTTTCCATCTCTCACCTCGACTTGGACGAGGATTCACTGGCCTCGACTTCTGGCAGCGTCAATCCTACGCCCTGGGCGAAAAGCGGTTTCCTGAACGCCCGGCAAACCGCAGACTGAATACGCGCCCCGCCGAACGGATCCGCGGCGCGCCGCCGCCGGCCGCGACCTTCGGCCCTTGCATCTACGGGGCCGCGGATCAGAATGGATCATGGCGTCGGCCGGAGGAGGCCGATGGAGGCAAGCCGATGATCGGCTGTTGGCACGACGTAGCGAGTGACGAGGACCGCCGGGTGACGATCCTGCTGGGCGCCCACGTCGGCGGCCACGAACTGGTCGTCGAACGATGCGCCGACGAGCCTTGCTGGCATTGGGCGGTCTTGACCCTTCAGGGCCACGAGATCGAGAGCGGCACCGCCCCGGATGCTCATACGGCCGAGCGGATGGCCGAGGAAGCAGCATTCCATATCCATCCGCCGTCGGTCGGCGACTGGGTGAGCCGCCTGCTCTAGGCCGCGCGCTCGGGGACGCGCCGGCCCGCGAAAGGGTCGTACAGCCGGCCCGATCAGGTTGCGCCGGGGAGAACTACTTGTCGTCGTCCGCTGCCGAGCTCCACCGCTCGACGCGCTTCTCGAGGTCCGGGTCCTCCCACGGCGCCGCCAACTCGCCAAGATCGGTCTCTCCGGCGGGCCCTGTCTGGTCCAGCAGGCCGGCCTCGTAGGCTGCTATGGCTTCGATCGAGGGAGGACCGACGGGGATCGACTCGTCGCCGGTGGCGCTCATCACGTTGGTGCCGGCGTTCTCGATCTCCGCCTCGAGCTCCATCTTGCGCATCTCTGCGCGGACCGCATCGGACGGCGGCTCGATTGCGGCCTGCTCTTCGGCGCCGGAGTCTTGAGCCGTGGCGGAGCTGGCTCCGGACCAGACGTCATGGCCGAGGTCGGTTCGGATGGGGTCGTTGTCCAGGTCCGGGGCCTTGACCTCGACGACGGTCAGGCCCGCAATGTCCTTCGTTAGCGAGCCGTCGTAGATGGCGCCGCACTTGGGGCAGGCCTTCTCCGCGGCCGGAATCGGCGTTGAGCACCAGGGGCAGATGCGATTTGACTCGTCCATCGGCGTACCGTAGTCCACCGCGACCACCGTGGACTATCCGACATTCGGACCATGGACCAACCATGACCCCGGAGCGGGCGCGGGTTCGGGACAACGATATGCGAGCGGCGCGGCAGATGCGAGCGCGTTCTGCGAGCCGGTCGCAGCCGCCGGCGCGGAGACTGCGCGGCCCGAACCAGGGGCAGCGGCGCCTCGCGGGCATCACTTTCTGAGTAACCCCCCCCCGTTCGAGTAGCGCCACCCCCCGAATACCGCTCGGCGGCAGTACTGATGTGGAGGACAGTTCGGCGAGGTTCGCCCATACGCTGCAAGTGGGGTCGTCTGACCCCGGATCGTCCGCGTGCGTTTCGGGAATGAGGTTCTTGGGCATGTCATCGCGTTGGGCCTGGCGCCGGCTGGCCACGGGTCTGTTTGCCTTCGTTCTGTCGCCGGTTCTGGCCGCCGTCCTTGGCTTGCCCACGGCCCAAGGGGCGAATCCACCCGCACCATCGGTTTCGTTCGACATGGCTTCGACTCAACCGCTGATCGGCGAGACTGTCGCATTCGACGTTTCGTTCGTGAACGGACCCACCGCCGGAGTCGGGTACGGCCCGTACGTGGACATCGAATTGCCGATGGGGGCGGACTCCAACGACGGCCTGACGTTCACCGGCGCGACGTACTTGGGCGCGCCCGTGACGGCGACCCAACTGACCGCCGACATATTCGGCTGCGTCCTCCACCCCTACGCCGTGCAGGTCTCGGGTGACCCGGTCCAGATCTGTGGGCTGGCCAACGGCCAGTCGTACGTCGTCCTGCGGCTGCCGTTCGGTTCGTTCACGCCGGGTCAACCGGCCGCCGCGGTCCACGTCACGACGCAGCTCAGCGACCAGGCGAATGTCGACGTGGCCCTGCCCATCGTCGCCACCGGCGGGTTCCAGTTCGGCGCCGATCCGCTCGACAATCCCGCCACGGACCCGAGCGTGGTGGGCACTCCGGCGACGACCGCCGTCACGCCCAAGATCATGCGCGTCTCCAAGAGCTACAACGGACCCGAGGACGAAACGGCGACCGGGCCGAACTACCCGCGTTCGTACACGCTCCGGGTCACGGTCGCCCCCGGTCAGACGGTCACGGACCTGACCGTGTCCGATACGCTGCCGGACACGATCCAGTACGTATCCACCAATACGCCGACCAGTCCGGTCTCGACCCTGACCGAGCCATCGACGACGATTCCGGGCGGGACGCTTTCGGCCGACTTCGGCACACTGCTGGGCACGGGCGGGACCGATGCCACGCTGACCTTCAACTTCTACGTGCCGCGGCTCGCCGTCGGTGGAGCCGCGGTCTTGCCGGCGGCCACCGGAGCCTTCGTGACGTCCATCGACAGCGTCTCGGCGTCCGGCACCTGGGATCCGCTGGATGCGCTCGACCCGACGATCACGGCCACGGCCGGGCCGGCAACGCACAGCCTCACCGACAAGTCGATCGCGATCCAGAAGTCGGTGGCCAAGGTGGGGGCCGGCGCGGTCGCCGCGGGCGACACCCTCGAGTGGACGATCTCCGTTCAGGTGTCCGACTACTTCGCTCTCGATACGGTCGTGGTCGACGACCTCCTGGGAGACGGTACTCGCTTCGACGCCGGGTTCGCGCCGGTCCTGGCCGTCGCCGGGAATGGGTTCAGCCTTGGCGCCGCCGGGATCGACGTCGCCAACTACACCGTGGGGGCCGTCGACAGCGGCACGGGCAAGACCCCGATGTCATTCCGGCTCTCCAGCGAACTCGTGACACGCGGCCAGAACGGCCGCATGGTCGGCGGCTGCATCGATCCCGCGGCCGGCAGTGCCACGCCCGATTGCGCCGTCCACGACGATGGGGCGACCACGGCCACGATCGTCTATCGCTCCATCGTGCAGCAGACTTACGTGGACGGGACCACCCAGGTCGTCGAGGGCGACACGCTCACGAACCTGGCCGCCGTCACCGGCGTCGTGCTCGACACCGGCACGTTCGCCTCGACCGGCAACACCATAGGCGACGGGACCGCGGGAGTCGGGGTCGCCGGCACCGGTGCCCAGGTCACGATCGAGCGCGGCTCGCTCCAGAAGTCCATCTACGCCGTGAACGGCGATACGGACTTCACCGCGCCCGTTCACGTCTCGCCCGGCGATTCGCTCACGTACCGGCTGCGGCAGACCTTCCCCACCAGCCGAACCATCGACTTCAAGATCATCGACTACCTGCCTCTGCCGGTCTTCTATGCGGCCGGAGTGGCAACCTGGGACGGCACCTTCGACACGACCGCCCCCGCCACGGGCCACTACAAATACGGCCCCGCGGATTCGTTCCACCTGAATGCGGGCGCCCCGGCACCGGCCGCGACCGCCGACGCCGGATCCAACAGCATCGAGTTCGCGTACGGCGACTATGCCCTGTATCCGCCGGCCGCCAGCACGACCGACATCCTGTTCACGGTCACTGTCTCGACCGACCCGTTTGCCGACGGCCTGCTCCTGACCAACCAGGCTCGCAGCGAGACGAGGAACGCCGTCGGAACCCTCCAAACGGCCGACGCGATCGTCCAGATAACGCTCGATCAGCCGGTGCTCGCCATCTCGAAGGGCGTCGCCGGCACCGACAACCCGGCCGGAGTGCTGGCTCCGGCGACGCCGGGACCGGTCAACTTCGTGGCGCCGGCGGCTCCGCCATCGGTGGCATGCCCCGGCTTCAACACCGGCCTTGTGACGACGGCCGGGCTGGCCTCCGATCCGGTCGGCAGTGACCTGAGCGGCGTCGACGCCGGCGACTACGTCCGGTTCGCCGTGGTCGTCGAGAACTCCGGCCACGCCGACGCCTTCGAAGTCCAGGTCGCGGACACGATCCCGGCCGGCTTCGCCGTGCCCGCGGGCGGCCTCGACCTGTGCGTCGCGGATGGCGCCGGGACGTCGCTGGATGCGATCAACATCAGCGACGGTCTCCCGGTCGGCGACGGCAGCGGGCTGTTCGATGAAGGCATCCAACTGGTCGATGGAGCCAACGGCTCCATCCCGGCCGGGGTGCGGGGGGGTGTCGTAAACGACACGGGCGCCAACGTCGCCGTCATCACGTACACGCTCCAGCTCGCCACGTCCGCCACCCCGGGCAGCATCATCACGAACACGGCCAGCCTCCTCGACTTCACCAATTCGCCCAGTGCAAGCAGCCACCTCGGCTCTCCGCTGACCGCCACCGCCACGGTCACCGTGGTCGATCCGAGCGCGGCCAAGGCCTATACCGCCGACACCGAGCCCGCCACGACCCTGCCCAACGTGACCATCGGCGAGGTCGTGACATACCAGGTGACCCTGACCGTCCCCGAAGGCACGGTGCCCGCGGCCCAGCTGCGCGACACATTGCCGGTCGGCCTGGGCTTCGTGGACTGCGTCTCGATCGACGCCTCGGCCGCGGTCGCCACCAGTCTCGGAGCCGACTTCAGCTCGGCCTGCGCGGCCCCCGCGATCAACGGCCAGGACGTCACTTTCGGCCTGGGCGATCTGACCAACAGCGACTCCGACAACGGCACCCCCGAGACGATCGTGCTGACCTACAGGGTCGTGGTCCAGGACATTGCCGCCAACGTCCGCGGCCACGGTCTCCAGAACGGCGCCGTCCTGTCGTGGACCGGCCACGCCCTGACCGCCGCCCGGGCCACCTCGCTCAACGTCCTGGAGCCGATCCTGACCATCGCCAAGACGGCCAACCCGGCCAGCGGCGACGCCAGCGACACGATCACCTACGCGGTGACCATCTCCAACCCCACCAACGCCAACGGCAGCACCGCCTTCGACGCCGTCTGGACCGACTCCATCCCGGCCGGGCTGACCTACGTCCCGGGCTCGCTGGAAGTCTTCTCCGGCCCGGCCTGGACCAGCCACGACGACGGCTCCGCCCCGGACCTGACCGCGAGCTGGGACAGCCTGGCCCAGAACGCCACCATCGTCCTCCACTACCAGGCCACCCTCGACACCACCGTGCCCAGCGGCGCGGTCTACACCAACACCGCCACCGTGACCTGGACCAGCCTGCCCGGCGCCGATGCCGGTGAGCGGACCGGCGACGACGGCTCGGCCGGATCGCCCGACAACTACGCCCGCACCGCCACCGCCACGGTCACCGTGGTCGATCCGAGCGCGGCCAAGGCCTATACCGCCGACACCGAGCCCGCCACGACCCTGCCCAACGTGACCATCGGCGAGGTCGTGACATACCAGGTGACCCTGACCGTCCCCGAAGGCACGGTGCCCGCGGCCCAGCTGCGCGACACATTGCCGGTCGGCCTGGGCTTCGTGGACTGCGTCTCGATCGACGCCTCGGCCGCGGTCGCCACCAGTCTCGGAGCCGACTTCAGCTCGGCCTGCGCGGCCCCCGCGATCAACGGCCAGGACGTCACTTTCGGCCTGGGCGATCTGACCAACAGCGACTCCGACAACGGCACCCCCGAGACGATCGTGCTGACCTACAGGGTCGTGGTCCAGGACATTGCCGCCAACGTCCGCGGCCACGGTCTCCAGAACGGCGCCGTCCTGTCGTGGACCGGCCACGCCCTGACCGCCGCCCGGGCCACCTCGCTCAACGTCCTGGAGCCGATCCTGACCATCGCCAAGACGGCCAACCCGGCCAGCGGCGACGCCAGCGACACGATCACCTACGCGGTGACCATCTCCAACCCCACCAACGCCAACGGCAGCACCGCCTTCGACGCCGTCTGGACCGACTCCATCCCGGCCGGGCTGACCTACGTCCCGGGCTCGCTGGAAGTCTTCTCCGGCCCGGCCTGGACCAGCCACGACGACGGCTCCGCCCCGGACCTGACCGCGAGCTGGGACAGCCTGGCCCAGAACGCCACCATCGTCCTCCACTACCAGGCCACCCTCGACACCACCGTGCCCAGCGGCGCGGTCTACACCAACACCGCCACCGTGACCTGGACCAGCCTGCCCGGCGCCGATGCCGGTGAGCGGACCGGCGACGACGGCTCGGCCGGATCGCCCGACAACTACGCCCGCACCGCCACCGCCACGGTCACCGTCACTCAGCCCGCTCCGGTCAAGACGCTGGTAACCACATCCGAGACCGATACGCTGACCACACACGTCGCGATCGGCGAGGTGGTCCGCTTCCGCGTCGTCGTGACCATCCCCGAAGGCACCACGCCGAGCGTCACTCTCACCGATTTGATTCCGTCGGGCCTCACCTTCCTCAATGACGCAACGGCCACGGCCGCACTGGTCTCCAACGGAGGCGGCGCCGGCCTCACATCCACCACCTTGAGCGGCCCGGGCCTCGCCGTCACCGGAGACGGCACGTGGGCCGGCCATCCGACGTACGTCATCCCGGACCCGGACATCACCCCCGCCGGGTCATACGCCGACGGCGCCGATCCAACGTTCAATCTCGGCTCACTGACCAACGACGATAGCGACGCCGATACCGAGATCGCGGTGGTCGAGTTCAACGCGATCGTCAGCAACGTCGCGGGCAACACGTCCGGCAAATCCCTGGCCGACACGATCGCCATGTACAAGAACGGCGTTCTCCTGCAAACCTCGGCATCGCTGGCCGTGACCGTCGCCCATCCGAGCATCACGGTCTTCAGCAAAGCGCTCACGACGACGCCGGTTGATGGTGGCGACCAGATCGTGTATCGCATCACCGTGACCAACGGCGCAGGCGCCAACATCTCGCCGGCATACGAATATCGCGTTCTCGATACCGTCGACGCAAACGTCACGGTGACCGGGATTACCGTAGGCGGAACCGCCGCGTACACGGACAACACGGCCGGCAACGCCGTGGATGTGACATTCACATCCGTCCCGGCTTCGACCACGTATACGATCGACATCACCGGGACCGTCTCCGACGTCGTCGAAGCGGGCAAGGCGATTTCCAATCAGGCGACGTCCACCTGGACGAGCCTCCCGGGAGCGAACGGAACCGTCGGCGGCACCAACACCACCGGCTCCAACTGCCCCGGCGCGTCCGGCACGTCGACCGGCGAACGCAGCGGTGGGAGCGCGCCCAACAACTACACCGGCACCACCGGCGTCGTGACCGCCACGATGGCCGCGCCCTCAATCTCCAAGCTCGGCCCGACGCCGGCGACCGCCGTGATCGGCGGCGATACCACCTTCGACCTGGTCGTGGCCCTGCCCGAGGGCACGAGCAAGAGCCTGGTCGTCATCGACACGCTGCCCTCGGGGCTGATTCCGGTGAGCTACGCCGTGGTGACGGAGGCCGCTTCGAGTGGCGGCCGGCTGGGCTCGGACTTCAACGGAACCGTCACGGCGACACCCACGGAATCAACGAGGCCGGCCGGTTCGGCAGGCGGCGCATGGACGCTCACCTTCGGCGACACCGTCGCCACTGCCGACAACGTCGGTGCCAACAACTCCTTCCTCGTCCAGATAACGGCCAAAGCGGCCAACGTTGTGGCCAACCAATCGAACGGGACGCTGATCAACAGCGCCAGCCTCAAGTACACGCAAGCCACCGTCAAGACGGTGAACGCGCCGGCGACGCGGTTCGTCACGATCAAGGAACCCGTTCTCCAGATCGTCAAGAACGCCAACGTGACCAGCCCCGGCTTCGGGGCGGTGGTGACCTACACCCTGACCGTTTCACACGCGGTCGCCAGCAACGCGACGGCCTGCGACGTCGTGCTTTCGGACACGCTCCCGGCAGGGCTGACCTACGTGGCGAGCTCGCTGCTCAACACGGGCGGCCAGGCTCCGGACGACACGATCGTCGTGGGCGACACCATCACGATCTCTTTCGACGCCTTCGCCGGCGGGGCTACTTCGACCTACACGTACCAGGCGCAGGTCGGCAATTCGAGCGAGGTCGACCTCAAGGACACGCTGACCAACAACGCTCGAGTCACCTGGACGTCGATCTCCGGCGGCGACGCGAATGAGCGCACCGGCGCAGACGGGCCCGGCGGTGCGCTGAACGACTATGCCGCCGCCACCACAGCTCCCGTAACCGTCAGCGGCACCGATCTGACCATCACCAACTCCGACGGCGAGACCGAGTCCACGGCCGGAGTCGTCAGGACTTACGTTCTCGGATACGAGAACGTCGGCAACGCGACGGCCACCGGCTCCACGATCACCGAGACCGTCCCGGCCGGCACGACCTTCAACGCGCCCGCCAGTACCGCCGGATGGAGTTGCTCGGACGGCGCCGTCGCGGGCACGGTCTGCACCCATCTCGCCGGCACGGGCAGCGTCGCCGCCGGCGCATCCGGCAACGTCAGCTTCGCCGTCACCGTCGTCGATCCGATCCCGGAGGGCATGACCGAGATCGAGGACACGGCCACGATCGCCGACGACCACGCCATCAACCCCGATCCGACACCGGCGAACAACGTCGCCACCGACACCGACACAATTCCACAGGCCGACCTCAGCCTCACCAAGACGGTCGACGACTCGACACCCGACGCAGGCCAGGTCGTCGTCTTCACCTTCACCGTCAGCAACGCCGGGCCGGACGATGCCACCACCGTCAAGGTCACCGACGCCCTGCCGGCGACGCTGACGTACGTCACCTCGAGCCCGAACGCGGGCGGTTCGTACAACCCCGCCACGCACATCTGGACCGTGGGAACCGTGGCCTCGGGCGGCAGCCAATCGATGACATTGAGCGCGCTCGTGGCGGGCTCCGCTACCGCGACCAACGTGGCCGAGGTCGGCCACGCGGACCAGGGCGACGTCGACTCGACCCCGGCCAACGGCGTCGACACCGAGGACGACTATGCGACCGCGACGGTGAGCCCCAACATCGCCGACCTGGGCGTCACCAAGGCCGTTGACGAGACCCATCCGGACGTCGGCACCGACGTGACTTACACGATCGTGGCCTCCAACGCCGGACCGAACGATGCGGACGGCGTCGAGGTCACCGATGCCCTGCCGGCGGGCCTCACCTACCAGTCGTCGGACGCGACCGCGGGCAGCTACGACTCCGGCACCCACATCTGGACGATCGGAACCCTGGCCAACGGCACCACCGAGACCCTGACGATCGTGGCGACCGTGGCGAACCCCGGCACTCTCACGAACTCGGCGTCGATCGCCGGCGATCCGTTCGATCCCAATGCGGCCAACAACAACGCCTCGGCGACGACGTCACAGCTCGTCGACCTCGTGGTCACCAAGAGCGTCGACGATCAGACCGCGAACGTCGGCGAAGACGTGACCTTCACCATAGGCGTCACCAACTCCGGGCCCGACATCGCCAACGGCGTCGTCATCCGCGACCTGTTGCCGGCCGGCCTGACCTACGTCTCGAACACGCCCGACGCCGGTACGAGCTACAACTCGACCACGGGCGACTGGACCGTCGGGACTCTGGCCGCCGGGTTATCGGCCACTCTGACCCTCGAGGCGACCGTCGTCGGCGCATCGGCCTCTACCAACACCGCGGCGGTCCTGGCCGCCGACGAGCCCCAATCCTCCACGGCCAACGACTCGGCCACTGCCACGGTCACGCCGCCGCACGCGGAGCTGGGCATCACCAAGTCCGCGGCTTCGCAGAGGCCCAACGTCGGAGACCCCGACTCGTTCACCCTCACGGTCACCAACTACGGACCCGACGACGCCACCGGCGTAACCGTGGCCGACCTCCTGCCGGCGGGGCTCGACTACGTGAGCCATCTGGCCGGCCAGGGCGGCTACGACGACTCGACCGGCATCTGGTCCATCGGGAATCTGGCCAACGGCGCCTCCGTCACTCTGACGATCGATGTCGACGTGCCTTCGGCCGGCGACTACACGAACACGGCCACGGTCACAGGCGACCAGTTCGATCCGGACCTCTCCAACAACACTGATCAAGTCTCGGTCTCGACGCGGATTGCGGACATCGCCGTGCTCAAGGTAGTGGACCATCCGAGCCCGAACGTCGGATCGATCGTGACATTCACGATCACGGTGACCAACCTCGGACCCGACGCGGCCACCCTGCTGGTCGTCCACGACGGCCTCCCGGCCGGGCTGAGCTATGACTCCAGCACACCGAGTGCGGGCGCCTACAACTCGACCACGGGCGATTGGACGATCGGCGGCCTGGCCGACGGCGCCACCGTCACGCTCGACATCAGCGCCCGGGTCACCGGATCCGGGTCGATCGGCAACATCGCCGCCGTCGGCGGCCTGCTGCAGCGCGATCCCGACGACACCAACGACTCCAGCACCGCCACGATCGACGCGCCCCCAGCGGCCGACCTCGAGGTGTCCAAGACGGTCGACGACGACACGCCCGACCTTGGCTCCACCGTCACCTTCACGATCACGCTCACGAACCATGGCCCGGACGCCACGGCCGGCGTCCATGTCCGCGACCTGCTACCGGCAGGTCTCACGTATGTGTCGGACACGCCCAGCAAGGGCGCATACGACCAGCCCAGCGGCGACTGGACCGTCGGCGGCATGGCCGTCGGCGCGTCCGAGACCCTGACCGTCACGGCCGCCGTCGACGTCGAGGGACCGATCACCAACATCGCCGAGGTCACCGATTCGAGCCTGCCGGATCCCAATTCGACTCCCGACAACAACTCCGCCGGCGAGAACGACCAGGCGGCCGCGATCCTGAACGCCCGCGGCGTGGCCGACATCTCGCTGGCCAAGACGGTGACGCCGGGCAGCGTCCAGAAGGACGATCAGGCCACCTACACGATCGTCGTCACCAATAACGGACCGGACGCGGCTTCGGGCGTCATCGTGCGAGACCAGCTGCCGGCGGCCGTGACGTTCGTGAGCAGCTCCGGCGGCACGTACGATGCCGTGACCGGCGCGTGGACTGTGGGCAACATGGCCAGCGGCACGTCGGCCACGCTGACGATCACGGTCCGTGTGAGCCAGGCCGGGTCGATCGCCAACACGGCCAGCGTAGTTGCCTCGAACCAGCGCGACCCGAACGACGCCAACGGCGAAGCCACCGCGGGGATCGTGGCCGCGGGTCCGACGCTTCCGCCCACCGGCACCAACGACTCGGGGCGAGTTCCGCTCGACCTCGGCCAGGTGGCCGTCTGGCTATTCGGCTTCACCCTGGCCGCCTTTGCCGTATTGGCGTCGACCGCCCTCGCAACCCGCAACCGCCGATTCGGAACACGCCGGTAGGGATCCGCGCGGCGACGGACCCTCGTGCCCCACGGCTCACCGGGGTATCATTGCCGCCCGACCGCGGCCGCGCCGCGGTCGCGTCGCGCGCCTGTAGCTCAGCGGATAGAGCGTCGGCCTCCGGAGCCGAAGGTCGCAGGTTCGAATCCTGTCGGGCGCGCCACACAGTATCTAGCAGAGTCAATGCCAGACCGTTCGCGTACGTGGCAGGCGTGAGGCGGGCCGACACGAACTCTTTCCCGGCTATGACTATCCTCTCGTAGATTGCGTGGAGGAGTTCGCTTCTGGCTTGGGGCACATCGGCGTGCTGCCAGGTCTCCCCAAGGACCCTCAGCCACTCGACCGCACGGTCCGCAGGCGCGCCGACCTGAGCGCTCTCCTCAATCTCCGCCAGAGACGCCCAGAGCTGCTTCATCCGGCCAAGGCGGGTCTCGTTGCTGATCCCACGGCCGACGTGTTCGAGGGCGATTTCTCGCATCTGACGCTCGATCCGCGACCGGTCCCGAGTGACGGGTCTGACCGTTGAGCCCAGCGCAGCCACGACCCCGGCGATCGCTCCGTCGTTGAGCTCGATGCCGCCCATTTGGGCAAGGATCGGCTCCTCCCAGATCTCGGCCGGAATGCGGGCGTTGGGTCCCCATTCAGAGCACGGATTGGGGTGGAGCTTGCGAGGCTTGCGGTCGGCAGCAGCGCCGTCGGAGCGTATCCGACGCCCGCAGACGTACGTTCATGCCGCTCCGGTTGTTATCGAGATCCTCGGGCTGCCAGTCCGCGTGCGAGCTGGATCCGGCCAAGCCGCACGACGTGAAGTCCGGGGCGCGAGCTGCTCGACGAGCTGCTGCCCGAC
Source organism: uncultured Chloroflexia bacterium (assembly GCA_963789725.1). Classification (GTDB taxonomy): domain Bacteria; phylum Chloroflexota; class Limnocylindria; order Limnocylindrales; family CSP1-4; genus Fen-1039. The sequence continues at coordinate 526,859 of CAWBLU010000001.1, forward strand.
CTCCCGAACCTGGCTGCCGTCGTCGCCGACCGGTGCTGCCGAGGCCTCGCCGCCCTCGCCGCGCCGAACGGCCAGGCGGGCTTAGCGCCGACCGCGCCGCCCTATCGGGTCGCGCACGCGTCGCCCGCCGCGGGCGCTGGCGGCGGCTCTCGCGCCGTTACGCGGGGACCGAGGCCAGCGCGAAGTCACGGCTGGAAGTCGCGACGACCGCCTGCCTCCTGACGCCGCTGCGGGTCCTGCCGCCGTAGCCGCCAGAAGGGCTCGGCCTCGCGTTCGAGCGCGGCCCGAATGCGATCGTCAGGTCTGTCATGCCCTGATACTGCCCTTGTGCGTAAGGACGGTTGGTAAGTCCCCCTGTCACGCATACTCGCTTCGTTCGGCACACGAGAAGGGAGGATCGAGCATGGATCGCGAGCCAGTGGGGTCCGGTGAGGCCGTCCTCGTTCGGTCCGGACGGACCTACGAGGGCAGGCAGGGACTCACCTACGGCGAGGGCGTCTTCACGGAGAACACCGGGGCTCGGCGGCTGTGCCTCCATACCCTGCGCATTCCACCAGGCGGACGGGCGACGGCCCACCTCCACGCGAGCCATGAGACGGCGATCTACCTCGTCGCCGGAGCGGTGTCGGTCCTCCACGGGCAGGGTCTCGAGCATCGGACCGAGATGCAGGCGGGGGACTACCTCTACATCCCGGCCGACTGCCCGCACCTGCCGATCAATACCGGGAGCGTCGAGGCGTTCGGCGTGCTCGCGAGGACCGACCCGAATGAGCAGGAGAGCGTGGTTCTTCTCCCGTCGCTCGAGGCGGTCATCGAGGATCGCCTCGCATAGTGCACCAAGTCCCGCTCGTGGCCCGATGCCGCCAATGGTGCGGTCCGCACCCACGAACTGTCCGGGGCCAGCCCGGCAAGACCGCAGCAGCAGTGTCCCCACAGGTGGCCAAGCCAGCGGCGCGGCCGGCAGCCAGGCGTGCGTCCCAGAATCGCTCCAAGCCAAAGGCGTAGCGCCGGCAGATGCCAACACAGTCACAATGGGGAGGACCCGACGCTCCGGGAGTACCGCCGGCGAGGCGCTGCCGTTGCAGTTCCACATCGCCGGACCTCAGAAGAGCGCCGGGTCGATTTCGCTGTCGTGGCCGGCCTCATGGCAAAGGCTCCCTTAGGCTGGCGGTCGAGGGCCACAGTTCACGGATACCGGCGTCGTGCGTTGTGAGGAGCGAAGGACTTGAACCGTCTCGTCAAGATCTGGCAATTCATAGTCTTCGTGGCGGTGGCCATTGTCCTTGCCATGATCATCTCCCGGTAACGTCCCCTTGCCCTAGTCCGATGAATGCTCCACGCGCGGCGTGTCGGTGGCCAGCACCGCCGCCGCAAACGGAAACCTGCCTAGGCCATCCCGACTCTCGACCTGGTCGCGCTCGTGGGCGACGAGGCGGTCGGCCTCGACATCCTGCGCCGCGCGCCAGATTGGCGAGGTGGTGGTCGACAAGGTCAAGGGACTCAAACGCCGCCTCCATCGCGGCGATGGTCCTCACGACGGAGTCGCTCATCACCGACCTGCCGGACAAGAAGCAATCCGTGCCCGTCGGCGGTGGTTATGGCGGGGACATGGACTACTAGGTCAACGGCCCTTTGCGCATGGAGTCCGGACCCCAAGACCTGGGCTCTCCCCGTTGACGTTGCGGGGGACTGGCCTCGGCTCTGCAGGGACAAGGTCAGTCCGGTCGACGTGCGGTCCATTGGGGTCGCGACGCTGGTGCGCAAGGCCGCGCGAGCTTGTGGTTGCCACGGCCCAGTCCGGGGGACGGCCTGGATCGTGCCCGGGTCGGCGGCGGACAAAGAAGCGCCCAAAGGAACCAGCTGTCCGTCGACTGGCGCACCGGCGATCGCGATTGCTCGTGATCGCCGACCCGCCGCCGGGCCCCGTGGCCGACGTCCTTGCGGTCCTCGGTCCGGTTTCCCGGGACCGTCCCGGAGATTGCTCTTCGGTCCGGTTCGACAGTGAATGTCGGCCCCTTCAGGCAAGATTTAGAATGAACGTTCGATGTCATTTGCACAAGGGACTTGTCCACTAACTGGCCGGAAGTTCTGGTGCTTGTCCACCAGACCAGCGTGGTACTGGTCGAATGTGGACAAAACCTGGCTCAGTCGCATGGCTGGCTTCACCGACCAGCTAGCTCTGGTTCGCGCAGGCGGCAGGTACGACCGCTATGCAGCCATGGTGTGGCTACGGTCGTGATGAGTCCGACCTCAGTTCGCGGTGCTAGCGGGACCGAGTTCCTGCCAGGGGGTTTGCGCCGGCGCTCCCTCGACGGCACCAACGCCAACCAGGAGCCCAGCGGCGATCAGAGCGATGACCACGACGATCATGATCTGGGGGACCCGCACGTTTGTGCTGGGCCTTGTGTAGCGGCCGTGGCTGTTCATTTCGTGGCTCGGGGCATCGCGTGGCTCCGTGGCGTGGCCCTCCGCTCTCCAGGCGAGCCATGTAGCGACAGCGTATGGAGGAACGCCCGCCGCACGCCAGGATGAAAACTCGCCACGCCCACGAGATCAGCGCCGCCGGCAGCCGCTCGGCCCAACAGATTCGCGCGGCCGCGAGCGCGGGAGGGTTCTCATCCTCGCGATCGGCACCCGTCCAGACCACGATGACGAAGGACACACACAGGATTCACGCCTGAACGTGGCTAGAGGACAGCTGAAATGACCGACTTGCGCGCCAAGGGCGCGATCAACAAGGCCAAGGGTCAAGTCGAGGAAGGGCTCGGTAAGTTGACGGGCGACAGGCACGAGGAAGCCAAGGGCAAGGTCAAGCAGGTTCAAGGCAGCGCCCAGCAGGGCTTGGGCGATCTTCAAGACGCCACCCGACGGCCGTCGAGCCGCTGACTAGTGCGGATGGCGCGCATCCGCTGGATGCTCACGCGCAGGGCGAGGACTGCTCGCTTTTCGTCCGCAATCCGCGTCCCACGAAAGGAATAGCCACCATGGGCATCATTGCTTGGATCGTCCTCGGGGCCATCGCCGGCTTCATCACCAACATGATCATGGGCGGCTCTGAAGGCGTCATCGCCACGATCCTCCTGGGCATCCTCGGGGCTGTCGTCGGCGGCTATCTCGCCGGCACGGTCCTGAAAGTCGCCGACGTGACCGGCATCAATGTCGAGAGCATCGTGGTCGCCGTAATCGGTGGCGTCGTCGTGGTCGCTGTGTACCGGATGCTCATCGGCGGACGCAGCAGCGGTCAGGCCTAGGAGTTCGATTCGACGGAATCTCAACGCCAGCGGCGGATGCGGAGCGTTGCGCCATTCCGGTTAGTCCCCCGCCGACGAGCGCTCCTGAGCCGTAACCCTGGCGCGCTGAGACTCGGGGCGTATGGCGACGCATCACGCCGACGCAGCACAGCCCGGGCGAGTCCCAAGATTGAGCGATTGGTTCAGACGCGCTCGAGACTCGGCTTTACCTCGGTAATGAGCCTTGTCATGGTTTCCTCGTCGTAGGGGGAGGGGAAGCCGGCGACAAGGTGTCGGTAGCCGATCTCGAGGTAGGGGGCCAGCTTCTCGGCCACGTCCTCCGGCGTCCCGACCGGCTGGTCCTGCCAGAGCCGGGCCTTGCCGTTGTGGTCAAAGAGCGACCGAAAGACCCGTTCTGCCTCCTCGCGCGAGTCGCGGATAACGGGCACGCCAATGCCGGTTGTTCGCTCGATTTCGCGTTCGTCACGTCCAACGTCGGCGCAATGTTGCTTCAGCACCACGTCCTTGAGCCGAACGTTGGCTACACCACCGCCGATGTTGCATGCGTCCGCGTACTTCGCGACGAGCTTGAGGGTGACCTTCTCGCCGTCGCCACCGACCAGGATCGGCAGCGCAGGTTGGAGTGGTGGCGGGTCGTTCCGGACCTGCTTGGCGTGGTAGTGCTCGCCGCGCGCGGTTGGCTCCTCGCCGCGCAACATGCCGCGTATGACCGGCAACGCCTCTCCCAGCCATCGGAGGCGCTCTGGGAACCCACTCCCGAACGGTAACCCGAACGCGACGTGCTCAGTCTCGAACCAGGCCGCGCCGATCCCAAGCACGGCTCGCCCGTTGCTGATGTGGTCGAGCGTGGTCGACATCTTCGCGACCAGGGACGGCTGACGGAAAGTGTTGGCCCCGACCATGAGACCGATCCGGACGTGCTGCGTGGCCATCGCCCACGAGGTGATCGTGAGCCATGCCTCGAACATCGGGCCGTCGGCCGACCCGACGATGGGATAGACGTGGTCCCACGTCCACAGGGTGTCGTAACCGAGCCGGTCCGCTCGTTTCCCCGCCTCCAGCAGCGGTGGCCAGGCCGTGTACTGGTTCCAGCACAGGGCGCCGATCTTGACTTCGCTCAACTTACGCTCCGTTTATCTGATCAGAAGGTCGATCGTGATGGAAGGGCAAGGTGGCTAGCCCGGGACGGTCGATTCACTCTTGCCTGACGATATCGACCGAGACCTCCACCGCCGGAATCGTTCCCCTGTTCTCGAGCCAGTGGGTCGTGTTCCGATCCTCGGGCCAGCCCACTCCCGGCCCATAGTCCGTAGCGACCCCGTTTCGATGGTCGGTGATCGTTCCCTGCAAGATGTAAACGGTGCCCGGTCTGCCTTTGTGGTCGTGAATCGGGCCGAAGACGCCTCCAGGCTCGATGGTCACCATACGCATTCGAAGTTGGCGCCGTTCGATGCCCTCGATCTCAGGGCCAAGGTCAACGGTTGCAAGCAACTTCACCGTAACACCCTTCGTTTCAGGTGCCACCTGTTCGTTGCTCATCGTGCTCTCCTCTCCGTACGTCCAGGTCTATCGAGGATTGGGGTCCATTCTGACGGGCCAGACGTAGTGACCGAGGCGATACGCGGCCATCCTGGATTCGCCCCCGCGTCGTCGAACACGCGCCGCGCCGCTGCAGTCGCGTAGCCGCGACCTCACGTCCACAGGGTGTCGTAGCCGAGCCGGTCAGCCCGGATGCTCGCTTCCTGGAGAGAAGGGCAGTCGGTGTACTGGTTCCAACAGAGCGCGCCAAGTCGGTATTCGTTCATGTGACAGAGTCTACCGCGCCGCTCTGGGTGCCCCGGCTGCGGTCGTCCGTGCGTCCGTGGTCGCGCCACTGACGAGGATTTTATGGTGTCGACCTGTGTCCGGACAGAGTCACGGGAGCCCAGTTCCTTCGCCTCTCTGACCGAACCCATCCCTATTGGCATTGGCTACGGGCATCCATTGGCAATACCTTCGATCGCCGCGTCTGACCTCGGGATTCTCTGGGGCAAGGCTCAGACCGTGGTTCCATCCTCATGGATGGCCAACGGTCGGGCGCACAGTCCCGTGGCCGCGCCGTAGTCGGCCGGCTCGGAAGGATGGCCATGAAAAGGTCCCTCTTCGCCCTGTCTTCGAGCCTGCTCCTGCTGGCTGTCGCGGTCTTCGCCGCTCCTTCGGTTGGGGCGGCCAGTTCTCTTTCGGCCTCGGGGGACTCATACGTGAGTTCCGCCGCGCCGACCGCCAACTACGGCAAGGCGACGCAGATCCGCTTCGATGGATCACCGGTCGTCCTCTCGTACTTGAGGTTCGATCTCATTTCGATGAGTGGGGTCGTCACGTCGGCGACGCTGCAGGTGTACGCCAACTCCTCCAGTTCAACCGGGTACGAGGTTCATCGGACGTTGAGCGTCTGGTCGGAGACCGGTATCACGTGGGCGAATGCCCCCGCGGTTGGCACGCTGGTAGGCGAGATGGGCGCGTTCGCAGCCCGTACCACGACGAGCGTGGACGTCACCTCGGCGGTGACGCCCGGCACTGTCGTCGGTTTCGTCCTGGTCGGACGAGGTCCGACGGCGGTCAGCATGGGCAGTCGTGAGTCTTCACGCCCGCCCCTCCTCGTTCTGACGCTGGCGCCGGCCAGCGTCGCCCCGTCGGTCGCGCCCACGCCCACCGATATTCCGTTGGCCGACGCCACTTCATCGCCCACCGATATTCCGTTGGCCGACGCCACTCCATCGCCCACGGCCGCGCCCACCGATACCCCGTCGCCCACGGCCGCGCCCACCGATACCCCGTCGGTCGCGCCCACGCCCACCGACACGGCGTCGCCCACGCCCACCGATACCCCGTCTCCCTCGCCCACGCCAACCGACACGGCGTCGCCCACGCCCACACCGTCGGCCACGCCGGCCGCCGGACACCCTCACGTAATGGTGGTCTTCTACGAAGGGCAGGGTGGTGATCCTATCGGCAACGCGTCGGCCCCATACATCACCAGCCTTGCCAACACCTATGCGTACGACTCGAACTGGTGGGCAATTCGCCATCCGAGCCTGCCGAACTACCTCGCGGTCGTCTCCGGCGGCACTCAGGGCTGCACCTCGGACTCCTGCGGGCAGTACCCGGCGGACAATCTGGGCAACCAGCTCAGCGAGGCGGGCATCCCGTGGACTGCCTACATGGAGTCGATGCCTTCGGCCTGCTACACCGGGTCCAGTTCGGGCGCCTACGTCGGGCGACACAACCCGTTCATTCATTTCAGCGATGTTGTGACTGGTGGCAACTGCGCGACGCACGACGTACCGTACCCCGGCTCCGCGGCGATGGTGTCTCAGCTAGATGGGCCGAACCCTCCCGACTTCGTCTGGATCACGCCCAATCTGCAAGACGACATGCACGACGGAACGATTGCGCAAGGCGACGCCTGGTTGAACGCCAACCTGCCATCGGTCCTGAGTTCGGCCTGGTTCGCCCAGACGAACTCGACGATCATCTTCACGATGGACGAGAACAACCTCCAAGGCTCGCCGGCCGGTGGACAGATCCCGATGATCGTGATCTCCAATCGGTCTGTGGGCGGTGGGAGCCTGACTGCCTACGGCAACCTATACGGCACCCTCCGAGCGATCGAAGAGGCCTACGGTCTACCGCTGTTGGGAGCAGCCGGCGACGCGGCCAATGGTGATCCGTCCGCCCTGTTCGGCAGGTAGAACCGGCGCTTTCTACGCTCGGGCGGGGACCGACTGGGCGGCTCTCCGCTGCCGACCGACAGTCTGTGCAGATGTCGCGTCGGGGCCAATGGGCGTCAAGACAATTCGCGCAGGTCCAGGTCAGCCGGCCTCTTCGACCGGGAGTGGTCGACCCAGCAAGTAGCCTTGGCCAAGCTCGATGGTCAGGGCACGTAGAAGATTGAGCTCAGCTGCGGTCTCGATGCCCTCGACGATCAGTCGGCAACCGGTCACGTGAGCGAAGTGACCGAGGCCAACGAGCATCGCCTGGCGGGCGTTGTCGGCCTCGAGGCCGGCGATCAGCGACCGGTCCAGCTTCACAAAGGCCGGGCGCAACTCGACGATATGGCGCAGGCTGGCGAACCCCGTGCCCGTGTCATCCACGGCGAACTCCAAGTCCGGCCCGAGTTCGACCATTGCCGCGCGGAACGCAGGGTAGTCAGTTATGGCTGCATGCTCGGTTAACTCGATCACCAGATGTCGCGTGCACGCTTGGACAATCGAGGCCAGCACCTTGCCCGCCAGGATCAGTTCCGGCGATGCGTTGAGGTTGAGCCAGGCCGACCCAGCCAGGGCCCCCGAGGCCGCGAGGGCCGCCTGGATGGTGACCGTTTCCAGCTCGATCCCGAGGCCGACCGCGGCTGCCTCGGCGAACACGAGCTCCGGATTGGACCCGTCATTGAAGCGCGTGAGCGCCTCGTAGCCGACGACTTCGCTGCTCGCGAGATCGACGATCGGCTGGAATACGGGATGAAAATCGCGGCGAGCGATGATGCTCGCGATGTGGTCGCGGCTCCGCCCAGCCTCGGTCCGGTCAACCACGTCGCGGCCGATCACCGCTCCGGCCAGGTTGGCGAACTCGGCCAGGGCCGGCAGCGCCTCGGTGACGGCAAGCTCCTGGACCGATCCCGTTGAATAGACCGACAGCAGCCCGATGAGTGCCTGGCCGTGGCGGACAGGCGCGCACGCAACTGCGTGGACGCCGAGGCTCATGAGGAGCCCGTTGTAAGAGCGCGAGGGTTGGCTCACCCACGGCTCGATCCAGGGGCCCTCGGCGGCGCGCTCACGGATCTGCCGCGTGCGTTGAGATGGGACCCGCTGCAGCGGCGGGTCGGGTTGACCGGCGACCACGAAACCGATCGACTCGGCCTGCTCGTCGCGCTCGAAGAGGTAGAAGTGCGCGGCCACCACGCCGGTGAAGCTGACGACTTGACGGCAGATCGCCTGAGCGGTGACTTCGGGCGTGTCACCTGCGCGCAGGTCGCGGATCGTCTCCGAGATCAGTGAGCGCTCCCGGGTTAGCTGGGTTGCTCGTTCCTCGAGGGCTCGTTCCCGCGTCACGTCACGCTTGACGGCCACGTAGCTCGTGATCGCGCCGGAGGGGTCGCGGATCGGTGAGATCACGGTCTCTTCGGTGAAGAGGGTGCCGTCCTTGCGGCGGTTGACGAAATCGGCCTCCCACGGCAAGCCATTCGTGAGGGCGGCCCACATTGCGTCGTAGAACCAGGCCGTTTGAATGCCGCTCTTGAGCAAACGCGGGTTCTTGCCGATGACCTCGTCGCGGCTGTAGCCGGTCACTCGCTCGAACGCTGGATTGACGTAGGTAATCCGCGCCTCGGCGTCGGTGATGATGACGGCCTCGGCCGATTGACCGACGGCCGTGGCGAGTCGATCGTGCTCGGATCGTTCGCGTAGCAGCCGGATGCCAAACGCGAGATCATCGGCAAGCTCCACGAGGATCCCGGTCTCCGTCTCACCGAACGCGTCCGGCTCAGGTGCGTAGATCATGAGGGCGCCGAAGGCCACGTCGTCCTTTAGGAGGGGCAGGCTGATCGAAGACGCCAGCCCATGCCGGGCGGCACTCGCGCGCCACGGCTCGTAGCTCGCCTCCACGACGAAGTCGCGTGCCAGGCGGGCCTGGCCCGTCCGGATGGAGCTCCCGGTCGGGCCGCGCCCGTGGGCATCGGGGCCCCAAGTGATGGAGATCTCGTCGAGATACGACGCGGCCTCGCCGTATCGGGCGACGGGACGGACCGTCTTTCGCTCGTCATGCTCGGCAAAGCCGACCCAGGCGAGCGAGTAGCCGGCGACACCCACCGCGAGCCGGCAGACGGTGTCGATTAGCACTTGTTCGTCCGTGGCGCGAATCAAAGCCCGATGGCACTCGCTGAGCGCGGTGCGGGCGCGGCCGATGCGCCGGGCGAGTTCACGCTCAGCAAGGAGGCTCGTGGTGTCGTGGACCGTGCCGCCCGACTGGACCCCCCCAGCCTCGTCCTTGGTCACACCCCACTCCAGTCCAGAAATCGAGTCCAAGCCTCGATGATCTCGCGAGAGACTCCAACGTCGTCATTCGTCGCCGTTGGCATGGACGCCCCATCGAGGTATCGGCAGCCTTGTCAAATTCGTATATACCACCTGCCGGCCAGTGCCAACCCGGACGGATCGTGCTGTGATGCGAGAGAGGGTGCATGCTCTGCCAGGCCGCCATGCCACCGCCCGTCGAGTAGACGCCCTTGAAAATGAAAGAAACGGCCAGGGTGTTGGCCGCTTCGGGCTCGCGCGAGCGCACCGGATGGCTCCACCGGCGTCAGTTGGCGCCCGCCGAGGCCTGCTTCTGAAGGACCGAGTCGCTTTCGATGGCGAAGACGCAGCGTCCCTGGCCCAGGTCGAGCATCTCGACCAGCCCGGGATCGATGTACAGCTGATGGCAGTCTTCGCACAGGCCGCCGGGAATGGCGAAGAGGAGACGTTCGCTCAGGTCAGCAAGGCGGAAGGTCGTATCGAAGCGCGTGCTCACCAGGCGCCTACGGCAGCGGGGGCAGTGTTCGCGAGCTTGGGCCACTGGATCCGACCTCAACAACGGCAGTCAAACGACCGCTTCGATGACCTGATGCTACGGGGCGGGATCGACAAGTCATATCACTCACTCGTACGGACCCAGAGGTACGCCGTGTGCACCCTCGGCCACGGACTGGGGCTTGGAACCGACTGCGCGTGGGTACTCTTGGGGCCTACCGTGCTTCGCTTATCACGAGCACGCTTAGTTCGCTGCCGACGCCAGAAACACTGAGACAGGCTCCCGGATGATCGGCGTGTTGGCAGAGCAACCTCTCCGCAACGACTGAAGGCCTCAATGGACCGCGAAACCGGAGTCATCACGCACCCGAAGTTCCGGATGTGGTTGCGCCCGGACGGCATCGTCCAGGTGGTGTGGGTCCCGCGGACCGCCCCGCTCCTCGAGGACGCCATCGCGGCGCTCGAGGGTCTGGCCCAGATCGCGGGCGGCCGGCGACGGGCCCTGCTGGTTGACATGCGGGACACGGGCGCTCAGGACAGGGCCACTCGCACCGCGTGGACAAGCCGGAGCGACCTGCAGTCGGCTACAGCATTGATCGTCGGCACCCCGCTCAGTAGGATCATGGGGAACGTGTTCATCAACATGAGCCGACCTCCGACTCCGGTGCGGCTCTTCGACAACGAGGCATCCGCAGTCGCCTGGCTCACGAGGTTCGTCCGCTGACGAAGATGCTCGACTCGGCGGTCTACAGGCATCCCCAGGTGCGACTGTTCCGCGTTTGCCCAGCCGTCCAGGATGCTCCGCCAAGGAACCTTCAACCAGGCCCGACCGGAGTACCGAGATGGTTGTTCTGCGTCACGACTGAGGACCCATGAACCACGACTACGGTGTTATCACTCATCCGAAGTTTCGAATGTCGCTTCGTCCAGACGGGATCGTTGCCATCGCATTTGCCCCGCAGGTCGGCACAGACCTGGCGGACGCCCGAGCTGCGGTCGAGGCGATGATCCAACTAACCGGCGGTCGGCGAAGCCCCTTGCTGGTGGACATGCACGCGGCCGGCCCGCAGGACCGGTCCGCGCGCTCGGAGTTCGCACGGCGGGGTGACGTGGTGTCGGCCGTCGCCTTGATCGTGGATACCCCTCTGAGCCGGATGCTGGGAACCTTCTTCCTCAGCGTGAACAAACCGCCATTCCCGACGCGGTTGTTCGATGACGAGGCGTCCGCGGTCGCCTGGCTCCAGGCGTTCGCCGGCGCCCAATGAAGCCTAAACGCGAGGGCGAGGAGCCCTCTCCTGTGAAGGACGCACAGGTCCCGCCCCAACGCGGGTCTCCGCCGAACCGAACCGGCGAACTCAACCACGACTTCGAGAGGCGCCTCGGAGAGGTCGTGGCCACAATCCAGGAGTTCGCGGCGCTCCGATTCCACGCCCGCGCCCCGGTCGGGCCCGAAGGGGACATCGTCGATGCCGTCGCCGCGGGAGTCAACTTTCTCGCCGAGGAGCTCGAAGCTTCGTTCAGCGAGATCGAGCGCCGGGTCGCCGACCGAACGGCCGAACTCTCGATCGCAACGCGGGAGTTGGGCGATCGGACGCGACTGTTCGCAGCCCTTGCGGAGTTCGCGGCCGCACTGAACTCCATCCGCGAACCAGGACGCCTGGCGGCGGCCCTGATAGACGCCGTGGGCGCGGTCGTACCTTCGGACACGGTGGTGATCACCGTGCTGGACCGGAGCGACGGCCTATACCGTGTCAGCTCGGTTCTCGGGCTGGCCGAAGATGCAGTCGGAGCCGTCATTGAAGCTGGGGATGGTTCGGTGGGCCGTGCCATCAGCGAGCGCTCCCTGGTCCTCACCGATCGCCATCCGCGCGCTGAGTCCACCGCAGCGTTGCGGGACCACTTGGACTACGAAGCGATATGCACGGCGGCAGTGCCACTCATTAACGAGGGCATGGTGTTGGGTGCGATATCCGTGGGCCGGGCAGACCCCGAGGCGACGTTTACGCACTCCGAGCGCGAAGTGCTGACGCTGCTCGGCTCGCATGCGGCGCTCGCGCTGGCCAACGCCTACCTGGCTGAAGACGTATCGGCGCTCGCGATCCACGATGGGTTGACCGGCCTCTACAACCGCCGGCATTTCGACGCCGCGCTGGACCTCGCCATCGCCCGCTTCAAACGCCACGCCCCGGCCGGAAGGCTGGCCGCGATCATGTTCGATCTGGACCATTTCGGAGATTTCAACAACCGCCACGGGCACATGGCCGGTGATGCCTTGCTCCGGCTCTTCGCCGAGATCCTGCGGGTGCGCCTGCGTTCGGCGGATGTGGTCGCGCGCTATGGCGGCGAGGAGTTCGTCGCGATCCTCGAAGACTGCGGCCGCTCGGAAGCAGTTCGCCTGGCCGACGAGGTCCGCCGAGCGCTCGAGGGGCGTACTGTGCCCGGAGGGGACGGCAAACCCGCACGAGCAACGGTAAGCGCAGGATGCGCCGTTCTCTCCGCGCAGGAACCGACGAAGGAAGCGCTCCTCGGCCGTGCCGATGCCAGCCTCTTCATGGCCAAGCGGGCCGGACGCAATCAGGTGGTCGCCGCGTAGCGAGCCTCGCGAGCAGCACCCACGCACAAAGGACTGGGCGCTCTTGGAGCAGAACGACCGGCCTTGACGACCGGCAAACCATTGGCGCGGCAAGACTCGATGTAGGCGGGCTCGGACGGATCGGCGTAGAAGGCTCCATCCGGAGTCGGGTCTGTAGCTCGGCGAGCGCGGGAATGATCTATTCGAGCGTGAGATGGCGCTCGTAGAGCTCGGCTATGACCGCAAGGCGACCCGATCCGCCGGCAGGCACCGCCTCGCATCTGTGGTGCGACAGGCGTTCAGGCTGCCCCGATCGGCCGGGGCCGGCCCAACAAGTAGCCCTGGCCCAGCTCGACGGCGAGGTCGCGCAGTACGGCGAGCTCACCGTCGGTCTCGATGCCCTCGACGAGCAGCCGGCAGCCGGTCACGCGTGCGAAGTGGCAAAGACCCACGACCATCGCCTGACGTGCCTCATCGGACTCGATGCCGGCGATGAGTGATCGATCGAGCTTTACGAATGCCGGGCGCAACTCGACGATATGGCGCAGGCTGGCGAAGCCGGTACCAGCGTCATCCACCGCGAACTCCACATTCGGACCCAATGCGACCATCGCGGCGCGGAACGCCGGGTAATCGGTAATCGCCGATTGTTCGGTTACTTCGACAACGAGGCGTCGGCTGCTTGTAGCGAGCCGGCTGCGCAACGGCTCTCCTGCAAGGATCAGCTCGGGCGACGCATTTAGGTTGAGCCAGGCTGCCGGTGGCAAAGCCTCGGCGGCAGTGAGGGCAACCTCCAGCGTGGCCATCTCGAGCTGGACGCCGAGGTCTACTCTGGCCGCCTCGGCGAACATCACCTCGGGATTGGCGCCGTCGGTAAAACGCGTGAGCGCCTCGTAGCCGACGATCTCATCGTGACGGAGGTCGACGATCGGTTGGAAGACCGGCGCGAAGGCCCGGCGGGCGATGAGGTCCGCGATGTGATCGCGACCGCGTCCCGCCTCGGTCCGCTCGGCCACGTCGCGGCCGATGAGTACCCCGGCGAGGTCCGCAAACTCGGCCAGGGCCGGCAGCGACCCCGTGAGCGCGACGTTCTCGACGGATCCGGCGGGATAGATGCCGAGCAGCCCGATGATTTGCTGATTGTGTCGAACGGGCGCGAAGGCAACGGCCTGGACACCGAGGCCGTTCAGGAGTTGGTTGTACGGATTGGAAGGCCGGTTTGTCCATGGCTCGGTCCAGGGACCTTCGGCCGCGCGCTCGCGAAGGTGTCGGCTGCGCTGTTCTGTCAGCCGTCTCAGCGGCGGGTCGGACTGGCCCTCCACGACGAAGCCGATCGGGTAAGCCCGTCCATCGGGTTCGAAGACGGCCAATTGCGCGGCCGCGACACCGGTAAGGGTCGAGACGCGGCGGCAGATCGCGTTGGCGGTGGCCTCGGGCGTGTCGCTTGATCGGAGGCCGCGGATAGTTTCAGCGATGAGGGCGCGCTCCCGGGCGAGATGGTCCGCCCGTTCCGCAAGCGCTCGCTCTTGCGTCACGTCACGCTGCACCGCCACGTAGCTCGTGATCGCGTCCGAGGAGTCGCGGATCGGCGAGATGACGACCTCCTCCGTGTGGAGCAACCCGTCCTTGCGCCGGTTGACGATGTCCGAAGACCAAGCCAGGCCGTTGGTGAGCGCGGCCCACATGGCCTCGTAGAACCATGGTGTTTGGAGGCCGCTCTTCTGGAAGCGCGGGTTCTGGCCGATGACCTCGTCGCGGCCGTAGCCGGTTACTCGCTCGAAGGCGCGATTTACGTAGGTTATCCGTGCGCCGAGGTCGGTGATGATGACCGACTCGGTCACCTGGTCGATTGCAGCAGCCAGCCGATCGCGCTCGGCTACGTCGCGGACCTCCGCCGCGATCTGCGCGGAGATGGTCGGCCTCGCCCCTTCGAGGAGCGCCGTCTGCGTATGGGTCCGGCCGGTTGTGCGGGGTCCCGCGGGCCCCCGGCGCAGTGCCATCGGGTCGCGATGCCGACCGGCATATGGCCCCGAATCTGTCATCGCTCTCATCCCGCTAGCGCGCTCTTCCGGCGTACAAAGTCAGCAACTGGTCACCCTCGAGATCCACCCTACGCCGTTCACTGGCAATAGCCACCCACCCTTTCGTTCGACATCAAGCGCAGCCCGCCGTCCCGGCGCTAAGCAGAAGTGCGGACGCGCCGAGTCGTCGGTTCGAGTTGACGCAATGTGAGGGAGTGCCTACGCCGCGAGCCGTCTTGTGGGGCATTCTTCTTGTCGGTTGGCTCGCCGGGGAGTCCCGACCCGATCGCGTCGGCTTGCCGCGCCGACGAGTAGCCCAGGACTACGCCGCTCGGCGTTCGGCGCACTGACTGCGGGCTGCCATCGGATGCGATCGCCGGCCGCTCGCATACGTACATCTGATCGCGAGGGACCCGGACCTCCTGCAACGCGTGATCGTCTTGTCGGCCGAGTGATTTGAGCCGACACTCTGCTTGAAGGGTCGTCTCGTATGAACGCCAGGACGGGTACCGACATTCCCGCCGCCAGGACGACTCGGAGCCACCAGGTCAGGGATCCATGAACGAAGTACACAATCCCGAGGGGGAACTCGCACTCCTGGACCGGGTGCTGTTCGAAGCGGATATCGACGGCCTGCCCGTTTCGTTGCGGCCGGTGGTCGTGCGGATCTGCCCGCCAGAGCTGTGGCTCGGTCTGTCGTCGCCGGATTCATCTCTGGAGAAGATGCAGGCGGACCAGGCGGTTCAGGTCACGGTCTCTCACGGCGGCGCCGCCCTGATGAGCGAGTCGCGGTTCATCAGGACACTCGATGGCTCCCGGACGCGGGTGTTCGCGGTCGCCTGGCCCGCCGCGGCCGACGGCGTCCAACGCCGAGCCCACGTCCGCTACCAATTTGACTGGCCGATCCACTTCCGCCGGCTCGATCCGGCCACCCAGGAGCCGCACGGCAAGCCGGCATCCGGCACCACGATCAACGTCAGCGCGGGCGGCCTTCTGCTCGAGACCGACACGGCCCTCGATGTCGGGGAAGAGCTGGAGCTGACGCTACCGCTCTCGGGCGGGGCGGAGGTCAAGGTCCATGGCGTCATCGTGAGAGTTCAAGGAGTGGACAAGCAGGAGCCGCATTTTGACCCAAGCGTCGAGCGGACCGCGGCAGCGGTCAAGTTCACGCGAATCACGGGACTCGACCAGGAGCGCATCGTGCGGTTCATCCTGCTGACCGAGCACCGCCGCCGCGAGGGCGGGTCCCGGCCCCGACAGTTCCCCGCATCTCAGGCATAGGGCTCAGCGCCGACACGACGGTTTCCATGGCGCGGAGCCGACCGCCGGCGGTGGATCGGCACCAGTCGGCCGGTCTACCCGCCGATCGGCTCGATCGGCTCCTCAGAGACTGGAATGATCTCCGAGGTGCACGACAACCATCCAGGGGCAAGGAACTTCTGAACGTCCTCGACCCAATCTGCCTCGAGAAGGTAGTAGACGGTATGGCGTGAGAAGTCACCAAGCACGCGGTCGAGCTTCACCCCGGCCGCCGTGGAGTCGTAGAGAGTCTTGGCGCCGCCCTGATCCTTCGGGCAACGCTCGGGCGTGTGCACCTGTTTGACCAGAAAGATCATCCACTTCACCTCGCTTCGGCCAGTCAGGGGTCGTTCCGCCCAGAGCTTGCCAGCCTCGGTACTGGCCAGGCATGAGGTTACTCCCGCATCGGCCCCACGATTGAACGATAGTGTCGACCGCACTGCGGTCTTCCAGCGAGGCCGTCGCCGACCTATGTGGCCGAAACAGCGCTCGGAGCGACGGCACCCAATTTCGACGTCTCACCGGCAGACCCGGCAGCCATTGCCGATGGGTCGAAACCCTTGGCGATCAGCCAGACGGCCATGACCATCTCCTGCACCGCGAGCGGGCCCACGAAGAAGCCGAGCGAGAGCCCGAACATGCTCCCAAGCGGCGCCACGATGTAGAGCACCGCCCCCACGAGCGCCCAGGCGGACAGCCACCGGGGCACGAGTCGGTATTGGTAGAGCACGACGTAGAACATGAGCGCGCCGAGAACGAACGGGATTGCAATCAGCTGATCCCAGATCACGGTCTCGGTTGTCCGCACGAAGTGGGCGAGCGATCCCGCATCCGCCTCCTTGCTGAGCGCGATGAGCAGCAGCCATACGGAGCGCCAAGACGATGTAGAAGATCGTCTCGAGGGCGCCCCGGAAGACGACGTACCCCATGGCCAGGGTTTCGTTGTGCCGCTTGCCGATCCGCCAGAACACGACCGGGACCATCGCGAGCGCGAGGCCCGCGACCAGGAGGAGCAGGGCTCCGAGGGCCACCCGGTTCGGTTCTGCGGCGACCTGGGCCAGGTAGGCGGGGCCCGACAGGACCGCGTTCGTGACGACCACGCTGAGGACCATGCCAACCGTTCCGATGATGTACAGCACGCCGATCCAGGCGGCGGCCTTCCGATCCGCGCTCATGCCGGGCTTCGCCGTCGCTCCCGCGATGGCTCGGATTCGTATTCACTCTCTCATGTCTCCTATCGTTGCGGCAGGCCCAACAGGCCTCGACGTCCGGGGACGACCCCTACTCGGGTCGGGGCGAGAAGATGACGACCGCGGTCTCTCGGGACCGCCGGGCCGCATAGCTGTCGAGATCCTTGTCGTAGACGGCCCACCGGGCCCACAGGCGCGGCCGCTCGTCCTTGTCCGCCGCATGGGCGTGGACGGCGCGCGGCCCACCGGGCAGATCGACGATCGATGTCCGGGCGAGCCTGCAGGTTGAGCCACCAGGCTGGCTCGGGCTCGGCCCAACCGTTCATGGCCATGGTCACAAGGTCGGGACCGTCCTCGAAGTACGAGACGATGGCAATCCGCTCCTTGCCGCTGACGCGCCCGACCGTCCGTAGCCGCATCATGCCCTGGCTGTCGGCCTTCGCGGCCACGAGGCCGAGGCGGCCGCGCGTGACTGAATAGAGGCCACGCTGCAACGTCCAGAACAAGCGGATGAACCAGCGCGGGGGCAGAGACGGTGCCTTGGTCAATGCTTCCGTCGGCATAGTGAGCTCCTTTCGGTGCGAGGTTGTGGTGTCGGCCGGGGCCGGGGCCGGCGGCCGGCCGGTCATTCCTGTTCGTCCGGGTACTGGAAGACCTCGTCGAGGCGAACGCGGAAGACCCGTGCGATCTGGAAGGCCACCTCGAGCGACGGCGAGTACTTGCCTTGCTCGATGGCGATGATCGTCTGGCGCGTGACACCGACTCGATCGGCCAAGTCCGCCTGGGTCATCTCGCCGTTGGCGAACCGCAGCGCCCTTATCGAGTTGGTGACGTGCGTCGGCTTCACCACTTCTGGAACGGTCCGTGATAGGCCGCGATCTTCGTGACCGACGCGCCGAACGAGCCGAAGATGCCGGCGAGGTAGATCGCGTTGCCGATCCAGAACCTGTCCGCCGCGGCCATGGTCAGCGCGAGGGCGAGGATGGCGCCGGCGATGATCAGGTAGTTGCCCACTCTCTCGCCGAAAGCGTTGATTTCCTTGTCGCGCTGATCGGACTTATCGGCCTCCTTGGGGTTGGTGGCGGCGGCCATGACGTTGCCCACGACGTTCAGGACGACGAAGGCGACGATCGAGTAGATCATGGGCTGGACCCACTCGATCTCGGCGACCGGCTTGCTCAGCGCCTGCGTGAGCGTCCAGGTCCCGTACGCGGCCAAAGTCGCCACCGCGACCACCAGGACGACCCAGTTGCTCTTCTCCAGGAATGCCATCGGCGTCTCCCATGTCAAACATCATTGACATTGGCAATGTAAAGGACAGCCGACAAGTTGTCAACTATCTTTTACATCAGCGTGGCGCGGTGGCTACCGGCACGGCGGTCCGCACGATCACACGGCCTGTCGATCCGAGATCGAGTAGGGTCAGCGCCGACACGATGCGGGTGAAGGAGGGCTTGTGACTGCGGCGAACGGGTCCGGGAAGGGGCAGGGACCCTCCGGAGGAGTCGTGCCGTTCAACCGAGACCACACCGCGGCTCGGGAGATGGTCATTCGCGCGGGCAGATATGTCCGCCGGGCCCGGGACCTCGGGGTGGTCCTCGACTTCTCGGACTCGAGCATAGGAATCGCCGAGGAGTTTGGCCTCGGATTGTGGTCGATGCTGCCCGGCGGGCTCTCGGACGACCAGGCGGGGGAACTCCGTGACCGTGTCATGTTCGATCTCGGGGCGTACTTCGGCGAGACCCTCATCCGAAACCACGGCGGTCGATGGGGTTGGGCGACCATCGATGGCCGCAGGGTCTTCGCATTGCGCACGGGTTCCGGGCACACGGTCTTTGCCGTAGGCAAAGCGAGGAAGAGACTGCGCGGCGAGGAGCCTGAGACTCTCGTCGCCCTGTACCGGGCCCTCTCGCGATAGAGGCGGTCGGGCTTCTATCCGGCCGCCGGCTGCGTCGGCGGCGTGAAGTGCCGCTTCACCTCGGACAGGTACGACCGGCCGAGCCAGGGCGACGCCTCGGTCAGCCACGCGGTGAAGCTGGTCCGGCCCAGGGGTGGGGAATGGCTGACGAGCAGGTCGGCCATCAGACCGTCGAGTTCGTCCCGGGTCAGGAGGACGTCGTGGAGCGCCCATCCCAGCAACGTTGCCGCGAGCAGAGCCAAACGCGGCGGTCCGTGGACGATGCGCGTTCTGCTGTGGACCGCGGCGCGGATGAGCCCGACGAACTCATTGAAGTCGAAGGTCTCCGGTCCGGCCGCGTCGGCCACCACTTCTCCGGATTGGGCCGCGAACTGGACCGCCAGGTCGGCCAGGTCGGCGACGTGGATCGGTTGGATTCGGTATCGCCCATTGCCCGCCATCCCGAAGATGGGCAGGCGCCGCAGCAGCCAGGCGATGTTGTTGACAAGGATCGGCTCGTCGCCGAAGAGCACCGCCGGCCGCAGGATCGCGTGACCGACCCCGGACGCCGCCAGCGCCGCCTCGACTTCGGCCTTGCCGCTGTAGTAGGGCAGCTTCGAGGCGGCGTCCGGGTTGGCGATCGAGACGTGGACGATGCGGCGCACGCCGGCCGAACGGGCGGCCTCGAACAGGATCTGGGAGTTGCGCACCGCCGAGTCATGGGTCGTCCTTCCCCGTGAGAACCGGACCCAGTAGGTGTTGAAAAGAGTGTCGACTCCACGAAGACTCGCGGCCAGAACGACCTCGTCGAATACCAGCGGCGCTGTCGCCGTTGGACTTGCGCCCGGCGAGAGTGACCTGGGCGGATGATTCGTCAGGTTGAGGACCTCGTGGCCATCCGCCATCAAGCGTGCGGCGATGTGGCGACCCGTAAACCCGAAGGCGCCGGTCACGGCATGTCGAGTCATTTGATCCTCCGCCTGGACGGAACGGACGGTTCGCAAAGGTCGCCGCTCCGTCATACTTGATACTATCCGCTAGCCAGTATGCGGAGTAATCTAGATAGCGTC
Organism: uncultured Chloroflexia bacterium; assembly: GCA_963789725.1. Taxonomy (GTDB): domain Bacteria; phylum Chloroflexota; class Limnocylindria; order Limnocylindrales; family CSP1-4; genus Fen-1039. Next base: position 546,704 of record CAWBLU010000001.1, read on the forward strand.
AAGGAACTAGTAAATGGACGATGCCGAGCAGATCCGCCGCGACTTCGCCGTCGGGTGGGCGAAGATAGGGGCAGGCTGGGGAGTGCCTCCTTCAACGGCCGCGATCCAGGGTTACCTGCTCCTCCATGACGGGCCCCTGACCGAGGCAGAGCTGCGAAAGACGCTCGCGCTCTCTCATCGAGCGACGCTTCTCGCACTTGCGGACTGCGAGAACTGGGGCCTCGTCGAGCAAACGGAACCTAGACGCAGCGGCCGCCGAGGGCCGCCTGGGAGGGCCTGGATCGCCGTGGGCAGCCACTGGGAGTGGTTTCGGCGCGTGGCGGCTTCACGAAAGGAACGTGAGACCGATCCCGTCCTGCCGCTTCTCGAGGACTGCCGGCGGCGCGCCCAGGCGGTCGGATCGGAGGATCTCCAAGCGCGGATCGGCGCCCTTCTGGCTTTCGTCCGAGACTTCGACCGCGGAGTCGGGGCGGTGGTACAAGCGGACTCCGCCGCGATCGCCCACCTGTTCGGGGTCCTGGGCCGCCTCGACGACGCGACCCTGGGCCACCTGCTGGCCGCGCTCGCCGCGGTCCCGGAGGAAGACCTGGCCGATGCCGCGCGGGCGATGGCAGGCATGAATCCGTCGCTGCTGCGGGGCTTCGTCCGGCTCGCCGGGCGACCCGCGATTGCCCGGATTGTGGGCAGGGCCCACTGACCTGCCGCGCGCCCACGGACCCGGGCCCTGCCATCTACCGCGGGAATCGCCGCGCTAGGCGCGCTACGCACGAGCCGGAATCGAGTAGGCGCCCCAGACGAACTGATGCGCCTACGCGGTACCCTGCCAGGAGCTTGCTGCTCTTGGTCAGACCACTCCCTGCAACCGACCGTTCCGGTCCGCCCGGCGCACCGGCCGGCGACCGTCCTTCCGCCTAGGCCGGCGAGCCCTGCGGAATCGCGCCCAGCTGCTGCATCAGTGCCAGTGCGTCCATGACACCCCAGTGCTCGACCGCGCGCCCGTCGCCGTCGAAGTGGAAGATGTCGATGAGCTCAACGTCGACGCGCTTGCCCGAAGCCGGCATGCCCATGAAGTCGCCCTTGTTGGTCCCCGTGTACCTCACCCGCGCGACGACCTTGTCCCCGCTCGCGATGATGTCTTCCACGGCCATGTGCATGTCCGGGAACGCGGCGAGTTGCATGCGGAAGAATGTCTTGACCCCTTCCTTCGTCGGTTCGAGGCCCGGGGTCACTTCGTGCTCGACGAAGTCGTCGGCCATATGTTCGGCGAACGCGGCGATGTCCCCGGCGTTGATCAGGTCGTAAATGCGCCGTGCCGCAGCAGCGTGATCCATGTTCTAAGCCTTTCTGGGCGCAGGACACGCCCAACCGGACGGATCGGTCTCGCCATTTGGCCCCGCGCGACGGTCGAGGCGACCGGATGGGGACGCCGCGCCGGTGGAAGCCCGAAGGCTCCCGTGCCTGCCTGCCGTACCGGTGGAGTGTCGACGTTGCCCGCGCGACAAGATAGACAAGTCCCGGATGGTGAACCGGCCCACCGGCTCGGCCGACCTGCCCGGCCTATACTCGGCCGATGGGGAGCGTCTTCCTCGGAATCGCCGTCCTGGCGATCGTCCTAGTCGCCTGGCTGATCGCGGGTCGGGCACGTCCCGCGCGAGGCTTCGAGCGAATCGTGCGCTGTCGTGCCGGGCACGTGTTCACAACGACGCTCGTCCCGGGAATGTCCTTCAAGTCGGTGCGCCTCGGGAACGTCCGCTTCGAGCGCTGCCCGGTGGGTCGACACTGGGCCATCGTCAGGGCGGTCGACGAATCGACGCTTAGCCACGACGAAATAGCCCTGGCTCGCGCCCATCACGACGTGCGCATCCCCTAGGTACGGCGCCGCGGATCGCCGGCGGGCCGGCTGACCGGGCTCTTCTCCGGGCCGCAGGCGGCATGCCACGTCGGCGGATGCCGTGCCCCGTCAGCGGCGCACGGGCAGCGCGGGCGGCACGTTCTGGTTGAGGCGGAAGAGGTTGTCCGGGTCGTAGCGGGCTTTGACTTCCGCCAGCCGATCCCAGGTCCTGCCCGGATAGGCCGCGTGGATGCGCTCGGGGCCTTCGTCGCCGAGGAAGTTGACGTAGGCTCCGCGGTCGCTTTGCTGCAAGGCCGCGGCGAAGCCCGTCATCCAGTCCTCGCGCACGGGGCGATCGTCTGGGCCCTCGTACACGGTGGTCAAGCTAGCCACGATGCGGCTCCGGCGGTGGGCGTAGGCGGTCGCATCGTTCGATACGCGCGCGATGGCGCCGCCCATGAACCGGAGCTGGGCAACCCTGAGGGCCGCGTCCGAAGCCTGGAGCCGCTCCAGGATGGTTCGCGCCACCTCGGTGTCCACGTGATCCAGGAACAGCCCCCGAGTCAGGGCTGTGGGGCGATAGGAACGATCTTCCGGGGGGTACATCTCCGGGTACTTCATGGGCCGGACCATGTCGGCCAGCGGCGTAGCAATCGCCCGGAATGGCGCGACCGCCCGCTCGGCATCTGCAAGCGGACCCGAATAGGCGAGCATCGAGAGCACCACGACCTGTCCGTGGACTTCCGGCGGCAGGAACGGCATTGGCGGCGCGGTCATGACGTTCACGATGGACGAGAGCTCGTCCGGCGCCGACTCCGCCAGGGCCATGAACGAGGCGATGACCCTGGCCGTCGCGGGCAGGACCAGGAGCCCGCCATAGATCGTGTCGACCGGCTGGAGCCGGAACTTGAAACGGGTCGCGACGCCGAAGTTGCCGCCGCCCCCGCGAATGGCCCAGAAGAGATCCGGGTGATTCTCGGCATCGACACGGACCAGCCGGCCGTCGGCGGTGACCACGTCGGCGGCCAGCAGCGAGTCGATCGTCAGACCGAACCGGCGCGATAGGTAGCCGATGCCGCCGCCCAGGGTGATGCCGCCGATACCCACGGTTGCCGTGTCGCCAAACCCGACGGCCAGGCCGTGAGCGCCTAGAGCGATCGTCGTCTCCCCGGCTGTGAGGCCCGACTCGGCCCAAGCGGTTCGTCCCGCCACGTCGATTTCGAGCCCCTTCATCGCCCCCAGGTCCAGCACGATCCCCCCGTCTGTTGTTCCGTGGCCGGCGTTGCCATGGCCTCCACTGCGGACGGCAAGCTCGAGGCCGGTTTCGCTGGCCAGCCCGACGACGGCGGCGACGTCGACGGCGTCGACGGCCCGGACAACCAGGGCCGGCCGGCGATCGATCGCCGCGTTTGCGACCGATCGAGCCTCCTCGTACTCGGGCTGCTGGGGTGTGATGACCCGGCCCCCGACCGACGAGCCGAGCATCCCGACCAGGCGGGCGCTGATATCCGCCGTATCGACCTTCACGTCTTGCCCTCCCCGATGCAGATGTCCGGCGACTCACGCCGGCGTCCGCGGAGCATCGCATCGAGCCTTAGCCGGCGGCGGCGGCAGCCCGTGACGTCTCGCCTGGCCGGACGCCGGTTGCGAGTGGTGGATGGCCCGGCCCCTCGGATCGGCCCGCCCGACGAGGTAGATAGAAAGGAACGACCGACCGGGGGAAGCGGTCGGTCGTTCCTGTGCAGCCCGTGGGCGGGGCTAGTAGGGGAAGGCCATCGATGAGGCGGAGGCCGCGTACCCGAGATACGGCAGGCCCCAGGCACCCTCGATCGTGCGAAGCAACGAGTAGTGCGAGTAGAAGGTCGCCGTCTTGAACCCGGCCGCCATGTTCGGGGTGATCGCGAGCGTCAGGACGTGGCCGCCGCCGCCGACGTTGGAGGAACCCTCGTCAAAGGTCACGAAGACGACCGAGTTGTTGAACGCCGCGCTGCCCGTGATCTGGGGCAGGAAGGCCTTGAGGAAGTTGTCGCCGTCGGCAATCGAGCCGTCGTGCATGTCGTTGATCATGTTGGGCGTGATGAACTCGAAGCTGGCCGCGGCCGGATCGAAGCTCGACAGCTTGGTGATGTTCGCGCACTTCGCGCCGTTGCCGCTGATGCTCGTGTAGATGATCGCCGGATCGTGTTTGCGGACATACGCACCCGACTTGCCGGGGCCGTCGCTAACGGACGAGGAAGAAGACCCCGTGAAGCAGTTGCCGGGGTAGCCCTGCATGTATGCGCGCCACGTTCGACCGGATGACTGGACCTGGTCGAAGATGTTGTTCACGCCGAGGTTATGGGTGCCGTCATCTTTCACGCCCTGGGTGCCGCCGGACGTGAGGGCGATGTAGTTGGGTTCGGACGGGTGTGACGTGGCGTCGTAGTTGGTGGCGACGCCGTACTTGGAGATGAGCGAGTTGATGTATGGCGCCGAGCTCGACCCGACCACGCTGGAGTACTCGTGGTTCTCGAACACGATCACGTAGATGTGGCTGAAGTTTGGAAGGCTCGAGTCGACGGCCGGGATCGGCGACCCATCGGAGGGAAGGGCGGAGGCACTCGTCGACGCGGACGGAAGGCTCGTCGACAGGCTCGGGACGATGGCGAGCGTCTTGGTCGCGAGCAGGTGGCCGCTCTTCGTCTTGGCCGAGACTCGACCCGTGCCGACTACCGCCCATCTCGGGATGGTGATGGACACCTTGAACGAGCCGGAAGACGACGCGGTGAACCCTTTGACCACTCCGCCGTTGTATGTCAGGTTGCCCGTCTGGTGGCTCTTGAAGCCGTTGCCGGTCACAGTGATCTGTGAGCCCAGGGTTGCCTGCGACGGTATGGACAATCTGGCGCCCGACGCCAGAGCCGTCGAGACCACGGACATGACCAGGATCGCGGCAGCGGCGCCTGCGAGCAGTCGCAGTTTGAGGCGGGGACGGTTCCTCTTTGGCTCGGCAGCGATTGCGGACATGCTTCCTCCTTTACCGCCAGGGCTCGAATGAGCGGGATGGGCGGGTGGGGACGGACCGGATACACCCGAAGCGCTCCGGGTTCAGCGAACCATGGGAAACGGGGCGCTGTGGCGGGAAACCAATCTGCCTGGGTGGGACGCCGGCCCTCGGGCCGACTTGACTCGGACAGTACTAGCCGCACGCGCGCCGGATGTCGACAAAGACGAGGCACGCTTATCCGGGCCTTATCTCCCCCTTATCATCCGGCCCAGAAACCGGGCCCGGTGCCCGGGCGGCTGCGGGGCTGTCAGGCTTCGATGGTCCGATCCATGGCCGTGTCGACGGCCGCGAGCAGGGCCTCGATCGAGAACGGCTTGGCCAGGAAGTAGCTACCCGTGTCGCCGAGATCGCCGCCGGCGACCGGCTGGTCCGGGTGGCCGGACATGAACAGGACCGGCAGTCCCGGCTGGGTCGCGCCGAGGCCGTTCGCGACCTCGAGGCCGCTCACCCCAGGCATGACCATGTCCGTGACGAGCATGTCCAGGCGCGTGCCCCGCGCCGCCTCGATGGCCGCAGCTCCGTCGGCCGCCGTGAGCACTGTGTAGCCGGCGGCCTTGAGCGCCCTGGTCGCAAAACGCCTGACGGCGCCATCGTCTTCGACGACCAGGATGGTGCCCGTCCTCGCCCGCGACGCCCCCGGTTGCTCGGGCGCGGCGAGATCGTCCTCGGGCGCGTACTCGGCGCACGGCAGATGGACCGCGATGGTCGATCCGTGTCCGGGCTCACTCCGAGCGCTGACCGAACCGCCGGACTGGCGAACGATCCCGTACACGGTCGAAAGGCCCAGGCCGGTGCCCCTGCCCGGCGCCTTCGTCGTGAAGAAGGGCTCGAATGCGCGTTCGAGGGTCTTGGCATCCATGCCCACCCCCGTGTCCGTAACGGAGAGCGTGGTCATGGGGACCGGCTCTCGGGCAGCGTCGGGCGGCGACCCTTCCGCCGGGCCGCCGTCGGCAATCGCGATCGTCAGCGTGCCGCCGTCGGGCATGGCGTCGCGTGCGTTCACGGCCAGATTGACGATGATCTGCTCGAGCTGACCGGGGTCGGCCAGGACCGAACTCGTTCCCGCCGGAGCGTCGATGACCAGGTTGACGTCGTCTCCGACGAGCCGCCTGAGCATCGGCTCGATGCGCCTCAGGACGACCGCCAGGTCTACGACTTCAGGCTGCAGCACAGTGCGCCGGGCAAACGCCAGGAGCTGACGGGTCAAAGAGGCGGCCCGGTCGGCAGCCTGCTCGATCTGTTCGAGGTCTTCGCGGGCTTCGTGATCGGGCGGCAGCGCGGCCAGGGCCAGGCTGGCGTTGCCGCGTATCGCGGTCAGGAGGTTGTTGAAGTCGTGGGCGATGCCGCCGGCGAGACGGCCGATGCCCTCCATCTTCTGGGTCTGGCGCAGCTGCTCCTCCAGGCCGGATCTCTCGGCCAGCAAGTCGGAGCGCTCGAGCGCGTCGGCCGCCCGGTCCCGGGCGGCCAGGTCCCGATCGGCTGCGGCTCTTGCCCGCGCCGCGGCCGATCGGGCGCGGATCCGTTCGATCTTCTCGGCCACGGGAACGTCCGACGCCACGATCAATTCGTCCGTGGACTCTGCTCGTACATCCCTTCGCCTCGCCGCCTCGTCCCGCGCCGCCGCAAGCGCGACCCGCTGTCCGGCCGTGTCGATACGCAAGCGTGCCGTCCGGTGGCGGGCGGCCTGGGTTGCCCTGCGACCGCTCGTGCGGGCCGCCCTCGAAGCGCGGCTGGCTTCGTAGCCTCCGCCGGCCGCCTGGCCGGAGCCGGTCCGGCTCTCGTCGGCCCGAAGCTGGTCGAGGTCTGACGCGCGCTGGTCGCTCGCGGCCGCCCGTTCATCCCGCTCGGCCGAGGCCTGGTCGGAGTCAGCCGCCATCTGGTCCGCGTCGGACGCGAACTGCGAGGCATCGATTGCCCGTTGATCGATGGAGCGGGCGGATCTCCTCGGATCGGGCTTACCCCGGCTCATGCGCTTCCAGAACCTGAGGCACGACGGCCGGCACCACACTGCCGCCTCGCGCGCGCGAGATCAGTCTAGCCAATAGGCCGGCGAGAGCAAGGGCTCGGACTGCGGCGGCGCGCAGGCCGGGTCGGATCCGTGTCTGGTGAGTTGGGCTCACGCGCAGGACAGCAGGCCGTATGCCTCCTTGGCGCTGAGAGTTCGCAGCGCGCCGGCGTCGACCCGGGCCGCGAACGCCCGGCTCGAGAGCGCCAAATCCAGCACCGTGGCGGCCATCTGACCAGCGGGCACGGCACCGGCGACGACGACCAGGTCCCCGCCGGCCTGGATGAACGCGACGGCCCGATCGCCGGGGGTCATCGACTTCACCGCCGCGGCCGCGCCGAGGTCGTCGGACATCACGACGCCGGCGAAGCCGAGCCTTTGGCGCAACAAAGTACCCATGATGGTCGGTGAGAAGACCGCCTGGTGATCGGGATCGATGGCCGGGTATGTAGCGAGCGAGACCATCACGAAAGGCGCACCGGCCCGGACGCCGGTACGGAAGGCGTCCAGGTAGGGATCGTCGGCGGTGGTCGTGGTGTCGACGACTCCGGAGGCCGTGTCGGTGTTGCCGGCGACCCGGCCCAGGCCGGGGAAGTGCTTGAGTGTCGTGGCGATGCCGGCCTCGGCCATGCCCCGGATCACGGCTGCGCCGTGGCTGCCAACCGTGGCCGGGTCGTGGCCGTATTCGCGTTCCAGGGCGCCGATCGGCGCGTTGGCGGCGTCGGCTCCCGGCGGAACGACGTCCATCACCGGCGCGAAGTCGAGGTTGACACCAGCCGACGCAAGCTCGCGGCCCCACGTCGCCGCATCTGCCTGGAGAGCGTCCGGAGACGCTCGTCCCTGCTCCAGCGCCGACGGGATCTTCGAGAACCCGAGGCCGGTCAACCGTTGGATCTGCCCGCCCTCCTGGTCCGCGCCGACGAAGAAGCCGACGCCGTACGAGGTCGACTCAGTCGCCAGGGCTTGGACCTCGGCCGCCAGGGCCCGCACGCTCTGAACGCCCCCCGTCCGCCAGTTGTACAGCCATACCGACCCCAGGTGATGAGTCACGATGGCCGTGGTTTCGGCGGGTGAAAGGCTGTCGCCCGCGATGCCGAGCAGGAACAGCTGTCCGACGCGCTGCTCCTCGGTCATCGCCGCCAGGGTTCGAGCCGCGCAGGCGTACCGGTCCGACGGCGTCGCCATTGGGCTCGACTGCGCGACGGTCGGGGTCGCGGCGGCCAACGGCGACGGCCTGGGGGATGCGATCGGGCTTCCCGAGACGGTCGCGCACGACGCCACCAAGACGACCGCCAGGCATGGCGCCAGAAGCCGAAGCCGGCTGACGCGCGGCTGCTCCGATGATCGATGCATGGCCGAAGGGTAGGCCATCGGAAGGACGAGACGCGCCCTCCCCAGGGTGGTCGCCGGGCTGGGCGATCGCGCCGCCCGAGACGGCCGTGGCTTCTCAGCCGCACGCCCAGCTGAACGCCACCAGGCTGGGGTGGGTCTTGCAGCGGGTTATGTGCCCGGTCCCGCCGTCGCCGAACCTGAAGGGGAGGTGATCCTCGGATTCAAGCTGGAAGACCATCTGCATCTTCGAGCCGCACAGGGGGCAGTTCGGATACTCGACGCCCTTCACCCAGGCCGGCCAGCCGCCGAGCTTGTCGCCGACATGGGGCACGTCCGCGTTGACCAACCGCCAGGCGACGTCTTCGGCGGGAACGACCCCGAGGCCGCGCAACTCCTCCGTCGTCGGCAGATCCGGCTCTTCGCGCCAGCCCGTGATGCGCCGGGCCGGGAAGCGTGGCGGCACGTGGGAGGCCGAGCCTCCATAAGCGGGCACGATCCGCACCGTGGCGCCTTCGCTGAAGGGCGCCCACGACCGCAGGCTGTGCTCGCACAGGTCGGGTTCGTCGGTCGTGCAGTAGAAGAGCTGCAGCAGCCCAGATCGCCCGGCCGCTTCCACGCCCGGCAGTTCCTCGAGTCTCAGCTGGACGAATAGCGTCATTGGATTCCGGCAGCCGGGGCACGCCGGGTGGTCGATGCCGTGCGGCAAGTAAGGCGTGCCACCGAATCCGGAGCCGTTGGCGAAGTCGACCTCGGCCGTCTCGGGAATGTAGCACGGCCGTATTAGGGCGGCCAGGTCGCTCGGAAGCCCGTAGGTTCCGTCGCCGGAAGCGCCCATGCCGCGCCTTTCGGCCCCCCGGGCAGCGGCGTCCTCGCCGGGCCGGGTTCGTCTGAACAGTCGAGCCAACGCCATTGCCGTCACCGTGTGCGGGAGTCCGCACTGTCACCGGTCCAGGCGCCAATCGTCAATTCGGTGCCGTCATGAGAGACGGAACGGCGCGAAACAGTGGCGCGGCCGCCTTCGGGGTCCGGGTCAGAGTTCCACGCTTGCCCCATCGCCCGGAATCGCGAAATCGGCCGGTGGAGCCGAGGGACTCTGCCACGAGGGCGAAACCTCGGTCCGAATCGCCGCGACCCCTCGGCTGATCGCCGAGCCCGCGTACAGGACGGTGTAGACGGCCCACATGGCCGGGGGAGCCAAGGCAAGAGCCGCAGCCGAGACGAGGGATCCCGCGCCGGCGGACCCGGCGGTCGCCCCCGTGAACTGGCTCTGGCAGTGGACCCTGGACTCCGGCGGCGCCAGGCGGTAGAGCCTCTCGTTCGTCGCCAGCGCACCGGCGTTGCCCGCGCCGTTGAACATGGCGGCGCCGAAGAGCAGAAACATCGGGGCGAACGGGTTCTCGGGAAAGGCGGCGACGCACGACGCGGCGGCGACGGTCCGCAACATGAAGCTCGCTCGGAGGACCCGACTCGACGAACCGCCCAGCAGGAACGAGCCCGCCGCCAGCGATCCGACCAGGGCTCCCGCCGCTCCGGCACCCGACAGGGCGACGGCGAAGCCGGCGGACATGTGGAGGACGTTCAGGGCGTAGAGCGACAGCGAAGGTATGAGGCCCTGGCCGACGGCGGCGATCGCGCTCACGTTCCTGAAGCGGCCGAAGGCCGGCGGCACGTACGTGCTCGCCGCCGCCTCGCGCGCGACGAGGACGCGTCCCGGGCGGGGCAGCCGCGACACTGCCAGCGGAGTCAGAACCGACATCAAGCCGCCGACGACGAAGAACCCGCCGTAGGCCCACAACCCGAAGGCGTGCGTGCCGGCGTCGAGAACCAAGCCGGCCGGCAGGAGCAGGCCGGTGGCGAGAGCCATGGTAAGCGCGCCCATCCTCGGCCCCACCAGGCGCCGCTCGGCATCGGGCAGCACGACCGCCGTCCAGAGCGTGATGTTCGAGCCGGACAGCACGCCGGCTGTCTGGCCGATGGCCACGGTGGCGGAGATGAGCACGATACCTACGGGGTGGTCGATGACACCGGTGGCCACCCCTGCCACGATCGCGGCGAGGATGAAGCCGCGCATCTCGGCCATCGCAAGGGTGAGAGTCAGCCCGCGCAGATTGCCCTTCAGCCGGAGCAGGATCTGCGGCGCGAGCGCCTGCAGCGCCGCCCCGCCGACTGGGGCCGCGCCCACGAGTACGACCAGTGCCGCCGGGGCCCCCAGCCGCAGCAGCAGCGGGACGAAGAGGGCGTCCGAGGCGTAGGAGATGGTAAAGGCCTGGCCCGTCGCGATGGCCTGGAAAGGCCGGTAGCGCGCCGAGGCGAAGGCGCGCCACCGTGTGGGCCGAGGGAGATGCATCGTCTACAAGACTACGCTGGGCGAGCATTTGTTTCGGGCCCCCCATTCGGGCCGCCCGGCACCGGACGATCGGGGGCGGCTCGAAGCGGTTGCGATTGCCGCCGACGCTTGCCGCCACTAGGCGTTCGCGCAAGACAATTCTCGGTACCCGGACCCGATTGACGGCCAGATCGGCACGACGGAGTGGTACGGGCAAAAGGGTGACTAAAGCCGCTGGCTGGATGAACCGAAACCTCCTGCCAGGACGCGTTCTCCGACGCCTCTGGAGGGCGGTCTTTACCCGGCTCGACGAGCCGGTCGGGAATGGGCGAGAAGACCCAAGGAGAGAGAGATGGCCGTAGGCACTTTCACCGCCGGCATGAACGCGTCCGGGATCGTGGTCACTCGCAAGAAGCCCGGCCATTTCGTCGCCCTTACCGAGGATGGCCGCATCGATGCGGTGCTTGCCCAGGGCGGGGCGAAGCTTGCGACCGCGTTTGAGACGCGGGCTCCTGTCAACGTCAACAACCCGATGAAGGGTTCCAGCGACGGCACCGCGCCGCTGGCTCCGGCCACCCTCAAGAGCGTCGATCCGTATGACGTCGCCATCGCCATGCCTGCCGCCGACGGCGAGCCCGCGGTCAGCGAGGTGGACCGCGATGTCTGGAGCAAGTTCCGGATCGCGTACGACGTCACGCTCGAAGCGCCGCCGTACAAGGTGACGGGCGTGCTGCTGCTGCTTTCGTCCCAGGACCCGCTCTCGCTGCGAGAGCGCGGAACCGAACTCTTCCTGCCGGTCTTTACTCCCACGATCCAGGTCGGTTTCACGACGCTCAAAGACGTCCCCGGCGACGCGATCCTGGTCAACCGATCGCACCTCAAGCGGGTCAACGCGACCGCTCGCCGGTAGCGACGGCCGCGCGTCTCGAGCGGTTCGACCCCCAGGAAAGGCCGAATCCGGGCCATCGTGTATGCTTAGTGCCTTCGTGAACGAATGGGCGCTACGGTCGGCGTCCCGGTAACGCACCGCCCGATCTCGATTTACTCCCTCGCCCTGACCGGCCCCGCACAGGATTTGCTGCGGGTGGGCTCGTCAGGAGCTCTGCTCTTATGTCTTCACCTCAGCTCGGCCTTGTGCCCGAGCGCCTCGAGTCGCCCGCCCAGCCTGCCCAGCCTGTGGCGGCGGCCGAACTTCCGTCCTTCGACCAGCTCGGGTTGACGCCCGACCTCCTCCGCACCGTGGCTAATGAGGGCTACACGGTGCCAACCCCGGTCCAGGCCCAGTCGATCCCGATCGTCCTGGCCGGCCGCGACATCCTCGCCGGCGCCCAGACCGGGACCGGCAAGACGGCCGCGTTTGTGCTTCCGATTCTCCAACTGCTCGACGCCAGCCGCCCGTCCGTGCGGTATATCCCGGCCGGCAAGGTCCGCCGCCGCGGAGAGACCGGTCTGCCCATCCGCTGCCTCGTCCTCACGCCGACTCGCGAGCTCGCCCTCCAGATCGAGGAGAGCGTCCGGACATACGGCGCCGAACGGCCCGTCGGCTCGACCACGATCTACGGCGGCGTCGGCTTCCAGCCCCAGGTCCAGGCACTGCGCGCCGGTCCGGAGATCGTCGTCGCCACGCCGGGACGCCTGCTCGACCACGCCGGGCAGGGCACGATCGACCTTTCGAGGGTCGAGATACTCGTCCTCGACGAAGCCGACCGAATGCTCGACATGGGCTTCATCCACGACATCCGGCGCGTCATCGCGCTGCTGCCTGTGGAGCGCCAGAACCTCATGTTCTCGGCGACCTTCTCCGACGAGATCCGAAACCTCGCCGCCGGAATCCTCCGCGAGCCGGAGTACGTCCAGATTGCGCGCCGCAACGCCGTCATCGAGCTGGTCCGCCAGGTCGTCTACCCGGTCGACCGCGAGCGCAAGCGTGAACTGCTGAGCCACCTGATCCGGACCGGCCAAATCGACCGTGCGCTCGTCTTCACCCGCACCAAGCACGGCGCCAACCGCCTGGCCGAGCAACTGGTCATGGACGGCATCAAGGCCACCGCGATCCACGGTAACAAGAGCCAGAGCCAGCGAGTCAAGGCTCTCGACGACTTCAAGGCCGGCCGGGCCGCGATCCTGGTCGCCACCGAAGTCGCATCGCGCGGCCTCGACATCGACGGCCTGCCTCACGTCGTCAACTTCGAGATGCCGACGGTCGCACAGGATTACGTCCACCGGATCGGCCGAACCGGTCGAGCCGGGATGGAGGGCGACGCGGTCTCGCTGGTCTGCGTCGACGAGAACATGCTCCTCGGCGACATCGAAGCTCTCCTGCGCCAGCGCATCACGCGCGAGGTGATCCCGGGCTTCGAGGTCGATCCATCGATCAAGCGCGAGCCGATCCGCCAGCGTTCCGTCGGCTTCGCTCGACCCGTTCAGGGCCGGCGACCGATGGCGCCGCGTTCCGTAGCGCCGCGCCCCGAGGCCCGGCCGGCGGTCCCCCGCCAGTTCGTGCCCGCCCCGCCGCGCTCTGCGGCGCCGAGCAGAACCCCTCAGTCGGTGGCGCCGGGTGGTTATCGCCGCCCGATCCCAACCGAATACCGCCAGGCCCAGGGTGGCGCCAACGCATCAGCGCCTCGCGGCTTCAATCAATCGGTGCCCGTAGAACCGCGACGCAATTCAGCCGCCGGTTTCCGCCGCCCGTCGCCGAGTGACTTCAACCAGGCCCCGGGGGCGTCGATCGGGTACGCCCCGGGTCGCCGGCCGGACCGGTTCGCCGGTGCGGACGCCCGTCCGACCCACGGCCCCGCCAACCGCCAGTCCACCGGCCGTCCGGCCGGCGGCGGCTTCCGCCAGCCCGACCGCGGCTATGCGCCGCAGGGTGAGCGTCGCACCGGCCACGCGTCGATGCCCGGCGAGCGCATCTCTCGTTCGGCCGACCGCCGGGGGTAAAGCGCGGCCCAATCTTCGCCTGTCACGCCCCATTTGCAGGCGCAGGTGGGGCGTCTTCATGTCCTTCATCCGTCGCTCGACATCGAAGGCTCAAAGCGACCAACTCGATTGCGTCCCCTACCGTCGGGTCGCGCTTCGGTCGGAGGTTCAAGTCCGAAGGCGGCTCCGATCCCATGCGAGCCGGTCCCAGGACCGGCTGGCGCGTCAGCCTTGGCCGTGGCGATACAAGTCCCTCAGGACGCCGATCTCGGCGCCGTGATGGACGTCGTGGTAAATCATCGTCCAGAAGACCATCCAGGCCGGCCACCGCTCACCCCAGTTCGTGGCGCACAGTTGGTCAAGTTCTTGGTCCTCCAGGCGCGCAAGGTCGGCGACCAGCAAGGCATGCCCGTGGTCGAGCTGGGCAACCGCGTCTCGGGCTGTGTGCGCGGAGTCCATCTCCGGCCAGGTCAATCGCCCAGGCCCGAATGCGTACTCGTGGTACATGAGCTTGCACTCAGCAACATGAACCATTCGCCAGCCGATTGTCGTGAATGGAGCAGGCACTGGGTCCGGCTGCTCGTAGTCGGCGGCCCACCGCCCGTCAGGACGCTGCCGGACCGTCCAAGCTCCGGGTAATGGTGCCCACCAGAATTCGTCATCGGTCAGCCCCTCGACGCGTTCACGAATCATCTGGTACGCCTGATCAAGCTGGCGCCCAAGAAGGAACGCTCGCGTAGCGGATCGCAACATGCGGGGAGTATGTGCTCGACCGCGCCCGCTCATAGCAGTCCCGACTGCGTACCAGGGCCAATGGCGATCCAACAGTACGACCAAGTGAACGTCAATCCCAGGTATGCCTTGCCGGGTCGGTCTCGGCCGGCCCCGCTCCGCTGACGGCTACCTCGTGACAGCCTAGTCCGGCCCTGTTGGGGGCGCTCCACGATACGACTTCCGACTGCCTGAGCCTTCCTCCCGCGCGTGTGAGTGGCTAGCTTTGGCAAGGCCAAGAAACCGCACCAGGTCTTCCGATGGGCGCCAGAGACTTCATGTCGGTCCTGTTCGGTTGAGAGCGAACCAGGCGATCAACGATTGGGAGGAAGCGAGAGCAGTCCAGCGCAAACAGATGGACGAAGTCGCCATATTCGGACAATGGCAGGCGCCGAGGAGTGGAGCGCGAGACTGGGGATCTAGAGGATGACGTGGTCCACCTATACGCAGCCTGGCTCCCGGCAGGCAGTCCCCGCCGCTACGCGAGCCTACTTACAGAGGTTGTCGACGACGATCAGGAGGCAATCATTGCCAGGCACCCTGTCTATGACGGCTGGTTGCGCGAACTCGTCGCCTGCTGCGGCAACGCATTTGAGTCCATCATGCGTGCGTACGACAGCAGCCTCTAACTAGGCCACTACCAAATGAAGACAATGCTGACCATTGCAGGAATTGCCTCGGTCCCTGGAGACCAGCTGGCGGACGGCCTGTCCTGGCAAGGCCTGGCGAAACGATCCCTCGACGGGCGGCGCCGCGAGCGTGGACTGACTATCGCGTGAGGGTTCAGGCATCGTCAGGGGATCGGGGCTGGGCGGAGTAGGCCGCCAAACAGGTCTTCATCGGTGACCACCCGCATCCAGTCGACCTGCTCGCGGTTGACGATGATCGTTCCGATCGACTGCGTCGTGCGGTTGCTCCTCGTCCAGTACTCAATCCAGGCGTCGGTTAGTGGGACCATCAGAGGGCGCTCGCCCACGTGGGAAATCGGGTCGCTGCCCGGAGGTGCGTGGAGATAGCCACCGATCAGGTAGTTGCCCGACTGGATGGCGATCGCGTGGGCCCGGGTCCGCCGGCGGCGTGGCGCGTCCCCGCGGGGCCCGCTCGCGTGGACGGCGATCAGGTCGCTGCGGCGGATCAGGACCTCTTCGGCCGATTTCACCGACCCGTCCTCGAAGCTCTCAGTCTCGACGTGGGTGAGCAGAAGCTCGCTGTGAGAGTTCAGCAAGTCCGTCAGCCTGTCCGCGATGAGGCGGACCCAGCCGAACATCCGGTGGTCCCTGCCGAAGGCGGCGAACTGGACGAGAGGCACGTCCGATGCGTAATCAGGCTCGAAGACATCCTCGGGTGTGCGCTGGAGGATGAGGTGGAGGCGATCCGAAGGCGTATGGGGCGTCATCAACTCGAGACGCTACGGTCCGGCATTACCACGCGGAATCACTCGAAGGTACCTCGACCCAAACGGAGCTGGCCGTTGGGCTGTCCGAGTCGCCCGCTCGCTGCGCCGCCCCGACGAGACCTTCGCCATCGATCGCGAGATCCGTCGTCCTATGGCTCGAAGCGATCGGTTGACGGGCCGTCTGGTACCCGCGAGGGCGCAGCACCTGGCCAATCCGACCGAACCTGCGGAATAAGCGATCGCGCCGTCCGGCGCCGGCGCCTGAGTCACCCGCTCGGGCGCCGGTTGCGCCAGTTCAGCCGCCTGCGGTCAGGTCTCCGACCCCCCGTGACCGCGCCGTGCGTCGCCGGGCCGCGAACGTGGTGGCCCACACGGCGACCGCGAAGGCGAGCACGATCGCGACCGTTGCCAGGAATGCCTGGACATTCGTCGCGCTGAGCGCCGCGGCGAGGTTGCCGCGCGGATTGACGAGGGTGTGCCAAAACGCGAACGTCACACCGAGGAGCGCGAGCGCCCAGGCGATTCGATGGGTCCGGCGGAGGGCCCGGCCGGCGCTCTCACGGAATGCGATGAGCTGGACGAACCCGTTCTGGACGGCAGCGTCAAAGACGAGCAGGAGGAAGGCCTCGGCCCCGCCGAGTGCGACATCGAAGGTCGCCCCGTTGCCGCGGAGCGCGGTCGTCCCGAGCGTGGCGAGCCAGGCGACGAGGCCGACGGTGAGAACCGTCCCGAGGCCCACGCCGGCGAGCCCTCCGAGCCTGTGCCGGTCGACCCGCTCCTCGTCGATCTCCAGCGCCTCGGGACTCCCGATCATCACCCCTGGGACGAGCACGAAGGCCCGCGAGAACAGAGTCGAGCCGACTGCGGCCACGAGACTCCCGGGCATGACCACGAGTTCGCCCGCGATGCCCCAACGCCGGGCCGCGGCCCACGCCGCGATGTCGCCCGAGAGGCCGATGAGCCCGAAGGCGACGGCCATGATAAGGACGAGCCAGAGTCCGGTGACGGAGAGCGGGTTCCAGGTCGGGTCGAGGAGGGCGAAGACGATCCCATAGAACGCGGCAATGCCGAGGATCCGGAGCGCGTTGGCGAGGCGCCCGTGGCCGCTGCCACCCAACCGGCCGATGACCGCCGCGTCGAGTCGCGCCCGGGCCCGATCGAGCTGCCCGATCGGGCGGAGGCGCCGGGCCAGGAGCGGCTCGGCCTGTCCGAGGCTCCGGTTGAGGAGCTCCGTGGCGATCGTGAAGCCGATCATCGCGAGCGCCGCGAGGAGAAGGTTCGCGCCGACGACCGGCGGGTCGGTGGAGATATCCGACGGGGTCGGGATGTGGGTCGTGATCGCCGGGACGAGCGTGTCGGGCTCGCGGAAGCCGGTGGTCGCGGGCTTGGCCGGGGCAGAGAACGGTGACCGCGGAGTCGGGTTGCCGTCGCCCCACATGACCAGCGACCCGTCGCGGAGGAGAGCCAGACTCGACGAATACCCGAGCGCAAGCTGCGCGATGCCACCGGTCTGCACCTGGACCGGCGCGGGTCGATCCGTCATCGTGCCGTCGCCGAGCTGGCCCTCGTGGTTATCGCCCCAGCACCAGGCCTGCTCGCCACGGGTTGTACAGGCAAAGATGGAGAGGTGGGAGTCCTGGTCTGTCGCGCTTGTCTGCCAGGTGTAGCTGATCAGATCGAGCGTTTCCATGCCTCCGGGCAGACCCGCTACGGCCTCCGGGAGCGGGCCCGGACGCCAAGGAGCGTACAGATCGCGACTTACGTGCCCCCAGCTCCAACAGCGGACCTCGCCGCCCTTCAGGAGGGCGCAGGCGGTGTCCCCGCCGGTCGCGAACGAGCCCACGCTGGATCCCAGGCCGAGCGGGGTCACGGCAGCGAGGCGGTCGGTCGTCCCCTCCTCTGTCTTCCCGGCCCAGTCCTCCCAGAGCACCCCCCAGCAACGCAGCGCACTCCCGGCTGTCACGACGCAGGTCGCACCGGGCGCCGTGCTGATCGCGACGAGCTTCTCGTTGGTCGCCGTCACCCGAACCGCGCCGGCCCGCTCGTCGGTAGTCCCGTCGCCCAGCTGACCGGCGTTGTTGCTTCCCCAGCACGCGGCCGACCCGTCGGTCAGAATCGCGCACATGTGCGTGTCCGAAGGGCGGGCCAGCACGGCAGCTCCCGACTCGAGTCCTCGGATCGGGGCGGGCACGAACCGGTCGGTCTTCGTCCCATCGCCGAGTTGCCCGTTCATATTCGCGCCCCAGCACCACACCCCGCCACTCTCGGTCAGGGCGCACGTGTTGACGCTATAGGCCACGACCTGCCGAACACGGCCCGAGACGCCCCCCACGCGTTGCGGCACCGTCACCCGGGCGTCCAGTGCGAGCCCGAGCCCGAGCTGGCCGTAGTGGTTATCACCCCAGCACCAGAGGCTGCCGTCTTCGCCGATGAGGCACGCGTGACTCGCCCCTGACGTGATCGACGCGATCTTCGGCAGGCCGAGTTCTGCCAGGCTCGGTCCCGCGGCTGTCGGGTCCGCAGCACCGACAGGGCGCGGAGACATCGTGGAGTCGACGCCACCCGCATCCGCTCCAGGAGCGACGTTCACGAGGGTCGGGCTCTCGAGCGAGGCGTCGTCGTAGACCTCGGGAAGAACGCGCCCTTCGGGATCGTCGAACGAGATGCGGTACTGCCCCGGAGCGAGGCCCGCCAGCCTGTACCTTCCGTCTGGGCCCGTGCGAGCCGTCGAGGCCACTATCCACCCGCTGGGGGTGGAGGCCTCGGCCTTGACGACAACGGTCGCGATTGGGCCGTTGCCTCCGGTGACCAGCCCTGTGATTGTCCCGGTCAACGCCATTGTGGCGTTGGCCTCCGACACCACGGCGCCAGCCGTGACGTGCACGATGCTCGCGGACTCGGCGTACGACTGATCTTGCCAGTACTGGTCGGCGAACTCGGCGCCTCCCCGGAACACGATCCGGTAGTCGGCAGGCGGGAGGCCGCCGATCTCGTAGGCGCCCGACGCGTCTGTCGTCGCCGACGCGACGATCCGCCAATCGCCGCCGTCGGAATCTTGAACCAGCGCGTCGACCCCGATCGGCTGGCGGGGCGAGCCGGCCGTGGTGACGACGCCGGAGATCCAGCCGGTAGTCGGCAGTGCGCGAACCTCGATGAGCGCACCGTTGCCGCCGTTCTCGGGCAAGTCGGCCCAGCCGGGGCCGGACTCCGGATAACCGGCACTGGTGAAGTTCATGACCGCGATGTCTTCCCCCTCAGGGCTGCCGGCGCACTCAACGCAGTTGTTCGGCTCGCCAGGGTCCCAGTTCGTGTATGTCACCGGCTCTCCGCTCGTCCAGACCCACGTCCCCTCCGAAGCGAGGTCGTTCAACCCGATGGCGACACTCTCCTGGGTGAAGGTGGCCGAGAGCCAATCCTGCTCAGCTTGGTCGTTGATCGTGACGAGATGACCGCCAAGGCGCACCGCATACGCCTCCGCCTCGACCCAGGTCAGACCCTCCACCCGTGCGTAGTAGTGCTCAGTGGCAGAGTTGAAGTGCCACTCACTGACTTCGAGCGCGTACGCCCGATCGATCACGTGGCCGCCGGCTGCGGGCGCCGGTGCGGCGAGCGCGAGCAATCGCGAGCTGATCAGGGTGGCCGGCCCAGCCGGAGAGAACAGGGCGAACAACACCAGCGAGAGCGACGAAGCGAGGACCAGACGGAGCAGCCATCGACGTTTCACGACAGCCCCCCCGGCACGCTGAGGCAGGTGCACCGGACTGAGGCGGGGTCGGGTCCGCCAGTGGCTCAACGCGGCCCGGGCGGCCAGAATGCGGGCCACGCGTCAACGCCCCCACGCGCTGGTTGAGGTTGGGACGGTATCTGTCTCCCGCGCCAGAGCCGTTCGTCACGTCGGCCTCCGCGCGTTCTCGAGGCGGGGACCGTTCGAGGCGGACGTCTCGGGAGAGATCAGCGTAGTTGGTTCAAACCCTGACCCTTAGCTGCAGGCCGCGCTGGCCGCGTCGTACTCGTCACCGAGCCGGGACCAGACCTCGTTCAACGCGGGAATGCTGGTCTTGTTGATGGTGGAGTATCTGCCCGCCAGCCAGTCATTCATCATTTTGACGTCCATGTTGTCATACAGGACCAAGTCGTCGTAGAGGGCTGTGTAGCACTCCATCGGCGGGTTGGCCTGGAGCCACGCCAGATCGGTCTGGTCGTGCGCCTTTCTCTTCGTCACGACGGAATACGTCGCCGAGGGGGTATTCGCGTCGTTCCAGGCCTTGATGTCCGCGCGGTGCATGTCAAGTGACGCGACCACGTTCTCGTCGAAGATGTACCACGGCGTGCCGGCCGGAGTGGGGATCGCGGTCGGCGATGGAGTCACCGACGAAGCCGTGGAAAGGATCGGTGACAGGTCGATCATCTCCCCTGTCGGGAAGTTCCACACGAAGGAGTGCGAGGCTCTCGGAACCGCGTAGAGCCAGATCGCGGCATTCTCGGAGGAGAGCGTCGCCCCGGCGTCGTAGCGCCCAGCGGTCTCGTCGGTAACCCAGGCCTTGACCTTGCCGAGATCGTCGACTGTGCAGCCGGACGTGGGGGTCGCCTGGAGCACGAGCGTCGTCCGGTCGGCGCTCCTGTCCGTCGGAACCCAGCCGCCGAAGCCGCCGTCCGAGAGCGTCGCGTCCGTTATCTCGATGGTGTAGTCGCCGACCACGATCGGACCATGCGTCGCGGGGATTGCCCCCGGGGTCGGCGTGGCCGTGATCCGGGCCGTCGGCTGCGTGGCAGCGGCGATCGCCGATGGGGAGGGCGTGCCCGGGGAGCCGCCGGTCCCCGAAGCGAGCAGGGCCCCCGCGACGACCAGGGCTACCAGGCCCATGAGACCAAGCCCGACAACGATCGGCGTGGAGCTGCGCCGGGCCGGAGCCTGCGGCGCCGGGCCAGTTGCCGGCATGGCGGGATATGTCCACGTTGGCTGGGGCGCCACGCTCAACGCACGGCCGCAGACCTTGCAGAAGAAAGTGCCGGGGGCGAGTGGCGCACCGCAGCTCGGACACACGGAAGCAGGAGCGTAGGGGTACTGAGCCGGAGGAGGCGGAGCCGGGGCGAACGCCGCGTTCGGCGGCTGCGCCAGCTGGCCGCCGCAGGTCGCGCAGTGGCTTTGCCCGGGAGCGATCCGTGGCGCGCCGCAGTGCTCACAGACTCCCAGCGACGATGGCGACTGACCGGTCATGTGTAATCCTCCCTCCGATGTCCGCCGACGACCCGGTCCCGCTCAGACGAACGGCGATCGAGTCCCCTGGGATCTGCCGGCGGCGGAACGTGGCGTCATGGATGGCACGAGTTCGCATCGATTGCGCGCATAGCCGCCGACGAACCGCTCCCTGGGGCGGGGCCGGGGACGCCGACCGGACTCATGACCCGACCTGAACACGCACCCATCGGCCGCCGTCACGCCTGCGCGTCGTCCGCCCCCGCCGGCATCTCCGGGATGCATCCCACCGCATCATCCGGGGTCCTTCTCGCCAGTGGCTTGGCGCGGTCCCGGCGAGGGATAATGCAGCCGCGTGTCTGGCCTCCCTGGCAAATGGATTATCCCACCACTGTCAGCCTCTTCGGACCGATTACCGACCTCGGCCAGCTAGTTGGCGGCGCCCGCCGCGTTGACAGACACGCCGTCATCAACTCGGCGATCGACCAGGCGCTCCATTCGGCTGGCCAAGTCCGAGGTCGGTCGCGAGCGAGAAGGCGGCAACCAGCTCGGCCAGGCGAATGCTCGAGTCGCGCTGGCCCTCTGCCGCAGTGCCAGATCGGGGACCATCACAGCCCTATTGTGCGTGGATCACTCGGCCCGGAGGCTCAAGTCCTCTCGCCCCTGCTGTCTGTCGCGGCTTGCACCCGTGCCTGGGAGCTGACTGGCCGATCGAGTCCGGTCAGGAGCCATCGGACAGGTCCCGATCCTCCATCTCCCACGCGTGGTCGAGCATATGCCAGGCGCAGCGTCGAATCAGGAACTGGACCGGCCACTTGCCCA
Source organism: uncultured Chloroflexia bacterium (assembly GCA_963789725.1). Lineage (GTDB taxonomy): Bacteria > Chloroflexota > Limnocylindria > Limnocylindrales > CSP1-4 > Fen-1039. The sequence goes on from CAWBLU010000001.1 coordinate 568,349, forward strand.
CCGATCCTGCCGCTGCTCCGCGCGCACTGAACTCGCGGATCCCCGTGCAGAAGGCTTCGCGATAGTCTCGGAGCTGGTCGGGGTTCTCCCGGGTGTCGAGCGGCACCCTCATCCCGACTTTCGGAGCGAACTCGTAGATCTCGGCGCCGTTGGCGTGTCGGACGATCTCTTCCCGCTCGCGCCCCCCTCCGCGGGGGCCCTTTCGCAGCTCGGGCGAGACGCGAGAAGCGACTGCATCGAAGATGGCCCAGGAGGCCTGGAGCAGGGCGATCTTGCGTTCGCACGCGGCCTCGTTCATCTGCTCCTGCTCGGGCTCGGCCCACCTGCCCGACACCCCGTAGTAGTCGGTCATGCCGATGCCCGCCCGTCGCTCGACGACGGCGAGCTCTCCTGCCGCGCCGAACTCCTCGGCGAGGCCTGCGAGAGCCGCCACATTCGCGTAGCGTGGCCGGTAGGCGGCGAGCACCCGCAGCGCGTCCTCCTCAGATTTCCCGCTCCTGTCCCAGCCGGGCCAGTCGAACGCCACGCCCACGGTCCGCTTCTTCTTGCCGAACTCGACCATCACGCGGATTGAGTTGTCCATCACCGCCAACCTCCGCGAAATAGTTCAGGAAGCTCATCATCCCACGGCCCGACCATTCCGCCCCACGCTCTCATCTCTTTCCTGTTCCTCGCCCGAGTCCCACTCGGCCGACGAAGTAAGGGCTCGGTGTGCAGCTTCGAGCGACGGAGCACAGCGCAGTTGCCGGCGCGCTCGAACTCGGCCGTCAGCCTCGGGCAGACTTGATCAGCGCCGCGCGGTGACGTGCGATCCAGGCATCATCGGCCGCCGCCACCTCGACGGCTCACCGGCCGCGCCGGCTCTAGTCCTCTCGCCGCGACCACTCCGATCGCTATGGCGGCAGCAATTCAGTTGAGGGCGGCGACCGGCGCCGCGACCCTACCCGGCGGTGGGTACCGGCCCCTCGCGAACGCCGAGCACGTTACCGTCGGGGTCCTTGAACCAGGCACCGCGAGCCGGACCGACCTGGGCGATGAAGTTGACGGTCTTCGGCGTCTCGTACTCCTCGAAAGTGACCCCCCGCGAGGTCAGATCACGGACCTCGGCCTCGATGTCGTCGACCTCGAAGTGCGCAACCGTCGGACCACTGACGGGGGGTTGTCCTCGCCGAACCGTCAGCTGCGACCCTTTGCCGGCGCCGAACCGACAGCTAAACGGAGTCTCCTCGAGCAGGGTGAGGCCAAGCTGTTCCGCGTAGAACTTCTTGGCTCGGTCGACGTCCGTCACCACCAGCGTCGTAACTGCCAGGGAATTTGCAAGCATCGTCGTCACCTCAGCGTGCGAGCAACCGGGGCGCCGCGAGACCCTCGTGGCGTCGCGCCGTCCCGCGCTTCGTGTCTGGTTACTTCCTGACATCCATCGCGACGCAGGCTCGACCCGTTGATGGGGACGCCGACCTCGCGAGGCGGGAGCATGCGCCGGTGCCGCCTTCCTTGTCCCGCGCCAGGTCGGCCGGCCCGCGGGATGAACTACGGACCCGTTCCGGCTGAAATCTGCCGCGAGACGATCGGCCGGATCTCGCATAGGCTGACGACGATATCGAGGCGCCGGCGCAGCTTCGTTTCTCGGCCGCGTGTGGCCGAGAATGCCCGAAACCGTTCGTGGAGGAGCCATGGATTCGCGGCTGATCGCGTTCATCGGCGTGGCGGCACTGCTGACGATCGCGCCCGGGCCGGACATGGCGCTGGTGCTGCGGAACGCGCTCCGCGGCGGGCGGGCGGCCGTGGTGCCGACCGCGGCCGGGATAGCCACCGGCTGTGTCGTCTGGGGCGCGACCTCGTCGCTGGGCGTGGCAGCGCTGCTGGCGGCCTCGGCGCAGCTCTACCAGGCTCTCAAATTCGCGGGCGCGGCCTATCTCATCTTCCTCGGGCTCCTGGCGCTGAGGGCGGCGATGCGCGGCGCGGAGACGGCGGCAGGCCCCGGCGACCCCACGAGGACGCGAGTCGGAGCCTACCGGCAGGGCCTCCTGACGAACCTTCTAAACCCGAAGGTCGGCGTCTTCTACGCCACGTTCCTGCCGCAGTTCATCGGGCCCGGCCAGCCCGTCTTCGCCACGTCCGTGGCCCTGGCGTGCATCCACGCCGGAATGGGCCTGGTCTGGTTGACGGTCTACGGCTACGGCGCCAGCCGCCTGGCGGACGTCATGAGCCGCGGTCGCACCAGGCGGGGTATCGAAGCCGCGACCGGCACAGTCCTCGTCGCGTTCGGGCTGAAGCTGGCGGTCGACAACGCCTGAAGCTGGACTCCTGGGGTAGCCGGCGATACGGATCGATTCGATTACGGTCGATTTCAGGCTTTCGGAAGGTTGCGTCGTGCAGATTGGCTGCAATCCAACGGGCGAGGTTCCCCTCGAACGGCCGCCCCGAGCCCACCACCACACGAGGCAACCCATGACGATCGTCGGAATGCACCGCGGCGCGGTGTCGGGCAAGGTGCACGTCCATCTCCTCCGCGAAAGCGCGGCCGAAAGAGCCGCCAGGGCGGCCGCACGCCGCAACGCCGAGGAAGACCATCCCGGCTCGGAGACATCGGCCGCGAATCGCCCGGCGGGCACATCGACGAACCCGCAGCGAAGGGCCGGCTGATACCCTGAAATCGAGCCTCGCGCCGGTGGGGCCACCCATCGCCGAGGCATCGATTGGCCGTCACGACCCCGCCCGAGCGCCTGCTCGAAGACCTCAACCCATCCCAGCGTGAGGCGGTCACGACGACCGCCGGGCCGGTGGTGATCGTTGCCGGGGCCGGCTCGGGCAAGACCCGGGTGATCAGCCGACGGGCGGCTTATGCGATCGAAACCGGCATCGTCGCCACCGACCAGGTCTTGCTCGTCACCTTCACCGACAAGGCGGCCGGCGAGATGGTCGAGCGGATGGCGGCCCTCGGCCACCGGGGCGTGATGGCGCGCACGTACCACGCCGCGGCGCTGGCCCAGCTCCGGCACTTCTGGCCGAGCCGGCATGACGGGGCAGAGTTGCCGTCGATCCTCGATTCGAAGCTGCGCCTGCTGGTGCCGCTGATCGGCCGGCTGCCGGGCGGCTACCGTTTCACCCCGGCCAAGGACGTCGCCGACGCCATCGAATGGGCCAAGGTCCGCCGCATCCGCCCCGAGCGCTGGATCCACGAAGGCGGGGATCGGGCGCCTACCACGCCGGACCTGTTCGCTCGTCTCTACCGCGACTACGAACGCGCGAAGAAGGCCGCCGGCGTGCTCGACTTCGAAGACATGCTCGTCCAGACGGTCGAACTGCTAGAGGCCGACGCCGATGCGGCCGAGCTGGTCCGCTCCAGGAAGAGCTGGTTCAGCGTCGACGAGTACCAGGACACGAATCCGCTTTCCGAGCGGCTGCTGGAGCTGTGGCTCGGCGAGTCGCGCGACCTGGCCGTGGTTGGCGACCCGGACCAGACGATCTACACCTTCACCGGAGCCACGCCGGAGTTCCTGCTCGGCTTCGCTCAGAGACATCCGGGCGCGCACACCGTGACGCTGGCGGACAACTACCGCTCCAGCCCGCAGATCCTGGAGCTGGCAAATCGCCTCGTGGCCGGCGGGCCACGCGGCAAGCTTGTCGCCACTCAGCCGGACGGGCCGCCGCCGGCCGTCCATCGCTTCGCCGCTCCGGAGGCGGAGCTCCGCGAGATCCTCGCCTGGATCCGGGCCGTGGGTGCGACCGGCGCGCCGCTCACGGAGATCGCGGTGCTCGTGCGCATGAACGCCCAGCTTCCGCCGATCGAGGACGCTCTGACACGTGCCGGGGTCGCGTTCACCGTTCGCGGTCAGCGGTTCTTCGACCGGCGAGAGATCCGCGAGGCCCGGCGGCTGCTGCAGCGGACTCAGTTCGAGGAGCGTGGCGAAGCCCTGGTAGGGGCGGTCGAGTTGCTCTTCGTCGAGAAGCTCGGCCTGGACGACGTGGCCGCCGATGGCGCGTCACCGGGCGCTCCACGCCCCATGACGGGCCAGGAGGGCCGGGACCGCGCCGCCTCTCTCGAGTTGCTCGTCGGGATCATGGGCGACCTCGCAGCCGTGGATCCGGACCTCACCATCGATGCCGCGCTGGCCGAACTCGACCGCCGTCAGGCCGCCGAGGCCGGGGGTTCGTCTGAGGGCGTCAACCTCCTGACCTACCACCGGGCCAAGGGCCTGGAATGGGATGCGGTCTATCTGCCTGCGCTGGACGAGGGCATCCTGCCGATCCGCCAGGCGAAGGAGGACGTAGAGGTCGCCGAGGAGCGCCGCCTCCTCTACGTCGGCATCACCCGCGCCCGACGCTTCCTGGCGCTGTCGTCGTCGTCGCGAAAGCCGTCGCGGTTCCTGGCAGCGGTGGAGTCGCCGCGGGCAGGGGCTCACTCCGGCCCGCGTCAGGCGGCCAATGGTGGGCGTCGCGTCCGAGTCCTGCCGGGCGCCCCGATCGTCGCGGCCGCCTCGCCGGACGACACCTTGATGGAGGCGCTGCGAGCGTGGCGCCGAGCGCGCTCGTCCGAGGACGGCGTGCCGGCCTACGTCGTCGCCCACGACACCACGCTGGCCGAGATCGCCGAAGTCCGGCCGCGCACGCTGCCGGCGCTGCGCCGGGTCCGGGGCATGGGCCCGGCCAAGCTCGAGAAGTACGGACCGGAGATTCTCGCCGTGATCGACGGCAACGGATAGGCGCCGCCAACCCTCGTCCGCAACCACCACACCCGCGCCGGGCGCGAGTGGCCTGAGATCGCGCAGAATCGTGTGATGGAACGCAAGTGGCTGATCCTGACGAGCGTGTCGCTTGGGTCGCTGATGGCGACCCTGGACGGCAGCATCGTCAACATAGCGCTGCCGGCCATCCAGATCGACTTTCGGATCGATCTCACGACGGTCGAATGGGTCGTCGTCGCGTACCTGCTCGTGGTCGGAAGCCTGCTCCTGCCGTTCGGACGGCTGGGCGAGGTCCTCACGTTCAAGCGTGTCTACTTGGTCGGGTTCGCGGTCTTCACGATCGCAAGCGTCTGCTGCGGGGCCTCGCCGAACGAATTGACACTGATCGGGTTCCGTGTCATCCAGGCGGTCGGCGCGGCCATGATCATGGCCATGGGTCCGGCGATCGTGGCCCGGACGTTCCCCGCCAATGAGCGCGGGAGAGCCCTGGGACTCAACGGCGTCAGCGTCTCCCTCGGATTGAGCCTGGGCCCGGCACTCGGTGGCGTCCTCACTCAAGCGGCCACGTGGCGCGCGATCTTCCTGATCAACGTCCCCATCGGCATCGCGGCGATCCTGTGGGCCTCGCGTATCCTGCCCGCCGAGGAGCCCGGCAAGGGCCAATCGTTCGACGTTCGTGGAGCGATGCTCTCAGGGGTCGCGCTCTTCTCGCTGCTGCTCGCGCTCAGCGACGGCCAGAGCTGGGGCTGGACAAGTCCGGCCATCGTCGGTCTGGTGCTTGCCTTCCTCATCCTCGGCTCGGCCTTCATCTACGTGGAGCGGAGTGCCATCCAGCCGATGATCGACCTGGCGCTGTTCAAGATTCGACCGTTCACGGCCGGTCTCCTCAGCGTCGTGGTGGCCTTCGCCGGCCTGTTCACGGCCACGTTCCTGCTGCCGTTCCTGCTCCAGCAGGCCCGGGGCTTCTCGCCGGTGGAGGCCGGCTTGCTGCTGACACCGGTGCCCATAACCATGGCCGTCGTGGCGCCGCTGAGCGGCTCAGTGTCGGACAGGCTCGGGCCGCGGTTGCCTGCCAGCCTGGGCATGGCGGTCATGGTCCTCGGCCTGCTGTCCCTCACCCAGCTGCCGGTCGATTTCACGCTGCCCGATCTAGTCTGGAGGCTGGTGCTCCTGGGGATCGGTCAGGGGCTCTTCATGAGCCCGAACAGCAGTGCCGTGCTGGGATCGGTGCCGCGGGACAGGGTCGGCACCGCCTCCGGGACTCTGGCTCAGATGCGCGTCAACGGGCAGGCCTTGGGCATCGCCCTGAGCGCCGCGATCGTGGCGACTCGGCTGCCCGTTCACCTGATCATCCCGGTCGGCGGACACCCGAGCGTGGCCGCCCAGAACGTGGCCCTCGCCGGCGCGATCCACGACGCTTTCGCGGTCGCGGCCCTGATCTGCTGCCTGGGAATCGTGGCCAGCCTGGTGCGCGGCTCGGCCGCCCATCATCCGGACCAGGTCGCCGCGCGTCCCTAGGCCGTCGCCGAACCGTCCGCGGCCGCGGCGACTTCCAGTCTGCCGCTCTGCGCGATTTCGCCGAGGAACCGCCCGGACGGCCGGACCGTTCGCTCCTGTGTCTCGAAGTCGACGTCGACGAGGCCGAACTTCGGGAGGTAGCCGCGGGCCCATTCGAAGTTGTCCATCAGGCTCCAGTGGATGTAGCCGAGGACGCGAGCTCCGGCCGCCATCTCGGCTTGGAGGGCCGCAAGAGCGCTGCCGATGAACTCGACCCGCTCGGAGTCGTCGAGGGTGGCTACGCCGTTCTCGGTGACGATCAAGTCCTTGTCCGGGCAGAGACGCGAGATGCGCCGCACGACGGCGGCCAGCGCCTCCGGCCGGTATTCCCAGCCCATCTGCGTCACCCTCGCTCCGGCCAGGGCCTGCGTGCCGTTCGCGCCGCTCTTCATCGACAGAACACGCGCCGCGACGCGATTCTCGATCGGCGGCACGGCCAGCGCCAGGCGCGTCAGCGGCGCGGCGATTCGAGGCAGAAAGAGATGAGTGCGGGTGTACGTCTGCACGCCGATGAAGTCGTCGTCGTCCGTGGCCTCGAGAAATACGTCCTCGTTCATCCGGGTGGCGTATTCGACCGCGGGCTTGCCGCCGGCGTTCGTCTTGCGCTCGCCCGTGAAGGACGCCAGCCCGGCCTTCGCGCCCGGCCGAAGCTCGTGGATTGCCGCCACCGCCCGCTTGTGCCCGTCTATGAGCAGGGCGATGGCCGCGCGCCACTTGCGAACGTCGACGACCCGGGGCGGGAAACCCCAGTCGCACATGTATCCCCCGGTCGACAGCGCGGTCGGCTCGTTGATCGTGCAGTACCAGGGCACGCCTTCACCCAGCGTCTCGATGACGCGCCGGCAATAGCGCTCGAAGAGGGCCGGCGTCCGCCTCGACGTCCAGCCTCCCTCCGCCGCGACCCAGCGCGGCAGGGTGAAATGATTGAGCGTCACCATCGGAACGAGGCCGTTCGAGAGGACGCAGTCGAGGACCGCGCGGTAGTGGTCGAGGGCCACTTGATCGAACACGCCCTCGGCCGGTTCGATACGGGCCCACTCGACCGAGAAGCGATAGGTGTTGAGCCCGAGGGACGCGAGGAGGGCGATGTCCGACGGGTAGCGGGTGTAGTGCTCGCAGGCCCTTCCGCTCCGGGCTGCGCAGGGTGTGCCGGGACTCAGCTCCCAATCCCACCAGTCGGAATTGTCGTTGTCGCCCTCGACCTGGTGTGCGCTCGTGGCGGCACCCCAGAGGAAGCCTCGCGGGAAGTCGAGGGTCGTCAAGAGGTCAGCTCCTGTGTACCTGGGCCGGCGTCGGTTCGGACCGGGGCACGCGGAAGCAGAAGAACCTCCACGGGCGACGGGCAGATTATGCCAGCGACTTGCGGGCCGGTGGCGACCGCCGGCGAAAGCCGCGCCCGGACCCCGACGTTCGCCCTAGTCCTTCTTCTCGACGTGGCCGCCAAAGCCCCACCGCATCGCGGACAGGACCTTGTCGCCGAAGTCGGCCTCGCCGCGCGAGCGGAACCGCTCATAGAGGGCTGTGGTCAGGACCGGCGCCGGAGCGGATACGTCGATGGCGGCGATGCTGGTCCAGCGGCCCTCGCCCGAGTCGGACACCCGCCCGGAGAAGTTCTCCAGGGTCGGGCTCTCGGCCAGGGCCTGGGCGGTCAGATCCAGGAGCCAGGAGGCGATGACGCTGCCACGCCGCCAGACCTCGGCCACGGCGGGCAGATCCAGGCTGTACTGGTACAGCTCGGGCTCGCGTAGCGGCGAGGTCTCGGCGTCTATCTCGCGACCGGCCAGGCCCACGCCGGCGTGGTGGAGGATGTTGAGGCCCTCGGCATAGGCGGCCATGACGCCGTACTCGATGCCGTTGTGGACCATCTTGACGAAGTGGCCGGCGCCGGCCGGGCCGCAGTGGAGATAGCCCTGCTCGGCTCGATCGGGCTCGCCGGTCCGGCCGGGGGTGCGGGCCGCGGCCTCCACGCCGGGGGCGAGGGCCTTGAAGAGCGGATCGAGCCGCTCGACCGCGTCGTCGGGGCCGCCGATCATGAGGCAGTAGCCGCGATCGAGGCCCCATACCCCGCCGCTGGTGCCGCAGTCGAGGTATTCGATCCCGGCCGGCCCGAATTCGTGGGAGCGGCGGATGTCGTCGCGGTAGTACGAGTTGCCCCCGTCGATGACCATGTCCCCGGCCGAGAGCAGGGGCTTGAGCTGATCGAGCGTGGCGTCGACCGCGGCGGCCGGGACCATCAGCCACAGCACCCGGGGCTTGTCGAGCTTGGCGACAAGGTCGGCCAGCGACACCGATCCGCCGGAGATGGTCCCGTCGGCGACCAGGCCGTCCACGGTAGCCTTCGTCCGGGCGTATCCGAACACGGTATGGCCGCTGTGCAGCCAGCGGCGCGACATGTTGGCGCCCATGCGCCCCAGACCGATGAGTCCGACTTGCATCGGGGAATCCTCCTATTGGTCGCTGCCTGACGTGTTGCTGGGCCAGATGTGGGTAGTCAACGCTGGATTCGGGCCGATCCGCCTCCGGCGAATGCCTCCACCTGTTCGCGCGTGACCATGGTCGTGTCTCCGGGCGTCGTCGTCAGCAGGGCGCCGTGTGCCCAACCGAGCTTGAGAGCCTCCTCCGGGGAGGCGCCGCTGAGAAGGCCGTAGAAGAAGCCCGACGCGAAGCCGTCTCCGCCCCCGACTCGGTCCAGTATGTCGAGTTCGCAGGTGGGGGCGTGAACCGGGCGACCGTCGACCCAGGCGACCGCGCTCCAATTGTGGCGTTGAGTGGAGCGGACTTCGCGCAGCGTCGTGGCCACCACCTTGACGTTCGGGTACTTCGCCAGGACGTCGTCGATCATCCCGAGGAACGCTACGGGATCGAGGGCCGAAGCCGCCTTGACCTCGGGACCTCGAATACCCAGGCCTTCCTGGAGATCCTCCTCGTTGCCGACGAGGACGTCGGCGTGCGAGACGATGTCGCTGAGAACCGCGCGGGCCTTGTCCGAACCGCCCCACCGGCTCCATAGCTTCGCGCGGTAGTTGAGATCGAAACTGGTGACGGCGCCGGCCTTCCGAGCGGCCTGCATCGCCTCGACGATGAGCGGACCGGTGGTCTCGGAGAGCGCCGCGAAGATGCCGCCCGAATGGAGCCAGCGCACGCCCCCGGCGAAGAGGGCGGCCCAGTCGAAGTCGCCCGGCGCCAGGCGTGCGGCCGCTTCGTTGGCGCGGTTGTAGAAGACCACCGGCGCTCGCACGCCGAGGCCACGGTCGCTGTAGACCGTGGCCATGTTCGGCCCGGTGACGCCGTCGTGGGCAAAACGCTTGTAGAACCCGCGAACGCCGACTGCCCGGACGCGCTCGGCAATCAGGTCTCCGATGGGATAGTCGACCATCGCCGAGGCAACGGCGGTGTTCATGCGGAAGCAGTCGGAGAGGTTCGCCGCGACGTTGAACTCTCCGCCGCTGACGTGGATGCTGCATTCGGTCGCCTTCCGGAACGGAATGAGTCCGGGGTCCAGGCGATGCACCAGGGCGCCCAGAGACACCAGATCCAGGGCGCCTTCCGGGGGAATCTTCAGGCTCGTCACTGATTACTCCTGTCTTCGTGTGAGCTGATGATGCGGCGCGCCCGGGCGTGTGTCGGTCCCGCTCCGGTGCCGGGGCGATGTCACCGAACCACCCGCGGAGTGCCGCCGCGTACCAGCCGTTCCACTTCTTCCCTGGTGGCCATGCTCGAGTCGCCGGGCGTCGTCATCGCCAGCGCACCGTGCGCGGCCCCCCACTCGACGGCCTCAGCGGGGGACAGGCCTTCGAGAAACGCGTAGGCCAACCCTGACGCGAACGAATCGCCGCCGCCGACCCGGTCCAGGATCTCCATGTCGAGCCGGGTCGTTGCCTGGTAGGTCTGTCCGTCCGACCAGAGGATTGCGCCCCAATCGTTGCGCGACGCGGTGCGGACGGTCCTGAGGGTCGTCCCGACGATGCGCAGGTTGGGATAGGCCTCCACCACCCGCTCCGCCATTCGCCCGTAGCCGGCCGGATCCAGAGAGCTCAGAGACTCGTCCGCGTCTTCCACGCCGAAACCGAGCGCCGCAGTGAAGTCCTCTTCGTTGCCGAGCAGGACGTCCACCTGCCCGACCAACTCGCGGTTGACCGCCTGCGCGCGAGTCTTCCCGCCGATCCGCTGCCAGAGCGAAGGCCGGTAGTTGAGATCGTAGGAGACGATCGCGCCGTGCCGTCTGGCGGCCTGCATAGCCTCGAGCGCCACCGCCGGGGCCGTCTCCGAGAGCGCGGCGAAGATACCGCCGGTGTGGAACCAGCGTGCCCGTTCCGTGCCGAAGATCCGCTCCCAGTCGATCTCGCCCGTCCGGAGCTGAGAAGCGGCCGAGTGGCCGCGGTCCGAGCATCCGAGCGCCGATCGGACGCCGAAGCCCCGTTCGGTGAAGTTCAGACCGTTTCGAGATTCATCTCCGACGCCGTCGAATGCCCGCCAGATCAGATGGGAGCGGTCGACGCCCCCGGCCGACATCAGCTCCTCGATGAGGCGTCCGACGGGGTTGTCGACGAGGGCCGTCACGATCGCCGTCCGCAGGCCGAAGCATCGGCTCAGGCCTCGGGCCACGTTGTACTCGCCGCCGCCCTCGCAGACCCCGAAGGTGCGAGCCCGGCTGATGCGGCTCTCGCCCGGGTCCAGCCTGAGCATTACCTCGCCGAGCGCGACGCAGTCCCACCGCGTTTCGTTCGTCCGGGCGATTTCGAGACGGTTCATCGCCCGCCCTCGTCGCCCGCCCTCGCCTTTCGGACGAGGTCGACCGCGGCGGCGGCCCTGGCGGAGATCGCCTCGAATTGACCGGCCGCCACATCGTCGCGCGGCGCGACCCAGCTGCCTCCGCAGGCCAGGACCGACTTGACGGCCAGGTAGCCGGGCAGCGTCTCGGGCGTGATCCCGCCCGTCGGGTTCCACGCCATCGCCGGGTACGGCGCCGCAAGCGCACGCAGATAGCGAAGGCCGCCCACGGGCTCGATCGGGAAGAGCTTCACGGCCACCAGGCCGAGCGCCATCGCCGCCTCGACCTCCGAAGGAGTACACACCCCGGGCATCATCGGGATCCCGATCCTCGCGGCGTGCTCGACGACGTCGCGGTTGAGCCCCGGGGATACGACCAGGTTCGCGCCGGCGTCGAGGGCGACGTCTGCCTGGCGGATGGTCGTGACCGTGCCGGCGATGAGGTAGACCTGGGGTGCGTTGTGGGCGATGGCCCGGAGGGCCTCGGCCGCCGCGTCCGTCCGGAACGTCACCTCGACCACCGGAAGACCGCCCGCGAGGAGTGCCTGGGCGAGGTCCACGGCTCGGCCGGCATCCGAGATCTCGACCACGGGGATCACGCCGAAGGATCGAAGCAGATCGCCGCCGGCGGAGGTGCGGCCCGAGTCCGCGGCGGTCATCGGCGCTCCTTCCCGGCGTCGGCAACGAGCGAGGGCACCGTCGCGTCCTCCGGGTCGGCCCACTCCTCGTTGGGGACGCGAGCGTACCAGCCGGGCCGGCCGGGATCGCGATCGTAGGGATACCCGCCGAGTTCCTGGTAGAGCGCCGCGTATCTCGCCAGGCGCTCTCGATCGAGCCGGACACCGAGTCCCGGTCCGTCCGGAACGGCGATCGAGCCGTCGCGGTAAGGCAGAAGGCCGCCCTCGATGATGTCGTCGGTCAGGTGGTGGTAGTGGGCGTCCGCCGCATAGGACATCGCCGGCAGAACGGCTCCGAAATGGAGCATCGTGGCCAGCTGGATACCGAGCTCGCCCGACGAATGGACGCCGACACCCAGCTGGAACGTCTCGCAGACGCCCGCGGCCTTGAGCACCGGGCGAATGCCGCCCCAGAAGGTGGTGTCGAGCAGGACCACGTCGACCGCGGGATCTCGAACGTTGGCCGCGAGCTGCTCGAGGTCCGTGACCACGGTGTTCGTCGCGATCGGCAGGCCCACAGCCTGGCGAACCTGGCGCAGGCCGTTCATCCCCCAGGTGGGGTCTTCGAAGTAGTCGTTGCGAAGGCCCTTGATGGCGTGGCCGACACGGATGGCATCGCGGACGCTGTAAGCGGCGTTCGGGTCGATGCGCAGCGAGTCTTCGGGAAAAGCCTCGGCCAGCGCCAGGAAGCAGCGAAGTTCGTAATCGGGCGGGAAGACCCCGGCCTTGAGCTTGTGGGCCGTGAAGCCGTACCGCGACTTGAGTTCGCGAGCCTGGGCCACGAGCTGCTCCACGGTCCTGACTTCGCCCGAGCCGGTGGCGGCATCGGGATACCGGAAGAAGAGGTAGCTGGCAAAGGGGACGGTCGCCCGCACTTTGCCGCCCAGCAGGTCGTAGACGGGGACTTCGAGAATCTTCCCCATGGCGTCGAGGCAGGCAAACTCGAGCGCCGCGTGGATCTGCGTCCGGTTGTCGTACAGCGCGGCAGTCGGATTGAGAATCTTGAACCAGAGAGCGGTCGTCTCGAAGACGTCGTGGCCCAGCAACTTCTGCCGCAGCGACTCGACGGTCAGCTGCGCGCTCTGCCCGCCGCCGCCCATCTCGCCCAGACCCACGACCCCGCTTTCGGTTTCGACCTCGACGATCGTCCGGACGAAGCGGCCCCAGTGCGCGCCGGCAGCATGGCGCAGTGGCGCCTCCAGCGGAACGGTCACGGTGGTCGCTCGCAGGTCGGCGATGCGCGATCCACGGGGCGGCCTGCCGGTCGGATGCGCCCGAGACCCGGCGAATGTGTTCATCGGCGAGTTCCTCGCATTGGCTTGCGGGCCTTTGGCCGGGAGGCCTCGGGCTCTGACGTCGGCGCGCGGCGAGCCATCTCCGCGGCGCGCTCGAGAATCACCTGCACAGGCAGCCCGAGCTGCGCGCCGGCGGCGGCGGCATCCGCATATTCTGCCTGCACGGTTACGGGCTCGCCGTCGAGCAGGCCTCGCTTGACCCGTACCTCGCAGCCGTCGATCCGGACGACGACGACGTCTCGGGGCAGAGCCCTGCGGGCCACCTCGTGAATCCGAGCGCCGAGCGTTGTCGAGTTGGCGAACAGGGCCCGAGTCGCGGCGTCGAGCGACTCCCGAGACACGAGGGCCGTCACGACGTGTCCCGGTCGACCCTTACGCATCAGCACGGGGGTCAGCCAGGCGTCGGCGGCGCCGGCTTGGACGAGGGCATCGAGGACCGCCGGCCACAGGCGCGGATCGAGGTCGTCCACGGTGGCCTCGAGTTCCACCAGATCGTCCTGGCGCCACGGAATGGCGACGGCCGAATCGGCTGCGCCGATCACGACGCGCAGGACGTTGGCACGATCGAGCGGGTCCGCCGAGCCGGCGCCGACCCCGACGGCATCGATCGTCATCCGCGGAACCGGCCCCCACGTCCCGGCGAGGGTCGCCAGCAGCGCAGCGCCGGTCGGCGTGCAGCACTCGCCGTCTCCGCCGGCCATGATCGGAGCCGCTCGACCGGTCAGGATCGCCAGCACGGCCGGCACCGGCACCGGCAGCCGCCCGTGTGCCGTCTCGACGCTGCCGGATCCGACCCCGACGGTGCTCACGACAATCTGTGCCCGGGGCGCGAGGAGCCCGAGTGCGTCCAGCGCGGCGGCGCAGCCTACGACGTCGGCGAGAGAGTCCAGCGCCCCGACCTCATGCAGGTGAACCTGCTCGACCCGCTCCCCGTGGACCTCGGCTTCGGCCGTTCCGAGGAGGAGGAAGACATCCCGCGCGAAGGCGGCTGCCGCCGGTGCGAGCTGTGCCCCTCCGACGAGGTCGAGGACCGCGGTCAGGGTTCGTGACGAGGCCCCCTCGTGGATGACCACGTCGGCCTTGGTCGCCCTCAGACCGTGGCGCCGGACCTGCGACGGGCGTATCTCGATCGGCTCGACCCCCAGCGAACCTATGGCGGCCCGGACTGTTTCGACCGCGGCGCCGGCATCGATCAACGCTCCCAGCAGCATGTCTCCCGACGCTCCAGCGGAGGCATCTATCCAGAGGCAGGGGCCGCGAGTGGCCACGAAATCTCCCTCCCAATCTGGCAAGTCGACGGGGCAGCAAGTCCGCGACGGCCCGGCCGCGTCGGCGGCCGACCGGGCCGGCCGACCGCAATCATCGACCCTATTGACAGTTTCTGCAACCGGTTACATTCTTGTCGCATGGACCAGCGCGACGGCGACTCGGCCTCCTCCATCCGCGACGTAGCTCGACAGGCGAACGTCTCGGCCGCCACTGTATCCAGGGCTTTCGCGGAGCCCGGGCTAGTCCGGAAGGAGACCCTTCGGCGCGTTCTCGCCGTGGCCGAAGAGCTGCGCTACCGGCCCAACCGAGCGGCCAGAAGCCTGACCACGGGCAAGACCGGCAACATCGGCGTCGTGGTGCCGGACCTCGGCAACCCATTCTTCCCGGCCATCCTAAAGGGTGCGCAAGCGCGCGCCCGAGAGGCGGACCACTCGGTCTTCCTGGCGGACTCGGAAGAGAACCCCAGGCTTGAGATCGAGCTGGTCCGAGCTATGGCCAGGCAGGTCGACGGCGTCGTCATCTGTTCGTCGCGGCTGTCTGAGACGCAGCTTCAGCAGCTCCTCAAGGATACGACCCTGGTCCTCCTCAACCGACGCGTCCGAGGAGCGTCGGCCGTTCAGCTGGACAGCGCCGGTGGGATGCGCCAGGCGCTGGAGCACCTAGCCGCCCTGGGCCATCAGCGGATCGCGTTCGCGGGTGGACCTGTGGGGTCCTGGTCCAACCGTGAGCGGCGTCGCGGCCTCCGTGCCGGCGCGCGTGGTCGGGACCTGGTTATCGTGGAGATAGGTCCGTTCGCGCCTCGATTTGAGGCCGGTCAGCAGGCCGCTGACCTCGCCATCGCAGCCGAGGTCACATCGGTCATTGCCTACAACGATCTGATGGCCCTCGGAATCGTCAGCCGGCTCGCCGATCGCGGCATCAGCGTACCGGACGAGATGTCCGTCGTCGGCTTCGACGACATCCCCATGGCCGGAATGGCCACCCCACACCTCACGACCGTCGCACTGCCCAAGGAGCAGTCGGGACGCGTCGCGATCGAGCTGTTGCTTGAACAGCTCGCCCATCCGGGATCGGGCACCCACGACCAGGGTCTCCCCGCCCAGCTGATCGTCAGGGCGTCAACCGCGCCACCAAAAGGCGGCGCGCGCTCGAACGGGCGTTTGGCATCGCGGGTTGAGCCCGCGGAGGAGACCACGGTAGCAACGGAGAGTTAGCAAGGAGGAGAACTGTTCACATGAGACAGAGTTCGTGGAGCCAGCGGCTGGGGCTCATCCTCGCCGCCGGGATTATCGCTTCAGCGTGTAGTTCGAGCGCGGCGACAGACACTCCGACCGCGCCACCCGCCGCCACGCCCGCACCCGCCACAGGGACGCCGGGGACCGCGGCGAGTGAATCCGCAGCGCCGGCCATGGCGGAGATGAAGGTTCCTTCCGCCCCGGTGACCATCAACGTCCTGGACGTTGCGGGCAACCTCCAGCTCACCAAGCAGATGATGGAGAACTTCAAGGCCGCGCATCCTGAGATCGTGGCCGACATCACCTACTCGACCGCCACGGCGCCCGAGCTGGCCGGCAAGCTGCAGGCCCAGCAGGCCGGTGGCAACGCCCAGATCAGCCTCGTCATGACCGGTACGGACGGCCTGGCTGCGGGCATCAAGAACAACCTCCTGGCAAAGGTCATTCCGGATCACGAGGACATGTTCCCGGGCCTGATGGACAACTACCTCCCGGCGGCGGCCGATATGCAGGGCCTGGCGCAGGGTTTCGGTGTCGAAGTCGTCTACTACCCGTCCGGCCCGCTCCTCGAGTACAACCCCTCGAAGGTGACCACCCCGCCCACGACCCCGCAAGAACTGCTCGACTGGGCTAAGGCGCATCCCGGCCGGTTCGAGTATGCCCGCCCGGCCAACTCAGGCCCGGGCCGAACCTGGCTCATGGCCCTGCCGTACATGCTCGGCGACACGAATCCGTCGGATCCGACCACCGGCTTCGACAAGACGTGGGCCTACCTCAAGGACCTCGGCCAGTACATCAACATCTATCAGACCGGCACAACCGCGACCATGAAGGACCTTGCCGCCGGCACGGTCGACATGATCATGACCACCACCGGCTGGTACATCAACCCGATCGTGCTCGGCACTGTTCCGAAGACCACGGCAGTGAGCCACTTCACCGACATGACGTGGGTGACCGACGCGCAGTACGCGGTCATCCCCAACGGCGTCTCCGCCGACACCATGATCGCGGACCTGGACCTGATCGCCTGGATGCTCCAGCCCGACCAGCAAGCCATCTCCTACGACAAGGGCTACTTCTATCCGGGCCCGGCGGTCAAGAACGTGACCCTGGCCATGGCCCCCGCTGACAGCCAGGCGGCCATCAAGGACCTCATCCCGCCGGAGTTCGAAACCTGGATCAACCAGTACCCCAAGAAGACGTCGCTGCCTGCCGATGCGCAGGTGACCGCGTTTGACCTGTGGGACAAGAATGTAGGCAAGAAGTAGCCGAGTTCATCGCCCTCGACGTTGACTTTGGATAGCAGAGGAAACTGAGCCGTGCGCGACCAACGCTTCTCTGAATTGCGTCTAGATCGCATCGGCCGCAACTTCGGTGAGCAAGCGGCGCTAAGCGAGCTCAGTCTGACGATCCGAGGAGGCGAGTTCATCGCCCTCCTCGGGCCGTCGGGTTGCGGCAAGTCGACTGCCCTCAACTGCCTGGCGGGTTTGCTGCCGCTCTCGGCCGGCAGCATCTGGCTCGACGACAAGCAAATCGACGGGCTCCCGCCGGAGCAGCGGGGCTTCGGAATGGTCTTCCAGAACTACGCGCTCTTCCCCCACATGAGCGTTCGCGAGAACATCGCATTCGGGCTCAAGATGCGCAAGACACCCAAGGATCAAATGCGCAGCCGGCTGGACGAGGTCATGCGCCTCGTCCGGCTCGAGGATCAGGCCGGCAAGTTGCCGGCCCAGCTATCGGGCGGCCAGCAGCAGCGCGTCGCGATCGCCCGCGCCATCGTCTACGAGCCACCCCTCGTGCTCATGGACGAGCCTCTTTCCAACCTCGATGCCCAGCTCCGGCTGGCCATGAGAATCGAGATCAGGCGTCTCCATCAATCGCTGCATCTGACGACCATCTACGTGACCCACGACCAGGAAGAAGCCCTCTCCATGGCCGACCGGCTCGTCGTGCTGCGGGACGGCGTCGTCCAGCAGATCGGCACTCCCGACGAGGTCTACGAACAGCCGGCCAACCGCTACGTCGCCGGCTTCATGGGCTATCGGAACATGCTCACGTTCGGCGTCGAGAGCAGCTCGTCCGGGACCGCGGTCCTGGCCGCGGAGGGCGTCCGCATCGCGGGTCGGACCTTCGGCCCCCTCGAGACGAAGCGGGCCGTGGTCGCGATCCGCCCCGAGGACGTCGTCGTGGACGGGCCGCCGCCCAATCGGGTCGAAGTGTCCGTCGAGGTCGTGGAGTACCACGGCCGCGAGATCCTCGTCGAGGCACGGATGCCCGGAGGCGAAGCCCTCTACTTCAGAACAGAGAAGCGCCTCGCCCCCGGTGACAAGGCCACGGTCTCGATGCCCGAAGAGCGCGTGCTCGTGTATCCGGCCGACGCGCCGGCGGCACCGCAGGAGGGCGCGGCATGACGACAGCCGCCGGTGTCGCCCCCGGAGCGCCACAGGCTGGGCGGCAATCACTGAGGCACCGTCTCGCGGACCGCGGCATCGACCGCGTCCTGCTTTTGCTCGTTCCGGGCGTCCTCTTCCTCGTCCTTCTCTTCGTGTACCCATTCCTCTATGGCCTGCAACTCTCGCTCGCGCCAACGGAAGGGGGCCCGCTCGCCAACTACCAGAACTTCTTCTCCGACCCGTACTTGCGCGACACGATCTGGACCACGCTCAGTCTCGGCCTGCCGGCCGCGCTCTTCAACGTTCTGGTCTCGGTCCCGATCGCCTATCGAATGCGGGGACGGTTCCGAGGCAAGCGAACCATCACCACCCTCCTCGTCGTCCCGATCGCCCTCGGCACCGTCCTGACGGCCGACGGCCTCATTCAGCTCCTGGGCCCTTCCGGCTGGCTGAACAAGCTCCTTCGGGACTTCAACCTCGTTGACCAGCCGGTCCTGTTGGTCCACAACTACTGGGGCGTCCTGTTCTCGCTCATCATCACGGGCTTCCCATTCGCCTTCCTGCTCGTGCTTTCGTATCTGTCGGGCATCGACCCGAACCTGGAGCGAGCGGCCTCGGTGATGGGCGCGGGGTGGTGGGAGCGCTTCCGCCGCATAACTCTGCCGCTGCTCACGCCCGGCCTCGCCATCACGTTCTGCCTGTCGTTCGTGCTGGCCTTCTCGGTCTTCCCATCGGCGAACCTGGTCGGCGACCCGGCCGGATCGACGCGGGTGATCTCTATCGCTGCCTATCACGCCGCGTTCGAGCAGTTCGACTATCCGATGGGCTCGGCCATCTCGATGATCATGGGTGCGGTCATGCTCGGGACCATCGCCCTGGTTCTGGGCTGGCGCAGCACGATGTTCCGTGGGGCTACGGGAGGTAAGGGCTGATGACTGCCGCGAACATTCCCGCCCCTCTCGCCGCTCCCAGCCGCAGGCGCAGCTTCCGGCCGTCGAACATCGGTGGCTGGATCGTCTGGGGCATGGTGGGCATCTTCCTGGTCTCCCTGTTCGCGCTGGTCGCCACGGTCGTGCTCGACTCGTTCGCGACCACGTGGTTCGGGTCGTGGCTGCCGGACGACTACACCTACCATTGGTACGGAGACGCCTGGGCCGAATTCGATCTGTCGAGCGTCCTGCTCGTGACCGCGCAGGTGGCGATTGCCGTCGTGGTGGTCTCGGCCCTCCTCGGGGTCCCGGCTGCGTACGCGCTCGCTCGTCGCGACTTCCCCGGCAAGCGCTTCGTGACGGTCCTCTTCCTCCTGCCGATCCTCATCCCGCCGATCACCTACGGCATCCCGCTCGCGACCGTGCTCTACAAGGTTCAGCTTGCCGGCAGCCTGTTCGGTGTGATCGTGGCCAACCTGGTCCCCACAGTTCCATTCGTAGTGCTAGTCATGATCCCGTTCATCGAGCAGATCGATCCCAAGATCGAAGCCGCAGCCCGGATGTGCGGTGCGGGCACCCTGACGATCTTCCTCCGGGTAGTCGGGCCGCTGATGGTTCCCGGCATCCTGGCCGCTTCGGTCCTCGTTCTCGTGCGGACCGTCGGCATGTTCGAGCTGACGTTCCTTACTTCGGGGCCGACCAGCTCGACGATCGTCGTCGTCCTGTACAGCGCGGTGTTCGGAGCCGGTATCAGGGCGCCACAGGAGGTGGACGCAATGGCCGTGCTCTACACGGCGTCCATGCTGGTGCTTCTGATTACCGCCCTGCGCTTCGTGAATCCAACCCAGCTGGTGACTCGCGTCGGCGCCCGCTGAGCCGCATCTCCCAAGGCCAATCGCGCCGGCGCGCGAGTCCGGCCCGCCGACCCGGCCCGTGTTCGGCCCGGGAATTGAAAGGAATGTCATGATTCGAACTGTCGTCTCGCCCGAGCGTGAGGGCGACCTGATTGGACTCGCCCTGGCCGATCTCGAGGCCGGTGAAACCCTGGAGTTGCCGAGCGAGCTCGAGACCGCGGTCGTCGTTCTCGGCGGCGTCGTCGACGTTGAAGCGGGCGGCGCGGCGCTGGGTTCGGCGGGCGGCCGGTCGTCTGTCTTCGAAGGTCCCGGTCATGCCGTCTACGCTCCTCCGGGGACGGCGATCCGGCTGAAGGCCACCGGGCCTGCCCAGCTCGCGATCGCGACGGCGCCAGGTGGCGATGGCGAGCCCGCCAGGGCTCGCATCATCGGCCCGACCGATCAGCGTCTCGCGCAGGTCGGCAAGGGCAACTGGACGCGCGACGTCCGAACGATCCTGGGTCCCGAGCATGCCGCCGGCCGGCTGCTCCTGGGCGAGACTATCAATCCCCCGGGCAACTGGTCGTCCTACCCGCCCCACAAGCATGACCGCGAGGCGCCGCCGGAGGAGGTCCGGCTCCAGGAGGTCTACCTCTTCAAGGTCGACCCGCCGCAGGGATTCGGCATCCAGCTCCGGTACGACGACGCCGGCAGCGAGGTGTTCACGGTCCGCGACGGGGACGCGGCGCTCATCCGTAGCGGTTACCACCCGGTCGTGGCCGCGCCCGGTTACTCGCTCTACTACCTCTGGGTCATGGCCGGCGACGGTCGCAAGATGATCCCGCACTTCGACCCGGCTCACGCCTGGGTCCAGGGCTCCTAGCCGTGACGACGGACGCCATGTCGGTATCTGCGCTGCGAGACGCGGGAGCTCTGGAGGCGTCGATCAGCGAGATCGACGGCGGCGCGGTGGGGATCGCAGCGGGCGAGCGTGGCTGGCGGGCTCTGGCCTGGACTCCGGCGGGCGCGGCCGGTTCGATCGGGCTCGCCGGCAAGTCATCGGAGCTCGACGGCGGCACACTCGTGGTCGCAGAACCAGACCACGCCAACGCAGCCGCCCTCCGCAGCCTACTTCCGTGGCTCCGGCCGCGGCTCATCGCCGACGCGCCTGAATCCGGAGCCGCGCCTGAATCCGGAGCCGCGCCCGCGCCCGGAGCCGCGCCTGAATCCGGAGCGGCCCTGTCCATCGGCGTCGGCGATCGGCTGGGCATCGCGACACCCGGCCACGTCGCGGCGTTCAGGGCCAATCCGGGCATCTTCCCGATCCTCGCCCAGCAGTCGGTACGTGAACTGTCACGGACCGGCCGCACCTTCGGAGAGGTGCTGGATGCGGCCACGTTCGGAGCTCTGGCCGCAGGCTGGCGAGGCGGCTTCGGTGCGGACGCGGACCATCTCCAAACGATCGCAGACATCGACGCGGGCATCGCCGCGGGCTGCACCATGTTCACGGCCGACCCCAAAGAGCTCGTGCCCCACTTGCCGGCCGACGCACCGGCCGATGCCATCGCCGCGGCCTTCGCCGCCGTTCCCTGGGGCGCCCTGGAGGACGACGCCGCTGCCTTCGCCACGCGCTACCCTGCCCGGCTCGACCTCGATTCCGGGTCACTCGATCTGACCCCGGCCGCTCTCCGTGCCGCCGCGGCTCGGTTCGGGCCTGCGGTAGTCCAGGTCGCCGCCATGTACCGCCATCTGCGTTCGGCAGGCTCGCCGGGCAGGTTCGACTTCGAAGTGGCGGTTGACGAGATCGACTACCGCACCACTCCCGTCGACCATGTCTACATGGCAACGGAGCTGGCGCGGCTCGGTGTCCGCTGGCTGAGCTTCGCCCCGCGCTTCGTGGGCTCGTTCGAGAAGGGCATCGACTATCTCGGAGATCGCGCCGAGTTCGAAGAGGACGTCGAGGTCCATGCCGCGATCTCGCGCCGCCTTGGCGGCTACAAGATCAGCGTCCACTCGGGGTCAGACAAGTTCTCCATCTACGACGCCGTCGCCAGGGCTACCCGCGGCCGAGTCCACCTCAAGACCTCCGGCACGAGCTATCTGGTGGCGCTGGAGACCATCGCCGCGACAGACCCGGAACTCATGCGCCGGATCTGGCGGGTAGCGCTCCAGGCATACACGACGTCCAGGGCGAGTTACCACGTCTCGGCTAGCACCGCCGGCGTGCCCTCACCCGACGGCGCCTCGGCGGCCACTCTCGCCGGACTGCTGGACCACCCGAACACTCGCGAGATGCTTCACGTGACCTATGGCGCGGTGCTCAATGGCGGTCCGATCGAGGGCGAGTCCGACCTCGGCGCTGACCTATGCACCGCGATCTGGGGGCAGCGCGACCTCTACTGGTCGAGCCTGACGAGACACATCGGCCGCCACCTCCATCCCTTCGTGGCGGCCGGGAGACAGCGAGGACCAAAGGTGGCGGTTCGATGAGTAGCAGCGACGGTGGCTCGACGCCGGGCCGTGCTCTGTTCGACCTGACCGGTCGTGTGGCCGTGGTGATCGGCGGTACGGGCGTTCTGGGCGGTGTGGTCTGCCGTGGCTACGGCACTGCCGGCGCCGCGGTCGCGGTGCTGGGGCGCTCTCAAGAGCGAGCCACTGGGCTGGCCGCCGAGCTGAGCGCGGGGGGCGTCCGGGCCATAGGCGTGTCGGTTGATGCGTCGGATCGAGAATCGCTGGAGCGTGCGCGCCTGGAGATTGAGCGCGATCTCGGTCCCGTGGACATTCTGGTCAATGCCGCGGGCACAAACAGCTCTACCCCGTTCTTCGATATCGGACTCGAGGAATGGCACCGCATCCTCGACACGAACTTGACCTCCGTACTCCTCGCCAGCCAGGTCTTCGGTCGGGCCATGGCTGACAGGGGCATCGGCGGCACGATCATCAACTTCTCGTCGGCCTCCTCGGAGATCCCGCTGTCGCGGGTGCTCACGTACTCGGTGTCGAAGGCGGGTGTAAACATCCTGACCCGCTACCTCGCTCGCGAGCTGGCCCCGCACAAGATCCGCGTCAACGCGATCGTGCCCGGGTTCTTCCCCGCCGAGCAGAACCGCAAGCTGCTGGACGAGAGCAGGATCGAGGCTATCTTGCGCCACACGCCCATGGCCCGGCTGGGGGAGGCCGAAGAGCTGGTCGGGACGATGGTCTGGCTTGCCTCCGAACGCGCCTCGGGATTCGTGAACGGCGCACTCGTCCGCGTGGACGGCGGTTTCGGAGCGATGTCGATCTGAGCTGGCGCGCCGGGCATGAGCCTCGACTTGCGGCGGGTCATGAGCTGGTGGGCCCTGCGTTCGATGGCGGCCCGGCCGCCGGGACTCCGTCAGCCCTGCCGACCCCTGGCAATGAGCGCACCGACCGTGCCGGCGCCGACGCCGTCGTCTACACCGACCACGGCCACTCCCGGAGCGCACGAAGCGATCATCGCCAGAAGGGCGCTCAGGCCCCCAAACGTCGCGCCGTAGCCGACGCTGGTCGGACAGGCGATGACAGGCACTCCGGCCAGGCCTCCAACCACGCTGGCGAGGGCCGCGTCCATGCCGGCCACGACTACGATCGCGTCCGCCTCCTCGATCTCCGGTTGCTGCTCGAGCAACCGGTGGAGCCCCGCGACGCCGACGTCGGCGACGACGTGGACGTCGGTCCCGAGAAGCGCGGCGACGGTCTCCGCCTCTTCGGCGACGGGCAGGTCGGAGGTGCCCGCGGTCAGTACGAGCAGGCGACCGCGCACTTCAGGCACGGCCCGCGGAATCGCGAGCAAGCCGGGTCGTTCGCGCCAGATGGTCTCCAGCCCGCGAGACTCGGCCAGAGAGCGAACGGCCGCGGCGTCGCCCGGCCCAATCCGAGTCACAACCACGCTGGATCGATCGTGGTCGAGTTGCGCTTCGACGATCGCCAGCAGCTGGGACGGCGTCTTGCCCGGCCCGTAGATAAACTCCACCACGCCCTGGCGCAGGCCTCGATGGTGGTCTACTCGCGCGAAGCCGAGGTCGGTAAAGGGCAGGCGCCGCAGCGACTCCAGCGCGGTCGCGACAGGGATCGTGCCGGCCGAGACGCCCGTGAGCATCTCCTGCAGCGCGGCCGCATATTCGATGCCCGGCGCGCCGAGCTTGGACCCCGCCGCGTTATCCGTACGCATTCGGGCTGTCTCCCGCACCGTTCCCTGAGTACGTCGCCGGCGCCCAGCTCACGAAGCCGAGCTCGACGAGGCGGTCCCGCACGTCGCCGGAGCGGCGCCGGAGGTCCGCGAGGTCGGCGGCTTCGACCTCCACACGGGCATGGCTGCCGAAGTCGCGAACCCGAACCTGGCGAAAGCCGAGCGCCCTGAGGGCAAGCTCGGCCGACTCGATGCGCCGCAACCGATCGGCTGTTATCCGCTCGCCGAAGGGAATCCGGCTGGCCAGGCAAGCCGACGCCGGCCGATCCCAGCCGTCGATGTCGAGCGATCGGGCCAGGTTGCGCAGCTGGTCCTTGGTGATTCCCGCCTCGGCAAGCGGCGAACGAACCCCAAGCTCGGCGCCGGCGGTCATGCCCGGCCGGTCGTGCCGCTGCATGTCGGATGCGTTCGTCCCGTCGACGACCCAGGCGTAGCCCTCGGCCCTGGCGATGGCCGCGGCAGCTCCGTAGACCTCGAGCTTGCAGAAGTAGCAGCGCGATCGCGGGTTCTGGGCATAGCGGGGATCATCGACCTCCTTGGTCGGGATCGTCCGCCAGCGAGTCCCGTGCCGCCCGGCGTCCCCAGCGGCTACGGCCGCGTCCCGGCGATCCCAGGCCGGGACGGCCGCGGAATCGGCGGTGAGGGCGAGGCAGCGGTCGCCGAGGATGGGCGAAGCCAGGGCGAGCAGTAAGCTGGAATCGATGCCGCCGGAGAGTGCGAGCACGCACGAGCCGAGGCTCTCGACGATCTCGAGGAGATGATCGAATCTCTCGAGCGCCGCCGGGTCGCCGCCGGCCGGCCCGGTCCTCACCTTCTCGGCGAGATCGAGGCGCGGCGACTCGCCGACGGTTCGCGGCCGCGCGTACTCGGTCGTGGCGATTGGCCTGGGGTTCCCCGCGGAACGGGCTTGGTGGGGCATTTCTGCTCTGACGATACATCCCGTGGGCTGATCGCGTCCCGGCGGCGAGCCGGAGTCCCGGGGTCGGCCGATGTAGAGTGGGCAGGTCGCCCGAGACCGCCCCAAGTGACACCAATGAGACGGCATTTCGGCCGCAGTCAGATGGAAGGCGAACCATGACGACGCAACGCGACCACTCTTCCCACACCTCGATCAGGCCCGCTGAGTTGGCCGACCCGCCCGAAGTCGCGACGGCGAGAAGTTCCAGCGCCACGGCCGAGCCCTTCGCAGAGTTCATGCGCGGCAATCTGCCGCGGTGGGCCCTTGTCCGGCACCGCATGGATGCCGCCGAGGTTGGCGATGTCGCCGCAGCCGTCGCGCAGGCCCTGGAGCCCGTTCGGGCGGCCGTACGACCCGGCTCGAGAGTCTGCCTGGCCGTGGGCAGCCGGGGCATCGACCGCATCGATGAGGTCGCACGAGCGGCCGTGGCGTGGTTCCGCGCGGCCGGCTGCGAGGTGTTTGCGGTGCCGGCGATGGGCAGCCACGGCGGCGCGACCCCCGCGGGCCAGCTGAAGGTTCTCGCCTCCTACGGCATCACTCCCGAATCGATCGGCTGCGAAATCCGATCGAGCATGGAGACCGTCGAGCTGGGCGAGGTCAGGCCCGGCGTGCCCGTCTTCGTGGATCGCAACGCCTACGAAGGCGCGGACATGATCGTGCCCATCAACCGGGTCAAGCCGCACACCGATTTCACCGGCGAGATCGAGAGCGGCCTCATGAAGATGATCTCCATCGGCCTCGGCAAGCAGAAAGGCGCCGACACTTTCCACCGCCAGGGCTTCGCCACCTTCCACTCATTGATCCCCGAGGTCGCCGAGTTCACGGTCTCCAGGGTCAACATTCCGTTCGGCCTGGCTCTCGTCGAGAACGGCTATGCCAGGTTGTGGAAGATCGAGGCCGTGACGAGCGGCCGAATGAGGGAACGGGAGAT
The DNA here is from genome assembly GCA_963789725.1 of uncultured Chloroflexia bacterium. Classification (GTDB taxonomy): domain Bacteria; phylum Chloroflexota; class Limnocylindria; order Limnocylindrales; family CSP1-4; genus Fen-1039. Next base: position 594,097 of record CAWBLU010000001.1, read on the forward strand.
CGAACTGCTGGTCGCGGCCCGCGACCGAATGGCCCGCCTGCCGCTGGGCAGCATCGACGTGCTGGTGCTCGACTATATCGGCAAGGACATCAGCGGCCTGGGAATGGATTCCAACGTGGTCGGCCGCTACTACGCTGGGCCAACCGGCGTGGGCCCGAGCATCCAGCGGATCGTGGTCCGTGACCTCACGGAAGAGACGGAGGGGAACGCCGTCGGCATCGGTATGGCCGATGTGGCGCTGAGGCATGCCGTGGAAAAGATGGACACCCACAAGACGTATATGAACTCCATCACGGCCAAGACGCCGGAAGGCGCGCGGGTGCCGCTGACCGTAGACACGGACCGCCAGGCGCTCACGGTGGCAATTGCCTGCTGCCTCAAGGTCGATCCACCGAATGCGCGAATAGTCCGGATCCGCGACACCAAGAATCTCGAGTCGCAGTTCGTCAGCGAGGCTGCCCTCGAGGAAGTCCTGGCGACCGGTAACTGCGAGATCGTGCGACCGCTCGAGCCGATCGGTTTCGATGAGGCCGACATGTTCGCCTCGAGCCTGGACTAGAGCCGGGCGATCGCGAGGCAGCCGGGGAGGTCTCGCGAGGCAGCCCGGAGCGGTTTGGGTGTCGGTGGCGGGATTGACTGCCCGCGATTGTGACCGACCCCCTGTCGGCTTCCCGTTCCCGCGCGCGTAGCCGGCGCCACTGACGGACGATCAGCCAGCCCAGTAGATCGTCGGCCATGAGATCGGCCAGTTGGGACATGCGTGGCCCTCGTTCGGGCCGCCGATAGACCCGATTTGGGCGTCCATCCAGCCGCCGGCCCGGGTGGAGCCTCCCGCCTCGACCACGCATGCGCGAGCCACCCGCGTGCAACGCACTGGCTACCATCTCGGGACAGGCCGTTACGAGGTGGACCCAATCGCGCCCGACGAGACTCCCGCCGCCGCCCCGCCGCCCGCTCCGGCCGGGCCCACGCGCGCCGCTTCGGTGCCGGAAGCCGCCGCACCCACAGCCGCCGCACCCGCAGCGGCCCCACCCGCGATCGCGGGCATCGCGGGTGCAGCCTACTCGCGCCCGTTCCGCCGCTATCAGGGCATGGCCCTCGACGCATTCGAGGCCGGCCGCAGGCGGGCCCGCGACAGGTGCTACGTCGTCATGCCGCCCGGCTCCGGCAAGACCGTCGTCGGGCTGGAGATCGGCCGCCGTCTCGGCCGCAAGATCGTCGTCTTCGGGCCCAACACGGCCATCCAATCGCAGTGGATCCGGCAGTGGGCCGATTTCGCGCCTCCGTCGGCCGCGGGCACGAGCCCAACGCTTTCGTCCGACGTCACAGTCCTGACTTACCAGTCGCTGTGCACCCTCGACTCGGATGCGGGCCTGGACGAGCTGGCCCAGCAGGACGTCGACGCGCCAGAGCTCGACGATGTGGACCCCGCCGCTCTGGAGGATCTGCCGCCCGGCGTCATGAGCACGCCGGCAGGCGCCGCGGAGCGCCGCCGCCACGCCGACAAGCTTGCCGACCGCCGGCGCCGCCGGCGCCTGATCGCCCGGGGCGGAGACCGGGCCGCGCTCCTCGATCTTCTGCACCCTAACGGCAGGAAGCTCGTCGAGCGGATGAAGGCCGCCCCGCAGATCACGATCGTCCTCGACGAGTGCCACCACCTCCTCGAGATGTGGGGCTATCTGGTCCAGGCCGTTGTGGACGAGTTGGACGAGTTGGACGACAGCGTCTTCGTCGTGGGGCTTACGGCCACGCCACCCGGCGACATGGCCGCCCGCGAAGCCGAGCTCTACAGCCGGCTCTTCGGCCGAGCCGACTTCGAGGTCGTCACGCCCGCGGTGGTGAAGGAAGGCGACCTGGCGCCCTACCAGGAGCTCGCCTATCTGACGGATCCGCTCCCTACCGAACTCGACTACATGCGCTCCCAGTCGAAACGCTTCGACGACCTGGTGACGGACCTGCTCAGCCCGACGTTTGCCAGCCGGCCATTCATCGATTGGCTGCGCCAGCGCGTCGTCGAGCGGTCGAGCCATTCCGGCGCGCAGGTTAGCTGGGAGCGCTTCGAGCTGGACGAACCGGAGCTGGCGACCGCGACCCTGCGGCTCTTCCTGACGAAGGGCTTCAAGCCGCCCGATGGGGCCCGCATCGGCGAGCGACACCGCAGGCCGCCCACCGCCGACGACTGGGCGGTCATGATCGAGGACTACTGCACGGGCTTTCTCGACCGGAGCACGGCCCCCGGAGACGAGGTGGCCTGGGCTCGCATCCGCCGGGCGCTTCCGGCCGTCGGCTACATCCTGACCAGCCAGGGAGTGCGAGCCTACGTCTCGCCGTCGGACAGAGTCCTGGCGCTGTCGGCCTCCAAGGGGGTTGCCACTCAGCAGATCCTCGACCTGGAACGGCGGCAACTGGGAGCCGACCTGCGGGCCCTCGTCCTGTGCGACTTCGAGCGTGCCGGCGTGGAACTGCTGGCCGAGTTGCGCAGCGTCCTGGACGCCCAGGCCGGCAGCGCCTCGCTGATACTCCAACTGCTCGTCGCCGACGCGGCCACAAGGGCGCTCGACCCGATCCTGCTGACGGGCCGGACGGTCGCCTGCTCGCGGGCGACGGCGACGCACCTGATCGCGTGGTGCGGCAAGCAGCTGCCCGAGATGGCGGCCGCCCTGGCAGAAGTGCCGCTCGGGTCCGGCGATGAGCGCGGCCCGGCCGCATCGGCCTCGGCCTCGGCCTCGGCCGCGGCGTCGGCCGAGGCGTGGGACGACGTCGTGATCGTCGCCCCGGAGCACCGCTGGTGGCGGCCCCGCAACTACGTGCCTCTGATCACTCGCTATTTCGAAGAGGGCAGCAGCCGCTGCTTGGTCGGTACCCGCGGTCTCCTCGGCGAAGGCTGGGACGCCCACACGGTGAACGTGTTGATCGATCTCACGGCCGCGGCGACGTCGACCTCGGTCCACCAGATGCGCGGTCGATCGCTCCGGCTGGACGGGCGCCTCCCGCACAAGGTCGCGGACAATTGGGACGTGGTTTGCGTGGCCCAGGGCGAGGCCAAGGGCCTGTCGGACTACGCCCGCTTCGTTCGCAAGCATCAGGCCTACTTCGCGCCCAATGCGGCCGGTGAGATCGAATGTGGGGTTTCGCACGTCGATCCGGCCCTCTCTCCGTTCGGGCCGCCGGAGGAAGCGGAGACGGCGGCGCTCGATCAGCGGACGCTGGGCCGAATCGCCCAGCGCGAGGCCGCGTACGCCAACTGGCGCGTCGGCCAGCCCTACCGCAACATGGCGACGGATACGGTCCGGGTCCGCTTCGGCAGGTCGCTCGGCTTGCCCGGCAAAGCGGTCGCGGGCAGCGGGGTCGCCGGAGCCCCGACCGGCAAGGTCCGGGTGGTCTCACTGGCCGTCTTCATGGCCGTCGCGGCCTGGCTCGGGGCGGCGATCGCGCCGGAGGCCGCGGTCTCGCTGGCACTGCTGACGGGCGCGGGCGGCATCACCGCCATGGCCGCGGCACCGGCGGCGAAGGTTCGCGCCGCTCGCCCGACGGGATCGCTGGAGGGCATCGCGTCGGCGGTCGGGGCTGCGCTCGCGTCGACGGGCGGGATCGCGTCGACGCTCGGGCCGCGGAACGTCCGCATCGTCGTCCAGCCGGACGGCTACAACCGATGCTACCTGGACGGCGCCTCGAGCGCGGACTCTCGGGCCTTCACCGAGGCGCTCGACCAGGTCCTCACGCCGCTGGAGTCGCCCCGCTACATCATCCCCAGGCGGGTCGTCGACCCACCCCTCGGCAGGGTCGCCGGCCTGGCGCTGGCAGTTCGCAACGGACTCGGGCTGCCGAGCGGGCGGCTCATCTACCACGCCGTTCCGGACTACCTCGCGGTCAAGAGGGAGCGAGTCGCGGCATTCGAGGCTGCCTGGCGGCGCTGGGTCGGCGGCGGCCGGGCCCTGTTCCATCGCGACCCGAAGGCTGCGGGCATCATCGCCGTGGAACAGGGCGAGAATCCGTTCGCCACCGAAAGCCAGATGCGGACGCTCTGGTCATGAGCTTGCTCGACAGGCTGCGCAGGATGGCCGGGCGGTCGGGCCCCGCCGGTCGCGGCAGCCCCGCGCCGGCCGGCTCGGATGGCTCAGCCGCTACAGTCGAGGCCGAGTACCAGCGGCGGCTCCTCGAGCTGCACGCCATTCGGCGCTCGACGGCCGATGTGATGGCTACCCGAAAGCGGATGGAATCCCAGGTTGACGAGGTCCGGCGCGCCGTCGAGAGGCTGCAGACACAGGCCGCCGCCGCGGCGGCGCAGGCGCAGGACGGCCTGGCTCGCGCCGCCCTGCGAGAGAGTCTCGACACGGAACGCCGCCTGGCCAAACGACAGGCCACGATCGACGGCCTGCGGCGACATGAGCGCCAACTCACCGACGCGAGCGCCCGCCTCGAGGTCTTGCTCGAGGACTACCGGACCCGGCTCGACACGGCCGGGGCCCGAAGTTCGGCGGCGGATGGCACCGACCAATCCAGTCCGGGCGGCGACTTGCCGCGGTAGCGTCGACAGGCGCGCCGGCCGCGGCGTTACCTGGTCAGGAGATTCGCCGAGAAGGTGTATACGGTGGCTCGCGCCGTCTCGTGCCGATCGAGCGCGATCCGCACCAGCTCCGCGACGAGCTGGTCGAAACGCAGCCCCTCCTCTTCCCAGAGGTAGTAGCTCAGGGAGCCGGGTGTCGTGTTGATCTCGTTCAGGAACAGCTTCTTGCGGGCCTGGTCGTAGAGGAAATCCACGCGCACCACTCCGGCGGCGCCGATGGCCGCGAACGCCTTGAGGGCCGCCGACTTGACCTCGGCCGTCAGCGCATCGCCGATCGGAGCGGGCACCTGGCGCTGGAGCCCGGCCATGCCAGCGGCCGATGCCTGGCCGCGGCCGAGCTTCTTGCTGCCGCCGTGCCTGTACTTGTCGTCGAACGAGAGCACCGACTCGGAGCGTGCCGGCTGCTCGCAGGCGGAAGCTCGATCGGGCGGCCCCAGGACCGAACAGTTGATCTCGATGAAGTCGGTCAGGGCCTGCTCCACGAGGGCGCGACCGTCCAGCTCCAGGGCCAGGTCCAGCGCATCGCCCAGGGCGGCCCGATCAGGGCAGCTCGACACTCCGACGCTGCTTCCTAATGAGACGGGCTTGACCATCATCGGGTATGAGTACGCGGCCTCGACTCTGGCCACGACCGGATCCCGGCCCGACTCCCACTCGACCCGCGATACCTCCACGCAATCGAGCGTTGGAATGCCCGCCGCGCCGATGACGCCTTTCTGGACGATCTTGTCCATGCCGATGGCAGAAGCCAGCACTCCCGAGCCCACGTACGCGACGTCCGCCAGTTCGAAGAGGCCCTGAAGAGATCCATCCTCGCCGTGTGTGCCGTGGAAGACCGGGAAGAACACGTCGGCCCAGAGCTTCGGCGCCTTGCCGCCGAGCAATCCGCCGCCGGCGCCCGGATGAACCACCAGCTGCCGGACCGACCGGTCCGGGCTGAGGCTCACCCGGTACACATTCTTCAGCCCGGCCGCATGGAAGGTCTGCTCGCGATAGAGGTCCAGGTTGTGCAGACCTTCGCCGGCGTACCAGTTGCCCTGCTTTGTGACGTAGATCGGCAGGACGGGATAACCCGCCTGGTCGAGCGCGTCCATGGCCTGATGGCCCGAGATGACGGAGACCTCGTGCTCGACTGACCGGCCGCCGAACAGGACGGCCACGGTCGGATTGGACATAAGGCTCCTCACTCCTCGTACAGGTCGGGGAGATCATTCTCGAACAAGACGACGTCGCCCGCCCGAACGATACCCTTCAGCGCCTCAAGGCCGTCGTCGAGGTTGCGCACGGAAGTTATGTGGTCGGCCGCAAAGCCGGCGCCTTCGAGGCCGCGGCGGATCGGGGCGGTCTGACGCGTACCGACCAGAATGACGAAGTCGCACGTCGCCGCCGCCTTGGCTCCGAACTCCTCGTTCCTGGCGTCCTGCTCGACTCCGAGCTCGATCATGCCGGGGGTGACCAGCACTTTTCTGCCGGTCCCGAACTCGGCGATCGCGTCCAGCGCGTTGAAGGCGCCCACCGGGTTCGAGTTGTAAGCGTCGTCGACGATCGTGACGCCGTCCGGCCCGGTGTGGACTTCGAGACGGTGGGGGACCGGTTGCAGGCGACCGACGGCGCGGGCGATCTCAGGCAGACTCACTCCGGCGGCCTTTGCGACCGTGGCCGCTGCCAGGATGTTCGATACGTTGTGAAGGCCGATCAGCCGCGTCTTCACGGGCGTCCGCGCTCCGTTTCGCTCCACCAGCGTGAAACTCAGGCCCTCCGGCCCGTGAGAGACGTCCTCGGCCGCGAGGTCGACCGGACCGTTGGCGCCGCCGATGCCGTAACGCTGGAGGTTCGGAAGCCATTTCTCACCGGCCAGCCGCCGAATCCGTGGATCGTCGTTGTTGACGACCGCGATCCCGTCCGGGGCCAGGGCTTCGAGCAACTCGAACTTGGCCCTCTCGATCGTCTCGATGCTGCCGAAGCGCTCGAGATGCTGCGGTCCGATGGCCGTCAGCGCGCCGATGTGCGGCTTCGTGAGCCGGGCCATGTCGCGGATCTCGCCGCGCCGGTACGCGCCCATCTCCACGATCAGGACCTGGTGTTCCGGGCCCAGCTCCTCGTTTATGGCGCGGCAGACGCCGAGGATCGTGTTGAAGCTGGCTCGCGTCTTGAGGACACGGAAGCGCGACTCCATCAGGGCCTCGGTGAAATACTTGGTGGAGGTCTTGCCGTAGCTGCCCGTGATACCCACCACCATGGGCCCGAATCGGCGCAGCTTGCGTGCGGCCCGGAACCGGTATGAGTAGTTGATCGTGGCCTGGACCGGGGCCAGCGCTAGATTCGCGGCGATGGCCACGAACGGTGCGGCGTGGATCGAGACGAGGGCCGTCACCAGGACGGCGAGGCCGGGCACGTAATCCGCGTTCGCGCCCGCGGCGGCGGCGAGGGACGAAACGGCAACGAAGCCGGCCCAGAACAGGACGGCCGCGAATGCCACCGCAAGCCCGAGCAGGCGGCGCGCCCGGCCGGTGTAGACGAGCGGCTTCTTCTGAGGCGCGGGCTTCGGCGTTGCGAACGCGATGAGGATCGCCACGGCCGAGGCCAGAACCGGGAAGACGAACGGATTCGTTCCCAACGCGGCTTGCCCGACTGCCGCGAGGCCATACGTCGCCGCGAATCGGACCTGGGTCCACCTTCGCGGCGAGGCCGTCAGCCACCGGGCGAACCTGACGTTCGAATAGTCGTCTTGCTGCAGCGAGTGCAGGCTTCGGACAAGCCCGGGAATCGTCAGCGCCAGCCCGACCGCCGCGACCGCCGACAGGACCGCCGCCTGGGCCGGATCGAACCCGCCCGTGATGGCAACGTCCAGCTGGCTAGCCATTCAGGAACGGGATGACGGCGAGCCGGAGCCTCCCGTACTGTTCGAGGTAGGAGAAATGGCCGGCGTTCTTGATCACCAGCAGGCTCGAGTCGGGGATCAGCGTATTCATGGTCCGGGCGTCGGCGAGCGGCGTGTCGTCGTCGTGCTCGCCCCAGACCAGGAGTGTGGGGCACTTGATGGCAGGGAGCGCCGGCCGGAGGTCTTCGTTAACGATGGCCACGAATGTGGCTCGCAGCGGTCCCGCATTGAGGTAGTCCGGCGAGGCGATGCGGCGCACTATCGCCCGACGAACGGCCTGCCCGGGCCTCCCGAGGTTGCGTCCCATGACATTTGCCAGCCGCGAGGCCGTGCGGCGCAGCGCCCGGCGCACAGTCCTGGGCGGCGGAACGCCGGCCGCGCTCACGAGGACGAGCCGAGCCACGGAATCCGGGTGGGCGGCCGCCAGCTTGATGGCCACGCGCCCGCCGAAGGAGTGGCCCAGCACCGCGGCCTTGTCGATTCCCAGCTCCGCCATGACGCCGCGGGTCAGCTCCACGAAGTCGTCCACGTGCCATGTCCCCGGCGGCAGGTCGGATTCGCCGTGGCCGGGGAAGTCGAATGCCGTGACGCGAAAGTTGCGGCCGAGGTCTGCGGCCATGGCCTGGAAGGTGTCGAGGGACGTACCCCAACCGTGGAGCAGCAACAACGGCCGGCCGTTTCCTTGGGAGACGTACCGGATCCGGAGGCCCCGGATCGCCAGGAATTGAGGGCCATCGGGCGAGCCGGCGCCGATGCGCCCGCCGGACGCCTGTCGCTCTCGCCCGTCATCTGGAACCGCAAGAGATGGTGCCAGTCGCCGATCCTCTCCCAAACCGATCACCGTGCTCGAATGGCCGCCAGTCTCGAGGGCCGTGGTGAACCATCTAAGTCATGACATGGTACTAGAGGCGGACGGCCCGGCGGAGAGCGGCCTCCTGGCATCGGCGATGCCGCGCGAAGTCGGCACTCTCGATAGCTGATTTGCACATACGATTTAGGCCAGTACCGAGCGACCGAGGACGACGCATCTGAGAGCGAGGACCCGGCGATGATGGAAACCGTCAATTACGGTGGTTGGGCCAACTGCATCCGCCTCTCCAACGGAGAGATCGAGCTCGTGGCCACCACTGACGTCGGCCCACGAGTAATCCGGCTCGGGTTCGTCGGCGGGCAGAACCTCTTCAAGAATTACGACGCGCAGCTCGGCCGGACCGGAGATGCCGAATGGAACATCTTCGGCGGCCACAGGCTCTGGCACGCCCCGGAAGTCGTCCCGCGAACCTACGCTCCGGACAACGGGCCCGTCGAGCACGACTGGAACGGCGCCACGCTCGTTCTCCGCTCGTCCGAAGGCGTCAACGGGCTGGACAAGGAAGTCCGCGTCACGGTGTCTCCCACGTCGCCGCGCGTGGAGGTGGCCCACCGCCTCGTCAACCGCAACCCGTGGGCCATCGAGCTCGCACCCTGGGCCCTCTCCGTCATGGCCCAGGGCGGTCGCGCCGTCTACCCTCAGGAGGAGTACATCCCGCATCCTGACGTGCTGGTCCCGGCCCGGCCGCTGGTTCTGTGGCATTTCAACGACATGAGCGATCCCCGCTGGACGTGGGGGCGCAGGTACATCCAGCTCCGGCAGGACCCGACCGCCACAACCAAGCTGAAGATCGGCATGGCCAACAAGCAAGGCTGGGCGGCCTATCTCCTCGGCGGGGAGGCCCTCGTCATCCGCTACGCGTACGACCCACGGGCCAACTATGCGGACATGGGCTGCAACACGGAGACCTACACGGATCCGGACATGCTCGAGGTCGAGACGCTCGGTCCCGTGACCAGGCTCGAGCCGGGCGACCACGTCGACCACCTGGAGAGCTGGACGCTGGCCAAGGTGGAGTGCGGCTCCGACGAGGCCGAGATCGACGCGAAGCTAATGCCGATCGTGGCGGCGTCCGCGCGCTGACAGGTGCCGCCGGCCTGAGGGGGCCGATACGCCCCGGACCACGCGGCTCAGACTCAACGTTAAACCGAAGCGGCTCCCGAAGGAGCCGCTTCGTTGCTGTCCCGGTGAAGGGTCGTTCCGCGTGAGCGGATCGTCTTCTGCCACGCTACAAAGGCATCTATCACGTCGGCTGCACCGACTACCCTAACCCGACCTACCCATGACCTTGTAACTGGGGCAGCAGGCTGACTGGCAGCTTCTAAAGTCTACAGCCCCTTTAGCCTTCATTCCAAGGGTTTTGGCGGGCTGACGGGTTAAAATCCCGCAACTTTATGAGGCTTTGGGTAAAACAATGTTGCGGCCGTCGCAACACCCGCCGAATTTCCCCAGAAGGGTCAGTCCGAGATCTTGACGGACTTCATGGCCGTGGGCTCGGTGGGCTGGTCACGGCTGTCTCGCTTGGAGGCGGCGATGGCGTCCACGACGTCCATGCCGCTCGTCACCTGCCCGAAGAGGGTGTACTTCTTGGGCAGCTTCCCACCGGAAAGATCCTCGAGCACGATGAAGAACTGGCTGCCGTTGGTGTCCGGGCCGGCGTTGGCCATGGCGACGGCGCCGCGGACGTAGTCGCCTTCGAATGGTTCGTCGGCGAACTTGTAGCCGGGACCGCCGGTGCCGAGGCGCCCTCGATCGAGCTTGTCGAAGTGGCCGTGCTCGCCGTCGCCGCCCTGGATGACGAAGCCGGGGACGAGCCTGTGGAAGACCACGCCGTCGTAGAAGCCCTTGCTGGCGAGCTCGATGAAGTTGGCCGTCGCCTTCGGCGCTCCGGCGCTCAGTTCGATCTCAATTGCGCCCTTGTCGGTATCGATGGTCGCCTTGGTCATGCGTGTCTCCTCGGCTCGCCGTCGAGCGGCGATATCAACTTGTGGGTCTAGTCGATGTTACGGGGTGGTGACCGTGGTGCCCGTGATCACGATCGGCTGTAGCGGCAGGGAGGCCGGGGAGCCGTCCGAGCCGGGCTCGCCGCCGGTCGGAACCTCGGCGATCCGATCGACCACGTCCAGGCCGCTGGTCACGTCGCCGAAGATCGAGTAGGTCGTGGGTGTCGTGGCCGTCCAGGCCGTATCGCTCAGGACGATGAAGAACTGCGTGTTGGCGGAGTTTGTGGCGCCGGTGTTGGCCAGGGCCACGGTCCCTCGCTTGTAGGGGGTGGAGACCTGGTCGTCCGTCACACTCCAGCTCGGCCCGCCGGACCCGATCTTGCTCAGGTTCAGCGATGGCTCGCGGCCGTAGGTACCGTCGCCCGCCTGGATCACGAAACCCTTCACGATGCGGTGGAAGATGACGTTGTTGTAGTAGCCGCATCGGGCCAGGGCCACGAAGTCGCCCGCGGCGTTCGCTCCCAGGCTCGAATCCACCTTGATGACGATGTCGCCGAAGTTGGTGGTCATCTTTACCGTGGCCGTCCCGCTCAGCGCCGGCGGCGTCTCGGTCGGGCAGTTCGCCGACGCGGGCGCCAGGGTGTAGGGCGGCGTCGTCGGCGGGATCGTCGGCGGGCTCTCGGGCGTCGGGCTCGGCGTTATGTTGGGCACACCCGAGCAGCCGGCCAGCATCAGCGCGACGAGGCCCACGGTCGCGAGCCGGCGGGCTTGTGACGTGGCGGGGGCGAGGATCATGAAGCGGCCTCCAGGGCTTTGGCGAAGTCGACGGCTCCCGATAGGAGCGGCTCTCCGAGGATGATGCCTGCGATCGCGGCGTCGCGCAGGCTCTTGATGGCGTCTATGTCCAGGGATCCTCCCGCCACGAACAACTCGGCGCGGAGAGTCCGGGCCAGCCCGGCCAGGAGCCCCAGGTCCGGAACCGCTCCGCCGTGCGACAGAACCAGCCGGTGAACACCGTGGTCCACGAGTTCTCCGGCCAGGTCGATCAGGGTTGGCGGCGCGGGTCTGTGCCAAGGATACGCGGCAATCCGATTCGGCCGCGGGTCCAGGCCGACGGCCAGCCAGTCTCCGGCGACCTCCAGGCAGGAGTGAAGCAGGGCTGGGTCATCGGCGATTGTCATCGAGACGACCACGCGCGTGGCGCCGGCGGCGAACGCGAGACGAATGTTGTCCGCCCCCTCCATGCCGCCCGCCACCTGGAGTGGCACGGCCACTCTCGATGCCACGCGGCCCATCGCCTCCAGGTTGCCGGGCCGGCCCGATCGGGCGCCGTCCATGTCGACCATGTGGATCATCTGGGCGCCCTGCGATACGAACCGCTCCGCTATCCGGTCGGGGCGATCGGTCGGCGAGCCGACGCCGGCGGCCGCGCCGGGCCAGTGGACCAGGCGGGAGCGGCCGTTCTCGACGTCGATGGACGGGATGACCAGCACGAACCCGGCTACTCCTTGACGGCCCCGGCCACGAGGCCGCCGGACGAGGCTTCGGCAGCGAGCAAGCGGCGATGGAAGCTGATCGGCAGGGAGCCGTTGCGCATCAGCGTGTCGTGGAAGCCCGTGAGGTTGAACTTGTGGCCCAGGCGGCGCTGCTCGTCGGCCCGGAGCTGCAGGAGCAGGACTTTGCCCAGCAAGTAGCTGAGCTGGTACGTGGGTGTGTAGGTGTAGCGGAAGACTTCGGCCTGGGCGTTGGCGTGCTCGAACCCGGTGTGCTCGATCAGGAAGGCCGTGGCGTCGTCCACGGAGATCTCGCCGCGGTGCATCCGGATGTCCAGGATGATCCGGCAGGCCCGCCAGATCGCGTCGGTGTGCATCGCCAGCAGGAATTCGGGCCCGGCATCGAAGCCCTGCTCGCGCATCATCTGTTCGCTGTACATGCCCCAGCCCTCGACGAACTCCGGGGCGTCGGTGAGCAGGCGGACGAGCGAGGGATGGCGCGTGGCGGCCGACAGCTGGAGGTGATGGCCCGGGTAGGCCTCGTGGACGCTGGTGTTGCTGATCGAGGCGTAGTTGTGCTCGCGCATCGCGTTCGGGTCGTCGCCGACGGAGGGCGTGACGATGTAGATGCCGAGCGGCTTCTTGTCGAACTTGGCCGGCTCGAAGTAGGCCGCGAATGGGATGACCGTGCGCAGGTACTCTGGAGTGGGGATGACCGAGATCTGCTCGCCCGGGGGCATCGTGACGATGCCGTGCTCGACGATGTGGGCGCGGGCCCGGTTCATCGCGTCCTTGTAGGTCGCCAGCGCTTCCTCGAAAGTTGCCGGGTGGTTCGACTTGACGCGGTCGACCACGACCGACTCGGCGACGCCCGGATCGATCTTGCGGGCGTCGTCCACTCGGGCCGCTTTGTTCAGGGCCAGCTGCTCGTGGCCGATCTCGAGGATCTGGGAGGCGTCGAGGCCGTCGAAGGCCCGCAGGCTCACGAGCTGGTCGAGCGTCTCCGAGCCGAGCGCCCACGGCTCGACCGTGTCGCCCATCCGAGTCTTGATTCCGTCCAGGTATTCGACCACGGCGGCCGATGCCTTTTCGACCGCCTTGTCCAGGCGGGCCTGCGCCCGCTCCTCCAGGACGCCCTGGCCGGCGGCCCTGACCTCGCCGAACAGCGCGGGGATGAACTCGCCGGCGTCGAGCTCCAGCTCCTGCCACAGCTTCACCTGCGGCGCGGTGGCGCGCGAGCGATGCTGGTCGAGCGCCGTTGGCACGCCCTCGATGCGCGAAGTCAGTGACGCCAGCCTCTCGGCGAGCGGGGCGTAGTCGCGGGCGAACGGCGCGAACAGGGCGTCGCCGATCGCATCCATCGCCGTGGAGCGTCGCTCCCAGACACGGTGGACCTCCGAGTCGAAGAGCTCGCGCCGGACGTTGTGGAGGGCCAGCTCCCGTTCCAGCCGCACGCTCTCGGACAACCCGGCCGGATCGATGGCCTCGATGTCGCTCTGGAGGCGATGCGCGTCCGCGATCTCCTGTTCGATGGCCTCGCGCGTGCCGTTGTCCAGGTCTCCGTCCGAATCGTGAATGCCCATGTAGGTCGCGAAGACCGGATGCCGCTCGAGCATGTGCCGGAAATGCGACTCCACGAGATCCCAGAACCGTCCGTCCAGCGGACCGGCGGTGGGCTGTGAGACGGGGCGCGGGAGAAGCAGGTCGGCCATCTATCGCTCCATGGCTGCGGTGGCGGGCATTGTCGCGTTGTCGCGGAGAGAGGCTGCGCAAGCGGCGATTACCGAGTCGATGTCTGCGGCGGTGACGCCGTAGTGGGTCACGGCGCGGATCGTGCCGCGGGTGTACTCCGTCAGGAGCACGCCCCGCAACTTGACGCCTTCGAGGAAAGCGGCCCGGTCGCCGCGGACCTTGAAGATCACGAAGTTGGTCGTGGCGCGGGAAGGATCCAGGCGGCCGGGATCCGGCTGGGCCAGTCCGCCCGGTGATTCGATCCCGGGGAGCGCGGCGAGGCCCTCGGCCAGGCGGCGGGCGTTGGCGTGGTCCTCGGCCAGCCTGGCGATCGTGCCGTCGGGGCCGTCGCTCAGGGCGACGAGCCCGGCCGCCGCCACGATGCCGACCTGGCGCATGCCGCCGCCGACGAGCTTGCGTCCGCGCCAGGCTCGATGGATGAACTCCTTCGGGCCCACGACCATCGAGCCGATGGGGCAGGCGAGGCCCTTCGACAGGCAGAACGCGACCGAATCCGCGGGCTCGGCCAGCTGTCGGGGCGTCAGGCCCTGGGCTACCACCGCGTCGAAGAAGCGGGCGCCGTCGACGTGGAGCGGGACGCCGTGGGCGTGGGCGATCCCGGCTACCTTGCGCGTGTACTCGAGACTCAGCGGCTGGCCCATCGAATGGGCGTGCGTGTTCTCTATCGCGACCAGGCCCGTGATCGGCTGGTGTGGATCGGCGGCGTCGCGGAACGACTCTTCGAGCTCGCCGAGGTCCCACGTGCCGTCCGGGTTCTCGGCCATCTGGTGGATTGAGGCGCCAACCACGACGGCGTGGCCGGCCTGCTCGTCCTCGACGATGTGCGTGCTCGCCCCCGCGATCGCCTCCTGGCCGCGTCCCAGGTGACCGAGCTGCGAAACCAGGTTGGCCATGGATCCGCTGGCGACGAAGAGCGCCGCTTCTTTGCCGAGCAGCTCCGCGGCACGTTCCTGGAGGGCGTTGACGGTGGGGTCGTCGCCCCAGACGTCGTCGCCGAGCTCGGCCTCGTACATGGCCTTGCGCATGGCCGGCGTGGGATGAGTAACGGTGTCGCTGCGGAGATCGATCATCGGAGAAGCGCGCCTCGCCTTTGGGCTCGCGAGAGCCGCCGGTAGTTAGTCTCCCGAGTATAGGTCGGCGCAATGATTCGGCTGCGGGTCCGGCGCCGGTCCGGGGCGGTCCCGATGCGGCCTGGCTACGCGGCAGGGTGCGCGTCGCGGAGTGCATATCGGACGGGTTGGACGCCGTGGCGGCGCTCCGCGGGAAACTCCGCACTCACGGGCGCGCACATTCGCCCCGACCGCCTGCCGGCACGCCGGATGCGCGCCTGTGCACGCGCAGAAGCGACCTGACTCCCGGCGGGCGCGCCACGGCCGGTCGGGTATCCATCTCGGCGCGCGCGCGACTCGGCGCGCACCCGCGACGGACGCCGCCCCCTGCGACGGCAGCGCGACCGAAGCCGTGCCCGTGCCCGTGCTCACGCGTTCTGGCGGAGCCGGACGCCAACCGCCGCCACCTGCTATCCTTCGCGGTCGGCACGGGCTCGTGGTGTAGCGGCCTAACATGCCAGCCTGTCACGCTGGAGATCGCCGGTTCGAATCCGGTCGAGCCCGCCATAGTGCTTCTCCTAGCCCCGTCCCCGCCCGGGCGGGGCTTCTTCTTGTCCGCCTCAGCTGCCGGCCCCTGGACCCACCGAGGCGGTCCCATCGCGGCGCCCGACCCCGACACGCACCCGCTCGGACATGATCCCCGTCGTGGGCGTTCAGACTCAACGTGCCAAGAAGCCTCTGGTAACGCACAATCAGGCCGAAGGCGCCGCAAGGGCGGCGCCGCGTCACCGGGGAGGCACGAGCGGATGAGCGGCCGCGTGATCGTGGTCGGCTCGGTCAACATAGACCTGGTCGCGCGCGTCCCGCACCTCCCCCATCCGGGCGAGACGGTTACGGGCGGCAGCTACGAGCGCCATCACGGCGGCAAGGGCGGCAATCAGGCCGTCGCCGCGGCCCGCCTGCGCAGGCCCACGCTCATCATCGGCGCCGTCGGCGACGACACATTCGAGAAGGACGCCCGGCGCGCGCTTTCATCGGAGCGGGTGGACGTTTCAATGGTCGCTTCGCTGCACGGCCAGGCGACCGGCGTGGCGCTGATCCTCGTGGACGCCACCGGCGAGAACGAGATCGCCGTCGTGCCCGGCGCCAACGGCGCCATCGAGCCGGGCTACGTACGCGACTGCCTGGCCCGGCTTGGGCCGCTCTTCGGCGACGTGATGCTCGTCTGCAACGAGGTGCCGCTCCACGTCGTCCGGGAAGCGCTGATGTGCGGCCGTGCCGCCGGCGCCACGACCATCCTCAACCCGGCCCCGGCGATCGGCATCGACCGCTCGATCTTCGGGCTGGCCGACATCGTCACGCCAAATCGCAACGAGCTGGCCACCCTGCTCGAAACCGAATCGGCCCGGACGGGGCGCAAGGTCGACGGCAGCACGGATGCAGCCGTTCGGGCGCGCAGTCTCCTCGAGTCGGGTCGGGATGGGCCCGGTGTGCGCAAGGCCGTGATCGTCACTCTCGGCGCTCGCGGAGTCGTGGTCCTGGAGCGCGCCGACTCAGGCTTGAGTGCGACGGTGGCAGGCGGCGAATGTTTCGATGCCGACGGCGCCGCTCCGGCCACTCCACCGCCGCCGGCACGGGCAGGCGCGGGTCGAAGAACCGACCTGCGGGTGTGGGAAGTCCCCGCCGATCGAGTCGTCACGGTCGACAGCACCGGAGCGGGTGACGCGTTCTGCGGCGCGCTCGCGGCGGCCCTGGCCGAGGGTCGCCCCCTGGCGGAAGCGGTACAGCGGGCGGTGGCCGGAAGCGCGCTGGCGACTACCCACGTCGGCGCTCGCGAGGGCATGCCCACCAGGGCCGAACTGGAGGAGTTCCTGGCCGCTCGCGAGACCGTCCAGAGTTAGGCCGGATTCACGCCCCGAAGTCGATCGCCAGCCGAGCTGCCGAACCTGGCCGCGAGGTAGCAGACGAACGCGATGGCCGTCACGTAGAAGCTGACCGGCACGGTCGTGACGAGAGCCAGGAGGATCCCGCCCATCGTCGCCAGGAGCGCGACACCGATGCTCGCCACCGTCGCCAGGCCAGGGTGCGCGGTCAAGCGCTCAGCCGTGGCGCCGGGCGTGATGAGCAACGTCAGGATCAGCAGAACGCCCACGACTTGAACCGCTTCGGCGACGGCGGCCGCCAGCAGCAGCAGGAACAGGACGGATATCAGCCGTACCGGCACGCCCCGCGCCTCGGCGACGATTGGATCGACCGTCGCGAAGGTCAGCGGCCTGTACATGATCGCAAGGCCCGCCACGGTTATCGCCGACATGACCGCCAGCAGCACCACGTCGTCGGCGGTCACGGAGGTGATCGCGCCGAACAGGAGGTTGATCGCCTCGGTGGCGTACCTGGAATACAGCGTCAGAAAGAGGACCCCGAGGCCGAGTCCGAACGACATCACCACTCCCACGACCGAGTCCCGTTCGCGGACCCGCAGGCCTAGGGTCCCGATGAAGACGGCGGTGAGCATCGACCCTGTCAGCAGCCCCAGCACCGGCGAGAGCCCGATCAGGATGAAACCAGTCGAACCCGTGAAGCCGACCTCCGCCAGGGCGTGCACGGCGAAGGACATGTTGCGAGCGACGACGAACCGGCTGACGAGGCCGGCAACGACCGCCACGAGCAGCCCCGCCAGAAGGGCGTTCTGGACGAATCCGTAGCCGAGCAGGTGGACGAGCTGGTCGATCATTTGTGAGCCCCCGCCGGCTCGGGGAAGTGGTGGGGCTCGTCTATGTCGAAGCCCGCCCCGCTCGCCTCGCCGACGACGACGATCCGGCCGCGAACTCTCAGGACCTCGACCGGGGCGTCGTACAGACCGGACATCGTTTCGGTCGTGAGGACCTCGTCGGTGCTGCCCGCAGCCCAGCGGCCGTTGACTACGAAGACGACCCGGCTGGCGTAGCCCAGCACCGGGTTGACGTCGTGGGTTACGAAGACGACCGTGCCGCCCTTGTCTCGCGCCCAGTCGCCGATCAACTCGGTGATTTCCTGCTGGTAGCGCATGTCCAGGCTGGCGAGGGGCTCGTCGCAGAGCAGAAGCTTGGGGTTGCCGACGAGAGCCTGGGCGATGCGGAGGCGTTGCTGCTCGCCCCCGGAGAGGCGTCCGATCGGAGCGTCGGCGTAGGGCCTGGCGGCAACGTCTTCAAGGGCGGCCTCGACACGCAGCCGGTCGGCCTTCGCGAGCCGTCCGAAGCCCCAGCGATGGCCGTTGATGCCGAGGGCCACAAGGTCGCGGCCGCGGAGCGGGACGTCGCGGTCGAATCCGGCGTGCTGCGGGACGTAGCCGATCTCGGCGTCGCCCCGTCGCGGTGGGCGGCCGAACACGTCGAGCGCGCCGCTCGCCAGCGGGGCCAGGCCCAGCAACGCCCGCAGGAGAGATGTCTTGCCCGATCCGTTCGGCCCCAGCACCGCCAGGAACTCGCCCTGGGGCACCGTCATGGACAGTTCGGACCAGACGACCCGGTCGCCGTAGGCGAGCGTGGCCCGGTCGAAGCACATTGCCGGCTCTTGCTCGGACGCCGCCCCTCCGATGTGTACTCCGACAAGCCCGGAGCTGCCGTCAACGCTCATCAACCCCCTCCGAGTGCGGCCTGAATGGCCTCGAGTTGCGCGAGCTGCCAGTCGACGAAGTCCGTGCCTGCGGGCATCGTCTCCGAGACCCCCACCACCGCCACGCCCTCCTGGTCGGCCAACGACTTGATGGCGTCGGTCACTGGCGAAGTGGCCTGGCTGTTGTAGAGAAGCACCTTGACCTTGCGGCCGGTCAGCAGATCCTGCTCCGCGGCGACATCGGCCGGAGCCGGATCGGTACCGTTTTCGATCGCCTTAGCGAAGCCCGCCGGTGTGAGCACCGTGAAATCCAGCGCCGACAGAAGGTAGGCGGCGACCGGCTCCGTGTAGGCCACCGGTGTCGCGGCGAATCGTGTCTTGATGTCGACGATTCTCGTGGTCAGCGGGCCGAACGAGTCGAGGTACGCCTTCAGGTTCGCCTCGACTGTCGTCTTCGACTCGGGCTCGAGCGCCTCGATGGCGTCCGCCACCGCGCGGGCCACTTTGGGCATGGTCCCGGGCTCGTACCAGATGTGGGGGTTCGCGCCGTCGGCCAGCCCAAGCAGCTGCTGGACGTCGATGACCTTGCGGTCCGCCCTGGGCGAAGCCCCGATGAGATGGTCCAGGAACGTGTCGTAGCCGAGTCCGTTCTGGACGACCAGGGTCGCGTCCGCGACCTCCTGGGCATTCTGGGCGCTCGTCTCGTAGGCGTGAGGATCGGCGTCGGGGTCGCTGAGGATGCTGGTGACCGAAACGAGGTCGCCGCCGACCTTCGAAATGACTTCGCCGTAGAAGTTCTCGCCGGCGACGGCATAGATCATGCCGTTCGATTGGGAACCGGCCGTCGAGCACCCGGCCAGAGTCGGAGCCGCGACGAGGGCGAGGCCGAGAGCGGCGAGCCAGCCCCTGCCACCGGAAGCGCGCTGCCGGCTCATGAGAGCGGCCGCTTCCGCGCAGTCGCGGCCGCGGCGGCGGCGCAGCGCGGGCAGATCCCGAACAACTCGAGCCGGTGAGCCTCGATCCGGAAACCATGGCGGCGCCCGATGTCGTCGACCAGCCGGGCCAGTTCGCCGTCGGCCACGTCCTCGCTGTGCCCGCAGCTGGAGCAAACGAGGTGGTGGTGGTGCTCGTCGGGGTCGCAAGTCACATAGGCGTGGGCGCCGGTCGGGAGGTCGAGCCGCTCGACCACGCGCAGGTCGGTTAGCAGGTCCAGGGCCCGAAAGACCGTCGCCCGGCCGATCTTGACCTGCTCGCGTCGGCCCCGTTCGAGCAGGTCGGCGGCGGTGAAATGACCGCCGGTGGCCGCGACGAGCTCCGCCACCAGACGCCTGTTCGGCGTTGCCTGGTAACCTGCCCGTTCGAGTGCCTGGATGATGCGTTCGGTCTGATTCACGTGATACTCAGTCTCAATCGCGAGGGAAGCGGATGATACCAGGTCTCATCCGCGAGTGTCGAGTAACATATGCGGACGCTTCGGCCGGTGAGCCCCTGGGCGAGACTGGGCAACCGAGGCCCCGCGCCGGAACCTACTAGGGCAGGATCGAATGGCAGATACGAGCATTGCCGGCCCGGCGGCCCGACAGTCGCTGTGGCGTCGCATCAGGGGCATTCACCCCGCCCTGGTGCTGGCCGCGCTGGACTTGATCGGACTGGGGATCGCCTCCTATTTGTCCGTCGTGGAGCTCACGCCGGGGGGAGAGGTCCAATGCGGCCCGATCCACGGCTGTGAGACCGTCCAGCACAGCGTCTACTCGCGCCCGATCGCCGATATCCCGGTAGCCGTGTACGGCGTCTTCCTCTCGATCACCCTGCTCATACTGGCGCTTGCCTGGTGGAAGACCGGCAACTACAAGCTGCTACTGATGCATTACGGGCTTTCGCTCGTGGGCGTCGCCTTCGAAGGCTGGTTCCAATTCGCCCAGATATTCCTGATCGGGGCGGTCTGCATATGGTGCGAGTCTTATGGGGTGTCGCTCGTGCTCAGGTTCGTCGTAGCCCTGTGGGTCTACCTGCACACGCCCAATCCGGACAACGTCCCGGCCGAAGACCTCGGCTGACAACGCAACCCATCCTTCCAATACATAGGGGAATATCGCGATGACTTCCAACCATCCGAGTGGGCGCCCCTCCAGCGGCGGCAGCGTTCCGCCGACCAGCCGCCGCTCTGCCCGGCAGCAGCGCCTGGCGGCTCGAGAGGCGAACCGGGCCCTCGCTCGGGCCGGGACGCGCGGTTCCGGCGGTTCGAACGGGCCGCTCATGATGTACACGATCATCGCCGTGGCCATCGCCGCGGTCGTTATCGCCGGGGCGGTCATCCTCACCAACCAGCCGAAGGCCACAGTCTCCGCGTTGGGCAGCCCGAACCCGCCCGTCGGGAGTGCTCTGACCTCGTCATCGATACCCGCGAACGGCCAGACCCTCGGCAAGGCCGACGCGGCCCATACGATCGACATCTACGAGGATTTCCAGTGCCCGATCTGCCGTGACTTCAGCGTGGACACGGAGCCCCAGATCGTGGCCAACTATGTCTTGACCGGGAAGGCGAAGCTCGTCTGGCACGACTTCCTGGTCATCGATGCCAACGTCGGCGGCACCGAGTCGGTGGACGCCGCCAACGCCGCCCGCTGCGCCGGCGATCAGGGTATGTTCTGGCCGTACCACGACTGGCTGTACGCCAACCAGTACGGAGAAGGTTCCGGGGCATTCACGAAAGACCGGCTGAAGACCATCGGCAAGATGGCCGGCATCCCTGACCTGGCCAAGTTCGACAGCTGCGTCGACAGCGGAACTCACAATGCCGAGATCCAGGCCGAGACGCACCCATCGGATACGAGCGGGACGCCGGCAATTTACGTGGACGGTACCGCCGTTTCCTACGACTACGGCTCGATCGCCTCCGCCCTCGACAAGGCCCTCGGCGTGACGCCGAGCCCGTCGGCCACCGCCACCGCGACCGCTACCAATGCCGCCACTGAAGTCCCGGCTACGTCGGAGGCATCGGCATCACCGTCCTGATCTCGGGTCCAGCCGTGCCTTCGAGCCGCCACCAGCAAGCAACCTCCAGGAACAAAGTGATGGCCCCAAAGAACCGCGACGCCGGACTTCCGTCCGACAAACTGGTGGCCGACCGACGTGCCGGAAGGCCGGGTAAGCCGGCCGGCCGGGAGCCGTATCGGAACCTCGATCGAGCCGGCACGGGCGGCGGCGGCGACCGGGCCTCGATTCTGTTGTGGAGCATGGCGTTCGTTGTCATCGCCGCCGTCGTAGTCGGAGTCACCCTCGTGGTTTCGGGGGCCAGGAGCGATGCCCTTTCCGGCTCCGTGAACGCGCCCAAGGTCGTCACGCCCTCGAACATCGGAGCCAGCGGCCGGACTCTCGGCAATCCCAACGCGCCTGTCACGATCGACTTGTACGGCGACTTCCGCTGCTCGGCCTGTTCGGTCTTCACGGAGCAGGGCACAGAGCAGAGCCTCGTCGCCAACTACGTGGCCACCGGCAAGGTCAAGCTGGTCTGGCACGACTACCTCTCGATCGACAAGATCTCGGGCGACACCGCTTCGCGGGATGCCGCCAATGCCGCCTGGTGCGCCGCCGATCAGGGCAAGTTCTGGGTCATGCACGACTGGCTGTACGCCAACAACGACTACCCGAACGAATCCGCCTCGGCCTTCACATACGCCAGGCTGACCGATATCGGGCGGGCGGCCGGGCTGAACATGTCGACCTACCAGCCGTGCCTCGTCGGCGGTCAGCACAACGGCGACATCGCTGCCGAGGAACGGACGACTCCCGCGGACGTGACCGGGACTCCCGCCATATTCCTGAACGGCAGTCTGCTGACGGGCGGTTCGCCCGGCACGTGGCCCCAGTACCCGCAAATCAAGGCCGCGATCGACGCCCTGGGCTGATCCGGGGCCGCCCGGTCGGGAAGGTCTACTCGCGCGCGATCGCCTCGAATGCGCCAAGTTGCCGCCGCAATTCGGCCGCCGCGCGCCAATGGTCTTCCGCCTCGGACTCCATGCGCCGGCTCTCGCGCGAACTCCACTCGACCAGCGCACGATTGTGCTGGCGGAACGTATGAGCCTCTCCCAGACGCTCGCGGACGTGCTGGATGAAGGCGGAGTAGAGGGTTCGAGGCGTTGCCCCGGCGACCATCGCCTCGGCTCCGGGCACGAAGTCGATGGGCACCTTGATCCGGGCGAAGAATGCTCCCACCTCCGCGGCCAGGGGATCCGTGCTCTGGCTGTGGCCGCTCCAGCGCAGGATCGGGGCGTAGGAACTGAAGTCGATGAGGACCGTGGTGTCGCCGGTCATCTGGGCACGCATGGTGCCGCCGAAGCTCAGGAACTCGTTCTTGACGCCCAACCGATCGGTGACGGCCATGCGGCCCCAGGCGTAGTCCGTAACCAGGGGGAAGCGCGTCTCGCGATCCAGGGTCGCCGCCCGGCCGCGCGCTCCGTCGGTAATCCAGTAGTCGATCGTCTCGGGGTCGAAATGATGGAGCGTCGGCTGCGGCCGGAGAGCGGCCAGCAGGTGGCTCGTTTCGTCACCGCTGGTCTCGTCGGGTTCGATGAGAGTGAAACCGAGATTGGCCAGAATCCGCCCGGCGTTGTCCAGCCACCGGGTGTCCTCGGGGGGAGCGGGTCGGAGATCGTTCGACATTGTGATTAGCACCATAGCTTGCGCGAGCGGCGCCGTCACGGGCCGACGGCAACTCCGTTGGCGGGCTCCTGCCGGTCCGGACGCGTCCAGCCGAACCGGACCAGGGCTGCCACGCCGCCGACGGAACTGACGGCGAGCGTGAGCACGTGGGTCAGCAAGGCCAGGGCCAGACCGCTCGCCGTCGATAGTCCGAAGGCGGAGGCTATCGTCTGGCCGGCGTACTCGAAGGTGCCCAGGTATCCCGGACCCGACGGGATGGCCGTGGCCAGGTTGGTGCCGGCGGCCAGCAGCGCCCCTTCGCCGACAGTCAGTTCGATGCCGAGGGCCTGGCCGACGGATAGCACGGCGACGACCGTGCAGCTCCACGCGGCCACGCTCAGGATTGCCGCCCGAGCGATCGTCCATGGCAGAGCGGCGACGCGGAGGCCGTCTCGCAGGCGCAGGACGGCGCCTTTGAGCCGAGGCCAGCGGCCCAGGAAGGACGCGATCCTGCCCGCGCCGGGAAGGCGGTGCGCGGCCAGGGCCACGGCCAGGGCCACAACCAGCAGCCCGGCCAGGGCAACGCCCACGAGGATGGCGCTGACCACTACGCCGCGGACGTGCAGAACCAGGATCGCGGCCGCGCCGATGCCGACCAGGACGACCGTGTCTACGACACGTTCCACGATCACCGTGCCGAGGGTGGCGCTGCGGCTGACACCCTCCCGGTCGCCCAGGTAGTGGCTCCGGACCAGCTCGCCGAGACGGGCCGGCAGGACGTTGTTGGCGAGGTATCCGACGAGCATGTAGCCGAAGAGACGTTGCAGCGGGACCGGCCGGATGGGCGCGATGAGGCGCTGCCAGCGCAGCGCCCGGAAGGCCAGGTCGGCCATCACGGCGGCGACGCCCAGGCCGAGCCAGGCGAGCCGGACGCCGCCGAGCAGCTCGGCCGTCCTTCCCAGGTCGACGTCACGGAGGGCCAGATACAGGCAGACCAGCGAGATGAGAATCCCGAGTCCGCTTCGACCCAGATTCGTGGTCAGGCCCTTCACCGAGTGGTGGACTTTCGGCCGCCCAGCCTGCGCGACCGCCGCAGCCGCATTCGATGGAGCAGGAACCGCCCGACGACGAGAAGTGTGGATGTTCCGTATACGACGCTGCGTCGGAAGTTGACCGAGCTGGCCTCTTCGAAGTATCGGGTCGGCACCGCGATCTCACCGATTCGCAGGCGGTTGGCCACGGCCTGGGCGACAAGTTCCTGATCGAACACGAAGTTGTCGCTGTTGAGGTGGTATGGGATCGACTCGAGCAGGGCCCGGCTGTAAGCCCGGAAACCGGTGTGGTACTCGGACAGATGAAGCCCGAAGGCCAGGTTTTCGACGGTGGTCAGAAAGCGGTTGCTGACATATTTCCAGCGCGGCATGCCGCCCGCCAGCGGATCGCCGAGAAAGCGGCTGCCCAGCATCAAGTCCATCCGTCCGTCGAGGATCGGCTCTACGAGCTGAGGGATGCGTGTGCCGTCGTACTGGTAGTCGGGATGAAGCATCACGACCGCATCCGCGCCGGCCTCCAGCGCGGCGTCGTAGCAGGTCTTCTGGTTGCCGCCGTAGCCGAGGTTCTGGCGATGGATGATCACGTCCAGCCCGAGCTGGCGCGCGATTGCGACCGTCTCGTCCTGGGACACGTCGTCGACGAGAATGACCCTATCGACGAACTCGCGCGGGATGTCGCGATAGGTTCGCTCGAGGGTCCTGGCGGCGTTGTATGCGGGCATGACGATCACGACACGCCGCCCGGCAACCGCCGCAGGCGCCGGGACGGGCCGCCCGAGATCGCGGCGCGCCGCAGCGCGGGCCGGGTCCGGCGCTGCCGGATCGAGGCCGTTCGCGGGCGGTTTCTGGCCCTTGTCTGACACCGCGATAGCCTAACGTAATCGGCCTTCGGCCCCGTCGCCGCGGGCTTCGGTGACCGGGACCGTCCGATGTTGCCGGTGCTAGGATCGCCCGGTTCCGGATCGCACGATCGCATTCCTTGTTGAGGGGAGGTTCCGTGAGGGCTCTGGAGTGGGTTCGCGGCTGGACGGCCCAGTTGCGTGACGACCCGGGTGCGATCGCCTGGATGTTCCTCGTGGCCTGCGTATACGGCGGCGCCACTTTCGTCCGTAGTCAGGCCTCGGACTGGGGTCCGGACCACATGATGATCCTGGCAGTGGGCATGTGGTCGGGCCACTCCGATCTCAGTTCGCTGACCACGATCAACGACATCGTCACGATCGGCGATCGCCACTACCAGGCCATGAGCCTGCTGCCGACGGTCCCGTATTTGCCGCTCGTGCCCTTCGAGTTTTTGTGGCCGTTCTCACGCTGGATCGTTTCGGCCGTCATCGGCATCAGCGCCGGCTGGCTGGCTCTGCCGCTGGCCCGGCGATACGGGCCGGAAGGGTCCGCTACTTACTGGCTGGCCGGACTCGGCGCCTTCGGCACACTGCTGTTCACCCTCACGATCGAAGGCGACTTCTACTACCTCGCGCATCTCGAGGGGGTGCTGCTGATCTTCCTGGCACTCATCGAGTGGCACGACCGGCACCGGCCCTGGGCTATGGGGCTCCTGATCGGTCTGGCCGCGCTGGCGAGGCCCACCTTGATCGTGGTGGCCGTGCCGTTCGGGCTGGCCCTCATGGCGGAGGCGTGGGAACGGCTCGACGTTCGCCGCCGGGAGCCCCGGTTCCGTGGCGGAGCCAGCGGCTACGGCGCCCCTTCGGAGCTGGTCGAAGCGTTCTTTCGGCCGGCCCTGGCCTTTGGGCTGCCGCTCCTCGGTGCGATCGCGGTGACCGGGTGGTGGGACTGGGTCCGGTTCGGATCTCCGCTGGAGACGGGCTACGGCATCGCCTGGATTACCGAGCCGCTGGCGACGATTCGCGAGCAGGGTCTGTTTTCCACCACTCACGTGCCGCCGAACCTGGCTCTGTTCATCGGCGGCGGCTTCACGGTCCAGGAGGCATTCCCCTGGCTGGTCCCGAGCGTCCAGGGCCATTCGATCCTGCTGACGACGCCGGCCTTGCTGATCGCCGTCGGCGCGAGCGTCCGAGACAGGCTGAACCTCGTGCTGTGGGGCGCCGTGATACTGACCGCCATTCCGGTCTTCATGTACTACGGTGGCGGGGGAGCGAACACGTACGGCTACCGCTACGCGATGGACTTCGTGCCGTTCCTGCTGGTCCTCGTTGCCATCGCGGCGAAGGAACGGTTCGGGAACCTCGAAAAGACCCTCATCGGCCTGAGCGTTGCCTTCGTCTGTTACGGCTACGTGTGGGCGATCTTCCAGTAGATCGTCTGCCGCGTCGCCATTACCCCTCGATCCGGCCCGAGGCTAAAGTTCGCGGCGGCGCAGCAGCAGGATCCCGAGGGCGAGGGCCCCGATGATCCAGATCGCGCACCAGGCCAACCACAGCAGGCTCGGCGGCTCACCGGAGAACGGGCTGAACCTGTAGATCGCGGCGTTGACACCGGCTGCCCCGAGCGTCCCCTCGGATGGCGACAACGAGCCCGCCGATCCTCGCCACAGGACGTCGCTCGGAAGAATCAGCCGGGCCACGATGCCCGCCCAGCGTAGGACGTCGTTGTTGAATGCCTCGCCGACGCCGCCCATGATGCCGGCCATCCAGGCCAGCCCGTAGCCCACGACGGCCATCGCCCCGCCCGCCACGGCCGCGATCCGAGTACTCAGGACGACCGCCAGGGTCAGGAGAATCAGAGACTCGCCGGCGAGATAGACCGGCGCCATGAGCGGGTCAACGGGGGCATATCCGGTGGCCAGGACGACGGCCGCCAGCTCCAGGTAGCCCGCCAGGAGAGCGTATCCGACGAGCACCACGGCCAGCCCCAGCCAGCGGCCGAGCAGCACCTCCGAGCGCCGGATCGGCCGGGCCAGGATCGCCAGCAGGAGGCCATTCTCGATGTCGGGCCCAACCGCCGGGGCTCCGGCGAACACAGCGGTCATGGCCAGCACGAAGCTGAACATGAAGGCCAGCATCACCGTGACCTGGGACACGCCCAGGATCTGCGCCGGGCCCGAGATCGGCGATGCCTCGGCGATCCGGGAGAAGGCCCACCATGTCAGCGCGACGATCAGCACCGTAAGCGCGACGAGGACCCACAGCAGCCGGCGTCTGAACGCTTCCCGGAGTGTGAGCCGGGCGATGATCGCGATCGGCTCGATGCCGCTCATGGCTCGACCTCAGGATTGCGGCCGGCCTCCGGCCCGGTGGACCCGAGCCCGTCCCCGGCATCCCCATCCGGCGCCGTTCCCAGCAGTGACATGAACCGCTCCTCGAGGGTATGGCGCGTCGGGACCACGGCGTGGATCGCGGCACCCTGAGCCACGAGCTCCGCTACGAGCGACGGCACGCTGTCCTCGGCGATGCCGTCCACGAAAAGCCACTCCCCGTCGGCGCGGGTGCGGCCATATCGAGCCGCCACCACCCGGCCGGCGCCATCCGGACCGGTGATCCGGACCCCGACGCCGCTCTCGCGCGTCAGCTCGGACATGCTCGACTCCGCGACCACGCGACCGCGATCGATGATCACGACGCGATCGCAAACCCGCTCCACCTCGGTCAGCAAGTGGGAGTTGAGGAAGACCGTCGTGCCTCTGTCTCGCAAGGCGCCGATGATCGCCCGGACGTCCTGGCGGCCGACCGGGTCGAGGGCGGACGTCGGCTCATCCAGGACGACCAGGTCCGGCCGGCCCAGCAGCGCCACCCCGAGGCCGAGTCGCTGCTGCATTCCCTTCGAGAAAGTCTCCGTTCGTCCGTCGCCTCGATCGGCCAGGCCGACGAGCTGGAGCGCGGCTCGGATCTCGCCCGCCCAGTCGGCCCGGGGCAGTCGGGCCAGTTCGCAGTGGAGGCCCAGGACCTCACGAGCCGTCATCCAGCCCTGGTACCTAAACAGTTCGGGCAGGTAGCCGATGCGCCGCCGGGAGGAAACGTCGCCGAGATGCGCACCGAGGACGCGCCCCTCACCCGCGGTCTTGCTTGAGAGGCCCAGCAGGAGCTTCACGGCGGTCGTCTTGCCGGCGCCGTTCGGGCCCAGGAAGCCGAACACCTCGCCCCGCGGCACGGTCATCGTCAGCCCGGCCAGGGCGACAATCCGCCCGAACTCCTTGCGCAGATCGTGGGTCTCGATGACATTGACCCGGCCGGCCGCGGCCGCGGTCCCGTTCACGCCGCTACCCGTCGATCCGTTCGACGATCGTGGCGATGCCCTGGCCGACGCCGATGCACATCGACGCCAGCCCGTACCGGCCGCCCGTCCGCCGCAGGCCGTGGACCAGGCTCGAGATGAGGCGGCCGCCGCTCGCTCCGAGAGGGTGGCCGAGCGCGATGGCTCCGCCGTCGACGTTCACGCGCGACGGATCTAGACCCAGCTCGCGGACGCAGGCGATGGACTGGCTGGCAAACGCCTCATTGAGCTCGACGAGATCCAGGTCGGCGGCGCTCAGCCCCGCCCGCGCCAGGGCCTTGCGCGTCGCCGGGATCGGGCCAAGGCCCATGACGGCCGGATCGACGCCGGCTACCGCGGTGGCCACGACCCGCGCCATAGGCCGCAGCCCGAGGGCCTTCGCTCTCTGCGCTTCGACGACCAGCGCCGCCGCCGCGCCGTCGTTGATGCCACTGGAATTGCCGGCCGTAACGGTGCCGCCTTCGCGGAACGCCGCTCGAAGATGGGCCAGGGCCTCCGCGGAGGTGTCGCGGCGCGGATGCTCGTCGGAATCGACAATCAACGGGTCGCCCTTGCGCTGCGGGATCGAGATCGGTACGAGCTGGTCGCGGTAGCGGCCCTCGGCTATGGCCGCGGCCGCGTTCCGCTGGCTCGCCAGGGCGAACGCGTCCTGCTCCTCGCGGCTTACGCCAAAGCGCTCGGCCACGTTCTCGCCGGTTTCTCCCATCGAGAAAGGGTGGTGAGCCGCGGCCAGGGCGGGATTGACGAAGCGCCATCCCAGGGTCGTGTCTACCAGCTCGTGGGCGCCTCGTTCGTAGGCCGCCTGCGGCTTGAGCATCACGTACGGGGCGCGGCTCATCGACTCGACCCCGCCGGCGATGAATACCTCACCGTCGCCCGCGGCGATGGCGTGGGCGGCCGAGTTGACGGCCTGGAGCCCGCTGCCGCACAGCCGGTTCACGGTCAGCCCGGCGACCTCCACCGGCAACCCCGCCAGCAGCGCCGCCATTCGGGCGACGTTGCGATTGTCCTCGCCGGCCTGGTTGGAGCAGCCGAGGATGACGTCCTCGATCAGGCCTGGGTCTATGCCGGATCGCTCGA
The DNA here is from genome assembly GCA_963789725.1 of uncultured Chloroflexia bacterium. Lineage (GTDB taxonomy): Bacteria > Chloroflexota > Limnocylindria > Limnocylindrales > CSP1-4 > Fen-1039. The sequence continues at coordinate 623,208 of CAWBLU010000001.1, forward strand.
CCAGGGCCCGGATCACGGCCGCGGCCAGGTCGTCGGGCCGCACCGGCGCGAGCGCCCCTCCGTACCGCCCGAACGGGGTGCGCAGCGCGGATACGATCCAGGCCGCGCGAACCGGCCTGTCGAACTGGCGTTCCATCGACCGATTGTACGGCCGGCCGCTCGACTCGGCGCCGGATCGCGGGCGGACCTCGAACCGTCCCTCAGGGCAGCTTGACCATCGCTTCGGTCAGAAGGGACTGATCGTCGGTGATGATCGCGTAGAGGACGTCGTCTTTGGAGTAGACGTAGCCGAGGTGTCCGGTCGCCGGATTCGTGATTTCCAGCAGCGACTTGCCGGGCAGGTAGTTGGCGTGGCTGGTCACCGGCCATCCGGCCGCCCGCGCGACTTCGGCGAATGACGAACTCAGGGCCGCGGCGTCCGCACCGGGGACCTCGATGGCATGGATGTTGAAGTTGATCAGCGGCGGCTGCGACAGGTCGGCCGTCACCGCCATGTTCACCTCGTCGGTGGTCTTGCCGAACTTGAGTAGCCAGGGCGCATAGAGGGCTTTGTCGCCGCCGGTCGGGGGCGACGCGACGTAAGCCGACAGCACCAGGCTGAACTTCGTCAGGCAAACGCCGCCGACCATCGAAGGTACGACGTCCTCCAGATTGACGTCGACGTGGGCCAGGCCGAGGTTCGTCGACCCGCACGCGGCACTGGATTCGGAGGGGGCCGCGGATCCGGGCGCCACGGCGGACTCGGACGGGGCCGGCGAACCCTGAATGTCGGCCGACGAACCGGGACCGGACGGGGAGATGGCCGGGGGCGAATTGCTCGGCGTCCCGCTGGCCGTCGCTCCGCCGCAGCCGGCCACGAGTGCGACCGTCAAGGCTGCCCAGATCAAGTTGGATGCCCTGCCCCTGGAGCGGCGAATCATCGATTACCCCGATCGACTGGAGGTTCCCGCGACCGACTCACTGCCGCGGCTGGATTGGTGTCGGCGAGCATGGCCCGCCGCCCGCCCGAGTGTCAAACGCCTTCACCTCACGACTTTCGGTGCGAGTTCTGCGGCCCCTGTAATCACGGCGTCCTTGCTGCGTTCTGTTGACAAGAGGACTGTCCCCATCCGCGTGCACTCATAGCCCCAGTTGTTGGAGTGAACGGAATGGACTACCAGAGACAGGACCCGGCTCGCGGGTCGACATCTTCCGAGGCAAGGGTCGCAGAAGACTTCGTTCGGCCGCTGAAGCCGCTCCGCGGTGGCCCGCACCGCCGCTTGACGGCAGCTCTGCCATTCGCCATCGCCGGCATCTTCGTCGTGTCGAGCGACGAGGGCAGGCCGGCCGGCATCCTCCACGACCAAGACGCGCGGAGTCGTCGGGCATGAACAAGCGGGCCGCTTGCGTGGCCCGCTTGTCACTCTTGCCAGGTTTCGGTCGCTGCGGGCGACCACTGAGGGTCTAGCGGCGGGCGGTCCGTCGTTGCGCCTCGACGGCCCCCAGGCCGAGAGCGCTGAAGGCGAAGCAGATCAGCAGGGCGAGGAGCGGGGAGGAGCCGTTGCTCGGGGCGCCGTTGCCGGTGCTGGTCGGCGGAGGAGTCGTGGTCTGGCCGGGAACCGCGGTCTCGCCCAGGACGCCCTCGTAAGGAGTCTCGGTCGCTTCGGGTGTCGCGGTGGCCGTCTCACCCTGAACCTCTTCGGTCGGAGTCGCGGTGGCTTCCTCGGTCGCGGTCGCCGTGGCTTCCTCGGTCGGAGTCGCGGTCGGAGTCGCGGTCGGAGTCGCGGTCGGAGTCGCGGTCGGAGTCGCGGTCGGAGTCGCGGTCGCGGTCGCGCCTATCGTCAGGGCAACTTGGGGCGACCATCGGGTCGACTCGGCCTTCCACGACTGGCAGGTGCCGTTGTCGCTGTATCCCGTGACAAGCAGCTGGATCGAGTAGGTCCCGTTGGCCGCACCGGCCGAGGTCTGGATCTGGACCGTAATGTGCTCGCTCTCTCCGTCCCGGATCGACACACACGAGGCGGGAGTCACCACGGTTGTTCCGCTTGGCGCCGACGCGGAGACTGCCGTGACCGAGAACACACGCTTGTGATCGCCCGTGTTCTGGACATTCAGGACATATGTGACCCGGTTGCCGGCCAGGACGGGATTCGGAGTTGGTCCACTGACAACCTGGATGGTCCCGACGGCGGCCGTCGCCATCGACACGACCGATGCCAAGGCCAGGGAGCTCACCACGAGTGCGGCGGCAGTCCCCGCCAGGCGTCTTGTCCGTCTGCTCGGCATCATTGTCGTGTACCTCAGTGCTCAGAAAGAATTGGTCCCAGCAATCAACTGGTAATTATTCGCTTGTAAATCGCCACAGACCCCACTCGGGTCTAATCTATTGGGCTAGATACATGGTCCCAGTCGGTGCGCATAAGTGTCTAGTACTCCTGATGCCACCAGACCGCCCACGACAGTACCTTCGTTGCCCTGCCGCAACGACTCCTGAGCCCGGGAATCGCCGCTGGCGTGCCGTTTCCGCGATTTGACGGGACTATCGGCCGGTTCCCCTGGGTTGCGGCATAGTTCTTTTGGGCATAGACGGTGCGCGCGATGGGGCCCCCAGGTGAAGCTCAGGCCCGCAGGCTGGTCTGGGGTACTGGGGCGACCACGCGACCCGACCGGCACACAGACTGACCGGCGGGCCGTTTCGTGGCCCGCCGGTCGTTGACTCAGTGGTAACGGTCGCGCGAGGCGACCCTAATTGGCTTAGCGGCGGACGCTCCGTCGCTGTGCTTCGACCGCGGCCAGGCCGAGGCCACCAAAGGCGAGGCTGATCAGCAGGGCCATGAGCGGGGTCGAGCTGCCGCCAGGACCGTCGCCGCCCGAGCTGGTCGGAGGCGGGGTCAGGGACGTGGCCGGTGTTGCGGTTTCACCCTGGAAGGACTCGAACGGGGTCGCCGTCGGGTCGGGCGTGGAAGTCTCGCCCTGGAATGATTGGAATGGCGTCGGCGTGGCCGTAGGAGTCTCGGTCGGAGTGGCGGTCGGCGTGGCTGTAGGAGTCTCGGTCGGAGTGGCCGTCGGGCTGGGGCTCGGCGGTGTCTGGCAGTTGCCGACCGCCAGGTTGAAGGTCCTGGTCCAGCCGTGCGATCCGGTGGGATCGTCGAAGGCGTAGACGACGACCGTTGCGGTGTGGCTCACGAACGGGGAGCCGGCATAGAAGCTGTGCGAATAGGAACCGCCGAAGATCGTCGTGCTCAGGACTGACCCACCGTCGATCGAGGCGGAAACGGTGTTCCGATAGTGGCCGTCGTGCTTAGCGGTGTTGTAGCTGGACAGCGAGATGGCCAGCTGCGGCTGGTGGTTGCCGTTGCATGACAGACTGGCTGACGGGTTATGGGCCGCAACCGTGCCGGCGAATGCGGCAAGCATGGCCGCGCCGAGGAGGGCCGCGACCGAGGCTCTCATCAATCTACTTGTGGTCATTTTGCGGGTTCCTTTTGGGGGCCGAGCCATGGCTCGATGTCAGAATGAGTGCGGCTGCGAGTGCCGATCCACCAGCGATGAGATCGACTGCTCCCGGGTCCGGGCACCTGGTTATCAGACTCGTAATGGATGACAAATGATGGACTGGGTTCGCCGCTGGTACCGGGACTATGGTAGTAGTACCCTGCAATGTCTAGTAGATTACTCAACATTGTGTTGACAGCAGGGACCACTTACGGCCCCCACTCATAACGATGGGTGTGGGTAGGCCGAAGAGAGTCGAAGCGTCTCGCCTGGCGAGACCAGTGTCTCTGTCGGCGCAACGACCGGCCCACGCAGGGTGGTTTCGGGTAGGTCGACTGGCAGTTCGCCGGGCGTCAGCCCAGGTGCGGACGACCAGGTAGTGCGGGATCAATTGTCCAGATACCTTAATCGAGCCCGGACCGGAGCCCGCTCCGGCGACCGAGTGGTATCCGGCGGCCGGCGAGCCTCGACGCGGGGCTTTTCGGGGCTAGACTTCGGGCTTGCCTTCGAGTTCGTGGGAGCTGGCTCGCTCGATGCGCAGGTAGCGGCCGGCGTAGTAGAGCAGCGGCATCGGCAGTTCGACATCCGCCGAGGCCGCATCGACGCGGGCGACATACAGGTCGTGGTCGCCTGCGGCGTGGATGTCGACGATCGTGCACTCGAGAGAGGCGATGGCGTCGACGAGAACCGGCAGGCCCGTGACTCCGCGCCGCCACTCGGCACCGCAGAGCTCCGCACGCATGTCGTCGTCTTCTCCGGCGGTTGGGGTTGGGCCGCCGGCGAAGCAGTCCGATAGATCCTGGCGCCCTTCGCCGAGTATGTTCACGGCATAGCGGCCCGCGTCGCGCAAGGCGGGGACGATCCGGCGATCGCGATCGAAGGCCACGAGTATGAGCGGCGGTCGCAGCGAAACAGATGTGAACGAATTGACTGTCGTGCCCCAGGGATGCTCGTTCTCCCAGGTCGTGACCACTGCCACGCCCGTGGCGAAGCTGCGCAGGACCGTCCGGAGGGTTTCGGCGTCGAGATCGGTCACGCTCGAAGTCTAGGCGGTGCTAGTTCGGCGGCCCCGGAGCGGCGAAGGAGTCCCCGCCAGCGAGACGGGCACTCGGCGCGAGCGGCCGGCGCAGGGCGGCGCTGTTCCGGCGTCTCCGGACCGGGCGTGATCGTCACGTGGGCGTCTTCCGCACGGATCCGGCCGTTCCCGGAAGCCCCATCCGGCCGGGCCGGGTGCCTCTCACCCTCCCGCGCCGGCCGGGCCGGTCGGCGGCTTGTGACCCTCCGGCAGATTCGGCGTGAAGCGGAACCCGCCGGCCACTCCCGGTTCGGTTAGCTCGTGCGGGTCCAGCAGCTGATCCAGGTCCTCGGCCGTGAAGATGCCACGTTCGATGACGATTTCGCGAATGGTTCGACCCTCGCGGACCGCCTGCTTGGAAATGTCCGCCGCCAGGGCGTAGCCGAGGTACGGTGCGAGAGGGGTCGACAGAGCGGACGAGCGCTCCATCAAGTCGCGGGCGTGCTCGCGGTTGGCCTCGATGCCGGTCACGCAGAACTCGGCGAAGGCGCGGCTCATGTTGGTGAGGATGGTCAGGCTTTCGAGAGCCGTGTGGGCGATCACCGGCATCATGACGTTGAGCTCGAGCTGGCCGGCAGAGGCGGCCCAGGCGATCGTCGTGTCGTTTCCGATCACGCGGAAGCAGACCATCGACAGGCATTCGGCCATGACCGGGTTCACTTTGCCCGGCATGATCGAGCTACCGGGCTGGACCGCGGGCAGGGTGATCTCGGCAAAGCCGGTCATCGGCCCCGACGACATGAGGCGCAGGTCCTCGCTGACCTTTATCAGATCGACGGCGATGCCGCGCAGGGCCGACGAAACCTCGAGCATGGGCCGCATCGAATGAGTGGCCTGGACGAGATGCTCGGCTCCACGCAGGTGGTGGCCGGTCTGTTCGACGAGGTTGCGGAGCACCAGCTCGATGTACTCGGGCTCGGCGTTGAGGCCGGTGCCAACGGCGGTCGCGCCGATATTCTGCTCGGCGATGGCCTGGCCGGCCGACTGCAGCCGCTCCACGCCGCGGCGGAGCGTCAGCGCGTAGGCGGCGAACTCCTGGCCCAGCCGAATCGGAACCGCGTCCTGCATATGCGTTCGACCGGATTTGACGACGTCGTCGAACTCGCGTGCCTTCTGCTCGAAGGCGTGAATGAGCTCCTCGGCCGCCGGGATGAAGTCCCGGATCAGGTCCAGCGTCGCAATCCGCATCGAGGTCGGGAAGACGTCGTTGGTGGACTGGGCCATGTTCACGTGGTCGTTGGGGCTGACGAGCGAGTAATCGCCGCGTTTTCCCGAACCGACGCCGCTGGCGTGAAGCAGCTCGATGGCGCGGTTGGCCAGCACCTCGTTGGCGTTCATGTTGTGGCTCGTGCCGGCGCCGGCCTGAAAGGGGTCGATGCGGAAGTTGTCGATCAGCTCCGCCTGCTTGGCCGCGCGGGCCGCCTCGAAGCCGGCCCGCATCGGATCGCGCGCGCCGGGTGCCCCTTCTTCTTCGTCTGCGGTGGCGGCCGTCCAGAGGATTTCGTCGGCGGCTTCGACGATCGCGTTGCCGAGCTGCTTGGGCATGCGGCCGGTTGCCATGTTGGCGCGGGCTGCCGCCTTCTTGACACAGACGGTGGCCCGAACGAGGGCCGGGTGGGGTCGCGCGCCGGAAATGCGGAAGTTGTGGATGCCTCGGGCGGTCTGGACGCCGTAGTAGGCGCCTTCGGGCACTTCCAGATAGCCAAGCGGATCTTTCTCGACCCGAAAGCCCGGGTGCGGCGTGAGGGGATCCGACTGAGCGGGGTTGGATGCGGCTTGAGTCATGGGAGGCGTGGCTCCTCGTTCGGAAGGGCGCCGGGATTCTGGGCGGCCGGGACTTGATGCGGAGCGTTTGTCAGAGTCTATCGCCGAGGCGCCCGAGAGTCCCGCATGCTCGGCGCCCGGTGGTTGGCGCGCAGTGTGCGAACGATGGCCCGGCCCGTGCGACTGCCCTTTTGCCATGCTCTCGATCGTGCCTATGGTCGGCCCGCGGCCGAGGCCTGGCCGCTGTTCCCGTCTGGCACCTTTGCAGTCCCCTGGAGGTGAACCGCGTGTCGGATCTAGTCCCCCTGTTCCTCACGATCCATGTCTTGACCGCCATCGTCGCGTTCGGGCCCAACTTCATCCTGCCCTTGATCGCTCGCATGGCCGCGCAAGAACCCCAGCACGGCCTCTTTGCCCTGCGCCTAACTGAGCGGATCGAGAAGCGGGTCGTCCTTCCACTCGCGCTCACCATGCCGATCAGCGGTGGGCTCCTGATCTGGTCCGAAAACATCGATATGGGCAACGCCCAATGGCTCCTCACCGCGATCGTCTTGTACGTGGTGGCCATGACCTTCGCCCTCGGCGTCCAGGTGCGAACGCTCGATCGGATGATCGAGATCGCCGGTCATCTGGCGGCGGGCGGCCCCGCCCTCGCCGCGGGTCCCGGCGCCGAGCTCGCCCGACCCGCCGGCTCCGCCCATCAGGGCGAGGCCTCGTCGACCCTGGGTGGGGCGGCGGCGTCCAGATATGCCAGCCCCGCGGCCGAGATGAGCGCGCTCGGCGTCCGCGCTCGCAACGGCGGGCTGTTCCTCATGCTCCTGGTCGTACTCATCGTCTCGCTCATGGCCGGGAAGCCCGCGATCTAGCTTCGGGCGGGCCGTTCCTGCTGCCCATTCGCGCAAAACGCCGGCCAACGGTCGCAGTTCCGCAGCGGGGACCGACCGGATAGTCAGGGTCTGAGTCGCGTATATTCCGCGCAACGGGCCGCCCACCCGCATTGGCGTCCCGCCTACCGTGGCCGCAGGGCTAGATCGGAGCGCGCGCGCCGATTCCCTGGGTTCGGGTCCTAGGAAGTGGGAGGTCCCGTATGGCACAGCAGGCACCCAAGTCTCGTGAAGAGGTAATCCGGCAGGACGTTCACGACCTGCACCGGCTGGGCTATGCCCAGGAGCTCTTCCGCACCATGGGCGGCTTTTCGAACTTCGCGATCAGTTTCTCGATCATCTCGATCCTGACCGGCGCGGTCATCCTGTACGACTACGGTCTCGCCTGGGCGGGCACCGCAGCGAGCCTCATCGGCTGGCCGCTGGTCACTATATTCGTGCTGATGATCGCGGCGTCGATGGCTGAGATTGCCTCGGCATATCCAACGGCAGGAGGTCTGTACTACTGGGCCAGCCGCATGAAGAACAAGAATTGGGGCTGGTGGACGGCCTGGTTGAACTTGATCGGCCAGTTCGCGATCGTCGCCGGCATCAACTTCGCGGCGGCCTTCTTCCTCAACGACACCATCATCACGCCGCTGCTGTCCAACGCCAACATCGACTACACGAACGCGAGCGTTCTCGTATCGACCGGCGGCACGGCCATCCTTACCGGCCAGCTCGTGACCATGGGCGTGTTGATGCTCATCCAGCTCGTCATGAACATCGCCGGCATCAACCTGGTGGCCATACTCAACCAGGTCAGCGTCTGGTGGCACATGGTCATCGTCGCCGCGGTCGTGGTGCTCATCTTCGTAATCGGCAAGCCGGACCACTCCGGCCTCAGCCTGTTCTCCATCCAGCCGCTCGACCAGGGCGGCAGCTGGAACAACAACCTTGGCTTCGCAAACCTCCAGTACGGGCCCGCGATCAGCTACCCGATACTCGGGGCGTTCATGTTCTCGCTCCTGCAGGCAAACTGGACCTACACCGGCTATGACGCCTCGGCCCACGTAGCCGAGGAGACGGTCGCGGCTCGCCTGTCCAGTTCGTGGGGCCTCTTCCTGTCTGTCGCGGTGTCGGCAGTGGTCGGCTATGTGTTCCTCTTCGCGCTGAGCACACACCTGCCGGACCTGTCGGGACTCTTCCCGGCGACGCTGCCGACCGACGTGTCGAACACGAGCCAGTACTACTTCGGCAACAAGGCCGCGGTCATCGAGATCCTGAACTACAACCTCGGTCAGATCGGCCAGGTTCTGTCGGCCGGGATCGGCATCGCGATGGCCTTCTGCGGGCTTTCGTCCATAGCCTCGGCCGGCCGAATGTTGTACGCCTTCAGCCGGGACGACGGAATCCCCGGGTCCAGGTGGCTGAAGAAGGTCTCGCACCGGTTCCGCACGCCGGCCAACGCGATGGTGGCGATGGTCGTGATCGCGTGGCTGTTCACCGTGGCGGCCGGCATCGTCGGCGGCGGTACGGCGATCATCATCGTGACCGCCATCTCGACGATCTTCCTGTACGCAGCCTACGGCATTCCGATCTGGCTAGGTTTGCGGTCGGACGATTGGCGGACCGAGCGAGTTTGGAGCCTGGGCCGCTGGTCCAGGCCGATCGCAGTCGGGGCTCTCATATGGATCGTCGTGCTGATGATCCTGTTCTCGTTCCCGACGTCCGGGAACATCTCCTGGCCGTTCATGGTGGCTACGGTCGCATTCCTGCTCGTCTACTACCTGGTCTGGGCGCGCAGGCGCTTCGCGGGCCCGAAGGTACATACGATCGAGGCCGAAATGACGGAGATCGAACGCGAGTTCGAGCATGCGGCCGAGGAGCTCGGCGGCGCCACCACCTGAACACTCCCGCGGGCTACACGGCCCTCGGTCATATCGCAGAAGAGCGGCGGGCAATTCGCCCGCCGCTCTCGCTTGAGCCTGATACTCGTGGCGTGGAGCCTATCTCCCCGGACCAGGCTACTCGGTGGCGAGCTTGCCGAGGTAATCCTTGAGGTTCCCCGGCGCCTCCCAGCCGACGATGACGATGCGGCCGCTGAGCGACGCGATCTCGCACGACTTCGACGCCGCGAAGCTGACCGGATCGGCCGAGGGCCTGCGCCAGCTCTTGCCGTCGGCGCTGGTCCATGCGGTCCAGTTGGCCGTCGGAGTGGTCGGGGCGTCGAAGACGAGCAGCTGGTCGCCGGTGATGGCGAAGTTGCCGCCGGAGCTGATGAGCCCCAATTCCTGCCACACCACGCCAGTCGACGACCACCACCAGGTCGTGGTGGTCGGAGCCGGGACTGGCGTCGCGCTGGGCTTGGCCGTGGGCACCGGAGTGGCCTTGGACGAGGCCGCCGGGGAGCCGGAAGCCCCAGCCGAACTCAAGGCCCCGCCGGAACCGGACGGGGACGCCGAGCTGTCGGGCGAGGCCGGTGGGGCGGTGGCGGCTGCGGCGACGAGCGTGTTGCCCAACCCGAAGAGGGCTGTGACCTTGGGCGGCAGGTGCCAGTCGGTCCGGATCGTCCAAGTCCGGCCGTCGGCGGAGGTCCAGGCTGTCGTCGCGCCCTGCCGCGCAGGGTCCGTGCCGACGGCGACATAGCCGAACCTGTACGTGGCCACGGTCAGAGCGAAGCCTTCGCCGACGGCGATCGACCCGGCCTGCCAGGTGTCTCCGCCGTCGATGGAATACATGATCTGGGAGCCGCCCGCTTTGTCGGAGGAGACGACGAAGCCGCCCGGTCCGGCCGTGATCGAGGAGAACTCGGGCGGAGTGTCGTCAAGGAACTGAACCTGGTTCCAGGTGCCCGACTGGGTCATATGCCAGATCATGCCGTTGTCGCCCGAGCTGTTGGTGACCTTGCCGATGGCCACGATCCCGCCTTCTCCGTCGGGGATGGCCTTGAGCACGACCGGCCGGCCCGTGACGCCCGACTTGGTCAATCCGGAAGAGGTTGTCTCCTCCGACCACAGGCTGCCATCTGGCGAGCTGAAGATCGAGGTACCTTTGGGGCCCGTGGCGAATAGCAGGAAGCGATCCCTGGATGTCGTGACGGGGCCGAGCGCGAAGTCGCTGGTGATGTCGGCGATCAGCGGCGAATTGCCGACACGCAACGACAGCGCGAAATTGGCCGGCGGGGCGGATGGGCTGGCCGGCGGGCGTGCCGGGCCCAGGACGAGGTCGCCGCTGGCGATGCCGAGCCCGTCGGCCGACCCACCGAGCATGATCACGCGGCTGCCGATGGCCGCCATGTGGGCGCGGCTGAGCGGCGCTGCCGTGCTGTTTATGGGCAACCAGTCGAGGCCGTTGTCGGAGACCCAGAACATCTCCATCGCCGTGGGTACCGGCGTGCTGCCGGGCAGGGTCGGCGCGGCCGAGGCGGTCGCGGGCGTCGTGCTTGGCGGCGGCGCACCGAATGCCAGGAGCGAGTCGCCGACGCTGGCCACGCCGTCGATCCCCACGTTCGACTGGTCGGACGGAGGCGTGCTCTTGGTCCAGGTGTCGCCGTCCGTCGAGCTCCATACGGCCGCGAGGCCCGGCGCCGTGTCACCGAGATCGTTGCCGGCGGCAACGATCGTGCCCTTGACCGAGGCGACGCCGCGCGTGTCGAACCCGGTCAGGGGGGTCTTTGCCATCTTCCACTCGCGCCCATCCGGGGAATACCACGCGGCCGAGCGGACCGGGCCATCACCGTTCCAAAGGCCGATGATCACGAACCCGCCCGACCACGATCCGACGGCGCGGGGTGTGAACGATCCGGCCGCGGTCGACGCGCCCGGCAGCAGCTGAGCCGACCATGTCTTGCCGTCGGTGCTGAGCCAGGCGACGCTATTGCCTGCCGCCACGACCGCTCCGGATCGCGAGGCCGCGCCCGCGACCATCTCCTGGCCGCTGCCCGAGTCGACTGCCATGGGCGTCCAGTTGACGCCGTCGCGTGAATGCCAGGCAGTGGCGACCACGTCGGTCGGCGCGGAGCCCAGGCTGTTGCCGACGACGACCAGCCCGCCGACGCCGTCGTCGGACAGGCCCTGGGCCACGAACCGGTGGCCGCTTACGACGAAGGAGCCCTCGCTGGACATCTGGGTCCAGGCCGCGCCATCGGTCGTGGACCAGACCGTGGTGGTCGAGGTGACCTGATTATTGGTCGTGGTGTTGACCGTGCCGACCATGAGCAGGTCCTGATCGAGAGTCGTGAAGTACGGCCCGAAGTCGAGTCTCGTAACCGGCGGCTGGCCGGTGACATGCCAGGAGAGGCCATAGACGCTGCCGGTCGGCGCCGGCGTCACGGGCTGGCTCGGCAAGGTGACGATGAGGGCCGTGACTATTCCGAAGGTGGCCGTCAGTCCGGCATACCCGAACAGGCTGCGCACGTTGGGCCGTCCGAACCGTCCGCGTCTCCTCGCCCACCGTTCGCCGGTCGAGACCGCGCGGGATCCCACCCGGCCCAGGCCGCCGAGGCCGAATGGACGGGCCGGGCTCCGGCCGCCGCCCTCGCGGCGGATCCTGGACAAAGGGTGGGCCGTGCCGAGATGGACCGGCGCGGCCGATGGCTCCTCCACTTCGTGGGCCAACTCGTCGCGACCCCGTTCCGCGATCGGGTGAGCCTGGGCGAGCGATCGCCTGGCGGCGCCCGTCGTCTTGACGAGAGGCGCCGCGGGCAGGTCTGCAGAGCCCGGTCCAGTCGGGTCGGGGCGCGCCGAAGACCCGCGTGAGGACCGCAGCTTTCGAGCCTGATCCGAGTGCGAAACGTCGGCCTTCTTGGGCATGACGATGCGCTTCTCTTCGACGGGTTGCGACTGCAACTCGTCTTCGAAGTCCATCTGGAGGTTGTCGCCGGGCCGGGCCTCGCCGTCGCGGTCACTCATCGGGGGTTGCCCACCTATGCGGTGCTGTGATCTCTCCGCGGGACCCGACTTTCCGTGTCGGACGGGCCGGGCCCGGTGACGGACCTGACGCCGCGGAGAAGCGAAGTCTGCCACGGTTCCGCGTATCGAGGCACGGCGGGCCTGTCGGGAATTCGGCGCAGGGTCGCATCGAATGCGCTCCGAGGCCGGAACTGCTGGCTCTCGAAGCCGCCACCGGCCACAATACCCAACTCAGAGCAAGGACATCCGAAAGGGTCCACGAGTCGGCCAGCGTCGAGCGGTCCCGGGCGAATCGGCCGGGACTCGAGGGTCAAGCAGAACGGGAGGAACCGATGAGCGACCAGCACGGCACCGCCGGCGGCGGCGACGGCCACGCCGTTCCCGCGCAACTCGAGGAGCTGCGAGCGATGGTCCGGGACGGCCGCATCGACACCGTCATCGTGGCCCTGACCGACATGCAGGGCCGGCTGATGGGCAAGCGCGTCCAGGCCGAGGCGTTCCTCAAGGGGGTCGTGGACCACGGCATCCACTTCTGCACGTACCTGCTGGGCACGGACATGGAGATGAACACGCCGGACGGCTTCAAGCTGATGAACTGGGAGACCGGCTACGGCGATTGGATCGGGCGGCAGGCCTGGGAGACCACGCGCGTGCTGCCGTGGCTCGAGTCGACGGCCATCGTTCTGGCCGACGCGATCGACGACGCTGGCGACGAGATCCCGGTCTCACCGCGGACGATGCTGCGGCGCCAGGCCGAACGGGCGGCGGCCATGGGCTATACCGCCAAAGCCGGCACGGAGTTCGAGTTCTATGTCCTGGCGGACACGTTCGAGGATCTCAACGAGAAGGGCTATAACGACATCGAGCGGGTTGGTTACTACAACGAGGATTACCACCTGCTCCAGGCGACCAAGCTCGAGCCGCTCTACCGCCAGATCCGGAATCAGATGACCGAGGCCCGGATCCCCATCGAGTTCAGCAAGGGCGAAGCAGCTCCAAGCCAGCACGAGGTCAACATCCGGTACGACGAAGTCATGGAGTCGGCCGATCGGAGCGTCCTCTTCAAGCACGGGGCCAAAGAGATCGCCTGGCTCAACGGCTACGGCCTGACGTTCATGGCCAAGCCGTATGCCGAATGGACAGGCTCGTCGGGCCACCTCCACATCTCGCTCTGGGACGCGAAGACGGACAAGCCGCTCTTCTTCGACCCGGCCACGACCGAGCCGTACGGCATGAGCCAGACGATGCGCTGGTTCCTGGGCGGCATGATGGCCCTGCAGCGCGAGCTGGCTCTCTTCATCGCCCCGAACATCAACTCCTACAAGCGCTACGCCGTGGCCTCGTGGGCACCGGTGAACGTGGTCTGGGGCCGCGACAACCGCACCACCGGTTTCCGGATCGTCGGCTCGGGAGCCGCGCTTCACATCGAGAATCGCTTCCCGGGGGGCGACATGAACGCCTACCTGGCGTATGCGGCCGAGGTCGGCGCGGGGCTGTACGGCATCGAGCGCAAGATCGAGCCGCCGGCCGAGTACAAGGGCAACGGCTACGCCGCGACCGGCTGCGACCGTATGCCGCGAGCCCTGTACGAGTCGATCGAGCTTCTCGAGCAGAGCAAGGCGGCCGTCGAGATCTTTGGCCGGGACGTGGTCGATCACTACCTGAATGCCGCGCGCGTGGAGCGGGATGCCTACGACTCGGCGGTCCATGCGTGGGATCGCGAGAGGTATCTGGAGCGGGGCTAGAGAGCAATGTAGTCAAACTTGCGCCAGGCGAAAGTTGGCGTCGAAACTTGGCCTCGGTGGCGATTCGAGCAGGCCGCGGCAGCGGTCGCGGCAGCCAAGCGAGCGTGGCACTTGGGGTGCATGCGACTCCCGGTATGGGTTCCGGGCCCTCTCAGCGTCGACAACTCACCTAACTTTCGCTCGAGGCAATTCTGATCAGATGCAGCCGCTCAGCGGCGCGGCCGCAGGTAGGTCTCCAGTGCCTCCGGCAGCGGCAGGAGGCGGCGCGGCAGCCGCTCGTGGAGCGGGCCCGTATCCACCAGCGCTGCCTGAACGACGAAATCGACCGCGTCCGGCGTCATCGGCGGTGACGGCAGCAGGGTCAGCGGGGCAGCGGCGATCTTCATCAGGACGACCGGCGCATGCAGGATCGGGCGGCGCCGGTGCATCACCCGCAGGGCGGTTCGGATGATCTCGTCCATCGACAGCGCGTCGGGGCCGCCCACTTCCAGGGTTGCGTTCTCCGCCGCGGGCGTTTCGAGTGCGTCGGCGGCGAGAGCGCCAATGTCGCCGACGTAGACCGGGACCAAGATCTGGCGGCCGTTGCCGATCTGCGGCACGAACGGCAGCCAGCGGGAGAAGCCCAGGAAGCGGTTCAGGGAGTGATCGCCGGGGCCGTAGACCCAACTTGGGCGGAGGATGGTGTAGACGATGCCGCTGCCGCGGATCGCCTCTTCGGCGCGCCACTTGGCCCGGAACCAGTGCTTCGGGGCATCCGGCGCCGCACCCGCGCCGGACATGTAGACGATCCGGCCTACCCCGGCCGTAACGGCCGCCGCCGCGAGAGCCTCGGTGCCCTCGGCGTCGACCTTCTCGAAAGTCCGGCCGCGCCGAGGCGCCTCTATGGGCGAGTTACGGAAACCAAGACTGATGACGAGGGCGTCGACGCCTGCCAGGGCGGACGCAAGACTCTCCGGCCTGGTCACGTCCGCCGGCCGGTATTCGAAGGCGGACGCGGCGCCACTCCCCTTTGCGGGCCGCGGATCTCGATGCGTCAGCACCACGACCTTGTGGCCGCGCGCCGCCAGCTCGGCGGCGATCGCCCCGCCGACGAAGCCGGTGCCACCGGCCACCGCCACGACTTGCGGGTCGGTACTCATAGCTCGCCTCCTCGATGGCCTTCGGGTAGCTGAAACCCCCGGCTCGGTCGGCTCCAAGAATATGCCCGGACAGTAGAACCGCCCCCCATTTCGGTGGCCGGTTCGCGAACATAGGACGGCGAGTGATCGGGGCCCGCCGAGTAAGCTAGAGGCGGCACACTCCTAGAGGCGGCACATACCTCGATCGCGCGGGCCGGACGGCCATCCAGGGTTACTCACCACAATGGAGGCGCGAGCATGCGACTGGCGGGGAAGGTCTCGATCATCACCGGCGCGGGGAGCGGGATGGGCCGGGTGGCCGCCCTCAGGTTCGCGGCGGAGGGATCGCGGGTCGTCGTGGTGGACAACAACCGCGCCGCCGCCGAAGAGACCGTCCGGCTGGTTCGAAGTGCCGGTGGCGAGGCCGTTCCCGTGGCCGCCGACGTCTCCGTCGAAGCCGACGCGAAGGCCATGGCGGATCTGGCGATCCAGGAATTCGGCCGGCTCGACGTTCTCTACAACAATGCCGGGATCATGCCCGAGGCCGATCACTCGGTCGTGGACACCCCGGTCGAGGCATGGGATCAGGTCATGGCCATCAACGTTCGAGGCGTCTACCTGGCCTGCAAGTACGCCATTCCGCGAATGGTTGAGCGCCATGCGGGCTCGATCATCAACGTCTCGAGCTTCGTTGCCATCCTGGGGTGCACCGTGCCGCAGGATGCCTACACTGCGTCCAAGGGAGCCGTCCTGGCTCTGACTCGGTCGCTCGCCGTCCAGTTCGCTCCGCAGGGAGTTCGCACGAATGCCATCCTGCCGGGGCCGGTCGAGACGCCGCTGCTCATGGACTGGCTCCTAAAAGACGAGGCGGCGAAGAAGCTCCGTCTTGCCCGCAATCCGACCGGCCGCTTCGGCAAGCCGGACGAGGTCGTTGCCCTGGCCGTCTACCTGGCCTCGGACGAGTCGGCCTGGACCAACGGCGCCTCGCTGGTGATCGACGGCGGGATCAGCGTCAACTACTTCTAGCTTTTAGCCGCCGACGGGCGCGACGACAGGGAGTGTCCATGACAACTGATGTGAAGTCGGCAGACCTTGCGATCGGGATCGATTTCGGCGGCAGCGGCATCAAGGGCGCCGTGGTGGATGTTCGCACCGGACAGTTCGTGCGCGATCGAATCCGCGTCCCTACTCCTCAGCCCTCCATACCACGCGAGGTCGTGACGGTGATGGGCGGGCTGGTCGGGCGCTTGCTGGATCCTCTGACCACAGGTGACGGCGCCTCGTTGACTGTCGCGGAGGCGGCGGCACTGGCGGTTGGAGTCGGTATTCCGGCCGCCACCCGGGCCGGATCGGTGATGACCGCGGCGAACATCGATTCGGCGTGGATCGGGTTCCAGGCGGAACGCGAGATGTCTCTGGCGATGGGTCGGACCGTCGCGATCGGCAACGACGCCGATGTCGCGGGCCTGGCCGAACTGCGCTTCGGCGCGGGCCGCCGGCAGCGTGGCACGATCATCGTTCTGACGATTGGGACGGGCATGGGATCGGCCGTGTTCGCCGACGGCCGCCTCCTGCCGAACACGGAACTGGGCCATCTGGAGTTGAAGGGTCGCGACGCCGAGGAGCGAGTCGCCGAATCGGCTCGCGACAGGCTAAATCTCAATTGGAAAGAGTGGGCCGGCGGTTTCGACGACTACCTGCACATGCTGGAGAGGCTCCTCTGGCCGGACCTGTTCATCCTGGGCGGCGGGGCCTCCAAGCGTTCCGACAACTACCTGCAGTACCTGACGGTGAAAACTCCGGTAGTCATCGCCACTCTCAAGAACAACGCCGGCATAGTGGGCGGCGCGCTGATTGCCCACGAGAAGATGTCGCGCGAGGCCGTCCGCATCTCGGGTGAGCCTGTTCGCTGAGGGCGGTGGGAGAGCGCGGTCTCGCCCCGTTGCGCGTCGTTTGACGCGCGCCGTTCGTACGCCCCGCGCGACCCCTCCTCTCGGAAGGCGAGTGTCACGGCCTGGTCTCAATCCCTCGCAACTCCCGAAGGCGAGGCACGCTGCCGGAGACGACCAGGGTTTCGCCCGCTCGCAGGACACGGTCGCCGGGCGGGTTGGGCTCGTAGCTGCCCTCGCTCTTGACGATGGCCAGGACGAACACGCCCGTCTCGCGAAGCGAGGCAACGGTCGCACCGTCCGTTGCGGCCTGGCCGGCCACGACCTCGACCTCCTCCATGGAGAACGCCAGTTCGCCGTGGGATAGCGCCGCGTCGATGAAGTCAACCACACGCGGGCGCGTTGCCAGCTCGGCGAGCCGATGCCCGGCCATCGTGTACGGGGAAACCACGCGGCTGGCGCCAGCTTGCATCAGGCGGGCCTCTGAGTCGGCGGTGTTGGCCCGGGCGACGACGAAGAGGTCCGGGTTCATCGCCCGGGCCGACAGGATCACGTAGACGTTGTGGGCGTCGCTGTCGATCGTGGTGATCAGGCCCGTGGCCCGCTCGATACCGGCCGCCCGCAGGGTCGCCTCCTCGGTTGCGTCGCCCTCGACCTCGAGGAAGCCTTCCCGCCTGGCGCGCGCGAGCAATTCGGGCAGGACATCGATGACGACCACCTTGCGGCCGGCGTGGACGAGCTCGCGAGCGACCGTCAGGCCGACCCGGCCGTATCCGCACAGGATGAAGTGGCCCGACAGTTTCTTGACCGCGTCTGCCATCCGTTTCGCCTCCCGCCGTCCGCTGGTCGCCTCCACAACGAGGTACTCGGCCACGATGCCGACCGATCCGAAGATGAGACCGACGCCGGCCAGCGAAAGCACCATCGTCCAAACCCTGCCCGCGTCGTTGAGAGGCTCGACCTCCCGGAAGCCGACCGTCGTAAGCGTGATGACCGTCATGTAGAGGGCGTCGAGGAACCGCCACCCGGGATCGAGGATCAGGAAGCCGACCGTCCCGATGACGATCGTCGCGACGACGACCCCCAACCAGATTCGAATGTGGGTCGCATTTATCGCCGTCGGGGCCAGGATCGTCGGCAGGCGATACCGGTCGCGGTCTTTCCCAGGCGCGTCTGTCCGCATTGGCGCCGGACCCGATCTCGCGCGATCGACCACCGCATCACCTCGAACCTGGACAGGGGCGTTGCCCCGTGATTCTAGACGGGTGGCGGGTCCATCGGGCGACTCTCCACCCTCGGCGCCCGCGTATGATCCGGCCAGGCGAGCGGATCCCTCCGAGCGCCGAGCGCGAACCCGGCCGACACGCCTAAGCGAGGTGCTTCGATGACCGCCGACAAGCCCGAGCCAGCCGCCCCCACCCTGAGCATGGTGATCGGCGGTGAGCAGGTTCCGGCCGCGAGCGGTGAGACTTTCGATGTCGTCAGCCCGGTCGATGGCGCCATCATCGCCAGGGTTCCCAGGGGCGGCGCCGAGGACGTCGATCGGGCCGTCAAGGCGGCCCAGATGGCCTTCGACGGCGAGTGGCGAACGTGGAGTCAGACGCGTCGG
The DNA here is from genome assembly GCA_963789725.1 of uncultured Chloroflexia bacterium. GTDB lineage: Bacteria > Chloroflexota > Limnocylindria > Limnocylindrales > CSP1-4 > Fen-1039. Next base: position 641,658 of record CAWBLU010000001.1, read on the forward strand.
GGCCAGACGCTCGGCCAATTCGCCCAGCTCATCCGCGATCACCTCGAAGAGCTGGCAACCACGGAATCCAGGAACATGGGCAAGCCCATCTCCTCGGCGCGGTGGGAGATCGGCGCCGTGGCCAACGTCATGGAGTACAACGCCGGCGCCGCGAACAAGCTGATGGGCGAGACGATCCCCGTCTCGAAGCCAGGCTTCGACTTCACGTTGCGCGAGCCGATTGGCGTCGTCGGCCTGATCGTGCCGTGGAACTTTCCGGCCATGCTGGCCAGTTGGAAGATGAGCCCGGCTTTGGCGGCCGGCAATACGGCGATCCTCAAGCCGGCGAGCTACACGCCGCTGACGGCCATTCGTATCGCCGAACTCGCGCTGGAAGCGGGTTTCCCGGCGGGCGTGCTGAACGTGGTCACCGGTCCCGGTGGCACCGCGGGCGCTGCGATCGCGGCCCACCACGGCATCGGCAAGGTGGCGTTCACTGGCGAGACGGGCACGGGCCAGGAGATCATGCGGCTGGCGGCCGCCAACGTGAAGAAGATCAGCCTGGAGCTCGGCGGCAAGAGCCCCAATGTGGTCTTCGCCGATGCGGACCTCGAACGCTTCGCCGCCGAGTCGCCTTACTCAGTCTTCGACAACTGCGGCCAGGATTGCTGCGCCCGGTCCCGGATCATCGTCGAGCGTTCGGTCCACGACAGGGTCGTCGAGTTGTTCGCCGCGGCCACTCAGAAGGTCAAAGTCGGCGACCCGAACGACCCGGAAACAGAGGTCGGGACGATGGTTAGTTTCCGACAGCGCGAGACCGTCCTGGACTACGTTCGAATTGGTCGGGAGGAAGGCGCGCGAATCGTGGCCGGAGGCGGTATCCCGGCCGGACCGGTGTACTCCCAGGGAGCCTACGTCCAGCCGACCATTCTCGAAAACGTTCGCTCGGACATGCGAATCGCCCAGGAGGAGATCTTCGGGCCGGTCGTTGTCGTAATTCCTTTCGAGACCGAAGAGGAGGCGGTTCGACTGGCGAACGCGACTCCATTCGGTCTCTCCGGCTCGGTCTGGACGCGCGACATCGCCAAGGCGATCCGGACCGCGAAGGGCATCCAGTCGGGCGTGATCTCGGTCAACTGCAACTCGAGCGTCCACGCCGAGGCCCCGTTCGGCGGCTACAAGATGTCCGGTATGGGCCGCGAGAACGGCATGCACGCCTTCGAGTCGTACACCCAGATCAAGAACGTGTACGTGGACTTGAGCTGAGCGATCGCAGGCGCAACGGCGACGAAACCGGTTGATTTCGGTCGCCAAGCGGATCATCCTGCCATATGCCCGTCCAGAGTTGCGGGCAAATAGAACCGAGGATTCGGGGCCGGCGGGGCGCGTCCGATGACACGGTTGGGTCGCCGCAGGGCGGCCGGACTGTCATTGACCGTGCGAACGCGCTGTTTCGCGATGCGGCCTGAGTTTCCTTGCTGCTAGTAACCTGTTACGGGCATCACGCAGCACAGGTGCGCACATGACCAGCTGGCAGACTCCAGGTTGGCCCGACGCCAACCGTTCGGGCGGGCCATCTGACCATGATTCTGAAGACCAGGAGGCCACCTTCGGGCAGAGTGGCGGGCCACCCGCCGGTCAACCGCAGGCCGACCCGTCGAGCGCCGAGGCCCTATTCGAGCCGACGACGCCCGAGCAGAGTGCGGCTGCCTGGGATCTGGCCAGGGCCCGTCTGGCGGCTGCCGCCGAAGCCGCCGCGGCCGTCAAGGGCGAGGCGGAACTGGGTCCCGACCACGCTGCCACGACGGCCTCGGTCGCTGCCGCGGCGGCAGCGGCAGCGGCGGCCACAGCCGCGGTAAACGCCGCGATCGCGGCGACTGCGGCCGCGTACGCGAGCCGTGCCGTGGACCAGCCCGTCGAGCCGCCGCCGAGTCCTTCACCGGAGGAATCGGCCGCGGAGGAGCCCGTCGCGGAGCCCGGCGTGGCGCCCGGCGTGGCGCCCGCCGAAGCTGCGTCGCCCGAAGAGTTCCCGCCCGGCCTCGCCGGCGCGGCGCCGCCCGAGGCCCCGGCGCCCGGCCCGGCCGCGTCCGCGACATTCCCCGAAGTGCCCGCGGCAGAACTGGCCGCCGAAGCCGAGTCCGCCGAAGCGCCCGCGCCCGAGGAAGCAGCCGCGGTAGCGTTGGGCGAGGAAGCCGCCGTATCGGCGGAGGAACCGGCCGAGCCTGCCGAGCCTGCCGAGCCTGCCGCTGCATCGCCCGAAGAGCCTGCCGCTGCATCGCCCGAAGAGCCCGCCGCCGAAGCCGCAGTCGCCGAGGAGCCGGAGGAGCCGGAGTCGGATCTGGCGGCCGCTGCAGCCTCGGGTGACGAGACGGCGAGTCAGGTCGAGGCCTTCGCGGGTTCGCCTGGGGATGTATCGCCCGAGACACCGGCGGCTATGCCGGACGAGGCATCCGGGGGGCCGGCAGACGCTGCTCCACAGGCCTCTCGAGGTCCGGCGGCTCCAATTCCGCCCACCGCGCGCTCATTCTGGACGGCCGCCGCCAGACCGCCGTCATGGCCCGCCGCCCCGACGCCCGGGCCCACGCCGAAGCCCTGGCCGGCCGGGCCGGCGTCCGAGCCTCCGCCATGGCGTGTCTCGCCCACGCCGCCTACCGATCAGACGATCTCGCCTCCGGGCGGCCAGGGGACCGTTCCCACGACTCCGCCGCCGCAGGGCCTGATCGGCGGCACGCCGCCACCCGCGGAAGGGCTCATCGGCGCCCCGCCCCCGCAGGGCCTCATCGGCGCCCCGCCCCCGCAGGGCTTGATCGGCGCCCCGCCCCCGCAGGGCCTGATCGGCGCCCCGGCGAGCCAGGGGTCGGTCACGCCCAGCTCCGCAGCGGTTTCCGTGAGCCTCGAGAGGCGCATCGCCGGCGAGCGCCGCACGGCGGCCCAAGGTTCGATCGCCGCGTCGAGTGCCTCAGCCGGAGCACTGACGCGGCGCGGCAAAGATCGACGGACCGGTTGGCCCGACTTCGACGAGCTCGGCAACCCGCGTCGTGACCATCGCTCGCGGGCTTTCTTGGGCTGGTTCGGTGGCTTCTTCGGGGTGCTTGCCCTGGTGGCCGTGGCCGTGCTCGTCTACACCTCGTCGCCGTTCGGCACGCACGGGTCGGCCGTCGCATCGGGTCCGAGCGGAACCCCGGGCCCGTCGATCGCTCCGAGCGTGAGCGTCGCGTCCGCGACTAGTCAGCCGAGCCAGGGCTCGCCGTCCCTGTCCAACAGGCCGATTCTCACGGTGAAGGAAGACCCGCCTCAGATCCCCGTGGGAATCAACGCGACCTTCCACGTCCAGTTCACGCCCGGGTCGCTGTGCACATTGACCAGAACGTATGTCGAAGGCGCGACTCCGGGGCCGACCCCGACTCCAAAGTCGCCGGTCTCGTCGGTATCGTTCACGGTTGGGTCGAGCGGTATCACGCCCCCGATCGCCTGGGGTCAGACCGCCTGGCCTGGGACCTACTCCGTCACGGCCATGTGCACCGGCTCCGATCAGCCATCGGACGCCATCACCGTCACCTGGACGTAGCCAGCACCCACCGGCCGTTGGCCGTCGACGGAGACGCGACGCGGGAAGCCAGACCGGGCTGATCCGAGTTGCGCTCCGGGCTGCTCGCCGACTCGGCCGGCCTCGACGAGTGCGGGCAGGGCCGCTGACCCGTTACACTCCGCGGGCATGACCAGCCAGATCAGCCGGCGTCCCGCTGGCGAGAAGCACCCCCCGTCGCTCCGAACGATCCTCGCGCTGGCCGCGGGAAAGTCCGCCGCGCGTGCCACCCGGCTGATCGGCCGCGGCGGCGGAACCGCGATCACCGGCATGGTCGCCCGCAAGGTTGATCCGCGCATCCTGGACAAGCTCGTCCGCGTCCCCGGCGTTCCCGTGATAGCCATCACAGGCAGCAACGGCAAGACGACGACGGCTCGGTTTACGGCGGCGTTGCTCCGCGGCGAGGGTGTCGAGGTCTGCCACAACTCCGCCGGCGCGAACCTAGTGCAGGGTGTCACCAGCCTGGCCGTGAGCTATGCGGACCTGCTCGGCAATCTTCCGGACGGCGTGCTCGTCGTCGAAGTGGACGAGGGCGCGCTGCCGCGCGTGGCCCCGGAGACGTTGCCGCGGGCGCTGCTCGTCACGGATCTCTTTCGCGATCAGCTGGATCGGTTCGGCGAGATATACGCCGTGGCGGACGCCATCGAGTCGGTGGCGGCGGCTCTTCCGCCCGACGCCGCCTTCGTCGTCAACGCCGACGATCCGATGGTCGCGACCATGGCGGAGAAGCGCCAGGGACGGCGCGTCACCTTCGGCCTCAACATCAAGCGCTCGACCGACCAGATCACCCGCGCCGCGGACACGATCCGCTGCCCCCGGTGCCGGGCGGACCTGAAATACCGCTACGTCTACCTGTCGCACATGGGCGACTACAGCTGCCTGGCCTGCGGCTTCGCCAGGCCGAGGCTGGATGTCGCGGTAACGGCGATGGAGGTGGTCGGCCTGGATCGAACGCGCTGCGACATCCAGACGCCTACGGGCCGGATCACCCTCGACATACCGCAGTCGGGCGTTCACATCGCCTACGACGCGGCCGGTGCAATCGCCATCATGGTCGGGCTGGGCCTCTCGCTGGAGCACGCCGCCGAATCGATGGCCCAGGTGGGCCCGGCGTTCGGCCGCCTCGAGAAGATCGACGCCGGGGGCAAGACGGTCGTCCTTGCCTTCGCCAAGAACCCGACGTCCTACAACACCACCCTTCGCGCCCTGGCGACCGAAGGAGAGCCGCGCCAACTGTTGATCGCGGCCTCGAACACTCTGGTCGACGGCGAGGACTTCGGCTGGCTGTGGGACGTCGACTTCGAAACGATGGCGCCCAAGGTCGATCGGGCGATCGTCTCCGGCACCCGCGCCGACGAATTGGCCAACCGGCTCCACTACGCCGGGGTGCCGTCGGGCCGGGTCAGAGTCGTCGAGGATCGGGCCGCGGCGCTGACCGAAGCCCTGGCCGTCTTGCCGCCCGGCGAGCGGCTCGTCGTGCTTTCCGGCTACACGCCGCTGATCGAACTGCGCAACGAAATGCGGCGGCGCGGATGGACCGGGAGATACTGGGCCGTATGACCGAGCCCAAAGCCCCCAAGCCTTCGGTTCCGCACAAGCCGTCGCCGCGGCTCGTGGCCCGCCGCCCGGCGGCCGAGTATCAGACCGACCCGGTCGATCGGTTCCCGCTGATCCCGGCGGTTCCCGTGCCCGCCGGCAGGCCTCGGCGCGGTCGCACGGCGACGAACAGAGCCGAACCGGTGGTCGAGGCGGCCGGCTCGGGTTCCCCGGCCACGCCTGCCGTAGGGCCGGCCTCGAACGCCCGGACGCGGCTGAAAGAGCCTTCCTCGGCTGTCCCGAAGGCGCTCGTTTCGGCCGTCGAGCCCTTGATGCCGGTGGCCCCGACGCCATCGGTCCCGAAGGCCGCGGTCGTGCACTCGACGGCGTCGCACCATTCCCGCGATCACAAACCGCTTCGCATCGCCCATCTGTACCCATCGCTGCTGAACGTAGCGGGCGACGGCGGCAATCTCATCGCCATCCAGCGCCGGGCCCAGTGGCGCGGCATTCCGGTCGAGATCGCGGCGGTCGAGAAGCTCGAAACGCCGGACTTCCGCAGGTTCGACATCGTCCTGTTCCACGGCGGACAGGACGTAGAGATGGCCGTCGCGGCCGAGGACTTCGCCCTCAAGGCGCCGTCGCTGCGCGAGGCGGTAGCCGACGGCGTCGTCGTTTTCGCCGTCTGCGCCGGCCTGCAGTTGCTCGGCCATCGCTACGTCTCGAATGCCGGCGAGGAGATGCTCGGGGCCGGGATCCTGGACCTCGAGACGCGCGGCGGCCCCCAGAGGTTCATGCAGCACGCCGCTTGCGAAGTCACCATCGGTGGAGCCACCGAGACCGTGGTGGGCTTCGAGAACCACTCCGGGCTGACCATCCTGGGCCCCGGCTCCGAGGCCTTCGGCAAGGTGGTTGCCGGTGCCGGCAACAACGGCCGGGACGGCCTCGAGGGCGCCAGGTCACATAACGTCTTCGCCACGTACCTCCACGGCCCTTGCCTGCCCAAGAACCCGTGGCTGACTGATCAGCTGATCAGGATCGCCGTCGGCCGGGCCGAGGGGGTGAAGCCGGCCAAGGTCGCGCTCGCTCCCCTCAACGACGATTTCGAGGCGCGCGCCCACGAAGTGGCCCTCGCGAAAGCCTTGGCAAACCGCGGTCGCCGCACCGCCCTGGAGCCGGCCAGGCTGGTGAGGGGCCAGAAGAAGGGTTAGCGGTCCCGCAAAACCCGGCTCGCCGGGAAGCGCGCTCGCGCCGGGTCGATCAGCTCTGGCTCTGGAAGAGCCCGATGATGTTGTCCTCCGTGTCCTTGAACCAGGCTGCCAGGCCCATCGGCGTCTTCATGATGCCGTTCTCGGTCTTGAAATCACCCATGTCGTATTCCTCGAAGGTGATGCCCTTGCCCTTCAGGTCGGCGACGACAGCCAGCAGATTGGTGACCCTGAACCCGGCCGCCGTCGCCCGGTTTGTGCCGGCGAAAGAGGACGGGTAGACGAACAACCAGCCGGTCTGGACCGGGTACATGATCCCTCCGTCGCTTACCTCAGAGGGTTTGAAGCCGAGCTTGTCCTCGTAGAAACGGCGCGCCCGCTCCAGGTCGACCGCCGGGAGGGTGGGATAGACCGCGAAGTCGCTGAGCATGGTTGAACTCCTGCTGCGTGATCCCGAGGCCCTAAACCTTGCCCCATCGCCGGCCATGCGGAGCGAGCAGTCTCGGCCGGCGCATCAGCCATCCGCGTAATGAGCCCGGACGCTGCCGCCTGGCCGGTCTGACGATCCGGACGCCGCGGCCCAACTGTTTTCGCACGGTTTGGTTGCGTCGCGAATCAGTAGTATTGGAACGCCACGGCTGCTAGAGGCCGTCCGCGGGGAGCGGAGCGAGGGGCGGGCCGGGGATGGAGGAGTCGGGGCCATGACCAGGAAGAGGGGACCGGATCTCGAAGCCCGGCTTCGCGATCGTCATCCGGCGTTGCCCGGGGGTTCTGCGCGTGGCCTTGCGGCCGTCGCCGCGGCGGCGCTCGTTGCGGGAGCTTTGCTCTTGATCGTCGTCGGCTCGTGGTCCGGCGCCCCCGGCGCGGCGCCACGCGACTCCGCCAGCCCCGCGGCGTCCGGAGCGGTCGAGAGCCCCTCGGCCATATCCCGGGCCGACGCCGTGGCCGCGGTCGAGAAGTTCATCGGCCGTAAGCTCGGACCGGTGGACTTCAACCCGACCGTCGATGACCCGACCGGGCAGTCGTTGTCGATCGTCGAGACCGGACCCGCCGGCGTCTACGCGTTCGTCGACATGACGACAGGCCGGGTCACCTCGCTTCTCATGCCGGCGCCGGAGACGACGAACATCGTTCTGTCCATGGACGAGGCCCAGGCGGCCGCCGCGGCCTTCCTCACGGCCCATGCCATCCCGTTCGAAGGCCTCACCGCGGCCGTGACGATCGAAGACCACGGCTGCTGCAAGTTCTACGTGGTCACGTGGCAGCGCCACGTGAACGGGGTGCCCGTCCCGGATTCGCGGGTCGTGGGGATGGACCCGTCTACCGGCGCGGTCTTCGAGTTCATGGACACCAGGAAGCCATATGGCCCGGTCGCGTCGCCACAGATCGGCCGCGACGAAGCGATACGGCTGGCCTCGATAGCGACCGGGTTCTCCAATCCGATCGTCACCGGCTCAGAGCTGCTCGTCGACGCCGGCCCGTACTTCCCCGGCCGTCTCGTCTGGTCGATCAAGCTGGACGACGGAGCCGGAGCCTCCGCATGGCACGCGTGGGTGTACGTCGACGCGATTACCGGCGAGGCGAAGGTGGTCGGGCGCGGCTGAGGCCGTCGCTCTCGGATCAGGTGCCGACGTAGGCCGCGAGGTGCTCGCCGGTGAGGGTGGAGGGGGCGGCGACGAGGTCGGCGGGCGTGCCCTCGAACACGATCCGGCCGCCATCGTGGCCGGCGCCCGGGCCGAGGTCGATGATCCAGTCGGCGTGCGCCATGACCGCGAGGTGGTGCTCGATCACGACCACCGACTTGCCCGCCTCCACCAGCCGGTCGAGCAAGCCGAGCAGCTGTTCGACGTCGGCCAGGTGCAGGCCGCTCGTCGGCTCATCGAGAACGTAGACGCCGCCGTCGGTGGCCATCTGGATAGCCAGCTTGAGCCGCTGCCGCTCGCCGCCGGAGAGCGTGGTGAGCGGCTGGCCGAGCGTCAGGTACCCGAGCCCCACGTCCGCCATCCGGGCGAGGATCGCCGTGGCGGCCGGCGTCTTTGCCGCGCCGCCGCCAAAGAACGCGAGCGCCTCGTTGACCGACATCGCGAGAACTTCGCTGATGTCCCGGCCGTCGAATTTGTACTCGAGCACGCTGGCGTCGAACCGCTTGCCCTCGCACTCCTCGCACACGGACTCCACGGTGTCCATGAATCCCAGTTCGGTGTAGATGACTCCGTTGCCGTTGCAGGTTGGGCAGGCCCCCTCGGAGTTCGCGCTGAAGAGCGCGGGCTTGACCCCATTGGCCTTGGCGAATGCCGTCCGAATCGGGTCCAGCAGTCCGGTGTAGGTCGCCGGGTTGCTGCGGCGCGAGCCCTTGATCGGCGCCTGGTCGATCGAGACGATCCCAGCGTCCCTCGGCATCGAACCGTGGATCAGCGAGCTCTTGCCCGATCCGGCGACCCCGGTCACCACGCAAAGCACGCCGAGCGGGACGTCCACGCTCACGTCCCGCAGGTTGTGCTGCGTCGCGTGGCGGATCGCCAGCTTGCCGGTGGGCGCCCGCAGCGCCTCCTTGAGCGCGGCGCGGTACTGGAGGTGGCGTCCGGTGAGGGTGTCGCTGGCCCGCAGGCCCTCGACCGTGCCCTCGAAGCAGACGGTGCCCCCGTCGGAGCCCGCGCCGGGGCCCAGGTCGACCACGTGGTCGGCCATCTCGATCACTTCGGGCTCGTGCTCGACCACCAGAACGGTGTTGCCCTTGTCGCGTAACTGCCGCAGCAGCTTGTTCATCCGCTGGACGTCGTGGGGGTGCAGGCCCGTGGTGGGCTCGTCGAAGACGTAGGTGACGTCGGTCAGCGACGACCCGATGTGGCGGATCATCTTGACCCGCTGCGCCTCGCCGCCCGAGAGCGTGCCCGACGGCCGGTCGAGCGAGAGATAGCCGAGCCCGATCTCGACGAACGAATCGAGGGTGTGCCGCAGGGCGGCGAGCAGCGGCGCCACCGACGGCTCGTTGAGGTCCCGGACCCATTCGGCGAAGTCGCTGATCTGCATGGCGCAGGCGTCGGCGATGTTTATCCCCTTGATCTTCGACGACCGGGCTCCCTGGCTGAGCCGGGTTCCGCCGCAGTCGGGGCAGGCCGTGAACTTCACCGCCCGCTCCACGAACGCCCGGATGTGCGGCTGCAGCGACTCCTGGTCCTTGGACAGGAACGACTGCTGGATCCGCGGCACCAACCCCTCGTAGGTCATGTTGATGCCCTCGATCTTCATCCGGATCGGCTCGTGGTAGAGGAAGTCGCGGCGCTCCTTCTCGGTGTAGTCGCGGATCGGCTTGGCGGGGTCGACGAAGCCGGAGGAGGCGTAGAGCCGGTAGTTCCAGCCGCCCGCGGTGTAGCCCGGGATGGTGATCGCGCCCTCGGCGAGCGACTTGGTCTCGTCGAAGAGCTGGCTGAGGTCGATATCGGAGGCGGTGCCCATACCTTCGCAGCGCGGGCACATGCCCCCGGTGAGGGTGTACGTCTTCCTGATCGTCTCGCCCTTGCCCTCGCCGCGCGCGACGGTGATCGCGCCGCTCCCTTTGACCGACGGAACGTTGAAGGAGAACGCGTTGGGTGAGCCGACGTGCGGCTGCCCGAGCCGGCTGAACAGGATGCGGAGCATCGCGTTGGCGTCGGTGGCGGTGCCGACGGTGGATCGGGGGTTGCCGCCCATCCGCTCCTGGTCGACGATGATCGCCGTGGTCAGCCCTTCGAGCACGTCGACGTCGGGCCGCGCCAGCGTCGGCATGAAGCCCTGCACGAAAGCGCTGTAGGTCTCGTTGATCAGCCGCTGCGATTCGGCGGCGATGGTGGCGAAGACCAGCGAGCTCTTGCCGGACCCCGAAACGCCGGTGAACACCGTCAGCCGGCGCTTCGGGATCTCGACGCTGACGTCCTTGAGGTTATTCTCGCGGGCGCCATGGACGCGGATCAGATCGTGGCTGCCGGCAACATAGAGCCCAGGCGCCTGCGTGTCCGTCCTCGTGACCGAGCTCATCGTGCGCGGGCTCCTCTGTGGTTCCGTCTCTGCAGGTTACTGCTGCGATCGCCGAACGGCTCAGCGCCGCTCCTGTATGCGGACCAGGTTGCCCGCGGGATCGCGGACGGCGCAATCGCGGACGCCGTACGGCTGATCGGTCGGCTCCTGGACGACGTCGGCGTCGCCCGCTTGCAACCGCTCAAAGAGAGCGTCGAGGTCGGGGGTGGCCAGTAGGATCCAGCCGTAGGTTCCCTTCGCCATCATCTCGGTGATGGTGCGGCGCTCGTCTTCGGTGATGCCCGGATCGGCGAACGGCGGCGCCAGGAGGATTGAGGTGTCGGGCTGGTCGGTGGGACCGACCGTGATCCAACGCATCTTGCCGGAGCCGACATCGGCTCGGACTTCGAAGCCAAGCTTGTCGCGATAGAAGGCCAGGGATGCCTCCGGATCGTTATGCGGGAGGGCGCTCGAGTAGATCGTGATCTTCATGACGGCCACTCTATGTGACCTCGCGGACAAGCGCTTCTCAATTCCTGACCGAACGGTCAGGCCTGATCGGTCTGGTGACCTGTTTCGCCACGCACGGCGGCATCCCCGCCGTCGCGCGCGCCGCCTCTCGACGGTAGGTGCTGGGCGGCATACCGACCAGCTCGGTGAAGCGACTGCTGAACGTGCCCAGGGACGAGCAGCCGACCTCGAAACAGACCTCGGTGACGTTGAGGTCGCCCCGACGCAGCAGCGCCATCGCGCGCTCGATGCGCCGCGTCATCAGGTAGCTGTACGGCGATTCGCCGTAGGCGAGCCGGAACTCGCGGCTGAGGTGGCCGGCCGACATGTACGCGCCGCGGGCGAGCGCCTCGACGTCCAGCGGCTGCGCATAATCCCGGTCGATCCGGTCGCGGACGCGGCGCAGCCGCGCGAGGTCATGCAGGTGCTGTGCCTGGGCCGGTGTGCTGGTCACTTGCGAGATCGTGCCACATACCACGCGCCGGAGGTGTCCGGCGCCGGCGGCCGTCCCACCTCACAGCGCGTCCGCTCCGGCGCGGTCTGCATCGGCTCAGGCGGCAGGTCGTGGTCGTACGTGGCGTGGCACCTAGCCCTTGGCCAGGAGCGCAGCTTCGAGCTTCCCGATCTTGTCCAGCAGCGTGTTGATTGCCGCATCCTGCTCCAGCAGGTGCTCCTGGATCTGCTCGGATTCGTGGAAAGTCGCGTCGGCGTCCTTGTAAGTCATGTCCGCCCGCTTGTCCGATGCGCGGGACAGGATGTTCTGGCCGACCATGATGACCGAGAGCATCACCAGCTGGATGAAGGTCTGGCTGACCCACTGGATGAGGTCGAGCAGGCGGCCGCCCGACAGGGCCGACGGCAGGGCGACGAGAGCGAGAACCGCGAAGGCGTAGGCGCACCACATCGTGCCGACGACGGTGGTCAGTGTCAGGGCGATCTTGCCGTTGAAGCCGACCTGCTCGTCGGTCGTCTTGGGCGGCTTCGATCGCCGATGGGCGGCGATGTGCGGGTGGGGAACGTGATGGAAGTTAACGCTCATGATGCCCTCCTGCAGAAGTGGGTAGGCGCATCATCGCTCAGCCCGGCGGCGGCGCATCGACCGGCGAGCAACGCGGCCCAAAAACGGCCGATGGCCGGTCGCGGAGAGCGCCTGGCGGAGAAGCACCGACCCGGGCCGGCGCTCGCGGCTGGCGCAAACGCTCCGGCTACAGCTCCTGGCGCCGGAAGGTCAGCCAGGTGATCCCGAAGAGAACGGGGACCAGGGCGACGTTGAAGAGGATCGGGCCGAGGATGAAGCCCGGGTCCTTGTCCAGGACCAGGTTGGACGCGATCGCCCCGAGAGAGGTGGGCATGTACTCGCCGATCACGGGCACCTGAGCGAGGATCCCCAGGACCAGGAGGGCGACCAGCCCGATGCCCGCGGCGGCGATCGCAGACCTAGTCAGCGAGCTGCCGAGCATCGTTATCGCGGCGAAGCCGACGAGCATCCACCACAGCAGCACCGCCATGGCGACGTACCCGCCGAGCCCGAATGTGGACGGGTAGAGCAGCGTCACGTACGCGTAGGCGAAGCCGCAGCCGAGCACTGTCCCGACGCCAAGTGTGATCGAGATGGCCATCAGCTTCGCGGCCAGGAACGCCGCCCGCGAGGCCGGCTTGGTCAGGATCATCCCGGCTGTGCCGCGCTCCTTCTCCCAGGCCACCGATCCCATGGCCAGCAGCAGGGCGCAGATGATGCCGAATTGGGACAGGTTCTTCAGGATCTGAGTTGCGGCCCCGGCCAGGCTGGGCGGCGGAACGACGAACGACATCCCGGCGCTCTGGCCGCCGACGGCGTCGAGCAGCTGCTTCAGATAGCGGTCGGTCAGGGGACTGATGATGCCGAAGATCAGGAAGACGGCAGCCACCGCCAGGAGCCGATTGGTGCGCAGCTGCTCGCGCAGTTCCTTGACCAGCAGAACCCGCAAGCCCATCATCGCCGACCCCTCGCGTCGAGGCCCCAGACCGGGACTGTGACCTGAGGCGCTATGGCCGGACCGCTCTCGGCGACCAGGCGCAGGAAAACGTCCTCCAGGCTCGGCCGGACCCGCTCGTATCGGGCGATGTTCACGCCGCTGGCGGCGACCAGCGGCAGGATCGCGGGGCCGGCCACCTTCGGGTCGTCGACGAAGACTCGGACCGTATCCGGTGTCGTCTTGACGTCGTGGGCCCAGGCCTGGCCGCGGACGGCCGCCGCCAGTCGATCTATCGCGCCCGGCTGCTGAGGTTCCGGTTCCACCTCGTAGATCGGCTGGGCGTAGCGGTCGAGCAGCTGGTCGATCGGACCCTCGACCACGAGATGGCCGTAGTTGAGGATGGCCACGCGGTCGCAGACCCGTTCCACGTCGTTGAGAATGTGGGTGCTCATGAAGACGGTGGCCGTGCCGCGCAGCCGGGAGATGATCTCCAGGACGTCACGCCGCCCTTCGGGGTCCAGCGAGCTGACCGGCTCGTCCAGGAAGAGGACGCGGGGCTGATTGATGAGCGCCTGGCCGATGCCGAGCCTCTGGCGCATCCCGCCCGAGTAGCCGCCGATCCGCCGACCGGCGGCGTCGGTCAGGCCCACGATCTCGAGCACCTCTCCGACCCGCTGCTTCAGCACGGAACCTCTCAGGCCGTGGAGCTGGCCGACCATGTTCAACAGTTCGCGACCGCGCATCCAGGGGTAGAACCTCGGGTCCTGGTCCAGGTAACCGATGTTGCGGGCCAGTTCGCCGCCGGTGCCGCCGATCTTCACACCGGCGACGGAGCCCGAGCCAGCCGTGGCGGTGGCGAGGCCGGTGAGTAGACGCAGCGTGGTCGTCTTGCCGGCGCCGTTCGGCCCGAGAAAGCCGAAGATGCTGCCGCTCGGGACGGCCAGGTTGAGAGTGTCGAGGGCGACGACGCCTCCGCCGTAGCGCTTCGTGAGCCCGGCTGTGGCGATGGCCGCGTCTGCGCTCTCGGGCAGGGCCGGCCATGTAGCCAGGATGCGGGCGATCGAGTCGGTGGTGGGGCCGGCGCTCGCGGCCCCCATCGGGGTGCCGCGGGAGTCGTCGCGGCCCACGAAGAAGTAGAGCAGCGGCCCGAAGCCGTTGAAGAAGGCGATGATCAGGGCCCACATGATCTTGCTGTCGCCCCGCACTCGGCGGTCTTCCTGGAACATGTCGTACAGGGCGTAGAGCACCAGCCCGTAGTTGAGGACCACGAGCGGGATGATCAGGGCAATCGTCTGGGCGTCCATCCCTCCTAGTTTGCCATGCCGGTCGCGCCGCGTTCAGGTCCCGCCGACACGCCAACTCGGCGATCGATTGCCCGGACGCTCGAGGCGTCAGGCGCCGAAGTCGCGGTGGATCGTCGAAGGGTCTGGCAGGGTCAGGTCCGGCCGGACCCGCGCAGCCCAGTCTCGCAGCGCCCGAATGCTCGTCTCGAAGGCGATCTCCGGCCAGGGGATCGCGTCCGGGGCGAAGGCTCGTGTCTCGAGCGACTCGTGGGTCACCGCCGGCTCGCCGCCGACAATTCGGGCTTCGTAGGCCACGACGACCACGGCCGCCTGGACTCGTGAGTACAGGCCGATCAGCTCGACCGGCTCGACCCGCAGGCCGGTCTCCTCGAGCGTCTCCCGGATGGCCGCGTCCACAACCGTTTCGTCGATCTCGAGAAAGCCGCCGGGCTGGGCCCACTGGTTGTACCCCGGGGCAATGCCGCGGCGGATGAGCATGACTTCGCCCTGCTCTGTGACCGGCAGCGTCGTTACGACGAGCCTGGGGTTCACGTAGAAGACAAATCCGCAGTTCGGGCAGGCCAGGCGGTCGCGTTCCTCGCCCTCGATCGGGCCGAACCGCAACTCCGTGCCGCAGCGCGAGCAGAACCGCACCATCGGCTCGAGCCAGTCGGGGACTCCCCCCGGGCCGAACGTGACGTCGCTCATGCGGACTCTCTCCATGTCGTTGTCTCGTCCTCGGTCCGGGGGCGGATCAGGGCGCGCCGAGCAGATCCGCGTTGGATGCGTCTTCTTCGATCGATCGCGTTTGCGCTTCTCGGAACGCCGTCAGGCGACTTCGGAGGGCCGGATCCGAGAGGGCCAGGATTTCCGCCGCGAGCAAGGCCGCGTTCTCTGCCCCGCCGATGGCGACGGTCGCGACCGGGACGCCCTTGGGCATCTGGACGATGGACAGGAGCGAGTCGAGGCCGCCGCTCACCTGTGTCGGAATCGGCACCCCGATCACGGGCAGGATCGTTCGAGCGGCGATCGCACCGGCCAGGTGCGCCGCACCTCCGGCGGCGGCGACGATCACCCGGATGCCACGGTTCTCGGCGCCGGCGACGAAGCGGTCGAGGAGGTCCGGCGCCCGGTGGGCCGAAATGGCGTGGAGCTCGCACGGAACTTCCAGCCGCCCAAGCAGGTCCGCCGTCTTCTCCATGACCGGGAAGTCCGAGCGACTGCCGCAGACTATCCCGACTTTCGGCTGCATCCCCTGTTCGGACATGGCGGTGTTGTGCCTCCTGCGGGTGATCCGATTATGGGGCTAGAGGGCGGACGGTCGCTGGACAACGTGCGTCGCGACACCCGACACGCTCCGGGCACGGGCGGCTGCCTGCGCCGCGCGCTCCTAGCGTCCGCCCAGCCGTATCATGATGATCGCGACCTCGTACAGCCCGTACATGGTCACGGCCATGACTATCGGGCTCACCAGGTCCGCACCCGGCGTGATGAGAGCCGAGACGACCGTTACTCCGAGGAGCGCCATCTTCCGCGAACGCCGCAGCTGCTTGGAGTTCACGATCCCGACTTTCGACAGGAGCACCAGGACGATGGGGAACTCCATCGTGATGCCGAAGGCCAGGAAGAGGACGGTGACGAACCCGAAGTAGGACTCCGCCGACAGCATCAGCTGTATGTCTTCGGTCTGGAAGGTGAACAGGAAGCCGGTGGCGGCGGGCAGGATAAAGTACGCGACTCCGACGCCGATGACGAAGAAGCCAAGTGCCAGCGGAACCCAGGGCCTGGCGGCCGCCCGCTCCCGGTCGGTGAGTCCCGGCGAGATGAACCGCCAGAACTGGTAGAGCAGAACCGGCATCGCCGAGATGACCCCTACCGTCAGGGCGACCTGCATCTGGATCATGAACGGCTCGGTCAGTCCGAGGGCCACCAGGTGACCCTTGGGCAGCGGCGCGACCACGAAATGGATGATGTTGCCGGCAAAGATGAACCCCAGGATGGTGCCGGGCACGAGCGACAGGGCCGAGATGTAGAGCCGGTTTCGCAATTCGACGAGATGCCCGGTGAGCGACATCTCCGACGCATCGGGCTTGGGCGGCCGGTTACGACGGTGCAGGAAGGGCACTCGGAGCCAGCGCGGCCGGGCGCGACGCGGCATCGAGCCGGCCGCGGGTGCGGCCGCCGTCTCCATGCGAACGTCAGGATCCATGGTCAGCCCCATTTACGTGCGGTGCCTCGACGCGAGCGGGTCCGCGAGTTGGGGCCACGGTCGTGCCGGCGTGCGGCCAAGTATGCGCGGCTTGCACCAGGAAGTGGGAGGCGAGCGATGGCCGGCCCGACTGGAGAGCTCGGCTCCCACACGCCGGACAATCACGGCAACTCGACTTTGCCGGCGCCGTCCACGGCAGCCACGGCGAAGACACGGGCCTTGAGACCGGTTCGCTTCTGGTATTCGTCGAGAACCCTGTCGCGCAGGGCTTCTTCGGCGCCGTGCTCCACGAGGCTCACAGTGCAGCCGCCGAACCCTGCTCCCGTCATCCGGCTCGCGACTACGCCCGGGACGGCCATGCCGATCTCGACCATCGCGTCGAGTTCCGGTGAGCTGACCTCGTAGAGGTCTCGCAATGAGGCGTGCGAGGCCGCGAAGAGACGCCTCAAAGCCTCGCGGTCGCCGTCACGGAGCGCGGCCACCGTGGCCATGACGCGCTCGTTCTCGAGGACGATGTGCTCGCAACGGCGCCCCACGACTTCAGGCAGACGATCGCGGTTGCGGGCCAGCATGGCCGGGTCCACGTCGCGCAGGGACGTCACGCCGGGCTCTCTCTCGGCGATCAGGCGCACGCCCAGCTCGCACTCGGACCGGCGGGTGTTGTACGCGGAGGAGTCCAGGCTGTGCGGCGCGCCCGTGTCGCAAACGACGATAGAGAGGGCCGACGGCAGTGGCGTAGTCGTCGCCGCGTTGCTCCTGCAGTCGATCAACAGGGCGTGGTTCGCTCTTCCGGCCGCGCTCGCGAACTGATCCATGATTCCGCAGTTGACACCCACGTAGCCGTTCTCGGCGCGCTGGGCGATGACTGCCATTCGATCGGGCGTGGGGCGGGCTGCGCTCGGATCGGCGAGGGCCCAGCTGGACGCCATCTCCAGCGCCGCCGACGAACTGAGGCCGGCGCCGACGGGCACGGTCGAGTCCAGCACGCCGCGGAAGCCGCGGACGGGGACGCCGGCCTCGATCATCGCCCAGGCCGTACCCGCCACGTAGTCGATCCACGAGCCGGCACGGACTGTCCTCGGGGCCAGGCCCTCGAAGGAGAACGACCGCTTCTCATTCAGTTCCACAGATGTCAGTTCGACTTCGCGGCGGTCCCACGGCTCGAAGGCGATCCAGATCTCGCGGTCTATGGCCACGGGCAGGACGAATCCCAGGTTGTAGTCCGTGTGCTCGCCGATGAGATTGACCCGGCCGGGGGCGCGCACGAGTTCTGCCGGGCTCGCGGCCGCGCCGGGTTGAGCTGTCAATCTGCCCAGCAGGTCCGCGGAGCGCGCGGCAGGGCCCGGAACTTGCGGTGAGGCGTCGTTCATCGCCGTGACCTCTCGGATCGCGCTGGCGGCGTCGGGGCTCAGACCCCCCAAAGACCTGTGCCACGGCTCCCGACCGAGCGTGGGAGCCGTGGCACTAGGCGGAGGGAAGGGAAGTCGGGTTTCGGTGTGGTGCCCTCAATCGACCTTGGGGGCGGCTGCGGGCATCTCGGCGACGGGCGCCGGCTGGAAGGCGACGGGTGCCATGCCGGCCGGGTCGCCGTACTGCGGCTGGACCGGGTAGGCGGGCGCGCCGTACTGCGGCTGCTGGACGGGGTAAGCCGGGGCGCCGTACTGCGGCTGGACGGGATAGGCGGGCGCGCCGTACTGCGGCTGCTGGACGGGGTAAGCCGGGGCGCCGTACTGCGGCTGCTGCGGCTGCGGATATGCCTGCGGGGCGTAACCCGGCTGGGCGGCGTAGTACGACTGGGCCGGGGGCATCGGCTGGGCGGGCTGCATCGGCGGCGCCGGCTGGGCAGGCGGAGCGGCCTGAGCCGTCTGAGTCGGCTCGGTGATCTGCCCGGCGGCCTTCTGGAACTCCCGGATGCTCTTGCCGATTGCCCCTCCGACCTCGGGCAGCTTGCCCGGGCCGATCACGACCAGGGCGATGACCAGGATGATCACGAGATGTGCTGGCGTCAGTCCGAACATAGTGGGCTTCCTTCCTTCCGTTCAGCCACCGGGCCGGTGGCTGGCTGAGATCGTGCCGAGGATGGAGGCCCGCAGGCGGTCCGCTGCTGCCTCGGCGGTGATGTCGCGTTGTGGCTCGGAGAGCAACTCGTAGCCGACCATGAATTTACGCATGGTCGCCTGGAGAAGCGGTGGATAGAAGTGGGCGTGAAGCTGCCAGTGTGACTGGGGGCCCGAGGCATACGGTGCCTGGTGCCAGCCCATCGAATACGGGAACGGCATCTCGAAGAGCCCGTCGTAGCCTCGGAGGAGTTCGATCAACCGTTCCGACAGGGCCTGGCGCTGGCGCTCGTCCAGTTCAGGCAAACGAGCCACCGGCCGGCGCGGTATGACGAGGGTTTCGAAGGGCCACGCCGCCCAGAACGGGACCACGATGAGCCACTCGTCGTCGGCGACGAGTTCCCTCGGCCCGCCGCTCTCCTGGCCGGCGTAGTCGAGCAGCAACGATCGTCGGGTCGCCTCAAAGTGGCGGCGTTGAGCCCTGTCTTCCTTGGTGCCCTCGACAGGTATCGCGCTCCCCGCCCAGATTTGCCCATGAGGGTGGCGGTTGGACGCCCCCATGGCGGCGCCCCGGTTCTCGAAGACCTGGACCCACTCGAATTGCGCACCCAGCGACGCGGACTCGCTCGCCCAGAGGTCGACGATGGCCCTGAGCTGGGTGGAGTTCATCTGCGCGACGGTGAGGTCGTGGCGCGGCGTGAAGCAGATGACGCGGCACGTGCCGCGCTCCGTCTCAGCCCGCAGCAGGCCCTCTTCGTACGTCGCCAGCTCCGAGTCCGGCCGCAGCGCGGCGAAGTCGTTCGTGAACACGAACGTGGAGTCGTAAGCGGGATTGCGCTGGCCGTTCGCCCTGGTATTGCCGGGGCACAGGTAGCAGCCCGGATCGTACTTAGGCAGGTTCCGCGCCGGCGGAGTCTCCTCCCGCCCGAGCCACGGCCGGCCCGTTCGTTCGGCCGACACGAGCAGCCACTCGTCCAGCAGCGGGTTGTAGCGGCGATGCGGCTGCGACAGGAGCCCCCGTCCTGACGATTCGCCTGTCATGCGCGGCCTCCGAGCGCGAGATCGTCAGCTGAACGGCCGTCGTCAATCCCCTCGAGGATCGCTCGCCGGTGGCCCGTCACCACGTCCACCAGGATCAATCTTCGGACGGCGGCCGCCAGCTGGCCTTGAGCCGAAGTGTCAAGGGCGCTGTCCGTGATGATCGTGTCCGCATCCTCCAGCTGGGCTACCGAGCTGATGCCCACGATCCCCCATTTCGAGTGGTCCGCTATGACGATGAGGCGGCGTCCGGCTTCTATCAAGGCCCGGTTCGTCTCCGCCTCGAGGATGTTCGGCGTCGTGAAGCCCGACCGCGGATCGATGCCGTGGGTGCCCATGAAGACCATGTCGACGTGGAGCGAGCGGATGACCTCCACGGCGAACGGACCCACCAGCGCATCGGACGGAGTACGGACGCCACCGCTGAGGATGACCGTCTGGTCCGGCCGGCCTTCCCTGTACAGCGCATCCGCTACCGGGACCGAGTTGGTGAGAACGGTCAGGCCCGGCACATCCACCAGGCTGCGGCCCAGGGCGAACGTCGTCGTGCCGGCCGAAATCGCGATGGCGGTCCCGGGCGCCACGAGGGCGGCCGCGGCCGCGGCGATGGCCGCCTTCTCGTTCTGCATCAGGGAGGACTTGACGGTGAAGCCGGGCTCGAAGAGCGAGCTGCCCTCTATCGCGGCCGCGCCGCCGTGGACCTTCTCGAGGAGGCCGCGCTCGTGAAGGAGCTCCAGGTCGCGGCGGATGGTCATGTCGGAGACGCCCAGGGTCGTGACCAGGTCGGCCACGCGAACAGCTCCGTGCTCGCGCACCTGCTCGAGGATCAGGGCCTGCCGCTGGCGCGCCAGGGCCGGCCGTCGGACCGTCGAGTCCGCGACCCTTGCCTCTTCCGTCGCGCCATCGGCCCGATTGGAACGCATGTCTCCCGTTTCTCCTCGCTCCCGACCCGCACCCCAGGCGGGTCCTATTAATCCTGCCGCAGTCCAACGGTCAAGTCAACGTATTCCGACAAAATCACACGAAATGTTGTTGTGAACCCCTTGACACCCGGACCTTGCTGGCCTGACAATCGGCCGGTCCTGTTGGTTCCTGTTTGAGAACCACGGTCGGCTCAATCGGCCGCACAGGGAGGAGATGGCACCCCATGGATGATCTTCAGAAACCCGGCCTTCTCAGCGGAGGACAAGTAAGTCGGCGTGAAGTCCTCAAGAAGGGACTCATCGGCGCCGCCGGACTGACCGTGCTACCGGCGGTCGTCGCCGCCTGCAACACGGCTGCCGCCACGCCGACAGCAGCGCCCGCGACGGCTATGCCGGAAACGGCCATGCCCGCCACCGAGGCGCCGGCCACGGCCCCCGCCGGCCAGCTGACCGGCAAGCTCACCCTCGGCAACAACCACTCGGACGCGTCGGACCTCAAGGGCGTCGTGGCCATCAACGCCGCATTCAAGGCGGCCACCGGCCTCGACCCGACGATGAACACCGTCGACCACAACACGTTCCAGGATCAGATCAACAACTACCTGGGCGCCACCCCGGACGACGTGTTCTTCTGGTTCTCCGGCTACCGGATGCGGTTCTTCGCGGACAAGGGCCTTGCCACCCCGATCGACGATCTTTGGGCCAAGGTCTCGGCCAACTACACGGCCGGCTTCGCCAATTCCGTCGTCGGCAACGACAAGAAGGTCTACGGCATCCCGGTCGACTACTACCCGTGGTGCATCTTCTACCGGAAGTCCCTCTTCTCGGACAAGGGTTACACCGTCCCGAATACGTGGACGGACCTGCTCGCCCTGTGCGACAAGATGAAGACTGACGGCCTGACGCCTTTCGCCTTCGGCGACAAGGACGGCTGGCCGGCCATGGGCACCTTCGACATCCTCAACCTTCGCCTGAACGGCTACGACTTCCACGTCGGCCTCATGACCGGCACGGAGAAGTGGACCGACCCGAAGGTCACCACCGTCTTCCAGACGTGGGCGAAGCTCATTCCGTACTACACGACCGGCTACGCGGGCCTCACGTGGCAGCAGGCTTGCGACACTCTCGTCCGCAAGACCGCCGGAATGTACTTCCTCGGCCTGTTCATGACCGGTGAAGTTGACACCGTCGACACGACCGGCGACGCGAAGAAGGACATCGACTTCTTCCCGTGGCCGTTCTACGGCAACAGCTTCGATGCCGAGAAGGCGCTCGACGCCCCGATTGACATCGTCATGGTCAGCTCCAAGTCCCCGGGCCTTCCGGCAGACCTCGAGAATGCCAAGGCGTACTGCGAGTTCTGGTCGATGGGCTCGACTCAGATGATGATGTACCAGGCCAACAACGGGTTCATCCCCACCGCCTCCGACGCCGACACGACCAAGCTGGACGTCCTGACTCAGAAGGCCGTTCAGATCGTGAGCGGTGCGCAGAGGATCACCCAGTTCCTGGACCGCGACACTCGACCGGACTTCGCCGGCGCGAACAGCATGCAGAGCTTCTTGCTCAACTTCCTGAAGACCCCGACGCAGGACTTGGTGGCCTTCCAGAAGTCCATCCAGGACTTCTGGGACAAGCTCCCGTCCTACACCGGCTAGCGCCTAGCCACCAGCAGTACAATCCCTTCCGATGTCGAAGCTAGAGCCTCAGGCTCTCACTCCCGCCCCGACGCCCGTCGTCGGGGCGGGAGTCTCAAAGCCCAGGAAACGGCGGCGCTACAGCCTCCTGAACCGCCGCGACAAGGTCCTGCTCTTCTTCATGGTGGGCGTTCCGCTCGCCATCTTCCTGGTCCTGATCTGGGGGATGACCCTCGTCTCGATCGGCCTGTCCTTCACCGACTGGGACGGCACCCAGCCGATCAAGTTCGTGGGCCTGGACAACTTCACCCAGCTCTTCACCACGTACCCGTTCTTCTGGCCGGCTCTCTCGCACAACCTGCTGTGGCTCCTCGTCTTCGTCTTCTTCGCGACGCCGATGGGGATCCTGCTGGCCGTCTGCCTGGACCGGCAGATGAGGGGAACGAGCATCTACCAGACCATCTTCTTCACGCCGGTAGTTCTCAGCCTCGCGCTCGTCGGCTTCATCTGGGAGCTTCAGTACTCCCCCCTGGCCGGCAACGGTTTCATCGACAGCGCGCTGGTCAGCCTGGGCATCGTGAGCCCGGCCAATGCGCCGGACTGGCTCGGGGACTCGTCCATCAACATCTGGGCGGTGCTGATCGCCGCAAGCTGGCGCCACATCGGCTACATCATGGTCCTGTACCTGGCCGGCCTGAAGAGCGTCGATCCCTCGCTGCGTGAGGCGGCCGCGATCGACGGGGCGAACGAGCGCCAGACCTTCTTCCACGTCGTCTTCCCCGTGATGGCGCCGATCAACGTCGTGATCGTGGTCGTAACGGTGATCGAATCCCTGCGGGCCTTCGACATCGCGTACATCGTCAACCACGGCAAGGCCGGCCTTGAGCTGCTGTCCACGCTGATCACGAACAACAGCATCAGTGAGGCCCAGCTCCTGGGCTTCGGGTCTGCGATCGCGGTCGTCCTGCTGACGATCTCCCTCGTGCCGATCGCGGTGTACCTGACGCGCGTCATGAGAACGGAGGAGTAGTGACCGCCACCGTGATGGCCGGACAGCGGACCACCAACAACCGCGCTCGCCGCCGCCTGTCCCGCGCGGGCCTCCACATCTTCCTGTCCTTGCTGGCCTTCGTTTTCGCGTGGCCGCTGCTGTACGCCCTCTACATGTCGCTCCGGCGATACGGCGATATCGTCTCCAACCCGAACGGCCCCTTCTCGCTGCCGAGCACGCTGAGCCTGGACAACTACACCTTTGTCTGGAACTCATACCCATTCCTGGGCTATTTCTGGAACACGGCTGTGATAACCATTCCCGCCGTGATCCTGACGCTGTGGATCTCCTCGATGGTGGCCTTCGCCATCTCGAAGTACAGCTGGCGGTTCAACCTCTTGGTCCTGATGATCTTTACGGCCGGCAACCTGCTGCCTCCGCAGGTCATCATCGTGCCGCTCTTCCGCCTGTACAACCTCACGTTCGGCTTCCTCCCCGCCATCCCAATCCTCGGCCAACTAAGCGACAACGGCCGGATATACGATCAGTTCATCGGACTGATCCTGATCCATACAACCTTCCAGACCGGCTTCTGCACGTTCGTGCTGAGCAACTACATGAAGACGCTGGGCAAGGAGCTGGTCGAAGCGGCGATGATGGACGGCGCGGGCGTGTTCACCATCTACCGGCGCGTCATCCTGCCGCTGTGCACGCCGGCCCTGGCGGCGCTGGCCACGCTGCTCTTCACGTGGATCTACAACGACTTCTTCTGGGCCCTGATGCTCTTCAAGTCGGGCGACAAGCGGCCGATCACCGCGGCCCTCAACAACCTGTCTGGCCAGTTCTTCACCGACCCAACGGTAGTGGCGGCAGCCTCGATCATGGCGGCGATACCGACGGTCGTCATCTACCTGCTTCTGCAGCGATACTTCGTCAGCGGCCTCACGCTCGGCTCCGCCAAGGGTTGACCGGGCCGGCCATCCGGGGCCGCGGCCGCCGGACGTCGCCGTCACCGGAGATCTGAATGCCCATCGAGTGGAACCAGGAGTCCCGGGAGTTCCACCTCCGGAACGACCGGATCAGTTATGTCGTGCGCGTCCTGGAGAACGGCTGGCTCGGTCATCTGTATTTCGGCTCGCCGCTGACTGAAGGCCGGTCGTACGCGCACCTGGTTCCGGGCGAGTTCACGGGTTTCGACAACCGTGTCGGCGAACCCGTGCCGCTCGAGTATCCCAGCGGCGGTTCCGGCGACTACCGGATCCCCGCCCTGGCCGTCGAGCTGCCCGACGGTTCGGGCGTCCTCGATCTGCGCTACACCAGCCACCGCACCCTGCCCGGTAAGCCCGCCATCCCGGGCTTGCCCTCGACGTACGTCGAGGTCGGCGGCGAGGCCGAGACGCTTGAAGTAACCCTGGCCGATGCCGTCGCCCAGATCGAGGTCCGGCTGCTATACACGCTCTTCCGGGATCGCCCGGTCGTGATTCGCGGCGCGCGCGTCGTCAACACCGGGAACGCTCCGCTGATCGTGCGCTGCGCCATGAGCGCCGCGCTGGATCTGCCGGACTCGGCGTGGCAGCTCATCGCCCTGAGCGGCGATTGGGCTCGTGAGCGCTACGTCGCGCGGCAGGCGGTCCGGCCTGGCCGGCAATCCGTTTCGAGCCTTCGCGGCGCCTCCAGCGCGCAGCACAACCCGTTTGTGGCGCTGGCTCGCCCCGCCACAACGGAGGATGCGGGCGAGGCCGTTGGCGTCTGCCTCGCGTACTCCGGCAACTTCCTGGCCGAGGCGGAGGTCGAGCCATTCGGAACGGCCCGGGTTCGCGTCGGCATCAACCCGGAGGGCTTCTCGTGGCTGCTCGATCCGGGCGCTGAATTCGCCACGCCGGAGGCGATCCTGGCGTACTCGGCGGCCGGCCTCGACGAGCTGAGCAACGCCTACCACGACCTCTTCCGCCAGCGGATGGCCCGCGGTTCCTGGCGGGACAAGCCGCGCCCGATCGTGATCAACAACTGGGAGGCCACGTACTTCGACTTCGACGAGCCGAAGCTGCTCGCGATCGCGAGCGCGGCCAGGGAGATGGGTATCGAGATGTTCGTCCTCGACGACGGCTGGTTCGGCCGCCGCGACGACGACTCCAGCTCCCTGGGCGACTGGAAGGTCAACACCGCGAAACTGCCAGGCGGCATCGAGTCGGTCGCCCGCAAGGTCGAAGCGCTGGGCATGCGCTTCGGGATCTGGATCGAGCCGGAGATGGTCAGCCGGCGGAGCGACCTCTTCACCGAACACCCCAACTGGACGATCGGGATCCCGTCGCGACCGCGAACGGAGAGCCGCAACCAGTACGTATTGGACATGTCGCGGCCGGAGGTCGTGGACTACCTCTTCGACGATCTCTCTGCAATCCTCGGCAGCGCTCCCATCTCGTACGTGAAATGGGACATGAACCGCAACATCACCGAGCCGTTCAGCCCCACGCTTCCGGCATGGCGCCAGGGCGAGTTCTTCCACCGCTACATCCTCGGCGTCTACGCGCTGTACGACCGGCTGACGAAGGCGTTCCCCGGCATCCTCTTCGAGTCGTGCGCCAGCGGCGGCGCCCGTTTCGACGCCGGCATGCTCGCCTTCGCGCCGCAAGCCTGGACGAGCGACGACACGGACGCGATCGAGCGGATCAAGATCCAGTGGGGGACGTCTATGGCATACCCGCTGAGCTCGATGGCGGCCCACGTATCGGCCGTGCCAAACCACCAGACAGGGCGTATTACGCCGCTTGCCACGCGCGCGGCCGTCGCCTTCTTCGGCGTCTTCGGCTACGAGCTGGACCCGACGAAGCTTTCGGTCGAGGAGACTGCCGAGGTCGCCGGACAGGTGGCCTTCTACAAGCAGTGGCGGGATCTATTCCAGCGCGGCCGGTTCCATCGCCTGGTTAGCCCGTTCGAGGGAGACCGTGACGAGGCGGCGTGGATGACCGTGGCGGATGACGCCAGAACGGCCGTCGTAGCCCACTACCAGATCCTCACCCGCCCCAACTCTGGGCCGCGGCGATTGAGACTGCGTGGCCTCGACCCGGCGGGCTGGTATCGCGTCTCGATCTGGCCGGAGAGTGCCGGGCAGGACGCCGCGCCGGCGGGACCTGCCGTCCTCGGTGGCGACGTCCTGATGGCCGCGGGTCTGGTCTTCGAGCCTGTGCGTATGTCACCAACCCAGGGCGATTTCCGCGCCCGACTGTATGTGCTGGAGTCCATCTAGGAGGATGCGCTCCGCTGGAGGTGCGCCGTGAGATTCCGACCCTGGGCCGCTCCGGAGTTGACCGCGATCGGCCGCCTGCCGATGCACAGCGTGCCCCATCGCGATCGGCGCGAGCTGGACGGGCAGTGGCGTTTCCAGCTGCTCCATACGCCCGAGGAGGAACTCGGGCCCGAGTGGAGCGAGGTCGCCGTCCCCGGTTGCTGGACGATGCAAGGGTTCTTCGACCTGCCGCACTACACCAACGTCCAGATGCCGTTTCCGGGCCGCTCGCCGCATCTGCCGGACGTCAATCCGACGGGCGTATACGAGCGCGACTTGGACCTGCCAGCGGAGTGGCTCTCCGGTCGCCGGATCGTGCTCCACGTCGGCGCCGCCGAGAGCGTGCTGATCGTCGTCGTAAACGGCCGGGAAATCGGCGTCGGCAAGGACTCGCACCTCGCGTCGGAGTTCGACGTCACCGAGCACGTCAAGCCGGGCGCGAACACGCTGCGGCTGACCGTCGTGAAATGGTCCGACGCGACGTACGTCGAAGACCAGGACCAATGGTGGCACGGCGGCATCACGCGCTCCGTATTCCTGTACGCCACCCCACGGGTCCATTTCGCCGACCTGCGGGTGAACGCCGGGCTGGCCGACGACATGCAGACCGGCACCTTCGAGCTCCTGGCCGACGTGGCATTCGACGGCCTCCCGGCCGAAGGAGGCTGGTCGATCGAGGCTCGCCTGGGCGAGTCGGCGCCGCTCGAAGCGCCCGTACCGATCGCCAATTCGGGCCCGGGGCCGCGGGTCAGCCGGGCCGACTCCGAGCCGCTGAGCCGCCATCGCTTCGACATGGTGGGCAGGCTCGTCTCCGTTGGCCTGAGCGGAGCCGAGAAGGATGAGTGGGACCGGCTCGCGCCGCAGATGCACCCGCCGCTCGACGGACGGGCAGTGGTTCGCACGGAGATTCCCAATGTGCGCCGCTGGTCGGCCGAGCAGCCGAACCTGTATGCCCTGCACGTCGTCCTGCGTTCACCCGCGGGTGAGGCGGTCGAGGAAGCCGACCTGCGGGTAGGGTTCCGGCGCATCGACATCGACGGCGTCCATCTGCTCATCAACGGCGCTGTCGTGCTGCTGCGGGGCGTGAACCGCCACGACTTCGATCAGCACACGGGCCGCGTCATCTCGGCCGAGTCGATGCGCGCCGACCTGATCCAGATGAAGCAGTTCGGCTTCAATGCCGTCAGGACGTCGCACTATCCCAACGACCCGGTCTTCCTGGACCTCACCGACGAGCTCGGCCTGTACGTCGTCGGCGAGACCGACCTCGAGTCGCACGCCTTCATCGACGAGCTGTGCAACGACCCGCGCTACCTGGCCGCCTGGGTGGATCGCGCCGCACGCATGGTCCGCCGCGACAAGAACCACGTGTCCGTGCTGCTCTGGTCGCTCGGCAACGAGTCCGGCCACGGGGCCAACCACGACGCCGAGGCCGGCTACATCCGCCACTACGATCCCAGCCGCCCGCTCCATTACGAGGGCTGCATTCGCTGGGACTGGTTCAGCGACCAGAAGATCAGCGACATCCTGGCCCCGATGTATCCGCCCATCTCGGCAATCGTCGAGCACGCGAAATCAGGCCGCCAGCTCCACCCGCTGATCATGTGCGAGTACTCGCATGCCATGGGCAACAGTAACGGCACCCTGGCCGAGTACTGGGAGGCAATCGAGTCCACGGACGGCCTGCAGGGCGGCTTCATCTGGGAGTGGTGGGATCACGGCCTCGTCCAGAGGCCGCCGGACGGCACGACCCGCTGGGCTTACGGCGGCGATTTCGGGGACCAGCCCAACGACGGCAACTTCTGCCTTGACGGCCTCGTCTGGCCCGACCGACGGCCCAAGCCGGCCCTCTGGGAGCACCGCCAGATCGCGGCTCCGGTCCGCGTTTCGGCCGACCCCGAGGCGCTGGCTCGAGGCGAGATCGAGCTGGCCAACCGCCAGTACTTCACCGGGCTGGACTGGCTGCGCGCGGCCTGGGAAGAGGCCGCCGACGGTGCGGTCGTCCGCTCCGGCGAGCTGGACCTGCCCGACATCGCGCCCCAGGGCCGGGGCATAGTCAAGCTGAAGGATTGGACTCCGCCGCTGCCGGACGGACGCGCCCTATCTCTGATCGTGCGATTCCGGACCGCCGCCGAGCAGGCGTGGGCGCCGGCAGGATTCGAGGTCTGCTGGGCGCAGATACCGATCCACCCCGGCATCCCCGAGTTGTCCAGGCCGTATGCGCGCCCTCACGCCGGCGCCGAGAGCACCGCGGTCGAGATCGACGCCGCCGGCTTGCTCGTCCACGACCTGCTGGCAGCCGCGCCGCGCCTCAGCCTGTGGCGCGCCCCGACGGACAACGACAGGATCGTCGGCCTGGGCAAGCAGTGGCGCGACTGGGGAGTGGCGGATCTCACGCGCGGCGCCGTAGTCGTCCGTCGCGAGTCGGACGAGGTCGTCGTGACGTCAGAGGAACGTACGTCCGCGGGCATCGTGGTCGGCCACGAGCAGAGGTTCCGGGCGGCTGCCGCCGGCGGGATTCTCGTCACCGAGACGGTCGAGATCCCGGCCGAGCTGACCGATCTCGCCCGCGTGGGGCTGGTCCTGGAGACGGTCCCGGGGCTGGAGCAGGTCGAGTGGTTCGGCCGCGGGCCCGTCGAGACTTACCCGGACCGCCGCCGAGCCGGCGCCACGGCTCGGTGGAGTTCCACGGCCACGGAGATGTACGTGCCGTACGTCAAGCCGCAGGAGGCCGGCGGCCGCAATGCGGTCCGCTGGATCGAGCTCTCGGACGGTGGCGGGCGTGGTTTCCAGCTGGCCTTCGATCGCCCGTGCCAGGTTTCGGCGACCCATTTCCGGGCCGCGGATCTGGCCGCGGCCACGCACGACGTCGAACTCACGCCGCGGCCGGAAACAGTCGTGCACGTCGACGTCGCGCATCGCGGCCTCGGGACCGCCAGCTGCGGCCCGGACACGTTGCCGGAGTATCGTGTGGGACCGGGGACGTATACGTGGTCGTGGCTCATCGCTCCCCTCGGAAGCCACGCCAATCCCTGATCGACCCCGCGAGGCCGGGCTGCCTCGCCCCACGCGGAGATTGCCTTGAACGAGTTCAAGATCGGAATCAACCTGTGGACGCAGGCTGGTTCGTGGACGGAGATGCTGGACGCGGCCCGCGATGTGGACCGGCTGGGCTACGAGCATCTCTGGGCGTGGGATCACCTCAAGGCGATCTTCGGCGATCCACATCAGCCGATCCACGAGGGCTGGACGACGATCACGGCCTGGGCGATGGCCACGCAGCACGTCAGAGTCGGCCTGATGGTCGGCGCGAACACCTTCCGCAATCCGGGCCTCGTGGCCAAGATCGCGACCACCCTCGACCACGCCTCGGGCGGGCGATCGATCCTGGGGCTCGGCGGAGCCTGGTTCGAGCTGGAGCACAAGGAGTTCGGGATCGACTTCGGGACCGGGTTCGGCCAGCGTCTCGACTGGATGGACGAGTCGATCGGGGCCATCAAGGCCCTGACCTCGGGCCAGAAGGTCACCTCGCCCGCGGGCGGGCACTACAGCTTCAGCGGCGCCACGATCAATCCGCTGCCCGTCCAGAAGCCCCTGCCGATCATGATCGGCGGGACCGGCCGGACCAAAACGCTGAGATCCGTGGCCAAGTACGCGGACATCTGGAATGCCGCCGGTCTGCCGTCCGAGGTGCGCGAGCACGACGCCTTCCTGCGACAGCATTGCGAGCAGGTGGGCCGCGATGAACGCGAGATCGAGCGCTCGAGCAATCTCTGGTTCGTCGTCCGCGACTCCGAAGCCGTCGCACGGCGCGAGTGGGCGTCATGGATGGAGCTGAACCGCACGCCTCTCGAGCACAGCCTCCAGCCGTCCCGGCCGGTGTTCGGAACGCCCGAAACCATCGCCGAGCGCCTGCTGGAGTACTGCGACGCAGGCTTCACGACCGCGCTGGTCGAGATGCCGGCGCCGTACGACCGGGAGACGATCGAACGGCTCGCGACGCAGGTCAAGCCGCTCGTGAACAAGCCGAGGACTTGACGAGGGCATCGATGCAGCGCCGCCCGGACCGCTCAGTGCGGCCCGACGATGGTTCCGACGACCAGCCCGAGCAGCACGACGGCCAGCGCCATCGTGACGAAGAGGGGCAGCGAGATAGCCCGCAGGAAGAGATCGTGCCGCGTCGCGGGGAACGCGGCGGCTCGAGCCTCGGCCTCCCGCTGCCGCGACACTCTGGTCGCGAGGATCAGCCACCGGACCGTGGCCCCGACCGGCACGAACGTGATCACGACAAGCGGGATGGAGAAGATGCCCAGGAGGTGGGCCGAATACACGGCACCGCCCAACAGGACTACCGCAACGATCGCCATGGCGGCCTGCCGCAGCGGAGCCAGGTGGCGGCCGCTCCGCCTTTCCCAGACGAGTATCTGGAACGCGATCGCCGCCGCGCCGAGCGAGCCGAAAAGGATCAACCATTTCATATCGAGGCCCAGTCTATCGCCTGGGTCACGGGGCCGAGCGCGAGGCATGACGCGGCGCGCATGAGTGGCTCTCGCAAACACGCGACCCGTCGCACCGAGCTTGTAACACACATAAGGGGCGCCAGATGACGTCTTTCTACCTGACCGTGATCCATCGCCCCGAGATGGTGCCTGAATATCTCCAGAAGGAAGCTGAGGAGGGCAAGGCAGAGGACCTTGGGCGAAGTGAGGTCATCAGGGCATCCCTCGACATTTTCCGGACCCAGCAACGTGTGGCCCACGACAACGGCATCCGGACCACGATCCAGATGACATATGCCAGCCTCTTCAACGAAGAAGCCGTAGCCCTGGCCAAGGAGCACCACACCACATACGGTGACGAGATCGGCTCCACTTTCCTCGGCATCCAGTGCTCCCAATTCCGCGACAAGTTCCACTCCAAGGAGCTCGCCATCTGGCTCTTCTCGATGTCGGACAAGCGCCGAATCGTCGACGAAGTCTTCGGCAAGTTCCAGGAGGTCTTCGGATTCCTGCCGACCTCAACCGGCTCGTACTACATGGACGCGGAGCTGGTCAACTACATAAAGGAACGCTATCCGATGGTCAAGGCCGCCGTGGCGACGTGCTGGGAGGAGGGCCCGAAGGCCTATCACAACGCGAACAACTCCTGGTACACGCTTCTTGATGGTGGGCCCTGGAATCCATGGATTCCTTCCAGGCGCAACATACATTGCCCCGCCTCGGACGAGGCCGACGACATCGGCATCGTCGCCATCCCGCATCTCTCGCGAGACCTGATGGCCGTTTTCGACGGTCCCGGCTCTTACTACGGGACCCATCCACAGAACATCCTGCGGGGCATGGTTTACGAGGATCGGGAGATCCCGTACTTCATGAACATCGTCGACCAGTACCGGGCGATGGCGAGGTACAACCGCGGCTACGCCTACAACATGATGTTCGTGGGGCCGGGCTGGATGAGCAAGAACGGCCGGTGGGAAGCCGACTACGACTTCCTCCTCAAGAGCTATGAGGACGGCATGGCCTATTACGGCCAGCTCAAGCGAGAAGGCAAGGCTGTGGACGTCACGATGAGTGAGTTCGCCGATGCCTACCGCACCGGCCGGCCCTATGCACGGCCCGAATGCACGCTCTGGAAGGACATCCTGTACGGCTCGAAACGGCAGCAGTTCTGGTTTGTGGACCCATCCATGCGTTTCTGCCTGGACATGAATTTAGGCGGGGCGATGATCGATCTTCGCCCATATGCGGCCAAACTGATCCGGCCCTGTGGCGTCGGCACCAAACACATCCAGGACGCCTCGTATCCGTTCGTAATTCAATCGATGTACCGGGCCGGCTACTTCACTCACTATGCGGGCGAAGGAGCCGTGAAGAGCTGTAAGTTCAGGCACGGCGGAGAGGAGGTGGATTTGTGCGCCTGCCGCGCCATCGCCTCGTTTTCCGAGGAAGGCGACGTTCGTGTCGTCACGCTCGATCCGGTGGAGATTCAGTTCGAGAACTTCACGATCGGCGTGGAGTCCATCTTCCGTCTCACCGAGGGTAGCGGCGACATCGAGATCATCCGCAGGATCGTTAGCACCACGGATCCAGAGGCCGAGATTTCGATCGACGAGTATGCGACGGCCTGCTACGGGACGACCGAATACCCGGAGGACCTAACCGGCGTAAGGCTCACGGCGGCCGGCCGATCGGGCACCGAATCCATCGACTTCGCCTACGAGTGCCGGGAGGCGGTGGTGGATGGCGTGGACCGGGTCGAAGCGCTGGTGCCACAGGTGGACACCAGGCTGTCCATGCGCTCCGACTCGCATGACGCCACCGGCTACGTACGTGAGGGAATGGCGTTTTCGCCCATGTACACGATCGGTATCAAGAAGACAGTCAGGGGAGAAGGGGAGTTGCGGACGTGGCTCAAGGTCGAAAAGGCAAGCTGAACTTCCGGTGCCCGCGCTGTCTGATGCGCGAGATCGACATGGACATGCTCTACGACGCCGACAAAGCCGAGTATTACTGCCTGCGCTGCTCCTTTGTAGGTCCTGAGAGCGAAGTCCTGCGTCTGAACGCGCACTTCCGCTCGAAATACCTGGATCGGACGGTCCGGATCACCGATTTCTAGGGGAGTAAGCTCCCCGACTCGGGCTTCCGCGCTCGCGCTCGCGCTCATTTCTTGTCGGCCGGGAGGATCGCGGGTGGTCGCGGCGGCCACGGCACGAGTGACCGTGCCTTTGCCGAGGAGTATTGTTGTCGTCGGCGACTCGAACGCCGAACGCCTCGAAGAACGCGGGCCCTGGTCTCAGGCGACCCGCAAGGAGACGCCGCTATGCCGTTGGGCCTGACTCCAGCCCATTTGATCATCATCCTGGTGATCGTGTTGATCGTGGTGGGACCAGGCAAGCTGCCCGACACGGGGGCCGCGATAGGCCGCGCACTCCGCGGCTTCAAGGACGCCATGGAGGGCACCGAGACGGACCAGGCCACTCAGCAGCCTGCCCAGCCTGCCCCGCCTCCGGTCCAGCCGCCCGCGCAGTACCCGCCCGCGCAGTATCCACCGGCCCAGCAGCCGCAATACCCGCAAGCGCAGGCGCCGCAGTACCCGGTCCAGCCGCAGCCGTATCCCGTCCAGCCGCAGTACCCGGTCCAGCCGCAGCCGTATCCCGTCCAGCCGCAGCAGCCCGGATACCCCCCGCAGCAGTACCCGGTCATGCCGCCATACCCGCAGTATCCGAACGTGCCGCCGATGCCGTATCCGGGCCAACCGCCAATCGGGACCGAGCCCATCGCGCCTCCGGCGGGCGAGCCTGTACCGCCGTCGGCGCCGTCCGGCGAGCCGCCCCGCCAGGGCTGACCAGAGCCGGAGCCGGCAGAGGGTTGGAACATGGGCGGCTTGGAGCCGAGTCGCCGGCCGCCTATGAGGCCAGGGTGCTTCGTGCATTCCTGCGCGACGGCCGGCTGGTATCGATCCCGGCCCGGGAGCGCAAGCAGCGAGTGATCCTGCACTACCTGCTCGACCACTGCTTCGCCGAGGACAGGGTCTATCCGGAACGCGAGGTCAACGAGCGGCTGGCCGTATACCATCAGGACGTGGCGGCGTTGCGACGCTATCTCGTCGTCGCTGGGTTGATGACGCGCTCCGGCGGCGAGTATCGGCGGTCGGCGGGCGTCAGGCAGGGACCTCCTTGAAGCCGAGGCTTCGGTACGACCGGATGGCGCGGTCGTTGAAGGAGAAGGCACCCAGCATCACGCTGTGCAGGTTTGGCAGGTGGATAGCTTTCGGCCGGCCCGGAGTGAGCCTGCGGCGTATCGCCGGGGATCGATCCTGCCCTACGATGGCAGCGTGACCCAAGCACGCGCCCGAATCCCGATCCTCGTCGACTGCGATACCGGTATCGACGACAGCCTGGCCCTGCTGTATGCCGCGGCCTCACCCGAGTGCGAGCTCGTCGCCGTTACGTGTACCGGCGGCAACGTCGATGCCAGGCAGGTCGCGGAGAACACGCGGGCCGTGCTCGAGCTTGCCGGGCGATCGGACGTGGAGGTGGCGCTCGGCCGAGAGACGCCTCTGGCTCGAGCGCTCGTCACCACTCCCGAGACCCACGGCCCGCTGGGGATCGGCTACGCCGAACTGCCGCCGCCGGCGGCGGCCCTGTCGTCGCGCTTCGGCCCCGACGTGATCGTCGAGGAGGCCCGCCACCGCCCCGGTGAACTGACGCTCGTGACCCTTGCGCCGCTGACGAACGTGGCCATCGCCCTCCTTCGCGAGCCGGATCTGCCGCGCCTGCTGCGGCGCGTCGTGATCATGGGCGGGAGCTACAGGTCGCCCGGCAACACCGCCCCCACGACCGAATGGAATGTCAGCGTGGACCCGGAGTCGGCCCAGATCGTCTTCGGGGCGTTCGGGGCGTTCGGGGCGTTCGGGGCCACCGGGCGCGCAGGCTCGGGGGCTGCCGCGGCGGATACCCGGCCGAACCTGCCCACCGCGCTCGGCCTGGACGTCACCGAGCGAGCGAAGATGCTGCCCGAACACCTCGCGGCGCTGGCCGCGCGAGCCGGCTGCGCACCCGATGGAAAGCGGCCCGACGGCAGCGTCGATCCGATCGTGCGCTATCTCGACGATGCGCTGCGCTTCTACATGGAGTTCCACGGCCGCTACGACGGCTTCTACGGAGCCTTCATCCACGACCCGATGGCGCTGGCGGCCGCCCTGGATCCCACGCTGGTACGGACGGAGCCGGTGACTGTGGAGGTGGAGCTGGGCGGCCGCCTGACCACCGGCGAGACCGTGTCCGACTGGCGCCGCGTCTGGGGCAAGCCGCCCAACGTGAACGTGGCCGTGGAGGCGGACTCGGCCCGCTTCATGGCCCGCTTCGTCGAGCGCGTCGGGGATCTCGCGGCGAGCCCGGCTCGGCGTTAGCGCGCGTCGGATCGGGCCGGGCGGCGGGCCGCGCCACTGGCCGGAACAGGTGGCGATCGGCCGCCAGACCTGGCAAGCTTCAGGGGCGCGGCACCCGAACATCCGACCTGGCCGCGCTCCTACCGGGAGAGCAGGAGAGATGGACCTACTGAAGCGCTGGGTAGCTCGCCAGTTCACGACCAGGGTCATCGTCCTGATGCCCGTGGCCATCGCCATCAACATCGTCCTGGGGTCGACCGTCCAGCAGGCCGTCAAGCTGCCGATCTACCTGGATTCGATCGGCACCATCCTGGTCGGCGTGCTCGCCGGTCCTCTTGCGGGCGCCCTGACCGGTATCCTGGCGAACCTGATCTGGGGTTATCTGATCCCGGCGCCGATCGGTTCCACGACGATCGGTCCCTTCGCCATCACCGCGGGCGTGATCGGTCTCCTGGCCGGCGTGTGGGGCCAGTTCGGCCTCTTCCGGCCCCGGCGAGGGGGGCGCGCCAGTCTCGTCGCCGCCGCCGTCGCCGTCGTGCTGGTCGGCGTCCTGGCGCTCTACACCTATGCGCGCGCCTACGCCAGCCCCGACCAGTTTTCCAGCATCACCGGCTTCGACACCGGCGCGTACGACCAGTCGAGGCTCTTCTTCCTGGTCGTGATGGTCGCCTA
This sequence comes from uncultured Chloroflexia bacterium, assembly GCA_963789725.1. Classification (GTDB taxonomy): domain Bacteria; phylum Chloroflexota; class Limnocylindria; order Limnocylindrales; family CSP1-4; genus Fen-1039. The sequence goes on from CAWBLU010000001.1 coordinate 677,413, forward strand.
TGCCGTCCTTGTCGGCATCGCTCTCTACCTCCGCCGGGACGTCGGGGCGGTCTTCGCCATCGGCGCCGGCCTCGTCACCGGCATAGCCGCCGCGATCGTCTCGGCGCCGATCGCCGCCATCGTCTACGGCGGCGTAACGGGCAGCGGCACGGACGCCCTCGTTGCCGCGTTCCGAGCCGGCGGCGACAGCCTCTACCAGGCCACGCTCAAGCAGGGGCTCCTGTCCGATCCGATGGACAAGATGATCACCTCGTTCGTGGTTTTCTTCATCATCGGCAGCCTGTCGCGCCGGTTCATCGCCCGCTTCCCGAACGGTGAGAGGGCTCTCGGGCCCGAGCACGCCGACGACGCCCCGGCCGCTGCGGCTGCGCCCGAGGGCTGACCCGCTTGATTCAGGCCCCAGCGGCTCCGGGCCGTGGGCTTCCGGAGTACGTGACCCGCCGTCCGGGCGGCTTCTACCGCTCGGTCAATCCTTCGACGAAGCTGGCGATCGCCGCCCTCGAGGTCGTCACCGCGTTCGCCGTCCCCGGCTGGTCGGGCGTGCTGACGGTACTTGCCGGGGTTCTCGTCGTGGCCGGGCTGGCGGGGCGCCTGCGCGGCCTGGCCGTGATCGCCCTGGCCACGTCGCCTATCGTCGGTTCGATCCTGCTCATCAACCTGTTCCTCCTGCCCGGCGCGGCGGACCCGATCGCCCGGTTCGGTCCGCTCGCGCCTACCTGGAGCGGGCTGTGGTTCGGCCTCCAGACGGTGACTCGCCTGCTGGCTTTCTCGGCGGCGATCGCCCTGGTCTACCTGACGACGCCGATCGACGACATGCTCGCCGACCTGGCCCGCCGCGGCCTCGGCAGGCGGGCCGTGTTCGTCGTCGGGGCTGCCATCCAGATGGTTCCTCGAACCGTCGAGCGGGCGAGCGAGATCGTCGACGCCCAGCGCGCCAGGGGCTTGGATACGGAGGGCCGGTTCTGGCGACGGGCTCGTGGAGTGGTGCCGCTCGCGGCGCCGGTCGTCTTCGGGGCGCTGACCGAGGTCGAGGAGCGAACCATGGCCCTCGAGGCCCGGGCATTCTCGGCGCCCGGCCGCCCGACGCTGCTCCGAATCCCCCATGACGGGACGGTCGACCGCGCCCTGCGCTGGGCCTCGGCCGCGGGCATCGTCGCGATCGTCGGTCTGCGCGTGGCCGGAAGGCTCGGTTAGGACGTGGCCATTGAGCTCTCAGCCGTCGGCTACCGGTACGCGGGCGCGACCGGGCCTACGCTCCGTTCGGTCGACCTGCGGCTGGAGCCGGGCCGGGTTCTGGGCGTCGTCGGCGCCAACGAGTCGGGCAAGACCACGCTCTGCCTGGTGGCCAGCGGCTTCGCCCCGGGAGTCGTCGGTGGGCACCTGGACGGCTCGGTCACGATCGACGGTGTGGAGACGCGGGCGATCTCCAATCACGCCCTGGCCCTCCATTGCGGCCTGCTCTTCCAGAACGCCGCGACCCAGCTCTCCAACACCACGGCGACGGTCTTCGAGGAAGTCGGCTTCGGCCCGTGCAACCTGGGCCTGCCCGTGGCCGACGTCGTGGAACGGATCTGGTGGGCCATGGAGGCCGTCGGCATCGTCGAGCTGGCCCCGCGCGATCCGGCACGTCTCTCCGGCGGGCAGGGGCAGCTCGTAGCCCTGGCCGCGGTCCTGGCGCTCCGGCCGCGCTACCTGATCCTGGACGAGCCTACGAGCGAGCTCGACCCGGCCGGGACGGCCCTGGTTGCCGACGCCCTGGCCAGGGTCGCGTCGGAGACCGGCGCCGGAATCCTGATCGTCGAGCACAAGACCGACGTGCTGGCCAGGATCGCCGATGAGATCGTGGTTCTGGCGGCGGGATCGGTCGGGTTCTCGGGACGCGCCTCGGACGTGCTCGTGGACCCGCATCTCGTCGAACTGGGAGTCCAGCCGCCGGCCCGAGCCCGCCTGGAGCGTGAGCTGCGCAACTCCGGAGTCTGGACCGCGGCGCTGGCCGGCGCGCTTGCGGGGGCGACGGAATGACACTCTCCGGCGGCGCAACCGGGACCGGGCTTCCGACCCGGACCGGCCGGACCGGCCCGGCCGCGCCATCGATCGAATTGGACGCGGTCTCCTTCGTCTATCCGGACGGTCCTCGGGCGCTCGACGAAGTCCGGATTCGGATCGAGCCCGGCGAGTCGATCGCGATCGTCGGCCAGAACGGTTCCGGCAAGTCCACGCTGGCCCGACACCTGAACGGCCTGCTCAGGCCGACGAGCGGGCGGGTACTGCTGGACGGCGACGACATCCGGCCGGTCCACGTGGCCTGCCTGGCCGGGCTCGTCGGGCTGGCCTTCCAGAACCCCGACCGGCAGCTCTTCGCCGGGAGTGTCTCCGCGGAGGTGGCGTTCGGACCCCGCAACCTGGGCGTCCGCGGCGCCGCCCTGGACGAACGGGTCAAGGCCGGTCTCGGCGCGGTCGGGCTCGGCGGCGAGGCGGCTTCGAACCCGTACGACCTCGGGTATTCGCGACGGAAGCTGCTGTCTCTGGCGTCCGTGCTCGCGATGCGGACGCCTGTCCTGGTGCTCGACGAGCCGACCACGGGGCAGGACGCACGCGGAGCGGCCAGGGTGCGGGAGGTCGTGGCCGGCGCCCTCGCAGAAGAGCGCACGGTGATCGCCATAAGCCACGACATGCAGTTCGTGGCCGAGTGCTTCAGTCGAGTGATCGTCATGAGGTCCGGTCGCGTGACCCTGGACGGCCCGCCGGAGATCGTCTTTGGCGAGTCCGCCTGGCCGGAGCTCCGCGCCACCTTCCTCGAGCCGCCGCTGGCCGCGGTGGCGGGGGCCCGGCTGGGGCTCGGTTCGACCCCGACCGCGGCCGCTCTGGCGGCGGCCCTGGCGCGCAGGAGCTCCCGGGCCGACATTGACAGCCCGCCGACTCGCGGATAGCGTGCGGTCATCGCGTAGACCGCGGGAGATGGCCATCGGACCCGGGCCGAGAACCGTGGAGAGTGGCATGGCGATCAGGACAGGGCGCTTCCCTGCCGCCGACTCGGGCAAGGGACAGCCGCCCGAGAAAGGGCGGGACCCCGGATCGCGCGGCGACACCGCCGGTCCGCAGCCCGTGGTCCCCTCGAGGCTCGGCAGCCGGCGCCGGCCCCGATCTGCCGACGTGGCCCGCGAGGCGGGCGTGTCCAAGACCGCCGTCTCGTTCGCCTTCAACAGCCCGCAACGACTGAGCCCGACCACTGCCGCGAAGATCCGCGACGTCGCCGGGGCCATGGGCTACCGGCCGTACGGATCCTCGCGGACGATATCCCAGAAGAACACCATGACGATCGGCCTGCTGACCCCGCAGGTGCTGAGCGTCGTCTTCGGCAATCCCTTCTACGCCGAACTGTGCGCCGGAGTTGCGGCCCAGACCGACCAGGCCGGCTACGGCCTTCTATTCGTCTCGCCCCTCCACGGCTCGCTGGTCCGGGCCATCGGGCGCGCCACCGTCGATGGGTTCGTTGCCGTCGGGCTGTCCGAGGATCACCCCGAGGTCGAGCAGATCCGCCATGCCGGCCTGCCGATGGTGCTCGTCGACGGCGCCGCCCTGCCTGAACATGCCTCGGTCGATTCGAACGACGAACTGGGAGCGAGGGCGGCGGCCCGCCATCTCCTGGCCCTGGGCCATCGCGACTTCGTCGTGGTCGGCGTGGAGCCGCCCAGCATGCCAGGCCTGTTCGAGTATTCCGCGGGCCCGACGGAGAGCATCGCCTCGCGCCGTCTGACCGGGTATCGCCAGGGCCTGGAGCTCGGCGGCATCAAGCTTCGCGACGATCACGTCGTCGTCGGTGCCGGCAGCTTCGACGGCGGCGTCGCGGCGTTCCACCGTATCTGGGAGGACGGGCTCCGGCCGACCGCGGTCATGGCCATGAGCGACGTTATGGCCATCGGCGTGATCTGGGCCGCGCGCGAGCTCGGGCTGCGCGTGCCGGCCGACCTGAGCGTCGTGGGCTTCGACGACCTGGACGTTGCGCCTCATTCGAACCCGCCGCTCACGACCGTCCACCAGCCGATCAGGCGGAAGGGCGAGGAGGCGGTCCGACTCCTGCTGCGGATGATCTCGATGCCGGACGCGAGCCGGCCGGAGCACAAGACACTCGAAACCCGGCTGATCATCCGCGGCTCTACCGCTGTGGCCCCGTCCCGGCCGGCCCTCCGGCCGACGGTGCGTCGGGTGGTGGAACCCGACTCGCGAGTGACTCACTCTTGACCACACCATCATCCGAAAGCCGGCCCCTCGCCGACGGCCCGGATTGGGTTCGCGACGCGGTCTTCTACCAGATCTTCCCCGACCGTTTCGCCAGCAGCGTCCGCGTCGCCAAGCCGGGCGCCATGGAACGCTGGGACGCCCCGCCGACCCGGACCGGTTTCAAGGGCGGAGACCTGCTGGGAATTGCCGAGCACCTGGACGACCTGATCGACCTCGGCATATCGGCCCTCTATCTGACCCCGATCTTCGCGTCGGCATCGAACCACCGTTACCACACCTACGACTACGAACTGGTAGATCCGTTGCTGGGCGGCGACGCGGCCCTGCGATCACTTCTCGACGAGGCCCACGGGCGCGGCATGAGGGTCATCCTGGATGGTGTCTTCAACCATGCCAGCCGCGGGTTCTGGCCGTTCCATCACGTCCTGGAGAACGGCGCGGCATCGCCGTATCGGGACTGGTTCCTCCTGGACTCGCAGGTGCTCTCGGGCGCCCGGGGCATCAACGCCTACCCGGGACAGCGGGAGATCGACTCGATCGCCCGGCTCCAGGCCGGCCACGATCCGGCGGGAACCGTCTTCGATCCGGCGAGTGCCGGCGGGGGGCCCGCCTCGGGCGCCGGCCAGGCCTCCACCGGGAGCGGATCCGGGACGCCGTCTCAGTGGGTTCTCGGCTACCAGGCCTGGTGGGACCTGGCGGCTCTGCCCAAGCTCAATCATTCGAACCCGGCCGTCCGCGAGTACATATACGGCGTGGCCGAACGCTGGACCCGTTTCGGCGTCGACGGGTGGCGCCTCGACGTGCCCGAGGAGATTGGCGAGCCCGGCTTCTGGGAGGGCTTCAGGCGGCGAGTCCTGGCGATCAACCCGGAGGCTTACCTCGTCGGCGAAGTGTGGACCCCGGCCCCGGCCTGGCTGACCGGCGACCGCTTCCATGCCGTCATGAATTACCCGCTGGCCGAATCCATCCTGTCATTCGTCGGCGCCGGCCGGCTCGACCGCGAGCTCGTCGCCAGGACGCACGAGTACGGCCGCCACGTCCGCGACATCGACGGACCGGCGTTCGGGCAACAACTCGCTGCGATCATGGCCACGTACGCCCCGGACGTGACCTCGCTCCAGCTGAATCTGCTAAACAGCCACGACACGCCGCGATTCATCTCCATGGCAGGCGGCGATGCCAATGCCGTGCGCCTGGCGGCCCTGATCCAGATGACCCTGCCCGGGGTTCCATGCATCTACTACGGAGACGAGGTCGGACTCGAAGGGCACGAGGACCCCGACTGCCGCCGCGCCTACCCATGGGATCCGGCCAGGCAGGATCGCTCGTTGCGGGCGTTCTTCGCGGGGTTGATCGCCATGCGCCGGGCCCATCCGGTGCTTCGGCGCGGCCGTTTCGAGCTCCTGGCGGCCGAAGGTTCGGCCGTGGCCTACCGGATATTCGACCCCGAAGGCCCGGCAGGGAAGTCCGTTGTGGTCGCGGTCAACGCCGGCAGCCGGCCGGCCAGGCTGACGATCGAGCGTCCCGACCTGGCAGGCCACCGGGCCGAACAGGTAAGCTGGCCGGGACGCGAGTGGGCAACGACCTTCGAGTCGAGGTTGCTCGAGAGCGAGCCTTTCGTCGTCGAACTGGAATCGCGAGAGGGAGTGGCGATCCAGGCCGCCTCGAACCTCTAGGAGGACGCATGCCCGACCTATCCGCCGCAATGCCCACGACGGAACTGGAAGAGGCGTTCCTCCGCGTCGTCGACGTGGAGGGGAAGCTCATCGCCGCGCTCGAGGGCATTGGTCCGGTTTCCGGCCGGGACGTCGTCGTCCTCGATGCCGGTCGGGGCATCCTGGCGCGGCAGCTCTCCGAGATCGGTGCCCGCGTCACGGCAGTCACCTTTCCCGAGGCGCTCTCCGGGCCGGAGGGGCTCGACGGGCACGACGGGCCCCTCGGCTCCGCCGGCTCCCAAGGCTCCGAAGCCGACGCCGCGCTGGCCCTCATCGCCGAACTGCCGGCTGGGGAGGCCGACGTCGTCGTCGTTCCGTGGTCCCGGCTGGCCACGCCGAACTCGGTTGTCATTCCCGCCGCGGAGCGACTGCTGCGGCCGGGCGGCCGGCTGATGCTCGTCCACGATTACGGCCGGGACGACGTCTGGACGCTGTGGCCGGATCGTCGCGACGGTCTCGTCCTGTGGAGCCAGCGGCGCGGGCCCTTCCTTGGGGCGGGCTTCCGGGTCCGGGTCATCCACTGCTGGTGGACCTTCGAATCGGCCGAGCAGGCGCGAGACCTGCTGGTCGCCGGGTTCGGTCAGGCCGGCCTGGAGGTCGTCGCTTCGATGAAACGCCCGCGACTCGAATATCAGGTCGCCATCTACCATCGCTCGATCCCGGGGCCCGTCGGCCCGGGCGAAGCGTCTATCGAGACGGCGGCCGGCGTCGGCTGAGCTACCGCCCGATCCAGGCGGCGATGTTCGGCCGCGGGACCAGGGTCCGCGCGTCTACGAAGCCCGCAAAGCCGTTGGCCGCCCGAACCTGGGCCCAATCTCCGGCTCGGGTCTCCAGCACGAGTTCCACGTTGCCCGGGATCATTACCATCGGGGGCATGGCAGGGTTCGGCTGCGCCCAGGCCGGCGCTCCTTCCGGTGGGGTCAGATGTGTGGGGTTCCAGAGGCGGATGGGGTTCACCGGTACCTGAGAGGCGAGCATCCAGGCGATGGCCACGCCGCCGATTGCACCCACGAGCCCGAAGGGGTATGCGGCCAGAAGGGATTCATTGGCGCCTATGACCGAGAATCCGATCATGAATCCGAGGATCTCACCACCGAACCACAACCCGGCGGTGAGCCATTTGTAGGACGTCCCCTTCCGGCCCTTGTCCTCGACGATCCCGCCGATCTTCTTTGCGAGCAGGTAGACGATCACGAACTCGAGCATCGGTCCACTCCATGCGCCTGAAGCCATTGCCCCTTCGCCACGGGCGAAACACATAGGGTAGCTACTCGCCGGCGCCCGTAATGGCCCGCGGCGCGCCCGGAGCGGGGCCGTGGCGACGATCGCCTGATAACCTCTGACCGTGAGCGACGATCGCCGCCAGGAGCAGAGCAAGTTCGACCGGCCGGCCCCGGCGGGTGGGCTGCGCCAACCGGCCGATCCGACGCCACCTCACTCGCCCACGCCCCCGACTCCGCCTGAACAGCCGGCACCGACTCGGGAAGAGGCCTGGCCCCCCGTTCGATCGCCCTACGCGAGCCGTCCCCGTGAGGCCGCCGCGATGGCCCCGATGGCCGCGCCGTACGAACTCGAGCAGGTCGAGGAGGAAGACGAGCCCCAGACGTTCGTCGAACGCCTGCGCCGGCTTCCCCCCGCGCCGGTCATTCTCACCCTCGGCTCGCTCGGATCGCTCGCGTTCCTTCTGCTGGCGGTCACGAGCCACACCACGCCCCTGGCGGTGCTGCTGAGCGCGGCCGTGGTCACAGGCATGATCTTTGGCCTCGATGCCGTCATCGCTTCGGTCGTCACGTGGAGGGCCAGCCAGGCAGGCGAAGTCGGCCGGGCCTTCCTCGCGGCAGCCGCCGGCGGCCTGGCGTCGCTGGTCAGCTTCGGAGCCTTCGCTGGCACCCTGATAATGATTTTGGTACTCAACAGCTAGGCCCCGGGTTGGGTTCCGATGGCGCTCCGCGCCCGCGGCCGACCGCTTCGGACCGCGCTCCCGTATCGAGTCGAACCCCTCGTCCCTGGTACACTCCCGTTCGCGCCGCGCCCCCATCGTCTAGAGGCCTAGGACACGACCCTTTCAAGGTTGAGATCAGCGGTTCGAATCCGCTTGGGGGTACCAACTCCGCCGGCGCCTACCTTCGCGAAGAACGGCCGGGCCGGCGGCGTTCAGAGGATGCCCTCAACGATCGTCCTTGACTGTCGCGCGGTTCCAGGGACCGCGGTGCGGTACCCCGCCTATCGCCGGCTTATCCCAATACGTCCAATTGCGGGTGGCGAGCCGGGCGCGCCCACCCTAGACTCTGCTTCATGGCCGCTCGCCTTTGGTGAGCCGGTCCCGTAGGCTCCCGTCACCCTCCCCCTCGGATGGCGGGAGCCTCTTTGTGTTCATCACACACCGATCGCTTCGGCCACCTTGCACCATCTACGAGCTCGGCAAGCCAAGGATACGGTCCCAGGCCGTGGCGTCCTCCGGAAAGAACCAGCGTTCGACCTGCCGCCCGTCGCGGAAGTGGAAAATGCTTACGACCCGTGTCTCGACGTCGGTTCCAGGTCTGCGAGCGCCCATGTGGCTCAGAGCGCAGACATGCTCGTCGTTCCCGAACACGTCGTGCTCCTTGAGCCAGAACCCGATCTCGGTAAGCCCAGCCAGCCACACAAGGAGATCCGTGCGGCCACGGATGTCCCCGGCACGCGGGTGGTTGCCCGGAACGTGCCAGACGACGTCCTCGTCCACCAGAGACTCGATCCGAGCCAGGTCGCCGGCGCGAAATGCGTCGGCAGCTCGTCTGTACGCGGCCGCGTTCGGGTGCTCTTCGTTCATGCCTGCCATCACCTTCGCCAACCTTGTTGCGCCCACGCTCGCATCGGCTAGACCCTCTGCTCGGACACCGACCCGCCCTACCCGGCCTCGTGCACGATGAGGACAGGTATGGCGCTGCCGGCCGCCACCTGCGCGGAGACTGACCCGAGCAGCGCGCTCTCCAGCCGTCCCAGCCCCCGGGTGCCCATCACGAGCAGGTCGTACTGGCCGGAGGCCGCCGCCGCGAGGATGGCCGCCGCGGGGTGCCCAGCACCAAGCAGGTCCTGCTGCACAGGTGGGCCGCCGGCCGCCTGGACAACGGCCTCCTCGTCTGCCAGGAGCAAGCGCGCCTGCTGCATGGCCGGCAGGAGGTCTGCCGAGTACTGCGGCTCGCCTTCGAAGCCGGGTGGCTCGTGGTACACGGTGAGCAGCGTGAGCGTCGCGCCCATCTCGCGGGCGAACGCGGCCGCAGTCAGGACGGCTTGCCGGGCATGGTGACTGCCGTCCACCGCTACGACAATTCGCTTGAACATCTCGTACTCCCTAGTGCCGTCCGCGGGCGCCGGCCATCAAGGGTAGCTGACGCGTCGACAACAGACGGCCACCGAAAGACCGACGTGCCGTCTTGGACGGCCCGTCGGTCTAGGCTGGTTCACTTGCGGCCGCCCGCCGGCGACCTCGTAATTGTCTAGCTGCGGATGCTCCGTCGCTGCGCCTCAACTGCGGCAAAACCCAGGCCAGCGAAGGCGAAGCAGATCAGCAACGCGAAGAGGGGGGTCGAGTTGTTGCTCCCGTCGTTGCTACCGGCGCTGGTGGGGGGCGGTGTCGTGGTCTGACCAATGGTCGCCGTCTCGCCCTGCAAGAACTCGAACGGGGTCGTCGTAGCCGCATCGATTGGCCTGATGGTCGGCGGGACCGTCGGGGCTACCGTCGGCACGGCCGTCTCGCCCTGGAAGGACTCGAACGGGCTCAGACTCGCCGCAGGACTCGGCGTTGCGCAGCCGGCAGGCGTGGGCAATGTCCGGCTCGCTGCGAACTCGACTTTGGCGCCGTTGTAGATCTTCAACGTCACCGTGCCCGAGGTGACTCCGGGCCCCGACGCCTCCCAGATCTTTCCAAACGACGTATTGAAGTGACCTGCCTCGATGCCAACGGTGCCTGGGATCGTGGTCGTGACTACGACGGTCCTGTCTGAAGTGACGTTGTTGGCCAGGTCCACCTCAGCGGACCAGGACTGGCAGGTCTGTGAAGCTTTGACGTCGCCCGAATGGGCAGACACCAATCCAGCTGTAAGTGGGAGCACGAGGGCTGCGAGTGCGAGGGCAGCCACCATGGCGGCGACGCGGGGCTTCATTGTTCCTCCTGTGGCCGGATCACTTCGAAATGATCTCTGGGATGAGTTCTACAGCCTGTCGGGCGGGCATATACCCACCCGCGTCACGGAAAGTAGGCATTGGCGGCCGGCTCCGCGAGGATGGAAACCCTATTTCGGCTCGGCTGGTGAGGCGGCCGGCTCCTTCGGGAGAGAGGGCGGGTCTCCGTCCTGTCAGCCAGTGTCCGATCGAGGCCAGACTCAGGGCCTGGCAGGGGCCGGAGCTTCTCCCGGCGTAGATGTGGTTGACCCGCTTCCTGGGATGTCGATCAGTTCAACGGTCGGAAGCGGTTGAGTCCCCAGACTGTGACAGTCAGACGTCGCGTTCAGCCCGAGGGATCGGCCGCCCTCAACGCCCGATCCTCAGCGCCGGTAGAAGCGGAGGCCGCCGCCGAACAGCAGGATCAAGATGATGATGACGAGTAGGATTTCCATGGGGACCTTCTTTCGTCCACAGCCTGTTCGTCCGTGGCCGATAGGACGAGGATGGAAACCCCATCTTCCGCCGGCTGGCCGCTAGCCCGGTTCCGACCCTCCGATCGGATCGCGCAGCTTCCCACACCGCTCGCACCCACGCCTTGGCGCCCGTCGGTCTCGATGCCTCGTCGAGCAGCCGGCAGGTCTCGGCTGGCGGGTCCGTCAGTCCATCCCTACATCCGCCTGCCCTTGTGCAGAAAGGGCCAGCGTATACTCCCGCCTTCGCACCGGGTCGGCGTCCCCGCCATCAGGCTGCGTGGCACGCCTCCCGAAGGAGCTTGCATGCCGAAGATCGTGGTCACCGCGGCGGTCAAGGATGTCGAGGCCTGGCTGAAGTTCAAGCCGGAGATGATCGCCCAGTTGTCCGCCGTCGCGTCGGACGGATCCAGTTACGTCGCCATGGACGGCAGCAACCGCGTCGCCAGCACATGGGACGTACCCGACATGGACGCCTTTCAGGCAGCCCAGACAGCGGCCTCGCCCGAGATGGCTGCGGCCATGGAGCGGTACGGGATGATCCCGCCGGTGACGATCTACATCAAGAAGTAGCCGGACTCACAAACCGGGCGCCGCTCAAGTGGATTGCCGCCGACGCAGACACTGATGAATGATATCGACGCCGGTAGGACAATCCACAGAGCACGAGAGGCATTGACGCGCGGCCCACACTCTGGCCGCCGGGACCGCGCCGAGCCACTGGCGAGACCGACCCGTGACGTACCCGGTAGTTGGCGGGAGCGGCCTCATGTCCAAGTACCTGTTCATCGGCAGCTACACCACGGATGGCGCTCGCGGGGTCCTGAAAGAGGGCGGCACCGGCCGGCGCGGCGCGGTCGTGGAGCTCATGACCACGCTCGGCGGTAAGGTTGAGGGGTATTACTTCGCCTTTGGGAGCGACGACGTCTACATAATCGTCGATATGCCGGATGCTGCCGCGGCCGCCGCCGCTTCGCTCGCGGTTGCTGCGTCGGGCGCCGCCAGCCTCCGGACGGTTGTGCTTCTCACGCCGGAGGAACTCGACGCCGCCACCAAGCTCTCGGTGACGTACCGGCCGCCGTACCGTTCCCTCGGCTGAGAGACGACCAACTGGCGACTCGGCGTCAGCTGCGTGCCGCCGCATCGGCGCCCCGACTGGCCCATTACGGGAGTCCCTATACAACCCCGAGACGGACACGTTCACGCCCACCGGCGCGATGTCGAGGGGTCGGAGCGAGCACACCGCGACGGCGCTGCCGGACGGCCGCGTCCTGGTCGTGGGTGGCTCCACCGCCTTCGCCGAGGTCTATCTGCCGTAGCGCGGTTTCGAACGTCCTCCGTTGAGCGCGCCTGTAGCGGCGGCGCCCACACCGGCACCGGCCGGCGTGGCGCGGTCGTGGAGCTAGCGACCTCCTGGCGACTCTAGCCGGTCAGCGGATGCCGGTGTCGTATCGCAGGTCCAGCTGCGTGGGCTGCCCTTCGTCGAGCGTCACGGTCACTTCCGGCGCGGGGCCCATCAGGCCCTCCACTGCACCCGGGACGATCCGGTACGTGCCCGGCGGGAGCCTCAGGAAGTAGGCGCCCGTTGAGTCGCTGACGGCTCGACCGGCCTCGTGACCTCCGGAATCGAGCGCCACGATCGTCGCCCCCTCGACCGGACGCACGCACGCACTCTGGTCGGGACGCTCGACCGGGCAGGTGGGACCGGCGAGGACCAGGCCGCGGACTCCGGTCGAGACCTCGGGCGGGCCGGACTGGGTCGACGACGGGCCGAACGGCATGTTGCAGGCGGCGGCGACGGCCAGAACGATCGCGGCCATGCCGATGAGCCGGCCCACGGGTCCGCGCCCGGACTTGATGCGCCGGCCGCGAGCCATCGCCATCAACCCGGCTTGCCGTCCTCGGGCTGACCTGATTCCACGACCGTCGTCGGCGTGTTGTGAACCGTCGAGATGGCCGGGATCGTGCCAAGGCGGCCGGCCTGGTAATCCGCGAACGCCGTGATGACCTCTTCGCGCGTGTTCATCACGAAAGGCCCCATCCATGCCACCGGCTCGCCGATCGGGCGACCTCCGAGGACCAGGATGTCCAGGTTCGGGCTTCGGCTCTCCTGGAGCGGAAGCGCCGAAACGGCCAGCGTGTTGCCCGGGCCGAAAACGGCGAGCTGGCCGGTCTCGATCGGCCGGGCCTCAACGCCGACCGTTCCGCGCCCGGCCATGGCGTAGACGAGGGCGTTGTAGTCGGACCGCCAGGGCAGCGCCAGGCGGGCTCCGGGGCTCAGCGTCGCATGGACGAGCGTCATCGGCGTGTAGGTGGAGCCGGGACCTTTGTGCCCTGCAACTTCGCCGGCGATTATCCGGACGAGCGCGCCGCCATCGGATGAGGTTGCGAGGGCGACCTCGCCGGCCCGCAGGTCCTGATATCGGGGCGCGGCCCACTTCTGGGCCCGGGGCAGGTTCACCCAGAGCTGGAACCCGTGGAATAGGCCGCCGCTCGTCACGAGCCACTCCGGCGGCTTCTCGATGTGGAGGATGCCGGCGCCCGCGGTCATCCACTGCGTGTCGCCGTTGGTGATGACGCCCCCGCCTCCGTTGGAGTCCTGATGCTCGAACGTGCCGTCGATCATGTACGTCACGGTCTCGAAGCCGCGATGGGGGTGCCACGGCGTCCCCTTCGGCTCGCCCGGGGCGTATTCGACCTCGCCCATCTGGTCGAGGTGGACGAACGGGTCCAGGTCCGCGAGATCGACACCCGCGAATGCCCGGCGAACGGGAAAGCCCTCGCCCTCGAGCCCGTGAGGGGCCGTCGTCAGGCTCGTCACCGGCCTGATCCGAGCCACGGTCGGGTCCGGATCCGGGATTCGCGGGAGGACGGTGATATCTGGAACGGTGAGAGCGGGCATGGGACGGGACCTCGTTCGGCTGGCGGCCGGATCGGGCGCTTCGTGGCGCTCGATGGGCGGATTCTGACGCGGCCCGGACACGCCCGCCATTCCGGGGCTCGGCGCACCGCCTGGTGATGCCGATGCCATACGGCTCGATTGACGCAACACGGGACATCGGTTCAGGATTCGAGCGGGGCGGCCGTGCGATAGATGCCACCGGCGGGCCGTGGGCATCTCGACTCCCGGGTCCGTGTTCCGCCGGCCTGCTCGATAGGCGGGCCGCACGAGAGGTGTACTCGAATGAAATCTTCCCTGACGCGCTGGTTCGTCGTTCTGCCGATCGGCGCATTGGTCTTCGCCGCCGTCGCATCCGTCGCGTTCGCCCTGGGATCGGCCTCGGGCGACCGCGGGGCTCGGGCCGCGGAGCCGACCACCATCCCGGGGCACCCGGAACTGGGGCCCGGCTGGTACGCGCCGATGCCGCTCCGGGGAGGCGCCGGCCAGGTGGCGATCACGATCTCGAAGATCGACGGCACCAGGCTGTCGCTGCAGACGACGGACGGATGGACGCGCACGATCGACGCCTCCGGCGCCACGATTACGAAGGGAAGCCAGAAGATCGCCGTCTCGGACGTCAAAGTCGGCGACCAGATCACCTTCCGCGAAGCCCGTCAGACGGACGGCACGTACAAGATCACGAGCATCCAGGTCCTGGTGCCGACCGTGTCCGGCACGGCATCTTCCGTGGCGTCCGGTTCGGTCACCATCACCCAATTCGACGGCTCGTCTCGGACGCTCACGTTGACCGGATCGACCACTTACACCCAGGCCGGGGCCACGGTCTCGAGGAGCTCGCTGGTCGCCGGGGTCCGTATCTCGGCCCAGGGCAGCGTCGACTCGTCCGGCAACTTCACGGCCACGGCTGTGACCATCGCGCCCTCCGCGGTTGCGGGAACCGTCGCGAGCAAGACGGCCACGACCATCGTGGTCACCACCGCGGCCGGCAAGACTGTCACGGTGAACGTGACTTCCGCTACGAAGTACTCAATCCGGGGAGTCGCGTCGGCCGCGCTCGCCAACGTCGCGGTCGGGTTCCGGATCCAGGCCCAGGGCTCGCTCAATGCCGACGGCTCGCTCATGGCGACCACCGTCGTCGCCGCCCCGAATGACCAGCCCGGTTTCGGCGGGGTGGTGCCCGGCGGAGGCTTCGGGCCAGGCGGTCGGGGCTCCGGCGGGCGGCACGTTCCGGTCCCGCAGCCGTCTGCTCCGAGCACCTAGCCATCTCATTGGGCTCGCCGCAGCGCCGTCCTCGCCGGCGCCACGTGATCGGCCATGCGGCGCGATCGCCGGGCGCACCATCACGCGCTCGTCACCGGCCTGTCATAAGACTGTCACGAGCCCCTGCGATATTCGCAAAACGGGCCGAGACCACGCTCGCATTGACGGCCCCCAGGTGCCGAGGTAATACATTCGCTGATGCTGATACTCATCGTCGTCGCATTCGTTGCGGGCCTCGCGACCGCCGTTTCCCCTTGCGTCCTGCCCATCCTGCCCATCGTCCTGGCCACGGGCGCGGATGGTGACCGCCGGCGACCCTATCTGGTCATTGCCGGCCTGATCGCCAGCTTCTCGTTCTTCACGCTGGCGAGCGTTCAGATCATCGAATCGCTCCACCTTCCCAGCTCCACCTTGCGCGACGCCGCGATCGTGATAATCGCCTTCTTCGGTCTGACCCTCCTCGTGCCGGCTCTCAATGTCCGGTTCGAGCGGCTGACGTCGCGACTACCGGGTCTGGGGGCCCGGCTTACGGCCGCGGGACGGCCCGGCGGCTCCGGCGCGATCGCGATCAGCGGTCTACCCGGAAGCGGCGCGGGTCCGGAATCCCAGCCGAAGCGCGGCAGCATCCTCGGCGGCCTCGTCACCGGCGTAGGGCTCGGGCTCGTCTGGACCCCGTGCGCCGGACCCATTCTCGGCGCCATCACGAGCCTGGCGGTCACCGCTCCGGGCTCTCTGGCCACGCTCACGCTCGTGGTCGCATACTCGATCGGAGCGGGCCTGCCGCTTCTCGGTATCGCTCTCGGCGGCCGAGCCGCCCTTGCCCGGATGCGGATGCGCAGTGCCTCGGCCTGGGCCGGGCGCGCGTTCGGGATTCTGGTCCTCGTCACGGCCGGACTCATGGCGGTCGGGGCCGACACGACCATTTCCGCCGACCTGACCAGCGCCCTGCCTGACTGGACCAACACCCTCCAGACCCTCGAGCGGTCGGGCCAGGTCCAGTCGGCGTTGCACGATGTCGGTGGGGCCAACGCCTCGGCCGGCGACACCTCCTCGCCCGAGTCGGGCGGGACGCAATCGGCCCTCCCGGTCGGTCCGGCCGCGCCCGAATTCGCCGGCATCGACAACTGGCTCAACTCCAAGCCGCTCACGCTGGCCGAACTGCGGGGCAAGGTGGTCCTGGTCGACTTCTGGACCTACTCCTGCATCAACTGCATCCGCACGCTGCCGTACGTCGAAGGCTGGTACGAGAAGTACAAGGACGATGGTTTCGTGGTCGTCGGCGTCCACGCGCCCGAATTTGCGTTCGAGCACGACACCGCCAACGTCGCGGCCGCGATCAAGAACTTCGGGCTCACGTATCCGGTGGCGCAGGACAACGAGTTCGCCACGTGGACGGCATACAACAACCAGTACTGGCCGGCCGACTACCTGATCGACGCCTCGGGCCATGTCCGGGCCTCGCACTACGGCGAGGGTGGCTATGTCCAGGCCGAGGAGGAGATCCGCAGCCTCCTGGCCGAGGCCAGCAGCGCGGCCCTGCCCAGCGCGTCGCCCTCCGCGGGAATCGCCCCCTTCGTCAGCAACGAGACGCCGGAGACCTATATCGGCACGGACAGGGCCAGGACCTACGCCTCTCCCGAGGCCGTGATCGCCGGGCCTCACCAGTACACGTTCCCGGCCACGCTGCCCGATGACCGGTTCGCCGTGTCGGGCACCTTCGATTTCCAACCGCAATTCGCAACGGCCTCCGCGGCCGGCGCCAAGCTCGAACTCTCTTTCTACGCCCGTGACGTCTATCTCGTGCTCGCCGCGGACACTCCGGCGCCGGCGACGGTGGGAGTAACGGGCGTGACCGCAATCCCAACGGAGGACGTCTCGGCGGACGGATCGATGACCATAGGCCCAGCGCGGCTATACCACCTGGTCCATCTCGATGCGGCGGCCCGCGGGACGGTGACCATCACCTTCAACGCCGCCGGAGCCAGAGCCTACGCCTTCACCTTCGGCGGCTAGTCAAGGCTGCCGGCGGGAAGATGGCGGTCGCGGGTCGCCCTTCTCGGAGCGCGCTTTCCCGCGGTCGGAACCCGAGTCACCACGGTCCGGAGGCGCGCCGTCCTCGGCCAGCTTCCGGGCTGCCTCTCTGCCACGCTTGGCCTGCGAGTCCAGGACCTGCTTGAATTGCTTGGCCAGTCCGCTCTTCATTCCGGCTCTGGCGTGGGCCTCCGCGGCGCGATCGCGGCGTCGTTCCCGCGCCACCTCCGAGGGCGGAACATCGTCGTCGTAACCGTCCATGGGTCGGGAGTTTCGCTCCTTTCTGGCGGCGACCTGCTACGATCGGGCGGCGATGGAACTGTACGGCGTCCGGATCCCGACTATCGTCACCGACAACATAGCGGCCCGCTGCAATGGCTGCGGTGAACCGATCCAGGGCAGGCCCTGGCGGGTCAGCATTCTCGACATCGTGGCTCCCGAGGCCCCGGTCTCCTGGGCGAAACAGGCCGGCCTCAACCCCGGCCCGTTCGAGTTCCACGCCGATCCGAGTCACGTCCTGGCCTGGATGTCCGGGCGCGGAATGCTCTATTGCCGGCGATCTCAGGTCCGCGAGATCATGCGACCCGTCTGGATACCGACAGAGCCGCGACTCCTCGGATTGTGCGACGGGATTCATCGCGACGACCACGAGTTCGTCGACCCGACCACCATGGCGGCAGATCCGGCCGCCTCCGCTGTCGATCGAAGCTGAGGGCAGATGCGCGTACGAAAGGCGGTATTTCCGGCGGCGGGTTGGGGAACCCGATTTCTGCCGGCCACCAAGGCCCAACCCAAGGAGATGCTGCCTCTCGTTGACAAACCGGTCATCCAGTACGCCGTCGAAGAGGCGGTCGAGGCCGGCATCGAGCAGGTCATCATCGTCACGAGCAGCCAGAAGCGCGCGATCGAAGATCATTTCGACATAAGCGCCGAGCTGGAGCAGCTGCTGGAGGCGCGCGGCGACATCGAGATGCTGCGGCAGATCCGCGCCATCTCGGACCTGGCCCAGATTTCCTACGTTCGCCAGAAGGAGCAGCTCGGCCTCGGCCACGCCGTCCTGATGGCGAAGGACCTGGTCGGCCACGAGCCGTTCGCGGTCATTCTCTCGGACGATGTGGTAGTCGGAGAGCGTCCCTGCATCGGCCAGCTGATCCACGCCTACCAGCAGACCCACTGTTCTGTGGTAGCCCTGATGGAAGTGCCCAACGAAGAGACGAGCCGCTACGGCATCATCGCCGGTGCTTTGGCCGGGACCGACGATCCCAGGCTATACAAGGTCTCGGGCGTCGTCGAGAAGCCCGAACCGGCCGATGCGCCTTCAGGCCTGGCCATAGTGGGTCGCTATGTCCTGACCCCGAAGATCTTCGACAAGCTGGAGCAGACGCCTCGAGGCGCGGGCGGTGAGATCCAGCTGACGGATGCCATTGAAGCCCTGATGAAGGAACAGGACGTATACGGATATGCCTTCGACGGTGTGAGATACGATGCCGGGACCACGATGGGCTGGCTTAGAGCGTCTGTAGAACTGGCGCTCCAGAGACAGGACATTGGAGACCAGTTCCGGCAGTACCTGCAGTCGCTCGATCTCAGCTGAAACCAGCGTGAGTCGTGGGGGCGGGGCCCGGTCAGACATGAAGAATCCGGCGTTCCTGCGCCAGTCGTAAGAGGTTCACTCCGTGGCCGAGATCGGAAGCGTGATCGGGGGCCGCTACAGGCTTCTCGAGTTGCTGGGCGAGGGCAGCTTCGCGGCGGTCTACCGGGCCGACGACATTCAGCACAAGGGCGATGTCGCGGTCAAGCTGCTGCGCTCCGAGTACGCCCGGGATCCCGATTTCATGTCGGACTTCCGCTGGCAGTCGAGGGTCGCCGCCGGCGTCAGCCACGAGAACGTTGCCGCGGTAATGGACTTCGGCACCGACGACGCGGGTACCTTCCTCGTGACCGAATACGTCGACGGAGCGGATCTGGCCACACTCCTCCAGCGCAACGGTCCGGTGCCGCCGCGACGCGCCGCCCGTGCCGCGGCCGAGGTGGCGAGGGCGCTCCAGGCCGCCCACGACCGCGGCCTGCCTCACGGCGATCTCCGACCCGGCAACGTCATGGTCACGCGCGACGGCCACGTCAAGGTCACCGACTTCGGGATTGCCCGGGCCGCGGCCGCGGTCGCCGATGCCACCTCGGCCAACATCAAGCGCCACGACGAGGACGGCGGGGAAGGGCGTCCAGCTCCAACGTCCGGGACGGGTTCGGGTCTCGGCGCGGCGCCGTCCGAAGGGTCCGACGTGGAGGCCCTGGGTCGGCTCCTCTACGAGATGCTCACGGGCCGGCAGCCGTGGGCCGCCGCAACGCCCCAGGAGACCGCCGCCGCCCGCCGGGCGGGCCCGCCGCCGCGTCCCTCGAGGCTCAACCCGGCCGTGCCCGCGATCCTCGACGATATTGCCCTGCGGGCGCTCGCACCGGCGCCGGCCTGGCGCTATCCGTCGGCCGCGGCCATGGCCGACGCACTCGAATCGTTCCTCGCCGGCGGCACGGGCGCCGAGACTTCACCGGGAGCCGCTTTCATTCCCGGCGCCGCGGGTTCAAGTGGCGCGGTCGCCGGGGCCACGGCCGCCGGAATCACGTACGGCGCCGCGGCGGCGCAAGGGGCTGGAGCGGCCGGCTCGGCCGGACGGGTAGCCTACTCTCCCGAGGCATATGCCTCCGGGGCCAGGGTCGTGGACGCCTACGGCCCCGACGACGACGAAGCCGGCTACTCACCGGAGCCGCAGCGCCCACGCCGGCCGGTCCGGCGCGCTCAGGAAGTCGAGCCCGAGCTCGAGCCTGCCGGGGCAAGCCCGTGGGCGTGGGCGGCCGGCGTCCTCGGCATCCTGGTCATCGCCATCATCGGGCTGATCATCTTCTTGCTGTTCAGCAGCACGCCGCCGCCGACGGTCTACGCCCCGAACCTCGTGAGCCTCTCCTACACCCAAGCCCAGCAGATCGCCACGACCGCCGGCCTCAACCTCACGATCACCACGCGGCCGAACGACACCAACCAGCCGGACAACACCGTGGTCGACCAGAATCCCGTCGCCAGCACCGAGATGCACAAGGGCGACACGATCAACGTGACTGTACTCGGGGGTCAGGCGCTGGTGACGGTGCCAAACCTCGTCGGGCTTACCGAGAGCGATGCCCTGAACCGGCTCCAAACCGCGGGCCTGCAGTCCGGCGTCCGGACCGACCAGTACGACCCGTCGATCCCGATCGGCCAGATCATCAGCTCCAACCCGCGTCAGGGGATCTCAGTCCAGCACAATTCCACGGTGGACTACGTGGTCTCGAAGGGCCCGGAGCCGACGGCTACGCCCACGCCCACGCCCACGCCTACGCCTACGCCGACGCCCACGCCGACGCCCACGCCGACGCCCACGCCAACTCCGACGCCGACGCCCAAGCCGACACACACGTCCACTCCGACTCCTACTGAGGCGCCCACGCCCACGCCTTAGCCGCGGCGGGTTACGGTCCTGATCCCGCGGCGCCAACCAGTAGGCTCGCGCAGGCCGGGCACCGGTCCCCACGGCCGCGCCCGAATAGAACCTCCGTGCTGGTGGCCGGGCTCGCCGCGGTCCCGGATCGAGTCGGACTCGGTCCACATTCCGTGCCCGGGAGCATCCCGGTCGGGTGCCGCCCGGTTTGACTCAGTGCCGCCCCACAGACCCTGATCCGCGGCCCCGTCCGACGCGGCCGCGGCCGGTTCCGCGGCCCCGCCCGACGCGTCGTCGAGCATGCGCGCAGCCTCCACCGTCGACCGCTCCCAGCACGCTCGCTCTTCCTCACCGGTCAACGGCATGCGGCGCTTGTCCAGCGCGCAATAGCCCAGACGGCCGGCGACCGACTTTCGGAAGTGGCGGCACGATGCGCACGAGGTCGTGGACCGACGGCAAACCCAGCACCGCGCCGTCTCCAGCTGCGGCGACCCACAGTGCGGGCAGCGCCAGCTCGCCATGTCGCGATTGTAGCTGCGAACGGCCCGGCGGGACAGCCGTTATCGGGCCGGCCCGGGACGCGGAACCGCGGGCTAGGTAGTTGTGACCGTGGCGGTGCCGATGACCTGATCGCCCGCCGGCGAGGTCACCAGGACGCTCGTCTGGCCCGTGCCCGCGGCCGCGCCGGAAATGGTCACCTGCCAGCTTGCGGTCCCGGTCGCGTCCGTCGTCAATTCCGGCGACACGATCGGACCAAGGCCCTGGATGGTCACCGTGAAAGTTGCCTTGGCGTCGGCCAGCGGCCCACCGTTGAGCGAAGTGGCCCGCAGGGTCAGCTTCAGCACGGTCTCGGATGAGGCCGCGAACTTGGTCGGCGACACGGCCAGGTGGGCCGCCAGCTTGCCGTAGTCGCGATTGACGGTCAGGTTCGTGGAGGCCGTGTTACCGGCCTGGTCGGTTGCCGTCAGGTCGATCGTGTTGGCGCCGGCCACCACGGGCACGGCCAGCTTGAACTTGCCGTCGGCTCCCACCGTCTGGCTGCTGATCGCGCCGCCGACGGCCTGCCGGTTGCGGATGGTAATGGTGGCCCGGGCGTCGACCGTCCCCGACACCGACACGGTCGACGTCGTCACCTTGACCCCCGACGCGGGCGAACTGACCTCGATCTTCGGTTTGGCGGTGTCGAGGATGTACGTCACGACCGGTGACGGCTGGCCCTCGACGGTCGAGCTCACGAGCGTCGCCACGAAGGCGTTGCTGCCCTCCGTGAGGGTCAGTGTGGGCGTGGCGAAGCGGGTCGTCATCCCGACCGGGACGCTGGCCACCTGCCGGCGCCCGCCATTCTCGACGAGAAGGTAGACGCGGACCACGTAGTCCTTCTTGCCCACAGTAGCTGCGGGGACGCTTCCTTGGACCACGACGGCCGGCTGGTTGGTGTAGCCGTCGTCGGGCGGGACGTCGATGACGGGCGTGTCGAGGGCAACTCCCGAAGGTGGCGGCGTGGCCGGCGCTTGCGAGGTGATGTGGCTCATGGCGTTGCCGAACGCCGAGGCGATGCCGCCGACGAAGCCGGTCACCAACCCCGGGCCAACGGTGATCGTGAAGAGTCCGAGGAGCAGGCAGCAGCCGACGATGAACATCGCCACCGGCCCCGAGACGGTCGGGCCGGGCCTGAGCTGGCGGTAGCGCCGCATCAGATCCGTCGGCGGTGCCGATGCCCGGATGGTGCGGGCCGGCAGCCGATCGCTGTCGGGCGGCCGTGGCCGGACATGTGCGGCGCGTCGTTCTCGGATCGGCATGGCGCTATTGTCGCATCCCCCGCCTCGAGTCTCGGCAGCCAGACTCCTGCCTTCCGAAACGGTGCCGACTACTCCATAGCAGCCCGGACCGCGCTGCGCGCTCCGGCCGTGCGCGTCCCGGGCGGATGGATGTACTCTGCTGCAGAGAGCGGCCCTAAAGGTGTGTTCGCTCAGGTTCGAGGCGACAGTGCAAGGACGCGATCCCAGGCCAGATCGACCCCGAAGCCCGGATGACCGCTCAAAGCGGCCCGCGGGCGGTCCTTCCTATAGGGTCGGGCCGGTTCTGGGGACGCGGCCGGGGCAGAGGCCGTTCGGCCCGCCGCCAGGAAGCCGCGTAGACACCCGCACGGCCCCGCGCCCGCCGACCGTGACCCACGAGGCCGGCGGTCCGCAGCGCTACCCGACCATGCCGATGACCCGCGGTGGCTTCGGTCTGCCGAGCCTGCGCCGGAACGTCTGCCCCCACTTCTACATGACGGGCAGCCGCGGGGCCATCCCGATCCAGGCGCCGCATCTCCTGAAGGCTCTCATCCGGCAGGAGCAGAACGTCTCGCGCTGCCAGCTCCGGGGCGGCGTCCACCTCGAGCAGGGCTTCGTCAACGACGTCTGCCTGACTCCGCGCTTCAACCAGTGCGTCTTCTACGAAGACGACCTGACGAAGGATTGAGGCGGAACCGGCTCACCTACGCCGAGGCGCTCTCCGCGCTCGAATCGCGCGGCCAATTCGGCATTCGGCTGGGCCTGGCTCGCACGCGTGCCCTGCTGGCCGGTCTCGGCCACCCCGAGCGGACGTTCCGCGGCGCCCTGATTGCCGGAACGAACGGCAAGGGCAGCGTCCTGGCTCTGACGGGTTCGGCGTTGGGTGCCGCCGGCTACAGGGTTGGGGAGACGCCCAAGCCGCATCTCGTCACATACCGCGAACGGCTGCAGATAGGCAGCGTACCAGTCGACCCGGATACCTTCGCCGCCCTGGCCGGCGAAGTCCTGGGCCTGGCCGATCGGGTCGCCCGGCGCCACGGCGATCCGACCGAGTTCGAGCTGCTCACCGCCATGACGTTCCTGTGGTTTGCTCGCACCGGCATCGATCTGGCGGTAGTGGAGGTGGGCCTGGGCGGGCGGCTGGACGCGACGCACGCCTGGGACGGCGGCGTGGCCGCGGTCACGAACGTTACGCTGGACCACATGGACCGGCTCGGCGACACCGTCGAAGCCATCGCCAGAGAGAAGGCCGCCATCATCATGCGCGGCGATCTGGCCGTGACCGGGGCGTGGGGGTCGGCCCTGGACGTCATCCTGCGCCGCAGCGTGAGAGTCGGCGCCCCGCTGACGGTCCAGCCGCCGGCGCCGCTTCTCGCCATCGGCCGCGACGGTATCGAGGTTGAACTCGGGCGCCTGGGCGGTGTCCGCGTGGGCCTGCGCGGGCGCCACCAGGCAGCCAACGTCGCGGTCGCCGACGCGATCCTGGACGCCCTGGAGGGGGCCGGGATCGCCACGGTCCCGGCCGAGGCTCGACGCGCCGGATACGCCGGCGTTCGATGGCCGGGAAGGCTTGAACTGATCGAGTCGGCCGGCCGCGAGGTCTTCCTGGACGGAGCTCACAACCCGGCCGGGGCGGCGTCGCTGGCGAAAGCACTCGACGAAATGGCGCCGTTCCTGCGCCCGGGCCGGCCGGCTCTGGTCCTGGCGATCATGGCCGACAAGGACGTCGACGGGGTCATCGGCGCGCTTGCCGGGTCGACGCTCCTCCGCGACGCCCGCGTCGTCTGCACCTCGTCCGGGAGCAGCCGGGCCATGCCGGCCGGCCTGCTCGCGGCTCGCTGGGAGGCCATCACCGGACGCCCGGCGGAGGCGGTGCCGGCGCCGGCGGCAGCCCTGGACGCGGCCCTGTCGGCGGGGAGTGGCTCTGGGCGTGACGGCGGCGGAGGCGGCGGGCTCGTCGTGGTGGCAGGCTCTTTGTACCTGGTCGGCGCCGTGCGAGCCATACTCCTGTCGGATCCGGTGTTCGTCCCCGATCCGCCCGTCCCGCATGAGGAGTCCCTGCCGTGAAATGGGCCGCCGCCGCCGCCTCAGGCGAACGAACCCCGCGCCGGCTCCAGCCGACCCAGATCGGGCCGCGGATCTTCGAATGGGGCAGCCGAACGTTCGTCATGGGCATCGTCAACGTGACCCCGGATTCCTTCTCCGGTGACGGACTCCTGGCAACGGCGGCCGGCGCCGCGGGGGCGCCCGTCGAAGCTGCGGTGCTCCAGGCCCGCCGGATGGTCGAAGAAGGGGCGGACATGCTCGACGTGGGCGGAGAGTCGACCAGGCCCGGCCACGAGCCGGTCTCCGCGGACGAAGAAACGGCCCGCGTCATCCCGGTCATAGCCGCGATCTACGCCGCTCTTCCCGGGACTCCGATCAGCGTCGACACGGCCAAAGCGGCGGTCGCCGAGGCCGCTCTCGACGCCGGAGCTTCGCTTCTCAACGACGTCTGGGGGGTCTCGCCCGACGACGCCATGGCCCGTCTCGCGGCGGCACGAGGCGTGCCCATGGTCGTGATGCACAACCGGGTCGAGCCGCACTACGAGGACTTCGCGGCGGAGCTGATCGGCGATCTGCGCGCCGCGCTGGACCGGGCCGTGGTCGCCGGGGTTCAACGCCACAACCTGATCGTCGATCCGGGCTTCGGTTTCGGCAAGACGCCCGAGCACAATCTCATGGTCATGCGCGACCTGGCCGGGCTTCGGCAGCTGGGAGCGCCGGTCCTCCTCGGCACCTCCCGCAAGTCGACCATCGGGCGCGTGCTCGGCGGCCTGCCCGTCGAGGAGAGGCTCGAGGGCACGCTCGCGACCACGGCCCTGGGAATCGCCGGTGGTGTCGACGTCGTCCGGGTCCACGACGTCAGGCCGAACGTTCGGGCCGCGCTGGTCGCCGATGCCGTCTGCCGGGGAGAATGGCGATGAGCGACCGAGTCGCCCTCCTCAACATGCGTTTCGAGGGCAAACACGGCGTGCTGGAAGAGGAACGACGCACCGCCCAGCCTTTCGAAGTCGATGCCGAACTCCACCTGGACGTGCGGGCGGCGGGACTGGCCGACGACATTTCGCGTACGGTGGACTACCGAGATGTGTTCCGAATCTGCCGCGAGGTCGTCGAGGGTCCGAGCTTCCACCTGATCGAGGCCGTGGCCGAAACCATCGCCGCCCGTCTGATCGAGGACTTCCGGGCCGCCGCCGTCTCGGAGGTCGTGGTCCGGGTGCGCAAGCCGGAGGTGGCCCTACCGGGCTCGCTGGACGCGGCGCTCGTCGAGATCAGGCGCCGGCCGCCGGCCTGAAAGCCCGCTCCCTCAGGGCGACCGTCGCCGCCGGCCCGCTCCTGCTAGCCCGCTCCGTCCGGCCGAGTGCCGAGGGTGACCTGCAGCGTCAGGTACGCGTCGCCCCTGTAGACCTGAAGAGTGACCGTTCTGCCGGGTGCGTATTCCACCAGCACGTCCTGGAGCGGATGAACCAGGTCGATGATCTGGCCCTCGACCGTGGTGATGATGTCGCCCGTCTTGATGCCGGCCTTCTCGCCCGGGCTGCCGGCCACGACGGCCTCGACCGACTTGCCGGTGGCGTCCTCGGCATGAACCCAAGCGCCGTCGCTGAGAGGCAGCTTGTACTGCTCCATCGTGCCCCGATCGATCATCAGATAGGCGACGCCGATGAACGGCCGCGACAGTTTCTCTCCGGCCAGCGCCTGCTGCATGATCGGCTTGGCGATGTCGATCGGGATGGCGAACCCGATTCCCTGGGCCGTCGACGCCTCGGCCGTCGTGATCCCGATGACGTGCCCGGTGCCGTCGATCAGAGGTCCGCCACTGTTGCCCGGGTTGATCGCCGCATCGGTCTGGATGAGGCTGTGGAGGTTCGCCGGAGCAGCCGGCGAGGCGTCGGCCGATACCGCGATGTCGCGTCCCAGGGCCGACACGATCCCGGTCGTGACGCTGTTGGGATAAGGCAGCCCGAGCGGGCTGCCGATGGCGATCGCCAGTTGTCCGACCTGGACCTTGATCGAGTCGCCGATCGGAGCGATCGTCAGATCGGCCACCGGGTCGATCTTCACGATGGCCAGATCGGTCAGGGTGTCCAGGCCGTAGATAGAGCCGCCCAGCCTCCGGTCGTCGTCGAGCCTGACGGTGATCGTCTTGGCCCCCTCAACCACGTGCCTGTTGGTGAGGATCCAGCCGCGCGCGTCGTAGATGATCCCGGAGCCGACGCTCGAGTTCCCGTCCGGGTCGAAGGTGACGATCTGGACCACGGCGGGGCTGACCCGGTTCACGGCCGCGATGACGCTCGAGGTATTCGACTCGATCGACAGCTTCGGGCCCGTGGCCGCCGGTACCGGTGTAGCCACGTCCAGCGCACCGGAGGCGCGCAGCGCCGCGTAGGTCCCGGCCGCGCCCAGAATCGCCCCGACCAAAGACGTCGCGAGCATCGCCGCGATCAGGCCGCGACCAAAGCCTCCGCTACCGCGCGACCGCGAACCGGTCGAGCCTTCGCCCGGTTCTCGGATCGGCTCGAACCAGCGTTCCGGGGTGACCTCTTCGGGACGACCGAAATCGGGACCGCCGTAGGTCCTGCGGGAGTGTCTCTGGTCTGGGAGAGGCTCGAAGCGTTGGATTTCGGTATACCTGGGGTCGGACATCTACTGGGGCGACTCCGATTCAGTCACTTGGGTCGGCGCGAATGCTAGGCACAAAGGCCGAATCGCGCTCGCGGACGTCGAAGCGGAGCAAGCCCTGCGACGGAGTCGATCTTGGGGCGAAACGGGTTGTCGTACCAGGTGCCGGACGGTGAAGATTCCGCCACCGATCCGCCAGGCGGGTCGACCCGACGCCCAATTCGGCTGCGGTCGGCCCGAGACGCGCATGGCCGTCAATCTGTCCGGGACCGCTCCCCGGCCGCCACCGCGGCGGCCTTGGGCTCCGAGGGCTTCGCGCTTGCGGCCGATTCCGCGGTCGATGCCGAAGTCGGTGTGGGCGCCGGCGCCGGCGTTCCGGCCGCGCCGTCGAGGCTTCCCGGAGCCGAGACGGCGCCCGTCGCCACCGCGTCCGGAGAGGTCCTCGGGTCGGCAGGCAGCGTCACCGTGAATGTGGTGCCGGCGCCGACGCGGCTCTCGACCATGACACGCCCGCCGTGCATCTCAACGACGGAGCGGACGATGGCAAGCCCGAGGCCGCTGCCGCTGCCGCGCGCCTCGTTGGCCCGCGAACCGCGGTAGAAGCGCTCGAAGATGCGCGGAAGTTCGGCCGCGTCGATGCCAACGCCCGTGTCGATCACCTGGATACGCGCGCCGCGGTTGCGGGGCGACAGGACGACTCGGACCGTGCCGCCCCGAGGCGTGAATTTGAGGCCGTTGCCGATGAGGTTGGTCAGCACCTGGCCGAGTCGCTGCGGATCGTGGCGGGTGACCAGCGGGGCTTCGGGCAATTCTGTGGTAAGGCCGACGCCGCGCCGGCGGGCGGACACCTGGGCCTGCTCGACAGCCGACTCGATGGTCGCCCGAAGATCGTCGGGCCGAAGGTCGAGCCGAATCAGGCCCGAATCGAGCTTCGACAGCTCCAGCAGGTTCTGGGCCAGCCAGTCGAGGCGCTCGATCTGCTGAGCGCTTGCCTCCAGGAACTCCGTGCGGGCCGCGGCGTCGTCACCGGCCTTCTCGCGCAGTAGATCGTTGAAGGTCCGGAGCGCGGCCAGCGGCGTGCGGAGCTCGTGCGACACGTCGGCCAGGAACTCGCGGCCCGTGTCGCGGTCGCGCCGGATCGTCTCCATCGTCTCCTCGACCTGATCGGCCATGGCGTTGAACTGCCGGGACAGCTCGGTGATCTCGGTGCCTCCGGTTCCGGCCCGGTCGGCCGGAACGCGCCTGGCCAGGTCGCCCTCGGCCAGCGCCCGGGCCGTCTCGGTCAACCGGCGCAGCGGGGTCGTGAAGCGGCGGGCCAGCAAGGCCGCGACGATGATCGCCAGCAGCAGACCGCCCATCGACGTGATGAAGAGGAACCAGACGACGCTCGCGATCGTGCTCTGCCGGGTGGTATACGGGGCCGAGAGGCTGACCTCCAGGTACCAGGTCGGCTTGACGCCGTTGATGTCCTCGAACTTGAAGGTCTCGGAGTAGAAGACCGGGTCGCGGGCCTGCCCTTTCGCCGGCAGGGCGGTCAGGGGGGCGCTGAAGGCGGAAACTGGCGAAGTCGGCAGGAACTCGAGCCCGTGGGGGGTGTCCGACCCGAGTCCGAAGCGAAGCCGCAGGTCCGCCTGGGCGACGTTGTCGGCGTAGTCGCTGAGGACCGCCTGCTCGCCGATGGCGGCAAGGACGTTGTTGTTGAGGACGCCGCTCCCGGAGACGACGGTTGCGTTGGCCGGGTCCTGGGCGACCGCTGTCTCGGCCCTGACCCTGACCACGGCGGCGACGGCGTTGGCTCGCGCCTCGAGGTTGGTCATCTCCTGCTGGCGGAGGTCGTTGTCCAGGACGACGACCGTCAGCATGGAGACGATTCCGACGGCCAGGGCGAAGACCATGACGAACGCCAGCGACAGGCGGCCCTGCAACGTCCGCGGCAGCGCCCTCGAGACGGGCACCGAGAGGCTGTGGCTTCGTCTGGCGGATCGGCGCAGGGGCCTTGGCACCGTGGCCCTGGCCAGCGGCGAGCTCTCGTCCTCGTCCGGTGCCCAGACCTCGGCCGGCGCCCCTCTCGCGGCCGGTCCCTTGCCCCGGCCGTCCTTCGTCCGGTTGCGGCCGCGCGCCATGTCAGCGCTCCGCTGGTCGCGGACCTGCCGGTCCGCACCGAGTGGTTCCCGTCGGGCGGTTCTGGCTCATGTGATCGTTCCGCGGGTCGCTGTTAGCGATCATCACCGCTCCGCGAACGCGTACCCCGCGCCACGGACCGTCAGAACGAACCGCGGGCTGGACGGGTCGTCCTCCAGCTTCTCGCGCAGGTGGCTTACGTGGACGTTGATGGTCTTCTCGTCCTGGTCCAGGGCCTCGTAGTCGCGGATGAGTTCGAGGAGCTCGCGGCGCGAGTAGACTCGCCCGGGCTTGCTGGCCAGGTGGCGCAGAATCTCGAACTCCGTGGCGGTGAGCGGGATGCGGCGCTCGCCGCGCTGTACGCGCCGCCGCTCCAGGTCGATCAGCAGATCGCCGTGGCGAAGAAGCCGCCCACCTCCGGCATCGGCCAGATCTCCGTATGCGCGCCGGAGCAGGGCCTTTATGCGGCTCATGAGCTCGCGCAGGCCGAACGGCTTGGTCATGTAGTCGTCCGCGCCCAACTCGAGGCCGATGACCTTGTCCATCTCCTCGTCGCGGGCGGTGAGGACCAGGACGGGGGCTTTCGAGCCGCTCGTCCTCAAACGCCGCAGGACTTCGAAACCGTCGATGCCCGGCAGGCGGACGTCCAGGACTACGAGGTCCGGGCCTTCGCGCAGGGCGAATTCCAGCCCCTCTTCGCCGGACCGCGAGACCGCGACCTGATACCCCTCCTGCTGGAGGGCGTACTGGATGCCGCGAGCGACGGCGTATTCGTCCTCGACGATCAGGATGGTGGCAGCCACGTGGCGATCCTACAGCACACTTGCCCGGATGGCGTCGTGGTGGCGGCCGATTTCGAGCGCAATGTCCTCTCAGCCGGGCCTCCCGCTGCGACGCGTTCGGGGCGCGGCCACCCCGAGCGTGGTAGGCTCGTACGTCCGAAGCGCCTCCGCAACGGTCAGTGCGCTCGATAGACCCGCGCATAGAGGTTCACAACCCGTGGCAGCTCCGTCAGTACTCACCGCGACCCGCCGGACTGAGATCGGCAAGGGCGTGTCTCAACTGCGCAATTCGGGCCGCCTTCCCGCGGTCGTATTCGGCCACGGCCTCGAGTCGATCCCGGTCTCGCTCGACCTCCACGAGTTCGAGCACATCCGCCGGACGGCGCATTCGAACACCATCATCGAGCTCAAGATCGACGGCAAGGACGTGCACAAGGTGCTGGTCCACGGCGTCCAGGTGGACCCCCGCCATCGCCGGCTGCTCCACGTCGACCTCTTCGAACTGAAGTCGGGCGAGGAAGTCACGGTCGAGATCCAGCTCCACACGACCGGCGAGTCGTACGCCGTGGCCCGCCTGGGCGGCACGCTCCTGCACAACATCGACCGGGTCAAGATCCGGGCGCTGCCCGAGAACCTGCCGGATGCGCTCGAGTACTCGATCGAGTCGCTCAAGGACTTCGAGACCGCGATCCACCTTCGCGATCTACCGCTGCCGCCCAACGTCACTCTCCTGTCCGATCCGGAAGAAGTAGTGGCCAAGGTCGCGGCGCCGCACGTCATCGAGGAGCCGGTCGCGGCTGCCGAGGAGCCGGTCGAGGAGACCGCGGAAGAGGAAAAGACCGAAAGTTGAGCCTCGGCCGGGTTCGCCCGGCTTCGGCCAGGTCGACCTGGACCGAATCGGACTTCTTCGCGCCCGGGCCTGCGGCTGCGAAGATGCCCGGACCGGGTCGGCCGCCAGAGCCTACGATTGGCGCGTGCCCAGCCTGCCGGTGTCGCGCAGCCGTCTGCGTCTAGCCGTCCCGGTCCTCGCCGCCTTCGTCGTCGGCGCGATCGCCTACGCGCCGCTGTACTGCTATCCGCTGCTGGCGCCGCAGTTCGAGAGCACGTTCCAGGCATCTCGCGAGTTGGGCCAGATGCCCTGGACGATGTTCCTGCTCGTCTCGGTGCTCTGCTCGCCGCTCCTCGGGCGCGCCTACGACGTGATCGCCGATCGCCTGCTGCTGCTGGCCGGGGCCGTCTTCCTCGCCACCGGATGGCTCGTCGCGTCCGTGGCCACGGATGTGGCCTTCTTGATGGCCGCTTACGGGGCATTTCTGGCGATCGGCGTTCAGCTCGTGTTCGTCGGCACGACGACCGCGATCGCTCGCCGCTACCCGGGAGTGACCGGCCTGGCGCTCGGTATCACCTACGCGGGCCCCGGCATCGGCGTGGCGCTGGCTCTGCCGATCGCCGCCTCGGTAATTCCCGATATTGGGTGGCGTTCGACGGCCGGCATCTTCGGCGTCCTTTCGCTGGCGGCGGTTCCGTTCGTTTGGCTCATGACCATGGGTACGGGGGTCATGGTCCCCTCCGGCCGTGGTGCGCGAGGGAGTGGCTCGGGGCCTGTCGTCGTCGAAGCCTTGCCGGTCGGACCCGGCCTGCACGAGACCTCCGCCCCGGGCGCGATCGCGGCGTCGAAAGAGCCGCTCCCGCCCGGCAGCCGCTCCCGGCCCGACGCTCTGCGCCGGACCATCAGGACGCGCCGCTTCCTGATCCTGCTGATCGGGGCGGTTGGGATCGGGTGCATCGACGAAGGCATATTCCAGATGTCGTCTCGGCACGCCATCGCCCAGGGCATCGACCCCGGCTTCGCGGCCACGATGCTGGCTCTGCAGTGCTACGCGTATGTCGTCGGCCAGGTCGTAGGCGGCGGGCTTTCCGATCGTTTCGGGCGGCGCTTCATCGGGCTGTTGTGCGCGGGGATGATCGCCGTGGGCGCGACTTCGATCTTCCTGGCGACCGGATCTCTCCTGGCCCTGGCCGTCGCCGGCAACGCCATCTACGGCTTCGGCATCGGCGCCACGATCGCCATCCGCTCGGCCGCCTTCTCGGACGTCTTCGGCGGTCACAGCTTCGGGGCGATCTTCGGCATCATCGCCGTCGCCTATCCGTTCGGCGGCATCATCGCCATGAACGCGGGTGGCATCCTCTACGACCGCCTCGGCAACTACTGGCCGGTTTACGCGATCGCCATGATCTCGACCGTGGCCTGGTCGACGGCGCTGGTTGTGGCGGGGCCGCGTCGCCACGGCCTCCGCCTGCGCTTGAAGCGCGCCCGGGCCTCGATCCCCGTTTAGGCCACCTCCCGCCGGATCGTGGCCGCGGCGAGGGCGACGAAGACCGCGGCGATGCCGGCCAGGACGCCCAGGTCCAGCAGCACCTGCGACGACGACAGGTCGGCCCCGGCGATCATCACCTGGCGCAGTCCATCGATGGCATATGTGACCGGCAGGATCCGGGCGACCGGCTGGAGCAGGTCGGGCAGCTGGTCGATCGGCCAGAAGAAGCCGCCCAGGAGGCCCTGCGGGACGATGACGATGGGAATGAACTGCAGGATCTGCAGCTCCGTACGGGCGAACGTCGACAGGAAGATGCCCAGCGAAACCGCGCCCAGGCCCAGGACGAGGACCAGCAGGTAGGCGAGCAGCGGGTTGCCGATGGTTCGGACGCCCAGGCCGATAGCGAAGGCCGGAATGGGACCGAGCGCCGGGATGTCGAAGCGACCAAGGACGAAGGCGAGCACAATGGCCACCTGGATGGTCGCGAAGAAGCCGAAGCCGAGGCTATAGCCGAGTACGATCTCGGCCCGGCTGACCGGCGTCGCCAGCAGCCGTTCGAGCGTCCCGCCGATCCGTTCTCGCAGGAAGCTGATGCCGGTCAGGATGAACACGAAGAAGTAGGCGAAGAAGCCGACGACTACCGGCGCGAGCGTGTCGAGCTGGGTCGCATCCGGCGAGCCGTAGACGGTCGCCCGTTCGAACGTGGGCAGGGCAACCCCGAGCGTGTCCGCCATGGAGCCGAGCAGCGCCTTCTGGATCGCCGGGACGACGGATGCCTCGCCGGGTGGATTGAGACCGAGCGTGAGCAGCTCGAACTTGCGGTTCTGGACGCTGAAGTCGGCCGGGAGGAGGACGACCAGGTCGAGCCTCTTGTCTTCGAGCATCTGGCGGGCGGTCGAGTCGTCGGCGACCGAGCGATCGAGGGCGATGCCGGGCTGGCCTTCGAGCGCGCCCTGGATCTTGGAGGCGAAGGCGCCTCCGGCCGGGGTGCCCGACTCATCGACGACCGCGATGCGAGCCGTGGTCGACTGCGAGCTGCTCAGGACCCAGCCGAGCAGGGCGATGATCGCAAGCGGGGCGACAAAGAGAAGGGCGAGCGAGCGGGGGTCGCGGCGGAACTGGGCGACGATGCGGCGGAAGACGGCGGCCACACGGAGCGGGTTCATCGGGTGACCTCCTTCGAGCCGGCCGCGTGGGCGGGGTCCGCGGGGTCGGCGGGGTCGGAGCCGCCCGGGGTCTGAGCGGCGAAGCTCAGGAAGGCCGTCTCCAGGTTGTCGGTGGCGGCGCGCGCTCGCAACTGTTCCGGCGTTCCCTGCGCCAGGACATGCCCGCTCCGGATGAAGAGCAGTTCGTCGCAGCGATCAGCCTCGTCCATCACGTGACTAGAGACAACCAGCGTGGCGCCGTCGGCGGCGAGCTTGTGGAAGTGGTCCCAGAACTGGACCCGCAGGGCCGGATCCACGCCGACCGTAGGTTCGTCGAGGAAGATGACGCTCGGGTGGTGGGCCAGCGCGCACGCCATCGAGAGTCGGCGCCGCATCCCACCGGAGAGGTCCTGGGCGGGCGTGCCGGCCCGCTTCTCCAGCTCGACGAATTCCAGGGTCGCCTTGAGCTGGGCCTTGTCGGTCTGGCCGTAGAGCGCCGCGAAGAACGTCAGATTCTCCCAGACCGAAAGCTCGGGGTAGATGCCGTCGGCCTGGGTCATGTAGCCGATGCGCGCCAGGTTGGTGCGCGACGGCATCGCCACGCCCATGACCTTGACGGTCCCGCTGGTCGCGGAGGCGAGTCCGGTCAGCAGCCGGATCAGGGTCGTCTTGCCCGAGCCGTTGGGCCCGAGCAGCCCGTAGATCCTTCCCGGCGGCAGGCGCATGTCGATGCCGTCGACGGCATGTATCTCCCCGAAGTCTTTGCGGAGTGCGACCGCTTCCACCGCCGGCGGTGGCGGCGTCGGCGCCATGTCGGGTGAGGGCGCGGGAGCGACGGTCATCGGTTGCCTCCTTGGCTGGCTTCAGGTCGGGCGGCGCCGCGGAGAAGCAGATCCACGTACGCCTCGACGTTGTCTATGGCGGGAGTGATGCCGATTCGGGAGAGTTCCTCGAATACGGCAGGCCCGAGGACGATGAGCAGGAAGACGGGCCCGAACAGCGCCTGGATGAGCAGTGCCGGGTCGGTCTGGCGCAGATTTCCCTTCTGGATCTGGACCCCGAACCAGGCGATCATCAGCGGCGCACCCTGGCCTACGATCTCGGACATGACGACGCGGGCCAACTCCGGGTCCCGCGACGAGTTGGCGGCGAGGTTTCGGACGAGGTCGGCTCGGGTCCGCATGGCGTCGTAATAGGCGCGGGCGATGGCGATCAAGCCGTCTCTGGCGCTCAGCTCAACGGACGGTTCGATCTTCCCGCGCATCTCATCCACGGGGCTGACGCGCCGGGCGACGGCTCGCAGCAGCTCCGCGCGATCATCGAAGTGGTGGTAGAAGGCGCCCTTCGTCAGGCCCGCTTCAGCGGCGATGGCCTCGATCGAGATCTGGCCGCCCCCGGGGCGGGAGAGGAGGCGGACGGCGGCATCGATGAGGCGATCGCGGGTCGGCTCGTCTCGTGCGGTCGTGGTGTCGAGGCCATCGGCGGCCAGAGCGGCGCGGAGGCCTCGCAGCCCACCGAAGTAGTGATGAACGGTCTGGCGGGAGACGCCGGCCTCGGCAGCCACGTCCTGGACCGACAGGGCAGCGGGGTCGGCCTGGAACCGGCGGCGAGCGGCTTCCAGGATCGCGTCCCGGGTTGGCTGCGCGATTGGGCTCGACTGGTCAGACATACGTACCAGTATGCATGTCGTGTCAAGTGCTTGTTTGGGTGGTCCCGACACCCGCGCCCCCGACACCCGCGCCCCGACACCCGCGCCCCGACACCCGCGCCCCGACACCCGCGCCCCGACACCCGCGCCCCGACACCCGCGCCCCGACACCCGCGCCCCGACACCCGCGCCCCGACACCCGCGCCCCGACACCCGCGCCCCGACACCCGCGCCCCGACACCCGCGCCCCGACACCCGCGCCTTCTCAATATCACCCGGGCTGCTGCTACGCCGAGTACCGGGCCGAATGCCTGCTCAATATCAGCCCGGCGAATGCTGAGGTGCGTTGGGCCGCCCGCTCGGCCACGGCCGGTGCCTGGGCCGGCGGTTCGAGCGTGAGCAGGACAGCGTCGCCGACCTTTCTGCTCCGCGAGTGTGAAACGGCGGCTTCGCGGCTGCTTTGGATCACCCAGGATGATTCTGAGCAGGTTTGAGTTGGTGTCTGCCCGCCCTGGCTATGGCGCGCTCACCGCCGCGTCCACCGGCCGGCGGAGCAGCCGCAGAGATGCGGTCTGGACGGCGATGACCGCCAGCAGGCCCGCGCCGAAAGCGACGCCGAGACCCAGCTGTTCGATCGTGGAGTTGATTACGAGGAAGAACACGATCGTGCCGAAGAGGCCCATCTGAAGCCCTCGAACGACATGGATCGCCGAGCCCGGTCCTTCGAGGTGGTGGGCAAAGACCGCCAGGACTGTGACATAAACTGGCAGCGCGGCCAGCAGTCCGCTGAGCGAGGGGCCCAGCGTTTCGGCGGCGGCGGTGATCGCCAGCACGATGCCGGTGCCGACGATCATCCGGGCGGGGATGTCCCAGGCCGGCGCGGGGGCGATGTCAATCCCCTCGGGCGCGGGAACCGCCAGCGCCAGGCAGACGATCATCACCACGGCGACCACGGCGAACACGACCACCGCCGGCTCGGCCAGCACGGGCTGCATGGCCAGTGCCGCCGCGGCAAATGCGCCCAAACCGCAGGCCACCGACACCGGCCAGCCCGCCCGGCGCGCGACCAGTCCGTACGCCAGGGCGAAGGTGGCGTCGCCGAGCAGCCCCGCGATCGAACCCTTGGCCGAACCCGCAGCGAAAGCGTTCCCCTGGCCCAGGGCAAGGTAGAGAGCGACGGGCCCGGATGTGAGCGGCAGGGCCACGATCCAGCCCCCGACCGCGGGCCCCCAGCGTCGCGCCGCCAGGCTCACCCCACCGATGAGCAGGGGCGTAAGGCTGAGTTTGAGCAAGAGAAGGGCCACGAACGGAAGGGTATCGGATTGCAGTGTTAGGTCGCCCGGCGCCGGACGGGCCCAGTCGCTCCAGGCGTCAGCGTCCGGAGAATCGCCTGATCTCGCTCGCCATCGCCGCCGAGAATGTCGGCAATGCGGCCGCCACCGGCTCCGACAGCTCCTCGCCGAACGAGAACTCCGCGCCGCCGATGCCGACGAATACGCCGTCGAGCGGTGCTCCTCGCATCTCCTCGGCGAGGGCCAGGACCTGGTCGGGGGGCAGCGAATGGGATGAGGCCGGAGTCGCCGCCGCGCGCCCAACGATCTCGGCGAGCGGCAGGACGACGACCTGCCCGGCCGCGATTCCGACCGCGGCGTCGGCGACGATCAGTGGCGCTCCCAGAGGAACCTCGAGCAGCGCGTCGACCGACAGCTGACCGATCTCCGAGATTTCTGCAAGGGCCACCGTTCCCGGATCCAGACCCTCGGCCGCCAGCAGAGCCGCCCCGTCGTCGCGGCGCAACCGCTCGCCGCAGACGAGCACCACGACCGGTTGCGTCGGGGTCACTCGGCCGCCTCGGGCAGAGCCAATTCGTCGGCTAACTGAGCCTCGACCTCGGCCGCCGGACGGCGCGCCCGGAAGGCGGACCGCAGCTCCACGAATTGCACGACGACCACGGCGCATCCCGCCAGGGCGAACGATCGCACGACCCCCAGCGGCTCGAGTGTCGCCGCGACGACCGTCAGAAAGGCGGCGAAGCCCAGTAATCCGTGAGTCAGGCCGCGCATCACTCCGACCGTCCGGTCCGGTCCTTCCTGCGCGTGAGTGAAGAGCGCCATGACGGCGGCAATCGTTGGGATCGTGGTCAGCATGCCGCTCAACGTCGCCCCGAGGCGTGGGCCGGCGGTTGTCACGAAGACCACCATGGCCGCGCCGGCGATCATGCGAGTTGGCAGATCGGACCTGGCGGTGGCACGGCGCGGCATCGGCGGCGCCTTCGGCAGCAGGCGGCGCGAAACCAGCAGGACGGCCATGGTGGCGACAAACGCCGGGGCCAGTCCCCAGGCCGAGATGGGCAGCATGGCCGCCCATGTCACGGCAAACGCCGCGTAGGCCCCGGCACCTGCCACCGACCAGCTGAAACGGCGGCACATCAGGGCATAGGCAAGGCAGAAGACGCCGCATCCTGCGGCACCGCCGAGCGACGCGGCGGCGGACTTGGCGGCGAACGACGTGTTCTGCTCCAGAGCCAGGAACAGGAGGATCGGGCCGCCCTTGGCCGGGACGGCGCTGAGAATGCCGCCGACGGCCGGGCCGTAGCGGTGGCCGGCGAGCGTGACGATGCCGATCATCACGACCGGCAGTCCGATCTTGAAGAAGAGGTCGATCATGTGCGGCCCCACGGTAACCGCCGGAGCGTTCGGCCGCCCAGTCGTCGGCTTCGCCTGGTCCGGAGGGCCCCACGGTAACCGCCGGAGCGTTCGGCCGCCCAGTCGTCGGCTTCGCCTGGTCCGGAGGGCCCCACGGTAACCGCCGGAGCGTTCGGCCGCCCAGTCGTCGGCTTCGCCTGGTCCGGAGGGCCCCACGGTAACCGCCGGAGCGTTCGGCCGCCCAGTCGTCGGCTTCGCCTGGTCCGGAGGGCCCCACGGTAACCGCCGGAGCGTTCGGCCGCCCAGTCGTCGGCTTCGCCTGGTCCGGAGGGCCCCACGGTAACCGCCGGAGCGTTCGGCCGCCCAGTCGTCGGCTTCGCCTGGTCCGGAGAGCCCCACGGTAACCGCCGGAGCGTTCGGCCGCCCAGTCGTCGGCTTCGCCTGGTCCGGAGAGCCCCAGGCTGGCCGGTTGGACGATATCCGGCTCCGCGATCGGTCAGTCGCGCTCGACTTCCAGTTTGAGGAAGTGCGTGGCGCAGCTGATGCAGGGGTCGTAGGAGCGGATCAGCTGCTCCAAGCGGATAGTCGCCTCGGCATGGGGCAGGGTCAGGACCTGAGGAGCGAACTCCGCCAGGTCCGCCTCGATCATGCCCTGGTTCTGGCCGGTGGGGGCAATGATCTGGGCGGCTTCGATCTTGCCGTTGTCGTCGAGGTCGTAGTGGTGCCAGCAGATGCCGCGCGGCGCCTCGGTGCCCCAGCCGGTGTCGCCGCCGCGCGGGGTCCAGGGCGTGAAGGGTCTGGCCGGCTCTTCGTACGAGTTGACGATGTCCAGCGCCGAAGCGGAGGCGTGGATCAGCTCAACCGATCGTGCCGCTATCGCCCAGTACGGGTTTCGCGCGATCTGCCTGGCCAGGCCGCTCGCGTGGAGAGCCTCGGCCGCCAGGGGGTGGAGCTGGTCGGCGTTGAGAGTTACACGCGCCGACGGACCCAGCATGTATAGCTTGCCGTCGAGAGTGCGAGCGTGGAGGGCGTTCGTGCCTTCGTGGTGCTCTTCGTGGAAGGCCTCGCGCCAGCCCCACAGCGGCACGTCGATGCCGTCGGTGGAGACGATCCGGCCCTCGTTCAGGCCGTACTCGATCGGATGCTTGATGGCCACGTAGTGCGGGTCGCGCTCGAACTTGGGCGCCTTGAACGCGGCCACGAGCTTGAGCGTCGCGTGAGAGAGCGCCAGCGCCTCCGTCAGGGGCGCCCGAAGGGCCTGGATCTGGTCCCGGCTCGGGGTCCTGGAAAACCCGCCGACGCGCATCGAGACCGGGTGGATCGCCCGGCCTCCGATGAGCTTCATGATCTCGTTGCCGGTCCGCTTGAGCCTCAGCGCCTGCTCGACGACGGGCTTGTGGTCGCGCGCCATGGCGATCGCGCTCTCGTAGCCCAGGAAGTCCGGGGCGTGGAGCATGTAGACGTGGAGGGCGTGGCTCTCGATCCATTCGCCCCAATAGAAGAGCTTGCGCAGGGCTCGAACCTGGGGGTCGATCTCGACCTCGAAAAGGTGCTCGAAGGCCATTGCGGAGCTCATCTGGTAGGCCACCGGACAGATGCCGCAAATTCGAGCCGTGATGTCGACTACTTCGTTGGGCGTCCTGCCGACGACGAGCTTCTCGAAGTAGCGCGGTGCCTCGAAGATGGAGAGGCTCGCCTCGCGGACTTCGCCGTCGGTTATGCGCAGCTTTAGCGTGCCCTCGCCCTCGACGCGCGCGATCCCGACAACCTCGAAGTTGCGCTCACCCGTCGTCGTTCCTGCCTTTGGCATTCGGTTCTACCACCTGGCTGATCTCGCCCGCCCACAGACCCGGGCGTTCCGAGGTTGCCGCATCGCCGCCCGGCCGGGCTAGGGCCGTTTGTCGTGCCGGAGCGTGCCCCGCGTTCCGAGGCCGGCTCGGACAGGGTGGTTGGACGAGGTGGGGTCCGGATCAGCCCGCGGCCGGCCCGCAGGCTGACTCGTTGGGATAGACGGGTCGCACGGCGGCCGAATAGGCCCCGCTCGGCGCGCTCCAGACGGTCATCGGCGTCGCCGTCACGGCGACGGTCGTGAACGCTGCGAGGTCGGCACCGGAGACGGCGACGCAGGTCGTGCCGTCGACCAGCGTCGGCCGCCCGCCCGTGGCGGGATCCACAGACAGCGGCCACGTTACGGTGGGCGAGGTGGAATCGCCGGGCGATTGCGGCCCGGCCGTCATGAAGACTGCCAGGGCCGTGGGCTCGTAGGCACCGTCGTCTCCGACCGCGCGGCCCAGGAAGGTTGAGAGGTCGAGGATCTTGGTCTCGAAATCGAGCAGCTTCTCGCGAGCGGCAGCCGTGGCCGGGTCTGGGGCCGGGATGTCGAGGCCGAGTCCACCGGCGGTGATGGTGTGGACTCTGCCACCGACAATCGTGGTGAACACCGTGTCGCTGGCGTCGGGAGTTCCGACCGACCGGTAGTTCATGTCCGGCCCCAGCAGGCCGTCGGCATCCGCGGCGGCCACGATCTTCTGGATCTCCGCCACCGTGACGTGCATGACTCGGAGGTTGGGGATGAGCGGAGCCGGGTCGGCGGTGGGGAAGGGGCCCGGGACTATCAGCGTGCCGTCACCGTAGAGCGCAAGGCGGGGGGTCCTCACCAGTAGGTACCCGGGGCCTACGAATCCGCCCTCGTCCGCCAGCCGAAAGATGAGCTGGTCCGCCCCGGTTGCGACCTGGTAGCCGGGTGTGGCGGTCGACGCCGCCGATGGGGCCGCCGAGGCGGATTGGCCGGCGGACGGATCCCCGGTCGCGGCGCTCGCGCACGCCGCTACGAGAAACGAGACTGCCAGGAGCGACGGGAGCGCGCGCATCGTGTGTTGCCTCAACGTTGGTGTGCGCGCGGGATGGCGCACGTCTCCACGCCCGACGCAGCCGAGGTGACGGCGGTTCCGCGGAGTCGCCTGATGAAACGGCAGGCCGGGCGCGCGCTGCCACGGCCCCGGCGTCCCATGCGTGGAACCCGGCCGGTGACTGTGGCCGCGGCTCACCATGCCCCGCTATAGTCCAGCGGTGAACCTGCCGTTCAATCCGCCGATCGAGCCGATGCTGGCCAAACTGACCGAGGCAATTCCCGCCGGCGCCGGCTGGTTGTACGAGCCCAAGTGGGACGGCTTCCGGGCCCTGGTCTTCCGCGACGGCGACGAGACGTTCATCCAGAGTCGCGACCTGAAGCCGCTCGACCGCTACTTCCCGGAGCTGCCGCCGGCGCTTCTGGCGGCCCTTCCGTCTCGCTGCGTCCTGGATGGCGAAGTGGTGATAGCCGGACCCAACGGCCTGGACTTCGACTCCTTGCTGCTGCGAATCCACCCCGCGGCGTCGCGGGTCAAGATGCTGGCGGCCCAGACGCCCGCCAGCTACGTGGCCTGGGATCTACTGGCCCTCGATGACCGCGATCTGCGCGCAGTGCCGCAAGGGGAGCGGCGCGCGCTCCTGGAGCAGGTCCTGGCCGACGCTCCACCACCCGTGCATCTGACCCCATCGACAGCCGATGCGTCGGTCGCGGCCGACTGGTTCCATCGGTTCGAGGGCGCCGGCCTGGACGGCGTCGTCGCCAAACGGACGTCGGACCCGTATATGCCGGCCAAGCGTGGCTGGGCCAAGATCAAGCACGCCCGCACCGCCGATTGCGTCGTGGCCGGATTTCGGTGGCACAAGAACGGACCGGGCACCCTGGTCGGCTCTCTCCTGCTGGGGTTGTACGACGATACCGGCCGATTGAACCACGTCGGCATCACCGCCAGCTTCACCACGGATAAACGCCGCCAGCTGGTCGAGGAACTTGCCCCTTTGCGTGCAGAGGCCCTCCAGGGCCATCCCTGGGCGGAATGGGCCGAATGGGAGGCCGCCGCGCGCGCGTCGGGCCAGCGCATGCCGGGAGCGACCAGCCGCTGGAACCGCGGTCGCGATCTGACGTGGGAGCCGTTGCGCGCCGAGCGAGTCTGCGAGGTCGCCTACGACCATTTGCAGGGCGACCGCTTCCGCCACGCCACTACGTTCGTGCGCTGGCGCCCGGACAAGCGCCCGTCGGATTGCCGCTACGATCAGCTGGAGTCGACCGCCCCGTTCGAACTGGCAGCGATCTTCGGGCGGTAGGGGCCGCCCGGCGTGGCCTGGGGGAGGGACTCAGCGGAACTGGCTCCACGGGTCGTAGTCCACCTCGAGCGGCTCCTGCGGCGGCCGTTCCGCCTCGGGGACGTGCTCGAGGTTGACGCGGATCCGGTACCAGAGCTTGTAGCGGCCGCGCATGCCGTCGACCAGAACGTCTAGCGGGTCGAGGTAGCCGGCGACGGAGCCGTGGCGCTCCTTCCAGCTTTCGAAGCCGGCGAGCGCCTCCTCCTTGGTCGCCGCCCGCGCGATCTCGATGAGTGGCTTTGTCGAGATGCGCCGGCCGGTCGGGGAGCGGCCGGACTCGGCCCCACCGCCCGGCCCGGCCGCATCGGTCTTGCGTGCCCGCGACGGCATGACCCTGGGCGGCTCGCCCGGCGCCTTGGCGTAGTGCGGCGGCCACGGCGCGTCGCCCATGCCTTCCTTCTCCTGCCGAGCGGACAACTCCAGCAACTGGGCCAGCGAGCCAGCGGCCTCGTCGATTCCGGCGCCCGGATCGCCGACCCGCGCATACCGCGCCGGAACCGTTGCCAGCGTGAAATCACCCAGCTCGCATGAAGGCAACTCGTCCCAGGTCACCGGCGCCGAGACGCGCGCGTCCGGCACCGGCCGGACCGAGTAGGCCGAAGCCACGGTTCGGTCCTTGGCGTTCTGGTTGTAGTCGATGAAGACGCCGTGGCGCTCTTCCTTCCACCACTTGCTGGAAGCGATCGTCGGGGCGCGGCGCTCGATCTCGCGAGCCAGGGCGACGGCGGCGCGCCGGACCTGATCGAACGTCCAGCGCGGTTCGATACGAACGTTGATATGGATCCCGCGCGAGCCCGAGGTCTTGGGCCAGCCGACGAGCGAGTGGTCGGCCAGGACTTCGTGGGCCACCAGGGCCACGCGGCGGATGTCGTCCCAGGGCACGCCCGGCATCGGATCCAGGTCGACCCGCAGCTCGTCGGGGTGGTCGAGGTCGTCGGCGCGGATGGCGTGCGGGTTCAGGTCGATGCAACCGAGGTTCGCGACCCAGGCCAGTCCGGCGGCGTCGTCGAGGACGATCTCGTCGGCTGTTCGTCCGGACGGGAAGGACAGCTCCACGGTCCGCAGCCACTCCGGCCTGGACTCCGGGGCGCGTTTCTGGAAGAAGTACTCACCGTCGGCGCCGTTCACGAAGCGCTTCATCGCCATCGGCCGGCGTCCGGCGCCGCGCAGGGCGCCATCGGCCACGGCCATGTAGTACGAGACGAGGTCGCGCTTGGTGTAGCCCGGTCCTGCGAAGAAGATCTTGTCCGGATTCGTGATCGAGACCTGCCGGCCCGCGACCTCTACGACTTCGCTTCGCGTTGGCATGCCGCGAACGATAGCGCCTGCCCGATGGCTGGCCTACCTCGGGATCGAGCCACCAGGCGCGGCGACCCGCCGGATGGGACGGCAGTACGAGCGTCACGACTCCGGCTGTACGCAGGACTCGTTCGATATCGAAAGTACCGAAAGTTGATTCGTGATCGACCAGCCGGCTGCCGAATTCTCTCTTGTCGAACGTAACGACCCCGCCTCACCGCGGCGTCGGCAACCGTGCCGTTCCGAGATTCGTCCCTCGGAGTATGGGGGTGTGCCCGCCATGAGAATGATCGTTCTGGCTGCCGGTCAGGGCACCCGAATGCGTCCGGTCACCGACGACCAGCCAAAGGCCGTGATCCCGTTTCTGGGCCGGCCGGTGATCGACTGGACGCTGACGACGGCCGCCGACAACGGCCTGACCGAAAACGTAATCGTCGGCGGCTACCGAGCCGACCGGTTGCCGACAGACCGGGCGCAGGTTCTGCGGAGCCCGGACTACATGGGCTCGAGCGTGGTCGAGTCGCTGATGTTCGCCGAAGAATGGTTCGGTGACGGGTTCGTCATGAGCTACGGCGACATCGTCTACCGGACCGAGGTCCTGCGGGCGCTCGTCGCCTCGGCCGCGGAGATCGGCGTGGCCGTAGACCTCGATTGGCTGCCCTACTGGCAGCGCCGGTTCGCCGATCCGTACGAGGACGCCGAGAGCCTGCGAATGACGCCCGATGGAACCATCCGGTCGATCGGGCAGACGGTCTCGCGCGTCGAGGACGTGCAGGCCAGGTTCATCGGCCTGTGCGTGTTTCGTGGCCGGGGTGTGAAGGCTCTGCGCCGGGCGTGGGTTCGGGCCAAGTCCGACGCGGCTTATCGCCGGCCGATTCTCGGCCACCGCCAGTCGATGGCGAAGCTTGACCTGACCGACGTCCTCGACGAGCTCGCGGTCTCCGGCGAAGTGCCCGTCAAGGCCATCGGAATCCACGGCGGCTGGGTCGACCTCGACAGACCGGAGGACGTGCCGATCGCGGAGGAACTGTGGACCGGCAGCGCCGGCAACAACGTGATCGCCAGCGCGCCTGTCGATTCCGCGGCCGTGTCCGCGCCGATGAGCCCGTCCGGAGTCACCGTCGGAACCGGCGCCGTTGCCGAGTTCGGAGCCAGGCGCGCGGTCGAACCACTCGTCGTGCCGACTATCTTCCGGTCGAGTCGCCGCTGGTGATCGGCTGCGCGCTGCCGGCGATGCGTCGCCTGGGCCGGAACCGCCTCAGTCCAGCGGGACGCTCCGCTCCATCAGGTCGGCCAGCGTCTCAAGCTCGGTCCGGTTGAACGATCCGAGGAAGTGGTGCTTGACCGCTGCGAGGTGGGCCGGCCGGGCTTGCTGGAGTCTCGCCAGGCCGCGATCGGTCAAGGCGGCATATGCGCCCCGAGCGTCGGACGCGCACTTCATGCGAACGACCAAACCATCGGCGACGAGCCTGTCGACCAGCCGTGTGATGCCGGCGCGGCTGAGGAGAACGCGATCCGCCAGTTCGTTCATGCGCAGGCGATGCCCGTCGGTCAGGGCAAGCTGGAAGAGGACATCGAACTCGGCCAGGGGCAGGTCGCTGCGAGCCATCAGGTCGGCCTCCAGCAGCCGGGCCACTAGCGCGTGCTTGTGGAGGAAGGCGCGCCAGGCGCGGTGCTCGAGAGGATCCAGTTCCGGGCCGGGATGGATCGCCGGAGCCGGTGCGGACGCCGCGGTTCCGGGAGCCACT
The DNA here is from genome assembly GCA_963789725.1 of uncultured Chloroflexia bacterium. Lineage (GTDB taxonomy): Bacteria > Chloroflexota > Limnocylindria > Limnocylindrales > CSP1-4 > Fen-1039. The sequence goes on from CAWBLU010000001.1 coordinate 721,986, forward strand.
CCGCCGGCCGCGGCCGAGGCCATTGCGGTGGCCGTGGCGGCAGGCACATTCGTGCCGGCGCGTGTCTCTTGATTGTCCATGGCAGAACCCCGAGCAGTCGTCGTTGCCGCGCATATTGATGCATCGGGCGTCGATGCGAACGTGCAGGCGCGCGATGCGCACCCGCGAACGAGTCAAGCTGCCGGGGCCAGGTCCGGGCCTGCCCGGTTCACCGTCTCGACGGCCACCTGAGCCCCGGCCGCGGCGCGTCGCCCGGGCAGGAAGGCCAGGGCCACCACCGCGCCGGCGATCGCCACGACTGCCCCGACAAGGACGGCCGCGCTCATCGCGTCCACGAAGGCCACTCGAGCCAGCCCGAGAATTGCCTCGCCCTGCGTTCCCGGCAGGTAGCTCGCGACGACTCCGGCGCCGGCCAGAGAGTCGTGGACGGCGCCGGCCGCGTCGGCGGGGAGGAGCGCCGTAGCCGGCTTGACGCCCGCCGCGTAAACAGGGGCCGAGATGCTGCCGAGGATCGCGACACCGAACGCGCCACCAAGCTCGCGAGCGGTGCTGTTGATCGAGGATGCGACGCCCTGCTTGGAGCGCGGCAAAGCCCGGATCATGATCACGGTCAGCGGGCCCATCGCGAAGCCCATGCCGCCGCCGACGAGGAAGAGCGTCGCGGCCACGAACGGGTAGCCGTCCGCGGTTCCGGCCAGGCGCATGACGAGCAGGCCGGCGGCGACCCCGGCCATGCCGCCGGCGACCGTCAGCCGCGTCCCCAGGGCCTGAGCGGCGACCATGCTGAGCGGGCTGAAGACCCCGATCGCAATGGCCAGGGGCAGGATCGAGAGGCCGGTCTGCATCGTTCCGAAGCCCAGAACGCCCTGGAGATACTGGCTGAGGAAGAACATCGAGCCGAAGAGGCCGAAGCTGGTGAGAAGAACGGCGAGAACCGCCGAGCCGAACGCCGGCTGGACGAGCATGCGGACGTCGAGGAGCGGGTCGTCGGCGGTCAACTCGCGCACCACGAAGCCGCCCAGGAGCGCGGCCGCTGCCGCGAAGATAGCGACCTCCGAGGGTGCGGTCCAGCCGTGGGCAGGAGCCTCGATGACGCCGTAGATCAGGGCCACCAGGCCGCCGACTGACAGGGCGGCTCCGAGCAGGTCCAGCCGAGCGGCGTTCGGCGAGCGGCCCTCCGGGACCAGGGCAACGACCCCGACCACGGAGATCAGAACCACGGGCACGTTGATCAAAAAGATCGAACCCCAAGCGAAGTGTTCGAGCAGCCATCCGGCCAGGACCGGGCCGGCCACGATGCCGAGGCCGCTGACGCCGGTCCAGATGCCGATCGCCTTGGGCCGCTCTTCAGTCGAGAACACGTTAGCCGTCACCGACAAGGTCGAGGGTGTGATCAGCGCGCCGCCGATGCCCATGCCGGCGCGGAGGAGGATCAGGACCGTGGCCGAGGGAGCGAACGCGCTCGCGAGCGAGCCGGTCCCGAAGATGACCAGGCCGATCAGCATCACGCGCCTGCGCCCGAAGCGGTCGCCAAGCGCGCCGGCGGCGAGCAGCAGTCCGGCGAACAGGAGCACATAGGCGTCAACCATCCACTGCAGTTGGCTCGTGTCCGCATGGAGGTCACGGGCCAGGGTGGGCAGCGCGACGTTGAGGATCGTGTTGTCCAGACTGACGGTGAAGAGACTGACTATCAGGACGGCGAGGATCCACCAGCGGCGGCTGTGGAGGGTCGGGTCCGGCATCTGTGCTGCGCTCCTGCTGCTTTCTCGTACTGTGGACGATGTTTGCTGGTACGGCGTACGTGTTAGTTAGTACGTTGTACGATTGACGTCGCACAAGTTACTAGTACAATGCACGAGTGTCAAGCCCCATTCTTGAGGGGCCGCGAGGAAGATCGATGAGTGAAGCCGACAACCCGCCCACGCCGCCGTGGTGGAACAGCCGGGAGACTCGCAAGGCGGCACGCGGGGAAAGGCGTCGCCAGCGCCACGAGGCCCGTCATCCGGACGACCCGACCACCGCCGGGACGGCCGCGCGCGAGCCGGTGACTCCGGAGCGAATCGCTGACGCTGCTTTGAGGGTCATCGATGCGAACGGCATCGACGGATTGACTGTACGGTCCCTGGCCGTGGAGCTCGGTGTCGGGACGATGACGCTCTACTGGTACGTCAAGAACAAGGACGAGGTCCTCGATCTCGTGGCCGATCGGCTGCTGGCGGACGTCAGCTTCCCGCCGGCGGAGCACGATTGGCGTGTTTCCGTGGGCGTAGGCGCCGCCTCCGTGAGAGCAGCCCTCCTGCGCCATGCCCGGGCCGTGCCGATCATCGTCGGCCGCGGCTCATTCGGCCCGAACGGTTTGCGCATGACCGAGGCTTCCATCGCCGTCTTTCGTGCGGCGGGCTTCGATTCGGACACCGCCGCCGACGCCTACTTCACCATCTCCAACTTCGTGACCGGCTTCTGTATCTTCGAGACCTCGTCGCTCGGTTATCGCAATCGCCCCGACATCGACATGCGGGCCTACGGCCAGATGATCCGGCAGTACATCGACTCGCTGCCGCCGGCCCTCTATCCAAACCTCCAGGCGTCCGCGCCGCGCATCTTCGGCCACAGCCTGGACGAGCGCTTCTCTTTCGGCGTGGAGTGCCTGATAGCAGGCTTCGAGGCCAAACTCGGTGCTGCCGGGGCAGACTCCAACGAGCAGGAGGGATCCAAGCCATGAACGTTAAGGGTGTCGGTTCGCAGGGTGGCGTCCGGGCCCGCCCGTCCGGCTTCAACCGCTTCATGATCCGCTGGCTGGCCTCGCCGTTCGGCTTCGTCTCCGGCGGCGTATCGCTAGTCAGGTACGTCGGCCGCATCTCCGGCCTGCGTCGCCAACTCCCGGTCAGGTGTTCAAAGTACGAAGGCGACTACCTGATCCGTGTCGGCAAGTACGAGCAGCAGACCTGGTGGCGCAACTTCACCGTTCCGTGGCCCATCGAGATCGCCAACGGCTTGCGCGTGGTCAAGGGGACCGCGGGTGGCCCTGCCCGGCAGTACCGCAAGGGGTCAGCGCATCGCCGCTGACTACTTCGCCGTCCATCATGGAGCGGCGAAGCGGGCCGGGCTGCCGAAGCTGCCGAAGGGCAAGAGCCATTCACCGGAAGAGCTGCAAGCCGCGGCCGCAACGATGCTCTTCGTTGTCGTCACGCCGGATCGCTGAACCGGCCCAATCCCCGACGAACAGCGTGGGTTCGATGCAGACGGCGTCGGGAGTCATCTCCCCATCGGGCTCTGCACCGCCTCGAGGGACAGCTTGCGAACGGCCCGATGCCGGGCGATCACTTCGTCGTCGCGCTCCATCGACTCGAGCAGAATGCCCGCGTCAGTGCGCCAGCCGGCCGCGACCGCCTGCGGCGAAACGCCCCGGAGCACGGCCGCGGCCTGGGCAGCCGCCCCGATCGCGACCAGTTCTGTGGCGGCAGGAATGCGGATCGCGCGACCCGTCAATCGTCGCGCGACCTGCTGCCAGGTGGCGCCCTTCGCGCCGCCGCCGATGAGGGTCAGCGGGGCGTTTGGGTCCACTCCGGAGGATGAGACGTCGATTACCGCCAGGGCGTCCAGCAGGCCGATGACCGCGCCTTCGTACGTGGCCATCAGGATGGACCGAGGGTCCGTATCGTGGCGCAGGCCGACGATCGCGGCCGCGGCGCCGGGCAGATTGGGGGTTCGCTCGCCGTCGAAGTAGGGAAGGACGACAACGCCGCCACTCGGGGCGACGTCGTCTCGCGAGAGGCCCAGCCACGCCGCCATCCGATCGATGGCAAGAGTGCAGTTGAGGGTCGCCGCGAGGGGCAGGAAGCGACCGGTCGCGTCCGCGAATCCCGCCACGCTGCCCGTTGGGTCGGCGGTGCGAGACGTCGAGACCATGTATACGGTGCCCGACGTGCCCAGGCTGAGAGCCGGCGCCCCGGGTTCCAGGCCGAGGCCCAGGGCGGCGCCCATGTTGTCCCCGGTGCCGGGTCCGACGATCGTGTCCGAGGCCAGACCCGTGGCGGCGCCGGCGGCCGGCGCGACCGTGCCTGCGGGCTCGTCCGGCCACAGGACTCGCGGCAGCAGCTCGACGGGGAGCGCCAGCTCGGGCAGCTCCAGAACGCCGCCGACGTACGACTCCGACTCCGTCGACCACCAGGCCGTGCCGGAAGCGTCGCCCCGATCGGTCACGCCGGCGCCCGCGAGCCGCTCGGTCATGTAGTCGTGTGGCAGCCGGATCGCCGCGGTCCTGGCCGCGGTCTGAGGCTCGCGGCGCCGCAGCCAGGCCCATTTCGTGGCCGTGAACGAGGCCACCGGCACGACCCCGATACGGGCCGCCCACGCGGTTGCCCCGCCGAAGGCCTCGATGAGCCTGACCGCGTCGCTGGCCGAGCGGGTGTCGTTCCACAGCATCGCCGGTCGAATCGCCGCGCCCGCGGCGTCCAGGCAAACGAGGCCGTGCTGCTGACCGGCCACCGAAATGGCCTTGACCTCCGCAGCCAGCTTCGTCTGTTCCAGCGCGGCTCGGAAGGCCTCCCACCAGACCTCTGGATGGGTCTCACGGGCGCCGCCGGTCCCCGAAACGGTGTGGCCGGCCTGGCCAAAACCGACGATCTCGCCGCCATCGGCGTCGATCACCACGACCTTGGTGGATTGCGTCGAGCAGTCCACCCCGGCGACAAGAGTCCTCATTGGTCCTCCGCGGCAACCGATCGCCCGACTTGCTACTCGCTCAGCGCACGCCCAACAGCAGGTCCATGACGAGCTGATCGAGTCGCTCGTTGTAGTAGCCGCGATCCGCGAGCGCCTCGGGATCGCCGGGGTTGGCCTTGAGCTCCTCAGCGACCGCCGCCGAGTACTTGCCCACGGTCGGCCTGGCCAGGTCCGGAACCGATGCCGCGACCAGGGCCGCCTGGATCTCGGTATCGGCCGCGAACCGCCTGGCTTTCTCCTTGAGCGCCAGGTAGGTGCGCATACAGCCGGCCGCGAAGTCCCAGACTCCCTCCGGATTCTCGTTCCGGTAGGCGTGAGCGTCGAAGTGCCGGGCTCCGGAGTAGCCCGATTCCTCGAGCAGCTTGACGAGGAAGAAGGCGTCCTTGATGCCCTCGGAGCCGAAGCGCAGGTCCTGGTCGTAGCGGCCGATCTTCTGCCCGTTGAGGTCGATGTGGAAGAGCTTGCCCTGCCAGACGGCCTGGGCGACGGCATGGTGGAACGAGAGCCCGGACATGGTCTCGTGGGCGAACTCGGGGTTGACTCCAACCATGTCCGGCCGATCGAGAGTGCTGATGAAAGCCAGGGCATGACCGACCGACGGCAAGAGACAGTCGCCGCGCGGCTCGTTCGGCTTCGGCTCGAGGGCGAAGCGCATCTTGTAGCCGCGATCGACGACGTAGTCGGCGAAGAAGTTCATGGCCTCGCGCATGCGGTCGAGCGCGTCCCCGACAGGCTTGGACGCCATCGCCTCGGCGCCCTCGCGTCCGCCCCAGAAGACGTAGACCGGGGCGCCCAGCTCAGCCCCCAGATCGATCGCCCGCAGGGTCTTGGCGATCGCATGGCGCCTCACCTTGGGGTCGTTCGACGTAAAGGCGCCGTCCTTGAAGACCGGGTGTCCGAAGAGGTTGGTCGTGGCCATGGACACGACCAGGCCGGTTTCGTCGAGGGTGGACTTGAACCGACGCACGACCTCGTCCCGCTCGGGAAGGGAAGAACCGGGCGGAACGAGGTCGTCGTCGTGGAAACAAACGCCGTATGCGCCCAGCGCGGCCAGCCGGCGAACGCTTTCGTTCGGGTCGACGCGCGGCCGCGTCGAGCTTCCGAATTGGTCGGCGCCGGTGTTGCCGACGGTCCAGAGGCCAAATGTGAACTTGTGCTCGGGTCGGGGCTGCAGCGAACCCTCACCAAAGGCGCTCTGTCGATCCTGGGCCATCAGTTGACCTCCTTCGGATGGTTATGAGTGCGAATTCTCCCGCCCGCACGATTCCTCGGGCCGGGAGCGGATAGCGGCAATTCACGGCGGCGTTCGTCGACGGTACGCTGCATTTCTCCTGCCAACCGCTCGCCCGCCGGCGGGAAGTCGGCTCCACTCCCGACCCTTGTCTCCCGACAGCCTGGATTGACGCGGGCGTGCCTGGGGTTCGATCGGAGTTGCCTGGTAGGGGACCGTCGTGAATCTACCTTCTGGACGGGGTCGACCGGTATCGGGCCGACGCCCAGTCGCGGCAGCAAGGACGAACTGTCCCGGATCAGTCTCACGCGCGGCGTCGGGTCTGGAATCACAGACGTATACCCGGGCACGGCTGCCGCTGGCGAGCCGACCCTCGGGTGCGCTGAATCCATAGCCGTCATGGCGGCGACGCCTCCTCGGTGTTCTTGGAGCCAGCAGGTTGGCCGGTCGCGTCTCTCTCTCTCCTCCTGCCCGAACAGGCACCCTCGCCGGCCCGGGCATGGCCGTGCAATCGTATGCCGCATATCCATGGTCAGCAAGCCCCTTGGGACCCTTGACTCTGATCGCACACGTATGCTACATAGGTATGCATCCGAGCCTGTCGCCAGATGCGTAACCGTGGCACCCCAGTTTCCACGGGTTCTTATGGCGCGCTCGGTGGCAGTTGGTCGCCCAATGTAGGAGGAGCCGATCGCGGAAGAACCGAGTGTCCTGTTGAGGAGGCGGCTCCGCCGTCATCTGTCGTGCGACCGCCGATCTCGTCGCTTCGAGTAGGAGGATGGAAGTGAGATTCGTACCCAAGAGGCTCCTGGCAGGAGTCGCGGTTCTCGCAATAGCGGCAAGTGCGTGCACATCGTCAACAGCGTCAGCCGGCAATGTCACCATTGAGTGGTGGCATATCTCCACCGGCGAGCCTGGCAAGTCCATCTTCCAGGGCATCGCCGACACCTACCAGGCGGCTCATCCGAACGTCAAGATCAACGTCACGGTCCTCGAGAATGAGGCCTTCAAGACCAAGCTCGCGACCGCGATGCAGTCGGGCACGCCGCCCGATCTCTTCCAGTCGTGGGGCGGCGGCACGATGGCCGCTCAGGCCGACTCCGGGAACCTCCAGGACATCACCTCCGCGATGGCGGACTGGAAGGACACCATCAACCCGGGCGCCCTCGGCATCTACGCCTACAACGGCAAGCAGTACGGCGTGCCGTGGGACATGGGCATGATCGGGTTCTGGTACAACAAGGCAGCCTTCACCAAGGCCGGTATCAGCGCCCCGCCCACGACCTGGGCTGACTTCCTCACCGACGTTGGGAAGCTCTCCGCAAGCGGCATTGCTCCTCTCGCAATAGCCGGCAAGGACGAGTGGCCGTCGATGCACCTCTGGAGCTACCTCATCCTCCGCATGGCGGGCTATGACGCCCTCCAGACGATGATCCAGACCGGCGACTGGAACACTGACTCCTGCAAGGCTGCCGGCGACGAAGTCGTCAAGCTCAACGCCCTGAATCCCTATCAGGAAGGCTACAAGAGCGCAACCTACGACGATGAAGCGGCCGCGGTTGCCAACGGCAAGGCGGCGATGGAACTGATGGGCCAGTGGGCGCCTGGCGTCCAGCAGAACGACAGCGCCGACAAGAAGGGCCTCGGCGACAATCTCGGTTGGTTCGCATTCCCCGGCATTGACGGCGGCAAGGGCGATCCGGCCGACGGCGTCGGCGGCGGCAACGGCATCGCGGTTGGCAAGAATGCCCCGCCCGAAGCCATCGATTTCCTCAAGTTCTTCAACAGCGTCTACAACGCCCAGAAGCTTGAGACCCCGTCCACCCCGGGTGGCACCGACAGCATGGGCCTCTCGCCCGTAGTCGGCGTCGACTCGTCCTCCCTGGCCTCGACCCTTCTGCAGGTTCTCGCGGGTCGCGACAAGGCCAAGCACATCCAGCTCTACCTCGACCAGGCCACCTCGCCGGCCATGGGCACGGCGATCAACGACGCGACGGCCGCGCTCTTCCTGGGCGCATCCGACCCCACCAAGACCTGCCAGGCCATCACCGACGCCGCAGCCAAGAACAAGTAGCGGCTAGGAATCCTCGATAGGACCACAGTGAAGAGCGGGCCGGCCAAACGCCGGCCCGCTCGATCTCCCGGGGGGGAAGAGAGGACGGCGATGAGCGCAACGACGGTCAGGCCACGCACCGAAAGACGGCTTTCGGCGAAGTGGCTGACGATCATCCTGTTTCTGCTTCCAGGCCTGGCGCTGTATTTGCTGTTCGTCTTGTTCCCGGTCGTCCAGGCCGTTAGATACAGCCTCTACAACTGGAACGGGCTCCAGCCGCTCACGGATTTCGCCGGACTCGAAAACTACGCAACCGCGCTGGGCAGCGGCGTATTCCAGGCCGCGGTCGCCAACAACGTCCTCATCATCGTTCTATCGCTGGCGCTCCAGATCCCGTTCTCACTCTTCCTGGCCTTGATGCTGAACCGCCGCTTCCACGGGCGGGCGCTCTTCCGAGTGATTTTCTTTCTCCCGTATGTGATCTCGGAAGCAATCACGGGCATCATCTTCTCGTTGTTCCTGCGCTCCGGATCGATGATGGACTCGACCATGCAGGGCATAGGCCTCGGGGCCTTGAAGCAGGACTGGCTGGGCGATACCAGCATAGTGATGATCACCCTCTTCGTGATCATCTCGTGGAAGTACTTCGGCTTCCACATGATCATTCTGCTCGCCGGACTTCAGGGCATACCCAAGGAGATCGAGGAGGCCGCACTCATCGATGGCGCGGGCCGCTGGCAGGCCTTCCGTCACGTGACGTTGCCGCTGCTCGGCCCCACCTTGCGGGTCTCCGTCTTCCTGTCGATGATCGGAGCGCTCCAGCTCTTCGACATGGTGTGGGTCATAACCAAAGGCGGCCCGATCGGCGCCTCGAACACCATGGCCGTCTTGATGTTCAAGAACGGCTTCGTAAGCTCGGACATGGGCTACGGAAGCGCCCTGGCGGTCATCCTCTTCCTATTCGCCCTCGTGCTGGCGCTCGCCTACCAGCGTTTCGTGCTGAGGCGTGACGTCGAGGGTGCAGTCACGGCATTCAACGGGTAGTGCGATGACCACCACAGCTTCAGCCGCCAAGACACACGCTCCGGCCACAACCGTCTGGAAGCGGCCCGGCAGGCTCGCCCGAATGGGCATAGTCGGGATCCTCCGCTATGCGATCCTCGTCTTGGTCGCGTTAGTGATCCTGGTGCCGATCGTATTCGCGGTCATGGGCGGTGCCAAGACTAACGGCCAGCTCGTGAGCGACCCCGTCGGTCTGCCGAACCCGTGGGTCTTCTCGAACTACACGGAAGTCCTGTTCGGTGAAAACGCAGCCGTCTTCTGGGGGGAGCTTCTCAACAGCCTGATAATCGCGACGATTGCCGTCGTATTGACGGTGGGTCTGGCCTCACTCGCGGCCTTCACCTTCGCAAGGCTGGTGTTCCGGGGCCGCGAGGCGATGTACACGCTGTTCACCCTCGGCCTGCTGTTCCCTTCGGCTGTCGCGATCCTGCCGCTCTACATCCTCGTCCGCGATCTCGGGCTGGAGAGCAACTACCTGGGAGTGGCTCTGCCGCAGGCCGCCTTCGGACTGCCTCTTACAGTCATCATCCTGCGACCGTTCTTCAAGAGCATCCCGGTGGAGCTCGAGGACGCGGCCAAAATCGATGGCTGCACCACGTTCGGCTTCTTCTGGCGTGTATTGCTGCCGCTGGCCCGGCCTGCCCTGGCTACGGTGAGCATCCTGGCGATCGTTGGGACGTGGAACGCGTTCATGCTGCCGCTGATCATCCTGAATGGCGCGGATCAGTGGACACTCCCGCTCGGTGTGATGAACTTCTCAAGCGAGTACGTGCGCGACCAGGCCCGCACCCTGGCGTTCACGGTGATGGCGATCCTGCCGGCGATCATGTTTTACATAGTTGCGGAACGCCAGATCGTTTCCGGCCTCACCGCCGGCTCGGTCAAGGGTTGACCGTGGCCGGGGCCGTCTACAGAGACGCCGCGGCCGACATAGATGAGCGAGTAGCAGATCTCCTCGGGCGCATGTCGCCCGAGGAGAAACTGGCCCAGCTCGGATCTGTCTGGTCGTTCGAGATACTCGATCACTTCGCCTTCGACCCTGCCAAGGCAAGCCCACGGCTGGGCGCCGGCATCGGCCAGATAACGCGCGTGGCCGGGGCCACGAATCTCGGCTCGGTGGCGTCGGCCGAACTGGCCAATCGGATCCAACGCTTCCTTGTCGAGGAAACCCGGCTTGGAATCCCGGCCATCGTTCACGAGGAATCGCTGCACGGCCTCCTGGCCACCGAGTCGGTGTGCTTTCCGCAGTCGATCGGCCAGGCGGCCAGCTGGGAGCCCGGGCTGGTCGAGGAGATGGCCAGGCGGCTCGGCCGCGAACTGCGGGCCCAGGGTGCTCAGCAGACGCTGGCCCCAATCCTGGATATCACCCGCGACCCTCGGTGGGGACGCCTCGAGGAAACCTACGGCGAAGATCCGTACCTGGTGGCCGAGCTCGGCACGGCATACGTCCGCGGCATTCAAGGCGACGGTGGGCCCTCGGACCTCGTCTACGCCACGGGCAAGCACATGGTCGGCCACGGACTGCCCGAAGGCGGCATGAACCACGCCCCGGCCCACATCGGATCACGCGAGCTGGTCGACGAGTTCCTCTTCCCATTCGAGGCGGCCGTCCGGGGGGCAGGCTTGCGCTCGATGATGCATGCGTATGACGAAGTCGACGGCGTTCCGTGCGTCGCGTCGCGGGAACTCTTGACGACGATCCTGCGGGAGCGCTGGGGCTTCACGGGGATCGTCGTATCGGACTACTTCGGTGTCGATGAGCTCATCACCTCGCATGCCGTGACCGAGGACCTCGCTGGCGCGGCCGTAATGGCCATCGAGGCGGGCGTGGACGTCGAGCTGCCCACGACGCGGGGATTCGGTGGACCGCTGGCAGAGGCTCTGTCGACGGGCCGGGTGAGCCAGGCGACCGTAGACATGGCAGTCGGGCGGGTCCTGTGTGCCAAATTCGAGCTCGGACTCTTCGAGACCCCGTACGTTGACCCGGCCGCCGCGGTCTTGCCGTACGAATCGGATCGGGCGCTCGCTGCCGAGATCGCTCGAAGGTCGATCGTCCTCCTGGCCAACGATGGCACCCTGCCCCTGAAGCCGAATCTCGCCACAGTCGCCGTTATCGGGCCGAACGCCGATTCCGGCCGGAACCTGCTGGGCGACTACAGCCACCTGGCCCATATCGAGGCACTCCTCGAGCAGGGCGGCTTCGGCACCGAGCTGCCGGACGGGCTCGAGGCCAGCGACGACCTCGGGTCCATCAAGACCGTCCTGCAAGCGATCCGCGAGAGCGTCGGTCCGTCTACAAGCGTTCGATTTGCCGCCGGTTGTGGCCTCCTCGACGGCGACGACGCGGACATCGAAGAAGCGGTCGAGGCCGCGACCGGCGCCGACGTCGCCATCGTGGTCGTGGGCGAGCGATCGGGGCTCACCGACGACTGCATCTCCGGCGAAGCCAGGGATCGTCTGGAGATAGGCCTGCCTGGCCGTCAGAGCGAGCTGGTGGCCGCCGTAGCCTCGACCGGCACCCCGGTCGTCCTGGTCCTGATCGCGGGCCGCCCGCTCTCCGTAGGGTCGGACGCGGCTGTGGCAGCAGCGGTGTTGCATGCCTGGGTGCCCGGTGAGGAGGGTGCCGGGGCGGTGGCGGACGTATTGTTCGGGCGCGTCAACCCGGGTGCCAAACTGCCGATCACCGTTCCCCGCAATGTCGGCCAGGTGCCCATCTACTACGGCCACAAGCCTTCTGGCGGCAGGTCGCATTGGAAGGCGGCCTACGTCGACGGCTCCAACGAGCCGCTGTGGCCATTCGGCTACGGGCTCTCATATACGAGCTTCCGGGTGTCGGACCTCCGTCTGGACCGTGACACGACTCCGGTCGACGGCGAGTTCGAGGCAACGGTGGTGGTTGAGAACACCGGCGACCGCGAGGGCGACGAGGTCGTTCAGCTATACCTTCGAGACGATCAAGCCAGTGTGACTCGCCCCGACAAGCAGCTCCGCGGCTTCAGGAGGGTGACGCTCGCGCCCGGCGAGCGCCGCAACGTCACCTTCCGGGTCGCGGCAGAACAGCTTGCTTTCACCGGCGTTGACGGCCGTCGCATCGTGGAGCCGGGCAGGATCACGGTCATGGCGGGAACGTCAGCTGTCGATCTGCCGTGCCGGGCCGGCCTGCGTCTCACCGGCAAGACGGTTGTGGTGGAGCGGCGCAGCCGCTTCTTCACCGAGACGCGGGTCGAGTAGCGCCGGCGCGGCGAAGTTCAGGCGGTCAGGGTCATGGCCTTGTCCGGCCTGAGCAGGAACGGCGGCAGGTGCGCGGCCAGGTTCGAGAACGGCAAGACGTCCGGGTGGAGGGCGATTCCGAGGGCGTCGTTCATGAACCTGCGTCGGGCCTGGATCCGCCCCCATGCCGCCGGATAGGCGGACGCGAAGGCCTCGCGCAGGGACTCGTCCGCAAGAGCCAGTCCGTCCTCGATGTTGGTGGTGAAGTAGTCCGTGCCAGTCGCGGGAATGACGTCCACCTGGAAGGCCATGCCGGACTCGAGCTCGATCCGCGAGTCCGGCGCGATGGGCGAGTTGACCCATTCGTCCAGGTGGATCTGGTGGCCCGGGTTCAGCGAAACCCCGAAGAACGGGTCCCCGATGTGTCGCCGGATGATCTCGTAGAGCGCGCCGCCGGTCTGGCCGACGCGCAGGGCGCCGTACCACTCCGCGATCGCCTCGAAATATGGTCCGACGAGCCGGTCCACGTAGTCCGAGATGCCGGCCGGCAACTCGTCGGCCGACTCGACGACGAATCCGGCGCGGCAGTTGAGGGCGCCCCAGACGCCAAAACCGACGGTGAAGCGGTCGCCCCGCTCGATCTTTCGGTCGCCCGGGCTCACGAGACCGAAGGTCGCCCGCGGACCGGCCGTGAGCATCAGGTGGCATGACAGCGGCATGCCGTTCCAGCGGAGCAGCCGCACGGCCTCGCCTTCCGTCATGCCGGGCCTGAGCTCGGACAGCATGCGGCGGACGCCGTCCGAGGTCTGGCACGACGCATACTCGAAAACCGCGAGCTGGTCGACTTCGTTGATCACGCGCAGTCCGTCGGCGGCATCTGTCAGCAGATCCGTTGCGTTCTCGACGAGCCCACCCGGACCGGTGAGGCGCCGCAACTCGTCGACGATGTAGGCGGGGACGTCCATGGCTTCGCGGGTCGGGTATGTCTTCCAGCCGATCACGCCGACACGGCTGCCCCTGCCGATGCCCTCAGAGGCAAGGGACTCGCCGAGCGGCGCGGTCTTGTCGCGCGGTTGCCCGGGCAGGCTGAAGTGCTGGAACAGCACCCGCCGCATCTCCAGCGGGGCGGCCCCGGCCATGCCGGTGTTCTCGTTGCCGACCAGGATCGCGGGCTCGCCGGTCGACCCGAGGACCATGAGCGCTTCCTCGAAGCGAGGATCGAAGCCGCTCAGGTAGGCGAGGTTGGCGCTGTGCTCGCGGTCCGCGTAAACGACCAGGCGGTCGTAGCGGCGGGCCTCGAGGCGCTCTCGCAACCCGGCGACGCGGGCCGGATAGATGTCCGCCGGGAGTTCGGGGCGCGTTTCCGGCATCCCGAATTCCGGCAGCTTGATCTCAGCGAGCCGTGCCCTGGGCATTGCCTGCCGTCCTTCCGTTCAGTTCTTGGGGGGATCCCACGCGCGAGCGTCGGTCGCATCGCGATCGACGAAGACGTGCCGGTTGGCATCGACGCTGATCCACGGTCCGGCAGCCCCGTCCGGCCATATGACACGGACCTGCGCCTGACCCGAACTGCCCAGCCCGAATTGACTCCAGCCGATCTGGCCTCCGGCATGACCGCCCCCGATTGTCAGCTCCCGCCGCATCGTGGTGTCGCCGACCTTGACTTCTATCCAGCCGCCGACGGCGTTCCGATTCGGGCCGGGCTGAGTCGCGGCCACCGCGATCCAGTTGCCCATCTGGGCCGGCTTTGCCGCGTCCCCCGAGCCGACGTTACGCCATACTTTCAGGCCCGAACCGTAGTTGACCTCGACCAGGTCCAACATCCCATCGAGATTGAAGTCGGCCAGCGCGGCGCCGCGGCCACGTTCGTAGTTGAGAACGCCAGCCTTGTCGGCCGCCTCCGTGAAGGTGCCGTCGGGCTGGCCGAGGAGCAGGTTGTTCGGATCCTTCGTGGCGAAGTCGGGCTGGGTGCTGACGTTGCCCTTGGAGACGAACAGGTCGATGAAGCCGTCGTTGTTGACGTCCTGGAACTCGGGGTCCCAGGCGGTGGACGGAAGCACATCGCCGCCGGTGAAGGGCTGGGCCACCGTCACGCCGCGCTTGAGGGCGATGTCACGGAAGGTCGGCTGCTCCGGCCCGATGGTCAGAGTCTGGAGCTTGTTGTCGCCCTGGCTGGTGATGTAGTACTCGGGCAGGCCGTCGCCGGTCAGGTCGTAGCCGGCGATGCCCATGCCGAAGATCTGCATGGAGACCCATCCGTCGGCGTCGGTGTACAACCGCGGAGGTTGACCCGCGTCGATACGCCAGAGTTGATCCGTCCCATTCATGTAGTAGTTCTTGTCGTTGGTCATCCGGAGGTCTCGCCGCCCGGAGCCGTCCCAGTCGCTGAATAGCATCGACAGCGTGCAGAAGCCGGGCGACAGGACGGTCGGAAAGGCGTAGCCGTTCCCGGCCGTGTCCGGACGGTAGAGGGCGCTGTCGGCGCAGTCGAGGGTCGGGGCGCCGGCGCCGTCGAGCTTGCGGTAATGGCCGACGGCCAGGGTCGGGAGCGCGGCCTGGCCTTCCCACGTCGCGCTGAATGCGGCGGCCCAGGCATTGTCGTCCGCGAACGACCAGGCGTGGTTGGCCGCCTCGAACCGGCAATCGCCGAGCCCTCGCAGCAGCTGCGTCCCGCCGACGCGCAGCACCGCCAGGTCGGTCGTACCGTCGCCGTCGACATCGATCGGATAGGCGCCGACGACGGCCGTGAGATCCGTGGCCGGGTCGTGAATGGCGCTGAACTCGAGCGCGCCGCCGATCGAGCCGTCGTTGCGATATAGCGTCGCCGGATTGGTGCCTCCGGCGACGTACATGTCGGGTTTTCCGTCGTCGTTGCAGTCGAGGACGGCCACGCCGCCGCCGGTTGCGTACTCCTCTCCGCCGTCATAGATGTGGCCGACGCCCGACGCCGCCGTCTCGTCGACGAAGTTGGGCGGGCCCAGGGCGGTAGTGGGAGTAACACCACCGGGGCGGCTGCCTACGAAACCGATGACTGCCACCCCGGCCACGGCGACCGCGACGACGGCCACGGCCACGCCGATCAGACGCCGGCTGAGTCGGCGGCCTGGTCGGCGCCGAATGCGAGTCTCGGCGGGACCGGGGGCGTCGGTCACGAGCCGACCAACCCCTTGAAGTAACGGTTGGCCAGCGCCCACGAGGCCTTGCCGCACTCGGAGCCGACCCGGCGTCCGATGAAGTCGTCAGCCTGGACGTGGATGCCGCCCCAGAGCCGGGACTGGCCGGCCTGGTCGGAAGCGTCGTAGTAGGTCGCCCACTCGAGTCGGATATCGGTGGTGGGCCCAACCTCGAACTTGAGCGAGCCCGCCTTGATGGTGTAGCCGCTGACGCCGCCAGGGAAGTACTCGCTGCCGGTGAATCCCGTCAATGCCTCAGCGCCGGCCCGGCTGAATGTGCTGTGGCCCGAGAAGTAGCCCGGGAACGACGGCGTCACGAATGTCGGCAGCTGGTAGGGGACCCACGTCGTCGCAAGGATCCACTTGACGCCGCCGATCTCCGTCTTCGGGTTGGGGGGGTTGCCGGCCCAGGCTCGGATGGCGATCTCGCCGATGTGGCCGGCCAGGGCCTCATGCCTCTGTCCGGGCGCGCTGGACTCGGGCGTAACGACCTCGATGAGGCCGGGCACCAGCGTCAGGCCGTCCTTGTTGTACGAGGGCCCGTTCGGCTCGTTCGACTGGCCCAGGCCGCCCATGTAACGGATCCACTCGATCGGCCGCCCGCCGTCGTAGTAGCCCTTGGCTCCCCAGGCCGCTATGGCGGCATCGTGCACCGCCCCGTTGATGGTGAGGTAAAGCTTGACGTCCCATTGCAGCCGGTCGACCACCGGGCCGGTCCCGCCAACGCGCAGATCCGGGTCGAGCTCGTCGGAAACCAGGTTGGCCAGCACGTTCCAGTGCCCGGGAGGCGTCTCCGAGTTAGGGCCGTCGGCCCAGAATTCGGCCATGATGCGGCCGAAGTCGCCCTGCTTGACGATATTCGGCGGGTAGGGCTGGCCCGTGACGGGGTTGACCGCGCGGCCCGTTCCATCGTTGGTGCCGAGCGAGTTATTGCCGAGCGACCCGGGCGAGATGTCCATGGTCAGGCCGTCGGTCGGATCGAGCATGCTGCTGTCCTTGATGACCTGGACGACGTCGGCCTTGAACTGCGCGTCCGTGGCGGGGTCTCCCAGTCGGGGCTGCGGGCCCGGATCGAGCGGCGGAGCGCCGCCGCTGCCGGCCGGAGGCAGGCCGAAGCTCGCGACATGGCCCCACTGCGGGCCGACATTCTGCTGAACGCCGTTGGTCACCGGTATGCCGTTCTGGGAAATCATGTGCAGGATCTGGAGCGGCTGCCAGTGGTTGGGGTCGACCAGGGTCGTTCCGGGCTGGGCCACGACCAGCGGCGGATTGACGGACACGTAGCCCGTCGCGGCGTAGCCGCCCGCCTCGTTGGATCCGTCCGTCTTGCCGTAGTCGAGCACGGTCCTGGCAATCCGGTTGCCGAGAGCGGCCGGCGTGTCGCCCTGCGTGGCCGTGAAGTTCAACGGATAACACAGCGAGTCCATCACGTCATCGAACTCGGAAAGCGACTTGTCCGCGCCGACGGACTTGATGAAACGGGCCGTCAGCACGCGATATGCGGCGTAGCTGATCGCTTCGTTCCTGGCCGCGGCTACGTCCGGGGCGGTATCCTTCTCCTTCACGAGGTAACCGGACGCCTGCGGATCGTACGCGGCCCAGGCATCCCACATGGCGACGGACATGTGGAGGAGGTTGCGGGCATGGACCGGCGGGTTGGGCAGAGCACGCCGAATCGCGTCGAGCAGGGCTTCGTCCCACCTGCGGGCCACGGACCACTCGGGGTGGACGGCCGGAGGCGCGCACGTAGGAGTCGGGCTCGGGCCGGTCCACGGCTTGACGACAGCCAGCCCGCCCGCGGCGACCGCCGCTACGATCAGGACAGCGCCGACGGCCGCGGCGACCTTAGCTTTAGAACGCCTCGCTCCCATCTCTCTCCACCAGGCGGCCGGGCGCTCCCGGTTCGGTCAGCCCGCTCGTCGCCCCGGTCCCACCCCGGCGACTACCGCAGACGCATCCAGCGAGACTCCTTGCTGGAAAGCTCCGTGCGGAGAATAAAGTCTGCTCATGACAAGGGTGTTGACACGACCGCCTCGTATGTAAGAGGCTATCACAAACGTTTGCAAGATAACGTTTGCATAACAAACCCGGTCACTCGGCCGCGACGGGCCGGACCAAGGTGTGAGACTCCTCGGCGGGGCTGCCGTCGTCGCGACCCTTGCACCTGAGAATTGGTTCGGACCAGCCCTGGTCCACCGGACAAGTCTCGCCGCCCAGCGAGGACCCGGGAGAGGTCGCAAACAACCAGCACCTATGTCGATCGATCGCTTCCCAGAGATCGAGAGTGATAGGAGGATGTCCAGCCCAAATCGGACCCAGACCCGGTGATTTCCGGAGCTACCGGTAACCCGGGAGAACGAGTGGAAACTTCCAGAGGAGGAAGGACCCTATGATCGGTCACCGCAAAGCTGCGGCATTTATCGCGATTACCGCGATCGTCGCGTCGGCTTGCTCAAGCGCAGCCGCGACCCCGACCGAAGCCCCGGTAACGGCGGCTCCCGTCACGGAAGCTCCCGTAACGGCCGCCCCGGCCACCCCCACCGCGAGTCCGTGCGTAGTTGGCGTCTCCTGGAACAACTACGCCGAAGAGCGCTGGGCCAAGTGGGACGAGCCGGCAATCAAGGACGCGCTCACCAAGGCCGGTGCAACCTACATCTCGAACGACGCGAAGTCGTCCGCTGACAACCAGCTGTCGAACGTCGACGCGCTGATCAACCAGGGCGCCAAGGTCCTGATCATCCTGGCCCAGGACGGCACGGCCATCAAGCCGGCCGTTACCAAGGCTCTCGCGGCCGGCATCCCGGTCATCGCCTATGACCGCCTGATCGAAGATCCGGGCGCGTTCTATATCACGTTCGACAACGTCCTCGTCGGTAAGCTCCAGGCCGAGGCACTGCTCAAGGTCAAGAGCGCCGGCAACTTCGTCGTCATCAAGGGCAACAAGGCCGATGCCAACGCAGACTTCCTGCGCTCGGGCATGGTCCAGGCTGGCCTCCCGGACGTCGGCGCGACCGACCCGGCCGGCAAGCTCGTGAACGTCGGCGAGACCTACACCGACAACTGGGATCCGGCCAACGCCCAGAACGAAATGGCCCAGCTCCTTACCAAGAACAACAACAAGATCGACATCGCCTTCGTTGAGAACGACGGCATGGCCGGTGGCGTCATCGCCGCCCTGAAGTCTCAGGGTCTTGCCGGTAAGGTTCCGGTTTCCGGCCAGGACGGCGACGCAGCCGCCCTCAACCGCATCGCCCTCGGAACCCAGACCGTTGACGTCTGGAAGGACGCCCGCCTGCTCGGCAACGCGGCCGGCGAGGCCGCCGCGCAGCTGTGCGCCGGCACCACGATGGACAAGATCACCACGGCGCAGGGCGCTTCCGCCATCTTCAAGACCCCGGGCGGCAACAGCGTCAACTCGATCCTCATCACCCCGCAGGCGATCACCAAGGACAACCTCCAGGTCGTCCTCGACGCCAAGTGGATCGACCAGGCCACGCTCTGCAAGGACGTGACCGCCGGATCCGTCAAGGGCTGCTAACAGCTCTCGACATCTAACGGCAATCGACGCGCCCTGCACCCGGGAATCCGCGGTGCAGGGCGCGTAACATTACGGTGAAGGGTGTCTTGATCCCAGGTCAATCGAGAGGCTGACGATGACTCAGGTTGCGGGCGAAGTACGGGCTCCGGCGCCACCTCAGCCGGCGTGGAGGCGGGCGACGGGACCGCTGCAGGTCGTTTTCCGGAGGCTAAGGTCCGGTGCTCGGACGATGGAGATCGACTTCCGGCTGACCGGCATGATCCTGGCCCTGGTTGCCATCTGGCTGGGCTTCGGCTATGCGTCGGACGGCCAGTTCCTGACGCCGCGCAACCTTTACGACGTCTCCGTCCAGAGCGTGCCGGTGGCGATCATGGCCACGGGCATGGTCCTCATCATCGTTTCACGGAACATCGACCTTTCGGTCGGCTCGGTCATGGGTCTGACGGCCTACATGGCCGCGATGACGCAGCGTATCTGGCTGACCGAGAACCTGCATCTCGCCTATGGCTCGTGGGAGATCTGGATCGCCGCCCTCCTGGCCGCGATTGTTGTGGGTGCTGTGGTCGGAGCCATCCAGGGCGGCCTGATCGCCTACATTGGGATCCCGTCGTTCATCGTCACTCTGGGCGGCTGGTTCATATGGCGCGCCATCATCTTCAAGATCCAGCAGGGCCAGACGATCGCCCCCATGGACAAGAACTTCGCCATCCTCGGCGGGAACCTTTCCAGCGGCAGCGCAATCAGCGATGTCGGCGGCGCGATCGGATTCTGGCCGACCTGGATTGTCGCCATATTGATCTGCGCGGGGATCGCGTATGCGCTGATCAGCAGCAGTAACAAGCGCCGGCAGTACGGATTCCCCGTCCGGCCGCGGTGGGCCCTGGCTGTATTGATAGTGGTCGGCTGGGCAACCGTTTTGTACTTTGCCTGGGTCCTCAACAACTATCCGCTGCCGCCCGGACTCGCCACCCAGTACGCCACGGCGCACAGCATCACCGAGCCGGCCGGCGGCCTGATCATTCCTGTCGGCCTTGCCACACCGGTCTTGATTCTGCTGGGCATAGGGCTCGTAATGGGGTACCTGGCGACCCGACGCCCCTTCGGCCGCTACGTTTTCGCGATCGGCGGTAACCCCGAAGCGGTCACCCTGGCCGGTATCAACACGAAGCGAATCATCCTCGGCACGTTCGTGCTGATGGGCATACTCTGCGCCATCGCCGCGTGCGTTCAGGCGTCCCGGCTCGACGCCGGCGTGACCAGCACCGGAACCGGATACGAGCTGCTCGTGATCGCCGCGGCTGTCATCGGCGGAACGTCGTTCTCCGGCGGCATCGGCACGATCCAGGGCGCCATCCTGGGGGCGGTGCTCATGCAGTCGCTCAAGGCCGGCATGGTCACCGTCGGCCTCGATTCACCGATGCAAGACGTCGCGATCGGTTCGGTCCTGGTGTTCGTGGTCGGCCTCGACACCGTCCTTCAGCGGCGTTCCAAGTAGGCCAGGAGCAAGAAGATGAGCATCGCACCCACCCCCGAGCCCAAGCTCGCAGCGCCGGTCGCGGACGCGCCCATGGTCGAGCTGCGCAACATCAGCGTGGCG
Source organism: uncultured Chloroflexia bacterium (assembly GCA_963789725.1). Lineage (GTDB taxonomy): Bacteria > Chloroflexota > Limnocylindria > Limnocylindrales > CSP1-4 > Fen-1039. The sequence continues at coordinate 742,575 of CAWBLU010000001.1, forward strand.
TTCGGCGGCGTTCACGCGGTCCAGAACGTCACCGTTGATCTCCGTCAGGGAGAGGTCGTCGGCCTGGTCGGCGGCAACGGCGCCGGCAAGACGACGCTGATCCGGACCCTCTCGGGGGCCCGCCCGCCCGATTCCGGCGAGGTCCTGATCGACGGCCGGCCCGTCTCGATACCGAACCCGCGCGTGGCCAAGGCCCTGGGCATCGAGACGATCTATCAGAACCTGGCTCTGGCCGAGAACGTGGACGCGCCTGCCAACTTCTTCCTCGGACGGGAGCTCAAGACTCGGACGGGGTCGCTCAACGACGCGGCCATGGAATCGGCCACTCGCCAGGTCATCGGGCGCCTGAACCCTCACTTCAAGAACTTCAAGTCGCCGGTGATGTCACTCTCCGGCGGCCAGCGGCAAGCCATCGCGATCGGCCGCGCCATCCACTTCAACGCCCGCATCCTGATCATGGACGAGCCCACGGCGGCCCTCGGGCCGGCTGAGACGGCGCAGGTCCGCGACGTGATCAAGCAGTTGAAGTCGGAGGGGATCGGCATCTTCCTGATCAGCCACGACATCCACGATGTCTTCGACCTGGCGGACCGGATCAGCGTCATGCTGCACGGCCGGCTCGTGGGCACGGTCAACAAGGCCGAAGTCACGACCGACGAGGTGCTGGCGATGATCATCATGGGCAAGATGCCGACCGAAGTAACGCAGACTGAACTGGCCCAACTTCACGAGTAGCCGCTCTTTCCGGCGCGCCGCGGGCATCTGCCGAGGCGGGACTTGAGCCGGCCGGCAGTCACGGAGAAGCAATTCCCCGTGCCCGTCCCCGGGCCGTGGGCCGGGCCTCTTCTGACAGGGCAAGGACTACCGGTCGGACCAAACGCTTGCCTTCATCGTGGTACTTCGGCAGGCGTGCCGTTAACCACTGTGGGCCGGCGGTCCGGATGATTCGCGCACGACCAGCGACGGGACAAGCAGCTGGACGACGGGGGCATCGTCGTCGCCTGCCTTGTCGATCGCCGCGCTGACGCCGACCGCAGCCATCTCGGCTATCGGCATCCGCACGGTCGTCAGGGCCGGGTTCGCGTACTCGGCCATGGGCAGGTCGTCAAAGCCGACGATCGATACGTCGCCGGGCACACTCATGCCCATCCGGCCGGCGACGTGGAGCGCCCCGATGGCCAGCAAGTCGGTCGAGGCGAAGATCGCGGTCGGGCGGACGGGAAGACTCATCAACGCTTCGAAGGCGATGGCGCCGCCGCCGAGGTTGTTCTTGATCTCGCACACGTAACCGTCCGGGACCGGCAGATCGGCCGCAGCCATCAGCTCCAGGAACGCCGCTCGCCGCTCTCCGATGTCGCCCAGCAGCAAGCCCTCGCCGAAGCCGCCGCCGATGAAGGCCAGTCGCTTGTGGCCGAGGCCGAGGAGATGGGCCATCACCTCTTCCACGCCGGCCCTGTTGTCGACGCTGACGGTAGATATCCCGGGCACGGGCGTGGACCCCTGCCACAGCCCCACGACGTTGATATTCGTGTCCCGCAGATCCCCGAGAAGGCGAGGCTGGTCGCTCGTGTCGCCGAGAAGGAGGATGGCGTCGCAGTGGCGCGTCTCCAGGACCGCACGCAGGGCAATGGCTTCGTCCGTCTTGCCGTGGGCATGCCCCAGGACGACGTTGTAGCCACGCCGGTTTGCCTCGGACGAGATCGCGTCGACGGCGCCGGCGAAGAACGGGTCGGTGATCTCCCGGACGATGACGCCGAGGAGCATCGTGCGAGCGCCCCTCAGGCCCCTGGCCAGGGGGTTCGGGCGGTAGCGCATCTGGCGCGCGACTTCCAGGACCCGCTCGCGAGTGGCCGGGTTGATCGGAACGACAGTCGGAGCGCCGGTCAGAACCCTGGAAACGGTGCTCTGCGATACGCCGCTCGCCGTGGCGATGTCCTGCATCGTCGGGATCCGCGAGAGACGCGGCGGTGACGCGGTGTGGCCGCCCGCGGGAACCACCGGAGCGGCACGTCCGTTTGTGGCCGGCTCTTCGCCGGAGCCCTTGGCGGCCGTGGGCCGGGCGCCCCGTCCGTTGGATTTCGAGCTGCTATCTGACATCAGGCGCCCATGACCAAGTGGTTCGGACTGTTGCCCATGTATCAACCTGCTCACTACTGGGAATACTGAATGGTAGCTATGGAGTGCGCGGGAATTGCGGTGCTTGAGACGCCACTCGCAACCGACCGCACAGCCAGCGGTCTCGGGGCGACGCGCTGGGGCGACTCAAGCGTATTGGCGGCGTCGGCGGCGTCGGCCGAAAGGAGGAGGCCGTCCGCTACGCCCGCGGGACCGTGGATCTCGACCTCGACCGACCGGCGGAATTCGCGATTGACGACTGTCACCGCCGTACGGCCGTCGCGGACCGAAGCCGTCGCGCTGACCGCGCTTCCACCGGCGGGCAAGGACACGCTCGACGTGATCGTGACCGGCACAGCGGTCGCGCCTATGTGAGGTCGGTGGAGGGCGAAGGCGTGGTACGTCGGCGTCCTGACGCAGGTCTCTCCGTCTGTGACGAGCACCGACTGGAGGACGTTGACGACCTGAGCCAGATTGGCCATCGACAGCACCTCGCACTGCCGGTGGAAGCCCTCGAAGGCGATCGCGACCGCGATCGCGTCGCGGAGGGTGTTGGCCTGCTCGAAGGTCGGAGGGGATCTGCGCGGCACCTCGCCCGGGCCCCAGGTTCGGGCCTCCGGGTGCCACACGCCGTACTCGTCCAGGGCCACTCCCAGTCGGCGCCCGGCGGGGGCGAATTGGGCCAGCCGCGCCGCCGTTCGCTTGACCAGGCCCTCAGTGGATGCGGCCTCGTCCAGGAGTGCGTAGTACTCGTCCTCGCCGAAGCCGGTCTCGGGACCGCCCCTGATCCAGTAGCGGTGGACGGAGAGGTGGTCTATCAGGCCGGCGTTCGGGCTGAGGGCGTCAAGCAGGCGTACGTTCCAGTCCGGATCCAACATCGATTCGGGCAGCGGCTCGTCCTCCATCCCGACCGCGACCAGCTCGATCCGCGGATCGATATGGCGCAACATCGTGGCGTAGCGCCTGTACTCATGTGCATATGACGCGGCGTCGTAGCGGCCGCCGCAGTCCCACGTTTCGTTGCCGATGCCCCACAGCCTGACGCCCCAGGCCGCCGCGTGGCCGTTGGCCGCCCGCAGGCGCGTCAGGGTCGTATCGACGTCGGCGTTGACGTACTCGAGCCAGCCACAGGCTTCCTCGACCGTTCCGGTTCCGACGTTGACGGCCAGGTACGGCTCCGCCCCGAGCAGTTCGGCCAGGCGCATGAACTCGTGCGTCCCGATGCGGTTGCCGTCCGATTCGAGTTGCCCGCAGGACGTGTTGAGGGTGGCCGGCCTCGCCTCTGGAGCCCCTATTCCATCGCGCCAGTGGTAGTGGTCCGCATAGCAGCCGCCGGGCCAGCGCAGGAGGGGCACCGGCAATTCGTTGAGGGCCGCCACGACATCGGTCCGGAAGCCGTCGACGTTCGCTACGCCGCTGCCGTCGCCTGCCCAGAGCCCGCCGTAACAGCATCGGCCCAGATGTTCGGCGAAGTGGCCGTAGATGCGCGGGGAGATGCGGCCGATCGGCTCATGGCCGATCGTGATGGAGGCTTCTGGCACTTGTGAGGCTCCGGACGGCGGCATCGCGGCAGCAACCCGACTCGCTGCATGCAATCGAATGAAGCATACCATTGCAGGGCCGGACTGGAGACCCGAGCAGCTGTGGAAATGTGCGCCCGGGCTTGCGGCGGTCGGTAGCTTGCGCCATATTCGGCGGGCCGCCATCGCGCCGACAGGCCCGTCGGAGTGATAGTAGAGACCGCCGGCGGTTGCCCTCCGGCGGTCTGATGTTTCGTCTGCGAATCGTTGGGTCGCCGCGTTGCGACCGACCGCTACTTTGCCTTGAGAGCCGCGAGACGCGCCTCCACCTCGGCCGAGTCCTCCTCGCCCTGAAGGGCCGAGAACTGCTCGTCGAGAGAGTTGGCGTTCACCTCGGCCATTCCGCGGGCCATGGCTTCCTGGCGCCGGACCTTCTCCTCGTACTGGCTCAACTCGCTCGTGGGGTCCATGACCGAGACGTTCTTGAGGGTCTGCTGGACCTGCGTCTGGGCCTTGGCCATCTTGGCGCGAGCGACCAGTTCGTCGCGCTTTTGGACCAGCTCGTCGCGGCGGACTCGCATCTTTGTGAGGCCGTCCTTGAGCTGGTTGACGAGTTCAGTCTGCTGGGCGATCTGGGTGTCGAACGTCTTGACCTGGTTCTCAAAGCTGATCTGGCGACCGAGGGCCAGCTTGGCCAGGTTATCGAACTTGTCCGCTCCGGCCCCGTCCCCGGCGGCTCGCAATTCGTCCGCCTTCTTCGAGGCGGCCGTGGCCTTGCCGCCCCAGTCGTCCGCGGCCGCGCGCGCTTCCTTCTCGTCGTCCTCGACCATGCGCAGGTTGCCGATGGTCTGGGCGACGGCGTCCTCGGCCTCGGCCATGTTGTTGGTGAAGTCCCGAACGAGCTGGTCCAGCATCTTCGCGGGATCTTCGGCGCCGTCGATCAGGGCATTGATGTTCGCCCGGAGCAGTTGACCGACGCGTCCCAGGATCGTTGTCTGAGCCATGGATTCGATCTCCTTCTCTGTGTCCTATCTCTTGACTGCCGAAGTATTGCGAAGGTTCGAACGAGGTCGCCTACCAGCCTCCCCCTCCGCCATGGCCGCCGCCACCGCCACCGCCACCGCTCGTCCAGCCGCCGCCACCACCGTGGCCGCCGCCGAATCCGCCGAATCCGCCGCCGCGGCTCGAACCGCCGCCGGTCCAGCCGCCGCCCGAGCCCCACGGCGTTCCGCCGAACCCGCCGTGCCGGCCGCCGCCGCTCAGGAGGCCGCCGATGACTCCGCCGAGAATCGCGGCCCCGACGTCCGTTCCGCCAGACCCGCCGGACCCGCCCGTGCCTCCGCGGCGGTCGTAGTCGTTGAAGTTCGTCTGAGCCAGGGACCGGGCCTCGTCCGCCATCTGATGGGCCGTGAGGGCCTCGCGCGTGGCTCCGTCCGGATCGGTCGAGGCAAGGCTCTCGGCCTGGGCCATGTGCCTCTCCGCTTCGGCCAGGCGCGTGCGCGCCTGGGTGCCGATGCCGTCCCGGCGCGACGCCACGAAGGCGCTGGCCTGCGCGATGCTGATGGCCGCCGACTGATGCGTGGAGCCGTACGCGGCCTGGGCCCGGGCTTGCTGGGCGGCTGCCTCGCGAATTCCGGTGAGGGCGTGGTCCGCCTCGAGGTGGGCGGCCTGCGCCGCCTTGAGGGCAGCGATCGGATCCGGGGTCGCCGCGGCCGCCTGGCGCCGGGCTTCGCCGAGCAGCGTCTCGGCCTTGGAGAGGTCCGCGGCCTTTGCCGGGCCAGCGGCCGAGGGCGCCGCAGCAGCGGCCTTCTTTGCCGCCGCCAGGTCTTCGTCTGCCGCCGCGATCTCGCCGTCGAGCTGGCCGTGTGCCGTCTGGAGCGCGGCGGCGAGGCTCTCGACCGCGTCGAGGAGCTGGTTGGCCTGAGCCACCGCCTCCTGGGCGGCACGGGCCGCTCGGGCCGCGGCGTAGTTGTCGGGCGGCGTTGCCGCGAGTGCGGCCGAGCCTTTCGCGATCTGCGCCTCCGCGAAGTCGCCCCGCTTGTCGGCTTCCTCGGCGTTGCCCTTGACGGTCGCCCAGCTGGAAGGCGCATATGCAGTGAAGGTCGCGGCCGCTGCCTGAATGGCGGGCAGCCGCGCCTGGAGCGCTTCGATCGACTTGGGAAGTTCCGCCAGCGCGGTCGGGGCCGTCTTCTCGAGGTCCCGGAGGTTGTCGATGCGCTTGGCCTGCTCGTCTACGGCGGTAGTCGCGGCCTGGCAGTAGGCGATTATCTGGCCGTACATCTTCTCCTTGGTCGGCTGGTCTTCCGGGATCGAATCGTCGAGTTGCTGCCGGATGGCGAAGGCTTGCTTCAGATTCGCCTGGGCGGCGGTGACCGCGTCGGCGTAGGGCTTCACGTCCGCCCCGTCGAACTCCGCCTCCGCGAAACCGACTTCCTGGGTGGCATTGTGCAGGGCGTCGTCCGTATCGACGAGGAGCTTGTTGGCCTGACGCGCCAGGTCTCCCGTCTTCTTGTCACGCTCCTCGACGCTCAGACGTGACTGCTGCCGCCCGCGGTACCACACGACCACGACGAACAGTCCGATGCCGATCAACAGGAGTGCGACCACGAACCACAGGAAAGTCGCGACACCCGAGGTGTCGACGGTCGTGGTGTTGTCGGCAGGGACGGGTGTCGGCTCGTCGGCAGTCGGCTTCGGCACGGGGTTCCTCGCCTGGAGGATGGCGCCGCCCAGCACATCGGTGAACTTGATGATTCCGGCCGAATAGTTGCCGGCTCGGAAGCTCGGCTCCATCTCCGAACCGAGCAGCCCGTCGATCTGCGAGCCGGGCAGGCCCGTCGCCTGGGTCTCCCACCAGCCGTAGCGATGGTCGTCGACGGCGATCAGGAGGACCAAGTCGTTGCCGCCGAGCCCGTTCGACTCGAAGGTCTGCTGGGCCAGATCCTGCGCCGTGGCCCCGCCGGTGCTCGAGATGAGTACTAGCCACAGCTGGACATTCTCCTGGTTCAGCAGGTCGTCGAGCGCGCTCTGAACCTGGGCCTGGTCCGACCCAAGAACCCCGGTCTGATCCGTGATCTGGCTGGTCAGGCTGGGGACGGATTGGGCCAGCGCCGCGGGCACGAGCAGGAGTGACAGAGTCCCTGCGAACAGGACCGGCCGAATTGTCGAGCGTAGCCAGGCGACGATCTTCATCGGCACATCCTACCCAACGCGCGAGCCCAGGTGTCCGGCATTCGCTCGAATTTGTGCGACGGCAGGCGCCGTTCGAAGTCGCAGAGGACCAGAGTCCGTGCCGGCAGCCCGCGATGGACGCTCCCCGCCGGTCTTCGGGCTATCTCCGTCAAGCCGACGACTGGCTCTGCCAAACGGCGTAATGGGCTGTTACTATCGCTTTCGCGCCGACATAGCTCAGCGGTAGAGCAGTTGTTTCGTAAACAACAGGTCCTCGGTTCGAATCCGAGTGTCGGCTCCACCCTTCCCCCGGCATCACGCTGCCGGGCCGACGCGCGCCGAACACGGTCGCGCCTCCCGGCGCGCGCCGTGTCGCGGGCCTCCGATCAGACCGAGGGCGCCGGCCGTGGGGTGACGACCAGGACGGCGAGCGCCGCCACGGCGAGGGCCAGAATGATCGGCCAGGCAGCCCCGCCACGCCGACGGCGTCTGAGGCGAGGCCCAGCGCGGAGGGTGCCAGCAGGACCGCCGTGCCCGAAGCCAGTGTCGACCGGGCGGCCGCCGAAAGCGGAGCTTTCGGGGCACTCTGGAGCGCGGCAGTCAGCCCGACGGGCCACAGTGGGGCCAGGCCCAAACCGCCGAGGAAGAGCCCTGCTCCTGAAAGGGCGGGCGCAGGCGAGAGCCATACCAGGCTCGCGCCCAGCAACACCACTGCCAGGCCGACGGCAAGGATTCCTCGCGGCGCACGCCCTGCTCCCAATCCCCGCCCCACGGCGGCGCGGCCGACGAACATGCCGGCGACGAAGAGGCTCGCCAGCAGAGTCGCGTCGGCGGTGGACAGGCCGGTCTGCTTGCCCACGATGGTCGAACCCCAGAAGACGAACGAGAATTCGATCGAGACCCCGAGCACGAGCAGGAGCCAGGCGAACCAGTAGGCTCGCGGCAGCCTGATGCGCGGCGGCCTGACCGAACTGTGAACCTCCGAGTCGCGCGGCCGGCTCAAGGTCAGGGCCAGGAAGGCCACGATCGGAACCAGCAGGGCCAGCCGCCAGGCATGCAGCCCCGCGACCGCGAGTCCGATCGTCACGGGCGCCGCCGCGGCCGTGATCATCGACAGGGCGTTGGCCTGGCCCATGGCCCGACGCGTTGCCGCCACGTCCGGGCGGATCAGCCGGACGTTGATGTCGGTGCCAAGAACCCCGCCGCCAAACCCGATCAGCAGTGCCCCGGACAGCGATGCGGGCAGGGTTGGAGCCAGAACGATGAGACCGAGGGCCACGACCAGGATGGCCACGGCCAGGTCGAGCAGCCAGCGCGGTCCCACCCAGCGGGCGATCTGGTCGGCGGCGACTCCGGCCATGAGCACGCCCACGGCGAGAGCGGAGGCATGAAGCCCGGCCTGGAAGTCGGTCAGGCCCAGGTCCGTGCGCAGATACGGCGTGGCGTTGCCGAGGGCGTAGAGCACGTATCCCCAGACCGACAGATAGGAGTAGGCGGTCCAGGTCGCCCAGCGTCCCGGTGCCGTGGCGCGACCGTCGGTGGTAATCGCGGCAGCCAAGGCTGGCTAGGCCCCGACTTCGACTATCGTCGCCAGCCGCAGGTCGCCGACGCTGCGGCCGACGCGAACCTCGAACGAGCCCGGTTCGATCGCCCAATCGCCGCCGGCCTCGTCCCAGTGCCGGAGCGCCCAACGGTCCAGCGGGACCACGACCTCGATCGTCTGCCCGGCGCCGGCCTCCACGGCTTCGTAACCACCCAGCCAGAGCAGCGGCCTCTCGATCGAACTGGCCGGGCGGGCGAGATACACCTGCACGACTTCGCGGCCGGGCCGGGCGCCGGAATTTCGGAGACGGACCCTGACCGACGGCGAACCGTCCCCGGTCTCCGGCTCCGCGTCGAGGTAGGTCCACGTGGTGTAACCTCCGCCATGCCCGAAGGAGAAGGCCGGTGCCTTTGCGGCCCGTAGCCAGGCCTTGTAGCCGACGTGGAGCCCCTCGGTGTATTCGAGCCGGCCGTCGACGGGCTGCGTGTCCAGAACGGGCACGTCGTCCATCGTGGCCGGCCACGTGGTCGGCAGGCGCCCGCCCGGCTCAACGTGGCCGAGCAACATGTCGGCGAGGGCGTTGCCCGCCTCCTGGCCCGGGAACCATGTGAGCAGGACGGCGGCCACGTCGTCGCGCCACGGCATCTCGACGGGGGCTCCCGCGGACACGACCACGATCGTGCGGGGGTTGACCGCGGCCACGCGGCGGACGAGTTCGTCCTGGGCCGGGGGCAGGGCCAGGGACTTCCGGTCCCGCCCTTCACTCTCCTCCTGGTCGCCGGTGCCGATGACGAGGACGACGGCATCGGCGGCTCGGGCCAAACGCTCCGATTCATTCAGGGCTTCGGATGGGGCTACGGTCGGCTTCTCCATGGAGAGCGACAGGACCACCTGGTTGTGGTCGAAGAACTTGCGCCAGCGGGCCCGGAACTCTACCGGGCGGCGCGCCTCCATCTCGATCTCGGCCACGTGGTACGGCTGTTCGCTCCAGATCCCGTCCAGCTCGAAGGCCGCCGGCGACTCGCCCTCCTCGACGATCAGCTCGCCGTCGATCCAGACCGCGGTCCGGCCGCGGGCCGCGAGACCGATCCTGTGCTTGCCGCTGACCGAGGAGACGATTCGGGTCGAAATCTCGAGCACGGACGGGCCGGCCAGGATCGGATCCCCGCCCCACACCAGTCTTCCATCCGGGCGGATGTAGCGGCGGATCTCCGGGCCTATTTCCCCGTCCAGGTCGGCGGTCGGCGTGGCCGGGCCGCCCGCCGCGGCCTCGTCAAGGACGCGGACCAGGATGCCGGGCTTTGCGGCGCCCTCACCGGCGCCCCCGGGAAGGAGCACCTCGTCCTGGGCCACGAGCTGCCAGCCGGGTCGGATGCGGTCGGACGGATTGGCGAGTATCTCGACGCCGGGCAGCGCCGCCCGGATGCCATCCAGGGGCGTCACCGCGTAATCGGGCCGCAGGTTGGCGCTGCCGCCGCCCTGGCCGGGAGGAACGGCCGCGCTCGGGCCGAGGACCGCCAGCCGCCGCAACTCGCCGGCGGCGAGTGGCAGGGTGCCGTCGTTGCTCAGAAGAACCGAGCCGGCCGCCGAGACCTGCCGCAGGAGCGCGGCCACCTCCGGCGGCGACGGCCGCACGGCCGGGGCAGTCGCCGGTGCCACTCCTTCGAGCGCGCCCACGCGTGCGGCCAGGCGCAGCAGCCGCCGCACTTTGTCGTCGATCGCGCCGACGCCGACGTCCCCGGCCTTGACCGCAGCCAGGAGCGCGGCCCCCCACGGGCCGTCGGGGCCGGGCATGACAAGGTCCAGGGCCGCCCTCCCCGCCTCAACGGTCCGCTTGGTGGCGTACCAGTCACTGACTACAACCCCGTCGAAGCCCCACGTCTCCTTGAGTGGGTCGCGGAGCAGGTCGCTCTCGGTCATCGGAAAGCCCCGCACACCGCCGTATGCGGCCATCACCGACCATGCCCCGGTCTCGCGCACGGTCCGCTCGAACGGGGCCATGTAGAGCTCCCGGAGCGGCCGCTCGTCGGCCTCGACGGTCAGCGTCTGGCGTTCCGTCTCGGAGTCGTTGCAGACATAGTGCTTGGGGCACCCGCCCACGCCGTGCATCTGCAACCCGCGCACGTAGGCCGCGGCGATCCGGCCGGTCAGGAGCGGGTCCTCCGAGAACTGCTCGAAGTGGCGCCCGCCCAGGGGCGATCGGTGCAGGTTGATGGTCGGGCCGAGCAGAACGTCGACGCCTTTGGCCCGGGCCTCGCCCGCGAGCAAGGCTCCCACTTTGCCGACGAGATCCTCGTCCCAGCTCGCGGCCAGGGCCGTCGGACCGGGCAGGCTGGTCGTCGTCTCGTCGTGGCCGACAGAGCCGCCCTTGACGCCTGCAGGGCCGTCGGAGACCACCACGGTGCGCAGGCCGACAGCCGGGACGGCGTGAGTCTTCCAGAAGTCGGCGCCGGTCAGCAGGTGAACTTTCGTTTCCAGGTCGAGCCCGGCGATCGCTCGTTCGACGGCGGCCTCCACGGTGGCTTCGTAGTCGGTTCCGGGCGCGCCGGTGCTCACTGGGAGACCTCCAGATGGGACCCTTCGTTGGCTCGGCATCAGTCTAAACCGGTCAGCGAAACGGCCGACCGGCGGCTTCCTGACCCGGTCGGGGCGGCTTGCATACATGGCTTGCATTCTCTGGCGCGTTTTTGCGTAGAATTGCAGCATGTCGAAACGACTTGCAGAAGTTGCGCGCAAGGTGGGCGTCAGCGAGGCGACCGTTAGCCGCGTTCTCAACGAGCGGCCCGGAGTCTCAGAGCCCACGCGCCAGGCTGTCCTCACCGCCCTGGACGTCCTGGGCTATGAGCGACCGACCAAGCTGCGAGGAGAGCGGGCGAGGCTCGTCGGCCTGGTCCTGCCCGAACTGCAGAACCCGATCTTCCCTGCCTTCGCTGAGGTCGTGGGCGGGGCGTTGGCCCAGCGCGGCTTCACGCCGGTTCTCTGCACCCAGACCACCGGCGGCGTCTCCGAGGCCGACTACGTGGACCTCCTTCTGCAGCAGCAGGTCTCGGGCATCGTCTTCGTCGGCGGCCTGTACGCCCAGGAGGACGCGCCGCACGAACACTACGCTCTGCTGGCGAGACGCCACCTGCCCACGGTGCTCGTCAACGCCTCGGTCAAGGGCCTGGACTTTCCGTGCGTCTCGTGCGACGACAGCGTGGCTATAGAGCAGGCCATGGGCCATCTACTATCACTCGGCCATACCCAAATCGGCGTCCTCATCGGGCCGCCGGACCATGTTCCCTCGCAGCGTAAGCTGGCCGCGGCCAGAACGGTAGCCGCCAGATCGGGCATTGCCCTGGAGGCGGACCAGGTCGCGCATTCCCACTATTCGCTCGAGGGGGCTCAGGCCGCGGCGATGCGACTGCTCGATGCCGGCGTTACGGGGATTGTCTGCGCCAGCGATCCCATGGCACTCGGGGCGATACGCGCGGCCAAACGAACCGGTCTGGTAGTGCCGCGGGACGTCTCGGTCGTGGGCTTCGACGACTCGGCCTTGATGAACAGCATCGATCCGCCACTTACGACCGTGCGGCAGCCGATCGAGCCCATGTGCCGGATGATCATCGAGCTCCTGGCCAGCCAGATCTCCGGGACGTCCCTGTCCCACGACGAGCTCCTCTTCGAGCCGGAGCTGGTCGTTCGCGGTTCAACCGCTCCTCCCGCCGCCACGCGGTAGGGTCGACCTCGCGAAAGAAGGGCCGATCGGGCCGGCGGATGTGGAAGCCTGGCCCGGCTGGTCCGGCCGGCGCGGCGCACGGGGTCGGGCTCAAGGACCGCCAGACCGGCCTCGCTCCTCCGTTTCCGAACGCCCACCATGCCTGCCCGAACCCCTGACGGCACGGTATGAGTCAGCTAGTTGCCATCAACCGCGTGGTACTGAGCTAAATCTTGTTCAGATCTTGCATTTCATTGTTCGATAGTGTACTTTGCGCAGCGCGGTGCCAAGGGTGCCCTCAGGTGTGGCACCAGCCGCTTGACCGGAGCTGAGTCCAAGTGACAGACGGGGTCCTGGCAGGTGCGGCAATACAGCCCAGAGCGACCGATGCGTCGTCGGGGTCCACCGGCACCGTCTGGGGCGAAGACCAGTGGTGGCGCCGCGCGGTCATATACGAGGTGTACGTTCGCAGCTTCGCGGACGGCAACGGCGACGGCATCGGCGACCTCGCCGGCGTGCGCGCCCGACTGGAATACCTTGCCGACCTGGGTGTGGATGCGATCTGGTTCACGCCGTGGTACGTGTCGCCGCTCGCGGACGGCGGATACGACGTCGCGGACTACCGCGCCATCGACCCCGCGTTCGGTTCACTCGGCGAGGCGGAACAGCTGATCGCCGAGGCCCGCGCCTTGGGGATCCGGACCATCGTCGACGTCGTTCCGAATCACGTGTCGGACCGGCACCCCTGGTTCGTGGCCGCCCTGGCCGCGGCGCCGGGTTCGCCGGAGCGAGCCCGCTTCTGGTTTCGGCCGGGGAGCGGCGTGAACGGCGAGCTCATGCCCAACAACTGGGTCTCCAACTTCTCGGGTCCCACCTGGACGCGGACGACCAATCCCGATGGAACGCCGGGGGAGTGGTACCTGCACCTTTTCTCGTCTCAGCAGCCCGACCTGAACTGGAGCGACCCGGAGGTTCGGGCCGAGCACGAAGCGATCCTTCGGTTCTGGTTCGACCGCGGCGTCGCGGGCGTCCGTATCGACTCGGCCGCCTTGCTGGTCAAGGACCCGGCTCTGCCCGAGGTCCCGGCTGAGCCGGCGCCCGGCGAGCACCCCAACACCGATCGCGATGAGCTGCACGAGATCTATCGAGGCTGGCGGGCCGTAGCCGACACATACCCCGACGAGCGGATTCTGGTGGGCGAGATCTGGCTGCCGGACATCGACCGGTTCGCCAAGTACCTGCGACCGGACGAACTTCACACCGCCTTCAACTTCGACTTCCTCGCCCGACCGTGGGACGCGGCGAGTCTACGGGCCTCGATCGACATGACTCTTGCCGCCCACGCTCCGGTCGGCGCTCCACCCACATGGGTCCTGTCGAACCACGACGTCACCCGGCCCGTGACCAGATACGGCCAGGCGGACACGGCCTTCTCGTTCGCCACCAAGAGGGCGGGTGTTCCCACCGACCTGGCCCTGGGCCGGCGGCGCTCCAGGGCGGCGGCGATGCTGTGCGCCGCCCTGCCGGGGTCTCTCTACATATACCAGGGCGAGGAGCTGGGCCTGGACGAGGTCCAGGACTTGCCCGCCGAGCAGCGCCAGGACCCGATGTACCACCGTTCCGGCGGCAGCGATCCCGGCCGGGACGGATGCCGCGTGCCCCTGCCGTGGGCGGGCCTCGAGCCACCCTTCGGGTTCAGCCCGTCGGACGCGACCGCCGAGCCCTGGCTGCCGCAGCCGAGCCATTGGGCTCGGCTGACAGTCGAGGCGGAGGAAGCCGACCCGGGCTCGATGCTGAGCCTATACCGGGAGATGCTGCGGATTCGGCGGAGCGACCGCGACCTTGGCCGGGCGCCGCTCAGGTGGCTGCCCTCCGACCCCGAAGTGCTCGCGTTCCGCCGGGGAGACGGCTTCGTCTGCGTCGCCAATCTCTCGTGCACTCCTATCGAATTGCCCGCCGAGGCTTCCGTACTGCTAGCCAGCACCGACCTCACGTGCGGCCATCTGCCGTCGGACGCGACCGCCTGGTTGCGGCCCGACCGGCCCCAAACCGAGGACCACATCCTCCGGTTCCGGAGTGTGGGAGGAGAATGAGGATGGTGTGACGGCCCAGACACGCTATCAGGGGGACCCGGGCTCACCCAAGGAGCCCAGAATCGAGCCAGAGATCAAGGTGAGTGAGGATATGACAGCCAAGCCGAATCGCAGGTTCATATCGACGGCGATGGCCGCGTTGGCCATTGTCGCGCTGAGCGCCTGCAGCTCCGCAGCCAGCACTCCTACGGCCGCGCCCGCCGCCGCCGACGCCACCGCCGCCGCCGACGCCACCGCCGCCCCGAGCGCGGATACGCACAAGCCCGTCTCCATTACCGTCGGCGTGCTTCGCCCCGGCGCCACCCAGGAAGCCAGCGACGCCCTGAACCTTCAAATCGCCGAGTTCGAAGCCAAGTATCCGTGGGTCACCGTTGTGCCGAACGAGTACAACTGGACCGCCCCCACGTTCACCGCGCAACTCGCCGGCGGCACCCTGCCGACCGTCTTCAACATCCCGTTCACCGACGGCAAGGGTCTGATCGCCCAGCATCAGATCGTCAACATCGACGCACGCGTCCGCGCTCTCGGCTATGCGGACAAGTTCAACCCGAACGTCCTGGTCAACGGCGAAGACGCCGATGGCAAGATCTACGCAGTGCCGATCACCGCATACGGCATGTCGCTGACCTACAGCCGGACCCTCTTCACGCAGGCCGGCCTCGACCCCAATAAGCCGCCCACGACGTGGGATGAAGTCAAGGCCGACGCCAAGGTCATCGCCTCCAAGACCGGCGCCGCCGGCTTCGCCCAGATGGCCACACAGAACACCGGCGGCTGGCAGCTGACCACCATGACGTACTCCCTCGGCGGGCGCATGGAAACCGTCGACAACGCCGGCAAGGTCACCGCCACGCTAAACAACAGCTACACCAAGGCCGCCCTCGACTATCTCCACGGTCTGCGCTGGGACGACAACTCGATGGGCGCCACCTTCGACTACAACTGGGGCACCATCAACCAGGCCTTTGCCGCCGGCGAGATCGGCATGTTCACGGGCGGATCCGATCTCTACACCGCCATGGTCCAGAACAACGGGCTCAGGGCCGACGACTACGGCATCACCGTCATTCCGCTCGCCAGCGACCCGAATGCGGGCGTCCTCGGCGGCGGCAACCTCGTCGCCGTCAACGTCCTCTCGACCGAGGCCCAGCGCGACGCGGCAGTCAACTTCATCGACTTCTACTACATGAACAAGCTCCGAACCCAGGACGGCGCGGTTGCCGATGCCCAGGCCCTGAAGGCCAACAATCAGCCCGTCGGCGTCCCGGCCCTGCCGATCTTCGACAAGGCAACCTACGACCAGTCTCTGACCTGGATCAAGGACTACATCAACGTCCCCACGGCCCAGATGACCCCCTTCACCGGCAAGATCAACGCCCAGCCCCTGGTCACCGAACCGCGCTACAGCACCCAGGATCTCTACGCGGCTCTCGACCCGGTCGTCCAGGCGGTCCTGACCGACAAGAACGCGGACATCAGCAAGCTGCTCGACGCAGCCAACGCGAAGGTCCAGAAGCTCCTCGACGCCCCGGCCTCCTAGTCCCGCACCTCCGATGGGGGCCTTTCATCCCTTGGCCCCCATCGGAGCCTCGATCCACCATGAACCCCCTCAAGCCGCCGGCACGTCCGGCCCCGCGCAGAAAGGCAGTAGTTCGGGCATGGACTCCACGGCTGTACGACCGGGGTCGGCCAGCGGCACACGCCCAGGTCGTGGTCGGCTGACCTGGCTCAGCCGCGACGGGCTCAGCTCGCTGTTATTCCTGCTTCCTCTGCTGCTCGTCTTCGGGACCTTCTCGTGGTTCCCGATCCTGCGTTCCTTCGTCATGGCGGTGCAGGAGACCAACCTGGTCTCGACGCCCACATTCGTCGGCCTGGACAACTTCGCTACCGTCCTGGCGGACCCGCTCTTCGGCAAGGCTGTCGCCAACACGGCCTATTTCGCCGTCCTGGCTCTCGTCATCGGCTATCCGATGCCATTGGTCCTGGCCATCGTCATGAGCGAGACCCGTCGCTTCCGGGGCCTGTACAGCGCCCTGGCATATCTCCCCGTCGTGGTCCCGCCTGTGGTCGCCGTTCTGCTGTGGAAGGTCTTCTACAAGGGCGGTCCCAACGGCGCGTTCAATTCGATACTCGGCGTCGTGGGCCTCGGGCCGATCCTGTGGCTGGGCGACGCGGCCATGGCGATGCCGTCGATCGTGGTGGAGGCCACGTGGGCCGCGTTCGGCGGGACGGTGATCATCTACCTGGCGGCCCTGGTGAGCGTCCCGCCGGAGCTCTACGACGCGGCCGAGGTGGACGGGGCAAACATCTGGAACAAGATCCGATACGTGACCCTGCCGCACATGCGCGGGATCCTCTTCATCACCCTGATCCTCCAGCTGATCGCCACGGCCCAGATATTCACAGAGCCGTTCCTGCTGACTGAAGGGGGACCGGCCAACTCGACCACCACGGTCCTGCTGCTCATCTACAACTACGCCTTCGGGAGCAGCCTGGGCGGCCACTTCGGCGAAGCCGCCGCCCTCAGCCTGATGCTTGCCGCCTTCCTCGGCGTCTTCACCGCGGTCTACTTCTGGTTCACCCGGTCGTGGAGCACCTCCTCATGATGCTGCCGATCCCCTTCCGCCGCGGGCGCAAGAGAGCGCAGTCCGGACAACGCGGCCTCGTCTCGCTGGCGGACTGGCGCCGGCGCAGGATCCGCTGGTCGATCCAGACGGCCCACGGGCTGACGCTCGTTGTGCTGCTCATCGTGGGCCTCGGCCCCATCCTGTGGCTGGCCAAGGCCGCCATCACGCCGACCCAGGACACCCTCCGCCAGCCGATGGCGCTGTGGCCCAACGGCTGGGACCTGGACCTGCTGGTCCGGGCCTTCACCACGGTGCACATCGAGCGCTACTTCATGAACACGGTCTGGATCGCGATCGGGTCGTGGATCTGCCAGATCACCGTCGCCACAACGGCGGGCTACGCGCTTTCCGTCCTGAGGCCGAAGGGCTCGAGGATCCTCTACGGCCTGGTCCTGGCGACGCTGTTCGTGCCCTCCATCGTGCTTCTCGTGCCGCTCTACCTGACCGTTCTGGACATGCCGATCGTGGACGTCAAGCTCGTCGACACCTACTGGGCGGTCTGGCTGCCGGCCGGAGCAAGCGCCTTCAACGTCGTGATCATCAAGCGCTTCTTCGACAACCTGCCTCGCGAGATATTCGAGGCCGCGGAGGTCGATGGGGCCGGGCCCTTCCGGCTCTTCTGGTCGATTTGCCTGCCCATGTCACGCCCGATCGTCGGTGTCGTGTCCGTCTTCGCGGTGATCGCGACCTGGAAGGACTACCTCTGGCCGATGCTGGTGCTGCCGACCCCGGCCAATCAGCCGCTTTCGGTCCGACTCCCAACTCTTGAGCGGGGCATCCAGCTGGACCTCTTCCTGGCGTCGCTCGCGATCGCGACCCTGTTCCCGATCATCCTGTTCCTCATCTTCCAGCGAATGTTCCTGAAGGGCGACAACCTCAGCGGCGCGATCAAGGGCTGACCAGTCTTCGGCCGTGCGGCCGTCGAGATCCCGGCTGCCGTAGAGCCCGACCGGTCGCGGCCGTCGCGGAACGACCCGCCGGCCGCTTGCGCAGGGCCCGTAGGATCGGACCATGGGATCGGTCGGGTCGCGGTCGCCGCTCAAGGCCGCCGCGCTGTCTCTGGTCGTGGTCACCGCCCTCGTCGGCTGCGGCAGCTCGGGCGGCCCGGTCCTCGGCGGTCTGTCCGCTTCAGGAGCGGGCCGGTCTGGCGCTAGCGCATCCGGCGCATCGTCCGTGGAGCCGAGCCCCGTCGGATCGGCCGCCATCGCGGTCGGAGACGCATCCGATTCACCCGGCGCCGGATCCACAGCGGCGGTCGGCGCGACAGCCACGGCCCCGGCTGCGCCGACGCTCGCCGCCACCGTAGGGCCGACCGCCACGCCACGGCCGGTGCCGCCCGCCCCGACTCAACCCCCGGCCGCCGGACCGTGTTATGTCTTCCCGTCTTCCAACGTCTGGAACCGCAGCGTCGCCGGCCTGCCGGTGGCATCCAACTCGGCGGCGATGGTGAACGCGATCGGCCCGGCTGCCTACCTCCATCCGGACTTCGACGCAATCGGCGACGGGATCCCGTACAACATCGTGACCGCGGCCACGCCGTCCTACACGGTCGCATTCGACTATGCCGACGAGTCCGATCCCGGCCCGTATCCGATCCCGTCGAGCCCCCGGATCGAAGCGGGCTCGGACCGGCATCTGCTCTCGCTGGATCTCGGTCGGTGCAAGCTCTGGGAGCTGTACGACGTCCGCAGATCTGGTTCGGCCTGGTCGGCCGGGTCGGGCGCGGTCTTCGATCTCCGCTCGAACGCCCTGCGCCCGGCAGGCTGGACGAGCGCCGACGCCGCCGGCCTGCCGATCTTCCCGGGCCTGGTTCGCTACGACGAGGTCCTGACCGGCGCGATCAACCATGCCATCAGGTTCACCGCCCCCAGGACATGCGGGTACATCTACCCTGCGCGCCACCTGACCGCGAGCTCGTGCTCTACCCTGCCGCCGATGGGATTGCGCCTGCGCCTGAAGTCCTCCGTGGACATCAGCGGCTTCGGCCCGCACGCGCAGGTGGTGCTCGCGGCTCTCAGGCGCTATGGCATGATCTTGGCCGACAACGGGTCGCCCTGGTACGTCAGTGGTGCCCCCGATGCGCGCTGGAACGATGACGAGATGCACGAGCTCCAAACCCTGACCGGGGCGGATTTCGAGGTCGTGGACACGAGCGGGCTCCGCAACGGATGAGGGCGTCGGGGCGATGGAGCAGGACCCAAGGTGCGGTCGGGGAGACTCCGGATAGGGCGTGGAAGCACCACCGGTACTTACGTATGGCTATATCCGCAAGCACGACGCGATACCCTCGGGCTACCGTTCGGCGAACGTCAGACCGGCCCTTACTCGTCATCCATGGAGGCTGCGTGCTCATCCCGTTCATCGGGTACGCCCGGGGTCGGCGGTTCATCGGTTACGTGGAATGCGAGGGTGACCGACTCACCGACGTGCTCAACCGGACCGACTCGGTGGTCATCCGGGAGACCTACGTCGAAAGCTTCGAAGACGACACCGTCGTGAATCTCGGGGACGGCGAGGTGGACCGGTCGATGCTGTACGCGGTCGAGACGACCGGCGTCCGAGGGGAAGTCACCAGGCGCATCCACACCATCCGCCACCGTCTGCAGGTCCAGCTCGGGCCCTACACCGCCCTTGGACTCCTTCATTCTCTGCCGGGCCAGCTGCCGCTGCCGCATCTCCATTCGCGCGGCCCCATGATCCCGCTCTCCGACGCCACCATCGGGTTCGCCTGCCGGGGCTCGATCCAGCTTCGCGATGTCGGCACCCTCATCGTCAACCGCGACATGCTGGACTGGGTTCGCGCCAGCGACGACGAAGCCCTGGCCTTCCCGGGCGTGCCCGTCGTCTCGGACCGGGCATAACCCGGGCGACGCCGTCGCGCATGCGGGCCGGGGCTTGCGCCTACAGTCCCAGCTCGCCGCGGATCGTCTTGAGGCCCTCGATCACGTTTGCGACGTGCTCCTCAAAAGGCACGCCCAACTCGTCCGCCCCCTTGAGCAGCTGATCGCGTGGAACCAGCCTGGCGAAGCTCTTGTCCTTCATCTTCTTGACGACGGCCCGGACGTCGACTTCGTCCAGGCTTCGGCTCGGGCGGACATACGTGACGGCGATGATGAAGCCCGTCATCTCATCGCAGGCGTAGACCGTCTTCGCCAGCAGGCTGACGCGCGGCACACCGGTGTGGTCGCCGTGGCCCAGGATCGCCTCGACGACCTCGTCGGGGTAACCGAGCCGCCGCAGCTCTTCGGCGCCGCGCATCGGGTGGGTCTCGGGATAGCGCTCGTAGTCGAAATCGTGGAGCAGGCCGGCCGAGCGCCAGGTCTGGAGTTCGGGCTCGCCGATTCCGAAGCGGTTCTCGCCATACCAGCGGACGGCCGCCTCGACGGCCAGGCCGTGTTTGCGCAGGGCCTCGCTCGGGGTCCAGTCGGCCAGGAGACGCCAGGCATCGTCGCGCGTCGGAGTGTTCATGAAGCCTCCTCCGCGGGAGCGTACCATCGACCCGATGAGCCGGCATCCGCCGGGGCCGCACACGGGGAGTGGCGTCAGGTATGAGCCTACTAAGAGTCGCCCTCGTCCAGCTCGCTGCCGACCACGACGTGGCCGCGAACATCGACCGCGCCGCGGAACTGGTCCGGCAGGCGGGCGAGAGCAGGCCGGGGCTGATTTCGCTGCCCGAGGTGTTCCAGTACCGCGGCCCCGTGGCGGGCTTCCGCGAATCCGCGACCGGGCTGCCCGGCCCGATCACCGACCAATTCTCGGAGCTGGCACGCGGCCTGAACTGCTGGATCCTGCTCGGCAGCCTGGCCGAACGATCGACAGACCCTCTGCGGCCTTACAACACGTCCGTCCTGCTGGACCCGGCCGGGCAGATCGCGGCCGTGTACCGCAAGCGTCATCTCTTCGACGTCGCCATCGAGAACGGGCCCTCGGATCGCGAGTCGGCCCGCATCACGCCCGGAGACTCGACCGTGATCGCGTCGATGGAGGGGCTAGGAGAGGGTCTGGACGTGCGCCTGGGACTGAGCATCTGCTTCGACGTGCGCTTCCCGGAGCTGTACCGCGAACTCGCCGCCGGTGGGGCCGTGGTGATGGCCGTCCCGGCCAACTTCACCGAGGCCACGGGCCGCGACCACTGGGAGGTTCTCCTGCGGGCCCGAGCAATCGAGAACGGATCGTTCGTGATCGCGCCGGCTCAGTGCGGCAGCGGCGGCGGCGTCCCCGCGCACGGCCGCAGCATGGTCGTGGATCCGTGGGGCATCGTCATTGCCCAGGCGCCGGACGGACCGGGCGTCATCGTCGCCGATCTGGACCTCGATCGGGTAGCTTCAGTCCGTCGTCAGCTGCCGACCCAGCCCGCCGGTTGAGGCTCAGGCCAGGGGGCCGGACCGAGCCATTCGAGCCCTCCGAGCCGAGATCAGGCCGCTCCCCATCGCCGGGCGAGCGGAGAGTCTTCCGCGTGGCCGTCGTTCTGGTCGCTGGCGCCGTCCCCGCCATGCTCGGCGACTATCGTCAGCAGTTGCTCGCGATTGAGCAGCGCGAACGGGAACCGGGCCACGAGGGTGGGATTCGAGAGCGAGCCAACGGTCAGGTCCGTGATCGGCAGGAAGTGAGGATCGGGCGTTTCCAGGAACTGCGCCATCGACCCGTGGGCATGGACGTGGAGGCTGCCGCGGAGCTCGTAACCGGGGGTCACGATCGAGACTCGCAGCTGCTGCTTCCGGATCACGGGTGCCCCGGGTCGGCCCTGCGTAGCCGGGGCCCGTTCGGCGAGCATGACCACCTGGTCCAGGCGAACCCAGAGCGTGCCCCGTTGTTTGTCCGAACCGGGAGCTTCCGGCTGCCCGAGGTGGGATAGCGACGCGTCGCAGACCTGCAAGAACCCGGCTTGCATGTTTACCCAGTCCGAGAGGCGATCGAACTGCCCGGTACGGATCTGTCCCGAGATCTGGAATCCGTTGCCGAATATCTCAACTCCCACGGCGACGCCCTCGGACGCCGCGGCCTCACCGCCGAGCCAATCGTTGCCGCCCTGCGGAACCGGGGCGCCCAGGGTCCCCCACACAGGGTCGAACCCGGGCTGGGCGCCGCGCTCACCGATGAGGCGGCCCGCGTGCGGATCGCCCAGGCGGACATACGGGGCATAGCCGGTCGAGGCGTTCGCGTCGAAGCCCGATCCATAGTCCTGCTCCGGCGAATCGCCCTGGCGAAGGCCCCCGAGGAATCCCGGTCTTGCAACCATACGTCTGTCCGCGTGCCTCAACTGATGCCGTCGCGAGCACCTGCCGGAGGAGTCGGCAGATTGCCGTGGGGACTTAATCCGCCAAGGATGAGTGACAGCGCGGTCCGTGGCGTCGCATCATCCTGCGTCTCATGAGGTCGCCTGCCCATGGCCCAAGAGTGGACATGCAATCTCCGTGCTCCGGCGTGGGTCCAACACCGCCGGCCTGCGACTTGGAGGGACGGACTTCAGCTGTCGTCGCCGGGCGGCTCGCCCGGAAGGGATAGCGTGAAGGCGGCGCCGTGGCCAGCTTGTGCCGGCTCGAGCCAGAGATCTCCGCTCATGGTCCGGAGCAACTGCCGCGACACATACAGGCCCAGGCCCGTGCCGTCGGCGCTCTCGTGACCCTCACCTCTGCTGAAACGGATGAATAGCCGCTCGCGGTCGCCCTCGGGGACGCCCGGCCCGTGGTCGACGATAGTGACGTGGAGGCGGTCGATGGTTTCGTCGGCCTGGATGTGGGCCTCGACTCTGCCACTGCGACCGCCGTACTTCACGGCGTTGTCGAGCAGCGCCCACAAGACCTGGTCCAGCTGGTCCGGGTCCGCCACGCCAAGCCAACCCGGAGCCCCGTCGTGCACCTCGAAGCGGGCATCGGCCGCGTTCAGGGCTTCCCACGCGCGCCGGATGCGCGGACCCAAGGCGATGACTTCCGCCTCGGGTCTCAGCACGCCCGCTTCCAGCCGCGTCACGGTCAGGAGCTGGCGCACGAGTCGCGTCAAGCGCTCGGTCTGCTCGGCCACGATTTGCAGGCGGCGGTCTCGGGCGGCTTCGTCCGATGCCGCTCGGAGCTGATCCACGTAGGCGCGAATACTGGTAAGGGGCGTTTGGAGGTTGTGGCTGACGCCGCGCAGGAACTCATCCTTGGCGGCGTCCAGTTCGAGCAGCCTCTCGTTCTGGTTCTCTATCTGCCCGAACAGTTCCGCATTCCTCAACGCAACGCCGACCTCACTGGCGAACAGGTCGAGCAGGTCCTGGTCTGCCCGCTCCCAACCACGAGTTGCGGGCAGATGCCCGCTGAGAACTCCGAGCGTCTCGCTGCCGGCCCGAAGCACGACACGCACGGGCCGTGGGTCTCCCGGGATCGCCTCCTCGACCGGAACGTCGACCGCGTCGACGAGCTGGAGCCGGCAATCGATCAGGCCGTAGATCGAACAGGCGTCGAATTCGGCTCGGGCCGTCAGGGCGGGAAGTCCCTGTGCCGGGTTGTACGTCGCGATCGCCCGAAGGAGCGACCCCAACTCGCGGTTGCGGCGCTGGGCGTCGGCGGCGATGCGGTTATGGCTCTCCGCCAGCCGGGCGAGCTCGTCGTCCCCGGTGATGTGGATCGGGGGGCCCGGTTCGCCCGCCGCGACCCTCTCGACCGCGGTCGTGATCCGGCGCAGCGGCACCGTCAGCCAGGAGACCGACATGGCTGCCGCGAGGAGGCCCAGGAAGGCAGCCGCGACGATCGACGCGATCAGGAGCGGGACCATCACGCCGGCGTCGGTGTACAGGCGCGCAGCGACGACGATGCCGCCGAAGACCGCCACGGGGAGTACGGCGGCGGCGATGAGGCCGGTCGTGAGCAGGATGCGGAATGAAGGTCCGGTTCCCCCGGCTTCCCCGCGGGCGGGCTCGCCGTCGCGACTCTTCCGCGGATCACGCATTTGCGGGGCTCGCGACGAGTCGATAGCCAACGCCCCGGACGGTGATCAGATGGACCGGCCGGTCGGGGTCGACTTCGATCTTCTGGCGCAGCCGGCGCATCGACACCCAGACGTACGATGGCTCGGCCTCCTCGGTCTCGGTCCACCCCCGCGACAGAAGGGTCTCGGTTGGGACGATCTCCCCAAGGTTCGCAGCGAGCGGCTGGAGCAGGCGTGCCTCCGTCGGCGTCAGCTGGACTTCCTTGCCGGCGACAGTGGCCGACCGGCGATGCAGGTCCAGTGTGAGGTCCGGGCCAAGGACCACGGATCGGTGTGGGATCCGATCGCCAAGACGTCGCAAGACACGTTCTATTCGAGCCCTGAGCTCGGGGTAGTGATACGGCTTGGAGACGTAGTCCTCGGCCACTTCGTTTAGCAGGCGGGCCTTGCTGTCGGCCGTGTCGATGGCGGACAGGACGATAATCGGCAGGTCTGCCTCGGCTTTGATTCGTCGGGCCAGTGCCAGACCGTCGTAGCGAGGCATCGTCAGATCGAGCAGGATCAGGTCGGGCCAGCCAGCCTCGAGGCGGCGCACGGCCTCCGCGCCATCACGGGCGGTGGCCACTTCATAACCATCGTCCCGCAGCTGCTCGGACAGAACGACCAGCAGGCTGGGGTCGTCGTCCACGAGCAGGATCCTTCGCGGCCGTTGGTCCATCATCCCGCCGATATGCCTCCCCCGAGCACCACGCGGCGCGGGGCGGTCGGACCGAGTATAGGCCTGAGCCGGGGACCGGCGTGGGGTCGAGGATCGCGCGCGGCTCGCCGTCGGGCGGTCGGTCGCGCTAGTCTGCCGAGCGGTCGAAGTAACGGCAGCGCAGCGCGATCGGGCAATGCTCACAGTCGGGGCGTTGGGCGTGGCAGGTCCGGCGCCCGTGGCTGATGAGCGAGACGTGGGTCTCGTACATCTGGTCTGGGCGGAGCATCGCCAGGAAGTAGTCGTGGGCGGCGTCGGCCTCGACCTTCGGCGGTATCAGGCCGATCCGGTGGCTGACCCGGTGGACGTGCCGATCGACCGGCATCAGCGGCGTCCCGAAGCTGAAGAGAAGTACCACCGAAGCCGTCTTCTTGCCGATGCCGGGGATAGCGGCAAGCCAGTCGCGAGCCTCGAGTGGCGGCTTCGTCGCCAGGAAGTCCAGGGAGTATCCGCCGCCGTTGGTGGCGATTGCCTGTAGAGCGGCCTGGATGCGCGGTGCCTTCTGGTTGGCGAGCCCGCCCGGGCGGATTACGTCCGTCAACTCGGCTATGGGCGCCGCCTCAACCGCCGCCCAATTCGGCGCCGGCAGGTCGGGAAGGCCTACCCCACCCCAGCCCGGGAACTTTCGGGGTTCTGTCGAAGCGCCGTCCGGGGCTGGCGCGGAGGGATATGCGTCCCGAAGCGCGCCGAAGGCGACCTCGGCGTTGATGTCGGCGCTGTTGGCCGAGAGAATAGTCAGGATCAGCTCGCTGATGGGGTCGAGGCGTCGGTGCCACACCGGGCGGCCGTTGGCTTCCGCGAGCCGGTCCAGGACGAATTGGGTGAGGCCCGGCCGCTTCTTCTCGAGTTGCGCAGCCCAGCGCCGAGCCACCTGGTCCGGACTCGGTTTCGTCTTGTGCCGGGCCGTGGCTTTCCGGGCGGCCGCCGGGACCTTGCGAGCCGGCGTCACGCCACGGGCTCGCGCAGGTTCAGCCGGGCCGATCGCCGCCGCCCGACGAGCGTTCCTACCTGCACGATGCGGGCCAGTCTTTCGCCCGCGGCCGCAACCAGGGGCCCGGCCTGGGCCATCGCGTCCTCCAGCGTCATAGGCTGGTCCGGAA
Source organism: uncultured Chloroflexia bacterium (assembly GCA_963789725.1). Lineage (GTDB taxonomy): Bacteria > Chloroflexota > Limnocylindria > Limnocylindrales > CSP1-4 > Fen-1039. Next base: position 768,104 of record CAWBLU010000001.1, read on the forward strand.
CCGGCACGGCCAGGGTTCCTATCGCCGCGAGTGCCTCGACGCCCTCCGGGGTGACGCCGCCGCCCATGGCCACGCACGGCACCCCGGCCGCGGCCGCGCGCCGCGCGACTCCGAGGGCCGTCTTGCCGTACGCGGTTTGCTCGTCGATCCGGCCCTCGCCCGTTATGACGAGGTCCGCGGTCGCCAGTCGCTCGTCGAAGTGGGTCTCCTCCATGACCACGTCAATGCCCGGCACCAGATCGAAACGGCGCATCCGCGGAGCCAGGCACAGCAGCCCGAAGCTTGTACCTCCGGCCGCACCGGCGCCCGGAATGGCGCGGGCTCGAGTCCCCGACGCGGTCTCCAGCAGATCGGCGTAGTGCTCCAGCCATGTCTCCAGGGCGACGACATCTTCCGGCCATGCTCCCTTTTGCGGAGCGTAGACCGCGGCAGCGCCGCGCTCGCCGAGAAGAGGATTGGTCACGTCGCAGGCTATGCGCAACTCCAGTTCTCCCAGCCTGGGGTCCAGCGACGCCAGGTCCACGGCGGCAAGGTCCGGGATCGGCCCGGGCAGCCGGCCGCCGGTGCTGCCGCGGTACCAGACACCGAGGGCGTTGAGGAGTCCGGAGCCACCGTCCGTCGTGGCGCTGCCGCCCACGCCCATAAGGACATGCCGAACGCCCGCATCCAGGACGGCGACCAGTACCTCGCCCGTGCCCCCGGTCGTGGCCGCCAGCGGGCTGCGCGGCTCGCCCTCGGGCAGGCGCGACAATCCTGATGCCTCGGCCAGCTCCACGGCGGCGCGCTTCCCGTCGGCGGAGAGAAGCCAGCGGGCCGTGAGCGGGCGGCCCAGCGGGTCATGAGCGGGGCACTCCTGCCACTCCCAGCCGCCCGTTTCGGCGATTGCCGCCAGTGTGCCCTCCCCGCCATCCGCGAGAGGGGCCAGGATCAGTTCATCGTCCGGACGGGCTCGAGACCAGCCGTCGGCCAGGGCTCTGGCCACGTCCACGGACGACAGCGACCCCTTGAATGAGTCCGGGGCAAGCAGAACGCGCAACCGATCGTCGCGAGAGCCGCTCAAGACTCGACTCCGCCAGCCCCGGCCCCGAGCGGCGTGGCCTCGCCGTTCTCGACCGGATCGCCGGCGGCGCTCGATGCCGCGACGTCCGGCGGCGCCGCCGGACTGGCCGGCGCAACCCCGCCCTGCTCCGCGGCCCCCGCCATCCGGCGCCTCTCCAGATACTCGGGGATGCCGATCATCGGTGGTCGCTCGTGGTCCGCCAGTTCGATCACTTCCAGGCCCAGGCGACCCTGGCCCGATCGTGGCAGTTTCATGGTCGAACCCGCTTCGGCCAGGAGTGGAGTCTTGCCTCTCTCCTCCAGCCGTTTCATGACGGCCTGGAGGATGACGAAACTCATCCGCGACAGGCCCTCCAGCTCCTGGTTGCGGTGAACGCGCCGCTCCAGGTCCACCTGGCCCAGGCCCTCGAGGCCGACTCTGGCCGAGACGTCGATGAGGTGGCCGATCTCCACGGCATAGCTCGTGAAGAACGGGATCGTCTCGAGCAGGCTCCGGCGGCCCGCGTACTCTCCGGCAAGCGGCTGGATCAGGCCCGACAACTCGGGATAGAAGAGGTTGATCAGCGGCCTCGCCACGAGCTCCGTGACGCGCCCGCCGCCGCCTTCCTTGAGGACGCCGCCTTCGACGATCGGCCGGCGGTAGTAGCCCTTGACGTACTGGATCCGTTCTTCGGCGATGAGCGGCCCGAGCGTGCCGTAGACCATCCGAGGATGCCAGTTGTGGACGTCCGTATCGGCCCACACGATCAGGTCGCCGCAGGTTTCATACAGGCTTTTCCAGAGCGCCTCGCCCTTGCCTCGATAAGTGCCGTAGCCCGGCAGCACCTGCGAATGCACCGCCACCCGAGCGCCCTCGGCCGCGGCGATCTCGCGAGTCCTGTCCTCCGAATCGGAGTCCATGACGAGCAGCTCGTCGATCAACGGGTGGCGCTCCATCAGGTCGCGCCGGGCCCGCCGGACGATGGCTCCGATCGTCGCAGCCTCGTTGAGCGCCGGCAGCACGAGGCTGACGGTCAGGCCGGCCTGCTCCTTGAGGCGGACCAACCTGTCGAGGTCGCTGAATTCGCGGTGATGGAAGTTGGATTCGCCGAACCAGCGCTCGACCCGAAGCGGTACCGCCCGGGAGTCGATGGCGGCTCTCTCCGCCGCGGCCAGGGTCTCGGCTGCGGCCTCGAGTCGATCGAAGGTCGCCTCGCCGATCGCCTCACGGGTCTTGACGACTACGACGGTGTTCTTGGACTTGGCCGCGATGGCCTCCGGCAGGGCCCCGAACAGGAACGTCTCTCCGCCGTCGATCGCGGGCGCGGCCGCGGCGCCCATGACCACCACGTCCGCCGTTTCCGCGGCCTTCATGATCGCGTTGCGGACGTTCGTGCCCTCGACGACGGCCTGCTCGACGTGGCCGCTGGCGTGCTGGCGGATGAAGTGGGCCAGGGCCCGTTCGGACTGTCTGCGGATGCCCTCGGGAATCCCCGGTGGAACCACGTGAAGGGCTATTGCCTTGCCCCCACCGTGGCGGGCCATCGCGTCGGCGAAGTGGAGCGCCATCTCGGCGTGTGGACCGCCCCGGATCGGCACCAGAACGCGGCCCATCTCCGCGGTGCCGCCCTGCTTCACGACTGCGATGTCGCACGGTGGCTCGCGAACGACCTCGTCGATCGTGGAACTGAAGACCGGCGGCTGCGCGCCCGGCTTGGCCGCCGACGGCTTGCCGCCCCAGCCGAAGATGATCAGGTCGGCGTCCATCTCCGCGGCCGCCTCGACGACGCCTTCGGCCGCGCGACGCCCGATTCTTACGATTGGGTGGATCGTCACTCCCTCCGGAGTGAAGTCGAGGACGCGCTGCAGCAGACGCCGGGCGTGGCGCGCGCGGTTCGCTCCCTCCGAGAGAGGTGTGCCTTCCGGCACCTCCACGATGCCCAGGACGGTCAGGCTGCCATTCTTGCGGTCCATGACTGCCGATCCCAATCGGACCAGTTCCTGAGCGGTCAGCGGGTTAGCCACCGGGATCAGGATTCGGCAAGGCAGCGGTGCTCTGATCACGGCGTCACCTCGGGGGCGGCGGGAGCCGCTTGTTCATGCCAGTGCTTGACGAGGTACGGCTTCAGGAGCTCGAACTCGCGCGCCTGACGTTCTACCCGCTCCTCGGCCTGTTCCCCGGACAGCCGGCGGTTCTCGATGATGAAAGCGCCGACTCGACCGAAATAGATCGGCACGAAGGCGGCGACGAGTCGCTCGAGTGTGAGGTTGCCGAAACTCGCGCTAACGAGCAGGTCGTAGAAGACCCTGGCCCACAGGTCGTCCGGGAAGTGGAAGGACGCGACGGAATCCGAGAGCTCGTCGGTGGATGGCAGGCCGCTCCGGCCGGCGGAGCCCTCGCCGGACTCGGCGTCGATGCCGAGCCTGTGGGCCGCGGCCTCGGCCAGCTTCCCGGCCTCCTCGGCGAGGAGCATGACGTTCTCGTAGTTGCCCTGGCGGAGCATCTGCTGCCACGTGTCGCACATGGTCAGAGAGCCGGCGTGGAACTGCGCCAGCAGCCGCAGCGTGTTGACCTCGAGCGGGGGCGGGTCGGCGTACCGCTCGAAGCCGTAGACCGGAACCTCGCGACTGCCCACGATCGGCAGCCAGCGCTCGGCATTGTCGCGAGCCATCGTCAGCAGGGTCCCGACGACCTGGCGGAACATCGGACCGAGGTCCGAGCCGGGGTCCTTGGGGTCGTGGATCTTGGTCCCGAGGCGGGTCTGGCAGACGGCGAAGCCGCCGGTCAGGGCCGTCGTGGTCATCCAGATGTCAATGCCGAAGCGCGAAACGTCGTCGGTCCAGCCCTCCTGGGCGAGGTAGTGGCGGATCAGGTCCCCGCTGACGCCGAAGTCGCCGCCGATGGGCTGGCGGATTCGGTGCCCATAGAGAGCTCGCGTGACAGGGTAGGTGACCGTGTTCGTGATCGTGCCGTCGTACTTGTGGCGCGCGTACAGAGGCGCCACGTAGTCGTAGCCGCCCTTGAGGATCGGGCCGGCCAGGAGTTCGATCCATTCCGGCACGATCGATCGGAGGTCGGAGTCGACGACGACCAGAGCCTCGACCTCCAGGGCAGCCGCCATCTCGAAGAGCGTTCTGAGGGCGGCGCCCTTGCCACCGATGCCGTCGACCTCGGGGTAGGTCAGGCTGACGCGCTGGAGGCGGTTCGTCGGGCGGACGAGCAGGATCTCCTCGACGTACCCCGGCGGTTCGGTTTCGACGACGACTCGCTGCGTGCCGTCCGGCGAGCCCGCGTCGGCGTTCACCAGGATCGGGCGCAGGTCGGGGAAGTACTGGACCAGGCCGGCCTGAGCGGCCCGAACGACGTGGCCTATCGTTGCCGCGTTCCGATAACTCGGTATGCCGACCATGATGTCGGCGCAACCGAGCCGAGCGATCTCGTCCTTGATTGCGGGGGTAAGGGCGCTCGACGGCATCACGGGCACCGTACCACGTCGGGGGCTTTCCGGGGCATCCTGCGGCGCAGTTCCAGCCGGGCATCCATTAGCCCGCCGTTGGCCATCGGCGTCCTGCCGAGGCGACACGTTGGTCGATCGGGGACGTCTACTTTGGCGGCATCGGCAGGATGGACCAGTCGTCGTTCCTCGAGTTGGGAACGTAGCGGCTGTTCGCGGCCTTGTACACCAGCGCCCCGAAGCCGGCGCTGCGCCAGGTGGTGATGAAGCTGCCGATCGGCGGCCTGACGAACGGCGTGATCCGGACGAGGTCGCCCGGCTCGAGCGCACCGTCGAGGAGCCGCTTGCGCTCCAGCAGGGGAAGGTCGAGCAGCCGCGAGCCGTCGATCGACAGGAGGTCGACGGCGACGAACGCGATGGGTCGATCAGGATCGAGCCGGCGTTCCGGAGCCGCCATTCGGGCAACGCGGCTGCCGACCAGGAACTGGGTCATCATCTGGCCGGTCGTCGGAGCGGCGGGCTCCTGGACCGTCGTCCCTTCGGTGGGCTGGGTCGGCTCGACCGTGAGGAATCCGTCGAGAATCAACTCGCCCGCCAGCGCAGACGAGGCGATCGCGGCTGCGACCTCGGCGAACTCGGCGGTGCAGTCGACCCCTTCTTCGTCGACGAGTGTCGCTGCCGCGCCGTCGTAGCGGACGAGGACGCGGACTCCGCCCCACCTGGGCTCGATGACCGCGTCGCGCGTCCGGCTCCCGCCGCGACCGCAGCGTTGCGGTCGCCAATCGGCCGGATCGCTCGGCGGCTGCGGCGGCGGTGGATGTCGGCGGAAGATCGGCATGGTGGAACCTGACTTCGATCGTGGCTAGTCGCGGTAGCCGGCGGGGTTGGCATGGCGCCACGCCCACGCGGAGCCGATCATCTCTTCGATACCGCTCCGGCGCGGCCGCCACCCGAGTTCGGTGATGGCGCGCTGGGAGCTGGCAACCAGTATCGGCGGGTCGCCGGCGCGGCGTGGCCCCATCTTGACGGTCAGCTGGTGGCCGACGACGGACTCCGCGGCGGCCACGATCTCGCGATTGCTGAAGCCCTTGCTGTTGCCCAGGTTGCAGATGAGCGGCTGGCACGCGCCCGAAACCGGACCGGTTCGGATGTCGGCAGGGTCCGTCGCTACGATTGCCGCCAGGTGGGCCGAAGCCAGATCCTCGACGTGAATGTAGTCGCGAACGCAGGTCCCGTCCGGAGTGGGGTAGTCGTCGCCGAATATCGTCATCTCACGCCCTTGCTCGGCGGTCAGGAGAACGTTGGGGATGAGATGCGTTTCCGGCTCGTGCTGCTCGCCGTTCATCAGGCTCGCTCCGGCGACGTTGAAGTAGCGCAGAATCACGCTTCGTAGCCCGTAGCCCTGGCCGTACCAGGCTATCGCCGACTCGACACAGCGCTTCGTCTCGCCGTAGGCGTTGATCGGCCGCACTGGATCGGACTCGAGAACCGGGGTTCTTTCGGGCATGCCATAGACAGCCGCGGTTGAGCTGAAGACGATGCGCTTCACCCCCGCGGCCAGCATGGCGTCGAGCAGGGCAATTCCGCCGGCGACGTTGCCGCGGAAGTACTTGGCCGGGTCGACCATGGACTCGCCCACGAGGGACTTGGCTCCGCAGTGCAGCACGGCATCGATGCCGCTCGCCTGCAGGAGCGAGGTCACGAAAGCGGTGTCGGCATAGCTACCGACGCGCAGGGTCGCGCCGGGCGGCACGGCGCCGCGATGGCCCGTGGACAGGTCGTCCAGGACGGTGACTTCGTGGCCGGCTTCGACGAACGCCTCGACCGAAACGGATCCGACGTAACCGGCGCCGCCGGTAACCAGTATGTGCATTCAACTACCCCTTAGGCGGCGGAATAGGCCTTTCTTGCGCGGAGAGGCTCCACCCTCGCCGGTGGAGCCGGCTTCCGATTCGGCCGGCGTCCGCTCGGATGCCGCGGCGTCGTGCTTCGTTGTCGTTTCTCCTTGGGCCGGCCTGGAGCCTTTGCTCGTCAAGGACGGCGCCGCGCTTCCCGCCTGACCCGCGGCCGGCCCTTTCATTACGAGTGCCACGGCTTCGCGCAGCGCTTGAGCCTCCGCGTCTTCCTCCGACAATGCTCCCTTGAACCTCGCCCCGGCATCGGCACGAGCCTCGTCCGCTGTCGATCCGGCCGCGTCGCCGGCATCTTCCCCGGATTGCTCCGCCGGGCTTTCCGGGGTCCGGTCAGCCAACTCGGCCGCGTCGGAGAGGAGAGCCAGCCGCAGGGCGACGCTTTCGTCCGCCTCGGTCGCGTCAATCGCGGCCATGACGCTTGCCGCACCCGCCGGATCCTTGCCGACGGACAGGTCCTCCAGAGTCAGCGCCGCCCCTGCGAGCGTGGCGTTGGCCCCGGCGACGGCCCCGGCCGCCGGCTCGGACGAGGGTTCGGTCCTCGACCCCGGGTTCGGCGTGTCGGCCGAGTCCTCCATGGCATCGACGGCCGCGACTGCGGCAGCCATCTCGGCGGCCGAGAACGGGTCCAACGCCGGAGCCTTCAGCTGCCCGGGCTCGAACCGGCGCCGGCCGGATGGCATGGCTCTGTGCTGATGACGCGAGTGCGTCGGTTCCCGGGCCGCCGCGGCAGCCGCCGCCGCAGCCGCGGCCAGGCGTCCGGCCTGGCGCCGATCGGGGAGTGGTTCCGACGGTAGCGGCCCGAACTGGTCCGGCCGGACCCGGCCACGGGCTCCCTTGCTCGCTGCCGGGCCCTTTCCGGGACCGGTCGCCGCGCCGGGCCCCGCCGAAGCGGCTGCCGCTGCGGCGCCCTTCCTGGATGCGCCCTTCCGCCGACCGGTCGGGCCGGCGCCCTCGGCGCTCTCGTCCGCCTCGCTCGCGCCGGTCCGTCGCCGGCTCAACGCCTCGAGCCGCTCGGCGCCCAGCGTCAGGTCGGATTGGCCGGGCCCGGCCGCATCCGCCCCGCCCTGGTCGAGCGAGTCGATGACCCGCCGCGCGGCGATGCTGTCCGGGTCGATGCCGAGGGCTCGGTCGGCGAAGGTTCGGGCCAGCCGTTGGTCGCCACGCTGGAGGGAGATACGGGCCAGGCCGGCGACCGCGATCGCGTTCGTCGGGTCGAGTTCGATGAGCTGCCAGTAAGTCCGCTCGGCCTGGTCGAGCAAACCGTCCGACATCGACTTGTCGGCCTGGAGCAAGAGCTCGAACATCGGCCTCTCTTACGGCTTCGGCTTCACGAGTCTGAATTCTCTACCAACCGGCCCCCGAATACTGCCTCCCGAGCCAGGTCCAGAAGAATGGCCCGATCGTTCAGTGCCGGCTCGGACACGACTCGCTCGGTCAGCTCCTCCAGCAGGCGGCCGAGGATGCGACCCTGGGGCAGTCCCAACTCCGACTTCAGGTCGTTGCCGTCGATGGCCAGCCGACTGCGGCCGAGTACCGGGTTCGCGGAAAGCTGGACTCGGACGCGGGATGCCAGTTCGGCCAGATCGCCCGTATCCGCGGCCTGGCCGCTGCCCTGGTTGTCGGCCGCGCGCAGAGCCAGTAGGTCGTTGACGCAGCCCGGCCCGACCTTGCGGATGAAGCGGCGAACGGCCGCGTCGGTCGAGTGCGTCTGGTACGAGAACATGTGGTTGGCAATGAGATGCGCCACTTGCTCCTGGAGGACGCGCGGGGCGTGGAGCCCGGCCAGGAAGTCCCGGGCCATTGCCCCGCCAACGGCGTCGTGGCCGTGAAAGTGGCCGTCGGCCAGGGTATCGGGCTTGCCGACGTCGTGCAGGAGAGCGGCCAGCCGGACCACCGGTCGGGCCGGGGCCGCGTCGACCGTGCGCATGGTGTGGTCCCAGAGATCCTCGCCGGCGATCTTGTTCTGGCTCAGGCCTCGCTGGCGGGCGAGGTCGGCGGCGACCACCTCGAGCAGCCCGGAGTCGGCCATGAGCCGCAGTCCGACCGAGGGCCTGGGGGCCAGCAGCAGCTTCATGAGTTCGGCCAGCACACGCTCGCCGGAGACGTGCCGGGCCAGTTCGGCTGAGCGAGCGATCGCCGCCAGCGTTCCTGTCTCGACTTCGAAGTCGAGCGTCGCCGCCAACCTGACCGCCCGCGCCAGGCGCAGCGCATCTTCGCGGAAACGCTCGTCCGGATCGCCGACCGCTCTGAGCAGCCGCGACGCCAGGTCGGCCCGACCTCCGTAGGGGTCGACATAGGCCGGTTCGCGACCTGCTAGCGCCCCCCACGCCATCGCGTTCACGGTGAAGTCGCGGCGCGCCAGATCTTCCTCGATCGAATCCCCGAACTCGACGGCGTCGGGGTGGCGGAAGTCGGAGTAGGTCGCATCGCGCCGGAAGGACGTGATCTCGTAGTCGGCGCCATGATGGCGAACGACCACCGTACCGTACCGGTTCTCGTAGAGCGAGCGCGGAAAGAGGGCCTGGATTCGCTCTGGACGGGCGTCGGTGGTCAGGTCCCAGTCGGCCGGCTTGCGCCCCAGCAGGGCGTCCCGGAGGGAGCCGCCGACGACGTATGCCGCATGGCCGCCGATCCACAGGGTTGCGAGCAGTTCCTCCACCGGCGCCGGGATCTGGGGCCGCGGTTCGCCGCCAGTTCCGGGCCCGTCGTCAGTGTCCAAGGAACAGGTACGAACGCCAGCTCTCGTTGCGATCGTCTCGCAGATAGGGGGTGAAGAGGGCGTAGACATCACAGCGCGGCTCGACCGGCCTTCGGGCCAGCCGGAGCTTGGCCTCGTCGAGGAGCTTGCCGCCCTTGCGGTGATTGCAGGACTTGCAGGCCGTGACCAGGTTCTCCCACGTGTGGGCGCCGCCGCGATGGCGCGGCAGGACGTGGTCGAGGGTGAGATCGCCGGTCTGGCGGCCGCAGTACTGGCACGTATACGCATCGCGATTGAAGATCTCGCGACGGGTCAGCTTGACGCGGGGATGCGGCCGGCGGATGTGGTGCTGGAGGCGGATCACGGCGGGCGCGCGATAGTCCACCCGCGGCGTCCGGATCAACTGGTGGTCGTATTCGAGCACTTCGGCCCGGGCGCCGAACACCAACCGGAAGGCGCGCGGCAGGTTGCACACGTTCAGTGGCTCATAGTTCTGATTTAGGACCAGGACCACGCCCTCCATGCGTCTCATCGTACCAGAGCAGGGCCCGGCCCCAGTCGGGATGAGCGCCGCTGCCACTCTGCCTGTCCTCGTACCCCGCAGCACCGGCGGCGCTCGCTAGCTCGTCCCAGACGCGCGCAACGACGAAGCCCCCGATCTTTGTCGGGGGCTTCGATTCGGTCGCGGTGAGGGGGTCTCAGGGCACCAGGTGCACGGGGATGTCTACTACCTGGGCGTTCCAGGCGGTCCGGTCATGGGCGGCTCCGCCGGTGATCACGTACTTGATCTTCCACCACCCGTTCTGGGGAGCGGTGTACGTGGACGGAATCGTGATCGTCACCACCATCCAGTCGCCCTGGAAGTTGGATGTGCCGCCACTCGCTGTGGTAACCGACGTTGCCCCCGAATGAACGGACCCCGATCCAGTCAGAGTCGTGCCCGGGTTTCTCCAGCTAAACGTGGCGTTCGTCCACCCGGACGTCGTGGGCATCATGAAGTACATGGTTCCGGTGCCGTTCAAGTCGCCGGCGTCAAACAGGTCGAGAACCAGCTGCTTGCCGGCGTTGGTGGCATTGATCTGGGCGAGGTAGATGTATGAGGTTCCAGCCGCGAGGTTGTTGTAGATGGACATGCTCGACACCGTGCCCACCGCGCCGCCGTAGACCGACGGCTGCGCTCCGGAGCCACCGTTCAGTATCGCCTTGATGGCATACATGTTGGAGCCGTCCGCACCGTTCGTCCCGACGGTGCTGGTCTGGACGTTCAGTCGGTAGGATCCGGGTGACGCCGAGAAGCTGCTGAAGCCGAGCCACTTGCCCTTGTAGTCGTGGGTCGATGAGTCTGTCGTCACGTAGTAGCTCGAGCACGAATGAGTCGCCCCCGATTGACCGTCTTTGGTGGACGTGCTCCCATCGCCCGGATACGTCACCGCAGTCCTCACCGTGTAGGTACCGAGGCTATACGGGGTGTCCGACGGGTTGTACAGGGTGAAGGTCGTGTCGAAGACCGCATTTGTGAATTCGGTATCGCCGGTGTCGTTGCCCTGGCCCGATCGAGGGCAGAACTCTGGATCGTAAAGCTGAATCGCGAGTGTGCCGGCCACTGGCACCTTGATGGTGTAGTCGTAGGCCCCTGGATCGCCGGCTGACGGAGGCTTGTACTCCGTATTGGAGATCGGGGCCGTGCTGCAGTTCGAATGGACGCTCGTCGTGTCCTTCGTGGCATAAGGGTCGCCGTTCTGCTTCAGAGTGCACGGACCCTGAATGGCACCCCAGAAGTTGAGGGCGTTGCCCTGCAGGTCCTTGGCTGTTGGGTCGCCGAATACGTTCAGCGGGCTGCCCATCGGCAACGGGAGGTTGTACTGGGCATGGGCCGACCGCGTTGTTGTCAGATAGTTGATGCCGAAGACCCGCAGGAAGAAGGTCGGCACCGGGGCTGTTATCGAGACATCCATCTGCTGGTGGTTGGGCTCGTTGCGGTTCGCGATTATTGAGATGTTGAGTGACCCATTGATAGCCCCGGTCCCGTTCACGTACCCGTTTTGAACCGCCGCCGTGAGGGCCGCGTTTCTAGCGCCGGTCGTGTTGTCCGGGAGGTAGACCGCACCGGCGAGAGCCGCGGCGTCAGCCGTCTTCTGGATGCGTAGCTCGTTGACCCAGGCGAACGAGATGTCGATGGCCAGGCCCATGATCCCGATCAGCACGGGCAGGGCCGCCGCGAAGAGGACGATGATCTGGCCCCGGCTCAGGACCTGGTCATCTGCCTCGTGGACGCCAGTCCGCCGGATCGGCAGCTTCATGTGTGGTTTGGGAAGTCGAAGCATCGGGATCACTCCTGGCGTCACAGCAGCTTCCACGGGGGGCCAATGGGCATGACCGCCTTCGCGGTCATTGGCAGGCCGCCGGTGAATAGGGCAAGCAGACCGGTCCTGGACGTATAGGTGTACTGGATCTGAACGGCGATCGAGTCGTAGTTGCCGCCCCCGAAAGTGCCGTCGTGACGACCGCACGCGGCGTAGGGGTGGCCGTTGGAGCTCGTGAACGAGCCCGCGGCCCAGGCGTACTTGTCTATCGAGGTGTTGGCGTTACCGCTGGAGTTCGTGCCGTAGATCCAGATCGTCACCGACCTCAGGTCGACGCCTGCGCCCGAGAGTGAGGTCTGGACCGTCCGGACGATCGTCGCGTCGACCCCGGTCGCGGGATCGTCGACGAGCGAATTTGGGCAGCCGCCCTGAGTTCCACCGTTGCCAAGCGACGCACCCGCGCGGGCCCCCTCTCGGCTGGCCGCCTCGAGAGCCATGTCGGAGTCCATTGCCAGTCCGAACTCCAGGAGCGCGGACAGCATCACGGCCAGTACGGGCAGGATAAGGGCGAACTCCACGACGCTCTGCCCGCGCTGCCTTGAGGCCTTTCGGCCCATTCTCGGCCTCATGCTCCAGTCACCGGTACGGGCTCCATCGTCGTGTAGTTGGTCTGCGTGAAGGTAAAGCCGGTTCCGGACAGGCCGATCAGGCCGGGCAGCGGAGTCGTCCATGAATAGTGATAAACGAGGGTGACGCCAATTCGGTCCGGACCGGAATGCGACGGGCTCGCCTGACAGAACCCGGTCGCGGATCCGCCGATCATCGAGCACCTGTTCATGCCCGGATAACCGTCCGATGTCAGGGACCAGCCGCCCCAGCCCAGGCACAGCAGGCCGCCGACGCGGTATCGCTCGATGGCGCCGTTGTTCACGCCGCCGGTGGCAGTTGCCCAGAAGATGTCGACATGATCGATGCGGGATCGACTGGCCGGCGAGATCATGTCCTGATCGATCTTGTTGAGGACCGCGCAGTCGGCCGAATTGGCTGACGCGCCCGACTCGGAGGCGACTACGGCCGCGTCGCGAGACGCGAAGTTGGTCTGCATCTGCACGGTGAAGGCGAAGCCGAACTCAAGCATGGCCGTGAACATCGTCATGAAGAGGAGGATGACTATCGAGAACTCGGCGATGGCCTGGCCTCGAGAACTCCCGGTCTTCAGGTGTCGGCGCAGCGAACGTCGGTTGAGCATGCTCACTCTGATCGAATCCGGCCGGCGGGGACGCCGACCTCAAGACATACGAGCCTAGATGCTGCTCCTTGCAGCCACCATAACTATTGACTCAGGTCTGGCTCTCAACTCAGGCCAAGTGGTGCATTCGAGCGACCCTCGGTACCAACGCCTTGGTTCCCGGCCGAAGGTCTGGCCACGAGCCTACGACCATCGGACGGCACGGTCCGCGCTCACGGCTCGCCCGCGACGTCGGGCGCCCACGACGCCAGCCGGTATCCCCCGGCGGTATCGGTGACCAGATGGCGCGGGTGGTCGGGGTCGCGTTCGATCTTCTGGCGCAGCCGCCTGACGGTCACCCACACGTACGCGGGATCTGCCGCGTCCGAGTCGGCCCAGACCTTGCGCAGCAGCTGTTCGGTACTCACCGCTCTGGGCATGCTGGCCGCCAGGGTCGCCAGGAAGCGGCATTCGGTCGGCGAGAGAGGCACGCGTCTGCCGCGCACGATCGCCTCACGCCTGCGTGGCGCGACCATCGCGTCCCCGAGGTCGAGCTCTTCGACCGGAATCTGGTCTTGCAGGCGCCGCAGCACGCGCCGGATCCGAGCCGTGAGCTCGGCATAGTTGTAGGGCTTGGTTACGTAGTCCTCGGCGTAGGTGGCGATGAGCTCGGCCTTGCTGTCGGCGGCGGCGACGGCGGAGAGGACGAGGATCGGAATGTCCGCCCGACTCTTGATACGGCCCGCCAGCGCCTGGCCATCCACTCCCGGCATCATGAGGTCCAGGATGACGAGGTCGGGCCAGGCCGCGTCCAGGTGCTCGAGCGCCTCTCGGCCACTGCCGGCCCGGGCGACTTCGAAACCGTCAGCAGTGAGGCGGTCGGCCAGAGCCTCGAGATGGGCCGCGTCGTCATCGACCAGGAGCAAACGAGCTTCTCTCACGCGGCCAAGTCTACGGCCCGACTCGTCAGACCAGAACCCCGTCTCGGAGCTCGACGACGCGGTCGGCGAGGTCGAGCATCATCGGGTCGTGGGTGGCCACGATGGCGGTGATCCCTTCGGCGCGGACGACATCCCTGAGAAGGATCATCACCGTGCGGCCGGTCTCCAGATCCAACTGGCCGGTCGGCTCGTCGGCCAGGAGGAGCTTGGGGTGGCTGGCCAGGGCCCGGGCGACGGCGACGCGCTGCTGCTCGCCACCCGAGAGCTCGGCCGGCCGATGACGTGTCCGCCCGGCCAGGCCGACCAGGGCCAGCAGGTCGTCGACGCGCCTGTCTCGTTCGCGCGGATCCGCGCGGAGCAGCCGCAAGGGAATCTCGACGTTTTCGGCCGCGCTCAGGATCGGAATGAGGCCGAACGTCTGGAAGATGTAGGAAATGGTGGAGCGGCGCAGCCCGACCAGCTCCGACTCATGCAGGCCGCCGATGTCGCGGCCGTCCACTTCGACGCTGCCCGAGGTGGGCCTGTCCAGTCCTCCCAGGAGGTTTAGCAGGGTGGTCTTGCCGCTTCCCGACCGGCCGCGAACGGCCAGCACCTCGCCCCGGTCGACGACCAGGTCCACCCCACGGAGAGCATGGACGACGTTGTCGCCCGACGCGAAGTCGCGGTGCAGCGCCTCGGCGCGAACCATGGGAGCGTGGCCCGCCGATGCCTGGCGGCTGGCGGCCGCCGAGGCCGTCTGCGCGGAACCGAAGTCGGGGCCGGTGCCGACGCTGGAGCCCGAGTCCGAGACGGAGCCGCCGGTCATTCCTTCTCCTCATTGCTCGATGAGTGGCCTCGGCCGTGTGCCGCCTTTCGCTTCTGGGCGGCCGGGTCCGGCCAAACGCCGATGTGATCCGGCTCGAGCCGGACCCGGACCCGGTTGGCCAGGTGGAGCGAATCCATGTGCTGGCGCGGCAGCTGGAGCCGGCCGGCCCGGTCGAGCACGACGAACTCCTCGGAGATCGTCGTGTGGTCGCCGGCGTCGGTGAGCTCGGTTCGGCGAACCGTCTCCATGCTGGTCCTGCCATCCCGGATGGCCACGGTCCGCGGCACCTGATCGGCCACGAGCGGGTCGTGGGTGACGACGACGATGGTGGTCCCGAGGGCCTCGTTGACATGTCGCAGGAGGGCAAAGACCTCAGCCGAGGTGACGCTGTCGAGTTCGCCGGTCGGTTCGTCGGCCAGCAGGACCGACGGCTCGTTGGCCAGGGCGACGGCGATGGCGACCCGCTGCTGCTCGCCGCCGCTCAACCGCTCGGGCCTCGAGCGAGCGCGACTCGTCAGGCCGACGAGTCCCAGCAAGTCGGCCGCTCTCGACCGTTTGTCCGACCGCCCGTCGAGGGTCATCGGCAGTTCGACGTTCTCGATCGCGCTCAGGTACGGCAGCAGGTTGCGAGCCGTCTGCTGCCACACGAACCCAACGACCCGGCGCCGGTAATTAGTCCGTTCTCTTGGGGACATCTGGCCGAGGTCGTAGCCGGCGACGACGGCACGGCCGGCCGACTGGACGTCCAGCCCGCCCAGGATGTTCAAGAGAGTGGACTTGCCGCTGCCCGAAGCCCCCACGACCGCCAGCATCTCGCCCGCGTCCACGACCAGGTCGAGGCCCTGTAAGGCCACCGCCTCGATCTCGGCCACCTTGAAGATTCGGACGAGGCCGTCGCAAACGATCTGGGCTCCGTCGCCGTAACTGGTTCGGACAGTCTGGTGGGGGTTCAATCGATGCCTCTCCGCAACGCGGCTGTAGGTTTGATTATCGACTCCGTGGCGGTTTCCAGGCCGATCGCGATGCCGATGGCCGCGGCGATCACGCCGACGATGGCCGCGATCGCGACGAAGTCGATCGGCACGCCGACGTCGATGTCGCCGCCGACCAGCGGTCCCAGGCCCAGGCTCGGCTGAAGGAAGGCAAAGAGGCCGACGCCGAGCGCTACGCCGGCAAGGATGACGAACAGGGATACCGGGCCGTGCTCCATGGCGCTGAGGCTCAGCGATTGGCGTCGGCTTACGCCGAGGACGCCCAGGTGGGCCGATTCGCGTGAACGCTCCGCCCCGGACAACGTCAATGCCACGAAGATGGCCAGGGCTCCGTAGACCGCGGCCACGAGCGCCGCCGCGGCCAGACCGAAGGTCACCGCCTGGAAATCTGGTTCCGCCCGCAGGCTCGCGATCGCCTGGAAGCGATCTGCCACGTTGCCCTGGCCCGGGAGCCTGGCCTGGAACGCCGCGGCGATTGCCGCGCCCGCGTCGGGCCCCGCCCTGATGAAGGCCTCGTCGGGCAGCACCGCGTTCTCCGGAAGTGCCGTGGCGAGCTCATTTCGAGCCACGACCACCCAGCGCGTGCCGGCCGCCCGGGCGGGGAAGAAGTCGCGAATCGCCGCAACGACAAAGGACGGCCGCGACGTGCCGACTATCAGGTCCAGCGTGTCGCCGACCTGTAGATTGCTGTCGTGAGCGAGGGTCGTAGAGACGATGGCCGGGATCGGCGATCCGGCGCCCCCGGCGATCGTGGCCGCGGCGCGGGCTGCGATCTCTGAGTCGACCATCGACTGCGGCACGACGCCCTCCAGGCGACTGCCCGTGACGACCCCGTCGTAGGCGGCCAGGTCGAGAGCCATCAGGTCGAGCGTCTCGGGGCTCTCGGCCACGTGGGCACTCATCGTCGTGGCGTCGGCAACCGCCTCGACCCCCGGCAGCCGGGCGATGTCGAAGTCAGGCGGCAGCGACCCTTCCTCCAGAGAGATGCGGTACGGCGCTCCGACCGCGAGCCAACTCGAAGCGTCGCTGGCGCGATCCAGATACGACAGCGAAACCGCGGCGAACGACCACACCGCGGCCATCGACAGCAAGGCGACCAGCAGTAGCCGATCTCCGGTCCGACGGTTGGCGCGCCGCAGCGACAGCACGGCAACGAGCCCTCGCCCGCGCTCAGCGAGCCGAGCCAGGAGATCCAACGGAACCGGCAGGATTCTGGCCACGACCAGTGCCGCGGCCCCGCCGACGAGGGCTGGGACGGCCGCGAGCAACGGATCCGGACCGGCGAGCGCGCTGTTGCCTCCGGCGCCAGAGACGCCTCGCTGGCGCAGCAGATATGCGCCCATCAGCGCCCCGACGACGAACATCACCTCCAGGACGAGCCGGCGCGACCCGGAGCCGCCTGCCCAGGCGCCGAGACCGCCGGTTCGCGAGTTGCGCTTGCCTCCGGCGCCGGCGAGGCCATTGCCCATCCCGGAACCGTCGGCGCTGGCCGTCCACGTCGTGGCCAGCGTCAGTACGGTCGCGAAGGCCACGACCATGCCGACCGAGGCCAGCGACACCAGGGAATCCTGGGCCGGGATCAAGAAGATGGCGGCCGTCGTGCCCACGGCGGCGGGGACGATCAGCTCGACCACCACATCGACGAGCGTTCCGGCCACGGCCTGGCGGCGCGACGCGCCCCGGCTTCGCCACGTCGCCACCGAGGCGCCCCGGCGTTTCCCGACCAGCCAGCAGACGAGCCCGAGCGCCAGGAGGGCGACCGCCCCGCTGCCCACCTCCGCGACGGACAGGACCTGCGACACGGCCCGCCAGGAACCTCCGTACGTCTGCGCCAGGTCCAGCAGTCCTGTCTGGAGAACCGGTGCGCTCAGCTGGACGCCGACGGGTTGCGTGGTGTTCCGGTAGCCGGAGCCCGACGTCTCGAACAGGCTCTCCATCCGCCGCAGGTCGGTCAGAAGCGCGGAGGTGTCGCTGCCGGCCAGCCGGGCCGTGTCGATCTCGAAGCGCCACGTGTACCGGAGCGGCAGGCCGCTATCGGCGGTCGCCGCCAGCAGCGGTGAGTAGGCATCGGCGGAGACCAGAGCGGTGATGTCGTCGAGTTGGTTGAGCGATGACAGCGACCGGACCTGGGGTCGCTCGAGCGATGTGTCGCCGAACCAGTAGTCGCTCGAGCCGTCGGCGACTTCATAGATGCCGACGATGCGGATGGCCAGGTAGGCGACGGACCAGCCGGCCAGCTTGTCCGTTTCGTCGGTCCGGAGCTGCAGCGTGTCGCCCAGCCCGACGCCCAGGTCGTGGGCGGAGGCCGACGACAGGGCGACCTCGAAGGTGGTCAGCGACTCCCGAGCGGGCAGCGACCGGTTGAGAGCCGTCGAGCCGCCGTCGGTCGCTCCGGCCGGCCACGGACTCTGAGTCGTTTGCCCGGACGGGGGCTGGCCGGCTACAAGCCTCACGCGCTCCGCGGCGCCGTCCAGGTAGCGCAGCCGCACGGTCCTGCCCTCGAGCGTCAGCGGCCTAAATCGCGCCGTGTCCACGGCGGCGTACCGGGCTCCAACGAGTGCGTTCACTCCGGCCGGAAGCTGCTGCCCCAGCGTGTCCCCCTGGGTGGCGACGGCGATCATCGGGTCCATTGCCGATCCCTGAACCGGCGAGATACGCCCGATCCGCGAGATAGAGATGTTCCTCGAGTCGGGGGTGGCCCGATCGATCGTCGACTGCAGGGCGCGGTCCGCCTGGGCGTCGATGACCCGCGGCGCGGCCGCGAACAGGCAGGCCGTGACGACGGCCAGCGCCATGAGCCCGACGGTCGCGGCCCGAGCATCGGCAATACGGCGCAGTTGAACCGCGAGCCAGCTCATGTCACGTCTCGATCGCGCAGGGCAGAGGCGATCTCCGTCCCGGCCGAGAGTCGGACCAGGGCCACGGCCCCGACGGCCATGCCTAGTACGGCTGGGATGCCCACCGCGAGGAGAGTCGACCACGGGATGACGATGGTCGGCGGGGGCAGGGCTGCCGATCCGGCCGACGTCAAGGAACTCGCCGGGATGGCCAGCCAGCCGAGCACGAGACCCATCGTGGCACCCGCGACCGCGCCGTAGGCGAGCAGGAAGGCCGCCTCGACCGCGAGCATGGCCCTGACGGTCCGCGTCGATTCGCCCAGGGCTCGCAGCAGGGCGAGTTCACCCAATCGCTCTCGAGTCATGAACGCGATCGTCACCAGGAATCCGACGATGGCCAGGAGCAGCGCCGCGATTGAGCCGAGGGTCAGGGCGCCGATCACGCCGAGCGCGACCGGGTCGGACAGCGCGGCGCGTTCCAGCTGGGCGCGGCTGACGACGGACCCGGCCGAGAAAGGCCCGCCGGCGAGAGAGGCGGTCACCGCGGCATCGCTCCCCGGGGCCACGGCCAGCCACCACTCCTGCGGAACGTCGATCCTGCCCCACGTGGCGTAGTCGACCAGCTGGAGGACAGCCTTGTCGACGACCAGGAACGGCTGCCCCGGGTCCATCGTCGGGAAGGCCGACGTGGTGCCCACGATCACGATGGGAGACGCGAAACCGGCCCGGGACGCCTGGACGGTGTCGCCGATCTCGCTGCCGGTCGAGTGGAGCAGCTCCGCGTCCGCGAGGGCTGGGATCACCGCCGGGCCGCTCGGAGCGGCCCAGTAACGGAACGTCGTACCCGTGATGCCCGGCGGGTCGATGTAGACGGCCGGCGTCGCGTCCTCGCCGGCGCCGATCGCGACCAGACCCGGTTGGTCTGCCGGCGGGCGGTAGGACGAGACCCTCTGGTTCTCGACCCGGCTCCAGACCCAGCCGGCGGCTCCGAGCGAAAGGCCGAGCGGCTGCCACGCGTCACCGCCGCCGGCGTCGGTGGACTCGTTCGACTCGATCGCCTTCAACTCCAGAGTACCGGCGACGCTCGTCGGGATCGAACCGGCGACCCTTAACTCCACGGCCTCCAGGAGGAGGGGATAGGCCGGGCGATAGACGGCCCCACCCGATGTCGTCGTCAGATCGATGGTGATCGTGGCCGAGTCCGCGGAGAGCGGCACGGTCCCACCCTCCAGCCGGTGCAGGCCGTTCGCGTCCGAGATGACCGCGGCCACGCCTACGGTCGTGGTGGCGAATCCACCGGCCTGGTCACCACCCCCCGTGGAGTCGGAAGCCCCGGCGGCCGTCAGATCTGCCGACAACGAAACCGCGAGTTTGGACGGCCGGCCCGGTATCGGCTGCATCGGAGCGGCTGGAGCGGCGGGAGCGGCGGGAGCGGCGGGCCGTCCGGCCAGGGCTGACATCGCCTCGGCCGGCGAAGATCGGAAGGCGCCGCCGGGGAACGAGACCAGGGCCGCCGCCGCGGCTGGATCGACCGCGAGGATCTGGCCGTCTGTCACTGTACGACCGATTTCGAGCGGCCCGCGAACGACCGAGGTCGCCGCCGTAACGTCCGGGATCGCCGTCAGAGCCGGTCCCGCGGCCCAGTCCGGCAGCGAGGTCTGGTCGGCGACGGTGAGCCGCTCATCGAGGGCCGCCCTGTACGCTGCTTGATCCGATTGAGAGCGACTCCATGTCGAGCCAAATGTCGCCGCGAACGTGCCGAGCGACACGGCCAGCATCAGCAGCAGGGCCAGCCGGGTGTAGCGAAGGGGCCGCCGGCCGATCTGGCGGGCCAGGAACGGCGCAGCCATGCCGGCACCCCGGTCGAACAGCCGCTCGCCGACCTCGCCGAGTCGCGGCACCAGCCGGGTTGCGACGAGCGCGCCGGCAAGCAGGCCGATGGCGGGTGCCGCCACGAGCAAGGGATCGATGCCGAGGTCGCCGCGCACCGTCCGGGTCAGCGGCGCGCCGTACAACTGCAGCTGCCAGAGGGCGATCGCGGCGAACACCACGAGGGCCAGGTCCAGCCCGAGTCGTTGAGCGAGGGTCCTGCCCACCTGGCGGTTCAGAGCGGCGCGGACCCCGGACAGCGTTCCCGGCCCGGGCAGGGCCGGAAGTGTCAGCACGAGGACACAACCGATCCCGGCCGCGATCGCCGCGACGACGGCCGTGGCGTCTATGGCGACCGGCGCCAGAATGCCGGCTCCCGCCAGCGGCCCCACGGAGCCGAGCAGGGGAACGATAAGCTGGGCCGCGAACGGGGCGACGGCCGCGGCGGGCGCCGCCAGGACGAGGGACTCCCCGAATGCGAGCAGGGCCACGTGGCCCGAGGAGGCGCCGCGCGATCGCAGCAGGGCCCACTCCGGGCGCCGCCGCTCCACGAGCATGCCGGCCACCAGCAGGATCGCGTAGATCGCGACGACGACGAACTGGGCGAACAGCAGCATGATGCTGCTCCTCGCGACCAGGAGCGCGGTCGCCGCGGCCTTGAGCAGGTCGGGCAGGCCGGACCTGACGTAGATGTCCGGGTCCGCAACCTGGGCATGGCCGGCCAGCGAGGCGATGGCGGCCCGAAGTCCGTCCCCCTGAGCCGGAGTGAGCGCGCCGATTTCCGGCAACCAGCGCCACTCGGCCGTAATCCGCGCCTCGCCGGCGAGCGCCGCGAGGTCTTGTTCCGGCACCGCGAACGGCCCGCGCGTAGTCGCGTCGCCAAACGTCTGAGAGCCGGTCAACTCGAGGGCCGAACCGAGCCAGTAGCGGTCGCCCGGAATCGGCAGCCACAGCCCCACGATCGAGACGTCGAATCGGCGCGAGGCGTCGAGCTTGCTGGTCAACCTGACGCGATCGCCGATGGAGATGCCGAGGGCAGTGGCCGCTCCGTCGGACAGGGTGGCTTCCACCACCGATCCGCCCGGCTGGGCCCACCGCCCCACCGTGAGTATGGCGTGAGAATCGAGGGCCGCGTAGCTGCCGACAAGGATCTGGCGCGTTGCATCGGAGGCGTCGACGCCCGCCAGAGAGAGGCCGTCGCTCGTGGCGACCAGGGTCGCGTTGCCCGGGAACGATCCGAGGATCCGATCGATCACGGGCGCCACGGCGGCGTCCTCGGCTGCGAGGCCGTCTCCCGGGATCGTGGCGTAGAGGCGAACGGCGCTGGAGAGCGGGGCCGACGTCTCGATCAGGCCGCGAAAGCCGCCCAGCGAGACGCTTTCCGAGTAGGTCGCGGCGGACGTTATCAGGCTGGTCGAGCAGGCCAGGAGCAGCCACGCGGCAAGAACGAGTGGCCAATCCGAGCGGCCTCGACGGACGACGGTCCGGATAAGGCTCAGCTGTCGCACGCGGCGCGTCCGGGGCTCAGTCATGCAGGCAGGTAATGGGGCTCGGAGGGCGGGTCGATCGTCGATCCCGACAGACGTGGGTGAGAGCTTACTCCAGCTCGACCGGCCGGACTCCCGGGCTGTGGGCTCGTCGATCTGGGGTCGCCTTCACCGGCCCGAGCCGTCAGCCGGGATCAACCCTATGCGGCCAGATCGCGCGCCCGGCCCATGACGGCGTCGAGCATCGGCGCGGTCAGGCGACCCGTAAAGGTGTTCTGCTGGCTGGGGTGGTAGGAGCCCAGCAGAATCAGCGGCCCGATCCGAGTCTCCGACAGGTGGCCGAACGCCGGCTTCGGCGCCACGTGGTAACCAAGCACCGCAATCGCCCGGACGGCGCCGTCCCAGGCGAAGGCGCCGAGGGCGACCACGACGCGCAGGCGGGGCAAGA
The DNA here is from genome assembly GCA_963789725.1 of uncultured Chloroflexia bacterium. Lineage (GTDB taxonomy): Bacteria > Chloroflexota > Limnocylindria > Limnocylindrales > CSP1-4 > Fen-1039. The sequence continues at coordinate 790,118 of CAWBLU010000001.1, forward strand.
GCGCCAGTTCGCGAACGAGATACGGCAGGCAGTTGTCGCGCTCCGGCGGGACCGGCTTGTTGTCCGGCGGGGCGCAGCGCACGATGGCGGAGACATAAAGGCCCCGGAGCGCCAGCCCGTCGTCGACCGCGACGGACTCCGGCCGGTTCGCGAAGCCGGCCCGATGCAGCGACGCAAACAAGAAATCGCCCGATCGATCGCCGGTGAAGACGCGACCGGTGCGGTTGCCGCCGTGGGCCGCGGGGGCGAGCCCGACGACGAGTATCCGAGCCGCCCGGTCGCCGAATCCCGGTACGGGCCGGGCCCAGTAACGCTGCCCGGCGAAACGGGCCGGCGGTTTTGAGGCCGATTGCTCGCGCCACTCCACGAGCCGCGGGCAGCGGCGGCAGGCGACGATTTCGGCGTCTACGTCAGCCAGGGTCTGGGGCGGCATCTCCGGATTCTGACACGCGGGCGCCGAGATCCGCGGCCAGTCTCGTCTTCAAGAACAGCGGCCAGATGAAGAAGGCGGCAACCGCGCCCGTCGCGTTCATGATCGCGTCGTCGACGTCGGTCACGCGGTAGGTGAAGCCCTCGACGACAGAGCCGGCGTACTGCGTCAGTTCGATGCCGACCGCGAAGGCGATGGCGACCACGAGGAACCGGCGCCAGTCACTCAGCCCCGGCCACAACGCCGGGCCGTATATCCCGAACGGCGCGAGGGCGACCATGTTGCCGCCGAGTTGCCGGATGGAGCTGAGGCTGAAGTGGGACAGCTGGTTCACGACCGTCGCGAAAGGAACGATGTTGTCTTCGCTCATGCCTCGGGTCTGGCGGTAATAGTCCTGGCCGTCGATAGGGATCGGGAAGATGGTCAGGGCCACCACCGCGGTGACATGGGTCAGGGCCAGGAGGGCCAGCAGGGTTCGGGGCCGATCGCCCCCGCGACGCCAGATCCAGTAAGCGGCAACCAGGGCGGGCGGCACGAGCCAGTACCCGGGAATCAGCGTCAGGTAGCCGTCGGTCATCGTCACGAACGTTCCCCTCGTCTGCGGGCGGCCGGGACAGGATGACACGCCGCGGGGGATCTCGTCCGATATCGCGCCGGTCTACGGCCGGCGCGGCTCGCTACTCCGCCTTCACGGTGGACGAGACGTCCGACCGCACGTCGATCAAAGCCCCGCCCGACACCAGGAGAGTCGACGCCGACATGCAATCGCCGCTGACCGTGCCGGAGACCCTGACGTGGGACGTGGAAGCGGCGTCGACGTGCACGGTGGCCCGGTCGGTCGATACGTTTCGAAGATCGGCCGTCGACGCGCCGCCCACCGTCAACGTCAGGGTCTCCGCCCGGCCGCCTGCCCGAAGGGTCGACGCGGCGCCGACGTCGACCGTCAGTTCGGTCGCCGAAACCGCTTCGAAGTCGACCGTGGAGGTGCCCCGCTGGGCGATCTCGTTGAGGCCGGCGGTGGTCACTTCGACGTCGAGCCGGTGGGTCGTCTTGAGGCCGGCGGTCAGTTCGATCGTCAGCCGGCCGTCGGCAACCCGGGTGGCGATCAGGCCGATAAGATTGTCGTCCGCGGTTATGGTCGCCGAGCCGGCTGAGCCGGTCGAGACGGTGACGTTCAGCGGCCCGTCGACCGATATCGAGTCGAAGCTCTCCAGCTGTCGGGTCACGGACGTGGTGCCGCCGGAGCCGACTACCCACGGCGACGAGCCGGCCATGATGTCCGTCTCGTTGTTGATGACGGTGCCGCAGCCGCCAAGGACCGTCGCGAGCGCGGCGCCGACAAGGGCAGCGGCCGCGCGGCGACGTGTTGTGTGAAGCATTGACCCTCCATTTGGTGCCGGCCGATATTGCCCGGCCGCGCCCGTCTCGAACCACTGCCAGATGGACCAGTCGGACGGTCCGGCCGGCCGGACCGGCCGGGACCGGCGGTCTCCCGACCGTAGCAAGCTGCGCGACCAGGGCATGCCGGCCGGGCGGTCGGGCCTCGACCGCTATAATCGGTACGCGAGGCGCGAGCACATCGCTTGTATGCATCCGCCCGCATCCCCGCCGAAGCTGAGGATTGGACCTACCCAATGACCGCCGAGACCTCCACCTGGGCCACCAAGAAAGGCCTCGCCCAGATGCTCAAAGGCGGCGTCATCATGGACGTCGTTACCCCCGAGCACGCCAGGATCGCCGAGGATGCCGGGGCCTGTGCCGTCATGGCGTTGGAGCGAGTCCCGTCGGACATCCGTGCGGCCGGCGGCGTCGCTCGCATGAGCGATCCGCTGATGATCGAGGGGATCATGGCCGCCGTCAGCATCCCGGTCATGGCCAAGGCCCGGATCGGGCACTTCGTCGAGGCCCAGGTTCTCGAGGCGCTGGGCGTGGACTACATCGACGAGTCCGAGGTCCTCACCCCCGCCGACGAGACCAACCACATCGACAAGCACGCTTTCAAGGTGCCGTTCGTCTGCGGCTGCCGGAACCTGGGCGAGGCGCTTCGCCGCATCAACGAGGGCGCCGCCATGATCCGGACGAAGGGCGAGGCCGGTACCGGAGACATAGTCGAGGCAGTCCGCCACATCCGGACTCTCATGTCGGAGATCCGCCGCCTCCAGTCGATGCGCGAGGACGAGCTTTTCGTCGCCGCCAAGGAGATGGACGCGCCGTACGAGCTCGTCAAGCAGGTGGCCGCCGAGGGCAAGCTGCCGGTAGTCAACTTCGTCGCCGGAGGCATCGCGATCCCGGCCGACGCGGCCCTGGCCATGCAACTCGGCGCCGAGGGCGTCTTCGTCGGGTCGGGCATCTTCAAGAGCGAGAATCCGGCCAGGACGGCCGAGGCGATCGTCCAGGCCACGCTCCACTTCGACAACCCCAAGATCATCGCGGACGTCTCCAAGGGCCTCGGTAGCCCGATGCGCGGCATCGCGGCGGCATCGATCCCCGAGGCGGATCGTCTGGCAGTTAGGGGCTGGTAATCGAGGGACGCGGGCTGATGCTTCGCATCAGCGTGATGCTCCGCATCAGCGGGATGGTTCGCATCAGTCTGGCGATGCCTGGTATCGCGACCCGGACAATGCAATGAAGATCGGAATACTGGCGCTCCACGGCGCCGTCATCGAGCATATCCACATGCTGCGGTCGATCGGGATCGAGCCGGTGACCGTGCGCCTGCCCGAGGACCTCGAAGGCATCAGCGGCCTGATCTTGCCGGGCGGCGAAAGCACGACGATGCGCAAGCTCGTCGCCCGCTGGAATCTGAGCGAGCCGATCATGAGCCTGGCTCGCTCGGGGGCCCCGATTCTCGGCACGTGCGCCGGGATGATCGTGGTAGCCAGGGAGATCGCGGGAGGGGAAGAACCCGTGTTTCCGTTGCTCGACGTCACGGTGGAGCGGAACGCCTTCGGTCGACAGCTGGATTCATTCGAGACCGAGTTGCCCGTACCGATACTCGGTGACCGGCCGGTGCACGCGATCTTCATCCGAGCCCCCATAATCGAACGCGTGGGACCCGGCGTAGAGGTTCTGGCCAGGCTGCCCGACGAGCGTGTCGTGGCGGTTAGGCAGAGGAATGTCATCGCCATCTCCTTCCACCCGGAGCTGGCCGGCGAAACCCGCATCCACCGCCTCCTCGCCACCATGGCGAGCGAGTATGCCGATCCCGGCGAGGGCATGGCCGCGCACGGGACAGAGCCGTGGTCTCTTGGGGAGGCTAAGTGAGCGGGCGAGTCCGCCTGGCCAGATTGACCGATCTCGCCGCCATAGGGGAGTTGTCGCGCCTCTCCCAGCAGGACAATGTCGACGCGCGCTCCCTGGGACTGCCGGTCAGCGGCCCGAGGATCGGCGTGTTCAGCCTCTTCCGGCTGCCCCTCGGCGCCTTCCGCCCGAACGATCTCCTCTTCGTGTATGAGGACGAAGGCCGCATTTCGGGCCTGCTTCGAGTCGAGCGCGACGCGTCGCGCGACGAATGGACGATCGTGGAGCTCGACGCCATCGGCTCTGGCGATTCAGGCGACACCCGTTTCCGGCTCGTCCAGCACCTGATGCGCGACGGAGCCAAGCGCGGCGCCGTCCGCTTCCACGTGGCTTGCTCGGACGGCCAGGGCAATCCCGAGCTGTTCATGCAGGCAGGTTTCGCGAGATACGGCCAGGAACTGCTGCTCTTCCGCGGCACCGAGAAGCCCCTCCCGGCGGCCTGGTCGGACGATCAAATAAGGGAGGCCGGCATCAGGCCCTGCCAGCCGCTCGACGCCCTGCCACTGGCCCGCCTCTACGCCGCCGTGACGCCTCAGCCCGTTCTGCGCCTCGAGTCGTACCGCCTCAGCGATTGGGAGCGCCAGGGCTCCGCCTCCCGAGTCCCGCGATCTAGTCTCGCGCCGATCCTTCGCTTCGCGGAGATGGAGTCCTACGTCCAGATGGCGTCCGGGGACGGCACCGGCGGATTGGCCGCCATGCTCCAGCTGGGGGTCGGTCGCGAAGAGCATCCCCACTATCTCAAGATCCTCGCCCGGCCGGAGACAGACGTGACCGAGGTCGTGAGCTTCGGCCTCGGGCTCCTGGGGTCGCGCGTCGGGAAGGGTGGAAATTGCCCCGACAACGGCATAATGGCGCCCGTTCGAACGTATGAATCGCCGATAGACCGCCGCCTCGAGGACGCAGGCTTCGTCGCTCTGGACACGGTGACACTCCTGATGAAGGAAGCCGTCGTTCGCGTGGCCGAGCCGGCTCTCGTCCCGGCCGTACGCTAGAAGCCCAAGGAGGAGACGTGACCGATCAGGTACCGACGAACCGCAGACGCGAGTCGATCGACGACCTGAGCCTGCTCCTCGGAGCACTTCCGCCCGATGTCCTGGAGGCGGTCCGCGACCTGACCGACCCGACCCTGCTCATCGAGATCGTCATGGACCTGGGCCGGCAGCCCGAGGCGCGATTCGTCGACGGAGAGGTGACGCTGCTGGAGCGCGAGATCACCGAGTCGGACATCAAATACGTCGTCGATCACATCGGCACCTTCGGCGACGACAACCGGGCCGGAATAGAACGGACGCTCCACCGCATCAGCGCCATCCGAAACCGGACGGGCAAGATCGTCGGGCTGACCTGCCGCATCGGCCGCGCCGTCTACGGCACGATCGAGATCATCAACGACTTCGTCGAGTCGGGGAAGTCGATCCTCATCATGGGCCGGCCGGGCATCGGCAAGACGACGATGCTGCGCGAGGCGGCCCGCGTCCTGGCCGAAGACCACGGCAAGCGAGTGGTCGTCGTCGACACGTCCAACGAGATCGCGGGCGACGGCGACATTCCGCATCCGGCCATCGGTCGGGCCCGCCGCATGCAGGTCCGGACGCCGTCGGTCCAGCACGAGGTCATGATCGAGGCCGTCGAAAACCACATGCCCGAGGTCATCGTCATCGACGAGATCGGGACCGAACTGGAGGCGCAGGCGGCCCGCACCATCGCCGAGCGGGGCGTGCAGCTGATCGGCACCGCCCACGGCAACAACCTCGACAACCTGATGCTCAACCCAACTCTGACGGACCTCATCGGCGGCATCCAGACGGTGACACTCGGCGACGAGGAGGCGCGGCGCCGCCGCTCGCAGAAGAGCGTCCTAGAACGCAAGGCGCCGCCGACGTTCGACGTGATCGTCGAGATCCTCGACCGCGAGAGGGTCACCGTCCATGCCGACGTGGCGGAAACGATCGACGCCCTGCTCCGCGGCGACCCGATCTCGGCCGAGCTGCGCTGGCGCGACGAGGGCGGTGTCCACCGTTCCCAGTCGCGGCCGAAGCCGTCGCCGCGCGAAGCGATGACCAGCGACCGGTTCGGCAGCGACCGCTTCGCGGGCCTGGTCGGCGCCGGGGCGGGATGGCGGACCGAGCCGGGTTGGCGCGGTTCGGGCTCATATCGGGCGCCGTCAGATTGGCGCGACGCCGACCGCGGCGGAGCCCGGCCCGGCTACCGGCCAGGCGCCGGCGGCGGCTGGCGGGCACCCGCGCGCGGAGCCCGCGAGGTTCGCGAAGGGGCGCGGCGGTCCCACGGCGACGCATCGGGCGGCGGCCCGGGGGCCGGTGGTGCCGGAGGGACCGGCGCCGGCGGCTCCGGAGGGCCTGGCGGGGTATCGGGTTGGGCCGGGCCGGGTTCGAGAACGCTCCCCGGCGAGAGGTTCGCGGCGCCTCCCGGACTCGGCCCGAATGCGGGCGGCGAGCCATTCCGAGCCGGTGAGATCGCCGATCGTGGCCCGATCGAACGCGGTCCAGTTCCGGTGCCGGAGCCGCGTGCCCGCGAGCTGCGGGAGCTCGAGCGGCAGCGGTCCTGGGCTCTGCAGGCCACGAAGGCACTCAACGACTATCGCGCCGACGCGGTTGAGGACGAACCGCCTGTGGGGGTCGGCGCGCCACCGGTAACGCTTGGATCGACCGCGGCCGTGGGCACGGCGCCCGACGACGCGGAGGAATTCGACCGAGAGGACCTTGAAGACGAGCTCGGCGAGGATGACGAGGCTCTGGCCGACGTCGTCCGGATGCGTGCCGGAGCGGACGGCGAGAACGGGGACGGCCCCGCGCTTCGGGTCCGCCAGGCGGAGACGATCCTCCCGACGCTCCGCGTTCTGCCGCACGGCATAAGCCGCAAGCGCCTGGAGCTGGCTATAAAGGAACTGCAGCTGCCGGTGATCATCGCTCGCGACCCCGACGAGGCCGACGTGGCGATGACTCTCAAGAGCGAGTACCGCCAGAAGACGACTACGCTCCGCGAGGCCGAGGATCGTGGCCTGCCGATCTACGTCCTCAAGAGCAACACCATCGTCCAGATGGAGGCCAGCCTGACCTCGATCTTCTCGCTCGAGGTCGATCCCCGCGAGGCGGCCCTGCGAGAGGCCGAGGAAGCAATCGGCCTGGTCATCCGGGCGTCCGAGCCGGTCGAACTGTCGCCCCAGAACGCCTACATTCGGCGCCTCCAGCACCAGATGGCGGAGCGCGCCAACCTGGTCTCCCGCTCACGCGGCCGCGAGCCCTACCGGCGCGTCCGGCTCTATCCATAGGCTGCCGAAGGGCCGGCACCGGGCCCTGGCGCGTTCGGCCGGCTCAGATGGGGGCGGCGATCTTCACGCCCGACGTCGTCTCGATGGTCCATTGCTGGTCCAGGGCGACGGTCACGGGTACCTCGCTCACTGTGTCTTGATAGGTGCCGGTGACCTCGATGACCGCGGGGCTACCGTCGTCCGCGACCCAGAAGACCAGTTCGAGCTCGTAGTGCGTGCCCGTGCCGGCGGCCTGCAGCGCCGCGGCGAGGGCCGCGGTGTCGACGGCCTCGATGCGATGCAGCACGACCCCGTTCTTCGTCTCGGAGCCGGTGTCGTTCATTACCTGGACAGCGGTGAGCATCTCGGCCATCCCGGCCGCATCCGCCGGCGTGCGGTTGCGCTTGGTCCATTTGCCGCCGTTGTCGCGGCTGTATGTGGTCTTCCCCAGCATCACCCGATCCTCGGTCCTGGCCACGCCCAGGATCCTGGTCGTGAGGGACGAACTGGCGTCGCCGGCCCGATACGCAATGGTCCCGGTTGAGACTTCCTGGACCAGGACGTTGGGCCCCGAAATCGTCGACGTCTGGTCGACCGAGGCGGTGAACTGGAGGTTGGACCCGGCCAGGAAAGCCTTGAGCCGAGTAACCGGAACCGTCGAGGCAGCCGGACTCGGCGGCGGCTGGGTGCCGCTCGCGGGCAGGAGGTTGACCGCCGGCAGGTCGACGCTCCAATGCATGCCGGCCGCGCCAGCGATCAGTGCGGCGCCGGCGACCCAGAGCGCCGCCTCGGCGGCGAAGGCGGTCATGCCGCCCAACTTGCTCAACCCTCGACCTCCTCGGCCAAATCCCGGCGTGGCCGGCCGGCTCCGGACGCCACAACAGGATAGTCGGTCGATGGCTCGCGAAACTGGTCTGTCGTCAGCGGCCGCGCAACCACGGTCGGGCCGTATCCTCGATCCACCCGCCTCGGCTAGACTCGTCCGATGCAACTACATGGCACTGGCCGGTGCGGTGCCGGCCGGCCCGCGGGGTGGCCCGGAGGCGCAAGCCTCGGCCCGACGCACCGGGCAGCCTCGATGCCTGCGGTTGAAGGTGGCCGTGAGCCGGTGCGGGCACCGGGCGTGTCAAGCCCCGGCAACAGAATTCGGTTCGTCCTCAGTTCGGCTGTTGAGATAAGTGAACCGGAATGCGTTTCTCTGCGAATGTCTCTATGAGGGACACAGTGGCTGGCCCAACGCCGCTTGTCTCTCCCGACGCGTCGTCGGAGGGCCAGGCGGAGGCGGAGCTAATGCGGCAGGTTGCCGCCGGGGAAATCGGCGGACTCGAGACCCTATATGACCGCTATCACACGATGGCGTATGCCCTTGCCCTGCGGATCACCACCGAGACGGGCCTGGCTGAGGATGTCGTCCAGGACTCCTTCCTGGGCGTGTGGCGCAATGCCGGCCGATACGCCGAAGCCAAAGGCAGCGTTCGGGGCTGGCTTCTCGCCATCGTCCGTCACCGCGCCATAGACGCGATGCGCCGGCAGCGTGCCGGTGTCGCTCTGGGCGATGAAGTGGACGAGACCCTCCCCGCCGCACTGACCTTGCCGGACATCTGGCCCGAGGTCGCCGGGCGATTGGATGCGGAGCAGGTCCGCCGGGCCCTAACGGCTCTTCCGCCCGCCCAGCGCGAAGTAATCGAACTCGCCTATTTCGACGGCCTGACCCAGCGCGAGATTTCGGACCGGACCCATGCGCCGCTCGGCACCGTGAAGAGCAGGATGCGCCTCGGGCTTGTGTCGATGCGCCAGCAACTCACAGGCGAAGATAGTGGCGTCGGTAGACTCCTCCTGGCCTCGTCCAACGGGAAGAAGGGCATGGCATGAGGACCGAGTTGAGTTGCGATCGGGTCCGCGAGCTCGCCTCCGGCTTCGTGCTTGGGGCCCTGGATACGGGCGAGATGATTTCAGTGGCCGCCCATCTGGACGGCTGCCCGGAGGAGCACCCGGAGGTCTACGAGTTCGGCGGCGTCGTGCCATACCTGGCCCAGTCGCTGGAGCCCGTGGAGCCGCCCTCCTGGCTGCGTGACTCCGTGATGGCCGCGGCCCGGGCGGACCTGGGGGCACGTCGCCGCGTCGGCAAGCCCTCCGAACGCAGAATTGTCGAGCCGGTCGCCGCCCCTGTGCCGGTCGTCTCGGCGTTCACCGTCGCCGGCGAGCAAGGCCGCGCCCCGGCGCCCGCGGCGAAGGTCGCCTCCCTCGCCGTCGCGCGCGTATCGCGGCGGCGCCGCGCCATGACCTGGAGCATGAGGATCGCGGCGGGCCTCGCGATTGTCGTCCTGACAGGTACGGGCATCGCCGTCCAGGGGAACCTGGCGAAGGCTCTCAAGGCCGCGTCGGAAGATTCCAATCTCAACTACGCCCTGATTCAGCATGACACCCGGTCGGCCGTCATGGCCTCGACCGGCGACTCCAAGGCCGGCGGCATTGCCGCTCTCCTGCCCACCGGGCACATCATTCTCAAGTTGTACGGCCTCGCGCCCACGAGCAACGACGAGGTCTACATGGCCTGGATCACCACGGACAAGGGCGGCCCGATCAAGGTGGGCTCGTTCACGCCTGACGACAACGGAGTCGGCTACCTGGAGGTGGATAACGTTCCCACCGCGGCCAGCCTGTGGCTCTACGTCTGCCAGGAACCGAACGCCAAGGTGCTGCTGCCCACCGGCCCGATCGTCGTCAGCGGCATGGTGACGCGCTGATCTGACGTCCGGCCCAGGTTTGCGGGAGCCCCGCGAAGGTACGCGCCGTCAACGCTAGGTTGTGACCGCCTGTGTCACCCGATCCCCGCCGGCCTTGAGGGCCTCGGCCATGGCCTTCTCGGCCACCGCCAGCAATTCTTCCGGCGTCCGGCCGTCGAGCGGGAAACCGGCGATCCCGGCGGAGATGGAGAGGGCCCGACCCTGGATCGGGGCGAGCCCGGCCACTCCTCGAACGAGCCGCTCGGCCACGACGAGGCCGTCCGGGCCCGGGGCGACGAGGATGAACTGGCTGTTTCCGTAGCGCGCGACCGTGTCCATCAGCCTGACCGACTCGGCCACGGTCTGAGCCACGCGGCGAAGCGCCTCGTCCCCGGCAGCGTTGCCGCCGCTCTTCTGGATCTCGGTGAAGTTGTCTATCTCGAGGATCGCGAGGCTAAGTGGAACTCCCTGCCGGCCCGCCCGCGCAACCTCCAGTTCGAGCATCCGGTCCAAGGTGCGCCGGTTGGCGAGGCCGGTGAGCGGATCTGCGTGGGCCAGGCGGTCGAACCATTCCGCCCGCTCCGAGCCGAGTGACAGAGCCAGCGCCCGTTCGATGGCCACGGCGGCCAGATCGGCGATCGGCTCCGCGCCGGCAAGCGCCTCGTGGTCCGGCAAAGGCCCGGCGAATCCGAGGCCCATGACGCCGAGCGAGATCTCGATGCCCTCCCGCCGCACGACCAGGGGCAGAAGAACCGCCGTTGCCGACCCGCGCAGGATGGCCACGTGGGCCGCGTCGTCGACCTCGAGCGTGTGCCGCGTCCTGCTGACGTCGGCGAGGGGATCGTGGCTCTCCGACAGTGGCGAAATCGAGGCGGCGGCTTCGGCCTCTTCGGCGGCCACGCCGAGTGTCACGGCCAGCTCCAGCTCGTCGCGGTCCGGATTGACGATGTAGGCGGCTCCCGATCCGGCTCCGAGGTGTTCGGCCGCCAGCCCGAGCAGTTCGGCCAGCGAATTGTCCAGGTCGTCGCCACGCGCTACTGTCGCGGCCGCAGCCGAGAATAGCTGGCCAACGGTGCGGTTCTGAAGCGGTCGTTCACCGGACACTTGATCCTCCCCGTACGCGGGACTGTGGTCCCCGTGGCGATTGTAGAGCCCGGTTCGCGAGACGGCGACGGGTGGTTATCCACAACGTTGCGGTTGGCGCCCCGCCGGCCCCGATCGTCCGCCTATACTCCGCCCGTGAAGCTCGTCATAGCGGTTGTCCACAACGAGGACGCTCGAGTCCTGATCGACGCCCTGCTGGCCCATGAATATCGGGCCACCTGGTTGCACAGTTCGGGTGGGTTCCTGAAGCAGTCCAACGCCACGATCCTCCTGGGCGTCGATGATGCCAAGGTAGACGACGTGGTCAACCTGGTCCGCGACAACTGCCGGGCCCGGACCCAGACCGTGAGCCCCATCCCGCCGATCATGGAGCCGGGCGAGTTCTTCATGCCGTACCCACTGGAGGTCGAGGTGGGCGGCGCGGTCATCTTCGTCATGCCGATAGAGCGCCTCGAGCGTATCTAGCGGATGGCGGCTCCGGTGACGTCGTGAGCCCTTTCCGACCGGACCTGGTCGACTGCTGGATCTTCCGGTTCCGGCGCGCAGCCTCCGCGGGCGGGGCGTCGCCGGGGGTGGCGGCGGCAGGGGCCGTGCCCCCAACGCTGGACCTCGAGATCCTGCTCATGCGGCGCTCCCCCGGGCGGATCCTGCCCGGTCTCTGGCAGTGCGTCTCCGGTTCGCTCGAAGACGGGGAGTCCGTAACCGACGGCGCTCTGCGGGAGTTGCGCGAGGAGACGGGTTACGGCCCCGAGCATATTCGGGGCTTCTACGACCTCGACCAGGTCAACCAGTTCCACGAGCCGTCGGTCGGCGGCATCGTGACGAGCGCGATATTCGCGGTCCGCGTCAATCCGGCCGCCGAGCCGACGCTTTCTCACGAGCACGACGCGATGCGGTGGGTCTCGCCCGACGAAGCCCTCGAACTGGCGGTCTGGCCGGCCTACCGCGAGTCGATCCGCCGCATCGTCGAGAACCTGATCGACCCCGAACGGGCGGTCTGGTTCGAGCTCACGCTGGGCGGCGAGCGCGCCCGGCGGTAGCGACGGCCGCCCGCGGGTGGCTGACAAACTCGACCCGGCCATATATCCATTTGGCGCAGCCCGTGCCTCCTAATGATGTTCGCCTCGATCAAGGGCAGCTTCCTGCTGGGCGGCCGCTTCTCCAGACCCGATTTCGTGCCACCCTGTCCGGCCCCGATCAACAAGTCGGCGGCCGAACAGCGGCTGATCCCGTACTGCTACCCGCAGTCGATCGACGGCCTGGCCATTTCGCCCGCGAGCGCGGTCGACGGGCCGAGAACGAGATCGTCGTGGCCCGCGTCCACGTCAACGACCCGCTCGCGGCCCAATGCCCGGCCGCCGCTCAAACCGACTGTCAGGCGGCAATCGTCGTCGAATCGGTGGTCTGGCGCTCGGACGAACCGATCACCGGCGTCCCGCCGTCGACCGACCACGGCTCTCCCAGCGCGGTCCCATCGTCGACGGCGAACTCATCGAACCGCGTCGAGCCGTCGGTGGGTACGGGCACGGGGAGGGCTCTGCCGTCGCCGGACCCGAGCGCGAGTCTTCTCGCGCCGCCCTCGCCTCCAAGCCTGGTCCTGCCGAAAGCCTCGTGACCGTGCCGGGACGCTGAACCCTGGACGCATGCCCGATGATTGGACGCCACGGCTCGAGTCCGGGGGCGCGGGCCGGGCCGGCCAAAGCAGGAGGCGGTATGTACGTCACGATCGTCTACGTCCACGTCAAGCCCGAGCATGTCGACGATTTCATCGAGGCGATACGCCCGAACCAGGAGGGCTCGGTGCGGGAGCCCGGCAATCTCCGGTTCGACATCCTGCAGTCCGTCGACGATCCGACCCGCTTCGTGGCCTATGAGGCTTACGTCGACGAGGCCGCCGCGAAGGCCCACAAGGAGACGCCGCACTACCTTGCCTGGCGCGATGCAGCGACCGATTGGATGGCGGAGCCCCGCCAGGGCGTCCGATACGAAGGGCTCTACCCGTCGACCTCGGCCCAGTAGCCCGCGGGCGAGCGACGACGATGACATCGAATGAACGGGCGGAGCCGCGGCATCCCGACGTCGGCGCGGGCGCGGCCGTGCCGCCTCCGTGGCCGGCGTTCTCCGTCGCGCGTCTGCCCAGGATCATGTTCGGTCCCGGCACGTGCGGCAAGCTGGGCTCCGTAGCGCGAGAGTTCGGCCGCCGGGCCCTGGTCGTCGTTCGTGGTCCCGGCTTCACCCAGTCGGGGGATTGGGTCAGAATCCTGGCCGCCCTCGAAACGGCCGGCGTGGAGGTGGCGCTCGAGTCGGTGTCGGGCGAGCCGTCCCCGGAGGTCGTCGACGAGATCGTGGCCCGCCACCGGGGGAGAGGCTCCGGCAGTGGGGCCGCCGGTACAGCCACTCGGATCGACGTCGTGGTCGGGATCGGCGGCGGCAGCGTCCTCGACACGGCCAAGGCTGTCGCCGGCCTCCTCATTCCCGGCAACTCGGCCATAGACCACCTCGAAGGCATCGGGGCGCAACTTCCCTATGGCGGCCCGTCGATCCCGTTCGTCGCCGTTCCGACCACGGCCGGCACCGGCAGTGAGGCGACCAAGAATGCCGTCCTGAGTCGCAGGGGCCCCAACGGATTCAAGAAGTCGTTCCGCGACGAGATGCTCGTGGCGCGGGTCGCGCTCCTCGACCCGGACCTGCTGGCCGCGTGCCCGCCGGAACTGATCGCCGCCAACGGCATGGACGCGCTGACACAGCTTCTGGAGTCGTACGTCTCGACCCGGGCTAACCCGTTCACCGACGCACTGGCCCTGTCCGGCCTCGGCTGCGTCCGCGATGGCCTCCAATCCTGGTTCGACGAAGCCGCCGAGGGCAGGGGAGCGGCCGGACCCGGCAGCGTTGCGGCCGCCGCCCGCGAACGGATGGCCTACGCGGCGTTGTGCTCGGGAATCTGCCTCGCCCAGGCCGGCCTGGGCTCCGTCCACGGACTGGCTTCGCCGCTCGGCGCCCAGTTCCCGATCCCACACGGCGTGGCCTGCGGGGCCACCCTTGTGGCGGCCACGCGGGTCAATATCGCCGCTCTCGAGGAGCGCGATCCGGCGAACCGCGCCCTGAGCCGCTACGCGGTGGCTGGCTGGATGTTCAGCGGCCGGCCCGGCGGCGACGATCGCGAGGCGCGCTCGGCCCTGGTTCCCGCCCTCGAGCAACTGACTGCCCGTCTCGGCGTCCCGCGTCTGGCGGCTTTCGGCGTCGCCGAATCGTCTATCGCCGCGCTCGTAGCCGATTCTCGCGGCAGCAGCATGCAGACGAACCCGATCGTGCTCACCGACGCCGAGATCGCGTCGATCCTGCGGGCGTCGCTCTAGCTTTCGGCCGGGGAGAGCAGGCGGCTGCGCTCTGGCGAACGCGGCCGCCCTGGCTGCGCGTTGTACGACTGTCGCGTGCGCGGGGCGGCGGTCCGCTCCGATCTCGAGGTCCGGCTGCCGGAAGGGGCAGGGGCTCCGAGACGGCCGAAGCGGGTGGCGCCGAGGGCCCGGGCGCTGTACCCTCCACAGGCGTCGTGTCGACCGGCCGGAGCCGGTTGAACCGCAATCGAATAGGCCGCTCGTATCAGGGAAGCCGGTGCAACACCGGCGCTGTCGCGCAACTGTAAGCGGGAAGTGATCAGCCAGGCCATCGGTCGGAGCCGATGACTCGAGCCACTGGGCAATCGCCTGGGAAGGCGGCCGATCGCAACGATCCGCGAGCCAGGAAACCTGACCGAACGGCGCACGTCACCCACCTGCGCGGATCGGTTGGGAGACCTCCGGCGGCGAGGTCCCCTCCGGCAGGCGGGCAATGCCGCCGGAGGAACGATGCGAAGACTGGTCGTCGCCAGCGCGATACTGGCGACCCTGCTCATGGTGCCGCTCGGACTGGCGGCGGCAACTCCCACTCCCTCGGTTGCGGTGACCGATTCCGACCGGGCGACTGCCGCGCTCCAATATCTTCTCGCGGCCCAGGGCGCCGACGGCTCGATCGACGTGTCCATCGGCGAAACGGCCGACTTCGTGATCGGTGCCGCCGCCGCGGGCTACGATCCGGCCACCCTCGAGGGCTGCTCCGGAGGCACCGGGGCCTTGACATACATTGCCCGCGCCTCAGACGCGGTCACCACCGATGCCAACAAGACCGGCAAGGCCATTCTCGCCGTGGTCGCCGCCGGGAAGAGCCCGTCCGACTTCGACGGCCGTGACCTGACCGGCCGGCTCCAGGCTCTGTATCACTCTGGTACGGGCGCGTTTGGCGACGGGTCTACGTTCAGCCAATCCTTCGCCATCCTGGCGGTCGTCGCGTCGGGCGGCTCCGTGCCCGCAGCCGCGACCGCCGAACTGGCCGCACTCCAGGGCTCGGACGGAAGTTGGAGCTACGGCACGGCGACCCCGGCCGCGGGCGAGGGGGACACCAACTCCACGGCAATCGCGCTCATGGCGCTGGACGCGGCCGGAGTCACGGCGGCGGACGCGGACGCGCTGGCCTATCTCTCGACACAGCAGGTCGCCGACGGCGGCTTCGTCTACTCGTCTGCGTGGGGCTCGACCAGCGATCCGGACTCCGACGCGATAGTCCTCCAGGCGCTCGTCGCGGCCGGGGAAAGCCCGATGTCGGCGGCCTGGTCGCAGGGCTCGGAGAACGTGCTGACGGCCCTGAGGGCGAGCCAGGGCCCGGACGGCGGCTTCATCTATCCGGGCTCGGGCGAGAGCGCCTTCACGACGAGCCAGGTTCCCGCGGCGCTCGTGGGCGTACCGTACGCCGCGGCGGTTCATCCAACCCCGGGCCGCAGCCTGGCTCTGAGCGCTTGCCCGACGCCGACTCCGGCGCCGACTGCCACGCCCACGCCCACGCCCACGGCCACGCCCACGGCCACGCCCACGGCCACGCCCACTGCCACGACCGCGCATCCGACGGCCCGGCCGATCGTCAAGCCGGCGCCTCCGCCGACAGCCGCGCCTACCGAGGCCGCCACCGAGGCGCCGACCGACGCCCCGACCCTCGAGCCGACCCCGACCCTCGAGCCGACGCCGACCTCCGAGCCGGTCGCCGCGGTCGCCGCCGTGACGGCCGACTCGAGCGGCGGGCCGGGAGTGGAACCGCCTCCCGCGGCACCGGTGGGCTCGTCCGGCGGTGTGCCGATACCGGTCGTCTACGCCTTCGCGGCTCTGGCCGGAATGGCCATCGTTGCCGGCGGCGGGTGGTTGCTCCTGATCCGGTCGGGGAATCGATGATGCGCCGCCTCGGACGGTTGCCGGGCATCTTTGCAGCTGCGACGCTGGCCCTGGCCGGGACGGCGCTGGTCGCGCTCGCGCCGGCCTCGCCGCTGGTCGCCTCCTGCCTCGGGGCAGGTTCGCACCGGACCGCGCTGGTCGTTCAGCACGGCGACGGCTCGGTGGCGACACGGTGCGTGTCTTTTGACACGGCCACCGTGACGGGCGAGCAATTGCTGGACGCATCGGGGCTGATCTGGTACGGCCAGACGTTCGGCAGCTTCGGCAAAGCCGTCTGTGCCGTCGACGCGGAGCCGATCGGCTACTCGGCCTGCCCGGGCGCGGACTACTACTGGGCCGTCTTCGTGTCGCGCGGCGGTGGCTCGTGGCAGCTCTCCGGCATCGGCATCTCGTCCCTGTCGTTGGGCGATGGCGATGCCGAGGGCCTGCGTTACGTTCCGACGACGGGTACCCCGGCAGCGCCCCCCTCCCCGGAGGGGGTGTGCGCGGCATCGGTCGAGACCGCGGCCTCGACCGCCGCGAGTGCGCGGGCGCCGGCCGCGACGGCGGCTCTGTTGAGCGGTCACGCGGCGACGGCCGCGCCGGTGGCCGGGGATTCGGACCTCTCGTCGCCGGCGTCGGCAGCCTCGACCGACCCAGTAGCCGCGACCGACCCGGTCGCTGAGGCCAGCTTCGTGGCGGTCGCGGCGGCAACGGGGCTCGAAGCCTCACCGCAGCCAGGCCCGGCTGCTCCAGCGCCGGACACAGGGTCGGGATTCGACCTGGGGCTTCTGGTCGCGGCCGTGGCCGGGGGCGGGCTCGCGGGCCTGGCACTGATCCGGCTGGCGGCCGGTCGAAGCCGCCGCACATGAGCGGGGCCGGCCCCTCCGACTCCGAGGGCGCCGGCATCGCCCCGCGGGCGTGGCTGATCTGGTCGCTCGCGGCGGTGACCGTCGCGCTCTCGACCGACAACCCGGTCTACCGTGGCCTGGTCGCACTGGCTGCGCTCAACGTCCTCCTGGCTTGGCTGCCGCCCGGCCGTCGCGTCAAGCCCCTCGCCCTGGCCCTGCTGTTCGCCGCGGGGATCGCCACCCTGATCAACGTCCTGGCGGGCCACACCGGGGCCGACGTCCTCGTCCGGCTGCCCGACGACTGGCCGCTCGTCGGCGGAGCCCTGACGCTCGAGTCGCTCGTGTTCGGGGGCGTGCTCGGGCTCGGGCTGGCCGGGGCCCTGCTCGCCGCGGCGCCGCTGTCGCTCGTTCTCGAACCGCACGACGTCGTCGACGCCATGCCGGGTCCGCTCGAGCGAACCGGCATCGCCGTCGCCACTTCGCTCAACCTCGTCTCGGGCTTCGGCCGCACCTTCACCGAGGTGAGCGACGCGCAGCGGATGCGAGGCTGGAAGCCTCGGGGCCTGCGGTCGTGGAACGAGGTCCTGGTGCCGGTCGTCCTCACCGCGATCGAGGACTCGGTGATGCTGGCCGAGGCCATGGAGGCGCGCGGTTTCGGCGACGGCCGCCGGACGAGCTACGCCCGCGTTTCGTGGAGTCGACGCGACCTGCTGGTCGTGATGCCCGCCCTGGGGGCCGCGATTCTCTTCATCGGACTTCGCCTGGCCGGCGTGGCGGTCGACTGGTATCCGTACCCGTCGCTCTATCTGCCGCCGATCAATCCGGCCCTCGTGGCGGGCTGCATGGCCCTGGCCCTTCCCGCGGTGCTGAAGCCGGCCGCGTCGACCGCCCGGCGGCCGGCTGCGACGGCGTCCTCGGCCGGGGATCGCGCCCGTGGCTGAGGAACTGGTCCGACTGGACGGCATCGGCTACCGCTACCCTGGCGCCTCCGTGCCATCCCTGAGCGGGGTGGACCTCGAGATCGAGCCCGGGCTGGCTCTCGTTGCCGGCGTCTCAGGCGGCGGTAAGTCGACCCTGCTCCGCCTCCTGAACGGGCTCGTGCCCCAGTTCCACGGCGGGCGCATCTCGGGGACCGCTCGCATCGACGGGTTGGACCCATTCCGGACGCCGATCGCGCGGCTGGCGCAGCGCGTCGGGCTGGTCTTCCAGGACGTCGAGACGCAGTCGGTCTACGGAACGGTCGAGCGGGAGGTGGCGTTCGGCCTCGAGAACGCCGCCATGCCCCGCGCGCAAATGCGCGACAGGGTCGAGGAGGCTCTGTCCGGGCTGTCGATCGAGCATCTCCACGGCAGGCGCCTGGCCACTCTCTCAGGCGGCGAGCGCCAGCGCGTCCAGCTGGCGGCGATCCTGGCCCTTCGGCCGCGGATCGTGGCCCTGGACGAGCCGACGTCGCAACTCGACCCGCAGGGCGCGGAGGCGGTGCTGGCCGCGTGTCGAGATCTGGCCCGCGATGGGCGGGCCGTCATCGTTGCCGAGCACCGGCTCGAGCCCCTCATGGCCGTGGCCGATCGACTGCTGCTCGTCGCGGACGGACGCGTGACGTCGACCACGGCCGCCGCGCTCGCGCGTCCGCCGGCCACGCCCCGGCAATCGGCCGCCGGCCACGCGGATATCGCCTGGGAGTTGATCGGCGTTTCGGCCGGCCCGGCCGGACCGGGCGGCGTGGCAGTGCTCGAGGGCGTCTCTCTGGCGGGTGGCGCCGGCGAGGTCGTGGCGCTGGTCGGTCCCAACGGCTCGGGCAAGACGACACTGCTACGCACGCTGGCCGGGCTGCTCCCGCCGCTCGCCGGCACGGTGCGGCGACCGGCCGGTCGCACCGCCTACCTGCCCCAGAACCCGGGCGCGCTTCTGCATCTGCCGACGGTCCGGGCGGAGGTGGAGTTGACGCTGCGTCGAACCGGGGCGGGCGGATCGGCCGAGGCGATGCTGTCGGCCTTCGGGCTGGCCGGCCTGAGCGAGCGATACCCGCGGGATCTCAGCTCGGGCGAGCGGCAACGAGCCGCGCTGGCGACGACGCTGGCCGGTACGCCCGCACTCGCGCTGCTCGACGAGCCGACACGCGGCATGGACCGCGCCGCCCGACGCTCTCTTGCGGGTGCCGTTCGAGCGCTGACGGAGCGTGGCTCGGCCGTCGTCCTGGCGACCCACGACACCGAGCTGGCGGCGGAGCTGGCCGACCGGACAGTCGCGCTGACCGGCGGCACGGCAGTCGAGGTTGGCCTGTCGGCATCGGCCGTGGACCGTCATCCCGTCGCCCCGGTGTCTCTCGGGCAGGCCCGCCGGTGATCGCCGTGGTCTCGATCGCGGGACTCGCACTGTTCCTGTGGCCCTTCGCCGGGCTCGGATTGACGCCCGACGCGCCGGCGCTGGCGGTGACCGTGGCCGCGGTGGCTTCGCTCGCGCTGCTGGAGTTCGGCGCCCGCCGCCTCGACTCGGGCCGACTTGCCCTGCTCGCCGCCCTCGCCGCGATCGACGCCGCTTTGCGCCTGGCCCTGGTCAACGGCGTGGCCGGGTTCAGCCCGATCTTCTTTCTCGTGCTGGCCGCCGGCTACGAGTTCGGGCCGTCCTACGGGTTCCTCGTCGGCTCGTTCTCACTGCTGGTATCCGCCGTCGTCACGGGCGGCGTCGGTCCGTGGCTGCCGTACGAGACGTTTGCCGTCGGCTGGGTCGGTCTGTCGGCCGGCGTCGCCGGCACGGTCGTTCGGCGGATCCGGCCCGCCCGGCGGTCGTGGCTGCCGACCCGTCTCGACATCGCGGTCCTGGCCGTGGTGGCGGTCGTCACCGGCTTCGCCTACGGTGCTCTGACCGACGTCTACGGCTGGGTCGCCTTCTATCGCGGTGTCGAAAACGTGGGCTGGATACCCGGCCTGCCGCCCGCGGAGACGCTGGCTCAATTCGGCCGGTACTACGTTCTGACATCGGTCGCATGGGATACCTTCCGGGCAGTCGGTGACGCCCTGGCCGTCCTCGCCTTCGGCGCCCCCGTGCTGATGGCCCTGGGTCGTCTTCGCGCCCGCTTGGGCTACGAGATCGTGCCTGCCGCGGAGACTTGAGCCAGCCGGATCCGCCTGGCCAGCAGCCACCACAACGCCACCAGGCCGTAAAGCGACGACGACTCGAGGACCGAGACGACCGGCGCCAGGGCGATGGTCTTCGAGGGCGGAAAGGTCCAGTAGACCGCAAAGACGGCCGACCCGGCCAGCCAGCAGCCGATCAATACCAGGTCGAGCCTGGCCAGGCGCGACCAGCGCAAATCCGGCGTCTCGACCGCAAGGAGCAGTCCCACCGCGAACAGGGCGGCAGCCTGGTTCCAGAAGCTGTTCTTTGGCGCGCCGGCGACCCCAGCCACGAGCGCCAGCCCGAGACCCAGGGCCAGGCCTCGTCGAGTGGCCAGGGTGCGCCGGTTCCACCACAGGACCGCGAGCGTCGCAAGCCCGAAGACCACGGTCAGAGCCAGCATCGGCAATCTCGGGTCGAAGCCGCCCGGCCATAAGGCGACCGTCCGGTCCGAGTCCTTGACCATCCTGCTGACGAAGCCGTTGAACGATTGATTGGTGAAGTACGGGTCCGTGTCGAGGAGCGAGGCCAGCCCGCTTCCGCCGCCGCCTTGAGGGGCGAGCAGCATCGCCGCCAGCAGCGCGCCGAGCGCGCCGGCCGCGATCCCGGCGGCAGCGTCGAGCCGCCGACCGAAGGCGAGCGGAACGGCAAGTACGCCCGGAACGAGCTTGACTATCGCCGCCAGGCCGACGAGCAGCCCGCCCGCGCCCCTGCGGACGATGCTCTGCCCGTCGAGAGCCCAGACGATGCCGAGCCCGAGCAGCGGGAAGAGGACCAGGTTCGCCTGGCCGTTGGCGATCGTCCCGTAGATCGGAGGGTAGAGGCCGGCAGCGGCGGCGAGGCAGAGCCGGCGCCACCTCAGCTCCGAGGTCCAGCCGTGGGCCCAACCGATCCAGCTCGACACGGTCAACCCGAACAGCCCGAGCGACATGGAGTTGAAGACCAGGACGGCGGTCCCGAACGGCAGGGCGGTGAACGGGATCATCGCCACGGCGAACGGCAAGGGGTACTGATAACCGCCCCCGACCAGGAACTGGAGGTGCTCCGCCCTGGCAAGAGCCCTCAGGGCGTCGATGTCGTATGGGCTCTGACCCAGGGTGATGAGCTTGGCGGCGAGCCAGTAGTCGTGGAAGTCGTTGAAGCTGTTGGCACCGCGCCAGAGAGTACCGAGGATCCACCAGGCCAGAGGGATCGCGATTGCCGCCGCGGCCAGCAGCGCGAACTCGACCACGCGAACTCCGGCGGGGGAGAGTCGACTGGACGCGGACTCCGTCGCGCCCTCTATCGCCGGCCCGGACGCGGGCTCCGCCGGCTCAGCCACGGGGTCGCGCTCGCATCGCCCTCTACTCCCTCCAGCCGTCTCCTACCGCGCGGAAGCCTAGCAGCACGAAGCCCCCTCGTCGCGGCGCGCACCGGACGAGGGGGCTCGGATCGAAAGCGCCGCGGCTATGCCCTCCTCGTGAGCACAACGCCGGTCACGGCGAACGTGGCCGCGCACCAGGCGCCCAGGAGCAGGAACGCGCCTGTCGTGATGGGGAAGCTGTTACTGGCCAGGGTTCCCCGCATCACCTCACCCATGGCCTGGATCGGCAGCACGCTGTGGATCGTGGCCAGCCACCCGGGTAGTCGATCGGCGGGGAAGTTGAGCGGCGAGAACATCAGGATGAAGACGACGAGGACCTGACTGGCCATCTGGGCGACCATCGTGGGCAGGACCGAGGCCATCGCGTAGCCGACCGAGGTCGCGGTCAGGACGACGAGCAGGATGGCGGGAACGACCAGTGGGCTGATCTCCAGGTCCAACCCGAAGCGAAACGCCGCGACGATCACGGCGAAGACCACTCCCGGCAGAACGCAAACCAGCCACACCGTCATGTCCGCGAGCAGGTACACGATCCTGGGGATCGGCAGAGTCCGCATGTAGTCGAGCGTGCCCTCCGTCCGGGCCTGAGTCACAAGCTGTGGCACTGCCACCAGGCCGATGGTGATCAGGCTGACGGCCGGGCCGCCGGTGGCCAGGTATAGGATCGTGGTCCTGTCGATGGACGGGAACAGGAGCGGGTAGCCGGCGACGATGCCGAAGGCGAAGAGTGCCTGGACGACGATCCCGAGGGGCAGGAACATCTTCATCCGGCGGGCCTGCCAGGTGACGAGCAATCGATAGCTACGCAGCGCGGACATTGGCCTCCTCCTCATTGTTCCCGATGATGTCGGTGGCACCGACCAGCGCCACGTAGGCGTCTTCGAGAGTCGCGGGGGCCAGCGAGTACTCCTCGATTCGGCCCGCCCGGCTCATGTTCTGGGCCCAGGTCGCGGCCTCCCCGCCTCGGCTCTCCGGCACCGTAGCAACCATGCGGCCGGCGGCCGCGACCCACGAGGTCGCGAACGCCGGTGCGGTCGGAGCGTCGGCGCCAGGCTCGAGAACAAGCTCGAGATGCAGGCCATCGGCAACGCCGGACTTCAAGTCGGCCGGCGTGCCCTCGGTCAGGACGCGTCCGTGATCCAGGATCGCCAGCCGATCGACCGACCGCTCGGCTTCGACCACGTTGTGCGTGACCAGCAAGACCGCGGCGCCTTCGTCGGCCAGGGCTCGTACCTGGGCCCAGAGGAGGCGCCTCCGGACCGGGTCGACGTCGTTGGTGGGCTCGTCGAGGATGACCAGCCGACCCGGGA
This sequence comes from uncultured Chloroflexia bacterium, assembly GCA_963789725.1. GTDB lineage: Bacteria > Chloroflexota > Limnocylindria > Limnocylindrales > CSP1-4 > Fen-1039. The sequence continues at coordinate 812,821 of CAWBLU010000001.1, forward strand.
CGACCGCCGCCATGCAGAACGACACCAGCCGCTTGACGCCGCCGGAGAGTCGAGCGCCGTCGACGTTCGCCCATTCGCCGATAGCGAGCGCTTCGATCAGATGGTCCGTTCGAGCGCGGACTACGGCGTCCTCGCCACCCCGAAGGCGGCCGAGTGTCTCAACCGCCTGGCGCGGTGTCAGGCCGTTGATCGGCACCTGAGCCTGGGGCTGGATCGAGCAGGCCCGGCGGGCGTACGCGGGATCCGCAACGACGTCGCGGCCGGAGATCCGGATCGAGCCCGCATCGGGCTTGAGCAGGCCGACGATCTGATTGACCAGCGTAGTCTTGCCGGCGCCGTTGTGGCCGAGGAACCCGTAGACCTGGCCCAAGTCGACCGTCAGGTTGACCCCGTCGTTGGCCGGCGTCGAGCTCTTCCTGTAGCGTTTCGTGATCCCATCGACTGCGAGCAGCACCGCCGTCTCCTTTCGTCTCACCGCCGCGATCCAGCAACGATACTAACGAGTATATGCATACCTTTTAGTATGTCAATACCCTTGAGTATGGAGAAACTTACTGGTATCCTTTGCCCATGCATGAACGTCTGAACCGTCACGAGCAAAAGGCTCAGACCAGGGCGCGGCTCCTCGACGCCGCGGCGCAAGTCTTCGCCCGGCGCGGCTTCGAAGTGGCATCTCTCGACGAGGTCGCCGCCGCGGCCGGGTACACGAAGGGCGCCGTCTACTCGAACTTCGCCAGCAAGACGGACCTGTTGATCGCGTTGCTCGAGCGTCGGATCGAGAGCCAGTCCGCGACCTACACGCGGCGGTTCGAAGGCCAGACCATCGAGTCCGTGGCGCGCGAGCTGCTCGAACCGGCCAGTCGGATCGACGACGCCGAGAAACAGTTCCTGATGCTGTTCGCGGAGTTCTGGCTGCATGCGATGCGCGACGAGAGGACCCGGCTGCTCATGGCCGAGCAATACGAACGTGCCCGTACGTTCGTGACCGGTCTGCTGGTGGCGTCCGGTTACGGGAAGGCCGGCCGGCCGTCGATTCTCGAGCCCCGCGACATGGCGATCCTGATTGAGGCTCTCGGGACCGGCATGGCTCTCCAGGCGGCCATCGACCCGGAGCACGTCAGGCTCGGGATCGTTGCCGACGCACTGAGCGAGTTGCTTGGACTACCGGACCCGGCGGCTGCCGGTTCCGTCGAAGCCACAGCCGGGCAGTCGCCGACTCCGGCCGGCTGATCAGGGCAGGGCGACTGGACCCGTCTTGCCGGCGGTCGACTCTCGAACGACCAGTTCGGTTTCCAGGATGGTCTGCCGCGGCTCGCCGCCCGGGTCGGCCATCGTCCGGATGAGCAAGCTGACGGTCTCGGCTCCGAGTCCTTCGATCGACTGGCGGATGCTCGACAGCGCGGGTTGAGTGGCCTGGGCCGCGGCGCTATCGTCGTAGCCGATCACCGCGATATCTTCCGGGATCCGTCTGCCGGCTCGGCGAATCACGTCCAGGGCGGCAACGGCCATGGCGTCCGAGGCGATGAACACGGCGTCGACGTCGGGATGGTTTATGAGCAATCGCTCCATGGCGATCAGGGCCCTGTCCGGTACGAATCCGCCGATCTCCTCCAGCGTTGGGTCCGGGGTGATCCCGGCGGCGGCAAGAGCGTCGCGATGGCCCGCCAGCCGGTCGCGAGCGGCGGGCAGGTCCAGGTCGCCGGAAATGGTCGCGATGCGCCGGCGTCCGAGTGAGATGAGGTGCTGTGTGGCGGACTCGCCGCCGTGGCGGTTGTCGGTGTCGGCGTAGCTGACCGCCGTGTCCAGCGCGGGGCGGCCGCAGCTGACCACGGGCAAGCCGCGCTCCAGGAGCTGGGCGGGCAACGGGCTGCGGCTGTGAAGGCTGACCAGGATCGCCCCGTCCACGTGGCCCGAGGTCAGGTACGTCCGGGCCAGCTGCATCTCCTCACCCGACCTGGGAATCAGCAGCACCAGGAGCAGCGACCGGCTGGCGACGGCCTGGTAGATGCCCGTGATCAGAGGGGCGAAGAAGGGGTCGCCGAAGAGCATGGTCGTCGGTTCATTGATCAGAGCCGCGACCGAGTTCGTCTTGATGCGGCCTATCGGCCGCTCCGGCCCGGCCGCGACTGTCTCGTGACCCCGCCCTGCCGGGTTGAGCGTCAAGGGCTGCGGCCGGACGAAAGTGTCGGCCGTGGCGGTGGAATCAGCCGCGTCGGACCGGCCACGCCGGGCCTCGCGAGCGGAGGACACGGCGCCGAGTCCATTGCCTGGTTCTATATGAGCCACTCGATCCTCCGAGGGTCTCCGGCTCGCCTCGATCGAAGGTACGCGCCGGCGCCGCAATAGGAGTCGGTCGGCGTGACGGCAGGCGAAAGTCGGGTCGGGGCGGTAGGCCGGTGACCCGCAACCCGCGACCCGGTGGATCGGCCCGACGGCGTTTCCGGGCCCCGGGGGCCAGGTTTCGGTATCGTGTGCTCACACAGCCGAACACCTGCATCAAGGAACGTCCCGTGGCCCTGCCTCTTCGCTCGCTGACGCCAGCCGCGCCCGACCCCATCCTCGGCCTCTCGGAGGCTTTCCGGGCGGATACTCGCCCCCACAAGGTCAACCTGAGCGTCGGCGTTTACGTCGACGAATCGGGGGTTACGCCGGTCATCCCATCCGTACTCGAGGCCGAGCGGCAGCTACTCCAGAAGGCCGGATCGAAGGGTTACCTTCCGATCGACGGCCGCCCTGCCTACAAGGCCGGCGTACGGGACCTCATCTTCGGCACCGAGCACGAGATCGTGACGAGCGGCCGATCGGTCACGGCCCAGACGCCCGGCGGGACGGGCGCCCTGCGTGTCGCCGCCGACTTCCTGCTCCAGACGGGCTCGGCGAAGACGATATGGCTGAGCGACCCCACCTGGCCGAATCATCCGCAGCTCTTCGGCCTGGCCGGCTTCGCCTTGAAGACTTATCCATACCTCGACGAGTCGGGCCGTCGCATCGACGCGACCAAGATGCTGGCCGCCCTGCGCACCGCCGCGCCCGGAGACGTCGTTCTTCTTCATGGCTCATGCCACAACCCGAGCGGCGTCGACCCTGATCAGGAGACATGGGCGGCGGTCGGGGAGGCCGTGGTGGAGCGGGAGTTGCTTCCCATCGTCGACTTCGCCTATCAGGGCTTCGGGTTCGGCCTGCGCGAGGACGCGGACTGGCTGGCCGGTCTCGCCCGGCCCGGCCTGGAATTCCTCGTCTGCTCGAGCTACTCGAAGAACTTCGCCCTCTACAACGAACGGGTCGGAGCTCTCACGATCGTCGCGGCCGATGCCACGCGTGCGGCGGCGGCGCTGAGCCACGTCAAGATCGCAATCCGGTCGAATTACTCCAACCCGCCGGCCCACGGCGGCGACATCGTGGAGACGATCCTGTCGGACGGGGTCTTGCGGGCTCAGTGGGAAGTGGATCTGGCGGGAATGCGCAACAGGATCCTCGGCAACCGGGCGGCGCTGGTCGCCGGTCTCGAGGCCGCGGGCGTTCCCGGTGAGTGGGACCCGATCCGCCGGCAGCGTGGCATGTTCGCCCTGCTCGGCCTCTCGTCCGAGCAGGTGGCTCACCTGCGCGACGAATTCGCCGTCTACGTCGTCGGCCGCGGCCGAATCAACGTCGCCGGAATCACCGAAACCAACCTGCCGCACGTCATCGCCGCCGTGAAGGCCGTAATCGAGGGCTGATGGCTTCGAGGCCGCGCCGGCCTCGCCCGCTCCGAATTCGCCCCTCGACCGCTGCGTTGGCCGCTATCTTGACCTGGGCCGAACGAGGTCGACATGGCGGCGCTCGAGAACGTTTGGGCCGTGCCCGACGTCAGTCGGAGTGGAGGGCAATTGAGGGCCCCACGAGGCGACAGAGCGAAAGATGGGCAGGGCATGGCCGCGGACATCGCGGTGGAACGGATCCGCGTCGATGCGGCCGCGGAGTTCTCGCGGCTGGTCGATCGCCACCTCGATTCCGCATACCGCCTGGCCAGTGTCGTCCTCGGCGATCCGACCGAGGCGGAGGATGCGGCCCACGACGCGTCGCTGCTGGCCTGGCGCCGGTTCGGAACGCTGCGCGAGCGAGACCACTTCGAGCAATGGTTCTGCCGCATCGTCGTCAACGTCTGCCGCGACCGGCTGCGCCGCCGTCGCCGCCATCCCGTCCAGGAATTACCCGCCTTCGATGCCATCGAACTCCACGCTCCCGACGAAACCGGCCGGCTCGCCACCAGAGATGCCATCGACTCCGCTTTCGTTCGACTCGAACCCGACCACCAGGTCGTGGTCGCCTTGCGCTTCTACCGCGATCTGACGGTGGACGAGATGGCGCGGCGGCTCGGCATCCCCGCCGGCACCGTGAAGTCGAGGCTTCACCACGCCCTGCGCCGGCTGCGCCGCGAGATGGAGAGCCAGGGATGGCGCGAGGAGTCGATAGATGGCGCCTGACCGTGAGACTCCGTTCCGGGAACGGACCGAGAGAGAAATCCGGGCCTGGGTTCGCGGCCGCGACGCCGGCCCCGCGCCGGAGCGTCTGCGGATGCGGATCGCTAGCATCGCCCAGACAGAGCCCGCGCCGCGGCGAAAGCTCGGGGCGATCTTGCGGCCTGCGTACGCCATTGCTGCTGCCGCCGCCGCCGTCGCGTTGGTCCTTGGAGCGATGGCGTTGCGAAACGCGCCCGGGCCGGTCGCCAACCCAGGTTCCGGCTCTCCGGCCGCCGGTCCGACGACGACTGTCACGCCTATCGCGGTTCCGGATCTGCCGATCGGGCCGTGGCCTCGAACCGGCCCCGTTCTGGCTATTCCACTGGACGGCGCGCTCCTGGCCGTGGTCGCCGTCCTTCCCCTCGTATTGGCGTTGCTGATCGTTGCCCGCCTCGCCCGATCCACCCGGGTCGAGGCGCGACGAGCGGAGTTCCAGTCGGGCTGGTCATGGCTCCGCCTCTGGCACCTGAGCTCGCGCCGGACACGTGCACTTCGGGCCCTTGCGGTGCTGGCCGCGGGCGCCCTGGTCGCCGTCGGCTGCGGCCTCTTGCGGATGGACCAGGGTACGCCCCTGGCATACGCCAACTGGGAAGCGCCCGGGACTGCGAACGTGCTCGGCTACAGGGATTCCGTTGGCGGCGGGCCATCCGAGCAGTACATAACATTCGTTCCCGGGGGGCAGGTCGAGGTGGGCATCGAACTGTCCAACAGGGGTGACCTTCCACTCACGGTCACGTCATTCGATGCCGACCGTTTCGCGTCGGAACAGGAGGCCGGTGCCTTCATCTCGTCCGTGGATATCCGGCTTCCGGGTGGCGCCCTGATGGGTGGTTCGTACCCGATCGACGGCTACGCCGAGAGCTTCCATCCCTTCGAGATCCCGCCGGGCGGACAGACGTCAATGTGGCTCGTCCTGCGCATGAAGGAGTGCAGATCCGCAGTAGCCGGCCCTCTCCCCTCGCCCGGCGCGAGCAGCGACGTCTCCTTGCCTGCGACCGGCTATGTCACATTCGGCGAGCTGCCTTTCCGCTATAGCGTCCTCGGCATCGAACGCGAGGTGAACATCAAGCTGTTCATTGCCGTGGGCCTCGTCCTCGGTTCCACCGAGGTGACGTGCTGATGCCGGCATCCTTGATCGATCCGATCCTGGCCGCGGTTGCGGTGGCCGCTGCCATCTTCACCGGGCTGGTGCTCCTCGAGGCGAGACTCGGACCGCCTCGTGTTGGGCCGGGGCAGGTCGAGGGTTCGGGCGAGAGCTTGGCCCCCAGAGCGCGGAGTCGCCGCCGGCTCGGCGCCGTCGTGGCCGTGGTGGCGCTGGCTTCCGTCGCCGTCTACGGCGTCATCTTCGTCAAGACGTACGACCCGCTGCGGGTCGCGGGACCCGGTATCGGTTCGGGGCCGCTTTATCTGGGGACGATTCCGGCCACGTACGGGGGCCTCGATAGCATCGGTTTCGCGGCGGTCCCAGGTGGCGATGTCCGGCTGGAGTTCAGCCTCATGAATACGGGCGACTTTCCACTGACCGTCGTCGGCCTCATGGATCCGGACACGAACCAGGCGACCTGGTCCGGCGGGATCTTCGCGTCGGGGCTGATAGCCCCGTATGGCTCGGCCTCAGATGGAGCGTTCCACAGGTTCCAGATCGAGCCCAACTCGATCGCGGCCGTCACCGTGAGCCTTCGACTCGGCTGCTTTGGCCGGATACCGACCCCGACCCTGGCCCCCGAAAAGTCGCCGTCTGCGGCGGCCGCCCTCGCAGCCCAGGGTTGGCGGAACCTTGCCTACGCCTACTTGCCCATTGGCTTTGAAGCCTTCGGAATAGAGCATCAGGTGAATTTGTCATTGCCGTTCTACATATCCCTGGCAGTGGTGGACCAGTCGGGCTGCGATGGCGGGCAGGATGGCTCCTCGCTGCCAGGCGGCCTCTACGTGACGCCGGTACCCTCGATCGCGTATCCGTAGCAATATGGAACCGGGCCGCGCTTTCGGGCGTCTGGCTGACATGAGCAAGGAACCTGGAAGGTTGACCATGTCTCGACGTGACAACGCCGCCCTGTCGTTTGCCCGCCTTCTCGGCGCGGGCGCGATCCTGTCGCTACTGATCGCCGGGTGCGTCGGTTCGTCCGGCGCCGCCTCGGCTCCGCCGGACGCCTCGAATGGACCGGAAGATCCGGCTGCGGCGTCAGCGTCCGCCGCTCCTTCAGCCGCGATGAGCTTCTATCTGCGAGCCTGGCAGACACAGGCCCTCGCGCCGCAGTACACCTTCGGCTCGTTGCCGACCGTAACCATCTCGGGCGGGTCGTACATCGACGGTCGAGTGGCGATCCCGGCGATCTACCCGGGCCCGATCTACGTCGGACCGTCGGTCAGGCCGATCAGCGCGGAGGGCATAGCGGCGATCGTGGCCGAGGCTCGGACCGACGGCCTCCTGGGCGACAAGACGGACTTCAGCGCCGGCACGGCTCCGGGCTCGGTCCTGGGCCACATCAGGATCGTCGTCGACGGCGTCACTCACGATCTCACCGGCGCGCTGCCGACGGACGCCTCCACCGTCGCCGGCTCACCCGGCACCTCCGGGGCATTCGCGGCGTTCTGGAATCGCGTCGGGACGATCGGTATGTGGCTCGCGGCCGATCTCGGCCAGAGCGCCCCGTACACGCCGGCCGGCATTGCGGTGCTGGTCGCCCCCCCGGCGGACGCCTCTGCCGGTATCGCCCCGAACGAGGTGCCGTGGCCGCTCACGACGCCTTTCGCGACGTTCGGGCAGCCGTACGGTGGATCCGTCTACCGATGCGCAACGGTGGCCGGCGCGGACCTGGCAACTCTGGGCCCGGTCGTGCAGGCGGCGAACGCCCTGACCCGCTTCGTGGACTCGACCGGCGCGAAGATGTCGCTCCAGGTCCGGGTCCTGGTGCCGGGCGACGAGGGCCCCTGCCCATAGCTCAGGGTCGCCCGGGCGTCTGAGCGGCCGCCGCAAGACCGCCTACGCCATTGGTCCTACCGCTTGCGGCGCCCCCGACCCGGTACGTTCTGTAGGGCCGAACGGCCGTTGAAACGGGTTCATGCAGGGTGAATGCTGGTCGGCATGAGACAGCTGCCACGCTCGGTCAAGGACCTCCGCCCAGCGGGCGTCGTGCGTATTCCGTTCCGCGGCGCCGAGCTCCTCGAGCGGCCCCTTCTGAACAAGGACTCGGGCTTCGACGATCGCGAGCGCGACGTCTTCGGATTGCGCGGCCTGCTGCCGCCTCGCAACTCAACGATCGAAGAGCAGGTCACCCTCGAGCTGGAGCACATCCGCATCAAGGGCGACGATCTCGAGCGATACATCGGCCTGGCGGCATTGCAGGACCGCAACGAGACGCTCTTCTACCGCGTGCTCCTCGAGAACCTCGAGGAGTTCATGCCGATCGTCTACACCCCCACCGTTGGGCGAGCCTGCCAGACCTTCAGCCACATCATGAGGCGGCCGCGTGGTGTATGGATTACGCCGGCCGATCTCGACCGCATCCCCGACCTGCTTCGCAACGCCCGGACGGACTCGACCGGGGCTACCCGCATCGGTGACGTCCGCTTGATCGTGGCCACCGACAACGAACGGATACTCGGGCTCGGCGATCAGGGGGCCGGGGGCATGGGAATCCCGGTCGGCAAGCTCTCCCTGTACACCGGCGGAGCGGGCATCTACCCGGCGCATACCCTGCCGGTCTCACTGGACGTCGGCACCGACAACGAAGAGTTGCTGGCCGACCCGTTCTACATCGGCTACCGCGAGCGGCGGCTGCGTGGCTCCGAATACGACGACTTCATCGAGGCCTTCGTCTCGGCGATCATGGAGGTGTGCCCGCGCGCCGTGCTGCAATGGGAAGACTTCAAGCAGCACAACGCCATTCGCATCCTCGACCGATACCGCCACCGTCTGACCTGCTTCAACGACGACATCCAGGGCACAGGCGCGGTCGTCCTGGCCGGGATCCTTGCGGCGGTTCGGGTGATCGGCCGGCCTCTGGCGGAGCAGCGGTTCGTCTTCCTCGGGGCAGGCGCCGCCGGCACGGGCATAGCCCGGATGGTTCGAGCGGCCATGAGCGCCCAGGGTTCGGACGGCGCGTCGATCAAGCGGGCCATCGCGACGGTAGACACGAAGGGCCTGGTCTTCGCGTCCCGCGACGAACTGGACGACGACAAGCGGGAATTCGCGCTCGGCCCGGACGAACTCGCCCACTTCGGATTGAGCGAGCTGAAGCCGTCCGATCGGGTCAGCCTGGAAGCCGTCATGGCGGCGCTCAGACCGACGATGCTGGTCGGCACGAGCGGCGTGGCCGGAGCGTTCACCGAAGCCGCGATCCGCGAAATGGCTGCCCACACGGAGCGGCCCGTCATCTTCCCGCTCTCCAACCCCACGACCAAGACGGAGGCGATTCCGGCCGACATCATGACCTGGACGGCCGGCCGAGCCCTGATCGCGACCGGCAGCCCGTTCGAGCCCGTCGTGATCGATGGCCGGAGCCATGTGATCGGGCAGGCCAACAACGTGTTCATCTTCCCCGGCCTGGGTCTGGGAGCGATCGTGGCCGAAGCTCGCGAGATCACCGACGAAATGTTCCTCCTGGCCGCGGAGACACTGGCCGAGATGGTCTCGCCCGAACGGTTGGCCGAAGGTGCACTCTATCCAGCCGTCTCGCAATTGCGCCAGGTGTCACGCCAGATCGCCGCAAAGGTCGTCTGCCAGAGTCGCGATTGCGGGGTCGGGCGGTTGTACCGCGACGACGAGGTCTTCGAGGCGGTCGATTCGGCGATCTGGTTCCCAGGCTATCTGCCGTACGAGCCGGCGTAGACCCGAGCTCGCGGATCGGCCGTCGGATGCGCCGCGGCGTCTCGGTGGCGTCGATGGCCTCGCGTCGGGTCGGCTTTGCCGGATAGAGTCGCCGTGGACCGGAGCAGGACGCCCTGGAGCGGGTTTCGGGGCCGGCGGGCCGCACCTCCCGCCTATATGCGCTATTACCTATGGCTAGTGCCGGAGCCGCTCGAATTCCGTCATTCTGATGCGAGCCGGTACACAGGCCCTGGAGAGAGTCCGCGCGTTGACACGTCCGGGCGGCCGCAGGCGGCCGCGGCGGTAAAGGAGATCGGGGATGTCGATCAACCCCAGTACGAATTTGGCGAGACTTCTGTCGAACGACCGCGTTCGCGAAGTAGAGAACCGCTTCGGCGAAAGTGCCTACTCGGCAGCCAAGGCGGCTCCGGATCCCGGTCGGGCCGGCATCGTAGTCACGCGCCGCAGGCCCGCCCATTTCGTCGCCCTGACCGAGGATGGCCGGATCGACGCCATGCTCGCCCAGAGTGGCAAGCTCGCCGCCTTGCTGGAGAAGCGAGGCTCGATCAACGTCAACACCGCCCAACGGGGCGCGAGCGACGGTTCCGTGCCGCTGACGCCCGCCCTGGGGCTCAAGACGGTCGACCCGTACGACGTGACGATCGCGATGCCCGCCGAGGACGGCGAGCCGGCTGTCAGCGACGCCGATCACGAGGCCTGGCAGAGGTTCCGCGTTTCCTATGACGCGACCATCGAGGCTCCGCCCTACAAGGTGACCGGCCTCCTGCTCCTCCTGCCGTCGCAGGATCCGTTCTCTCTGACCGAGCGTGGCACAGACCTGTTCCTGGCCGTATTCAACCCCACGGTCGAATACCTGGGCGCCACCTTGAATGACATCCCGCGCGACTCGATCCTCGTCAACCGCTCGCACATGCGGAGAGTCAAAGCCACGATGCGGTAGCCGCCGCCGCGTATGTCGGCGGAGTGAAACCAGGCTCCGTTGCCGCCGGCGGCGCGCCACGGGCACGAACCGCCGCCCGTGTCAGAATGGCCGAAACGGCTTCCAGTCGGGCGGCCTCCGCCGCTTGCGATCACGCCCGTCCGCGCCACCGCCCTGAAGCCCAATCGCATGAACCGGAACGCCCGGAGAGGTCGAGATGCTTGTCGGTGTACCTCGCGAGATCAAGGACAACGAGTTCCGAGTCGGCCTGACGCCGAGCGCGGTTCGCGAGCTCGTGGCGCACGGACACAATGTCATCGTCCAGGCTGGGGCCGGCGAGGCGATCGATCTCGACGACGCCCACTACCACGCCGCCGGGGCCGAAATCGTCGCCGACGCCGCGGCGGTGTTCGCCCGGGCCGAGATGGTCGTCAAGGTCAAGGAGCCGCAGCCGACCGAAATCGCGATGCTTCGCGAGGGCCAGATCCTGTTCACGTACCTGCACCTGGCTCCGGACCGCGAGCAGACGCAGGGCCTGCTCGAGTCGGGCTGCATCGGCATCGCCTACGAAACGGTCACCGACGAGCGGGGCGGCCTGCCGCTGCTGGCGCCCATGAGCGAGGTCGCCGGCCGGATGTCGATTCAGGCCGGGGCGCATGCCCTCGAGCGCGAAGCCGGCGGCCGAGGCGTGTTGCTCGGCGGCGTGCCCGGTGTTCCGCCGGCCAAGGTTGTCGTGCTCGGCGGCGGCGTGGTCGGAATGAACGCCCTCCGAATGGCGCTCGGGCTCGAGGCCGATGTAACCGTCATCGACAAGTCGCTGCCTCGCCTGAAGGAACTGGACCTGGCCTTCGCCCCGGCCCTGAAGACGCGCTACTCCACCACGGATGTCATCGAGGAAAGCGTCGCGACCGCGGACCTGGTCATCGGCGCCGTCCTCACGCCGGGCGGCACGGCCCCCAGGCTGGTCACCCGCCAGATGGTCGCGAGCATGCGCCGGGGTACCGTCGTGGTCGACGTATCGATCGACCAGGGCGGCTGCTTCGAAACGTCGCGGCCAACCACTCACTCCAATCCCACGTATGTCGTGGACGGAGTCGTCCACTACTGCGTCACGAACATGCCCGGCGCGGTCGCCCGGACGTCTACGTTCGCGCTCAACAACGCAACCCTTCCATTCACGCTGGCACTCGCGGACAAGGGCTATCGCGGCGCCATGCAGGCGGACGTTCACCTGCGCAACGGGCTCAACGTCTTCGCCGGGAAGGTCACTCATGAAGCTGTCGCGGCCGACCAGGGCGTCCAATGCGTGCCGGCGGAGATCGCACTGGGACTGTAGCAAATGCGCTACGCGCTCTATCTCGAGTCGGGCCCCCAGCATCGCAAGACCTGGATCTACGTCCCCGGCCTGCCCGGCTGCTCGACCGTGGCGGCCACGAGCGATGGGGCGATCGATGCCGCGACGGCCGCGATCCATGAGCGCCTCGATTTCCTGCGCCGCCACGGCGAGAGCGTCGCGGACTTCGAGCCGGTCGATGCCGTCGTGGCGGGGCACGCCGTCGAGCGCAAGTACCTCGGGTTTGCCCAGGGCACGTTCCCGAGCGATCGCCTGCCGATGACCGCCGACGAGGCGACTCGCGAGTTGCGCTGGGCAGAGTGGTCGCGCGAAGAGCTCGTTGCCGCCGCCCGAGCCCAGCCGCGGGCGCTGGCCGAGAAGCCGGCCGCAGGCGGCCGGTCGGCAGCGGCGATACTGTCGCACGTCGCCGGGTCGGAGTGGTCGTATGCCAGTTCGACGCTGGGCACGATTGCGGGCGGAGGCGCCCTGATCGCCGCAATCGAGGCCGCCGGTGAGGAGCCCTGGGCCGCCCTCGCGGCCGAGCGGGACGCGCTCCTGGCGCGGCTGCGGCTGATGGCCCCCGAGGAGCTGACCCGGGTCGTCGATCGTGGTGAAGGCAGACCCTCCCGGAGCGCGCGCCGAATGATGAGGCGGCTCCTCGAGCACGAGTGGGAGCACGTCCTGGAACTGAGATCGAGGGTGGCCGGCCGGTAGAGGCCGAGGGAGTTGGCCGGGCTGGGGGGTTGGAACGGCGAGCCGGTGCGCCGCGCGCCGTGAACAATCGAGCCCGGGCGAGCGTCTGGACTGTCGCGGAACCGATGAGCCGCACACACCCGGCTCCGTCGAGTGGGGCATGGCCCGAGCGGTTCGCGACCGCCGGGTCTGCAGGCCAGGGGCAGAGGAGGTCCCAGATGCGCGTCAGTTTCGTCACGGGACGCCTCGGCTTGCTTGCCGCCGGCTTTATCGTCGCCGCTTGCGGGAGTGCGGCACCGACAGCCGGAGGCGTCAAGCCGGGCGGTTCGGGCGGCAGGGCGTGGCTGGATGCGGCGGCGCCGGTCGAGCGGCGGGTGGCGGCGCTTCTGGCCGAGATGACACTCGACGAGAAGCTCGGCCAGATGACCCAGATCGAGATCGGCAGCATCGACGCCGACGGCGGCAGGGAGGGCCTCTTGGGGAGCGTCCTGTCGGGAGGCGACGGCAACCCCGAGGCCGGCAACACGGCCCAGAACTGGTACGACATGGTCGGCTGGGTACAGGAGGCCGCGCTGGAGACGCGTCTCGGGATCCCGATCCTGTACGGCGTGGACGCCGTCCACGGCGACGCGCACCTGGTCGGAACCACGGTCTTTCCACACAACGTCGGCCTGGGTGCGACCCGCGACGCCGACCTAGTGGAGGAGACGTGCCGGATCACCGCGGCGGAGATGAACGCCACCGGCGTGCGCTGGACTTTCGCCCCGATGGTGACCGTGCCACAGGACATCCGCTGGGGCCGGACCTACGAAGGCTACGGCGAGAACACCGAACTCGTCGGCCGGCTCGGAACCGCCTGCCTCGAGGGTCTGCAGGGCGCGAGCCTGAGCGATCCGTACACGGTGGTCGCCGACCCTAAGGCCTTTATCGGCGACGGCGGGACCGCCTTCGGCACTTCGGAGGGGTTCAACCAGGGGCGCACATACTTGCTCGACCAGGGGGTAGACCGGCTCGCCAACGCCACCATCGAGACGCTGTTCCTGCCGCCCTTTCAGGATGCGATCGACAACGGCGCCCGCATCGTCATGGCCTCCTTCTCGGGAACGCAGGACGGCGGCAAGATCCACGGCGACAAGCATTGGCTGACCGACATCCTCAAGACCCGGCTCGGCTTCACCGGATTCGTGGTGTCCGACTGGGGCGGGATCGACCAGATCGACTACTCCGACTACGGCAAGGCCGTAGCCAGGGCCGTCAACGCCGGCCTCGACATGGCCATGGTCCCTTACGACTGGCGGCGCTTCGAGTCGACGCTGAAGTCGCTCGTCGTCAGTGGCGCTGTGCCGCAGTCGCGGATCGACGACGCCGTCACTCGGATCCTGCGCGTGAAATTCGAGATGGGCCTCTTCGAGAACCCAATGCCTCCGTCGGGCAGGTGGGCGGAGGTCGGCTCCGAAGCCAGTCGGGCGGTCGCGCGCCGGGCCGTGGCCGAGTCGGCCGTGCTCCTGAAGACGAGCCCGGGCGTCCTTCCGATTTCGAAAGCGAGCCCGAAGGTCCTGCTAGCCGGCCAGGGCGCCGACGATATCGGCATTTCATCCGGGGGCTGGACCCTGAGCTGGCAGGGCCAGGCCGGCAACCTGACGCCCGGCACGACCCTGAGGACGGCGCTCGCCGCCGAACTCGGGCCCGCCATCACCTACTCGGCCGGCGGCGACTTCGCGACCGGGACCACTGCCGAAGTCGGCGTCGTGGTCGTGGCGGAGAGGCCGTACGCCGAGGGCATCGGCGACACGGTCGGCCTTGCGCTGCCGACCGGAGACGTGGCCCTGGTGGCGAAGATGCGGCCGCTCGTCAAGAAGCTCGTGGTGGTGATCATGTCCGGCCGGCCGGTCATGACCGATGCCCTAGCTGCCGGCGGCGCCGACGCCGTGGTCGCTGCGTGGCTGCCCGGAACCCAGGACGAAGGCCTGGCCGACGTGCTCCTGGGAGTTAAGCCCTTTACCGGCACGACGCCCTACACGTGGCCCAGGACCGCCCAGGACGCCCCTCGCTTCGGCAAAACCTCGTGTCAGGGCGCCATCTATCCCTACGGCTACGGCCTTGACTCGAGCGGGTCGCTTCTCGGCCCTGCCGCCTGCTAGAGCCGGGTTCGAAAGGCGGAGCCTACCTCGGTCCCGAGAACGACTCCGCTCCAAGGACGACGCGGGCGATCTCGGCGTCGATCTCCTCGATAAGGATGTCGCCTAGCCGATCGGCCGCGCGCTGAGCGATGGGGCCCTCGGTGAAGCGTTGGTTCGGCCGGGCCAGGTCCATCTCTTCGAGCCGCGATTGGGTGAAACGGGCGCCGCGATGCCGTTCGCAGCAGGCCACGATCAGGTTCTCCGGATCCTCGATGCCGTAGCCGCTGAGGTAGAAGTTGCCGACCTTGGCGAGGACTTCCACGGGACCCGTGCCGTTGGCGAAGAAGCCGACCGGATAGACAGCGTCCGGTCCCAGCCAGCGGACGATCGCGGCCACGAGGACCGCCGAGGACTTGGCCTCTCTCCAGCCGTCACCCCGGACGATCTGGGCAACGGCTCGGCCAATGCCGGCGGCCTCCTCGTTGGCCAGGACGGCGCGAAACTCGCGGTTCAGCGAGATGACCGCCTTGTCCATGCCCCGGGCCGTCGTCACGTTCTGCTGGGTTTCAGGTTGATCCACCGTTGCGCTCATAAGTGCGGCGTATGCGGTAAACGTTAGACGAGCGTGACCGCCCGTCAAGACCGGCCTTCCGGCCCAATCTATCAGTACTTTTGGTTGCGGCGTCAGTGGTCCTGAGGTCGTGCGGGTCTGTTGCGTGCCCGCACATCACATGCGTGAGGTCCGGTGTGACGCCACGGCCGGACCTCGTGAGTATGGTGCCGGACGGCACCGCTCGTAGGACTTTGTCCGCAACCGCTCCGGCAGTATGCGCTCCGGCCGATCAGCGCTCAGGCCGGGTCGAGCTAGCCGGCCGCGGTCAGGGCCTCGGTGACGACGGCCTGAGCTTCTTCGAGAATGGCGTTCAGATGGCCCTCGCCCAGGAAGCTCTCGGCGTAGACCTTGTACACGTCCTCGGTGCCGGATGGTCGAGCCGCGAACCAGCCGTGCTCCGTTGTGACCTTGACCCCGCCTATCGCCGCGTCGTTGCCCGGCGCGCGCGTCAGGACCGCGACGATAGGTTCGCCTCCGAGGTGGGAGGCCCGCACCTGGGCCGGAGACAGCTTCGCGAGGATCGTCCGCTGCTCGCGCGAGGCCGGCGCGTCGATGCGCCGGTACGCGGGCGCGCCGAACTTGACGGTGAGGGCCGCGTAGGCGACCCCGGGATCGGCACCCGTTCGCGCGGTCATCTCGGCGGCCAGCAGGCAGGCGATCAAACCGTCCTTGTCGGTCGTCCAGACCGTTCCGTCGCGACGGAGGAACGACGCCCCGGCGCTCTCCTCTCCGCCGAACCCGAGCGCGCCGTCGAGGAGCCCGTCGACGAACCACTTGAACCCGACCGGGACCTCCAGGAGTCGACGCGGCAACTCGGCCGCGACCCGATCCAGCATGCCGGTCGAGACCAGAGTCTTGCCGACCGCGACGTCGGGGCTCCAGTCGCGGTTGCGGTACAGGTACGCCACTGCCGCGGACAGGTAGTGATTCGGGTTCATCAACCCGGCTGATCTGGTGACGATGCCGTGGCGATCGGCGTCAGTGTCGTTGGCGAAGGCGACGTCGAAGCGGTCCTTCAGCGCGACCAGCCGGGCCATCGCATAGGGAGACGAGGGGTCCATTCGTATCCGGCCGTCCCAATCGACGGTCATGAAGCCGAACTGCGGATCGACGACTTCGTTGGTCACGGTCAGGTCGAGCCCGTACCGGTCACGGACGGCGGCCCAGTAGCCGACGCTGGCTCCGCCGAGCGGATCCACTCCCAGCCTGAGACCGGAACCGCGAATCGCCTCCATGTCGACGATGCCGGCGAGGTCCGCCACGTATGTGCCGGTGAAGTCGTAGCGGCCGGCCGAAACGATGGCCTGCTCGTACCGGACTCGCCGGACGCCCTTCAGCCGAGATCTCAGGAGATCGTTGGCATCTGCCTGGATCGCGCCGGTAACGTCCGTGTCGGCCGGTCCGCCGTTCGGCGGGTTGTACTTGAAGCCGCCGTCCTCGGGAGGGTTGTGCGATGGAGTGACGACGATGCCGTCGGCCAGGCCCTCGGTCCGGCCGCGATTGTAGGTGAGGATTGCGTGCGAGACTGCCGGCGTCGGCGTGAGCCCGTCGTCGCTGTCGACCAGGACCGACACCCCGTTGGCGATCAGTACCTCCAGGGCGGAGCGGGTCGCCGGCACCGAGAGGGCGTGACTGTCCTTGCCGATGAACAGGGGCCCGGTTATGCCTTTGCCGCGGCGGTAGCGGCAGATGGCCTCGGTAGTGGCCAGGATGTGGTCCTCGTTGAACGAGGTCTTCAGCGACGAACCGCGGTGTCCGGACGTGCCGAAGGCGACTGCCTGCGAGGCCACCTCCGCGTCCGGATGGAGGTCGTAGTAGGCATCGACCAGTCGAGATACGTCGACCAGCATCGACGGTTCGGCGGGCTTCCCCGCCCTGTCGCTGACTCCCACGATGCCGCCTCCCAATGCCGGACTGAACCCCCCCCGCTAGATGATGCCCCATGTAGCCGCGAGCTGGATAGGGCGGTTCCACCGTCGGGTCGGGCGGCGTTTCAGCCGGCGGCCAGGTCCAGGCTCCAACCGGTCGCATCCGCCAGCAGGGGCGTCAGATCCTCGACGGCGCGCCCGACCTCGGCGCCGGCCGCCACCAGCTCGTCGACCGGGGCTTCCGGGTTCGACGGCTCCAGTGCGAGTATCTCGAAGCATCGCTTCTGGGCGCCCCACTCGGCCTGGGCGAGCCTGCCCTCCCGAGGGGCGCCGCTCCAACCCAGGCGAAGGTCGATCTCGCCGGTGAGCGTCAGCATCAGGCCCGAGCATTGCCCGATCACGCCCGCAGGCACGCGCGACCGGACGAGCTGTGAGGGAAACTCGAAAGTGGCCAGGGCGAGCCAGGCCATCCAGTCGCGGGCCATGGTGTCGTTGGCGGACGCTTCGGGAACATCGGTCAGCGGTCGGAAGAGGGCCGCTATAGCCGGCAGATTGTCCCGACGGAGCCTGTCCCACAGGGTCTTCAGCGCCTCGTCGAATGTGGCGACCGGGGTCGCGCCGTGGCAGATGGCGAAGATGTGGCGGGCACGTTCGCACGCCGCTCCCGCGAATGCGATCTGTCTCGGCAGGCACAGCCCGGCGACTCGCGCCCCGAGCTCCTCACTTCGAGTCAAGCAACCCTCGCGGCAATCGCCGGCACACGTTCGGCAATCGCGGCACGCCCTATCCCAGCGCGTCGCGACCATTCGGGTGCGCCGGTCCCCGGGGTTTGACCCTTGGGCGTTTCCCCGGCTGTGGTCCGCGCCGCCCCACCCGACGGCCGACCATGTGCGATGTCCGACGTAGCCCTCAGTAGGGTAGCGCGATCGTGGATGCGCTGCCGGCCTCTCCCAACAAAGGCATTCCCCAGGCCTCCTCGATCGTCCGCAGCATCGAGTAGTGGGTGCAGGGCCCGTCGAAGCGCGCCGCCGATGCCATCCCCGGGCTCAGCGCGATCGTCGCGATGTGGCCGCCACCCTGGGCGTTGGAGTCGCCCTCATCCCAGGTGATGAAGACAACCGAATTCTCGAACGCGGGACTGCCGGTGATCTCGGGCA
This sequence comes from uncultured Chloroflexia bacterium, assembly GCA_963789725.1. GTDB lineage: Bacteria > Chloroflexota > Limnocylindria > Limnocylindrales > CSP1-4 > Fen-1039. The sequence continues at coordinate 830,854 of CAWBLU010000001.1, forward strand.
CGAACAGCTTGAGGAAGGCGTCGCCGGCGGCAACGGAACTGCTGTGCATGTCGTTGATCTCGTTGGGGATGATCATCTCGAAGTCGGCCGCCGTCGGGTCGAAGCCGGCGAAATTGGTGATGTTGGCGCATCGCGCGGGGTCGCCGCTTATCGAGGTGTAGCTGATGGCCGGGTTGTGCTTGCGGACGTAGTCGCCTGCCGCGCCGGGGCCGTCGGTCACCGGGTCGGCCGCGTACGGCTTGAAGCAATTGCCCGGGTAGCCCTGGGCGTACAGACGCCAGGAGCGACCCGAGGCCTCGATCTGGTCGAAGAGGTTCGGGACGTCCAGGTTGTACGTGCCGTCGGTGCTCGTGCCCTGCAAGCCGCCCGAGGTCAGGGCGATGTAGTTCGGTTCCGACGGATGCGTCTCCGCGTAGAAGTTCGTGGCCAGGCCGTAGCGGCCGATCAGCGAGTTCAGATAGGGCGCTGCTCTGGAGCCGACGATGCTGCTGTATTCCTTGTTCTCCAGGATGATCACGTAGATGTGGCTGAAGGCCGGGATGCCACTCGACGGCGACGGGATGAGGGTCGGGGTGGCCATCACGACCGGCGAAGCCGGGCCGGTCGATGGCGTCGCGCCGGACGGCGTCTCGACAGCAGTCGGGGCGGTCGGCTGCGCCGTGCCGGTCGCACTGGCGGTGATCGTCACGGATGGCCCGCATGCGCCCGAGACGAGCGCAACCGCCACGACCGCAACACCCAATCTGCCCACGGCCTGGCGTTTCAAATGAGACCTCCGTAGAGTCCGGGGGGCCCGGCCCCTCGCCGACCCGCTCTACCGAGCGGCGCGATGGAAGTATCGACCAACGCGGGGGCGACGCTCTAGCGAGCCACGCCGAACCTGCGCCTCGTGCTGCGACGGCGCCGCGCGCTGCGACGGCGCCGCCGCCGGGGTAACGTTGCAGGAGCCTCGCGGGGCGCCATCTCAGCCGCATTCGAGACCGATCGCCATGAAGAACCCGACCGGCACCGCGCAGGATCGCGTTCGCCCGCTCGTCCGGGTCCGCCAGAACCGCCAGTTCACGGATCTCTCCGTGGCGTCGGCGGACCTCGACGCCATCGCCGACGTCGCCCGTTGGTCGGGCAGTGCCGGCAACGGCCAGCCGTGGCGGTTCATCGCCGTCCGCGACACGGGTACCATCCGGCGGATCGCCGCCGTCGGCATGCCGTCGACGCGCGGCCTGCAAACCGCCCCCACGGCCATCGCCGTGGTCATGCCGGACCGCCAGGAGAAGGCGATCCAGGATGCCTTCGACGAGGGCCGGGTCGCCGAACGGATCCTGATCGGTGCCACCAAGCTGGATCTCGCCGCCGGCATCAGCTGGGTCCCGGCGGCTGCCAGAGATACGGTCGGGGCGATCCTCGGAGTGCCGGACGGCTGGTCGGTCAGAACCATCGTCGCGATCGGCCATCCGAGCGAGGCCGGTCTCCAGCCCAAAAATGCCCCCGGCGCCGCCCGTCTACCGCGCGGCGAGGTCGTCCACGACGAGAAGTGGCCGCCAGCAGGTGACAGACGATGATGTTCAGGCATGAGTCGTCTCTCGCGCTCGCTCTCCTGTGTCTACTGGCCACGTCGGTCGTGGCTTGCGAGACGCAGGACTTCACACCCGATGCGACCATGCAGACGATGCCCGAGTCGCGCCTGGCACCGTTTCCGAATTCGACCCTCCTGGTCCAGGGCGCATTCCCCAGAACGGAGTCATTCCTGGAAGCAACCTCGGACGCTTACCTCCTGCGCAAGTTCGGGACAAACGCTAGCTATGCGGAAGTGATCGACTACTACGCCTCGCTTCTGGGGCCACTTGGCTGGAAGCACGCCTGTCCTGCGTGCCTCGGCTGGGACAAGCCCGGGTATCGGTTCGAGATCATGACGGAGACGCCCGGCTCGCTTCCCTCATCTCAACGAGGCTACGAGCTCGTCTACGACGAGCTCCTGAAGGAGGTCCGGCCCCCCCCCACCCGAACCGTCAGGACGAGCGGCGGTTAGGTTGAACAGCCTAGGCGGCCGCTCCAGGACGGGCCTATTCCATCGCTCCGGCGGGGGGTCCGCTCGGCGCGGTCTTGCCGGCCGGTGTGGCCTGGAGACCTGCCCGAGCGGCCTGGTCCGCGTGGAAGTGCGCCCGCAGCGGCTTCTCCTTGAGGGCCAGTACGGTCACAGTCGCGAGCGCGGCCGCAATGACGCCGACCCACATCGCGTCCCCCAAAGCGATCGACAGAGCCTCGTGAAGGCCCGAGACGACGAACGGGATCAGACTCGGCGGAACTCCTGCCAGAGCGTCGGCCGGTGTGGATCCTGGGGATAGGAGCCGGCCGATGTCGAACGCCGGCAGCGGGATGCTGGTCGGCGCCCCGGCCTTCACCACCTCGGTGTGGATCAGGTCCGGGGTCAGGTTGTTGCGAAGGAACGTAAAGGCGACGGTCAGGCCGAGCGTCGTGCCGATCTGGCGGATGAGCGTCAGGTCGCTCGTCGCGGTGCCGAGCCGGTGGAAGTCCACGTCGTTCTGGACGATCAGTGTGAAGATCGCCATGGTGGGGCCGACGCCGAGTCCGGCCACGACCATCCACAGCCAGAGCGTGGGGTCCGACGTCTCGGCTCTCAGGTTGGTGAAGAAGAACAACCCGACGGTCAGCAGCACCATCGCGCCGGCCAGGAGGAACTTGTATCGGCTGGTCCGGCTCACCACTTGGCCCGCCACGATCGAGCTGAAGATCAGCCCGAACAGGAACGGGAACAGGGCATACCCAGAGGCCGTGGGGCTCAGGCCCTTGACGACCTGGAACCACAGCGGCAGGAAGATGATCAGCGTAGAAAACCCGAAGATCGCGAAGAGAGTCGCGATCGCCGAGACCGTGAACGTCCGGTTCTTGAACAGGTCGAGCGGGATTATCGGGTCCTCGGCGCGCGTCTCGGCCACTATGAAGCCGATCGCCGAGACGAGGCCGACCGCGAACCAGGCGAGTACCGCCTGATCCACCCAGCTGCTCGTTTCGGCCAGCGTCAGGGCAATCAGCGTGGGGACGACCGCCGTCGTCAGCAGGACGACGCCTGGGACGTCCAGGGTGAAGCGCGCCCCGGCGGTGCGGACGGTCGGCAGCAGCCTACCGATCAGGTAGAGCGACACGAGACCGACCGGCACGTTGACGTAGAAGATCCAGTGCCAGCCGACGTGCTCGGTCAGGAACCCTCCGATGGCCGGACCCACAAGGAAAGCGATGCCGAAGACGGCTCCGAAGAGGCCCTGATACTTGCCTCGCTCGGCCGGCGTGAACAGGTCGCCGATGACGGCCAGCGAGATCGGGAAGAGGGCGCCTGCGCCAAGGCCCTGAATGGCCCGGAAGGCGATGAGTTGCCACATCGTCTGGCTCAAGCCCGACAGCACCGACCCGAAAAGGAAGACCGTGATGCCCACGACGAGCATCGGCTTGCGCCCGTAAAGGTCCGAAAGCTTGCCGTAGATCGGGATGGCGGCCGTGCTCGTCACCAGGTACGCGGTCACGACCCAGGTGTAGAGGTCTATGCCGTTGAGGTCCTTGACGATGGTCGGCAGCACCGGGCCGACGATGGTCTGATCCAGGGCGCCCAGGAATAGGGCGAGCAGAATGGCTCCCAGGATCTCGAACCGGGCGCGTGAGTTGACCTCTATTGCGGCGTGTTCGGGCGCGCTTCCGGCGAACTCCGATGCCATTGAGCCTCCTTGGGTTGCTCTGCTGACTCGATCGCGGCCGACGCCCGTAGCGCGGCTAATCTCGCTCAGAGTCTGAGCGAGGCTTGTGTAGGACTGGTGAACTCCCGCCGGAAATGTGGTGAGCGCCGGCTCCCGTCAGCACTCGCCGCCCCATCGCCCGCAGGTATAGCTTCGTCTCCTGTGCGGGACGAAACAGGGACGGTATATATACAGGAAATTGCCGATCCCCGCCAAAGGCCGGGCGTTACATCTCGCCCTCTGAGGCGGGGCCAACGGCCGCGCCTGCGCCTTAAGAAGGCAGCTTTCGAGCCACGAACTCGATCAGATGGAAGTGGTGCGGTTCGCCGAGCGCGGTGGGCTTGTCGTCTTCTTCCGCGGACCAGTGCTCGATCTCGAATCCGGCCAGTGCGGCCGTGATCTCGCCCGGGGGCGGGCACGTCATCGACGCATCAGAGGCCGACTCGTCGCGATCGCCGAAGACCATCGCCGAGAACCTCGCTCCGGGCTCGAGAGAAGCCACGATTCGCCGCCAGGTTGCGTGGAAGGCATCCGGGGCGAGGAAGGGCAGGCACAGGCTGGCATTGACGAGATCGCACGGCGGTATGGCAACGGTCGCCAGATCCTCGATATGGATGCTCAGGCGCGGCCTAAGCTCGGACTCAACGGCCGCTTCGAGCGCCGTCCGCGCGGCGGGCTCCCGGTCCACCGCGAGCACTCGCCAGCCCGCCCGCAACAGCTCGCGAGCGTCGCGGCCGGCGCCACAGCCCAGATCGACGGCAAAGCGGGCCGGATGCGCGGCCGAGCCGTTACCGGAGCCCAGCCCCCCGCCCGCCCCCCGCGTGTCATCGTCACGGAACTTCTGGATGGCCAACCGGACCGTCTCCCACGCGGGCCGCTCGACGGTGACCTCGTAGTAGTCTGGCCAGTGCTCGGAATCGGCGCCCATTCGCCCAGATTAGCAGGGATGAGGGAAGAGGCGGGCGCCGGGCCTCGACCGCCCGGCCTTCAGACGAAGGCGGCCGCGGCATAGCCGACGGTCCGGTCCGGGTCGCCACCGGCGTCGGCGGAAGTGGCGGCGCCGAGCAGCAGACCGCGCGTGGCGCCCATCTCGGTCAGGGCCGCGAGCGTCACCCGGACCGGATCGATGCCGCACAGGCCGCACACGAGACCGCGCCGCCGCGCCGCGACGACCGACGCCTCCGCGTCTCGCAGCGTATCGGGATCCAGGCGCAGCAGAGGCTCGAGCAGTTCCGCGTCGACCTCCTCGCAGATCCGGGAGGGTGGGTAATGTGCCAGGTCCGAACTGGCAACGAGCAGGATCCGCTCGCCGGCCGCGCGGCGACGGGCCAGGAGCCGGCCGAGTGCGGTCCCGGCCCCGGCGTGATCGGCGAGACGAGGGCTGACGGCCATGGGCACGATCGTGGCCGAGGGGCAGGCGCGGGCCAGCAGCGGCAGCTGTACCTCGATCGAATGCTCGGTCAGGTGGGCTTCGTCGTCCGCGGCGAAGGGCGGGCCGAGGGCCGCGATCTCAGCCGCCAGGTCCGCGTCGACCGGGACGCCCCCCAGCGGCGACTGCCAGGGCCCGCCCGTCCAGACCCCGACGCCGTCGGCCCAGGCCTGGTGGTCCGTGCCGGCCAGGACGATGGTGGCCGGGGCGATCTCGCCGGCAAGGGCCCAGCTCAGGGCCGCGATCGCGCCCGAGTAGGCCAGGCCGGCATGCGGCACAAGCAGTCCCGAGACGTCGGCCGGCTGCAGGTCGTCGGGCCGCTGGGTGGCAGCGGCGCCGGCCAGCAGAGTGGTTACGAGCGCCTCCAGGCGGGCCGGGTCGGCCGGGTAGAACGTGCCGGCCACCGCGGCCCGGCGGGGCTCGCCCTTCACGCCCTGGCTCCGAACTCGGCCAGCCCGACGCCCGCCAGGGGATGACCGCACTCGGAGCAGGCTCCGCCGACCAGGGCGGCGGTGGGCCTCGCGGAAAAACCGAGGCGGTGGATCAGGGTCCGGGCGCAGCCCGAGCAGCGGGTGTCTTCCTCGCCGTCGCTCAGGTTGCCCGAATAGACGTGGCTGAGTCCCGCGCCATGGCCTATGGCCACGGCCCGGGCGATCGTCTCCGCCGGCGTGGGGTCCAGGTCGATCAGGCGGTAGGTTGGGAAGAACCGGCTGACGTGCCAGGGCGTCTCGGGCCCAAGCTCGGCGGCGATCCAGCGGGCCAGGGCTTCCAGCTTGACGGGGTCGTCGTTGAGGCCGGGGATGATCAGGGTCGTGACCTCAACCCAGACACCGCGCGCTTTGAGGCCGGCTAGCGACGCCAGGATCGGCGCCAGTCGAGCGCCGCAGACGCGCCGGTAGAAGCGATCGTCGAACGCCTTGAGGTCGACGTTCGCCGCGGCGACCAGCGGGGCCAGCAGGTCCAGCGCCTCCGGTGTCTGGTAGCCGTTGGTGACCAGGACGTTGGCCAGGCCCGCCTCCAGTGCGAGCCGCGCCGTCGCCAGGACGTACTCGATGAAGATTGTTGGCTCGGTGTAGGTGTAGGCGACGCTGCGCGCCCCGGCCGACACGGCTGATTCGACCACGCGCCCGGGCGGTAGCGAGAAGGAGCGGGCTGCCGGCCCCGCCGGTTCGACCTGAGAAATGGCCCAGTTCTGGCAATGCAAGCAGTGGAAGTTGCAGCCGGCCGTGGCAATGGAGAAGGCCACGCTGCCCGGGTATACGTGGAAGAGCGGCTTCTTCTCGATCGGGTCGGCGTTGGCGGCCACGGCCCGGCCGAACACGGTCGTGACCAGCGCGCCGCCGCGGTTCTCGCGGACGGCGCAGATGCCGGCCCGGCCGGGGCGGATCAGGCAGCGATGGGCGCAGGCCGCACACCGGACGGCGTTGCCGGGCTCCGCCGTTGCCAGAACGGCCGGCCCGACCGTAGCTTCAGATGGATCGCTGGCAGGCGCAGTTGGTCGCACTCGAACGGTTCCTCGTGACCCATGCTCGTCTCGAACATGGTCCCGGCAAAGGGCCGAAAGACCCGACGTGGCCCGCCTCCGCGCGTGCCGATTGGGTGGGCCGGGTGGCGACTCGGGCCGGTCTCGATGCTCGCTACCAGCCCCAGATGGCGAGTTCGGTGATCTCGATCGGCACGTTGTACTGGGCGGCGAAGCCCTCGAACGTGGCGTCCCAGGCCGGGTCTTCCTCAACCCAGTCTCGATAGCGGTTCATGTATGCCTCGCACTGGAGAACCTGAGGCAGCTCGAGGGCGATTCGGCCCAGGCCGCGGATCACGTGGACCTCTTCGCCGTTCGGCGTGGAGTTGAAGTTGAGAGCGACGTGCGAGTTGGTCCGGAGGTTCGCCAGGCGGCGGGCATCGGTCTTGGTATACACGAGAATCCGCTCCGCCCCGTCGCCGCGTTCGTACAGGAACCAGACCGGCGCCGGCTGCGGAGATCCGCGGTCAACGGTCGTCATCCAGATGACCCGATCGTCTCGGAGCCTCGCCATGATTCGGGCGCCGAGAGGGGTCGATCCGTCGATCATCTTGTCGTCTCCAATTCCAGGGCTGATTAGCGCCCATCGTAACCGGCAAGCCGACGAGTGCCATCAAAACGCGCCATTGGACTCTGGCGCCGAATCGACCGTCGCGTAGCCTCGTGACAGATATCGCCGAGGCTTTACGTGAAGAACCTGGATGGATCCGATCGACGGCAGCTGCTCCTCATCGCCCGACGTGCGATCGAGGCGGCGGTCGGCCCCAAGTCCACAGTCGACGCGACTACGGGCGGGATCTCGCCGGGGATGGCCGAGCCCGCAGCCGCGTTCGTCACGATCCACGAGCATGGCGAGTTGCGCGGCTGCATCGGGCTCTTGCGGTTTGACGTCCCTCTGTGGGAGAACGTTCGCGACGCGGCTGCGGCAGCCGCCCTGGACGACCCGCGCTTCCTGCCGGTCGCCGAAGCGGAATTGCCGGCCCTCGAACTTGAGGTCTCCGTCCTCGATCCCCCGGTGGCGCTGCCCGATCCGGCCGGCTTCGTGGCCGGTCGCCACGGCATCGTCGTCGAACGGGGCGGGCGGCGGGCGCTGCTCCTCCCCCAGGTCGCGACCGAAATGGGCTGGAATGAAACGCAGATGCTCGAGGCAGTCTGCCGCAAAGCGAACCTGCCCCTCGATACGTGGAAGGACGCGTCGACCCGCCTGTCCATCTTCGAGTCGACCTGCTTCAGCGAAGCCGATCTGGCGCCCGTAGCGGATCTGCCACACGCGGGCTGAGGTCCCTTCGCGGCCGGCGGAACCGGAGCGTCCGTCCGCGGACTCATTCAGGATTGATTCAGCCTCAGGCCCAAATATGAGCCTCCGTTGCACGCCGCCGGGTCAACGTCGGGCGGCCAGCAGGAGGTAGTCATGGTTACTGATACGCGGCGGCTCGGCACCCGAATCGCCGCTCCGATCGCGTCGCTGTTCTTTGTGGCAGTGGTAGCTGCCGCCTGTGCCTCGGGCTCAACGGGCGTCACGACGCAGGCCGTCAACGGGCTCTCGTCCCTGCCCAACCCGACCCAGGGGACGATTCCGGCGGTGCTGCCGGGAGCCACCGCTACGCCCCAACCCACGCTTACAGTGTCTGGGCCGGCCCTGACGCTGCAGGATCAGTTCGTGGCGGTGATCAAGAAAGTAACGCCGTCGGTCGTGGTGATCGAAACCGACTCCGGCCTCGGATCGGGCGTGATCTACGACAACAACGGCGACATCGTCACCAACGCCCACGTGGTGGGAGCGGCGACGACATTCAAGGTCACGCTTTCGAATGGCAAGACCTATCCCGGTACCCTGGTCGGCGCGTACGCACCCGATGACATCGCCGTCGTCAGGATCACGGCAACGGGCCTGACTCCGGCCACCTTCGGCGATTCGTCAGCCCTCTCCGTCGGTGACTTCGTGCTGGCCATGGGCAACCCGCTCGGGCTCCAGTCCAGCGTGACCGAAGGCATAGTCAGCGCCCTCGGCCGCCAGGTGAGCGAGCCCAACGGCAACGCCTTGCCGGACGCGATCCAGACCAGTGCCGCCATCAATCCCGGCAACAGCGGCGGCGCCCTCGTCGATCTCAACGGCCAGGTCGTCGGCATTCCGACGCTCGAGGCCACCAATCCGCAGGCCGGCGGCGCCGCGGCCGGCATCGGCTTCGCCATCTCCAGCAACCGAGCCAGGACGATCGCCGACCAGCTCATCGCCAGCGGCAAGGTGACCAACTCCGGCCGCGCCTACATGGGCGTGCAACTTCGCGACGGCACGACCGGTCCGTTCATCGTCGCCGTGACGACCGGCGGTCCGGCCCAGAAGGCCGGCATCGTGGTCGGCGACATCGTCCTGTCGGTCGATGGCACGGCCACTCCGGACTCGCAGACCCTCATCGAGGCCGTGGCGGCACGCCACCCGGGAGACACGATCAAGGTCGAGGTCAGGCACCAGGACGGGACGACCTCGACGCTCAGCATCACACTCGGCCAGCTGCCCAGCTGATCCTCGTCGCTCCAGTCAGCAAGAAAGGCGGCCTAGAGGCCGCCTTTCTTTATCGCGTCTGCGCCAGCGGCAGATCGAAGGCGATGGTCGTACCGCCCTCGGCCGGCCGCGCGGCTTCGATCGACCCGCCGTGGACCTCGACCAGGCGACGGGCGATGGCCAGGCCGAGGCCCGTCCCGCGCGAATCCTCCGCCTTGACGAAGCGTTCGAACAGATGGGCCAGCACCTCCGGCGCGATGCCGGGACCGGCGTCGGTGACGGCGATGCGAACGGTCCCCGGGCGCGTTTCGCCGTCGATGGATACGGCGCTGTCGGGCGGAGCGAATCGAAGGGCATTGGCCAGGAGATTGCCGACGACCTCGCGGATGCGGAGTGGATCCAGGTCGATCAGCGGCAGATCCTGCGGCATGCTGATCGTGACGCGTACCCTGGCGGCCAAGGCGAGGCTCTCGAACGAGGCCGCCGCCTCCCGAACCAGGATCGTCAGGTCCGTGGGCTCCTTGTGCAGAGCGAGCGTTCCTCCCTCGGCCAGGGCCAGAGTCCGCAGATCCTCGACGAGTTTCGTCAGCATCGCGATCTGGTCCACCGCGGCCGACAGGTGAGCCTCGTCGACGGGATGGACGCCGTCGATCATCGCCTCGAGCTCGCCGCGCAGGATGGCCAGCGGGGTGCGCAGTTCGTGGCTCACGTCCGCCAGCAGCGAGCGCCGTTGCCGCTCGTCGATCTCCAGGTGGGCGGCCATCGAGTTGAATGCCTCTGCCAGCCATCGGATCTCGCGCATGCCCCGGTTCGGCACCGCGACCCGAGCCGTATAGTCGCCGGCCTCGACCTTGCCGGCCGCCTCTACCAGATCCCCGAATGGCACGGCGAAGCGGCGCGCGCTTCGGCCGAAACTGCCCATTGCCACGAAGAGGCCGATCAGCAGGCCAGCCGCCAGCACTCCCGAAACGGGCTCGGTGAGACCGGCGACGGACAGGAGCTGGGCCAGAACCAGGATCGGCCCCACCACCACCAGGGTGAGGATGATCGACGCGCCGATGGCAAACCGGATGAAGAAGCTGCGCCGGACCTTTCGCCACGGAAACTGCGACGTCGGCGGCCAGACCTCGTCCTCCGGCCACCATGTGGGCCGGCTCCGGCGGTTGTCCCAATGGCGATGGCGGCCGAACGGGCCACCCGGGCCGAAGGCCCCGGCCGGATCGAATTGCCGCCGGGTCCGGTGTGAGCGCCGATCGGGCCGCCGTTCCTCGGGTGTGGGCCCGCTCACTCGGACTCCTCGGCGAAGCGGTAGCCGACGCCGTACACGGTCAGCACGTAGCGCGGCTCGCCGGGGTCGTCCTCGAGCTTGCGGCGGAGGTTCTTGACGTGGGCGTCGATGGCACGTTCGTAGGATTCGAAGGCCAGGCCGTGGATGGCGTCGAGCAGCTGCGACCGCGTGAAGATGCGCCCGGGCTGCCGGGCCAGGGTGACCAGGAGCTGGAACTCGGTGGGGGTCAATTCGACGTTGCGACCTCCCACATCTACTCGCATCCGGGCCACGTCGATGGCGACACCGCCGACCTCGATGCGATCTCCCGGCTCCGTCTGGCGATCGACCCGTCGGAGGATCGCCCGGATCCGGGCAACGAGCTCGCGCGGGCTGAATGGTTTTGTGACGTAGTCGTCGGCACCTATCTCCAGGCCGAGGACTCGATCCAGCTCGTCGTCCCGGGCGGTCAGCATGATGATCGGCACCGTGGAGTCGTGGCGGATTGCACGGGCAACGTCCAGCCCATCCATGCCCGGCAGGCCCAGGTCAAGGACAAGCACGTCCGGCTTGCGGATCCGGGCGGCGGTCAGGGCGGAAGGACCGTCGACGGCCGTGATCACCGCAAAGCCGGCATGCTCCAGGTAGTCCCGGGCAAGATCCACGATGCGAGGTTCGTCGTCGACGACAAGGACTGTCTTCACGGTGGTCCCATCGTAAGGCCCGGCTCCCGGCCGAGCGCATCGACCAGGCGAAGGCGCGAGGCCGACCGCGCGGGGCCGAAGCTCGTTTCGCTATCTCGGCTCGTCGGCGCCGGAGGCCCCGGGGCCGGTAGGGCTCGGGCCGGCCGACGGCGGCTGGGTGGCGTGGGCCCGGCGGTGGAACTCGTCGAAGGCGGCCTGTCCGGCCGGACCCCATTCACCCCTGTGCCATTCGCCCGGCCCGACGCCCGGACCGAACCGCCCGGCGTCGCCCTCGCCGTGCCAGTAGCCGTAGTGGCCCCAGGCGCGGCGGCGATGGCCGAAGAAGATCAGACCGATCAGCCTGAACATGACGATCAGGATGATGATCGTCACGATGAAGCCGATCACGTGGCCGGCGCCGAACGCGCCGCCGTAGGCCCACGGCGCCATGGTCGTGGTACCCGACGGCGAAGCTGCGGCGAAACCGGCGGCGTAAGCACCGGCAGAAATGAGGGCGACGACGCCCAGCAAGACGATTGCGGCCACTACTCGGAAGCCGCTTCCCTGTCGCATCTTGTACTCCTTGCGATGGCGCTCCCGAATGCTCGAACAGCCGGCTGAGAGCGACTGCCAGCCTCACGTCGAAGACTGACGCTCGCCTGTGAAGGAAATGTGCACGGGGGCCGGAGGAGTGATGACCGGCCACGGCCGGCGCTGGCAGCTCTGACTCAGGCGACGTCGCGGCGGGTCATGCCCCAGGCGCCGACAAGCACTCCGCCGGCCGCGATCGCCAGGCAGGCGGCGATACCTTCCGGATCCCATTTCCCGACCATCGTCTGGCCCATATGCGCCGTCAGCGCCAGCTGGTGGACCCATGCCGGCAGCCGCAGCGCCGGGGCGAGCAGGTCGATCAGGAAGGTCGCCGTGACCGCAACCGCGGCCGCCTCGGCGGCGAGTGATGTCCGCCACACGCCCCCCACGGCGAATCCCACGCCGACGGCGGCAGCCGCATAGAGACCCAGGGCGGCCGTGCCGGTTATTGCTCCGCCGACTTCGATGTTGGCAGAGGCGGCGCCAACGCCGATCCCGACTGCCAGCCCGACGGTCGTCACGACGACGGCCGCGAGAGCCCCGGCGCCGCCGGCCACAACCCAGCGAGCCCGGGCCAGCGGGGTCGCCAGGACCATCTCCAGACGGCCCTCGGTCTCATCGGAGGCCCATTTCGCGACCAGCGTCGCTCCCGCGTAGCCGGCGATGACGAACAGCATCTGGGCATACACCTGGAGGAAGCCGCCGGCCGTGGTGATGTCGAAGTCCGGGAACGCGACCTTGAAGAGGTCGTGGAACGTGGGGGTCTTGTTGACCTGGTCCGACAGCGACCCGACGAGCGAGGACAACATCAGCCCGAACAGCCCGAGGCCGATCGCCCAGGCCAGCGCTCGCGGCAGCTGATCCCCGAAGGCTCGCCGAGCCGGGCCCCGGACGCCGAGCGTGGCAGCCGGCAGCCCGGGGGCCGAGAGCCCGGCGGTCACGCCCAGGTCGCGCCGGGCGAAGATCTCCACTCCGGCGGCGAGCAGGACGAACGCCGTCACCGCGACAAGCGCCAGCGCAGGCCAGTCGAACAGGCCGACAAGCGCGACATGCCCGGCGGTCCAGTGGAAGGGGCTCAACGTGGCGATGAGCCCGAGCGCCGGGTAGCCGTTGGCGATCCACGCCACGACCATCGCGGCCCCGGCCACGCCCGCAGCGCCGGATCGACCCAGCAGCGGCGCCAGGGCGAAGGCGATCCCCCCGAACGTCAGCGCCAGGAACCCGACCCACAACGCAAAGCCGATGGCCGACAGCGGCGGAATGGCATCCCCGAGCGAGGCGTCACCGAAGACCGTGGCGCTGAGCCACGTGGTGAACGCAAGAATCGCCATCGCCGCGCCCATCGCCGTCACGTGCGCGGTGACCTTCTCGAGAGCGATGCGCCTCTTGCCGAACGGAGCCGAGGCGACGAAGTCCAGGCTTCCGCGGCGAGCTTCGCCGGCGAGGGTAGAGGAGAGGGCCATGATCGACCACAGCCCCGCGCCCAGAGCGAAGAACGGCCCGTACTTCCAGCTGGTCACGCCGCCCAGAGTGTCGACCTTGACCGGATTGCCGAAGAGGCCGGCCATGGACGACGGGATCGTGGCGATGAGCTGGTCCACCTCGAGGCGGGAGGCGGGCGTCGGGAAGATGCTCGCCACCGCCGCTCCGGCTGCCAGCATCATGCCCCCGAGGATGCCGGTGATCATGATGAAGGCGAGGCGGGAGTCGCGGATCGTCTTGCCGAAGATGCTGCCGAAGCCGTAGACGCGGGTATAGAACGGAATCGAACGGATCGACGCTGCTACGGGCGGCGTGCCGCTACCGGCGGCCATGTCAATGCACCTCCGCCGGCTCGCGCCCGTACTGCGCCAGGAACGTTTCTTCGAGGCTCGGCTCGCGCGACAGGAAGTCGATCACCCCGGCCTTCGCCGCGGCTTCAACCACGGGCGTTATCGAGCCCTGGACCCGCAGGCGCAGGATGTGGTCCTCGGCTTCGACGTCCGAGACGCCTGGCAGGGTGCTGAATGCGTCGACCGGCGGATCGCCGGCGAAGCGCAGTTCGACCTGGTGGTGGGCCAGGTCGCGCAGGGCGTCCACGCGGTCGACCTGGACCAGGCGGCCGTCCCTGATGATTGCGACCCGGTCGCAGCTGCGCTCGACCTCGTTGAGGATGTGGCTCGACAGAAAGACAGTGGCTCCGTCGCGCACGGCCTCGCGCAGCGTCGAGAAGAACGTCTGCTGGACGAGTGGATCCAGGCCCGACGTCGGCTCGTCGAGCATCAACAGTTCGGGCCGGTGCTGGAGCGCCGCCACCAGCCCTACCTTCTGCTTGTTGCCCTTCGAGTACTCGCGGAAGCGGCGTGTCGGGTCGAGGTCGAAGCGCTCGATCAATGAGGCCTGATACGCGGGGTCGATGCCGCCGCGCAGATTGCCGAAGTAGTCGAGCGTCTGACGGCCGGTCAGCCGGTCGTAGAGGGTGAACTCGCCGGGAAGATAGCCGAGACGCCGGTGGATCGAGGCCGGGTCGGCCGAACTCTCGATATCGAACACGTAAGCCTTGCCGCTGGTCGGCCGGATGAGGTCCAGCAGGACGCGGATCGTCGTCGTCTTGCCGGCGCCGTTGGGTCCCAGGAATCCAAAGACCTCGCCCTGCCGGACGTCGAGGTCAACGTCCACGATCCCACGGTGGGATCCGTAGGACTTGGTGAGTCTCTCGGTCCGAACGACTGACGTCATGCGGTGGTCTCCCGTCGTCTCTGTTCCCAGCTCTCGAGTAGCGGGGGTATGGATTGCTCGAAGATGAGGTAGACGTCTCTCATGTCTTGGAGCCGAGCCCTGGCTAGCGGTGACCGATCGGCCATCATCTCGAGACCGCGGTCGGTCATCTCTCGGGCGATCCGAGTCGCCTCCAGGGTGGCCCGGGTGATGCTGCTCATCGCGTCGGGGGCGATGAGGTAGACGGCGGATCGTTCGCCGCGGCGCCGCACTCGCTCTATCAACCTCGCACTCAGGAGAAGCCGCGTCATGGAGCTGACCGTCCCGAGGCTGGTGTCGACGCCGGCCGCGATCTGAGCAGCCGTCTGCTCGGGTGGTTCGCATACGAGCAAGTAGGCGAAGATCCGGCCACCGACCAGCGGCAGCCCGCGCTGCGATTGCATGAGGTGGGCGAACCCATCTATGAAGCCGTCGTAGCGGCGTGTCTCCTCGGGTGCCATGACGAGATTGTGCTCGTGTTGGAGATTTCGCGCAATTGCAAAATCTCAACGTCGACGAAGTTCGGCAGCGAGTAGCTCGATCGCACTGGACGAACGCGACGGCCCGCCCGGCGAGTCAGGTGACGACGCTGGCCTGGGCGACGATCGGGCCCGCGTGCTCCAGGACGAGGCCGGCCGTCAGGTCCTGGACGGCGTGGCAGAGTGGGGCCTGCGCTGAAGAACGACGCGCGCTGGTCAGAAGGCTGAGGGCGTGGGCGAAGCCTTGGGCGGCCAGTGGGCGGTCACGTTGGCCGCTTGGGCGGTTCGGGTGTCGGGAGTGGCCGCGGTGCACTTCGCATAGATCGTCACGGTCACGTTGCTGATGTTCCAACTCGCACCCCACATGACGTACGCCCAGCCCGAATCGTCCGTCGAGAAGAGCTTGGACTTCCTCAGGTGGTTGTCGCCGCTGGCAGCCAGGCGATACATGTTGCACGAGGCGTGTGGCAGCGACGCCACGTAGAAAGTGCCGTCCCCGGGCGAGACTGCCGGCGGCGAGACTGAGTAGACCAGGGTGAACATCTCCGGCGTCGGCGTAGGCGTTGGGACCGGGGTCGGTGAATGGGTCGGTGAATGGGTCGGCGTCGGCGTCGGCGTGCCGGTCGGCGTCGATGACGGGTAGGCGCTCGAACCCGGAGGCGTCGAGTTCGTCAGCCCGGGCGGTGTCGGGCTCGGGCCCGGCTTGTTCGGCGGCGCCGGCGTTCGGGTCGTGGTCTTGCCGGGTTGCCGGGTGGCGCCCGGAGGTAGTGATTCGTCGCCCAGCACCATGCCCGAAGGCCAGGCGGACGTGTCCTCCGGGGCCTGGCCGGTCGAACTCGAGTCCACGAAGTGGCTTGGCACGACGGCCGCCCTTTTCGGTGAGGTTCCCGGACTGCCGGTGGCATCGGGGCCCCGGTCCACGGGCGGGAGCGCCGCGGTGAACGCGACGGCCACGATGGCCAGGATCAGCGTCAGTGCCGCCAGCATCGCGCCGGTCTTGCGATGGTGGGTGCGTGGACGCGGGTTGCCCTTGCGGTCGAAATCCGGCGAGGTCGAGATCACGAGGATTTCGTCCGGACCGGCGACCAGGGTTTGGGTGTGCCGGTCGGGTCCGCCGTTGTGGCCCAGCGCCGTTCCGACGGCCGCCAGCCCGGCCGCGACGCCGCCGAGCGGCCCGAAGTAGCGGGCCCGGCCCCGTGACTGTGCTTCTCGCACGATTCCCTCGTTGGAGAAGAGCGGCGGAGGTTGGACCGTCACCCCGCCCGTGTCGGCCGCGGCGCGCACGATGCCCGGCACTTCGGGCACTCCCACCGTATCCGGCGTAGGGCGCCGCACGTACCGTTGGTGCGGGCTCTCCGCGTTGGGCGTCGCCGGCTCTGGCGGGCCCGATGCGGGACCCTCGACCATCGCGTCGGACTCGTCGTGGCGGGCTCGAATGATGCTGGGCGACTCTTTGGCAGGCGGGCGCTGATACCCCTGGACGACTGCGGGTGGAACGCCAACGGCCGGTGACGCGCCCGGTGCGGTGGCGGGCTCGCCGGTGGCCCCGGCCTCGCCCCGGCCGCGCTGCGCGGCCCTGGCCGCGTTGGTGGCGGCAAGCGCGGCACTGACGGCGAAGGCGGCCGCGGCGGCTGCGCCGCCGGGGGTTGTGTATCGCGGGGCGGGGCCTGCCGCGGCCGCAGAGGCGGGGATGGGCGGGGGCGTCTCGACGGTGGTGGCGAGGCCGGATGCCGCTACCGCCGGCTCCGGGTCACTCGAGGCCGGGGTCCCAACCGGCTCGGCGCCGGGAACGGCGGCGCTCGGGATCGGTGCGGTCGAGCCTGAGGCGGCGGCCCCGGCAGCGGCTGCGGCAGCGGCTACGCGGCGGGAGGCGAATCCGCCGGAGAGGCCGCCGGTCGCGGGTCTACCGGGCCGTTGAACGCTCGGTCCTTTGGCGCTGGACTGAGGCTGGCCTGCGGCTTTCGGGACCGTGGTGTCCGGCGAGGCCTCGGATTCTATGGACGCCTGGGCGTCCGATGGGGCGCTTGCGGGCATTTCGGCGGGCGGCTCGTCCGGGCTTTCGGGATGGCTCGGCGGTCGAGTTGGCCTTCTTGCCATACACGTACCTCTGGGATTAGTGCGCGCGACCCAGTCTCCGCCGCCGGTGATTGGACGCAATGGGAGGATGGTCATGCGTCGGCCCGGCGGTTGGTGGGGGCTGCCGGCGGTACAGACCGCGCCTCCGACCAGCGCCTCCGATACCACTTGCGAGGGCGCCCGCGCGAGCGTCCGGCGCTCCGGCTAAAGGTTGGGGATTGCCCTCCGACGCCACCCGTAGCCTCCCCGGGCGAAACGTGCCTGTGCCGTCGGGTCCAGACTTGCCCGGCAGGTACCGTCAACGGCCCGGCGCGGCCACTGGAGAAGCTCCCGATGCGGCTCGGCGTTCGGTCCCAACTCCTCGGCATCTCGGCCGTGATCCTCGCGCTCATGATGGCGGTCGGGGTAGTCGCGCTGGTCAATCTGAGTTCGGTCGAGCGCGGCGGCGTCGACATGTACCAGAAGGCATTCGTGCCGGTCACCCAGCTCGACGCCGTGGCCCAGGCGGTTACCGACGAAGGGCTGCTGGTCAACAAGGGCATCGTCGAACTGGGTCAAGCCGACAAGCAGGCCGAGATCGACCTCGCGATCGCCGCCGACGAGATCGTTCTCCAGGGAAGCCTGGCCGCGTACGCCGCGTCCGACCTCTCGGGCGAAGAGCAGTCGATCCTGGCCGCGGTGCAGCAGGCCTACCAGGGTTACGGACCTCTCCGCGACGCCGTCAGGAGGGCGACACTGGGTGTAGACCTGCAGGCCGCCGTGACCGCCACCGATCGCGCCACCGAGGCCCTGACCACGATCCAGCAGGACCTGGCTCGACTGATTCAGATCCACAACGAGCGCGCCCAGGCCCTCGGGGCCGCGAACGCATCGACGGCTCAGACGGCCTTCGCGGTCGTCCTGGGCGGGCTCCTCCTGGCCGGGCTCGTCGGACTGGGCCTCAGCCTATTCATCGCCCGCCGGATTACGGTCGGCGTGGTCGCGGTCCAGGGTCATCTGGCCCGCATGCGAATCGCTCTCGGCGACTTTTCAACGTGCCTGGCTCGACTTGCTGAGAACGACTTGAACGCCGAGTTCGATACCAGCGTCGAGACGCTGAAATACTCCGGCGGCGACGAGATAGGCCGTGCCGCAGCTCTCAGCAACGAGCTGCTGGCCGAACTGAACACGATGGCCGGCAACTACCGGACGGCACGCGTCAATCTCACCGCCACTCTGGACGAAGTGGCTCACGCGGCCGACGGCGTGGCCCGGGCCAGCAAGGGATTGACCGCCGCCGCCCACGACTCCGGCATGGCCTCCGGCCTCATCGCCCATGCCATGTCCCAGGTCGCATACGGGGCCCAGGATCAGGCTCGCGCGGCTTCATCGACGAGCGAAGGCGTTACCAGGCTGACCGGCGTCATCGAGGTCGTGGGTTCGGGTGCCGCCGAAACGACACGCAAGGCGGGCGTCTCGTCCGAGGCGGTCCTCGTCCTGACACAGGCCATCGATGCCGCGAGCACGGCGTCGGCCGAGGTCGACGCCGTTTCGTCGCAGGCGGCCGTGGCGGCTTCGGACGGCATCGACGCGGTCCAGAAGACCGTCACCGGGATGGCCCGCATCAAGGACGCGGTCGATGCCAGCGCTGCCCGTGTGACGGAGCTCGGGGCTACGTCCGAGCAGATCGGGACGATCGTCGAGACCATCGACGACATCGCCGCGCAGACGAACCTGCTGGCCCTGAACGCGGCCATCGAAGCTGCCCGAGCCGGCGAGCAGGGCAAGGGCTTCGCCGTCGTGGCCGACGAAGTTCGCAAGCTGGCCGAGCGGAGCGGGCGAGCGACCAAGGAGATCGCGGACCTTATTGCCCACGTCCAGAAGGAGACCGACGAGGCCGTGTCCGCGATGCGCATCGGCGCCTCGGAGGTGGCCGCCGGTGCCGGTCTGGCCGACCAGGCGGGGGCTTCGCTCGAGGCCATCGCGGCTGCCGTGGAGGCCACCAAGTTGGCTGTGAGACGGATCACCGAGGCCGTCATCAGCATGAGTGAGGCGAGTGCCGGAGTGGTCCAGGCCACCGACGCGATCGCGGCCATTGCCGTCCAGACCAACGAGGCCGCCTCGCGCATGACCGACAGCGCCGGCGCCGTGTCGAGTTCCGTCCAATCAATCGCGGCAGTGTCCGAGGAGAACTCGGCTTCGGCCGAAGCCGCGTCCTCCACCACGGAAGAACTCTCGGCCCAGATCCAGGAGGTCGTGGCCTCGGCGGCGACCCTGGCCGAGATGGCGGCTCACCTGGACGATCTCGTCGGCCGCTTCACCCTGGCCGAGGATCTCGGCCCCGACGCTTCGGAGGCGGGCCCAGTAGCCCGAGTATCGGCGTCAGCCCCGCCGGCGCGTCGCCGGCTCCA
Organism: uncultured Chloroflexia bacterium; assembly: GCA_963789725.1. Taxonomy (GTDB): domain Bacteria; phylum Chloroflexota; class Limnocylindria; order Limnocylindrales; family CSP1-4; genus Fen-1039. Next base: position 850,273 of record CAWBLU010000001.1, read on the forward strand.
CGCGGCGTAGGCGGCCCTCCGACACGCCGGCGACGTCCCCTCCGGCTCGGCGGGAGTCCAGGCAGGTTCGCCCGGCGCCAGGTCCTACCGGCGCCACGTCCTACCGGCATTGCGGACGGGCCGGCCGTCGTGCATGCTTTCCTCTCGATGTCAGACTCAGGCCCGCCCCTCCGGCTGCTAATCGTCGACGACCACGAAGTCGTGCGACAGGGGCTCATTTCATTTCTCGATCGGCACGGCCAGTTCAGGGTGGTCGCAGAGGCGGGCACTTGCGCCGCGGCCATCGAGCAGGCGCGGCGGTTCGTACCGGACCTGGTCTTGATGGATCTCCGTCTTCCCGATGCGTCGGGGATCGAAGCCTGTCGGCGGGTCCGCGACGAGTTCCCGGACATGGCGGTCGTCTTTCTGACGAGCTCGCCCGACGAAGCGGACGTCTTCGCGGCGATCGTCGCCGGGGCGCGCGGCTACGTTCTCAAACAGACGCGGTCCGCCGAGCTGGTTCGGGCGCTCGAGGCGGTTGGGCGCGGCGACTCGCTCCTGGACCCCGGCATCACCGGGCCCATTCTCGAGCGGCTCCGGCGCATGGCCAGCGGGCAGGATTCCGGCGACACGAACGATCTGACCGCCCGGGAGCGGGACATCTTGCCGCGCATCGCCGCGGGCGACACAAACAAGGAGATCGCGGCGGCGCTATTCCTCTCGGACAAGACGGTCAAGAACTACGTCAGCTCGATCCTCGGCAAGCTGAGCCTCGAGCGGCGATCGCAGGTCCCGGCATTCATGGCCCGGCAGGAGATCGGGCGGTCCGACCAGTAGCCGGCATTCACCCGGTCGGGCGCGAACCCTGGTGTTCCGCGACGATCGAGACGACGGCTTCGACGATCGCCGGGAGAGCCTTTCGGACGACAGGCGAAAGGGTCTCTCCGACGTCCAGCGTCGCGGCGCCCGCACTGACGATGAAGACCTCCGGGGATGCGCCCCACAATTCTTGAGCGAGAGCCACGAGTTCGGTCGGGTCGGCGTGGTGCGAGGATGCAGAGGCCGTCGCGGCCGTCGGGTCCAGGCGCGCGACCGAGACATCGCCCGGTTCGGCCGTGACGTTGACGTCGATCAGGACGACGAGAGAGGCGTCACTGAAGTCGGCGGCGAGATCGGGCGTCAGCTGGTGGCGCCACAGGACCTGCGCCCCGCTCAGTCGGGGATCATCGGCCAGGACCGCCGCCGCGTGCCAGCCCAGGCCGTCGTCGCTGCGGAGAGGATTGCCGTAGCCGACGACCAGAACTCCCCGGCCCGTCGAGTCTCCCGATCGGCCATCTGCCGGCCGGCCGCCCTCGCCCGCGGTCTTGTCCGAGGCCGCGTCCGGGTTCGGCTCGCCGGTGTTGCCGCCGGCTAGCGGCTCGTTCGTCCCACCGTCACCGGGCAAGGTCGCTCAAAACCGCCCCATCGGGTCCGATCAGCTGGATCCGGAGGGCCATTTCGCCGAGGGCGTGGGTCGAGCAACTGAGGCACGGGTCGTAGCAGCGAATGACCGCCTCAACCCGGTTCAGCATCGGCTCCTCGAGCCTGTCCGATTTGACGTGCTGGCGCGCGACCTGAAGAACGGCCCGGTTCATGGCCATGTTGTTGTGGCCCGTGGCGATTACCAGGTTGGCCCACTGGACGATGCCGTTTTCGTCCACCTTGTAGTGGTGCATCAGAGTTCCGCGCGGCGCCTCGGAGACTCCGATGCCCTCCAGGCGGTTCACCTCGGCGCGCGACCGGACGTGCGTCGAGAGGATGTCCGGACCGCGCAGCAGTTCCTCGATCTTCTCGATGCTGTGGAGCGTGTCGATCAAGCGGGCGTAGTGGTAGTGGAACGAGGATCCGGCGACGCGGCCGACTCGCCAGCGGAACTTCTCGAGTTCTTCGTCGGCGCGAGGCGTGCCCATGCGTTCGGCGATGTTCACTCTGGCCAGGGGACCCACCCGGTAGATCCCGTCCGGATACCCCATCGCCTTCCAGTACGTGGACTTGAGATAGGACCAGGGCTCCACGGCCTCGCCGATGTAATCGTTGAAGTTGTGCGGGTCTACCTTGTCGGCGAGGAACTTGCCGTCGGCATCGATGGCTCGCAGCCAGCCGTCGTAGTGATCGACGTTGCCCTCGCGATCGACCAGACCCATGAACGCGGTACGGAAGTTGCCGAAGCTGGCGGCCTCTTCCTCCCAGCGCATCATGTCCGTCTTGTACCAGGCGATGGCCCTTTCCACGGCCGCGATCGCGTCCGGGACGCCGGCGAGAATACGGTCGCGGACTTCGGCACTGAGCGGCTCCGCCATGCCGCCGGGCACGATGCCGGTCGGGTGGATGCGCTTGCCGCCGAGCCACTCGATGATCTGCTGGCCCCACTTGCGGAGGGCGATCCCGTCCCTGGCAAGGGCCGGGTTCTCGCGGGCCATGGCGATGACGTTTCGCTTGGCCGGGTCTGCGTCGAAGCCGAAGAGCAGGTCCGGGGCCGAGAGGTGGAAGAACGACAGGGCGTTCGACTGGACGATCTGGCCCAGGTTGATGACCCGGCGCAGGTCCTTCCCGGTGGGCGGCGGTTCGACGGCCAGGATGTCGTCCACGGCCTTGGCCGAGGCGATCAGATGGCTGACCGGGCAGATGCCGCAGATGCGGGCCATGATGGCGGGCATCTCGTGGACCGGGCGGCCCTGCGTAATCCGCTCGAACCCGCGGAACTGGGTGACGTGGAAATGGGCGTCTACGACCTCTCCCCGGTCGTCGAGCTGGATGGTGATCCTGGAGTGACCTTCGATCCGAGTGACCGGATCGATGACGATTTCGCGGCTCATGTGTGCTCCCGTCATCGACCGAACCGGGCCCCGGCGACGTCGGGGACGCGGCCGGATAGCAGGTCATCGAGCAGGCAATAGATAAGGTCAGCGGACGGCGGGCAGCCGGGCAGGAACACGTCGACGGTCACGACGCGGTGGACCGGCCGGGCCGTCGGCAGCAGCTTGGGCACGAGGCTCGACGGCATCTGCGGGTTCAGGGTCACGTTCTCCCGATACGAGCGATCCAACAGCGGCTGGACGCCAATGGGATTGCGCATGCCCGGCACGTTGGAAGTCACCGCGCAGTCGCCGAACGCGATCAGCGTCTTCGTCCTCTCACGGACTAGCTTGATCTTGTGCAGGTCCTCTTCGCTCGAGACCGCGCCTTCGACCAGGCAGACGTCGACGTCCTCGGGGTATTCCTTGAAATCGACGAGGGGACTGTAGACGAGGTCCGCTCGATCGAAGATGTCCAGCAGGCGCTCGTCCATGTCGATAAGCGACATGTGGCAGCCGGAGCAGCCATCGAGCCAGACGGTTGCCACTCGCGGCTTGCTCACAGCCCACGCTCCTCTTGGACGGTCTTGAGCCAGGGCAGGAACGGTCTCTGCCTCTTGCTGCCCGAAGCCACAGCCCGGCCCTTCTCGAACAGGGCGCCCGTGGGGCAGACCTGGACGCACTTGCCGCAACTGGTGCAGGTGGTGGACTCGCCCCACGGAATGCCCATGTCCGTCTGGACGCGGGTCTCGAGGCCGCGGTGCATCACGTCCCAGGTGTGCGCGCCTTCTATCTCGTCGCAGACCCGGACGCAGCGCAGGCACAGGATGCAGCGGTTGTGGTCTATCGCGAAGAGCCGGTGGCTGGCGTCGATGTCCACCTTGGGGTTGATCCGAGGAAGATCGAAATGGGTCACTTCCAGATCCGCCGCGAGCTCCTGGAGCTCACAGTGGTTGTTCGCGACGCAGACGGCACAAACGTGGTTGCGCTCGACAAAAAGCATTTCGGTGATCGCCCGGCGGTACTCGAGCAGGCGCTCGGAGTGCGCCGTGACGTCCATTCCCTCGGCGATCTGGGTCATGCAGGCCGCCACGAGCTTGGGCGAGCCACCGATCTCGACCATGCACAGACGGCACGCGCCACGGTCGTGGATGCCTTCCAAGTGGCACAGGCCAGGGATGTCGATGCCGTTTTCCTCGGCGACCTCCATCACGGTCTGGCCTTGCGTGCCGGCGACGTCCTTGCCGTCGATGCGGAAGGTGAAGACTGTGCTCATGACTTCACCTCAGCCGGAGTGATCGTGCAGACGCCGGCGGGACAGACCTTGTCGACGATGTGGGCCATGTATTCATCTCGGAAGTAGCGCAGCGTGCTGAAAATCGGGTTTGGCGCGCCCTGGCCGAGTCCGCAGAGGGCCGTGCGCTGGATGATCCCGGCCAGTCTCTCGAGTTGCGCCAGGTCCTCTATAGTGGCCTCGCCGCGGCAGATCTGGTCCAGGATCATGTAGAGCTGCGTGGTGCCGACACGGCACGGAACGCATTTGCCGCACGATTCGTCGCGGCAGAAATCCTGGAAGTACCGGGCGACATCCACCATGCACGACGTGTCGTCCATGACGATGAGGCCGCCGGACCCCATGAAGGAGCCGACTTCCAGCAATGACTCGTAGCTGACCGGCATATCAAGGAACTGGGCGGGGATGCAGCCGCCGGAAGGGCCGCCGGTCTGGACCGCCTTGAAGGGCCGGTCGTCGATGATGCCGCCGCCGATGTCGTAGACGATCTCGCGGAGGGTCGTCCCCATCGGAACTTCGATCAGGCCGGTATTCACGATGCGCCCGGCGAGGGCGAAGACCTTGGTGCCCTTGCTCTTGCCGATGCCGAACTCCGCGTACCACTCCGGACCCTTGCGCAGGATCGTGGGCACGTTGGCGTAGGACTCGACGTTGTTGATGAGCGTGGGGCACTCCCACAGGCCCGAGACCGCCGGGTAGGGCGGGCGTGGCCGGGGCGTGCCGCGGCGGCCCTCTATCGAGGCGATCAGGGCGGTTTCCTCGCCGCACACGAACGCCCCGGCGCCAAGGCGGATCTGGATGTCGAAGTTGAAGGAGGTGTCCGCGATCCCGGTGCCGAGGAACCCTGCCCGCTGGGCCAGGCGGATCGCCGTCCGCAGTCGCGCGACGGCGAGCGGATACTCGGCCCGGCAGTAGATGTAGCCCTCGGTGGCGTGGACGGCGAAGGCCGCGATGGCCATGCCCTCGAGGACGCGGAACGGGTCGCTCTCAAGGACGCTGCGATCCATGAACGCGCCCGGGTCGCCTTCGTCGGCGTTGCAGACGACGTACTTCTGGACGCCCGCGGCCTTGGCCACGGTCGTCCACTTGAGGCCCACGGGATAGCCGGCGCCGCCGCGGCCACGCAGGCCGCTGCGAGTGATTTGGTCACGGACCTCGGTGGAGGTCATCTCCGTGAGAACGCGCTTCAGTGACTCGTATCCGCCTCGCTCGACGTAGTCGTCGAGGCTCTCCGGATCTATCCGGCCCAGGTTCTCGGTGACGACCCGGAGCTGCTTCTCGAAGAACGGACCCTGGGCCCGGCGGGTGTCGGTGGGCTTGACGTTCGCGAGGGCGGTGACGATGCCGTCGACGCTGTCCGGCGTGACTCGCTCGAACATCTCGGCCGTCTCGGCAATCTCGACGAGAGGGCCGGCGGCGCAAAGGCCCAGGCAGCCGACTCTCTTGATCTCCACGTCCCCAAGACCGGACTCGGTGACTCGCTCCCGGAGGCGCAGGGTGATGTCGTGCGACTGGGCCGACATGCAGCTTGCGGCCTCGCACACGTACGCCGAGGCGCGCCTCGGGCCGTCTGAGGATTCGTCGGTTGCGCGGCGGTGAACCGGCCGCGCGGCGGCGGGCATCTCGCTCACATCGCCTCCAGTTGGGCGACCAGCTCGTCGGCGCGAACCTTGCCCCTGACCTCGCCGTCGATAATGACCGCGGGAGCCAGGCTGCAGGCGCCGACGCACCTTGCCGTAAGGAGCGAGACCTTGTTGTCCTCGGTCGTCTGCCTGGGCTTGACGTGCAGGCCTTCGTCGAGGCCGGCCAGGATCTGCTTGGCGCCGTTGATGTAGCAGGCCGTCCCGGTGCACACCACGCAGGTGTGCTCGCCCTGCGGCTTCAGCGTGAAGAACGAGTAGAAGGTGGCGACGCCGTAGACGCGCGAATGGGGCACGCCGAGCGTGTCGCCCACGAAGTTGAGAGCGTCCGTGTCGATGTACCCGAAGGCCTCCTGAGTGGCATGGAGGGCCTCGATCAGGGCCGCGGGGCGGTCGCCCATACGGCGCATACGGGTCTCGACGATCTTCCAGCGTTTGTCGTCGTTGGGGGCCTGTGGCTTGGCGTGCAGGACGGGCATCTGCCCTCCCTCGGTGCGGAGGTCTCCGGAAGCGCCGGTGCGAGCCCATGAGATCGCGGACGGACGATCCATATGGCCCGTGTCGGGTCGATCTGATCATATGGACCGGGCACGAGCGGGCCTTGGGCCGCTCCTCCCGACTGCGGGGGCCGTTCTCCCTTGTCGGGCCGGGCCGGGCGACCCGGGGTCCCGGGAGGGTTCCGCGTGCCGGTGCGCCCCTCATGCTCGCGGATCGGCGTCCCGATCACAACCGCGCCGTAGTCCTATAGTCCGGAGTCATGAGCACGAGACGATCGACTCACGTCCAGGCCGTTCATTCAAGGGAACGGCGCCGATGACTCAAAGTCGACCGGGGACGCGGCCGGAGGGGCCGGACGACGTCACGCTGGAGGCAATCCGCGCGGCGGCGGACGTCATTCGGGGAGTGGTCGTCCGCACCCCGTTGCTGCGATTCGGCGCGCTTGCGGCCGGCGATCCGTTCGGGCGGACCCGTGCCTGGCTCAAGCCCGAGTCGCTCCAGCCGATCGGCGCCTTCAAGCTGCGCGGCGCCTACTACAACATTGCCACGCTCCCGGCCGAGCGCCGCGCCGCCGGGGTCGTGGCCCACTCGAGCGGCAATCACGCCCAGGGCGTTGCCCGTGCGGCTCGGCTCCTGGGCGTGCGAGCGGTGATAGTGATGCCCTCCGACGCTCCATCGATCAAGGTCGACCGCGTTCGCGACGATGGCGCGGAGATCGTCTTCGTCGGTCCATCAAGTGAAGAACGGGCGGAGCGAGCCATAAAGCTGGCCCGGACCGATGGACTGTCGCTCGTCGCCCCCTACGACGACGCGGCCACTATCACGGGCCAGGGCACGATAGGGCTGGAGATCGTCGAGCAGCTGGCCGAACTGGACGCCACACCGACGGGCGGGCGGAGTCGGCCCGTACCCGCCACGGGTGAGGCGTCCGCGGCGGAGGAGCCCTTCACGGTTCTCGTGCCGGTCGGCGGCGGCGGCATCGCTGCCGGGGTCGCGGTGGCGGTGAAGTCGTTGCGTCCCGACGCGGTGGTGATCGGCGTCGAACCGGCGCTGGCGGCCGACGGCCGCGACTCCCTGTCGGCGGGCCGGATCGCGACGTGGCCCGCGGACACGGTCGGGCAGACGATAGCCGACGGCCAGCGCACGACCCATCTGGGCATCATCCCCTTCGCCTTGATGCGGCGTCATCTGGGCGGCATCGTGACCGTGGCCGAGGATGAGATCGCCAGGGGGATGGTCAGGGCGTCTCGGGAGGCCAGGCTGGTCCTCGAGCCGTCCGGCGCGACCACCCTCGCCGCGTGGCTGTTCCACCCCGATGAGCTGCCGGCCGCCGGCCGCGTCGTATGCATCCTCAGCGGCGGCAACGTGGATGCCGCGCGCTACGAGGCGCTGATGGCTAGGGGACTGGCCGCGGGCGGGTGATCGCGCGAGCCGCGGTCGCCTTCAGCGATAGTCGACCGGGGTGATGGGCCGGACCGGTGGACCGGCGATTGGCAGGATCGCCGCTACGCCCGGGCGGCCGAACGTCGTCGGAGCCGGGCTCGCCGTCTAGCGAGCTCACATGACGGTTGCCGCCCTGTCTCTTGGCCAGGTACATGGCGTAATCCGCGGCCCTGAGCAGTGTCTCGACGTCCCCACCGTTCTCGGGGAAGTAGCTGATGCCGATGCTCGCCGTGATCTTCACTCTCCGCTTCTGCAGGGTGTACGCGCCGGCAAGCGCTCGCAAGATGTTCGTCCCCACGACGTCGGCGTCCGAGACCTGATGAAGTGTTTCCAGGACGATCACGAACTCGTCGCCGCCGATCCGGGCGACGGTATCGCTCTGACGGACCTTCTTCGTGAGCCTCCCGGCAACTGCACGAAGCAGGAGGTCACCGACTTCGTGTCCACGTTCGTCGTTGACTTCCTTGAAATGATCGATGTCCATGTACAGAACGGCGAAGGCGGAACCTGATCGTTTGGACCGGGCCAGGAGCTGGGTCAAACGATCCATCATCAGAAAACGGTTGGGCAGATCCGTCAGCGCATCGTGCGTGGCGAGGTGCTGGAGCGCCACCTCCGTCTCTCGCATCTCGTTGATCTCGCGCGTGATCCCTACGAGGCCTATTACGTCGCCGGACCGGTCGCGGAGCGGCAGCTTCGAAGTCAGGGTCCAGTTCGTCCGGCCGTCGGCGAGCAAGCGGCTCTCCAGCAGGCCGATGATGGGTCGGCCCGAATCCATGATCCTGAGGTCGTCCAGCCGGGTTCCCCTGCCGAATGCCTCGCCAAACAGCTCCATATCGGTCTTGCCGATCAAGTCCGCCGGGTCGGAGTAGCCAAGGCTCGTCGCCATCTTCTCACTGACCCGCAGCAGACGGCATTGACGATCCTTGAAGTAGATGCTGTCCGCGGTGGTCTCCATCAGGGCATGGAAGAGGAACGCTTCGCTGAGGGGAGGCTGAAGGTCGGTCATTGGGCATACATCTTTCAGGTCGATCACCGGACGCCGACCGGCTATCGACGACCGAATAGCCGCGAGCGGCGGACCACCGGTAGAGGACCGATCGGCCGCTTGGCCGACAGGAGCGCCGTGATCTCGGGCTGGAGCCGCCGTCCGATCGGCGTCCGCGCCAGCCACTCCAGGTAGTTCGAATCACGCGCGGCAATCTCAGCCAGCGAGCAACCCTCATAACGGCCGAAGTCGACGACGCTGGCCGAGGGGAGGTGGCTCGCCGCCGCCGCGGCCACGGGCGGCTTCACAACGGCATGCTGGTCCGGCTGCGCAGTCGCGGTGATGCGGTCGCGGTCGTACTGCGCCCGCTGCCCCCGATCGCACAGGGTCTCCCAAGCCGAGTTGAGCATCGACATCGTCTCGTCCGAGCCACCGGAGTCCGGATGGTGTTTCCGCGCGAGCGCGCGGTATGCGGCCCGGATCACCTCAGGGTCCGCGTCCGGGACGACCTGTAGCACGTGGTAGAGATCGACGGCTGGTGGCATCAGACTCAGGGTCGCGAGGGTGGCAGTCCGGCACCAGGCCTACAGTTGTCAGACCTCGGCCGTACCTTCATCGACCCCGAGTCATCCGTGTCACGTAGGTCTGCCGCCAGACGCAGGACGGGCGCCTGTCGACTCGTCTTCGCTGTGGGCTATTATAAGACCGACGGTCGGTCTATTATTCGGCGGCATCATGGCACGAACCCTCAATCAAACGGCCCACGCGGTGAGGCGAGATGCGTTTCTCGACGTTGCGCAACGCCTAATCCAGTCCAACGGCTATGAGCAGATGAGCGTCCAGGATGTCCTCGACGAGCTGGACGCCTCCAAAGGTGCCTTCTACCACTACTTCGACTCGAAGGAAGCCCTGCTGGCTGCCGTTGTAGACCGCATGGTCGAAGCTTCCACTGCGATGCTGGCGCCGATTGCCGCAGACCCGGGCCTTTCGGCCGTCGAGAAGCTCGGCGGCATGCTCTCGTCGCTCGCCCAATGGAAGGTCGCGCGCCCGGACTTGATGATCGAACTGGTGCGGGTCTGGTTCTCGGATGCCAATGCCGTGGTCCGCGATCAGCTCCGCCTCGGCGTCCAGTCGAAGCTGACGCCGCTGCTGGTCACGATCGTGCAGCAAGGCAAGACCGAGAGCGTCTTCACGATCAATTCACCGGAGCACGCGGCAGGGGTTCTCGTGGCGATGCTGCTGGGCACGAACGAAACGGCCAGCCGCCTCTTCATGGCGCGCCGGGCCGGCGCCATCAGCTTCGCAGACGTCGAGTGCACACTCGCCGCGCACGCCGAGGCGTTCGAACGTGTCCTGGGGCTGCCGCCCGGGTCGTGGCCGAGCCTCGACTCCCAGACGATGCACTTCTGGTTCGGCTGATGCCGAGTTCGCATAAGGAGTATCGATGGTCGCCATCATCAAGACCGAGAAGCTGACCAAGTCGTACGGGTCTCACCGCGGGATCGTCGACGTCGACCTCGAGGTCCAGCAAGGCGAGGTCTTCGGCTTTCTCGGGCCAAACGGCGCCGGCAAGACGACGACGATCCGGGTTCTTCTCGACCTCATCAGGCCGACCGCCGGCAAGGCCTTCGTCTTCGGCATCGACACGACCGTCGATCCGGTGGCCATACATCGCCGCATCGGATATCTGCCGGGTGAATTCACGCTCTACGACCGGATGACGGGCGGCGACACGCTCGAATACTTCGGCAACCTGCGCGGCGGCCTTGACCGCGAGTATCAGGCTCGCCTGATCGAGCGCTTCGATCTCGATCCGTCGCGCAAGTTCAAGGAGTACTCGAAGGGGAACAAGCAGAAGGTCGGACTGGTTGCCGCTCTGCAGCACAAGCCCGACCTGCTGATCCTGGACGAGCCCACATCGGGCCTCGACCCACTCGTCCAGCAGACGTTCTTTGCAGTGCTACGCGAGGCGGTCGCCGACGGTCGGACCGTCTTCCTCTCGAGCCACGTTCTTTCGGAGGCCGAGAAATCCTGCGACCGCGTCGCGATCATTCGCGAGGGTCGGCTCGTGATGGTCGACCGCGTTGACGCCCTGCGGGACCTGGCCGCGCATCAGGTCGAGCTGCGCTTCACAGGTCCCGTCCCGGCCGCTGAGTTCGAGAAGATCCCCGGGGTCAGCGGTGTGGTGGCCGAGGATCACGTCCTGCGCATGCACGTCACCGGTCCCATAGCGCCCGTGGTCAAAGCGGCGGCCCGCTTCGAGCTGGCCGATTTCGTCTCCCGAGAGCCCAGCCTAGAGGAGACATTCCTGGCTCAGTACAGCGGCGACACTGCCGCGCTCGAGGCTGCGAGGTAACCGGGATGACAGCCGACACAACTCCGGCGCGGGTACGGATGCCGGCGCCCCACGCTCGACCGTGGAGCCGCGTCTACGGCCTCGGCAGCATCTACGCCAAGACCTTGCGCGACTCACGTCTCGCCTTCCTCATCATGGCCGGCCTGCTCGGTGGCGTGGTGTTCGTCGTTGGGGCAGCCATTCCCAATCTGCTGTCGACGCCGGCCGCCCGTGCGGACATTGTCCGGGTCGCCAACGACCTCGGCTCGGTGGCGTCCGGAATTGCCGGAAAGCCGATCAACGTGGGAACGCTGGGCGGATACATGTCGTGGAAGTACGGGCCCGTCTTCGTGATCATGGCTTCGATCTGGTCGATCCTCGCCCTCTCCTCCACGCTGGCCGGTGAAGCCCAGCACGGCAGCCTCGAGTTCGTCGCCGCGTCTCCCTTCGGGAAGCGCCGGATCGCATTCGAGAAGCTGGCCGGGCACCTGACCGTGATGGGCATGGTCCTCGTCATCCTTACCGTCGCCGCGGTCCTCACGGCTACTCTGTTCGGCACGCTTCCGGGAGACGCCATACCGCCCCAGGCGGCGATCGGCTTCGCCCTGTGGATCGGGCTGACGGCGCTGGTCTTCGGCGGACTGGCTCTCGTTCTATCTCCGTACATCGGCCGCGGGGCCGCCGCCGGGATCGCCGGCGCGGCCTTGTTCGGAGGCTGGATCCTCAACGGATACAGCGCTACGGTGCCGGCCTTCCAGATTCCCGCCGACTTGACGCCCTGGGCCTGGATGGGCAATCACGTTCCGCTCGGCGGCCAGTACGACTGGCCGGCCGTGGCGTTCACCGCGGTCGTCGCGTTCGTACTGCTGGCCGTCGGGCTCGAAGCCTTCGTCCGGCGCGACCTCGGTCGGACGGTCTCGCTGCGCACCCCAACGCTGCCCCGCCCGATGCGGGGATTGCGCAACCCGTTCGGCCGGGCGTTCAGCGAGCGTCTCCCGGTGGCGACGGCGTGGGCCATCGGCCTCGGTGTCTTCGGCCTCGTGATGGCGGGAGCGAGTCGTTCGCTGGCCGATGAATTCGGCAGGTCGCCGGACCTGGCCAGGACCTTCGACCAGCTGTTCCCGAACTTCGACGTCGCCACCGCCGGAGGACTTCTGCAGCTCATGATCTCGCTGGTGTACATCGTCGTGGGATTCGCGTCCGCCACCCTGGTATCCGGTTGGGCCTCGGACGAGTCATCGGGCCGGCTGGAGATGCTGCTCTCGACACCCATGGCTCGCAGCCGTTGGGCGGTCTCCAGCGGGCTGGGCGTGTATGCCGCCATTGCGGTCATGACGGCCATCACGGCGATCTCGATCGGGGTCGGCTCGCTGAGCGCCGGCAGTGATGCCCTCACCCCGATGGCCGGCACACTGACCCTCGGACTCTACGCCGCTGCCCTGGCCGGCGTGGGCTTCGCCGTCGGCGGCCGGCGGACTTCGATTGCCGCCGAGTCCGTGGCCCTGGTCGTGGTCGCCACGTACCTGATCGACCTCATCGTGCCCGCCCTGAGCGTGCCGGGCTGGGTTCACCAGCTCGCGCTGACGGCCCATCTGGGCCAGCCCATGGTCGGCATCTGGGATCCGGTGGGCGTCGTGCTCTGCCTGATCCTGGCGGGCGGTGGCCTGGCCCTGGGCGGATTGGGCATGCGCGGTCGCGACGTCACCCGCTGATGCGGCGACTAGCCGGAACCGCAGACGCAGAGAAGGCTCGGGGCCGCCACAGCCCCGAGCCGTTCTCCGTCGTGCTTGGCGCATTAGTCTCCGGGCGGGTCGATAATCGGGCATCTCGACCGTGCCTGGGGGGGTTGATCCGTTCCGTTTCCCGGGAGGCGTCTTCGCAACCGGCGTCGCCGAGAGGCTGCCTGTTGCGCGTTCCTTCTATATTTGTCGGCCGGCTTGGCCTCGGGCAGGAGGGGCGTTTTGCCCCGAACGTCCGTGTCGGCGTCGTTGGGGCGTGGCCTCGGTGCGTCGACGCCCGCGCCTGTTCGGCTCGAGAACCCGGATTGCGTGTCGTGCCGGGTGGGACGCCCCACCGCGGTCCGGCAGACGCGGGCCAGCCGCGCGAAGGTCGCACCGAGTGATTCACTTCCGAAGACACATTGGAGGCAGGCGGCATGGTTGAGCAGGTCCACCCGGATCGCGGGTCGCTCGAAGCGGCCGACCGCGTCATCGTGGCGATTGCGAGCCCTCTGGAGGCCGAGCTGGTCGCCGTAATTCGGTCGGTCGACCCCCGCGTCGAAGTCCTGGACATGCCGGAGCTGCTGCCGCCCCCGCGCTACCCGGGCGATCACAAAGGCTCCGACAAGTTCCGCCGATCCGCTGACCAGCGAGACCGCTGGGGAGCCATGCTCGGCGCCGCCGATGTCTTCTTCGGCGTGCCCGGAGACACGGGCAAGGGACTGGCCGAGGGAATCCGTGGCGCGCCTCGATTGCGCTGGGTCCAGGCCACCGCGGCCGGCGCCGGCGAGCAGGTGCGGGCCGCGGGGCTCACGAACGCGGAACTCGAGCGTGTCGCCATCACCACCTCGAGTGGCATTCACGGGCAAGAACTGGCGGAATTCGCGATTCTCGGGCTGCTGGCGTTCACCAAGGACTTGCCCCGGCTGCTTCGCGACAAAGCGCAGCGGCGCTGGGACCACTACCCGGTGGCGGAACTGAGCGGTCGAACGATCCTGATCGTCGGCTTCGGTTCGATCGGCGAGCAGATCGGCCGACTGGCAAAGGCGTTCGGAATGCGAGTCGTCGGAATCAACCGCACCGGGCGCAGCCACTCGACCACCGTCGATGAGATCTACGATCCGGGGAGTCTGGACCGTCTTCTGCCGGTGGCGGATGCCGTGGCGATCGCCCTTCCATCGACCACCGAGACCATGCTGATGTTCGATGCCGGCGCCTTCGGTCGCATGCGCGAAGGGGCGATCTTCGTGAACGTCGGCCGCGGGGCAGTGGTGGAAGAGGCGGCCCTGGTCGGCGCCCTGAAATCCGGCCGGCTGCGTGGAGCGGCCCTGGATGTCTTCGCCACCGAGCCGCTCCCGGTTGCCAGCCCCCTGTGGGAGCTGCCCAACGTCCTCATCAGCCCGCACACTGCCGCGCTTTCGATTCACGAGAACGAGCGGATCGTCGAGCTGTTCTGCGAGAACCTGCGGCGCTTCCTGGCGTCGCGGGAGCTGCTGAACCGAGTCGACTCGGACCTTCTCTACTGACCCGCCGGCACATGACCCGTCGGGACGAGGCGGTCCTCAGGCCCGATCCGATGCCGAGACGCGTCGCCCCGTGGCGCCGCGCTTCGCGGAAATCGCCTCGGTTACCGGTCCCGCCGCCGGCAGGCTGAACCAGAACCGAGTCAAGCCGTCCCTCGACTCCGCGCCCACGTCGCCGCCGAACGATTCCACCATCTGGCGAACGATGGCCAGGCCGATTCCGGCCCCGCCGCGAGCCGCGTCGCGCGACTTCTCGACGCGGTAGAAGCGCTCGAAGACATGAGGCAGATCCTCGGTCGGGATTCCTGGGCCGGTGTTCGTCACGGTGACGACCACGTCGCCGGATCGTCGCTCCGCCTCGAGCCGGACGGATCCGCCATGAGGCGTATACCGCGCGGCGTTCTGGAGAAGATTGGCTAGCACCTGGGCCAGCCCGTCCGAGTCGGCCCGGACCTCGAGCGAGGGCGGCGTCTCGACGTCGAACGACAGGCCGGCCTGCGCCATCGAGGGAATGACCAGCTCGCCGGCCGACCGGACCGCCGCCGCCAGGTCGAGGTTCGCGAGCTCCCGACGGCCGTCCGGGGAATCGCCTTCCGCAAGGGACTCGAGAGACCTTGAAAGCCGGACCAGCCTCTCGGCCTCGTCCATCAGCGATTCGAATGTGGCCCGGTCCGCCGGGATCACTTCGTCACGCATCGCCTCGAGGTAGCCCTTGATGTTGGTCAGCGGGGTTCGCAGCTCATGGGCGGCGTTGGCGATGAACTCACGCCGAAGCCGCTCCTGCTCCTGTAGCGAGGCGGCCATCTCGTTGAACGAGTCCGCCAATCCGGCCAGCTCCTCGGGCCCCTCGCGCGGAACGCGAGTCTCGTAATCGCCCGCGGCGATCTTCCGGGCCGCTCGCCCGACCGCTCGCAACGGCCGCGCCAGGCGTTGACCGAGGTAGGCCGAGAGAGCCACTCCGGCGAGGATGGCCGCCACGATGGCAACCACGAAGACCCGTCCGACCGAGTCGTTGAACATGGCTTGAGCCGATGCGGCCGAGTGGCCGTCGGCGGTCATGAGGTGGACGAACGAGTCCGCGCCGAGTACGAGCGTCCCGGCGGCCACGATGCCGACGGCGATCGCGGCCACGAGGATCGCCGCCGCCGCGATCCTGGCTCCGATTCCACGCGGCAGCCCCAGCTTCATACGACGCCGGCTTCCGTGTGGGCGGCGCGGTACCCGACTCCCCGGACCGTGGCCAGGTAGCGCGGCCGGTCCGCGTCGTCGCCGAGCTTCTCGCGGACCCGCTTCACGAGCACGTCGATCGTGCGATCGAGCACGAACGACTCGCCCGATCCGTATACGGCATCCATCAACTGGTCGCGTGTGAGCACCCGGCCGCCGGCCTCGACCAGCGACGCCAGAAGCCGGAACTCCAGCGCGGTCAACTCGAGCGGTCGTCCTGCCACGGAGGCCTCGTGCCGGTCGCGATCGATGATCAGGTCGCCGTGAGCGAGGATCGCGCTCGCAGGCGCTTCGACTGCGGCTTGTCCGGATCGATCCAGGATTCGCTTGATCCGTACCACGAGCTCGGCCGGAGAAAACGGCTTCGGCAGGTAGTCGTCCGCCCCTTCGGTGAGGCCGGCGATCCGGTCGGCCGTAGAGCCGCGCGCCGAGAGCATGATGATCGGCGTCCGGTCGGTCCGCCGAACCGCCCTGACGATGGACAGCCCGTCCACCTCTGGGAGCATCAGGTCCAGTACGACCAGGGCCGGCGCCTCCAGGGCTATGGCCGCCAGAGCCGACCGACCGTCCGAGGCTTCGACGACGCGAAAACCCTCTCGCTCCAGGTACGTCCGCACGAGCCGGACGATCTTGGCGTCGTCGTCGACAACGAGAATCGAGAGGCGTCGCTCGGGCATGATCGAATCGTAGGCTCCTTGGTCCAATTCGTTTCTGCGAATGGGCGGCCGGGAGACGCGTTGCGCCTCCCGGCCCGCCGTTGTCGGAGTCGCGCGTCAGGAGACGGCGAGTCCGCTTGCTCCGGCCGGAATGGCCGGCGCGCCCGGGAGGGCGACGAGCGTTCCGCCCGCGCCTATCCGGTAGCCGCCGATCTGGTGCGTTCCCGCTTCGACGACGTACAGGAACCGGCCGTCCGAGCTGACCTCCAGGTCCAGCGGGGTGCTGCCGGCGCCGGTATCGGCCGCCACAGACTGGGCCAGCGCAATGCTGCCGTTTGGATGGATGGCGAATGACGAGATCGTCCCGCCGTGGGCGTTGGTGTCGAAGGCCCAGCGGCCGTTCGGCGTGATCGCGACCCAACAGGCCGCGAGGCCGCCCGTGGCTACGCTGGCGGAGATCACCGAAGCGCCCGCGGGACTGAGCCGGTACGAGGAGACGGTGCTGTTGGCGGCCTCGGAGACGATCGGATGGTTCCGATTGTCGAAAGCGAAGCCGTAGGGCACCGGCCCGGAGGACGCGGTCGTCACCGCCGACCCGGCCCGGCCGCCGGGACCGACTCGATAGGTGTCGAGCGAGTTGGTGTCTCGTTCGGTCACGACCAGGTAGCGGCCGTCTGTGCTGAAGGCGACCTCGGCCGGGTTAGTGGCTGCGCCGCTCAGGGGCCGATTTGACCCGAGGACGTGGTGCAGGCTTCCGCCGAGCAGACGGAAGCCGGCGATGTTGCCGGATCCGCCCGCGTCCAGAACGTAGACGAGGTTGCCGTGGGCTGTGAGGCTAACGGGCGCGGTGCCGTGTGCGCCGGCGCGATCCGTGAACGTGAGACCGCCGTCGTCCCTTACCCGGAACACGCTGACATCGTTGCTGCCGGCGTTCACGGCCAGGAGCCATCGGCCGCCGTCGGCCAATATCACCTCGCCCTGGGTACCCAGGCCGCCACCGCTACCGAGGCCGTGCGTGGCGAAACTGCCAATCGAAGTCAGGGTGCCGCTGCCGGTGCGGGCAAAGGCCAGGACGGTGTTGCCCGAGGCGGAGTTCGTCTCGGCGTATACGTAACCGACGGCTCCGTCGTGGGCGCTCGCAAGGCCCGGTACCGCCATCGTGAGCGCGGTCGCAAGACCGGCGACCGCGCCGATCAAACGTCGATGCTTCATCAAGCATTCCTCCGTGTCTCGGTCTCTCGCCGAGTCGAGTGGAAGGCTGATCCGCCCGCGTGACATCTCTATGACGCCTGCGTGACGCTGCGACGACAGACTGATGACAAGGACGGCGTGGCACGCGGGTCCCGCGGCTCGCTGGAATCCCGCCTCCCGGGACGCCGGTTCGAGAGGCGGGACAACCCGCGTCCACGGTCCGGTCCCCGCATCAGAGATGCCATTTGCCAGGCCGCACGGGGTTTACTGCTGAGACGTGCGGACCGACCAACCGCTTCAACCACGGGCGCGGGTGTTGCCACATCACTGGTCAACGGCGACGCGCGCGCCCGCCAGCACCAGGGCGGGAGGCATGGCGACGACGCTCTTGAAGTCGGGGCCGGAGCTGGATCGGTTGCACGCGGAAGCTGGCATACTCGTGACGGTGTCCCAACTGTCCGAGGAGAGATGATCGCCCGACCTTCGACACCAGTGCCGGCCCTCGGGCTGGCTCTCGTGCTGGCCATACTGGCTTCGGCCTGCGGCTCGTCCGGACCATCGCCGAGCCCTGCCGCCATCGCGACTACGTCGCTCCCCGCCACGCCCTTGCCGAGCACCGCACCGACCCCCCTCCCGGCCGCCGACGACTGGCCCGTCTACCACCTGGACGCCATGCGGACCGGCAACCAGCTCGACTTCCCGCCCGTCGGCGGCCCCTTGTCGCGAGCCTGGTCCGCCAAGCTCGACGGGGCCGTCTACGCCGAGCCTCTCATCGTTCTGGGCCACGTCATCGCCGCCACCGAGAACGACACGGTCTACGCTCTCGATCCGGCGACAGGCTCGGTCATCTGGAAGCGGAACCTGGGCACGCCCGTGCGGCTGTCGAGTCTTCCGTGCGGAGACATCGATCCGCTCGGGATCACCGGCACCCCGGCCTTCGACCCGACGACCGGCCTGCTGTTCGTCGTCGCGGAGATAGCCGGCCCGAAGCACGTGCTGTTCGCCCTCGACCCGACGACCGGCGCGGTCAGCTGGTCGCGATCGGTCGATCTGCCGGGATCGAAGCCGATCACTCACCAGCAGCGGCCGGCTCTGGCGGTTGCCAACGGATACGTGTACGTCGGCCTCGGCGGTCTCGCAGGCGACTGCGGCGACTACACCGGCAAGCTCCTCGGCGTGCCGACCAATGACACGGGACTGACGCTTGCCTACGTCGTCCCGGTCAAGCGGGAAGGCGCGATATGGGCGACCGCGGGGCCCATAGTCGACGCCGACGGCAACCTCTACGTCGCCACCGGCAACGGTAGCTCAACCACCAAGTACGACGGCAGTGACTCGGTTCTCAAGCTCTCGCCCAAGCTCGTGCTGCTCTCGCGGTTCGCACCTTCGACTTGGGCAGCCGACAACGCCGGAGACCTGGACCTCGGATCCATGAGCCCTGTACT
Organism: uncultured Chloroflexia bacterium; assembly: GCA_963789725.1. Taxonomy (GTDB): domain Bacteria; phylum Chloroflexota; class Limnocylindria; order Limnocylindrales; family CSP1-4; genus Fen-1039. The sequence continues at coordinate 869,044 of CAWBLU010000001.1, forward strand.
GCTGCCGGGTGGATGGATCCTTGCCGCTGGCAAGCGGGGCACCGCCTACGTTCTCCGCCAGGGGGACCTGGGCAACATCGGCGGGGAAGTGGCAAGTGTTCACGTCTGTGCGCCGTTCGGGGGCGCGGCCCAGGTCGGAGCGACTGTCTACCTGCCGTGCAGGAGCGCACTCCAGGAGGTCACCGTCGGACCGGACGGTCAGCCCGAGGTCGGCTGGACTACGCCGAACGGCATCGGCGGAGGTCCCCCGGTGATCGGAGGCGGTGCCGTGTGGAGCGTCAACGTCGACAGCGGCGGGCTCTACGCGATCGATCCGGGTTCGGGCCGCGAGATCGCCGCCATCTCGGTCGGCCCCGTACCGCACTTCGCCTCGCCGACTCTGTGGAATGGCTTTGTGTTCGTCGGCACCATGTCGGGAGTGGTGGCGGTCAAAGTCTGAGTGCCGCCACCCGCCGCGGGTGAACACCGGGGCCGCCGTCTGCGTCTGGTTCTCCGATGGCGCCGCGGGCTGCGCCGCGGTGAGAGGATCTGGCGATGCACAGGCGCACAAACCCCCTGATCGTGATCGTGGCGCTGACAATCCTGGGCTCGGCCGGTGGATGCGGTGCGGGCGCGGCGCCGGTGGTTGCCTCGGAGGTGCCGGCGACCGGGAGCCCGTCGGGCCACGCCTCGCCGACCGGCGTCACCGCGGCGACTCTCGCCCTGGTCGACGGTACCCTGATCGATGGAACTGGCGCGCCGGCGATCTCGGACGCGGTCGTGTTGATCGCAGGGGAACGCATCCTCGCGGCAGGGCCAGCCGACCGCGTGAGGGTTCCGGCCGGCGTTGAGACCGTGGACCTGGACGGGGCGACCATTCTTCCGGGCTTCATCAATGCCCACGTCCACTATGCCTTCGATCGGGCCAACCTCAGAGCCTGGGCCAGGGGCGGCGTGACCACCGTTCGTGACGAGAGCGCGTCGACCGTCCAGGTCGCCGGGCTCGGGGCGTTCCGGGCCGAAGTCGTGGCGGACCCGGCCAATGCTCGCCTGGTGTCGGCCGGCACGATGCTCGCGGTACCCGGTGGGTACGGATACCTGTATGTGTCATCGCCGGCGGAGGCTCGGACCGCGGTGCTGGCCGAGATCGGCTACGGCGCGGACGCGATAAAGGTTGCCCTCGAGGACGGCTATGCCGGCACGCACGGCCTGCCGAAGCTCACTCCCGACGAACTGAAGGCCATCGTAGAAACGGCGCATGAAGCGGGCCTGCCCGTTTCGGGCCACATCACCCAGGCCGCCAATTTCCAGCCGATGCTCGACGCCGGCGTCGACGACATCGCCCACCTACCGTACGACCCGATCTCGACCGAAAGCCTGCGCCGGATGATCGCAGGAGGCGTCTACATCGTCCCGACATTCACCGTGTTCCGGAACTACGGCGCGCCTGTCGACGGGTGCGTGGACAACCTCCGCCGGATCGTCGAACTGGGCGGCAAGGTCGCCCTCGGCAACGACTTCGGCGGCGGGCCCGGCGACTTCGAGAGCGGCATCCCTATGTTCGAAATCGAGTCGATGTCGAAGGCCGGGATGACGCCGCTCCAGATCATCGAGGCCGCGACCGCCGACGCCGCCCGCGTGCTTCGCATGGAGCAGGACCTCGGCACGCTCGAACCGGGCAAGTTCGCCGACATGCTCGTGATCGGCGGCGATCCGCTGAAGGATCTGCAGGCTCTGAGGAACGTCGAGCTGGTGGTCCACAACGGAGCGGTCATTCGGGATGAGATCCGCATCTGACCGCCGACTCCCCGCCAGATGATCGTCGCGATGAGGCGGCTGGCCAGGCCCAAACGCGACGACCCGGCCTGAACAACTTCGCCGGGAGGCGTCGCGTATCTCGGCGACCGCCTGCCGGACTTGCTATTTCGCTACGTGGGACAGCGCACGTGGCGCCGACCGTCAGGGGATAGCGTCGCCATCCTGTTCGGGGTCGGCGCCGTTGCCATTCAGGCCCACTGACGCCGCTCGAGGAGTACAAATGCCAAGATTGGTCATCACTCACAAGGTAGTCGACGTCGAGCGCTGGCTGAAGTACAAGGCCGAGCGAGTGGAGCAGCTCTCGCCATTCGGCGGCCACGTCACGGACCACGTTGCGGTGGACGGCAGCAACAACGTAAGCGTGACTTTGGACGTTTCCGACGTGGCGCCTTTGCAGGCGGCCATGGCCGCGCCGCCGCCCGAGCTCGCGGCCGCGATGGATCGCCACGGCGTCATTCCCCCGCTAACGGCATACATCGAGAAGTAGGGTCGCTCGCAGTCCAGGCGTCCGCGACGCAAGTCCGGGCGCCGATCTCTGCCAGATAGCTGCGCGGTCCGCCAGGCCAGAAGAGTGTGGGCTAAGTGCGGCGGAGAAGGTACGAGAAGGTCGGACCCGGGGGGGCGGGGATAGCGGCCAATTCCGCGGCAGCCTTGCGGCGCGCCAGTTCCAGGCGGAGCGATTCCTCGCCACGGGCCATCGCCCAGCGATGGTTGGCCGCAAAGATGGGCTTCATGAGGAAGGACATCCGCTTGATGAGGCCCTTCTGGGCGGAGATTCGCCATTCGTACTCGACGCGCGTGCGAGGGCCGCCGGACTGGCCGTCGGTCTCGGGCGTCAGGGTCCATATGCCGCGTCCAACGAAGTCGCCGGATGCCTCGATGGTGAACCCGTGAGGCGGATCGCTCTCGGTCACGCGGAACTGCCAGCGCAAGGTGTACGGCAGCCAGCCCTTAGTGTGGAGATCCACGACGCGGCCCAGGCCGTTCTTGTCGCCCGGGTCGAGGACGGTAGCGTCCAGATAGACCGAAGGCCACCAGCAGGGGAGCGCCTCGGCGTCGCCCAGGACATCTACGATATCGTCCGGTGCCGCTGGGACGGACCATGTCGTCAGGAACGCGTACTCGTTCGAAGCCCGGTGGGTCGTTGTCGCGTCAGCGGGCGCGATGGTGGCCGCCGTGGCAGACGCCTCCGACGCGGCTGCGGTGTCAGGCCCGCCGGCCTCGTCCTGTGCCGCGATCGCCGCCTCGGGCGCTACCGCGGCCTTGAGCGACCGGTACGAGGCGACAAGGGTTCGACCGACCTCCGGCCAGTAGGTCGCGCCACGTCCAGCGGGACCGTCGGGGTCTGCGATGGCGCCTCGATCGCGGATCTCGGCTGCAAGGCCGCGCAGCCGGCCGGCTTCCAAGGCCTCGGCCTCCGGGATGCCGTACAACTCCGAGTAGAGAGCCGCGATCGAGCGCCCGGCCGCTTCACCCGCGGCGACACCAATCTCGCGCCGCACCACCCACCAGCGCAGCTCCCGTCGCGCTACCTCCTCCGCGTCGACGCCATCCGGCAGCCCGAGCATTCGGTAACCGCGGACGATGTCACGCAGGTAGGCCTGATCGTCCCGCTCAGTGGCGTCGCCCGCGCCGCCCCAACCGGTTCGCCCAAAAGCCGCTGCCCCGCGCGCCAGGAAGATGGCCGCGGCAACCGCGCGGGGCCAGGAGGCACCGGCCTGCTCGCGGTTGGCACGGACCAGCAACCCGAACAGCCGCGCGGGCTGGCGCCGATAGTAAGCCTTCCACATTCTCAATTCGAGCACGGCCAGGCGATCGGGATCGAAACGCCGCCCCCAGGAGTCGCGAGAGGTAGCCACGGGCCGCATTGTCGTCACGCCGCCGCCTCTCCGCGAGACTCAGGCAGATTCGTCCCGTTGGGCGATATGGGTGGTCGCCGCCAGTCGCGCCGCAGTGAGAGAATCGATGCATGAAGGCTGAGCTGGTGGCGTTCGGCGAGTTGAAGATCGAAGGCGAGCGCTACCACCGAGACGTGGTCATCGAGGGAGGCCGCATCCGCAAGCGGGACAAGGGCCCGTCCAAGGCCCTCCAGATCCGGTCTCGCCACACGCCGCTCACAGCCGCTGAGCAGATCCCGTGGGGCGGCAAGCGGCTGATCGTCGGGACCGGCGCCAAAGGCCAGCTGCCGATCGCTCCGGAGCTGCTCGCGGAAGCGAAACGGCGGGGCATCGCAATCGAGGCGCTGCCGACGAGCGAGGCGTGCCGCTTGCTCGCGGACCTCGATTCAGACGACGTGTACGCGATCCTCCACGTCACTTGCTAGGGCGATCCGCTACCGCGCCGAAGACACCACGATCGGCCTGCTCGGGCTCAGTCCGCGAAGAATTCCACCAGGACGGGGGCGAGGACTTCCGGCGCGGCCCCGTGAGTCTGCCCCTCCAGAGTGAGATGGACGGCGTTGGGAAGAGCCGCAGTCAGGGCCAGCGCCGAGGTCCGCTGCCAGCCCGGGCTCCGGCCGCCATCCATCACCAGCGTCGGGACCGTGACGCCGCCGAACTCGCCCGCCGTGAACGGGACGCCGGACATCTTGCCGTCGACTATCGCGCTGTCGTAGGCAAGGGTGTGGGCGAGCGCTTCCAGGCCGGCCCAACTCGCATCACTTCGGAGCTGGGCGACGGCCGCCTGGGGCATGCCCAGCGCAGTCGTGAAGAAGTACTCGAGGGCCTCTCCGCGCCGGCCGGACGCCGCCAGATTTGTCAGGCGCTCCACGAAGTCGTCCGGAAGCGGGGCGCGTCCGGAGTCCACTATGAAGGGCGGCTCGTAGACGGCCAGCTTGGTGACGCCGAGGCCGCGGGCGGCGACCTCGAGGGCGAGCGCACCACCCGACGAATGGCCGTACAGGAAGACCCGACCGCCCGCTTCGGCGATGAGCGCCTGAACGTCCTCGACCTCGCGCTCGACGGCGTAGGGCATGGTGTCGCCGCTGTCGCCGCGTCCTCGCCGGTCGTACCCGAAGACGCTGAAATGTGGCGCCAGCAACGAGGCCACGGTCGGGTAGACCGACCTGGTGCTCAGAGCTCCACCTACCAGGATCAACGCCGGCCCGGATCCGGAGCGATCGAAGGCGATGGTGGTTCCGTCTGCGGAGGCGACCGTCTTCAGCATCGTTCTCCCAGTTCCGGTTCGGTTCCGCGGCTGAGGCTGCAGTCAGACGGCAACTTCGGTGGCCTCCATCGCTTCGACCGCGTCGGCATCCGGAGCATTTCGCGATCGGCCGAAGAGCCGCGGAATTCCGGCGCCAACAGGCCGGGTGGCTATCACGGAGCCGAGGATCACAAGGGCGAAGCCCAGGCCCATCACCACAGTGAATGCCTCGTTCAGGACTGCGACGCCCAGCAGAGCAGCCACCGCAGGATTGAAGTACGTGACGACTGTGGCACGGACCGGGCCGGTCTCGTCGATGAGCGCCCAGAAGAGGAGAAACGCCGCGGCCGTGCAGACGACCGCCAGAACGGCGACCGCGCCCAGGGCCGCCGGGCTGGGTATGGTCTCGGGGCGCTGGATGAACGCTATCGGGGCGTAGACAACGGCGCACAGCGAGAGCGACAGCGCCATCACCGACACGTTCGAGAGTCCGCCGAGGCGGCGCGACAGGATGGCCGGTCCGACCGCATAGCCGACCACGACCACCGCCATGGCCAGGAGCGCGGCCGCGTTCGAGGTGTCGAGGTTCACTCCGACGATGGCCGCCACGCCGGCCAGCCCGATCAGCAGGCCGACGACCCCGGTTGCGCCGATGCGATCCCGGCCGCCGGTCGCGACTGCCAGGACCGTGGCGACAAGTGGTACTCCGGCCACCAGCAGCCCGGCCAGTGAGCTCGGTATCTCCTGTTCCGCCGTGCCGAGAAGGATCCACGGAACGCCCATCTCGATCACGGCGAATGCGACGACCCATCGCCACCGCGCCAGCACCGACCGGTAGTCGGTACGCCAGACGGCGATCGGCATCAGGATCAAGGCGGCCACCGCGGTGCGGCCGAAGACGAGTGTCGCCGGCGATATCTCGTCGACGGCAACTCGAATGAACAGATACGGGATGCCCCAGATGAGGGACATGAGCGCGAACAGGACTAACCCTCGCCGCGTCACGCCGCCACCCGCCCTGTCGCCACCGCTGAACTCGCAGGCGTCTTCATCGGCGGATTCTCGCAGGCTTGGGGCCGCTCGGCTTGACGGGCGAAGCGCCAGCCGCTGGCGTCGCGCCGCCCGAAACCGGTGAGACGGCGCTCGGCGCCGGGGTCTGTATTAGCTGGAGGAGGGAATCATCCCGGCCGGATCGCGACGCCCGACCCGGCGCCGGACCACGCGGGTTCGCACGGCCAGGGCAAGGAGACCCAGGACCGCCAGGAACAGGCCGGCACCGAGGCCCAAGTCGGTGAAGGTGACGGCGGTCAGGGTGTCTACCTCCGGCCTGGAAAGGGAGATCGTCCCATACACGGGCAGGAAGCCGGCACTCGTTTCCACCTTGTACACGCCGGCCGGCAGGCCGTCGAAGGTGGCGACGCCGTCGGAGATGGGCTGGTCAATGTAGCTTCCGTCGGGGTACGTGAGCCTGACCTGGCCCGAGAGAGGACCCCCAAAGAGCGAATCGCGAGCCTGGACCGAGATGCTGAAGAGCGTCAGCTTGATGATCCAGACGCCGCCCTCGGTAGGTGTCCAGGACTGCTCTCCCGACTTGACCGTTTCCGCGCCGTGGACCTTGACCGACATTACCCGGTACACGACAGGCGTGGCCGTTGCCGCCTGGCCGGTCTGAGAAGTCACCGCGGCCGTCCACCAGACGTTGTCGGCGCCGGTCTGCGAGTTGACGACGACGTCGCCACCGCCCGCGCTGGAGCTGAACTGGGCCTCGTCGACGATCGTGGGATCTACCGGCTGGTCGCTCTGATCGACGTACTTGATCGTAGCTCGGTAGGCCAGTCGCAAGACGGCGGTGTACGTCGCCGGCCCCTCGACCTGGATCGTCCGGTTGGGCGTGGACACACCGTCCACCCAGCGCTGGAAGCTCGCCTTGACCGTGGGATCCGCGGCGTTGTCCGGGTTTAGGTCCGTGGACAGCTGGTACGGGCCGCTCTGCGGTACCGGAAGCGCGGCGACGCCGTCGGGGCCCGTGACGGCGTTGAGTGCTCCGAGTACGAAGGCCACGTTGGGCAGCGCCGGAACGGTCCGGATCTGGATGGCGGCGTCCAGAACAGTCATGGCCGCCGAAGCCACGGATCCGACGAAGCCGTGAGACCCGGCGAAGACGGCGCCGATGGTGTAGCTACCGGAATTGGCGAGATCTCGAGAGGCGATCACGAAGGATGCCCGACCGCTCGCGTCGGTCTGGGCGCCTGATGAAGGCTGGCTATCCACGAACAGGCCCAGATGCCTGCCGGCGAGAGGCGCACCCGTCGCGTCCTTGAGGAAGGCGACCACGGTCACCGGCGAGCCGATGACCGTGGCGCTCGGGACTTCGAGCGTGATGGCGGTTGCGAGGTCTGGTGCATTGGTGGGCCGCGGTGTCGAGGCCGGCCGCGGCGTCGAGCCCGGACGCGGGGTCGGCACGAACGGTGTTGGGGTCGGCACGAACAGCGTCGGGGTCGGGGTAGGCGTTGGCGTCGGCGTCGGTGTAGGCGTAGGCGTAGGCGTCGGTGTAGGCGTCGGCGTCGGGGTCGGGGTCGGTGTAGGCGTTGGCGTCGGTGTAGGCGTCGGTGTAGGCGTCGGTGTAGGCGTCGGCGTCGGCGTTGGCGTTGGCGTTGGCGTCGGCGTCGGCGTCGGGGTAGGCGTTGGCGTCGGCGTCGGGGTAGGCGTTGGCGTCGGCGTATCCGTCGGCGTCGGGGTTGGCGTCGGCGTATCCGTCGGCGTCGGGGTTGGCGTCGGCGTATCCGTCGGCGTCGGGGTAGGCGAGTCCGTCGCGAGGGGCGCGATCGGAATGTTGGCCGACGGATTCGACGCACCCAGGGTCTGGGCGGCGGGAATCATCAGCAGGAAGGCCGCGGCGGCGGCCCAGATTGCGGGCAGGCGGCCCGCGACCCGGCCTGGCTTGTGGCTTGGTGCGTAGTTCATTCAGAAGTCTCTCGCTCACCCTCGACAAGGTTTCCATGGCGGCATCCGGCATCTCGGAGGCTGGGGTTCGTCCGAGATGCCTGCCCCGATTGGGCTGTGCCGGTGCCTCTTGCTCCGTCGGCCGGTTGGACCGCAGCCTCGGGACGGAAATGAAGGATGGAGTGATTCGGACCCGTTGTGGAAACGTTCCGTGGTGTGACCCGGTTGGAGGCCGGCCGCTTCACCAGGTGCGGCAACGGCCGCTCGGGTTGCGTCAGCCGGCCTGCTCCGCGGAACAGTAACGTCCCGGCATTGCCCGTCCCTATGCTCGCGGGACCAGCGCCGCCGGGTGGAAGCAGGCCGCAGGAATTGCCGGCGTCCGAGGCCCGACGGTCCGTGGAGGCGACATGCCCAAGATCACGCCCTGCCTCTGGTTCGACGGCAATGCCGAGGAGGCGGCCAGCTTCTACGTCACTTTGTTTCCGGATAGCCGGGTAGACAGGGTCTTCCGCTCCCCGGCGGACAATCCCAGCACTCCCGCCGGGGCGGTCCTGGTCGTCGATTTCACGCTTGCGGGCCAGCATTTCACGAGCATCAACGGTGGCCCTGAATTCCCGTTTACGGAGGCCATCTCGTTCGTCATCGACTGCGATGGTCAGGAGGAGGTCGACCGTCTCTGGGACGCCCTGATAGAAGGCGGCGGATCGCCCGGGCAATGCGGCTGGCTCAAGGATCGATTCGGCATGTCGTGGCAGGTTGTGCCTCGCCAGCTCGGCGAGATGCTCGGCGATCCGGACGCTGACCGGGCTCGCCGCGCCATGGAGGCGATGCTGCGTATGTCCAGGATCGACATCGCCGAGTTGAGTCGGGCCGCCGAGGGAACTGCGGTCGCCTGAGGCCGGCAAATCGAAGCCGCCGGTGGCCGCTCCAAGCCGTGGTTGCGCGATGATGTCGCCAGCCGCGTGCCGTTCGCGCAACCTCGGCCGGGCCCGAGACCACGCCCGTCCCTGCGCCGACCCTTGATTCGGCGGCAGGCCGGACAATGGGGAGCGTCCGCGGGAGTATCCGGCCGAAGGGCCGGTGGAGGAGAGCCATGGCATCCGACGTCGAGTTGTCACGCCGGTGAGTACCGCCGACTGGGTCGTCCGAGACGCAGTCCCGGATCGGGACGCGGCCGCGTGCCTGGAGATCTACGCGCCCTTCGTGCGCGACAGCGTCGTGTCCTTCGAGGAACAAGTGCCGTCTGTCGACGAGATCGAGGGCCGCATCCGGTCCATGCAGGCGACCCACGCCTGGCTCGTCCTGGAGGACGCGGGCGTGGTCGTCGGCTATGCCTACGCGTCACCACATCGCGCCCGGGCGTCCTATCGATGGGCGGCCGACGTGACCATCTACGTCGGCCCGTCCCACCGGGGCGTGGGTGCAGGCCGGCGCCTCTATACGGAACTTCTTGATCGACTGCGGGCCCGCCGGTTCCAGGTCGCGTGCGCCGGCGTCACCCTGCCCAACGACGCCAGCGTCGGTCTTCACCGAGCCATGGGCTTCGAGCCGGTGGGCGCCTACAAGCGCATCGGCTGGAAGGGCGGCGCCTGGCGCGACGTCATGTGGCTCGAACTCGAACTTGCCCCAGCCACCACCGAGCGGCCTTTGGAGCCACTTCCCCCGGAGGCCCTGGGCTAGGAGCCGCGCCTTCCGAGGCCAGGCCGGTGCACGCTGTGGTGTAGATTCTCAGGGAGGGACGGTCCCGATGATCGAATCCGGTCTCAGCCTCGAATCACTACAGCAATGGCTCGACCGGTACGTCGCGGCCTGGCGGACGTACGACCCGGGACTGATCGGCGACCTTTTCGCGGAGGAAGCCGAATACAGGTTCCATCCCTGGGGCAGCCCCGTTCACGGCCGCGACGCAATCGTCGATGCCTGGCTCAGCCCCGACGGGGACGGGGCGAAGCGCGACGCGCCCGGCACGTTCGACTGCCTGTACGAGGCCTTCGCGGTGGACGGCCACCGGGCGGTTGCCCTGGGCTGGACCAAGTACTGGACCGACGCGAGCCGCTCCACGCTGAAGATCACCTATCACAACGTCTTCGTGCTCGAGTTCGACGGCGACCACCGCTGCAGTTCCTTCCTGGAACAGTTCATGGTCCGGCCGGCCGAACTCCCCGAGGTCCCGCGCCTCCGGACCTGATCGGCGTAAGCTGCCTCAGGGGCGCGGCCGCCGGCAACGGTCGTCTCGTCTGGATCTGAGGCCCTGTCACTACCAGCCGAGACTGCGTTGCATGGCGCGGGTCCCACGTCCGAGGGCGGGTCGCGTGCCCGATCATCCGTGGAAACCGTCAGCCCGGCCCAGCATCTGGTCGAAGAGTCCGTCAACTTCCAGCCTGGTCGAGGGCGCCCCACCCCGACCCTTCCAAGGAGGACCTAGTGAACGTCGCCCTGTGGGTAGCTCAGGTGATCCTGGCCCTGGTATTTTTCGGCGCCGGCTTCGATCAGGCCGCCAACTATCCCGATGCCGCCCGGAGGATGGCCTGGGTGCGGGCCATGCCGAGCTGGCTGGCCCGTCTCGTCGGAGTCTTCGAGATGGTGACCGCGGTTGCCCTGGTGATGCCTGGCTTGATCTCCGTCGCGATGTGGCTTACTCCTGCCGCGGCCGTCGCCCTGATCGCGCTGATGCTCTTCGCCGTCACGTACCACGTGACCAGGCGCGAGATTCCCCAGATCGCGTTCAGTACCGTGTTCGGCATCGTTGCGGCCTTCGTGGCCCTGGGACGGATATTCGTCACGCCGCTCTGATCGCGACAACCCGGGCTGCCGGGATCGGCCTTCAGGCTCCGGCGATGTCGAGTTTTTGCGACGGCGAAGACTCCGATGCCACCCAGAACGACCGAAGGGACGATCAGCGCCGCGCACCGCCAGATCTCGGTGGGACCCTTGAGCGGATTGCCGCCAAAGGCCCAGTCCCAGGGCGAGATGTGTCGCCACGGCGACAGCACGTCACTCAGCGGGAATAGCGAGGAGGCTCCTGTCCTCCTGTTGCGAGATTGCCCCCCAGGAGCGATTCGAGCGCTTCCCGCGCACTGGGGGCCGTAAAGACGGTGAGCCGATCGCCGGCTTCTAGAACGACGTTGCCGCGCGGGACGATGACCCGCTCGCCCCGCGCGACCGAGACGAGGACGCTGTCACGAGGCCAGGCCGCCTCGGATACCGGCTTGCCGGCGAGCACCGAGGTGCCGCGTATCTCCGCCTCCACCAGGGTCCCTGTGGAGCCGATCGTGTTCACCTGCCGGACGTTGGCCGACAGGGCTCGACGGTAGGACGCGACGACGTCGCGAGTCGACAGAATGCCGCCCAGACGGCCGTCGGACACCACCGGGGCCCAGGCCACGTGCGCGTCGGCGAGGGCCGCCAGGGCGTCGTCGAGCGAGTCGTCGGCCGAGATCAAAGTGCGATCCAGAGCCAGGTCGCCCACCCTCGCCGTCTTGTCGGCCGCCGCCAGCGTTTCCAAATCGACGCTGCCACGGACGGTTCCGTTCGTTTCAACGACCGGGGCCCCCGGAACGCGTGCCGCCTTCAGCCGTGCCGCGGCTTCGCCCGCGGTCTGACCCACCCCGATGACCGCCCTGGCGGCCCGAGCCGCATCTCCGGCCGGGATGGCGGCCATGAGAGGAAGCGCGAAACGGAACCGATGCGCGGGCGATTCGGCCCTGCTCCGGATCTGGGACGAGTAGATGGAGCGATCGCCGACGATGAGAGTGGCGATGCCGATGGCCAGCATCGCCGGCGCGAGCATCGCCAGGCTGTCGGTCATCTCGGCGACCATGAGCATCACCGCGAGGGGGGCTCGGGCCGTACTGCCGAAGAGCGCCATCATGGCCACGATGACGAACGGAGAGGGATCGGACGGGACGCCCGGGGCGATCGGTTCGAGCACGCGCCAGATCCCGGCTCCCAGGAGCGCCCCGATGAACATGCCGGGGCCGAAGATGCCGCCCGATCCGCCCGAGCCGATCGAAAGCGACGTCGCCAGGATCTTGGCGAACGGCAGCGCCAGGATGACCCACAGCGGAATGCTCATGAGCGTGTTGCGATCGAACCCGGCCTGCACCCAGCCGTAGCCGGTGCCGAGAACGCCCGGCAGCGCCAGGGCCATGCCGCCGACGGCCAGCCCGGCGACGGCGGGCCGCAGCTCTCGGGGCAGCCGCCACGTCTGGAACCAGCGAGTGATGCCGTAGAAGCTGCCGATGTAAAGCCGCCCGACGAGTCCGCAGGCCACGCCGATGATCGTGTAGTAGATGAGCTGGCTCGGGTCGGTGAAGCCGGCCCCGGCCACGCGCCCGAAGATCGGGTTGAAACCGATGATCGCGCCGAATACCGAGAACGCGACGATCGAGCCCACGAACGCGGGAACGAGAGCGTCCGACTCCACGTCGTCGCGGTAGGGGATCTCGACCGCCAGGACGGCGCCACCGAGAGGAGCGCGGAAGATGGCGCCGATGCCGGCGCCCATGCCCGTGCTCACGGCGATGCGGGCATCGCGGGCGTCCAGGTCCAGAAGCCGCGCCAGGAACGATCCGAACCCCGCCCCGATCTGGGCCGTCGGCCCCTCCCTGCCGCCGGAGCCACCGGAGCCGATCGTGACTGCCGACGACACGAGCTTTACGAGCGGAATCCTGGCCCGGATGCGGCGCGGTCCGTGGTGGAACGCGGCGATGGCGGCATCGGTTCCATGCCCTTCCGCCTCCGGGGCGAACCGGAACACGATGATGCCCGCGACAAGACCCCCCAGGCCGACGATGAGCGGCAGGGCCCACGGCCGCGCGGCGTCGGTGATCGGCTGAGCGCCTTCGCCCAGCGGCGATGCCGGAACGTAACCGGCCAGGCCGAGGAAGAGCTGGGTGCCGAAGTCCAGGGCGATGAAGAACAGCGCCGCTCCCAGCCCGCTGATGACGCCGATCATGGCGCCCAGAACGACCCACTTGCGCAGATATGCGGTAGATCTGACTCGAAATCCTGATCGAGCGCAACAGCCCATCGCGGCGCCGCCGCAGGTTCATGCGAATTGCTCGAACGAACGCGCCACCTTCGAGACCCCCTCGGTTTCGGCCGTGGTGATGGACGCGATGCGCAGGCATTCGTCCAGATCGAAGCGCCGCTGGGCCAGGACCCGGGTTCGCAGCTCTCGCCCAGGCTCGGTCAGCCGGACGCAGACGACGCGCCTGTCCTGGCTGTCCCTGTCGGTCCGGAGCAGGCCGCGTCTCTTGAGGCGGGCGATTAGCCGGCTCGCGGGCGAGGCATGGGCCCCGACCCGCCCCGCGATCTCTCCGACGGCGGCGCCTTCGTCGTGCTCGCCGACCACGAGCAGGACGCGCCATTGCATGAAGGTGAGTTCCGCGCCGGCCTGGGCGATGGCTCGGGCCGTGATGGCAACCGAACCGACGACCAGCCGTTCCAGAATGGTTACAAGGTCATCAGGCATGCGGGCATTCTAGCTCAAATATATTCCGCATGGAATATAGATGCTCCGTGCGACGCAACGGCGACCCCGAGAGGCGGCCTCAGCCCACCGCGGCTGCCATGATCCAAGGCAAGCGACATGACAGCCAGACACTGGTCGATAAGACCGTCAAGCAACCTGTTCGGGCGTCAGGGCGGCTACGTTGGCAGCGTCGAGGCGGCCACCGAAACCACCCTGCGCGTACGTGGCGCGACTCCCGATCGCATCTACTACATACCGGTAGAGGCCGTCGTGGCTGAGATCGCCCGCGATCGGTACGAGCTCGATTGCTCCGCGCAGGACGTTCCTTACATGGGCTGGGAGCGACCGCCGACCGCACCGAGCCAGTCGATCGGGCTCGGCACATACGTCTACGGAAGCAACGGCGAGTTCGTCGGCAAGGTTGAATTCGTCGACGCGGACCATATCCGGGTCCGCGGCCCGCTCCCGATGACGTCCGTGTACTACATCCCGATCAGCGCCGTGGCCGGGGCAATGGGGGCCGGCCGCGAGGTCTTCCTCAACTGCTCTAAGGACCAGCTCTCGGCAAAGGCCTGGCTGCTCTCTCCGCACCGCGCCCAGCCGCGCTGACACGCTCATGGTGGCCAAGGCGACCAGGCGGCGATCCGGCTCACCGCGGGCGGCCGGACCACCCGAGGCCTCCGCGCGATCCGACGCCTTCGTGTTCTTCGGCGCCACCGGCGACCTGGCCTACAAGCAGATCTTTCCCGCGCTCGCCGGGCTGATCCGGGACGAGGGCTTCGACCTGCCGATCATCGGCGTGGCCCGTTCCGGCGACCTGGACAGCCTCCGGGCGAGAGCCCTCGCGAGCCTCTCGGCGCACGGCTTCAGTGATGCCGCCGCGACTCGGAAGCTGAGCGACCGCCTGCAGTACGTCAAGGGCTCCGACGACGACATCGAGACCTTCCACGACCTGCGCCGTGCGCTCGGCCGGGCCCGACACCCTCTCCACTACCTGGCGATTCCGCCGGCGTTGTTCGGCGAGGTGGTGGACAGCCTGAAAGCGTCAGGCTGCGCCGAGGGCGCCCGAGTGATCGTAGAGAAGCCGTTCGGGCATGACCTGGCCTCGGCCAGGGCTCTGAACGAGACGATCCATCGAGTCCTGCCCGAACCGGCCATCTTCCGCATCGACCACTACCTGGGCAAGGAACCGGTCCAGAACCTGCTCTACTTTCGTTTCGCCAACTCGTTCCTCGAGCCGATCTGGAACTCGAAATTCGTATCGAGTGTCCAGATCAACATGCCCGAGGCCTTCGACGTCGCCGACCGGGGCGCCTTCTACGACCAGGCCGGGGCGATCCGCGACGTCGTCCAGAATCACCTCCTGCAGGTCGTCAGCCTGCTGGCCATGGAGCCGCCGTCCGGACGAACGCTCGAGGCCGTCCGGAACGAGCAGTTCAAGGTCCTCGATTCCATACGCCCGCTCACCCCCGCCGACGTGGTCCGTGGCCAGTACCGCGGCTACCTCCAGGTCAAGGGAGTGGCTCCGTCATCGAGAGTCGAGACCTTCGCCGCGCTTCGCCTCCGGGTGGATTCGTGGCGTTGGGGAGGGGTGCCGTTCTACATCCGCGCCGGCAAGGCCCTGCCCGTGACCGCGACGGAAGTCCTCGTGGAAATGAAGCCGCCGCCGCAGTCGGTGTTCGGCGAGGCCCGGATGCCGCATGCGGATTACCTCCGCTTCCGGCTGACGCCCGACATGTCGATCTCGTTCGGGGCGCGCGCCAAGAAGCCCGGCGAGGCCATGGTCGGCGAGTCGGTCGAATTGTTCGCCTCCCACGAAAGCGGAACTGAGCGGCCGCCCTATCAGCGGCTGATCGGCGACGCGACTCGGGGCGATCAGTCGCTCTTCGCCCGCCAGGACTCGGTCGAGGCCGCCTGGCTCGTCGTCGACGACGTGCTGGACACGGGGACTCCGCCGCACGTGTACGAGCCCGGAACCTGGGGACCGCCGGAGGCGGCCTCGGTTCTCGAGCATGGTGAGCGCTGGCACGATCCGGTGAACGTCACGCGTCCGTAACTCGGACGCGGGGCTTGACGCCCCCCGGCGCGTGGCTCAGGGTAGCCGGGCCATGCCTCCGCAGCCGTTGCCCAACCCCGGACCAGAGACTCGTCTCGGCCGTCTCGTGCAGCCGGCCGAGGCCAACGAGCACGGCACCCTCTTCGGCGGCGAAGCCATGCGATTCATGGACGAGGCCGCGGCCGTGGCGGCGATCCGCTATTCGCGCGGGTCTGTCCGGACGGCCCACGTGGACGCCATCGATTTCCACACGCCGGTGCCCATCGGCGTCTTCCTGGAGGCGCTTGCCCGGGTTGTGGCGGTGGGCCGCACGTCGATGGCAGTCGAGGTAGTACTGGAGGCGGAAGACCGGCACACCGCGGTGCGCACAGTCACCACCACGGGCCGCTTCATCGTCGTCGCGGTCGACGCGGAAGGTGTCCCGCGCGAGGTTCGACCACAGGCCTGAGCGGGCCGCGGGAGACCCCGATCAGCCGGCTGGGATTCCGGCCCCGCCGATGCACTCCCCGCCCTTCTCGCCGCCCTGCCCGCCGCCGGCGAACGCGTGTATGAACTCGAGCAGCCGCGGGTCCGAGGCCTGATCGACGCCGAGCTGGGCGCCCCACGCGCTAGCGACGATGGGGGAGGGTAGGCCGGCGTACGGGCTCAGGATCAGGTAGCGCTGAGTCCCGACGTAGTGGGTCGAGACCAGCCGCTGCAGGGCCGCGACCTGATCCGCCGGTAGGTTGGGCTGATAGGTGATCCAGACCGCGCCGTGCTCAAGGGAATGGACGGCGTTCTCGTTCGGCACGGGCTGGGTGTAGATGCCGCAGTTGAGCGGAGTCGGGTTGTGCGGCCCGCCGGCAGGCGGCACGCGATCGTAGGTCACGAATCCGGACACGTGGTCGTGATTGGATTCGTCGAAGACCTGGGTGCCCTGGGGAAGCGAGTTCGAGCCGACGGTTGTGGTTGCGGCCGCGAAGGCGACGGCCACGGCGACCAGTCCGACGACGACGACCAACGCCAGGCCGCCCAGCGCACCCAGCCAGACACGCCGATCTGACGTCAGGGCGCGACGCGGCGGTGCCTTGACCTCCGCCTTGAGTCTTCGAGTGCTACGGGCCTGTTTCCCCACGGTCCTGGTGCTCCACTGCGGTCATCCTCACATACGAGAGGAGCCGGCCGATCCGGGTCGGCCATTGACCACTCCGACCGCACGAGGCGCATCGAGTCTACCTGCGAAGCCCGCGGTAGCCCATTATCTGGTGCCGTCGGCCGGTCTTCGTGCCACGGCCCGAAACGAGGCTCATCCGTGAGCGATGCGTGAGGCCACGGCACACGAGGGCGCGGGCTCGGTGTCCCTACCCGTACGGGTGGGTCATACCCCACGTAGTACTTATAGGCTAGTTGCCAGTACGCCCCACCAGTCGCTACAAGTGATCCGGATGAACTACTCGACCAGCCCCCTTCCTGGACCGGGAGCCTGGCAAAGCTTGCGAGCACAGTGGCTCGGGGTCGATCCCGGCCGCGCCAGACTGCTCGGTCAACTGGCCGTCGTCTTTGCGGCGGTCACGGGATTGCTGCTGTCCGTGGAGGTCGTTGCCACCCCGCCCGCCCATCTGTCCGGGATCCTCGGCATCACGGCTGCCTGCGGCGCATCGCTGGTAGCGGCGACTCTTCTCCTCCGCATCGGCAGGTGGTCCTACGGCCTCAACATCGTCGGGGTCGTCCTGATGATTCTCGGGACGGAGGCCGGGGCACTCATGCCCGACAGCCTCGACGCGGCAGCGATCCTGCCGCTCGTCGGCGCGCTGCTGACCCTGCCAGAGCATCGCGGGCGCCCGCTCGTGGGCATGTTCGTCCTCGCCTGGGTGGCGGGCATGGCCGGCGAGTCCGCGGCCTATTTGCACGGCGGGCTGTCCAGGGTCGCCGGCATCGTGAATTGGCCGCAGTCGCTCGTCGAATCGGGCGTGATGCTAGCTCTCGTCTACGGCCTGGTGTGGTGGGTCTCCGATCGCTGGTGGTCGGCGACGGTCAGAGCCCAGGACGCCCTCGCCAGCCAGCGCCGGTTGCTCGAAGTGAACGAGCGGCTTCTGTCGACACTCGACCCGCAAGGGGTGCTGAACCTCATTGCCGACTCGATGAAACGAGTCGTGACCTACGACAACTTGACTATCTATCGGGTCGATCGCGCGGCCGGCGTGATTAGGCCGATGGAGACGCGCGACCGCTTTGCTCAACTGATCATGGGCGCGACATTCCCGCTTGACATGGGAGTCACGGGGTGGGTCGTCGAGCACGGCGAGGCGCAGTGCGTGAACGACATCCATCTCGATCGGCGTGCCGTGACGATCCCCGGCACCCCCGACGAGCCGGAGTCCCTGATCGTCGTCCCGCTCCTGGTCCATGGGGAAGTAGCCGGCACGATCAACGTGGGCCGGATGGGCAAGTCTGAGGCGCACTTCAGCTCGACCGAGTTCGAACTCGCCCGACTCTTTGCGGGCCAGGCGTCGATCGCCATCCAGAACGCCGAGATCCATCGCGCCGTTTGGAATCGCGCCGAGACCGATTCCCTGACCGGCCTCCACAACCGCGGCGCGTTCGATGCCCGCCTCGACACGCTTCTCGGCGAGACGGTCCCACACACGTGCGCCCTGATCATGCTCGACCTGGACGGGTTCAAGCGCTACAACGACCGGCACGGCCACCTGGCCGGCGACCGGGTGCTGCAGGCCGTCGGCAGGGCCATCGACTCGGCGCTCCGCGACCGGGATCTGAGCTTCCGATTTGGCGGCGACGAGTTCGCCATCCTCCTCCCGCGCACGCGCATGAACCAGGCTGTACAGATTGCCGACCGCGTCCGCCACGCCATCAAGGTGCACCCGATTGTGGCCGGCACGCTGACCGCGAGTGCCGGCGTGGCCTGCCAGCAGGCCGACGACACCGACAAGTCCGCCCTCATCAGCACGGCCGACGCCGCCCTGTATCGGGCCAAGGCGGTCGGCGGAAACCGCACCGAAGGTTCGGGCGAGCCGGCCAGGCGGCGACGTGCCAGACCGGCCGCGGCTCCGGACGCCACCGCCCTCATCAATTGACCGCATCGTAGGCGCGCGTTCCGTGGCGCCGATCAGCCGCTTGGCGGTGCCGCGACTACGGACCTGGGCGCCAGCCGCAGAGCCAGCCTGTCCCGGTGGCGGCGACCACGATCGCTCCGTCGCCCAGGAAGGCGGTCAGCTGGCCCGGGCAGGCAGCCAGGGTCAACGTGAGGGCTCCGCCCGCGCCGATCGACGACAGGCCGTCGGCGGTAGAGACCAGCAGGGAGCCGTCGACCGACCACGCGGCGTACGAGGAGATCGTCGCCACGGACCACAGCGACGTCCGCGGGTCGGATGCGCTTACAACGCTGACCGTGGAGCCGTGTCCGATGGCCAGCGCCGTGCCGTCGGGCGAGTAGGTGACCAGATCAACGCCGCCCGCGAACGAACGGGCCGCGCTCGTCGTGCCCTCCGGCGTGACGATCTCCAGAACGCCGTTCTCATCGCCCAGGGCCAGTGAGCGGCCGTCCGGAGACCAGGCCATCGCCCAGGCCGGAGTACCGCCCGTGCGGGGGACACCCAGCCTCGTCCCGTCGCGGCGCCAGACCACGTAATCGCTTGCGCCCGCCGCGAGCATCGACGCGTCCGCCGACCAGCCGAGATTGAGGAACTTGCCGCCCGTGGACTCCGTCGCGAGCGTCCGTTCCAGGGTGCCGTCCCGGCCCCAGAGCCGGACGACGCCCGGCAGAGGGACCAGGCCGGACGGCGCCGGCGCCGGGAAGTGGATGGCGCCCGTCGCCAGGACGTTTCCGTCCGGCGACCATGCCAGGCTGAACACCGGGTCGGCGCCGGGAAGGATTTGGACGAGGCTCCCCTGCCCGTCCCAGAGCAGCACGTCCCCCGTCTGAGCCCCACCGGCAAGGAGAGCGCCGTCCGGCGACCAGGCCAGG
This sequence comes from uncultured Chloroflexia bacterium, assembly GCA_963789725.1. GTDB lineage: Bacteria > Chloroflexota > Limnocylindria > Limnocylindrales > CSP1-4 > Fen-1039. Next base: position 888,424 of record CAWBLU010000001.1, read on the forward strand.
CAGGTGATCGCCACGCCGCCGTCCGGCAGGGTGGCCACGGTCGATCCGTCCGAGGTCCGCAGCTGGGACGTGTGAGCAGCGTCGCTGAAGCCGGCGATCGCCAGAAGCCGCCCGTCGGGGGAGGCCGCGACCGTCGTGATCGCCAGGGCCGCCGCCTGGACCGACCAGGCCGGTGGATCCGGGACGCCGGCCGGGCTCGCCGACGAAGCGGCGGCCGCCGCGCCGCCGAATGCCGCCGTTGCTCCGCAATGGGTCCCCGACGCGATGGGCCGACTGGGGCCTGGATTCGGCGAAAGGCCGAGCGTCGGCGGACCTGCCGGGAGAGCCGTGGGTGCGGGCGTCGAAACCGTGGGCGATGCGGGCGATAACGACGACGAAACGCCGGGCGATGCCGGCCCCATCCCGCACGCGGCCACGAACAGCGTCGTAAGGATCGCGGCGACCAGCCTCGACTGCCACGCCCCCCCGGTGAGTCCCGCCCGCGCTAGTCCGTAACCGGCCATCCGCCGAGGTTAGCACCGTGTGGCAGCCGCCAACTGCCGCCACCGCAGCGTTCCACTCTCGTGGATCTTCTACCGGTGCCTGACCGGCTCCCGCAGCTCCCGGTCCCGCGATTCGGGCGTGACGGGCTCCGGTGGCGCTTCGGCGGTCTGCTTCTCGCGCCGGGCCATCTCATTCGCGAGCACGAGTTGCAGGTTGGCCTGGCCGCGCTCGACCAGGTCGGCCACTAACTCTCGGACCCCAGCGGCCTCCTCTCTCGCGACGGTTCTTCCCCCAGTGAACAGGACCCGCACCCGGGTGACGTCCGGCGCGTCCTCGTACGCGAAGGTCGATATGGCGCTGAAGCCGTTCGCCAGAGTCGAGACGTCGTTCGACGGGCGAGGACGACGAGTCAATCGGTCCGTGGCTCCAGGATGACGACCTGGGTCGGCCGCGATCTTCGCGCGGCGTAGGCGTCGCGCTTGCTGTTGTAGACGGCCCACATAGCCCACAGGCGGGGCCACTCGTCCGCGCTCGAGGCGCGTCCGCGGACGAGGCGCGGCCCATTGACGAGGTCGACGTGGGCGTTCGGCTGCGAGATGAGATTGAGCCACCAGGCTGGCTCTGGGTCGGCCCAGCCGTTCATGGCCACGGTCACCCGGTTCGGGCCATCCTCGACGTAGCCGAGGATGGCTATGCGTTCCTGGCCTGTGCGGCGTCCGACCGTGTGCAGCCGCATCATGCCCCAGTGTTCGGCCGTCGCTCTTCGCAGGCCGCGCCGGCCGCCCGTGACGGAGTAGATGGCGCAGTGGACCGCCCACGCAGTGCGGATGAAGGAGCGGGGCGGCAGCGGCGCCAGGCCGCTCGACGCGCTCATGATGCGGCCTCGGCGCCGGCCAGCAGGGTCGCGTTGCCGGGCGCCGATACGATCGCCCCGGGATTGAACCCCTTCGCGATCAGCCAGACCGCCAGGACCATCTCCTGCGCCGCGATCGGCAGGTTGAGGAGGATGTGGGGGGTCGACATCGGGCCGGCGAACTGGAACATCACGAGCACGCTCGCCCCCAGCGCCAGGACGGCACTGATCAGGCCCCATCCCGACAACCACCGCGGAATCAGGTTCGACTGGTAGAGCGCCCAGTAGTACATCAGGGCGCCAAGCCCGAAGAACAGCACCGCACCGACGAAGCCAAGCCAATCGCAGCCGGCAGCAACACCGCGCCCGAGTGCGCGAAGAAGGATGCGTCTCCGGCTCCGGCCCTTGAGGCTTCCTGGCTCAATGTCACCAGGACCAGCAAGCCGACGGTGGCGAGGGCATAGAAGCTTCCCTCGAAGGATCTTCGCGGGCGAGCTGCACCCGCGCCCGGCTGAGCGGAAGCTCGTGACTCTGGGCCAGGTGTGCGGCTGCCGCCAGATCGCGCCGGCGAAGGAGTGTCAGGACCATTGCCGCGGCGATCGCGGGCACCTGGAGCACGAAGCTGTGCTGACTGGCGGCTCGATCGGCCTCGGTCAGGATGATCGCCGCGCCGGCGGCGTCGCCCCGGGCCAGTTCCAGGCGGGCGCGCAACACCTCGCAGGCGACGGATCGGTCCGTGGTTGCCAGCTGCCGTGCCAGCTCGCTAGTCGACCACCCCGGGGAGGACCAGTCGCCGCAGCCTCTACGCAAGTCGCGCAGTCGGCTCAGATGTGCCTGTGCAGGTCCAATTCCGGCGCTGCCTCCGGCACGTCCTGCTCTCTGGGTGGCTCCTCCCAGCCCATCTCCTCTGCCTCGCCTTTCGCCAAGTTGAGGTACACGACCTCGTTCTCGACGTTGGCGATGTGGGACGCCGGAATATACAGATGGCCGCGAAGACCCGGTCTCGGCGCGAGTATGTAGTTCTGACCCACGCTTTCGACGGTGCTAAGGCGGTGCCCGTCGTTGCCGAGGATCGCCCACCCGGCCTTGATGTCCGTCATGCGCATGCGCGTCTAGCTCCTAGTCCATGGCTCGTGCATACCATAGATGAGCCGCGGCCGACGTGCTGCGCCGACCCGTGTCAGACTGGACCTATAGAGGACGAACGACAGGTGGCACCGCCGGACGTCGTGTAAGTCAAGCCCAAGGGAGACGCCACGCGACCCATTACGGCTTGGAGCCGACAGCGAGGCTCGTCCGTGCCGCATCCTGCCGTCTGCCCGCACGGTGAGGGGTGAGATCGATCCGGCCCCGGGCGGGCTCGCCTGGGGTTTTCGGCGGGCCGAACCGACCCGCGGGCGAACCCGAGGAGCCGATCCACGCGGAACTCTTCAGTGTGGAGCGACTCGAGCAACACGCCCAGACCCTTGCGGTCGCCCAGAAGATCACGGATTCTCCCCGCACTGGGCGTGCCGTCTGGCCTCGTATCTCCGAGAACGGCCGGGTCCTGCTGGAGTCGTACCGCCTCCTGGCACGCGCGATCAAGGACGAGCGACGGATCACGCCGGCCGCCGAGTGGCTCGTGGACAACTACCCCATCGTGGACGAGCAGCTCCGCGAGATCCGGGACGACCTTCCGCCCGACTACTACCGTGAGCTCCCCAAGCTGGCGGACGGGCCGCTCGCGGGCTTCCCGCGCGTGCTCGGGATCGCCTGGGCATACGTCGCCCACACGGACAGCCGCTTCGAGCCAGAGAGCCTGCGGCGCATGGTGTCCTCATACCAGGGCGTGGAGCCCCTGACCATCGGCGAGCTGTGGGCGATCGCGATCAGCCTTCGGATCCTGCTCGTGGACAACCTCCGTCGCCTATCGGAACGGATCGTGCGCGACCGGTTGGCGCGACAGAAGGCGGACGAGCTCGCCGACAGCCTCCTGGGGATCGGCAAGGACAGCCCGGAGGTCGCGGCGGCCGCCCTCCGCCGGCTCTCGCGCACCGAGCTCTCGACCGCTGCCCGAGTACAGCTGTTCCAGCGGCTGCGAGATCAGGATCCTGCGGCGACGCCCGGGCGGCGCTGGCAGGAGGAGTCTCTTGCCACCGACGGGACCACCACCGAGGAGATGGTTCGCCTGGAGCACCAGCGGCAGGCGACGACGAACGTGACCGTTCGAAACGTGATCACGAGCATGCGCCTGATCTCGTGGTTCGACTGGGCCGGGTTCGTCGAGGGCGCCAGCCTTGTCGACGAGGTCCTTCGTGGAGAGGGCTCGTTCGCGCAGATGGATTTCGCGACCCGTGATCGATGCCGGCACTCGGTCGAGGAGCTGGCCCGGAGGTCGGGCCGGAGCGAGATCGACGTCGCGAAAGCGGCGGCGGAGCTAGCGGCCGCGACGTCGTCGGACGGCAGCGGCGCTCCGGCGGGCGACGCCGAGCCGGCGCATGCCGGCCGGCTCGCAGATCCCGGCTACTACCTGATATCGGGCGGCCGCATGGCCCTGGAGGGGGCCCTTCACGTCCGGATGCCGGTATCCACCCGGCTGAAGCGCGGCTACGTACGGGCGGCCGCGGGTGCCTACCCTGCGACATTGGCGTTTGTCACGGCGCTCCTACTGGCCGTGCCGCTCCTGCTGTCCGCGTCCGGAGGAGCTGCGGGCCTCGGTTTCGTCATAGTCGCGATCCTTGCAGTCGGCCCGGCATCCGACCTCGCGACGGCGCTGGTCGACCGGGTGGTGACCAGCTCCCTGCGCCCCAGATCGCTGCCCAGGCTCGACCCTCGTGTCCTCGATGTGCCGTCAGGGCTGCGGACGCTCGTGGTCGTGCCGGCGTTCCTCACCGGCAAGGCGAACGTGGAGGCTCACGTCAACGGCCTCGAGGTCCACTTCCTTGGAAACCGAGAGGGAGACATCCGCTTTGCCTTGCTGTCGGACTGGCTCGACGCCCCGACGGAGCAGGTGCCCGGGGACGACGAGGTTCTCGCAGCGGCCGCGTCCGCGATCGAGCGCCTGAACGAGCGCCACGGCGATGCGCCCGGAGGAGGCGCGCGGTTCCTGCTCTTCCACCGAAGGCGGCAGTGGAACGCGGCCGAGGGCTGCTGGATGGGCTGGGAGCGCAAGCGGGGCAAGCTCTTCGAGCTCAACGCGCTCCTCCTGGGATCGACGACGACCAGCATCCTGACCGCCGGGCGGCCCGCCTCAACTCCGCCCGCCGACGTGCGTTACGTGGTCACGCTCGATGCCGACACGCGGCTGCCGACGGGCGCCGTCGCCCGCCTCGTCCGAACGATGGCCCATCCGTTCAACCGGCCAACGTTCAATTCGCGAACCGGCCGGGTGACCCAGGGCTACGGCATCCTGCAGCCGCGGATAACCTCGACGCTCCCGGCGGAGCACGAAGCGTCGATCTTCCAGCAGAGCTTCGGCGGGTCGGCGGGGATCGATCCCTATTCCTCCGCCACTTCCGACGTCTACCAGGACCTGTTCCAGGAGGGTAGCTTCACCGGCAAGGGGATCTACGACCTCGGCGTGTTCGCCACGGCCATGGAGGGCCGGGTGCCCGAGAACGCGCTCCTGAGCCACGATCTGTTCGAGGGCGTGTTCGCCCGGGCGGGGCTGGTCACCGATATCGAGCTGTTCGACGAGTTCCCCTCGAACTACCTGGTCGCGACCGCTCGCCAGCATCGCTGGGCGCGCGGCGACTGGCAGCTCCTGCCCTGGATCCTCGGCCTCGCGCGGGATGCCAGCGGCCGGCGCTCCCGGGCTTCCTTGCCCGGTATCGCCCGCTGGAAGATGATCGACAACCTGCGCAGAACGCTGTCCGCCCCGCTGGCGGCGGGCACGCTCGTCGCGGCCTGGACTTTGACCTCCGTGCCGGCCGTGCCCTGGACGGCCTTCGTCCTTGCGGCGATGATCGTTCCGCCAGCCCTTCCCGTACTTGTCGGGCTGCGGCCGCGCCGGCAGGGGATCTCCAAGCGCAGCCACTTGCTGGCCGTAGGCGCGGATGTGTCCCTGGCCGTGGCCCACGTGGGCCTGGGCCTCGCCTTCCTGGCGCACCAGGCCTGGCTGATGGTCGACGCGATCCTGCGGACACTCGCCCGGCTGTACATAACTCACCGCCGGCTGCTGGAATGGACGACAGCGGCGCGCGCCAAGGCCAGCCACGATCCCAGCGCGGCGGCATTCTACAGGCAAATGGCGGGCGGCGTCGCCATCGCGGCCGCCTCCGCCGTTCTCGTCATCGTGGCGAAGCCGAGTGCGGGCCTGCTGGCCGCGCCCTTCGTCGTCCTGTGGCTGTTCTCGCCCCTCGTCGCCCAGTGGGTCAGCCGTACGGTCCCGGAGCCCGCCGCCGACCAGCTCACGGCCGACGACGCCGCGGCGCTCCGTCTGACCGCGCGCCGCACCTGGCGGTTCTTCGAGAAGTTCGTTGGGCCGGAGGACCATGACCTGCCCCCCGACAACTTCCAGGACGACCCAGTCCCGGTCGTGGCCCATCGCACCTCACCGACGAACATCGGGCTGTACCTGCTCGCGACCGTCACGGCCCGCGACTTGGGCTGGATCGGAACCATCGAGATGGTCGAGCGGCTGGAAGCGACGCTCGCGACCGTCGCCAGCCTCCAACTGTTCCGCGGGCACCTCTACAACTGGTACGACACGAGCGACCTGCACCCGCTCGAGCCCGCTTACGTGTCCTCGGTCGACAGTGGCAACCTCGCCGGCCACCTGATCACCCTCTCGAATGCCTGCCGCCAGATGATCGGACAGCCGCTTCCGATCGCGTCCGCCGCGGCCGGGATGGGTGACGCCGTGGTGCTTGCACGCGAAGCTGCCGCCACCATCGGGGACCACAAGAGAAGTCAGACCGTTTCCCGCCGGCATCTGGAGGAGGCTCTCCACCTGATCGCGGGGCCGGTCGCGCTCGTGCCGGCGACGCCCGGGCTCTGGGCGGCCCATCTCGCCGAGCTGGCCGCAAGCTCCCGGACGCTCGAGGACGTCGTGGCTGCCCTTACCGCGGAGCGGGGGGAGGGCTCGGACGGCGAGCTATCGGCCTGGGCGGAGGCCGCCCGGCGGGCTGTGAGCAGCCACATCCGTGACCTGCAATTGTTCGGGGCCGATCCGGGCGAGACTGTCTTCCGGACGATCGCCGAAATGTCGGACCAGCCGGACGGCGCGACCGGCGACGGGTTGGCAGCGGCTGCGCTTGCGCGCCGCCTCCGCGCGATCGCCGATGAGGCGCAGCGCCTCTTCGGAGAAATGGACTTCGGCTTCCTGTTCGATCCGGTTCGCAAGCTCTTCTCGATCGGTTTCCGGGTCGCGGACGGCACGCTCGACCCGAGCTACTACGATCTGCTCGCCTCGGAGGCTCGACTCACAAGCTTCCTCGCCATCGCGAGGGGAGTCGTCGCGCCGGACCACTGGTTCCGGCTCGGGCGCGCGCTGACCCCTGTCGGTCGTGGCTCCGCTCTGATCTCGTGGTCCGGGTCCATGTTCGAATACCTGATGCCGGCCCTGGTGATGCGCGCTCCGGCCCTGACCCTGCTCGACCACACGTATCGGCTGGCGGTGGCCCGGCAGATGAGCTACGGCTCCGAGTTGCGGGTGCCCTGGGGCATCTCCGAGTCCGCGTTCAATGCCCGCGCCCTGGACCAGGCCTACCAGTACTCGAGCTTCGGCGTGCCCGGCCTCGGTCTGAAACGCGGCCTCAGCGAGGACCTGGTCGTAGCCCCGTACGCGACCGCCCTTGGGGCGATGATCCAGCCCAAGGCCGCCGTCCGGAATTTCGCCCGGTTGGCCGCGGCCGGGGCGAGAGGACCGTACGGCTTCCGGGACGCCCTCGACTACACGGCGCGCCGGTTGCCCCAGGGAGAGTCGGTGGCGGTCGTGAAGAGCTACATGGCTCATCACCAGGGGATGACGCTCGTGGCCCTGGACAACGTTCTAAACGGGCAGCTGATGGTGGAGCGCTTCCATTCCGACCCCATCGTCGAGGCGGCCGAGCTGCTGCTCCAGGAAAGGATGCCGCGCGACGTTCTCGTGGCCCGGCCCAGGGCCGAAGAGGTGAGAAGCGCCGCGGACGTGCGCGATCTCGTGCCGCCCATCCCGCGCCACTTCACTACGCCCCACGGAGCGATCCCGCAGACACACCTGCTGTCGAACGGGCGGTACGCGGTCATGGTGACGGCCGCGGGCTCCGGCTACAGCCGCTGGAACGACCTGGCGGTGACCCGCTGGCGGGAAGACGTGACCCGGGATCACTGGGGCAGCTACCTCTTCCTGAGGGACATCCAGAACGGCGCAGTGTGGTCGGCCGGCCACCAGCCCACCGGAGTGGAGGCAGACAGCTACGAGGTCTCCTATTCGGAAGACCACGCCGAGTTCTCCCGGCGCGATGGCTCGATCGCTACCCGGCTGATCGTGGTGGTGTCGGCGGAGCACGACGCGGAGATCCGCCGAGTCTCGCTTACCAACTATGGCTCGCGGAGTTGCGAGATCGAGCTGACCTCGTACGCAGAGATCGCGCTCGCGTCTCAGGCGGCGGATGTCGCCCATCCCGCCTTCCAGAACTTGTTCGTGCAGACGGAGTTCGTTCCCGAGATCGGCGCCCTGCTCGCAACGCGCCGTCCGCGATCTCGTGACGAGAAGCCGATCTGGGCCGCTCACGTCGCGGCCGTCGAGGCGGAGACCGGCGGGCTCATCCAGTACGAAACGGACCGGGCCCGTTTCCTCGGCCGCGGCCACTCGGTCCGCTCGCCGATCGCTGTGATCGATGGACGGCCGCTCTCGAACACGGCCGGCGCCGTGCTGGATCCGATCTTCAGCCTACGCTGCCGTGTGAAGCTCGCCCCGGGCGCGACCGCTCACGCCATCTTCTCCACCGTGGTCTCCGACTCGCGCGAGCGGGTCCTGGACCTGGCGGACAAGTACCGGGAGTCGGCAACCTACGAGCGGGCCGCGATCCTGGCATGGACGCAGGCGCAAGTCCAGCTGCATCACCTCGGGATCGGGGCGGATGAAGCCCACCTCTTCCAGCGCCTGGCCGGCGGGATCCTGTATTCCGACCCGTCACTGCGAGCGCCGGCGAGGATCCTGTCCCGCAACGAGCGGGGTGCGCCCGGCTTGTGGGCGCACGGCATCTCCGGCGACCTCCCCATCGTGCTGGTGCGGATCGACGAGGCCGAGGACATGGAGATCGTCCGGCAACTGCTGCGCGCGCACGAGTACTGGCGGCTCAAGCTCCTCGACGTCGATCTCGTGATCCTCAACGAGCATGGCGCCAGCTACGCGGGGGACCTCCACGAAGCGTTGGAGACACTGGTCCGGACAAGCCAGTCAACCCAGGCCCACGAGGTCCATCCGGGTCGTGGTGGCGTCTACGTCCTGCGGGGCGACCGCCTCTCCCTCGAGGACCGCATCCTTCTCGAGGCCGCCGCGCGGGCCGTCTTGACCGGACGCCTGGGCAGTCTTGCCGACCAGGTCGTCCGCCTGGAGTCGTCCGAGAAGATCGCCCCGCGCGCGATTCGTCCGAACCCCAGGCATGCCGAGACCGAGCTCGCCGCTGCGCGTCCCCAGCTGGAGTTCTTCAACGGGCTCGGCGGGTTCGCCGACGACGGTCGCGAGTACGTGACGGTCCTGGGACCGGAGCAGGCCACTCCCGCACCCTGGCTGAACGTGATCGCCAACCCGACGTTCGGGTTCCAGGTCTCCGAGTCCGGGGCTGGCTACACGTGGTCGGGGAATAGCCGCGAGAACCAACTCACGCCCTGGTCCAACGACCCCGTGACGGACCCGGCCGGCGAGGCTATCTACGTCAGCGATGACGACAGCGGCGAGCTGTGGGGTCCCACGGCCCAGCCGATCCGATGCGAGGCATCGACCTACCTTGCCCGCCACGGACCGGGCTACAGTCGTTTCGGGCACGTCCACAACGGCATCTCGCTGGACCTCGTCCAGTTCGTGCCGCTGGACGACCCGGTGAAGATCTCGATCCTCACGCTGGAGAATTGGTCCGCCCGTACCAGGCACCTGTCCGTAACCGCCTACGCGGAGTGGGTGCTCGGCACCTCGAGGGGTGAGAGTTCGCCGCGGATCGTCACGGCCGTCGAACCGGAGACGCAGGCGCTTCTCGCCCGCAACCCGTGGAACACCGAGTTCGCGGGAAGGATCGCGTTCCTCGACATGGGCGGGCGGCAGACCGCATGGACCGCCGACAGGACCGAGTTCCTGGGTCGTAACGGCGTTCCGGAACGGCCCGCCGGCCTCGACCGCGGGCACCGGCTGGCGGGAGCGGTCGGGGCCGGCATGGATCCGTGCGCAGCGTTGCAGACCAGGATCGAGCTGGCGAGCGGGGCGCGGACGCAGGTCCTCGTGCTGCTCGGAGCGGCGGACGGAGAATTGGCGGCCGCCGATCTCATCCGGCGCGCGCGATCGGCCGATCACGAGGCAATCCTGGGCAAGGTGGCGATGTTCTGGGACGAAACGCAGGGCGCGATCCAGGTCCGGACGCCGGACCGCTCGATGGACGTAATGCTCAACCACTGGCTCGTCTACCAGACGCTCGCTTGCCGGCTTTGGGCCAGGACGGCCTTCTACCAGGCGGGCGGTGCGTTCGGGTTCCGCGACCAGCTGCAAGACGTGATCGCTCTCGCGACCGTGCGACCCGAAGTCGCGCGCGAGCACCTGCTACGAGCCGCGTCTCGCCAGTTCCCCGAAGGCGACGTGCAGCACTGGTGGCACCCGCCCTCGGGCCGGGGCGTCAGGACCCGCATCTCCGACGATCTCCTGTGGCTGCCCTACGCGGTCGGTCGATACCTCGCTGTCACCGACGACACCGCGATTCTCGACGAAGTGGTGCCCTACCTCGAGGGTCCCCTTCTGCGTGCGGACCAGGTGGACTCCTACTTCCAGCCGGAGACCTCATCTGGGTCCGCTTCTTTGTTCGAGCACTGCGCGGCGGCACTCGATCGGAGCCTCTCCGTCGGTGCCCACGGGCTGCCGCTCATCGGATCGGGCGACTGGAATGACGGCATGAACCGTGTTGGCGACCAGGGACGAGGCGAGAGCGTGTGGCTGGGCTGGTTTCTGCACACCGTGCTGGCAGCCTTCGCGCCGGTCGCCGAAGCCCGCGGCCAGGGTCCGCGGGCGGAGCGGTGGCGCGCCCACACGAAGTCGCTTCGGTTGGCTCTGGAGCGCGATGGCTGGGACGGCGACTGGTATCGCCGGGCCTTCTTCGACGACGGCACGCCGCTGGGGTCCGCCACCAATGCGGAATGTCGGATCGATTCGATCGCCCAATCGTGGAGCGTCCTCTCGAGCGCTGCCGATCTCGCTCACGCCCGGCGGGCGATGGCCGCGACTGAGGAGTACCTCCTGCGGCGCGGCGACGGCCTCCTCATGCTGCTGACTCCGCCGTTCCAGCACTCCGATGTCGACCCGGGATACATCAAGGGCTATCTGGCCGGCATCCGCGAGAACGGCGGCCAGTACACCCACGCCGCGGTGTGGTCGGTCCTCGCCTTCGCCGCGCTCGGCGACGGTGACAGCGCAGGCGAGCTGTTCTCGATCCTCAATCCCGTCAACCATGCCGGGACGCGGGCCGGGCTCCAGCGTTACAAGGTGGAGCCGTACGTGATGGCGGGAGATGTCTACAGCGAACCGCCGCACGTCGGCCGGGGCGGCTGGACCTGGTACACCGGGGCGGCGGGCTGGATGTACCAGGCCGGGGTCGAGGGCATCCTGGGATTCCGTCTGCGCGGCACGACGCTCCTGCTCGACCCCTGCATCCCTCGTGCCTGGCCGGGCTACCAGATCGGCTTCCGCTATCACTCAGCCAGGTACGAGATAGTGGTGGAGAACCCCGAGGCCGTCAGTCGCGGGGTGGCATTCGCGGAGCTGGACGGCCGAAGGCTGACCGGCGGCGGCGCCGCGATCCAGCTCACCGACGACGGCGCCACGCACAAGGTCCGGGTCGTCCTGGGCTAGCTTGGTCGCGACGCCCTCACGTGTCGATGGAAACCCAGGCGAGCGGGTCCGATGAGCGCGCGGTATCTCCGGCTCAGTTGTCGCCCGCAATCCAGCCTTGCCTCTGGGCCACGCGGACCAGCGAGGTCCGGCTCGACACGTCGTAGCGATCGAACATTCTCCGGAGCTGGCTCTCGACAGTCTTGAGCCGCAGCGACAGACGTTCGGCAATCTCGGCGTTACTCAGGCCCTCGGCTACGAGGGCCAGGATCTGAGACTCGCGCGGCGTCGGCGAACGAAGCGCCGTTCGCACCGCGCGGCGTACGTCGGCGGGGAACGCGGTCCCGCCCGCGGCGACCGTGCGAACGGCCTTGAGGATCTGCTCGATGGTCGCCATCTTCGAGAGGTACCCCTTCGCTCCGCGCTCAACAGCCGCCACGTAGTAGCTCGGATAGGAGTACGCGCTCAACATGATGAACGCCGGGCCCGGCGTATGGTGGGCGAGCAATTCCAGCCCGTCCCCCGTCCCGGCCAGCCGGATGTCGCACAGGACGACGTCGGGAGATTGGGCCGCGATCAGCCGGTCGGCCGCGTCGCTGTCCTGGGCTGTCCCCACGACGGTAACGTCGTGCTCGCCTCGCAGCAGCGCCGTGAGCCCCTCGGCGATGGCGGGATGATCCTCGATGATCGCCAGCCGGATCAAGTTCCTGCCTCCGAGGTCGCCACAGAATCGCCCCGCGCCCTCCGCTTGCCGAGCGGCAGCCGAACGACGATGACGGTGCCATCGCCGAGGGTCGACTCGGCGTCGATGGTTCCGCCATGCGCAGCCACGATTTCGCGCGCCAGGTAGAGCCCCAGCCCCAGCCCGGTCGATGGCTTGCTCCCGAGCCTCGTGTACGGCTGGAACAGCTGAGGCATCACATGAGGCGCTATGCCCGGGCCGTGATCACGCACTTCGACCACCGCGACCGACCCAGATCGACGAACGGTCACGTCGATGGTGGGCGACGTTGCCGCGTGCTCGACGGCGTTGGATAGAACGTTGACGAAGACCTGCTGCAGGCGACCGGCATCTGCAAAGACGAGGACAGATGCGCGAGGAATCGAGGCCCGGATCGTCGGTGCATTCGGCAGCGCCTCGGCGACCTCCATGGCAGCGCGAACGACCGCAGAGAGATCGATCGGGGCGATGACGAGTTCGAGACGACCGGCCTGAATGCGGCTGACGTCGAATAGACGCTCGATTAGCTCCCCGATCCTCCTGGTTTGCGCGAGCGCCCGGTCCGCATAGGTGCGGGCTTGCGTGGGGCTCTCCGGGCCGAGGTGCCGCTCGACAAGCTGAAGGTATCCATGCAGGGCGGCCACCGGTGTCTTTAGCTCGTGACCCGCCGCGGCCATCAAGCGCTCAAGGCTGAGCCGCATCGTGCGCTCGGAAAGGTCCCGGATCGCCAGCACGCCGCCCCAGGCGCGATCACCGGCGGTGAGCGGCTCCGCCACGGCCTCGAACCAGCGACGCGCCCCCTCGGGCTGGGACACCGCGAATTCCATCCGGAAGCGTTCGCCTCTGGCCGCGCGCTGCTCCGGGCGCTCGGTCGGCGGGATCGGGAGGCCGGCGGCGTCCTCGGGTTGAATCTCGGCGCCGAAGCTACCGAAGAACCGATCGTAGGCGTCGTTGGTTGCCACGATCCGGCCTTCGTGGTCGACCGCGACGACGGCGTCGCCGAGGCTGGCCAGGATCGATCGCAGTCGATCGTGCTCTTCCTGGATGCTCAACCTCTGCTGCTCGAGCACGGTTGCCTGGGCACTGAGCTCGTCGGTGCGCGTTGCCAGATCTTCGTTGGCGACCCGGAGCTCCTCGACGCTGGCCGTCAGCTCCTCGTTGAGGGTCTCGAGCTCCTCATTGGTGGCCTGGAACTCCTCGTTGACGGTTTCCACTTCCTCGCGAGTCGTCTGTGCGTCCTCGCTGGCCATGAGCATCGCCTCGTTCGCCGTTCGCAGCTCGACGACCAGGGCGGTCAGCTCCTCGTTCGCGCGAAGGAGCCGGCCGTTTGTCGCCACCGCCTTGTCGAGCCGCTGTCGTGTCCTTGTGCCGGCGCGACGCTCATGCTCGGGCCCGGTCACGTCCTTGAGCTCGACGACGGCGCCTTCGATGGGATGCGTCTCGACGCGGTATGGGCGGACGGTGGCTTCGACGAAACGCGTCGTCTCGCTGGCGGCGTCCGTTGGCTCAACCTCGAAGACGGCCGACGAGGACTTGCCGGTCAGAGCGGCGTCGATGGCGTTCCGGAGCGCGCTCGGCGGGAGAACCTCTGCGAGATGGATGAAGTCATGATCGAAGGCCGTGCCGTGGATCCCGAGCATTTGGCGCGCCGCCGAGTTGATTCGGAGGATGCGGTCGCGCGGATCGACGACGACCACGCCCACGGACAAGCCCAGGAGCAGGCTGTCGGCCGATGCCGACGACTCCGCCGCACGCCGGACGTCGCGGTGCGTGCCCCTGATGGCCCGATCGAGCCCGGATTCCACACTCCTGTGAGGGCGGAGCACCGCCGCCCGCATCGGCGGAATCGCGTAGGTTCCGGACAGCCGCCGGTAGACGCGCAGACGCGCCTGCTCCTCTTCGAACGGTTCCGGCAGGGACATGATGGATTCGGACGTGCCCAGGACCAGCCGACCGCCGGTCCGCAGCGAGAAAGCGAAGGTCTCGAGCGCGACGCGCTGCATCGGAGCGGAGAAGTAGATCAGCACGTTCCGGCAGAGGAGGAGATCGATCCGCGGGAAGGGCGCGCGCTCGCCCAGATCGTGCTCGCCGAAGACCGTGAGGGCGCGAAGCCTCTTGGCGACCTCGTAACCGCCGTCCGACTTGACGAAATAGTGGTCTCGAGTTCCCGCAGGAAGGCCCTTCAGGGCAGCGGCCGAATAGATTCCGCGGCGGGCGAAGTTGATCGCCTGGCGGTCGATGTCCGTCGCGAATATCCGGACCTCCGGCCAGGGGAGCTCTTCTCCGAGCGCCTCGGCGACGACGATGGCCAGGGAGTAGGCCTCTTCGCCGGTCGAGCAGCCGGCCGACCAGATACGGAGCTCGCGTCCATCGCGTCGGGCGTCGGCGATCAGCTCCGGCAGAACATGGACGCTCAGGTATTGGAAGAGCTTGGGGTCCCGGAAGAACTCGGTTACCTTGATCAGCAGACTGTTGACGAGCCTGGCGTATTCTTCCGGATCAGATTCCAGATAAGCCGCGTAGTCGGCCAGCGACGGGCGGGCCGTGGCGCTCATCCGGCCGCGCAGTCGCCGCAGGATCGTTGCCGGCTTGTAGCTGCTGAAGTCGATTCCGCTTCGCTCGTGGATCCGGTTGAGGACGTCCCGAAGCCCGTCGTCATCGCGCCACTCGGCGGGAGGGTTCCCGGCCGCCAGCAGATCGCACAGGACCGATCCGATAGAGTCGAGGTCGGCTGTCGCATCGACCAGGGACGGCGGAATGGAACTCGGCATGGACGGGAACATCGCCGTTGCGGGGTTCTCGACGACGACCACTCCCCCGGCCTGCTTCACGTGCCACGCTCCAGAGGATCCGTCGGAGCCGCTCCCGGTCAGGATCACGGCGATGAGCCCGGGCCCGAAGACTTGGGCCGCGCTCTCGAACAGCACGTCGATGGACGGTGCAACCGCGCCCGGTCGAGCTGGGCTGAGGCGGAGATCGCCGTGGCTGATTTCCACGAGCCGGTTCGAAGGAACGACGAAGATCACGCCGTCTTGCAGGGCTTCCCGTTCCTCGACCACCCGGACGGGCATAGTGGCGTGGCGCGCGAGGATCTCATGCAGATGGCTGGGGCGCCGCGGATCGAGATGCTGCGCGATAACGATCGGCGCCGGGAAGTCAGTCGGCAAGCTCGTCACGACGCGCGAGAGCGCCTCGATGCCGCCCGCCGAGGACCCGATCACAACGAGCTGAGATTCCGTGGAGACCGCCGATGGCGCCATGTTCTTCATATTCTAGGTTGGCGATCGAGTTACGTGGACACTCTGTCTCGACCCCCTAGCGAAACCAGCCCAACCGACGTCCGACAGGGCAGGGTTTCCATCCTCGCAAGACAGGCGTCGGAAGCCTACGGTGCATTGCGAGGGTGTGCATAACCCAGAACCCGGGCCAACGAGGTTCTCTGGCCGCAAGCGCGGCTCGGCCTCTCCGCAGGGTCTGATACGACGACGGAGGTCATGATGAATACGCAGGACACCGAGCAGGAGTTGGCCGAGAGCGGTCGTGGCGTGGTCGAGCGGGTTCGCACCGAGGCGTCCGACGCTCTCGGGCACGTCCCGGAACTCGCCGGGGAGGCGCACCACCGCGCCGGGCAGGTCGCCGAACGGCTCCCTGAGGCGTTCGGCCGGGCGCGATCCGGCGCCCAGAGCACCGTGACCAGCCTGCAGAAGATGCCCAATTCAAGGCTGCGCCTTCTGGCCGCGGCCTCCCTCGGCCTGGGTGCCGGCCTCCGGCTCGCCGGCAAGCGGCGCCTGGCCACGTTGGCCGGCCTGGCTCCGGCGTCGATCTTCGGCTTCGCGATCCTGTCCCGGCCACGGCCGACCGATCCCGAGCCTAATCCAACTCAGCCGTAGCGCCGCGAGGCACCGGCCGGCCCCGACTCGGATCTCGCTCAGGTCGGGGAGGTCTCGGTCGGATAAGCATCGCGGGGGTTTTCATCCTCGCGAACCCCCCCGGGCCGGTCCACTATCGAACGACGGAAACAGATAGAAGGCTCCACCGGCTTGATCGCCGGGTGCAGGTCCATCGTCCGTCGCCGGGAAGAAGCAATCCATGGCAGTTGAGGAAAGCCGGAGCGTCGTTACTGACGCCCCGGCCAGCAGCGAGTCCGGCGGCTTGAGCAACCGGACCGTAACCAGGCAGAAGCTCGACGTCAGGCCAAGCAACAACGAAATGACCCGCCGCATCGTCGTCCTCGTGTTCGGCCTGATCCAGATCGTCATTGGGCTCAGGATCGTGCTCCTGGCCCTCGACGCTCGGACGGGCAACCTGCTCGTGTCGATCATCAACAACATCGGCGGGGTTCTGACCGCGCCTTTCCAGGGCATCCTGCAGATCAACGCCGTTTCCTCCGGAGGATCCGTGCTCGATGTCGCCGCAGTCGTGGCACTGGTCGGCTGGACGATCGTCGAGTTGATCGTGATCTGGACCCTCGGCATCTTCCGGCACGAGCCGGCCCTCGCCTAGCACAACCTCGAACACGGACCTGACGCCGATCGAATGTCGGCTCGGGTTCCAATGAAAGTAGGATTCCAATGGATATTCCCCAGATGACACTTGTTGCATGGGTCGTCGTCGGCGCAATCGCCGGCTTCCTGGCCAGCGAGATCATGGGGGTCCGCGAGGGCCTCGTGCTGATGGTGGTGCTCGGAATCGTCGGTGCAGTCGTCGGCGGATGGGTCGCCTCAGACTTGCTCAAGATTGCCGACGTGACCGGCATCAACCTGACGAGCATCGTCGTCGCGTCGGTCGGTTCCCTCATCGTCATCGCGGTGTACCAGAACCTCTTCGGCCACCGCCGCCTGTTCGGTCACCGCTGATCCCCGGCGTCAATGGCGACGAGCCACTCCCGGCAAGCCACACGCCAAACAACAGGACCGGTCCCAATAAGGGCCGGTCCTGTTGTTTGTGGCGCCAGAGCGACGGACGGCAAGGGGACCGGATTGGGCAAGTTGAACCTTGAAGGCCCGAGCTTCGAGGCACACAAGGAGGCTTGACGTGGAAGATCTGATAAGGCACGGAATAGTGGCGCGGGCCGATTGGAGCGCGTACCACTCGGCGATCGAGGAGGCGGATCCGAGATACCACAGCCGCCCCGACTGCGTGGACGGCGCAGCAATCGAGGACGAGAACATTCGAGAAGGCACCGATCGGCGGCCCCTGTGCGACAAGTGCCACAGCGCTCAGCATCCCAATAAGTAGGTTCCCCGAACGGTGCGCCCGACCACTGCGTGCCAGGCTCGTAGGCGAGATGCCTTGGGACACGCCCAAATGACGAACCGTCATGACGACCTGGCCCTCTGAGGGCACGCTTCGGAGCGAATAGACGCTGAGCACGACGCGTCGGCATCCCGGTGCGCAACTGGCTGTCAGCCGGCTGGAACGGCCACCTGAGGAGAACCCCAGAGGACGCCAAGATGACCTCATGCTAGACCGAGCCAAAGCGATGACGGGCTACACGCTCCAGGCTCGCGACGGCGACTTCGGAGAGGTCAAGGACTTCTACTTCGATGACCGCGGATGGGCCATTCGCTATCTGGCTGCCGACACCGACGAGTGGCTGGTGGGCCGGCAGGTACTGATCTCACCGAATTCCTTGATCTCTGTCGACAGAGGCAGGAGGTGCATCTCTATCGATCTGACAAAGAGGCAGATCGAGGACAGCCCGCCGTTGCGCACCGACAAGCCCGTCTCGCGACAGTTCGAGCAGGCCTACTACGGCTTCTTCGGCTGGGCGATGTACTGGGGTTTTGAGAACGAACGGGCCAAGGATGAAGAATCGGCTCGACGGCGTAACCAAGGGGACCCGGATCTGCGCAGCGCCAACGCTGTCCGGGGTTACCACATCCACGCTTCAGACGGACTGGTCGGGCACGTCGACGACTTCATCATCGACGATGAGGCATGGGCCATTCGCTACTTGATTGTGGATACAAAGGATTGGCTTCCAGGCAAGAGAGTCCTGGTCTCGCCGCGATGGATCGAGCACATCAGCTGGAGGAAGAAGCAGGTCTTCATCGCGCCCGGCCGCGACGCCATCGAGCAAGCGCCTGAATACCGGCATGAGTCTGCCGTAACTCGAGATTACGAGGCAGCGTTGCACGACCACTACAGCTCGACCGGCTATTGGACGGATGAGCCGCTGCCCGGGAAGCTCCGACCATGAGCGGTCTCGCGCCATGGAGTTCTCAAACAGCCAGCTTGCCCGACCAGGGAGTCAGCGTAGGAAGCGACCAATGACCTCTGAAGCCCTCAGTCCAGAGCTCCTCCACAGGATGGACGCGTACTGGCGCGCCGCGAACTACCTGTCGGTCGGGCAGATCTATCTCTATGACAACCCCCTGCTGAAGAAGCCGCTCGAGCTGGCGCATGTCAAGCCGCTGGTGGTCGGGCATTGGGGCACGACACCGGGCCAGAACTTCATCTACGTGCACTTGAACAGGGTCATCAAGAAGTACGACCTGGACATGTTCTACATCGCTGGTCCGGGTCACGGCGGTCCGGCGATCGTGGGCAACGTCTATCTCGAAGGTACCTGGAGCGAGATCTACCCCAACGTGACCCAGGACGAGGCCGGGCTCAAGAAGTTGTTCAAGCAGTTCTCGTTCCCCGGCGGAATCTCCAGCCACGTGGCGCCGACGACGCCGGGTTCGATTCACGAGGGTGGCGAGCTTGGATACTCGCTCAGCCACGCCTTTGGGGCCGCCTTCGACAATCCCGACCTCGTCGTCGCCTGTATCGTCGGCGACGGCGAAGCGGAAACGGGCCCGCTCGCGACCGCATGGCAGTCCAACAAGTTCCTCAACCCGATCAGCGACGGCGCTGTCCTGCCGATTCTGCACCTCAACGGCTACAAGATCAGCAACCCGACCGTTCTGGCCCGCATCGAGCACGACGAACTGGAACAGTTCCTGCGGGGCTGCGGCTGGACGCCCTACTTCGTCGAGGGCGACGACCCGGCGGCGATGCATGAGCTAATGGCGGCTACCCTTGACGACGCCATCGGGGAGATCCGGCGTATCCAGGGCCACGCGCGGGACAAGAACGACGCCACCCGCCGGCGGTGGCCGATGATCGTCCTGCGGTCCCCGAAGGGCTGGACCGGGCCGAAGGTCGTCGACGGTCTGCAGATCGAAGGCACCTTCCGGGCGCACCAGGTTCCACTCCTCGTGGACGCCGATCATCCCGATCACGTCGAGCAGCTCGAAAGCTGGATGAAGAGCTACAAGCCCGAGGAGCTCTTCGACGAGAATGGCCGGCTCATTGCGGAGCTGGCCGAGCTGGCGCCCCAGGGAGACCGGCGGATGGGCGCCAATCCGCACGCGAACGGCGGCAGCCTGCTGCGAGACCTGCGGATGCCGGACTTCCACGACCACGCGGTGGAGGTGCCGTTCCCTGGCGCTGTGCAAGGCCAGGACACCCTCGTGCTCGGTGGCTTCCTGCGCGACGTGGCCAGGCTGAATCAGGACCAGCGCAATTTCCGCCTGTTCGGCCCCGACGAAACGGTGTCAAACCTTCTCCAGGCGATCTTCGAGGTCACCAACCGGCAGTGGGACCTCCCCCAGCAGGAGAACGACGAGTTCCTCGCGCCGGCCGGCCAGGTGCTCGACTCGATGCTCAGCGAACACCAGTGCGAGGGCTGGCTGGAGGGATACCTGCTGACCGGCCGCCACGGGCTGTTCAACTGCTACGAGGCCTTCGTTCGCATCGTCGACTCGATGTTCAGCCAGCACGCCAAGTGGCTGAAAGTCTGCGCGGAGCTGCCCTGGCGCCGGGACATCTCATCCCTGAACTACGTCCTCGCCTCTCATGTCTGGCAGCAGGATCACAACGGCTTCACGCACCAGGATCCAGGGTTCATCGACCATGTCGTCAACAAGAAGGCCAGCATCGTCCGTGTCTATCTACCGCCCGACGCTAACTGCCTGTTGTCCGTCGTCGACCACTGCCTGCGCAGCCGGAACTACGTCAACGTGGTGGTCGCAGGCAAACACGCCCTGCCGCAGTGGCTGACGATGGACGAAGCCGTCGTGCACTGCACCGAAGGGATCGGCATCTGGCAGTGGGCCAGCAACGACCAGGGCTCCGAGCCTGACGTAGTGATGGCCTGCTGTGGTGACACGCCCACCCTGGAGATCCTGGCCGCCGTCTCGATCCTCCGCGAGCACCTGCCCGACCTGAAGATCCGAGTGGTCAACGTCGTGGATCTGATGAAGCTTCAGTCCGCAAGCGAGCATCCACACGGCCTGAGCGAGACCGACTACGACTCGCTGTTCACGAAGGACAGGCACATCATCTTTGGCTTCCATGGATACCCCTGGCTCATCCACCGCCTGACATACCGGCGAGCCAACCGCAACCTGCACGTCCGGGGCTACATCGAGGAAGGCACGATCACGACGGCCTTCGACATGAGGGTTCAGAACAAGCTGGACCGGTTCCACCTGGTGCAGGACGTGGTCGATCGGCTGCCGCACCTGGGAGCCGGCGGCGCCTACCTCAAGCAGGCGATGGCGGACAAGCTCGTCGAGCACGGCCAGTACATCGACGAGCACGGCGAAGACATGCCGGAAGTCCGGAATTGGACGTGGGGTGACCCAACGTGAAAGCACAGGCGATTCTCGATACCGCCCAGGCCCTGATCGCCGCCGACAAGGGCCTGCTGGCGATGGACGAGAGCACTCCCACCTGCAACAGGCGATTTGCCGCGCTGGGCATTCCCCAGACGGATGAGGCCCGGCGCGCCTATCGCGGGATGATCGTGACCACGTCCAATCTTGGAGCGTGTATCAGCGGCGCGATCCTATACGACGAGACGATCCACCAGCAGACCAACGCCGGTATTCCCTTTGTCAAAGTCCTGATCGATGCCGGGATCATTCCCGGAATCAAGGTCGACTCGGGCGCAAAGGACCTGGCCGGTCATCCCGGGGAGAGAGTCACTGAAGGCCTCGATGGTCTGCGCGAACGCCTGGCTGGGTACTCTCAGATGGGCGCGCGCTTTGCCAAGTGGCGCGCCGTGATTGCCGTAGGCAATGGCATTCCCAGCCGTGGTTGCATCGAGGCCAACGCTCAGGCGCTGGCTCGATATGCGGCATTGTGCCAGGAAGCTGGGCTGGTCCCGGTCGTCGAACCCGAGGTGCTCATGGACGGCGACCACACCCTGGCTCGGTGTGCCGAGATAACCGAGGAAGTCCTGCGCGCGGTCTTCGATCAGCTCTATACCCAGGGCGTGACGCTGGAAGGCATGATCCTCAAGCCCAACATGGTTGTTCCGGGCCTCGCCTGTAGCACGCAGGTGACCGCGGACGAGGTGGCGGACGCCACAGCGCGGTGCCTTCGTCGGGCGGTCCCCGCTGCGGTTCCGGGGATCGCCTTCTTGTCGGGCGGCCAACCCAGCGAGCTGGCTTCAGCCCGCCTGAATGCCATGAACGTCCGATTCAAATCGAGACTGCCCTGGGCATTGGCGTTCTCATTTGCCCGGGCCATCCAGCAACCGGCTCTGGAGATCTGGCGAGGCCAGGATGCCAATGTGCCCGCGGCCCAGCGGGCTCTTCTCCATCGAGCCAACTGCAACCGCGCGGCTCGCCGAGGCGAATACAGCGCCGAGATGGAAAAGGCATGAACGTCCCGGTGGCCTTGCTGGAAGTAGCGCTGCCGGAATGAAGCGGCTCATCGTCTACGACCTCGACGGCACGCTGGCCGAGAGCAAGTCCGCTCTCGACACCGAAATCGCGGGACTGCTCCACGACCTCCTGGGTATCGTCAAGGTCGCGGTGATATCCGGAGGCGCCTGGAAGCAGTTCGAGGAGCAGCTGCTCTCGAACCTGCCCAACGACGAGCGACTGGCGAATCTGTCCCTTCTTCCGACTTGCGGGACTCAGTTCTTCCGATTTGACGCGGACTGGCAGAGGATCTACTCGGAGGACCTCGCCACAGACGAAAAGGCCCACATCGAGAGCTCGCTGCAGAAGGCGGTCTCGGACGCCGGCTTCAAGCCCCAGAAGCTCTGGGGAGAGCAGATCGAAGACCGGGGCAGCCAGATCACGTTCTCGGCTTTGGGGCAGGAAGCGCCCCTCGACGAGAAGGACAAATGGGATCCGGATTTCGCCAAGCGAAAGAAGATCAAGGCGATCCTCGACGAGTCGCTTCCCGAGTTCTCAGTCCGAATGGGCGGCGCAACCTCGATCGATGTGACCAGGCCCGGCATCGACAAGGCCTATGGCATCCGGAAGCTGCGAGACATCCTTGGCCTCTCGCTCAAGGAGATGATATTCATCGGCGACGCCCTGTTCGTCGGTGGCAACGACTTCCCGGCCGAAGAAGCGGGTGTCGTGTCGATCCCGGTGAAGAGTCCCGACGAGACCAAGCGGGTGACCGAGGCGATCATCGCCTGTCTGGATCCGGGCACCGATGGATCCGGGCACCGATGGACAGCGTCGTGACGGGCTCGGCGGGCGCGCTCGTGTTGCGGCGTCTGGGGACGATCATGGAGCCGGAGCCGGGCAATTCCAACGAGGTTGAGGGCGTCCTGAACCCGGCCGCGGCGCGCGGGCCGGACGGCGATCTATACCTCTTTCCACGCCTCGTGGCAGCCGGCAACTACTCGCGCATCGGGATCGCGAGAGTTCGGTTCGATGGCGTCGGCGATCCGATGGGCGTCGAGCGGCTGGGCATCGCTCTCGAGCCGGAGGCCGACTATGAGCTGCGGCCGGACGGCAGCGGCGGCTGCGAGGACGCTCGGGTCACGTTCGTAGAACCGCTCGCAAGCTACGTCATGAGCTACACGGCGTTCTCGCCCGCCGGCCCGCGCATCGCCCTGGCCACGTCCAAGGACCTCTTCCACTGGCAGCGCCTGGGGCTCGTGGACTTCGCCAACTACCACGACGGCCGCGATCCGGGTGGCCGCGACGACAAGGACGCGAGCCTCTTCCCGGTTGCCATTCCCAATCCATCGGGCCAACCCGAACTCGCCCTCCTGCACCGGCCGCTGTTCCCCGGCACGCGTCCCGAGGAGACCGCGCTGCACCCCGCTTCCCGCGAGGTCGACCTCAACCGAGAAAGCATCTGGATCTCGTATTGCGAAAGGGCTCCGGAGGGCGATCCGCTAAGTAGCTTCGGCCGGTTCGCCTCTCATCACCGACTGGCGAGTCCGGTGTCGCCCTGGGAGCGGCTCAAGATCGGCGGAGGCACGCCCCCAATCCTGACCCGCCTCGGCTGGCTCGTCGTCTATCACGGCGTGAGCGCGGTCGGAGGAGGAGACGACAGCGGACGTCAGCTCTGCTACTCGGCCGGGGTGATGGTGCTCTCGAAGGAGCATCCGCAGGTGCTTCGGTATCGGTCGGCGCAGCCCGTGCTGGCTCCCGAACTCCCGCAAGAACGCAGCGGGACCATCGCCAACGTCGTCTTCCCGACCGGCATCGATCGGCGCGACGACCTCGGCATGCCAGACCGGTTCGATGTCTATTACGGCATGGCCGACGACAGGATCGGCGTGGCTCGCCTCGACCTGCCCGAGGCCTTGCCACTCGGAGGACTCGCCCACTCGCCTGGCGCAAAGGTGTAGCGCCCCCTACGGACCAGACTCCGCGGAGGCATCGCGAACAGAGGCCAACGCATCATGAAATCGAGTGCGAACAAGCCCAAGACGAAGTCGGGAGCCGTACCCAAGGCGAAGAACGACCTCCAATCCATGCCCATGTCGGAGCTCCAGACGAAGCTGGAGTCGTCGCCGGACGGCCTCACCCAGGCCGAAGCCGCGAAGCACCTCACCCAATACGGCCCCAACGAGATCGAAGAGAAGAAGGACAACCCGTTCCTCAAGTTCCTCACGTATCTGTGGGGTCCGATCCCATGGATGATCGAGGCGGCCGTCGTCCTCTCGGCGCTGGCCCAGCACTGGCCGGACTTCTTCATCATCCTCGTCCTGCTCCTGGCCAACGCCGTCGTCGGATTCTGGGAAGAACACCAGGCCGGCAACGCCATCGCCGCGCTGAAGGCCAAGCTGGCGATCGAGGCCAGGGTGAGACGCGATGGGAAGTGGGTCACGCCCCCGGCGCGCGAGCTGGTGCCTGGAGACGTCATCCGTGTGCGCCTGGGCGATATCGTGCCCGCAGATGCTCGCCTCCTCGACGGCGATTCGATCGAAGTGGATCAGTCCGCGCTGACGGGCGAGTCCTTGCCCGCAACCCGAAAGCCGGGCGAGGCCGTGTTCTCCGGCTCGATCGTCCGACAGGGCGAGATCAGTGCGCTCGTCTATGCGACCGGTGCAAGTACGTATTTCGGCAAGACGGCAGAGCTGGTGCAGGAGGCGCACACGGTCAGCCATTTCCAGCGCGCCGTGCTCAAGATCGGCGATTACCTGATCATCCTCGCAGTTGCCCTGGTAGCGGTGATCATCGCGGTGTCCGTCATCCGCGGCGACCCGATCCTGACCACCTTGCAGTTCGCCCTGGTGCTGACCGTAGCGGCGATCCCAGTGGCGATGCCAACGGTGCTGTCGGTGACGATGGCGGTGGGCGCGCGGCTGCTGGCCAAGCGAGAGGCGATCGTTACCCGACTGGCGGCCATCGAGGAGCTGGCCGGCGTGGATGTCCTGTGCGCGGACAAGACCGGGACCCTGACCCAGAACAAGCTGACCCTGGGCGATCCCTTCGGCGTCAGCGGCGTCGATGCCGATGAGGTAATCCTCTGCGCCGCCCTGGCGTCGCGCGAGGAAGACAAGGACACGATCGACATAGCCGTGCTGGACGGTCTCAAGGGCGCCAAGGCCCTGAAGGGCTACAAGGTGGTCCATTTCCAGCCCTTCGACCCCGTTCACAAGCGCACCGAGGCCACCGTCAAAGGCGCGGACGGCAAGACGTTCCAGGTCGCCAAGGGCGCGCCCCAGGTGATCCTCGAGATGTCCGCGAACGCCGGGAAGGTGAAGGCGACCGTCGACACGGCCGTCAACGAGTTCGCGGCGCGGGGCTTTCGTTCTCTGGGGGTGGCCCGGGCCGATGGCAAGGGCAAGTGGCAATTTCTGGGCGTGCTGCCGTTGTTCGACCCGCCGCGGGCTGAGGCCAAAGCCACCATCGCGACTGCCCGCCAGATGGGTGTGACAATCAAGATGGTCACCGGCGATGCCCTGGCCATCGCTGTCGAGACCGCCAAGAAGCTGGATATGGGCACGAACATCCTCGATGCCAGCGGCTTTGGCGACACCAAGCATCAGGCGTCGGCAAAGCTGGTCAAGTCAATCGAGAGCGCGGACGGCTTCGCGCAAGTGTTCCCCGAGCACAAGTTCCACATCGTCGAGATCCTCCAGAAGCACGGTCACATCGTGGGCATGACGGGCGACGGAGTGAACGACGCCCCGGCGCTCAAGAAGGCCGATTGCGGGATCGCGGTCTCGGGCGCGACAGACGCGGCGCGGGCGGCGGCCTCCATTGTGCTGTTGACTTCCGGGCTGTCGGTGATCATCGAGGCGATCAAGGAGAGCCGGAAGATCTTCCAGCGGATGAACAGCTACGCGATCTACCGCATCGCCGAGACGCTGCGGGTGCTGTTGTTCATGACGCTGGCAATCCTGGTCTTCAACTTCTACCCGGTCACGGCCGTGATGATCGTGATGTTGGCGTTGCTAAACGACGGCGCGATCCTGTCCATCGCCTATGACAACGTCCACTACAAGGACCAGCCCGAGGCCTGGAACATGCGCATGGTCCTGGGGATCGCCACGGTGCTGGGGATCATCGGGGTCGTGGCCGCCTTCGGCTTGTTCTATCTGGGCGAGCGAGTCTTCAATCTCGACCAGGGTCATATCCAGACGCTCATGTATCTGAAGCTGTCCGTGGCCGGGCACCTGACTATTTTCCTGACTCGGACCCGAGGCCGCTTCTGGACCATTCGCCCCTCGCGGGTTCTGGTGGTGGCCGTGTTCGGCACTCAGACCGTGGCGACCTTGATCGCGGTGTTCGGGATCTTCATGACACCCCTCGGCTGGGGCTGGGCCCTGTTCGTTTGGGGTTACGCGCTGGCGTGGTTCCTTGTGAACGACCAGGTCAAAGTGCTCGCCTATCGCATCCTCGATCCTGCTAAGGGCGAGCTCGAGCCGACAGCCAAAGCCGAGGCTGAACCCAAAGCCTCAGCCCGGCCCAAGCCGAGGCAGCATCCGGTTTGACATTGCGGCTGGCGAGTCCCGTCGGGGTCGATAACTCAGATTCGCGACCGTCCAGACTCTGGAATGCGCCGATCCGGGTGTTCGACCCCCCGGGGCCCGCGAACGGTACGTCACGGGAGCAAGGTACTTGGGGAAGGTTCGGTGATCGTCACGCCCTCATGCGCCCGGTGGCGCGAAACGGCCTGACCTCGATCGGATGGTTGGTGGCCTCCGCCACCTTGCGTGCCCACGCCACAGCTTCATCGCGGTCTTGGGCGTTGATGATGTAGAACCCGGCCATGGCGGTCGCCGACTCGGCAAACGGCCCGCCCGCCACGGTCGCACCGCGCTCGGTCGGGCGGACCAGGTTCGCGGTCTCAGGTCCGTCGAGCGCGCCGCCGAAGACGAATGTGCCGCTCGCGTCCATGTCGGCCTCCAGCGACATCACGCGCTCCATGAAGGCCTGCATCTCGCCTGGCGTCCGCGGTGCTCCCGGCACCTCGCCCTGGACGGTGTAGGTGGACAATAGGTACTGCATCACTTCTCATTCCTCCTGTCTGATGTCGCTGATGACGGATAACCCCCCGGCTGATTGAGGGTTTCGACACCCTCAACGTGGCCGTCGGGGCTCGCTTCCGTCACGAGCCTCGCGAGAGAGAGCTGAACCCGTTCGCCGAACGGGTACTCGGTTCGGGGCCACGTCAGCTCATGCCTCACCGGCGGACTCGGCCGGAACGGCATATGGGTTGAAGCCCCTGGCGATGAGCCACACGGCCAGGACCATCTCCTGTACGGCGATCGGCACGGCAAGAACTGTCTGGGTTGTCCCCAGCGGAGCCGCAATACGGAACATGACAAGCAGGCCAGAGACCGTGACCATCGTTGTGCCAATCAGTCCCCACCCTGACAGCCATCGAGGCACGAGTCGCGATCGATAGAACACCACGTAATAGAGGGAGGCCCCGAGGCCGAAGGTGAGGACCGCCCCAACCGGGCCCAGCCAATCACGCGCAGCCATCAGCAGTGCTCCCGGGACCTGGAAGGCCGATGGAGCCAACGCCCCATCTCTCACAGACTCCTGACTCAACGTCACCAGCAACAGCAAGCTGACAACGGTGACGACGTAGAGCGCTCCCTCGATGAGCCGAAAGCCAACCGATCCAAGGGCCAGACCTGCATTGTGTCTCCGCAAGGCCGGGTACAGCGCAATGGCAATGGCGGGGCACGCAGCGGCAGCAACGAACTGAAGGAGCGCGCCGAGCAGGACTTGGTTCTCGCCAGCCGAGATGCTCGCGAGGTAATCTTGCGCGCGGAGAACGGGCGTCAAGAGTGCCGTACTTGCCACGCCTGCAAGGGTCGCGATGATGAAGAGCACCCCCGCAGCCAGGGCATTCGCACGGTATCTATCTAGTGACTTCTCCCCGATCAATGCGCGGGCCGGACGGGTGCCGTCGATGTGGCGGGCATCAAACTCCGTACGAAACCTCGCGCTCATCGTTTGGCGACGCCTTCTGACGTCTGAGTCCTGGACGGTCACTGGGTCGCCTCCTCCTGCGGTGGTATATGCTTCCTTACGGTGTATGGACAGTTCGAACGGGCGTAAAGATATCCATACGTCGTAAGGATGTCAAGGATCGGGACCGATGAAGGTCGACGAGGTTCGCAGGACGCTCACCCGCGGCCACGTGATTGAAGCCGCCGTCGCTCTGGCCGATGCCCACGGCATGGGCGCGGTCAGCATGCGGCGTCTCGGGCAGGAGCTGGGCGTGGAGGCGATGTCGCTCTACACCCACGTCCGTAGCAAGGATGACCTGTTGGAAGGCATGGTCGAGTTCGTCATGGACGAAGTCCGCCGACCCGCGGAGAGCGACGACTGGAAGTGGTCGCTGCGCAGCACCGTCCTCGGCGCGCGGGCGGTCCTCCTGCGGCATCCGTGGGCTCCGGCTGTCATCGAGACCCGCGCCGAGCCGGGGCCGCTCATGCTCGCCCACTACAACGCGGTGATGGGCATCCTGCGTCGGGGCGGCTTCTCTCTGGAGATGACGCACCACGCGTTGCATCTGCTTGGCAGCCGTCTGCTGGGCTTCACCCAGGACCTCTTCGACGACTCCCCGGACCTACCGCCCGAGGCGGCCACGGCCCTCGCCGAGCAGCTGCGCCCCACGCTGGCCTACGTGGCCGAAATGGCGCTCGGGGCCAGCCACCAGGGCGGACTGGGCGGCTGCGATACGGACCTGGAGTTCAGCTTCTCCCTGGACGTGATCCTGGACGGGCTGGAGCGTCTGCGCGACAAGCCAGTGGTGGCAGAATAGAACTGTCGTTCTGGTTTACAGGAATCCGCCCGGACCCGGGCCAGTGCCTGGGCACCACTTTCAGACAGCGGCACGGCCAGCCGCTCGTGGGCCGGCGCCTGGTATCTTCCGATCTGAGGCCGTGGCGTGCTTGCAGCGAGAGTTTCCATCCTCACTTTCCGTGGCCTAGCCGAGCAGGCTGACCATGAAAGAAGGTGTCCCGTGTTGGAAGTCATCGTGATCGTGCTGATCGTTCTCTTCCTGTTCGGTGGGCTGCGCTTCAGCCGTCGCTGAGGTCCGACCCCTGACGGTTGGAGCCACGCGGGCGTGAGGAATAGCGCTTCGAACGAGCCCCGCCCCAGGGTCCTCTCGGTCCGTCCGAGTCAACCTCTGCTCTCCGGCCGCAGCTTCCTCTGCCACGCCACGAGCCGGCGATAGATGGTCGGCGCCCCCACGGGCGAATCCTAGGTCTGGGTCAGGGTCGCCGGGCACGCCCAATGGCCATGGAAGCGGCGGTTGAACTCGATGCCGCCCCCATTCCCTGAGACAGCGACAACGAATGTGCGAGGGGCGGGTACCCCTCCTGAGGGTGGCGGCATCACGGTGCCTCGTACCGGCCGTTCCTGCTCCGCGGCGACCAGCTTGAGGCGCGGCCGGGTACCCGCCGCGGCGGCACGTAGCGAGCGATTCCCTCCCGCGCAGGGTTCTCATCCTCGCGCTCGGCATCCGATTCGGGTCAGATTCTCGGAGGCATGCGGATGCACGCCCGGCGTGGACGTGCGCGACTTCCGGAGGACTCAGATGGCGACCGCGGGTCCGAAGCTTCGGCTGGCGGGTCTGCGTCCGATCAATCTGCGCCCGGCCAACAGTCTGCGACGCTTTGGGACGATCTTCTTCGTGACCGGGTCGGTCGCTTTTGTTCTGCTCATCCTGGAACAGTTCCTGACGTTCGTCAGCGCTTTCAGCGGGATCGTCATGATCTGCTTCCTCGCCTGGCTGCTGGCCTTCATCGTCAGCCCGGTCGTTGACGGGGCGGCCGAACGCCTGCACCTGGGTCGAGGTATCGCCGTCGGTCTCGTCTACGCTTGTGTAGCCCTCACCCTTGTCGGTCTCGTCCTTGCGGCCGGCTCCATCGGCATCACCGAGGCGACGGGCCTCGTGAACCGACTCGACGAGGCCACCGCGACCGTCAGTGGCAGCCTGGCCTCGCTCCAGAAGAGCCTGGGAATCAGCCCCGCGACGATCGACCTGGCCGCTTTGTTCCGCCAGGGAGAGGCCAGGATCCTGCCCGATATCAAGGCGACACTGGGAGCTCAGTCTGGGGCCATCGCCGGGAGCGTAGCCTCGATTGTAGGCACCCTTTCGATGATCCTGATCCTGTCCATCTTCATCGTCTCCGACGCTGATGGGCTGCAGGCCAAGTGGCGCAGGGTAATCCCAAACCGCTTCGAGACCCAGCTCGATCTGTTCGATCGGTCGGTCGGCCGAGCCTTCAGAGGGTGGCTCTGGTCCCAGGTGATCCTCATCGCCATCCAGGTCGCACTGACGATCGTCGTTGGTGTGATCTTCGGCCTCCCGTATCTGTTCCTTTTGTGCCTGGTTGCGGCGCTTTGCATGCCGATCCCATTCGTGGGTCCGGGCCTGGCCCTGCTTCCGCCGATCTTCATCGCGGCGGCCTTCGTGCCGGGTGCCTTCATCCCGGTGACCCTTGTGCTCTTCATCGGCCAGGCGCTGATAATGAATCTGGCGGTGCCGCGGCTGATGAAGAGGACGTCGGGAGTTCATCCCCTCGTCACCCTCCTATCGGTCCTGGTCGGTGCGCAAATCGCCGGAATCTGGGGCGCGCTCTTTGGACTGCCGGTGGCGGCAGTCATCTCCATGCTGGCCAACTACGTCATCAACATTCAGGCGGTTCAGGAAGTCGAAGGCATGAACCTGCTCGAGGTCACGACCGCGATTCGAGCGGCCTACCCTGAAGCCACGCCGGAGGAGGTCCTGGCCGAAGCGGCCGACCAGGCCGAGGCCATCTACGCCACTCAGCGCGAAGAGAGAAGCGTCCCATAGTGTCTGCCGTTCGCCGTGTTGCCATGGGAACAGCCATCGTCCTCGTCGTGGGGTCCGTGGCGGCCTGGTGGGGCAGAAGCACAATCCTCACCGGCGTCCTGACATCTGCTCGAGCCGCTGCCACGCCAACTCCCACGCCCACGCCAACTCCGACGCCCACGCCAACTCCGACGCCCACGCCAACTCCGACACCCACGCCAACTCCGACACCGATGTCGACGTTGGACAGTTTCAGGGCCAGGATCGCAAGCAGTGACTTCCAGGCCCAGGGCTCCGTGGTCGGGTCCATCAAGGTGGCCCTGATCATCGGCTCGAGTTCGGGCGCGATCACGGGAACATTCAAGGTCAAGGGCGGAGACAGTGACGTCTCGATTGTCTCGAAGATCCTGGGCATCACGGGATCGAACGACAACGTCGTTGTCGGCGACTCGGCGTACTCGCGGACGAACGGCGGCAACTGGAGCGAGGCGCCGGCCTCAGGCAAGACGCTTCAAGGATTCGTGGCCAGCGGCATCATCCTGATTGATGAGGGCGTGGAGGCCAAGTTCGGAAGACAGCTTCATCAGCTCTCCGTCGCCGACCTGGCTGACGTAGACCTTTCTGCCTTCGGCTTCGCAACCGGTCCCGGTCAGGAGAACCTGACCATCAGCAGTCTGTCCTTCTGGGCGGAGGACGACGGGACTCCGGCTGGACTGAGCCTTGCGGCATCCCTCGATCAGAAGATCTTCGGCACGCCGTCACATGAAACGGTGACTCTGGACATCGGCATCGACACGTTGTCAGGCGTGACGATCACGGCTCCAACGATCTAGGCCCCACGCGGCAGTATCCGAGAGCCCGCGTCAACTCGCGTGGAAATCCCTTCCGACGCTTGATGCAATAGAGAGGGTATGGTCGGGGCGAGAGCAGATGGCCCGGCCGTAGCGACCTGAATGTCCGCCGGCGGCCATCGAGCGGGCCCGGGCGATTGCCGGCGATCTGAACGTCAGCGTCACGCCAGGCAAGATCGCCAGTCAGTGCCTGGAGCTGGGTACCTAGGTGCGGGGCCAGGAGGCGTGCGAGCCTGATCTCAGGTGGGATCGATCTTTCGACCGTTCGACTCGTCGGGCCAACGTGATCGCCCGAGCGTCACCAGTGACCGAGCTTCGATTCTGCCAGCTACGATTCGCGCTACCGGAGGAGACGTGCGACGTGTGGCCGCGACGATCAAGATCCTGATCGAGTAGGCCGAGATGGTTGTTGTTGGCCGAATCGCCCCGGGACGCTCAGGCATTCCGGCGCG
Organism: uncultured Chloroflexia bacterium; assembly: GCA_963789725.1. Taxonomy (GTDB): domain Bacteria; phylum Chloroflexota; class Limnocylindria; order Limnocylindrales; family CSP1-4; genus Fen-1039. The sequence goes on from CAWBLU010000001.1 coordinate 920,285, forward strand.
CTCATGGCTGACGGGATCGGCGCCGTCGTCGAGGGGCCGATCCCGCATCGCGGCGATTAGGGGTCTTCATCCGTCCCAGTTCCGGCACGCGTTCCCCCTCAGTGGCTGGTCGAGGGCGGCGTGGACGTCTATCGGAGGCGGCCGGGGCGTGTGGGACGATCCGAGCCGCGACGGCCGGGCGGCCGGCAGCGGGTCCTGCGGCGCGTGGTCGACCTGCATACGCAGGGCTGGCTGCCGTACACGCTTCGCTGGCAGTTTCCGCGTGACAGAAAGCAACCGCCCCGAGGAGTCACGATCGTAGCCACGCCCACGCGTGCGGGTCACGCCCGGCGCCTGGGGCGTGCTTGCCCCAATTGGCGGCCAGCTTCAACCCGCTCGGCTCGCGGGGCGTGCGGGCGGCGCGAGTCGATTCGGCAGGGCGGAGCCGGCGACCGAATAGCCCGGCAGGGCCCGGAGACGAGGTTTCGAGAGCTCATCCACCTCGCACCGATTTCGGCCGCGGTGTTTGGCCAAGTACAGGACCGCGTCGGCCCGTCCGACCCAGGCTTCATCGTCGTCCGCGAGATCGTCCGGTCCGATGGATGCCACGCCTACCGAGACGGTTACGCGGCCGTGGGGAGGATTTCCGGGATGCTGCAACCCCAGATCCGCCACGCTGCGTCTGATCCGTTCCGCGGCGATTGCCGCGTCATCTGAATCGGTCGAATTCGAGCAGCACGAGAAACTCCTCGCCGCCGTACCGGTACGCGCCGTCCTCCTGGCGGATCGCGGCGGCGATGCATGCGGCCGTCTTTCGGAGCACCTCGTCGCCGGCGACATGGCCGAGGCCATCGTTCACCGCCTTGAATTGATCGAGGTCGATCATCAGGACGCTGAGCACCTCACCGTGGCGGGCAATTCGGGCGCGATGAGTACTGAGGTCCAGCTTGAGACTGAGCCGGTTTCGAAGGCTCGTTAGGTCGTCGGTGCGCGAGGCCTGCTCGAGGATCCGGTTGAGACGGTCCAGTCGACCTTGGTCCCGCCGGGCCTGGCGGTTGTAGGCCCGGATCTGCTCGAACTGTATGTAGTTGAGAACGCGAGCCTGGAGCCTATTGATGTGGCCGAACACGCTGACCGTCGTTGCCACGACGAACAGTGCGAGTACATCGAGGCCGCCTCCGGTGCCACGAATCCCGTTGGGCACCGTAGTCGCGTAGACCAGGCCGACACAAGCATGGAGTGCCATCCAGCCGGCGTGATACTTCGTGGCCCACGGCATCACCGTGGCCACGATCAGGGGCATCAGCAGCAGGTATCCGACGGCCACGACACCGAGTTCGCTGCCACCCAGGCGGAGACCCAGCAGTGCGGTGTCCAGGGCGGCCAGGACGACGAACGCGACCGCTTCCGGGCGGCGCCGGGCCCTCGTTGCAATAGCGCCGAAGGCGAACACGGCTATGACGGCGGGCACTACATTGACCGCGATTAGCAGCGGCGCCTGTGCCGGGTGCATTGGGATCAGCCACATGCAGTCGAGATACGCGGCGACAACTACGAGGACCATGCCGGATCGAACCGAGTCGCGTACGCGCGACCGTTGCGCGGCCCTGAACTTCGGCGTCGCCGCGACCGTGAAGTAGTCCTGGGTGAGCTGAATGGCGCGGAGAATCGGCGAATCCGGGCGGCCTTCCCCGCCGGGGGCGGGTAACCGCTGAACCCGGGACAGGATCCGATGTCTGGCCGACCGCGGGTCGGCGCTGCGCTTCATCCGGCCTACCGATCCATTCGTAGTTCGTGGATCCGACGCGCGGCAGAACGGGCGCAGGTTCCCTCTTAGGCCAGTTCGTCGACCGCCCGACTGCCACTACAGTAGATGGCGGGCAGTCAGCGGACGCCGCCCCGTCGGTCCGAGGAACGGCAGAAGGTGGTTCCGGCCGAACCTACGAAGTCTGAGCGAGCTTCTCGAATTCGGCGAAGCCGCCGGTGCGGAGAAGTCCGAGGGCCAGACGCTCGCCTGGCCACCTCGGACCAGGATGGAGCGAGCGCGGCCGGGCTACCAGGTAGACGAGGTCGTTCTGATCCGGGCCGTGCGCGATCAGTTCCGTCGTCATCACGTGCCGCGGAGCGCCCCTGATGGGGGTCTTGATCCGCCAACTTCGGCTGATTCGTCGGTCCTGGTCTCAATCGTGCGACGAGGGATCCGCCCCCCGGCCGCGAGTTCGACACGGCCCTATGATCCAGCCATGACACGCAGTCCGGTGGGTTGGGATGTCTCGAGCCCAGTTCAGGCGGAGATATTTGTCGTCTGGCTGGACGGCGACAGAATCGCCCTTACCGGCCCGTGCGGTCCAGGCCCGTGGCTCCTTGAGCTGGGGGCGAGCGACCACCCGGTTCAGGTCGTCGACCGAGTGGTCCGCGACGTAATCGGCGAACCTTTGCTCGTTCACTCGACTTCCTGGCGACGAGATCGTGATGCCGTGGTCCTGACATTCGTGGTCGCGATCGAGGCCGCGCAAGCACACCTGATGCAGAGCCTTCCGGTTTCACCCACCGAACTGGCCCGAGGTGGTGCAACTTCTGCCCCGCTAACGATCGAAGTGGATCAGGTGCTGGAGCATGGTCTCCGTCATCTCGCCTGGCTGGCCCGCGACGACGCCGCGGTTCAGGCGGTTCTATCCGAGCCGTGGCGGATGGCTCTAGCCACCCACATACCGGAGCCGTTTCGGAACCTCGGCTGACTGGAGGCTGAATGAAGTCGACACCATTGATCGTGCGTTGCGCGTGCGGTTGGCAGACCAAAGGAACCGAAGACGAGGTGGTGGCGGAGACACAGGAGCACGGTCGGAGGCTCCATAACATGCTGCCGTCGCGGTCTGATGTGTTGGCCATGGTGGCGACGGCCGATGACGCTGTGAAGAACCCGTCAGAGGGGCCGCCGAACGCCGATGGCAGCTCGATCGACTGACCGCCTACCGACGACCCAGCCCGTGGAGGTGACCCAATGCAGATTCCCAGGCCGAGCGAGGAGGACAAGGCGCGATTTCGAGCGCTCGTCCCGGACGACCCCAGGGTTCAAGTCAAGCCGATGTTCGGGAACCTCGGCGCGTTCGTGAACGGCAATATGTTCATGGGCCTGTTCGGGACCGACGTCGGAATCAAGCTCGCGCCGGCGGACCTCACCGAGCTCAGCGTCATCGATGGGGTTGGCCCATTCGGCCCGGCTGAGCGACCAATGGGCGGTTATCTCACCCTGCCGTCGTCGATGCCCTCCGCGGAAGGCAGCCGCTGGATAGCGCGGTCCCTGGATCACGTGGCGGCAATGCCTGCCAAGAAGTGAGGGGGCCGGTCTTCCGCTTGGCTCATCCGAACGAAAAGAGCAGAACGTTGGCCATCCATTTCCCTTCGGAATCATGGCCGGGTGAAACACAAGCAAGAGCTCGAGTTGGATCGGGTCCAGCTACTCAACGGCGGGAACTACGTTGTCAAAATCGACAAGAAGCCCAGAGTCGCCCTGCACCACTGCGCGCAAATTGACCCGATTTCACCGCGGGAGCACAAATCCAAATGCCAAATATATCTTTGATTGCTAGTACTAATATCAACATCAAGCCGGAAGCGGTCTTTGCTTACGTCACCGACTTGACAAGACACGGCGAATGGTCAGCTAATGCATTGACAATTGAAGCTGTCTCCACAAGTCCAACAATCATCGGTGACCAATACCGATCAATAGCCGTGGTGCGCGGCATCACCTTTACAGCTGACCTGCGCGTAAACAACTACCAAGCCCCTGTCAGTTTTGGATTCAGCGGACACGATTCAACCGGGAAGTTCTCACATCAATTTACGTTCATGTCGTCCAACAGCGGAACAAAGGTCATACGCAAGATCGACTTCAAGTTATCGCCGCAGCAGTGGTTGATGTACTTGGTGTTGTATTTTCCAGTTCGGCGACCAGCGGCAAATAGAGCCCTGCGTCTACTGAAGCAACACTTGGAGCAAACTGTTTGAGAATTGGTCTTCTGGTCCCCGGACCCGGGCCGCTTTCCCTTGGGCCCACGTTCGTCCGGTTATCTCGCCTCGGCGCTCGTGCCCGGGCTCCTCGCGGACATGCACCGAGTCCCCTCGGATACGCGGGAAGCTGAGGCGCATCTACTCGAATGGTCGCGGCGACCTCAATGTCCCGCCGGGCGGCGTTCGTCATCCTCATGTCATCGAGGCGTCATCGGCCTGTCACATGAGTTCGGGATCCTCTCGTGGGCCTTCTGATCGTTGCCATCTGAGCGCGATCAAGGCAGGCCCATAAGGGAGGAAGCCATGAAACCATTGTCCCTGCCGCAAGCTCGGCGCCTGGGCCCGGGCCGCTCGCTGGTCGTCGGCGCGCTGATACTGGCCTTGCTGGCGGTTGTCGCGAGCCCGCCGGCCCTGGGCTCGAGCGTCCGGGCCGCGGATGCCGGTCCGACCTTCATCTACCAGACCAACTATGACGGCGGCCCGTTCGACACCGGCGGTAACGACGAGGTCGTCGATGGCGCCGGAAACGCCTACATCCTGGAGGGGATCTACGACAGCATCGACAGGAACGACGTGCTGGTGCTCAAGCTCTCCCCGACCGGGGCGGTCCTCTTCACCACCTATCTGCGCGGCGGCGCCATCGACTATGGCACCGGCCTGGCCCTCGACGGTAGCGGCGGGCTGTGGGTGGCTGGCTACACCGACTCGACCGACTTCCCGGTGGTCAACGCGGCCCAGCCGGTAAAGGACGCGCGCCGATCCGGTTTCATCGCTCGCCTGTCCACCTTGAACGGCGCGATCCTGTACAGCAGTTTCTTCGGCGGTAACGGCGCCGACCAGATCAACGATCTGGTCATCGGGCCGAACGGCGACATCTACTTGACCGGACAGACCAATTCGACCGACCTCCCGGTCGTAAACCCGTTGCAGACCAGCGCCGGCGATCGCGACGCCTTCGTGGTGCGCCTCTCGCCGGATGCCCGCACCGTCCTGTACGGCACCTACCTCGGCGGTTCCAACTACGACGAGGGCAACGGCATTGCCCTGGACGCGGCCGGCAACATCTACGTCGCCGGCGACACCCAGGCGAATGATTTCCCCACCGTCAACGCCGTCCAGTCCACCCGGGGCGGCGACTACGACGCGTGGGCGGCGCGGATCTCGGCCGATGGTTCGCACCTCGACTACAGCACCTACCTGGGAGGATCTCGCTACGAGTCCCCGTCCCGCATCAGCGTCGACGCGGCAGGCGACCTGACGCTGACCGGTTCCACCAACTCGGCCAACTTCCCCACGACACCGGGCACGGCCCAGCCGGTCGCCACCGGCGACATCTGCGGCTCGTCCCCCTATCAGCATTACTGCTACGACGGCTTTGTCACGCGTCTGGCCCCGAACGGGGCGTTGGTCTACAGCACGTTCCTGGGAGGCAGCCTCGACAACCAGCTGAACAATCTGGCTGTCGACGGGGCCGGCAATGTCTACGTGATCGGCTACAGCAACTTCGCGGCGGCGCCGCCCGACTACCTGCCGACCTCGGACATCTACCTGGCCAGCCTTGACAACGGCGGCGACCTGCGGGCCAGCCTGATCTTCGACGCGGTCGTGCCCAACAGCTCGCACGGCCTTGCCCTCGGTCCGGACGACGACCTGTACTTCACGGGCGTCCGAAACCTGGCCGAGGACCTGTACGCTGCCCGACTGGGTCTCGGCAGCGGGCCGGCCCCTACACCCACGCCGACGCCGGTGCCGACCGCAGCGGCTACCCCGACGGCCTCGACCGGCAGCCTGCACGTGGCCGACCTGGACAGCAGCGCGACCGCCATCGGACGGCGCTTCTGGAGTGCCAGCGTCACCGTCCTGGTGCGGGACGCCGGCAATGGCCCGGTCGCGAACGTCACGGTCACAGGCCGCTGGAGCCGCGGCTACTCGGGCAACGCCCAGTGCATCACCAACGCGAGCGGGATCTGCGCGCTCTCGACCGGTAGCATCAGCCAGCGAACAGGCAGCGCCACCTTCACGATCAACAAGCTGACCGGCTCCGGATACACCTATACCCCCGCAGCCAACACCGACCCCGACGGCGACAGCGACGGCACGACCATCGTCGTCTCAGGGCCCTGACAAAGCCACGCGGCCAAGCGAGCCGTGATACGTCAACGCCCAGCCCCAGAACTCGCCGGTCTTCGGGCTGGGCGATCATCTGCCGAGACAAGGCGGACCTGATGGGACATCCAGGTCGGGCGGTTCAGGGTCATCCTCGACCGGGCAGGCTGCCAGAGGCGGTCCAAGAGCGTGGGGCAGTCGAACGCGCGATAACAGCCTACGAAATGTCGATCGAGGGCAGGGACGAGTGGCTCGTCCCGGCCGGGCGGCAGACTTGAGGGGAGGGTACGAGGCAAACCTGGGGGCGCTCAACCGGCCTACGCGCGCGTCACGATCGATCTCGCCCAGCGCTGGCAGCTGACAGCGGGACCCGGCCGCGCGATATCGAGCCGTCCGTCGTCGCGTACGCCTTATCGGCCAACACCGATGGCTCGCCTACGCGCGCGATGGAACGATGGCCGGGATGCCCCATCGCAGCGTCTCGCAAGGCGTTCGAGCGCAAGCGAAGAGGGCCGTCGCGATACCTTAGGTGAGTTTCTCGGAGCTCTTCCGGCGCGCGTGGGGCCAGCGACTCGGGAAATCGCCGCCACCGCGGCCAAGCTCAGAGCCCAGCACACGACCAAGATGCGGCTGCCGGATGCGCCGGTGGTGGCCACGGCGGCGAACTTGGTGCTGCCCTGCTGCTCACGACAAGACGCCGGCTGGCCATCCCTGCCGATCCACGCCACAGTCTCCGGCGCGCTAACCGGACCTCGGCGGGCGCACAACGACCCAGGGCCCGCTCATGATAATAACAAGCACAGAGCCTCACGAACGCAGGGGCCGGTACGAAGCCGAGGGTAGCCAGTTGGCAGACTCCGTGTGGGCTGGAGTCGACGTGGGGACGCAAAGCCTGAGAGTGCAAGTCCTTGACGAAGGTGGATCGGTCGTGGGGCAGGGGTCGGCTCGCCTGGACAGCTGGCGAGAAGCGGGCCGGCACGAGCAGGACCCCGAGCAGTGGTGGCAGGCGCTGGGGGCAGCATTTGGACAGGCGCTGACTAAGCCCACCGCGGACCGGCTCGAGGCCGTCGCCGTCTGCAGCACGTCGGGGACGTTCCTGCTGGCGGACGCGGCAACTCGGCCTCGCACGCCGGCTTTGATGTACGACGACGTCCGTGCCGGGGCAGAGGCGGCCGAAGTCGCCGACGTGGGAGCGGACATCTGGCGGCGCCTCGGATACCGAATGCAGACGGCCTGGGCCTTGCCGAAGCTCGTTTGGCTGCTCCGGTCCGGGCCCATGGAAGTGCGGACTGAGGCGCGGGCCGGACATCTTGCTATGTACCACTGTGCCGACTTCCTGGCGACCCGACTAACGGGCACCCGAGTCGCCACCGACTGGAGCCATGCGCTGAAGAGCGGCTTCGACCTCGACGAGCTCGCCTGGCCCGGCCCTGTCCTGGATCGCTTTGGGATACCCGCGGGGCTGCTGCCGGAGGTTGTCAGGCCGGGGACCGAGCTTGGTCGAGTGGGGACGAGCGGCGCCGCTCACACGGGCATGCGCGTTGGCACGCGTGTCATCGCGGGGCTGACCGACGGGTGCGCTTCGCAGGTGGCGGTCAACGCCCTGGTTCCCGGCGCGTGGAACTCGGTCTTGGGGACCTCGCTGGTACTGAAAGGGGTAACCCAACAGCGGCTCGACGATCCACGCGGCGTCGTGTACTCCCATCGCCATCCGGACGGAGGATGGCTGCCCGGCGGGGCGTCGAGCACGGGCGCGGCCGCCCTGGAGCTGGCTTTTGCGCCGGGCGATCGGGACGCCCTCGAGGCCTCGGCCGCCGGGCACGAGCCGTCAAGCGGGCTTGTCTACCCGCTCGCGTCGCGCGGCGAAAGGTTTCCGTTCGACCGGCCCGAGGCCCGGGGTTTCGAGGTCGGCGAGTTCGTCGACGACGGTGATCGGTACGCCGGTGTGCTCCAGGGTGTCGCCTTCATCGAGCGCCTCGGCTACTCGGCACTTGCCCGGCTCGGAGCCGACCTCTCGGGCCCGCTCTACCTCACCGGCGGGGCGACCAGAAGCCATTATTGGTCGCAGCTCCGAGCCGACATCCTGGGCCGGTTGGTTGTGCTACCGCTCCACGCGGAGTCCGCCATGGGCGCGGCGATTGTGGCCGCCGCCGGCGCTGGGCCCCTGGCTCCCGTAGCGGCACGGATGAGCGGGACCGGGCAGACACTCGAGCCACGCCCGCGCAACTCGGAGCGCCTGCTGGAGGCCTACGGACGTTTCGTGGACGCGTTGCACGAGCGGGGCTACATCGATGCTACGTTTGCCGCCTACGCCAGAGCCCAACGATGACCCAGACAACCGTAGTGCTCATCCGCCACGGACGGACCGCCGGCCATGCCGGGAACCGTTACATCGGTCGAACAGACCTCGAACTGAACTCCTTCGGCGAGTGGCAGGCCCAGATGCTCGCCGAGAGCGCGTCCGGCCAAGTGTTCACCAGTTTGATCTGCTCTTCGATGGCGCGGACCCGTGCAACCATCGCGCCCGTCGCCCGTCGAACCGGTCTGCCCGCCCGGTTCGACGATCGGCTGCGCGAGCTCGATTTCGGACTTGCCGAGGGGCGGACCCTTGACGAACTGCGGGCAATGGATCCGGCGATGGTCGAGCGCTTCCTCGCCGACCCGGTCGCCGGGCACTTTCCGGAGGGCGAGGACCCCGCCCGCGCCGCCGATCGCGCGATCGCGGCGATCGTGGAGGCCGTGTCGGCAGACCCCGGCGGAAAGGTGATGGTCGTTACTCACAACACTTTGATTCGGCTCGTCACCTGCACGCTGCTCGGATTGCCTCTGAGCGACTACCGCAGGCGACTGCCTCGTGTAGATCCATGCGCGAGTGTGACTTTGCTTCTGGACGGGGACGGCCCGCCCGCGCTCGTGTCGTTCAACGTGCCGCTGCCAGCGAGCCAGGCTGGTTCGCCGGCCGCGCCCGGTCCGAGTGAGTCGACGCGCTGACGTCTTCCACCCGGCCCGCTTCGATGGTCGCCCGAGTCGCCGCCGGTCTGTGCCCCCATGTCGTAGCATCCCCTGGGAGTGAACTACACCAGGAGACCCGATGAGCTTCGCCCAGATTCAATCCTGGCTGATCGATATGGACGGGGTCCTCGTTCACGAGGACGTAGCCATTCCCGGGGCAGCTGAGTTCCTGGCAAGACTCACGACGCTGGGCCGGCGCTTCATGATCATGACCAACAATTCCATGTACACGCCTCGCGACCTGGCGGCTCGACTGACCGTGAGCGGCCTGGAGATTCCCACGGAAACCATCTGGACATCGGCCCTGGCCACTGCGCGGTTCGTTGACAGCCAGCGGCCCAGCGGGACGGCATTCGTCATCGGTGAGGCGGGCCTGACCACGGCGTTGCATGACGCTGGCTACACCTTGACCGAGCGAGATCCCGACTACGTCATCATCGGCGAGACGCGGACCTACTCCTTCGAACGGGTAACCCGGGCTATTCGCATGGTCGCCGGCGGCGCCAGGTTTCTGGCGACGAACCCGGATCCGACGGGGCCTACCGCGGACGGCCCGGTACCCGCAACGGGAGCCGTCGCGGCCCTCATCAGCGCCGCCACGGGCATCCAGCCGTACTTCGTTGGAAAGCCCAACCCGCTGATGGTTCGCAGCGCCCTGACGGCCATCAAAGGACATTCCGAGACGGCGGCGATCGTCGGCGACCGAATGGAGACTGACATCAAGTCGGGTCTTGAGGCGGGCATGCAAACCGTCCTGGTCCTGACCGGATCGACCAGGAGCGAGGAAATCCAGCGATTTCCCTGGCGGCCCTCACTGGTCCTGGATTCGGTGGCGGACGTGGTGGGCTTGCTGGAATAGGCCCAATGTGACGCTCTCCCTCGCGCTGACCGGCTGTCAGCGGCGGCGGCCGGCCGGCCGGCCGAAGTTGACGTTGAACACTTCGCGTACGTGTGGGCCAGGTGTGTCTTGATGGCGTTTCTGGACCCAACGATCTGCCGGGCAATCTCATCCGTCTTGAGACCTGCCGCCGCCAGGGTCAGCACCTCGAACTCACGGAGGTCGCTGGTCGGATCCGGGAGCTTCGCCGTGATCAGACGGCCTGGCTAGGGGCTCGCGCTTGGCGTCGAGGCCGAGCGGGTGAACGGGTAGACTCCACCGTCGCCTATCGTCGCCGTCAGGGTCTGGCCGCCCGTCTCGAGGACCAGGCCCATCGGCGTCCACTGCGCGAAGGCGCAGGTAGTGGTCAACCAGAGACCATGCTGTCCGACCAACTTGCCGGCGGCGTCGCGTGCGAAGGTGGCGATGACCGTACCTACGGGCAGGGAACACGCGGCGCCGACTATCTGAACCGGCGCGGCGGCGGTCATGGTGTAGATGCCGTTGGCGTAGCTGATGGTGAGGGTGGTGGGGGCACCGTAGATGACGTTCCAGTCACCGATCAGGCCGAGGGGGTCGCCGGCCGCCGAGGTGGGGACATGCATTGGGGTCGTGGCGACGGCGGGTGCGGATGAAGCAGGTGCGCTCGACCCGCACGCCGACAGAATGAGGGCCGCCGCCAGCAAGGCGATGACGCGGGAATTCAGGAGCTGCCCGACCGAGTCACGTTGTAGGCCCCTTCGGGACCTCGGGCGGTTTGACTTGGACGGGTCCGATGTTGCGATCTCGTCGAACACCTCGATGCCTCCATGGTAGGCACCCGTAACTGCCCCATCTCGGGAGCGTATCCGAGCGTCGACGGAGTTACTAAGCTGGCAGCTATATAGCTCGCGCCGCGGAACGCGCTCACACGACAGCTTCGTAGTGGCGCCGACTTGATCCTGCGGCGCTCCTGCCCGAGCGACCGCGCCAGCGCTCGGCCACGACGGAGCCCGCGTCGACTTGTTTGGAGCTCCTTCCTACGCCTGACATCGACCGCGCTGGATCGCGGCCGAGAGCAGTGAGCGGGCGATCGTGCCCGCCTGGAGTACATCCGAGGCGCCTGGCGAGCCTTCGGGCGGCCAGGTATCTGCCGTCAGGCGATGGAGGAGGGTGCATCGAGGTTCGTGCTCAGGGACTCCGCGGCGTCGGATCTGGCGTTCGCCGTCCGGCGAGTGATGCGCGGCGAGCGGGTCGTGGATGCCCGCCCGCGTCATGGCACCTGAGGCGCCGGCCAGCCGGCCAGCCGGCCGCGGGCCGCATGACCTAGGCCTCGCGCCGCGCCAGCGCCTGCCCGAAGATGTACGCGGCCGCTCCGAAGATCGCCACGCCGAGCGCCGCGTGGAGGGCCCTGACGGCTGGCGCGCCGGCGAACGCGAACGTGGCCTGGACCGACATGAGGGCGAACAGGCCGACGGTCGTGAGTATCGTGCGGCGGTCCAGCCGCGCCGCGAGCGCGACGAGGATGAGGATCAGGCTCACGCCGAACAGGACGTCTCCGAACATCAAGTGGGGATCGAAGCGCTGGACGAACGAGGCGTCGGTCAGTGGCGTCCCGGCGTCGGTAGCGTCGGACTGAAGTCCGAAGACGCCCAGACCGGCGAGGAAGAACTCGACCACGACTCCGACAACGAAGAGGCCGGCGACATACAGGTACAGCGTGCGGGCGACATTGCTCATCTGAATCTCCTTGGGGGCGGGGCCGGCCCGACGCTCAGCCGGCTCGCGGGCGAATTCGGAACACCGGAAACTGTGCGGCGATCGCGTCGAAGTCCGATAGGGGAGCCCGGCGATCGACCGGGACGAAGGAGCGCGCCGCAGGCGCGACCTCGAGGTGGCGCCGGAGGATCGGGGCGCGCTCGGCTGGTTCGACCTCGTCGAGCTGCACCAATTCGGTTCGGCCATGACGGAGCACCGCCTGCCCGCCGGCTGCCCGGACGTTGGCGACCCAGTTCGCGCCCTGGCCGAGCATTGCCACCAGATACCGCTCGCCCTGGTAGTCCGCGACGATGAGTGGGAACGAGATCAGCCGTCCGCTGGTCCGGCCGCGGACCTGCAGCGCTACGAGCCGGCGCCAGACTCCTACGCTGCCGACCCAGGCCCAGGCCCGGTTCAGGAACGCAGCCAGGCGGTTCGGGCGGCCGCGCCGGTACATCCAGCGCTCGCTGCGGTACATCACTTGTTCGGGACGGCTCACGTTCTTTCCTCCGGCCCCCTCGCCTGGTAATATCTTCGTGGCGACTGGGATAGTGGATACCAAACTTGGAATTTCATGTCTCATCAGCAGGAGGTTAGCAGAGTGGCGGCTGTGGCGCAAACGGGGACCGGTCTCGGCCATCGGTCTCGCCGCCTATCCGACGCGGAGACGGAACGACGGATGCTCGACGCCGCCATGGCGATGGTCAACGAGAGCGGCCTGACCGTCAGCCTCGACCACATAAGCTTCGAGGACGTCATCCGCGACGCCCGTGTCTCGCGGAGCACCGTCTATCGCCGCTGGCCCTACAAGGACCTCTTCTTCAGCGACCTGTTGAAGGAACTCGCGAAAGCCACCACGCCCGCCGCACTCTCGGCCGCGGAGACCTCCGTGATGGACGTCAAGCGCATCGTCCTCGAGCGCCTGGACTGGCTCGAGACGCCCGAGCTGCGCCATGAGCTGGTCCTCGAGTTGCTGCGTCAGAGCTCACCGAACGAGTTCGAGACGATGCGCGGCTCGACCGAATGGCGGACCTACCTGGCCCTCCATACGACGTTCCTGAGCGTGGCCGACCATAGGCTCCGCAGCGAGCTGCAGGCCGCCCTGGCCGCGTCCGAGGGGACGTTCATCCGGGGCATCGCCGCCTCATGGGATCTCCTGGTCGGGCTGCTGGGCTACCGCCTCCGGCCCGAACTCGACGCCACCTTCGAGACGTTCGCCAGCCTGGCCAGCGCCGATCTGCGCGGGCTGGTGATCATGGCCCTCGCCACGCCGGACATCGCGACCCGCCCGATCCGGGCCCGGCCATTCGGCGCCGCGAACGCGGCGGATTGGTCCCTGGCCGCCCTCGGCCTGGCGAGCATCGCCATGACCTTCATCGAGCCCGATCCCACGGTCGTCTGGGACGAGGCCCGACTGGCGACGGTCCGCCGGACATTCGCATCGCTGGACGCTCCGGCCGTCTGACCCGGCCGGCCGCCGGCCATCGGTGCTGCTCCTTGCGCCCGTCCGGCCAGGTGCCCATGCCCTGGCGGAGGATCGACCGCGCCGACCGACCTGAATGTCCCATTGAGAGCGGCTGTGCAGAGCGAGACCGCGTGAGGAGCCCGGCCGCGCTGGCACCCTCCCGGGCTCGGGCTCGGGCTCAGGCGTCGCCGGCCCGGCGCAGGCGCTCGAGCTCGCGCCGGAGACGCTTGCCGGGCCGGCCCTCTCCGCGGACGCGCATCATCCCTGGCCCGGCCTCCGGCACGACCGGCGGGCTGTGGTCCACGTAGCAGCCCGCGGCGGCGGGGGCCCCGACCCGCGACTCGATCGGCCGCACCACCTCGATGACGCGCTCGCGATCCGCGATGAGGGTCTCCACCCGATCACCTGCGCGAACCTTGGTCGACGGCTTCGCCGGCAACCCGTTCACGAGGACGTGGCCGCCCTCGCACAGCCGCGTCGCGAGCGGGCGGGTCTTCACGAGACGCACCGCGCACAGCCAGCGGTCGATGCGCGTCTCGTGGGCGGCGGTGGGATCAGTCACGCAATCTATGATCCCACGGGTCGAGGAGGCGTCGCGGCGGGTTGCGGCGCCACAGGTCGGCGTGGTCGCACTTCCCATCCCGCGGATCATTGTCCCGGTTTCGATCGAACTGGCGCTCAGGAAGACGGGCTGAACCCAAGATTGCTGTCCGGCTTCAACTCCAACGATCGCGGCTTCATTTGGAATCAAGGCTTCGATTGCCAAGCTGAACAAGAGAGCGTCGCTCCGAACGGTCTCGTCCTCGGGTCGCTCACAACCGGCGTGCCAGAAAGGACCGGACGATCATGAAGCTCACGACCACCATCCAGGTCTCTGTTGACGGAGTCATGCAGGGACCTGGTGCACCGGTAGCCGGGGTAGCCGAGCGCGGGGTATTCGAGCGCGTGGGATGGGCCCACTTCGACAACGAAGCTGGGACAGTCATGGACGAGATCTACCAGCGCGCCGAGGTGTTCTTGTTCGGCCGGCGGACCTATGAGGTTTTCGCCGGCTCCTGGGGGACGTGGGACGATCCGGGCGATAGCCCGATCTGGACGGCCTTGAACACGCGGCCCAAGTACGTCGCATCCACGGCAAAGTTCGATCCGAAGTGGGCGAACACGACCGTCCTCTCCGGTGACGTCGAGGCCACAATTCGCGAGTTGAAGGCCAAAGTGGGCGGCGAGCTGCAGGTCCACGGCAGCGGCGCCCTGTTCCGGTGGCTGCTCGACAACAACCTCGTCGACCAGATCAACCTGTTCACCTTCCCCGTGGTCGTTGGCGAGGGCACGCGGCTGTTCTCCGCCACCGGCCCGGACATGGCGCTCGAGTTGGTCGAATCGCAGTCCACCCCGAAGGGGATAACGATTCAGGTCTACCGACCCGCTGGCCGCCCTCAATACGCAGCCATCACGCCGACCCCGAGCGCGCGATAGGTGCGCCAGTCCGAGGTCGATCATCGATGACCGATGCGGGACGAGGATCGGGTCGATCTTGCCCGAAGGGACCTCGGTGGCGTAAGCTTTACCCATGAGTGCACGAGTAAAGACCGACCGCCGTCGTGGGTATACGAGGGTGAGCGCCAAGAATCAGGTCACGATCCCCCAGGACGCCCTCGTTCGGGCTGGGCTCAAAGTGGGCGATCGCCTTCGGGCCGAGGCCGGCCGGCCAGGTGAGTTGATCCTGGTCCGTGAGGAGGATCCGGTCGATCGATTTGCCGGCGCCTTGACGGGCGCGTTCGCCCCGGATCATCTCGACGAACTGCGCCGCGAATGGCGCTGACGATCCTCGACGCCGGCGTCATCATTGCCATTCTCAATTCGAGCGACGTCCACCACTCCGCGGCCAGGGAGGCTTTGACGCGCGCTCGGAGTCGGGGCGACGAGTTGGCCGTCCCGGCCTCCGCTTACGCCGAGGTACTCGTCGGCCCATTCCGGCAGGGTGCGAACGCGGTTGCGAAGGTCGATGAATTTCTCGCAGCGCTTCCGGCTCGAGTTGAGCCAGCCACGCGGGAGATTGCGGCAACCGCAGCGAAGTTGAGAGCTCAGCACGCGACCAAGTTGCGACTGCCGGATGCCCTGGTCGTCGCCACGGCGGTTGAACTGGGTGCGGCCAGCCTGCTGACGACAGACGCCGGGTGGCCATCTCTGCCGATCCACGTCGCCGTCGTTGGGGGATCGGCCCCAGCCTGACGCGGGGATGGCGGCGATCACTGCCTGGGTAGGCACCTACCTGAATGGTTCGGGCGAGAGGAGTCAAGCCGACACTATACGGGTGAAGGTTCGAGCCTCCGCCATGGGATCGGTTGGTCGGCTAGGTTGGCGCCGGAGGGACCGCCGACGTGCTGGGGATGGAGGAGGCTACGGTCTCTTTCGGCTCACGCTGTCCGACATGGTCGGGCGGCGGTGCTGCCGGCTGAGTTCGATTCACCCGTAAGTGGTCGGGGCGAGAGGAGTAAGCCCTACGCTTTCCAACTGGTCTACACGATCGTGCCCACAGACCAGATGCCGATCGAGGTGGCGTAGGCCGTTAGGGCTCTCGGCGCGAACGTCGTTCGATCCGTCCTTGCCGGAAGTTGCGCGACTCGCAACGAACATCCACGCTCAACCGAGCGCCCCGATACTCGGCCCTCTATGGACTGTTGGTGCTTTGCCACGCTATGTCGTCGTGCCAATGTCGAGACCGGATGCGCATGGAAAGAGCTGTCCTGCCCCTGAAGCGGTGCGAGCGCGTGCTTCGAAGACCAGAGAACACTCACGCCTTCGCCTCTTGATCCTTGGCCTCATCATCCCGGCCGTTGTGGTCGCCGCATGCGGCTCGACGCAGGCGCCGACTCGATCACCAGCGTCGTCAGCCTCTCAGAGGTCGCTTCCGGTAGTCGAAGGCACCGCAGCTCCATCCTCTCAGCCGCTGGCTGGGTCCTCATTCGTCCCCTCCGGACCGATCCAGCTGCCACCCGTTCCTGGAATGGATCAGGCGAATGCGGACTACATCGCATATGCAAGCGGAATCCTTGCGACCTTGAGGACCGATGTTGACGCCCTGCGGTCCGATCTCGCCAGCTCGGATTTGTCCTCGGCCCGCCGCGACTGGCTCGCCGCCCAGCTCGACTGGGAGCGCGTCGGGGCATCCTATGACAGCTTTGGCGCATTGGGCATCGCAGTAGACGGCCTGCCAGATGGACTGCCGGGAGGTGTGAGCGATCCGGCGTTCACGGGTCTGCACCGCCTGGAGTATGGCCTCTGGCATGATCAAAGCGCGGCGACGCTCTTGCCGATCGCCGACCGGTTGGTGACGGACGTGGCGGCGGTATCTGCCCATCTGAGCGACCCGGATCTCGCCGGCAACCCGGTCAATCTGACGCTTCGAGTCCACGAAATCCTCGAGGATGCACTCCGGGACCACCTCTCGGGCATCGACGACGAAGGAGCCGGAGCCGCGTACGCGGAGACGTCCGCGGACATAGACTCGACGCGAGCCGTCCTGGGCATGGTCGGGCCATTGCTGGATCCGCGCCTGGTCGCGGACGCCACGGGCCAGATGGACGAGCTTGCCGCAGCGCTGCAGGCCGCGAAGCAGTCGGGCCAGTGGCTGGCGCCGATGGCGACGCCGCTCCCCGCCCGCCAGAGGATCGACGCCACCCTAGGGCAGCTTCTCGAGACGCTGGCGATCTTCCCGGACCTCCTCAAAGACGACTGAGCCTTCAGGAGCGGCCTCATGACCATGGATCGTCGAACATTCCTGAAGGGCGCAGCCGCTGGGGCCGCAGGCGTGGCGCTGTCGGGCGGGATCGGAGGCCTGATCGTTGCGAGAGGCGAGCAGGCTCCTCACGCAACCCCGTCGGCGAAACCTAACTCCGACGGCTATCCATTTCACGGTCCAAATCAGGCCGGCATCCTTACGCCCGCGCCGGCCGCAAAACAGGCCGCCGCCTGCTACGCCGCCTTCGATGTCCTTGCCGGCAACAAGACCGATCTCGCCGACCTGCTGAAGACGATCACGTCGCGGACGCGGTATCTCACGGCCGGACTCGATCCCTCTGAGAGCGACTATCCGTCGTCCGATACCGTTATCGGCCCGCAGTTCCCCCCGGATGGCCTGACGGTCACCGTGTCGATCGGTTCGAGCCTCTTCGACGATCGTTATGGGTTTGCCGGCCAGTCGCCGCGTCACCTGACCGTCATGCCCGCGTTTCCAGATGACACTCCAGATCCCGCCTGGCTGCACGGGGACCTGCTGCTCCAGCTGTGTGCCGACCATCCCGACGCCGTCCATCATGCGCTGCGAGACATCACAAAGCGCACGCGAGGCGGCATGCAGGCTGCGCTGGAAGATCGAAGGCTACGCCTCACCTCCGCGACCGACGGGAACGCCCCGCAACCTCATGGGCTTCAAGGACGGCACGGCTAACCCGAGCGGTGATGACGCGAGTGGCCTCGTGTGGGTGACCGATCCGACCGAACCGGCCTGGGCCCTTGGCGGTTCGTACCAGGTCGTCCGTTTGATTCGGATGCTCGTCGAGTTTTGGGATCGCGTCGGGTTCAAAGAACAGGAGAACATCTTCGGCCGTATGCGCGATTCGGGGGCGCCGCTCGATGGTTCAGTCGAATTTGACATCCCCAACTACGCAGCCGATCCGACAGGCATCTACACGCCGCTCGACGCGCACATTCGCTTGGCCAACCCGCGAACGGCAGAGACAGCCGATCAACGCATCCTTCGGCGCTCGTATAACTACGACCTTGGAGCCGATTTGAACGGCAACCTTCAAGCCGGCCACATCTTCACCTGCTATCAACAAGACGTCGAACGGCAGTTCGCGAAGAACCAGGCCCGCCTGGCGGGGGGAGCCGCTCATCGACTACGTGCAGCCGTTTGGCGGCGGCTACTTCTTCGTCTTTCCCGGCGTTCGGGACGACAACGACTGGTACGGCAGGCAACTCCTGGCCTGAACGATCAACGGCCTCACCGACCCGAAATGCCCATGGCGAGTTGACCGGGGCGTTGAGCCGCGGACCGTCTATCCCGGGGGTAGGTCACACCTACCTGAATGGTCGGGGCGAGAGGAGTCAAACCGACCGTAGCCGACCGAATGTCCCGCTCCTACTCGGGTGCACTCTCGTGGGGCAGGACCGATGGACGGTGGCAGGTCGTGCCCTGGCAGGCCGAGATCATGTGGCCGGCTAAATCGTAGAGATAGGCCCAGCCGTTGTAGGTGGCCGTTCGGCCAGCGTCGTCATATGTGACGTTCGGTGATGCGCAGCTCGTCGCGCCCACGGCGCACAGGCGTCCATCGGAGTCGTAGGCGAAGTTGGTCGTCATCCCGCCGACGGTCGCGCTCAGGCGATTGCCCGAGTCGTCGTAGATGTAGGTCTCGTCGGGACTGGTCGAGACCGGTCAGACGGCGTGAGCTCGATGCCGTCGAGACGGCCTGTCCCGGCTCCGAGCCGGCAAATCGGCGGCGAGCATGTGCACCTGCGCCGAACCGGTGTCCTGCCATCGCCGGCTGATTGCCGACGAGTGCCGATCCGGATGCCGCCGCTGTTGGTGCCCAAGGAATGGGGCCATCCGGCACCCGGTGCCCTCGGTCGTCCCGAACGCCCTGCGGCACTCCAAAAACTCGGTTACATGCTCTTGAAGCGCGGCCCCTCACCACCCTCGGGTGGAACCCATCGGATGTTGACGTAGGGGCATTTCACCGTGCATGTCATGCAGTGCAGGCAGTTGGAGGGGCTGAGCACGATCTCATCGTTGGTCCAGCGATAGACCTGACCGGGGCAGAAATGCGTGCACGAGTTCGCGAACCGCTCGGCGCACTGCAGGCAAAGCGATGGGTCAAGGATTGCTCGTGACGTGCGAAGGCTCGTCCTCTCGGTGGACCAGAGCCCGTTAGGCTGACGAAGGTCGTCTGGTCCATCCCGCCGGGTTTCGCCTGCGCATCCGCGCCCCGGGCTTCGTCCCAAGATGATCCGGATGGGTCTTGAGCCGGACCGGGAGATGACTCTGGACCAGGGAGAGCGTTGCCCCAGCGTAGAGGCCCCAGCGGAAGCTCTGGCGATAGTTCCTGGCATGCTCGAGCTCGGCCATGATCCCGCGCCCGGCCAGCCGGTCGCGATAGGAAGACAGCGACTGCTCCCCGAAGTCCCCGCTTGCGAACGCGTCGGCGATCGTGTCCGCGGCGCA
>CAWBLU010000002.1:0-9105 GCA_963789725.1 uncultured Chloroflexia bacterium
GTGGTGCCCAGAGCTTTCGCCGTCCCATGACGTTGGGAGATTGTCTTGGTCGGGGCGAGAGGAGACAAGCCGACACCGACGACGGCTTGACCCGCGGAATCAGGGACGATCAGGTCGGTCGGCTCAGGATCACCCTCAATCGGGCAGGCGCACGCAATCCTGTAGGTCGACGCGGAAAGCCACATTCGAGCGTGAAATCTGGCGGCACAGAGGCTACCTACTCGAATGGTCGGGCGAGAAGATCCTTGGCCCGAAGTTGTCGGCTGCGGTGGAGTCGATGCCAGGCTGAAGGAGCGCGCGCGGGGGTCAATCGCACCGTTGTCTGCGGGGCCAGTCGAGGGCTCGCCGGTGCTGGCTGGGTATATGTCGTATTGACAAGAGATCCAGTCAGGCGCGATGTTTGCGACAAGCCGAGGATGTGCAAGCTCGGCTCGATTCCGTGAAAAGCGGGTATCTGATGACCAGTCGGATCGTCAAGGCTGTTGCCGCCCTTGCGGTCGCGCTTTCGGCGGTGCTTGCTTCCCCGGTGGGAACGGTGATGGCAGCCGCGCCGACCCCGCAGGCGCGGGCGAACCAGTTGCTGGCGCAGCTTGCCAAGAAACCATCGCTGGACGCCGCGATCGGGGCGCTCTCGCCGGCCGATCGCACCCTTGTGATCGAGGCACTGACCCCGGTCACCGAGAAGGTCACGGTAGCCACTGGGTCGACTGGAAACACCAAGTCCCCCGGGCTGGTCTCGCCGGCAGTCGTCGGTTCTGGATGTTGGAACTTTGGCTGGATCAATCACGTCGGGTACAACATGTGGGGATCAGCGGTAATCACCTACTCCAACAAATTCTTCTGGTGCTCGAACGGTTCCGTGTTGACCAATCAGCCGACTCGGTGGGAAACCGGAAGCGTGCAGGGGCTCTGCTGGGTCTACAACGGCGTCAACTACCATCCGACGTACGGCGGCCAGGGCAGCGGGTCGTACGAGTCCTACTCCCAGGGCTACTTCAGCTGCACCAGCTTGTGGATCACCATCCAGACCTGGTATCCGGCGATTGATGTCACCATCTACGCGTACGGGAACCCGACCTATTCCTGGTGAGAGCATGCACACAGACTTGATCCAAACTCCTCGTGAAAGCCCTTGGGCGCTTCTGGCCGCGGACGGATTCCTGGTCGTCGTGGCCATCGTGGTCCCCTTGTTCGCGCCGGTTTCGGCGGTGGGGCTCATCGTCGCGGGCCTCGCGGGCAGACTGCGCAAGGGCCGCCTCTCCGCCAACCGCTATCTCTATGACCTCTCGATGGCCGTGGGAGTAACCCTACTGGTCGTTGTGATCCTGGCGGCGTCCACGATCCTCGTCGTGCGCTAGGTGTGATTGACGAATAGGTTGTTGACAAACGAGAGCCTCCCGAGGCTCGGTGTGGGTATCCAGCTCACATCGAATGGGAGGCTCTCGTGGCATATCGTGGAGCGAAGCTGACGTTGCTCGGACGGCGGCTGCTGGCTGACCGATCCTTGTCGACGGGATGGCCGTTGCGCATGCTGCCGAGATGGTCGGCGTCCGCAGAGGAACGGGCATGAGGGTTGGCGTCCCCGGCGGGAATCGAACCCACGACCAACCGCTTAGAAGGCGGCCGCTCTATCCGCTGAGCTACGGGGACGTTAGGCGGTTGCTCACATTGAGCGTGGATCGGAGGCATTGACGCGAAGGCGGCCACTCTCTACAGTTAGCACGTCGGAGAACTGAGCGACTAACAGTGTGGAGCGGTTGACCATCATGCAGACCTCGACTCGGGCGCCCGATGCGCTCTCCAGTCTACGCGACTCGTTCGAGCTACACCTAGCGGCCGATCGCTCGCCGAAGACCTCGCGGATCTACCTCGCGGCCCTCGATCGACTCCTAGCCCACCTGGAGGCGGCCGGGATGCCCGCCACGACCCGAGGCGTTCGGCGTGAGCACATCGAGTCCTACTTCGCCCAACGCCGGGACGTGGTAGCCCCTGCGACGCTCTCGATCGAGTTTCGAGCCCTCCAGCAATTCTGGAGGTGGGCGGTTGAGGAAGACGAGGTGCCCGTCTCGCCAATGGCGAAGATGAAGGCGCCCCGCGTGCCCGATAGCCCGGTGCCGCTCGTGCCTGTTGACGACTTCCGCAAGCTGCTGAAGACCACGACGGGCCGCGAGATCGTCGACCGCCGCGACGCTGCGATCCTGCTCATGCTGTTCGACACCGGGATACGCCGGGGCGAGCTGGCCGGGCTGAAGCTCGCCGACGTGGAGCTGAAAGACCGGATCGCCTACGTTACCGGCAAGGGCGGGCACACCCGCGCAGTCCGCTTCGGGACCAAGACCGCCATTGCGATCGATCGCTACCTCCGACTCCGCAAGGCGAGCCGCTACGCCGACTCTGAGGCCCTCTGGATCGGCCAGGACGGACCGCTGGGTGTCAGTGCCTTCGGCCAGATGATCGCCAAGCGCGCCGCCGCCGCCGGCCTGCCGCGTATCCACGCCCACCAGTTCCGCCACGGCTTCGCCCACCAATGGCTTGCTGGTGGCGGCCAGGAGGGCGACTTGATGCGACTGGCCGGATGGAAGTCCAGACAGATGCTCGGGCGCTACGGCGCCTCTGCGGCTGACGAGCGCGCTCGTGCGGCCTATCGCTCCCCCGCCGACAGACTGGACGGCAAGCGATGAGCCGCGAGACGAACCGACGGGCACGCGAGCACGAGGCCGAGCGAGCGCGCCTACTGACGATGATCGACGCCACCGCGGGGCCACTCACGGACGAACAGAAGCAGGAGATCGCCGAGTTGGCCGCTCAGGACGTGGCCGCGACCTGGGACAGCCTGAGCGTTGACGCCCGGCGCGGTCAACGGCTGGGGCTGCTCCTGGCCCAGATGCTGCAGGCCTCCGGCATCACCGACGCCGAACCTGGCAGCAGCTTTCTTGAGCCGGCCGCCGGCGGTATCAGGTACTCCGTCGTGTCACGATCGCGTGGGCGCGTCGTGCTTGGGACCGTGGCGTCCTGGGCCCTGGTCGACTTGCTGGAGGTGCCGCCTCTGGACCGCCAGCAAGCCGCGAAGACGGCGACAGCGAGCCTCAGCGATACGGCCGAGCGGCGCGTCCGAAGAACGGCGGAACTCGTGGCGCAAGGCATGACGACGAAGCAGATCGCCGAGACGATCGCGTCAGAAGAGGGACGCCGCAACGCGGCCGGGGAGGTAGATCCGTTCCCCGAGCCGACAGTCAAGACGTGGCGCCGCAAGGCGAAGGGCCGCTAGCGGACGGTTTCATCCCTTCGCTGGACGGTCTCATCCCTTCCGTCGCCGACGTGCTAGGGCCACTCTCAATTCGAGATGTTGACCCCGAGCGAACGACGAACCAGAGCCCGAGTGGCGGCCTACGCGCTGCACGCGATGGGCGGCACCAATACTGGGCCAGCGACGGCCGCACAACTGGCGAGGTTCGATCGTCTAGTCGACCCTGAGGGTCAGTTGGCGCCTGAGGAACGGGCGCGGCGGGCCAGGGCTGCGCTGCGCTCCCATATGTCGGCCTTGTCGCTCAAGGCGAGCCAAGCCCGCAGAAGGAAGGCCCCCGCCGCGGTCGAAACGCCGGCAGGGGCCAGTGCGGAGGTGCGCCATGACCGCGCAGCCTCGCAGTAACCATTCTGCGCGTTCCCATCGCGCTCCGCAAGACCTGGCCGCCGAATGGAACGAACCGGGCGACCCCGGTCCGGTGCCGCCCGAGATCCCGCCCTCTTTCGGCCAGCCGCATGCCGCGTTCGAGTGCGTCGCCGATGCGACCGAACCGGCAGACGTTGACGACTGGCTCGTTGACGGGCTGCTCCGGCCGAAGGCCCTAGGCATCCTGGCAAGCGCCGAAGGCATCGGAAAGAGTTACGCCCGCCTAGAGCTGGCGATCCGGCTCGCCACTGGCACCGGCTCGCTGTTCGGGCACTACGCAATCCGCCGGGCCGCCCGCGTTGTCCTGGTAGACGAGGAAAACGGACCGGCCGAGGAATACCGCCGCGAGTGCGAAACCCTGGCCGCTCTCGGGCTCGATCGCGCCGAATTGAGCAACTACTTCCGGGCGAGCTACGCGGGCATGAACCTGGGCAAGCCGGAGCGGCAGGAATGGCTACGCGCCGAACTGGACAAACTCGCGCCGGATCTCCTGCTCCTTGATACAGGCGGGGCGATGGTAGGGGACGAGTGGGGCGAACCGCTCAAAGCTGCCGTGCGCTACCTCCGCTCCCTGCCGTGCGCCGTCCTGGTCTGTGTCCACCTCACCAAGCCGCCCCGCGACCATCGCAACAGCGGGCCGCAGCACGGCACGTCGATGAACTCGATCATGGGCCAATGGAGTAGGTCCGCCGACGTGGTAGCGATGATGGCCGACCTTGGCGCCGGCCGCGCTCGCTGGACGGTGCGGAAGCGCGTCCCGCCGTCGTCCCTTGTCCTGGCCCAACGGGGCGGACTCTGGGACGTGGTAGCGGTCGCCGACGATCACGAGGCCGCCTCAACCGATGACCGCGTACTCCGCGCCATCGCGGCCGGCGCGAGTACCGCCGACGAACTACGAATCGCCCTCGGGGCGGCCGACAGGCCCCTACCGAAGCGGTCCCTTTACAACGCTCTCGGGCGACTCCGGGCCGATGGATTGGTGGCCGATGGCACTCCGCTGGCGCTCACGGACGCCGGAATGGACGGTGCCGAATGACTGCCGCTCGTTCCCTCGTGCTAGTGCCACCTAGTGCCAGTGTTGTGCCAGAGAGCGCCGGTCGAGGAAGAGCCGAGTGCCAAAGTGCCACCACCTATATAGGTGGCACTGGCACTGGCACTCGCCCGGGACGGGGGGCCATCGACCATGCCCGGCCAGCCCACGGCTCAGACACCCGGCTGGCGGAATGCACACCTATAGCGGAACTAAAACTCGCGAATAAGCGGCCGGGTCAGCGAGGGATCATTGCCGGTCACGTCGTTGGGCCTCCCCCCCGCCACCCTGATCGGGCCTGCTACCAGCGTGCCCGGCGAGCCGAGCGTGCCAGTCCGAAAGTCTGCCGGCTCTGCGGGTCGGTCTATGTCGGCCGTGCCTGGCGATACTGCTCCGGCGCCTGCCGTCTGGCCGCGAAGAACACGGCACGGAGCCTCACTCGGCGCAAGCGCCAAGCAGTCTGCCCCACCTGCGGCCGATCGTTCGCGGCCCAATGGGGCCAGCGGTTCTGCTCTCTCGCATGCCGACCTCCAAGGGGACGAAAGGTGAACCCATGATTGACCTCGCCACCACTCTGCAGATCGGCCGCTTGACCCGCGACCATCCCGGCGCCACCTGGCCGGAGATCGTGCGTCTCGCCCTGGCCGAATGCGACGCTGAACTCGATCGGCTTGAGGCCATCCGAGCCGAGGCCGCACGCCGGCAAGAGGCAATCCGCCGGACCGGCCAGCCGACCGGCCTGCCACCACTGGCCCTTGACCGAACAACCGTTCGAGGCGCAGAATCCGACGGTACCACTGCGGGCGGACCTACCGGCCGGCCGGCATGGCGACAGAGGCGGACGAGAGCCGGCCTCACCCGGTTCCAGAGCGCGGACGCTCGGCCTTCGGGCGGTGCGAACCCCGACGCTCCCGACAGTGAGGTTTTGCAATGAACCCCTTTGACGCCGGGCCGCGTCCTGAACTGGCCGCGCCCAATTCCGTGGTCTCGGAGAGACACGTCGCGGACCTGCTCAAACCGGCTCGCGATCGCGCCGCGATCGACGTCGAACTGGCAACGCTCGACGCCGAGCTGAGCAAGCTCATGACCGACGCTCGGGCTCTGCTCGAACCGATCAAGAGCGGCAAGGCGACGCCCGGCCAGGTCCAGGCGATGGACCAATTGCGGGCGGGCTATGAAACCCGACTCAGCCAGCGCGCCGCACTCCTGGGTGAACGCGCCGACGCCCTCGCCTGGGCCGCCGCCCAGTCCCGCCGCGCCGCCGTTGCGGCCCTCGCCGCGAACCCGGCCGCCCATGAACGCCCATTCGCGCCCCAGCCGCGCAAGGAGCAAACCACCATGAACACCTCTGCGGCCGGCCAGGATTACGCCCGGCTGGCCTTCGCCGCGATCGAGCGGAGCAATCTCGCCCCAGCCGCGCAGGATCGCCTTGACCGGGTGATCCGCAGCGAGCCGGTCCCGGCCCATAGCCGGTATCTCGCGGCCATCGGCTCGCCGGAGTACTTGTCTGCCTTCGCCGCGCTGATGGCGGACGAGTCCCGGGCGGCTCTCGAACTCGCGCCCGAGGAACGAGCGGCCCTCCGTGAAGCCCGTGACGCCCAGCGCACACTCACGTTCGCCTTGGGTGGCGATCCGGGCGGACTGTCGACCGGCTGGCCGCTCCCAATGACGGTTGACCCAACCCTCAGCATCACGGGCGACGGCTCGGCCAATCCGCTGCGCCGATTCGCGACGGTTCGCACCGTGGCGACCAAGACACTGACGGTTACTTCGGCCGCACAGGTCGCGGCCGGCTACGGCGCGGAGGGAAGCGACGTGGCCGAAGTGGCGCCCGACATGACGCCCACGAAGATCACGGCCGAGCGCGGCGCCGCCTTCGTTCGCCTGACTTATGAGCTCCTGTCTGACTTCGCCGGCGCAACCGGCGAGATCGCCCGGCTGTTCAGCGACGCGAGAGACAATCTCGAAGCCGCGAAGTTCGCGGTCGGCACCGGCTCCGACGAGCCGGCGGGCATCATCACCGGCCTCACGCCCTTTGACGCCGCCCCGGCGGCCGTCGCGGACCTCCTGGCCGTTCAGGCGGATCTCGGCGCCCGCTACCAGGCGAACGCGAGATGGCTCGCGCCCCTGGCGGTGCTCAACGCCATTGGGCAGTACGTCGCCGCAGCCGACGCGAGCAACGCGCCGATCATCGACGGCGCGGGAAACCTGCTCCGCAAGCCGCAGCACGAAGTCTCCTTCATGACCGCCGGCGATCTCATCTACGGCGACATTCGGGCCGGCTTCACCATCCTCGACCGCATCGGTATGAGCGTGGAGCCGACCGGCGCGACTTTCAACATCGCAACCGGTGTCCCCGACGGTAACCGCGGGTTCTTGTGCATCTGGCGTTCCGGGTCCGGTGTCACCGACACGGACGCGCTGCGCCTGCTCGCGGGAGCGTAGGCCATGTCAAGCATCAATGTCCGAATCGTTCCGCTCGCGTCCGGTGGCACCGGCACGGGCTCCATCCACGTCACCACGTCCGGGCTGATCCGGGCAATCGCACTCCTGCCGGGCACCCTCGACACCCCAGATATCGCGATCGTCGACGGGCTGACCGGCGCCGACGTTCTCAGCGTTACCGGCCTGGCCGCGGACACGCGCTACCAGCCACAAGTCCCGGCGTGCGATGAGGACGGCGTGGCACTCGATACCGATCCGGTCATCTACGGGCCGCCGGTTTGCACCGGCCGGCTCGACGTCGCGATCACCGGGGCGGGCAATAACCACCTCGGCCAGATGGTGCTTGTAATCGAGCGCTGACCTCCGAATAGAACCTGCGGCGCTAGGCGGGCCGGCGCCTTCCCCTGGTCCGGCCGCAGTTCCCCTGGCCGACGGGCTCGAGTCAGCATCCTCGAGCCCGCCAGTCGGGGCCAGAAAGGACCGAGCCATGGACCTAGAGGTTGGCGCGCTGACCTGGGGCTCAACCCGATACCGGGTAGTCGAGCCGCCGGAGGAATACGCAAGACGCGCCCGCGAGGCGCAGGTCGATATGTGGTGGCTGCTCATCGGCGCCCTGGCCCCGATCGAAACGGCGGACGCGCTTAGGCTCATGGTAGGCATCGTCTTTCTAGAGACCGTGGGCGAACCGGGGGATGGCTGGAGCATCGGCAAGGCCGGCTTTTACAGCCACGCCACGCCCGACCGGGTCTTCATCGTCACGGACAAGGCTCCGCTCGATGAGGTGGCGTGGTGGGTTCGGCATGAGATGGCCCACGCGATTCACTACCTACTGGCCGGCGACGCCTCCAAAGGACCCCAGGGCGAAGCGTTCGCCGATGAGCTGGCCGGCCCCGACGTGCCGGCCGGCCATGCAGTCTGGCGGAGTCTCACGGCCGACCGGCTCGTCATGTTCCCGCCCTCCTGGCTTACGGCCGAGATCCTGCCGGCCATCGGAGCCGGAGACGAAGTCCTGGCCCTGCCAGCCCGGGCGACTGGCATCACCGTCACGCACGGGAAGATCACCGTTACGAACCCCGGCGGGACGGCGATCATCGACGGGCAGAGCAACATTCACAAGATCGCCTATACGGCCGCCTGCACCTGGCCGGCCGTAAGTTCCGGCTGGGGGTACGTTGTGACGACGATCACGCTGGCCCTCGGCTTAGGCGTGACCCCGGCCGCCAACGGCTACGTGTACGCACCCGCGGGCGGGAACTACCAGGCGATTCCCTGTCCGTTCGTGGTCCCCGGGCAGTACGGCGAAGTGGACTTCAAGCGCGAGATCGGCGCCATTCAGTCCGGGTCCGATACCGTCGTCTATTTGATGTCTTGGGTATCGTACGGCGTCACCATCGCCACAGCGACCGGACGCCTGTACGTTGAGGTGGAGGCCGCACTATGACTCCCCGCGGGCTACTGATTGTCTACCACGCCGACGGGACCATATGGGGCGCGTTCCCGCCGCTGCAGCGCTACTCGCCCGAAGGCAAGCCGACCGAACTGGTGGATTGGGAAGCGCGTGAGGCGGCCGGCCTCGGGGTGACCGAGCTGCTGACCGTCACAACCCCCGGCGACGCCGCGAACCCGCCCATCAAGGGCGCGAAGCACTGGCCCGAGGCGACCGTGCCGGACCTTCGCGAGCACCGCGTCGAGCTGGCCGGCAAGGCGGGGCACAAGCGGATTGCCGCGCTCGTTCACAAGACGAGCGGCCACCGCCGCGAGCGGGCGTAGCAAAAGGCCCCGGGCCGGTTGGGACTCGGGGCCTCTCTGTGCGATCGTTCGCATGCAGACTTATCACTCGCGAGTGATAAGTCTGTTGGTTCCCCCGTGTCCGGGGGAGTTACGCAGGACAGAGCAACTAACAAGCGGCTCCACGGTCCCTAGCTCACGAGGGCGAGCACGTCCGGTAGAGATTCAGGCT
>CAWBLU010000003.1:0-1891453 GCA_963789725.1 uncultured Chloroflexia bacterium
GGGTATCCATATTTCCTGCAGTTCTTCGGCGCTTATGTATGGCGCGCAGTCCCCGCACTGGAGGTTGAGCCCGCGAGCTACCGCGCCGTCGAGCCGGCGCTCTTGCACGAGCTCGACCTTGCCTTCTTCGAAGACCGTTTCGAGGCGGCGCCCCGACTGAGCAGCGCGTGCTAGAGGAGATGGCGCGCGAACCTGCGCAGATCCGACTCACGACGCTCCGGCCTGTCCTGGCCTCATCTGTCGCCAGTCCCGATCTCGTCGTTCGGCGGCTGATCGAACGTGGCCTCATCTACCGCGCGACGCGAGGCACCTACGACTTCGCGCTGCCGCTGTTCCGCCCGTACCTCCGACGCCGAGCTGCGGATCTTTCGAATCTTTCGCGGAATGAAAGAGTAGGGGAGCAGCACTGATGCAGCGGGATGGCGGGTCGCTCTCGCCGGCTGCCTCCGCGCGACGGCGAGAAGCCCGAAGCCGGTCGATCATGACCGCCGACTACGAAACCGAAATCCGAGCCGCCATCGACGCCCTGGCCGCTGCGATCCTGGCCGCGGTCCGTGCCGAGGCCGTCAGCAACGACGCCGGACCTGAGCAACTCCTCTCGATCGATCAGGCAGCCGTGCTCGCGGGAGTCGGCCGGACGACCGTCTACGCTGCAATCGGGGCCGGCAGCCTCCGGTCGGTCAAGGTTGGCCGCCGCCGCCTCGTTCCGGCTTCTGCGATCGCCGAACTCGCCGCCGATGGGGTTGCGCCGCGTCGGCCGTGATCGAGCTGGTAGATCTGCGGTCGTGCGTCAGTGCTCAATCCAGACACTAGAAGACTGGCTGGCCGTCCATGTCCGAGCGCACGACATCTAGCTTGTAGCCGTACCTCACGATCACAGATTTCACGACCTGGTGGTACCAGGAGGCGGACGAAGGTGACACCCGCACCCGACTGATTAGGCTCCGCACACTAACTGGAATGGGGAGTCCAGGGGGCGCGTCACGCTCCCCGTCGGAAATACCGCCCGCAGGGAGGGAGTGAACGATCGCTCTAACCTCTCGTTCGTCGCGGAACTCCGCCCTTTTATGAAGGAACGGCAGGAACATGTTGTGCTCGGGTACAGCGTCGATCCTGTAATCCACGTACTTGACGGTTCCAACGTGTACCGGTTCCTTACCGCCCAGTGCGTTGGTGAGGCGCTCGTAGCTCGATTCGATCGCCAAGCCGTTTCCGCCTCCCACGTAGGTTTGCCACATGGCATTTGACTCGGTCGACGACGCGCTCCAGCAGCTGATGAACGTCATGAAGGGAACTGTTCGGCGGAGCCTCAAGAATTCCTCTACCGCAGTAGGTGCCAACTGCTTGAATAACTCCTCCCTGACTCGCAGGCTCGCGGCGGTTGTCGACCCTTCAAAGGCGTCACCTAGTTGGTCCGCTCGCGCGAAGTACAGGCTTCGCGTGCTCACTAGCGCAACGAACTTCGCGAGGTCCATGTAGCGGAATATGGGCGCGACGGGATCAGATGGAGCCTCGAATAGGGAGTGCGCTGCGAAGGACATGTTGGCCATGGTAGCGACCCAAGGCCAGCCGAGCCCTGCCTCCAGGTTTCGTGGGCGCATACCGCCGCGCGGGCACCTGAGAACCCGCTCAGGGCGCCTTGCGTCGCCAATCCAGGTAGGCTCGACTCGCCTTAGCGGTATCTATCGCATGAACGAGCGGGATCGCGTAGCGAGTCAGCATGAGCAGAAGCCAGGTCGCCGCGGAAGTCGTCAAAACGGTGGCCAACCAGTACAAGACGAAGCCGACATCCTGCGTGTGGGCCGGCGGCTCGATGGCCTGAAGTGCCAAGGCCGCAGCGAGCCCGACCGCGCCAACGCGGAAGAGCTGGGACTCTGCCCTTTGCCAGCGAGCGAGCCTGCCAGACCTGAAGAACGGCACGGGGTCGAGGTCGGTCGCCGGTCGGAAGAAAAGAGGCAGTACTGGCACGGAAACTGCGAAGTAGACGGCCAGGGCGGTGCTGATTGATCGGATGGCGCTCGTGCCTTCGGTCACGGCAATGGCCGTAATGGCCAGCACGACTACGATCCAAGCCACGAGATTCGCTCGCTCGAGGAGCTCCTCCCTCCAGAACGTGCGAACCGAGGTATCGGCCGGTGACTCTCCGACTACTCGGGCAATTCCGGGAATGACCCTGACCTCGGCAAGAGTGACTCGTTTGTCGCTCACAACCTCAAGCATCGCGGTCGGTCTCTTGGGCATCCATACCATCGCGAGATGTCCCGTCAGCGCGACTTCGGCCCCCTCGAAGAAGCTCGCGTCCTGTTTGTAAATCGCGTCTCTGAGCGAAACGAGCATGGAAACATCAATCTGGAAAACACCCTCTTCGCCACTGAGGAGCGAGGAGATTGCCCTCTCGGCGTCCTGTGCGTTCCCAAGCTTCTGGTCCAAGTCAGGCTCCGTCAGTCATCGATTCCAGGAAAGCCGAACAGAGTCTCCTGCTGACTTTCGTGCGCTGGCTCGTAGTCCTGTTTCAGAATGCGAGCTCGGAGCGTGGAGACCGTCTCGGCAGTGATCGGATCGTCCGTGTTGAGCGTCGCTCGCTTACTCTCCCGAACCAGCCGAACTGTCGTTCCATCGACATCGGCCGCGACCTCCTCCACGGTTCCCGCGGCCACAATTCCCTTCGCGTAGAAGGACTTCGAGATATCGGCCGCTGGATCGTTCTCGTCAGCACGCATCGTGACCTCGCCCACCCCTCGGGCGAAATCGTGGTCCACGTACTCGTGCAGCACGCCGTTCGCATCGGGCCGCGGGTTTGTCAGGTCCATTTCGGCGGGGACCCGTTTACCAGCAAGCGCGCTGACCCGCAGGCGAAAGACACGTCCCGTGGCGAACAACTCCCGCACTCCGTCTTCGTTGGGAGCCTCCTCGACCAATTCCATGACCACAAGTTGGCCCGTAACTGGGATGAAGGCTTGCCTGACCGCCTCCTCGAAGTCGCGAGCTACTTCCTGATTCGTCAGGTCCTTGGTCTGCGGTAGGCGACGCAGCTGAAGCAGCGCCACCATGCTGTCCAGCCAAACGATGTACCAGTAGTGCTCGTACGTCAGGGTCGCGCCCGGCACCTGCTCTGGCTCGCTGCCGGTCGTGCGGTAGTCGGTGAGCTGCTCGCTGGTTTGGTGCGCGAACAGGCCCCAGATTGCCCCCTCGAGGTGGTTCGGCTTGACGAACCCGTACTGTCTCGTCGGAGCTCCCCTGAAAGGCCCCCGCCCGAATCCCGCGATTATCTCGGCTCGTTGCTCCTCTCCCAAGGAATCCCACTTGAACCCCTGAAGCCTGAAAAGGGCAAGTTGGATCTCAGCCATTCGTCGCCCTACGATCGCTAGTCAGGCTGTCGCCTGAGCAGGCAGTTCGGTCGCCCTGCTTCTTCGCCCCCGTCTTCATTGGTTTCCCCCAGCATGAGCAATCGCAGTCTCCAACTCTAGCAATTTGGGAGTCCAAGATATCGGGCTATTCACCGGCGACCGGGTCGTACACTGCCCTAATCAAGCTGTCCACCAGACCGCTGTCTGCCCCGGAAACTTACGCTCGTAGAAACCGCTCGGGGCCGACTCCACCGGTAGCAACAGCCGGTAGCAACAGGGGCGAACATCGGCGAATTCGAGGCCCGGGAATCGGCCGAATTCCCTCGTGAAACGGCCATTGGCGGACCCCCACGGACGCCCGGACCCAGACTTGAAAACCGCTGGACGAGAGTCCCGTGAGTTCGAATCTCACCCTCTCCGCCAATGATTTCCCTCGTCAAATGGCTGATTTGGGGCCCTCGGCGGCTCAGCGCGCGAACCACGGAGCGGCGCGGATGCGGTCGCGGGAGGTCTATCCTCTTGCGGAAGCGGCGCGGATGCGCCGGAAGGGGAGCTTCCAGGGAGGGACGACGTGGGGAACAGTACCGGCGGTCCAACCGCGAAGGTCGCGGCTATTGGCGTTGTCGCCTGCCTGATCAGCTCAGCCTGCTCGATGGCTGTGACCAGCACCCCGCCGACTGCCCCCTCGTCCTCAACTCAGAGCCAGACCGCCCCTTCAGTCTCAACTCCCAGCCCGACCGCGCCAGATGCGCCGGACTGCCTCGTCGGCGAGGCGTGGAACAACTACGCAGAAGAACGAATCACGACGTGGGACCAGCCGGCGGTCGAGAAGCCGATCCTGACTGCCGGCGGCGACTACGACTGGGTGGATGCCAAGTCGAGCGCAGAGACGCAGGCAACGCAAATCGACGAGCTCGTCGCGAAGGGCGCGAAGGTCATCATCGTCCTGGTCCTGGGGGGCCTCGAGGGTTCGCTCCCGCCCGCGACCCAGCGTGCGATCGACAGGGCGGTCGACGCGGACGTCGCCGTCATTGCCTACGATCGCGTCATCGACAGCCCGAAGGTGCTCCTCGTCGCGTTCGACCCCGTCGAGATCGGACGGATGGAGGCGCGCGCCATCCTCGCCGTAAGGCCGAAAGGCAACTACGCGATCATCAAGGGCCACCCCGAGGGCCAACTCGAGCCCGACCTCATCGCCTCCGGCATCCACGAGATCCTGCAGCCCGCGATCGACGAGGGCGACATCAAGATCGTTGCCGAGACCTACACGGTGAATTGGGATCCCTCCACGGCCCAGACCGAGATGGAAGCGATCCTGTCGGAGAACCAGAACAGGATCGACGCGGTCATCGCCGAGAACGACGGCATGGCAGGTGGCGTCATCGCGGCCCTCGAGGAGGTCGGCCTCGACGGCAAGGTCGCCGTTGCCGGCCAGGGCGGCGACACCGGGAGCCTCAACAAAGTCGCCCTGGGCACGCAGACGGTTGACGTCTGGCCGGACCTGCGGCTGATGGGGGCTGCGGCCGGCGATGCCGCGGTCGCCCTCTGCAAGAACCGGGACATCGCCAAGCTCGAGGGCACCAGGCCGTTCTCCTTGCCCAGCCACAATCAGGTGACCTCGATCCTGCTAACGCCGCAGGAGATCACGAAGGACAACCTGAAGCTGGTGGTGGACGCGGGCTGGACGACGAAAGCCGACGTCTGTGCCGGCGTCGACCCCTCGGAGGCGCCTCCCGCCTGTCGGTAGGGCCGGTCGCTGCCTGGGAAGCCGGTTTGGCGCGCTCGATTGTCTAGGTGCTCGCGACCCGACCTCTCCGAGACGGCGAGTTTCACGAAGTTGCTGATCTGCAGGGCGCCCAATTCGAGGAAGGCGAGGAAGGCGGAGAGTTCGCTCTAGTGGAACACCCTGCGAGCCCAGCTGGGCAGATGCCCCCGACGGGGTAGCGTTGCGCCGTGAGCAGAGAGGTAGAGGACTTGAACCGGCGCCTGCTGCGCGCCCGAGACGTCATGGACCGCGCCTACGCCGAGCCGCTCGACATCCGCGCCGTGGCCGCGGTGGCCTTTTTGTCCGAGGCGCATTTCATCCGCACTTTCCGCGCCGTCTTCGGGGAGACGCCGCATCATTACCTTCAGCGGCGGCGGGTGGAGCGCTCGATGTTCCTGCTGCGCGAGACCAATCGCAGCGTCACCGACATCTGCTTCGATATCGGATTCGGCAGCCTGGGGACCTTCAGCCGCACCTTTCGGGAGATCGTCGGCGAGACGCCGTCCGACTACCGCGTGGGCCATGGGCCGATGGCCGCGCCCCACTGCTTCCAGATGGCAACCACGCGGCCGGTGACGGCGACTGGGGCGGCGCGCGCCGCGGGAGCCGCGACGCTCTCCAGCAGTTTTGGAGAAGCCCCCGCGGCGGTCGCTCCGTAGCATGAGGGTCCTCGGCACAAGACCCCGCTAGGAGAAGACAAGCGATGATCAAGCTGAACGTCGCCTCCGTCCTGGTCCTCGACCAGGACGAGGCTCTCGACTTCTACGTCAACAAGCTCGGGCTGGAGGTGGCTCAGGACATCCATCAGGGTCTCTTCCGCTGGCTTACTGTCCGCGCCCCCGGCGAACCCGGGATCGAAATCTTCCTTCAGGAGCCGGGCCCGCCGGTGCAGGATGAAGCCACAGCCGCGCAGCTCCGCGAGTTGATCGCCAAAGGCGCCATGGGTGGGCTCGTCATCCAGACCGACGACGCCCGCGCTCTGTACGAGACCCTGAAGGCGCGCGGCGTCACCGACTTCACCCAGGAGCCCACCGACCACTTCTACGGCACCGACATGGGCGTACGCGACCCATTCGGCAACGCCATCCGGATCCTCCAGCCGGCGAAGATCGCCCAGAAGGCGACGGCCTGACCGGTCCGGTGTGGCTGGACCGCGAGCTGGACTTCGTCGAGCGCGTGGATTAGCTGGCCAGGATCGTCCCGTGACTGAAGACCGCAATATGAGGTTGCAATCATGAAAACAATGACGTGCACACAAATGGGTGGGCCGTGCGATGCGCCGCTCCGTGGAAGTACGGCCGATCAGGTCATCAAGGCACAAGATGCCCATCTGAAGGAAACAGTCGCCGCGGGCGATGAAGGTCACAAAGATGCCCTGAAGGCCATGCAGGGTAGGTGGAAGCACCCCGTCGGCGGAATGCGGTGGTACATGAAGACAAAGAAGGACTTTGCGGCTCTTCCCGAAGACTGATCGATACCCGACTCCAAGGGTGACCGGCCGCCAGGACGCGATCTGAGAGCCAGTGGCTAATGGCCTCTACGATGGGGGCAGGTTCGTTGGAGGCCGATGGTGCAGCCGACCCTTGGCGGACACACGAGCGAGATGGGCAAACTGGTGATCCTCCCCAAGATCCGGGATTCTCGGTTCATCACAGTGCGTCGTGGCGGGTCCCTCCAAGACGACGATCATCGTCTTCTCGCGATGTGGGCGGCCGCGTGCGCAGAGCACGTTCTGCACCTCTTCGAGTCGGTGCAGCCCTCGGATCCTCGGCCCCGCCAGGCAATCGAGCAGACTCGGGCATGGGCGCGCGGCGAGATCAGGATGTCTCAGGCCCGCGCGGCGGGCGGCCATGCAATGGCCGCGGCCAGAGACCTGAGTGGCGCAGCCCGCCATTCCGCCTACGCTGCCGGCCAGGCGGCGGTCGTGGCGCATGTGGCGGCCCACGAGCTCGGTGCCGCGGCCTACGCGATCAAGGCCGAGCGTGCGGCAGCGGCGCCAAACGAGCGCGAAGCGGCGGGCCGCTTGGAGTGCCAGTGGCAGCGCGTCCAACTCCCTCTCGAGATCCGAGAACTTGTGCTCGACGACCAGCGGCTGCGCAACGAGTTGTGTTGGTTTGCGTTCGACTGCTGAGGTCGGTGACCGGCTGACCCGCTGGCGTCCTGCGTCCCACGCGTCGGCGGAGCATGGCTGGCAGCGTGCTCGACCGACGCCGGCTCAGTCAACGCATCGAGAGAAGCCGCCGGATACCCATGACCTATTGACAGTCGAGCGAAACAAATCGACACTCGATAGATGCACATGCTCGCAAGTCGGCTTCTCCGCGTCGTTCTGGTCGTCCTCCTGCTCGGAACCGTGCTCGTACAGGTACTCCTGCCCGTGTTCGCGTCCGAGGAAGGTAGGATCTACCCCGAACTCGCGTACCTCGTCGTCCCGTACTCGGTGGCCGACATCCTCGCCATCGGATGCGGTCAGGTGGCGCTGCTCGTCGTCTGGCGGCTGCTGTCCATGGTCAACGGTGGGGTCATCTTCACCCGCCGCGCCCTGCGCTGGGTCGACGTGATCACGGCCTGCGTGGCGGTCGCAACGGTTCTGAGCGCAGGCCCCATGATCCACCTGCTCTTCTTCGTCGGCGTCGGCGGGCCACTCATCCTCTGGCTGGCCGCATGTCTCGCCGGCGGGCTGGCGTTCGTGCTCCTCATGGTCGTCATGCGAGGCCTGCTCGAGTCGGCGATCGCCGACCGCACCGAGCTCGACGAGGTGATCTGATGGCCGTCATCGTCGAGCTCGACGTCATGCTCGCCCGACGCAAGATGCCCGTGGGCGACTTTGCCAACGCCGTCGGCATCACCCCGGCGAACGTCGCCGTTCTGAAGAACGGGCGCGCCCGAGCCATCCGGTTCGCCACCCTGGACTCGATCTGCCGGGTGCTCGAATGCCAGCCGGGTGACATCCTCCGGTGGACCGCCGACCCGCCCGCCTAGCGCGAACGCGTTCGAAGTTGGTAGCGCCGTGGCTCCCGAGTGGAACGGTCGTACCCGCGCGTCGCCCGCCCCGGCAACCGAGTCGTAACTGCCCGATCCGGCCAGGGGCGACGAGCACAACGTGATCCTGAGCCGCCGATGGCGAATGTCGTAGGGCGATCAGGCGATTGAACTTGATCCCGATCACTACCTGGGCTGGGGTGGCTCCATCGCGCACCAAGCCGAGGGCGTCGGTCTCGCAGAAGGCCGTATCTTGATCCTCACTCTCGCCCGAAAGTAGCCCGGCCGGGGCGGCTGGTAGCCCAACGGAACACGCGCCACGGTGTCATCCTTTAGGGGCCCTTGGCGCGCACGGGTCCGGTGCGCATAGCCAAAAGTGACGGTTCGGCGCCAGGCCAGTCAGGCGGGTGGGTGCGGCCGCAATCTCACGTTCGCCGCACCCTGGATGATGGCCACGACCCGCGTGGGAAGGGAGAGGTCACCAGTGAACGTCCAGGTCTCCGATGCACCCATCTCAGCTCGGCGCTTACGACCAGGAGCCGCCACTCCCGCGACCCTGATCCGTCGCCATCCGCTGGTCGCCTTCTTCACGCTGGCATATGGCATCTCCTGGGTCATGCTGCTGATCCTCTATGGGCTGTTGGGGCTGCCGGCGGCTCTGGTGATACTGCTGCAGACGCTCGGTCCGACTCTGGCGGCACTGGTGACTCTCAGCGCGCTCGAAGGAAGCGCCGGCCGACGCCGACTGCTCGCGCTCATTCGGATTTGGCGTGTCGCTCGCCGCTGGTACCTGTTCGCTCTGATCGCCATTCCGGCGGTCTGCCTCCTGACTGCCCTCGCCCTCCCGGGTGCATTCGTAGGACTCGGCGGCCAGTCGGCCGTGAAGCTGGCTATTGAGTTTCTGGCCGTTGTCGTCGTGGGCTTCGCGAGCGGGCCTCTGTTTGAGGAGCCGGGCTGGCGCGGCTTCGCCCTTCCCCGCCTTCAGACTCAGATGGGCGCCCTGCGCGGAACCCTGCTGCTGGGAGTGATGTGGTCGGCGTGGCATCTGCCCCAGTTCCTTGTGCCGGAGTGGGCAAACGAGAATGGCGGCTTGAGCCCGACTCTAGTCGTGACGTTCCTGCTCATGGTCGTAGCGATCGCTCCGATCATGACCTGGCTGTACAACAGCACCAGGGGCAGTCTCTTGCTTGTCATGCTGGCCCACTCGGGCATCAACGCAGCGCTCGCGGTCTTCGTTGTGCCAACCTCGGCGCTCAATGTGGGCCTGCTAGGTTTCGGCGCCCTCTCCGTTGTGTTGATCGTCCTGACACGCGGTCGCCTCGGCTATGTCCCGTCGGAAAACCTTGGATGATTCCGTAGGCGAATCCCTTGGAGCCCCGACGAAACGCTCCCCTACATCGCCAACGCCGCACACCATCGGCTTGACGGGGGTACACTGCACTGGTACATTACTTAGGTAATGAACCAGCTAACACGCCACGACAGCGCTCAGGGAGCCGACCGTGCTCGATGACGGAGCGCCGATCTTCTCCCAGATCGCCGAGCGCCTGGCCGACGACATCGCCGAGGGGGAGCTTGCCGAGGGGGCGCGGGTGCCCTCTACCAATGAACTCGCGGCCTTCTATCGGATCAACCCGGCCACCGCGGCCAAGGGCATCAACGTGCTGATCGACGAAGGGTTGCTCGAGAAGCACCGCGGCGTCGGGATGTTCGTCGCCGCCGGCGCCCGCGAACGCCTGCTCAACGCCCGCCGCCAGCGCTTCACCGAACGCTACATCGAGCCGATGGTCGCCGAGGCCAGCCGGCTCGGGATCGACGTCGACGCCCTGGTGGCGCTGATCGGAAAATCGGGCCAAACCCGGGAAGGCAGCAAGCTATGACGCCGACCATTTCGCTCTCTGGTCTGACCCGACGTTACCGCGACGCGCTCGCCCTGGACGACGTCAGCCTCGACATCGAGGGCGAGGCCATCACCGGGCTCCTGGGTCGCAACGGCGCCGGCAAGACGACGCTCTTGCGCATCATCGCCGCGCAAGAATTCGCGACGGCTGGCCGCGTCCAGGTTCTCGGCGCCTGCCCAGTGGAAAAGGACGCGATCCTGCGCCGACTGGTGCTGGTCCGCGAAGACCAGGTCTTCCCCGATATCAAGGTCGGCGACGCCCTCCGCCTGGCGTCCTGGTCTTACCCGGACTGGAGCGGCGAACTCGCCGCGACCCTCCTCGAGGAATCGGAGCTTCCGGCCAGCCGGTCTGTCGGGGCGCTGTCACGGGGGATGCGAACCACGCTCGGCAACGCGATCGGACTGGCGGCACGGGCCGAGGTGACGCTCTTCGACGAGCCCTACGCGGGGCTGGACGCTGCGGCGCGCCAGCGCTTCAACGACCGGTTGCTCGCCGACTACACCGAGCATCCCCGTACGGTGGTTCTCTCGACGCATCTGATCGACGAGGTCGCCGACCTGCTGGAGCGGGTCGTGCTGATAGACCGCGGCCGGATCATTCTCGACGCCACCGCCGACGAGGTCCGCGGCAGCGCGACCAGAGTCAGCGGCGCCGTGGCGGCCGTGGAGCGGTTCGTCGCCGGCCGCCCGACCTGGGATCGCCGCACCATCGTCTCG
Organism: uncultured Chloroflexia bacterium; assembly: GCA_963789725.1. Classification (GTDB taxonomy): domain Bacteria; phylum Chloroflexota; class Limnocylindria; order Limnocylindrales; family CSP1-4; genus Fen-1039. The sequence continues at coordinate 10,712 of CAWBLU010000003.1, forward strand.
CAGACCTCCGTGGTCGTGGCCGCGAGACTCGACGAGGCCGATCGCGCCGGCGCTCGGGCGCTGCGCCTCAGCCTGGAGCCTGTTTCGCTGCAGCAGCTGATTGTCCACGCCGCAGGAGGGGTCGAGGTGTCGTCCGCAGACGCGTCGCCGGAAGGGACCCTGGCATGAGCACCTGGATCAAGGTTGCGCGGTACCAGATGGTTCAGCGCTTCAACTACGTCACGCTCCCCTGGGCCGCCCTGGCGCTCATGTTCGCGGCTCAATGGGCGGTGATCACCATGCTCGGCATGCACGACACCCGGCTTACTGGGCTTGTTGCCATCTACGCCGTCTTCTTCATCGTCGGTGTGAGCACCGTCGCTCAGTCGCTGCCGTTCGCGCTCGCGCTGGGCTTGAGCCGGCGCTCCTACTACCTCGGGACGGTCCTGCTCGCGCTCACTCTGGCTGCCGTCGACGGGTTTCTGCTCGCCGGGCTGCAGGAAATCGAACGGGCGACCGGCGGCTGGGGCCTCGAAATGTTCTTCTTCCGGGTGCAGTACATCCTCGACGGCCCGTGGTACCTCACCTGGCTGACGTCGTTCGTGGCTCTGACGCTCGCGTTCGTCTACGGCATGTGGTGGGGGCTCGTCTACCTGCGCTGGCGGCGGATGGGCATACGGGTTTTCGTCGTGGCCCAGGTCCTCGCGCTGCTCGCGGTTGGACTCACGGCGGATCGCTTCGCTGCCTGGCCGAACATCGGGCGGTTCTTCACCGACCTCACCGCTGTGGGACTGACCGGTGTTCTCGCCGCCGCCGCGGCCGCGCTCCTCGTGGGCGGATACGCCACGATCCGCCGCGTGGCCGTCTGACAATGACAACCTCGGCCCCTGACTCATCCAGCCGCCGTTTTGCCTCGTTCGCCGTCCCCTGGCCGGTCCTTCTGATCGCCGGTTTGATGGTCGTCGTGTTGCTGGGGCTATCGGGCGCCTACGGTTTCCACGGCGACGAGATGTACTTCGTCGTGGCCGGCCAGCACCCGGCCTTCGGCTACGTCGACCAGCCACCGCTGACCCCGCTCCTGTCCGCCGCCTCCGTGGCCCTGTTCGGGACCTCGCCGACGGCGGTGCGGCTGCTTCCCGCCCTGGAGATGGGCCTCATCGTGGTCCTGATCTCGCTGATCGTCCGCGACCTTGGCGGATCGCGGCGGGCGCAAATCCTGGCGGCGATCACGGCGGCACTGTCCGGCTATCTCGGCGCCGGCCATCTCGACACCACCACGGAGCCGGACCTGCTCGCCTGGGCGATCATCCTGTGGCTCCTGGTGAAGCTGCTCGCGGGCGGCGAGCGGCGCCTCTGGCTGGCCGTTGGCGTCACGGCGGGGATCGGCCTTGAGAACAAGGCCACACTCCTGTTCCTGGGCGCCGGGTTGGCGGTCGGGCTCGTCCTGGCACGTCGCTGGGACGTCGTCCGCTCGCCGTGGGCCTGGTCGGCGATCGGGATCGCGCTGCTGATATGGGTGCCGAACCTCGCCTGGCAGGCGGCCAACGGCTGGCCGCAACTCACCATGGCCCGGGCAATCTCTCAATACGCCGACGACAACCGCGGCCAGGTCGTGCCGCTCCTGTGGCTCTTCACCGGACCACTCCTGTTTCCAGTGACCGCGGCGGGTCTGATCTGGGTCCTGAGGTCCAAGGCGGCGGCGCCGTGGCGTGCCATCGGGATCGCCGCCCTGGTGGGACTCGGCCTGGTCGTGATCAGCGGCGGAAAGGCCTACTACGCGATCGGCAGCGTGACGGTCTTCATGGCGGCCGGGGCTATCCTCCTCGACCGCTGGTTGGCTCGCGGCCACCTGCGCGTGAAGGCTGCCAGCTTCGCGACCGCCGCCGTCCTCTCCGGCGCCCTCATCGCCCTTCTGACCCTGCCGATCCTGCCTCTCGCCACGTACTCCAGGTCGACGCTTCCCGCCACCGTCCCCGACGTTGCGAACACCGTCGGCTGGCCGCAGTACGTTGCTACGGTGGAGGGGGTTGTCGCGGCGTTACCCGCGGACGAGCTGGCCCACGCGGTGATCCTGACCAACGACTACAGCGAGGCGAGCCCGCTCATCTTGCTCGGGACCGGGCTGCCGCCGGTCTACTCCGGCCACAACTCGTACTGGGACTGGGGACCGCCACCGCCCGAGCGGACCGTCGTTGTGCATGTCGGTGACTGGAGACCCGCCGACCCGAGCCAGTTCTTCGTCGGCTGCCACGACGTTGCCCGCATCGACAACGGGCTCGGTATTCCCAACGGAGAGCAGGGAACCGCCGTCACTGTTTGTACAGGCCTGCGCGAGCCATGGACCACCATCTGGCCGGAGCTACGGACGATCAGCTAGAGGCCCGTCAACGACACGGCTGGAGCTCCCTGTGGCCAATCGTGGCCTGGGACACACGTTTCGGATGTGGGCTCCGTGACCCTGTTCAAGGCTTCACGCCTTGCTGCCGCATCGGCCGACCTGACTCCTCAACGAACCTCCGCCAACACCCCGACCCAGACTTGAAGACCGCTGGACGAGAGCCCGTGAGTTCGAACCTCACCCTCCCCCCAACAGTCTGAGCGTGAAAGCGCCCACTCTCGGAGGCGCGTGGATCCGTTCCTCGGTGTGCTCTACACCGCGGCCCAGCTCTGGTAGCGCGGCGGCCATTCGTCGGCGTTGTCTCTGACGCCCAATATGGCCGCTTCGATGTCGAACTCGAATAGCTCGTAGCTGTCGTCGACTTCGAAGTACCAGCTGCCACCGACTTCCCGCCGGGCGGCCGGCGCGTCGACGAGCCGGGCGCGACCTCGGACGGAGAACTCGCTCGGCGCCGTGGGATCGATGTGGGTGTGGAGCGCGCATCTTCCGTCGCGCTCCAGGTCGGTCCGTTTCGCGGACTTGAGGATGAAGGCGTAGAGGCGTCCGCCGACGATCCCGACCCAGATCGGGTGAATGCGAGGTGGATCGTCGCCCCGCACCGTCGCCAGCAGAGCCTCGCCGGTTGCGGTTCGATAAAGGAGGCGCCGTCCCGCTGCCGCCAGAGTTGGATTCGAAGTCTCGAATTCGGCCCAAGTCGCCATCGGTCGTTTCCTCCTCACATGGTTCGATATGGTTCCGGCCGTTCAACGCCGGAAGTCCGGTCGATCGAGAACCCGCAGCCACGTGCCGTCTGGCTGGCGGCGGACCACCTGGGCCCTGGCGCCGGCCTCGTGGAGTGCAGGCGTCGCGGTCAGAGCGAAGTCGCCCATGAGTAGGGTAGGGAGTGGCGTGTCCAATCGGAATACCGGAAGTGGCGAAGCCGCCGCGGGAACGAATCCTGCTTCGAGCCGACCTGCCCGATCGAGCTTCCGAGGTCAAAGGCAGTCGGTCGGACATTCGTCAGATCCTTTCCAATTCATGACGAACGCGGAGGCTCGACCGAAAGGATCAGGCGCGACCGGACTATAGGTGCGGACACCTACCGGCATCCAACCGATACTCTCAGTGGTGGTCGCACCTCGACCGATCCCGTCGCGTCAGCCCTCGGAGGGCCTAGTGGTCTTCAGTCGGAAGCAGTCCCAGACTCAGGATCCGGACCAGGTCTCGCACACGGACTTGATCGACCTGCTGCTCGATACGGATGAGCCGACGCGCCGCCAACTGATGCGCCAGCTGCTGCAGTCCGGCGAGATGGACAAGAGTGAGGCCAACGACCTGATGGCCCTGGTAGTCCGCCTGGAGCGCGTTGCCGGCCCGCGCCATCTCGAGCCGAAGCCGGAAGCGCGGCCCCGGGTAGCCTGGGGAATCGACTACCCGTAGCCCTCCACGGTTGGGACTGAGCGGCGGCAGGTGAACGGTTGGGAACTCTGCGCCCCTCGCCCGAGTCCCGCATACTCGGGCCATGAGGACTCGGAGACGGCCACTTCTCTCTCGCGCCGGCGATGTGGTGCCTGTCTTCGCCGTTGCGGGCGTCGGCATCGCCGTCGTCTTCGTGGTGATGAACGTCCTCGTTACGTGGGCGCCGATCGCCGTCTCCAGTCCGTCGGCGTCGGCCAGCGCGGGCCCGTCCTTCGCGGCCACGCCATCCTTCGTGCCGAGCGCCACTCCGACGCCCTTCATCACGCCGGCGCCAACGGCCTCGCTGCCGGCGACCAGGCCGACCATCATCAGGTCCGCGGTGTCGGCCTCGGATCCAAACGGGGCCTGGACGGTGTATTTGCTCTATCCGACATTCCTGGCCGGCTCGACCCCGTGGGCGGACTCGATCAACGCCGATGTCGGAGGCGAGATGGATACCAGGGCAGTCCAGTGGGAGCAAGGTCCGGCGGCCAATCGCGAGCCCGGCGCGAAGCGGAACACCTTGTACGGCTCGTTCACCACGGAGTTTCTTACGCCGGCGCTGGCGTCGTTCACCGTGACCTGGACGGACGAGACCGCGTCTGCGACGCCCGGCTTGAATGTCGAGACGTTCACCTACGACCTGGGAACCGGCCAGCGACTGGCATTCGGCGATGTCTTCCCCGATTTCACCTCGGCCCTTGCCGTCATCTCGACCAGCAGCCGCGGGTTGCTCGAGGATGAGTTCGGCGTGAATTTCGACCCGAGCATCGCCGTCGACGGGACCAGCCCGTCCGCGGCCAATTTCGCCAACTGGGCCGTGACGCCGGCAGGCATTCGGTTCACCTTCGCCCAGTACCAGGTCAGCGCACGTGCCGATGAGCTGCCGACGATCGTCGTGCCCTGGAGCACGCTGAAGCCGGTTCTCGCCGAGACCGGGCCAGTGGGGATCCTGGCCGGCTTCTAGGTCCCGTGGCTGGTGTCTAGTGCAACGGCCGAACCTGGTTGTGGGCCGATCTTCTCTCCTTCCAATACTGCATATGACCGGCGCCGTCGCGACCTTCCGCTGCCGATGCCCTCTGGGGAACGGAGCACCATCTCCGCCGGCTTGCCCATGAACGGCGACCGGCATCGTAGCCGAAGGAAGCGTCCAGTGATCAAGCTGTCGATCCGAGCGAAGCTCTTGGGGGCATTCGCCTTCGTCACCGTCCTGGAGATTGCCCTTAGCGTTGTGGCGCTCGGCCAGCTCTCCGCCATCGACGACCAGGTCCTGGTGATGCGCTCGGCCCGGATTCCAGCGGTGGAATCCGTCCTCAAGATCGAGCAGCAGATCGGGACGTACCGGCGACGCCAGTTCATCGACCTCCTATCTCCGGCCGGTGACCTCGCCGCCGCCGAATTGGACATCGCCGACACCGCGGCCGCGATCGACAAAGCCTTGACTGACTATCTGCCGCTCGTCGCGGACGCGAAAGATCGCGCCAATCTGGAGACGATGGCACAGGTCTGGGATACGTACCGAACCGTTTCGGCCGGCACCGTTCAGCTGGCTCGGGATGGCAAGGCCACCGACGGCTATCAGCTCCTCAACTTCGGTCCTGTGAACGACGCCTGGGACGCCGTCAGTTCGGCCTCGAAGACGTGGGAAGCGGCCATCCTGGCCCAGTCCGACGCCACGTCTGCCGCGGCCGCCACCACCTATCAGTTCGGCGTGATGCTCGTGATCGGCCTGCTGGTCCTGGCCGTCGTCGTCGGCTTCGCCGTCGGCCTCCTCATCTCCTACCGCATCCGGCGTGACGTCCACGCCGTTCGAGCCACGCTCACGACTCTCGCCGACGAGACCGCCAGCGATCTGGCCGACGCGATGGCATCGCTCGCGGCCAACGACCTGACCGCGACGGTACGCCCCTCGGTGGCCGAGATCGCCCAATACGGCAGCGACGAAATAGGCGACGTTGCCGCCGCGACCAACGTCCTGGTCGCGAGGCTGGGCGAAACGATCCGGAGCTATGAATCTGCCCGCGTCCAGATGAGTGCCACCATCGGTGAGGTCCGGGATGCCGCGGCCGCCGTCTCAGCCACCAGCTCGCAGCTCAATCAGGCCGCTGCCGAAAGCGGCGGAGCGACGCAGACGATCTCGCGGACGATCCAGCAGGTCGCGGCCGGCGCCGCCGACCAGGCCCGGGCCGCTTCCGACACGGGCGCCAGCGCCCACGAACTCACCGCGGTCATCGACCAGGTGCGTGCCAGCGCGTCCGAAACGAGCCGGCGCGTCGAGGAGGCGGCCGCAGCCGTCGAGGCCACGGCCCGTGCCGTCGGTCGAGCGGAACTCGCCAGCGAACAGATGGACCCGTACACGGCCCGTGTTTCGGATGCCGTGAGCCACGGCGCCCGATCGGTCAACGACGCCGCCGCCGGCATGGGCCGCATCCAGGCCGCAGTCGAGGCCACCGCGGTCAAGGTCACCGAGCTCGGGGCCAAGTCCGACCAGATCGGGGCCATCGTCGAGACCATCGACGATATCGCCGAACAGACCAACCTCCTGGCCCTCAACGCCGCTATCGAAGCGGCGCGGGCGGGCGAACAGGGCAAGGGCTTCGCCGTAGTCGCGGACGAGGTCCGCAAGCTGGCCGAACGCTCCAGCCGGGCCACCAAGGAGATCGCGGCGCTGATCGGCGAGGTCCAGACCGGGACGGAAGAGGCTGTCGAGGCGATGCAGACCGGCGCCGCCGAGGTCACGGCCGGGAGCAGGCTGGCGGAGGAGTCCGCGACCGCCTTGCGTGAGATCAGCGACGCGGCGGCGGCTCGAGACGTCGTTCTCGGCGGTGTCTTCGAGGCCCTCAAGGAGATCCGAGACGCGTCCAGCCAGGTAGTAACCGCGTCCGATGCCATCGCGGCGATCGCGTCGCAGACCAACGAGGCTGCCGAACGGATGACATCTTCAGCCACGACCGTGGCCCATTCGGTGGAGTCGATCGCGGCGGTGTCCGAGGAGAACTCAGCGGCCTCCGACGAGGTCTCGGCGGCAACGCAGGAGATGTCGGCACAGGCCCACCACGTGGTCTCGTCCGCGGATCAGCTGGCCCGGATGGCCGGCTCTCTGGACGCGCTCGTGGCCCGGTTCAGGACGGACGTCGAGGGCGAGGTGGCCGAAGCGGCCGCGCCCTCGGCCATGTCTCTCGGCAACGCGGACGGAAACGTGGGGAGGCGCCGGGCGGCGTGACTTCGAGCGGCGCCCCGCGCTCCGATTGCGGCTCTCGCGCCGCGCCGCGAAACGGCTGAACAACGCCCGACGTCTATGCGTCTGGACAAGGTGAAGGATCCGCGGCGGCCTGTATGCGCCTCCCGTTAATCCATCGGCCGTTCGCGAGCGCATAGGAGCCAGATGCGCATTCATTACCTCGGCCACGCTTCGTTCGTGCTCCGGTTCGAGAACGGCGTGTCCGTCCTCATGGACTACGGCATTTCGAACGCGTACGGCCTGGCCAGCCCGGTCTGCGACATCTCCGGCGTCGATCCTTCGATCGTTACCTTCTCCCACGACCATCCCGACCACCGCCGGCCAGGCCTGTCGTTCTCCGGGTCACGAGTCCTCGAGGGCGGTGGAGGGCTCAGCCTGGACGGGCTGACTATAGAGTCGATCGGCACCTGCGAGGCCTCCATGGAGCGGGCCGACAATGCCAGCTTCGTGATCAACTTCGAGGGCTTCCGAATCCTCCATCTGGCCGATGCCCAGTCGTTCATTTCGGCCATCTACGATCCCGTCGTCAAACGCAGAGTCAAGGACAAATACCCGGACAGCTACGACCTGGTCTTCCTGACCATCGACGGTTCGTCGGAGATGACCGAGCAGGCCGCAACCTTCCTGGACGTTCTGGCCCCGGCCCGGGCGATTCCGATGCACTACTGGACGGCCGACACAAAGGCCGACTTCCTCAGGGCGGTGCACACGCTCAATCGCGTGGGCCGCGGCAGACCGGGCAGGTTCACGATCGCAGAGCCGGGCGGCTCCGATTTCTCGCTGTACGCGGACTCGCCCCCCTATGGGACCAGGGTGATCAGCCTGGAGCCCGCGCCGCTGGAGCTCTGCCCAGAGGACAGCCGCGCCCTCGACCCGGAGGCGTCCGCCGAGACGACGGAACCCGCTATCCCCGTCCACTCCGGGGCCCCATACCGGACACCCGCCCCGGCCCCTGCCCGACTCCCCATCCCCCGCTCAGGCCAGGGCCCCGTCCCGGCCGCCGCATCCCACGGCAGCCCGGCGTGGCGCCATGTCGCCCCGATCAACCCACCGGCTCGCCGGCCCTCGGTAGGGACCTCGTCGGCCCAGGGCTTCGCGGCCCCGGCCGCGCCGCCGGCCCGCCGTGTATCCTCGCCGCCGGCGCCATCACGCGTCCGCACGTCGACTGCCCTGCATCCCGGCCGCGATCTGGGCTGACCTCGCAGCCTGGCCATCGCCCGGTCGTACGCCGCTCCCGGCGCGAGTCATCGGTCGCCGTCCGTCCGCGGTTGCTGCCGTCAGTTCGTTTCGCGAGCCTCCGCGGGCGCGTCGAGGACCTCGCGAACCTTGCGAGCGAGCAGTTCCGGGGTGAACGGCTTCTGCAGGAACCGAGCGCCGCCTCGCCCGGTGTGCTCCGCCAGGACCACAGCCTCGGCATGTCCCGACGCCAGGATCAAAGCCGCCTCGGGCCGCAGCTCCGCAAGCCTCCGTCCAAGGTCGGGCCCGCTCATTCCCGGCATGACCACGTCGCTGACGACGAGATCTATCTGCGTCTCCGGTCTGGCCGCGATCTCCAGGGCGGTTGCTCCGTCGGGCGCCTCGATGACGCTGTAGCCGTGGGCCCGCAGTCCCAGCACGGCCAGCCGCCGCACCATCGGTTCGTCCTCGACGACCAGGATCGTCTCCGCGCCGTCGATCGCGGCCGGCGGCGCCACGTCCTCGTCTTTCCGCGTCGTACCTGCCCGCGCGACCGGGAGCATGATCCGGAATGTCGAGCCGAGCCCACGCTCGCTGAAGACGAAGATGTGACCGTGGTTCTGCTTGACGATGCCGTGGCAGGTCGCGAGTCCCAGGCCGGTGCCCTTGCCGGCCTCCTTGGTCGTGAAGAACGGTTCGAAGATGTGTTCGAGCACTTCGGCGTCCATCCCGTCGCCGGTGTCGGTGACCGTCAGGACGACCCATCGACCGGCGGCCACCTCCAACACGCCTCGGCGCGGGTCCGCCTCGACGATCGCGTTGCGGGTCTCGATGGCGAGCCTTCCTCCGCCCGGCATGGCGTCCCGGGCGTTGATGGTGAGATTGACCAGCAGCTGCTCCATCTGGCCAGGGTCGGCCTCGATCAAGGCCAGGTGCGGGTCGACCATCGCCGTGATCTCTATGGTCTCGCCCAGGAGCCGGGTGAGCATGCGCTCCGAGTCCTTCACCACGTTGCTCAGGTTCAGATGCACGGGGGCGATGATCTGCTTGCTGGCGAACGCGAGGAGCTGCCTGGTCAGAGTCGATGCCCGGTTGCCGGCCTTCGTGATCTCGCCGATCGCCTCGCGGGCCGGGGCGTCCGGCGGCAGCTCGAGCAGTGCCAGCTCGGCGTTGCCGAGGATGGCCGTCAGCAGGTTGTTGAAGTCGTGGGCGACGCCGCCGGCCAGCCTGCCGATGCTGTCCATCTTCATGGCTCCGAGGAGCTGCTCCTCAAGGGCCCGCCGCTCGCTGATGTCGGTCAGGATTCCCGAGAAGCCGACTACCTGCCCCTCTTCGAGTATCGGCCGGGCCGAGACACGCAGACTCACCACCCGACCGTCCTTTCGGACGCCGCGGAATTCCACCGGGGCCAGGTCGCCGTTCACGCCGCGCTCGAAGGCCGAGCTCGCCCGCTCGAGATCGGGCGGATAGACCAATGCCGAGAACCTGGTTTGGATGACTTCATGCACCGAGTATCCGCTGACCGTTTCCATGGCCGGGCTCAAGTACGTGAACGCTCTGTCGGTATCCATGGCGAAGACGACGTCGGCCGTGTTCTCGACGAGGGCCCGGTACTTCTCCTCGGACTCCCTCAGCGCCTCCAGGGTACGGTCCCGCTCGGCGTACAGCCTGGCGTTCTCGAGCGAGATGGCCGCTTGCGAGCAGAGGATCTCCATGAGCTTGACATGGCCCGAGCTGAACGCGCCCGCCGTGAGGCTGTTCTCCAGGTACAGGACACCGACGGTGGCGCCCTGCACGGAGATCGGAAGACAGACTACCGAGCGCGGCTTGCGGGGCGTGGTCGAAGATTCGGCGGCTAAGGCGCCATCGCTCGCGGCGTCGTCGAGAAGTACGCTCTGGCCCGTACGAGCTACCGAGATCACTACCGATTGCGGGATGTCCGGACGGTCCTCGAGCGGCGTGGCCGAGAGGATTGCCTGGGGGTTTGCCCTCGATGCCTCGGCCTCCAGTACGAGTCGATCGTCGCGCTGGAGAAGAACCACGCCGCGATCGGCCCCGGCGTTCTCGATGGCGATCTGGAGGAGGCGGGCCACGAGACCGTCCCGGTCGATTTCGCGGGAGATCGTCTGGCTGGCCTTCATGACCGCCTTGAGATCGAGCGGGTTGGCCGAGCCGGACTTTCGCGCCTGGATCGACTCCGGGCTGCCCTCAGACTGACGCTTCCGCGAAGATCTCCGGCTCACCGCGTCGCTGTCTGGCATCGAGTCTCCCGGGCTGACCAACCGGTTGCGCCGCGGGCAATAGGCGCGATCCGGTCCAACCCCAGGGAGAAGCTTAGCGCCTCCCCCAAGGCCCGGCTGCCAGCGACGAATCCTCCCCGAACGATCCCGATGCGGCCAACGCCACGGCCGCCGACCCGCCGGGTCAACTCGACCGGTTCCGGCCGGATCCGGGGCCGGCGGGCCCGGCGCCACGCTGACATGTCGCCGCGGTGCCCGTATCCTTCCCCTCGGGGGTTCATCCAGGCGGGCCCAGGCAATCCGAGCAGGTTCGACGGAGGCACTCATGGCGGCTGAGTACAACGCAACGGTGTCCAGTCGAGTCGAGGTCGCACCCGGGCTGGTCATCATGAGGGTCGCTCCGGACAAGCTGCCGTTCGAATTCAAGTCCGGCCAGTACGTCGTCCTGGGTCTCAAGGCCTCAGAGCCGCGGATCGAGGAGTTCGACGTCGAAGCGCCCAGCGTCGTCGCCGGCGCGATCCAGGCGCCACACACCGGCGCGGTCGCCGCCGCTGTCGCCGAAGCCGTTGCCGGCACGGCCGAGAGCCAGGCGGGCGTCAATGCTCAGGCGGCCTCGATCGCGCGCGCCGCCCTGGACCCGGAGCGGATGATCCGCCGTGCCTACTCGATCGCCTCGGAGTCGCGCGCCGACGAGTACCTGGAGTTCTACCTGACCGTGGTCATGAGTGGCGAACTCACGCCGCGGCTCTTCAACCTCAAGATCAAGGACCGGCTCTACGTCGGGCCGAAGGCGGTCGGCGTCTTCACGCTGGAGAAGGCCCCGGGAAAGCACATCCTGATGATCGGAACCGGGACGGGGCTGGCGCCGTACATGTCGATGCTGCGCAGCGAACTGGAGTGCAACGGTGATCGGCAGTTCGTGGTGGTGCACGGCGCGCGGTTCTCGTGGGACCTGGGCTACCGAACCGAGCTCACCGGCCTGGCCCGTCACTGCTCCAACTTCCACTACATGCCGGTGATCACGCGGCCGCAGGAGGACGTCACCTGGAAGGGCCGGAGCGGCTACCTCCAGAACGTCATCGCGTCGGGCGCGATCGAAGAGGAAACGGGCCTGGAACTGACGCCCGGCAACTTCGACATCTTCCTGTGCGGCAACCCCGGCATGATCGAAACGGTCATCGGCTGGGCCGGGGCCCGGGGCTTCGTCCGCGACAAGGGCCACGACATCGGCACGCTCCATACCGAGGAGTACTGGTAGGGCGGGGACCAGCCCGGACATTTCGAGGAGAGAGCCGTGGCGAACGAACCCAACTACAAGGCCGAACTCGTGGGCGTGTTGGGGCATCCCGTCGCGGAGAACCCGACCGTGGTCATGCTCGAGGCCGCCTTCGCCGAACTGGGCCTCAACTGGCGATACCTCACCATCGAAGTCTTGCCTCAGGACCTCGAGGCCGCCATGAAAGGGATGCGTGCCTTCGGCATGCGCGGCGTCAACTTGACGATCCCGCACAAGGTCGCCGTCCTCCAGTACCTGGACGAGGTCAAGCCGGCAGCGGCCCTGATGGGCGCAGTCAACACGGTCGTGCGCGACGGCGATCGGTTGATCGGCGAGAACACCGATGGCAAGGGCTTCATGACCGCCCTGACCGGGGACGCGGGCTTCGATCCGAAGGGGAAGCGCGTCGTCGTGCTCGGGGCCGGTGGGGCCGCCCGGGCGATCACGGTCGAGCTCTCTCTCGCGGGCGCCGAGCACCTGACCGTGGTCAATCGTTCGCCCGAGCGCGGCCGGGAACTCGTGGCCCTGCTCAACGATCGGACGTCCGTGAAGGCCGACCTCGAACAGTGGATCGGGGCATATGCGATCCCGGCCGGCACGGACCTTCTCGTGAACGCCACCTCTATCGGCCTCTTCCCAAACGTGGACGACAGGCCGGAGATCGCCTACGAGTCGATAACGCCGGGCATGGTCGTCTGCGACGTCATCTTCTCGCCCACGACGCCGTTCCTCGACGAGGCCCGGCGCCACGGGGCAAAGACTCTCGACGGCCTGGGGATGCTCGTTTACCAGGGCGCCATCGGCTTCAAGCTCTGGACCGGCCTCGATGCCCCGGTCAAGGTGATGTACGACGCCCTGGCCAGGGCCCTCGAGCTGGCCGGGCCGGGCTGACCCAAGGACCGCGACTTCCCGTTCGCCGCCGAGGAGCCGAGGGTATCCTCGGCCCGACCGCCGCCTTCCCTCCTGCGCGGCAGGCAATCGGTCCGTGTCATGGGGGCCCTGAGATGGTGGACGCAGCCGTCGCCTCTAGCGTCAAGTCGTCTTCGACCGGAGACATGACCCTGGTCGCTCACCGCGGCGACCGCAGCGTGCTCCTGTGCATGGACCTGCCGCTTGACCGGAGCGAGCGGTTGGCCGGCTTCGCGCTTTACCGCAAGGCTCCCGGCGCCGCCGAGCGGCCGCTCCTCAACCGGCTGGACTTCGCCACGCCCGTGACCACGGACACGACGCCAACTCAACGGCGCTGGCATCCGTCGGACAGCGCGCCGTTCCAGAAGTTCCGGTGGGTGGACGTGCCGCCCGGCTTCGAAGCGGGGACATACCGGTACAGGGCAACGGCCCGCTACTTCGACGGCTCGGGCGGGCTCGTCGACGGTCCCGGGGCCTCCGTCGAACTCGACATTTCCAACCAGCAGCTGGCCCCGCTCGAGGTCGGCTTCACACGCGGCTACATCTCCTCGCAGGCATACGCAGACGAGTTCCACAATGCGCCGTTCGAGCCCGATCCACCCACGATGGACTTCGACACCGCGCCATACCGCCGCCAGTACGAGTGGCTTGGCTTCCATGCCCGCGAACTGCTCATGGGATTCCTGGCCGACAGCCTGGCCGATGCGTCCGTGACGCTCGACGTCTTCGTGTACGACCTCAACGAACCCGACGTGATCAGGTCGCTGGCCGGGTTCGGCGGGCGGCTCCGGCTCTACCTCGACAACTCCGCGACGCACGTCGACCATCCGGACAAGCCCAATGCCCGCCCGGCCTTCGAGCCTGCGGCCCAGAAGGTGATCGAGGCCGCCGGCGGTTCGGTCGAGACGGGCCACTTCGGCAGCCTGGCCCACGATAAGGTGCTGATCGCCCGACATGCCGGAAAGGCCTTCCGCGTACTCACGGGCTCGGCCAACTTCTCGGTTCGGGGCCTGTACGTCCAATCGAACAATATCCTCGTGTTCGACTCGGCCGACGTCGCGGCGCTGTATGCGCAGGCTTTCGACCAGGCCTGGCAGGCCGCGTCCAAGTTCCGGTCCGCCGACATTGCCCGGCGCTGGTTCCCGCTGCCCGCCGGCGGCCTCCCCGCTGGTCGCGTGGCCTTTTCGCCCCACGCCGACCCGAGTCTGTCGTTGAATCCGATCGTGGCTGCGCTCACGACCGCGAAGTCGTCGGTGCTCTTCGCCGTCATGGACCTGTCCGGTGGCGGGCCGGTGCTCCAGGCCCTCCGCGGCATCGCTGATCGGCCGGGCATCTTCTCCTACGGCATCACCCAGGCGACGAAGGACTTCGCCCTGTACAAGCCGGGTTCGAGGCGCGGCATACGCATCCCGTTCAGCTACCTCTCGGCTCATGTCCCAGCGCCGTTCAACAAGGAATGGGATGGTGGCTTCGGCCAGGTCATCCACCACAAGTTCGCGGTCGTGGATTTCAACGGCGACGACCCAGTTGTCTACACGGGATCGTCAAATCTGGCCCAGGGCGGCGAACGCAACAACGGCGACAACCTGCTGGAGCTGCGCGGCCGTGCGATCGCGTCCCTCTACGCCGTGGAGGCGGTCAAGATCATCGACCATTACCACTTCCGGGCGGCCATGAAGAACGCGACAACGGACAGCCCGCTGGTTCTGGCCGGCCCGGATCGGTGGCAGCAATGGGTCTCGCCTTACTACGACCCGAAGGATCTCAAGTCGCTGGACCGCCAGCTCTTCGCTAAGTAGGACCGCACCGGTGAAAGTCGCGACCCGTTCCGGTCCTGTGCCGGGTATTTGACATCGTCCGTCGTGTGGCCCTAGACTCCGCGCCACATCTGAATACGGGCTGTGATCTGGACGAGTAACTCTCGACGCCGGCGTAGAGAACCAGCAGTTGGTGCAAGCTGGGGCGGCAGACGGAGCGAATGGACCAGTGAGCCTCCGGACCAAACCGCGAGCTTCCAGGGCTCGCCAGTAGGCTCCGGCGCAGAGCGCCAGCGATACAGGGCAGCACCAATTCAGGAGCAGACGCAAACGAAGCGTCGACTCCCCCGTCGGCCAGAGAGCGGCATCGCCGAATGTGGGTGGCACCGCGGAAGGTCAAACCTTTCGTCCCTGGGACGAGAGGTTTTTTGATTCTCCGTCGCGAGGCCATTCGCCGGGGCCCATGAGGGGGCCCGACGCCTGGCAGCGCACGGAGCGGCAGGGACCGACCCTCGGGTCGGTACGAAAGGCGACAGGCGATACCGATGGCGACAACCGATCCGCTCAGTCTTCGCGAGGTCCGGCAGCTGTCCGGCTCGGCCGACACGATCCTGCTGACGGCCACGCGGAACGCCGACCTCGAAACGCCGATCGGCGCTTTCATGCGCTTCGACGACGGCGGCCCGGCGTTCCTGCTGGAGTCCGTCGAGGGCGGCGAGCGCCTCGGTCGGTACTCGTTCCTGGGCGTCGGTCCACGCCGCTTGCTGACCGTCCGCAACGGGCTGGCCACGATCCAGACCCGGCCGGTCGGCGTCGTGGACTTCAGCCCGGACCTGCCGACCGAAACCTTCGCCGCGCCCGACCCTCTGGCGGCACTGCGCCACTTCATGCCGAAGCGCCGCATCCTCCCTTCTGCCGACATCCCGCGCTTCCCGGGCGGTGCGGTCGGGGCGCTGAGCTACGACGCCGTCTCCTCTTTCGAGCCGACCGTGCCCCTGCCGGCCAGGGATCCGATCGGCGTGCCGATGGCCGCCTTCCAGGAGACCGACCTGGTCCTGGTCTTCGACCACCTGACTCACACCCTCTCCGCCGTCGCCGCGCTCCACACCGAAGCCCCGGACCTCGAGGGCCGCTACGCGATCGCGGAGCGGGCGATCTTCGATGCCCTAGAACGGACGGGCCGCCCCACGGAGATGGAGCTGGCGAACCTGACCCGCCGCAGCCACGACAGGAGCGGACGAGGGAACGCAGCTGAGGCTGAAGATTCGCGCCGTGCCGAGCCCGGGGATGAAGACGGCGCGACCGAACCGGCCGCCGCGCAAGGGCCGCAAGCCTCCGGCCAGGCCGGCGGCTTGCGCCAGATCGAAGTAAGCATGGAGCGCGCTCAGTACGAGTCCGCGGTCCGATCGGCCAAGGAGGCCATCGCCGCCGGCGAGGCGATCCAGATCGTCGTGGCCCGGCGCCAGACGTACGAGCGCCCGATCATCGGCGCCGAGGCGGGCTCGCCGGGTCGGCCTCTGGAGGCGGTCACGCTCTATCGAGCGTTGCGCCGCATCAACCCGAGTCCGTACCTGTTCTTCGTCCGGATGCCGGAGTTCTCGGTCGTGGGAGCGAGCCCGGAACTGCTGGTCCGCGTCGAAGGCGACCGCATCACGACACACCCGATCGCGGGCACGAGGCCGCGCGGCGCGACCGCTCTCGAGGACGACGCTCTCGCCTACAGCCTGCAGCGCGATCCCAAGGAGCGGGCCGAGCACGTGATGCTCGTCGACCTGGGCCGCAACGACCTCGGCCGCGTCGCCCGGGCCGGGACGGTGGCCGTGACCAAGTACATGGAGGTCGAGCGCTACAGCCACGTGCTCCATCTCGTGAGCAACGTCGAGGCCCGACTCAAGCCGGGCCTCGACGCCCTGGACGCGCTCCGCAGCATCTTCCCGGCGGGGACGCTCTCAGGGGCGCCGAAGGTCAGGGCCATGCAGCTCATTGCCGAGGCTGAGGGCGAGCGGCGAGGCCTCTACGGCGGGGCCGTGGGCTATCTCGGTTACGACGGCAATCTCGACACGGCCATCACGATCCGCTCCGCCGTCATGTGCGACGACCGGATCCACCTCACCGTCGGTGCCGGCATCGTCGCCGGCTCCGTCCCCGAGCGCGAGTTCGAGGAAACCGAGCACAAGGCCGGGGCCGTGCGCCGGGCCATCGAACTGGCCATCGCCGAGGCGACGGCCGCGAGTGGCTCCGAGAGCGGCGCTTCGACCCCTGGGAGTGGCGCGACAACGCCCCGTGGCGAACAAACAACCGCCGCGGCGCGGTAGGAGGCGTCCCCATGCTTCTCATGATCGACAACTACGACTCGTTCACCTTCAACCTCGTCCAGGCTCTCGAGGCCGCGGGCGCGGAGGTCCGCGTCCTGCGCAACGACGCCATCGACCGTGCCGGGATCGAGGCGCTCGCCGACGACCCGGCCGCGAACCTGCGTGGCATCGTGGTCTCACCCGGCCCCGGCGATCCGGACTCGGCGGGCGTTTCGATGGACGCCATTCGCGTGGCCGTCGAACGCAAGATCCCTCTTCTGGGCGTCTGCCTCGGCATGCAGGCCATGGCCCAGGCCTTCGGCGCCACGATCCGGCGCGCCCCGACTCTCGTCCACGGCGAGGCCTCGGAAGTCCGCCACGACCAGAAGGGGCTCCTCGCCGGAATGCCGTCGCCGTTCTCCGCGGCCCGGTATCACTCGCTCAGCGTGGCCCCCGACACCCTGCCGCCCGACATGGTCGTGACGGCCCGGACGATCGACGACTACGTAGTGATGGGCATCCGTCACCTGCACGCGCCCGCCGAGGGAGTGCAGTTCCACCCCGAGTCCGTTCTGACACCGAACGGCCCTCATCTGCTCGCCAATTTTTTGAGATTGTGCGGAGAGGGTGACGGCATCCTCCTGGACCAGGCTACGGGCTCATTCGCCCTGTCCGGACTTGTGCAAGACGTCGATTCCAACGTGGTGACGGCGGCTGCGGCTGCGGCCGGGGTCGGAGCTGGGTCCGCGGCCCAGCCGAGGACTCCGGCCGCGGCCCATGCCGTGCCCGCCGACGACCCTGTGGCGGCCACCGGCCGTGTGGAGGCGGTTCGATGAGCGACAAGGTACGAGCCGCCCTCGCGGCCGTGGTCGAGGGCAAGAGGCTCTCGATGGTCCAGGCCAGCGCGGCGATGGGCTCGGTTATGGACGGCGAGGCGACGCCGGCCCAGCTGGCCGCACTGCTCGTAGCCCTGCGGATGCGCGGCGAGACGGTCGAAGAACTGGCCGGCTTCGCCACGGCGATGCGAGAGCGCGTCCTGCGTGTCGACGCCCCCCAAGGCGCTGTGGACACGTGCGGCACCGGCGGCGACGGCAGCAACACCTTCAACATCTCGACGGCCGCGGCCCTGGTCGTGGCGGCGGCCGGAGTTCCGGTCGCCAAGCACGGCAACCGGGCGATGACATCGGCGTGCGGCTCGGCCGACGTCCTCGAGGCGCTCGGAGTCGCCACTGACCTGGGTCCCGAAGAGGCGGCCGAGTCGCTCCGAACGGACGGCTTCGCCTTCCTGTTCGCCCAGGGCTATCACCCGGCAATGAAGCACGCCGGGCCGACCCGGCGCGAGATCGGCGTTCGGACCGCGTTCAACCTGCTCGGCCCGATCACGAATCCGGCCGGGGCGCGGCGCCAGGTCGTGGGCGTCGGCGATCCGGCCGCGGCGCCGAAGCTCGCCGAGGTCCTGCGGCTCCTCGGAGCCGAGCGCGCTCTGGTCGTCCACGGCAAGGGCGTCGACGAGCTGCCGCTCGACGGCACCGGCGTCCTCTACGACGTGACTCCCGACGGCGTGACTCGCCACGAGGTTGCGGCCGCGGAGCTGGGCCTCGAGCCGGCTTCGATCGGGGAGCTGTCCGGCGGCACACCGGCCGATAACGCGGCCCTGATCGAGGCGGTCCTGGCCGGCCGGCCGGGGCCTCGCCGCGACGTGGTCCTGCTGAATGCCGCCGCAGCCTTCGTGGCCGCCGGACGCGTCACGGACCTGCGGACCGGCATAGGTCTGGCGGGCACGACGATCGAGTCGGGTGCGGCTACGGTTCTGTTGGGCCGGCTGCGCGCCGCCAAGACGGCACGCGACGCCGCGAAAATGGAGGTTGCGCCCGCATGACGCCAACCGCCAGCAAGGGATCAGGCCGCTCCCCGGGCACGACCGCACCGGCCGGGCCGGCCGCACGTCGTTCGTCGAGCCCGGATGGGGCTCATGGCGGCGGCGCCAGCACCGTGGCCGAGATCGCCGAGCGGCGTCGGACGGACATCGAGCGCGAGCTTGGACGGCGAGACTACTGCGCCCTGGCCGACGAGGCGGCGGAGACTTCGGCCGAGCCGGGAGCCGGACCGAGGCCGATCGTCGAGCGCCTGGCCGCGCCGGGCCTCCATCTCATTGCCGAGGTCAAGCGCCGCTCACCCTCCGCCGGCGCGATCGCGGCGGACGCGGATCCAGTCGCGCTGGCCCGAGCCTACGAATCCGGCGGCGCGAGCGCGATTTCGGTCCTGTGCGAGCCCCACTGGTTCGGCGGCTCCGTCGCCGACCTGCGGGCGGTCCGGCGCGCCGTCACTCTGCCGATCCTCGCCAAGGAGTTCGTCGTCGACGAGCGGCAGCTTCCCGTCCTGCGTTCCGCCGGCGCCGACCTGATCCTGCTGATCGCTTCGATACTGCCCGGCAAGAAGCTCGGCCGGTTTGTGGAGCTGGCCCGCGAGCTCGGACTCGAGCCTCTGGTCGAAGCTCACGACGAACGTGAAGTCGCGGCCGCCCTGGCCACGGATGCCCGCCTGATCGGGCTCAACAATCGAAATCTGGGGACCCTCAAGGTCGACCCGGAGCTCTGCCTGCGGCTGAGATCGCTGGTGCCCGACGATCGCCTGGTCGTGGGCGAGTCCGGCGTCGGCGAGCCCAGAACGCTCGTCGGTTGGCGCGCGGTTGGTCTCGACGCCGCCCTCGTCGGCGAGGCGCTGATGCGCTCGGCCGATCCCGCCGCGGCCGCTCGCGCCTTCGTCAACGCCGGTTCGGTGCCGCCCGACGTAGCCGCGGAGGCGCGGCAGCCGCTCGTCAAGATATGCGGAGTGACGGACCAGGATGGGATCCTGGCCGCGATCCGGGCCGGCGCGGATGCCATCGGGCTGAACCTCGTCCCCGGCACCCCTCGGGCCCTGACCCTGGCCGAGGCATCATGGCTGGCCGGGCTTGCGCGTGACGCGTCGCCGGCGGGCAAGCGGCCCCGGATCGTCACGGTCTTCGCCGATGCGACGGTCGAGACGATGGAGGCCGCCATCGCCGCCATCGGCCCCGACGCCGTCCAGCTCTCCGGCGACGAATCCGTGTCCGTGATCCGCGAGTTGAGCCGGCCCGCCTGGAAGACGGTCCATTTGCCCGCCGCCGATGCCGCCGGCGTGGCGGCCGGCCCCGAGTACGCCGATGTGGTCGCAAAGGAGGCGGCCGGCGCGGGCAGGGAGTACCTCGCCGCCGGCGCCGAGCGGATCCTTCTGGACACCGCCGGAGGCCCGTTCGCCGGTGGGACAGGCCGCCAGGTCGCCCGCGAGATAGCGGCGGCAGTGGCGCGCGAAATCCCAATCCTCCTGGCCGGCGGCCTCGACGCCGCCAACGTGGCGGAGGCCGTGCTGGCCGTCCCTGCGATCGGCGTCGACGTGGCCTCGGGCGTGGAAATCCACCCGGCCAAAGCCTCTCCGAGCGCCGCCTCCGCGACCGCGCGGGCGACAGCCGCGGTCGGTTCGCGGCCGCGCAAAGACCCGCTGCGTGTCGCTCTCTTCGCCAAGCGGGCTCGCGCCGCGCGTTTCGACCGGCCCCATATCCCCTCGCGTCCGACGCCGGTTCCGGACGCCCTGCTCGACCCGGACGCCTCGGGGCGTTGGGGCCTCGATCGCGATTTCGGCGGCCGGTACGTCCCGGAAACGTTGATCGCTGCCCTGGAGGAGCTCGAGGCGGCGTGGCTGCGGACCCGTCACGATCCCAAATTCTGGGCCGAGTTGAGAGAGCTGCAGTTCCACTACGGCGGCCGGCCGACTCCGATCTACCGGGCCGACCGTCTCGGGGCCGAGATGCTGGCTCGGGCTCGGGAGATCGCGGCCGCGGCGCCAGGCTCACACCCGGCCACCACCGCGCGCCTGCCCGACCGCATCCGCCTCTACCTCAAGCGGGAGGACCTCAACCACACCGGCGCCCACAAGCTCAACAACGCCCTCGGCCAGGTCCTGCTGACCCGTCGGCTCGGCAAGAGCCGCGTCATCGCGGAGACCGGGGCGGGGATGCACGGCGTGGCCACGGCCACCGCCTGTGCCCTGCTGGACATCCCGTGCGTCGTTCACATGGGCATCGAGGACATTCACCGCCAGGCTCCAAACGTCCTGCGGATGGAGGCCCTCGGCGCCGAAGTCCGGCCCGTCCACGGCGGCTCCGGCACGCTCAAGGACGCGGTCAGCGAGGCGCTGCGCGACTGGGTCACCAACGTCGAGACGTCGCACTACTGCCTGGGTTCAACGATGGGCCCGCACCCGTACCCGATGCTCGTGCGCGATTTCCAGCGCGTCATCGGCGACGAGGCCGCGGCGCAACTCCGGCAGGTCGAAGGACGGCTGCCCGACATGGCAATCGCTTGCGTCGGCGGCGGCTCCAACGCCCTCGGTCTGCTCAACCGATTCATCGGCGAGCCGAGTGTTCGTCTCGCCGTCGCGGAGGCGGCGGGTGAGGGCCTGGAGTCCGGCCGCCACGCCGCCGCCCTGCTCGGGGGAACGCCGGGCATCCTGCACGGCTCGCGCTCGTACATGCTCCAGGACGGCGACGGCCAGGTCATTGAGGCCGTCTCGATCTCCGCCGGTCTCGACTACCCGGGCATCGGCCCGCAGCTCTCGGCGCTGATGCAGGCGGGGCGGCTCGTGGTCTCGTCGGCGACCGATACGGAGGCGATCGCGGCGGTGCGGCAGGTCGCCCGAACGGAAGGCATCCTCGCGGCTGTCGAATCGGCTCACGCGGTGGCGGCTCTGCCCGCCGTGCTCGCCCGCTTGGCGGGTGAGGGTGGGGCAGGCGGCGACGGCGTCACGTCGCCGACGCTGCCGCGTGAAATGGTCGTCGTCCTCGGCCTGTCGGGGCGCGGCGACAAGGACCTGGCAGCTTTGGGACTCAAGGAGGCGGCTCGATGACCGCAGCGCAGGTCCGCCCATCGACCACCGCCGCTCGTGGTGCGGCCGCGCCAACCCCAACGGGCGCGGCCGCGCCTACCCACGGCGGCCCGGTCGGGACCGACGCCACGCCCGGCGCCCGCCGCATTGCCGCCGCCTTTGGACGAGCGGCGGCCGAGGGCCGCGCGGCATTGATCCCGTACGTGGTGGCCGGCTATCCCGACCACGCGACGTCGCTCCGGGCGGCACTCGCGGCCATCGACGCCGGCGCGGACCTCCTCGAAGTCGGATTGCCCTATTCGGATCCACTCGCCGATGGCGCCACTCTCCAGCGGGCGACCCATGCCGCGCTGGCGGCCGGAGCCACGCTCGATCGCTCCGTGGCGTTGATCGCGGCCATCGCCGCCGCCCGGCCCGGGGTCCCGCTCGTGCCGATGTGCTACGCCAACCAGATCATCGGCGGCGGGGACGGCCGGGCCGTGGCCGCCCGCTTCGGCGAGGCCGGCGCGAGCGGCGTCATCGTCGCCGATCTCACGCCCGACGAGGGCATCCGGTTCGAGGCGGTCGCGCGAGAGGCAGGTCTCGCGGTGGTATATCTCATCGCCCCGACGAGCACGCGGGCCCGCCGGGGCGAGGTGGCGCGGCGTTCTGGCGGGTTCCTGTATTGCGTCTCTCTGGTCGGCGTCACCGGCGCGCGCACTTCATTGCCGCCCTCGGTCAAGGGCCTGGTGGCAGCCGCGAAGGCAGATTCGCCCGTTCCCGTCGCAGTCGGCTTCGGGGTCAGCAAGGCCGCCCACATCAGGATGCTCGTCGACGCCGGTGCCGACGGGGTCATAGTGGCATCGGCCCTCGTCGACGCCCTGGGCCGGGATGGCCGCGACGTTGCCGCGCTGGCCGCCCTGGTCGGCGAGTTGCGGGCCGCCACGACACACGGCCGGGGCGGCGCCGTCCGGGCTCAGGACAGGGCTTAGGCGGCGGCCTTCTTGGATCTGGGTCCGGGCTTGGCGTCGGCTACGGTCGCCTGCTTCGCCGGACTCGGAGCGGCGCGGACATCGAGGGCTTCGGGCAAGCCGGATGCCTCCGGATCGCCCGTCCGGCCTACGACCGCTGCCCGGCCGCCGCCGCCGAGCATGTCGGCCCAGTCCTCGGCTCCGAGCGGCTTGGCGAAGAAGAACCCCTGGCCGAGCTCACAGCCGAGAGATCGCAGCACCTCGGCCTGATCGCCGGCCTCTATCCCCTCGGCCACGGTCTGAATTCGCATGGCTCGGCCGAGTTCGATGATGCCTCGGGCAATGGCCGACTCGACGCCCTCGTGGGCCACATCGTCTACGAACGACTTGTCGATCTTGACGACGTCGATCGGGAACCGGCGAAGATGGCTGAGCGACGAATAGCCGGATCCGAAGTCGTCCAGCGCGACCCGGACACCCAGGTCGCGAATGTGGGTCAGCGCCGTCGCGGCCACCACCGGATCGGCCATCAGCACTGTCTCGGTGACTTCCAGCACGAGCCAGCTGGCTCGAATTCCGGACTCGTCTACGGCCGCGGCGACCTCGTCGGCGATCATGTCGCGGACCAGCTGGCGGCTCGACAGGTTGACGTTCATGACGAATGGATCACCGCCGCCGCGCAGCCGCTGCCACTCGGCCAGCTGGCCACAGGCCTGGCGCAGTACCCAGCTCCCGAGCGGCACGATCAAGCCCGTCTCCTCGGCAAGTGGGATGAACTCAACCGGTGGGATGAGGCCGCGGCTGGGATGCTGCCAGCGGACGAGGGCCTCGGCGCCGATGATCTCACCGGTCTCGAGCCTGACGATGGGCTGGTAGTGGACGACGAACTCCTGCCGGTCGATCGCCCTCCTCAGCTCGGCCTCCATGCCGAGCCTGGTCATGACGGCGTCGTGCATTGCCGGCTCGAAGATCTCGAAGCGGGCCTTGCCTTTCGACTTGGCCGTATACATCGCCACGTCGGCGTTGCGAAGGAGCTCGCCGGCGGAGTCGCCTTCTTCGTGAACGGCGATGCCGATGCTTGCGCTGACGTAGACCTCCTGGCCCAGAACCCAGAATGGCGTCCCCAGGGCGGCCCGAATGCGTTCGGCGACCCTGGCCGCCGCCGTTATCTCGGCGTCTTCGAGCAGGACCGCGAACTCGTCGCCGCCCAGCCTTGCGGCCGTGTCCTGGGCGCGCAAGGTAGATCGCACCCGATGGGCCGTCTCCACCAGGACGTGATCGCCGGCGGCATGGCCGAGACTGTCGTTGATCGTCTTGAAGTTGTCGAGGTCGATGAATAGCACCGCCGTGTCGGCCGAATTGCGCCGGTCCAGGGCATGCTCGACCCGCTCGCGGAATAGGCTGCGGTTGGCCAGCCGAGTCAGGGGATCGTGGAAGGCCTGGAATGTCAGCTTCTGTTCGAGAGCCTTGCGCTCCTGGAGGTCGCGCGTATTGAGTACCACGCCCGTGGTGTCGAAGTCGCCGGTCCCGCTGCTGGCCACTGTCTCGACCGGCAGCCACGTCCCGTCCGCCTGCCGGATGCGCCATTCGCCGCTCACGCGCATGCCCGGTGATGACATCGCCCGAGTGATGAGGGCTCCTAGTTCGGGCACGTCGTCAGGATGCGCCAGGTCCGTGAGAGGCGATCCCAGGAGGCGATTGGAAGTGGATCGCAGCAGCCGTTCCACGGAGGGGCTGACGTAGTCGATCGTGCCGGCCGCGTCGACGGCCATGATGAAGTCCGACGAGTTGCGGACCAGCCAGCCGAACCGGGCCTCGGTCTTGCGGCGAGCCTTGTCGGCCTGGGCGGCCTCCCGGACGGTGAGAAGCTGGCGAATGACGACCAGGCCGCTCAGAGCCAGCGAGACGGCGATCACGGCGGCGTAGCGCAGGCCCAGGTCGACGATCAGGAGGAGAACAGGCGTGGAGCCGGCGGCAACGCAGGCGTAGAAGAGCGGGCTCGGGCTGTTCGCCTGGGACCGGGCGTCGTGCCCTCTTCGGGCTTTGATTTCGATCCATGCTCCAGTGATCAGGCCGAATCGAAGCAAACCGAAGGCGATCTCTCCGACGTGGACGGTCGTCGTCATCGGCACGACGCCGCTCAGGGCAACCGCACCGACGACCGCCGCAGCACCGCTCATGACGAACATCGAGGCTGCCTCGCCGGAAAGACCTTCCGTGGGACGCAGGGCAATCCTGGCGAACACGGCGAAAGCCGCGACGCCCGACGCGAAGGCGGTGAGCCGGAAGACCAGCTCGGCGCCCGTCGCCGGCGGCAGCCCGTCGAGGATGAAGTACCAGATCAGCAATGCCGTGACGAGAACGACGGCGGCGAGGTCGAGCAGCCGATGACCCGCCGGCCGGTCACGTCTGGTGAGGGCCTGCCGGAAGCTGAGGAGCGCTGATCCGATCAACCCCAGCGAAAGTACGGTCGCCAGCCCGCCCGCCGTCCGGCCCATGACCTGGAAGTGCGGATCGCCGAGGATCCAGACCAGGTCCCGCGCCGGCAAGGAGAAGCCCGCGACCGCCATCAGCTCCCAGGGCAGCCGGTCGCGTCGGGTCAGGTGGCCGTCGCGCGCCAGGCGCAATGCCAGGAAGCCGAGAACCAGGCCGCTCGGGGACAACCACAGGTCGGCCGGGAGCGCGTGCCCGTCTGGCTCGATCGGGCTGAACGCGGCCAGGAGGAGATATCCGGCCATCGCAATGGCGGCGGCCAGCGCAACGGCATCCGGTCTGGGCACGAGGCGAGCCGCGTGGCCGCGCACGAAGCGCATACCCGCCGCTGCGTATGCCCAAGCCGGATTCGTCATCCGCTCGGGAGCGTGGTTGTTGGTCATCCTTCCAAGGAGTCGGAAGAATGGGCCAGTTCCTTATCCCCGTCGTCGCATCGGATCGGCTCGAGAGCTTACCGACTGCCACCGTGGCGTGAGGAAGCTGCGCCGCCGGGCTGCCCTGGGGCCGTTCAGTTGTCCGGTGTGGTCTCGCCGTCGCTCCGGTGGAGCAGGCGTCGCGTCAGCGTCGAACGGCCCGCTGGAATGAGCCGAGCCGCGAGCGCCACCACCACGGCGACGACGAACAGCCCCAGAAATGCCGTAATCGTCAAGGTTCGCGTTCTGCTGCTGTCGAGTCTGACCTTGTGCATGTTTCCTCGTCCCGGTCTAGGCGGGTTTGGAGCCCGATTGCTCGAGTTCCTGGAGACGTTTGATCGTCTCGATGAGCTGGCGGTAGAGAGCCAGAAGAGCGTCCTGGGGTAGCGGACCGCCGTTGGCCATCGCTACGCGGACCATAACCTCACGCTCCCGGTCGGAGTCGGTGATCGGTCGACCGTCTCGCGTCTTGGCCTTGCCGGCCTGGAGACCGAGTCTGGCCCTGCGATTGAGGAGCTCCACGATCTGGCGGTCCAGGGCGTCGATCTCCAATCGGAGGGCTTCGAGGTCGTCCGTCATCGGGCGCTCTCGTTGCCGGTCCGACCGGCGATGAAGTCCAGGGCCATGACGTATCCGGCGACGCCCTTGCCGACGATCCGCTCGGCGGCGATGTCGTGCAGGTAGTTGACGTGTCGAAACGGCTCGCGCTGGCCCGGATCGGAGATGTGGACCTCGACGAAGGGCCGGCCGATGCCCTTGAGCGCGTCGCGCAAGGCAACGCTGGTGTGAGTGAGGCCCGCCGCGTTGACGATCGCCCAATCGAAATCGCGGACGTGCAGGCGGTCGATCAGGGCGCCCTCATGGTTTGACTGGAAGCAGTCGATCTCGAAGCCCAGGTCCGCGGCGCGCGATCGCAGCTGATCTTCGATCTCGGCCAGCGTGGTGTGACCGTAGATCTCCGGCTCACGGGTTCCGAGCAGGTTGAGGTTCGGGCCGTTGACGACGAGCACACTGGTCATCTACCGGCCACCCGCGAGGGAAACTGGCTCGGCCGGCCGGACGGGATCGTCGCCGAGTCGGAGCGCGGCGGTCAGTCCGGCCTCGACGGCGGCGGGCGGGACGTCCGAGCGCGTGACGACGCCGGTCTCGGTCGGCAGGACCCAGTTGAGCCGGCCCAGGGCGTGTTTCTTGTCGGTGGCCATGTGTGCCAGCACTGCCTCGCGGTCGACTCCCGGCGGAACCACCCCCAGGCCGAGATCGTCGAGGAGCCGGCCGATACGATCGGCGCGGCGAGCCGAGGTAAGCCCCATCGCGAGGGCGATGGCAAATGCGCCGCGGAGACCGTACGCGACGGCCTCGCCGTGCAATATGGCCTTGTATCCCGCCGCGGCCTCGATGCCGTGGCCGATAGTGTGGCCCAGGTTGAGTGTCATGCGCAGGTTCGCCTCGCGCGCGTCCGCGGTCACCACTTCCACCTTGGCCCAGGCACAGCGTTCGACCATCTCGGCGGCGGCCCCGGATTCGATGGCACCGGGATCGCCGCCGGCGAAGGCCGCGCCCTCTTTCTCTACCAGTTCGAGGAGCCGTTCGTCATCCAGGACGGCCATCTTGACGACCTCGCCGAGGGCCGCCCGGCGTTGGCGGTTCGGAAGCGTCGTGGTGAAGGAAACGTCCGCGATGAACGCCGCGGGTTGGTGGAAGGCCCCGACTAGGTTCTTGCCCTCGGGAATGTCGACCGCCGTCTTGCCGCCGAGAGCCGCGTCGATCTGGCCGACCATGGTCGTGGGCACATGGATGATCGGCACACCTCGAAGATAGGTGGCGGCGACGAAGCCCGCGGCGTCGGTCAAGGCTCCACCGCCGATCGCGACCAGTGTCTCCTTGCGGTCGACTCGGAGACGGGCCAGCTTGCGGCAGGCGTCCTCCACGACTCGCATCCGCTTGGCCAGCTCGCCGCGCGGCAGGAGGATCCGCTCCACGGGCCAGCCCGCGGCAGAAAGCGCACCGGCGATCGCGGCACCGGCCACGTCCCAGGTCTTCGGCTCGGCGATCAGGATCGCGCGGCGGGCCTCACCGCGGGTCAGCGCCGCTGCGACCGCGGCAGCGGCCATGCGGTAACCGATCTCGACGTGCCCGATCGGGGTCTCCGCCCGGAGAAGCGTCACCTCCGGATTCGGGCCACCGGCGGAGCGCTCCTCGAGGACACGCAGTATGGCCTCGACGTTGGACGTGCCGCTGATCTGGAAGGCCGCGGCGTAGAAGCGGCGCCTGTCGGCGGCCAGCTGCTGGAGGGTCGCCGCCGCGTCCCGGCCGGCGACGAGAGGCCGCACGTTGGCGCTCTTGATGAGACGGCTGGCGAGGATCTCGGCCGAGCCGTCGAGCCAGACCGGGAAGCGGTCGCGATACAACAGCCAACGGTTGCGCGGGTCGATCACGGAGCCGCCGCCAGAGGCGATCACCCGCCGCAACTCCGCGTCGGTGTCGGCCGGGCCGAGCGACAGAACGGCCTCGCGTTCGTGGCGTCGGAACCCGGCCTCGCCCTCCTCGGCGAAGATCTCGGGGACCGGCTTGCCGACCCGCCGTTCGATCAGGTCGTCGAGATCGATGAACTGGGCGTGGTGCCGGGCGGCGAGGCGTCGCCCGACGGCGCTCTTGCCGCTGCCGGGGAGGCCTACCAGCACCAGGTCCACGGCCTACTCGCTCTCAGCCGCGGCGGAACCGCTCGGCGTGGCATCGGCGCGCCCGGCGGGTCCGTGGGCCAGCCGGTCACGGTATCGGGCCGAGTTGTCCAGCGTCTCGGCCAGGGAGTCGCCGCCGAACTTGTCGAGAACCGCGTCGGCCAGGGTCAAGCACACCATCGCCTCGGCCACGACGCCCGTGGCCGGCACGACGCATATGTCGCTGCGCTCGTAGTGGGCCTTCTCGACCGGCAGCCCTGAGATCAGGTCGGCCGAAGGCAGGGGGCGGGGGAGCGTGGAGATCGGCTTGACCGCGCCCCTGATCACGATCGGCTGGCCGTTGGTGACTCCGCCTTCCAGGCCGCCGGCGTTGTTGCTGCGTCGGCCCCAGTTCCCGGACGCGTCGCGGCCCTGGATGACGTCCATGACGGCGGACCCGGGCCGCCTCGTCTGCTCGAAGCCGAGGCCGAATTCCACGCCCTTGACGATCGGAATGCTCATCACGGCAGCGGCCAGGGCGGCGTCCAGGCGGCGATCCCACTGAACGTAGCTGCCGAGCCCGATTGGCAGGCCGGTAACGACGACCTCAAAGATCCCGCCCATGGTGTCGCCGGCGGCTCGCGCCTCGTCGATGCGGGCGACCATCCGCTGCTCGGCCACCGGGTCGGGGCACCGCAGCGGGCTTGCCTCGGCTTCTTCGCGCGTTCGGCCGGCACGGGCAGGGTCCATGGCAACGCCGCCAACCTCGGCCGTGAACGACCAGACGTCGATGCCGAGCCTGGCGAGCAGGGCGCGAGCCACCGCTCCGGCCGCGACGCGGGCCGCCGTCTCGCGGGCGGAGGCGCGTTCCAGGACATTGCGGACATCGTCGAAGCCGTACTTGCTCGCCCCGGCGAGGTCGGCGTGCCCGGCGCGCAGACGCGTGATCGGCGCCGCCTTCTTGTCGCCGGCCTCGGCCATGGCAAGCAGCTCAGCAGCCTGGTCGTCGGTCAGCGGCTCGACCTGCATGACTCGAGTCCAGTTGACCCAGTCGCGGTTGCGGATGAGCAGCAGGATCGGCGAGCCCAGGGTCACTCCGTGGCGGACGCCGCCGAGGATCTCCGCTCTGTCCTGCTCGATCGACGTGCTCCGGGCGCCGCGGCCGTAGCCTCGCTGCCGGCGGGCGAGGTCGGTCGCGATGTCGTCGGCAGTGATCCGCAAGCCGGCGGGTACGCCTTCAACGGTGGCCGTGATGGCGGGGCCGTGTGATTCTCCGGCGGTCAGGAATCGTAGTCGGCCCATTTGCCGGCCGAGCCTACGCCGACTGCCCGGCGGCTGGGCCACCGGCCGCATTCGCGACACTCGCTCCGGTGTCGCCCTCCGCCCCCATGTCGACCGGAAGAGTGCGCACGCCCTGCTCGCGAGCCCGGTCCAGTTCGGCCTGCATGACCTCCACCGGGGCGGGCTTGCCCGTCCAGAGCTCGAACGCCCGGGCGCCCTGCTGGAGCAGCATCAACTCGCCGCCCAGAACGGTGTCCCGGGCCGAGGTCGCGTCCTTCAGGAGCTGGGTCAGCGGCGGGTTGTAGATGAGGTCGACGACGAAGAGATCGGGCGGCAGAAGTTCGGCCGGTATCGGCGTCTCTCCGGGCGCCATCCCGAGCGCGGTGGCATTGACCAGCACCTTGGTCTTGGCCAGCTCGGCCTCAAGGACGGACTCGTGCCACGGCATGGCGCGAAGTTCCATGTGCGAGGCGCTGCGACTGAAGTGGCGCACCAGCCCCTCGGCCCGGTGGAGGTGCCTGTTGAAGATGACGACTCGCTGGAAGCCATCGGTGATCAGGGCGCTGACCACCGCCCGCGCGGCGCCGCCCGCCCCGAGGACCACGGCATGGCGGGGCATCTTCTGGCGGCCGACGACCTTGTCGAGCGCGGCCTTGAAGCCGGTGACGTCGGTGTTGTGGCCGATGAGTTTCTTACCGTCGCGGGCGATGACGTTGACGGCGCCGGTCGCCTGGGCGTCGTCGGTCAGGCGGTCGACCAGCGGGACCACATGTTCCTTGTGTGGAATGGTCACGTTCGCGCCAAGGAAGTCGTCCCCGCGGAGTTCGGCGATCGCCTCGGCCAGATCGATCTGGCGGCGATCCCACAACTCGTACCGGGCGTCTATCCCGAGGGCGTCGAAGGCAGCCTGCTGCATGCCACCCGAGAAGGAATGGGCCACCGGATGGCCGATCAGGACGACTCGATTGGTCATGCTCGCAGCCTTTCAAGCTCGGCGAAAAAGCCCGGGTACGACACGGCCGCGCTGTCGGCGCGGTCGATCGACGTCGAGCCTGACGCTATTAGGCCGGCCACCGCGAATGTCATGGCCAGCCGATGATCGTCGAATGTCTGGGTCGGAGACCCGACGAGCGGAGTGGGGCCTTCGATGGTGATGTCGTCCCCGTCGACCGCGATTCGAGCCCCGAGGGCGCGAAGCCCTGCGGCGACGCCGGCGATACGGTCCGATTCCTTGTTTCTGAGCTCTCCCGCGCCGCGGATCGTGGTCCTGCCGCGAGCCTGAGTCGCCGCCAGGCAGAGAATCGGGATCTCGTCAACGGCCGCGGCGACATCGTCCGGGCCAAGATCGATGGCTCGGAGCTCGCTCGAGCGGACCGTGAAATCGGCCAGCGGCTCCCCAACGTCGCCCTCGTCGTGCCCGCCACGCACCACCTCGGCGACCGGCGTCTCGTCGATCCTGGCGCCCATGCGGGCAAGAAGATCCATCGCGGCCCGACGAGTGGAATTGACGCCCACGGACCGGAGCGTCAATTCGGCATCGGCGTGGATCGCGCCCGCGACGAGCCAGAAAGCGGCGGCGGAGGGATCGGCCGGGACTCGCTCGTCCACGGCTCGAAGCCGCGCGCCACCCTCGAGAGTCCAGGCCACCGGACCGCCTCCAGAACTCATCGCCGGCTCACGCCGGACTTCGATGCCGCGGGACCGGAGCATCCGCTCGGTGTGGTCTCGCGTCGCAACCGCTTCACGCACCGTCGTCCGGCCTTCCGCGCGCAGGCCCGCCAGCAGGATCGCCGACTTGACCTGGGCGCTTGGCACGCGGGTCGTGAAGTCGATTGCCCGTAGCCCGGGGCGACCTATGACGACCAGCGGTGGGAGGGTATCGGAGCGACGCGCATAAAGCGCCGCGCCCATAGAGCGCAGCGGTTCGATGATACGGGCCACCGGACGGCTCCGCAATGAAGCGTCCCCGTCCAGGATCGAGAAGAAGGGCAGCCCGGCCAGGACGCCCGAAAAGAGTCGCAGGCTGGTGCCTGAGTTGCGGCAGTCGAGCGGCCCGTCGGGCTCGTGGAGGCCGTCGATGCCGGGGGAAACGACCCGGTAGTCCACGTTCGGGCTGTCGCCCGCTCGCTCAACGTTTGCCCCCAGGGCGGCCGCTATGGCGGCCGTGGCCCGGACGTCCAGGCCGTCCCCGGCGCCGTAGATCGCGCTCTCCCCCTCGGTCAGGGCGGCCAGGATCAGCGCTCGGTGCGAGATCGATTTGTCGCCGGGCAGCCTCGGTTCGCCGCGCAGGCGTGCGGCGTTCGAGATGGACCGGGACAACTCCCCGGCGAGCGGCGACATGTGCACGGCTCAGTGCTTGCTGGCCCCGTCGACCTTGATCGCGCCCATGGCGTACGGATCCTTGTTCAGGGTCTTCACCATCTCGTGGACCTGAGTCAAGGCGCTCGACATGTCGGTGAACTGGTCGAAGGTCAGGGACTGCTCGCCGTCGGACCGGGCCTCGTCCGGGCTGGGGTGGACTTCGACCATGATGCCGTCCGCTCCAGCGGCCACCGCGGCCAGGGCCATCGGCTTGACCAGCCAGCGCTTGCCGGTGGCGTGGGACGGGTCGACGATGACGGGCAGGTGGGTCAGGTGGTGGAGGAGCGGCACGGCCGTCAGGTCGAGCGTATTGCGGGTGTACGTCTCGAATGTGCGGATGCCGCGCTCGCACAGGATGACGTGAGGGTTGCCCGACGAGACGATGTACTCGGCGGCCATCAGCCACTCTTCGATCGTGGCGCCGTAGCCGCGCTTGAGCATGACCGGTCGACCCGCCTTGCCGACCGCGGTCAGTAGGGAATAGTTCTGCATGTTCCGCGTTCCGACCTGGAGAATGTCGGAATGCTTTGCCACGACGTCGACCTGGCTCGGCTCCATGACCTCAGTGATGGTGGGCAGGCCGGTCTCCTTGCTGGCCTCGGCCAGGTACTTGAGACCCTCGACGCCCAGGCCCTGGAAGGCGTACGGGCTGGTTCTGGGTTTGAACGCGCCTCCTCGAAGGATGGTCGCCCCGGCCGCGGCTACGGTCCGGGCCGTCTGGAGCATCATCTCGCGACCCTCGATGGAGCAAGGTCCCGCCATGATGGTCAGGTTGCCGTTGCCCACTTTTGTCCCGAGGACTTCGATGACCGTGTCCTCTGGATGCGACTCGCGAGAAGTCAGCTTGTATGGGCGCGTGATCGGGGTCACCGACTCCACGCCAGGCATCACGGAAAGCTTGCTCATCAGAAGGTCCCTCACCGGAGCCACGTCGCCAAGGACCGCGATCACGACTCGCTGGGTGCCGTAATTGTCGTGGGCCTGCAGCCCGTACTGGTGGAGCTGGTCGCGGACGTTGGTGGCTTCCTGCTCCGTGGCGCCCATCGACATCACGATGATCATGTGGCGGGTCCTCCTTGTTAGCCAACGGTCTGTTGGCTCGGGGCCTGCCGGCGAGGGTAGTGGCTGGGTAACAAAAAAGCAGAGGCGATGCCTCTGCTTGCACCCGGCACGACCCGCGTCCCCGGGCCTAGGCTCCGGGAACGGTCATGCCGGGTAGCGGTAAAAGAAGAAGATGTGTTCCATATCAGTGTTCGCGACGATATCTGGCCCTGAGGCCAGTGTCAAATCGGATTTCTGGACGGTATGCCGTGGCGCCCGAGTGTCGTCACGTTGACCCCGGTGCTACCGTGATCGTGAAGAATCCCGCGGCCGACGGCTGCGGTTTTTTCGCAGAGGGCACGCAAGTGAGCGACGAGAGACGAACCGCGCAGAGGAACGCCGGGGCCTTTCTCCCTCCGGACCTGGGCGGCGGCGGCGGGATGATCCCCGTTCCGGTGAATGCCGAGAGCCTCGGCCCCGGCAAGCCGGGCCTTGAGGACGAATGGAAGATCCCGGCCGGGCCCGAGGCCGACGCTGAAATCCCTGGGGAACCTACACCGGAGCCGGCTCTGGCGGGCCCCAGACCGGGCCTTCTGCACCGGCTGACCCACCGAGGCTAGAGTCGCCGGTCTCGCAGAGAGCCCGATTGCCGGGCGCGCCGCAAGCCTGTTCGACCGACCCGGCAGCCGGCTGGTGTGGCGTCTCGACCGGGTGCGACGGTTGCCCTTTCTGACGGAGGTACCCTAGATGAGCGATCGGAAGAGGACTCCGGCGCCGGGTTCCGGCCCGACCATCGGGCCCGAGATCCATCCTCACTACCCATTCCCGTTCGTCCTGCCGGCTGGGACCGGGCCGGCCGGACCAGAGCCGGAGGGAGACTGGAAGATCCCGCTGGGCCCGATCGATGTGATCGAGGACGCGGACGAGGCGGTTCCCGCGGCGGCGAATCCCGTTCGCTCGGTCGGTTGGTTGCGCCGCCTGACTCGAAGAGACTGACCGGCCGCCAAGCTCGCCTTGGTTTCGCGTCCGGCTGAAGTCGGACACGAGGAAACACGCGACCTCGAGTGGCGTTCTCGGGGTCGGCTTGCCTTGGAAGGATTGGCGCGCCCGGCGGGACTCGAACCCACGACCTCCAGGTCCGCAACCTGGCGCTCTATCCACTGAGCTACGGGCGCACGCCGCTGTGCCTCGACGCGGACAGACTGGCGGAGAGGGAGGGATTTGAACCCTCGAGGCAGGTTACCCCACCTGGCGGTTTAGCAAACCGCTGCACTAGACCACTATGCGACCTCTCCAGAGCCACAGCGGCCGGGATTCTAGCATGGCCGGCGGCCGTCGCAGCAAGGGTTCGCACCGAGAGCGACCTGCACGGGCGCCGGTCGGCCGGACGGGGCGCGCCGCGGCCGCGGATTGGCTCTGGTCGGCCGGGCAAGTCTGGATGCCCCTAATCCTCGGGGAAGCCCTCCAGCCTGTACCGGACGAAGGATCTGGTCACGAGGCCGCCCCCGAGTCCCTCGCGGGTGATGTCGGCCGGCTCGAGCCCGGCGTCGGTGGCGATTCGGCCCATCTCGGAGGACGAGTAGGTGAGCAGGCGCAGGTCGTAGATCAAGGCTATCCCGCCCGGCCGCAGCACCCGGGCGATTTCGGCGAAGGCGTCCGCGGGCTCCGACCAGTGATGGAGGCTGAGCGTCGAGACAACGAGGTCGACCGACCCATCGTCGAACGGGAGAGACGCGGCGTTGCCGACGGTGAAGCGCAGCCGTCCGTCCGTCGTGGCGTGCCGGCCGGCGTAGAGAAGCATGTCCGGCGAAAGGTCGATGCCGACGATCCGCGCGTCGCGGAACCGTCGCGCCAGGGCCACAACCAGCTCGCCCGTTCCGCAGCCCAGGTCCACGACGTGCGGACGGCGGATTCTCCGGCCGGCCAATTCCGCAGCCGTGTCCTCGGCCACGCGCCGGTAGAGCCGCCCGAGGAAGGGCGCGATGAACCTGGAATACCTGGCACTGCCCGGCTCGGCGAAATCCTCGGCGTGAGCGTCGGCCCACCTTGCCAGCGCCCGCACGAATCGCCGGCCTGGGCTCGTGAAGGCGGCGAAGAGACCGAAGAGCAGGACCGCTCGCAGCAGCCTGCCTCCCTTGCCCCGCCCGCCGACGCGGTCGCTCTTGCCCGGCAGCGGTCCGCCCGCGCCGATCGGCGAGTCCTTCTTGCCGCGCCCGAACAACTTCATTGGGTGTACCTGTCGGCCTTGTAGACGAGATATTGAGGATAAGACCCGGGGCCGATCCGGATTCGGGGCAGGTTGAGCCGGTTGGGCCATGTCTCCGGCTGGCTGCCGGTTTGGATTACGGCCGTCTCCAAGTCCGGCGTGGCCGCGACGATAGAAGTGACGGCCGTATCGGTCAGGCCCTTCGGGTAACTGAATGACCGCGGCCACACGCCGACGTCGGTGGCGATCAGCGCGCAAGTGGTGTAGATCTCGTTCACGACATTCTCGGGCGACAGCACCCGCAGGTCCGCGTGGGTCAGGGTGTGATTGCCGATCTCATTGCCCGCGGCCACCAGCTCCTTCATCTCGCCGACGGTCAGCTGCCCCGGGTCGCCGATCCTGCCGCCGATGACGAAGTAGGTGGCGACGAAGCCGAGCCGCCGCAAGATCGGGAACGCGTCTGTGTAGCCGTCCTCGTAGCCGTCGTCGAAGGTCACGACGAAGCTCTTCGCCGCAGGCTCGATCCCGCGACGCAGGTCGTCGCCCAGCTCGGCCATCGTGATGGTGTGCCACCCGGCGGCGGCCATGGCCTGCATCTGGCCTTCGAACAGCCAGGGCGGGACGATCAAGTCGAGGACGTAGCCCGTTTCACCCGCCGGCGGCTTGACGCGGTGGTACTCAAAGATCGGAACGCGGAGCCTGAACCCTGGGCCGGGAGTGGCCAAGGGCAAGGGCGTCGGCGTCGCCTCCGACCCGGGCGCAAGCTGGGGAAGCGCTGCCTCCAGCTCCGGCGACGAGACCGGCGCGGCGGCAAGGGCCGGCGAGGGTGTTGCCGCTGCGGCCGTTGCCGGCGCCGCGGCGGGAGCCGCACGGTGGCCGATCAGGGCCCGGCCCGGGGACGCCGCGTTCCCGGCGGCGGCGGCCAGCCCACGGCCCATGCCGAGACCGGCTCCGGACAGGGTCACGGCCGCGACCATGGCCGTGAACAGGACGAGCGAATTCGCCGCGCCGGCGGAGACGGCAGTCGGCGCTCGCCGACCGGCCGGACGCGTGGACTTGATGACGACTCCGTGTATCTCCCTCACGGCCGGTATTGTGAGGGCTGGATAGGTGTTTGGCGAAGCCCGCCCGTCGGGCGTGAGCCGCAACGGGCGCACGGTCTCGCCCGGAGCAACGATCGCCCGGCTATTCTCGACGTGAGATCGCCGAGTCTGAAGGGAGTGGAATGGAGCGCATCGGATTCGTGGGTCTGGGTACGATGGGCGCGTCGATGGCCGCCAACCTGCTGGCCGCCGGAGCACCATTGACGGTGTGGAACCGGACGCCTGGGAAGGCGCCCGGATTGGTCGAGAAGGGCGCCTCGGAAGCGGCCTCGCCGGCCGACCTCGCGGCCCGATCGGACGTCGTCGTCGTTTGCGTCTCGGACACGCCCGATGTCGAAACCGTCCTGTTCGGTGTCGATGGGGTCGCCGCCGGTGCACGAGCCGGTTGCCTCGTGATCGATTGTTCGACGATCTCGCCCGAAGCGACCCGGGACTTCGGCCGCAGGCTCGCGGCGATCGATGTCGGCATCGTCGACGCTCCCGTTTCGGGCGGTTCCGAGGGGGCCAGGCTCGCGACGCTGACGATGTTCGTCGGCGGGGCCGAGCCCGACGTCGCCAGGGCCATGCCCGTGCTGAAGGCCATGGGCAAGACGATCACGCATCTGGGGCCGCTCGGCAGCGGTCAGGCGGCGAAGGCCGTCAACCAGGTGATCATCAGCGGCGTCTACCTCGGCGTGGCCGAGGGGATCGTCCTCGGGATGAAGGCCGGCCTGGATCCCCGCCGGCTTGTCGACGCCCTTTCGGCCGGCGCGGCTCAGAGCTGGGTCCTGGCCAATCGCAGCGGCCGCATGATCGACGACGACTACCCCCTCGGCTTCAGGCTGGCCCTTCATCGCAAGGACCTCCGCATCGCCCTCGACATGGCGGCCGAGGAAGGCCTCCTGCTTCCGGTGGCGCTGCTGGCCTCGTCCCTGGAGGATCGGCTGCTCGCCGGCAATCGCGGCGATGAGGACATGTCCGTTCTGGCACACGCGATTCGGGCCCTGTCGGAGCCCGCGGCCGTGCCGCCCGGACGCGGCGCCGAAGCCTCCGATGGCCCTGGCGGGCCGGCGGACTCGGATCGCGGGCCTGTATGATCCGGGCATGAACTACGAACTCTTCATGGGCGAGGCGCTGGCCGAGGCGCAGATCGCCCTGGCCGAGGGCAGGGCCCCAATAGGAGCCGTGGCCGTCGTCAACGACGCCATGGTGGCCCGGGCTCACGATCGGGTTCAGGAGACAAACGACCCAACCGCCCATGCCGTCGTCGTGGCCCTACGGGAGGCCAGCCGAAAGCTCGGTCGCGACCGGCTCGCGGACGCCACCATCTTCGTCACGCGGGAGCCGTGCCCGATGTGCGTCGGGGCCATGCTGTCCAGCGACGTCGAAGCTCTCGTCTTCGCGGTCCCGAACCAGATCGACGGAGCGGCCGGAACGGTGATGCAGCTGGCCCAGGACTCCAGGCTGGCCCGCAAGCTCCAGGTCGTCAGCGGCATCCGCTGCGATGAAGCCGAGGAGTTGTTCGAGGCGGCCGGGTCGGTCGAGCTGCTTCGTTCGGGCGAGAGGCTCAAGCCGGCCCTAGGCTGACGCTCGGCCGCCGAGTGCGGCCGCCGAGCAAGCCCGGTGTGCGCGTCCCGCCGCTCGCGCCGAGCGTCGCCGCCGAGCAAGCCCGGTGTGCGCGTCCCGCCGCTCGCGCCGAGCCTTGCCCCCGCTCTGGTATTCTCTCGCGCGGAGAGGTGTCCGAGTGGTTGATGGTGCCGCTCTCGAAAAGCGGTGTGCGAGAGCACCGCGGGTTCGAATCCCGCCCTCTCCGCCACTCCCTGATCCAAGGCCCGCCGATGCGGGCGCGTCGCCGGCCCGGCCGGCAGGTGACGTTTCGCCGGTCTCCGGATCGGCGAGCCGGGCCCGTCGAGGGCCGTCGCCGCGGAGAGGTCGCCTAGTGGCCTAGGGCGCCGCACTGGAAATGCGGTATAGCGCAAGCTATCGAGGGTTCAAATCCCTCCCTCTCCGCCACCTTCCATGGTCCGAGCGACGGCGTTACGCTACGGCCCCAGCACGGGACGCTCCGCCGCAGGCGGGGGCCGGTCGGTCACCGGACCTGAGGCCTACGAAGGGGCCGCACCCGCCGGCCTGCTATGATTCTCGGGCCGTGCTAGGCGGGGAACTAGCGGTGCCCTGTAACCTGCAATCCGCTCCAGCAGGGCTGAATTCCCTCCCCGAGGTCCCCGCTCTCGAATGCTGCCACTCCAGGTGACGTTGAGGGCCGGGTCCCGCGCAGCGGCGGCTCGTGAACCGTGTCAGATCCGGAAGGAAGCAGCACTAAACGATGATCGCCGGGTGCCGCGGTTCGGCCTGGTCTGAGCCACCTCTTGCGGTGGGCGCGGAAGCGATGGATCGAGGAAGGGTGCACGGCGCTCGAACCCGCGGTCGATCGATTCGGCCGGCCGGCTCGGAGTACGGTTTGTTCTTAGTTTCGTCCACGCCGGCGGGAGTGCCGTGAGCTCGACCCCACAGCATCAGGCCATCTATCGACGCTGGCGGGCCCAGACCTTCGACCAGATCGTCGGGCAAGAGGCCGTCGTGGAGACCCTCCGCAACGGCGTGCGCTCGGGTCGGACGTCCCACGCCTACCTCTTCGTCGGGCCGCGCGGCACCGGCAAGACCTCGCTGGCCCGAATCCTCGCCAAGGCCCTCAACTGCCCGAACCTGCGCGACGGCGAGCCGTGCGATGTCTGCCCCTCTTGCGTCGCCATCCGCGACGGGCGGGCGCTGGACGTACAGGAATTCGACGCCGCCTCCAACAACACCGTCGGCGACATGCGCGAGCTGCTGCCGCGCGTATTCACCGCGCCGTCGGACCTGCGCCGTAAGGTCTTCATCATCGACGAGGTCCAACGCATCAGCCAGGGCTGGGACGTGCTTCTCAAGACGCTCGAAGAGCCGCCCGATCACGCCGTCTTCATCTTCTGCACCACGGACAGCAGCGGCATCCGGCCGGCCGTCCTCTCGCGCGTCCAGCGCTTCGACTTCCGGCGGCTGACGGTGGCCGAGATCGGCGGCAAGCTGAAGACGATTCTCGACGCCGACGGTCGGACGGCGGAGCCGGAGGCGATCGACCTAATCGCCCGCCTGGCGGCGGGGGGAATGCGCGACGCCGAGTCGATGCTCGACCAGCTGCTCTCGACGGACTCCGGAGTGCTCACGGCCGACCGAGTCCGAGACGTGCTGGGCCTGGTCGAGGAGGAGACGATCGAGGCGTTTCTGGTCGCTCTCGTATCCGGCGAGGCGATAGCCGGAATCGAAGTGCTCGACGGGCTCGAGGAGCGCGGCCGCGACCTGCGGGCCTTCACAGAACAGGCCATCGAACGGCTCCGCGTGGCCATGGTCGCCTCGCTCGGGAAGGGAGTGGCCGGCGGTCTTGCCGCGGCCGGGCCCGGCACGCTGGCGGCTGCAGCCCGGCGGCTGGCGTCGATCGATCCGACACGCCCTGGTCCGGGCGGCTTGCGTCTCCAGCTCGAGCTGGCACTCCTTGCTCCCGCCGAGTCCCGAGCTTCGGCCATGCCGCCTTTTCCGGAGACCGCCGAACGCCACGCTGTGACGACCCCTGCACCGCCCGCCAGGCACGAGGCGCCCGTCGCCGAGCCGGCGCCGGCGCGCGTGGCGGCGCGACCATCGCCGCCGAGGCCGGCGGCCGATCCGCCTGCGGTTGAGATTGAGCCGTCCCAGGTCGGCAAGGAGCCAACCACTGCCGGGCACGATAAGCCCGATGCGATGCCACCTGCGGCCGCGTCCGGGCCGGCGGATGCCGACGTGCCCGCGGCCTCACCGACGCGGCCGGTCGCCCGACCCGCGGCCACGATCCCCGCTGCCGCTCCGCAGCCCGCGAAGCCGGCGGCCGTCCAGGCGCGCCCCGGACCAACGCTCCAGACGCTCCTCGAGCGCTGGGCGGAGATCGTCGAGGTCATCAGCAAGAGCCCGCCGACCAGGCCGCTGATCGTTGCCTGCCGCCCCGTGGGCGTCGATGGTTCGGTCGTCACCCTCGGCTTCCCGGAGGCCCAGTCCTTCTTCAAGGATGTGGCCGAACGGCGCAAAGCCATCCTGGAGGACGGCGTGAGTCGCGTCCTGGGCGTGCCGGTCTCCGTTCGGTGTGTAGCGGCGAATGTCGAGGTATCGCCGCTGCCGGCCGACCCGGACGGTACTCGCCTCCTGACCGAGTTCCGGCGCATCTATGGCGACGACGTCGTCGACGTCGGAGACGTGGACTAGCTGGGACGGACGGCTGGCGACCGCCGGCTTCGTTGCCGGGGCGTGCAGCCCGGCGCCGTTTCGGCCAGACTTCGGCTGAGCGATGACCCAGTCGCCGCCGGAGGAATTGGAAGGAGCCAACCATGGGCATGGGCAACCTGCAGCGGATGGCGATGCAGATGCAGCAGGAGATGCTGCGAGTCCAGAACGAGCTGGCCGCGACCAACGTCGACGGCTCCGCCGGTGGTGGGGTAGTCACAGCCGTCGTGACTGGCAAGCAGGAGCTCGTCAGCGTCACGATCGATCCGTCGGCCGTCGATCCTGCCGACGTCGAGATGCTGCAGGACCTCATCGTGGCCGCCGTCAACGACGCCCTTCGGACCGCTCGCGAATTGGGCGAGACCAAGATGGCGGCAGTGACGGGCGGGCTCAAGCTGCCAGGAATGTAGCCCGACCCCGTGGCTGCGCCATTGATCGAGCCGGTGGCCCGGCTCATCGAAGCCTTCGCCCGATTGCCCGGGATTGGCCCCAAGACGGCCTCCAGGCTGACTTTCCACCTGCTGCGCGCCTCCGAGACCGAAGCCAGGGCGCTGGCGGCGGCTCTGATTGCCGTCCGCGAGCAGGTCGTCTTCTGCGAACGCTGCTTCAACATCAGCGACCGGCCCGTCTGTTCAATCTGCGACGACCCGCGGCGTGAGGGCACCAAGCTTTGCGTCGTGGAGGAGCCGCTCGACGTGCTGGCCATCGAGAGAACGGGCGAGTTCAAGGGCCTGTACCACGTCCTGCACGGCGCCATCTCGCCGATCGACGGGGTGGGCCCCGACCGCCTCAAGATCCGCCAGCTGCTCGAGCGCGCGGAGGAGGCGGCGAATTCGGGCGAGCGCTTCGAGGAAGTGGTCATCGCCACCAACCCGACACTCGAAGGAGAAGCAACGGCCATGTATCTGGCCGAACGCCTGGCGCCCATCGTCGGCAGCGTGACTCGCATCGCTCGCGGCCTGCCCGTCGGCGGCGACCTCGAATACGCCGACGAGGTCACGCTCATCCGGGCCCTCCAGGGCCGCCGGGCCATCTGATGTCCTCCCGCCCGATCGCCGGCCCGGATCGCCGGAACCGCGCCGCCTGCCCGTCCGCAACTGTTGGCGTTACGACCGCCGCCCAAGCCAGGGGTGTCTCATGAGTCAACTGATCAACGAGATCCTGCTTCGCCTCGCCAAGCTGGTTGCTGCCGGCACCTTCGGTGCGATCCTCTACGTCATCGCGGTCGGCCCGCTTGGGGTCGCGTCATCGTTCGAGCTGGCGGCACTGTGCTGGGTGTCCGCCGGCGTGGCGCTCCTTCTGGTTGAGAGCAGCCCCCTCTGAGCAGCCTAATTCGAGGGACTTCGGGGGCGCTCCCGGGTCCCGCAGACGGGCCGGAATCGAGGGTCACGTCGAAGCGCGAACGCCTGGTTTGACACCCGGACGAATGCCCCCTACTATTCGCCATCGCGCCCTGGTCCGGCGGTTTCTGGACCGTCGGTGAGCGGGCCGCCTTGGTTCCCCTCGCTTGACAGTGATGAGGCCCCTACCTCATCATTGGGGGGTTGCGCCTGGCGCGGTGAGCGTCCAGCGCGGGCACCTTAACAATTGAAGAGTGGCAGGAAATCCGGTAAGGATTCGAGCGGGAAACACCCTCGGACTAAAACCAACCGCAAGGTTGGTCGTCGGCCGCAAGGCAGACGTTTTGTCGGAGAGTTTGATCCTGGCTCAGGATAAACGCTGGCGGCGTGCATGAGACATGCAAGTCGAACGGTCAATCGGGCTTGCTCGATTGATAGTGGCGGACGGCTGAGTAACGCGTAGGTGACCTGCCCCGAAGTGGGGAATAACTGCCCGAAAGGGTGGCTAATACCGCATGTGGTGTCACGTTCAGTCGTGACTCCAAAGCCGTAAGGCGCTTCGGGAGGGGCCTGCGTCCGATTAGCTCGTTGGTGGGGTAACGGCTCACCAAGGCGACGATCGGTAGGTGGTCTGAGAGGACGATCACCCAGACTGGGACTGAGACACGGCCCAGACTCCTACGGGAGGCAGCAGTCGGGAATTTTGGGCAATGGGCGAAAGCCTGACCCAGCAACGCCGCGTGAGGGATGAAGGCCTTCGGGTCGTAAACCTCTTTTCTCAGGGAAGATAATGACGGTACCTGAGGAAGAAGCCACGGCTAACTACGTGCCAGCAGCCGCGGTAATACGTAGGTGGCGAGCGTTGTCCGGATTTACTGGGCGTAAAGAGCGCGCAGGCGGTCGTACAAGTCGAATGTGAAAGCCCCCGGCTTAACTGGGGAGGGTCATTCGATACTGTTCGACTCGAAGGCAGGAGAGGGAAGCGGAATTCCCGGTGTAGTGGTGAAATGCGTAGATATCGGGAGGAACACCAGTGGCGAAGGCGGCTTCCTGGCCTGTTCTTGACGCTGAGGCGCGAAAGCTAGGGGAGCAAACGGGATTAGATACCCCGGTAGTCCTAGCCGTAAACGATGGACACTAGGTGTTGGCGGTATCAACCCCGCCAGTGCCGTAGCTAACGCATTAAGTGTCCCGCCTGGGGAGTACGGCCGCAAGGCTAAAACTCAAAGGAATTGACGGGGGCCCGCACAAGCAGCGGAGCGTGGGGTTTAATTCGACGCAACGCGAAGAACCTTACCAGGGCTTGACATGGCCAGGATCGCGGCGGAAACGTCGCTTCCCCGCAAGGGGCCTGGTCACAGGTGTTGCATGGCTGTCGTCAGCTCGTGTCGTGAGATGTTGGGTTAAGTCCCGCAACGAGCGCAACCCCTACTGTGTGTTGTATCACTCACACGGGACTGCCGAGAGAAACTCGGAGGAAGGTGGGGATGACGTCAAGTCAGCATGGCCCTTACGTCCTGGGCTACACCCACGCTACAATGGCCGGTACAACGGGCGGCGAAACCGCGAGGTGGAGCAAATCCCTTAAAGCCGGTCTCAGTTCGGATTGCAGGCTGCAACTCGCCTGCATGAAGCCGGAGTTGCTAGTAACCGCCGGTCAGCATACGGCGGTGAATATGTTCCCGGGCCTTGTACACACCGCCCGTCACGTCATGAAAGTC
The DNA here is from genome assembly GCA_963789725.1 of uncultured Chloroflexia bacterium. Lineage (GTDB taxonomy): Bacteria > Chloroflexota > Limnocylindria > Limnocylindrales > CSP1-4 > Fen-1039. The sequence continues at coordinate 54,150 of CAWBLU010000003.1, forward strand.
GGCAACACCCGAAGCCGGTGGGCCAACCGCAAGGAGGCAGCCGTCGAAGGTGGGGTCGGTGATTGGGACGAAGTCGTAACAAGGTAGCCGTACCGGAAGGTGCGGCTGGATCACCTCCTTTCTAGGGAGTTCCAAGTCGAGGTCCTTCGGTGTGATCTCGGCGTTATATGGCTCCCAGGTTGATCGCCACGATCGACACCGTTGCTCTCGTCAGGTGAGCGCGGCGCAGACCCTCGGGCCTGCGAGATCGTCGGCGACCTGGCACAAGCACCGATACCGCTCGAGAACGAGCTGGAATTCCTGTCACTCTTCAAGGGTTAGGGTGCACCGCATGGCGACCGACCGTCGACGAGCGTCGGCACCGCCAGGCGGGCGATTAGCTCAGCTGGTTAGAGCGCTGCCCTGATAAGGCAGAGGTCACTGGTTCGAGTCCAGTATCGCCCACCACTTCCTTGCCGTCTGGGGACGTAGCTCAGCTGGCAGAGCATCTCCTTTGCAAGGAGAGGGTCAGGAGTTCGAGTCTCCTCGTCTCCACCACGCTTTACCTGGAGAAAGAACCGCTGGCCCGGAAGACACTCCAAGAAAAATGAATATCGGGGCGCACAGCCCCATCGAGCTCGAGCCCAAACGCTGGAAACGGCGGCTCGGCGACATCGAGCCGCCGTTTTTGTGTGTACTGAAGCATCGCTCCTCTGATCCGTGGGAACAGACCCACCGACCAGCGGATCGCTGGGGACGGGATCCACAAGGTTCCGCCGGGCCGCAAGGCCGCACCTTAACAACTGGATAGTGTTCGGCAGATTGAAGATCTTCAATTTCGCCGAGTTGTGTGCAAGGTATATCCCGGACCGCACATGGCACCCCACCTCTTGGTGAGTTGCTGTGGTGGTCAAGCTACAAAGGGCACTAGGTGGATGCCTTGGCGCCAAGAGCCGATGAAGGACGTGGCAGGCTGCGTTAAGCCCCGGGGAGTCGCGAGCAGACGTTGATCCGAGGATGTCCGAATGGGGAAACCCGGCTGGGGTAATGCCCGGTCACTCCTGGTTGAATACATAGACCAGAGAGAGGTAAGCCAGCGAACTGAAACATCTCAGTAGCTGGAGGAAAAGAGATTATTCCCTGAGTAGTGGCGAGCGAAACGGGAGTAGCCCAAACCCACTCAGCGCGATAGGTTGCAGCCGTTTCTGAGTGGGGGTTGAAGGAGTCGATGGCGGGACCCTGCAAGGCCCCGGCGGAGTTACAAAACTATTCGCTAGCCGAACCTGTCAGGAAGGGCAGGCCATAGAGGGTGACAGCCCCGTAGGCGAAAGCGACATAGTCTCCGTTATCGATCACCTGAGTACCACGTGGAAGGTCTCTCATGTGGGAAACTGGGCGGACCACCGTCTAAGGCTAAATACTCTTGGCGACCGATAGTGAACGAGTACCGTGAGGGAAAGGTGAAAAGTACCCCGGAAGGGGAGTGAAATAGAACCTGAAACCGAGTGCCTACAAGCAGTCAAAGGGTGTTGCCGGCCGCATGGCCGGTAGCCTGATGGCGTGCCTTTTGAAGAATGAGCCGACGAGTTACTTGCGCGTGGCGAGGTTAAGTCCCAGAAGGACGGAGCCGGAGCGAAAGCGAGTCTGAATAGGGCGTTTAGTCGCGTGCAGTAGACCCGAAACCGAGTGACCTATCCATGGTCAGGTTGAAGCGGGAGTAATGTCTCGTGGAGGACCGAACTCACTAGCGTTGAAAAGCTAGGGGATGAACTGTGGATAGCGGTGAAATGCCAATCGAACTCGGAGATAGCTGGTTCTCCCCGAAATGCCTCTAGGGGCAGCCTCGGGCGTTCAATCACGGGGGTAGAGCACTGGATGGGCTAGGGGGCTTCCCGCTTACCAAACCCAACCAAACTCCGAATCCCGTGATTCTAGAGCTCGGGAGTGAGACTGCGAGGGCTAAGCTTCGTGGTCAAAAGGAAAACAGTCCGGACCGTCAGCTAAGGTCCCTAAATCCAAGCTAAGTGGTAAAGGATGTGGATTCGCGCAGACAACCAGGATGTTGGCTCAGAAGCAGCCATCATTGAAAGAGTGCGTAACAGCTCACTGGTCAAGTGGATCCGCGCCGAAAATTCAGCGGGGCTCAAGCTTGGTACCGAAGCTACGGATCTATGGGTCGGCTTGCCGACTCGTGGATGGTAGGGGAGCGTTCTGTCAGCTGAGAAGGTCGACCGTGAGGACGGCTGGAGCGGACGGAAGTGCGAATGTCGGCATGAGTAGCGAGATGTGAGTGAGAATCTCACACGCCGTAAGCCTAAGGTTTCCTGAGGAAGGCTCGTCCACTCAGGGTTAGTCGGGCCTAAGCCGAGGTCGAAAGACGTAGGCGATGGACATCCGGTTGATATTCCGGAACCACCTTAGATCGTTTGCACCGCAAGGTGTCGCCAGGGGGTAGGCAAATGGAGGTTGGCTGGCGCAAGTCAGTCGAGTCCGCTAGCTGATCCCTGGTGGGAGCAAGGGCATGACACATCGTGGTAGTTCGAGCGCGTTCTTGGCTATACGCGTCCAAGCCGGTAGGGGGAGAGGACAGGCAAATCCGTTCTCTCATTCAACCCCGAGCAGCGAATGAAAGCAGCGCATGCTGCGATTCGGGCGAGCCATGGTGGCAAGAAAAGTGTCTAGCGAGATCGAAGGTGTCCGTACCGCAATCCGACACAGGTAGGCGGGTAGAGAATACCAAGGCGATCGGGAGAACCCTCGTAAAGGAACTCGGCAACATGGCCCCGTAACTTCGGGATAAGGGGCGCTTCGCAACTGCTGCTTGCAGTGGTTGATCGAAGCCGCAGTGAAAAGGCCCAGGCGACTGTTTAGCAAAAACACAGGTCTCTGCGAAAGCGCAAGCTGACGTATAGGGGCTGACGCCTGCCCAGTGCCGGAAGGTTAAGAGGAGGGGTGCAAGCTCTGAATCGAAGCCCCGGTAAACGGCGGCCGTAACTATAACGGTCCTAAGGTAGCGAAATTCCTTGTCGGGTAAGTTCCGACCCGCACGAATGGCGTAACGATCTGGGCGCTGTCTCTACGAGGGATCCGGCGAAATTGAAGTACCTGTGAAGATGCAGGTTACCCGCGATAGGGCAAAAAGACCCCGTGGAGCTTTACTGCACCCTGTCATTGGATTGGGCTTTAGCATGTGTAGGATAGGTGGGAGGCTGAGAAGTCGGAGCGCTAGCTTCGGTGGAGCCAACGTTGAAATACCACCCTTGTTGGAGTTCGGTTCTAACCGCGACCCGTAATCCGGGCGCGGGACCGTGGCAGGCGGGCAGTTTGACTGGGGCGGTCGCCTCCTAAAGTGTAACGGAGGCGCCCAACGGTTCCCTCAGGCTGAATGGAAACCAGCCGTAGAGTGCAAAGGCATAAGGGAGCTTGACTGCGAGACCTACAAGTCGAGCAGAGACGAAAGTCGGGCTTAGTGATCTGGTACCTCCGAGTGGAAGGGGTATCACTCAACGGACAAAAGCTACCCCGGGGATAACAGGCTGATGGTGCCCAAGAGTTCACATCGACGGCACCGTTTGGCACCTCGATGTCGGCTCGTCGCATCCTGGGGCGGAAGTACGTCCCAAGGGTTTGGCTGTTCGCCAATTAAAGCGGCACGCGAGCTGGGTTCAGAACGTCGTGAGACAGTTCGGTCTCTATCCATCGTGGGCGTAGGGAACTTGAGAGAAGTTGCTCCTAGTACGAGAGGACCGGAGTGAACGAACCGCTGGTGTGCCAGTTGTCCTGCCAAGGGCACTGCTGGGTAGCTATGTTCGGTGAGGATAAGCGCTGAAAGCATCTAAGTGCGAAGCCTTTCTCGAGATTAGGTTCCCCACCGGGTTAACCGGGTAAGACCGCAGGGAGACTACCTGCTTGATAGGCCGCATGTGGAAGTCCGGTGACGGATGAAGCTGAGCGGTACTAATGGTCGAGGGCTTGACCGCTACAGCACCTTACCAAGGGTTTGGTGCTCGCCAGCCGATTGGTTGGCCGCGATCCGCGAGGTTCGCGCGTGGTCTGGGAGACTACTTGCATACAGCCAGCGAGATTGAAGATCCGCGGTGACGGCCGCGCAGCGACCAGATCAGGTTGCGCCCCGTCCTGCCGAAACGAATTCGCGAGAGCGAGTTCGTGAGCGAGTTCGCCGAGAGCGAAATCGCTCCACGTCCAGACGCAAGAAACCCTGGTGACTCTAGCGGAGAGGCCACACCCGTTCCCATCCCGAACACGGAAGTTAAGCTCTCCAGCGCCGAAGATACTGAGAGGGCAGCCTTTCGGGAAAATAGGTCGTCGCCAGGGTTTTTGCGTTAACGAGCCATCGAATCGGCGGGCTCCTTCTCATCGTGCCGTCGCTTCGCGCTCACCTCCCTTCGATCGCCGGCGCGCTCTCTGCGGCGGCCGTTCGCGTCGCCGGCCTCTGCGTGGACCTCTACGCTGCCTCTGGCTGGACGCATGTTTCCTTGCGGAGATTAGTGCTGGCAGTGGCGGCAGTAACTCGTCGTAAAGCCGCCTGCCTCGGTCTGGGTGATGCGCTGATCGCACCTCGGGCAAGCCTGGCCGCCCTTGTTGTGCACCGCCAGGAAGTCACGCACCTCCCTCTCGAATGTGGGCGGCACCCGACGGCGAAGAATGGCGATGGCGTCGGCCAGGGTCGATCTTGTGGCCGCGTACAGCTCATCCACTTCCTCCGGAGCAAGGGTGCCGCGTTTGCGCGTCGGCAGGAGCCGCGCGGCGTGGAGAATCTCGTCCGAATATGCGTTGCCGATACCGGCCACGAACTGTTGATTCCGGAGCAGGTTCTTCAATTCGCCGGGGTGGCGGCGGATTCGCGTCCGCCACATGCCGAGCGTCAATTCCGGGCTGTCGGCGTCGGGGCCCATCTCACTCGGCCCGGACCCGGGAATCGGCCGGTCGATCCCACGGGGAACCAGATAGATCTTGCCCATTTGGGTGGGGTCGCGGTAGCGCAGCTCGGGCGTGGCAGCGCCGGCCGGGATCCATTGCTCGCCCGCGGTCCATGCCGCCGCATCCGACGGCACTTCGTCACGAGGCCCGAATCTGATCACGAAGAGTGTCTTCTGCGGCTTCTTGACCGATGGATCGGCCGCGAGCTGGAGCCGGCCGGTGAGCATGGCATTGATCACGACGCTATCACGCTCGAATTCGAGCCAGAGGAACTTGCCGCGGCGGTAGAAGCGATACAGGCGTTGTCCGGCCAGGGCATCCAACTCGGCCGGCGTGCCACGCACCGTCAGCGGTCCGGGCGCATCGGCCCCGAGCACGGGCCGGCCCACCATTGCGGTGTTGAAAGCATCGGCCAGAATGGCCAGGTCGGGTAGTTCGGGCACGTTTCGATTGTAAGTAGTCGGCCTCAGGACGGCCCGCTCGGAGGCCTCCAAACTCAAACGATTGTTGCCTCTTGAATGTGTGTGCTAGATTCACGCGGCCCTTGGGCACCATAGGTAGAGAGCCGACCCATAAGCCTGATCGAAGGAGTGGCCGAGCGCACGAAGGCCCCGGACTGCTGTTCGACAAACGGCTTGAGCACGGCTTGAGCCGTTTTCTGCTTTTCAGGGCGACTACGACCATAGGAGACAGATCTTGACCGAAGAGCTAACGGGCGGGACCACGCCGGAGATCGAGGCACCGGCCTCAGTCGCTGACCAGGCGTCCGAACAAGCCGCCGGCGTGGCAACCGCCGACGAGCCCGCCGAGACCATCGCCGACGAGCCCGCCGAGACCATCGCCGACGAGCCCGCCGAGACCATCGTCGCTGCTGCCGGCGTGGCAACCGCCGACGAGCCCGCCGAGACCATCGCCGCCGCCACCGTCGAGACCAGCGAGCCGCCCGCCCCGGCCGCCCCCGAGCATGACGTGGTGACCGAAGCCGAGGTAGCCGAAGCGCCTGCGGCTGAGGAGCCTGAAGAGGCTCCCGAGCCGGTCATCGTGCGACCCGAGCCATCGACGATGGAGGAACTCCTCGCCGAGCAGGACGCGGACATCCGCAGCTTCAAGCACGGCGACGTCGTCGAGGGCACCGTCGTCCGCATCGATCGGGACGAGATTCTCGTCGACATCGGGGCGAAGAGCGAGGGTGTGGTCTCGAACCGCGAGCTCTACGGTCGCCATGCCGAGTCCTCGCCGCAGCTGGCCGTCGGGGACGTCGTCCTCGTCTACGTCCTGCAGCCCGAGTCACAGGAAGGCCACGTCGTCCTGTCGCTACGCCGAGCCGGCCTCGAGCGCAAGTGGCGGTCGATGCAGGAGCAGTTCGAGACGGGCGTCATCATCGACGCGCCGGTCATCGACCACAACAAGGGCGGCCTCATCGTCGATTGCGGCATCCGCGGCTTCGTCCCGATCAGCCAGATCGTGGACTTCCCGCGTCGCCCGCAGAACGATCAGCCGCGCGACGCGGCCCAAGAGATTGCCGAGAAGCTGCAGCCCTACGTGGGCCGCAAGCTCCGCCTCAAGATCCTCGAGGTCAACCGCAAGGCCAACCGCCTGATCCTGTCCGAGAAAGTCGCGCTGTACGAGGAACGCCGCGAGAAGCGGGACGAGCTATTCAGCAGCCTCCAGGTCGGCCAGAAGGTCAGCGGCACCGTCCGCTCGATCGCTCCGTTCGGTGTCTTCATCGATCTCGGCGGGATCGACGGCCTCGTCCACAAGAGCGAGCTCTCGTGGAATAAGGTCAACAACCCGGAGTCCGGCTACAAGGTCGGCGACCAGGTTGAGGCCGAGGTCATCGACATCAACCACGAGCGTGGCCGGATCAGCCTCTCCATCCGCAAGCTGCAGCCGGATCCGTGGCACTCCACGGTGGCCGACTTCAAGGTCGGCGACGTCATCGACGGCACCGTCACCAAGCTGGTGAACTTCGGCGCCTTCGTCCGCGTCCGCGACGGCCTGGAGGGCCTGATCCACATCAGCGAACTGTCCCACCAACGAGTTGCCCACCCCGGCGACGTGGTCCACGAAGGGCAGACGCTGAAGCTCAAGATCATCAGCCTGGACTCCGAGCGCCATCGACTCGGGCTCAGCCTCAAGCAGGCCGAGGAGCCGCCGGCTCGACCGGCGACGCCCGAAGCCCCCGCCCAGCAGTCCTCGGCTCCGTCGTACGCCTCCGCACCGCGGCCCGAACGACGCCCTCGCCCGGAGCGCGGCTACTCGATGACCGACGCCGTGCAGGAGCCCGAAGGCGGTATCGACAACACCCTCGCCTCCGCGTTTGCCCAGATTCGCGCCCAGGTGGCCCAGTCCGAGGCGCAGGCGGCAGGCGACGGCGAGCCGACGGCGGAATCAGCGGCACCCGAGGAAGCCGCTCCTGAGCCGGCCAAGCCGGCCCGGGCCCGGGCTCCCAAGGCAGCCAAGGCCGACGAACCGGCGGAAGCCGTAGCCGAAGTCGAGGCCGAAGCGCCGGCCGCCGTCGAGGCGGAAGCCGTAGCCGAAGTCGAGGCCGAAGCGCCGGCCGCCGTCGAGGCGGAAGAGGCCCCGGCCGAGGCGGCTCCCCAGGCGGTGGTCGAGTCCGAGCCTCCGGCCGAGCCGGAAGCCTTGACCGAGCCCGAGAAGGAGACCCCGGCCGAATAGGCCGGCTGCGCGCTCCGGCGCGCCCAGCGGTGCGAATCATCCGCCAGGACGCCACGCGCGTACAACTTATGCCGACGTAACGGAAGACCCGCCGGTCCCCGGCGGGTCTTTTACTTCCAGCAGGGTCAACGCACCGCCCGAGAGGGCGGGCCCGTGCGCAACACCGGCCGGTACCAGGAGGCCGGGTCCACGTCTTGAGCCGATAGGACCTCCCCGGACGGGGCGAGTTACACGGCAACCGGGGCGTGCTAGCATGCCGTAAGGGTCGCTCGGCAGGCGGCCAAAATCGCGACCAAGCAGAACAGGCGCCCAACTCGATGGATCAATTCGACAAGTTCACGGACCGCGCTCGCAAAGTCCTGACCCTGGCTCAGGACGAAGCCCAGCGGTTCAACCACAACTACATCGGCACCGAGCACCTGCTCCTCGGCCTCGTGCGCGAGGGGGAGGGCGTCGCCGCCCGCGTCCTCGAGAACATGAACGTCGAGCTGCCGAAGGTCCGCACCGCCGTCGAGTTCATCATCGGCCGCGGCGATCGGCCCGTCGTGGGCGAGGTCGGCCTGACCCCGCGAGCCAAGCGCGTCATCGAGCTGGCCATCGACGAAGCCCGCCGCCTTGGCCACAACTACATCGGCACCGAGCACCTGCTCCTTGGCCTGGTCCGCGAAGGTGAGGGCATTGCCGCCGGCGTGCTCGAGTCCCTGGGCGTGAGCCTGGACAAGGTTCGCCACGAGGTCATCCGCGTCCTGTCGCAGTCCTCCTCGGCCGGCCCGGCCCAGGAGACCAAGCGGGCCAGCAAGACGCCCACCGTCGACCAGCTCGGCATAAACCTGACCGAAGCGGCACGCATGGGCAAGCTCGATCCGGTCATCGGTCGTGACAAGGAAATCGAGCGGGTCATCCAGATCCTGTCGCGCCGGACGAAGAACAACCCCGCCCTGATCGGCGAGCCCGGTGTCGGCAAGACCGCCATCGCGGAGGGCCTGGCCCACCGCATCGTCAGCGGCGATGTTCCCGAGACCCTCCTGAACAAGCGCGTCCTGACCCTGGACATTGGCTCGCTCGTGGCCGGGACGAAGTACCGCGGCGAGTTCGAGGAGCGGCTCAAGAAGATCATCGAGGAACTGCGCAGCACCAACGACGCCGTCCTCTTCATCGATGAGTTGCATACGCTCGTGGGCGCAGGCGCGGCCGAAGGCGCGATAGACGCGGCCAACATCCTCAAGCCGCCCCTCGCGCGCGGCGAACTGCAATGCATCGGCGCCACGACGCTGGACGAGTACCGCAAGTACATCGAGCGCGACGCCGCCCTCGAGCGCCGTTTCCAGCCGGTCATGGTCGAAGAGCCGACTCTCGAGCAGTCGGTCGAGATCCTGATGGGCATCCGCGAGCGCTACGAGCAGCACCACAAGGTCCAGATCACCGATGCCGCCGTCAAGGCGGCCGTGGATCTGTCGATCCGATATATCACCGATCGCCACCTGCCCGACAAGGCCATCGACCTCATAGACGAGGCCGCCAGCCGCGTCCGACTGCGCTACGCATCCGCGCCGCCCGTCCTGCGCGAGGCCCAGAAGGAGCTCGACCGGATCACGCGCGAGAAGGACAGCGCGATCAACGCCCAGGAGTACGAAGACGCAGCCACTCTGCGAGAGTCGGAAGCGGCCGCCCGCACCAAGGTGGACGAGTTGCGGGCCGAGTGGCAGTCGTCGATCTCCAACGAGCAGCCGAAGGTGGACGAAGAGGAGATCGCCCAGGTCGTGGCCATGTGGACCGGCATTCCGGTCACCCGCATCGCCGAGGAGGAGTCCGAGCGACTGCTCCACATGGAAGACGAGCTCCACAGCCGGGTCATCGGCCAGCAGGAGGCGATCGAGATCGTCTCGAAGGCGGTTCGTCGAGCTCGCGCCGGCCTGAAGGATCCAAAGCGGCCGATCGGGTCGTTCGTCTTCCTCGGTCCCACAGGCGTCGGCAAGACAGAGCTGGCCAAGGCGCTGGCCGAGTTCATGTTCGGCTCAGAGGACACGCTCATCAAGATAGACATGAGCGAGTTCATGGAGCGCCACAACGTCGCCCGGCTCGTCGGCGCGCCTCCCGGATACGTCGGCTTCGACGAGGGCGGCCAGCTGACCGAGGCCGTACGCCGCAAGAGCTACGCGGTGGTGTTGCTCGACGAGATCGAGAAGGCTCACCCCGAGGTCTTCAACATGCTGTTGCAGATCCTGGAGGACGGGCATCTCTCAGACGCCAAGGGCCGCCGGGTGGACTTCCGCAACTGCATCATCATCATGACCTCCAACCTGGGGGCCAGGCAGCTCCAAACCAACTCGTCACTCGGCTTCCGCCAGGTGGGCGACTCCGACGAAGCGCGTGCGACCGCCTCGCACGATCTGATGAAGGAGAAGGTTGACAAGGAGCTGAAGCAGACCTTCCGGCCGGAGTTCCTCAACCGCATCGACGCCACGGTCGTGTTCCGTTCGCTCACCGTCGAGGAGATCCGGCAGATCGTCGATCTGATGCTCGTTCGCGTCCGCGATCGTCTGAAGGCCCAGGGGATGTCCCTGGAAGTCACGCAGGCCGCCAAGGACCACATCATCAAGATCGGCTACGACGTCGCCTACGGCGCCAGGCCTCTTCGCCGCGTCATCCAGAACATGGTCGAGGATGTCCTGGCCGAGCAGCTGCTGCTCGGCAAGTTCACTCCGGGCATGAACATCATCGTCGACAAGAGCTCCGAGGCGGGTCTGGACATCCACCCCGTCGAAGAGAAACTGCCCGTCGAAGCTCTCTGAGCCGGGTCGAGGGGTGGCCCGCCAGCAAAGCCGCTACGTATGCCAGACGTGTGGCGCCGCCCATCTCCGCTGGGAAGGCCAGTGCCGCACGTGCGGCGGCTGGAACACGCTGGTCGAAACCGTGGTTCGAGAGGCTGACGCGCGCCGGCGCGCCCGCCCGGGCCCCAGCTCCGATAGGGCGGACTCGCCCCAGCCGCTGAGGGGCGGCCGGCTCGAGGCGGAATTGGCCCGAATCCCGACCGGGATCGGCGAGATGGATCGCGTTCTCGGCGGCGGGATCGTGCCCGGGTCGGTGGTGCTGCTCGGCGGCGAGCCCGGAATCGGCAAGTCCACTCTTCTGCTCCAGGCCGCGGCCGGGCTCGCAGGCGGACCGGGATTGGCGGTGGCTGTCGCCCCGACGGAGAGCGCCGGCGGCGGGAGTTCGGCAACGGGCGGCACAATCCTGTACGCCACCGGCGAGGAATCTGCCGGCCAGGTGCGACTACGGGCGAGCCGGCTCGGCCTGCTCGATGGCGCGGCCGCCGACCGCATTTCCGTCGTGGCCGCCGGCGAGGTCGGCCGCATCGTGGAACTGGCCCGCGAGGTTCGCCCGATCGCCGTCGTCGTCGACTCTATCCAGACGATGACCGTAGACGAGCTCGAGGGCCCGGCCGGAAGCGTGGGCCAGGTCCGCGAGTGTGCCCTGCGGCTCATGGAGATGGCCAAGGGCGACGGCATCGCCGTGATCCTGGTCGGCCACGTCACCAAGGACGGAACACTGGCCGGGCCCAAGACGCTGGAGCATCTGGTCGACGCGGTCCTGAACCTGGAAGGCGAGCGCACGGCCACGCTGCGCCTCCTCAGAGCCACCAAGAACCGATTCGGATCGACTGAGGAAGTGGGGGTCTTCGAGATGGCCGAACGCGGTCTGGCCGAGGTGGCCGACCCGGGCCGGGCATTTCTCGCCGCCACTGACGAACATGCGCCCGGCAGCGTCGCCGGCGCAACTCTGGAGGGCTCGCGGCCGCTCCTGGTCGAAGTCCAGGCGCTGGTGGCCCCGGGAGGCTACGGCAGTCCGCGCCGGACCGCGTCAGGCTTGGACGCCAATCGGATGGCTCTTCTGGTAGCCGTCCTCGGCCGCAGAGCCGGCATCGGCCTCGGAAGTCACGACGTGTATGCGAATCTTGCCGGCGGCCTCGAACTCGAGGATCCAGGGCTGGACCTGCCCCTGTGCCTGGCCCTGGCTTCGTCCCTGCGTGACAAGCCGGTTCCCAGGCACTTGGTCGCGATCGGCGAGGTCGGCCTGCTCGGAGAACTGCGCCCTGTTCCAGGCCTCGAGAGGCGGCTGCGGGAAGCGGCTCGGCTTGGGTTCAGGACGGCCATCGTGCCGGCCTCGCGAAGAGGCGATCTGCCGAAGGTGGATGGCATGGAAGTGGTGGCGGCTCCGAACCTGCGGACCGCCATCGCCGCAGCGGTCGGGGCGTCTCCGAGTCCGGCGGCCGATGCCGATCTCCCTGTCCCTCCGGGCGGCCAGTCGGGCGAAGCCGAGCCGGTTGGAACTCCTGGCGCGGAGACCGCGGAGACGCCGATCGGCCGGGGCTGAAGGCCGGCAGTAGTCGTACGCCGGGAAGTTTCCCGAAAAGACCTCCTATCCCGTAGCGAGGCGACGGCCGCAATGCTAGGCTGACCCGGACGAGTTGCTGCCCCGCACTCATCTTTCGCCACCAATCGCCCATCCATCCACTTCGTCCGCAAGGCGTGGAATCGTGATCCGTATCATCCGACTGATCGGCGCTGCCATGGGCGCGCTCGTCGGTCTCGCATTCGTCCTAGCCGAAGAGTCCCCATTCGAGAAGACGGGCGCGGCTGGTCTGCTGATTCCGATCTGGGTCGCGGCCTGGATCTCGGTCGGGTTCCTGCTTCTGCCCTACCTGACCGTCGTTCCCGCAACGAGGTTGATCCGCGGTGTCCAGGCGATGTCCACGGCCGAGTTCGTCGCGGCCGTGGCGGGGCTCTTGATCGGCCTCCTGATCGCGATGCTCCTCGGCCTGCCTCTTTCAGCCCTGCCGGATCCATACAACCACTTTCTGCCGATCGGCGTCTCCATCTGCTTCGGCCTGGGAATGCTCGGCCTGACCGTCGCCAAGCGCGAGGACCTCGTCGCGGCCGCGGAGGCGTCCGGGCTTCTCCGGCGCGGGGATCGGCAGAACCATGGTTCGGTCGGCGAGACGCAGGTCGTCGTCGACACCAGCGCCATCATCGATGGCCGCATTGCCGACATAGTCGATTCGGGCTTCCTGTACCACCGCTTGCTCATCCCGCACTTCGTCCTGGACGAGCTCCAGCGCATCGCCGACAGCTCGGAAACGCAGCGCCGGGCACGCGGGCGGCGCGGCCTCGAAATCCTGGCACGACTGCAGAAGGACGGCCCGACGCCGGTCGAGATCGTCAGCGACGACCCCACCGAGGCCGGCGACGTAGACGCCAAGCTGGTAGTCCTGGCCCGAACCCGCGGCGCCGCGATCCTCACCAACGACTTCAACCTCAACCGCGTGGCGGACCTGCAGTCCATCCGAGTCCTCAACATCAACTCCCTGGCAAACGCCCTTAAGCCAGCCCTGCTGCCCGGGGACACGTTGCGCATCAAGATCATCACCGAGGGCAAGGAGGCAGGGCAGGGGGTCGGATACCTGGATGACGGCACGATGATCGTCGTGGAGGGTGGTGCCCGCCTGGTCGGCCACGAGCTGGACGTCCTGGTGACCCGCGTCCTGCAGACCGTGATGGGCCGCATGGTGTTCGCTCAGGCCCAGGGCGAGTGAGCGACGAACTCGGCGATCCGGTAGAGGCCGTCGTTGTCGCCGCCGGCTCGAGCCGGCGGATGGGAGGCCGGGACAAGCTCACGGTCGAACTGGAGGGGCGGCCCGTCCTGCGGTGGTCGGTAGAAGCGCTGGCGGCCGCGGGGATCGTGCGGATCGTCATCGCAGCCTCGCCGAACCGCGTTGCCGAGATCGCTGCCGAACGCTGGTTGCCCGAGTCGGTCGTGGCTGTGGTCGCGGGCGGCGAGCGGCGCCAGGAGTCCGTGGCCGCCGGCGTCGCGGCGCTGGCGGCAGCCGACCCGGGTGAACCGCAGCCGGTGACGACTGCGACCTCAGCCGCGCCCGGCCCCGCTGCCCGAGCGCCGCGGATGCCTGCCCCTACCGGTAAGCACGACCCGGTCATTCTCGTCCACGATGCCGCGCGGCCGCTGGCCAGCCCTGAGCTCATACGGGCGGTGGCCCGGGCGGCGGCGGCTCACGGAGCCGCAATCCCGGTCGTGCCGGTCACGGAGACGCTGAAGCGGCTCGACGGCGACCTGATCGGCGTAACGGTGGACCGCACGGACGTGGTCGCCGCCCAGACGCCCCAGGGACTGCGCCGCAGCCTGCTCGAGGCAGCCTACGCCAGGTATTCTCCCGACGGCCCGGAAACCTGGACCGACGAAGCGTCGCTGCTCGAGGCTTGTAGAATCCCGGTCCATGCAATCAGCGGCGAAATGACCAACCTCAAAGTGACGGTCCCTGCCGACCTCGAGCGCGCAAGCGCTCTCCTCGCGGGCGGGCTCGTGCCCGGTCGCCAGGCTTCATCGGAGGCCGTGTCTCGGTCTTCCCATCTCGCGGCCGTGGGGCGAATCGGGCTCGGCACCGACAACCACCCGTTCGGGTCAGGAGAGCCGTTGGCGCTCGGCGGGATCCGGATCGAAGGAGCGCCGCGGCTGGCCGGCCATTCGGACGGTGACGTCGCACTCCACGCCGTGGCCGATGCCCTTCTGGGGGCGGCCGGCCTGGGTGACCTCGGCAGGCTCTTCCCCGCGGATCGCACCACGCCGCGGGGGGTCGACAGCCGCCTGCTGCTGGCAGGCGTCGCCGATAAGGTGCGCGCGGCCGGATGGGTCGCGTCCAACGTGGACGTCACCATCGTGGCCGCCCGACCGCAGCTGGCGGCGCTTCTGCCCGCGATGGAGGAGGCGATCGCCTCCGCCCTGGGTGTGCAGGCATCGGCCGTCAACGTCAAGGCTTCAACGGGCAACCTCGGGGGTTCGGAGGGGGCGGGCCGATCCATATCGGCGAGCGCGATTGCGTGGCTCGTGCCTGCGGCGGTGGCCGTCGCTGGGGACGCGACCCTGGACGCCGGCCCTGCGCCATCCGGGGAGGGGAGCATATGACGCTGCGCCTGCATGACACCATGGCTGGGGCCGTTCGCGATTTCGTGCCCCTCGAGCCCGGCCACGTCCGCATATACAGCTGCGGTCCAACGGTGTACGGGCCCGCCCACGTCGGCAACTTCCGATCGTTCATCTTCGCCGACCTGCTCGTCCGCTATCTGCGCTACAAGGGCCTCCGAGTTACGTGGGTCATGAATGTGACCGACGTGGACGACAAGATCATCCGCGCCTCCAGGACCGAAAGCGTCTCGATCGGCGAGATCTCGGATCGCTACCTCGCGCTGTTCATGGCGGATATGGCGACTCTGTCGCTGACCGTTCCGGACGTGATGCCGCGCGCCACGGACCACATCCCGCAGATGGTCGAGTTGATTCAGAAGCTGCTCGACGGTGGTCACGCCTATCGAACGGACGACGGGTCGATCTTCTTCCGGATTTCCTCCTGGCCCGACTACGGCCGGCTGGCCCGCATCGACCCTGAGGGGATGCGGGTCGGAGAGCGCGTCGAAGCGGACGAATATGCCAAGGATGACGTCCGCGATTTCGCCCTGTGGAAAGGCCCCAAGCCGGACGAGCCGAGCTGGGATACCAGCATCGGCCCGGGTCGCCCAGGCTGGCACATCGAATGCTCGGCCATGAGCATGGCCTACCTAGGGTCCTCCTTCGACATCCACACCGGCGGCGTGGACCTCATCTTCCCGCACCATCAGGACGAGATCGCCCAGAGTGAGGCCGCCACGGGACAGCCGTTCGTCCACGACTGGATGCATTGCGCCCATCTGCAAATGGGCGGCCAGAAGATGGCCAAATCAACCGGAAATATCGCCCGTGTCGCGGAGACGCTCGAGGGCGGCGTCTCGGCCCGAGCGCTGCGGCTGGCCCTGATGTCTGCCCACTACCGCACCGCCCTTTCCTTCGGTGACGATTCCCTCCAGGCGGCCGGTTCGGCGGTCGATCGCCTGGAGGCGCTGATGGCTGCGCTGGCGGTGTACCGCTCGGATGGCCCGGACGACGTATCCTTGCCGTCCGCATTGGTTGGCGCCCGGACGGCCTTCGAGGCCGCCCTCGACGACGACCTCAACATCTCTCCCGCACTGGCCGCGGTCTTCGATCTGATCCGCGATCTCAACCGCCGCATCGACGGCCGAACGCTGTCGACGGCCGACGCAGGCCGGGCAATCGCCTTCATCCGAGATCTCGACCGGGTCCTGGGTATCGCTCCGGCAGCCGATGAAGCCCTCGAACCGGATCTCCAGAAACTACTGGACGAGCGCGCCGCCGCCCGCGCCAATAAGGAATGGGCGGCATCGGACCGCCTCCGGATCGCCCTTGCCGACCGCGGCGTCCTGGTAGAAGACACGCGCGACGGCCAACGCTGGCGCCGCGCCGAGTAAGCCCCGGGCCGCGACCTCGCGCGGCCGAAACACACGAACGGACCGCACCTTGCCTGACCATCGACACAAGCCACGGGACGACAACTTCGGCGGGCGCAAGCCCGGCGGCAAGAAGCCCCGTCCCGACGGCCATCGACCTCAGGGCCCCCGATCGGACGGGCCGGGCTTCGAGGGCCCTCGGCGGACCGGCGGACCGGCTAGGTTCGAGGGCCGCGGCGGCCCGCCGCGCGAAGGCCCGGGGCCCGGCGGCTTTCGCCCGGACGGTGGCCGGTTCGAAGCGCCCAGATCGTTCGGGCGGCCGGGTGGATTCCAGGGCGGCGGGGGCCCATCTCGTGAGGGTCAGCGGCCGGGCGGGCCACCGCCCGAAGGCGGATTCGAGGGGCCCAGGCCGTTCGGCCGGCCGGGCGGCGGCAGGTCGTTCGGACCTCGACCGGCCGGCCCGGGCCCAAGAGGATCACGCTCCGAGGGTCGGCCCAGTGATTTCGGTTCCGGCGGGCGGTCGGGCGGCTTCACCGGACCCCGCCCGGGCGGCTTCCGGCCGGAAGGCTCTCGCCCAGACTTCGGACGAGGAGCGCCCGATCGCGAAGGCGGCGCGCCCCATGCCCCGCGCCGCGAGTGGCAGCCCCGCGATGCCTGGACGCCCAGGCCGCCACGACCCTACGGCTCCTCGGGCGGTGGTCAGCGCGATCGCTTCGGCGACGAGCCCCGCGATGGCACCGACACCTTCGGCCCGGGCCGCCCGCCCGGCCGCCCCGCCTCGCGTCCCGGCTTTGGGCCGCGTCATCAGGGCTTGCGGCCTCACGACGAGTCATTCCGCCCGCGCACCGAGGACGGACCCGCCAGCGAGTCTCCGGACGAGTCTCGACAGCAGCACGGCCCGGAGCGTCGCCCGGGTAGCTTCTCGGGCCAGAGGCGGGGCAGTTTCGGAGGATCGAGGCCCGGTGGATTCTCAGGACCGCCCCGGAACGGCTTCAGGGGCGGCCGGCCCGGCTTTAGCGAGCGCCCGGGACTCGGGCCCAGGCCCGACTTCCAACCGGGAGCCGGCCCGGAGCGAGAAGAGCAAGAACGGTTCGGTGGCGCCGAACCAGACGAACAGGTCCTGAGGCCGGACACGGAACAGATCGGACACGCCGGCCAGGATGAATTCGACGCCGCGCCGGCCGACGAGGGTGGAGCCGAGTCGAGTGCCGCCGGCTCCTCGGCCGCGCCCGAGCTCCGGCCCGCGCCGAGCGGACGACCTACCGGCCCCAGGCCGCCGAGGCCGTCGCCACGCCCTGATTACCGCGCCCGTTCCGGCGGGTTCGGCGATCGCCGCGGTATCGGGCCGGGCGGTTCCGCCGGGGCGCCCTGGTCACGACCCTTCGCGGGGCCGCCGCCGGCGGATCTGCTGGGCGAGGACCAGGAACTGGTCGCCGGCCGCCATCCGGTCGAGGAAGCGTTCATCGCCCACCGCAAGGCCGTTCGATTGCTCGTCGTTCCGCAACGCCGCCTCGCCCTCGAGAAACTGGTTCTCCACGCCACGAACCTGCGCATCCCCATCGTCGAGGTTGAAGGCGGGACGCTGACGTCGCTGGCCGGGTTCGACGGTCACCAGGGGATCGCCCTGGTCACCGATCGCCGCCAGTTCGCCGGCCTGGACGACATCCTCGCGCGGGCCATCGAACGCAAGGAGCCGCCGTTCGTCCTCGTCCTTGACTCGCTCGAGGATCCACAGAACTTCGGCTCGCTGCTGCGGACCGCCGAGGCGTCGGGAGTCCACGGCGTCATCTATCCGGTCCGGCGCCAGGCGCCTCTGTCGGCGGTCGCCGTCAAGGCATCGGCCGGAGCCGTGGAGCATCTCTTGCTGGTGCCGGTCGAAGACCTGGCCGAAGCGCTTACGGACCTCCATGTGCGGGGCTTGCGAGTGATCGGCTCGGACGCCGACGCCGCGCTGACCGCCAGGCAGGCCGACCTTCGGGGGCCCGTCGTGGTCGTCGTCGGTAGCGAAGGGCAGGGTCTCGGGCCGGCGGTCAGGCGCCGCTGCGACGCGGTGGTCCGCATTCCGATGCGGGGCCGCATCACCTCACTCAACGCCGCCGTCGCCGGCTCGATCCTTCTATATGAGGCCTCCAGCCAGCGCGGGGGAGACCGCCCAGTCGTCGGTCCCACGCCCGGAATGGGCGAAGATGCGGCCCGAATCCGCGGGCTCGCCGGCGACGACGCATCGGAGGCCGCACCCGAGCCCCCCCAGCCCGCTTCGGCCGATGGGGCGCCCGTCGACACGGAGCCGCCTGTCGAGGTCGCGGGGCCGTCGGATGCGGCCCAGACCATCGTGGCCGGTCTCGCCGTCGTTGCCGACGACCTCGCCAAAGCCCAGGACCGGATCGCCGCCG
Source organism: uncultured Chloroflexia bacterium (assembly GCA_963789725.1). Lineage (GTDB taxonomy): Bacteria > Chloroflexota > Limnocylindria > Limnocylindrales > CSP1-4 > Fen-1039. The sequence continues at coordinate 72,490 of CAWBLU010000003.1, forward strand.
AAGCGGCGTTCGCTCCCGCTCCGAGTCGGAAGGCTACGCGCCGCAAGGTCGTTCGAACCGACCCCGTCGACCTCGCGCGTGGCGAGTCCGACTCGGACGCATCGGCGGCGGACGCTCTTCTGCCCGGTACTCAGGCCGTGGACTCAGACGATACCTCGACGGCCGAATGACGAAGGGGTTTCGACCTAGGACTTCGAGCCCTGTCCGATGCGCTCTTTGGCCGTGCGAACTGGCCCGCAAGGGCCCCCGGGGTCTCGCTTGACCGGCGAGGGGCCCAGCCAATATCATTCGCGGGCGCCCAAGGGTCTTAGCGTTAGCATGCCTTTGCGCCCGCCGACGTAGCTCAATTGGTAGAGCAGCGGTTTTGTAAACCGCCGGTTCCGGGTTCGAGTCCCGTCGTCGGCTCCAACTGAAGAAGTCAGCCGTTGTAGGGGAACCCACCGCAGCGGCTGGCAGTCTCGTGGGTAGGTTGAGCAGGTGGTGAGCTCAGCTGACTGTAAATCAGCCGCCTTCGGCTGTAGAGGTTCGATTCCTCTCCTGCCCACCACCTTGGTATCCGACCCGGTCTCGGGCCCTCATAGCTCAGCTGGCAGAGCGCGTCCTTGGTAAGGACGAGGTCATCGGTTCAAGTCCGATTGAGGGCTCCACACCAGTAGCGGCGTCGGCCGCGCCAGATGGAGTAGAACGCCGCGATGGCGAAGAAGAAGTTCGAGCGGACTAAGCCGCACGTCAACATCGGCACGATCGGCCATATCGACCACGGCAAGACGACGCTCACCGCGGCGATCACCAAGTACCTGGCCCTTAAGGGCGGGGCGGAGTTCCGCGCGTTCGACTCGATCGACAACGCTCCCGAGGAGCGCGAGCGCGGCATCACCATCGCCATCGCCCACGTCGAGTACCAGACCGACAACCGCCACTACGCCCACGTCGACTGCCCCGGCCACGCCGACTACATCAAGAACATGATCACCGGCGCCGCCCAGATGGACGGCGCGATCCTGGTCGTGGCCGCCACCGATGGGCCCATGCCCCAGACCCGCGAGCACATCCTGCTGGCCCGCCAGGTGGAAGTCCCCTACATGGTGGTCTTCCTCAACAAGGTCGACGCGGTCGACGATCCCGAGCTGCTCGATCTTGTCGAGCTCGAAGTTCGAGAGCTGCTGACCAAGAACCACTTCCCCGGCGACGACATCCCGATCGTGCGCGGCTCGGCCCTCAAGGCCCTCGAGGCCGGCGACGACCCGTCCGATCCGGCCTACGCCTGCATCCAGGAGCTCATGGATGCGGTCGACACCTACATCCCCACGCCCGAGCGGCCCATCGACAAGCCCTTCATCATGCCGGTCGAAGACGTCTTCGGCATCAAGGGCCGCGGCACCGTGGCCACTGGCCGCATCGAGCGCGGCATCGTCAAGGTCGGCGACGAGGTCGAGATCGTCGGTATCCGCGACACCCGCAAGGTTGTGGTCACAGGCGTCGAGATGTTCAAGAAGCTGCTCGACGAGGGTCGCGCCGGCGACAACGTAGGTTGCCTGCTGCGCGGCATCGAGCGCGACGACATCGAGCGCGGCCAGGTCCTGGCCAAGGCCGGCTCGGTCAAGCCGCACACCAAGTTCATCGCTCGCGTGTACGTCCTCAGCCGCGAGGAAGGCGGCCGCCATACCCCGTTCTACAACGGCTACCGGCCCCAGTTCTACCTGCGCACGACGGACGTCACCGGCGCCATCGGCCTGCCCGAAGGTGCCGAGATGATCATGCCCGGCGACAACGTCGACATGACCGTCGAACTAATCACCCCGATCGCCCTGGAAGTCGGACAGCGCTTCGCCATCCGTGAGGGTGGCCGCACCGTCGGCGCCGGGGCTATCACCACGATCACCGAGTAACCGATGGCCAAAGTCGACGCACGCCCGATCATTCAGCTCGCTTGCACTGAATGCAAGATGCGGACGTACACCACGCGCAAGAACAAGAAGAACGATCCCGGCCGACTCGAGCTCCGCAAATACTGCCCTCGTGAACGCCGGCACACTCTGCACCGAGAGGCCAAATAGAAGAACCACGCCCAGCCTCCGCGGAGTCCAGACCGAGGCGCCGACGAGCACCGCAGCGAGCGTACTTGAGTACGTGAGCGAGGACCGCAGCCGGCCACGACGGAATGGACCGGCCGAGGCGAAGGCAACATACGCAGGCGCCTAGCTCAATTGGTAGAGCACTGGTCTCCAAAACCAGCGGTTGTGGGTTCGAGTCCCGCGGCGCCTGCCAGATAAATCCAGGTTCAGATAGCTAGAGAGCAGCCGTGTCGCGCATCCAGCGCTTCGTTCAAGACTCATGGCAGGAATTGAAGAAGGTCAACTGGCCCACCCCGCAGCAGGCCCGTAACCTCACGGTTCTGGTGCTGGTGGTCAGTACCGCCGTTGCCCTCTACATATCCGCCTTCGACTACGTCTTTGGCCTGATGGCCAAAGCCATCAACGCCGGGTGACTTCAAATATGAAGACGGAGCAGGCTGGCGAGGTCGTTCGGCCGCCCGAGAAGCGCTGGTACGTCATCCATACGTACTCGGGTTACGAGAACAAGGTCAAGGCGAACCTCGAGCATCGCATCGAGTCGATGGGCATGGACGACAAGATCTTCCAGGTTCTCGTGCCGATGGAAGACGAGATCGAGATCCGCCAGGGCCAGCGCCACACGGTGCAGAAGAAGGTCTACCCCGGGTACGTCCTCGTCGAGATGATCCTCGACCCGGACTCGTGGTACGTCGTCCGGAACACCCCGGGCGTCACGAGCTTCGTCGGTGGCGGGAACATTCCGGGCGTCCGGAGTGAGCCGATCCCGCTGGACGAGGCCGAGGTCAAGCAGATCCTCCGGCAGATGGGCGTCGAAACCCCCCGCTACCGGGTCGCCTTCACCAAGGGTCAGAACGTTCGGGTCACGGACGGTCCATTTGCCGAGTTCATCGGCACGGTGGACGAAGTCAACCCGGAGCGCAACAAAGTCAAGGTGCTGGTCAGCATCTTCGGCCGCGAAACCCCGGTCGAGCTGGACTTCCTCCAGGTCGAGAAGCTGTGAGCCCCGACCGGCCGGCCCATGCCAGGGCCAGCGACAGCTGGTACGTTGTCGCCGCCGCGCATTCGCTCACGCACGGTAGTGCGCTCGCTCATGTGCTCGGCTCTGCCTTGGCCTGGACACGTCCGGACCGGCGCTCACCAAATCTGATCTAGAAAGGAACCTCGAGCCCCGTGGCCAAGAAGATCCGCATCGTCCTCACCCTCCAGCTCAACGCTGGCAAGGCCACGCCCGCGCCGCCCGTCGGCACGGCCCTCGGCCCCCATGGAATCAACATCGTCGAGTTCACCAAGTCTTACAACGAGAAGACCGCGGACAAGGCCGGCCAGGTGATCCCGGCCCAGATCACGATCTTCGAGGATCGATCGTTCACGTTCATCCTCAAGACCCCGCCGGCTCCGGATCTTCTTCGGAAGGCGGCCGGGATCACGAAGGGCGCCTCGACCTCCGGTCGCGAGAGCGTCGGCAAGGTGACCCGCGATCAGATCCGCGAGATCGCGACCATCAAGATGCCGGACCTGAACGCCACTTCGATGGAGGGCGCGATCGCCCAGATCGAAGGCACCGCTCGCAGTATGGGCATCGAGGTCGTGGGCTAATCGGGCGGGAGCGCGACTAGCTCGGGAGAAACTGCTCCGGGTCGGAGCGGAACCAATCCTCGCCACGGAGCGAGGCGATAGACCCCGCGAGAAGGGGGAGGCAGAACCGGGTGACCGGAGGCTGCCGGAAGGAGATCGAGATGCCGGATCACGGCAAGAAGTATCAGGAAGCCGCCAAGCTTGTCGACCACACCAAGCTCTATTCGCCCGCTGAGGGCGCCGAGCTGGCCAGGAAGACCAGTTACGTCGGCTTCGACGCCAGCGTCGAGGCTCACCTGCGGCTCGGCGTGGATCCTCGCCATGCCGACCAGATGGTCCGCGGCACGGTTGTCCTTCCTCACGGCACCGGCAAGGTAGTGCGCGTCGTCGTCTTCGCGCAGGGCGAGAAGGCTCTCGAGGCGCTCCGCGCCGGCGCGGACGAAGTCGGTGCAGACGATCTCGTCAAGAAGATCGAATCCGGCTGGACCGAGTTCGACGTGGCCCTGGCCGCCCCGGACGTCATGGGCATGGTGGGCAAGCTGGGCCGCATCCTCGGCCGCAAGGGCCTCATGCCGAACCCGAAGTCGGGCACGATCACCTTCGACCTGGAGCGGGCCATCAAGGAAGTCAAGGCCGGCCGGGTCGAGTTCAAGGTGGACAAGGGCGGCATCATCCACGTTCCGTTCGGCAAGGCCAGCTTCGAGTCGCAGCAGCTCGTCGACAACCTTGCGACCTTGCTGGACGCGATCAACCGGGCTCGCCCGGCCGGCGCCAAGGGCCAGTACCTGCGGACACTGACCATCACCCCGACCATGGGCCCCGGCATCCGGATGGACATCCCGGCCGTGCTGGCCGTCGCCGCCGCCTCTTAGGACGGCCCACTATATGAGGCTGGAGCGCCGACATGGCGAGCCGGCCGGCGAGGACCGTCGCGAGGCGTCCGCGCCACGCAATTGAATAAGACGGACCGCCAGAGACAGCATCGGCCCCTCGGGGCTTAATCGTCGGGCGGGAGCGATGACCGGAGTGGCTCCGCCTCTTCACTCGTCACCGCCTCCCGAAAGCCGGACACGATGCCGAGGCAGGGACCAAGCCTCCATCCGCGTGGGTGGGTGCGCCCCTGTTGGCGACGAGCCGTCAGGGGCGTTGTGCTGAGTCGGCTTCGCCGCCTCGGCCCGCGAGAAACCGGCTGGTTTCTCGGGTGGCGGTATCCGCCACCACGTTCCACCCGCCGCGCGCCGGCTGCGTGCACAACCTAATCAGGAGCTTAGAAGACCGCCGCTCCCCCGAGCTCAAGAGCAGGGCGCCGCCGCCAGCGCAGCTGGCATGAGGCGTAGCTGCCGTGAGCCGGCCGGGCGTCGGCCATCGACTCCGGGAGGTACCAATGCCTACCGAGGCCAAGCGCGAGACCATCGCAGAACTGACCGAGGAAGCTCGGTCCAGCTCGGCCATGATCGTCTCCGAATATCGCGGCCTCAAGGTCTCCGAGCTCGGCGTGATTCGTCGTAACCTGCGCCAGCAGAACGTCACGTACCACGTCGTGAAGAACCGGCTGATGAAGATCGCGGCGCGGGACGCCGGGGTTGAAACCCTCGGCATCCTGCTCGAAGGTCCCACCGCAGTCGCCTTCATCAAGGGCGATGAGGGCGCCGCCACCAAGGCGGTCCTCGACGCGTTCCGGCCGTTCCGTGTGATCAAGGTCACCGGCGCGATCCTGGGCGGTCAGGTCATGAACGCCGACGGCGTCGTGCGTCTCTCGCAGCTCCCCGGACGCGACGTCCTCCGGGCCCAGGTCGCCGGCGCGATCGCCGCGCCGATGGCCACCGTGGCCGGTCTGTTCGATGCCCCGTTGCGGGATATCGCCGGGCTGGTCCAGGCCCTCGCGGACAAGAGTTCCGCCGCCGCCTGAATCCGACCCACTCCAGGGGTGGGCCGGGACCGGGGCGCCGTCACTCTGAGACTTATCAATCGAGCCATCGCGGCTCGACCATGAAGGAGTAATCGATCAAATGGCAAAGCTGAGCCAGGACCAGTTGCTGGACGCGTTCGCGTCGATGACCGTCGTCGAACTGTCCGACTTCAAGAAGGCGTTCGAGGAGAAGTTCGGCGTCACCGCCGCCGCCCCGGTCGCCATGATGGCCGCCGCCGGCGCGGCCGCCGCTCCCGCAGCGGCCGTCGAGGCCGAAGAGCAGACCGAGTTCACCGCGGTCCTGGCCGAGATCGGCCCCAACAAGATCCCGGTCATCAAGGTCGTTCGCGAGCTCACCGGCCTGGGCCTCAAGGAGGCAAAGGACCTCGTCGACGGCGCGCCGAAGCCGGTCAAGGAAGGCGTGAACAAGGACGAAGCCAACAAGATCAAGGCCGCCCTTGAAGAGCAGGGCGCAAAGGTCGAGATCAAGTAGTCTCGTCTTTGGTAGAGTTGGGCGGCGCGAGTCGCCCCACTCGCCGTTTGCGCGGCAATCGGCCTCGCGTCTGGGGGTTCTCTTGACGCGCCCATTTGACAACCGTGCGAAGCGCGGTATCCTACTCCTTCTGTGAGTGCGGCCCTTCCCTTTCTCCTCCGTCAAGGAGCGGTTCATGCTGTCTGTCGCTGAGTCCTCTCGTGCAGTCACGCCACGACGGCGTTACGCGCGAATCCCCGAGGTCCTTGAAATCCCCAACCTGATCGAGCTCCAGTTGAGCTCCTTCGACTGGTTCGTGGAGAAGGGGCTGCGGGAACTGCTCGACGAGATCAGCCCGATCAAAGACTTCACCGGCAAGGTGATGGAGCTCCATTTTCTGGACTACGAGTTCGGCGCGCCTAAGTACTCCGAACTCGAGTGCCGGACCAAGGACCTCACCTTCAGCCGCCCTCTGTACGTGAACGTCGAGCTCCTTATCAAAGAGACCGGCGAGATCCAGCGGCAGCGCGTTTACATGGGCGACTTCCCGTTCATGACGGACCAGGGCACATTCATCATCAACGGCGCCGAGCGCGTCGTGGTCTCGCAGCTCGTTCGCTCGCCCGGCGTGTACTACAGCGCCGTCGAAGATCCGACCAGTGGACGGACCCTCTTCTCGGCCAAGGTCATTCCGAACCGCGGCGCCTGGCTCGAGTTCGAGACGAGCAACAAGGACCTTCTCTCGGTCAAGGTCGACCGCAAGCGCAAGATCGCCGCGACGACTCTCCTGCGCGCCGTCGGCTACGAGACCAACGACGAGATCAGCGCCCTCTTCGCCACCGTGGATAGCGATCCTGAGCACCAGTACGTCGCCTCGACCCTGGACAAGGACCTGACCAAGACTCAGCAGGAAGCCCTGATCGAGGTCTACAAGAAGCTGCGCCCGGGCGATCCGCCTACCGGCGACAACGCCCGCCAGCTCGTCGAGAGCCTCTTCTTCAACTTCCGCCGCTACGACCTCGGTCGGGTCGGCCGCTACAAGTTCAACAAGAAACTGACTCCGGTCGTCGAGCGCATGGGCATCGAGCTGGATAGAGAGCAGCGGATCATCACTCGTGAGGACATCGCCGCGATAGTCGGCCATCTCATCGAGCTGAACCGTGGCCTGGGCATCGCCGACGACATCGACCACCTCGGCAACCGGCGCATCCGGGCCAACGGCGAACTGATCCAGAACGCCTTCCGGGTCGGCCTCCTGCGCATGGAGAGGGTCGTCCGCGAGCGCATGACGATCCAGGAAATCGACAAGGCCACGCCGAACGCCCTCATCAACATCCGCCCGGTCGTCGCGGCCATGAAGGAGTTCTTCGGCGGCAGCCAGCTCAGCCAGTTCATGGACCAGACCAACCCTCTGGCCGAGCTGACGAGCAAGCGCCGCCTGTCGGCCCTAGGCCCGGGCGGCCTGTCGCGAGAGCGCGCCGGGTTCGACGTCCGCGACGTCCACCACAGCCACTACGGGCGCATCTGCCCGATCGAGACGCCGGAAGGGCCGAACATCGGCCTCATCGGCTCGCTGGCGACCTACGGCCGAATCAACCCCTACGGCTTCATCGAGACGCCTTACCGCAAGGTCAAGCGCACCATCGCCTGGGACGACGCGGAGATCGGCAAGCACGAGGCCGGCGCGGACCTGGCCGGCAAGGACGGCAAGGTCATCGTCAAAGCCGGCGAGAAGTTCAGCGACGCGGCCATCTCGGAGCTGAAGCGCCAGAAGGCCCAGGCCTTCCCGATTCGCCCCGTGGTCACGGCCGAGATCGAGTATCTCGCGGCCGACGAAGAGGAAGAGCATCACGTCGCCCAGGCCAACGCCGTGCTCGACGATGAGGGCCACTTCGTCCGCGAGCGCATCCCGTGCCGGTACCGCGACCAGTTCCCCGAGGCGCGGCCGAACGCCATCGAATACATGGACGTTTCGCCCAAGCAGGTCGTCTCGGTGGCGACGGCCCTGATCCCGTTCCTCGAACACGACGACGCCAACAGGGCCCTGATGGGTTCGAACATGCAGCGCCAGGCAGTGCCGCTGCTCGAGCCGGAGGCGCCGATCGTCGGCACCGGCATGGAGTGGCGCTCCGCCCTCGACTCGGGCCAGGTGGTCGTGGCTCGCCATACCGGCGTGGCCACGAGCGTTACCGCGGACCGGGTCCAGGTCGAGACGGACTCCGGCGAACTGGACGAGTACCTGCTCCAGAAGTACGTCCGCTCCAACCAGGGCACGTGCATCAACCAGCGGCCTATCGTCGACGTCGGGCAGCGCCTCGAGAAGGGCCAGCCCATCGCCGACTCCAGCTCCACCGAGAACGGCGAACTGGCTCTCGGTCGCAACGTCCTGGTCGCGTTCATGAGCTGGGAGGGTGGCAACTACGAAGACGCCATCGTCATCAGCGAGCGCCTCGTCAAGGAAGACTTCTTCACCAGCATCCACATAGAGAAGCACGAGCTGGAGTCCCGGGACACCAAGCTCGGCCCCGAAGAGATCACCCGAGACATTCCCAACGTCGGAGAGGAGTCGCTCAAGGACCTGGACGAAGAAGGCATCGTCTATATCGGTGCCGAGGTCCAGCCCGGCGACATCCTGGTCGGCAAGATCACGCCCAAGGGCGAGACCGAGTTGACCGCCGAGGAGCGGCTCCTGCGAGCCATCTTCGGTGAGAAGGCCCGCGAGGTTAAGGACTCCAGCCTGCGCCTGCCACACGGCGAACGCGGCAAGGTCGTGGACGTCCGCATCTTCAGCCGCGAGGAAGGCGACGAGCTCATGCCGGGCGTGAACCGCCTGGTCCGCGTCTCCGTCGCCCAGAAGCGCAAGGTCAGCGTCGGTGACAAGATGGCCGGCCGCCACGGCAACAAGGGCGTCATCGCCAAGGTTCTGCCGACCGAGGACATGCCCTACCTGCCGGACGGAACGCCGGTCGACATCGTTCTCAACCCGCTGGGCGTGCCGAGCCGAATGAACATCGGCCAGATCCTCGAGACGCACCTTGGGTGGGCGCTCCACGAGCGCGGCCTCAAGGCTGCCACGGCCGTCTTCGACGGCGCCACGGAGGAGCAGATCCGCGAGGAGCTTCGCCTCTCCGGTCTTCCCGAAGACGGCAAGGTCGTGCTTCGCGACGGGCGGTCGGGCGAGACTTTCGACCGGCCCATCACCGTCGGCTACATATACATGCTCAAGCTCCACCATCTGGTGGAGGACAAGATCCACGCCCGGTCCACCGGACCCTACAGCCTCATCACGCAGCAGCCCCTGGGCGGCAAGGCCCAGTTCGGCGGCCAGCGCTTCGGTGAGATGGAGGTCTGGGCTCTCGAGGCCTACGGCGCGGCGAACATCTTGCAGGAGCTTCTCACCGTCAAATCGGACGACGTCATGGGTCGAGTCCAGACCTATGAGGCGATCGTCAAAGGCGAGGAGATCCAGCAGCCGGGTGTCCCCGAGTCGTTCAAGGTCCTCATCAAGGAGCTCCAGAGCCTCGGGCTCAATGTCGAAATTCTCAACGAGAACGACGAGGAGATTCGGTTCGCCGAAGACTCCGGCACCTACCCGATGCCGGATCTCGGCGGTATCAATCTCGCCGGTTTCGAAGACTGATCCAGCTACGCACTTGACGCGGCGCCTGTGCCCGGCCAGCCAGGCGGCGCCGACCCACGGTCCGAACTACGCCACCGAGCCAGGCAGTGGCGTGGAGGAGAGGAATGCTCGAGGTTAACAACTTCAATGCGATCCGGATCTCGCTCGCCAGTCCCGAGCAGATCCGGGACTGGTCGTCGGGCGAGGTCACCAAGCCCGAGACGATCAACTACCGCACTCTCAAGCCGGAGAAGGATGGGCTCTTCGACGAGCGCATCTTCGGCCCCACCAAGGACTGGGAGTGCTACTGCGGCAAGTACAAGCGGATTCGATACAAGGGCATCATCTGCGACAAGTGCGGCGTCGAGGTCACTCGCTCGAAGGTTCGCCGCGAGCGCATGGGCCATATCCAGCTTGCCAGCCCCGTCAGCCACATCTGGTATTTCAAGGGGACGCCGTCGCGCCTTGGCATCCTGCTCGACATCAGCCCCCGCAACCTCGAGCGAATCCTATATTTCGCCCTCTACATCGTCACTCACATCGACGAAGACGCTCGGAAGCGGGCCCTCGCCGCTCTCGAGGACGAGGCCGAGGGTAGGGGAGGCAAGGGCGGCCGGGCCCTCAGCGAACTCGAGGACGAACTCAAGAGCCGTTTCCATCGCCAGAAGGACGAGCTGAACTCCGCCCTCGCGACGACCAGGAACGAGCTCGAACAGCAGCGCACCGCTCGCACCGAAGAGATCGTCGTCGCCGCCCAGGACGTCGAGAAGCAGCTCGCCGCACTCGGCAAGGGCGAGTCGCCCGAGGCCATCGCCTTCCCGATCACGGGCGAAGTCGTGGTCGCGGCCGGCGCCACGGCTGGCAAGGAGGCCACCGCAGCTCTCCGAAAGATCGTTGCCGCCGAGACGGAGCGCCTCACCGCGGAGATCCAGCAGCGCGAGGCGGACGAAGAGCGCAGTGTCGCCCAGAAGACCGCCGACCTCCAGCTGGCCATCGATGCCGAGCTCGAGACCGAGCGCGAACGCCTCCGCCGTGAGGCCGACGGCGCCAAGGACGAGATCCGCAAGCAGCGTGACGAGATCGAGTCGATCAAGCCGCTGATGACCCTCTCCGAGAACGACTTCCGCTACCTGGACGAGCGATACGGCTCGGGCAGCCGCGGCGGCCGGATCTTCCACGCCGCCATGGGCGCCGAAGCGGTCCGCGACATCATCGGCCGGATGGAGCTCGAGGAGCTGGCCAAGTCGCTCCACGTCGAGGTCCGGACCACGTCCGGTCAGCGCCGCAAGAAGGCCATCAAGCGCCTGCGCCTCATCGAGGCCTTCCGACGGTCGGGCACGCGTCCGGAATGGATGATCCTGTCGGTCATCCCTGTCATCCCGCCGGACCTGCGGCCGATGGTCCAGCTCGACGGTGGGCGATTTGCGACCTCCGACCTGAACGACCTGTACCGCCGCGTCATCAACCGCAACAACAGGCTCAAGAGGCTCCTCGAGCTCGGCGCCCCGGAGATCATCATCCGCAACGAGAAGCGGATGCTCCAGGAAGCCTGCGACGCCCTGATCGACAACGGGCGGCGCGGACGCGCCATCGCCGGCACCGGCAACCACCGCCTCAAGAGCCTCTCCGACATGCTCAAGGGCAAGCAGGGCCGGTTCCGCCAGAACCTGCTTGGCAAGCGCGTGGACTACTCCGGCCGCTCGGTCATCGTCGTCGGTCCGGAGCTCAAGCTCCACCAGTGCGGCCTGCCCAAGAAGATGGCGCTCGAACTGTTCAAGCCGTTCGTCATGCGCCTCCTCGTCGAGAAGGGCTTCGCCCACAACATCAAGAGCGCCAAGCGCATCGTCGAGCGCGTCCGGCCTGAGGTTTGGGACGTTCTCGAGGAAGTCATCAAGGACCACCCGGTCCTGCTGAACCGCGCCCCCACGCTGCACCGGCTGGGCATCCAGGCTTTCATGCCGGTCCTCGTCGAAGGCTCCGCGATCCAGATCCATCCGCTCGTGTGCACCGCCTTCAATGCCGACTTCGACGGCGACCAGATGGCCGTTCACGTTCCGCTCTCGACTGCAGCGCAGGAAGAGGCGCGGACGATGATGCTGTCCACCGCAAACCTGCTCTCGCCCGCCGATGGCAGCCCGGTCGTCGCCCCTACACAGGACATGGTCCTCGGCTGCTTCTACCTGACGATGGAGAAGCCCGCCATCGAGGGCAAGAAGATGCGACTCTTCTCCAGCGAGGAAGAGGCCATCCTCACGTACCAGATGCGCGAGGTCACCCTCCACGAGCCGATCGTGGCGATGGTCCGAGCCTGGGATGAAGAAGCCGGCGCCGCGATCCCCACCCGCGTTCAGACGACCATCGGGCGGATCATCTTCAACCAGATCGTTCCGGACAGGCTCCGCTTCAAGAACGTGAACATGAAGCGGACCGAGCTCCGTCGCCTCGTCGACGAGTGCTATCGCATGCTCGGCCCCGAGGAGACCGCCAACGTCGTCGACGGCGTCAAGGCCGTGGGTTTCCAGTACGCCACCCGGGGCGGCATGACCATCGCCGTCGGCGACATCGTGATCCCCACCGACAAGAAGCGCCGCCTTGCGGAGGCGGACACCGCCGTCGACCAGATCGACCGCCAGTTCCAGCGCGGCCTCATCACCGACGACGAGCGCTATGAGCAGGTCGTCGATGTCTGGCAGAAGACCACCAACGACCTCTCAACGGCCATGATGGACGGGCTCGATCCCTTCGGGTCGGTCCGCATGATGTCCGACTCGGGCGCCCGAGGTAACAAGGGCCAGATCAGCCAGCTCGGCGGCATGCGAGGCCTCATGGCCGACCCGTCGGGACGCATCATCGACGTGCCTGTGCGGAGCAACTTCCGCGAGGGCATGACGGTCCTCGAGTACTTCATCTCTACTCACGGCGCCCGCAAGGGCCTCGCCGACACCGCGCTGCGCACCGCCGACTCGGGTTACCTGACCCGCCGACTCGTGGACGTGGCCCAGGACGTCATCACCCGCGAGGAAGACTGCGGCACGCAGGAAGGCAGCTGGATCACTCGATCCGAGTCCGCCGAGATCACGAGCAACGAGAAGGGCGCCTATCAGCGCCGCATGATCGGCCGCCTTTCGGCCGCCGACCTCATCCACCCCACGACCGGCGAGGTCGTGTGCGAGCGGAACACCGAGATCACCGAGGCCATAGCCGCGGCGATCGACGAGTCTGGCATCGACGAAGTCCTCGTCCGCTCGCCTCTCTCGTGCGAGGCTCGGCACGGCGTCTGCAGGCTCTGCTACGGCCGAAACCTGGCCACCGGTTCACTGGTCGGCATCGGCGAGGCCGTCGGCATCATCGCCGCCCAGTCCATCGGCGAGCCCGGAACGCAGCTGACCATGCGGACGTTCCACACCGGCGGCGTCGCCGGCCTGGACATCACCGCCGGTCTGCCCCGCGTCGAGGAGCTGTTCGAAGGCCGCGTTCCCAAAGGCAAGGCCGAGATCAGCCACATCGACGGCATCGTCGAGATCCTCCGCGGCGACACCGGCACCAAGGTCAAGGTCACGAGCCGCGAGCAGTACGACACTCACATCCAGCTCGGTGACGGCGTGGAGTTGCTGGCAGCCGCCGGCGACATCGTCGAAGCCGGCCAGGTGATCGCCCGCGCCGAAGGCGGCGACAAGGCCAACGACGTGGCGGCCCCGGCGAAGGGCTTCCTGGTCCGCGAAGGGGACGACGTGGTCGTCCGATCCGAGGACACCGTCGAGCGCGAGTACACCATCCCCCACAACGCCAAGCTGATGGTCGAGAACGGCGCGGAGATCCGAGCCGGCGACGCCATCACGGACGGCCCCATCAACCCGCAGGAATACCTCGAGACGCGGGGCAAGGATTCCGTCCAGCGCTACCTGGTCAAGGAAGTCCAGAAGGTCTACCGCAGCCAGGGCGTCACGATCAACGACAAGCACATCGAGATCATCGTCCGCCAGATGCTCCGCAAGGTTCGTATCGACCAGCCGGGCGACACGGACCTCCTGCCGACCGAGCTGATCGACCGCCTCGACTTCGAGGAAGTCAACAACCGCGTCCTGGCCGAGGGCGGCGAACCCGCCACTGCCCAGACCGTCCTGCTCGGCGTGACCAAGGCATCCCTGAATACTTCCTCGTTCCTGGCGGCGGCTTCCTTCCAGGAGACGACGCGGGTGCTGACCGAGGCCGCCATCAACGGCGCCAAGGACCACCTGATCGGCCTCAAGGAAAACGTCATCATCGGCAAGCTCATCCCGGCCGGGACGGGCGCGCCGGCAAACATCGCGGCCGCTCGCGAGCGGGCTCGCCGGGCTGCCGAAGAGGCACTGGCCGGCGAGTCACTCGACAGGCTGCGTGGCCCGGAGTACGAGTACAACCCGTTCCTCGAGGAGGCCGGTGGCCGGCCGTCCGAGGAAACCGCCGACCTGGCGTCTCTCCTTTCGGCGAGCACCGGTGGCGAGCCGCGGGACGACGCGGACGACTTCGTCAACCCATTCCTGGCGGCCATCGGCGGCGAGTCGAAGGGAGATGACGATTCGGCCGATCTGTCCGGGCTCGAAGAGCTTCTGGACGGGGTGTCCGCCGAGGTCGAGAAGGAGGACGAGTAGACCGTCGAGATGCCGTCGACAGCTCGAGAGAGTCGACGGTGGAGCATCCCTCAGGGCCTCCCGCCGGTTTGACACCCCAGGGGGCCGCTGATAAACTCCGCGCTCGTGGCTTCCTCGAGGCCGCGATAGGCGTGCGCCATTCGCGACACTCGAGTAGCTCATCCGGAAGGCGGAGACCGAACACGAACCGGTTCGAAACCGGGGCGTGCGAGGCCCGTCAGGCCATCGAAGCGATTTGCGCTTAGACCAGATCGCCTCCATGTCGCGACCGGTGCCGCAGGGCGGCCCATCGGACGCCGGAGGCCACCGCGGCGGCGCAGGCTCCCATCGATTGGACTAGCACCGGGGCCCAACCCGCGTGCGGGTCGGTAGTCGATATCGGACCAATAAGACCAAGCCATCCAGTAGCCGAAAAGCGAAAGGAGCAGCGTCTCCGTGCCGACAATCAGCCAGCTCGTGCGGCATGGCCGCCAGCCGAAGATCAGCAAGATCAAGGCGCCGGCTATGCGCAAGAACTGGAACAGCCTTCGCCAGCGCCAGGTGTCCATTCCCGGTGCACCTCAGAAGCGCGGCGTCTGCCTGCAGGTGCGCACCATGACGCCGAAGAAGCCGAACTCGGCCCTTCGAAAGATCGCTCGCGTTCGCCTCACGAACCAGATGGAAGTGACGGCCTACATTCCCGGGATCGGCCACAACCTCCAGGAGCACTCTGTTGTGCTGGTGCGCGGCGGTCGCGTGAAGGACCTCCCGTCGGTCAAGTACCACATCATCCGCGGCACCCTCGACGCCGCGGGAGTCAAGGACCGCAAGCAAGGCCGCTCCAAGTACGGCGCTAAGGCCCCTCAGCAGAAGGGCAAGAAGTAACCGATGCCCCGTCGACACACGATTGCCCGAAAGACCAAATACCAGGGCGCTCCGTCCACCCGCCTCGGCAGCCGTTTCGCGACAAAGCTGATGACAGACGGCAAGCGCCATCTATCCGAGCGGATCCTGCGAGAGGCTCTTGCCCGCGCCGAGGCCCAGGCCCGCCGGCCCGGCATCGAAGTCCTCGAGTCGGCCATGCGCAACGCGACGCCCATCATCGAGGTCAAGCCTCGCCGCGTCGGTGGCGCCACCTACCAGGTACCGGTCGAGATCCGAGGCGACCGCCGCATGTCGCTCGGCGTCCGCTGGCTCGTCCAGGCCGCCCGCAAGCGCAACGGCAAGAGCATGTCGGAGAAGCTGGCCGCAGAGCTCGTCGATGCCATGAACGGCCTCGGCGCCGCGGTCAAGCGTCGTGAAGACACCCACAAGATGGCCGACGCCAACAAGGCGTTCAGCCACTTCAAGTGGTAATGCGTCCCAACCAGGAGATATAGACCTTCGTGGCACGTCAAGTTCCGCTCGCCAAGACGCGGAACATCGGAATCATCGCCCATATCGACGCCGGCAAGACGACCGTCACCGAACGGGTCCTCTTCTATACGAAGAAGATCTACAAGATCGGTGAGGTCCACGAAGGCGCCGCCACCATGGACTGGATGCCCCAGGAGCAGGAGCGCGGTATCACCATTACCGCGGCTGCTACGACCTGCGCGTGGAACGACCATCGAATCAACATCATCGATACGCCCGGGCACGTGGACTTCACGGTTGAGGTCGAGCGAAGCCTCCGCGTGCTCGACGGTGCAGTGGTCGTTTTCGACGGTGTGGCCGGCGTAGAGCCCCAGTCCGAGACCGTGTGGCGCCAGGCGGACAAATACCGCGTGCCGCGCATCTGCTTCATCAACAAGCTCGACCGCACCGGCGCCGACTTCTGGCGCTGCGTTGGCATGATCCGCGACCGCCTCGGCGCCCGGCCCGTGCCGATCCAGCTGCCGATCGGGAACGAGGACAAATTCCGTGGCATCGTGGACCTGATCTCCATGAAGGCGATCGTCTACAAGGCCGAGGATCTTGGGGCCGAGTCCGAGACGATCGAGATCCCCGCCGACCTTATCGAGGCGGCCACTGCCGAGCGCGAGAAGATGGTCGAGGTCGTCGCCGAGATGGACGACGAGCTGACTCACAAATACCTCGAAGGCCACACGCTCAGCAACGAGGACATCAAGCGTGGCCTGCGGCTCGGGACTCTCGAGTACCGCATCGTGCCCGTGCTGGCCGGCTCGGCTCTCAAGAACAAGGGCGTCCAGCCCGTCCTCGATGCCGTCGTGGATTACCTGCCCTCGCCGCTCGACCGTCCGCCCGTCATCGGCGAGCAGCCGGTCACGCACGAAGAGGTGGTTCGGACCGCCAACGACAGCGAGCCCTTCAGCGCCCTCGTCTTCAAGATCGCAGCGGACCCGTTCGTCGGCAAGCTTGGCTACTTCCGCGTCTACTCTGGCTCGCTCAAGGCCGGCTCCTACGTCCTGAATGCGACCAAGGGCAAGAAGGAGCGAATCGGCCGCATCCTTCAGATGCACGCCAATCACCGTGAAGAGATGGACATCGTCTACGCGGGTGACATCGCCGCCGCCGTCGGGCTCAAAGAGAGCTACACCGGCGACACGCTGAGCGACCCGGATCATCCGATCGTGCTCGAGAACATCGTCTTCCCGGAGCCGGTCATCGAGGTCGCCATCGAGCCCAAGACGAAGGCCGACCAGGACAAGCTCGCCATCGCCCTCCAGCGCCTGGCCGAGGAGGACCCCACCTTCCGCGTCCACACCGACGAGGAGAGCGGCCAGACCCGTATCGCCGGCATGGGCGAGTTGCACCTGGACGTCCTCGTCGATCGGATGGTCCGCGAGTTCAAAGTGGCGGCCAACGTCGGCCGGCCTCGCGTCTCCTACCGGGAGACAATTCGCCGCTCCGCCGAGGGCAACTACAGGCACGTCAAGCAGACCGGTGGCAAGGGCCAGTACGGCCATGTCGTCATCAAGGTCGAGCCGAACGAGCCGGGCAAGGGTTACGAGTTCGTCGACAAGATCGTCGGCGGCATCATCCCGCGCGAATACATCAAGCCGATCGACATGGGTATCCGAGATGCCCTGGATACAGGCCCATACGCCGGGTACCCGATGGTCGACGTCAAGGTGACTCTCTTCGACGGCTCCTTCCACGAGGTCGACTCGAGCGAAATGGCGTTCCGGATCGCCGCCTCGATGGCCCTCAAGGAAGCGGCCCACAAGGCTTCTCCGGTGATCCTCGAGCCGCTGATGAAGGTCGAGGTCACCTTGCCCGAGCAGTTCCTCGGTGACGTCATCGGCGATATCAACGCTCGCCGCGGCCACATCGAGGCAATGGAGTCGCGCGCCTCCACGCAGGTGGTTCGAGCGCGAGTCCCCCTGGCCGAGATGTTCGGCTACGCAACAGACCTGCGGTCGATGACCCAGGGCCGCGCCAGTTACTCGATGGAGTTGTCGCACTACGCAGAGGTCCCCGCCAGTCTGGCGGCCGAGCTCGTTCAAAAGTCCCGTGTCTGATCAGTCCACCCAGCCCGCAGCAGGAGCGAGGGAGTAGCCGCGATGGCGAAGAAGAAGTTCGAGCGGACTAAGCCGCACGTCAACATCGGCACGATCGGCCATATCGACCACGGCAAGACGACGCTCACCGCGGCGATCACCAAGTACCTGGCCCTTAAGGGCGGGGCGGAGTTCCGCGCGTTCGACTCGATCGACAACGCTCCCGAGGAGCGCGAGCGCGGCATCACCATCGCCATCGCCCACGTCGAGTACCAGACCGACAACCGCCACTACGCCCACGTCGACTGCCCCGGCCACGCCGACTACATCAAGAACATGATCACCGGCGCCGCCCAGATGGACGGCGCGATCCTGGTCGTGGCCGCCACCGATGGGCCCATGCCCCAGACCCGCGAGCACATCCTGCTGGCCCGCCAGGTGGAAGTCCCCTACATGGTGGTCTTCCTCAACAAGGTCGACGCGGTCGACGATCCCGAGCTGCTCGATCTTGTCGAGCTCGAAGTTCGAGAGCTGCTGACCAAGAACCACTTCCCCGGCGACGACATCCCGATCGTGCGCGGCTCGGCCCTCAAGGCCCTCGAGGCCGGCGACGACCCGTCCGATCCGGCCTACGCCTGCATCCAGGAGCTCATGGATGCGGTCGACACCTACATCCCCACGCCCGAGCGGCCCATCGACAAGCCCTTCATCATGCCGGTCGAAGACGTCTTCGGCATCAAGGGCCGCGGCACCGTGGCCACTGGCCGCATCGAGCGCGGCATCGTCAAGGTCGGCGACGAGGTCGAGATCGTCGGTATCCGCGACACCCGCAAGGTTGTGGTCACAGGCGTCGAGATGTTCAAGAAGCTGCTCGACGAGGGTCGCGCCGGCGACAACGTAGGTTGCCTGCTGCGCGGCATCGAGCGCGACGACATCGAGCGCGGCCAGGTCCTGGCCAAGGCCGGCTCGGTCAAGCCGCACACCAAGTTCATCGCTCGCGTGTACGTCCTCAGCCGCGAGGAAGGCGGCCGCCATACCCCGTTCTACAACGGCTACCGGCCCCAGTTCTACCTGCGCACGACGGACGTCACCGGCGCCATCGGCCTGCCCGAAGGTGCCGAGATGATCATGCCCGGCGACAACGTCGACATGACCGTCGAACTAATCACCCCGATCGCCCTGGAAGTCGGACAGCGCTTCGCCATCCGTGAGGGTGGCCGCACCGTCGGCGCCGGGGCTATCACCACGATCACCGAGTAACCGGAGTCTGTGATGGCAAGGCAGCGGATTAGGATCCGCCTCAAGGCTTACGACCACCGACTGCTAGACCAGTCGGCGGCGCAGATCGTGGAGACGGCCCAACGGACCGGCGCAGACGTCGTCGGTCCCGTTCCGCTACCGACGCGGATCGAGAAGTTCACCGTCATCCGATCGCCGTTCATCGACAAGGACAGCCGGGAGCAGTTCGAGATCCGCACTCACAAGCGGCTCGTCGACATCCTGGAGCCCTCCTCGAAGACGGTCGACGCGCTGATGCGACTCTCGCTCGCTGCGGGCGTCGACATCGAAATCAAGATGTGACGCCAATGACTATCGGATTGATCGGCCGCAAGGTCGGCATGACCCAGATCTTCCAGGCCGATGGAACGATGATCCCCGTGAGCGTCGTGGCCGTCGAGCCGAATACCGTCACCCGCCTGCGGACTCCCGAGCGCGACGGCTACATGGCCGTCCAGCTGGGGATCGAGGAGTCGGGCAAGCTCACCAAGCCGGAGATCGGCCAGCTCAAGGATCTGCCCAAGCTCGCGGTCATTCGCGAGTTCAGACTCGAGGGCGCCGAGGACACGGCCTATACCGTCGGCCAGAAGCTCGACGTCAGCCTCTTCGCCGCCGGCGACATCGTCAACGTCACGGGCGTGAGCAAAGGCAAGGGCTTCTCCGGGCACATCAAGCGCCACCACTTCAAGCGCGGACCCAAGACCCACGGTTCCGACCACCACCGCGCCCCCGGCAGCATTGGCCCCGGCACTACGCCGGGTCGTGTCTATAAGGGAATGCGCATGGCCGGGCATATGGGCGACGCCCGCGCGACCGTCAAGAAGCTGCGGGTCGTCCGCGCGGACGCCGAGCGCAACCTTCTGCTCGTCAAGGGCTCCGTCCCCGGATCTCTCAACGGGCTGATCCTTGTGAAGAAGGCCTAGCGATGCCGAAGACGACCCTCTACTCGAGTACGGGCGAGGACATCGGCGAGGTGGAGCTCCCGGAGGAGCTCTTCGCCGCGCCGATCAACGCCGCCGTCCTCCACCAGGTGGTGATCGCCCAGCTGGCCGGCCGCCATCTGGGTACCCACGACACCAAGAGGCGCGGCGAAGTCGCCGGCGGTGGCAGGAAGCCATATCGGCAGAAGGGAACCGGCCGCGCCCGCCAGGGCTCGACGCGGTCACCGCAGTTCCGCGGCGGCGGCGTGGTCTTCGGACCGCATCCCCGCTCGTACGCGCAGCGCCTGCCCCGCCAGATGAGGCGGCTCGCGCTCGTCGGAGCCCTCACGGCCAAGCTCGACGACGGCGCCATCCGCATCGTCGACGCGTTTGGGCTGGAGGGTCCCAAGACCCGGGACCTCGTCGGCGTCATCGACGCCCTCGGCGGGTCCGAGGGTCGTGTGCTGATAGTGGCTCCCGGCACCGACGATACCCTCATCCTCTCGGCCCGCAACCTGCCGGGCGTCGAAGTCATCCGAGCCGACTCGCTCAACGTGGTCGCCGTTCTCAACGCCGACACGGTCCTGATCGAGCAGCCGGCGCTTAGCAAGATGGAAGAGGTGTACGCGTGAGCCTCTCCGCCCACGAAATCATCCTCCGGCCCGTCATCAGCGAGAAGTCGATGGACGAGTCGCAGCGCGGCAAGTACACGTTCGCCGTCCGCGACGACGTCAGCAAGATCCAGATCGAGGCCGCCATCGAGGAGATCTTCAAAGTGAAGGTCGCCGCGGTGAACGTGCTGACCACCAAGTCAAAGGAAAAGCGAGGCGGGACGCGCCGCAGCCGGGTCGCCGGCCGGACAACCCCGTGGCGCAAGGCGATCGTGACTCTGGCGCCCGGCCAGAAGATCGAGTTCTTCGAGGCCGTCTGAGATGCCGCTGCGTAGCTACAAACCAACCTCGGCTGGCCGCCGGTTCATGACCCGCTCGACATTCGAGGAGATCACCACCAAGGAACCCTACAAGCCGCTACTGGAGCCCCAGAAGCGCGGTTCCGGCCGCAACAACCAGGGCCGGATCGCCGTTCGCCATCGCGGCGGCGGCGAGAAGCGGCACTACCGCATCATCGACTTCAAGCGGGACAAGTTCGGCGTGCCGGCCAAGCTGGCTACGATCGAGTACGACCCGAACAGGTCGGCGCGGATCGGCCTGCTCCACTACGCCGACGGCGAGAAGCGCTACATGCTGCTGCCGCACGGCCTCAAGGTTGGTGACGTCGTCGTTGCCGGCGTCGAGGTCGAGGCGCGGGTCGGGAACGCCCTGCCGCTCTCGAACATCCCGCTCGGCACCACGATCCACAACATCGAGCTCGTCCCGGGCAAGGGTGGCCAGATCGTCCGCTCCGCGGGCGCCGCGGCCCAGCTGCTCGCCAAAGAGGGCGACTTTGCCGCCGTCCGGCTTCCGTCGGGCGAGGTCAGGCGGTGCGATCTGCGCTGCATGGCGACCATCGGCCAGGTCTCGAATCTCGACCACGAGAACCAGAGCCTCGGCAAGGCGGGACGTGCGCGGCACATGGGCCAGCGGCCCGAAGTTCGCGGCGTCGTCATGAACCCGAGGGACCATCCGCACGGCGGTGGCGAAGGCAAGTCGCCCACCGGCATGCCGCCCAAGACGCCGTGGGGCAAGCCAGCCATGGGCTATCGCACCCGGTTGGGCAAGAAGTCGTCGAGCAGACTCATCATCCGCTCGCGACACGGCAAGCAGTAAGGCAGAGGAGAGAGAGGCATGTCGCGTTCGGTCAAGAAGGGACCGTTCGTCGAGTCGCGGCTCCTCGGCCGCGTCCAGACGATGAACAAGCGCAACGAGAAGAAGGTCGTCAAGACCTGGTCTCGGGCGTCGGTCATATTCCCCGACTTCATCGGTCACACCGTCGCCGTCTACAACGGCAAGAAGCACATCCCGGTCTACGTGACCGAGAACATGGTCGGCCACCGTCTCGGCGAGTTCTCACCGACCCGCACTTTCCGCGGGCACGGGAAGCACACCGAACGCTCGTCCGCACTCAAATAGGAGCTAGGACGTGCGAGTTTCAGCAACAGCCAAGTACCTGATGGGCTCCTCGCGAAAGGCCCGCCTCGTCACGAATGCCATCAAGGGCAAGCGGGTCGAGGAAGCGTCCGCGCTCCTGCGGTTCATGCCGCAGGCGGCCGCGCGCGACGTCGCTCGCGTCCTCAAGAGCGCAACGGCGAACGCTGAGAACAACCACAACCTGTCCGCCGAGGACCTGGTCGTGGCCGACGCTCAGGCCAATATGGGCCCGGGCGTCCACAAGCGCTGGCAGCCGCGGGCCCAGGGTCGGGCGTTCCCGATCCACAAGCCCATGACCCACATCACCATCGTCGTCGAAGACCGGGAGGCCTAGATGGGTCACAAGGTTCACCCGTACGGCTTCCGGCTGGGTGTCTCGCGCACCTGGACGGCGAAGTGGTACGCGGACAAGGACTACACGGATCTGCTCAAGGAAGACATTTCGATCCGAACGCTCGTCATCCGCCGGCTTGCCAGCGCGAGCGTCAGCGGGGTCGAGATCGAGCGTGGCATCAACCATGTGACGGTCACGATCCACACCGCCAAGCCGGGCATCGTCATTGGCAAGGGCGGGGCCAACGTCGAGCTGCTTCGACAGCAGGTCGGCGCGCTGACCAACCGCAAGGTCAAGCTCGAGGTCAAGGAGATCCGCCAGCCCGAGCTGGACGCGGCTCTCGTGGCCGCCAACATCAGCCAGCAGCTGGCCCGCCGCATCGCCTTCAAGAAGGCCATGAAGCAGTCCATCCAGCGGACGATGAAGGCCGGCGCCAAGGGCGTGAAGATCGCCGTCGCGGGCCGTCTCGGAGGCTCCGAGATGGCGCGGCGCGAGTGGGACAAGGAAGGCCGAATCCCGCTCGGAACGCTCCGTGCGGACATCAGCTACGCCCAGGTCCACGCCCTTACGACCTACGGACGGATCGGCGTGAAGGTCTGGATCTACCGTGGTGAAGTCGCGGCCGAGAAGCCTCGCCAGCCCATTGCCGCCGCCCCCGTCGTCGGCGGAGGGGTGTAGCCATGCTGATGCCCCGACGCGTCAAGCACCGCAAGGTCCAGCGAGGCCGTATGTCCGGCATCGCCAAGGGCGGCACCACCGTGGCTTTCGGCGAATTCGGCCTTGCCACCCTCGAGCCGGCCTGGATCACCAGCCGCCAGATCGAGGCGGCTCGACGCGCCATGACCCGCTCGGTCAAGCGCGGCGGCAAGATCTGGATCCGCATCTTCCCCGACAAGCCGGCGACCAAGAAGCCGGCCGAAACGCGAATGGGATCCGGCAAGGGCGCCCCCGACCACTGGGTGGCCGTGGTCAAGCCCGGGCGCATCCTCTTCGAAATGGCCGGCGTTGACCAGGTCGAGGCCATCGAGGCCATGCGCCTCGCCAGCCACAAGCTTCCGGTCGCTACCAGGGTCATCGTGAAGGAAGGCCTGGCAGATGGACATTGATAAGGTTCGAGCCTTGTCCGATGGGGAGCTCGACGAGCAGCTGAAAGAGGCCAAGCAGGATCTCTGGCAGGCCCGCTTCCAGCTGAACACGCGGCAGCTCAAGGACTACAGCACGATCCCCCAGACCAGACGAACAATCGCGCGGATCCTCACCGTCCAGCAGGAGCGCCGTACCGAGCGCTCTCGAACGGGCGGCGAGCTCGTCGGCCGAGCCGAGGAGATCACGCGATGACAGGAGCGGCAGTGCAGGGCAAGCGGAAGACCAAGGTCGGTCGCGTTGTCAGCGACAAGATGGACAAGACGATCGTCGTGTCCGTCGAGCGCATGACGCGGCATCCGCTGTACAAGCGGGTCATCCGGCAGACCAGCAAATTCAAGGCTCACGACGAAGACAACGAGGCTCGCGTCGGCGACGCCGTCCTGATCGAGGAATCGCGACCGCTCTCGGCCACCAAGCGATGGCGGCTGGTGAGCATCGTTTCCCGGGCAGGCGAAGGCGCCACGACCGTCCCGATCGTCGAGGACGAGCAGACAGACGCGGCGATCCACGGTGCGGCCCACCCGGGCAAGCACGTGGCTCAGGCAGAGGCCGTGGTTGAGCCGGAGTCCGCCCAATGATTCAGCAGTACACCCGTCTCAGGGTCGCCGACAACACCGGCGCCCGGACGATCCAGTGCATTCGGATCATGGGCCGCTCGCGGAAGACGACCGCCGGCGTCGGCGACGTGATCATCGCCAGCGTCAAGCAGGCGATCCCGAACGCGCCCGTGAAGAAGGGCGACGTCGTGCGTGCAGTGGTCGTCCGGACCGCCAAGGAATACGGCCGGCCGGACGGCAGCTACATCCGCTTCGACGAGAACGCGGCCGTCCTGATCAACAACCAGGGCAACCCGCGTGGAACGCGCATCTTCGGCCCCGTCGCCCGTGAGCTGCGCGACCGCAACTACATGAAGATCGTTTCGCTCGCGCCGGAGGTGCTGTGATGGCACAGCAGCCAGGGACCGCCTCCAACAAGGTCCCGGAGATCAGGACCGGCGACACCGTCGTCGTGCTTCACGGCAAGGACGCCGGCAAGCGCGGCAAGGTCGATCGTGTCCTGCGCAATCCCGCGGCCAAAGAGAAGACCAAGGCAGGCTGGCGAACGGTCTCCAGCCGGCCCCTCTCGGTCGTGATCTCGGGCGTGAACATCGCCAAGCGCCACACCAAGCCGCGCCGGTCGATGTCGCAGAACGAACGCGCCCCGCAGGTCCAGCAGGGCGGCATCGTCGACAAGCCGATGCCGATCGACGCCAGCAACGTGATGCTCGTCTGCCCGCGCTGCGACCGCGTCACTCGAGTCAAGCACGAGCGCCTCGGCAGCGGCCAGAGCGTTCGAGTGTGCGGCCATTGCCGCGAGCAGCTGGAGCCAGAGGCATGAGCGGCAGCCTCCAACAGCGATACAAGGACGAGGCCGTGCCGGCCCTGCAGAAGCAGTTCGGCTATGGCAACGCGATGGACATTCCGCGGCTTTCCAAGATCGTGGTCAACATCGGTCTCGGAGAGGCGCTTACCAACCCCAAGGCCGTGGACGCCGCCGTCGGCGACCTCGCCGCGATCACCGGTCAGCACCCGGTGACCACCAAGGCCAAGCGTTCGATCGCGCAGTTCCGGCTGCGCACCGGCAACACAATCGGCGCTCGCGTAACCCTCCGGGGCGATCGCATGTGGGACTTCCTCGAGCGGCTGACGCGGCTCGCGCTGCCCCGTATCCGCGACTTCCACGGAGTCCCGGCGAAGTCCTTCGACGGGCGCGGCAACTACTCATTGGGGCTCCGGGAGCAACTCGCGTTCCCGGAGATCGACTACGACAAGGTGGACCGTCTCCGCGGGCTGGAAATCAGCATCGTGACGACGGCGAAGACCGACGAGGAATCGAAGCGCTTGCTCGAACTCCTCGGCATGCCCTTCGCCGTCTAGGCGCAGGGAGGGAGAAGCCATGGCCAAGAAGTCGATGATCGCCAAGGCGAAGCGACCGCAGCGGTTCAAGGTTCAGGCCTACCATCGCTGCTTCGTCTGCGGCCGTCCCCGCGGCTTTATGCGGCGCTTTGGGTTGTGCCGCATTTGCTTCCGCGAGCGGGCGCTGCTGGGCGAGCTGCCCGGCGTCACCAAGTCGAGCTGGTAGGTAACCGATGAACGTCTCCGATCCGATTGCGGACATGCTGACTCGCATCCGCAACGCGTCGCGGGCGCGGCACGCGGACGTTGTCGTCCCGGCCTCGCGGACCAAGCGGGAGATCGCGCGAATCCTTCTTCAGGAAGGCTTCATCGCCGAGGTCCGCGAGGAACACGAAGGCGCCCGCCAGGTGCTTCGCGTCACGCTCAAATACGTTGATGGCAAGGCCCCGGTTGTCTCGGGCCTGAAGCGCATCAGCAAGCCCGGTTTGCGCGTATATGCGCGCAAGACCGAGATCCCCCGGGTGCTCGGTGGGCTCGGCCTCGTTATCGTCAGCACCAGCCAGGGCATCATGACCGGCGCGCAGGCTCACAAGGCCCAGCTCGGTGGTGAAGTCCTCGCGTACGTCTGGTAGGCCGACGATGTCACGAATTGGCCGTCTGCCCATCCAGGTTCCGTCCGGTGTCGACGTCTCGATCGTCGGCCGCGACATCACCGTAAACGGCCCCAAGGGCTCGCTTCATCGCGCACTCCATCCGGACATGCGCGTCACGATGGATGGCGCAACCATCGTCGTCGAGCGACCCAGCGAGGCCAAGCACCACAAGCAGCTCCACGGCCTGACCCGAACGCTCGTCGCCAACATGGTGACCGGCGTGACGGCGGGGTACCGGAAGCCGCTCGAGATCACCGGCGTCGGCTACCGGGCCGCGAAGGTCGGAGAGAAGTTGCAGCTGAACCTCGGCTACAGCCATCCGATCGAGATCGTGCCCCCGGCCGGCATCAGCTTCGAAATCGAGAACCCGACGCACCTCGCGGTGTCCGGGATCGACAAGGAGCTGGTCGGCCAGGTCGCCGCCCAGGTCCGAGCAACCCGCAAGCCCGAGCCGTACAAGGGCAAGGGCGTCCACTACCTGGGCGAGACGATCCGTCGCAAGGCCGGCAAGGCCGGCAAGATCGGCGGCAAGAAGTGAGCCCGACGAGCATGACGAAGCGCCAGACGCTTGCGCGGCTGACGCGGCGATTGCCCGCGCAATTGCGGGAGGGAGTTCGATGACGCAGGTCGCCAGCCGCGGGGCCGCGCGCCAGAAGCGGCACGAGCGGATCAGGCTCCGCCTCTCGGGTTCGTCCGAGCGACCGCGCCTGGCTGTCTTCCGCAGCATCAACAACATCTATGCCCAGGTTATCGACGACACGTCCGGAAAGACTCTGGCCTCCGCCTCGAGCCTCGAAAAGGAGCTCAGGGCCTCCAGCCAGAAGAAGACCGAAGAAGCGAAGTCGGTCGGTCGCCTGATCGCCGAGCGCGCCCGGAGCGCGGGGGTCGAGCGGGTCGTCTTCGACCGGGCCGGGTTCCGGTACCACGGGCGGATCAAGTCCCTTGCGGATGCCGCCCGCGAAGCCGGCCTCGAGTTCTGACGACGAAGGAGCTGTTCACTTGGCCAGGATCGATCCGAACAAGCTGACGCTCGAAGAGCGCGTCGTCCAAATCAACCGAGTTGCGAAGGTCGTCAAGGGCGGCCGCCGCTTCAGCTTCAGCGCGATCGTCGTCGTCGGCGATGGCAACGGTCACGTCGGTGTCGGCCTCGGCAAGGCCGGCGAAGTGCCCGAGTCCATCCGCAAGGGCGTCGAGGACGCAAAGAAGAACATCATCCGCATCCCGATGGTCGGGACGACGATCCCTCACGAAGTCCGGATGGACTTCGGGGCCTCGCGCATCATGCTCAAGCCCGCCTCCCAGGGAACCGGCGTCATCGCCGGCGGTGCGGTTCGCGCCGTCGTCGAGTCGGCCGGCATCCGAGACATCCTGGCCAAGGTCTTCGGCTCGAGCAACCCCGTCAATGTGACTCGGGCGACGCTGGAGGCCCTCCGGAGCCTTCGCTCGGCCGAGGACATCAGCGCCATGCGGGGAGTCCGCGTCCGATCGGTCGTGGCCGGCCAGCCCGCCGTGGAGGTTGGCAATGGCCGGTAAGCTGCGCGTCACTCAGACCAAGAGCACGATCAGCCACATCGCCCGCAATCGCGGCACGATCAGGGCGCTCGGGCTGAACCGTATCGGCGACA
Organism: uncultured Chloroflexia bacterium; assembly: GCA_963789725.1. Classification (GTDB taxonomy): domain Bacteria; phylum Chloroflexota; class Limnocylindria; order Limnocylindrales; family CSP1-4; genus Fen-1039. Next base: position 100,131 of record CAWBLU010000003.1, read on the forward strand.
CCGTCGAGGTGCCCGACAACGAGGCCACGAGAGGGATGGTCCGCCAGGTCCGCTTCCTCGTAAAGGTCGAGGAGCTGCCCGAGGGCGGGTCCGAGGAGAAGCGATGAAGCTGCACGATCTTCGCCCGGCCGAAGGCAGCCACCGGGCGCGCACCCGCGTCGGCCGTGGCATCGCCGCCGGCCAGGGCAAGACCGCCGGTCGAGGCACGAAGGGCCAGAAGGCTCGGACGGGCGGCACGATCCAGCCGTGGTTCGAGGGTGGACAGACCCCGATCCACATTCGTGTGCCGAAGCTGCGCGGGTTCAAGAACAAGTTCCGCATCGAGTACGAGATCGTGAACGTCGGCCGCATCTCGGACCTGGCCGAGACCGGCATTCTCGACCTGCCCGAAGTCGAGGCGACCGCCGCCACGGCCAAGACCGCCAAAGCGGCCAAGCCGGCTCCGATCACGATCACGCCGGATATCCTGGCCGCGGCCGGGCTCATCAGGACGCTCAACAAGCCGCTCAAGGTCCTGGGTTTCGGCGACGTGACCAGGCCCCTCTTCATCGTGGCCGACGCGTTCAGCAAGAGCGCGACGACCAAGATCGAAGCGGCGGGTGGAAGCGCCCACGTGCTCGAATTCCCGGTTGCCGGCGAGTACGAGTCGTTCGGCTCCGCCGACGTCGACGCGCCGAGCGATGAGGAACCGGCTCCGGCCGCTCCCGCGAAGGCGAAGAAGGCCGCGAAGGCCGCACCAACCGTAGAGACCCTCCCCCCGACGAGCTCGGCCGAAGAAGCCGGCTCGGAAGCATAGAAGGGCGCCTGAGCCATGCTCGAGTCGATGCTGAACGCGTTCCGCGCGCCGGACATCCGCCGTCGGTTGCTGTTCGTGCTGGCGATTCTCGTGATCTACCGTGCCCTCGCGCACGTGCTGATCCCGGGCATCAACCCGGAACTGCTGACCTCCAAGACACCGGATAACGGCTTCTTCGGCCTGTTGTCGCTCTTCTCGGGCGGGGACATCCGGCGGATGTCGATCGTTGGGCTCGGGCTGAACCCGTACATCAACGCCACCATCATCATGCAGATCCTGCAGTCGACGATCCCGCGGCTGCAGGCCTTGAGCCGCGAAGGCGAGTACGGCCGGAACCAGATAACCAAGTACTCGCGCTACCTCTCGGTTCCGCTGGCCGCCCTCCAGGCCTACGGCATCCTTGCCTACGTTCAGGCGACTGAGCTGGGTGCCGGCGGCAGCGGCATTGCCCCGTACTCCGTGTCCTTCAGCTTCGAGAAGTACGAAAGCCTGAGCATGATCCTGGCCCTGACCGTGGGCTCGGTCCTGCTGATGTGGCTTGGCGAGTTGATAACCGAGAAGGGTATCGGCAACGGCATCAGCTTCATCATCTTCGCCGGTATTGTTTCCAGGGCGCCGGCCACGGTCGGTTCGTTCCTCGGCAGTCCGGACTGGCTGGAACTGTTCGCCTTCGCCATGGTGGGCCTGTTGATCGTCTTCGTGATCATCTTCGTCCAGGAGGGCCAGCGCCGGATCCCGATCCAATACGCCAACAGGGTTCGCGGCCACCGCATCTACCAGGGCGGGTCCACCTTCCTGCCGTTGCGGGTCAACATGGCCGGCGTCATCCCGATCATCTTCGCCATCAGCATTCTGCTGTTCCCGTACCAGATCGCCTCGTATTTCACCGCGTCGTCGGTCGGTTGGGTTCGCGACGTCTCCACCGGGGTCATTTCCTGGCTGAGCCCCTCGGGCATCTTCTACATGAGCCTGTACTTCCTCTTGACCTTCGCGTTCGCGTTCTTCTATACGTTCATCGTCTTCAAACCGGATGAGACCGCCAACAATCTGCGGAAATCCGGCGGCTTCATACCGGGGATCCGACCCGGCCTGCCCACGGAGGAGTACCTCCGCCGTGTGGCTCTCCGGATCACCGTGGCCGGCGCGATATTCGTCGCCACGGTGGCGGTCCTGCCGTTCCTGATGGGCGCCTTGCCGATGTTCAAGAACCTTGCCAGCGCCGGTGTCGGCGTCCAGCTTGGCGGCACGAGCATCCTCATCGTCGTCAGCGTCGTCGTCGAGACGATGAAGCAGCTGGAAGCCCAGTTGATGATGCGGAGCTACGAAGGTTTCATCAGGTGACGGCCTCGATCGGAAGGGTCGTTGTCCTGCTCGGCGCCCCCGGCGCGGGCAAGGGCACGCAGGCCCAGATTCTCTCCGAGCGGCTGGGCCTGGCCCATGTCGCCACGGGCGACCTGTTCCGGGCTGCCGTTCGCGACGAGACTCCGCTCGGCGTGACCGCCAAGGGCTTCATGGACCGCGGCGAGCTCGTGCCCGACGCGGTCACAATCGAGATGCTCCTCGAGCGGCTGGCCAAGCCCGATGCCGCGGCCGGGATCCTGCTCGACGGCTTCCCGCGCAACACCGCCCAGGCCGAGGTTCTGGACAAGGCCCTCGCTGAAAAGGGCGGCGGCGTTGACGTCGCCCCGTACATCGAAGTCCCCGAAGCCGATCTCGTCGCCCGCCTCGGCGGCCGCTGGATCTGCCGCGCCCAGGGCCACCCGTACCACGAGCTGACCAAGAAGCCGATCAAGCCCGGCATCTGCGATGTCGACGGGTCGGAGCTCTATCAGCGCGACGACGACAAGCCGGCCACGGTCCAGGCCCGCCTGCGCCAGCAGCTCGGAGCCCTCGACACAGTCGTCGACTACTATCGCGGGCACGGCGTCCTTCGGGCCGTCGACGGTCGCGGCGCCATAGACAAGGTCAGCGGCGACCTCCTCGCCGCAATCGTCCCGGCCACCGCCGGCAACGAGTAGGCATCGAAACGTGCTCATCCCCCACAGGACCCGTCAGGAGATCGAACTGATGCGACACGCCGGGCGTGTCGTCGCAGACGTTCTCGCCCTGATGGAGGAGGAGCTGAAGCCCGGGGTCACGACGGCGCACCTCGACGCCATCGCCGAGGCATACATCCGCAAGGCCGGCGCCAGGCCCTCGTTCAAGGGCTACAAGGGCTTCCCGGCGAGCATCTGCGTCTCGATCGACGACGAGGTCGTGCACGGCATACCGGGCAGCCGCCTCATCGAAGAGGGCCAGGTCGTTTCCGTCGATGCCGGTGCCATCTGGCAGGGCTACCACGGCGACGCCGCCCGGACTTTCTATGTCGGCCGGCCGCCCGCGGACGTGGCCCGGCTGATGGAAACGACACGCCTGGCCCTGATGGCGGGTATCGCCGCGGCGGTGCCGGGTTCGCATGTCGAGGACGTTTCCGGGGCCGTGGAAGACGTGGCCGTGGACGGCCGGTGCGACATCGTCAGGCCGTTCGTCGGCCACGGCATCGGCACCAAGATGCACGAGGACGTCCAGGTCCCCAACTATCGGACCGGTCGTCTCGGCGCCGCGCTTGACCCGGGCGTGTGCATTGCCATAGAGCCGATGCTTGCGCTCGGCAGCGCCGACGTCGAGACTCTCGCCGACGGCTGGACGGTCGTAACGACCGACCATTCATTGGCCGCCCACTTCGAGCACACGATCGCTGTGACTGAGAATGGGCCTGTCATCTTGACTACGGCATGAACGAGATCGATCCGGGCCGGCTCGTCACCGAGTCGGTCAATCCGGCCGGCCTTGTTGGTGAAGAAACCGGCTCCTTGCCGGGCACAGGGTTTTTTGGTAACCTGTTCGTTCGTGTGTCGGCCGCGCAGGCCGGCATTCGTGCGAGAAAGGGACGACACACAGAACGTGGCTAAGAAGGACGCGATAGAGGTCGAGGGAACTGTGTTGGAGCCATTGCCCAACACGATGTTCGCCGTCGAACTCGAGAACGGCCACCGCGTTCTGGCACACATCTCAGGCAAGCTGCGAATGAACTTCATCCGCATCCTGCCCGGAGACCGGGTCAGAGTAGAGCTCTCGCCCTACGACCTGACTCGCGGTCGAATAACGTATCGGCTCAAGTAACGCCGCCGAAAGCATCGAAACCGTCGAGGATCCCTTGAAAGTCAGAGCATCCGTCAAGGCCCGCTGCGACAACTGCAAAGTAATCCGCCGGCACGGGACCGTGATGGTCATCTGCGCCAATCCCAAGCACAAGCAGCGGCAGGGGTAGGGTATGGCACGTATCGCAGGCATCGACATCCCGCGTGAAAAACGGGTCGAGATCGCCCTCACCTATATCTACGGGATTGGTCTTCCCACCAGCCAGAAGATCCTCGCCCAGGCGAACGTCAATCCGGACACCCGCGTCCGCGATCTGACCGAGGAGCAGGTCAACCGGCTGCGAGAGATCATCGACCGACGTCACAAGGTAGAAGGTGACCTTCGCCGCGAGGTCGCTCTCAACATCAAGCGGTTGATCGAGATCGGCTCTTACCGGGGCACGCGCCATCGGCGCAACCTCCCGGCCCGGGGCCAGCGAACCAAGACCAACGCACGGCAGCGCCGCGGACCCAAAAAGACGGTCGGCGTCCGTCGCAAGGCGACGAAGTAAGAGGAGCCGGACGCAGGAATGGCCGAACGCAAGCGGGCTACCAAGCAGCGCCGCCGGGAGAAGAAGAACGTACCCCAGGGGCACGTTCACATCCAGGCGAGCTTCAACAACACGATCATTACGATCACCGATCCCAACGGCAACGTGATCAGCTGGGGCTCCGCCGGCATCGCCGGTTTCAAGGGCTCCCGGAAGAGCACGCCTTACGCCGCGGCGCAGTCTGCCGACATGGCCGCCAAGAAGGCCATGGAGCACGGCATGCGCCAGGTCGAGGTCTACGTCAAGGGACCCGGCGCCGGCCGCGAGCAGGCGATCCGCTCGCTCCAGGCCGCCGGCCTCGAGGTGAGCGCCATCACCGACGTGACCCCCGTCCCCCACAACGGATGCCGCCCGCCCAAGCGGCGCCGCGTGTAGGAGGAGGGACCGATGGCTCGCTATACCGACCCCGTCTGCCGGCTGTGCCGCCGGGAGGGCGCCAAGCTCTTCCTCAAGGGCACGCGCTGCTACTCCAAGAAGTGCTCTTTCGAGCGCCGCCAGGCGCCCCCCGGACAGCATGGCGTCCGTCGCCGCAAGGTCGGCGACTACGGCATGCAGCTCCGTGAGAAGCAGAAGATACGTCGCGTCTATTCGGTGCTCGAGCGCCAGTTCCAGGGCTACTTCGAAGTGGCCAACTCGACACCCGGTGTGACCGGCGAGAACCTCCTGCGCATCCTGGAACTCCGCTTCGACAACATCGTCTATCGCATGGGTTTCGCGGTGTCTCGGGCGGAAGCACGCCAGATGGTGGGCCACGCCCATTTCGCCGTGAACGGGCGCGTCACCAACATCCCGTCGCTGCAGCTCCGGCCGGGCGACAAGATCGAGGTCCGCGAGACGCATCGCACCCGCGAACCGTTCAAGGAAGCCGTCGAGGTCATCAAGTCACGCCAGGTGCCGGAATGGCTCAGCGTCGACGGTGCGAAACTCGCCGGGTCGGTCCTATCCGCTCCGCGCCGCGACCAGATGCCGCTCGATCTCAACGAGCAGCTCGTGGTCGAGTACTACTCGAGGTAACGCAGCCCGATGATCGAACTCGAGAGCCCGCAGATCGCGCCGGTCGAAGAGCTAGGCTCGTACGCCAAGTACGAGGCCAGCCCGCTACCGGCCGGCTACGGCGTCACTCTGGGCAACGCCCTTCGACGCGTCCTGCTCTCGTCGCTCGAGGGCGCGGCCGTGACGGCCATCCAGATCCGTGACGTCTACCACGAATTTACGAGCATTCCCGGCGTGAAAGAGGACGTGACTCAGATCGTCCTCAACGTCAAGAAGCTCCGCCTCAAGAGCTTTGCGACCCATCCGGTCCAGCTCAAGCTCATCAAGAGCGGCGCCGGTCTCGTGACAGCCGCCGACATCCAGGAATCGGCCGACGTCGAGGTCATCAACTCGGACCTGCCGATCATGACCCTGGACTCGGACGACGTGACCATCGAGATGGACCTGACGGTCGAAAAGGGCGTCGGCTACATGGCCGCCGAGCGCTCCGAGTCGAACCCGATCGGCGTCATTCCGGTCGACGCGATCTTCACACCGGTCCGCAAGGTCAACTACTCGATCGAGAACACACGCGTCGGCCAGATGACCAACTACGACAAGCTGACCATCGAACTCGAGACCGACGGCACGATCTCGCCCGAAGAGGCGCTCGGCCGAGCCGCGGACATCCTGGTTCGCCAGTTCTCGCTGTTCGCCAACATAGGCCTCGTCGCTGCCGGCACCGACCGCGTCGCGACGAACGTCCCGCAGCTCCCCCCGAACATGCTCGACATGCCGATCGAGGAGCTGGACCTGCCGATGCGGGCCTACAACTCGTTGAAGCGCAACAACATCGTCAAGGTTGGCCAGCTGCTCCAGCTATCCGACGACGACCTGCTCCGAATGCGCAACTTCGGCAAGAAGTCGCTCGACGAGATGAAGGAACGGCTGCGAATGCGTGGCTTCATCCTCCCCGAAAGCGACGATTCGGTCCTCGGCGACGATCTCGACGACGTCGAAGAGGAAGATCAGTTCGACGATCTGCCCCCTGAGGAGGCCTGAGCAATGGCCCATCGAATCGACGGCCGGAAGCTCGGCCGCAAGCAGGGTCCGCGCCTTGCCCTCTACAAGAACCTGACCGTGTCGGTCCTCCGCTACGAGCGGATCCAGACCACCGAGGCCAAGGCCAAGGAGATCCGGGGTCGCGTCGAGAAGATGATCACGCTGGCCAAGCGAGGCGACCTTGCCGCTCGCCGGACGGTGATCGCCGAATTCCCGAATGAACCGCTCGTCGTGACGAAGCTCTTCGATGAGATTGCCCCCAAGTACGCCGATAGGACCTCCGGCTTCACCCGGATCGTCCACCTCGGCCAGCGTTACGGCGACGCGGCGCCGATCGTTCAGATCGAATTGGTCTGATGTCCACTCTGCCGGCCCATGGCTTCGTTGCCGCCTCCGCGCCCTGGCTCGGGTGCTCGACGGCGCCTCGCCCTGGGCACGTCGGAGCGGACATCAGGTAATCACGGCTAAAGGCGTCCGAGAGGACACCCCGTTGCGCTACCGCGCAACGGTGGAATACGACGGCACGGACTTCGCCGGGTTCCAGGTTCAACCGGGGGCTCGGACGGTCCAGGGAGAACTCGAAGCCGCGCTGGCCAGGATCTCGGGCGCAAGCCCTGTCAGGGTCGTCGCGGCGGGTCGAACCGATGCCGGGGTCCACGCTGTTGGGCAAGTGATCGCATTCACTGACCCGAAGGGCAGGCCGGCGGAGGAACTGGCCAGGGCGCTTGACGCCCTGCTGCCGGAAGACGTGGCAATCCGAGAGGTGCGGCGCGTCCCGACCGGGTTCCACCCGCGCTACGCGGCGCGATATCGGGAGTATCGCTACACCGTCTGGAACGGGCCGCGAAGCCCGCTTCGCGAGCGTCTTGCGCTCGGGGTGCGGGACCCGCTGGATATCGCCGCGATGGAGCGGGCCGGGTCGGTTCTTGTGGGCCGTCACGACTTCAGCGCCTTCGGGGCAGCGCACCTGCAACCGGTGCGGACCGTGCACTCGGTCCGAGTCCGGAAAACGGGATCGGTCGTGACGATAGACGTCGCCGCGGACGCGTTCCTGCGACAGATGGTGCGAAGGATCGTGGCCGTCCTCCTGGAGGCCGGTCACGGCAGGACAAACGAAGAGGCAGTCGCCGCGGCGCTCGCGTCGGGGCGGCCGGCTCAGAACGGGGCCGCGGCTCCTGCGAAGGGCCTCTGCCTCCAGCGCGTCGTCCTTGGGCCGATGAGGGCCAGAACGGCGTCGGCAAGCACGATCGCCAGAACGGAGAACGATGACCGCGAAGACTTATACGGTCCGTGAGAGCGAGATCGAGCGACGCTGGTACGTCGTGGACGCGACGGACGAAACGCTCGGCCGTCTTGCGTCGCGCATCGCTCGAGTGCTCGAAGGCAAGAACAAGCCCCTGTACAGCCCCACGCTCGACAGTGGCGACCACGTCGTTGTCGTCAACGCGGGCAAGATCCACGTTACGTCGAACAAGAAGGAATCCAAGCTTTACATGCGCCACAGCGGCTACCCGCACGGTCTCAAGGAAGAGACTCTGGGCCACCTGCTGGAGCGCCGACCCGAAGAAGTGATCCGCCGCGCGGTCAAGGGGATGCTTCCCCACAACCGCCTCGGTGCCCAGCAGATCACCAAGCTAAAGGTTTATGCCAGCGCGGACCACCCGCACCAGGCCCAGCGGCCCGAGCCGCTCGCCTGACGAGGAGCGTGATGACCACCCCTGCCTTCTTCTACGGGACCGGTCGCCGCAAGACCGCGGTGGCTCGTGTCCGACTCGTGCCCGGTTCGGGCGAGATCGTCGTCAACGACCGAAGCCTGGACGCGCACTTCGGCAACGCGATCGATGAGGCCGACGTCCGGATGCCGTTTCGCGTCACCGGGACCGAGGGCGCGTACAACGCCCAGATCAAAGTCGAGGGCGGCGGCGTGACCGGCCAAGCCGGCGCCATTCGTCACGGGATCGCCCGGGCCTTGCTCCAGATGGACCCCGAGGGTCACCGTCTCCCGCTTCGCCAGGCCGGGCTGCTCAGCCGCGACCCGCGAATGAAGGAGCGCAAGAAGTACGGTCTCAAGCGAGCTCGCAAGGCGCCGCAGTACACGAAGCGATAGCGACGGTTCCAGTCACTCGACATATACGGCACGCGTCGGCTTCACCCGGCGCGTGCTTTGGTTTTCGCCCGGGGCCGGCGGCCGCAGGGCTCGCGGTGCTTCGGGGCAACTTGGGCAGCTGGCGTAGGACGATGCGCCCGCGCCGGTCGGCTCACGTACCCGAGACGCCTGCGGCGCCAGAAGTCATCATGTAGCTATGACGGACGATCTATACGAGCGCTACAAGGAAGCACTCCGGCTCGGGCACGTGGCCGTGCTGCGGGGCACCCTCGAGGAAGCGCTGACGGCCTACCGGTCCGCGGCCGAAATCGCTCCGTCGCGCGCACTGCCTCACACCAGCCTTGGTGGTGCGTTGCTGCGGCTGGGTCGCCTGGACGAGGCCCTGATCGAGTACGCCGCGGCGGTCGCCAGGGCCCCGCACGATGAAGGCGCCCTGCTCGGGCAGGCAGAGGCGCTCACCTCGGCAGGCCAGCGGGCGGAGGCCGCCCGCGTCCTCGATCACGTCTCGGAAATAGAAGAAGCGGCCGGGCGGCTGCCGGAGGCCGCGGATACCCTGAGGCGGGCGCTCGAACTGGAAGACTCGCCCGAACGCGCCCGCCGCCAGCGGGGCCTGCGGCGCGAGACCCGCCTCTCGGCCGGCGATCAGGCGGCCGAGCAGCTTCTGGCGAGGGCCCTGCGCCTCCGCGACGAGCCCGGCGCACGAACACCTGAGGTGCCTCGATCCAAAGCTGCCGGCGCGCCTGTTGCTCGGCCGACCTTCCCGACCATCGTGCCCGTTGCCGGCCCGCCGGCCGCAAACACGCCCGAGTCTGCGTCGGCGGCCCAACCGGCGGTCAAGACGCCGACCCTCGAGTTGCAGCCCACCGACGTTGACAACTGGAGGGTTCCGCCCCTGGAAGTGGCCCCCACGACCGGCGCCGCCGATGCGGTCGTTTCGGCCGTAGCCGGGACTCCGGACGCTGGTTCGCAAGACGGTCCGCGTGCCGCCGAATTTGCCCTCTACTCGGCCGACGACGCCTCACCCTCGGTCGATTCCGGAGCCGTCGCGGCCCTCGACTCCACCGCAGCGGGTCCCGACCCCAAATCCGAGGCCGTTGCGTCGGCCATAGACGCCGAGGTATCGGAAGGCGGGCCGGCCGGCCCGATCGAGGAGCTCGACGCCGCGGCGACGGCACCTGCCGATAGGCAGGTCGCAGCCCGGCCGGAGGTCGCCGAGCCTTCGCCGGAGGCGGAGGCTACGCCGGTTGCATCCGCGTCGGGAGAGCCGGACCCGGCGACCGCGCAACCGTCCGAGGCCGGGCTGCCTGGACCGGGCGAACTGGCCGCCGCCGTCGGCGTAATGGCAGGAGCCTTCGATACGGCGGCCCTGCCCGGACGGGTCGGCGAAAGCGAGCATCAGCCTACCGGGGACGAGCTTCTGGTCGCCGCCGAAGCCGCGGACGCCGCCGGAGATGAAAAGGCGCTCAGGTCGCTTCTCGTGTGGACCGCAAGGGCATATGCGCGGGAAGGCCTGTTCGAGGCCGGCCTGGACGCGGCGCACCGCCTGCTCCAGCGAGCCCCTGGCGACGTCGACGCGCATCTCGTCCTGGTCGAGTTGTATGTGGCTCGCAACTGGAACGGCCTGGCAGCCGAGAAGCTGGCCCTCCTCGGCCGGCTGGCCGATCTCGATGACGACGAAGAGACTCGGCAGCGTTTGTGCGCGGTCGCAAGCCGGGTTTTCCCCAAGGACGAACGCCTCGAGGCCATCTGCTCCTAGGCCGGCTGAGGCTTGCGTCGCCGGGCCCGGCCGGTTGGCCCGCAAGGCGTGGGCAACACATGCGCCGGTTTGGACGTCTATTGCCGTCGCCCCACCGGTCGACACGACGGAGGCCCACCCGCCCCGGTATACACTTAGGCTAGATGCCCCTGATTCAATCGGCGCTCGACAAGATCAGCCCCAACGTCCTGGCCGATATCGCGATCACGGCACTCCTGATCTACTGGCTTTTCAGTTTGATCAGGGGGACGCGCGCGGTTCGACTTGTCGTTGGCGTGTGCCTGCTCCTCCTGGTCTACGCCGCCGCCGTCACTTTCGATCTGCGGCTTCTAAAGGTGATCCTGCAGACGAGTGCATACGTCGGTCTCTTCGCCCTCGTCGTCGTCTTTCAGCCCGAACTCCGGCGGGCGCTGGATCGCATCGGCGGCCTCGGTTCCCTGGGCTGGTTGATCTCTCCCGCCGAACAATCCGCGGCAGTACATGTCGCCACCGAAGTCGCGGGCGCGGCCCAGCGGCTCTCTCACGAGGGCCACGGCGCGCTGGTGGTCATCGAACGGGAGACGGGTCTGCAGGAGATCGCCGAGACCGGGATCATGCTCCACGCCGATGTCTCGGCCGATCTGCTGGTAACCCTGTTCTCGCCGAAGACGCCGCTCCACGACGGAGCCGTCGTCATCCGAGCGGATCGGATCCTTGCCGCCGGCGCGATCCTGCCTTCGGCCGAGACCACGATCCCGCTCGAGCGTTTCGGGACCCGTCACAAGGCCGCCCTGGGCATGACCGAGCAGACCGACGCGATTGTGGTGGTCGTGTCGGAGGAAACAGGCCAGATCAGCCTGGTGGAGCGGGCGCGCATCGTCCGCAACCTCGACGAACCCAAGCTGGCTCGCGCTCTGACGGCGCTCCTGCACCCGCAAACCGCGACCGGATTCTTCCGCGCCTCGACACCACCACGCCGCGTCGGCCCGAGCGTTCGGAACCTGGCGCGACGGGCCAGATTCGGCGGCCTCGGCCGGCCCTCCGGTATCAAGCCCAAAGGCCCGGATGCGCCCAGGACGACCACGCCCACGGATAGCTCCGATGGTCAGGAGAAGGCCCTGTGAGAGTCGTCCGTTTCTTCCTCGGCAACCTGCCGCTCAAGATCGGTGCGGCGCTGCTGGCCGTGATCCTGTACGTGGCAATGATCGCCCTGCAGAGCACCCAGCAGTGGCCGGGCACGATTGCCATCGAGATGGTCAATCAGCCGGCCGCAGCGTCCCTCGTGGATCCGCAATCCATACCACAGGTGAGCGGCATCAGGTACATCGCCCCGGCCGACGTGCCGATCTCGCAGTCCATCTTCAGGGCGACCGTGGACCTGGCGGACGTAAAGCCCAGTGAAAGCCAGTCTTCGCTGGTGAAGGTCACGCTCGTGGCCGAGGATCCGCGCATCCAGATCATCGACTATCAGCCCCAGCAGATCCCGATCCAGCTGGAGCCGATCATTCACAAGAGCGTCGGCGTGGTGGTCAACTACGGCCCGGTGCCTTCGGGTCTGCAGCCGGGGACGCCGCTACTGAGCGCCTCCACGGTAGACATCTCGGGAGCCTCGTCGATCGTCAGGAGCGTGGCTTACGCTCAAGCCGGCGTCCGAATCGATGCCTCCGGCCTGGACGTGAACACTGATGCCGACCTGGTCGCCAAAGACGCCTCCAATGCCACGGTCAACGGGGTCACACTCAATCCCCGGACGGTCCACGTCCAGATGCTCGTCGGCAGCCAGGTCCGCTCCGAGACCGTCCCGGTCAACCCGATCCTGAAAGACAACCCGGCATCCGGTTACCGCATCACCTCGATCGACGTGACACCGTCTGTCGTCACGGTCAGCGGCCAGGCGGATGCCCTGGCGGCGTTGAAGGGCCAGGTCAACACCAAGGCCATCTCGATCGCGGGGGCGACTGGAGACGTGTCAGTCAACGTCGCCCTGGACCTGCCCTCCAGCGTGACCGCCGATACGACCGTCCCCATTGCGGTCGTCGTTCACCTACGTTCGCCCGATTCGACGCTTAGCGTCAGCGCGGCAGTCGTTCCCGTGGGCGCTCGCTCCGACCTCACGTACACTCTTTCTACCCCGAGCGTCATCGTGACACTGGGCGGGGCCACGGCGGCTCTCAATGCCCTGGACACTTCCACCCTGGTCACGAACGCTCAAGTCGGCGGCCTCGGTGCCGGTTCGTACACGGTCATCGTCTCCGTCACGGTGCCACCGGGGATCAAGGTCGTGAACATCACGCCCGCGCAGATCGTCGTGACGGTTACGGCGCCGCCCCCACCGCCTTCACCGTCACCAGTTCCTTAGGAGCGACTCTTGCCCCGACTCTTCGGTACGGACGGGATCCGCGGCACCGCCAACGTCGACCTGAAGCCGAATACCGCGTACGCCCTCGGTCGCGCCACAGCCCATCGACTGGCGGGCCCAGGGCGGCCGATCGTCGTCGGTCAGGACACGCGACGCTCAGGTGACATGTTCGCCGCGGCCATCGTGGCCGGGGCCACGAGCATGGGCGTGGACGTGCACCTGGTCGGGGTAGTGCCGACGCCGGCCCTGGCCTACATCACCGGTGCCGGGCATTTCGCCGCCGGGATCATGGTCTCCGCTTCGCACAACCCCGCCGACGACAACGGCCTCAAGGTCCTCGACGAGCACGGCCTGAAGCTCGACGAGGCCGTCGAGGATGAACTCGAACAGCTCATCTGGACCGCCGACGAACTGCCGGGAGCTTCGGCCGATGCGCTTGGTCTGGCCATCCAGGATCGCGACCTGTTCAACCTCTACGTCAACAACAGGGTCCAGTTGGCGTCGACCGTTTCGACGCGCCTCCGCCTGGTCGTCGACTGTGCCAACGGCTCGGGTGGAAAAGCCGCGGCCAAGATCCTCGAAGCCACGGGCGCAGACGTGAAGATCCTGTTCAACGACCCGGACGGCAACAACATCAACTCGGGCTGCGGAGCAACGGCCCCCGGAGTCCTGGCATGCGAGGTCGTGGCCCGCGGGGCCGATCTCGGTTTCGCGCTCGACGGGGATGCCGACCGTCTCATCGCCGTGGACGCCGCGGGCTGCGTCGTCGATGGCGACGCTGTCCTGGGCTTCATGGCGCTGGACCGCCTGGCCCGGAACAAGCTCCAGAACGGCGCCCTCGTGGTATCGATCCTCTCCAACGGCGGACTCCAGAAGGCCGTCGAGGAGGCGGGTGGGCAGGTCATCCGGACGCCGGTCGGTGACAAGTACATCTTCGAAGGGATGCTGGTCAACGGCGCGGGCCTGGGCGGCGAGAAGAGTGGCCACGTCATCATCCTCGATCACGCCACCAGCGGCGACGGCATCGTCACGGCGCTCGAAATCCTGGCCGTGATGAGTCGGACCGGGCTCAGCCTGGCCGATCTGGCAGCCCAGGTGCCGATGCTTCCCCAGCAGCAACGGGCCATCCCGGCTCGACACAAGGACCAGTGGGAAGGCGATCCGGTCATTCGCAAGGCGATAGTGAAGGCCGAGTCTCGCCTCGGCCCGGGCGGCAGGGTCCTGGTGCGACCATCGGGTACGGAGCCGTCAATCCGGGTCATGGTCGAGGGTCCGGAGGCGGCCCTCGTGGCGCAACTGGCCGACGAATTGGCTGCTCTCGCCGGGGACCGGCTAAACTAGCCGCCTTCGTCTGAGGCTATGGTCGTCGCGACCGGGAGTTGACCTATGTGCGGAATTGTCGGCTATACGGGACCTCGAGACGCTGGGCCGGTCCTGCTCGACGGCCTGCGCCGTCTAGAATATCGTGGCTACGACTCTGCCGGGATCGCCCTGGTAACCCAGGCCGGCGACCTGTTCGTCGAGAAGCGGGCCGGCAAGGTGGCAGTCCTGACCGACGCGCTCGGCGGCGGCCCTCCCACCGCCGGTATTGGCCTGGGCCATACGCGATGGGCCACGCACGGTCGCCCGAGCGATCTCAACGCCCACCCTCACAGCGACTGCAGCGGACGCGTCACTGTCGTCCACAACGGCATCGTCGAGAACTTCCGCGAGCTTCGCGACGAGCTTGTCGCCGGGGGTCACAAGCTCGAATCGGAGACAGACACCGAGGTCGTCGCCCACCTCGTGGAAGACGCCTACGCCGGCGATCTCGCCGCGGCCGTGCGAGTGGCCCTGGGCCGGCTTGAAGGCGCCTACGCCCTGGTAGTCATGCATCGCGACGAGCCCGACCGCCTGGTCGGGGCCAGGCTCAACGCCCCCTTGATCGTCGGCGTGGGCGACGGCGAGAGCTTCCTGGCATCCGACGCGGCGGCGATCGTGGCGTACACGAAGAGGGTCATCTTCCTCGCGGATGGAGACGTGGCGGACATCAAGCCGGGTTCCGCCGTCGTTACGGATCGATCGGGTGCCATCCAGGATCGCCCGATCGACGTCATTCCGTGGTCGGCCGAAGCCGCCGAGAAGGGAGGCTACGCGCACTTCATGCTCAAGGAGATCCACGAGCAGCCCGCCGCCCTGACGGCGGCGATGACCGGACGCCTGCGCGGAGAGTCCATCTGCTTTGAGGAGCTGGATGCCGTAGCCGCGCGCCTCGCCGGCATCGATCGAGTCGAAATGATCGCCTGCGGCACCGCTTACTATGCCTCGCTGGTTGGCGCCGCGCTCTTCCAGGAGTGGCTGGGTGTCCCGGCCCGCTCGACGGTCGCGTCGGAGTTCCGGTACAGCCCCCCGCCCATCAACGCCCGCACCCTGGTCGTGGCCGTTACCCAGTCGGGCGAAACCGCCGACACGATCGCGGCCGCCCGCCTGGCCGGTGATCGCGGCGCGGTTGTCGTGGCCGTCACGAACACGGTCGGCTCCGCGATAACGCGCGAGGCCCATGCCTCGGTCTTCCTGCAGGCAGGCCCCGAGGTCGCAGTCGCCGCCACGAAGACCTTCGTCGCCCAGGTCGCGACCGTGGTCATGCTCGCCGCCGACGTGGCCCGCCGCCTCGGCCGCCTGCCGGTCGAGCAGGAGCGAGGACTCGTTGCCGCCCTGCGCCGGCTGCCCGCGCAGGCCCAGCGAACCATCGAATTGTCGGCCTCGACCGAGGCCATGGCGGAGCGCTACGCGGAAGCGGCCGGCTTCATGTACATCGGCCGATCCTTCGGCTATCCGGCCGCGCTGGAGGGCGCTCTCAAGATCAAGGAGATCAGCTATCTCCACGCCGAGGGCTACGCCGCGGGCGAACTGAAGCACGGCCCAATCTCGCTCCTCGACCAGGAAGTGCCGCTCGTTGCCGTGGCCACCCGCTCGGCCGTGTACGAGAAGGTGATCAGCAACCTCATGGAGGGCAAGGCTCGCGACGCCCGCGTCCTTGCCGTGGCCACCGAAGGCGACGTCCAGATCGAACGGTTGGCCACCGACGTGTGCTGGGTGCCCGACACGCTCGAGCCGCTGAGCACGATCCTGGCCGTAATTCCGCTGCAGCTCTTCGCTTACTACGTTGCCGTGCGGCGAGGTCGCGATGTGGACCAGCCGCGCAACCTGGCCAAGTCGGTGACGGTCGAGTAGATGGCCGGCCCGTCGCAGCGATCGGACTCGGACGACGACCGCGGCGCACCGGGCGACGGCGCCGCGGCCGAAGTCGCAGCCGCAGCCGGCTCCGCCGCAGGCCTGGCGGCCGGCGTGCCGGCTCCTCCGCCGGAGACTACCGAGCTCGGGATCGACATCATTCGGGTCTCGAGAATCAAGGACTCACTGGCCCGTTTCGGCGATCGGTTCACGAATCGCGTCCTGACTCCAACCGAGAGCCGCTACGTCCGCGGCCGTCCGGAGACGATGGCCGGCCGCTGGGCCGCGAAGGAGGCAGTCTCGAAGGTGCTCGGACTGGGCGTTCGCGGCATCGGGTGGCGGGACATCGAAATCGAGCGCCTGCCCACCGGCCAGCCCGCGGTCAAGCTCCACGGCCGGGCGGCCCGGCGGGCCGAGCAACTCGGCATGGGCCGAGTAGCGATCTCCATCAGCCACGAGTCCGAGTTCGCCGTCGCGATCGCCTACGGCGTCAGGACGGCAGGCGGCCGCTTCCTGTACCCACCCGACATCGAGGAGCGCCTGAGCGAGCGTGAAGCCACTCTGATGCGTCGTTTCGAGCGGCTGCGCGGGCTTGCCAGGGATGTCGCGGTCGGCGAAGCTGAGTTTGGCGCTGGAGCAGCGCCACAGAACATCGATCCCGCCGGCAATGAGGAGGGGACAGATGCCTAGCCGAGTCCTTCCGGAGCCGATCCTCCTGGACGATGCCGCGGCCGCCGCGCTTCTGCCACCGCGACCAGCCCGCGGCCACAAGGGCACTTTCGGGAAGCTCCTGGTCATTGCCGGTTCGGTCGACTATGCCGGCGCTGCCTTGCTCGTCTGCACAGCCGCCGGGCGGGCAGGGGCTGGGCTCGTCACCCTGGCCACGCCGGAATCGCTCCAGCCGCTGTTCGCCGCCAAGGTCGTCGAGGCGACCACGCTCTCGCTGCCCGAAGACGACGTGGAGGAGGTCGATCCGGAGGAAGCCCTGGCCCGCATCCTCGACCACGACCACGACGCTCTCGTCGTCGGACCGGGCCTCCGTCCGAGCCTATCCATGACCGAACTGATACGCGGCTTGCTCGGCCCCGATGAGGACGGAGAGCCGGTGCCGGCCGTGCTCGACGCCGAGGCCCTGAGGTCGTTGGCGACGGTGGACGGTTGGGCCGCCGACGTTGCCGCCCGCTGCGTCCTGACGCCTCACGTCGGGGAGTTCCTGCGGCTTCGGGCCGCGGATGGTGCCGACACCCACGAGCAGGGTGACCTCGTATTCGACGATGCGCGTCGACTGATCGCGGCTCGTGAAGCGGCCAGAGAGTGGGGCCAGGTAGTCGTCCTCAAGGGCGCCCGCACGGTTATCGCCGATAAGGACGGCCGCGCTGCGGTCTCTCCTTTCGAGAACCCGGCCCTGGCAAGCGCTGGCACCGGCGACGTGCTTTCGGGAACGATAGGCGCGATGCTGGCCCAGGGCCTTGGCACGTTCGAGGCCGCCCAGTTGGGCGTCTACCTTCACGCCATGGCGGGCGAGGCCGTCAGGGCCCGCATCGGTGATGCCGGCCTGCTCGCGTCGGACCTGGCCCCCGAGCTGCCGCTGGCCCGCAAGAGGCTTGCGGCCATGCCCGGCGCCGGCTCAGCCGCGACCGTGGCCGCGGCATCCGGCTCGGGACCGGCAACCGCCTCGACACGTCGCGCCCGCCGATGACCGTCGCCGGCGAAGCCGGGCCCCGAGTCACCGCTACCCGCCTGCCGTTGATCGAGGCCGGGCCCGGGGGCGTTCTCCCGCCTGTGCCAAAGACCGCCTGGCTCGAGATCGACATGGACGCATTGGTGGCTAACGCGCGGCTCCTTGCCGGCCTGCTGCCCCAGGGCGCTCGGCTCGAGCCGGTCGTCAAAGCCGACGCCTACGGCCATGGTTCCGTGGCCGTGTCGCGACGCCTGGTCGAGGCCGGATTCACCAGCCTGGGCGTTGCCACATTCGACGAAGCGCTGGAGTTGCGCCAGGCCGGCGTCGACGTTCCGATCCTGATCCTGTTCCCCATCCCGGCTGAGCTCGCTCCCGATGCCCGGCGGCAGGGCCTGTCGATAACTGCCGGCGACCGAGATCTCCTGGGCCGGACTTTGGCTGCCCTGGCCGCCGCACCCGAGGCAGCGGTTGGAGCCTCAGATGGGCGGAGCGGGCGGCTGAGCGTGCACCTCGAGGTGGAAACGGGCCTTGGACGCGGCGGCGTCGCGCTTGACGAAGTCGCCCGGGCGGCCGAGGCCATCGAGGCCAGCCCGCATACGCGTCTGGCCGGCGTGTGGTCCCATCTCCAATCCGCCGGCGATGCCGGCATAACGGCGCTCCAGGACACGCGCTTCGGGTTGGCGTGGCGGATGCTCGAGGCGGCCGGGGTGACTGTGCCGTCGCGGCACCTTGCCGCCAGCGGCGCGCTGCTCGCAGCCACTTCGGGGACATACGACGTGGCCCGGGTGGGCATCGCCATCTACGGCTACGTCCCGGACGGCATGGTCACCTCGCCGGAGAGCGGCACGGTGGTGGCGGGGTTGAAGCCGGTCATGTCGTTGCGCGCCCGGCCGATCCGCGTGGCCTGGCTCGAGGCCGGGACGGGCATCAGCTACGGACCCAGCTTCACCACGACGCGCAGAAGCCTCATCGCCACTCTGCCGCTCGGATACGCGGACGGTTTTCCTCGAAGCCTTTCCAACAAGGCCCACGTCCTGGTACGCGGAATGCGCGCACCGCAGGTCGGAACGGTCGCCATGGACGCACTGATGGTGGATGTTACGGACGTACCGGGTCCCGACGTGACCATTGACGACGAATTCACGCTCATCGGGGAAGAGGGCGGAGAGCGAATTACCGCCACGGATGTGGCGCGTTGGGGCAACACCATCTCCCACGAGGTCATGGCCGGGATGTCCGGGAGGTTACCCCGGGTGTACTATGCGGCAGCCGAGGCAGTCGGGATTCGGGCAATAGCCAGCGACGCGGATCGGGGCTCGGGGGACCGCGCCGATCGCCGGCGGCAGGCATCCGTCGAAGAGCAGCGCCCGTCAGGCATCGAGTGACCGGTCTACCAGCGTCAGGACGGAGAGCATCGGATTGATCGAGCTACAGGGCCGCTCAGAGGAGCAGCGCGACGATCTAGTGGAGCAGGTTGCCCGAGAGATCCAGTTGCGCGGCCTGACCGCCCCCGCAGTCCTGTTCTTGCAGGCGAGCCGGCCGTATCGCCCTCTCGGCAGCAGCGCCATGGTCTTCTTCGATCCCACGCTGCGTCGGGTCTTCGGGGGCGAATTGCCTGTGGCGACCGAGATCCTCGCCGACGACCTGGGCATCGAGCAGCTCATCGAGCGATTGCAGGATCCGGACGAGGAAATCTCCTGGGACGCTTAGCGGCACGACGCCTAGAGCGGCACGGCGCTTGAGGGCCACCGGGGACGAGATAGCCGGGTAGCATAGTCGGGTGAGCACCCAGCCCCGAGCCTTTCTGGCCCTCGACTGCGGCTCCTCCACCACCTCCGGAGCGGTCCTGGGGCACGTGGGCGGCCGCTGGCGCCTCATCGCCCATGCCTCGGCCCCCGAGCATATCGACGGCGATGCCATCCTCACCCGCCTGCTGACCCAGATCGGGCAGACCGACTCGGGCATGCTGACGGATATGGGCGTTGCCGGCGCCGACATCCCGATGGCGGTCGCGACGTGGCCCAGACTCGTGGCCAGGACCTCTCCGGAACGCCGGATCGCCGTCCTGGCAGGCTCGCGCCGGCAGCTGCGACGGCTCGAGTCCGCCGCAATTAGGGCCGGCTGGCTGGTCGTGGGCGGCAGCGCCGATGAAGACGACCCCGTTGCCCTGAGCCGTCTCGCCCTGTTCCCGGAGACCGCCGCGGTGCTTCTGGGCGCCGATCGCTCGCCCGGCGGTGACGAGAAGCGCCATCTGCCGGAATTGGCCGCGCTCGTGGCCGCCGTGACCCGATCTCGGCCCGAGCTGGCCGTCGTGCTGGCCGGTGGAGCGGCGGCCTATGAATCCGTCTTCGCCGCCGTGACCGAACCTTGGGCCGTGCCGTCTGTGTACGAGCCCGCCGCCACGGCCGTCGTACGCGACGGCGACGACGTCACGACAACGGGCGACAAGGAAGCGGGTCAATCGAAACTCGCGTCGACGATTGCGGTAGCGAACGCGCAAGAGCCGGCCGCCGATGAGCCTTTCGAAGAGGGCGTGGGCGCGGCGTCAACCACGACCGACGCCGCGGCCCGGGAAGCGGGTTCGGGCTCGCCAGCCGTCTACCAGCCCGCGGAAGCTCCCGCCGCGCCACACATGCTGCTGGCCCCGGATGCCGAGGCCGGCCACCCGGCCGGATCGTCGCTGCAGCAGGTGCTCGAGGGGCTCCGAGCCCTGCCGAACGACAGCCGCCTCGGGATCGCGCGGTCGATTGCCTCGCTGGCTTATGTCCTCGACCGATCGATCGAGGTCGTCGAGATCGGGCTTCAGGGGGGCCTGCGGGCAAGATCGGAGCCTTTCGGCCAGGACCACTACGCGGTCGTTTCTTCGCAGGCGTGCCCGGCCGGAGCATCGTTTGCCCCGGCCGATCCCTCTGAGGACGTGATCGACGGGGTTCTGTCCTGGTCGACGGCAGTGCTGGACCGTCATCGAGCGATGGACCGACTGAACGACGTGCGGCTCATTCCCTGGGGTGAGGCGGACGGCGACGGCGCGGCGTTCCGGCTGGCGGCCGCCAAGGCGGCTGTCGAGCGCCTCGTCGACGTCACGCCCGAGATGGCCGATCGGCCTCTGCCCGAGCTGCTCGTCGCCGCCGGTGGCGTCTTCTGCGCCCTGCCGCCGTCCGTTGTGGCTTTGGCCCTGGCCGATCTGGTCCGGCGGCCCGGTGTCGCGCATCTCGCCATCGACCAGGCCCGCATCCTGGCGCCGCTCGGCGCGATCGAGGACGAGACCGAGCGGCGGCGCCTCATCGCGAATCTGGCCGACGACATCCTGATGCCGCTCGGCAGTCTCATCCTGCCCGCCGGAATCAAGCCGGGCCGCAGCGCCGGCCAGCTCCGGCTCAAGGATGCCGTGACGACGTCCGAGATCGAGTTGCATCCCGGAGTGGTCCAGGTCATCGACCTTCCGCCGGGCCGAACCGGCAGGGCCGACCTCGACTTCCGCGATGCGGTCCGGCTGCCGGCACGGGCCCGTCACTTCTCGGTCGAAGTCGGGGGCGGGCTGGGGGGCCTGCTGGTGGACCTGCGCGACATCCCGATGCGCATATCGGATCGCCCCGACACGCGGAGGGCGGCGCTGGAGGCCTGGCAGCGCGGCATGTGGCCGGAGACGGACGAGTGAGTGCCACGGACCGGGTCGAGGCTGTCGGCGCCGCCGCGGACCTGGCTCGCATCGCCGGCCGGCGAGTCCTGGTCTTCTCGCCCGTGATTCGCTACCGGCTGGAGCCCGGCGATCGCGCCCTCGTGGCTCCCGGCGACGCCGTCGAGCCCGGCGCGCCGATCGCGGAGCGGACTCTCGAGGCCGAATTCGTGGAAGTCGGCCGCATCGCCGGGCCCGACGAAGGCGAGCAGGCCCGGCGGGAGGGCGCGGCTCCGACGAGCGGGGGCAGTTCCCTGGCTCGCCTCTGGGCCGAAGTCGAGGCCGAGCACGCGGAGCCGCGCGAGGGAGATCGCCCGCAGATGGCCGCGCGATCCGACCGACGACTCGGCCCCCTGCGCGAGGAGCGCCGCCGCCCGCCGGCCCCGGGCAAGTGGTGGGTTGGCGGCGGCGAGCGGCGCGATAAGCAATCCGGCGGGAAGGCAGTACTCCGACTCGGCGGGACGCTCCTCTTCGAGGCCAACGGACGTTGGTATGCCGCGGCCGGAGACCGCCATGAGATCGTCGAGTCGCCGGTGGCCGGAGTCGTTCGTGAGGCCCGAAACGGCGTCGAGGTGACGATCCAGGTTGCCGGTACCGCCCTGCCGGGCGCAATAGCGGCCGGCGAGCCCTCTCGAGGGTATCTCGACGTGCCCCGCCTGACCGACGGCGACCTGTGGGCCAGCGCGCTCGACGTCGGCCGCGCCGGCGCGGTCGTGGTTGCAGGTACGCGCCTGTCGGGCCAGGCGATAAGCCGGGCCAGGGCCATGTCCATCCGCGGCCTCATCGCCGGCTCCGTCGGCGAAGGCGAGTTGCGCGATCTCGAGGCGTCCAGGCAGAGGCAAAGGGCCAGCCTGGCGCCATCTGTTTCGTTCGGGCTGATCGCCCTCGACGGCCACGGCCGCCGGCCTCTCGCGACGCCAATCCTGGCCCTTCTGGCCGCGATGGCCGGCCGCGAGGTGGCGATCGTCACCGACCCGCCGCTGGTCGTCTTCGAGGCGGCCGAGGTGCCGCTGCCGGAGCTCCCGCCGGACTGGGTCCGCGCCCGCAGTGGACCGCACGCCGGCCGGGAAGGCCGCTGGTTGAAGTCGGCCGGGCCGTATCGCTTCCGCGCCGGCATCCACCTCGAGGGGGCGGTCGTCCGCTTCGTCGACGACACGGACACGACGATCGTGCCGGTGACGGATCTCGAGCGTTTCGTCTTCTAGGGAGCCCAGAACTTGGACGCGAATGGAGATGCGCTACCCGCGCCGCCCACACCGATTCGGACCGTGGCCGACCTGGTGACGACGCTGAACGGGCTGACCGACCGACAGCGGCGCGGCTTCGGCTACTGGGTCGACCCGAAGGCCCTCCTCGTGGGACCGGCCCGGTCCCGGAGATCCTCCCGCGAATTCCGGGCCGCGACCCGCGCATACGACCGCTTGGGCGACGCGTCGCTCACGCGGGAAGAACGGACCGCGCTGCGTCGGAGAACCGTCGACGAAGCCTGCTGGTACGAAGGCGGTCAGGTGGTGGGCCGGCTGGCCGATGCCATCCGGCTCGAGGACAGGGATTCGCTGGAGCGCCTCGCGCCGGCGCTGCAGTGGCTCCAGGAGGCCGCTTTGACCGGGGCCGACGAAGTCCCGATAGCCATTCCAGCGGCCGCGTCCGATGCGTCGGTCGACGGGCCGGTAGGGTTGGCTGCCGCCGTGTCCGCTCCGATCAGCGAATTCGAGCGCAGGTTCCGCGGCCCGCTTTGGGGCCTGAAGGGCGCGGCCCTGTTCGGAGTCGTGTGCACCCTGCCGTTCTTCTCGAAGCCGTCGCTGGCCACGCCGCTGGCCTCCTTCGGCCCGCCCGCCGCGGCCTTCGTCGTGGGCACAGCGTGGCTGCTGTCGATAATGCGACTCATCCACTGGCTCGGGCTGAAGTCAGAGTGGTCGCTCGTATTGAAGCGACGAGTCCTGATCGCCGCCTTCCTGGCCGGTCCGGTGGGAGGCCTGGTCGTGGCCCGCATCGTCGCCGGCTGAAAGCGGCCACGTGGCACGACTGTGGTGCCGCAGACGCCGCCGGGGAGCGGTTTGGAGCGCGTTTCTAGTACCCTCGCGGGGTGATAGTCGGGCAGGAGACGGAGCGGATTGTCGTCACTCGTGACGCGGCCTCCACGCGCGCCCTAGCGGCAGCGCTGGCGGCCGCGGCGCGTCCGGGCGATCTCATCAGCCTGGTCGGCGACCTCGGGGCCGGCAAGACGCAGTTCGCCAAGGGTTTTGGGGCGGGGCTCGGCATCGCCGACACGATCGTTTCGCCCAGCTTCGTGCTGATGGCCGAGTACCGAGGCCGGCTGCCGCTCTTCCACGTAGACCTCTACCGCCTCGCCGACGCGGCCGAGGCGCTGGCGGGCGGCCTCGTCGACGACCGCCAGGCCGAGGGGGTCACTCTCGTGGAATGGGCCGAACGCCTGGCGGATGCTCTGCCCGCGGCGCGGCTCGACGTGCTGATCGACGGCGCCGGAGACGACCCTCGCACGATAACCCTGCGGCCCGGCGACCCCGGCTACGCCCGATATCTGATTGTGGTTCCGGCCACGACCGAGGCCGCGGGATGAGGGCAGGCCCGCTTCTCGCAATCGATACGTCGGGGACGAGCGCGCTCGTGGCCCTCGGCCAGGCCGACGGCACCCTCCAAGCCGAGCGTCGCTGGGCTGCCGGTTACCGCCACGGCGAGGAGTTGCTGACTCGGATCGATGAACTGATGACCGCGGCGGGCGTGACGATGGCCGAACTCGGCGGGATCGTGGTCGGAACCGGACCCGGAGCCTTTACCGGCTTGCGCGTCGGCCTGGCAACCGCCAAGGCGCTGGCCCACGGCCTCGCTACCCCGATCGCGGGCGTGCCGACATCCGACGCGTTGCTGGAGGCGGCCAGCCTGGCCGGCGCGATCGAGGGGACGAAAGCCGCGTTGCTGCTGCCGGCCGGGCCTTCCGACAGAGTCGTGGTGTTCGGAGGCCATGCGACGCTGCTTCGGGGCGGAGAAGAACCCGAACTGGACGAGGCCACGACCCTGGTCGCGGTGGACCTGGCGGGTCGAGCTCCCGGACAGGCGCTCGCAGTCGGGCAGAAGGCCCAGGCCGGGCTCGCCGCTGCGCTGCTCCGGCTCGGCGCCCGCAGGATCGTCACCGGAGGCGACGATGTCGCACGCTTGGTGCCCGAGTACGTGACCCTGCCGCGGGGCGTGGCCGTTGCGAAGGGGGAGGTTCGATGGTCGCACGACCACCGGTGAGGATAGTCGTCGAACTGATGAAGGTCGACGATCTCACCGAAGTCCAGGCCATCGAGCGAGAGAGCTTTACGACGCCCTGGCCTGCCCACGCCTACCGCCAGGAACTCGAAACGAACCGGCTGGCCCACTACATCGTGGCCCGCTGTGGAAATGCGATCGTTGGCTTCGCCGGCATCTGGCTGCTGGTGGACGAGGCCCATGTCACCACCTTCGCGACGCGACGGTCGTGGCGCCGGCAGGGCATCGGGGAGCGACTGCTGCTTGCCCTTTTGGACCTGGCCAGGACCCGAGGGGCTCACGAAGCCACTCTCGAGGTCAGGCCGTCGAACGTACCGGCTCGCAGGCTGTACGAGAAGTACGGCTTCAAGGTCGTCGGCGTCCGGCCGCGCTACTACAGCGACGACAACGAAGATGCCCTGATCATGACGACCGAGTCGCTGGACGGACGGCACATGCGTGACCGGATCGCCCGGTTGCGGGCCGACATCGCGGCCCGGCCGGACATCGAACTCGGGCCGGACGGATTGCCGAAACGACGTGCGCCGGACAGGGGTGAATCCGCCGGGGCCGAGGGTCCGGCCGCGGTCGACTCCGGCTCGCAGAGCGAGGCCGGGGACGACCGCGCGCCGGGCGGCACGGCGGGGGCCCACGGTGCTTCCGAGCCAAGCGACCCCCGTGTCATCAGGCCGAGCAGCGTGATGCGGCGGACCCGATGAGCGCAGGTCTGATCCTGGCCGTCGAATCGAGTTGCGACGAGACTGGAATCGCCGTCGTCGAAGACGGGCGGCGGATCCACTCCAACGTCGTAGCCAGCCAGGTGGCAATGCACGCGGCCTCTGGGGGGATCGTGCCGGAGGTCGCGGCGCGGGCCCACCTGCGCTGGATCGTGCCGACGCTCGACGAAGCCTGGGAGGCTGCCGGGGTGACGTGGGACGACATCTCCGCGGTCGCCGTGACCGAGGGCCCGGGGCTCGCAGGCTCGCTGCTCGTCGGGATCAACTTCGCCAAGACGCTGGCATACGTCCACTCCAAGCCGCTCATTCCGGTGAACCACCTCGAAGGCCACCTGTACGCGGCCTGGCTGGCGGACGAGACTCGCGAGATCTCCGAGCCCGTCTTCCCGCTCGTGGCCCTGATCGTCTCGGGCGGGCACACCTTCCTGGTCGAGATGCGCGATCACCTTCGATATCGACTCCTCGGCGAGACTGTCGACGACGCGGCCGGGGAGGCGTTCGACAAGGTGGGCCGGCTGCTCGGCCTGCCGTATCCGGGCGGGCCCGAAATCATGAAGGCGGCCGCCGGAGCGACGAGCCGGGACGTCGTGTTCCCTCGCGCCTGGCTCGGCGACACGTTCGACTTCAGCTTCAGTGGCCTCAAGACCGCGGCTCGACGCACGATCGCGACCGAGACCGACGGCCACGGGACGTCCATCGGTGAGGCCGCGTTGGCCGCGGATCGCGTCGCCGAGCTGGCGTACGGCTTTCAGGAATCGGTCATCGACGTGCTCGTGACCAAGACGCTGCGGGCGGCCCGGGCGGCCGGAGCCAGATCGGTGGTCCTGGGTGGCGGTGTCGCCGCGAACCGGGTGCTGCGCGACCGACTGGCCGCAGGCTCCGCTGCGGCCGGGATACCTCTGGTGGTGCCGCGGCCGTCGCTCTGCACTGATAACGGCGCGATGATCGGAGCGGCGGCGGCCAGGCGAATGGAGGCAGGCGCCCGGGCCGGACTAGACCTCGACGCCCGGCCCTCGCTGCCGCTGGCCCGGCGGTGAGCGAGTCTCCTCCGCCTCGGGGTTCCGCCGGCAAACGAGACGGGCCGCCCCGGCTCGACCCGCTGGCCGTCCGCCGCCAGCTGCGGGACGAGGGGTTAAGGGCCCGCCATTCGTTATCGCAGAACTTCCTGGCCGATCCGGACGTGCTGCAGGCGATCCTGGATCTGGCCGATCCGGCGCCGGGCCGGCGGATCCTGGAGGTTGGACCCGGCTTGGGCATCCTGACCGGCGGGCTGATCGAAGGCGGCGCGTCCGTCACCGCCGTCGAGCTCGATCGAAGGCTGGCCGAGCGATTGACGCGAACGCAGTCAGAGGCGATCGAGGGCGGCCGCCTGACCATCGTTCAGGGCGACGTGCTCGACCAGGAGATTCCCGGGCTGATGCGGCCCCCCTACGAGGTGGTGGCAAACGTCCCTTACCACATCACCAGCCCGATCCTGCACCGCTTCCTGGCCGTGCCGCCGCGTCCGGAGCGGCTCGTCCTGATGCTCCAGCGCGAAGTCGCCGAGCGTATCTCGGCCGCGCCGGGGGAGATGAGCTACCTGTCGGTCTTCGTCCAGTACCACGCCGCGGTCAGAATCGTCTTCTCCGTCCCACGCGACGCGTTCGAGCCCGCGCCCGAAGTGGCCTCGGCCGTGGTGGAGATCCGGCCGATAGATCCCCGGGGCGAGAATCCGAGGCTCTCGCGCGACGACGAGGGCGGCCTCTGGCGGGTGGTCCAGGCTGGCTTCCGGGAGCGGCGCAAGAAACTGCACAACGTCCTGTCGCGCCAGCTCCGGCTCTCGGGCGTGGAAGTAGAAAGGGCTCTCGCGGCAGCCGCGATCGACGGCAACCGCCGGCCTCAGACTCTGGCCGTGGAGGAATGGCTTGCGCTCCGGGTCGCCCTGGAGCCACTGGGTGACGGCCCTGTCGACGGCCGGGGCGACGGCCGGTGACCGCCGAGGACTCGGCCGGCGCGCTTCACGTCGTCCGTTTCGCCCCGGCCAAGCTCAACCTGACCCTGGCCGTGGTCGGCCGGCGCGAGGACGGCTTTCACGCCCTCCACTCGATCATGGTTCAGCTCTCCCTCGGCGACGCCTTGACGGTCTCCGTGCGACGGGGCGACTCGTCCGGCGACTCGTTGCGGGTATCGGGCCTGACGCTTTCGGCCGCGCCCGACAACCTTGTCGTGAGGGCAATCGCGGCGACCCGGGCCGCCGTCACCTCGACGTGGCCGGGCGCCCCGGCCGACCCGCCGGCACTGGCGGCCCATCTGTCCAAACGCATCCCCGTGGCGGCCGGTCTGGGCGGCGGCAGCAGCGACGCGGCGGCTGCCATCGACGCCTCGCTGGCGGTGTGGGGCGCGACCATGGACCCTGCGGAGAAGTCGGCCCTGGCCGCCTCGCTCGGCTCGGACGTGCCCTTCTTCCTGGCCCGAGGAGCCGCTCTGGTCACCGGGCGGGGCGAGGTCGTGGAACCGCTGCCGGACTTCGCCGGCCAGTCGCCGGCCGTCTTGCTGGTGACGCCGAGACTGCCGGTAGCGACGGCCGCCGTCTTCAAGGCGTACGCCGGCGGCGCGCGCCCGGACGGCGTCTCGCCAGCGCTGGAGACCTCGGAACGGTTGTCCGGAGAGATGCGGACCGGCCTCGGTCGGGCGGCCCTGCTGAAGCGAGCCCCGGATCTGGCGATGGCCAACGACCTGGCGACTGCCGCCGCGTCGATAGCTCCCGGGCTTGAGGCCTTTGTGGCCGCCCTCGGGAAGGTGGTCTCGCGGCCGGTCTGCCAGTCCGGCTCGGGGCCGACCCTCTGGGCTCTCTACTCCAGCCTGGCCGATGCTCGCAAGGCGGCCCGATATGTTCGCCTGGCGGCTATCAACGGCACGCTCCCACTGGTCGGCGACGGGGAGCCGTTCGTGGCCGCGACGACTATCGCCGGACGGTCCACGCCGCCGACCATTTCGCTCTCGGACGACACAACGGGTACGATCCGGCCCCGCACCCTTCACAATGGATCCGACGCCGGAGAGCGCGGGCCAGAGGATCTGGCCGACTAGCCGGCCGCACTGAAGGAGACCGTCTCGATGAGTCGCAAGGCAGTCGCGTCGGCCGGCGCGCCGGCCGCAATCGGTCCATACAGTCAGGCCATCGAGATCGACGGCTTCGTGTTCTGCTCGGGACAGCTCGGGTTCGACCCCGCGACCGGCCAGCTGCTCGACGGCGTTGAAGCGCAGTCCGAGCGCGCCCTCCTCAACCTCGAGGCGGTCCTCGACGCGGCCGGCCTCACCATGGCCGACGTTGTGAAGATCAACATCTTCCTTGCCGATCTGGCCCACTTCGCGCAGGTAAACGCCATCTACGCACGCCACATCGTCCAGCCAGCTCCGGCCCGCAGCACGGTCCAGGTAGCCGCGCTTCCAGCGGCGGCCCTGATCGAAATCGAGGCCATCGCACGACGGTCCGGCCGGTGACCGGTTCCCAGGCGTGCTACCGTCGATGACGATGAATCAGGCCGCCGGCGTTCTTCCGGTAGTGCTGGCCGCAGGCCTGGGGACGCGAATGAAATCGCGCACCCCGAAGGTCCTGCACGCGTTGTGCGGCCGCCCGATGCTCGCCTACGTCCTGGACGCGGCCCACGCGGTAAGCGGCCGGCGGCCGCTCGTCGTCTACTCCCCGGCGACGGCCTCGGTGGCCGAGCGATTCGCCGGTGAGGCGGATTTCGTGGAGCAGGCCGATCCGCTCGGCACGGCCGATGCCGTCCGGGCCGCGATGGCGGTAGTGCCGCCGGGGATCGCCGAGATCCTGGTCCTGTCCGGAGACGTGCCGCTGGTCCAGACCGATCTCTTGGCCGATCTGATCGACGTCCGCCGGGCCCGAAACGCGGCTGTGGCCATCGTCTCCGTTCACGCCAACCAGCCGGACGGCCTGGGCCGCGTAGTTCGGAGCGAAGACGGTGGCCAGGTGCTCAGGATCATCGAGCAGAACGACGCCACGCCGGAAGAGCTCGAGATCGAGGAAATCAACGCCGGCGTCTACATGTTCGACGCCGAGTGGCTGGCTCGCCGAATCGGCGACGTCGAGAAGTCACCCGTAACGGGCGAGTTCTACCTGCCCGAACTGGTCCTGCTGGCTCACGAAGACCGCCGGCCGGTCGTCTCGCTCGAGGTCGAGGACGACGGCTCACTGGCCGGGGTGAACGACCGGGTCCAACTCGCGTCGGCGGAGCTGGAACTGAGGCTGGCCATCAACGAGCGCCACATGCTCGCCGGCGTCACGATCGTCGATCCGGCTCGCGCCTACGTCGATTTCACCGTCGAGCTCGCCCAGGACGTCGTCCTGGAGCCCGGAGTGGTGCTGCGCGGCCAGACTAAGATCGGCGAGGGCACCCGGATAGGCGCGGGCAGCGAGATCATCGATACGGTCGTCGGGAGCGACTGCGTCGTCTGGGCCAGCGTTCTGGAGCGCTCGGTCGTGGAAGACGAGGTCCAGATCGGGCCTTTCTCACACCTTCGCCCGGGAGCCTCGATCGGGCGCGGGGCCAAGCTCGGGAACTTTGCCGAAGTCAAGGCCAGCCGCCTCGAAGCGGGCGTGCAGCAGCACCACTTCAGCTACATCGGCGACGCGGAAGTCGGCGAGCGCACGAACGTCGGTGCCGGATCCATCACCTGCAACTACGACGGAGTGAGGAAGCACAAGACGAAGATCGGCAAGGGCGTTTTCCTGGGCTCGGACACGATGCTGGTGGCCCCGGTCGAGCTGGGCGACGGCGCCCGCACCGGGGCCGGGTCCGTCGTGACCAGGGATGTTCCTGCTGGCATGCTGGCCGTGGGCGTGCCCGCGCGGCTGCGCCAGCCCCGCACATCCGCGGCAGATGCCAAGGCCGCCGACGTCCCCGACGAGGATTCGGCCGCGCCGCCGTCTGAGGAGGCGATGGGGCCAAGCCCCCGATGAGCGACGTCGTACTGCAACTGCTTGTCGTCCTCATCCTCGTAATGGTCGAGGCGGTATTCGTCGCGGCCGAGATCGCCCTCGTCACGCTCCGCCACAGCCGCATCGACCAGATGATCGAGGAGGGTCACCGCAACGCGCGCCGCGTCAAGCGGCTCGTCGAGGATCCGGCCCGTTTCCTCGCCGTCGCCCAGATCGGAGTCACCTTCGTCGGGTTCCTCGCTTCGGCGTACGCGGCCGTGAACCTCGCGGAACGGCTGTCGGTCACCCTGGCGGATGTGCCGGTCCTGAAGGACGCAGCCGCGGGCTTGGCTCTGCTGATCATCACCATACTTCTGTCGGCATTCACCATCGTGTTCGGCGAGTTGGTTCCAAAGACCCTCGCTCTTGCATATCCGGACCGGGTGGCGCTGACCCTGGCCGGTCCGCTCGACCTCGTCGGCCATGTGTTTGGGCCCCTGGTCAATACCTTGACGTGGCTGACCCGCTTGATCGCCGGCGGTTTCGGTGCCGGAGTCTCCAAACAGGCTCAAATCAACACCGAGGAGCTCAAGCTCATCGTGGAACGGGGCGGGGAGACGGGCGTCCTCGAGGCCGAGGAGGAGCAGATGATCAGCGCGGTCATCGAGCTCGGCGAGCGGCGTGTCCACGAAGTCATGATCCCGCGCACGGACATGACGGCCCTGCCGGTGACGGCCAGCATAGACGAGGCGATCGACACCTTCATCAACGAGGGCCACAGCCGCGTTCCGGTCTACAGGGGATCTCTCGACGAGATCGTAGGCGTGTTGTATGCCAAAGACCTGCTCCCGTTCCTCAAGGGCGGGCAGAAACCCGACCTTCGCAAGCTGCTTCGACTGCCCCTGTTCGTGCCCGAATCGATGACTATCGACGACCTGCTGCACAAGCTCCAGGGCCGCAAGGTTCATCTGGCCATCGTGCTCGACGAATACGGCGGGACGGCCGGTCTGGTGACCATCGAGGATCTGCTCGAGGAGATCGTCGGGGACATCCAGGATGAGTACGACACCGAGGAGCCCGTGACCGTCATGCTGTCGGAGGACCGGGCCCGGGTCGACGGCCGGGCATCCGTCGAGGATCTGGCGGAACTGTTCGACCTGCAGCTTGCGGGACTCGAAGATGCCGACGAATACGACACGGTGGGCGGACTGATCTACCACCGCATCGGGGGCGTGCCCAGACCGGGCGACAAAGTGGAGCTGACCGACCACGGTCTGACGCTAACGGTCGAGGTCACGGACGGCCGCAGGGTCGCCAAGGTCATCGCCGTCCGGACTCGACGGCAGGTGGAGCAGGACGACGGCAAGAACGGCGGCGACTCGTCGCGGGGCGCTGTTCGATAAGCTGTTCACGGGCGCAAGCGTCAAGCCCCAAGAGATAGAAGGAGGCCGGGTGATTCGTTGGCTCAGGCGTCACCAGCTGCCCGTGTTCCTGGTCATTCTGGTGGCGGCGACGTGGGCAGCCCTGTGGCTCGCCTACGACTACCGGAGCCCGGTCTACCAGATCGCCAAAGGCCTCGGGACGGTCCAGATCGACGGCTGGAACGCGTACGAGCTCGACGCCATGTGCATCCGCCTGGAGCCCGCCGGAGCGGAGCCGCCCGTCAAAGTCGAAGCCGCGATGGATGCGGCGCGCCGGGCCTATCCCGCCGCCTACGTCCGCCAGGTCGTGGTCGTGTCCGCGCGAGACACATGTAAGGGTGGCTACCCCAAGCTCGCCTGGGCCGTGGCGATGGCCTGGCCCACGAACATCATCACCAACCCGCATCCCTCGGCCGGCGCGCCGCAGCGGGCTATCGTGTTGGTGGACGGGGTCAGCGGCGCGTTGATATCGAAACACGTCGTTGGCCTGCCGTGACTTCCGGTCGTGTGGTGGCGGGCTCCCGGCAGCCAGGCGGCCCGCTCAGGCCTTGATCACTCCGACGATGATGGCGCGGAGCGATTCCAGCGCGCCCGCGTCGACAACGCCCGCGGCGTCGAGTTCCGCAAGGGCCTTGTCGCGGTAGTCGCGGGCCTGGTCGCGCGTGTAGTCCCGGCCGCCGAGGCTCTCGATGAGCGCGACCGCATCGGCCACCTGCCGGTTGTCGGGGTCGGCGGTACGCCAGACGGCCTCGAGTCGCCCGCGGTCCGCCGTGCTGGCATGCTCGAAGGCGTAGATCACCGGCAGGGTCATCTTGTGCCTGGCGACGTCGGTCGGTTCCTTGCCCGTCGCCGCCTGCTCGCCCCAGATGCCCAGCAGGTCGTCGTTGAGCTGGAACGCGAGACCGAGGGCCCAGCCGAAGGCGCGATAGCGGCCGATGACGGCTTCGTCGTCGGTCGCGAGGACGGCGCCCGCTTCGACCGAGGCGGCGATCAGGGCGGCCGTCTTGCGCCCGATCATGTCGAAGTACAGCTCTACCGACATCGGCTCCGCGCGCTCGCTGGCCCAGATGTCGAGATACTGGCCCTCGCACAGCGCCAGGCAAGTGTCGTCGTGAAGGCGCATCAGACGCAGCACCTTGGTGTCCGAGAAACCGAGGTCGGTGAGGCGGTGCAGTGCCTTGCGGCTGAGCGTGAAGAGCATGTCCCCGGCGTTGATCGCCTGGGGGACGCCGTGGATCGCCCAGAGCGTGGGGCGATGGCGCCGCTCGGTGTCGCCGTCCTCGATGTCGTCGTGGACGAGGCTGAAGTTGTGGCCCAACTCGACGGCCGCGGCGCCGGGTAGCGCGGCCCGGTAGTCGCCGGCGATCGAGGCGTAGGAGAGCAGCCCGAGCAGCGGCCGGACTCGCTTGCCCGACGAGCCGCTGCCGTCCAGGCCGAGGTGGTACCGGCACATCTCGTACAGCCCCGACGTGGGGACGTCTCGATCGGATACGAGTCGGAGAATCTCTTGCTCGGTGTCGGAGATCAGGTCGGCAATCGAGACGGTTAGTTGCACGCGGAGATGATACCAACCCGCTCTCAGATTCTCGGATGGCGGGTGCCTCGAACGCGCGGGGACCGGCGCGAGCCGCGACCCGAGGCGGTCCCTGCTGGGCCTCGGGCCCTCAGACAGGCCGGACGAAGGCAGAACCCGGATAGTCGGGATCGGAGTCGTGCGGGCCCATCGGGCCGCCCTCGCGCATCTTGGCCGATGCCTCGTCGATCTCGACGTCGGTCAATTCCATACGGACGAGGTCGTCGTCGGTCGCCGGCGCGTAGTCGGTAGGGGTGGTCCGACCCGGGAAGTAGCGGACGGTCATGTCGTCGAGGATGCGCCGTTTCTCGGCCAGGTCGACGATCTGGCTCCCGCGACCGTAGGCCACGACGCTGCGGTAGTTGGCGGAGTGATCCGGGGCGGTCTTCGACGCGATCAGGTCCACGAGCTGCGTGACCGCCACGGCGACCGACCGACCGTCACGCAGGTAGCGCAGGGTCGCGTTGCCGGGCGAGCCGTGGAGGTAGATGTGACCGGCTTCGTAGTGGTAAAGGAACGGGATGACGCGAGGTTCTCCGTCCTCCACGCAGGCCACGTGGGCGATGGAACCGGTCCGGAGGAATTCTTCGATACGATCGGGGACGGCTCGATCGGCGTGGCGGCGGATCCGGGCCCGGTCGGTGCGGGGCGCCGGCGGCGCGCCGGCGGGGTGGCCTGCCCGAGCGGCGGGCGGGGCGGCCTGAGACGCGTCGGCGATTTGGGCAGCTTCGGAGGGGGCGGTCGTGTCGTCCATGCGGCGAGGATAGCGCAGCCGAGACCGTGGCCCCAGGAACTGGCGTCGGCGTCGCCAGGCCGAGCGGGCTTCGATCGAGGTGGCGCCGGCGGCACGTGGTAGCGTGGTCGCGTGCCTGTGCCGCGCCTCTACGTAACCGACGCCATCGTCCTGTCCCGTTTCGACTACGGGGAGGCCGACCGGATCATGACCCTCTTCACACCGGAACACGGCAAGTTGAAGGCTATAGCCAAAGGCGTCCGTCGCCCGACCAGCCGCCTCGGAGGCAGTCTCGAGCCGCTGGCCGAGTTGCGAGTGGCCCTGGCCCGAGGCCGCACGTTCGACGTCGTCACCCAGGTCGAGGTCACGCAACCGTGGCTGCGTCTGCGGGACTCACTCGAGTCGGCCGCGACCGCCTGGTACTTGGCCGAGATGGCGGATCGCTCCATCGAGGAGCGAAACGGGAGCGAAGGCCTTTATGCGCTCCTGAAGCGCGCCTACGAGCTGCTGGACGCGGGCATGGTCGCGGGCCGGGTGGCCCGCTGGTACGAGATGCACCTGGCCGACGAGATGGGCGTCCGGCCCGAGGTCGATCGCTGCGTCGAGTGCGACCGCATGCTCGAGGCCGACGAGGCCTTCAGGTGGGTGCCGCCGCTCGGGGGAGTGCTCTGCTCGCGCTGCCCAGGACCTCCGGCTGAGACTGCCGGCCTGTCGGTCGACGCGTTGAAGCTGCTCAAGGCCTACCAGCGGATGGACGTGGAGGCGATCGCGGCCCTGCGTCTCCCGCAATCGGTCGAGCGTGAGGTCGAAGGCGCCATGCGCGACTTCCTGCATTTCTCCCTCGACCGCGACGCCCGTTCGCTGGCCTTTCTCGACGAGGTGCGGCGGACGCGTCGCCGGGCCCCTGCCGTCGTGCGGGATGGGTCGCAGACCGGGCCGTAGGGTGTCGGGCCGAGTGCGCCGTCAGCCGGCCGGGATGCGGTCCTCCAGGAAGTCGCCCGTCAAGTAGTCGAGGATGACCATTTCGGTCGCCTTGACCGCGCGGCAGGGCGCGGGTGATGCGGTTTCGAGGGGCACGGCAGCGATTCGGGCCGTCCGGCTGTAGTCGCAATCGAAATCCGAATAGGGGACCACGATCAGCCAGACCCAGCCCGGCGTGACTGCCGGGTAGCGACCGACGCGGGCCGAGATGACGTTGGCCGGCGGACCGAAGGACACACTCAGAGCGTGGAGCGCCTCGGCCAGAGTGAGCCCGCCTGGCGGGGGCAATTCGAAACTGCCCGCGGGTTCGCTAGCCGTAGTTCCAGGATCCGGTAAGGTCGGGATCGAGGCGGACACCACCGGCGCTTCTGAGACAACGGACGGGGCATTCGGTGCTTCGGACGCTTCCGGCTTGGGCGCCAGGCCGTAACCCATGGCCAGCCCGGCGAAGATGCTCACTACGGCCACGAGGGGCAGGATGGGAGGTACCGGCAGGCCCTTGCCTGTGGGCCTTGGCTTGAGCGGGGCCGTCGGTGTCTGGTCTCGGTCGTCCAGCGGTTCGTACATGACATTCGCCGACAGCATAGCCTGGCAGGCTGTGCGAGCCGGGCGGGCTGGGGATCGTCTCGTCTGGTCGTCTGCTCGGTGGTCGCCGCCGAACGGCGCCGGTCGTCCGATCACGCGGCCCGAACCCTCGGAGCTACTTCCTTGGCGCCGGATGGCGCCGCTTGGGGGCTCTGCGGAGGGCCGCGGCCGGAGGCCTGGCGGCAACGGGATCGATCCCGCGGAACTCCGCCAGGCGCTTCCGCATCAGGGCCTGGACGGCCGCAGTCGGCATGATCGTGTCGTGCCCGAGGATCAAATCGCCGTGATTGAGATACGAGAGCGACCGTCCGAACGGGGAGACGGAGTGGCGGATCCTGTATGCGGCGGGGTCGCTGAGCTGGACCCGCAGCGAGCGCGGCTGTCCCTCCGGGGCGCTGGTGTCGTCAACGCTTTCGACCTCGTCCCAGCCGACCGGCCCGTCGCCTGCGGCGAACTCGAATCCGTCGCGGCCGACGAGGACCGTAGCCGGATGGCGAATCCGGCCGATGGCCATCAGGGCCGACCGGATCGCCCAGGCGCCTACCACGAGGGCCGCAACAATCTGGCCGAGCCCAAGGACCGGAGGGAGTTCGATGCCGCCGGTGCCGGCGCTCTGACCGGTCAGGTCCCCGGCTCCGAGAAGGAGGCCCAGCAGACCTACGACCAGGAACGCCAGAGCCAGGAAGAGCGACCCCCACGACGCGCGACGGTCGGCGTAGATCGACACCGAGGGTCCGAGAACCGGATGGTTCACAGGGGTCGAATCGACCTGCGGGCCGGTAGCCACGGGCTCTCCTTACTCGTCACGACGGTGCGATTCGGTTGTGCGACCGGCGGTGTGGCGATTCACGACCGCGCGGCTGCCTCGACCATCATGACGGCTGAGGCAATCTCTCGTTCGGATCGCGGCGCGACTGGGGCAGATGGAGCCGATTCTCTTGTAACTAAACGGGGCCGGCGTCGTTCCCTCACCCGACACGCGCGATCCAGCGCGAGAACGCCGGGAAAGGTAGGAACGTGGAGATGGTCGGATTGATGGAGAGCCTCGGGCTCGGCAAGATTCTCTTGGGCATGACAACTCTGGCGCTGGGTGGCGCCGTCGCAACCGGGGCCGCCGCGACGGCGGTCGGATCGGTGCAGGCTTCCCTGGGCGGGCCCGGGCAGTCGAACCGGCAGGAAGTCCAGGTCCGGCCCGATACCCAGCCCGGAACGGGCGACCAGCTCCAGCTCCGCGACGAGATCCAGGCGCGAGACGAGACCCAGACCCAGACGCAGGCGCAAGCGCAAGTCCAGGCGCAGGCTTGCGATCAGGCGGCAAGTTCCTCGGGCGACCCGGCCCCGGCGACCAGCGGCGCCCAGGTGGGCAATCAGAACTGCGTTCAGAACCAGGTTCAGAGCCAGGGCGGCTCGCAGGTCCAGGCCCAAGGTGACCCCGGAGCTGTGACCGACGGCAACGGCGTGACCGGCAGCGGCAACGGCCCGACCGGAAACGGCAGCGGCAACGGCGACCAGACACAGACCCAGGATCGCGATCAGACCTGCGATCAAGCCGCCGACAAGGATTGCGCCCAGACCCAGGACCGCGACTCCACCGGGCCGGGCGGCGGCGCCGGGCCCGCGAGTCCATCCGGCAACAGCCCGCGGTGAGGGTTCCCTCCGCCCGGGCCAGACGGCGGCGGGGCGCCCCAAACGCACCCTGCCGCCGCTGCGTTCGTCAGATCGGGCCAGCCGACGCTGTCCAATTCTCGGATACTCAATGGAATGTCTGAAGACGAGATCCAGGGCCTCGTCGAACGAGCTCGGGACGGGGATGAGGTTGCCTTCGCTGCCCTTTATGCCGCGTTCGCTCCCCGCGTCTACCGATTCTTCCGGTTCCGGGTCTCGACGGCGGAAGCGGCCGAGGACCTGATGCAGCGGGTATTTCTCAAGATGATCGAGCAGCTTCCCAGCTATCGGAATCGAGGCTTGCCGTTCGGGGCGTGGCTGTTCCGGGTGGCGCGGAACGCCTGGATCGACGACCACCGGACCAGCCGTCCGGCCGTGGCTCTCGACTCGCTCGCGGAACGGCCCTCGGACCGGAACGATCCCGAGGCGATGGTCGTGGCGTCGGACGATTGGGATCGCGTCCGCAAGGCCGTCAACGGGCTCCAGCCCGACCAGCAAGAGGTCATCGCCTGCCGCTTCTTCGCCGAGCTATCGCCCCGCGAAACGGCCGTGCAAATGGGCCGTAGCGAGGGCTCCGTCCGGGTCCTGCAGCATCGCGCCATGGCGGCGCTGCGACGCCGCCTAGGTGTCATCGACGCCACCGGCCGTGGCGGAGCGGAGGTCGCGGAGCCATGAGACTGCCAGGATGGCCGTGGCATGATCGTCCCGCCGCCGTCGAAGAACCCTGGTTCCTCGAGCCGGGCGATGCCACGCCCGAGGTGCTGGATCGGTTCGCGAAGGGTCCACTCTCTCCGGACCCGGCGGCTCTCGTCCGTGTCGGTGAGACCGTCCAATCGGCGTTCCGCGAAGCCGGCCGCGAGCGCGCGGCAAGCTCACCTTCGCGACCGTCGAGACGAATGAGGACGCTGGTCGCCGCCGGCACCGTCGCCGCGCTACTGGTTTCGACCGCGGGGCTGGCCGCCGCCGAGAGCGGACCCGGTCAGCCCTTCTACCGCACACGCCTCGCCGTCGAAGCGGCCTTCCTCCCGCCGGCCGGCTCGCCGGCGCGCATGGACGCCGACGTACGCAGGGGGCAGGCGAGGCTGGCGGAGGCCTCGAGGGCTGCCGCGGCCGCCGACTGGAACGCGGAGGCCGACGCCATGGGGGCGTACCTCGATGTTGTCACTTCGATTCCGGTGCCCTCTGATCCGATCCGCAGGCAATTGCTGCAGCAGCAACTCGCCCAGCAGATGCGTGACTTGGAGAGGTTGCGCGAGGGTTCCAACGGCGGTGCTGCAACCGAGGTCGGGCGGGCCATCGACCAGGTTGGCCGGCTCTCCGGTGAGAGTCCCGGTGCGACGCCTGCTCCGGGCTCCACCGGCAACGGCTCCGAGGCTACGCCGGGGGCAGGCCCGAGCGCGGGTCAAGGGCAGGGTCCCGGGCAATCCTCAGGCGGCGGCCCCCAGGCCGGTTCGTCCGGCAGTCCAGGCCCGGCCTCGACCGCGGGCGGCCCGGGACAAGGCGGCCCGGGACAAGGCGGCCAGGGGCAAGGCGGCTCGGGATCCACGGGTCCGGGCGGTCAGGGAGGCGTGGGTCTTCCATGAAGACTCGGATGGAATCGAGCTGCCCTGGCGCGCCGGTCCGATCGCGAGACGGACCTGGGACTGGCACACCAGCCGACGGGGCCCGGGCGCGGCGTGCGAGAATGTCGGCCCAGGCGTTCGGAGTTCGCCAGTTCGTTCGACCGCCGTCTCGAATAGGCTGACCGCAGGAGGTTCCACCGCCTGTGCCCGAGGAGACCGCAGTGACCGCCGCCAACCAGACCACCCCCGTTGACGATCCGGGACCGTCCGTCGCCAACCTGGACACGATCGTCTCGCTATCGAAGCGGCGCGGCTTCATCTTCCCGAGCTCGGAGATCTACGGTGGCATCAACGCCGTGTGGGACTACGGGCAGCTCGGCGTGGAGCTCAAGAACAACGTCAAGCGGGCCTGGTGGCGGGCCATGGTCCAGGAGCGCGACGACATCGTCGGACTGGACGCGAGCATCATCATGGCGCCCCAGGTCTGGGTTACCTCCGGCCACGTGGCCAACTTCACGGACCCGCTCGTGGAGTGCCAGACGTGCCGCCGCCGCTACCGGCTCGACGAGCTGCCCGGCGCCGAGAACCTGACCAACACGCAACTGATGGACCCGGAAGTCGTCGAACGGCTCGGCCTCAAGTGCCCGGCCGACGGCGGCCCCCTGAGCGCCCCTCGCCGCTTCAACTTGATGTTCAAGACGTACATGGGGCCGGTCGAAGAAGAGGCCGCCCAGGTCTACCTCCGCCCGGAGACCGCCCAGGGCATCTACGTCAACTTCAAGAACGTCCGCGAAACCGCTCGCAAGAAGCTGCCGTTCGGCATTGCCCAGATCGGCAAAGCCTTCCGTAATGAGATCAGCCCCGGCAACTTCGTCTTCCGGATGCGCGAGTTCGAGCAGATGGAGATGCAGTACTTCGTCAAGCCGGAGACGGCGTCGGACGTCTTCGAGGAGTGGATGCCGCGCCGCCTGGCCTGGTACGTCCGCTATGGCGTCAATCCCGCGCGTCTGCGCTTCCGCCAGCACCGGCCGGACGAACTCGCCCACTATGCCAAGAAGGCCGTCGACATCGAGTACCGCTTCCCGTTCGGCTGGAAGGAACTCGAGGGAATCCACAATCGCGGCGATTGGGACCTCGGCCGGCACCAGGAAGCCACCGGCGAGAACCTCGAGTACTTCGACCCGACCACGGAAGAAAAGTACGTGCCGTGGATCGTAGAGACCTCGGCCGGCGGCGACCGTGCGGCGTTCACGTTCCTGATCGACGCCTACCGCGAGGAAGAGGTTCGCGGCGAGAAGCGCGTAGTGCTCGCCTTCAACCCGGAACTTGCGCCGTACAAGGTGGCCGTCCTGCCGCTCCTCAAGAAGCGCGAGGAGATCGTCGAGAAGTGCCACGCCCTCCGCGAGGATCTTGCCAAGGACATCATGGCCGTCTACGACGACACCGCCGCCATAGGCAAGCTGTACCGGCGCCAGGACGAGATCGGCACGCCGTGGTGCGTCACCATCGACGTGGACTCGCTCGAAGATGGCAAGGCCACGATCCGCGACCGCGACTCGATGGAGCAGATCCGAGTGG
Organism: uncultured Chloroflexia bacterium; assembly: GCA_963789725.1. Classification (GTDB taxonomy): domain Bacteria; phylum Chloroflexota; class Limnocylindria; order Limnocylindrales; family CSP1-4; genus Fen-1039. The sequence goes on from CAWBLU010000003.1 coordinate 140,470, forward strand.
ACCTCTCGGAGGTCAAGCCGATCGTCATGGAGAGGCTTGCGAAAGCGCGAGCGTAGCGCCGGGGTTGCCGATAATGAGCTCGATCGCCCCTTTCAAGTCCGTTGGCGCGGTTCGGCCTGGGGGCTCGACCGCCGGGGCGGCACCGTGGCCGCTCCGAACGAGACTCGGGCCGCTCAACTTGCCGCCCGGGCGCGTCCGCCTGTGGGCAGTGGCGATTGCCGCAATCGGGCTCGTGCCGATCGACACTGCGCTCATCAACGGCGGCTCGGACTGGCCGGCGTTCTGGTCGGCCGGGGCCACCGTAGGGAGCCCTGATCTCGTCGACGGTGCGCGGCACGCTGCCTGGCAGGGGGCGCATGGCGTGGTCATCGACTACTGGCGCTACCCGCCCGGCGTGGCCTATGCCTTCGCACCCGCCGCTCACCTGCCTATCTGGCTCGGTTTCGTGATCCAGGCACTGCTAATGGTGGCCCTCGCCGCCCTCGCCGCCGTGTTGTTGGCTCGGATCTTCGAGTTGCCGACATCGGTGACTCTGCTGCTGGCGTTCGCCTGGGCTCCGACCACTGCCTCGGTCGACATTGGTCAAAACGCGACGCTGGCGGTCGTGCTTGCCTTGTGGGCGATCGATGCGCTGCGGCGCGACGGCCACTTCGAGGTCGGTCTTGCGACCGGCCTGCTCATGTATAAGCCGACCCTCGGGCTATTCTTGCTCGGCCTTCTCGTGCTTCGCGGCCGGTGGCCGTCGTTGGGAGTGGCGGCCGCCGTCTGCGCTGCCGGTTACTTGCTGAGCGTGGCTGCCGCAGCCGGCGACTGGGCCTGGCCGATCTCATGGTGGTCGGGCCTCCAGCCCTGGCTCACGCCCGATTTCGTCCGGAACGCCGACAAGGCCATCAGCTTGCCGGGCTTGATCGACCGTCTGCCTGGCGTGCCGGTCTGGCTGCCGATCGCCGGTGGAGTCGCGGTGGTACTGGTCGCCCTGCGCGGCCTGGCCCGCGCCCCGATTGTTGAGGCGGCATGCGGCGCGTGTCTCCTGACGATGTTCGCCGGCCCACGGGTGTGGGGTTATGAAGCCGGCCTGATGCTTCCGATCCTTGCCTGGGCCATCGCTGGGGGACTCAGCGAGCCCTGGCGAACGCGTTTGCTCTTGCTGAGTGTTCCGATGGGCCTGCTGTGGTTGGTCTCCGCCTACACCGTTGTCAGCGGGGTCGCTTTGGTCGTCGTCGCGGCGACGGTGATGTGGCTGTGGCGCTGGCGCCCATTCGCCGCGGATCCGATCGCGAGCGGCGAAGGTCGCGCGGCCGCGCCTGCCTGAGGTAGGGCTGGCCGACCTATGCGACCTGCGCCTTCTCCGCGACGGGCCTGGGGTCCGTTGGGCCTGGCGCAATGCGGACGCTGCGGCCAGGCCCGTGGCGAGGCCTGCGCGTGCGCCCGAAAGGAGGTGGCTTGGTGACGAGGGTAACCGCACGATCTGGGTACCCGGTTGCGGTCGTTCGGTCCCCAGATAGCGCCGGCCTCCGACCTGAGCGTGTCCCTAGTGGGCCGCTGCAGCCGGCGCCGGGAGCACGCCCCGCAAGTACGCGTCGATGTTGTGAGCCGCCTTCTTGCCGTCGCCCATGGCCAGGATAACCGTGGCTGCGCCCCGGACGATGTCACCGCCCGCGAAGACGCCCGGCATCGAGGTCTGGAGGTTGTCGTCGATCTCGATGTAGCCCCATTTGTTGACGCGCAGCTCCGGCGAGGTGGCGGTGAGCAGTGGGTTGGACTTCGTGCCGATCGCCACCACGACCATCTCGCACGGAAAGACGAACTCGGAGCCGGGGATCGCGACCGGTCGGCGGCGGCCGGAAGCGTCGGGCTCGCCCAACTCCATCCGGATGCACTTGAGGCCGGAGACCCAGCCCTTCTCGTCGCCGAGGACTTCCACCGGCGCGGTCAGGAACTCGAAGCGGACCCCTTCCTCTTCGGCGTGGTGCACTTCCTCGGCTCGGGCCGGAAGCTCGGTGCGGGAGCGGCGATATACGCATACCGACTCGTCCGCTCCCAGCCGGCGGGCGGTCCGGACCGAGTCCATAGCCACGTTGCCGCCGCCGACGACGGCCACGCGCTGGCCCCGCAGGACGGGCGTGTCCGAGTCGGGTTTGTAGGCACCCATCAGATTGACGCGCGTCAGGTACTCGTTGGCCGAGTAGACGCCCTTGAGGTTCTCGCCGGGGACGTTCATGAAGACGGGCAGGCCGGCGCCGACCGCCACGAAGACCGCGTCGAACTTCTCGCGCAACTCGGGCAGGGTGTAGGTCTTGCCGATGATCGAGTTCGGCTCGATCTCGACGCCGTCGGCGACGAGGCGGTCCACTTCCTTCTGGACGATGTCCTTGGGGAGTCTGAACTCGGGGATGCCGTAGATGAGGACGCCGCCGGCAGCGTGGAAGGCCTCGAAGATCGTGACCTTGTGGCCACGCTTGGTCAGCTCGCCCGCGGCGGTCAGGCCGGCGGGGCCCGAACCAACGATTGCGACCTTCTTGCCGGATTGGGCAGGCTTGGCGGCCGTGAAGGCGTCGCGGTTGTTGATGGCCCAGTCGGCCACGAAACGCTCGAGATGGCCGATCGCGACCGGCGTGCCGGTCTTGGCCCGGAGGCACACCTGCTCGCACTGGGTTTCCTGCGGGCAGACACGTCCGGTCACGCACGGCAGGGCGTTGTCTCCGAGCAGTGAGTCGGCCGCTCCCTTGACGTTGCCCTCACCGAGCAGGCGAATGAAGTTGGGGATGTTCACCGAGACCGGGCAGCCGTCGACGCAGTACGGCTTGGGGCACTGCAGGCAGCGGTCGGCCTCCATGATGGCCAGCTGCTCGGTGTAGCCGAGGTTCACCTCGGCGAAGTTGTGGGCCCGGGCCATGGCGTCCTGCTCGACCATTCCATGGCGCTGGATCTTCATCCGCTCCTTCTTGGGGAGCGGTTCACGGTTGGCAGCGGTGCGACCGGCCAGGGTCTCGGCGATTTCGTCCATGTGGCTTTCGCTCATCAGTGGGCCTCGGCGTGGGCGGACGTCCACTTCTCAAGCGCCACCTGTTCGAATTCTCGGTAGGTGTTCAGTCGATCGGCCAGCTGGCGGAAATCGACCTGGTGACCGTCGAACTCGGGGCCGTCCACGCAGGCGTACTGGCTCTTGCCCTCGATCGAGACGCGGCAGCCGCCGCACATCCCGGTACCGTCGATCATGATCGAGTTGAGCGAGACGGTCGTCTTGATCGCGTATGGCCTGGTCAGCTCCGAGCAGGCCCGCATCATCGGTACGGGCCCGACGGCGAAGACCTCGTCGATCCCGCCGGTCTCGCACAGATCCTTCAGGGCCTCGGTCACGAAGCCGTGGCGCCCGTAGCTGCCGTCGTCCGTGCAGACCACCACGTCGCCCGCGGCGCGAAGCTCTTCCTCGCAGATGACCCATTCCTTGGATCGCCCGCCGATGATGCTCGTCACCTTGACGCCGCGCTTGGCCAGTGCCTGGGCGATGGGCAGGACTACGGCGGTGCCGACACCGCCGCCGACGCACACGGCGTGGCCGCTCTCCAGAAGTTCCGTGGGCTTGCCGAGTGGACCTGCGATGTCCGTGATGGCGTCGCCCACGTTCAGGGACGTCAATTCGTGCGTAGTCTTGCCGATCGCCTGAATGACCAGGGTGATCGTTCCGGCGGCTCGATCGACATCGGCGATCGTGAGCGGAATCCGCTCTGCGCCGGGTCCGCGCCGCACGATCACGAATTGGCCGGGCTGGCGGATCTCGGCGATCCGCGGCGCCACCACGACGAGGCGGGTGACGTTCGGCGACAGCTGCGCCTTGCTGACGATTGCGTGCATCTTGCTCCGGTGGGTGTGTTCGGCCGAAACGCGTTCTAAGCCGCTATGCGTTCTTTAGTATGGTGCGCGCCGTAAGTGTTCGCAGGAACGCCCGGTGCGTACCTACCGATGGTGCCGAAGGTCACAACCTGAGGCCGCGTTCGGGTGGGGCCGGCAGATCGAACAGCCGGGGCGGGTGTCGGGTTCGCAGTCTATCGGAAGCGGCGTCCGGCTGGGGCGGGAGTGGGCAGCTGCAGCCCAGCGGCCCGGGAGTGGCTACTACGGGGCGTCCGCGCTCGGCAGCGGAGTGAAGTCCATCGGCGAATCCCAGGTCCTCAGATAGCTTCGATCGGCCTGGATCGGGAGGTTCTCACCCAGGTACGCGTTGAGCAAATGCGGGAACAAGTTCACCGGTGTCGGGCTCTCGCCGAAGAGGCTGGGATGGCCGGGTGTGAGCGTCGCGAAGAAGTTGTCGTCGGCCTTCGGCGACATGAGCGCCGTCCCGGCCGGGGTGTTCAGGCGTGAGCCGTGGTCGGACATCAGGACCACCACCGTCGGCCGCCCCGACGCCGAAACCAGGGCGTCCACGACCGGCAGAACTTGGGAATTCACGTATGCCAGCTGTCCGACATAGTCCGCCCTCATTTGCGCCGACGACGCCGCAGCGATGTAGTCGAAACCGAACTCGTCGGCCAGGTTGAGCGGCAGTCGCTGGCCGTCCGCGTCGTAAACGAGAGGTGGATGCGGCGCGAGAACGTGAGAGACGACCAGGCGTGGCTGGCTGAACGGCGTCTGCGCTATGTGCCGCAGCTCGCCGAAGGTGCCGTCGATGCGGCTGCGAGCCTGATCCCCGCCCAGGGATGGCGCGACGATCTGGAGCAGCTGACCCAAACCGCTGACCTGCAGCATCTTGGCTTCGAACGTATTGAGCTGGTCTCCGTCGAGGTAGACGTCGGCCTGGCGAATTGCCAGCTGCTCCCACCCGGAGCCCGTGGCCACGATCTGGTAGCCCTGGCCTCGCAGGATGTCGAAGACCTTGTTGTGGTTGATTGCCTCACGGTAGCTCCCGTCCGACGCGGGGTCGCCTGAGTGAATGTCCGCGACGGCGGGGATCTGGTCCAGGTAGGCCATGTTGAGCATCGTCACAAAGGTCGGGCCGGTCGCGGGGTAGTTGGAGTGGCTGTTGGGCGCCACCGCGAAACCGCGACTCTCCAGCTGGTCGACGAATGGCCCGTCGTCGAACCCGAACGAATTCTTGAGCGTGTCGGGGCGGGCGTAGCCATCGAGAACGATCACGTATATGTCGGGCTTGTCGAGGTCGATCGGACCGGCGGAACTGGCGGAGAGCCCGCCTCCCTGAGAGAGGTCGGCGACGTCTCTGCTGAGCCCCCCGTTGAGGAAGTTCTGGATCAGCAGAAGGGCCAGGAGGATGGACATGAACGTAGAGACCGCCCCCGAGATTCGGGCCCAGCTGATGCGGCGGGCAGGAAGGCGGTCGAGCCGAATGACGATCAACACGGCCACCAAGGCCAGCAACAGCACAGTCGGCACGGCGGAGGAGATGAGGATCATGTAGACCATCACCGTTGCGATGGCCGCGCGATGGACGTCCCGAAGGATGGTCGTCAAACCCAGCATGATCACGACCACGCCGACAACGGCGATCAGCAGGGACCTGAACACGGCGTGCGGGCTGACGCCCAGCGTGAACGACATGCCGACGATGAAGGCGACCGGAATCTCGAGCGGATATAGAAAGCCGGGAGCGGCGGCGCGGACGGCGGCCCACCGCGAGCCCGGTCGTGGGGCGGGTGGCTCGATCCAGGCGGCACCGTCTCCGGTGGCCGGGTCAGGGTTCGTCGCGCCGGCGGTCACGAGCCGCGGGTCCGCATCAGGAACATGGTCCGCTGCGAGTCGGCGATGGCTTTCCGCTCCAGCACTTGGAAGTCCCGAGAGAACGCGGTGACGAACCCGTCGAGCGTGTAGTCGGGGAAGATGTCCTCGCGGGCCTCGAGCAGCGTCTGCGTCTGCGGGTCTTCCTTCGGTACGAACTCGATGATCAGATCGGTGCACAGGCTCGCCAGGAACGAGCTCACGCTGGCCATCGGCACGTTGCGCGCGATCGACAAATGGTGGATCAAGGCCAGCGCCATTGCCACAGGGGCGGGCCCCCGATCGCTCAGAGAACGATGCTCGCGGAGCGCCCAGCCGTTGGCCGGACTGGGGTTGGTGATGTCCACGACCAGAGGTAACGTGTCGTGGATCTCGCCGTCACGCACCCGCAGATATAGCTTCTCGATGGCTCCCGTGTCGGCGTCCATCGCGATCACCCGCCGTCCGCCGGCGACGGCGATCTCGCTGTATGCGCCCGAGTTGGCGCCGATGTCCCAGACACGTCCCTCTCGGGCCCGGGCCAGCATGTCTCGAACGATGCTCGCCTTCGACTCCGCCGCAGCCTCGCTGTAGCTCGTCAGAGCCGTGTAGGAAGACCAGCGAGTCGCATCGGGCTGCCACTTGAGGCCCTCGATCGATCGCCGCAGGCTGTCCAGCATGGCCCGCCGGCCGACGTCCGAAACCGTGGCTTGCGACTTCCGGCCGGCCGATCCGGCCCCGGTGCGCTGGGCCCGTGCGTGTAAATGCAGATGCGCGCCCAGCCCGGGGCGCAGCCGAGTCCTGCCCGGGAGCAATGAGGTCGCAAGGTCGAGGGGGATGCCGTCGGTGAACGCCTGGCCCAGTAGACCGCAACGGGGGTCGCGATACGCCATCAAGGCCAGCGGGGCCAGGAAGTGCTGGCAGAACTGGCGGTATGCCACCCACGGCTCGCCGGGGACGGCAACCTCGAACGACAGGCTGTCGATGAGGACGGGTCGGCCATCCACGAATTGGATGTTGTAGGCACTGGCGTCCTTGAGCGTCATGCCCCTGGCCAGGGCGCGTTCCTGAATTTCGAGGGTCGTCAGGGCTGCGTCCTTCAGCTGCGAGAAGGACCACTCATACGGATACGAAACGAAGTCCAGCTGGAGGGGTCTGATCATGAAGGCCGCGCGGCCGTCCACGGGATCGATGCCGGGAGCATCCTCGTGCGGGATGAGCAGGCCGGCGCCCGCCAGTTCGTCGCATAGTCCGGACGTTTGGAATGCCGTCCACTGATCGGCGAAGATGCGGTTGATCTGCCGGTAGACGACGCCGTTCCGGCTGAAGACGACGCCGCTCGGATCGCGGAAGGAGGCTGGGTCCTCCACCTTTCCCGGTTACCTCGGCGCTTTTTCGTCCGGCCCCGTCTGGGCGGAGGTGCCGTGGTGGCCGCGGACGTGGCTCAGGACGCCCCTGATCTTGGAGCGCAGAACGAACGGCAGCGTCAGCGCGGCGGCGATGGCGGCCTGGACGAAGAGGCTGCCGGTTCCGGGATCGAGGTATCCGAGGACCTGGTGTCCGGACCCTCCGACCTGCCGGATTAGCGCGAAGGCCGATGGTCCGATCAGGTCTGGCGGCAGATTGATCATTTGTTCGTCTCGATAGTGCGGTTTCGAAACAGATGATAGTCGTCCGGCGCGACGCTATGCCCTGCCCGGAAGTACTGCGGTCGGCTACCCGGCCCGCCTAGCCCCGGGGCAGTTCCATGGTCGGGAGACCTGGGTTGGATCCCGACCCGGCCCTGGGGGCGTCAGGGCCCGTCCGGACCCGTTGGTGTCAGGTTCGTCGAGTCATCGCGGGGCGAGAGACAGCAAAGATCGGGGAGTATCGAGAGGTCCTCTCCGAGGTACGTGTTCAGCAGATGGGGAAAGAGATTCACGAGCGTCGGGCTCTGTCCGAACATGCCCGGATGTCCTGGTGTTAGCGTCGCGAAGAAGTTGCGGTAAGTCTCGGGGCCGTTAAGTGGAGACACCATCCTGGAACCGTGATCGGACATCAACACAACCACCGTTGGTCGTCGCGCAAACTGGATGATGTCGTCTATGACCGGGATGATCAGCTTGTTCAAGTAGCCGACCTCGCCGGCATAAGCCGCCCGACCCTGTGGATTAGTGTCGGCATTGTCCCAGTCGAAGGCGAGAGCATCGGCCGCGTTGATCGGCAGGCTCTGGCCGTCCGGGCCGTAGACGATCGGCGGGTGTGGCGCCATCACGTGAGCGAAGACCAGGCGTGGCCGGGGTGACGCGAACTCGGCCACGCGCTCCAGGTTTGCGAGGGTGCTTGCCGTGCGGCCTCGAAGCTGGTCGCCCGCCCAGGCGGGATCGATCATTTGGATCAGGTCGCCCAAGCCAGATATGCCCAGCATCCTGATCTCGAAGGAATTCAGTTCTCCGGCATCGAGGTAGACGTCTGCCTGGCGGAAGGCCAGTTGCTCCCAGCCGGAACCAGTGGCGAAGATCTGGTAACCCTGATCGCGAAGGGCCGAGAAGGCGCGGTTGTCGTTTATGGCCTGCCGGTAGGTGCCGTCCGACGCCGGATCCGGCGAGTTGATCCCTGCGATCGACGGTATGTCCCGCAGATAGTTCATGTTGAGCATCGAAGCGAATGTCCAGGCGGTGCCAGGGTAGTTGGAGTGGCTATCGGAGGCGATGTCGAAGCCGCGCGATGTCAGCCGATCCACGAATGGCTGCTCATCCACTCCAAAGTCGTTCTCCAGCGTGTCCACTCGACCGTACTGGTCGAGCACGATGACGTATATGTCCGGCTTGGCCGGGTCCACCAGAGGAGAGTAGTCCGCTGCCGGCAGGCCTCCACGCTGGCCGAGATCATTCAGCGCCACCGCCAGATGCCCGTCAAAGGCTGCGTTCACGACGACGAGCGCCAGGGACACGGACGTGAACGTGGCCAACGCCGCCGTGATCTTGGGCCAATTTGGGCGGTGGCTCGGCAGGTTCTCCCAAGCGACGATCGCCAACAGAGCCGGGATCATCACGGCAAGCAGGATCGGTTCACGCGTGACAGACAGGCCGAAGAACCCGGTAAACAGAGCGGCAACTGCCCCACGGTGAACATCCCTCAGCAGGACCCCATACGACAGGACTAGGAGGACGGCCAAGACGCTGGCCACCGCCAAAGACCTGAAGACCGCAAAGGGGCTTACGTTGAGAACGAAGCCCATCGCGACGATGTAGACAGCCGGAAGCCCAACAGGAGGGAGAAACGCCGCCAACGAACCCCTCGGCATTCGCGTCGAGGCCAGGACCCGCCGAAACCTATCGTTCAAGACCATTCCCCTAGTCCGAAGTTCGGATCCCCGAGACGCGGAAGGCCGCCGTCCAAGGGGCCGCAGTCGAAGGACCGAGAGCGGGCCCAACGTCCACGAAAGACTATCGCACGCGAGAGACGAGAGCCGGGCCTGTCGTTCGTCGGCCAGAGTTTGACGAGGTCGACTCGATACCGGCGACGTCTTTGGGCGCAGGCGTCGCAATCGGCGCGGTCGCCCGGCGATCGCTGCGCCGCGCGCTTGGCTGATACTCAGCCCGGCGTGTTCGCCTCTGCGGGCGGCGGCGCGGGTTTGGTCCACTCCTCGAGGCCGGGGCGTCGGCCGTCGGGGCCGATCTCCGCCTTCGTGTGGACGCGCCGCGAGCCCTCCGCCATGGTCAGGCTGTGCTTGTTACAGACGTCGACGCAGACGCCGCAGGCGATACATACCAGCTGATCGATCGACCAGTAGCGGTCGTCGCGGGCGACGGTGATCGCGGCAGCCGGGCAGCGGCGGGCGCAGAGCATGCAGAAGTTGCACGTCTCCAGGTCGAACTCGATCTGCCCCCGGGCGCCGTCGAAACGCGGACGGACCTCGGTCGGGTAGCGTCGAGTGGCCGGCCGCGAGACCAGATTTCGGAGCGCTCGCGGAACCATCGGGAGGCGGAAGGGATTGGCCATCTCAGCGCTCCGTGCAGCTGATGCAGGGGTCGATCGTGAGAATGATGTTCGGCACGTCCGCCAGATCCGAACCCTTGACCAGCTTGATCATGGCCGGAATGTTGGCGAACGTCGGCGTGCGAGCTCGGAATCGCTCGAGGTTCTTGGTGCCGTTGGCCTTGACGTAGTAGACGACCTCACCGCGGGGCTGCTCGAGCCGGGTGAAGACTTCGCCGCTGGGATTGCCGCGGGGCTTGTTCTCGAGCGGCATGCCTTCGCCCTTGGGCATCTTGTCGATAGCCTGGCGGATGATGTCGATCGACTGGTCGACTTCGCGAAGGCGGACGAGCACCCTGGCCAGGCAGTCGCCGGCGGTCTCGATGACGGGCTCGAAGTCGATCTGGTCGTACATGTTCGCGCCGGACAGGCGGGTGTCCATCCGGATTCCGGAGGCGCGCGCCATCGGCCCGACGGCGTCCACGGCCCGGGCATCCGTCGTCGATAGGACGCCGACGCCGGAGAGCCGGTGGCGGATCGACGGATCGGTGCCGAAGACCCGGGCGGTCTCCTTGAATGCCTTACCGAGATCCTGGAGCTGAACCAGGATGGCCGCCAGCTCGGAGTCGGAGATGTCTCGCTTCACGCCGCCGATACGGTTGACCGAATGGATGATCCGGCCGCCGGTCGTCTTCTCGAATAGGTCGAGGATTTCCTCGCGCATCCGCCAGCAGTGCATGAACAGGTTCTCGAAGCCGAACGCGTCGGCGCCCAGCCCGAGCCAGAGCAGGTGGCTCTGGACTCGCGAGGTTTCGGCCCAGATGAGGCGCAGCCAGCGCGCCCGCTCCGGGACCTCCACGTTCATGATGCTTTCCAGGGCGACGCAGTAGCCCATGCCGTGCATGAAGCTGCAGATGCCGCAGATCCGCTCGACCACGAAGCCCATCTCGGTGTACTCGACCCGCTCGACCATCATTTCGAGGCCGCGGTGGATATAGCCGATCGTGGGGACGGCGTCGACGACCTTCTCGTCCTCGAGGATCAAGTCGAGGACGAGGGGCTCCGGCAGGACCGGATGTTGAGGCCCGAACGGGATCGTCGTCCGCTTCATGATCGCTTCGCCGGGGCTGCCGTGGCCAGGGCCGCGAGGCGGGCTTTGACGGCCTGGTGGGAGAACGGGACCTTCGTCGCGGTCTTGTACAGCTGACCCTTCAGGTCCACGCCGATCCCTTCGATGTCGATGCCGAAGAGTTCGCGGATCTCGTTTTCGTACAGGAACGCGGCACCGAAGAACCCGGAGACGCTCTGCACTTTGTCGCCGGCCACTATCTGCTCGCGGATGGTCTCGAACTCGCCCTCCCGGGCGAAGCCCCAGGCGATCTCGAACAGGCCGGGGGTGTCGGCGCCGGGGAGCGGTCCCGCGGGGGCTTCAGGTGTCGGGGGCGTACTCGCAGCGGTTGGCGCAGCCGGGGCCGCGACCGCGGCCGGAGCGTGGGGGGCGCCGTGAGCCGGCGCGGCGGAGGGCATCACCGTCGTCACGTTGACGAGGGCCAGGCGCCAGCCGGCTTCGTGGTAGTCCCGCACTCGGGCGAGGAACGCGTCGCCGTCCATCAAGCTGTCTTCTTCCGCTTCTCTTCGAGGGCGGCGATGCCGCCGACGACACCGTCGATGATGCTTTCCGGCCGGGCCGCGCACCCGGGCACGTACACGTCGACCGGGATCACCTTGTCGATCCCGCCCTGGATGTTGTAGGCCCGGGCGAAGATGCCGCCCGAGCAGGCGCAGGCACCGACCGCCACGACGACCTTGGGGTCGGGCATCTGGCGGTAGAGGTTCTGGACGATCTCGACGTTCCTCTCGTTCACGCTGCCGGTGACCAGCAGGATGTCGGCGTGCTTGGGATTGCCGGTGTTGATCACGCCGAACCGCTCGACGTCGTAGAGCGGGGTCAGGCAGGCCAGCACTTCGATGTCGCAGCCGTTGCAGCTCGAACCGTCGTAGTGGAGGATCCAGGGCGAACGCCCGAAGAAGGACATCAGGTCACCTGCCGATGATGAATAGGGCTACGACATTGCCGCCGGAGAGAAGCACGGTCGCGACCCAGGTTGATCGAAGGAGGAGTTGCCATTTGACCCTCGAGGTGGCGTTGTCCACCAGGATCTCCAGGGCGTAGGCGACCAGGAACGCGGCCACTCCGAGGGGCACGCTCCAGTTGAAGAGCAGGACCATGAAGGCGCACAGAAGCGCCGACTCGTACCAGTGCGCCAGCTCGACGTAGGCCAGCAGCCGGCCCGACATGTCCGAGGTGAGGCCGCTCACCAGCTCCTGGTGAGGATGGTGCGAGACCGAAATGTCGAAGGGGGATTTGCGGAGCTTGATAGTCGCGACCACCAGGAAGGCCAGGACGACGCCCGGCAGCTGGACCGCGACGAGCTCGGGCGAGGCCAGGACGGCTCCGAAGCTACTGACGCCCGTGACCTTGCAGACGGCGACCATCATCAGGATGAAGAACGGCTCCGACGCCAGCAGGACGACGAGTTCGCGCTCGGCCCCGGTGAAGCTGAACGGCGAGTTGGCCGATCCCGCGGCGAGCACCAGCAGAAGGGCGGCCAGGGCGAAGATGAACGCCGTGAAGATCAGGTCGGTGCCACTCAGGAGCAGCGCTCCACAGGCCGCCATGTAGCCCACATGAGCCAGCAACAGAGGCTCGGCGATCGGGTTGATCTGGCGCGTCGTCTTCTGGAGCAGCTTGCCCACGTCGTAGAACGGCTGCAGCAGCGGGGGCCCGACCCGGCCCTGCATGCGCGCGCTGACGATCCGATCCGCTCCGGCCAGGAGGCCGCCGAAAACCGGAGCCAGCACGACGAAGAGCACGCCGTATACCGCGGGAGCCATCAGCGGACCACCGTTCCGGCGGTGACCATGGCCACCAGTAGCGCGCCGCAGGCCAGTGTGCCGGCCCGGAACATCAAGCCTCCGTCGATCACTCCGTCGAGGTAGTAGTTGCGCAACGTCACCTTCTTGATTCCGCCGAGGGCCGCTCCCATGACGTGGCCGACGTTGGCGGAGCGGCCGCTGGCGTAGAAATCGGCGTGGTCGTACGAGGGACGGAGCCACGACAGCAGGGCGACGAACGGCAGCAGCACGACCGTCGACAGCATCACCAGGAGCGTCACGGGGTCGACCGCCAGGAAGACGCGCGGCGTGGCCGAGAAGGCGGCCAGCGCATACGGACCGACGACCTGTTCCGAGACGATGCCCACGCCCGCCGTCACCGCGAGCACGCCGAGGGCCATGGCGCCCTCCGTGGCCCACTCGTAACGTGAGACCCGGCTCTCGATGGAACGCTCATAGTCGGTCTGGTGCCGGGCCGAGAGAACCTTGATGAGCAGCTTGCCCCAGTAGAAGATCGTGAGCGAACTGCCGAAGGCCATGATCAGGATCAAGGTAGCGCCCGCCAGGCCGGGGACGTCCATGAAGGCCCGGATGGCCGTCCACTTCGCGATCACGATGCCAAACGGGGCGATGAACATGCCGGCGATGCCGATCATGAAGAGGATGCTTACGCGGGGCATCAAGCTGAGCAGGGCGTCGAAGTTCTCCATGTTCTTGGTGTAGAGCCTGTTCTCGATCGTCCCGATGACGAGGAAGAGCAGGCCCTTCGCCAGCGCATGGAAGATGATGATCATGACCCCGACCCAGGCTAGCTCGGGCGTCCCAATTCCAGCGCAGCCGACGATCAGGCCCAGGCTGCCGATGGTCGAATAGGCCAGGACCTTCTTGGTGTTCTGCTCCGTCACCGCTACGAGCGAGACGAAGAGGAAGGTCAGCATGCCGACGAACGCGACGAGGTAGCCGACCGTGGAGCCGGACATGGCGGGGGAGAGGCGCAGGAGGAGGAACACGCCGGCCTTAACCATCGTGCTCGAGTGGAGCAGCGCGGAGGTGGGGGAGGGGGCGTACATCGCCCCGATCAGCCAGGAGCTGAACGGCATCTGAGCGCTCTTGGTAATGCCCGCGAAGGCCAGCAGCGCGATGGCCGGCAGCAGCGCCGCGGCGGCCGGACCGGAGGTCAGTCGCGCCAGGTCGAGGCCGTCGGGCTGGTTCGCGAGGGCGACGATGGCGAGCCCGAAACCCAGGCCGCCGAGCAGGTTCATGTTGAGGGCCCGGAAGGCGTACCCGATCGTCTCGTCGGTCCGGGTGTAGCCGATCAGCAGGAACGAGCAGATCGTCGTGATCTCCCAGAACACCAGCATCATCGGCAGGTAGTTGGAGACGACGAGACCGAACATCCCGGCCAGGAAGACGAACAGCAGAGAGAAGAAGACGGTCCGGCGGCCCGCGATCATCGGGCTGGCGCGGTGGTAGGCCCGCATGTAGCCGATGGCGTTCACGCAGATGAGCGGCCCGATGATCCCGACGATCAGGACCATTACCAGTGAGAGCCGGTCGAACCAGAACAGGCGGGATGGGTCCGCCTCGGGCATCTTCCCGGCGATCTCGAGATACAGGGAGATGCCGAGTTGGCTCAGGGCCATGACCGGGGCAAGGAAGCGGCGGTGCTTCAGGCTGATCGCGACAACGAAGACGGTGAGGGCGATTTCTACGGCGATGAGAGTGCGGCCGGGGGCAGCGTCGCCGGGTAGTCCGAAGAAGACCGAATCGGAGTTGCCGAAGGCCGCGACCGTCGCGATCGCAAGGGCGCCGACCAGGACGCCTCCGCCGACGACTACCGCGTTGCGAAGCGACGTCCGGGTGATGAAGATGAGAATGGCGCCGATGATCGCCGGCAGGGCGACGAGGGCGGCGACAAGCGAGGAAAGGCTCACTCCGCGTCGGGCAGGAGGTGGTCGATCTCGTCCACCAGCACGTCGGTCAGGACCGGCTTCTCAAGGTAGCGACGGACGGGAATCCAACCCTCGCGGTCAGTGCTCGCCAGCTCATGGTTGGCCAGCCGCTGATCGGCCTGGGTCAGCATGATCAACGGCAGGTCCGGAAAGTCCGCGGCCAGGACGCGAGCCAGGTCGAGACCGCCGAACTTGCCACCGAGAACGGCTTCCAGCACGACCAGGTCGGGCCTGTCGTGGCGCACGGATCGAATGGCTTCGGCGGTGGTGGAGGTGGAGGAGACGGAATGGCCGAGGGTTTCGATGGCCTCGGTGTTGGTGGCGACGGCTATCGGGTCGTCGTCCACCAGGAGTATGTGTGCCATTTCCTCACTCTGCGGAATCCCCGGTCCCCTCGTCGGACGAAGCAGCCCGGATCATGCACGCGCCGGTTGCGCGGTTCTTCAACCACCACAACATAGCCGAGGGGAGGGTCTCCGGAGCCCCGCGGTCCGGCTCCTTCAGGCCGGGCATTTCGGCCCTGAACGACCGTGACCGGTCAGTTTTCGTTGATGATTCGGGCGCCTGCCCAAGGAAGTGAGCTAGGATGCCGGTCGTGCACGAGTTCTCTATCGCCGAGGCCCTGGCCGCCCAGGTGCTCGGATACACCCCTCCCGAAGCGCGCCTGAGAGGCGTGGAGATACGCGTCGGGGCCTTGAGGGGCCTGGATGCGGAGGCCCTCCAGATGGCGTGGGAGGCCGTGACATTCGGCACGTCGATGGCAGGCGTCGTCCTCGAAGTCGAGCAGCTGCCGTGGTCCATCACGTGCTCCGAATGCGGCCGGGAGTGGACTAGCCAGGTCCCGTTCGTATCCTGCAGTTGCGGCAACCAGACGCCGACCCCCATGGGAGGTGACGAGCTGGACCTCCTGGCGGTCACGGTCGACGAGGAGGAAACGTAGATGAACGAGCCGACGCGAACGGTCCGTGTCCCGATTGCCGAGCGGGTGCTCGAGGCCAACGACGACATCGCGGCAGTAACGCGGGCCGAGCTGGTGCGTCGAGGCATCTTCTCGATAGATCTGATCGGCGCTCCCGGCAGCGGCAAGACCGCTCTCCTCGAAGCGACTCTCCAGCGGCTGGCGGGGCGGCGCGGGCCCGGCCCCAGCCATGGGACGGCGGTCCTCGTAGGCGACCTGGCCACGCGGCGGGACGGCGATCGGCTGGCGCGCTGGTGCGAGCGAGTGGTCCAGATCTCCACCGGCGAGGGCTGCCATCTCGAGGCGGGCCAGGTCCGCGACGCGTTGCGGGGCGTTCAGCTGGAAGGCGTGGACCTGCTCTTCATCGAGAACGTGGGCAACCTGATCTGCCCGGTCGGCTTCGACCTGGGCCAGACCGTGAAGGTCGGCCTGTTCAGCCTGACCGAGGGCGACGACAAGGCCGCCAAGCACCCCTATCTGGTGACCGCCGCGGACCTGATTCTGCTCAACAAGATCGACCTGGCGCCCTACCTGACCTTCGACCGATCCGGTTTCGAGGCGGACGTCCGGCTCCTCAACCCCACCGTGCCGATCCTCGAAGTCTCGGCCACCACCGGGGCCGGCATGGGCGACTGGCTGGCCTGGCTCGAGCGGGGAATGTCGGGCTAGTCGGTTCCTGCCGCGCCCCTCGCCCGGCCCGGCCCCATCGGGGCCAAGAGTCCCCCCGCTTCGGGCCGAAGGGCCACCCCATCGGGGACCGGAGTACCGCATCGCGGTGCCCACCGGCAGCGGGGCCGGGTGGCCGGCCCCTGTACAATCTTCGGGACATCGTGTGATTCGGTCGCCCCCGGCGTTTCCCCGCCGTTCGAGGCGCAAGCCCCGCATCCAAGGAGATTGACATTCCCATGGCCGACTCTGGCACCAGGACCCACAAGGCCGCCAAGCGTTACATCTACGCCTGGGGCGGCGGCAAGGCCGAGGGCAACGGCGGGATGAAGGACCTGCTGGGCGGCAAGGGCGCCGGCCTGGCGGAAATGACCAACGCGGGCCTGCCCACTCCCCCCGGCTTCACCATCACCACCGAAGCCTGCAACGACTACTTCGCGGCGGGCAAGAAGCTTCCGGCCGGGCTCTGGGACGACGTCATGGCCGCGGTCAAGGTCGTCGAGGCCCAGACCGGCAAGGGTCTCGGCGATCCCAAGAACCCGCTCCTCGTTTCCGTCCGCTCCGGCGCCAAGTTCTCCATGCCGGGCATGATGGACACCGTCCTCAACCTCGGCCTCAACGAGACGACCCTCCAGGGCCTGATTGCCATCACCGGCAACGAGCGATTCGGCTGGGACGCCTACCGCCGCTTCATCTCCATGTTCGGCCGGATCGTGCTCGACGTTCCGACCCACTCCGTCAAGAGCAATGACGGATCCACGGTCGATTACAACCGCTTCGACGAGGCCCTCGACGCGGCCAAGGAGAAGCACGGCAAGGGCGCCAAGGACACCGATCTCAACGTCGACGACCTCAAGAAGCTAGTCGTCGCCTACAAGAAGATCGTCAAGGACACCATCGGCCGCGACTTCCCGGACGATCCCAACGAGCAGCTGGACCTGGCCATCAAGGCCGTCTTCGCCTCGTGGTTCGGCAAGCGCGCAAACGACTATCGCAACAGCCAGAAGATCGCCCACGACCTCGGTACCGCCGTCAACGTCGTGACCATGGTCTTCGGCAACATGGGCGACGACTCCGGCACAGGCGTGGCATTCACCCGCGACCCCAACACCGGCGAGAAGGCCCTCTACGGCGAGTACCTCACCAACGCCCAGGGCGAAGACGTCGTCGCGGGCGTCCGGACGGCACCCAAGATCGCCCAGCTGGCGACCGACATGCCCAAGGTCTACTCCGAGTTCAAGAAGATCGCCGACAAGCTCGAGAAGCACTACAAGGACGTCCAGGACCTCGAGTTCACGATCGAGCGAGGCCGCCTGTACATGCTCCAGACCCGGTCGGCCAAGCGCACCGCCGACGCGGCGGTGCGAATCGCGATAGACATGGTCAAGGAGAAGCTGATCACGCAGGAAGAGGCGCTTGCCCGGATCGAGCCGGCCCAGGTCGACCAGCTCCTGCGACCCCAGTTCGAGCGCACCGCCCGGGCCAAGGCAAAGCGGATGGCCAAGGGCCTTAACGCCTCGCCCGGCGCCGCGGTCGGCAAGGCCGTCTTCCACGCCGACGTCGCGGCCGCGTGGGCCGCGAAGGGCGAGAAGGTCGTCCTCATCCGCGAGGAGACCTCGCCCGACGACTTCCACGGCATGGCCGTCGCCCAGGGCATCCTGACCGCCAAGGGTGGCGCGACCTCGCACGCCGCGGTCGTCGCCCGCCAGATCGGGAAGCCCTGCGTCGCAGGCTGCTCCGAGCTGGAGGTCAACTACGCCACCAAGAGCGCCAGCGCGAACGGCGTCACGGTCAAGGAAGGCGACTGGGTCAGCCTGGACGGATCATCTGGTGAGGTCTTCGTCGGCGCGCTGCCGACGGTCGAGGCCCGGTACGAAGACCAGAAGGACCTCCAGACCGTTCTCGGCTGGGCCGACAAGGTCCGCAAGTTGATGATCTGGACCAACGCCGACAAGCCGGAAGAGGCCGCTCAGGCTCGCGCTTGGGGCGCCCAGGGCATCGGCCTGTGCCGCACCGAGCACATGTTCCGCGAGGGCGATCGGCTCGCCACCGTCCGCAGCGCGATCCTGGTCGCCAACGTCGCGACCCGTGCCAAGGCCAAGACCGCCGCCGGGCAGGCCCTCACCACCGAGGAGAAGGCCGCCGTCAGGCAGTTCGACGCCAAGATGGCCGAGTTGGAAGCCCTGCAGCAGGGTGACTTCGAAGGCATCCTAGAGGCCATGTCGGGCCTCCCGGTCGTCATCCGGCTGATCGACCCACCCCTCCACGAGTTCCTTCCGAACCTCGAGGATCAGCTGGTCAAGGTCACCAAGGCCGGCGACAAGGCGACGGCCAAGGACAAGGAACTGCTTGCGACGATCAAGTCGATGCACGAGCAGAACCCGATGCTCGGTTTGCGCGGCTGCCGACTGGGCTTGATGATCCCGGACTTCGTCAAGATGCAAACTCGGGCCATCCTCAACGCGGCCGTCGCCGTGAAGAAGGCCAAGAAGGATCCGCGGCCGGAGATCATGATCCCGCTCATCGGCCACGTGAACGAGCTCATCGCTACCCAGAAGCTTCTCGAGGCCGAGGCTGAGGCAGTCGTCAAGGCCGCCGGCGTCAAGATCGACTACAAGTTCGGCACCATGATCGAGATCCCGCGGGCCTGTTGGGTCGCGGACGAGATCGCCAAGACCGCCCAGTTCTTCAGCTTCGGAACCAACGACCTGACCCAGATGACGTTCGGCTACAGCCGCGACGACGCCGAGGGCGGGTTCCTACTCAAGTACGTCGAGGACAAGATCCTCCCGTACAACCCCTTCCAGTCGCTCGACCCGGTCATCGTCCAGGAGATGGACATGGCCGTGAAGCTCGGCCGCAAGACCCGCCCCGACCTCAAGGTCGGCATCTGCGGCGAACACGGCGGCGACCCGATGTCGATCGGCTTCTGCCACAACATCGGCCTCAACTACGTGTCCTGCTCGCCGTTCCGGGTCCCCGTGGCCCGGCTTGCCGCGGCGCAGGCCGCCCTCCTCGGCGCCGCGGAGCGCGACAAGTAACCGTTCCCCGCGAGTAGTTGGAACGCCCGGCGGCTATCCGCCGGGCGTTCTGATTCCCGGCGCGGCGGGGCCGGCTCAAGACTCGGGAGCAGCCCAGTAGTTCTCGTGGACGATGGCGTCGGCGGGAATGTTCAGGCTGCGCAGGACGTTGCGAGACCGGTCGACCATTTCCGGGTTGCCACACAAGTAGGCGACTGTACCCGACGGATCGAGCCGCAGTCCCTCGCAGATGCCGGCCAGGATTCCTTCGATGCGGCCGGTTCGGCCGGTCCAACCGGCGTTGGCGGGTTCGTCAGGCCTGGAAACCGTCGGTTCGTACGCCAGTCCTGCGCCGGCGGCAGCCATTCGCCGAAGCCGGTCTTCGTACGCCAGTTCCGAGACGTAGGAGACGCCGTGGGCGACGACAACGCGCGGCCCGGACACCGCCTGCGGTCGAGCTCGATACGCGCTCACGCCGCTGGAGCCCAGCAGGTCGCCGAGCATGGACATGAACGGCGCGATGCCGGTTCCAGACGACACGAAGAGGTGGGTTCTGGGGTCGTTCGGCTGAAGCTTGAACAGGCCCCGGGGCGGTCCGATCCAGATGCGGTCGCCGGGCGCGGTTCGCCATAGAAGGGGCGTAAAGGTCCCCGCCGGGACCCGCCTCACCAGGAACTCGAGAGCATCCATCGCGCCTCGCGGCGAAGCCGTCGAGTACGGCCGCAAGAGCATGCCGGAGTCGCCCGGCAGCCCGAGCGAGAAGTATTGCCCCGGCTCGAATAGCGGGACGGGCGCGTCAGGCCGGACGACGAACCGCGCTATCAGCGGCGTCAGGTCTTCGCGATCAAGGACCGATGCGTTGGGAGCAAGGTCACGCCGCCGGCCAGGCTCGAGCGCGGCGCCGGCGATGCCTGCGGGAAGCCGGACTACGGCAGGCGGGCCCGACATGGGGCCCGCGGCCTGAGCGTGGATCCCGGCCGGCAGGATCGTCCCGGTTCCGAAGCGGCTCAAGTCAGGAGGCCGCGGGAAGGTAGGCGCCGTCGATGGCCGCGCGCGCCTGCTGCGGGTCGGAGTACCAGGTTTCGTCGACCCAGGCGAAGCCGGCCCACTCCGCCGGCAGGGCATCCGACCTGAAGATCGCCCCGTTGGGGCAGGCCTGCTCGCACGATCCGCAGTCGATGCAATTGGCCGGGTCGATGTAGAACTTGCGGTCGACGCCTGGGACCGCCGTGATGCAGTCGACCGGGCAGACCGCGATGCACGACTGGTCGTTGTGGTCGATGCAAGGTTCCGCGATCACGTACGCCATCTGAGACCTCCAATTGGGTTTCGGCCTCAGGCCAGTCTCCGGAACGTGGATGGATGGGCGATGGATTGGCCGCAGAGTCTCAGTGGAGGTTGCGTGGAGCAATCGTCGCGCCGCCGGCGCCGATCGGTTCGCGTCAGGTGGCGCGCGAGGGCCGAGCCTGAGGCCTAGCGACTGCCCAGGGCCCCTCGACCGATCGAGGAGGCGCCCATTCCGTGCGGCCGTCCGCCAGGATAGTGATCTGGCACTCGTCGTAGGCCGTGATGTCGCAGCCGCCGTAAACCGTGATCCGGCAGCGATCGAAAGCCGTGACCCGACATGGGCCGGCCACGATGAGCCGGTCATCCACGCCGGCTGCAACGTCGGTCGGCATGTCGAGCGCCCTTCCGAGCGCGCCTCCCGGCATGTCTTCGAGCAGGGTGGAGGCGGCGGTCCGCGATGCGCTTATCATCGGATCGGCCAGACGATCTCGGTCCTGAGTGCGCCCGGATCCTGGACCTGATCGGGACCCACGATGTATATCTCGCGCGGCGGCCCGGAAGTCTCGTGGCCGTGTTCCTGAACCCATTCGCCGAGCGCGCGGTAGGCCGGGGCCACGTCTTCGTACGGGCCGCAGTGGACCGTGGCCGCCGTCAGCCCGCCGGGAATCGCCGTGGCCACGACGCGCCCGGACGCATCGACCGGCTCTGCGACCGGCATTCCGATTTCGAGCTCCACCTCGGCCTCGCTGGAGTCTACGTTGTGGTAGATGCCGTACGGCGGGCCGGCGAATCGAAATCCCTGCTCTCCGGCCAGACCGAAGATCTCAATCAGCGCGCCGGAGATGAACCCTCGCAACTCCGCCCATGCGACTCTGCCGCGGACCGCCGCGACAGGCTGCGGCTGCGTTTCGCGGAGATGAACGTCATATGCCATCGGCGGCTCATCGCGCAGCATCGAGTCGAGGAGGGTGATGGCGTAACGCTGCCGATCTGCCGCTTCCTGGAGCCTGCGCCGGTGGCCCTCCAGCAGAGCGCGTGTACCCGCCGGATCGCTGCACAGGATGGCCCGGATCTCCGCCAGCGGCACCTCGAGGAACCGGAGCGTCCTGATCCGGTCCGCGTCCTCGGCCTGGGCCATCGAGTAATAGCGGTATCCCGTGTCTGAGTCCACGGCCGCCGGCGGCAGAAGGCCGAGTTCGTCGTAGTGGCGCAGGGCCGGGATCGAGAGCCGGCAAATCTCCGAGAATCGACCGATCGGGAGCAGGTTTCGCATCGCCATCTCCCTTGCCCAAATCGGGTCTGGTGGTTGCGCGACCAGTCTGGACCCTCAGGCAACCGGAGAGTCAAGTCCTCGAGTCGAGGCGATCTTAGCGGCCGCCGGGGTGGGTGAGGGCCCCGATCTCGCCCGGACCATGCGGTCCCGTTCGAGGCGGCGCCGACCGGCGCCGACGGCCCCGGGTAACGCCGATTGCTGCCGTGTCCGCCCGGCCCGTCAGTTGAGCAAGAGGTCGACGATGATGTTCTTCTGCCCCGCGTCCGATGTCACGCTGACCTGGTAAGTGCCGTACGGCCAGGGCCACGGGCTGCTCTGCCACGCGTTCGTCAGGACGGTCTCGATGGCGTTGTGCCACTGGTCGGAAGGGGGGATCAGGAACTCGCCCGAACGAAGCGTGCCGGCTGCGGGGTCCACCCAGGCAGGAATCGTCGGCTCGGCGGCCGGACCGGGCGATGGCGACGCCACTCGCAGCGCGGGCAGCGGCGTCACCTGGACATTGGGCAGGAAGCCCGCTGGTGGAAGGTACGGCGGAGACTGGGGCGGGCCGAGGTACACGAACTTGATGGCCGTGACATGAACCGAGCTCGGCCACGTGACGGCGACGGCGTAGACGTTCAAGCCCTGCACGAGCGGCACGCTGGCGTATACCGGCGGCGAGCCGGCGTCGACCCAGCTCAACTTTGGGACCGAGCCGCCCGGCCCGGTCCCTGGCATAAGGGCGGCCGTGAAGCCCCAGCCCGAGTGAGCATCGAGTTTGGTCAGGACGCTCCAGTCGACTGCGGACCAGGTTGGCGTCGGGCCGGCCGTCGGCGCGGCGGAACTGCCTGGGTTCTCGGACGATGGCCCGCCACCGAAGAAGGGCCAGCGGTAATCCGACGGCGGGATGTCAGGGTAGTTCGACGTCGGCGCCGCGGCTATCTCCACGGTCGGTGCGAGGGCCGCCGACCCGGATGGCTGATAGGTTGCGACCGCCGGAGAGACGGCAACGACGGCGGATGGAACCGGCCGCTGGCTCGCCCACGGCTTGGCCAGGGCTCCGATCAGGAAGATTGCCCCTGCGACGATGAAGGCGACTTCCGGTCTCATGAGCTTCCGGCGCCCCCCGATGTGTTGGATCGAGTCCTCGGTGTCGTCGATCACGCGAGCGGACCGTGAGGTTGCGGGCCGTGCCGTTTCCGGGCGCCTGGTTCGTCGGTCGATCCGGCCGGCGTCGACCGGGTCGATGTCGATGACCCTGGCCGCCCACGGATCGCCCGACGATCGGGCGGCTCGCCCGTCAGGCTTTTCGTCGTTCATCAACAAACTCCAGATTGGCTCGCCGGGTCTTCCCGGCCGGGCCCCGCGATCTCGCGGACCTTTCGGGCCAGATCGTCGGCCGTGAATGGCCTGAACATGAACGCATCCGTGCCGGACAGCCGGCCGACGGGTACGTGCCATGGCCCCTCGGGGCGGTCCCGGCGGAAGGCGACCGTGGCTGGCCCAGCCGGTCCGAACTTCGCGACGGGCCCGCCTGACGGGCGCCGCGATCGGCGGATTTGGGCATGCGCGCTCCTGGAGGACGTTTGTTATGTCTCAGCATCCTACTGCGCAATACGCTCCCGGCAGCGGCCCGGTTGCGATGTCTCGCGGGTCGTTACCCACCCTGACCGGGGCCGCACGGGCTGGGATCGCGTGACGGAACGAACCGGCTCCGCGGCTGCGGGGCCGTGGCCCAGGCCTACGATCTTCCCAATCTCCCTTGGGCGCGAGTGACGGCGCGTCCCCTCAGCAAACGGCTCGGGCCCCCCTCCCCGGGCCGTTTGCGGTGTTTCTGGCAACTGCCGGCCGCGTACAGGTCGGGCCCCGGTTCGGGCCGCGTCGGCCGGAACGGCCTAGCCGCTCGTCGAGGGCGAATCCGGTTCTGCCGTCGGCGCCGCCGATCCACCGGCCAGTTCCGACTCCAGCATCGCCGCCAGTTCGCGAGCGTTCGTGGAGCCGTAATTGGCGTAGCAGTTGTTCATCAGGATGTGCATTTCGCGGGTCGCCTCGGCCGCCGCCTGGATACGAGGCAGCCACTCCGCGAGCTCATCCCGGCTGTACAGGTAGCGGAACCTCTCGACCACCGGAATGCCGGTCTTTTCCCAGGTCTCCACCCGGCGACCGTGGAAGCGGACTACGACCAGATCAGGCGAAGTCACGGCCGCGAGCGCCGGAATGCTGCTGCGCAGTCCCTGCGGGCCGTCGACCAGGACCAGCGGAATGTGATTGTCGTGCAGGAAGCGGAGCGTCCGGTCCCGGTTCTTGTCGTTGAACCATGACTCACTTCGGAACTCGACGGCGCTGCGGATCTCGCCCAGCCGGGCACGGGCATCGAGGATCAGATCGCGACTCTCGTTCGTCGGGAAGAACCACTTCGGAAATTGCAGCAGCACCGAACCGAGCTGGCCGGCGGCGCGGAGCGGCTCGATCCCGGTCATGAAGAGACGCCAGATCTCGTCCTGCAATTCCGCCGGCAAGTCCCGGGCGTACAGCCGCGGCTTCTCTGCCAGTGCGTCCGGCAGCGCCGCCCGGAGGTCCTTGGGCAACCTCCTGGTTTCCGTGGGCTGACCGGTCATGAGGGCGTGCGCCTTCGCGTCGAACACGAAGTCCGGCGGCGTGCGATCCACCCAGGTAGCCGCCGTTCTGGCCGACGGCAAGGCGTAGTACGTGGCGTCGATCTCGACGATGGGGAAGGTGGAGGCGTAGTACGTCAGGCGCTCTTCGGCGTTGACCGCGCCGCGGGGGTAGAACACGCCGGGTGCGGTCATCGTCGGATCCGTCCACGATGCTGTGCCGATGCGAATCGTGGCCCCCTCGGGTGTAGCGAGCGGCACGCTCGCCGAGCGCTCCACCGCGAGCGCTCGGTTGCCGGCTGCCTCCGGCCCCGGATCGTGGGGGTTCGTGGCGGTCAGCTGGTCGAACGGCACCGTCCACATGCTCTCAGACTGCCCGATTTGACCAGCATGCGCCAGCCTTATCTCGCGGCCCGAGGCCGGCCCTGAGACGCGGCCGGACCGAGACGGGTCCGCGGCTCGCACGTCAGGAGCACGGTTCGGCTTCGGCCGGTAGGACTCGGCGTCCGAGTTCGATCAGGGTGCGACCCGCAGCCTCGCGGGCAGCGCGCGCCAGCGGTACTTGTTGCCTGCCAGCCGCACCGTCGGCACCTGGCTTGCGGCGGTTGGCGGTCTGCCAGTCCAGCCGGAGCTCTTCCGCGCGAGCTCGCGCAACTCGAAGCATTTCATCGTGATCCATCTCGTAGGGACGCATTCGTCTTCTCCTCTCGATATGCCGCCGGCTGTCCGGCGTCGCCAGGAAGAGGACCCGGCTCCACAACCTGTCGTTCGACACTTTCCGAGTCTATTTGGGAAACCTGACGGTTGCTGTCAGGAACTCGGATTACGAATCGGGTACGCTGCCGGGATGCGCGCCAGTCGACTGATCTCGGTTCTGCTCTTGCTCCAGACACGCGGCCGGATGACCGCCCAACAACTTGCCGACGAACTCGAAGTCTCCGTGCGGACCGTCTATCGGGATGTTGAGGAGCTGAGCGCGTCTGGGATCCCGGTCTTTGCCGATCGCGGCACGCATGGCGGTTTCCAGCTGCTGGAGGGCTACCGAACGAGACTGACGGGCCTGACCCCTGAGGAAGCT
The DNA here is from genome assembly GCA_963789725.1 of uncultured Chloroflexia bacterium. Lineage (GTDB taxonomy): Bacteria > Chloroflexota > Limnocylindria > Limnocylindrales > CSP1-4 > Fen-1039. Next base: position 165,859 of record CAWBLU010000003.1, read on the forward strand.
GAATCTCTCTTCCTTTCCGGCTATCCCGGGCCGGCCGCGCAGCTCGGTCTGGGGACCGTGCTGGCGGCCGCTCAACTCAAGGTCCTGGCGGCTTTACCCCAGGAACTGCGAAGTCGGGCCGGCAGGCTCCGACAGCGTTTCCACCTGGACGCCCCAGGCTGGTTCCAGGAGCCGGACGTGACCCCGCACCTGCAGCAGATCGCCGAGGCGGTCTGGGCTGACCGCCGGCTCGAGATGCATTACCGGCGGGGCGGAGACGGGGGCGTCGTGACCCTGCGGGTCGTCGACGCGCTGGGGGTCGTCCTCAAGGCCGGGGCGTGGTATCTGGTCGGCCGGCGCGAAGGCATCGTCCGGACCTACCGGGTCTCACGCATAGACGACCTTACGATGCTCGACAAATTCGAGCGGCCCGAAGACTTCGACCTGGCCGAATACTGGGATCGCTCCGTCGCCGCGTATGCCGAAACCATTCCCAGTTTCGTCGCCACTCTGAAGATCCGCGGAGACGGGCCCGAGCGGCTGGAAATCGCTGTAGGCGCGGCCAAGGCGAGGGCGGCGATGGCTGCGGCGGTCGGACCGGACGCCGAGGGCTGGCTGACGATCTCGGTCGACATGGAGGACGTCTGGCGGGCCGAAGGGTATCTGCTCCAACTCGGAGCGGACGCCGTGGCGCTGGAGCCGCGCGAGTTGTGCGATCGCGTTGCCGCTGCCGCCCGCGCCATGACCGCTCTCTACGCGTAGAGGTCGTCGGGCCGGGGCTTTCCCCCCAAGGAGGCACCGGCCCGACGACCTGGTCAGCGGCCGCCGGTGATCACGACGTCCGCGATGGATACATCCCGCGGCCTGGCCTCGATCGACGCCGCATAGCCGAGCGGCCACAGTTCGCGGTTGAGCGCTCGATCGAGGGTGTTCAGGCGCTCGCAGACGTGCGCGCAGCGAGCCAGGGCGCCCCTGATCATCGATTCGTCGAAGAGAGGTATGTCCCCTTTGGCCCAGATGGCAAGACGCTGGTAGCCGTCGTGATCCCAGGACACGGCTCCGATGCGGCGGACCGTCGACTCTCGTCGCGGCGGAGAATGCGGAGTCATACCGGAAGTGCCTCGCGCGAGTCAATACACATTGTACTAGAACCGGCCGCATACGCAATCGGCCGTAAGGAGAGGCCGCTGCGTTCACGCAACAGGGCGCGTCCTGGAGGACGTTTCCGGGAGCTGGCTGGGCTCCGGGCCGAACCGCCGCCCCAAGGGCAGCGCCAGGGCAATCGAACCCAACCCGCCCGGTGCCGGGCGGTCAGGCGACCGAGAGCGCCTCGCGCATCAAGGCGAACGCCTGCTCATGCCGGCCGGCCACGGCCAGGGCATCGGCCCACTCTCGCAGGGCCTTCTTCGTGAGTCCGGCGTTGCCGGCTTGCCTGGCCAGGTTGCCCGCCCGCTCGTATGCCGCCAGTGCGGCCGCCGTGTCGCCCTGGCCGGCGCGAGCCCTCGCGTTGGTCAGAAGGGCGTCGACGGTTGCCTTTGTGTTGTGGGCGCGCTCGGCGACGTCGATCGCGTTCGCCGAGGCGGTAGCGGCCTCCGCGTGGGCTCCCCGCGTCAACGCGATCTGCGCCTGAGTGTCGAGAACGTAGGCCAAGTACCAGTCGTCGCCCAGCCGTTCGAGGATCGACCGAGCGGACGCGATCATCTCGTCGGCCCGGCTGGCGTTCCCCAGAGCCAGGTAGGAAAGGGCCAGGTCATTCTCGAGGGCGGCCGTCTCTCGCTCCGCGTCGACTCGCCGGAATAGCTCCAGGCTGGTCATGCCGGCCCTGACCGCGCCTTCGAAGTCGCCGGTTTCGCGGTAGCTGTAGGCCAGGTCGTAGAAGTAGGAACCACGGCGCCGATCGTCCAGTGAAGCGGCCAGGCCCCGAACCTCCTCGAGGTACGCAAGGGCCGCCGAGTGGTTGCCGTCACGCGACTCGTTGCTCGACAGGGCCATCACCAGGCGGAGTTGGAACCCGGGTTCCACCTTCAAGCCCGCCCTGACTCGGGCGAGGATCGAGTGGAGCAGGGCCTTTGCCTCAACTGTGTTCTCGAGCTGGTACTCGGCCGCGGACAGCCAGTACTCCGCCATCGCGGCGTCGGTTTCCCTGTCGGCCCGGTGGAACAGATCCGCCGCTTCCGCGGCCGCGGAGGCTGCCTCGCGGCCCCGACCCCGCCGGACCAGGCTCTCGGCTTTGCCGCTCAGTAACTCCGCCCTGGCCTCGCGGGCGTGCGAAGCCTCCAGCAGCTCACCGTAGGCCTCGATCGCGTCGTCCCAGCGCCCGCAGGCCAGGGCCAGATCCGCCTCCAGTCGCGCCCAGGCCGCCGGCTCGTCGTTGATCAGCTTGCTGGCCGGAATGCCCAGCCGATGCGAGAAATGGTTCAGAGCAGCCATGGACGGTCGGCTCAGGCCGTTTTCCAGCGCGCTGACGTACGCCTTGGTGTATCGGTCGTCCGCCAGTTGCTGCTGGGTCAGCCCGGCTGCGAGCCGGGCGGCTCGAAGTCGCACACCGATCTGGCGCGCGAGAGGACTGTCATCGACCCGGGGACGTGTTCGACTGACTCTGGCCACGAGTCGAAGTGTACTACTCGGCCTGATGGGGTTGAGCGGTGGTGGTGCATGCGCGCGTTCAGGTTTATAAATACTTGACCTGACCAGCCGCGAAACCTACGATCCCACTGCCGAGAGCCGCGCCGGCCGGGCTCCGAGAGGGCGACCCCACCCGAGAAGGAGTCCCTCGATGTCCTCCAGCCGAATCAGCTTCCGCGCAGTGATCGTTTCCTGGATTTTGGGGGTGGCCCTGCTGCTGATCCCTCTCGCTACCGCCCTTGCGGGTGGAGGAGAGACCATCTACCCGCGCTAGTCGGTTCCAACTTCTGTCGTGCTTGGCCGGACGGACCGGCCGCCACCGGTAAGTTCACTGCCCGCCCGGAATCCCGCTGCCGGACGGCTATCGGCAGAGAAGACATCAGCCCGGATCCCGTTGCCCCCGGGTCGTCGGGCACTCCGGGGCGTGGTGGCCCTCAGTCTCTGAGCGAGTCGTGCTCGATGGCGGAGGCGAGCTCTTTCCAGCCCGGATGACCTCCTCGCGCCTTATGCTACCTACCCGTACCGGCAGTCGCATCCGCTATTGAAGCCCGCCCATGCGTGTGGCACAGTGACCCAATAGCGAGTGCCGCCCAGATCCAGACGGTCCTCGCCGGACTCATTCGCGTCATTGCGCAGCAGCAGACCCTGACCTGAGCGGGCGACCACCCCGGGCCCCGGGGTCGGAGGGGAGCAGGAACGTGTTCTGGAAACGGCCCCGTCGCGAGGAGCGACGGCAGAAAGTCCTCGACGACTTGTTTACGCTGAGTCCATCCGAACGGCGGGGCCGACTCGACCATGCCGTGGCGGCCGGCGAGGTTCGCTCCGACGAGGTCGATTCGACCCTGCGTTTGGTCGAGCGACTTGATGCCCTGCGCGTCTTCAGGGTCCACCCGAACGGTGATGAGCCCGCCCAATCGGATGGGGAGACCGCGGCCTCGGGAGGCCGTCTCGAGGCTGCCGCTTCGGAGCCGGAAGCCTCCACCCCACGGTCCCGCCGGACCTTGGCTCGAAGGCGCCAACCGACAAAGGCCGTCGGCGTGCCCGTGGAAGCCGGCCCCGCGCGGGCAAGGCGTCGGCTGCATTCTGCGGCCAATCCTCTCGATGCGCTCGAGTCGGCGAGCAAGCTGGTCGCCCGCGACAGGGCCGCTCGCAAGGCCCGGGAGGCAGCGGTTTCGTCCCAGCAGCGGCGCCTCCGGTCCGAGGTGGCGATGATACCCGCGCCCGTGATTGAACTGCCTGTCAACGTGCCCCCCGCGATTGCGGTCATGGCCGGGGTGGGCGGCGACAAGGCTTCTCGCGACGAGAACTGGCCGAGCATCGCCTGGCTCCGGCCCTAGCTGATCGGCCTTCAGGGCATGGCGGGACGCGTGCCGTCGCCCCGCCGTTCGAATCCCTGCCCGTTGGTGCCGTGGCCAGTCAGACGGTGAGGTCGACCTGCTGCAGCGCCCCCGGCATGCCGTTCGCGCCCAGGTAGACGCTCGAGGACACGACCTGGCCCATCGTCTCGTTGCCGTCCGTGCGCAGGTCGAACTGAGTCGAGGCGGTCTGACCTACGTACAGGGCCCCCACGCCGGCTTCGTCGAGGGACTTGAGCGCAGCGCCCGGGCCGGACCACAGCTTCAGAACCGCGAACGCCGCGTCGCCCTCGTCGATCCAGCCGTTGCCGTTGCTGTCGAAGGCTCGCAATTCGGTGAAGCCGTTGCCTGTCGTAGGCCCGAAGAGTTCACTGCCGTTGTCGATGCTGCCGTTGCCGTTGGCGTCGAGCGCCAGGAAGTACGTTCCGGCTGCCGGCAGGGCCACCAGCTCAGCCGTGCCGTCGGAATCGATGTCCAGGGCGGATCGGGTCGCGCTGAGCGCCACCGGGCCTCCGGACAGATTGAGGGCGATCGGGTCAACCTTTCGGACGGCGTCGCCGGCCTGGAACTCGAACGTCGACGTCTGAGTCAGCTCACGATGCATCTGAAGCTGGTAGTCGAAGCTGATCGAGCGACCGTCCGATGTGATGACCTGGCCCGTCGCCTTGAAGGCGGTCGTCTCCGTTTCCTGGTGGATCTGCTCGACCCGGACGTCGACCCCCCAGCCGACTTGCTGGGGCTGGGCCGGGGCGTTTCCGGTAGCTGCCGCCGCAGCCTCCCGGCCGGCCCGTTGAGCGGTCGCGTCGGCGTTGGCCTGCACGTCGCCGGGCCGGATCAGGTTGATCTTCCGGCCGGTCAACCGCTCTATCAGCATTTTGAGTATCACCAGCTTCGGATCGCTGACGGCTGGATCGGATGCGTCCGGCACGTCCGTGGAACTCGGTCCGGCCACGGCCATGGCCCCTGCCGTCGCTGCTGAGAGCCGGCTCGAGAGGCTGCGGGCGAGGCCGAGCGTCTGGTCGGAAAGGCGGGCGATCGCAGCCGCCTGGCTCGACTGCGACGGTCCGGGATCGAATACGGCGGCCAGGTTCTGCGCCGGCCTGTCGCCGATCCAGGCCTCTTTGGACGAACGGGTCACGTCCGTGACAGTGGCCTCACGCCGCGAAGCGAGGCTGACAAGGCTCTGCTCGATGCGCATGAGACACCTCCGAAAGCGCGCCGCCGGCCGTGCGGCCGGTCGGGGCAACTCCCTAGGGGTATCGGCCTAGGGGAAAACACCTGGAGGTACTCCACGTGAAGGCGGTACCTCCAGGCACCGCCGTGGAGTTGCCAACGGCGCGCCGGCACCACGGTGCCCCGACACGGGCCCCACACGGCCCGCCCGTCAGCGGCCGGCGGCCTGGGCGACGAACCGGTCGCCGACTCTCTCCACTCGCAGCGGCAGCCCGAAAGCCTCCGAGAGGATCGGGCCGGTCACCGTCTCGGCAACCGGCCCCGCCGCGACGACCCGGCCGGAGCGCAGGACGATGGCGTGGGTCGTGCCGGCCGCGATCTCCTCGACGTGATGCGTTACCACGACGGTGGCGGCCAGGCCGGGTTCGGCATTGAGCCGGGCCAGCAAGACGGCGAGTTGTTCGCGGGCGCCCAGATCCAGGCCGGCGGCCGGCTCGTCGAGCAGCAGAAGCGACGGATCGAGCATCAGGCAGCGCGCAATCTGGACGCGCTGCCTCTCGCCCGACGACAGCAGTTCGAAGCGGCGATCTCGAAGCGCGGCGCAGCCGACCAGGTCCAGCAGCTCGCGGGCTCGGTCATCGGTGGCCCGGGCGCGCCGGTCCCACCAGGGCGCGATGGCGCCGGTGGCGCCGGCCACGACCACTTCCGTCGCGTTCAGCTGCGGTGGAATCCTCGCCTCGAGCGAGGCGCTGACGATGCCGACGCGCCGGCGTAGTTCGCGCACGTCGACGCGGCCGGCCGGCAAGCCAAGGAGGGAGACGCTGCCACGCGAAGGCCACAGGTAGGTTGCCGCCACGGACACCAGAGTGGTCTTGCCGCTGCCGTTGGGACCCAGCATCACCCATCGTTCGCCGCGCCGGATCAGCCAGTCGATCCGGTCCAGGAGGAGGTTGCCGGCGCGGATCACCGAGACGCCGCGTATGCCGACGACCTCACCGTCGGGTTCGGTCACCTGGGCTCGTCCGGTGCGCCGTCGAGCCCGGCCGCAGGTTCCGCGGCCAGTGCCAGGTCCAGACGGTCGAGGAGCGGGCGCTGCGTCTCCTTGATGTGGCTGCGCGCCTCATCGGGTCCGTAGTAGACCCACTTGTCGACCTCCGGGACGCTCTTCATCTTGCCGGTGAACGGCGGCCACTCGAACTCGATCGTGTTGCTGCGCATAGTCGCCGGGTCGATGTCGCCCTCGACCGCCCAGGCATAGACGGTCTTGCCGCCCTTCTGCCGGATGGAGCCGAGTTCGATCAGCGGGCCCACCGGGACGGCATGCCCGACCTCCTCCTGGAATTCCCGCCTGGCGGTCTGCTCGTGGTCGGGGTCGTCAGCATCTATCTCGCCCTTCGGAATCGACCAGTTGCCCAGGTCCTTGCGGCCGAAGAACGGGCCGCCGGGGTGGACCAGAAGGACCTCGAGGATGCCCTGACGGCGGCGGTAGAGGAGGATGCCCGCACTTGTTCGTGTCATCCCCTCAAGCGTACCGGTTTCGTGGATCGGCGCCCTCCGTACCGCTGGATGCCGTGGCTGCCACGGCTGCGACAATAGCCCCAACATGCCTCCTTCGAGGCCGGGCCGCCGCCCATAGGCGCATTCGGAAAGGAACCCACGTGACGATGCAGACGCGTCCGCTCGGAACCAGCGGGCTGGACATAACGACGGTAGGTTTCGGAGCGTGGGCGGTCGGCGGCGCGGGCTGGGCGTTCAGCTGGGGACCTCAGGACGACGACGAGTCGATTCGGGCCATCCGGCACGCGGTCTCGAGCGGCGTCAATTGGATCGACACGGCGGCGATCTACGGCCTCGGCCATTCCGAAGAAGTCGTGGGCCGCGCCATCGCCGGCATGCCCGCGGCGGACCGGCCGCTCATTTTCACCAAGTGCGGTCTCAAGTACGACCCCGACGATCGAAACAAGCCGCCCGTGCGCAATTCGCGGCCGGCCTTCATCCGTGAGGAAGTCGAGCTGTCGCTGCGCCGGCTCGGGGTCGAGCGGATCGACCTCTACCAGTTCCACCGGCCGGACGAGACGGGCATGCCGGTCGAAGACTCCTGGGGCGAGATGGTCAAGCTGGTCGACGAGGGCAAGGTCAGGGCCATCGGCGTCAGCAACTACACCGTCGACTTGCTGGAGCGGTGCGAGCGGGTTCGTCACGTGGACTCGCTTCAGCCGCCCTTCTCGCTCATAAACCGGGCGTCGGCTGCCGAACTTATCCCATGGGCCGCCGCGCACGGCACCGGCGTAATCGTCTACAGCCCGATGGCCTCCGGGATTCTGACCGATTCGTTCTCGCGGGAGAGAGTGGAAGCCATGTCGGAGCAGGACTGGCGGCGCCAGTCCGAGGGTCACACGGAACCCCAACTGACCCGGAACCTGGCGCTACGCGACGCCCTTCGGCCCATCGCCACGCGTCATGACACCACCGTCGCCGCCGTGGCAGTGGCCTGGGCGCTGGCATGGCCCGGCGTGAGCGGCGCCATCGTCGGCGCCCGAGCGGCCCATCAGGTCGACGGCTGGCTGCCGGCGGGCACGCTCGCACTCACGCCGGCGGACCTGGGCGAGATCGCCTCGGCGGTCGAACGACTCGCAGTTGGGGCTGGGCCGGTCCGGCCGGCCTAGTCATCGGGAGGCTTGGGCGACGCGGGGTCGGACTCCGGCTGCGATCTCCGGATCGGCACTCAGTTGCCGGCGGAGGTGGCTGCGGCCGGCGCCAGATCGATTCCGGCGGCCCGGCAGTCCTCGGCGAACAAGGCCTGCGTCTCGATCGTGGGACCCCAGCGGGTGGGAAACGCGACGAGCCGGCTCAGGCCGATCTCATGGCAGCGGCCGATGAAGTCGACGCGCGCCTGGCCGGGCTCGCGAACGTCGTCGTCCCGGCAGTACAGCGACACCCTGAGACTGGCAGGATCACGGCCGATCTCCTCGCACCGCGATCTGATCGTCGGCATGTCCGCGGCAACCTCGTCCGGGGAGAGGAAGACGACGTTGAGCTCATCGGCGTAGCGGGCCGCCAGCCGCCACGTCACTTCGCGGCCGTTGCCGCCGACGATGATCGGCGGGTGGGGCTGCTGGATTCCCTTCGGCACGTTGACTGCTTCGACGACGCGGGCGAAACGGCCGTGGTACGTGGACCGGCCGGGCGCCAGCATCCTGGTGATGACCTCGAGGGCGTCGTGGAGAGCCTTGAGGCGGTCGGACGTCGACGGGAAGGCGTAGCCGTAGGCGATCCACTCGTCCTGCTTCCAGCCCGCCCCGATGCCGAGCTCGAACCTGCCGCCGCTGGCGACGTCGAGGGTCGAGGCGAGCTTGGCCACGAGGGCGGGGTTCCGGAAGCCGTTGCAGATGACCATGTGACCCAGCCGCACCCGGGACGTGACGGCGGCTATGGCCGTCAGCACCGTGAACGACTCGAAGGTGATCTCGTCGGTCACCTCGGGCACCGTATGGAAGTGGTCGAATACCCACTCGGACTCGAAGCCCAGGCTCTCCGCGTCTCGGGCCAGCTCGATGGTCCGAGCCCAGGCATCCGCCGGGTTCCAGCCGTTGTATTCGTACTTCCAGCCCTGCGGAATCAGCACACCAACTTGCATGTCGACCTCTTGCCAGATCCTTTGCGCCACAAGAACCCTAGTCCGGGACCGCGGCCCGCAGCAGAGTCGCCCGGCCGTGGCCCGACCTGAGCTCGTACTTGCCGGCGGATCCGGCAACAAGCGCGGTCTCGAATCGCTCGAGGCCGATCCGCTCCTCTCCGCAGACGACCTCGACGGCGCCTTCGACGGCCGTGATCAGATGGAAGCTGCGGCCGGCGGTGTCGGCCTCGAGCGCTCCGCCGTCGGGCGACACACGGACCAGGTCGAGGTGGAACAAGGGGCAGTCCACCGCGGGGGCCGTGCCGGTCCCGCCGTCGATCCTGGGATGCTGCACTTCGGCCGGTCCGACCGGTAGTGTTACCGCCACTGATTCCTCGATGTGAAGCTTGCGCCCGGTCGACTGCGGCCGATCCCAGTCGTAGACACGATATGTCGTGTCGCTGGCCTGCTGTATCTCGTACAGGAGGAGCCCGGGGCCCAGGGCATGGAGCGTGCCGGCCGGGATGAGCAGCGCATCGCCGTCCTGCACCGAAACATGGTCCGCGACCTCCAGGACGCGCCCCTCTCGAATCCTGGCTGCCAGTTCGGTCCGGCCCACGCCCGGCTTCACTCCGACCATGATCCGCGCCCCCGGCTCCGCGCTGAGGAAGTACCAGGCCTCGGTCTTGCCGAATTCGCCCGGCCCCACCATCCGGCGGGCCTGGGCATCGTTGGGATGGACCTGGACTGAGAGCCAGTCGGCGCAATCGAGGAGCTTGATCAGCAGCGGGAAACGCGCTCCGAACTTGTCGGCGACCGCGGTCCCAAGCAGCTTTGCGCCATGGAGGGCCGTCAGCTCGTCGACCGTCCGGCCGGCAAATCGACCGGCCGCGACATGGCTCGGGCCGTAGGCCATCCAGGCCTCGCCGATCGGGGGGTTCGCGGCATGGAGTCGCTGACCGCCCCAGACCCGTTCGCGGTATTGCGGCTCGAGTGCGTAAAGGTGCTCGTCGAGTGGCGGCAATGCCTTCATACCTCCGACCCAGAAGGGTACATCCGAGCCTGAACTGAGGGCCAGCCGGCCTCGTTTGGGTTGCCGGAGAAACGACCGCGGGCGATGGCCGCAGGCTGCAGGACGGGAGTCACGCGGCCCGCCGCCGCTCAGGCCGGGGCTGCCGCTCAGGCCGGGGCTGCCGCTCAGGCCGGGGCTGCCGCTCAGGCCGGGGCTGCCGCTCAGGCCGGGGCTGCCGCGATGGCGGGGTCCTCTCGACGCTTTTCGACCACGGGCCTGAGGAGAAGGGCGCCGACCGCGTAGCAGACGACGCCCAGGCCCAGGGCCGCCCTTGGACCCGCGCCGTACCCAAGCCAGTGGTTGACGGTATCCATGACGCCGGCCCCGCCCAGGGCCAGGGCGACGGTTCCCGCCGACGCGGTCGCCACGTTCGAGATGCCCATGTAGCGGCCCGTCGACGCCTTGGGCACGATGTCGCTCATGAGGGCCCAGTCCACCGCCAGGAAGGCTCCGGCCGAAAGCGCGAACATTCCCGCTCCCAGCATCGCCACCGGTAGAACGGGCGCGACGGCGCCAAGCGCGAGGCCGACCGCGCCGATCGCGCACGAGACGTAGATGATCCGCTTCCGGCCCAGGCGGTCCGACAGGCGGGCCGCCGGAACCACGGCCAGGGTCAGGCAGGCAGCCACGATGCCGAGCAGGACGATCTTGGTGTCGCCCGTTTCCTTTGCGCTCAAGCCGAAGACCTGGGCCAGGTAGAACGTGCTGAGGACGGGGTACAGCGACGCCGCGGTCAGGATGAAGAGCCGCGAGCTGACGAGCCACAGGAAGCTCCGCTCACGGAGGATGTCCGTGCCCCACGCCTCCAGGGCGATCGCGAACCACGACCGCCCGCCTCGGGGCTTGACCCGGGTGCCCTCGTTGACGCCGAAAAACACGCCCGTCATGGCCATGAACTCGATCACCCCGATGGCCATGGTTCCGTAGAAGAAGGCGTTGGGGTTGCTGCCGCTCTCGCGAACCGCCAGGGCCGCTGCTCCATAGCCGAGCAGATTGCCCAATGCCGAGAACAGCCCGAGCAGACCGGACGCGGTGCCAACCTGTTTGGCCGGGACGAGGTCCGGGACATAGCCCTGGAACGGACCCTGGGCGAAGTTGGAGCTGAATTGGAGCAACGCCACGAAGGCGCCGATGGCAAAGAGGCCGTTGGCCGTCGCGATGCCGTACAGAAACAGCACGTCCAGGGTCGCGCCTATGAAGATGTAAGGCTTGCGTCTGCCCCAGCGCGTGACGGTGTAGTCGCTGATCGAACCGATGGTCGGCTGCACGGCGATTGCGATCACGGTGCCGACGAGTGCGATCTGGAGCGCGCCGATTCCCTCGGAGCCCTGTGGGGCGAGGCCGGCGAACTGAATCCGGCCGTTGACGATGTTGAGAATCCCGCTCCAGACCGTGGAGATACCCAGCCAGTAGAGCGAGATCAGCATCAGCTGGGACGGGGGCATCAACCTGACGGGCCGCCCATCCGCGTCGTGGGTCGCGGCTGCCGGGTCCCCGGCCGGGTCGCCTGCGACGGCGGATTCGGTTCCCTTGACGGCGTTGAGCACCGGGAAGCGCCTCCGATCGGCCCGAACCGCCCGTCCCCGTCGCGCAACGATTGGAGCGGGACCGCTCGGCCGGATTGCCACTGTCTCGTCGGGAAGTATCGTCGGTCGTCACGACATCCGTGGGATGTCCGCGACCCGACACCGCAGCGTGACTTCCGCTGATAGGCTCGCATCGTGGAAACGCGAGCTTTCGACGAGCACGGCGGCGGTGGCGGGCCCGGAGACGAACCCGTCTACTACGTCTCGCTAGGTGATTCGCTGTCGACGGGCGTTCAGCCGATCGGCGACGCTGAACGGCAGTTCCGCACCGAGAGTGGATACGCCGATCAGCTCGGGGCAATCTTGCGACCGCGGATCCCGAACCTGCGGACCGTCAAGCTCGGTTATCCCGGTGAGTCGACGAAGTCGATGATCGAGGGCGGTCTGACCGAGTACCCGCACGGCAGCCAGCTCGCCGAAGCCGTGGCGTTCCTGCGCCGCCGCCGCGAGTCGGTCGCATTCGTGACGATCGACATCGGCTTCAACGATCTGGAAAGCTACGTACCGGAGGCGCTGCCCGCGGGGATGGCCCGCATCGGCAGCAACCTGCCCGGCATCCTGGCCAGGCTCCAGGAGGCGGCCGGACCACAGACGCCCGTGGTGGGCATGACCATCTACGACGCGTTCTTGCCCCTCTGGCTGGAGGGTCCGCTCGGTCGAGAGACGGCTCGTCGCTCGGTCTGGGAAGCCGTCGCGCCGCTGAATGACCATTTCCGCGATATCTATGGGGCCGCGGGGCTTCAGGTGGCCGACGTCGAGGGAGCCTTCGCCACGACTGACTTCGAGACGCACGTTGAGGCGGAAGGGATCGGGCGGGTTCCGATAAACGTCGCTCGGGCCTGCGAGTGGACCTGGGGAGGGGCGCCTCCTCCGCTCGGGCCGGACTTGCACGCCAATTCCGGCGGCTACAGGGCCATCGCGGAGGCTTTCGCGCGCGTCCTGTTTGGCTGATCCCCGGTCACCATAGGCCCGCCGACCGGCGGGGGAAGACGGCCTGGAGGGAAGCCGCCCGACGCCCGCTCACCGATCGCCGGTACGGGCACGAAAAGCCCGTCGACCTGACGCCGGCGGGCTCTTCGTGGCTATCGGACTGGCGGTGCCGAGGCGCGGCGCTCTCAGTAGCCGCTGGCGGCCGTGGCGCTCGAGGACGGTGAGGCCAGGCTTCCACTCAGCGGTGCCACGAACCAGACGCCGTTCTTACCCTGGCCGGTCGTGTCCCCGGCGTTGGAGTCGCTGGCGAAGGAGTAGAGCGGCATCTGGTTGTACGTGACCTGCAACGTGCCGTCTGCTCGGGTGATGGTCGCGAATGCGCCTGTGGCCCCGCTGGGCCCGTTGATCGTCGACCCCGCCGAGACCAGCAAAGGCGGCCAGGCGGCCGCGCACGTGCTTGTGCAGGTGCTCGTGTCGGCCGAATCCTTGGTGAAGACGTAGAGAGTCATGCCGTTCTCGCCGGTGAGGTAGTCACCCAGGGTCGCGTCGCTCGTCGAGCCGATGGTGAGGCTCGCGGGTGCCATGGCCGACTCGGCGGCGCTGGCCATGGCGGATTCGGCAGGGGCGGCGGTGGCGGGCATCGCGGTCTCGCCCGCCACCGTGCCGGTAGGCGTGGCCGCGGCGGATGAGCACGCGGCGACAACGATCGCGAGGCCGAGCGTAAGGGCGGCCATCGACATCAAACCTGACTTGGAACGCATGGTGTGAATCTCCCGGATCTGTTGATGGGCTCCGTGTGGGCGCTCTTCTTCTCGGAAAGGGCGCATCCGGGATTACGAATTGGCCGGAGGGCGAGTTCTCGTCTGGGCCGATGGTCTCGTCCTGTGGACCTTCAGGAACGGACCGGCTCGGGAACCGAGACCGTCGCTGCCGTTGAGGCGCCTGCCAGACGCGCAGGACGGAGAGCGTGGTTCCGCCGACCGCGGCGGCGACCGCCTACTCTGCGACGGCTTCTGCCGGGACGAAATCCGTGGCGCCGCCGGCTTCGGCTCGCGCGGCTTTGGGAATGGTGCGGAGCGACCGGACCGGCGACAGCAGCACCCACAGGAACGCGCACGACGAGATCAGCGCACCGATCAGCACGGTCGTGCGGAGCGGCAGGAACGACGCCAGCACCCCGCCCGTGACCGACCCCAGCGGCATGGTTCCCCACACGATGAACCTCATGGTGGCGTTCATCCGGCCCTGCAGGTCGAGGGGTGTGATGGCCTGGCGGAAGCTGACCTGGTTGACGTTGTATATGACGGCGGACAGACCCATGACGAACTGGGCGATCACGAGCATGGTGCCGGCGATAAGCGGTGTGCTCGGCAGGAAGACCAGGAGCAGCAGGGCCGGCCCGTCTAGCAACATGGAGCCTACGATGGTCGGGCCTACACCGAAACGGCGGGCCAGCGAGGCGGACGCCAGGGCCCCGACCACGACGCCGAAGCTGCCCAGCCCGAACGTCAACCCGACCAGCGCCGGCGACAGGCCCAGGTTGACGTAGACGTAGACCGCGAAGATCGCGAAGACCATACTCGAACCGAAGTTCGACGTGCCCGTCGAGGCGGCGATCATTCGCAGGTAGCGATTTCCCAGGACGTAATGGAGGCCCTCGGCGATCTCCTGGCGCAGGCTGGTTTGCGAACCGTCGTCGGCCAGCCTCCGTGCCGGCTTGGCCTCGTGCTTGCGGATCAGCGAGATGAGGCCGCCGGAAACTACGAAGCTGACGGCATCGATCACGATCGCAAACGGAGCGGCCGCCAGCCCGATGATCCCGCCGGCGAAGGCCGGTCCCACGATCTGCGCGCCGGCAGACGAGAATTGCAGCTTGGCGTTGCCCTCTACCAGGTCGTCGGCGTCGAGGAGGACCGGGAGGTAGGACTGGTCGGCCACGTCGAACAGCACGGTCAGGAGGCCGGCCGTGAAGCCGACCGCGTACAGCTGCCAGATCGTCAGAACCCCGAACGCGTAGGCGATCGGGATGGTGAGGAGGACCGCCGCGCGGCCGAGGTCCCCGGCCACCAGGACGGGACGGCGCCTGACCCTGTCCAGCCAGGCCCCCGCGGGAAGCGTGAACAGGATGAACGGCAGCATCTCGACCGTTCCGAGGAGGGCGACCTCGAAGACCGGGGCACCCAGTACCACCGCGGCGATGAAAGGTATGGCCAGCTGGCTGACCTGGGACCCCATCAGGCTGATCGTGGCCGCGGACCAGATCTTGACGTAGTCAGCGTGGCGCCACAGCGACCGCCGCCGGGCAGCCCCACGATGCGGGTCCGCCCCGGTCGCTCCGACCGCCGCTGCGAGCATCGGCTCGGTCAGTTCCTCCAGAGAGCCTTCGACGATCGGGTCGGCGTCCTTCACCGCGCCATGGTACCCGGCAGGCGGGCCCCGGAACCCCGGGGCCGTCCGGCCCGCAGTGCGGCGCAACGGGACTAGAGTTGGCTCCGGCAGGCCGTTCGGTCGTCCGCACCTTCGACACACCCGGGAGGTAAGTCGGATGTTGGGTTCGAGCCATCTTCGCCGGCATTCGGCCGAGCACCTATCGGTCAACCCGCTCTTCGCCCAGGGTTCGGTCCTTGCGCCGATACCATCGAAACGCCTGCCGGCGGGAGAGATGTCGTCCGCCGCCGCGTACCAGATCATCCATGACGAGTTGATGCTCGACGGCAACGCCCGCCAGAACCTGGCCACCTTCGTGACGACGTGGATGGAGCCGGAGGTGGGCCGGTTGATGGCCGAATGCCTCCCCAAGAACATGATCGACAAGGACGAGTACCCGCAGACGGCCGAGATCGAGCATCGCTGCGTCTCAATCCTGGCCGACCTGTGGAACGCCCCCGACCCGTCGAAGGCGCCCGGCTGCTCGACCGTCGGTTCGTCGGAGGCGTGCATGCTCGGCGGCCTGGCCATGAAGCGGCGCTGGCAGCTGGCCCGGCAAGCCGCCGGCAAGCCCGCCGACCGGCCGAACATCGTCATGGGCATCAACGTCCAGGTCTGCTGGGAGAAGTTCGCCAACTACTTCGAGGTCGAGCCGCGGCTCGTGCCGATGGATGGGGACCGCTTCCATCTCAGCGGCGAGGAAGCGGTCAAGCTCGTCGACGAGAACACCATCGGCGTCGTGGCCGTCCTGGGTTCTACGTTCGATGGCAGCTACGAGCCGATTGACGAGATCGCGGCGGCCCTGGATCGCCTCCAGGAGCGGACGGGCTTGGACGTGCCGATCCACGTCGACGGAGCCTCAGGCGGCATGATCGCGCCGTTCCTGGATCGGGACCTGGCCTGGGACTTCCGCATTCGCCGGGTGGCCAGCATCAACACGTCCGGCCACAAGTACGGCCTGGTATTCCCGGGCGTGGGCTGGGTGCTGTGGCGCGACCAGGCCTCGCTGCCGGAGGAACTGGTCTATCACGTCAACTACCTCGGCGGAGACATGCCGACGTTCGCCCTCAACTTCTCGCGACCGGGTGCGCAGATCGTGGCCCAGTACTACCTGTTCCTGAGGCTCGGTTTCGATGGCTACCGGATGGTCCACGCGGTCTGCCGGGACGTCGCCATCGAGCTGGCGAGAAGGCTGGCCAAGATGGGCCCATTCGAGCTGATCACAGACGGCAGCCAGCTGCCGGTCGTCGCCTTCCGGGTCAAGGACGGCATCGGCAACTTTAACGTCTTCGACGTCTCGAGGAGACTCCGCGAGCGTGGCTGGCAGGTTCCCGCGTACACCTTCCCGGCGAACCGAGAGGATCTGGCCGTGCTGAGGATCGTCGTCCGGAATGGCTTCTCACACGATCTTCTATCGCTCTTCGTCGCCGACCTGCAGCGGCTCTTGCCGGAGCTCGAGCGTCAGGGGGAGCCGATGGACAAGGAGGTGGCCGTCTCGTTCCGCCACTGAGCCGACCGGCGACCACGTGCCGCGAGTGCCCCCGGCGGTCCGTGTCGATCGAGCCTGGACGCTCAAGCGGATACGTAGGCCTAGAATGGGGCGCGTCGCGGCGTGGCGCGAAATCGGAGAGAGGACAACCGATGGGCTCACCGCCTTCCCGCCGGGACGGACCAGCGAATCTGCAACCCGGCCGGATCGCGCTCGGCTACGGCCTCGTCGGCGCGGCCTGGATCCTGGGCAGCGGTTTCGCCGTGCAAGTGCTGACGAATGGCTCCTCGGCCCAGGTGATCGAGGTCGGCAAGGGCTGGGGCTTCGTGGTCGTTACCGCGGCGGCGCTCTACGTTCTCCTGGCTCGCCGGGCCCGCTCAATTCGGGCTGCCGAGTCCGCGCGACTTGCCGCCGACGAGGAGCGGGCACGCCTTGCCACCGCGGTCGAGCAGGCGGCGGAGACGATCGTCATAACCAATCGGGACGCTCGCATCCTGTACGTCAATCCGGCCTACGAACAGGTCTCGGGGTACCCACGCGCGGAGTTGATAGGCCGCAATCCAAGCGTTGTGCAGAGCGGCCAGCAGGGCCGGCCGTTTTACGACGCGATGTGGGCGACTCTGCGAGAGGGCGACACCTGGCACGGAACGTTGATCAACCGCCGGAAGGACGGCGTCGTCTACGAAGAGGAAGCCGTGATCAGCCCGATCCGCGATTCTGGCGGCTCGGTTGTGAACTACGTCGGCGTCGGTCGGGACGTCAGTCGTGAGCGGGCCCTGGAACGCGAGCTGGCCGAAGCCGGACGCATGGAAGCCGTGGGCCAGCTCGCCGGCGGAATTGCCCACGATTTCAACAACCTCCTGACCGCCATCACCGGCTACGGCGAGCTTCTCCGAGATGAGGTCGCCGCGGACCCCGCTGCCCAGGCCGACGTCGACGAGATCCTCCGGGCGTCCCGGAGCGCGGCGGCACTGGTGCGCCAGCTCCTCGCCTTCGGCCGACGCCAGATTCTCGACCCGGCGGGCCTGGCTCTCGATGGCCTCGTGGACCAGCTCCGGCCGATACTCGGCGGCCTGCTCGGCCCCGGGGTCACCCTGGAAGTCAGGAGCGAGGCTCGCCTGGACCCGGTCTTCGCCGATCCGGGCCAACTCGAGCAGATTCTCGTCAACCTGGCCGTCAACGCTCGCGACGCGATGCCCGACGGAGGGACGTTCAGCCTCGCCATGGCCAATGTTGAGGTCACAGCCGAGGATGATCGGTCGGACGCCGTGGAACCAGGTCGGTATGTCGTCCTGACCGCCTCTGACACCGGCAGCGGGATGGACGACGCGACCCGGGTCCGGGTGTTTGAGCCATTCTTCACGACGAAGCCGTTCGGCCGCGGAACCGGCCTCGGGCTGGCGACGACGTACGGCATCGTCAAGCAGTCTGGCGGCCACCTCTTTGTCGACAGCAAGCTCGGGCGCGGCACCACTTTCACCCTGTACCTGCCGCAACACATCGGTCCGGTCACCCCGCGGCCGGCCGCCGCCCCGCCCGATTCCCCGGCGGGAGGCAGCGAGACGGTCCTGGTCGTGGAGGACGACGAGGCCGTCAGGATGATCATCCGGCATGCTCTCGAGCGACTGGGCTATCGCGTCCTGGTGGCCTCGAACTCGACCGAGGCCCAGGCGCTGATGGCTTCGGAGCATGGCCCGCTCCCGCTACTCGTGACCGATATCCGGCTGCCGGGGCTGACCGGGCCGGCGCTCGCCGCCAGGCTCAGGACCGAGCGTGCCGGTCTCCGAGTCCTGTACGTGAGCGGCTACGCCGGCGACGCCATGGTCCGGAGTGGTCTGCTCGGGCCGGACGACGCATTCCTGGCCAAACCGTTCAGCGCCGGCGATCTGGCGCGTCGGGTGCGGGCTCTCCTGGATCCCGAGTAGGCCAGCCCGCCAGGCTCTGCGCACGCCACGCTCGGGGGGCGGCGGCAGGGCCCGCCGCGGCAGGCCCCGCTACTCGACCGGGATCACGTACACGTAGTAGCCGTCACGGCCGGCGATGAACTTGGCCTGGACCCAGGTGACGTAGTCGGTACTCAGCGCGGCGACCGGGACGTCCGCGTCAGGCGGGCGGGACTTGGGCCAAATCTTCGATACCCGCGGATACCAAACGTCCTCGATGTTGACCGAGACGACGGTGAACTTGTCGGTGGTCGCCGGGTCGGCGGTGGCGGTGAAGCCCGAAACAACCCAGGAATGCCAGCCCTTCCACACGAGCAGCCCGGCGGGCCGTCCCGTGATTCGTATCTGCTTGGCGACCAGATGGATTGCGTCCACCATCTTGAGCTTGGAGCCGACCTGGTAGTTGCCGTAACCGAGCGAGGTCAGGCCCTTGGCCCAGCCGATGGGATCGGCGCCGCCGCTGGCGCCGCCGCCGAGCGAGACCGCTAGATCGAAGAGCCGGGCCTGGGTGTCGCGGGTGGTGTCAGGCTCGAGGTTCATGATGTTCATCGAGGTCTGCATCGCCGCCGGGACGCACCAGGTATCGAGGAACTCGCTGGCGAAGTCCCCTTCCTTGTAGAGGTCCATCGAGAACGGCCCGGGCGTTCCCGACGGCACCAGGGAAGGGCTTGGGCCGGCCGACGCGGCTGCCGAGGCAGACGCGGTTGCCGTGGCCACCGCGGCCGTGGGCGATGGATCCGGAGTGATCGCCGGCGGTATCGTCCCGCCCGGTCGGGCCCACGGCGTGATCTGGGGGTGGCCGGCGATGGAAACCTCGCTCAATACCCTGGCCCCGGCGAAGACGGTTCCACCCGCGATGGCCAGGGCAATGCCTGTCAGCAGCAGGGCCCGGCCGGCGGACAGGGGGCGTCGCGTTGGTGTCGATGGGGCGCCCCAGCGGTCCCTTGCGTTCGCGCGGGACCATCGCGCTGCCCCGCCGATGCGGGCGATGCGCGGTCCCAGGAAGGCGCCCAAAACCACGACCCTGACGGCCTGGAAGGTCACGTAGCCGATGGGCAGCGCGGCCAGACCGAGTCCGTCCGAGAGCGTTGTGGTCGTCGCTACCCCGGCGATGAACCCGATGGCGACGGCGATCGTCGGTTCCATCGTGTTGTGCGTGGCCATGATCGCCCTGGCGAGCAGTTCCACGAGACTCTCGAACGGGACCGAGAACGCCAGGATCAGCAGGACCAGGGTCAGCCTGGAGGCGTCGGTATCGTCGAAGGCGCCGCCCTTGAAGAGACCGGCGATGAAACCGGAGAAGACGGCGAGGGCCACCGCCGCCAGGATCGAGAAGAGGGTGATGTTTCGGAAGTTGGTCCGGAACACGCGCTTGAAGCCATTCCTGTCTCCGGCGGCGGCGGCGGCGGAGAGGGCCGGGAAGGCGGCCAGGGCGAAGGCCACCCCGACTACGTTCTCGGCCGTGCTCTGGAAGTCCTGTGCGTATGCAACCGATGTCGTGGAGCCGGGAGCCAGGGTCGAGGCGATTCGCGTGAAGTAGGCCGCGAAGAACCACACCAGGGCCGAACTCGCCATTCTGGGCAGGATCAACCAGGCGAATTCGCCGACACCCTTGGTTCGAAACGCCAGGGACAGGCGGGGCCGGAAGCTGGTCCGATAGATGCCGACCAGGCGCACCCCGAGATGGGCGAACCCGCCCACCAGGGAACCGACGGCGGCGCCGTAGATGCCCATGACGCCGCCAAGCAGCATGGCTCCGGCGGCAAGCCCGGAGTACGAGGCGAACTCGGCCAGGCCGTAGGTCCACCACCTCCGTTCAGCCACCAGCACTTCGCCCAGGACCATCGAGGCGGCGATGGCGAGCTGGCCGAGGCAGACGACGCGGACCAGGTTCACGTACAGGTCGCGCTGGCCGCCCTCGAAGCCCGGCACCGCGAGCGCGGCTATCTCCGGGGCGAAGATGGCCAGAAGGGCGATCGCCAAGCCCACGGTGACCAACGCGGCCGTCAGGATGGTGTGGGCGAACTCGCGAGAACTCTCCTCCGCCTCGTTCTTGAGCCCGACGAAGAGAGGCAGGAATGGCCCGACGATGCCGCCCAGCACCAGAATGGTGACCGGGAACGAAACGAGGTACATGGCGGAAGTCAGGGCGTCCGTCTCGGAACCGGCCCCGAAGACGTGGCCGAGCACTTTCTTGGCCAGGAAGCCCGAGCCGGCGTTGATGACGAACAGCGTGCCCAGGATTACCGCGCCCTTGGGCAGGATCGATTGGACGAAGGCCCTGCCCCGATCGAACCGGCCGCCACCGCCGGAGGGCTCCTCCTCGTAGAGCGCAACCTCGGCGGCCCCGACCCGACCGAGCATGCGGCCGCGCGGTGTGTCGTCAACCCTGGGCAAGCCGCGATCCTCCGTGTCTGCTGCGCCGCGCGACGGCTTCGAGCGGAGCCATCTTAGGCTTCCGCCGACGGACACGGGCCCGGCCTTGTGTCGCCGGGGCCGGTCGTCCGGGCGAAATGTCCGAGGGCTCGGGCGCAGGGCACAGCAACCTCGACCGGAGTTCTGCCGAGGACGGCCGAAGCGTTCAGGCCCGGTTCAGGACCAGTGCAAACTATATGACCAGACATCAGGTCAGTTAGTGGTCCATCGAGAGGTTCGCGCTACATGAAGAGCACCGTTGTCCGGCGCCTGGCAATCCTGGTCATCGTTCTGGCTGCCCTGGCCGCCGTGGCTGTCATCGCTTATCAATTGGGGGCCAACAACAACAACGAGCCGGCATTCCGCGGCGGGCTGTTCCGCGGCGGGATGATGGGCGGCTGGGGCTACGGCGCCGGCGCCGGCCTCTTCGGGCTGATCGGGGTCGTGCTGGTCGGCGTACTCGTCGTCTGGGTGTTCGCAGCCGTCGTGTCCCACGAAAGCGGTTCCCGCGGGCCGGCTGCTCCGGCTCCGGGTGACCTCGACAGGCTCACCGCGCTGTCGGAGATGCATTCACGGGGCGAATTGACGGACGAGGAGTTCAGCGCCGCCAAGCGCAAGCTGCTCGGATTGCAGTAGCCGGACGCTCTCAGGGGCGGGCCGCCCGCAGCGGCGAGCCTGTGCCGGGATCGGGGATCGAAGCGCCGCGTATCAGGACGGCGGGTAGATCACGCCGATGGCGTTGCCGCCCGGGTCCAGGAGGATGCTGCCCGTCGGGTCGATCAGCAGCTGGATCCGGTCGCCCTCGGCAATGTCGCGACCGTCCCGCTGCGGCGGAACCCAGGCCTGGCGGCAGGCGCCGTCGGCCGTGACGACCTCCAGAAGGATCTTCGTCGTCGCCTTGAATGGAATCTTGGCGACCTGAGCGCTGAGTGTCTGAGCCACCGTCAAGGCCACGTGTATGTCTCCATCGATGCTGCGGCTGGGCGTAACCAAACGCCTGGCCGCTCATGGCGCCCGAACTCTCGACGCTGTCGTGCGGCTATTGAAGGAGTCGGTCGGCCTAACCGGCCGGTAAAGGAGATAGTCGGCCGCCGACCGCCGTAACTTGCCGCCGAAACCGCGGGATCCGGTCCCATCCACCCTGTCCCATTCTGACGACGTCTCATCGAGACGGGCACGGAGCAGAACGGCTGGGGTCGATGACACAGAAGTACTACTGAAGCCCCAGCGCCCTCGTGGGTTTGCCCCAATCGCGGACGCAATCGGGCTTCCCCAAGGGTTCCGGGCCGCACCCCAGAACGACCCGCGGCCGGACGGTCCCTGCCGGCGACAGGCTTCCTGTTCCCTGTCACGATGTCCGCGTGGAGCAACTCGATGCGGCGTCAGAGACCCCGCTGGGAAGAGGCGGCCGCCACCACGTCCTGATCGTCGGGGGCGGGTTCGCGGGCTTGTACGCGGCGCGCAATCTGGGTAAGGACCGGGACGTAACAGTCACGCTCATCGACCGACGCAACTACCACCTCTTCCAGCCGCTGCTCTACCAGGTCGCCACGGGCGCGCTGTCGCCGGGCGACATTGCCCAGCCTCTGCGGGCCATCCTGCGCCGGAGCCAGAACACGCGCGTGCTCCTGGGCGAGGCCGTCGATCTCGATCCGGTCGCCCGGCGGGTCACGCTCGGCGACGGGGGCACGGTCGACTACGACACGATCGTGGTAGCGACCGGCGCACGCCACGCGTACTTCGGCCACGACGACTGGGCAGCGGCCGCGCCGGGCCTCAAGACGATCGAGGACGCGACGGACATCCGCCGTCGAATTCTCATCGCCTACGAAGCCGCCGAGCGCGAGGCGGACCCGGTTCGCCGGGCTGAATGGATGACCTTCGTGGTCGTAGGGGCCGGACCAACCGGAGTCGAGTTGGCCGGGGCCCTGGGCGAGATCTCGCGCGACACGCTCCGCCGGGACTTCCGATCGATCCACCCCGCCGACGCTCGCGTTCTGCTCGTCGAGGCATTGGAACGCGTGCTGCCCACCTACCCCGAGGGCCTCTCCGCGTCCGCCCGGCGCCAGCTCAAGCGCCTGGGCGTCATCGTTCGAACCGGCACGAAGGTTACCGGCATCGACGAGGGCGGCATCGACGTCGAGGTGGACGATGCCGGGGTGGTCACGGAGCGCATCCCTACTCGGACCGTCCTCTGGGCGGCCGGGGTGCAGGCCTCGAGCTTCGGGCGCAAGGTGGCCGACGCGCTGGACGTCCGAGCCGACCGAACCGGCCGGGTCCCCGTGAGTCCCGATCTCACGGTCCCGGGCCATCCTGAGGTGATGGTCCTGGGCGACCTGGCGATAGCGACGCGGCAGGGTGGGAAGCTCGTGCCGGGCGTCGCACCGGCGGCGATCCAGGAGGGCAAGTACGCCGCTGCCGCTATCAAGGCTCGCGTGCGGGGCGAAAGGCCCAAGCCGTTCCACTATCGAGACCGCGGCGATGTCGCCGTCATCGGCCGGCTCTCCGGAGTGGCGGACATCCGCTGGCTCAGGCGCCTCGGCCGTATGAGCGGCTTCCTTGCGTGGGCGATGTGGCTGACCATCCACATCGTCTATCTGATCGGCTTCGCGAACCGTCTCGTCGTGACGATCCGATGGGCCTGGAGCTTTCTGACGCACGGGCGCGGAACGAGGCTCATAACAGGCGAGCCGCACCTGCCCCCGATCAAGCGCCCCGAACGACTGTAAGCAGTCCCGCGGCTCGAGCCCTATCCGCCCCGGAGCCAGCCGGCCCTCGCCTCGGCCGGGGAGAGTCGGGCGAGCAGGGCCAGGAGGGGGACCGCGGCCGCGAAGGTTGTCGCGAGCAAGGCCGTGAGGTCGGGCGACAACACGTCGTCGTCGGAAAGCGGCCGGCCGAAAGTCACGTCCTTGAGCTTGAGCAGCTCCGCCGCGGGATGGTCGGACGCGAACCCGGTCGGGACGCGCTTGAGGCTGTCGCCGCTGACGTGCCCGAACGTCGACACGAACTCGGGTGAATCTATCGCGGCCTTGACCGTGCCGAGATCCGTGTCCAGGGCCCTCCGCCATGCCGCGAGCTGGGCTGGTTCCGGGTGCCACATGCCGCCGCCGGCAAACATCTCACCCGGCTGGAAGTGGAAGTACGCCCCCACGCCCCCGCCCTCGCCGGCCCACGGGAAGCTCGCCGATATGTGCGTCTTGTAGGGCGTCTTGTCGGTCGAGAAACGGACGTCCCGATAGATGCGGAAGGGGGACCTGGCCGGGTCCGCCCGGAACGGCAGGCCTCGGGCCTCGAATCGCTCGCCGAGGGCCGAACACAGCGACTCGAGCGGTTCCTTCAGGAGGCGCTCGTAGTCGGCTTTCCGCGGCTGGAACCAGGTGCGTTCATTGTGGAGGGCCAGGTCGACGAGGAACTGGATCGCATCTCGCGAGAAGCCCTGGAATGGCGCTGTCACGTCGATTCTCCTGTCGGGGTGCCCGGCGGCAATCGCCATGTTCTCACCCCGCGACCCGGTCAGCGATGTGGTCTGGCGCCTGTTTCGTTGCGCGACGGATTCGTGCTCGAGAATGCGAGACGCCCGCTAGTCGCCCAACGCCACCGGCTCGACCCGAATCTGGGATCGCAGGCGCACCGCCTCGGCAACCTCGAGGCGACCGGGCGCCGGAACGAGGGTGCTGGCCGCGGCCGCGGCAGTGCCGCTGATCGCGGCCTCGAGCATGTCCTCGCCGCGCAGTAGCCCGACGGCCACTCCGGCGAGGAACGCATCGCCCGCGCCGACCGTATGCACTCCCATCAACGGTGGGGAAACGTGGACCAGCGAACCGTCCTCGAGCGAGACAACCGCCCCGTCGCGACCGAGGGTGACGATGGCGTGGCGGGCGCCGGCAGAGGTCAGGCCCCGGACCGCCGCCGTGGCCGTCAGGCCCGGATCGTCCAGTACGCCGCGGGCCTCGTCGAGGTTCACCTTGACCAGCCAGGGATCCGCAGCCAGCGCCCGCCGCAACGTGGGGCCGTGACCGTCGACGGCGATACGGAGCTCGGCAACGCCGGCCAGGCGAACGAGGCGCGCCAAGCCGTCCCCCGGGCTGCCCGGCGGCAGGCTCCCAGATACCGTGACCATGACCGCCTCGCCCGCGCTCATGGGGCCCATCGATCTCGAGACGGCCTCCAGGAGGAGACGCCAGCTCCGGGCGTCCATGCTCGGTCCGGCTTCGTAGATCTCAGTCAGCGAGCCGTCGGAGCGATCCAGGATGGAGGTGCAGGTTCGGGTCTCGCCATCGGTCCAGATCGCCGCCACTTCGATACCCTCAGCCTCGAGCCTCTCCGCGATCCAGCGACCCGAGTGTCCGGCCAGCGGACCGACAGCCGTGACCGGCTCTCCGAGCGAGGCCGCCGCACGGGCCACGTTGAAGCCCTTGCCGCCGGCCACCGGCGTCGTCGCGCTGGGCCGATGGATCTCGCCGTGGTGCAAGGCCTCGACCTCGATCAGCCTGTCTATCGATGGATTCGGGGCCACGGCCACGAGGCGGGAGGGAGTCATCACGCGACCTCGGGACCGGAAAGGTAGACGTCGACGTTCTCGCCGCCGGCCTCCACGACGAGTACCCCAGGCGCGGCGCCATCATTCCAGCTCTGGATCAGCCGGCCGCCTCGAACCGAGGCGATGCCCCGGAAGTCGTCGACCGCGACCTCGAACGATCCACCGGGACGCGAGGCGAAGGTCAACCTGAGGGTGCCGTCGCGCCGCCGGCCTCTGTCGAGGAGCTCGGCCGACGCGTAGGCGAGTCGAAGCCCGTTGCCCAGGTCTATACCGATGGGGAGCATCCGCGCGCCGCGGGCCATGAACTCGATCCCGGGCAGGACTCTGGGAAGCTGGGCCCGCTCGTCGGTCCCCGGAACCGTGTAAGTCACTCGAGCCGATACCCGCAATTCGACGGGGTTCACGACACACAGGATGCCGCCGTCCGGACCGGCGAGTTCGAGGGCCACGACCGGCGCCGTATCGGCCACGGCCGCCCGCCGACCGACGGCCGTCTCGACCAGGTTCGCGGCGAAAGAGAACTGGTCCCGTCCGCCGACCGGGTGATACTGAAACCGGAAGCCGAGCACGGTCGCCGATCCCGCGCCGATCGGCCGTCGGAAGCCTACGACCGAGCCGTCTTCGGCCCAGGCGACCGGCGTCGCGTCCGCCGGCGGCCCCAGGTTTGTCGTCCGGCCGGCGACGGCGATCGAACCGCCTGAGGCGGTCCTGACCTGGCTCCACGCAACCGGTTCGGCCTCGAACGGGGCGAATTCCGGAACCGCGACGTCGCCGTAGATGGCGCTCGCCAGCGCGTCGCAACGTTCCATGCGTTCGTCGAGTGTTGGGATTGCCGGCATCACGACCAGATGGCCGCCGGCACGAACCCAATCGATCAACCGCCGCTGGATCGACGCGGCCATGAAGTCCAGACCCGGCAGCCATATCTGGCGGGCCCGGCGCCAGGCATCGGCGTCGCCGCGCTCCAGGTCCAGCGCCCCCCAGCTCACGCCGGACAACGTCAGCAGCGCCGTCAGGCTGGTCGCGCCGGACATGCCCATGTTGCCGGTCGAGAAGATGCCGTCGAGCGCCGCCTCGACGTCGGCGAATGCGCCTTTGCCGCCGACCATCGCCGCCGCCTCGTACGAGGAATTGCACGCGACCCACGCGTCGCGCAGCGGCTCGGCGGTGAGCAGGGCCGTCTCGACGGCCCGAGTCACCCGGATCTGGCGTGCCAGGACCGCGGCGTGCGGCCGGAGCCGGCCGTCGCGCCCGATCGGCGCGTCGAGGTCGTATTCCCTCCCGGTGCCCAGCTCGTAGCCGGGCGGGTTTTCGCCACCGACGAGCATGTACACGTTGAAGCCGCGGATACCGCGGGCCAGGGTCACGGCATATAGCCACTCCATCACCCCGGGCGCGATGAAGGAGCTGTTGGAACCCTGGAGCTCCATCGTGAACGCGGGGCCCTGCTCCTTCCCATGCCACATGTGATAAGTCTCGTGGCAGCCGACGACGTGGGCGACCTTCTGCTCGGAGCCGTCCGTGGCCGAGAAGAGCGAGAGGTAGCACTCGTTGGTCAGCTCGAGTTCCGGCATCCGCTCGCGAGCGAACGCGGCGAACCTCGCGGCCTGAAGCGGCAGGAGATAGGGGAACAGCATCGACATCGGGCCGTTGTAGCCGGCCTCGCGAGCGGTCCGCTCCAGCACCGCTATGTGCTCGTTGATGACGTCGAGCTTGAATTCGAGCCAGTCCACATGGCGGGTCAGCTCGGTCCTGCGCTCGGGCGCGGCCCGGGGCGGCTCGATCCTCGTTGCCCCAGAAACGCGGGTGAGGTGAGCGGCATTGACGGCGTCGACCGAGCCGTGGCGGCGGATAAGCCACTCGGCGTAGCGAGACGGCCGGTCGCCGGCCGGAGCCACAAGATAGGGGTTGTAGTCGAGCGCGAGCGGGTCGCGCAGCTGCTGCCAGTACGAGGGCTCGTCGTCGAGCTGGAGATGGACGATCGGGCCGCCGGCCGAGGCCATGTGGCCTGCCGCGACCTCGATCGATCGCCTCAGCCAGGCGGCGGCTGGGCCTTCGTATCCCGGATGGGCGTATGTCAGGGCCGGGTAAGGGTGACCGGCGCCGGCGGGTCGTCCCGTGGAATCCAGGGCCAGGATCGACGGGTCGCCGGCAGACAGCCAGGCCGGAATGCCGCCGTCGCGCCACTCCGCCGTGATGAACGGCCCGGGGCGGTAGATGCACCCGAGCCCGGCCGCGGAGATCTCGTCCAGGGCCCCGAGAAGGTCGCGCTCGGGCAGCGTCCGGCCCGCGAAGTCCACGGCACCGGGCTGCGGCTCGTGCCAGTTCCACGGCACGTAGATGCTGACTGCCTCGAAGCCAAGGTCGCGCACCCGGCGCAGCCGGTCTCTCCAATCGCGACGCGGGACGCGGAAGTAGTGGAACTCGCCGCTGAATCGGTAGCTATCCCCGGGTGTACGGCGCCCAGTCACGACGCGGCCGTACCTGTGCCTGCAATGACGACCTTGACGCCCCGCTCGGTCAAACCCTCCACCGTCGCCTTCGACACGCCGTCGTCGGTTACGACCGTGCCGACATCGTCGAGGTCGAAGACGTTGGCCGGTGCCACGCGCTCGAACTTGCGCGAGTCTGCCAGCACGACGACCTCTCTGACCATCTTGCGCATGGCCCGATCGCTCTGGATCTCGCCCATGTGCATGCTCATGAGCCCATGCTCGAGGCTGATCGCAGCGGTCCCGATGTAGAGCGTGTCGGCGCTCAGCTCGCGCGTGGCCAACTCGGTGAGGTGGCCGAGCAGGCTGTGCATCAGCGGCCGCACCACGCCGCCCAGCACGATGAGCTCGATGCCGGGACTATCGATGAGGGCATCGGCGACGTCCAGGGCGTTGGTGATTACGGTCAACCGTCGGCGATCGTTCAGTCGGCGTGCCATTTCCATCGTGGTGGAGCCACTGGATATGACGATCGTCTGGCCGTCCTTGACCATAGCGGCCGCGGCCTCTCCTATCGCCCGTTTCTGCGACATCGCCTCGCCCGCCTCCGGATCGGCGGGAAGGCGGCCGGTGGATGCGGCGCCCCCGTAGTCGCGGATCAGGCGACCCTCTCGGGCCAGACGCTCCAGGTCCCGTCGCACGGTCGCCGGGCCGACGTCAAGGATCTCCGCGATCTCGGCCACCGACCTACGGCCTCTGTCGCGCAGAAGCGCGAGGAGGCGTTCGTCACGGTCTCGGTTGGCATGCACGCAGACCAGTATCGCAAGGAAGCGATCGAACCGTCAATCGATGATGCGCGCTATGTGCAGGATTGCCGACAATGTTGGCGCAATTCACTCATCTGGGTGAGCAAAGCTGTACCTCACCGCCGTATCGCGGTATATTCCCGTCTCCCGAACGTATTGAAGAGGCGTACCGATGACGACGAACCCTGATCGCGACCAGGCGGGCCTCTCCAGCCTGGACCACTTCCTGACGTGGCGCGAGTCGTCGACCTCCGGGACCGCGATTGCGGCTGCGCTCGAGGCTGCGCGCCGGCGGCCCGGGCGGGTGATCGAGACGCTGCGCGCGGCCGACCAGGTGGTTATCACCGGCGCCGGATCGTCGTACTACCTTGGCCAGACCGCGGCGGCGGTGGCGCGCGAGGCCACGGGCAGACCGTACCTGGCCGCGCCGCTGTCCGAGTTCATCCTCCGGCCGCGGGGCGTCCTGGCAGCGGGCGATCCCGCTCGACAACCTGTGGTCGTGATCTCTCGCTCGGGATCGACCTCGGAGGCTGTGGCCGTGGCCGGGCAGATGAGATCGGCAGGCCATCCGGTCATCGCCGTCACCTGCCGCGGCGCCAGCCCGCTGGCGGCCGCGGCCGACCTGGCAGTCGTCACATCTGTGGGGGATGAGGAGGCGATCGTGATGACCCGCTCATTCGCGAGCATGCTGGCCCTCCTCCTGAGGATCGTCGCCGATGTCGCGGGCGACGGCGAGCTCGCCGGCGACCTCGATCGGAGTCCGGCCGGCTGGAGCGACTCGGTCGCCGCCGCGAACCTGGGCCTCCGGCTCGGAGCCACCGACCGCCACAGGGTCGTCATCCTGGGTGGCGGTCCGGCTCTCGGTGTCGCCGCGGAATGGGGCCTGAAACTGACCGAAGCCAGCCAGATGGCGGCGATCGCGTACGAGCCGCTCGAGTTCCGCCACGGGCCTATCTCCGTTTGCGAGCCCGGTGTGCTCGTGGTCGGATTGCTCGGTGGAAGCCCGGCGGCGGAGGAGGGGAGGGTCCTGGCCGAGGCTGGCGAGCTCGGCGCCGAAACGTGGACCCTGGCGCGAGAAGCGTCCGAAGCCGCCGGCCTTCCAGGTCATGTGAGCTTGATAGGCGCGGGCCTGCATCCCGCGGCCCGCCTGCCGCTTCTGCTCCATCCGGCTCACGCGCTTGCCCTGAGCCTGGCCCTGACCCGAGGTCGAAATCCGGACGCGCCCCGGCACCTGCGCCAGGTCGTAACCTTCGATCCGGCATGAGCTACTCGCCTGGAACCCGGCGCGGCCTCGAGGCGTGCGCGTCGGATCGCGGCATCTTCTCGGTTCTGGCCCTCGACCACCGCCAGAACCTGCGGCGCGAGCTGAGCCCCGACGACCCGGCCTCGGTCGGCTACGACCAGATGGTCGAGTTCAAGCGGGCGGTGGTGAGGGCACTCTCCCCGCATGCCAGCGGGACGCTGCTCGATCCGGAGATCGGCGCCGCCCAGTGCGTCGCCGACGGGTCGCTGCCCGGAAGCACAGGCTTGATCGTGGCCGTCGAGGCCACCGGATATGTCGGACCAACGACCGCACGCATCAGCCGCGTCCTGGAGGGCTGGAGCGTGGAGCAGGCCAAGCGAATGGGGGCGTCGGCGGCCAAGCTGCTCGTCTACTACAACCCGGATGCGGCCAATGCCGCGGACCAGGAGCGGCTCGTGGCGGACGTCGCGGCCGAGTGCCGCCGGCACGACCTGGCCCTCTTCTTGGAGCCCCTCTCGTTCTCGCTCGTGGATGGCCGGCGGCTCGCGGGCGAAGAGCGGCGGCGAGTGGTGGTCGAGACCGCCCGCCGGCTGAGCGATCTCGGCGGAGACGTTCTCAAGGCTGAGTTTCCGTACGACTCCTCGGTCGATGAACC
Organism: uncultured Chloroflexia bacterium; assembly: GCA_963789725.1. Classification (GTDB taxonomy): domain Bacteria; phylum Chloroflexota; class Limnocylindria; order Limnocylindrales; family CSP1-4; genus Fen-1039. The sequence continues at coordinate 196,145 of CAWBLU010000003.1, forward strand.
GGCGCGCTGGCAGGAGGCCTGCGCGGAGCTCGACGAAGCCTCGCCCGTTCCCTGGGTGCTCCTGTCCGGCGGCGTCGACGACGTCACGTTCGAAGCCCAGGTCGAGGCCGCCTGCCGCGCCGGCGCCAGTGGGGTCGTCGTCGGCCGGAGTGTCTGGGCCGCGGCCGCGAGGTTGGACTCAGTCGAGCGCGACGAATTCCTGCGCACGACCGCGCGCGACCGTCTGCGGCGCCTCGTCGACGTGGTCGAAGCTTCCGGCCGGCCGTGGCACGAGCGCGCCAACCGGCGACCGTCCCCGCCCATCCCGGGCGAGGGCTGGTACCGGGCCTACTGAGGTGGCTCCGTCCGGGCGTGCCCACGCCGCCGGCGCCTTCGACGTCCTCGTAGTCGGCGAGATCAACCCCGACATCGTCGTCTCGGATCCGCAGCCGGCGCCGGTCTTCGGCCAGGTGGAGCGCCTGGTCGAGTCGATCGTGATGACCGTCGGCAGCTCGTCAGCGATCTTCGCCTGCGGCGCCGCCCGGCTGGACCTGCGCGTGGCGTTCTTCGGCGTGGTTGGCGACGACCCGCTCGGCCGGTACATGCTGGACGAGTTGAGGGGGCGCGGCATCGACGTCTCGGCCTGCCTGGTCGATCCGGCGGTTCCCACGGGGGTCAGCGTCATCCTGACAAGCGGCCGCGACCGGGCGATCCTGACCGGCCTCGGGGCCATCGGCGCGATGGATGTGGACGCCGTGCCCGACGATCTCGTGGGCCGGACCCGTCACATCCACTCTGCCCAGTTCTACATGCAGGAGACGAGCCGGGGCCGCCTGCCCGGGTTCTTCGCGGCCGCGCGCGAGCGCGGGATCACCACCTCCTTCGACACGAACTGGGATCCCGCCGGCAGCTGGGGTGGGGGAGTCACCGACATGCTCCGCGCCTGCGACATCTTCTTTCCCAACGCCGCGGAGGCCAGAGGGATCTCCGGCGTCGACGACGTCGAGGAATCGGCCCGCCGACTGGCCCGCCTGGGACACGCCGGTCGCCCCGACAACGGCCCGATAGTCGCCGTGAAGCTCGGCCCGGACGGAGCCCTGGCCTGCCGCGCGGATGGGCCGCTGGTTCGGACGGCGGCGTACCCGGTCGACACGGTCGACACCACCGGCGCGGGTGACAGCTTCGACGCCGGGTTCCTGGCGGCCTGGCTGGACGGTTCGGACCTGGACGGATGCCTGCGGTGGGGTGCCGCGGCCGGCGCGCTTTCGACCCTAAGGCTCGGCGGCGTGGACGGGCAGCCGACGGCGGCCGAGGTGCGCGCGATCCTGGGCGGCTAGACTCGGCCGCCCCGCAGGCGATCCAGGGCCTTCCAGCCGGGCAGGGCCAGCGGAATGAACAGGTACGCGACGCTCGGGAAGCGATCCGAGCCGCCCGATCCGGAAGGCAGGACCGAGGCGAGGCCCGCGCCGGTCACCAGGAGTTGGGGCGGCTGGGCGCCTTCCTTCGACGAAAGGCTCAGGGCTGTGCCGCTGGTCGTGGAAATTCCGAAGCTGACCAGGCCGTTTCCCGTGACGGCCGATGACACGTTGACGCTGGTCCATGAGCCTTTCGTAGCCGCGCCGGAACTGCCCAGCGTCGAACCGAAGGGCGGCGCGTTGGCGTCGGTGATCGTCGTTTCGCCCCACGTATTGTCGGCGACCCGGAACGCGCTATACCCGACGGACTGGGCGCTATTGGCCCAGATTCGCAACGTTGCTCCCGTCGCGGCGCCGGTAAGGCCGGTCACGTTGAACCGCAGGTAGGAGCGGATCAGCGGCGTAGCGTCGACGCGAAGGGACGTCGTCTTGCCGTGGTTCGTCGTGGGTGCGGAGGCGTCGACGTAGCTGTCGGCGACCGGCGTGAAGGTTCCGGCGCCGCCAGCGATCGGGGTTGCCGTCGGCGTGGCGCTCGGCGCCGGCGTGGTGGCGGCCGTCGGAGTGGCTGTGGGACCGGACGAGCCGCTGTGGCAAGAGGCCGAACCGCTCTCGGTGAACGATCCGGTGGCGTTCTGGAAGCGCCAGTCGTAGCTGCCGGCGTGGAGGGTCAACTTGAGCACGCCGAACGAAGTGGTGTTGCGGACGAGGCTGTTGGCGGCCACCGACGCGATGGAGGTGTGATTGGCGCCGCCGGTCCCGACGATGAACTCGCGGATGCCGTTGGCCGGATCGGCCAGACCAGCAGGGGTCTGGGGGGCGAACCGCTCGTAGATGTGGTCGTGGCCGTTGAGCACCACGTCGGCGTGGGCGGCGTACAGCTGATCCCACAGCTTGAGGCTGTTGTTGTTGGCCCGGCCACCCGAGCTGAAGAGCGGGATGTGCCAGTAGGCGAGGAGGCACTGGTTCCGGTGGGCCGCAAGGTCGGCGGCCAGCCACTTGCCTTGCGGCGAAGTAGAACCGCATCCGCCGGCCTGTGTGCAGTTGGAGTTGAGGGCAATCAGATGCCAGGCCCCGACGTCGAAGCTGTAGTAACCCTGCCCGGGCAGTCCGGCCGCCGAGCCGTAATAGGCGAAGTAGCCCGCGGCGCCGGCGTTAGAGGAATTGCAGCCGGTCGCAGAGGTTGAGCCGCCGCTGGTCAGGTACTCGTGGTTGCCTACCACGGGATGCGTGATCGACTTGACGCGACCCCACGTCGGGTTGTAAACGGCGTTGAACGCGGCCAGGCTGCCGCAGTAATACTGGTCGTCGCCGAGCGGCAGGACGGCCGCGATGCCCTGTCCGACGAGCAGGTTGGATACGGCCTTCTCGGCGCAGTACGTCGTGGTTCCGTTGCCGCCGTTGAGGTGCGAGTCGGCCGGGTCACAGGCGATGTCGCCGGCTGCCGCGATGACCGGATCGCCCGCGGCGGCGACCGGTTGGACTACCACCGGCGCCAGGATTGCCCATGTCAGCACGAATGCCGGCAAGACGACCATCGCAACGCGCCGCCTTACCCAATCGAGTGGCGGCTTCTTCGTACGTCCAGGGAGCGGCGCGAAGCTGATCAGACCTGGTACTCGAACGGGCGGCACAGACATCATCGACCGGCATTGTGTGGAGGTTTGGCAGAGGAAGTGTGCGGTTGGCAGGCCAATCCGGGCGGTGGTGTCTTGCCTGGCGACCACGTCGGTCCGCGACGCGGCGGCTTCCAACACGGATGGGGCGGTCCGCCCTACTCGAAGGAATACCGGGTCGTCGGCAGGTGAGCCACCAGCATTGCGTAGGGAGCGGCGAGACGGCGGCGTACTGGGATCGAACCCACCAAGAGGCGTTGCTACTCGGAGGGAAGGCGACGGACGCGGAGCGCGATGGCCAGGCCGAGGCATCGATCGGGATCGTCCCGGAACGGGCCGATGAGGTCCTCGATCGTCCGCAGGCGATTCTTCATCGTGTTGTAGTGGACGAATAGCCGGCGGGCCGCCAGCGCCGCGTTGCGGGTCTCGAGGAACGCTTCGAGCGAGCCCAGCAGGTCGGTGTGATGACGAGCGTCGTAGGCCACCAGGGGGTCGAGCTGGGTCGCGGTGAAGTCGGCCAGTTCGGTCCTGTCCAGCTCCACCAGGAGGCGGTCCACGCCGAGGCCCTCGAACAGGGCTATCCGGCCAGGTCCCCGTCCCCATCTGTCTATCGCCAGCGCCCGCCTCGCCTCAAGGTAGCTCTCGCTCAAACGCAACGGGTCGCTCTTGATCCGGCCGACGCCCACGCTGATAACGCCGTCGTGTATGGTCCGATGCGCCTCCCCGGCCATGCGATCGGCCACCTTCCTCAGACCCTCGACGCCGCGTTGACCCGGGGCCACGAGGGCCGCGACCTGGGCGCTCCGCTCCCAGACGACGGCGGTCCGGCCCAGCGAGAGGCGCACGGCGTCGGCCAGCCGGCGGCGGAGCGATGTCTCCTGGGCGGTTCCGACCAGGGCGGCGAACGGCCGCCCAGCGACTTCGTCGAGCTGGACGATCATGACCGCACGGGGGAGCGCGAGGTCCCAGGCGAATGAGACGGCCCTCTCCATGAGGACGGCACGGTCCGTGATGTGGCCGGTTACCAGCTCCTCGAGGCACACCGCCTGGAACCGCCGGTCGGCCTCCGAAACCGCCCTGGCCTGCACCTGCCGGAGGGCAGCGACCGTGGCCGCGTGCTCAAGGGCGTCGAGATGCTCCTCTCCAAGTTCGTGGATGTCGCCCATGGCGACGATCGTGCCGAAGCGCTCGGCGCCGACCTGGATAGGCTGAGCGGTCGCGGGCCTGCCGTCTATCGTGAGCGACGTCGGGCCCGATACGGTATCGGCCTCGGTTGAGGGCGCGAGAAGCGGGGCGGGGCCGGCCGCGGGCAGGGCGGGGACGCTGGTCTGCAGCACGCCGTGGGAGTCGAGTATCGCCACCTGCCGTCCGAGCGACTGGCTGAGCGCCTCGGCGATCTCGCGCAGACCCCCGCCGCTCAGGACGATGCCGGTGAAGCGGTCGTGGATCGTGGCGGCCCGTCGGAGCCGAAGCGCCTGGTCGTTGAGGACCGCCGAAAGCACCGAGTTGATGATCTCGCCCAGAACCGCGTCTGGTGGCAGTTCGATCAGGGGGAAGGCCAGTCGATCCGCCGCTTCGGCCATCATCGGGGGGATCGCCTCGATATACCTCGCCGGCTTCACGGCGAGGGCCGCCAGACGCTTGGCGGCCAGGTTGGGGATCAGCTCCTCCAGGGCAGCTCGATCGTCACGGAGGGGGTATGCCGTGGTGAGCAGCAGCTCCTCGGGTTGGACCCATCTGAGGATGTCCGGAACCTCCATCACGTTTACCTGGCTGACTACGTGATCGAGGCCGGCCGATCCGCCGAGCACCCGAGCTCCCCGAAGGGAGGGTAGATCCAGGACTTTGCGAACGGTGACGCCCGCCGTCATCGTCTTCTCCCCGTGCTGTGGGCATTGCGTACAGGAGACGCGCCAGGACATGTCCAGATAGGACAATGACTGGCCTCTGGGCGGTTCTTAGGATAGCCGATATGGAGCGTCCTGAAACCACCGGCACGGGTAGATGGATGGCCGCCGCGAGGACCAGCGAGGCCATCGGTTCCATGTTCGGGCCGAGTTCGGCCGCAGGGAGGCTCCTTAGCGTCCACCGGTCGGCGGCCAACGTCCTGATCGACGGCCGGCTCGTGACGGTAGCTCGGGATTCGATGGGCGGCCTGCCCAACGGCGTTGCGGTCCGCGAATTCGACGGCGTTGCCCTGGGCCTTCGCGACGGCATGGCGGCCCGGACGCACGACGGCTGCCTGATGATCGACGGCGGCCTGGTGACGATCGACGTTCGGCTGGCGACGGTCTGGTCCCCAAGAATCCGCGTCCGCCCGGCCCCGGACGACATCCCGGGCAGGGCGGGGCTGGTCGCGGCGGCCGCTCGCCTGCTTCCCGAGGTCGGGCTTCGCCCTATCCTGGGCGACGATGAGCCGGCCTCGAATGCCCGTCGGGTCTTGCGGCGAACGGCGCGGCCGGCGAGCGACGCCGCCGCATGGGCGCAGCCGGCGGCAGACGGCCTGGTGCGAGCCCTGGAGGTCGGCGACCTCGACCGAGCCACGGCCGAAGGCGCCAGGCTGGTCGGCCTCGGCCCCGGTCTGACCCCATCCGGCGACGACCTGCTGGTTGGGCTGACCGCCACGCTGACAGCTCTCGGGGACGCCGCGGCGCGCCCCCTCGCCGAGGCCTGGGCCGCCGTCGCGGCCGGCCGGACGACTCTCGTCGCAGCCACGTTCCACAGCCACGCCGCCCGCGGCCAGTACTCGGAGCGACTCCACCATCTCCTCGACGCGGTCCTCGACGGGCCCGCCGCCGGAATACCGCGAGCGGTCGGGCGCGCCTCCGAGTGGGGTGCCAGTTCGGGTGTGGACTCGGTCGTCGGCGTCGTAATAGCGATGTCGAGGTGGCTGGCATGAGCCCAACCCAGATACGCGGAGCGGTCTATCGCAACAGCTACCGGGACTCGGTCGAACTCATGGGCATCGCCGCGGAACTGGAGCGAATCCCGGGAGTTGCGAGAGCGGGCCTGGTCATGGGCACGCCGGCTAATCGCGCCGTCCTCGAGGGTGCGGGCCTGGCGAATGCCGCGGCCGCGGACGCCGGACCGAATGATCTGGTCGTCGCCATAGCCGCCGACTCGGCAGCCGCGGGGGATGCGGCCCTCGCGCGGGCCGGCGTTCTCCTGTCGGGCACGCGCGAGGGGCCCACGGCCGAAGGTGGCGAGCGGCCCGAGGCGCCGCATACGCTGGCCGAAGGCGCGGCCGCGCTGCCGGGGGCCAACCTGGCCCTGGTGTCCACCCCCGGTGCCTACGCCACGGCCGAGACCCTCAAGGCCCTGAAGCGCGGTTTGAACGTCTTCCTCTTCAGTGACAACGTCAGCGTCGGCGACGAGGTGGAGCTCAAGACGCTCGCCCGGCAGAAGGGCTTGCTCGTTATGGGCCCCGACTGCGGCACGGCGATCGTCGGCGGTGTGCCGCTCGGGTTCGCCAACGCCGTGCGCCGGGGTTCGATCGGTCTCGTGGGAGCCTCAGGCACCGGCTTGCAGCAGGTGAGCTGCCTGATCCACAGGTTCGGTGCGGGCGTCACGCACGCTCTCGGGACCGGCGGTCGCGACCTGGACGAGCGCGTCGGCGGGGCAACGATGTTGGCCGCCATCGACGTGCTGCTCGGCGATCCACAGACCAGGGTGCTGGTCGTGGTATCCAAGCCGCCGTCGCCGCAGGTCGCCTTGGCCGTGCTGGACAAGCTTCGCGGCAGCGCAAAACCAGTGGTCGTGTGCTTCCTCGGCGGCGACCCCGCGCAGGTTCGCGAGGCCGGAGGCCGGCCCGCGGCCACGTTCGAAGAGGCGGCCTCGATCGCCGCCGCACTGGCGCGCGGCCAGGAGCCGCCCGCCGAGAAGACCGGCCTCGACCCTGAGACCGAAGCCGCGGCGATGGCGGCGGCCCGAGCGTTGATCCCCGGCCAGACTGCCGTCCTCGGCCTGTACACCGGCGGATCGCTTGCGGGCGAGGCTAAACTCGTGCTCCGGCAGGCCCTCGGACCCGATCGCCACGACCACATCGTCGATCTCGGCGACGACGAGTTCACCGTCGGCCGTCCCCATCCGATGATCGACCCGCGCCTTCGCAACGAGAAGATCGTCGCCGCCGCAGCCGACCCGGAAGTGGGGATTCTTCTTCTGGACGTCGTCCTCGGCTATGGCTCTCATCCGGACCCGGCGGGAGCCGTGGCTCCTGCGATCCGAGAAGCGAAGGCCGTAGCCGCGGCGGCCGGTCGTGGTCTCGCCATCGTCGCGTCCGTATGCGGCACCGACGAGGACTTCCAGGGCTTCGAGGGCCAGTGTCGAACGCTGGCTTCGGCCGGCGTGATCGTCGCCGCCAGCAACAGCCGCGCGGCCGCGATCGCGGCACGTATCGCGACCGTGGCGGCCGCGGAGTCGACACGCGCCGATCCAGGGCCATCCAACAGGACCGAGGCACCGGCATGACCGACAAAGTGAGCGATCTATTCGTCGATGGGGTGAGCGCGGTCAACATCGGGCTGGCCAGCTTCGCCGAACCGATCGGGGCACACGGCGGCAGCGTCGTCGCGCTGGACTGGCGCCCGCCCGCCCAGGGAGATCGAGAGCTGGGACTGCTCCTGGCGCGGCTTGCCGACGACCCCGACGACCGGGCCGGATCGGCCGTCGCCGCCGGCAACGCGCTGGCCCTCGAGCGGATCCTCGCCGCTCGGCCCGTTCTCCGCGACGTGCAGCCGGCCGGCGAAGCCATGCCCGGCATCGAGGACCACATGCTGCTCCACAGCGGTCCGCCGATCGAGTGGGCGGCGATGTGCGGTCCCGTCCAGGGTGCGGTCATCGGAGCGTGCCTGCTGGAGGGCTGGGCAACGACCCCCGAGGCGGCGCGGCACCTCGTGGACGGGGGCGGCGTCCGATTTGCGCCCTGTCACGAGCATGCCGCCGTGGGTCCGATGGCGGGAGTCATTTCCGCGTCCATGCCAGTCGCGGTGGTCGAGAACGAGGACCGCGGCAACCGCGCCTACGCGACCCTGAACGAGGGCTTGGGCAAGGTTCTTCGGTTCGGCGCCTACGACGACTCCGTGCTAGAACGCCTGCGCTGGTTCTCCGGAACGCTCGCCCCGGCCCTGTCGGCGACCCTCGGCCGGATGGGCCCCGTCGACCTGCGGAGCATCACCGCCCAGGCCCTCCAGATGGGCGACGAGGGCCACAACCGCAACGTCGCGGCGACCTCGCTGTTCACGCGCACGATCGCGCCCTCGTTGGTCATCGCCACCAGGGCCGAGGTCGCGGTCGCGGTCTTGGAGTTCCTACGCGGCAACGACCACTTCTTCCTGAACCTGTCCATGGCCGCCTGCAAGTCGGCGATGGATGCCGCCCACGGCATCACGGGCTCCAGCGTCGCGACGGCCATGTCCCGCAACGGCGTCGACTTCGGCGTGAGGCTGAGCGGAACCGGCGATCGCTGGTTCACCGTCCCGGTCGGCGTGCCCGACGGCCTCTACTTCCCCGGCTTCGGACCCGAGGACGCCAACCCGGACCTGGGCGACAGCGCCATCACCGAGACGTTCGGGATCGGCGGCTTCGCCATGGCCGCGGCGCCCGCGATCGTCCGATTCGTGGGCGGAACGCCGGCCGACGCCATCGGCTTCACGCGCCTGATGGAGCGGATCACGCTCGGGCGCAACTCCGGTTACGGCCTGCCGTCCCTCGGCTTCGCCGGGACGCCGACCGGCATCGATGCGCGGCTCGTGGTCGAGACCGGCGTTGCGCCGGTCATCAACACGGGCATAGCCCACCGCGAACCGGGCGTGGGTCAGATCGGCGCCGGCATCGCCCGCGCGCCGCTGGCCTGTTTCGATGCCGGGGTTCGAGCCCTGGCCGAGACCCTGGGCGTGAGGCCGGCGTCATGAGCCAGGACGGCGTGCGGCAGCGCCGCGCCGTCATCGCCGTCGGCGGCAACGCCCTCATTCTGGACGGCCAGCGCGGCTCCATCGCCGAGCAGTGTGAGAACGCCGTCGGGACGAGCCGCCACATTGCCGACCTCGTGGCCGAGGGCTGGGGCATCGTCCTGACCCACGGCAACGGGCCGCAGGTCGGCTTCATCCTCCTGCGCTCCGAGATCGTGGGCGATTCCGCACCCGTCCCCCAGCTCTCGCTCGAGATGTCCGTGGCGGATTCACAAGGTGGCATCGGCCACATCCTGGGGCTGGCCCTGCTGAACGAGCTGGCGGCGCGCGGGTTGCCCGACCGGGTCGTCTACGTGCTGACCCACACCGTCGTCGACGCCGCGGATCCGGCCTTTCAGCAACCATCCAAGCCCATCGGCCCGTTCTACGGCGAGAGCGAAGCGGCCGATCGCCGCGAGCGGTACGGCTGGCAGACGGTCGAGGACTCGGGTCGAGGGTACCGCCGGATCGTGGCTTCGCCGCGTCCACTGCGGATCGTCGAGACCGGCCAGATACGGACGCTCGTCGACGCCGGCTATGTCGTCATCGCAGTCGGCGGCGGAGGCATCCCCGTGGTCGAAACGTCGCCGGGCGTCTACTCGGGCGTCGAAGCGGTCATCGACAAGGACTACGCGTCGGCTCTTCTGGCGTCGAGCCTGGGCGTGCCGCTGCTCGTTCTATCGACCGGGGTCGAAAGGGTCGCGGTCCATTTCCGCCGGCCCGATCAGCGCTTTCTCGATCGCATCGCGGCCAGCGAAGCGCGCAGATATCTGTCGGAGGGCGAGTTTCCCAAGGGCAGCATGGGTCCCAAGGTCGAGGCCGGCCTGGCGTTCCTCGATCGGGGCGGGAAGGAGGTCCTGATCACGACGGCGACTTCTATGAAGCGAGGAGTGGCGGGACTGACGGGAACGCGTATCGAACCTGATTGAACGCCCACGAGAGTGAGTCACGTCGAGCGAGGAGGTATTGATGATCACGGTCGAAGCTGAACCGTACGCATTCAAATTCGAGCCGGAGAAGACGGCGCTGCTGATGATCGATTTCCAGCGCGACTTCGTCTATCCGGGCGGTTTCGGGGAGTCGCTGGGCAACGACGTGTCGCTACTGCTGCGCGCCGTGGAGCCGGCCAAGCGTGTCCTGGCAGCCTGCCGCGAGGCCGGCATGTTCGTCGTCCACACTCGGGAAGGGCACCGGCCGGACCTCTCGGACCTGCCGCCCGCCAAGTACCGCCGGGGCAGCGCCCCTCTCCGGATCGGCGACAAAGGCTCGATGGGACGCCTCCTCGTCCGGGGCGAACGCGGCCACGACATCGTCGACGAGCTCTCCCCGATCGCGGGCGAGCCCGTCGTGGACAAGCCCGGCAAGGGCGCCTTCTACGCCACGGACCTCGGTTCGATCCTGCAGCTCAAGGGCATAGAGTCGCTTGTCGTGTGCGGAGTGACGACCGAGGTGTGCGTCCATACCACGGTCCGCGAGGCCAACGATCGTGGCTACGACGCCCTGGTTCTCTCCGACTGCGTCGGCTCCTACTTCCCGGAGTTCCAGCGGGTTGCGCTGGAGATGATCAAGGCCCAGGGCGGCATCTTCGGCTGGGTCGGCGATTCAGAGCACTTCCTGAGCGCACTGGCGGCGGGCAGGGCGGCGGGCACCCACGCCTGACCGGCGCCGACATCATCGAAGAAAGGTGGATGGCTAAATGCAGTCGACAGCGGCGTTCCGACCAAAGCTCTGGGTCACGGGCGACTGGAATGCCTTCTTCGGTCTGTTCACCAACGTAATCCTCAACGTCATCGTCCTGTCCGGACTATCCCTTGGCGTCGTCCATATCCCGACCGACACTGTCTTCGGCCGGATCCTGCCGGCCATGGGCATTGCCCTCCCGATCGGCAACCTCTTCTACGCCTTCCTGGCCTGGCGACTGGCGAGGAAGGAGGGGCGGTCCGACGTGGCGGCGATGCCGTACGGGCCGTCCGTCCCGCACATGTTCATCGTCGTCTTCGTGATCATGCTGCCCGTCTACCTCCAGACGAACGACCCGATCAAGGCCTGGCAGGCCGGCCTCGCCTGGTGCTTCCTGATCGGCGTGATCATCCTCATCGGCGCGTTCATAGGGCCCACGATCCGCAAGTACACGCCCCGCGCCGCGCTGCTCGGCTCATTGGCCGGCATCTCGATCGCGTACATCTCGATGCGGGCGGGGTTCTCCTCTCTCGAGGTTCCGTGGATCGCGTTCATCAGCCTGGCGATCATCCTCATCAGCTGGACGGCCAACGTGCGACTGCCGTTCGGCATCCCGGGCGGCCTGGCGGCCGTGGTGATTGGCACCGCGGTTGGCTGGATCGGGACGCTGGCCTTCGGCGCGCATGCCGGCCTGGATTCGAACGCCGTGGGCGACTCGCTCAAGCAGTTCGGCGTCTATGTGCCGATCCCGAGCTTCGACGTCTTCACCGGCCTCGGCGACTGGTTCGTCGTCATCCTGGCGACAGCCATTCCTCTGGGCGTGTACAACTTCATCGAGGGCACGAACAACGTCGAAAGCGCGGCCGTAGCCGGCGACTCGTACAACCTTCGCCTCATCCTGCTGGCCGACGGTTTCGGTGCCCTGATCGGCTCCTTCCTGGGCAGCCCGTTTCCGCCCGCCGTCTACATCGGCCACCCGGGCTGGAAGGCCGTCGGCGGCCGCATAGGCTACTCGCTCGCGACCGGCGTCCTTATCGGCATCGTCTGCTTCGGCGGCCTCGTGAGCCTCGCTCTCGCGGTCGTCCCGATCCAGGCCCTGTACCCGATCCTGCTGTTCATCGGCCTGGTCATCGGCGCCCAGGCTTTCCAGACCACGCCCGCCCGCCACGCGCCGGCGATCATCCTCGCCATCGTGCCGAACATCGCGCTGTGGGCGCAGGGTCTCGTGGACGACGCCCTTCAGGCGGCGAACTCGAGTCCGCAGGCCGTCGGCTACCTGAACAACGGTTCCACCGACCTGTACCACGGCATGATGCTGCTCGGCGCAGGCGCGACCCTGGCCGGCCTCGTCCTGGGGGCGATGGCGGTCTTCATCATCGACCGCCAGTTCAACCGCGCCATCGTCTACTCGGTGATCGGCGCGCTGCTGGCATTGGTGGGGCTCATCAACGCGCCCCACTTCTTCATCCAGAACGTAAACAACGCCTGGGTGATGAGCATCGACAACTGGGAAGTCGTGATCGGCTACCTGTTCTCGACTGTCGTCCTGGTGATCATGGCCATCAATGAAGGCCAGCTGAAGTCACCGATGGATCTGTGGCAGGCCGTCAGGACGCCGCCCCCGGCAGAGACCGCGGAGCCGGAAATCGCGACGACCTAAGGCAGCACTTCCGGCGAGCGGCGGGGCTTGGTCCCCGCCGCTCGCCCCAGTTAATGCGGAGGGCGAGATGGCCGAATCGGGCCTCCTGTTCGTGAACGGCACTCTCATGAGAGGGCTGCCGCTCCACGCCAACCTCGACGGCGCCGAGTTCCTGGAGGAGACCGACACGGCGCCGGTATACCGGCTCTATTCCATCGGCGACGTCCACCCCGGGATGTTCGAGGTAGATGAGGGCGGAGTCGCCGTGACGGGCGAGCTATACCGGGTTCCGGCCGAGGTCTGGGCCCGTGTCGAGGCCGGGGAGCCGCCGGGCCTGTATCGCGGCCCCGTCAAGCTCTCGGACGGCCGGGTCGTGCCGGGGATCCTCTTCCCGCGGGAGATGGCCGAAGGTCGCCACCGCGACATATCGGCGTACGGGTCGTGGCGGGAGTACCGGGCGGCCGGGTAGCGCAACATGGGGACGGTGCGGATCCGGCGCGCAGAGCGATCCGTCCCGAAACAGACGCTCGCCGCGTGGCAGGAATGTCAGGCAAGGCTCACACAATCGCAGCCGAAAGCGCGAATGCTGAGGACCGCGCCGCCGAACGCTCACGTGCTGCCTTGACGAGCGCACGGACGGTCGCAGTCGGGCCATTCGGTCGTTCTCGCAAGTGGTGACCGGCCGTAGGATCTGCGAGACAATCCACACCCTCGGCTCACTCTGGAGAGCAGGCGAGAATTGACCCTCGCCCACTCTCGCTTCCGGATCGACCGCAGATGCGCTGCCACTGCGTGGCGGAAGGGAGAAACTCGTTGATCACGGCAACTCCCGCAACTCCGAGCGGGTCCGGTGCTGTTCTAGATGAACGCAGGCGTGATCTTGAAGCCCTCACCAAGAATCGCTGGGACGTGCTGGTCGTTGGTGGCGGGATCACTGGCTGCGGGATCTTGCTGGATGCTGCGACCCGAGGGCTCCAGTCCGCTCTGATCGAATGCGACGACTTTGCGGTGGGGACGAGCAGCCGGTCCTCGCGCCTCATTCATGGCGGCCTGCGCTATCTCGAGCAATTCCAGATCGGCCTCGTGCGCGAGGCCTTACGGGAACGTTCGCTGCTGTTGAAACTGGCGCCTCACCTGGTTCGTCTCGAAGCCTTCCTGTTCCCGGTCTATGGGGGCCCGTGGGCGCGACCGTTCTACGGTGCCGGCCTCACCATGTACGACCTGCTCGGAGCGTCCGCCGACGGCGGCTTCCATCGGCACCTCTCGGTCGAAGAATCACTTGATGCCGTCCCCGCCCTGCATCGCAAGGGCCTGCGTGGCGCTTTTCTCTACCACGACGGGCAGGAGGACGATGCCCGCTATGCGGTGAGCGTCGTCCGAACCGCGCGCAGCAAGGGGGCGCTGGCCGTGACCAGGGTCAAGGCGCTCCGCGGCCTCGAAGAAGGCGGTCGCCTCGCGGGGTGCATCGTTCGAGACGAGCTGACGGGCCCGGAGCTCGATGTCCGCGCGGCCGTTGTGATCGATGCCACCGGCGTATGGACCGGCCGCGCCGACGGACCATTTCCCGCGAAAGACAGCCGACTGACTCGGCCCAGCCGGGGTGTCCACTTGGTCGTGGCCCGCGATCGAATTCCGAGTCGATATGGGCTGACGTTGCGGATACCGCACCGTGTCTGCTTCCTCGTCCCAGGCCCCGACAATTGGGTGATCGGAACTACGGATCACGAGTCCAATACTCCTCCGGATCGACCCGCGCCGACGTTGGCCGAGGTCGACGAGATTCTCGGGAACGTCAATCGAACCCTCGACGTGGGCCTCAGTCGCAGCGATGTATTGGGGGCGTTCGCAGGGCTGCGGCCGCTCGCGACGGACCCGGGAGGCACGCCGGGTTCGACCGTGAAAGCCTCGCGTGAACACAGAATCAGGACGGAGCCGAGCGGGCTCGTGCGGGTCAGCGGCGGCAAGTACACGACCTACCGCCTGATGGCGCTCCAGACAGTCGACGCCGCGCTGGGCCCGGCGGCGGCAAAGGCACGTCCCTCCATTACCGCAGAGGTCCCGATCATCGGCGGGGCCGCGCCGGAGGCGCTCGACGCCGTCGCGGCACGCATCGCCGGCGAGACTGGGCTCGGCCGCGACCTGGCGGATCGTCTCGTCGCTCGCTACGGCACCCAAGCCTCGGATGTCGTAAGCCTCGGGAGCGAACTCGATTTGCTCAGACCCCTCGCGTCCGACGTCTCGGTGCTCGAAGTCGAGGTTGTATGGTCGGTGCGCCAGGAGAGCGCCATGTCGGTGGATGATTTCCTTGCCCGCAGAACAAGGTTGGCTCAAGCGCGGCTGGATCGAGGCATGGCCGTGGCGGGCCGCGTCGCCGAGCTGATGGGTTCGGAGCTGGGCTGGTCGGCGGCCGATATCGACGCTTCCGTCCACGCCTTCGGCGCCGGAGCCCGCCGCGAGTTCGACATCCCGCAGGAGGCCCCTTGATGACGGGGCGGGTGCGCTCCGAGTGACCTAGCTCTACCTTAGCGGGCTGCTCGGTTGACCTTGCCTAGGCCAACCGGACCATGACGATCGATCCATTCGGAGACCGTGACGTCGGGCCCCAAGTCCTGTTGACGAACCGGCGCAGTGCCCCAAGAGTCGACACGCGGGCCAATGCCGCAGTCGAGCGTTCCAGATGAGGCGCCGACCAACGCCAGTGGAGCGCCTCATCAATGTCTCGACGGCTCCTGTCTCTGCTGCTCGGGGTGGTTGCGGCTGTGACCACCGCGGCCTTTACCACGGCCGCCGGCACACCCAGTAACGTCGCCGCGTCGGCGATCAGGACATCGACCCCCGAGCGCGCGGCTGCCGTCATTCAACCGGACGAGGCGCCCATCCTCTCCGTCTATGCCCACGGACAGAGCACCCTCGGCGCGGATGGGAGGCTCTTCATCCGGACCGACACGCCGGGGTCGCTCGACGTCGTCGGAATCGCGCCCACGGGCAGTTCCAGGTCGGATCCTGGAAGTTTCTCGCTGCTGGCCTCGGAGGACGCTTCGGGATGGGACGCGGTGCCGCTGGTGTCTCCCGGTCTGGCCCTCCTCTCCCGGTGGCACTGGCAGACGGGTGCTAGTTCGCTCGCTGTCGTGCTGTCGTATCTGAACCCCGACGGATCGACTTCGCCGGCGGCCCTGCAGACAATCGTCGCGGTCTCAGACCGTCCGGCGGTGCACGTCGAACAGATCGGTGGGCAGCCCAACACGACTACGGCCACTCTGGCTTGGACGGAGACCGACGGAATAGGCCCGGGAATAGTCGACCGCGAGATCCTGCGCGAAGAGGCGCCCGCCACTACGCAAGGATGCGGCGAGTGGACGAAAGGCGATGTCGCTCGTTTCTCGGCCCGGGAGAGCAGATCCACGCGCTTCGCGTTGGCATCGGAGGCAACCGTGGTGGCCGCGCCGGGCGGCATGGACGGTCTGGCGGCCTCCTCCGGGGCGCTACCGATAGCGGACCTGAGTCTGGGACATTGCTATAGGTTCACCCTGTTCGTCACCGACGCACTCGGGCTCGTCGGTCAGGACACGACGCCGGTCTATGTCCCCGGGCTGCTCGACCCGCATGGCCGGCCGCTACCGGCGTGGACTGGCAAGCTCGACATCTTCCGAGCCTCCGCCTTTGCCTCGCAGCAAACCTCGACCTGGTGCGTGGCGGCGTCGGCCCAGATGATGGTGAATCTGATCAACGGGACTTCGGACAGCAGCTACGCCGGACAGTTGAAGATCCTCGACTACGCACGCCACAACGACGCGCTGCCCGACTCCGACGCGGGTGCGGGCTTGATCGGCTGGCAGGGGGCGCTCGACAAGTTCACCGGGACACCCTACGAGGTCGTGACAATTGGGTCGCTCCAGGGCGCGGTCAATCTCGCGGCGCTGCGCATGCGGCTGACGAACCGGCCCGTTGGGCTGGCGGTCCTCGACACGACGCACGCCTGGGTCATGACCGGCTTTGAAGCCGCGGCCGACCCGGCGTTCGACCCGGCGTTCGACCCGGCCTTTACCGTCACCGCGGTCTACGTGTCCGGCCCTCTCTACCCAAAAAAGCAATCGAACGGATACGACATGGCCCCCGACACCCGGGTGGCGGTCTCGGATCTGGGGAAGTACTTCACGCCCGTCTACTGGAAGGCCCGGCTCACCTGGAAGTTCGTGGCGCCGCTCCCGTAATTTCCCCCAATCATCTTCGAGAGCGGTAGAGCTCGTTGCCTGCTAGTCTCCGAGCATGGAGTTGCTCAACCGGACAGTTGGACCGGTCGGGACTAACGTGTACGTTCTGGCCGACTCGGGCACCCGCGAAGCGATCGCGATCGACACGGCGATTCCCTCGGTTGCCTGGCTGAGTGGGACGCTCGAGGAGCGCGGCTGGAAGCTGAAGCTGATCGTCTCCACCCACGGCCACTGGGACCACGTGGGCGACAACGCGGCCGCGCAGGCCTGGACGCACGATCACCAGCCCGGCGACGAAGCCCGCATCGCCGTTCATCCGCTCGACCGCGAGATGCTCATCCACCCGCAGCCGCTCTTCGCGCCGTTCCCCATCCCGCCCAGCGTTCCTGCGGTGGACCTGGCCGAGGGTGGCCGAGTCAAGTTCGGCGAGATCGATCTCGAGGTCCTCCACACGCCGGGGCACACGGAGGGTTCGGTCTGTCTGCTCGACCGCACGAAAGGCCTGCTGCTCTCGGGCGACACCCTGTTCGCCGGGTCATGGGGCCGGACCGATCTACCCGGCGGATCCGAGGAGCAGATCGTGGAGTCGCTAAGCCGCCTGGCCGGGCTGGACGACCGGCTGACCGTGCTGCCTGGCCACGGTGCGGCAACCACCATCGGAGCCGAACGCCACTGGCTCGAATGGATACGGGCGAACAAGACGCTGCCCAGCTGAGCCCCTCTACTTACCGGCGCGGTCATGCGGCAGTGGCGGTAGGCGCCGCCTGCCGTAGACGAGAAAGTGGCGGAACCAGTCGCGGACCTGGACGAGATTCTCGACGCGACGGAAGGGCGTGCCCCCGCGTGTGAGTTCGTGGTTCTCCGCGGGGACGCGCATGAACCGGACCGGCCGCCGGTGGGCGCGCAGGACCGCGAAAAGCTCTTCGGCCTGGCCGATCGGGCAGCGAAGATCTTCCTCCGCGTGCTGGATGAGGAGCGGCGTGGTGCACGACGAGATATAGGTGATGGGCGACTGTTC
Organism: uncultured Chloroflexia bacterium; assembly: GCA_963789725.1. GTDB lineage: Bacteria > Chloroflexota > Limnocylindria > Limnocylindrales > CSP1-4 > Fen-1039. The sequence continues at coordinate 213,648 of CAWBLU010000003.1, forward strand.
GCGGTAGAAATCCGGCTCTTCCCACGGGTCCGCGCCGACGAACATCTTCGGATCGATACCGGCTAGGTCTCCGGTCAGCATGAGCGATGTCATGTCGCTCACCGACCGCGCCGTGAGCGCCGCGGCAAAGCGCCGATCGTGCCCGACGATCCAGTTCGTCAGGTATCCGCCGTACGAGCCCCCGGTGACACCGAGGTGCTGGCCGTCCGCGATGCCCTCGGCGACGAGCGCGTCGACGCCGGCGAGGACGTCCAGCGTCGGCCCGTCGCCCCAATCGCGGAAGTTGGCATCCGCAAAATTCTGGCCATATCCGGTGGAGCCGCGTGGATTGCAGTAGAAGACGCTCATCCCGGTTCCAGCCAGGATCTGGAACTCGAGCACAGGCGACCAGCCGTACTGCGTCTGCGGTCCGCCGTGAATCTGGACGACGAGCGGGCCGGGCCTGCCAAAGCCCGACGACTCGGCTCCCTCGATCAACCAGCCCTGGATCCGCCGCCCGTCGACGTCGTACGAGCGCTCGACCGGCTCGAGGAGCTTGACGTCGGCGAGTGCGAGGTCGTTCAAGCAGCTCAGGCGGCGCGGCGCGTCACCGTCCGACTTGACCCAGACGTCCGGCAACTCGGTCGGCGTCGAGCGGACGAACGCCAGGCGCGGACGGCCATCGACCTCGATCTGGTCGAAGCCCGAGATGTATTCCCTGCCATCGGTCAGCCGTACGAGCCTGCCGCCGTCGTCCGTGGAGATCCGCCACAGCTCGTATGAGCCGTCGCAAGGGGCGCTGAATGTCAGCCAGGCACCGTCCGCGGACGCCACCAGACGCGCGGGCTCGCCCAGCGTGATGTCGCTGTTCATCGACGTCGCCGGCATGAGGTCACGACGGGCCGACAAATTCCGCCCGCCGTCGGGCCCCGAGTCGGAGCCGTCGGCCGCGAAGAGCCAGACGTCGGACCGGCTGCCCGCGTGGGCAGGGTAGCGGTGGCCGAGGCAGGCGATTGTCCGGCCGTGGGGAAGCCAGGTCGGTGCCGAGAAATCAGCCCTGCCGGCGTCCGTGATGCGGGTGCGGCTTCCGGAGTCGACGTCGACGACGAAGATGTGCGAGCGCGGGTCGAAGTCGGCGTCCCGCCGCTCGTCCGTGCTGTACGCGATCCGCTTGCCGTCGGGCGACCAGGCCGGCATGTCCACCGACCAGTCGACGTTCGTCAGGCGACTGGCATTGCCGCCGTCGAGATCGACGACCCACAGCTGTGGGCGGCTGTCGTAGACGAAGCCGCGACCGTTGTGGAGGAACGAGAGCCGGTCCACGTAGCGGTAGTCCGATGTCGGCATTCCGTTGGCTGCCGGTTCGTCGAGGCCGCGTCGCCGGCGGTCGTCTTCCCTTGTCGCCCCGGCCGACGGGCTCAGGACCGCAAGGCGCTTGCCGTCGGGTGACCACTCGAAGCTTGTTACGCCCCGCGGAAGATCCGTGACCCGCGACGCCTCGCCCGGGCGGTCGAGCGGCAAGACGTGGACCTGGACGACGTCCTCCCGCTTCTCGGCCTTGCCCGGCGCCTCCTCGGCGGGCGCGGGCTCGACGAGTGTTCGCCGGTCCGACAGGAACGCCATCAGCCGGCCGTCCGGCGAAATTTGAGGAGATGTGTCATGCCACGCGCCGAGCGTGATCTGGCGGGGTTCCTCGCTTCCGTCGGTCGGCACGCCCCAGATCGAGTGGACGTACCCGTCGCGGCGGGCCTTGGCCACCTGCAGAGCGAACACCGCGAGCCGTCCGTCGGGCGCGAGGCGTACCTGGGAAGGTACGCGCAAACGGTAAAGGTCTTCGGGCTGAAGCGACCGAGGCGCCGTGCGAGCGCCGCTGGAAACATGGGATGCTCGGGCTAAGGGCATGATGCCTCCGGAGTGTCGGTATGACGGGCGCGCGACAGAGTTTGGCACAAGAACGCGATCGCCTTGAGCCAATCGGTAAGTCTGAGCCCGCCGTCGCAGGTGGTCACGGACGTCTTCCGCTAACGACGCCTACGGCAAGGCTGGACTCTGGAGATGACACCGCCGACGATCTCCTGGAAACTCGCGGCCGGTCAAATCGGGACGCCCACGACCCTTGAGAAGACGCAACTGTGGGTCAAGGACTACCACGATCTTGTTGGGACCTACATGGTTCTGTTTGGCGGTATGGGTGGCAGCTTCGAGGGTGATAGCTCCGGCTCAGATGCGGGCCGATCCACCTAGCCCTCTTGACATGTCAATACCCCCCAGGGGTATACACACGCCGCGAAAAGTGGTAAGAATTTACGCAGCAGAGGCTTGTCAAGACTTGACAAGCCCTTACGTGTGTCCGGGTGGTCCGCCGAGAGGTCCAGCCAGGCCATCGGGGTCGGCCGAAGCAGGATTTCGACCCAATCGGCGGCCGGCATAGTCGATCGATCGGTCGGGCGGAAGAAACGGGCGAACGCCGCGGGCGCGCCGAGCGTCTGATTGGCAGGAGAACGAATTTGGCGTCTGGGGTAGCCGCGGAAGTCAAGAACAAGCTGTCGATCGTCGACGTGGTCGGCGAGGCGGTCCAGCTTCGCAAGGCGGGCACGATCTTCAAGGGCCTGTGCCCGTTCCACGGCGAGAAGACGCCGAGCTTCGTCGTGACTCCGGCGCGCGAGAGCTGGCATTGCTTCGGCTGCGGCGAGGGCGGCGACATCTTCAGCTTCGTCATGCGCCGCGAAGGCCTGACCTTCCCGGAGGCGCTCAAGCGGCTCGCCGCGAAAGCCGGCATCGAGATCGACGAGCGCACGAGTCGCGACGACGCCCGGAAGGCCCGTCTGCGCGAAGTCCTCGAGCAGGCCATCGCCTTCTACCACGCCGTTCTGACGCAGTCGAAGACCGGCGAGCCCGCCCTCGAATACCTGCACAAGCGCGGCTTCACCGACGCGACGATCGAGCGCTTCCAGCTCGGCTGGGCGCCCGACGGCTGGGACCAGATGATCAAGATGCTCAAGAGCCGCCGAAACGTCGACGTGGCGGATCTGGCTGAAGTCGGGCTGACGAGCGTCCGGCCGAACGGCCGCGGCGCCTACGACAAGTTCCGAAGCCGCGTCATCTTCCCGATCCGCGACGCATCCGGAGCCGCGGTGGGCATCGGCGGTCGAATCCTGCCGCCGGCGCCCGGCGGCGTCGATCCCACAGCGCCCCCGCGCGCCAACGCCGACGCCCCCAAGTACCTGAACTCGCCGGCCACGGCTCTCTTCGATAAGAGCCGCACGCTGTACCTGATCGAGCGGGCCCGCGGCGAGATGCGCAAGGACGACGAGGCGGTCCTGGTCGAGGGTTACACGGACGCGCTGATGGCCCATCAGGCCGGTTTCGAGAACGTCGTGGCCTCGCTCGGCACCGCCCTCACTCCATCGCAAGTGGCCGTGATCGCGCGCTATGCCCGCGAGATCGTGCTCGCCTACGACGTCGACCCGGCCGGCCAGCACGCCGGCTCGATCGGCGGCGCGGAGCTGTTCAAGCTGATCGGGGCCCTGGCGGCCGAGGAGACCGGCGTCGAGATCACGCGCGTCCGCGTCGCCCGCCTGCCGGAGGGCAAGGACCCGGATGAGGTCATCCGAGAGACGCCCGATCTCTGGCGGGAGGCCATCCGAACCGCTCAGCCGATCATCGAATTCCTGATCGATTACTACGCCACGGCCTTCGACGTCCGGCGGCCCGAGGGGAAGCGCCACGCCGTGGCCGCGCTCGTGCCGCTGCTGCGCGAGATCCGCGACCCGGTCGTTCGCGACGGCTATCTCCAGACGCTGGCGAGACGGACCGGGGTGGAGGAGCGGGTCCTGCTCGAAGCCCTGCACGCGCCCGACCCGGGGGCAAGCCCGGGCGGCCGGGGCCGAAACGACGGTCCGGGCTCCACGAGCCGCTTCTCGGCCGACGCGATCATCTCGGCTCCTGATTCGATCGACACCAAGGCCGAGCTCAAATCGATGACGCGTGATGAAGCCCGCCTATTGCGGTTGCTTCTGCTCGTTCCTGACCAACAGGAACGCGTCGGGGACAGTCTCAGGGCGCAGAACCTGGAGTTGCCCAGCACACCGGCCCGCGAGCTGCTGGCGGCGATGCTGACAGACCGGGAACGGGGGTCCGGTCAATTTGAGCGGCTGCGGTTCCTGGAAGGTCTGGCTCCTGAACTCTATGGACTTGCCGTAGCCCTCTTCGCCGATCGAGGCCCAAACGATCCCACGACCCTTGACTCCGACCACGTGCGAAATGGCGTAGATCAATGCCTCCTAGCTCTCGAGGAAGACCGACTTCAACAGGAAATCGCGTTCAACGCAGGGGAACTCAAAGAAGCGGAAGCAGCCGGAGACCGTGAAGAGGTGCTGCGGCTGCGAGAGCTACAACGCAACCTCAATCAAACCCAAGGCGTCCTTCACAGACGCCGTGACATGGTGACGAACCTCGCCACTGCTGGAGGACACCGATGACAGACCCACTCGACAAGCAACTGGTTGAGGTCGCTCTCGCCGGCGGCGGCCGTCGCAAGGCAGACCTGGAGGAGGCGAAGCTGGCGGGCGTTCGGACCCGCCGTTCGCTCGATGAGGACTCGCTTGACGACGACGACCTCCTCGTCGAGGACGAAGAGGTCACGCCGCCGGCGGACATCGACGACGACTCGGTCGACGTGGTCGAAGTCGTCGAAGAGGACGTCCTGGCCGGTCCCGCGGTGCCGGGCGAGGCGCCCGCTAAGCTCGACGCCGAAGCTCTCGAGGAGCCCACGCCGGAGGAGCTCGAGGCCCTTTCGGCCGACATGATCGGGATCGACGACCCGGTCCGGATGTACCTGAAGGAGATCGGCAAGGTCGCCCTCCTGACGGCCGAGGAAGAGGTCGTCCTGGCCAAGGCCATCGAGCTGGGCGAGCAGATGGTCGAAGAGCCGTGGAAGGGCATCGTTTCCCTCCACGAGTGGACCCACCACGACACCGAGCGCAAGACCCGCACCATCAAGCCGCACTACCGGCTGCCATTCGGACCCGAAGCCGCTCGCATGGTCGCGGACGCCGTCTCGGCCGAGGACGCCGCCGACCTGCTGGTCCCGACCATCGACTTCCACCTGATCAAGGCCGGCAAGGACGCGACGACCGACGGGACGAAGGAGCTCCTCAAGGAAGCCCGCCACAACGTCCAGGTCTACAACGACACGCTCACGCCCGAGTCGTACCTGCATCTTCTCGACTGGGCTTACCTGGCCGTCCACAACGGCGACCTGGACTCGCGCGACAACGTCGGGTTGCGCACCATCTACGACTGGACGCGCGAGACGGTGGCGTACCCGGCGTTGAAGCGCTGGATCGACGCCGGCACCGACGCCGATCTGCTCAAGCGCCTTGGCTGGGATCCCGAGGTCCCGACCAACACCAAGCTGGCTCACCGCCGCGGTGAGCTGGTTCGAATCGGCCGCGACGCGCGCGAGCAGCTCACGTCGGCCAACCTCCGCCTCGTCGTCTCGATCGCGAAGAAGTACATCGGCCGCGGCATGTCGTTCCTGGACCTGATCCAGGAAGGCAACATCGGCCTGATCCGCGCGGTCGAGAAGTTCGACTACGAGAAGGGCTACAAGTTCTCCACGTATGCGACGTGGTGGATCCGGCAGGCGATCACGCGAGCGATCGCCGACCAGGCCCGCACTATCCGCATCCCCGTCCACATGGTCGAGACGATCAACCGCCTCATCCGGGTCTCGCGAACCCTGCTCCAGGAGCTCGGTCGTGAGCCGACCGTCGAGGAGATCGCCGAGGCGATGTCCAAGGGCCAGGAGCAGGTGGTCACGCCGGAGAAGGTCCGCGAGATCATCAAGGTGTCCCAGGAGCCCGTGTCGTTGGAGACGCCGATCGGCGAGGAAGAGGACTCGCACCTGGGCGACTTCATCGAGGACCGCGGGGCCCTGGCGCCCGCGGAGGCTGCTTCGCATCAGCTCCTCAAGGAGCAGGTCGAAGCGGTCCTCGACTCGCTGACCGGCCGCGAGCGGCGCGTCCTGCAGCTCCGATTCGGCCTGGAAGACGGCCGAGCCCGCACCCTGGAGGAAGTGGGCAAGGAGTTCAACGTCACCCGCGAACGCATCCGCCAGATCGAGGCCAAGGCGCTGCGCAAGCTCCGCCACCCGTCCCGATCGCGCAAGCTCAAGGACTACCTGGAGTAGCCAGTCGGCGCCGGCGGCGCGGAGCTGCCCGGGCCGTCTGCCTGCATCGACACCGGGGTTCGTTTCAGCGTGTCCCGGACGCGTATTGCTCGGAGGAGCCGTTTCTGTATTGGAGATGAGTCGTATGCCCGTAACTGCCGCGAACCCGCCGACCGACGGTGCCCTGGCACTCCAGGTCAATCCGGACCACTCGGCCGACGCCGACCCGCCGGCAGCGCCGGCCTGGCTCGATCCCGCCGCGGTCGAAGAGCCGACGGCCGAGGAGCTGGAAGCCGTCAGCGCCGAGATGATCGGCATCGACGACTCGGTCCGGATGTACCTCCACGAGATCGGCCGGGTTGCGCTGTTGCATGCCGAGGAAGAGGTGGTCCTGGCCAAGGCTATCGAACTCGGTGAGCAGATCGCGCTGGAGCCGGAGAAGGCGATCCTGTCCCTCTTCGAATGGACCCGCAATCACACCGAGCGGACGACTCGGACGAAGCGGGCAGAACACCGGCTCCGGTTCGGGCCCGAGGTCGAACGGATCGTGCGCGACGCGCTCGCGGCCGTAGAACTGCCCGAAGCGCCGGAAATCGGCCTCACCCGGGCCCTGCGCGAAGCTACCGGTGAACGAGCCCGCGGACTCGTGGTCGAGGCCAGGACGCTGCTGGCGGCTTACGCGGCCGCCCCGGACGCCGATGGCCTCCTGGGGCTGATCGACTTCGCCTGGGGCGCGGTCCACGCGGGCGATCTCGAGGCCCGGGACAACACCGGCCTGCGGGCGCTGTACGACTGGGCCAGGTCGGCGGCCTGGGAGCGGGTCCAGACCTGGATTGCGGCCGGCAACGACGCCGAGCTGCTACTGGCCATGGGCTGGGATCCGGCCGTCGCGGCCGGGACGCGCCTGCGTGATCGGCGAGGCGTGCTGATCCGGGCCGGCCAGGAGGCGCGCGAGCATCTCACTTCCGCCAACTTGCGCCTGGTCGTCTCGATCGGCCGCAAGTACAACGGTCGGGGCTTGTCGTTTCTCGACGTGCTTCAGGAAGGCAACATCGGCCTGATCCGCGCAGTCGAGAAGTTCGACTACGAGAGGGGCTTCAAGTTCTCCACGTACGCGACGTGGTGGATCCGGCAGGCGGTCACGCGAGCGATCGCGGACCAGGCCCGCACGATCCGCATTCCCGTCCACATGGTCGAGACGATCAATCGCTACATCCGGGTCTCGCGAACCCTGCTCCAGGAGCTCGGCCGCGAACCTACCACCGAGGAGATCGCCGAGGCGATGTCCAAGGGCCAGGAGCAGGTCGTAACGCCGGACAGGGTGCGCGAGATCATCAAGGTCAGCCAGGAACCGGTCTCGCTGGACAAGCCGATCGGAGAGGAGGAGGACTCGCGCCTGGGTGACTTCATCGAGGATCACGGCGCCGTTGCTCCGGCCGAAGCCGCGTCGCATCAGCTTCTGAAGGAGCAGGTGGAAGCGGTCCTGGACTCGCTGTCGGGGCGTGAGCGCCGTGTCCTGCAGCTCCGGTTCGGGCTGGAGGACGGTCGCGCCCGCACCCTCGAGGAAGTGGGCAAGGAGTTCAACGTCACCCGCGAGCGGATACGTCAGATCGAAGCCAAGGCGCTGCGCAAGCTCCGCCACCCGTCCCGATCGCGCAAGCTCAAGGACTACCTGGAGTAGGCGTTCCGGCCCCACGGCCGGGCGGGACCTCGAGGTCTCCGGGGGAGTGGCGCGGGCCCCGGGGAGTGGCGGGGAGTGGCGCGGGCTCCGGGGAGTGGCTGGGAGTGGCGCGGGTCGGAGCCCGTTTGAGGCAGCTTCGGCACGCCCCGACAAGCCCGAACATCCGAGGCGCGCCGGCACTCGGGCACGCTAGCGCCGCCCAGCACGCCCGGTGAGCCCGGCACGCACGTCCGTCGGGCGCGTTCGGGACGTTCGGGATCATGTCCGGGTACGCTTCGCGGGTCGGCTTTGGAATGGAGGAATCGAATGACCGCCGGGCCCGGACCGCTGGTATCCGCCGAATGGGTGGCCGCTCATCTCGCCGATACGGATGTGAGGCTGGTCCACGTTTCGGTCGATCGCGCCGCCTACGACGCATCCCACCTACCGGGCGCGGTCTATGTCGACCTCCACGAGGACCTCGCCAAGGCCGGCCTGCGGGCCGACACGGGCTCAACCGATCGTCAGTACCTCGTGCCCGGCCGCGAAGAAGTGGCCGCGTCCCTGCGCGCCTGGGGCGTCAAGCCGGGTGACCGCATCGTGTTCTACGACGACGAGGGCCAGAACCGCCACGCCATCCGTGGGTATTGGCTCTTGCGCCTCTACCGCTTCCCGCAGGAAAGGCTCCACGTTCTCGATGGCGGTCTCGGCTTCTGGCTGAAGGAAGGCCGGCCCACCACGGCCGAACCGTTTGCCGCGCGCCCCACTGCAACGACCGAGCCTCTCGGCGAACGCGACGACTCCTTGATCGCCACGGCCGCTGAAGTCCGCGCCTGGAGTGACGAGGCCTCGGCTGCCGGCGGCCCAACGCGCTTGCTGGACGTCCGCCGAATCGACGAGTTTCTCGGTCGCGAGGTAACGGCCGCCCGAAGCGGTCGAATCCCCGGCGCCCGCAACAGGCTCTTCAGCGATTGGGTGGGACCGGACGGCCGAATGCGCCCCGCGGCCGACGCGCTCCTGGCCCTCAAGGGTTCGGGCGTCGAGCCGGCCGAGCTTCGAGCGACCTACTGCCAGGGTGGGGTTCGAGCCGCCCTCGTGTGGTTCTCGCTCCATGAACTGGCCGGCCTGGACCAGGTTCGCAACTATGCCGAGTCGTGGGAGGAATGGGGAAACCGCCCCGACGTTCCGGTCGAGAGTTGAGCCGGAGGCCGACGCCGCTACAGTCACGCGAGCCCGCGACGCCGCGGCCGGCCTTCAGGGCGCCGCTCCGCGGAGCGCCGGCCACCGTGACCGCTCGACGGCATGGCCGCTCCCTGACCACCGCGCCGGCCGGGCCGGACCCTACGCGTAAGTGTCGATGACCGACCGGATTCGAAGCGCCTCGCGGGCCCGCTCGAGCGTCCAACCCGTCGGCAACTCGAAGCGGATCGCAACCTCGCGTCCGGCCGGAAGGTCGAAGTAGTTGTCGTCGAAGATCACGTCGGCGCCGTCGAGAGCCAGTTCGACCCAGCGCGCCAGGCTGCTCGAACGAAGTCGAACCGCGACGCGGGCGCCCGACCGATCGCCGGCGCCGCTCCCGCCCGAACCGGCGCCCGGATCGACGACCTCGACGGACGACTCGATCGCCGGCTGCCTCAGAAGCAATTGCTTGTCCGGCCCGAAAGTCGTGACGGTCCGTACCATGGGTCCGCCGCCGGTATCGCCATCGCGCCGGAGTTCGGCGACCAGGATCGTGTCGCGCCGGAACTCGCGGTCGGCCTGGCCGATCGGCACCTCGCAGACCGCGGTCGTCGCCGCACCGGCCGCCGTCACCAAAGCATGTCCGGATGCGACCACCGCGCCGTCGAGCCGCTCGAGGGACCAGCGCACCTCGCCTCGCCACGGCTCGGCCCTGTCGTTGGTCACGGCCAGCGATACTGCGTCGCCCTCCACGTCCGCGCTGAGCAGCACCGGCGCGTAGAACCGCCGAGTGGCGTACTGGAGCGCCTTCCAGCGGCCGTAGTAATCGATGCTCGCCCACGACGAGACGGGCCAGCAATCGTTGAGCTGCCAGTAGAGAGCCCCGCTGCAGCGATCGCGTAGCCGGCGCCAGTGCTCGACGCCGACGCGCATGGCTTCCGCATGCAGGACCTGGCTCAGGTAGACGAAGGAGGGGAAGTCCTGCGGCAGCCTGAACTGCTGGGCCATGTAATAGAGGATGCGGGCGTTGCCCGACGGGCAGCGCTGGTGGTGGTCGAGCATCGGCGAGCCCAGGTTCCAGTCGGTCGGATCCGGGGCGAAGGCAGCCACCGTGGCCATTGCCGGCAGCGACTCGAAGCCGAACTCGCTGACGAAGCGGTATGTCTCATGGCCGTAGCCTGAGAAGGGGGCGAGGGCGTGCCACACGATCCACTCGTGCTCGTCGCCGCTGTTGCCGCCGATCGGCGCCTGGAGCGGCCGCCCCGATGAAGGCGAGCTCGGCCAGTAGGGAGTGACCGAGTCGTCGGCCGCGACCCAGGCCGGGAGTGTTTCGGAGAAGAACTCGAGGTAAGCGGCCTTCAGATCGGCCGTATCCGGCCTGTCCCAGCCCCATATGGTCCAGCCCCGCTCCATCTCGTTGTTGCCGCACCAAAGGGCCAGGCAGGCTCGGTGGCGCAGCCGCCGGACCTGTTCCCGGACCTCGACCTCCAGGTTGGCCAGGAACTCGGGATCGGTCAGCGGGTAGATGCTGCAGGCGAACATGAAGTCCTGCCAGACCAGGATCCCGTACCGGTCGCACAGGTCGTAGAACGTCTCGGTCTCGTAGTAGCCGCCGCCCCAGATGCGGACCATGTTGTTGTTCGTGGCCGCTGCCGCGCCGAGCAGCGCGTCCAGCTGTGCCTCGGTCACGCGGGCCGGAAACGAGTCGGCCGGGATCCAGTTGGAGCCCTTGGCGAAGACCGGCACGCCGTTGACGACGAAGGTGAACGACTCGCCCCACTGGTCGGGCTCGCGCCGCAGTTCGAGTGTTCGAAGGCCGACCTGGTAGGTCTTGACGTCGAGCCTGCGGTCGCCTGCCGCCAGTTCGACCTCGACCTGGTAGAGCGGTTGGGCGCCCAGCCCGTTCGGCCACCACAATTGCGGGTTCGCGATGTCGAGCCGGAGTTCAGCCGTGCCCGCCGCTACTGCCGCCCGGACCACCTCGACACCGCCCCCCGGACCGTGGACTCGCATCGTGGCGATCATCTCGGCCGTCGCGCCCGGCGCTCGATCGACTTCCACCTGCGCGGCGATCGTCGCGCCGCCTCCGTTCACGACCTGGGATAGCCGCACGTCCGCGATCCGCCCCGCGCTCCATCCTTCGAGGCGCGGCTCTTGCCACATGCCGATGTTCGGCAGGTGCGGCCCCCAGTCCCAGCCGAAGTGGCAGGGTGCCTTGCGCAGGTAGGGGGCGCCGGGAAGGGTCTCATTCGGGCGGTCGAGATGCCGGGCCGCGTCGAGCTCAGCCCCGCGGCGAACGGCGGAGTGGAAGAGGACCGTGATCTCGTTCTCGCCATCGAGCAACCGTCCTGTCACGTCCCAGCGCCATGTCCGGAACATGTTGTCTGCCCTGCCTACGAGCTCGCCGTTCAGCCGGACCTCGGCCAGGGTGTCGAGGCCGTCGAACGTGAGCGCCATGCGGTCCTCGGCCGCAACTGTGCCGTCGACGACGAACGTCCGCCGGTACTCCCAGTCCGTCTCGGCGACCCACTGAACTCGCAGCTCTTCATCGCCCAGGAACGGGTCGCCGATCCGCCCGGCCGCCATCAGGTCGGTGTGGACGCCGCCCGGGACCTGGGCCGCCAGCCACTCATCCGTGCCGGTCTGCCGGAGCTGCCACGCGCCACTGAGAGACTGACTGGTCACCGTTCCTCCTGGCTCGGATTGGTCCGCGGATGCCTCAACTCTACGGGTCCTGACGTGCACCCGCAGGGGGCCCTCCCAGGCGGGCCGGGCGCCGCGTCGGCGCGGCACGCCATGGCAATGCCGTGCTATCCTGTCGCGCGGCGCCGCCACGGCGCCGAGGTCGCAAACGATTACGAGCTCTTGCCGTGAGGCGACCGCTCCGGCGATCGTGTCGGCGATCACTCGCTCCGGCGTAGCTCAGTGGTAGAGCGGGCGGCTGTTAACCGCTTGGCCGTAGGTTCGAATCCTACCGCCGGAGCCACTCCTTCGAGTAGGCACGCTACCTGTCCTTCACGGTTGCCTCGACCGTGGCTCCTGCGCATTGGACACGCGCTTGGTTGGCGGGGACGCTGCGGGTCGACCCTTCCTAGACGACCTCGCTCGCGACGAAGCCGCCGTAGGGCGGTGATCGCCTACATCGGGAAGCAGGCGACCAGGCCCACGAGGCGATCTGGACCGTCCCCAGACCCCGGGTCACCCTGACGCGACCGGCGGCGGGAAGGTGCTCCAAAAGGGAAGCTCAGCTGAAGGGCAGGCGCCGATGGTGGCCAATGCTGGGTGCCGCATCGGGCCGAAACGAGGTGGTTTCGATCACCTCTTTGTCCGGAGGAGGAAGAGGGCGCCTGCAACCACGAGCACCGCGATTCCGGCGACAAATACCCAGTTGCCCCACCACATGTCCTTGTTGACCCGGCCGACCAGGATGAGGATCGCGGAGACCACCGCCAGCAGGGTCAAGAATGGATGGGCTTTTACACGAGGCGGCATCTGATTCCTCCTATTTCTTTGGCCCAAGGGGCCTGAACATGCTGGACCTAGCTGCGAGCCTTCCCGCGGAACGCATCCATGAACCGCACCCGGGCCCCGATGCGCATGGCTGCGTTGGTATACATACGGCCGGCCAGCCAGGTCAGGCCGCCGATCGAGGCGATGGCCAGCCCCGCAGCCAGCCCGACCTGCCAGAACGGCACGTCGGTGACCGCCATCCGCACCGGCATCAGGATGGGGGCGAACGGCGGCAGCATCGAGCCAACTGTGGCCAGGGGACCACTCGGATTCGGCAGTATCGCGTACATGAGCAGGTACCCCGCGATCTGGAGGATCGAGATCGGCCCGACGGCGCCCTGCACCTCCTCCTGGCGCGAGACGAGCGAGGCGACGCCGGAGTAGGCAGTGGCGTAGAAGAGGAAGCCGAGCAGGAACCAGAAGAGATCGCCCAGGATCGAGGCCGCGCCGAGGGCTGGGATCGGGGCGACATTGGTCACGTGGACCGCGACGAGCGCGGCCGCGCCCACGATCGTGAGCTGCAGGAGACCGACGAGGCCGATCCCGATGACCTTGCCCGCGAGCAGGCGGCTTGGCTGGATCGTGGCGAGCAGGATCTCCATGATCCGCGTCGCCTTCTCCTCGACCACACCCTGCGCCACCATGTTCCCGTACTGGCCGAGCGCGATCCAGAGGATTACTCCCAGGGCCAGGGCGGCGAACAGGTTCTCGTTGTCCTTGGGTGCCTTGGGCGCTAGAAGCTGGATGGGGACCAGGGCCATGGCCGACTCGACCGCCGCCGGTGAGAGGCCGGCGTCGGAAAGGCGGGCGGCCTCGGCGGCCAGGGACAGGGCGGACTCGACGTTCGATGGGACCCCTTCATTCGCCACGGCCGTCGGCGCGGTCGATGACCCGGTCACGAGCACGTCGAGCGTGCCGGCTGTTACCTGTGCCTTCCCGGCGTTGACGTCGGCAATATCGCTGACCGTCACGGGCACACCCAAGGCCGCGGCAGTTGCCGTGAACGAACGCTCGAGCGCCTGCGATCCGCCGCTGAAGCCCACCCGCACCGGGTTGGTCTTGCCGGCGAGCAGCGACGCGGCAACGATACCGACGACGACGAGAACCGCCATCACGATGGTGCCGCCAACGAAGACCCGCGAGCGCAGGCGCATGCGGACCTCGCGACGAGCGACGAGGACGGTGGCCGGCATGGGGCGCGTTCCGCCCAGACTCAGGAACCGCGCGTTCATGCCGCTGCCTCCTCGATGACGGTCCGGAAGATCTCGCCGAGGGTAGGCTTGACCCGGCTGAACTCGCGTACCGGTCCGGTGTTCAACCCCGCCTGGAGCAGCGCCTGATCGTCCACGCCCGGATCCAGCTCGAACAGCCGCCGCGTGCCGTCGGCCTGCACGAGCCGAACGCCCGGCAGGCCGGCTTCCCAGTCGCTCGGGGCCCCGGGAACGTCGATCCAGCGGCGTTCCTGCCCTCCGGCACGAAGCTCTGCGACAGTGCCGCAGGCGACCATCCGGCCCCGGTCGATGATTCCCACCCGGTCGCACAGCCGCTCGACGAGCTCGAGCTCGTGGCTGGAGAAGATGACCGGCAGACCCGCGTCGGCCTGCTCGCGGAGGACGGCGCTCATGACGTCGACGGCTACCGGATCGAGCCCGGCGAACGGCTCGTCGAGCACGAGGACGTTCGGACCGAAGACCAGCGCGGCGGCCAGCTGGACTCGCTGCTGGTTGCCGAGGCTGAGCGCCTGGAGATCATCGTTGGCCCTGTCTTTCAAGCCGAACCGATCAAGCCAGTGCAGAGCGGAGACTCGGGCTTCCGAGCCTGCTATGCCATGGAGCTCGCCGAGGTATGCCAGTTGCTCGACCAGGCGCATCTTCGGATACAGCCCGCGCTCCTCGGGCATGTACCCGATCCGCCTGCGCGCCGCAAGGTCGAGCGGCATTCCATCCCATCGCACCTCGCCCGCGTCGGGAGCGAGAACTCCGAGCACGATCCGCATCGTTGTGGTCTTGCCCGCCCCATTGCGCCCGACGAAGCCGAATAGCTCGCCCGCATGGACGTCGAACGTGAGGTCCTTTACGGCGACGGTCTGCCCGTATCGTTTCGAGATCCCATCGATTTCGAGCCGCCGATCGGTACTCATGCTGTCTCCGGTGCGACTGCTGAGAGTTCTGGGTTCGCGGACTGCCGCTTCCCTGATTTGGTGCTACTGGATGCCCTAGGGCCGCACGCCTCTCGCCGGTCGTTTGGCAAATTGAAGCGCCTGCTCTCGTAACGGGTCCACCAAGCCCCGTATCGAGCCGTCGGGCGATACGGCTTATGCGCCTGCCACCGTGTTCGCCGCTCATCACCCGACCTTCCAGGTCGAGCGCATGGCCGTTCATGAAGTCCGAAGGGCTCAGCGCCACCCCCGAGCGGTGTCGCTCAGTTTGGGTCCGCCCCGCCGTCCGGCGTCTGCAGGACCATGTGCCGCGCCCTGTCCGCGATTCCAATGACGGCGGTGAAAGCATGCGACAGCGGGCTCTGGCCCTTGAGGAGGGGAGGTCCGTCAAGGTCCAGCCCGAGTTTGCCGTCATAAGTGAGAACCGTGAATCGGACCCGGCCGAACGCGGGCGGCGGGGTGGACTCCACGGCCTTGAACATGTCCCGGTGCTCTTCGGCGTCTCGAAGCATCGAGTGGCCCAAGACCCGCCCCTCCGCACTCTCACCCAGGTCGTTGAACCCGCCGCCGTTGGCGTCGCAGGCGATGGTCCTTCCGTCGGCGTACGCGGCGATCGTGACCAGAAGCTCGAACCCGACATCCACGACGACGCCGTACACGTGGGGCAACTCGGCCGTCGGCTCCATCGGCGTATCCGGCTTGGTGTCTATGAGGACTTCGCGCAATTGCTCGTAGATGGGCGAGAGCTGTGGCATGGGTCCTCTGTTCTGGCGCTGGGATCGCCTCGAACCTTAGCACCGGGAACGTGGTCCGGCCGGCCGCCCGGGCCTGGTCTGCCGCCCGTCTAGTCGATCTCGTAGTCGCCGAAGAGGCGGCAGTGGTCGCCCGGCAGCGAGCAGTCGACCCACGTCGATGCCGGGTAGATCGCCCCACCGCTGAGCTGCAGGTCGATCCGCAGGAAAGCGAGCGGCAGGAAGGTCAAGCGGCTCGGCCGCCATGTCCAACCCGGTCCCTGGCCCACTTGGACGTGCGTATCTCGGAGCCCCGCCGTAAGCGCCGCGTATTCGGCCTCGAGGGGCGAGGTGTTGAAGTCGCCGACTACCAGGAGCCGGTCTCCGGCAGCCAGCGCCGCGTCGATCCTGGTTCGGATCTCGGCGATGGCCCCGTCACGGGCTGAAGGGTCGAAGTTGATGGGCAGCCGGAGCGGCGAGATCGTGGCTATTTCGGCCGGCCTGGGGTGGGCCAGGATGACGTGGACCGTGCCCCTCGGCGTCGACACGAGGAAGTCCAGCGTGGCTGGGAAGTCGACCGATACGACTTTCGAGATCGGATAACGGCTCATGACGCCGACGCCCCAAGCGGATTCTCGCGGCTCCATGGCCCGATACGGATAGCGGGCGTCGATGATCGGGTCGTTCTCGATGGCCTCGGCCGCGTCCGGCTCCAATTCGAGAAGGCCGACCACATCGACGGTTACGTCTTCGAGCTCAACCGCCTGCTCGGCAGGTGTTCGCATGCCGTACTGGACGTTCCAGCTGAGCACCGACAGGTCGTGACGGTCGGCCGCGCTGCCGGGCAGCGATACCCACTCGGACCCGAACAGGGGACCGCCGGCCAGAAGGCCGACCACCAGAGATGCCGACAGCAGCCGGGCGCGGCCGAGGACGGCGACAGGGGCCAGGACGACGCCGGCGACGATGAAGAGGTAGGGCTCGAAGATGGGAAAGAACGCGGCCGGACCGGATCGAGGCGGGAGGACCCAGGTCAGGGCAGCCAGCCCAACCAGCACGGCCGGGGCGACGGCGAGCAGATCCAGTCGAGATCGGATCAGCCGGCGCCGGCCGCCCGGCGAGGCCTTCGATGAGCCCGCAGCCGCGTGTCCACCGATCGGCACGGCACGATCTCCCGCCGCCGTTTCGACCGCCTTGATCTCTTCGATCTCGTCCGCCATGCGGTCCCTCCACTTGGAGTAGTCCTATTGATGGTTACCGATTCCGACGGAACCGGCTAAACTGCGACACACGATGAACAGGAACCGCTTCGACAGCAGCCTGCTCCTTACCTGAGGCGAGCCCCATCCGGGTGCTCGCCGATTGCCTCCTGCGCCAGCGCAGGAGGTTTTTGTTTCCCCGACGAACGCTCTTCCCCAACCGCCAGACCGCGGCGACTATCGCGGAGCCGGATAGAGACGAAGAAGGAACCAAGAATGCCTCCCGTACCAGCCCAGCCCAGGAAGATGCCGGTCGAGAAGTACGTGCCCTTCCGCCCCCTGCCGCTCCGTCTTCCCGACCGCGACTGGCCGAACCGAGAAATCGAGCGCGCCCCGGTCTGGTGCTCGGTGGACCTGCGCGACGGCAACCAGGCTCTCATCGATCCGATGGACCCGGCCCGCAAACTCCAGATGTTCGAGGCCCTTGTGGCCATGGGCTTCAAGGAGATCGAGGTCGGCTTCCCGTCGGCATCGCAGCCGGACTACGACTTCATCCGGCAACTCATCGAAGGAGACCTGATCCCAGCGGACGTCACCATCCAGGTCTTGACCCAATGCCGGCGCGAGCTGATCGAGCGCACTTACGAATGCCTGCGCGGCGCCCGCCAGGCGATCGTCCACTTCTACAACTCGACCTCCGTGCTCCAGCGGCGCGTCGTCTTCCGGCTGGACCAGGCCGGAGTGACGAAGATCGCCGTCGACGCCGCGAAGATCTGCCTGGAGCAGGAAGCCCGCGTCCCCGGCACCGAGATCCGCTACGAGTACTCCCCGGAAAGCTTCAGCGGCACCGAGCTGGGCTATGCGCTCGAGGTCTGTGCGGCCGTGATGGACGTCATCCGGCCCACTCCCGCGCGCCCGATCATTCTTAATCTGCCGGCCACCGTCGAGATGTACACGCCGAACATCTACGGCGACGCCATCGAATGGTTCCATCGCAACGTGCCGCGCCGCGACTCGGTCGTCCTGTCGCTGCACCCGCACAACGACCGCGGCACGGCAGTGGCGGCGGCCGAGTTCGGCCTGATGGCCGGCGCGGATCGGATCGAGGGAACGCTCTTCGGCAACGGCGAGCGGACCGGCAACGTAGACGTGGTCAACCTGGCCATGAACATGTTCAGCCAGGGTGTGGACCCCAGGCTCGACATCAGCGACATCGACGCTCTCCGCCGCGTTGTTGAGCACTGCAACCGGTTGCAGGTCGAGCCGCGGCATCCTTATGTGGGCGATCTCGTCTACACGTCGTTCTCAGGCTCACACCAGGACGCGATCAAGAAGGGCATGGAGGCGTTGCCACCCGCGTACCCGGTCTGGGAAGTGCCCTATCTGCCGATCGACCCCAAGCACGTCGGCCGCAGCTACGAGGCGGTGATCCGCGTCAACAGCCAATCCGGTAAGGGCGGCGTGGCCTACATCATGAAGACCGAGCACGGCATGGACCTGCCGCGCCGTCTCCAGATCGAGTTCAGCCGTTGCATCAAGGTCATCACCGAGGGCAGCGGCACCGAGATCACCGCCGACGAGATGTGGGACGCGTTCGCCGCCGAGTATCTGCCGGCGGCGCCGCGGATCCACCTGGCCGGCTACGACACGACCTCCGGCGATGGGGGAGTGACGGTGAGAGCGCGCCTGTCGGCCGCCGGTTCAACGACCGCGATCTCCGGAGAGGGCAACGGCCCCATCTCCGCGCTCGTGCACGCCCTGCGCCGTGGTCTTGGCGTGGAGGTCGAGGTCCTCGACTACGCGGAGCACGCGCTCGGAGCCGGCGAAGAGGCAACGGCCGTGGCTTATGTCGAGGTCCGCTCTCACGGCGAGGTCCGCTGGGGCGTCGGCATGGACCCGAACATCACGACGGCCTCGATGAAGGCCGTCCTCAGCGCTCTGGAGCGCCTGGGCGTGGAGTTGGGCGTGGGCGACGTCGCGACCGCGGTTGCGGAGTAGGCCGCAGCCTTCTCCGGCCTCTGGCACTGCAGGAATCGAAGAATCGCCCGCCGGGGCTGCCGGCGGGCGATTGGGTTCTGCGCGTCTTGGGCCGGTGGCTCGCCGATCTAGCTCCGTTCCTTGACGAAGTCGACGATGTCGTTGAGATAGCCGTGGGCCAGGCAGGTAACCGTGTCGGCGCCGCCGTAGTAGACGGTCACCCGACCGGTCGGGGCGTCGAGCAGGGCCGCGCAGGGGAACGTGACGTTCTGGACGTCGCCGATCTGCTCGTACGGCCGCTGCGGTGAGATCAGGTAGTCGCGGCTGCGGGCGATCACCTTCCACGGCTCGTCGAGGTCCAGCAGGGCGGCGCCCATCGAGTAGACGAATCCGTTGCAGGAAGTCAGGACGCCGTGATAGATGAGCAGCCAGCCCTCCGGCGTCTCGATTGGCGTCGGCCCCGCCCCGATCTTGGTCGATTCCCAGGTGTACGGCTTGGTCGTCATGACGCGGCGATGGCGGCCCCAATGGATCAGGTCTGGGCTCTCCGACAGGTAGATGTCGCCGAAGGGCGTGTGGCCGTTGTCGCTCGGCCGGGACAGCATCTGGTACATGCCGTTGATCCGGCGGGGGAAGAGGACGCCGTTCCGGTTGAAGGGCAGGAACGCGTTGTCGAGCTGGTGGAACGTCTTGAAGTCGTGGGTGTAGCCGACGCCGATCGTCGGGCCGTAGTAGCCGTTACACCAGGTCACGTAGTACCGGTCTTCGAGCCAGGTGACCCGGGGGTCGTAGGCGTGGACGAAGAACTCCTGGATCTCCGGCACGCGGCCGTCCGTTGGCGCCCACTCGATCGTGGGCTCCTCGATCCGCCAATCGACGCCGTCGTCGCTGAAGCCGGCGTGGATGTTCATGACACGGGTCGTGTCATCGACGCGGAAGACGCCGGCGAAGCCGCGCCCGAACGGCACGACGGCCGAGTTAAAGATGCTGTTCGAACGCGCGATCAGGTCCCGGGGAATGATCGGGTTGCGGCTCGACCGCCACAGCACAGCGCTGGAGTCGGACGGACGGTCCTCCCAGGGGATGTTCGGGAGGGCGCCGCTCAGCGCAGCGGGCATTGTTGTTCCTTCAACGGAGTCCATCGGGGCCCTTTCGCTATGCGGGGAGGGGTTCTGTCTGAAGCTGGGATCCGGGTTCGTCCGATCGCGCGCCGGACACCACCGGAGCGGTGGAGTCGCGCAGGACGAGCGCCGGTCGCACGAGCGTCTGGGTGACGCACTCCTTGCCGACCTCGAGCCGGTGGGCAAGCAGCGTGACCGCTATCCGACCCATTCCTACTTTGTCGACGGCCATGGTCGTCAACCCCGGCGAGACGAACCCGGCCATGTCGATGTCGTCGAAGCCCACGATGGACACCCGACCTGGCACAGCGATGCCGGCCTCTGTGGCTGCTTGAACGAGGGCGACGGCGACGGCGTCGTTGGCGCAGAAGATGGCGGTGGTGTCCGGATGATCGCGGATGTACGACAGGCCTAACACCGCTGCCGCTTCGGGCGGCCAGTAGTCCGTGTCGATGAAACGAGGCGTAAGGCCGGCTTCGGCGAGAATCTGCTCGTAGCCACGGCGACGGTCCAGAACGCTGGGGAAGGCACCGGGCTCGGTGCCAAGGATCGCGATCTTGCGATGGCCCTGCGAGACGAGATGCTCGACGGCCGTCCGGGCGCCGCCGACGTTGTCCGTTGCCACCGAGTCGAAGGTGTCGTCTTCCGAGTACGCGTCCACGAGAACCGCCGGCGGCGCATTGCGAAGGATCTCGGCAGTTGCCCGCGAGAGGTGCGCTCCAACCACGATCAGGCCGTCGCAGGTTCGGTTGGTGACGATGCGGGGAACCTCGATGGGGTAGTAGTGCTGATCCACGGGCATGGTTGCCAGCATCAGGTCCATGCGGTGGATCCGGCAGCTCTCCTCGACGCCCGCCATGACGGGCGCGTAGAAGCGGTTCGCCTCCGGGGAGTCGCCGCGGAGCGCCTTGATCACCAGGCCGACGGTCAGGGGCTTGTGGTGCTGCCTTGCCATCCCGGCGACAGGCCGGTAGCCGACGGTCTGAGCGGCTTCGACGACGCGTGTACGAGTGGCTTCGGAAACGCCGATCTTGCCTCGCAGAGCGAGCGAAACGGCCGCCGGAGAGAGGCCCACGGCCGCGGCGACGTCCGCCAGGGTCGCGGGTCTGGGCCCGAATCGTTTCGCCACCGATGCCGCCTCACATAACTCAAGGTTTAGTGAATGATATCAGCGGTCGGTCTCAGGGACAACTCGTCGGGGTAGTCGAGGTAAACGGGCGAGCGTAGAAGGGCCCCACGAGGGCGGGAGGCTATGGCAAGTGGTGATTGGGGCCCGACATCAACTAAAGAATTTAGCGACAAGTTCGATTGACATGCCACTTGGCGTAGTCTACTGTCCACCTGCCAATGTCCGGCCCCCCGTCACCGGGGCAAGCCCACGGAGTTGGCGTTCTGGCTTAGCCATGAGGTGCGTACAGCGTGCCCTGAATTGTGCTCAGGCCCAACGCGCTGATTCTGCGCTCCCCATGGGAAGGAGGAAAGGGATGCAAATAGGCAAGTCAAGGGTTCTGGCACTGCTCGCAATCGCGAGCATCGTCGCCTCGGCGTGCTCGAGCACGTCCGCGACGCCGACCGCGGCCCCCGCGAGCGGCGCTCCCGAGACCGCCGCGCCCGCGACGGAAGCTCCGTCCGCTGCCCCGCAGGTAGACGTCTACCCGCGCGCAGAGACCCTCTACACCACTGGCAAGCAGTGGGGCGCCCCGTCCACCTGGAACCCGCTCGATCCCAACGCCGCGATGGGCGTGGTCGGCCTCCAGTACGAGACGCTGTTCCTGTACAACACGTTCAAGGACACCTACACCCCTTGGCTCGCGCTGAGTGGCACGTGGGATGACACCAAGACGACGTACACCATCAAGACGCGAACCGGCGTCAAGTGGAGCGACGGCCAGGACTTCTCGGCCAACGACGTCGCCTTCACGATCGGCCTCTCGAGCATCAAGGCTCTCGGCTCCAGCCTCGTCCAGATGGGCGTCACTGCGACCGCGACCGATGCGACGACCGTCGTTGTGAAGTTCACCAAGCCCGCCTATCAGGAATGGGCCCAGTGGGTTTACAACAGCCCGATCGTGCCGCAGCACATCTGGACCGACAAGGCCAACGAAGACATTCTCAAGATCACGAATGAGAATGGCGTCGGGACCGGCCCCTACACCTACAAGACCCACGCGGACGACCGCATGGTCTGGCAGAAGAACGACAATTGGTGGGCGACGGCCGCGCTGAACCTCAGCGTCCAGCCGAAGTACATCGTTGACCTCGTCAACGGCGCCAACAACGTCGCTCTCGGCCAGGTGCTGCAGGGCGGCATCGACCTTTCGAACAACTTCCTGCCCGGCGTCGCCTCCCTCGTGGCTGGCGGCTACGGCGTGACCACCTACTACCCGAGCGCTCCGTACATGCTTTCGGGTAACACGGCGGTCCTGATCCCGAACGTTGCCAAGAAGCCTCTTGACGACCCGGCTTTCCGCAAGGCCCTCGCGACGTCGATCAACACCGACGACATCGTGAACAAGGTCTACGGCAACATCGTCAAGGCCTCTGACCCGACGGGCCTTCTCCCGAACTTCAGCAAGTACATCGACACCGCTGTCACGAAGAGCCTCGGCTTCTCGTTCAGCACGCAGAAGGCCAAGGACATGCTCAAGGCCGCCGGCTACAAGGCTGGCTCCGACGGCATGGTGACCAACAAGGACGGCTCCGCCATCAAGCTAGCGCTTGAGGTTCCGGATGGCTGGTCCGACTGGATGGCGGCCGAGAACTCGATCGCTACCAGTGCCAAGGCCGCGGGCATCAACGTCGACCCGCAGCATCCCGACTACAACACCGTCGTCGCCGACCGCAACCGGCCGGACGATGGCAGTGCTCCCAAGTTCGACCTGATCATCAACAACGACGTTCAGATCGGCAACACCCCGTGGACGTGGTATGACTACGTCTTCCGCCTCCCGCTGATCAACGGCGCTGGCGAGAACCGGAACTTCGAAGGCTACAAGAATGACGCCGCTTGGGCGCTCGTCCAGCAGCTGGACGGAACCCCGATCGAAGACACTGCAGCCATGAAGTCCATCATCTCCAAGCTCCAGACGATCCAGCTGACCGACATGCCGGTTATCCCGCTTTGGTATAACGGCATCTGGTCGCAGGTGAACAACTCCGTGTGGACGAACTGGCCCGCCGACGGCAACTCTGCCGCCGACGACCTTCCGGCCACGTGGAACGGCTACTGGCAGATGGGCGCCGTGCTCATGCTGACCCAGATCAAGGCCGTCCCGCCCGCCCAGTAAACTCAGACTCAGGGCGCCCCTTCCTCCGCGCAACCCCGGAGGGAGGGGCTATTCTCTGAGCGCAAGGTTTGCCGACCAGGAGATCGCGTGCGACGCTACTTCGGGCGAAAGCTCCTAACCTACTCCTTCACCTTCTTTATCGCGGCGACGATCGACTGGCTGATCCCCCGCTTCATGCCCGGCGATCCCGTGGCCGGGTTGATCTCGCGAATGGGGATCAACAACGCTGACCCCGCGGCAGCACAGGCCCTCGTCAAGTACTACAACGAACTCTTCGGCCTCAACCACCCGATGTGGCAGCAGTACCTCAACTTCTGGGGGTCACTACTCCACGGGGATCTCGGCAGGAGCGTGTTTGGCCACGGGCGGCCCGTCACCGAGTCGATCATGGCCGCCGTGCCCTACACCCTCGCCCTTTTGGTCCCGGCCATCCTGTTGAGCTGGTGGGCCGGCAACACATTCGGTGCGGTCGCCGCACGGCGCAAGTGGCTGGACAACTCCATCCTCCCCCTCGGCTACGTTCTGACCGCGACGCCCTACATGTGGCTTGGGCTGATGCTCGCCTTTGTCCTGGGCTTCACCTTCCGCTGGTTCCCGCTGTCAGGTGGCTACGGGTTCAACCTCGAGCCGGCCTTGACGTGGCTATTCGTGAGCGACTTGATCGCCCATTGGTTCATGCCGTTCTTCTCGCTCTTCCTCGTGATGTTCGGCGGCTGGGCGATCGGCATGCGCAACATGATCATCTACGAGCTCGAATCGGATTACAGCCGCTACCTCGAGGCGCTCGGCGCCCCGCAGCGCCTGGTCCGCAAGTACGCTTTCCGGAATGCGATGCTCCCGCAGATCACAGGCCTGGCTCTGCAGCTGGGTGTGATCGTCGCCGGCGCGCTCGTCACCGAGATCGTCTTCTCCTACCCAGGGGTTGGACAGCTCGTCTTCAACGCGATCAAGAGCGCTGATTACTTCCTGCTCCAGGGGATCTTCCTGTTCATCATTATTGGAGTCCTGGCGGCTAACTTCATCGTGGACATCGTCTACGTGATCGTCGACCCACGGACTCGTGTCGCAATGCGAGGTGGCACAGCATGACCGCCGGCAACCAGGCCGAGACCAATAGCTTGCCGGCCCAGGCCCCCGCTGAGGCGGAGCCGCCGGCGAAGCGGCAGCGTGAGACTGTCTTCTTCGCGTTGAGGTCCAAGAAGTTTCTCTTCGCGAGCGGCATACTCAGTGTCCTGGCTTTTCTGGCGATCTTCGGCCCGATGATCGACTCGAGGGATCCGCTCGCCCAGGACTTGGGGCTGAACATGCCGCCGTCGCTGGATCCCGGCTACTGGTTCGGGACGACCACCTTCGGCGAGGACGTCTTCTCCCAGTTCGTTAACGGTCTCCGGGCTACGTTCTTCGTCGGGATACTCGGCGGCGGGCTGGCATCGTTGATCGGGATGGGCATCGGCTTCGTCGCCGGCTACATGGGTGGCTGGGTCGATGAGCTCCTCAACATGGTCACGAACGTCTTCCTCGTAATTCCAACGCTGGCCGTGCTGATCGTGATCAGCTCCTACCTGCAGCAGCGAGGCGTCCTCTTCGAGGCGATCTTCGTCGGCGCCACGGCCTGGCCGTGGGCTGCTCGCGCCATCCGGGCGCAGACCTTCTCGCTACGCTCGCGAGACTTCATTGACCTCGCCCGACTCAGCGGCCGTCGAGGATGGAAAGTCATCGTCCTCGAGATCGCGCCGAACATGAGTTCCTACCTCTTCCTGACGTTCATCCTGCTCTTCGGCAATGCAATCCTGATCGCTGCGAGCCTCGACTTCATTGGGCTCGGACCGATGAACGGCATGTCGCTGGGCTTGATGATGTTCAACGCCGTGGCCTGGGCCGCGTTGATCCTCGGCACCTGGTGGTGGTTCGTTCCGCCGGGCCTCGGGATCATGGCCACCGTCGGCGCGCTCTACGTCATGAACGTGGGTCTCGACGAGATCTTCAACCCCAAACTCAGGGAACTGTAACCCGTGAGCCTCCAGGTTTCGGACCTCAAGGTCTACTACCGAACGCTAGCCGGCGATGTCCGGGCTCTCGACGGTGCCACCTTCTCCATCGGCGATGGAGAGATCATGGGCCTCGCGGGTGAGTCCGGCTGCGGCAAGTCCACCCTCGGCAACAGCCTGATCCGGCTTGACGGTCGGATGAAGTACGTTGGCGGGAGCGTCAACCTCGACGGAGCCGAGGTGCCGATCTGGGACAAGACCGCGATGGTCCCGTTCCGGTTCCGCGAAGTCTCCGTCGTTCCGCAATACGCCATGAGCGCAATGAACCCCACCCGAAAGATCGGAGTGATGATCTCCGAGCTGATCGAGTCGAGGGGAATTGCCTTCCGCGACATCAAAGTTGAACTCGAGCGACGGATCGACGTCGTCGGGCTGACGCAGGACGTCCTCAAGCGCTACCCGATCGAGCTCTCGGGCGGCATGAAGCAGCGCATGGTCATGGTCATCTCGACCCTGCTCAATCCATCGCTGCTGATCGCCGACGAGATCACGTCCGCCCTGGACGTGTCCACCCAGAGAGCGGTAGCGGAGACACTCGTCAGCTTCCGCGATCACGGCTTCGTGAAGAGCATGATGGTGATCACGCACGACGTCTCGATCTTGTATCAGATCGCCGACTCGATCCTCATCATGTACGCCGGCAAGCTGGCCGAGAAAGCCTCGACGAGCACGATCATCCAGAGCCCGATGCATCCGTACACGCAGATGCTCATCGCGTCCCTGCCGGAAGTCGGCGTGCGGTTCGCCGAAAAGAGACTGACGGGTATTCCCGGCAGCCCTCCGTCGCTGCTCAAGCCTCCAACGGGCTGCCGCTTCCGGGCCCGCTGCCCGCTGGCGTTCGCCAAGTGCGCCGAAGAGCCGCCGTTCGTCGAGATCGAACCCGACCACTCGGTCGCCTGCTGGAAGGTAGCTGGCCCCAATGCTTAGCCTCAACCGGATCTCCAAGACCTACAAGGTCGGCACTTTCGGCGGCAAAGACTTCGTCGCGGTTCGTGACGTCAGCTTCGACATCGCCGAGGGAGAAGTCGTTTCTCTGATCGGCGAGAGTGGCAGCGGCAAGACGACCGTCGGCAAGATGGTGCTCAAGCTGATCGATATCAGCCGAGGCTCGATCACGCTCGATGGGGTCGACATCTCGGGTGTCAAGGGCTCCGAGATCAAGCAGTACTACCGGCACGTTCAGGGCGTATTCCAGGACCCGTTCAGCTCCTACAACCCGATCTTCAAGGCGGACCGCGTCTTCTCCCTGATCCGGAGCGAGTACTTTCCGGAGATGGCGAAGTCGGAGTGGGACGACAAGGTGGCCGCCGTGCTGCGCGCCGTGACCCTCGATCCCGGTCAGGTCCTCAACAAGTACCCTCACCAGCTCAGCGGCGGCCAGCTCCAGCGACTCCTGGTTGCTCGGGCGCTCCTGCTGGAGCTCAAGATCCTCGTGGCTGACGAGATCATCAGCATGCTCGACGCGTCGACTCGTATCGACGTTCTGAACCTCCTGGCCGAGCTCAAGGGCCGGGGCATGGGGATCCTCTTCATCACCCACGACCTCTCGCTGGGCAATTACATCAGCGAGAACACCGTCATCCTTCGCCGGGGCGTCATCGTTGAGATGGGCGCGACGGAGAAGGTCTTCGGCAACCCGACCCACCCGTACACGCGGATGCTGATCTCGTCGGTTCCGCAGTTGCACAAGAAGTGGGCCCAGATCGAGGCCGAGCTTTCGGCCCCGATCGCCGGCCGCGGCGGATGCCTCTTCCACGAGGCATATCCGCTGGCAGGCCGGACCACGGACCGGGCCGCCGACGATCCGACGCTGGCGAAGATCGAAGACGGTCACTTCGTCGGCTGCTTCGAGCTCGAGAGCGAAAAGATCAGCCGGGTCGCCTGATAAGCGCATCGGCACCGTCCGGGGCGCAGCCACTGCGCTCCGTGGCCGCAAGACGCTCCTCGTTGGACCATCAGTCCGCCCTCGGGCGGACTGATGGTCTTTTTGGACCTGGGCCGCGCGATCCGGCCCTCTCGAAGGGCACACTATTAGAAGTGCGGGGTGCTGGACGGCTCGGCCAGAGGGGCCCAGATGAACCGGACAGGGTGAGGCTCGGCCCCTTCGGATCGGACAGTGAGTCCGTTATGGTTGAGCCATGACTTCGATTGGCGGTGTTCGGTCCCTGGCCGCGTGGATCAGGAGCCCGGCGATCGGTCGCTGGCTGCGCGTCGTCGGCCCGGCGTGGGTGGTCATGCTCGCGGATGTCGACGCTCCGAGCGTCATAACCGCGGCCAAGGGTGGGACCGAGTCGGGCTACGCCCTGCTGCTGCCGTGTTTTGCGGTCGTGCCGGTGCTGTTCCTGGTGCAGGAGATGACGGCGCGGCTGGCCCTGGCCACGGGCATGGGCCACGCCGAACTGGTCCTGGCTCGCTACGGGCGCCGCTGGGCGGCAGTGTCGGTATTCGGCATGGCGATCATCAACTTCGTCGCCTACGTGGCCGAGTTCGCGGGCATCGCCCTTGGCGCGGAGATCGTTGGCATCCCGGCTCCGATCGCGATCGTCGCTGCCCTGGCGATCCACGCTTCCATGGTGCTCAGCGCGAGCTACACGCGATTCGAGCGGCTCGCGCTCGTATTGTCCCTGGCGCTCTTCAGCTTCGTGGTGCTGGCGGTGGCCGGCCGCCCGGATCTGGGCCACCTCGTGGCCGACCTGAACCCTCTCCCCGGCGACGTGCCGCCCGACTACTTCGCGCTCGTCGTGGCGATGATCGGCGCCTCGATCATGCCCTGGATGCTCTTCTACCAGCAGTCGGCAAGCGTGGACAAGAAGCTGACCCGAGAAGACCTGCACGGGTCCCGCGTCGAAACCTTGCTCGGGGCGTTCGCCAGCCAGGCCCTGATGGCCGCAATCGTAATCGCGGCGGCGGCGGCCATGAAGTCGGCGCCTCCAGTTTCGGCCGGCGCGAAGAACCTGGCCGAGCTGCCCGACGGTCTGGCCCGGCTGGCCGACGGCGGCGCGGGCTGGCTCATCGCCATCGGCCTGGTCGGCTCGGGGCTGCTCGCCCTTGTCGTCATCTCGCTTTCGGCAGCCTGGGGGATCGGCGAGCTGATGGGCTGGCCGCGGAGCCTGAACCTCAAGTTCAGCCAGGCCCGGCGGTTCTACGGCGTCTATTTCGTGGAGGTCGTGCCTGCCGCGGCGGTGGTTCTGCTGTCGGCCGACCTGGTCCGGCTGTGCGTCGGGGCTATGGTATTCAACGTGGTCATCCTGGCCCTCCCGCTGGCCTTCCTCGTGCTGTTGACGAGTGACCGCGCCCTCATCGGCGACCTGGCCAATTCGCGCTCCCGGGCCGCGATTCTGTGGTTCATCGTGGTGGCAATGCTTGCCGCCGGAAGCTTCGCCATGGTGCAGTACCTGGCTTAGCCGGCCGACGGGACGTGAGATGGCGCCACTTGCGCGGCGGTGCCGGGTGGGGGACACTACCGCTGCTCGACGACCGCTGGACCAGAGGCGGGTACCGGCTCGTGAGCCCAAGGTTCGCTGCCGGGGGTAGACCCTACGGCGCGACCGCGGAAGGCCGGAATCGCCATGGATCGCACACGTGTCGTGATCATGGGGGCCGCGGGACGCGACTTCCACAACTTCAACGTCGCCTACCGTGACGAGCCGAGCGTTGAGGTCGTCGCCTTCACGGCGGCGACTCAGATCCCGGGCATTGCGGGTCGACGCTATCCGACCGAACTCGCCGGACCGCTCTATCCGAACGGCATCCAGATCGTGGCCGAAGCCGATCTCGAGCGCCTGCTCGCGACCGAGAAGATCGACCTGGTCGTCTTTGCCTACAGTGACGTCACTCACGAGCATGTGATGCACACGGCCAGCCGGGCCCTCGCCGGCGGAGCCGACTTCGAGTTGCTCGGGCCTGCGCGAACGATGCTGCCGAGTTCCAAGCCCGTCGTGGCCACCGGGGCGACCCGAACCGGGGCCGGCAAGAGCCAGACCACTCGCTACCTGGCGGCGCTGCTCGAAAAGCAGGGCCTCAAGGTCGTGGTCGTGCGCCACCCCATGCCGTACGGGGATCTCGTGGCCCAGCGGGTCCAGCGTTACGCCACGTATGCCGATCTCGACCGGTATGAGACAACGATCGAGGAGCGCGAGGAGTACGAGCCGCATCTCGACGCCGGGCGTGTTCTCTACGCCGGGGTCGACTACGAGGCGATCCTGCGTGAGGCCGAGGCCGAAGCCGACATCGTGTTGTGGGACGGCGGGAACAACGATTTCCCGTTCTACCGGCCGGACCTGTTCGTAGTGGTCGCCGACCCGCTCCGCGCCGGCCACGAGACGCACTATCACCCCGGCGAGACCAACATCCGCCTGGCAGATGTCGTGGTCGTGAACAAGGTGGACTCGGCCACGCCGGACCAGGTGGCCGAAGTGAGGGCCAACATCGCCGCGATGAACGGCAAGGCTCGCGTCATCCTGGCCCGGTCCGCGCTGGCCCTCGTCGGCGGGGAGATCGCCGGCAAGAGGGTCGCGGTCGTCGAGGACGGCCCGACTCTCACCCATGGCGGCATGACATACGGCGCGGGCATCGTCGCGGCCCGCAGGTTCCGTGCGGCTGAGATCGTCGATCCCGTCCCGTACGCGGTCGGGCAGCTGGCGGAGACGCTCAGCCACTATCCGGCACTGGAGCACCTGCTTCCGGCCATGGGCTACGGCCAGGGCCAGATGCACGAACTCGAGACCACGCTCAACGCGATGCCGGTCGACCTCGTGCTGTCGGCGACCCCGATCGACCTGACTCGCGTTCTGAAGCTCGACCGCCCCGTCGTCCGCGTACGATACGAACTGGAAGAATTGGCTGCCGACGCGGCCGGGCACGAACAATCGAACCTCACCGAACTCCTCGCTCCGATCGTCGAGCGGGCACGGGCCGGCTCGACGGCGGGATTGCGACCCTAGCCGGAGAGACCGTCATGACGCGCCACCTTCTGACTTTGGATTCCCTCGGACGCGACGGGATCCTGGTCAACATGGAACTGGCTGTCCACCTCAAGAGCATCAAGGGCATGGCCCGTGACACTCTCGTGGGAGGCCGAGTCGGGCTTATCTTCGACAAGCCGTCGACACGGACGAGGGTCAGCTTCGAGGCGGCGGCCTGGGGCCTGGGCATGCTTCCGATAGCGCTCCGGCCCGACGAGCTGCAGCTCGGCCGCGGTGAGAGCATCGCCGACACGGCCCGCGTCCTGTCGCGGTACCTCACGGCCCTCGCGATCCGGACGTTCGACCAGGCCCGGGTCGAGGAGTTGGCGCGTCACGCCACCATCCCGATCATCAACGCCCTCACCGACGACCACCATCCCTGCCAGGCCCTGGCCGACGTCATGACGCTGCGGGAGGAGTTCGGCGACGTGGCCGGGCTGCGAGTGGCATTCGTCGGGGACGGCAACAACGTTTGCAACTCCCTCATCCAGGCGGCCGGCCATCTCGGTTTTACGCTGGCCGTCTCTACGCCCGAGGGGTACGAACCGAACGTCGAGATCGTCCAGGCCGCACGGGCCAACTGCGCGGTGAACGGTGGGGCGATCGAGTTAGGCCACGACGTGAAGGCGGCGGCACGCGGCGCCGATGCCGTCTACACCGACGTCTGGGCGAGCATGGGCCAGGAGAAGGAGCGGGAAGAACGAGCCCGTGTCTTTGCCGGGTACTGCGTCACCCCCGAACTGATGGCCCTGGCCGCGCCTCGGGCGATCTTCCTGCACTGCCTGCCGGCCCATCGCGGTGACGAGGTGTTGGACGAGGTCATCGACGGTCCGCAGTCCCGGGTCTGGGCCGAGGCCGAGAACCGTTGGTACACGGAGCAGGCCCTGCTCTACATGCTCATCACGGGCGAGGATCGCTGGGAGCGCCTGGGATGATTCGCCGGTTCGTCCGATGACGCGCCTGGCCATCGCCTTCGGTGGCAACGCCCTGATACGTCGCGGCGAGTCGGGCTCCACGGAGGTGCAGCGCCGCAACCTGGTGGCGGCGGCACGCGGCCTCGTGACGCTGGCCGAGGGCAGCCGGGCCGAGATCGTGGTCACCCACGGCAACGGCCCGCAGGTAGGCTTTCTAGCGATCGGAGCGGAGATGGCGGCGTCCGTCGTTCCGGCACCGCCGCTCGACGTGCTGGGGGCCGAGACCCAGGGCCAGATCGGCTACCTGCTCGCCCAGGCCCTCAACGACGCGTTCCTGGAGCGGGGACGCCAGCGGCAGATCGCGGTGATCGTGACGCGGACGGTGGTCCCGGCCGGCGACCCCGCCTTCGCCAACCCGACCAAGCCGGTCGGCCCGATCTACGACGAAGCCACGGCCAGGGAGCACGCCGCGACGCGCGGTTGGAGCGTGGCCCCGGACGGCAAGAACTGGCGGCGCGTTGTTCCCTCTCCGCCACCGATTCGGATCGTGGAGGCGGCCGCGATCCGGTCGCTCGTCGATGCCGGGATTCTGGTCGTCGCCTCGGGGGGTGGGGGAGTGCCGGTCGTCGAGCTCGCGGACGGGCGGCTCGAGGGCGTTGAGGCGGTGATCGACAAGGATCTTGCGGCAGTCGTGCTCGCTCGGTCCGTCGACGCGGATGGGCTGCTGCTACTGAGCGACGTCGATGCGGTCTACCGCCGCTGGGGCACGCCGCGCCAGGAGCCGATCCTGCGGCTGTCGGTGGAGGAAGCCAGGGAGGGGCTGGCGTCGGGCGCGTGGCCTTCGGGCTCTATGGCTCCAAAGGTTCGAGCCTGCGCGGAGTTCGTGGCCGGTGGCGGCCGTTTCGCGGCTATCGGCGCTCTCGAGAACGCCGTCGCCATCGTCAAGGGCAGCTCGGGCACGTGGTTCGGCGCCGAATTCGACCGGTCTGCCGCGGCGCGCCGCCTGAACTTCGGGGGGCCCTCCCACGCGTGGACACGCTGCCCCCCGCTTCACTCGTAGGCGCTGGCCTGGAGTTCGTACAACTCCGCGTACAGGCCGCGGTTCCGCATCAGCTGGGCGTGAGAGCCCGCCTCCTCGACCTTGCCTTCGGCCACGACCACGATCAGGTCGGCCATCCGGACGGTAGAGAAGCGGTGCGAGACCAGGACGGTGATGCCACCGGTCGCCTTGCCGACTCGCCGGGCCCCCTCGGCGTAGCGCTCGAAAAGGTTGTGCTCCGCTTCGGCGTCCAGCGCGGAAGTCGGCTCGTCCAGGATCAGGACGAGCGGCATATCGCGCATCATCGACCGGCCCAGGGCGAGCTTCTGCCACTGGCCGCCCGACAACTCGGTGCCTTCGGTGTACGACTTGCCCAGTTGCGTCGACAGCCCCTGCTCGAGGCGGCCGACGACGTCCGCGGCGTGGGCTCGATCGAGCGCGGCCTCGACGGCCGGCTGCTCGTCGATCAGCGGCAGCTCGCCCACGCCGACGGTCCTGCGGGCGACGAACTCGAAGCGGGCGAAGTCCTGGAAGCCCGTGGCAATGCGGCGCCGCCAGGCTTCGAGTGGAAGGTGCGTCAGGTCGCTGCCGTCGACGGAGATCGTGCCCGCGCTTGGCTCGTAGAACCGGCACAGGAGCTTGACCAGCGTGCTCTTGCCGGCTCCGTTCTCGCCGACGATGGCCACAGTCGAGCCCGCGGGCATGACCAGGTTCACGCCCTCCAGCACGACCCGGTCCGTGCCGGGGTAGTGGAAGGCCACGTTCTCGAATCGGATGCCCTTTTCGAGGCGGTCGGGAACCGGCTGGTCCTCATGCCTGGGCTCGCGTTCCGCGATATACGACTCCAGCCAGGTAAAGCGGGCGTAGGCGCGGGCAATCCGCTGCAGGTCGTGGAGCAGTGAGACGGCCGCGGAAACCTGCTGGTTGACCTGGGCCGCGAGCGTGATCGCCAGGACCACGTCACCGACGCTGCGGTTCCCGCCGATTGCGTCGCTGACCACGATCAGAACGCCCGCCACGTACCCGGCGGCGAAGACGAGCTGGCCTGCCGCCCGCAGAGCGGTGGCCTTCAACTGGGCACGCCACAGCCGCCGCGTGGTGCGCTCCCAGAGTTGATCGTGGCGGCGCCTGACCTCGTTCTGGAGGCGGAAGACGCGCAACTCCTTGGCCGGCCCGGCGCCCGTCGCGAGCCGGAACAGATGCATCGCCAGCCTGGTATCCGCGGCGGTTTCATCCCGGGACCTGTCGATGATCGCCTGGGCCTTGCGGCCGGCATAGAGCGGCGGGATAGCCACGATTGGCAGTAGAAGCAATATCGGGTTCACGAGCGCCAGAAGGATCCCGGTCATGGCAATCGCGACGGCCAGGCTCGACAGCGCCAGGACCGCGTAGAAGCCGTTCTGGATCTGCTGCAACTCCGTGTCCAGGACGGAAAGCCGGTCGGCGTACTCGGCTCGCTCCTGGTGTTCGATGCCCGCGGATCCGTTCGACAGAGCCACGAGCCGCAGCTCCATGGTCAGGGTGTTGATCTCGGACAGCTCGAAGTAGGCGATGTGGGCGAAGTGGCCCAGGGTCAGGACGCCGATGGCGCTGGCGGCGACCGCGACCCCGGCGACCGCGGCAGCGGTTCCGTCTCCATCGACGGCCGCGTTGGTCAGGGCCTTCATGGCCAGCGCCATCAGGGGCGCGGCGACGGCATTGGCGAGAACCAGGACAAGGGCGGCGGCCGTCTTGGCCCGGTTCTGCTGCCACGACAGGCGGAGCAGCCAGGCAGCGCTTCGAAGCGTCTCGCTCATGGGACCGTCTCCAGCTCCGATTCGCCGTCGACGGAGCCACTCCCCGGGCCATCGACGTCTCCGGCCAGATCTTCCGCCCCGACCGCCTCGATGTCGGCATCGTCGTCGGTGAACCGTTCGGCCTGGAGCCTGAACAACTCGGCGTACCGCCCGTTTGCGGCCAGCAGCTCCTCGTGGCTGCCCTGCTCGATCACCTTGCCGCCGGCCAGGACGACGATGTGGTCGGCGTGTCGGACGCTCGAGAAGCGGTGTGAGATGAGGATCGCGGTCGCCCCGCGGGTGACGTCGACGAACTTGTCGAAGAACGCGGCCTCGGCCCTGACGTCCAGGGCGGCCGTAGGCTCGTCCAGGACGAGGATCGACGCGCCGTTCTCGAGCGCGAAGATCGCCCGGGCGATGGCGACGCGCTGCCACTGCCCGCCCGACAGCTCGGCGCCGTTCTCGTACTGGCGCGCCATGGGGGTGTCCAGGCCCAGCGGCAGCCGTTCGAGGGTACTCAGTACGCCGGCTCGCTTCGCCGCGGCCTCGACCCGGGCGCGGTTGGTGCTGAGTTCGATCGCCCCGAAGCCGATGTTCTCGGCCGCCGTGAACTCGTATCTGTTGAAGTCCTGGAAGATGACCCCGATCTGGCGCCGCCAGTCCTCGATGGCGAAGTGGCGGACGTCGGTTCCGTCGACCAGCACCCGCCCGGCGGTCGGCTCGTACAAGCGGGCCAGCAGCTTGACGAGGGTCGTCTTGCCGGCGCCGTTGAGACCGACCACGGCCGTGCAGCGGCCTGCCGGCAGGACCAGGTTCAGTCCATCGAGGACCTGTCTGTCGGATCCGGGGTACCGGAAGTCGACCGCCTCGAGATGGATCTCTCGTTGCGGTAGCCCGCGGGGATCTTGGACAGGTTCGAGCTGGACGGCGCCCTCGTCGAAGGCTGCCACTCCACGCTCAAATCCCTCGACGCCGTCGTAGGCATAGAGGCCGAACTGCGTTTGCGTATCCGACTCCTGGAAGCTCTCGCCCAGGCGCAGGGCGCCCAGCGCCGCCTGGAGGCTGACCGCCAGTTCGGTCAGAGTCAGGCTCCCTGAAGCGGCGGTAGCGCCGATGGCGGCCAGCGTCAGCGCGGCGATCGCGAACCCGAAGGCGGTGTAGACGAGGTACGGCTTCAGGTATATCCGCCGGCGCTCGGCCCAGATCATTGACAGCAACTTCATCTGGAGATCGCGGTAGTGATCGGAGAGCCAGTTCGACAGGCCGAAGACCCGGATCTCCTTGCCGGCGGCCGGCGACATCGCGGTGGCCCGGTAGTAGCGAGATTCGCGTCGGATGGCGATGCTCCGGGCGAAGAGCCGGCCGTATGTCCGCAGGCCGCCGCGATTGCCCTTGCGGAAGACCATGGTGGCGGCCACGAGCGCGACGGCCGCGGCCCAGGAGAACACGTAACCGACTATGAACGCGAACCCTATCAATTGGGTGTAGCGGGCGATCAAGGCCAGGAGGCCGGCGCAGGCATTCCCGGGCGTTCGGAACGACTGCTCGAGCGTGGTCGCGGCCTGGGTGAGGTCGTTGAGCAGGCGCTGGTCTTCCAGCGGACCGATGCCGGTGCTCTGCAGCGAGGCGCCGATGAGGCGTCCGTAGACGCGGCCGTCGATCCTTCGCGTCAGCAACTCGCCCAGGGAGACCTGGAGCGGGGCGAGAATCTGCTGTCCGACAAAGGCGGCCGCGGCGAGCACGAACGCCCACACCAGGGCCTGCCACTCGGACGAGCCGACGCCACCGGCAACGGCCTCGGGAACGTGCCCGATCATCACGCTCGTGGCCAGCACGAACAGGACCGGCAGGACGCCCAGGATGACGTTGACGATTAGCAGGCCGCCGGCCAGGCGAGCCCCGCCGCACGGGACAAGTGCGGCGATGCGCTGATAGCTCTTGCCGATGTCGATGACGCCACGGATGTAGTTCTGCATGGGTCGACAAATCCTAAGACGGGGCGGCGGAGGGCACAACGTATCGGCGGCCGATCGCACTGATCCAGACGGGCATTCGCCTCGTGGTGTTCAAACTTCGATCGAACCGGCGCGAAGATCGAGGTCGCGCCGAGCCGTCAGCTTCCGGCGGGCGTGGTCCCGAATCCGAACCGCGCCGAGAGCAGGCTCGCGAACTCGGCCCGAACCGCCGCGGCGTCCTCTCTCGGGATTTCCAACTCGGTGGCGATCTGGTCGACCGTGGCTGTCTCCATGCCGCTGATGGCGTCGTCCGCGGCGCAGATCCGGTAGCAGGCCCGCAGCACCATGAGGCGCTGGTCCAGCGTGGAGGCCTCGCGGAACTCGCGTGTCACCAGGTAATCGCTCGTGCCGCCGGAGGTCTTCTCCTGGAGCTTGGCCATCTCCACCACCAGGACGGCCTGGGCGGGATCGAGACCCGAGCCGGTCAACTCCTGCTCCATCGCCGCGGTCTCGGCTTCGCTGATGTCCAGGTCGGCATATGCCGCCCGGGCGAGGAGGTAGGCCATGGCCGCCAGCAGCCGGGCTGTCTCGGGCGGCAGCGCCTCGAGTCTTGCCACGATGCGGCGCACGGCCTCGGTCTCAGCTCTCACAGCTCGAGGCTGAGCGACATCGCCGGTCGAAGGCCCGGCCGGGCGGCCGGTCAGGAAGCGCATGAAGGACACGGCGTCTCCTCGATTGAATAGACCTCGGTCCGGCTGCGCAGGTGGAGCCGGCTCAGGCGTGGGTGAACAGAAGGTGCAACTCCATGGTGCCGTGGTCGTCAACCGTCAGGACGGCGAAGCTCGTCGGCTTCTGGATCGAATAGTCGGAGAAGATGATCGTCAGCGACCCCGCGACCGCGATCACACCGCCGTGGCGGGCTGCCTGGAGCCCGATGGTGACCGTCCGGGTCACACCGTGGAGCGTCAGAGCGCCAGTGGCCTCGGCGCTGACGGTGGTGCCGTCGGCGGGCAGAGTCCCCAGATCGATCGGCTGGCTCAACTTGAAGCTCGCCGTCGGGTAAGTGTCGGTCTGGATCGCCTGGCCCTGAAGCTGCCCGTCGCGTTCCGGCTGGTCGCTGGTCAGCGCGGTGAGGTCGGCCGTGACCTGGACGTCCTCGACGACGGCCCCATGGAGCGTCAGCGACCCGGTGAGCTTCGTCGTCCGGCCGACCGCGACGTGGCCGCCGATGCCGACGAGCTGCTCCTGAACCCGATACCCGGCGAAGGAGGCGGTGGCGTCGTCAATCGTGCCCAGGCTGGTGTCGACGTTCCAGGTTCCATCCACCGATGCCGGTGCGGCAACCGCGGCGCTGGGCACCACGGGCGGCGCCGCGCCCACTTCGGACGGGCCGCTCGGGCCGATCAGGATGAGCCAGAGGCCGTAACCGCCCGCCGCGATGCCGGCCATGACCACGACGGCAACGGCGACGATTACGAGGTTGCGGTGCTTGCGGAACCAGGTGCCGGCGGGAGCCGGGCGGGTGGACGACGACTGTGCGCTCATCGAAAGGGACCTCAAGGCTTACGTGCCTCGAGTCCGCGGGCTACGGACTCTGATGAACGTACGAAGGCCTTCCCCGGCGCCGTTTGGAAAGGGCGCTCGACGCCCATAAGGCGGGACCGTTCGTGTGCGCCGCGACCGAGCCAGGTCGACGGCGGGCCGCGGGGTATGCCGGCGAGATCGGCGGCGCCTTACAAACCGAGCGACGGCGCCCGATACCCAAGTCGACCGAATCGGGCCTGTGAGGGGCCATAACTGCCACACGCTCAGGGAGATGCCACAAATGCCGACCATATCCTGGGATGCATCGATGACGACCGGGGTCGAGAGCCTGGACGACCAGCACCGCCAGCTCATCACCTGGCTCAACGAACTATTGGCCGCCATGAGCGTAGGTCGAGGCCGAGCCGAGGTGGCCGGCTTGCTGGATCAGTTGGGCTCGTACACGGTCACGCACTTCGGCAAGGAAGAAGAGTGCATGACTCGATACAAGTGCCCCGTCGCCGCTCAGAACGTCGCCGCCCACAAGGACTTCATCGTCACCATCACGTCCTTCCGCGAGGAATTCGAGCGTGACGGAGCCACGGCTCACCTGGTCGTGCGCGTCGAGAGCGAACTGATGCGCTGGCTGGCCGGCCACATCAAGCGGACTGACGCTCAGCTGGCGCCCTGCGTCCATTGAGCTTGGGCTGGCCCGGGTGCCTCGAACGAGCGACTCGCCTCCGTAACAGGGCCCGGCGACAACCCCAATTGACGCGCTTTCTCTCCACTGGACAGCGTCTTTGCCGGTGCTTCCGCCTATCCGGAACTTCTGGCCGGGATCCAAAGGTGAAGAAAGTACTCGATACCAAGTGTAGGTTTCTTCGCTTAACCTACCCAAATCCACTCAG
Source organism: uncultured Chloroflexia bacterium (assembly GCA_963789725.1). Classification (GTDB taxonomy): domain Bacteria; phylum Chloroflexota; class Limnocylindria; order Limnocylindrales; family CSP1-4; genus Fen-1039. The sequence continues at coordinate 251,748 of CAWBLU010000003.1, forward strand.
GGACCCCGAATACCGACTCTATCCATCCTGACCTGCCTGATCGGGTGGTTGCCCGAATGGCAGAGACTGTGACACGTGGCCCTATGAGTGGAATAGGAGTCCGGGCGATCGTTACGTCGTCCCGATGAGGAGCCTCTACCCGTCCGGAGGAGACATAAGTGCGAAACGCAATGCCGCGCATCCTAGCTGTGCCCGCAGCCGTGTCGCTCGGCCTTGCGCTGTTCGCGGTCTCTCTGACCTGGCAGGTGCCCAAAGCAGCGGCCGCAAGTCTCGACTCCCAGTCGTCCGAGATCGTCCGCTTGATCAACGGAGCGCGCGCCGCGGCCGGCAAGGCGCCGCTGGCCGTCGACGTATTCCTGGCCTCAGTGGCCCGCGACGGCGCGATTCCGTGCCCCGACGACGCGGCCAAGACGATTGCCGGTCGTACCAAGGACTTCGCCACCTTCGGCGCCACATCCCATAGCTTGCGTCTGTGCGACTCCGCGACGTACGCGGTCTCGAGCACGACCTTCGTATCGACGATGCAGACCGCCTGGGGCTACGGCAGCGTCGGCGAGATCATCGGACTCAACGGCGGCTACGGAAACGGCGCCTACTTGTACACGTACAAGACCTGGCAGACGTGGACCTACGCCACTACGGGCCACATGATGGCGGGCTGGCAGTCGTCGTCAACGCACTGGAACATCATCATTGGCGGCTACGACAGGGTCGGCTGCGGCGGCTGGTCGAGCGGCTCGACGTACTTCTACGACTGTGCATTCGCCCGGGGAGGCCCATCACCGAGCGGACTGCGCGGCGCGGTGACCAAGTCCCCGTTCAGCAACCCTCTCCCTGCTCCGGTGGTCACACCGCCACCGGCTCCCAAGGCGCCGGCTCGGACGGCAGCTCCCCGCGCGGGAACGACGGTGGCCGGGGCGTCCGCGACGCCCGAACCCACGGCAACACCGACCCCGACCCCGACGCCCACGCCGACGGCGACACTACCCCCGATCGAAATCGCCAGGCTGAGCCACGTCGACGCCACCGCCACGGCCACCACGACCCCGGCGGCAGCCGTGCTTCACTACGCCGCCATAATGCCGCCGCCAACGCCGCTACCGGCCACCGTGGCGCGGACCGTCGCGCTGGTGGCCGGCATAGGCGCCGGACTCCTATCGGTGCTCCTGGCACTGCTTTCGCGCCGCCGTCGACGTCGTGATATCTCCGGCTAGCGACCTCGGACGCGGAACGAGGAAACGACCAGGATCGCGCCGAAGGCGATGACCACGACGGGCCAGGTCAGGTTGAGGTCGAAGCTCGGGTCAACCTGGTGCCAGGCCAACATTCCGCCGACCAGGATCAGCATCAGCCCGAAGACGAGCCCGGGGCCACCGTAGCCTCGGTATTCGTGGCGCTCGGCCCGCTGCTGCCAGCGCTCGGCCCGCTGCTGCCAGCGCTCATCGCGGCGCTGATTTCGCCAGTCGTAGCCCCACCAGCCGCCGGGCGCCGGAGGCATTCCGGGAGCGGCGTTGGGGTCCACGGCACCAGGGGCGCCGCCCGTGGTGGCGTCTGTGGCTGTGGCCGCGTCCGGGGTGCCGGCCGCGGCTGTGTCCGTCGCGCCTGAGGCTCCAGCGGCCGGATCAACAGGTCCGGTCGTCATGGGCGGCGCGTATCCGGCCGGTCCGCCGCCGGGGGCCCAGGGGGATTGGGGCGGCCACTCGCTCGGTTCGAGCGGGACCACGATGATCATGACCAGGTAGGCCCAGAAGGTCAGCGTTCCGGTGAAGAAGACCGAGAGGAACCAGATGATCCGGACGATGACCGGATCGACGTCGAAGTAGGCGGCCACGCCACCGGCGACGCCGGCCAGGATGCGGTCGTCGGCTGAACGGTAAAGGCGACGGGGATTCACTTGCAGCCTCCTGCAGAGCGGAGCTTCAGGCTCCCGAGACTAGTCTCGACGGTTAGGTTGGCCTTGTGAGTGGCGCTGTCGTAGCCGGGCGTCTGCCACGTCCCGCCGACCCGGACCAGGCCGGCATCGTGGAAGTCGCTGGACGACAGGCTGTCGCTGGCGGTGACCTGGACTCCGAGGCCGGCGGGCACGCAGACGTCCAGTGATCCGAGATTGGTCTTCAGGTCCGCGTCGAGATTGGACGACCCATCGAGGGTCACGAAGGCCGAGCCGAGGTTCGTGGAGATGTTCAGCGTCCCGACGTTCGCCCCGGAGAGGTCGACGTGGAGCGATCCCAGGTTGAGGGTGAAGCGGGCCGAGGACACGTTGGCCGAGCCCAGGTTGAAGTGCGCATCACCTGCGTCCAGGGTCGATGTGAGATCGATCCGGGAGCCGGCCGGAAGGGCGATCCGCCAGTCGTCCTTGCCGCGGTCGAAATGTAGCCCGTCGACCGTCGCGGAACTGACGTGAAGCTCGCTCCCAGTGGAGTTGACCTGCGTTGTCTGGCCGCCGGTGTTCGTGGCGTCGACGTGCCACAGGCCGTCGCTGGATGTCGAGATGTTGGCCGTTCCACACGTCAGATGCAGGTCAACGGACGCCGTTCCGGTGAACGAGCCGGTCCGCGAGACGGTGTTCGGGTTGTTGGTGTCGAAGCCGCAGCCGATGTTCGGGCCGACAGCAGCGACGCTGCCGAAGACGAGACCCAGGCAGACCGCCACGACCGTGCCGCCGATGAAGAAGGCCGGCGTGCGCGACAGGACGAAGCCGAGGCCTATGCCGACGATGACCAGCGGCCAGAGACGCCAGGCGTCCCCGAGCGTGGTTGAACCGACGACACCCTGGTGGTACGCCAGCGGCACAGCGCCCAGGACGATAAAGAAGACTCCCCAGTTGAGTCGACCGCGGTCAACTCTCATTTACACCACCTCTACTCACGTAAGGGCGCTCGGTCGAGCCTGAGCCGGGCCGTCAGCCTGGTCCGGAGATGCCATCCGGCATCTCGCCGATGCCAGAATACGCGCGCCGATTCCGATCCTGCGTCCTTCCTCAGACGGGCCGTGGCGTCATTCGATGGATCGAAAGGCCCTCGTCCCTCCGCCGTGGCGTGATAGCCTGAATGAGGACCGAGCGATCACTGGATGGGCATCGCTGGGAGGCGAATCGATGCGACTGAGCGGATGGCGCAAGACGGCCCCGACCCCAGAATCGATGACCGGAGACGTCATCGCGATGCTGAAGCCGGTGCTGATGGACCTCGGCGGGGACGCGGACCCGGTCTGCTGGATCGCCTGGGGCGACGACCCTCAGATTCGCTACACGATCCTGGCTCCGACGATGGCCGGTCTCATCAGCGCGACGGTGCGGACTTCCGGGCCGGAGGGCGGGCCGCGAGTGTTGGCCAAGCTGACGAGGTGGTCGAAACTGGCGGTCAGCGAGCTGGCCCTCGAATTTAGCGGCGGTCATCGCATCGTCGCGGTCCAGGTCGACGCGACCGTGGTCAAGGGCGTCGACGAAGAGGCCGATCGGATCTGCGAGTTCGCGCGGGGGCTGATCGCCGAGATCGAGGACCGCCACCCCCAACCCGTGCCGATCTCGGTTGTGCAGGGGGCTGCCGCCACGGCTGTTGCATCTCCCCCGATGGGCCAGGCGCCCCCGCCGGCCGGGACGGAGCCGGCGTCCCGGGTCACGGCGAAGGGTGCCCCCAGGCCCATCGCCACGGCCGCCTCGAAGCGAGCCGCGACCGAAGCCACTCCGGTGGGTGCCGGCGGCGCCGTCGCCGAGCCTGGGCCGGCGGCCACGCCGATGCTACCGGCCACACCGCTCCCGCCGGCTGCCGAGATCCCGCCGGCTGCCGAGATCCCGCCGGGTGCCGCGATCGCGTCCGTTCCGGCCGCAGAGCCTGCTCCACCGCTCGAACCGCGCGGGCGCAGGGCTGGCACCGCCAGGCGCAAGCCGGCGGCGCCGAAGCCTCCGGGCGGCCTGCCCGCCCTGGGCCCGGGATCCACCCCGTTCGTGGCCCCGTCTGCCCCGCAACCCGCGACCGGACCAGCCGCCGCGACCGCGGGTGATGCACGCCCGCGTCGCGAAGCCCCCGCGACGGACACCGACCGCTCGAGGTGGATACCGCCCCATCCGATAGTCGAGGCCGCGTCGGCCCCGGCGGGCACGCGGGAACGAGCGATCCCAGTCGCGCCGGCCTTGCCGCACAAACCCCAAAAGCCGCGACCCTGGCGGCCCTGACCAATCGATCCCTGCGCCCGCCGGGCGCCGGGTCGGAGCGCTGCCTAACGGCGACCGGCGAGTGCCAGGAGCCCGCCGAGGGCGCCGGTCGCACCCGCCACAGCGCCCAGGTAGAGGCCGACGCCGAAGGTGAGCCCGGCCGTGCCCCCGAATGCGCCCATGGCGTCCATGATGTCCTTGACCTGACCATAGGAGGTCAGTTCGACGGCCAGGATCAGGATGCCGCCGGCTATGGCCCCAAGCCCGGGGAGAACTCGCCCGCCGGCCTGGGTTCGGTCGCCACGGAACAGAAGTAGCCCGCACAGCGCTACCAGACCTCCGCCGGCCAGGAGGTAGTAGCCGCAGGCCAGGGTAGATGCGTCCGTGGCATCGGCGAGGTTGGTAGATACGCCCAGAGCAGTTGCGAAGGGCAGCCAGTTGGACGCGATCGCCACCGTGCCGCCGAGGAGGACGAGCAGGGTGGCAATCGGCAGGCCCGTGGCCGTGGCCGAGGTGGCCGGGGCGCCCCACTGGCCCGCGCCGTATTGCGGAGCGCCGTACGGTGCCGGCGGAGCGCCGTATGGTGCCGGCGGAGCGCCGTATGGTGCCGGTGGAGCGCCGTATGGTGCCGGCGGAGCCCCGTATGGTGCCGGCGGAGCCCCGTATGGTGCCGGCGGAGCGCCGTACGGGGCCGGCGGAGCCCCGTACGGTGCCGGCGGAGCCCCGTATTGCGGGGCGCCGTAGGCCGGCGGAGGCGGTGGGGGAGGGGGCGCGGTTGGCGCGGACCAGGCTGGCGGCTGGGTCGCGACCTCCGGCAGCCGGGTGCCGCAAGTTGGGCAGAACTTGCCCTGACCTTCGATCTGAGCGCCACAGTTGGGGCAGACCATCGCGACCTCGCTTCACATCGGTTCTCGGGGCGGTGTCACGCGAACCGTGGCAGAGACGATACGAGCCCCCGCAACCCCCTGCAGAGCCTCCAGGCACGCAACGTCTATCAAGCGCCACTTCAGGGCCGTAACATGAGCCGGTGAGACCGCCCCAGCCCTGGAGCCGGGCGTCGGTGGCGACAGACGATCGCAGCGAGCGAGGGCCGGGCGTGACTGACTCTGGCCGGAGTGGGACGGGGGCGGCATCCGACCGCGCCTGGCAACCGCTCGACGGTCCGCGCCGGAGCGCCTTCAGCGTATGGCTGCCGCAGCCGAGGCAGGTCTCGCTGGCGCTTGGCTCGGCCGTGGCGCTGGTGGGAGTCGGGGTCCTTCTGGGCTGGGTCCTGGCCCAGCCCTTGCTCACGAGCTGGCTGCCGGGACTCGTCAACACCAAGGTCAACGCCGCGTTGTGCCTAATCTCAATGGGGTTGGCCCTGGTTCTCCGCGTCGGGCCGAGCGGCCGAAACTACCGATTGTTGTCGTACCTGGTGGCCACGGTGGCGATCGTCATCGCCGGCGCAACGCTGTACGAGCACATTGCCGGCGTGGACCTGGGTATCGACCAGATCTTCGAGTCCGATCAGGCCAGCATAGGCGCGCCCTATCCAGGTCGATTTGCCGTCCAGACCGCGATCGCCTTCATCGCCGCGGCCCTCGGTGTCATCACGATCGGTCGGCGCTGGCGTGACATCTACGCGACCGAAGTGCTGGGTGTCGTCACAGGCGCGATCGGCGGCATCGAGTTGCTCGGCTACCTGTACGGCGCCTCGGACCTGCTCTCGCTGGGCTCGGCTTTGCAGGTCTCGCTGCCGGCGTCGTGCGTCCTGGTCGCCTTTGGTGCGGCACTTCTTGCCGCGGACCCCGACCAGGTCCTGGTGTGCCTCATTCGCGACCTTGGGATTGCCGGCCAGGCGATGCGGCGCTTCCTGCCGGCTGCGGTGATAGTCGTTCCCATAGGCGCCTGGGTCCGTCTGGCCGGCCAGCAGGCCGGGCTGTATGACGAGAGAGTCGGGCTGGCCATCATGGTCGTCTTCGAGGCGCTCGTTCTCGTCGCCGTCGGCGCCTGGACTACAGCTCGGGTCCGGCGGCTCGAAGAGGAGCGTCTCCAGGCTTTGTCTGACCTGATCCGGCTTGGTGCCGCGGCCTCGACGCCGCTGATCGAGACCGCGCCCATCGGCCTGGCCGTGCTCGACCGCGAACTGCGCTACCTGTACGTGAACCCGGCCCTGGCCGCTTTCGGCGAACGGACCTCGGTGGCGAGCCTGGGGCTGCCCATCTACCGTGTCGTGCCGGGCTTCGGCGCCGAGCCCACCGCCCTTCTGACCCGAGTTCTCGAGGACGGCAAGCCGATCCGGGACGTCGAAGTCAGCGGCCTGACGCGATCGGGCGGGCTCCAGCGGACATGGCTGCTGAGCGCGGAAGTGCTGCGGGACATTCTTGGGGAGAGTTCCGGGCTGACGGTCAGCGTCGTGGAGATAACCGAGCGCAAGAAGCGCGAGGAGGCCCTGGCTGCCGTGGCCGAACTGCGCCGGCAGGCCCAGGCGATCGGCGAATTGATCCCGTTCGGCATCTGGCTGGCCGACCGCAACGGCGGCATGACCTACCTGAGCGATTCGTTCCTGGAGATGTCGGGCCGCACGATGGAGCAGGCGAGCAACGCCGGCTGGATTTCCACCCTGGCCCCCGAGGTCGCCGAGCAGACCAGGCGCGACTGGGCCGGCACGATAGCCGCCGGCACACCCTGGAACTACGAACTCGTGGTCCTCGACGCCGAGGGCCGGCGGCGGACTGTTCTGTCGCGCGGTTTCCCCATCACCGACGACTCGGGCCGTGTCAGCAGCTGGGCCGGAATCAACCTGGACATCACCGACCGCAAGGACGCCGAGGCGTTCCGAGAGGCGTTCCTGGGCATCCTCTCGCACGAGCTGCGTACGCCGATCACCTCGATCTACGCCGCGAGCACGCTTCTCGCTCGGTCCGACATGGACTCCGTCCGGCGGGATGAACTGATCGGCGACATCGGCCACGAAGCCGAGCGTCTGCGCCGCCTGGTGGACGATCTGGTAGTCCTGGCCCGCACGGAGCGCGGCACGATCCAGGTCCACACCGAGCCCGTGTTGCTTCAGCACGTGATTCGCAGGGTGTGCGAGCAGGAGCGCCTGAGATACCCGACTCATCGCCTGGAGCTGAGCCTGGCGCCGGTCATGCCGGTGGCCCGGGCGGACGAGGCCTTCGTGGAGCAGATCGTCCGGAATCTCCTCGAGAACGCGGCCAAGTACGGCCCGCCGGACGGCGACATCGAACTGGTCGTGGATGCTCCCGCGGGCCAGCCGCGGGTCCGAGTCCTCGATCACGGGCCCGGGATCGATCCGGCGGAGGCCGATCGGCTGTTCGAGGTCTTCTACCGGTCCGAGCGCACGGCCCGCGTCGCCGGGTCCGGTATCGGGCTGTTCGTGGCCCACCGGTTGATCGAATCCATCGGGGGCACGATCTGGGCCAAGCCCCGAGAGGACTGCCCCGGCGCCGAGTTCGGCTTTCACTTGCAGCCGTTCGTCGACGAAGCCGGCTAGGGCGCGCGCCGCCGCAACGACGCCCCAACCTGAACCGGCATGTGAAGAAGCGGCTCCCGCCCGAAGGCAGGAGCCGCGTGATGGGAGCCGCGTGCGGTCCGCGTCATCCGCGAGCCGCGTCTCGGCGGGGGCGCTCCCGGCCTAGAGAGCCTTGAGCGCGTTGCGGCAGGCGTTCGCTGAAGCCACGGCTGCCTTCAGCGAGTCGCGCGCCTGGACGATCGCGGCCCGGGAGCTGGCCAGGACCGGGCCGGCCGTGCCGGCGTTGTACTGGGCCGGGGTCAGCGCCAGCAGAGCGGCGGGGAGGGGAGTGGCCAGTCCGACGGCCTTGGCCACGGAAGCGTTCATGGCGTCGAGTGCGGTCTGAGCGGCGGCGGTGTCCTTGCCGGCGGCCTTGGCCGCGGCGATCCGCGCGGCCAGCTTGGAGTCGACGTCGGCGAACCTGGTCTGGGTGGCGAGCACTCCGTCGGCGGCGTTCGTCAGGTTGACCTGTGGAACGACCAGCACGTAGACCCGGAACTCGGTCGCGATCCTGGTTACGTCCAGTTTGAGCGTGGCGACGACAGTCTCCGAGTCGATAGCTGCCTTCAGACTCGTCAGGCCGGACCGGGTGGAGCCGATCTCCGCCTGCAGCGTTGCGGCGTGGGACGAGGTCATGACCTTGGAGGCCGTGATCCGGGCCGCCAGATCGTTGAGGGTTGTGAAGCGGCGATTGATCTCGCAGTCACCGAATGCCCGCAACGATGCGACCGTTGGGTTCGTCCGGGCCGCCACGGCCTGGGTGGCGCAGATGCCCCTGCCCGCCGGGCCTGCCGGGGCAGTAACGGCACTGACGGCGCCGGTGGAGACGACGAGCAGCGAACCTCCCAGGACGAGGCTGCCGATGAGGGCGATGATTCGAGGCTTCATGGGATCACTCCTTGTCGTGGCGGAGGCTACTCGCCGCCCGCGGTGCCGGCGTCGCCGCCCGAGAGCGAGCTGTTGACGCCGTTGATGAGGTTGTTGAGGTCGGACAGTTCGCCGTCCAGTGGGTCTGGTGCTGCGGCCGCGCCGGCGCCATCGACGGTCGGGTTCGGCTCGATCGTGGGGCTCGGAGTTGCCGAGTCCGCCGGCGCCGGCGTGTCGATCGCGGTCGGAGCCGCCGTCGGAGCCGACTGATCGACCGGGCTCGATAGCGAAGCCGGCGTCGAACCCGCGGTGGTGACCGGCGCTTGAGGCCGGGCGCAACCGATGACCGCGACCCCGGCCAGCAGCGCAGCGGCCGCGAGCCTGGCGATGGGACTGATTTGACGGATCACCTGGGTTGTCTCCTCGTCAAGCGCATCTGGAGCTGACCATTGAGATGTTCAGGGGTCAGGCTTCGGGCTGTTCGCGAGGTAAGTAAGGCGACTGTAAGGAGGCCGCCCGTGTCAGCGCGCCGGCGGCGGCATCATCGGGGCTGTGGTCTACCTCTTCGTGAGATGAGAGGAACCTCCGCCGTAGCCTCAGTCCGGGGTGGCCGGAGGCGCCGCCGGCGCACTTGCGTCGGCCGCGCCGGCTCGGACGAGAGCGCTCGGTGCCGCGAACCAACGCCCTGACAGTCGCATCGCGGCCCAAACGAGGGCCAGCATGACCGGCACCTCGATGAGCGGCCCAACGACCGTCGCGAGAGCGACCGTTGGGGAGAACGCGGTGATCGCGATGGCGATCGCTATCTCGAAGTCGCGGCCCGTGGCGTTGAAGGCAACGGCGACGGCGTCCCGATACGGGAAACGAAGCCTCGATCCGACCGACAGAACCACGAAGAACATGATCGCGAAGAAGAGGGTCATGGGGACCGCCATCTCCAGGACGACGCCGGGTCGCTCGACGATCAGGTCTCCCTTCAGCGAGAACATCACGATCAGGGTGAAGAGAAGGCCCAGGATCGAGAGGGCGTTGAGGCCCGGCTTGAGCCGATCCATTGCTTCCTCGCCGCCGCGCCGAGTCACCGCCTGACGAGTGAGAACGCCGAGCAGGAGCGGCAAGCCCAGATACAGGACGACCAATTCGGCTACGACCCAGACATCGAAGTCGACGCTGCCGATGAGAAGCCGGGCGTAGACCGGGATGAGCAGCATCTGGGCCACAGAGTTCAGGGCCACGAACACCAGCGCCATGGGTGTGTTCCCCTTGGCGAGGAACGTGAAGATGATCACCATCGCGATGCACGGAGCTAGCCCGTACAGCACAAGTCCGGTGTGCAACTCGGGGTCGCTGACGAACACGTTCGCCAGGCCCAGCATCAGGAACGGCGCGACCAGGTAGTTGAACAGGAGAACGACGGCGAGCTGGCGGGGGGACCGAAATGCGACGCCCACCTCACCGACTCGAACGTTCGTCATCGCCGGATACATCATCGCGAACAGCCCGATCGGCACTCCCAGTGAGATCGCATTCGGAACGGTCGGCACGAAAGTCCCGCCGGCGATCGCCTTGATGGCATCGATCGGCGGGGTGAGCGCGAAGTCGGAGATCGAGAGCGCCTTTCCGATGGCAATCCCAATCGCCATGCTGATCACGACGAAGAACGGCAACAGCCGGAAATCCTCGAGTCGGGCGAGCAGCCGGGCAGCCGTCGTCGATCGCGGAGCATTCATGCTGGATCCTCGGGCCCGCAGTCGGAGGAGATGCACGCGGCGGCTGCGTCGTCGCCGGGCGTGAGCAGACCCGCGACGGCCGCGCGCAAGCGGTCTACGGCAGCCAGCTCGAGTGAGTAATACACCCAGCGACCGCGCCTGCGTTCGCGCAGAAGGCCGGTTCCCCGAAGGACTCGGAGGTGGTGTGACACGAGGGCCGGGCTGATCTCCAGGGCTTCTCCGATGTCGCAGACACAATGCTCGCCGCGGCCGAGCAAGGCGACGATCCGCGCCCGAGACGGTTCTGCGATGGCCTGGAGCCCGGCCGTGACGTCGGGGGCCAACCCTGGGACGGGTAGATGTGGGATCGCGACGCTCATGGTGTCATTCTAACATTCGTTAGTACAACGGGCGTTAGATTGACGACTCGGCCGCACAAGACGTCGCCGGACGCGTCGATGCAACTGATGCCTTCCGGCAACGTTGATATGGGCCTGTTATTGCCGAAGCCCCAACTAGCCCGGAGAATGGTTGCGGGGGTTGGCTCGGTGACCGGGGTAGGAAGTTGATAGTTCGCGTCCTGAACGGTCGGGTCAACCCAGACCGGCTCGCCGACTTTCGGACCCAGGCCCCGATCGTGATCCGGGACATGCGCAGCCGGGAAGGTCTCATCCTCACCGAGGTCGCCCGCCAGGTCCATCAGGACGGGGGCGAGGAGATCATCCTGTTGAGCGTATGGCGGGACCTCGAGGCCGTCTATCGCTGGCTCGGAGCGACGGATCTCCTCGACAGTCCGATGGCGCACCAGGGCGAGCCGTCTGTCTTCGATCACTTCGAGGTCCAGCACTACGAGGTGCTCGACCCCGACGAGCTCGCGGAGGGCGCCGGCGCGGTCAGCTGGGCTGCCACCGAGAGACCGTTCCGGCCTGCCGGCCTGGAACTCGGCGCCTGACGCACGCCGCCTTACGGGCGACCCCTCGGGGGGTGCTGGTCCGTCGCTTGCTCCCGCCTGACGGCCGGCCCGAAGGGCCATTCACGTTGTCCGCGCCGGCCATTCCGGGTACGGTATAACCCACCTCGGCTGCTGCCTGCAGATCGTAGGGGGCGAGGCGGAGTGTGTCTGTACGGGTAACCGGCCGGCGGTGAGGCGGACCCAACGAGTGGCCGTGAAGTCGCCAGGTGAAGCGCGAAACTCCGGGATCAAAGACCACTGATGAACGTCCAGGAAGCAGTCGACGCCTGGCAGGCGCAGTACGACGGCCAACCGCCCGTCGGCTTCATGCTGCGGTTCTCCCACGAGTCCGTGTGGACGCGCGTCAGCTACTTCGTGGAGGGTCCCGAACCGGCGGCCGACGACGATCGCCAGACGGCGTTGTGCTTCGACGCGGTGGCCAGCGCCTTGTTCACCGGCACGACCGTTCTGGTGCTGGCCGTCCAGCTGGGCACCGGGCACGACAATGCCACCGAACTACGAGAGATCGGGGCGGCGACGGTGTCCCCGCCGGACAGCTGGATCCAGTCGCTCCGCAGCTACCTGCCGGATCCCGGCAGAACGGAGTTCGTGGCCGCGACGCGTGGCTGGCAGCGCGGCTGCCTGGACGGCCTGTGGCGGGCCGTCGCGCGCGACCTGATCGGTCGAGTCACCGTCTTCTGCCCGGCCACGGGCGACGCCTTCTGCCCCTACGGCGGCGGCGCCGACATCTTCGTGTGGGGGGCGGAGCGGCGCGGCAAGCTGGGCGAGCGTTTCCGGGCGTGGCTGCCCGCCGTCGAAATGCCCGCATCGCCCGCGCCGCACAGAACCCGAGGTGCCGTACCGGACGCCGGATAGCGCACGGGTGGCGTCTGGCGGGCGGGGCGCCGCGGGATGACCGTACGCGGCCCGGTGAGGTGGCACCGGTCGAACCCGATGGCGTCACGGCATTGTCGTCCCGGCCCGGAGCGGCGACACTAGCGCCATGACCTCACGCACCCAGCAGCCGCACAATTCGACCAGGCCGCAAAGCTCGGATTCCGGGCGACCGGCCATGCCACCTCAGCCAACCACGAAGGCGGACATCGCCCGATATCGCGAGAACCTGCAGGGCGAGATCGACGCGATAGCCCTGTACTCGCTTCTCCACGACGAGGAGAAGACCGGGGCGGTCAAGGACTTCTACAGCCGGATGGTGGAGATCGAGAGCGTCCACGCGGACGTGTGGAAGTCCCGGCTCGCCGACGCGGGCGTGGACACCAGCCGGATGAAGGTCGCGTGGCGGACTCGCGTCCTGATGTTCGTGGCCCACCAATTCGGGCCGAGCCTGGTGGTTCCGACGATCGCCGAGCGCGAGGCCTCGGACCAGGCCATGTACGACGACCAGCCCGAGGCTCTGGCTCGGATGCCCGGCGACGAGCGCTCCCACGCCCGGCTCTTCCGCGAGCTTGCGGCCGGCGGGGGCGTCGAGGGCGGCGCCATCGCCCGGATCGAGGGCCGGCATCGCGGCAGCGGCGGCAATCAGCTGCGGGCGGCGGTCCTGGGCGCGAACGACGGCCTCGTGTCCAACCTGAGCATCTCCATGGGCGTGGCCGGGGCCACGAGCGGCGCCGGCGGCCACCCGGTCCTGATCGCCGGCCTGGCCGGCATGCTGGCGGGGGCCTTGTCGATGGCGATCGGAGAGTGGCTGTCGGTCCAGAGCGCCCGCGAGCTCTACGCCCACCAGGTCAAGGTCGAGCGCGAGGAACTCCTCGCCGTTCCGGACGAAGAGGAAGAGGAACTGGCGCTCATCTACCAGTCGAAGGGCCTGACGGCCGAGCAGGCGCGCCTGATGTCCAGGTCGCTGATCGGTGGTGAGGTGGATCGGGCGGTCGACACGCTCGCCCGGGAGGAGCTCGGCATCGACCCCGACGAGCTCGGCGGGTCGGCCTGGGTCGCCGCGATCACGTCGTTCTGCCTGTTCGCCCTGGGCGCGGTCGTGCCGATCCTGCCGTTCTTCGTGGCGTCGGGAGTGCCCGCGATCGTGGCGTCGATCGTCGTCAGCGCCGCGGCGCTGATGCTCGTGGGAGCGGCAATCACCGTAGTGACCGGATCCAGCGTGCTCCGGACGGGCGGCCGGCAGGTTCTGCTGGGCCTGTTCGCTGCCGCGGTCACTTTCGGGCTGGGGACCCTGGTGGGACAGGCCGTCGGCTAGACCGACGGCGGCCGTGCGTTGAAGAGCGGCCGCGACGCCCAGTTTGGTGTGGTCCGGACCGGGCGAGTTGCAGCTCCAACCCGAAGGTGGGAGTCTTGCGGCCGTACCAGGAGGTTCGATGGCTCCTTCGGCCAATGCCCACGCTCGCCACCTCGTTGCCGGGACGGCGATTGTCGCTCTGTCGGTGGGGCTCCTTTGGGCGATCGGAGCACACGGGCCCCTGCAAGACCTGTCGGGGCAGCCGAGGGGCGGCATGTCGAGCGCGGCCGACCTGGGCTCGATCGGCCAGACGTTCGCCACTCCATACCAACTGGCCGACAGCACAGGCGACGCGCCTACCCCCGGGACGCAAGCGACCTCGATCACTTCGCCAAACTCCGGGACGACGCCGACGCCGCCCGTCCCTACGAACACGCCCGTCCCGGTAAACACGCCCGTTCCCACGCCCAAGCTCGTTCCCACGCCCAAGCTCGTCCCCACCGCCACGCCGGCCCCGGTCCCGCCACCCGCCGGCGGTACTGCGGTACTCATCGGCGCCGGCGACATCTGCATCACCGGTTCCCTAGCCGATGCGCAGGCTACCGCGGCCCTGATAGCCGCCCGGCCGCGCGACATCGTCTTCACCGCCGGCGACAACTCCAACGAGTCCGGTACCTCGGCCCAATACGCCAACTGCGTCGACAAGTCGTGGGGCATCTTCAAGGATCGGATCCATCCGGCGCCCGGCAACCACGACTACGGCACGTCCGGTGCGGGGCCGTACTACGCCTACTTCGGCGCCGCCGCCGGCACGGCCGGCAAGGGCTACTACAGCTACAACCTCGTGAGCAACTGGCACGTCATCGTTCTCAACGCGCTGTGCGGCAACGTCGGTGGCTGCGGTGCGGGTTCCGCACAAGAGACCTTCCTGCGTAACGATCTGGCGGCCAATGCCGGCAAGCATATCGTCGCCATTTGGCACATCCCGGCCTTCAGCTCGGGCAGCGAACATGGCAATAACACCGCCTATCGGGCCTGGTGGGACGACCTGTACGCCGCCCAGGCCGACATCGTCATCAACGGCCACGATCACGACTACGAGCGCTTCGCTCTCCAGTCACCGGCCGGCGCAGCGGATGCGGTGGGCATTCGAGAGTTCGTAGTCGGAACGGGCGGCGCGGGCCAGCGCTCGTTCGGAACGATCAGGGCCAACTCCCAGGTTCGAAGTTCCGGCACCCTTGGCGTCCTGGAGTTGACACTGGGCGCGCACAGCTACACCTGGCGCTTCATTCCGGTCGCGGGCAAGACGTTCTCCGACTCCGGAACGCAGGCCACCCATTCCTGATCGCCTGCAAAGTCCACCGCGACGGTCGCGCCGCGGAGCCCGGCTCGAAATCGGGTACAGTCAATGCCTAGATACGAGTCGGGAGCCGCTTCGACGTGACCATCGAGCCATCTACTTCCACTGCCGGGACCGTGCCGGAGCGAGGCGATTTCATCCGCGAGATCGTCTCGGCCGACCTGCGCGACGGCAAGCATCAGTCGGTGGTCACGCGCTTCCCGCCGGAGCCGAACGGCTACCTGCACATCGGCCATGCCAAAAGCATCTGCCTCAACTTCGGCATCGCCAACGAGTTCGGCGGCCACTGCAACCTGCGCTTCGACGACACCAACCCCACCAAGGAAGAGCAGGAGTACATCGACGCGATCGAGGCCGACGTCCGCTGGCTCGGCTTCGACTGGGGCGACAACCTTTTCCACGCGTCGGACTACTTCCATCAGCTGTATGTGTGGGCCGTCTACCTGATCAAGGCCGGCAAGGCCTACGTGGACGACCTCACCGCCGACGAGATCCGAGAGTATCGCGGCACGTTGACCGAGCCCGGCAAGAACAGCCCGTATCGCGATCGGTCGATCGAGGAGAACCTCGACCTGTTCGAGCGGATGCGAGCCGGCGAGTTCCCCAACGGCGCCCGGGTGCTGCGGGCCAGGATCGACATGGCCTCGCCCAACATGAACCTGCGCGACCCGGCCATCTACCGGATCCTCCACGCCGACCATCCCCGCACCGGCGGCGAGTGGTGCATCTACCCGATGTACGACTTCGCGCACGGCCAATCCGACGCCATCGAAGGCGTGACGCACTCCGTCTGCACGCTCGAATTCGAAGTCCACCGGCCGCTCTACGACTGGTTCATCGACAACCTGCCGGTGCCGTCGAAGCCGCGCCAGATCGAGTTCGCGCGGCTCAACATCACCTACACCGTGCTGTCGAAGCGCGTGCTGCTGAAGCTCGTCAACGAGGGGCACGTGCGCGGTTGGGACGATCCGCGCATGCCGACGATCTCCGGCCTGCGCCGGCGAGGCTTCCCGGCCGAGGGCATCCGCGACTTCGCCGCCCAGATCGGCGTGGCCAAGAGCGACAGCACCGTGGAGGTCGGCCAGCTCGAGCACGCGGTCCGCGATGTGCTGAATCGCAAGGCCGTGCGCCGCTTCGCCGTCCTGTCGCCCCTCAGGGTGGTCATCGAGAACTACCCCGAGGGCCTGGTCGAGGAGATGGACGCGGTCAACAACCCCGAGGATCCGGCCGCCGGGACTCGCAAGGTGCCGTTCTCGCGCGAGCTCTGGATCGAGCGCGAGGACTTCATGGAGGAGCCCCCGGCGAAGTTCTTCCGCCTGGCACCCGGCCGCGAGGTTCGGCTGCGATCCGCGTACTTCATCACGTGCCGCGAGGTGGTAAAGAACGCCGCCGGCGAAGTGGTGGAGTTGCGCTGCACATACGACCCGGCCACGCGGGGAGGGGACTCGGCCGACGGCCGCCGGCCCAAGGCCACGCTGCACTGGATTTCCGCGGCCCACGCCGCTGCCGCCGAGGTTCGGCTGTACGACCACCTCTTCGTGCGCCCCGATCCGGGCGCCGACGGCGACTTATTCGCCGACCTCAACCCGAACTCGGAGACGGTGCTCCAGGGCTGCATGGTGGAACCCAAGCTGGCGGATCTGCCCGCCGGAGAAACGGTGCAGTTCGAGCGTCTCGGCTACTTCTGCCCCGACACGGACTCGACACCAGACCGCCCGGTCTTCAACCGCACGCTCACGCTGAAGGACACCTGGGCCAAGCTGCAGGCGCAGGGCAGGCACGACGGCTAGGGTCACGGACGGCCGGCGCGGGGGAGTGGGGAAGTGGCCGCCCGGGTCGCCGCCGCGCGGCCACCCCACGCGGCCCCACGCGGGTCGCCGCCGCGCGGCCCCACGCGGCCCCACGATCTAGCCAGATTCTCATGGGTGTAGCGCGGGGCGGGATCGGTGCCAGTGTGGGGCCACGTTCTTGGCCATCGCTCGGATTTCCACGCCAAGCCGGTTTGCATCTGGCCGGAAGTCAGGATCCGTAGAGGCTCGCCGCACGGCTGAGGCCCAGATTCTCCTGACTCGCGCTACAGGGGTTGGCATCTGGCCAACTTGGTCTTGCGCGGGGCGTCGGGCGGCTCCGGATCGTCTGCGCCGCCGCCCCAACCGGCGCCCCGCCGCCGCCGCGCCAACCGCCCCCGCGCCGCGCCGCCCCCGCTGCGCCGCCGCCCCGCCGCGCCAACCGCCCCCGCGCCGCGCCGCCCCCGCTGCGCCGCCGCCCCGCCGCGCCAACCGCCCCCGCGCCGCGCCGCCGCCCCGCCGCCGCCGCGCCAACCGCCCCCGCGCCGCGCCAACCGCCCCCGCGCCGCGCCGCCCCCGCTGCGCCGCCGCCCCGCCGCCGCCGCGCCAACCGCCCCCGCGCCGCGCCGCCCCCGCTGCGCCGCCGCGCCGCCCCAACCGGCGCCCCGCCGCCGCCGCGCCAACCGCCCCCGCGCCGCGCCGCCCCCGCTGCGCCGCCGCCCCGCCGCGCCAACCGCCCCCGCGCCGCGCCGCCCCCGCTGCGCCGCCGCCCCGCCGGCGCCGCGCCGCGCCAACCGGCGCCGCGCGCCGCCACTCCGGTGCCCCGCCGCCCACTCCGCCCGCACCGCGCCGGGAATCAAAAAGGAGCCCGATTTCTCGGGCTCCTTCCGGTGTATCGAGGGTTAGTAGCTTCGGCTCGAGCTGCGCTGGCTGGTGAAGCAATCGCTGCAGTAGACCGGCTTCGCGCCGCTCGGGCGGAAGGGGACCTGGGCCTCGCGGCCGCAGCTGGAGCAAGTGGCGCTGAACATCTCGCGCGGGCCGCTCGAATAGCCGCCGGAGCCGCCGCTCGAATAGCCGCCGCTGTCGCCGCGCGACGCCTTGCGGGCTGCGCGGCAGGTGGGGCAACGGCGAGGCTCGGTGAACTGGCGATCGGCGAAGAACTGCTGCTCGCTCGCGGTGAATGCGAACTGCTGGTTGCAGTCGGCGCAAACCAGCGTTTTGTCCTGTGCGTACAAAAAAGAAACTCCTTCTCGTGCGGCCCCAGCGAACCTTTCTCGCCGAAACCGATGAGAGGGAGTGTCGTGTGCCGCTTGGATTCGACACCTATACGGTGTCCGCGAAGCACCATAACACACCTGGCAAGCCCGGACGAACGAATGTTCGTCGAAAAGCGCGGCCGAAGGAGGATGCGAGGCCGGGGACGACGCCGCAATTCACCTGCTGCCGCGCGCGGCCGGGCCATTTTGGGCGCGACTCGATAGACTGTCTTGGAACGTGCGGCCAAGCCCGCACCGCGGCGCCGGCCCCGAACGGCGCTGCCCGTCGAGCTGCCGTCCCGGAGGTATGAGCGGCGTGCAGTCGAAAGCCAACGCAAAGCTCGATCCCGACCTCGTGCGCATGATCGACCGACTGCCCAAGGTCGAACTGCACGTCCACCTGGAGGGCACGCTCGAGCCCGAGTTGGCGTTCCGGCTGGCCGCCCGCAACGGCGTCGCCCTGCCAGTCCGCTCGGTTGACGAAATGCGGGCCGCCTACGACTTCGCCGACCTGCAGGCCTTCCTGGACATCTACTACGCCGCGTGCTCGGTGCTGGTTACCCGCGACGACTTCCGCGACCTGACCCGCGCCTACATGGTGCGCGCCCACGCGGACCGCGTTCGCCACGTGGAGCCGTTCTTCGACCCGCAGACGCACACCGACCGCGGCATCCCCATCGGCGACGTGATCGGCGGCATCCTGGACGGTCTCGCCGACGGCCAGCGCGAGTTCGGCATCACGAGCGGCCTGATCCTTTCGTTCCTGCGGCACCTGCCCGCGGAGTCGGCCGAGGCGACGTTTGCGGCCGCCGAGCCGTGGCTGGATCGGATCGTGGCGGTGGGCCTGGACTCGAGCGAGGTGGGCTTCCCGCCGGAGCCGTTCGGCCCCGTGTTCGCCGCCGCCCGCGCCGGGGGCCTGCGCGCCGTCGCCCACGCAGGCGAGGAGGCAGACGCGTCGCTTGTTCTGCGCACGCTCGACTCGCTCGGAGTGGAGCGGATCGACCACGGCGTCAGGGCGGCCGACGATCCGGCGGTGATGCGCCGCCTGGCCAATTCGGGCGTGACCCTGACGGCCTGCCCGCTGTCGAACCTGCGGCTGTGCGTCTTCCCGACGCTCGATCGATCGCCGGTCCGCAAGCTCCTGGAGGCCGGGGTCGCCGTCACGATCAACTCGGACGACCCGGCCTACTTCGGCGGGTACATCGGCGAGAACTACCGCCAGATCGTGGCCGCGCTCGGGCTGACCGCCGGCGATCTCCAGCAGCTGGCGGCGAACGCGATCAACGGCTCGTTCGCCACGGCCGAGCGCAAGCGGGAGTTGCTGGCGGAGCTGGCCGCGGCCGAGGCGGAGTAGGGGACAGGCCGGGTCGGTCGAGGGAATCCCGTTTTCGGTGGAGCCCGGTTCCGTATTCCTGGACCTTACGGTCGTAGCGTGGCCACGAGCAACCGAGTGTCGAGGAGCAAGTCGAGCGCTTCGCGAATCGAGCGGCAGACAACGTCCGCCGATACCAGGGCAGCCGTTGCTATGCCTTCGGAGGCAATGACCGCGATACCGAGGGCGGACAGGGCAAGCATGGGGGCGTCGTTGCGGCCGTTGCCGATGGCCACGGTCCGCTCGGCCCCCAATCCTTTGACGAAGCGGGCCTTCTCAGCGCCACTGGCCACTATTTCGATCTTCACGGATAGTCCACTGGCCAGCTGCCGGGCGGTACCCAGCGTGTCGGCCGTCAGCAGATAGATCTCGAGATCGCGGGCCAGATGGCCGAGTCGCTCGGCCACGCCTTCGACCAGCAGCCCCCGCTCGGACAGAGTCCCGTTGAGATCCAGAACCAGGAACGCGAGCTCCAGCCGTGGTGAGCCGGGGATCTCGACTGCCAGCACGCCTCGTGTCTCCTTGAGCTTCCTCTGGCGAAGCCATGGCGCCCGGACCGTGGATCGGCGCCCGCCAGGACGGAGCATAACGCCAGGATCGCACCGCCCACCTCGAGTACCGGGCTCTCGGCAAGGCCGGCTCGATGGCGCCGATCGCGGTCGCGAGCCACTCGCCGCCGAGGCCCGGAATCCGGTATTCTGTCGGTCGCTTCGCTGGCGAGTGGCCTAACGGTAAGGCACCTGACTCTGGATCAGGGGATTGAAGGTTCGAATCCTTCCTCGCCAGCCATACATTTGAGATGAAACAGGCCCCCGGAGGCGACTCCGAGGGGCCTTCTGATTCTCGCCTGGTCCGCCCGGTGAGCCCGAGCACAGGTCCGCGACCCGCTCGAGTGACCTGGATCTGCGCGGGCCGGTGTGACCGCGCGAGACAGGCCTATGGCTCGAGCGATGCCCACCCTACGGTTGTTGGCGACCTGCGATGCGCGCCTCGTAGGCCGCCACAAGGTCGAACAGCTCGACGGCGGCGAACTGCCGGTCGTACGTGCCTTCGCTGATCTGCCGAACGACGCCGCCCTGCTCCAGGACCTTGAGGCCGGCCAGCGTGGCCTGCTGGCTGGCGCCGATGGCACCGCGCGCCGTCGGGGCGGACAGCACCGGCAGAGCCGGCAGCAGGGCGATGAGCCTGGCCGCCGCCGAATCTGCGCGTGGGTTGCCGGCTCGTCCCGCCCACGCGACCTGGAGCGCGGCGACCTCGTCGGCCAGCCGGATCGACGCCCTCGAGGCGGCGAGCGCCGCCTCGGCAAAGGACCCGATCCAATCGGGGATCATGCCTGCGCGGAAGCTCTCGAAACCGGAGACGTAGGCCGTCGGGCGGGACGCCAGCACGATGGAGACCGGTGGCACGAACCGGGGCGCGACGCCGCGTCGCCTGAGGATGACATGGATGAGACAGCGTCCCACGCGCCCGTTGCCATCGACAAAGGGGTGAATGGTCTCGAATTGCGCATGCGCAATCGCGGCCTGGGCGACGGCCGGCAAGTCGTCGCGAGACACGAAGGCCACGAGATCGTCCAGGAGACTCGGGACTTCATCCTCCGGAGGCGGGACGAATCGAGCGTCCGATGGGTTGCCGAGCCGGCCTCCAATCCAGTTCTGCTCCGTCCGGAGCTGCCCCGGCATCGCCCGCTCCTTGCCGGCCATCAGAACCCGATGGATCGCCTTCACGTCTTCCGGCGTGACGGGTCCCAGTCGATCCCCGATCGCGATGGCCTCCTCCATGGCCGAGACGTTCGCGGCCGCCTCGCGGGCGCTGCCGCGGGCCGCTTGAGGATCCACCAGCGCTCGAGCCAGGTTGAGCGGTGTCACGGCGCCAGACCTCGCTATCGGTGGCGTGGTCGCCCGAGAGCACGGCGATCCGGAACGGCGCGACGCGCTCCTCCTCGATGAGCCGGTGGAGGGTCTTGCGCAGCGCCTCAAGGGTGGCGGGCCCAGGTTCGGCGCTGCTGATGGAGTACCGCCGCTCACCCTCGCGAAACGCCACCGGCTCATCACCGCCGCGGTAGAAGCGGGCGGCAAGCTCGGCGATCGATCCGGGATTGCGGTGGTTCTCGAAGAGCTCGAGCCGCTCGAGCCCGAGGCCGGCGGCGACGTCGGGTCGAAGGAGCGCCTGGCCGGGGTCGTGGAAGACCCAGAAGACGTCGTCGCGGTCGACGAGCAGCTTGCCCAGCAGTTCGAGCCAGCCAGCTTCGAAGTCCTGGCCTTCGTCGACGACAACGGCGTGGTAGCGCATCTCGGGGAGCGCCTCGATGGCTGCCTGGAGCGCCGCGGGCAGAGTCTCGTCCCACCAGGTCTGCGGGATCGGGGTCGGGCGCACCGGAAGAACACCCGCCCGGGTGGCAAGGCGTTCGCAAAGTCGGTGGAAGGTCGTCACGTCGAGGCCGGTTCCTCCGAGCGCAGCGGGCGCGGGTGCGGGCGCCTCTTCGAGGTCTCCGATGAGGCTGGTCGCCAGTCTCTGGTTGAAGCAGACGAGAAGCGTTCGATAGCCCTCGCGCGCGAGCCTTCGGGCCTTTTCGGCGGCGAGCATCGACTTCCCGCTGCCGGCCGGGCCGACGATTTCGAGCCGGCGCAGGTTCCGGGTGTGGTTGAGGATGAGCGCCTGCTCGCGACTGGCCTCGACCAGCTGCGTCCGGTCGTCCTCGATCCGACCGCGGACCAGGCGGTGCAGTGACCATGTGGGGGCGAGGATCTCGTCTAGGAGGCGCAGGCCCCGGGGGCCGAGCGGGAACCCTCCGGTTCCGTCGCCGATCCAATAGGCATAGGCGCGGTCGATCCAGCGGCGAGTCTTCTCCGGGGTCTCGAGCGCCTCGGCGTCGAGGACGAGCTCGCGCGGGGCGTCGGCTCCCAGGAGCGCGTGGCCCGGCGGCAGGCTCGCCAGGTCGACGTCGGGCAAGGCGATCGCGTGGCCGGCGCGGGGTTCTGTCCGCGGCGGCCAGTCGGGCAGCGCCTGAAGCTTGCGGACGAGCTGGTGCTTGCTGTCTCGGGCCTGGTCGAAGGGGTCGCGGCTCAACTCGTGGCCGCCGATCCACCAGCGCCCGGCGCGGTCGCGCGACGGGGCGCCCGACTTCACCTCCAGGACGAGGATGCCGGACTCCTCGTTGGCGATTACGAGGTCCGCCTCGCCGTCGCGGGCCGGCCCGCCTTGGCGCATCGGCCCGAGCCACTCGGCGTTGGGGTAGAGCCGGAACTCGGGGGAGGGGAGTGCGGCGCGTAGTCGCTCGAAGACGACTCGCTCAGCGGCCTTGCCGTGGGACTCCATGGTCGTCCTCCACTACCCGCCGAGCTGCAATTCGGCCGCGCGCCGCAGGATGGCGGTCAGGACGCCGGATTCGAACAGGGCGAGCAGCTGTCCCTCGCAGAAGCGGTCGCCACGGATGGAGACCGTCAGGAGTTCGATGAGCTGGTCGACAGACGCGCGAGCGACGAGTTTGGGATCGTGGACGAGTGCCTGCGCTTCGTCCGATCCCGCCCAGGCCGGCCAGTCGAAGTCCGTGGCAACAAATCCGAGGTCGTACGCCGCCTGTACGAACCCTTCGGCCTTTGGAGTCGACTCGCACCACGCGAAGGACAGTTTTCCATCTGGATGGGGCGGCGGCTGAACCCATCGTCCGAACACGAAGTCCGGATCCTCGAAAACGGGAAGGAACGTCGCCAGGCGAGCAAGACGCTCACGAAGTGGCAGCTTCTCCTTGGTGAACTCGCTCGAATGAACGGTACCGAGCCCTTCGGATGAATCGCTCATTTCAGGTCATCGCCGTTCCTGCGTAGGCAGAGAGAGGCCTACACACCCACATTCACCCCACACGCTATCGGGAGGCCAGGTGACTGTACGCCAGTACAGGACCTTCGGTGTCTTGTCCCGGTCCTCAATTACTGATGGTCTGTACGCAGCAATTCACCAGCTGTGGGAGGCGGGCGTGGCCACTGTGATGGCGTCGGGCCAGGGCGAGGTCGAGGGTAGGGAGTCTCCGCGATGCCCAGTGTGCGGCTCAGCCATGCGTCGCCGGACCGCGCGGCAGGGGAAAAACGCGGGGCGTGACTTCTGGGGTTGCAGCCGCTATCGCGTCGATGAATGCCCAGGCACGATTGATATCGCGCCAGATCCGGAGAAGAGAAGCGAGCCGGGGGGGTTCGCCCAGGATAGGTTCGATCGGAAGAAGCGTGCCCACGAACTCAGGATGCGGGCGTTGCTGCCCACCATCGTCGCCTTCGCCACCCTCATGGGCTTCGGCGAGATCTTCCTCCTGGCTCCCGCGGTAGGCCCGTGGGCGGGCATAGTCGGGCTGGCGATATTCTTCTTGGCTGTGTTCGTAATCACTCGTCTGCCGCGTGAGGCCCTCTTCTGGGAGAAGGGAGCCCGTGGCGAGCGCAGATCGGCTGAGGTTCTAGAGCCCCTGAGCAGTCGCGGTTTCGTCATTCTCTTCAACCGACTGATGCCCGATGGGCGCGGCGATATCGACTCGATCGCAATCGGGCCGACCGGCGTCTGGGTCATCGAAACGAAGAACCTCTCCGGCGCTGTCGCGGTCGTTGGTGACCGGCTGTTCGTCAAGGATCGGGATCGTCAGGCCATGGTCGAGCAGGTCTACCGCGAGGCCTTCGCGGTCCAGCAGATTGTCGGGGATCTGCTCGCGTCGGCGGTCACCATGGTCGTTCCGGTCCTGTGCATCCATGGCGCCAGGACGCCCAGACTCGACCGAACGGTTGGCGGCATACGCATAGCCTCCGGGGCCAGTCTGCCTTCGCTGCTGACCAGCGGCCTGAAGAAGCTCGATTCGGATCTGGTGCAGCAAATCGCCACCGTTGTCGACCGCAAGCTGCGGGAGCCCTGGGCCTGGGAGGTCGAGGAATACTGATCGGAGGCCACTGCGCCAAGCCCTTGGCCGGTAAAGAGTCTGAGGTCAAGCTCTATCAGTCGACAGGATGGGACTTGTGATCCTTGTCTGCGGCGAAGCGCTCATCGATCTCGTTCCGGGTCAAATCGGGACCGAATTCGCCTACCTTGCGCGCCCCGGGGGATCGTCGTTCAACGTTGCGGTTGGACTCGGACGGCTTGGTGCGCCCGTCGGCTTCCTGGGACGCGTCTCAACCGACCGGTTCGGGCGAATGCTGCGGGGCCGCCTGGAGACAGATGGCGTGGACTGTCGACTCGTAACGTACGGCGAAGAGCCGACGACCCTTGCGGTGGTCCACCTGGAAGACGGTGAGCCCAGTTACGCGTTCTACGGCGAGGGCACCGCCGACCGTCTGTTCGGTGTGGATGGTCCGCCGCCCGCCTTCCCCGACGAGGTCACGGCGCTCCACTTCGGCTCCATCTCACTGGTTCGCGAGCCCGGTGCGTCGGCGTTCGAGGCGGTCATGCGCCGCGAGTACGGGCGCCGAGTTCTGACCCTCGACCCGAACTTCCGGGCCAGCCTCACCGGCGAGCGCGCAGGTTACATCGCGCGCCTCGAAGGCTGGGTCTCCCTGGCGGACGTCGTCAAGGTCAGCCGGGCTGACCTTGACGGGCTGTACCCCGGGTCGAACCCGGAGGCCGTGGCTGCGGCGTGGCTGGCGCTCGGACCCAGCCTCGTCGTTGTGACCAGAGGCCGCGACGGCTGTTTCGGCCTTACCCATCGCGACCGAGTCGAGATCGCAGGCGTCCCGGTTGTTGTGTCCGATACCGTTGGTGCCGGCGACGCCTTCACGTCGGGCCTGCTTGCATGGCTTCACATGGCCGGGCAGCTCGACCGTGGGAGCATCCGGGAGATCCGGGCGGACACGCTCGCCAGGGCCCTGGAGTTCGCCAACCGGGTTGCGGCGGTCACATGTACTCGTCCGGGTGCCCAGCCTCCCACGCGATCCGAGTTGGCTTCGTTCTGACGGCGTTTGGGTCCAAGCGCATCGTGGCAGCACAGGCTCCCGCATCCGTTGCGTCTCTGATCCTGACCACGGACCCAAACGATCTCTCGCTGCTGCTCGATGGTGAGCCCGAAGCAGGCCGAGTGGCTGTCGTCCGAGTCTGATCAGCTGTCAGGTCCGGGTCTGGACGCCGGCTCGGCCGAGAGGACCCACGCCCCCTTTGGTGATGAAAGACGGAACATGGCGCGCGCCTCAGGACCGCTTGGCGTGGTTCACGCCTCTCAGGATCCTGATGTTCAGCACGACGAACCTGAAGAACTGGATGATCTTGTTGTTCATTCGGGAGCGATCCCGCTGGGTGAACTCCATGTCGCCTCCTTGCGCCCTATTCAGGGATTAGCCGCCAGCCGATCCGGCCCCGCAGCTTGTGCATGAAGGTGATGTGGAGCATCCGCTTCATCCAGGCGCCGGCCAGGCCCATCTCCATGTGAGTGACGAAGAGGTCGCGCCCTTCTTCGTTGGGATAGCGCCGGAAGTCCGGGACCACCGGGTAGATCATGATGGTGGCTGCGGCGCCGTCCCAGAGCGAGTCGCCCATCGAGGCGATGCAGGCGGCGTACATCTCGGTCATGCGCTCGCCGTGGGACATCGTGCCCTTCTTCACCAGCTCCGCGATGTTCAGCGCGACGAGCCGGCCGATGATGCCCGACACCATGCCCGTTCGCGGCGGGGCCGCGGTGATAGCCAGGCCGTTCGACGTCGTGTGGGGAACCGAGATCGGGCCCGGAGGCGCGAAAGCGATTCCGGCCGCGAAAATCTCGGGGTACTTCGGGTTGCGGTAGGTCTCGGGCCAGGCTTCGGGCGTCCTGGTGAGCTCGTCGTACGGGAGCCCGTATTTCGCGTCCACCTTGACCAGGCCGTTCGGCGCCAGCAGGTCCGCGGAGACGTCCTTGCCGTCCCGGTCCAGCACGGCCAGCGGCTGTCCCAGGAAACGCGGGATCAGCATCGCGAAGTCGTAGGGCGTCTCACCCTTCTCGCCTTCGAAGTTCTCCCACTGGATCGCTTCGGCCGTTACCTCGGTGACGCCGGTCTGGACCTGCCAGCGGATCCCGTATTCGCGCATGGCGGCCTCGATGAATTCCTGGCTGGACAGGAGTCTGCCACCCTGCTTGACGTGGACTCCTCTGACCCCGAAGTCACCGACGGCCTGCTCGTTGGACAGCCAGAGAAGGTCTGCCTTGTCGCGGACCCCGCGCTTCTTGAGGTCTTTGTGGATGTTCGAGATGTATTCGAACGCGGCACCCTGGCAGGTGGAGCCGGGATGGCCGGTGCCGATCACGAACCGGCGCGTTTCGCCCCTCTTCATCCGCTCGACTTCCTCGAGGTAGCGGTCGCGGGTGTGCTCGGCGTGCGGGCCGGTGCAGATGGATTCGGTGAAGCCGCCTTCGGGGCCGAGGCCTGGGGTTCCGGCAAAGTCGAGCCTGGGCCCGGTGGCGACGATCAGATAGTCGTAATCGAGCCGACGATCGGCCTCGTTCCCGCTGTCCGGCTCCACTACGACGTAGCGCTCGTTGGGATGGATCTCGGTCGCCCTGCCGACGATGAACCGGACGTGGAACCGCTTGTAGACCGGCGCGAGCGGGAACTGGGTCTTCGACAGGGGCATGTGACCCACACCTACCCAGACCCAGGACGGGATGAAGGAGAACCTGTCGATGCGGTTGACGACGGTAATCTCGTGGTGCTTGCCGAGCCGGTGCCCCAGGTGCAGGGCGGCGGTATGACCGGCAAAGCCGGCGCCGAGGATGGCGATCCTGGCCATTTGTTCGATCTCCTGTCTGCGACGCTCCCGCACCACTGTCTTTCGGCCCGCCGCGCTGCCCTGCCTGTGTGGGACGCCGCCGCGGACAATGGGTGCATCATAGTCAGCCCAGGGGCGTCCTGGGGCGGTGCTCGGACCTGCCCGGCGCGGATGCTCGTCGGCCGGCGCCTCGGCCGCGGCGCCTCGGAACATCGGGGCTTCGGCAGAATGGACGACCCCGCCGCGTTACGAATATCCAGCCGAGGGACTCACAGGTACGTTGTCCGCCTGATTGACAGCCGCGGAGTTCGCGGTTGACTTCCACTGGGGGCACAGGTGTATGCGCGCCTCGCGCACCGGACTCGGAATCAGGTCGTCAGCCCCCCGGCGGAAGGCTGCACAACAGCGGTGTAATGTGCCGAACGCAAAGCCAGCTGCAAATGGTCGGACCGGCAAGGCGTACCGGGGTCACGGGCGTCAGCTCGAGCGCCGGAAGTCCGAGATCGGGATGGCCGAAGCGCCGGAACGGATGTCGCACGGCGACGGCTCCCGCTCCGACAAAACCGCTATCGCCACTGCCCTCGGCGGCGGCGACAGCCTCCGCCTGCTCTTCGACCACATCTCCGACGCCGTATTTGCCACCGATGCGGCCAATCGGTTTACCCACTGGACCGCATCTGCCGAGCGCATGTTCGGTTACTCGGCCGCCGAGGCACTGGGCCGAGGGTTCGAGGACCTGCTGCCATACCGCATGCCAAAGCCGGGCGATCCGAGCGAATTCCTCGCCACGCTGCAGGCCGGTCGCACGTGGCGCGGCCTGGGCACCGTTCGGGTTCGCGACGGTCGCGAGATCTGGCTCGAGTCCACGGTGGAGCCGATCGTGGAAGACGGCCGGCTCCTCGGCAGCGTCTCGGTTGCCCGAGACGTCACGGCCGCCGTCGAGGCCCAGCAGAAGCTCGCCGACCAGGAACAGTTCGTCGAAGCGGTTCTCGGGGCGACCGAGGCACTCGTCCTCGTCCTCGACCCGGAGGGTGTTGTAGAGCGATTCAACCAGGCCTGCGAGCGCCTGAGCGGATATCGCTCCGCCGAGGTTGTGGGCCGTCCGGTCTGGGACCTCCTCATCCCGCCGGGCGAGATCGAGAATCTGCGTGCCGTGTTCGACGATCTGCGGGCCGGCGCGTTCCCGAACAGCCACGAGAACCGCTGGCTTACGGCCACGGGCGGGCTGCGGCTCATACGATGGGAGAACACCTGCCTCACCGACGAGCATGGCGCCGTCACTCACGTGATCGGGACCGGGTTCGACGCTACCGATGCCCGCCGGAGGGACGACGCCTTGCACGGTATAGAGGTCGTGGGGCGCCTCCTGACGGAACGGGGCCCGGTTTCCTCGGCGCTCGACGCGGTGCTCGGCGAGCTGGAGACGCGGATGGGATACCGCTTCCTGTCGCTGTATGTTGCGGACGGCGACGGTCTCAGACTGGGCGCCCAGCGTGGCTACCGATCCGTGCCCGAGCGCCTGGACGCCGGTTCGGGCATCATCGGTCGCGTCTATCGAAACGGTCGTGCGGAGTTCGTCCGCGACGTCGCAGCTGATCCGGACTACATGTCCGGCGAAGACGGTGTCGTGACTGAGATCGCGGCTCCGTTGCTCGTTGACGGCACCACGCTCGGCGTTCTCAACATCGAGGAAGCGAGGACCGACGGCCTGACGCCGGACGACCTGCGCCTCGCCGGGGCCATCGCGGACCGCCTCTCGAGCGCGCTGGGACGAAATGAGGCGCAGGAGGCCCTGCGGGAGCGAGTCCAGCTCTTCGCCGCGCTCTCCGAATTCGCGGCCGCGGTAAACGCGATCCGGGAACCGGGACTCCTGGCCGTCGCCCTCGTGGACTCTGTCGGCGCGGTCGTCCCGTCGGACACAGTCGTGATTACGCTGCTCGATCGCAGCGACGGCCGATACCGCGTCCGGGCGGTTCGAGGACTCTCTCAGGATGCCGTCGGCACGATCATCGAACCCGGGGCCGGCACGGCGGGCCGCGCCATACGCGAGCGCGCCCCTGTCTTCACGGACAGCCATCCTCGCTCGGAGTACTCAGCGGCCTTGCGGGACTACCTGCCCTACGAATTGCTGCGCTCGGCCGTAGTGCCGCTCATAGATGAGGACATGGTTCTTGGTGTCATCTCGGTCGGCCGGACCAGAGCCGGAGGGGAGTTCTCCGAGGCCGAACGCGAAGTGTTCGCGTTGCTCGGGGCTCACGCTGCGCTCGCTCTCGCCAACGCCAATCTCGTGGAAGAAGTATCGGCTCTCGCCATTCACGACGGCCTCACCGGCCTGTACAACCGCCGGCACTTCGACGCCGAACTGGATCACGGCATCGCCCGCTTCAAGCGTCGCACGCCGGGCGGGAACCTGGGCGCGATCATGTTCGATCTCGATCAATTCGGCGAATTCAACCGGCGCCATGGCCACCTCGCCGGCGATGCCATGCTGCGCCTCTTCGCCGGGATCCTCCACGAGCGCCTGCGGTCGGGCGATCTCGTGGCGAGATACGGCGGCGAGGAGTTCGTCGCAATCCTCGAAGACTGTCCTCTGTCCGAAGTCGTCCGGGTGGCCGACGAAGTGCGCCGTGGCCTCCAGGCTCGTTCCGTGCCCGGCCCCGACGGCGAGCCGCTCTTTGCGACCGTGAGCGCCGGATGTGCCGTCATCGATCCGGCGATGCCCACGAGAGAGGCGCTGCTGGGTCGGGCCGACACTGGGCTCTTCTCGGCGAAACGGGCCGGCCGTAACCGGGTCGTCGCGGCCTGACGGCCGATGCGACCCGGCGCATCAGGCGTAGCTCGCGCTCGCCGGCGACTTCCCGATCAA
Organism: uncultured Chloroflexia bacterium; assembly: GCA_963789725.1. GTDB lineage: Bacteria > Chloroflexota > Limnocylindria > Limnocylindrales > CSP1-4 > Fen-1039. Next base: position 281,476 of record CAWBLU010000003.1, read on the forward strand.
CACGCCGGCGGAGTTTCTCGCCCTCGTCACCGACGCGACGCGCTGACTGGGCAAACGCGGTCTCGACTTGACCGCCACGCCTCGGCGCGGGGATCCTGAGGCGATGACTTCGCCCGCCGACATCAATCCCTTTCTCTCGCTTCCGGCCGCCGAGCTCGCGGCCGCCGTCAACAATGGCGACGTCTCGGCCGCGGAGGTCGTCGGGGCAGCCCTCGCCCGCATCGAGGCCCATCGCGACGGCCACGCCTTCATTACCGTGTGCGCCGACGAGGCGATGGAACGGGCCCGCACAAACCCGAAGGGGCCGCTGGCTGGGGTGCCCCTGGCGGTCAAGGACCTCTTCGACACGGCTGGCGTCCGGACCACGGCGGGCTCGTCGATCCTGAAGGACCACGTCCCAACCCGGACCGCTCCTGCGGTTGCCCGGCTCGAGGCCGCGGGCGCGATCGTCGTGGGCAAGACGAACATGCACGAGTTCGCCTGGGGCACCACCAGCCAGAACCCGCATTGGGGAACCGTGGCGAACCCGCGCCTGCCGGGGCACGTCGCGGGCGGCTCGAGTGGAGGAACGGCGGCGGCGCTGGCCGACTACCAGGCGACGATCGGGCTCGGGACGGACACGGGCGGCTCGATCCGGATCCCGTCGGCCTGCTGCGGGACCGTCGGCTTCAAGCCGGCGTTCGGCGCAATCCCGGTCCGCGGCGTCTTCCCGCTCGCTCCGTCCTTCGATACGGTGGGGCCGATGGCTCGAACGGTCGCCGACGTCGCCCTCGTGGAGTCGGTGCTCACCGGCCGGCCGATCGCCGCGGCCAGGGCCCAGGGGCTGCGGGTCGGCGTCCTGTACACGACCGGGGCCGAGGATGCCTTCGTGGAGATGGGAGCCCAACTCGAGCCGGCCGAAGTTCCGGAACTGGATCCGAACCTCATGGCGGCCTTCGCGGCCGAGTGCGCCGTGACCCACCTGAAATGGTTCCCGAGCCGGCGCGAGAGCTATGGGCCTGATCTCCAGGTCAAGCTCGCGGCGGCCCAGGAGATAACCGCGGTCCAGTGGCAAAGGGGGTTGGCGGCCGTTCGAACGCTTCGGCGCCGGGCCCTCGCCCAACTCGACTTCGACATCCTGCTGAGCCCGGTCATGGCGATCGAACCTCCCCCCGACGATTGCTGGGAACCGGACTTCCGCGCCGCGATGACGCGCTGGACGCGACCGTTCAACTTCCTCGGCTGGCCCGCCATCGCGGTCGGCAGCATCCAGATCGCCGGTCGTGACAGGAGCTCGGTCCTCGGCGCGGCGCTCGCCCTGGAAACCCGCCCTCGGTAGAGCCGCGGGTCGCCGTCTACCAGTTGCGAAACGGCGCGGGACGGCCAAAACTGTGAGGCGAGTCGCAGGAGGCTGTCATGACCGACGTCGACATCTTCGATCGAGCCAACACACTGTCCGAGGAGGAGGAACGCCTCTACGAACACGCCGGCGACGGGCACGGCCTGAGTGCCGCCGAGACCGCCCGCCTGGCTGCCATCAAGGTGGAGCTCGACCGCTGCTACGACCTCCTCCACCAGCGGCGCGCCCGGCGCGAGGCGGGTCTCGACCCGGCCGGCGCGCGGGTCCGCCCGGAGGGTGTCGTCGAGAGATATGACCAGTAGCCGGCCGATGCCACGGAGGGCCGACGATGACTGAGTCGACCCGCACCGGCCGGATCCTCTCGGTCGAGGCACCCTCGCCCGGCGCCGGCCGGCCGTAGAAGAGCCTCCCGGCCGAAGCCGACGTGAGCTGATCGCGGCGTGCCTGCTCGCGCAAGATCCCACAATGAACGGATTGACTTGAGTGGCGCGCGGGTATCCACTTAAGGAACGTTCAATCGGAGGCGAGGGATGGGTTCCGACGACGTTCCGCAGGCGCGTGCCGATGAGGAGCACGTGTCGGGTAAAGCGTCGGGCCCGGCTCGGGTTGGGCTGGCCCGGGATGGGCGCACGATCGTGTTTGTCGCGGCCGTGCTCACGGCCGTTGGAGCGATCCTCGCCCTGGCCGGCGGTGCGTACGCTCTCCTCTTCGACGACGTCCAGGAGCTGGTTGCGGCCGGCGGCGGGGGGCTGGCGCTTGCGGTGGCCGGTCGTCGTTCCGATGGCCCTCGCGGGCTCCGCACCGCCGTCGGGTTGGCTTTGGGATCGGCCTGGCTGGGCATGCTCGCCTGGGATCTGTCTTACGGGATCGGCAGCCCGCTCGCGGTCGTCGGTGACGTCGTCTTCGTGGCCGGGGCCGGTGTCGGGATCGTCGCGGTGGCCAGGGCGACCTTCGGCGGGATTCAGCGCGATCGGCTGATCGGCGTCGCGATCGACACTCTCATCGTGTTCCTGGCCGGCACGGCCATCGTCGCGGCCCTCTGGCGCACGTCGGCTGTCGCTCCCGGGGACCGCATCGCGTCGGCCGGCGCGGTGGTGCTCATTTCCGCCTCCGCGGGCTGCGCGTTCGGGCTCCTCGCTCGGAGGGTCGGGTGGTCGACCCCGGGACCGTGGTTCGTTCTCGCGGGAGCTACCACCGTCGGCGCATCGTGGCTGCTATGGATCGGCAATCCAACCGCCCCAACGTCCGTCGACCTCTCGGACTTCATGTTCAGCGGCGGCCTCTTGCTGATCTCGTACGGGGTAGTGACCTGGGATGTCCGTCCATCCAGGAGCCTCGCCTTCGAGCGGGTCACCGTCGTGTTCAACTCTCTCCTGCCCGTTGCGGCAATCGTCGTCAGCCTCGGGTTGCTGGCCTTGAGCCGGGGCTCGGACTTCACCGGCCTCCTGGGAATTGCGACATCGGCGGTGATCGTGACGTCGGCGGTCCGGCAGCTGCACCTCTATTCGCGCGAGTCGCGGGCCCGGACCGCACTGGTGACCAGGACGGCCGAACTCCAGACTGCGCTTGCGGCGCTCGAGCAGGAGATAGCCGAACGCCGGCGGCTGGAAGCCGAGCGCGAGGCGATGCAGGAGCGGATGCTCGAAAGCCAGCGGCTCGAGAGCATCGGCCGCCTCGCCGGCGGCGTGGCCCACGACTTCAACAACCTGCTGACCACGATCCGCGGGTACGCCGACCTGGCCGGTCTCCGCCTTCCGGTCGACGACGAGGGCCAGGCCGACATCGAGGCCGTCCGGCATGCCTCCGATCAGGCCGCTTCTCTGACCGCCCAGCTACTCGCCTTCAGCCGGAACCAGCGGCTCTCGCCGTCGGTTGTGGATCTCGGCGACGTCGTCTCCGGAGCCGAACCGATGCTGCGGCGGCTGCTGGGAGAGCGGATCGAGCTGGTCGTCCGGAGCGCCGCCGATCTGTGGCCGGTGCTCGTCGATCCGAGCCAGTTCGAGTCGATCATCGTCAACCTGTCGGTCAACGCGCGCGACGCGATGGATTCCGGCGGGCGCCTCACGATCGAGACGGCGAACGTCGAGGTCGACGACGACTATGCCCGTATGGAGGCCGAGGTGACGCCGGGGCCGTATGCGATGGTGGCCGTCTCGGACACGGGCAGAGGCATGGACGCCGCGACGCTCGCGCGGATCTTCGAGCCGTTCTTTACGACCAAGGGCCCGGGCAAGGGCACAGGCCTTGGCCTGGCGACGGTCTACGGCACAGTCCGCCAATCGGGCGGTTACATAGTCGTCTCTTCCATACCGGGGCAGGGCTCGACGTTCCGGATTTACCTGCCGCGGACACAGAACGTGGAAGCCCCGGCCGAGCCGGCGGTGGCCGAGGCGACCCCGCGGACGGTACGCGCAACCATTCTCGTTGCCGAAGATGAGGACTCCGTCCGGGCGATGATCACTTCGGCGCTGCGGCGCCGGGGCTACACCGTCCTGGCCGTCCAGAGCGGCGACGAAGCCCTGGCGGAACTCGAGCGGAATCAGTCGGAGATCGGGGTCCTGCTGACCGACGTGGTCATGCCCGGCATCAGCGGTCTCGAGCTCATCCAGCGAGCACGCCGGGGGCGCCCGAGTCTGCGGGCCATTTGCATGTCCGGCTACATGCCGATCGCATTCGAGGTTGGCCGCGGAGTGCCCGACGTGAGGTTCATCGGGAAGCCCTTTACGCTATCGAGCCTCGAAGACACCATCCGGGAAGTCCTCGGCGACTGACCGGCGCCGGGTCGCCCGCGCCGGCCGAGGCGCGGCGACGCACGACTCGTCAGCGCACCTTGAAGTTGCGCCGCGCCAGCCAGGCTTTCCAGGCCGCCTCGTCCTGGCCGGCAGTCAGGTCGTCGCCGAGACGCACGAGCGGAAGCCTGAGCAGCGTCGCGTCGGCACGGATGCGGGCCAGGAGGGTTGCCCGGTCCGCCGCGAGGCCGGCGTCCGCGAGGCCGGCGTCCGCGAGCGCGGCGGTCCCGAGCCGATCCACGAATTGGCGGAGTTCGGCCGCGTCGATCGGCCTCTTGCTCAAATCGACGAACCGGACGACGATCCGCCGCTCTCGAAAGAACCGCACCGCGGCGCGCGTCGCGGGCGAGTCCTCGAGGCCGAAGACTTCGATCCTGGGCATTCTCTTCGTCGGCGTGTTCCCGAGCGGAGCGGGCATGTGGCGGCCTCGATTGCGGCTGGCTACTTGCGCCGCGAGCGCTTGGGTCCGATGAGGTGGTGGCGCCGGCAGCGAGCTTCATACCGGTCGGCGCCGTCCTGCGCGAAACCGCCGGGAAGGATGAGTTGCTCGTCCGGGCCGGCGGGCGAGCCGTCGGAGTGGAGTCGCTGTGTCTTGACGGCCTCCTCGCCACACACCTGGCAGATCGCCGTGAGCATCCTGACGTCGTCCGAGAGGGCCATCAGCGTCGGCATCGGCCCGAACGGGCGCCCCAGGTAGTCCTGGTTGAGGCCGTTGACGATCACGGCCAGATGCCTATCGACCATCGTCTGAACGGCGGCGATGATCCCGTCGTCCCAGAACTGGCCTTCTTCGAGGGCCACGAAGTCCGCGCCGGCCGCCTCGACCGCCGGCAGGATCTGCGACGAGTCGGGCAGGGTCCGGGCCGGGAACGTCATCCCCGATCGGCTGCGGGCCTCGTTCGTGTCGGTTCGGGTGTCCACGGCCGGGCGAAGGAGCATCACGTGGCGTCCTGCGATCACGGCCCGGCGCAGCTCGCGCATCGTCTCTTCGCTCTTGCCGCAGCACATTGGACCGGTTATGACTCGCAGTTCGCCCCTGGGTCGATGCACTGCTGTCGCTCTCCGTGACGGGGATGGCCGCGGTCGGTTCCGGCCCTATTGTGCCGCCCCCGGGCGGCCGGGTTCTGCTCGATCCGGAGGCTAGTTGGCGCGGTGGAACGCCGCGGACCCGCCGTCTTGCGAGATCGTGAGCGTGTCGCCGGCGATCCATGCGTCGGCCGGCCCGCCGGATCCGGCCCCTTCGGCGTGAAGCTTGCCGTCCGTGCCGACGGACCAGCGGCCCTGCCGTTGCTGACCGCCCATGAAGGTCGCGACCATCGTTCCGTCGGGCATGAAGGTCATCGACATCGGGCCCATCTGCCATTTGCCCAGAATCGCCTGGGCCAGCGGCCGCGGATCTCGCTCGCTCGCGGGCGGTGGGGTTGCCGGCGCGTCGGTCACCCCCATCTGTGCCTTCAAGGATCGGCCCATGGCCTCCATCTCGGCTCGAGTCTCGTTCCGGGTTTCCTGATCGCGCGAGAAGATCGCCTTCCCGAGTTGACCCAGCACAGCCGCGGGCGTGATGGCGGTCGCGTCCGGAGCAACCCGATCGGGGAGCTGCTCGAAGTTCACGACCTTGTGGCTGCGAGGCGTCACGTAGAGGCGGACCCAGCCGGCGTCTGGCGCGGCGTCGTATTCGGCGCTGCCGACCGAATAGCGCTTCTCTCCGACTTCCAGGTAGTACGTGGTGGAACTGCTGCTCTCGCCGGAGCTGGTGAAATGGCTCTTGCCGATTGCCCCTTCGACCGCCTCGACCCGACCGGACGAGGCGTCGCCGGCCTCGGGGTTGGGGCGCATCGACAGGAAGAGAAGGACCACGGCGCCGCCGAAGAAGGCAGCCGCGGCGAGCGGTCGGGCTGCGGCATTCGGCGCCGGTCCGGTCGAGGTCGCCACCAGCGCGCCGAGCACGGCCGCTACGAGTGCGCCCGACAGCATGCTCCTGGAGAAAGAGCGTGCGTCCGCCTTGAGGTAGCGGCGCTGATCGTCGCTCAGCCGACCCGCCCGATTGGCGTCGAGGTCTACAGCTGAGTAGGCCAAGGGAATCGTCGTCTGCGTCATTTCGTACCTCCACGCGGACGCTAGCGCAGCCCCGCGTGGGGTCTCGCCGATCCCGGCCGCGGTTCGCCAGGCGGGCCCCGTGGCCCGCGGTACGCGCCGGCGGCCTGTCGCGGGGCGGGCCCCGGGATCTGCTAGGTGGTCAGAACGGCGGCCCCGCGGATCCGGCCGGCGGCCAGGGCCTCGAGGGCTTCGTTGCCGGCCTCGAGCGGGAAGAGATCCACGCTGGTCCGGACGGGGATGGAGGCGGCCAGGTCCATGAACTCGGCGGCGTCGCGGCGGGTGACATTGGCGACGCTGCGCAGCTGACGCTCCCACCACAGTAAGTCGTACGAGAACTCGGGGACGCGGTCGAGGTGGATCGCGTTGATGGCGACGATGCCGCCCCGGTCCACGGCGCGCAGGGCGGCGATCACGACGTCGCCGGCGGGGGTCGTGGTGATCGCCGCGTCGAGGGGATGCGGCGGCGGGTCGTCGTAGCCGCCGATCGACGCCGCCCCAAGGTCCAGGGCTCGCTCCCGCTCCGTCTCCGACCTGGCCCGGACGTGGACCTCGCAGCCCCAGTGGCGCGCCACCTGGATGCATTGCAGTGCGGAGGCCCCGAAGCCGTAGAGGCCCAGACGGGCGCCGGGCTGGATGCCGGAAACGCGCAGGGCGCGGTAGCCGATCACACCGCCGCAGAGCAGGGGAGCGGCGTCCAGGTCGGCGAACCCATTGGGGATCCCGACCACGACGTCGGCCCGTACGACCATGGCGTCGGCAAAGCCGCCGTCGCGGTCCCAGCCCGTGAACGCGGCCGACTCGCACAGGTTCTCGCGTCCGCTCCGGCAGAAGCGGCACGTCCCGTCCGTGCCGAAGAGCCAATACGCGCCGGCTCGATCGCCGATCGACCAGCCGGCTACTCCCTCGCCGATGGCGGCCACGCGGCCGACGGCTTGATGGCCGGGCACGACGGGCAGGCGCCTGGGCGTCAGATCGCCCGTAGCCAGCTGGAGGTCGGTCCGGCACACGGCGCAGGCGCTGATCTGCAGCAGCAGCTCCCCGGGGCCTGGTACCGGTTCTCGGCGCTCCACGAGCCGCAGCGGCCCTTGAGCCGCAGGCGCCGGTCGGTCTAGTTCGAGAGCTCGCACTCCGTCAGACTAGCGCGCCCGAAGGGTTCGGGCAGGTCCGCGGGTTGCTACGCGACCGCACGGCGAAGCGTCACCTTCCCGGCTGCCGTGCCTCCAGCGACCATCGTGGCGGTGTAGTCGATCGCGATCGTGTCCGTTCCCGTGAAGCTGCCCGTGATCTCGACCTTCGACACGATGCCGCCGAGCACGTTGGACAGGCTGATATGGAGCGCGCCGGTCGGCATGATCGTTCCGGAGATGTCGCCGAAGGCGGGCGAGTGGCCGGCGATGACGCCCGTGGCCAGATGGGTCAGCAGGATGGTCTCGGGCGGGGCGCCCGAGCCGCCGAAGAAGTTGCCGCCGACGTTGACGATGATCTGGACGGTCCGGTCCGAGGGGTTGGCGCTGATGCGCCAGGTCATGGGCCCGGTGCTGCCGAATGTGGTGTTGGTCCACGAGCCGGTGAATTGGCCCTCGAAGCCGGCCAGCAGCGGATACGCATCCAGGTCGTTCGGCGAGGCCGCCGCGGCGGACGGCGACGGCGACGGCGCGGCGGTCGGGCTCTGGGCAGGGGAGGGGGTTGCGGCTGCCGGGGTGGCCGCAGGGGTCGGCGCCGCGGTCGGCGGCGCGGTCGGGGTCGCGGTAGTCCCGCTACACGCGGCCAGCGAGACAACGAGCCCCGCCACAAGGAGCGGGAGGAAGCGGGTCGGGCTCATGACCGTATGGAAGCCGATATGGAAGCCGATATGGGCATTGCCGCACCAGGTGCGACGCGGGACGCGGGACGCGAGACTCGAGACGCCTCCGGCGACCTAGACGGCGGGCTTCTCCCACACCGAGACGTGGCTGTCGCTCGCGCTGGTGAACGGCTCGCGCTTCCAGCCGGCCCAGCGCTCGCGCAGTCGCATGCCAGCCAGCCGCGCCATGAGGTCCAGCTCCGCCGGCCAAACGTAGCGGAACGGAACCGAGAAGCGCACGGCCTTGCCGTCGATGATCTCGAGGTGGTGCGAGATCATGCCCTGGTTGACGACGTCGTACTCGTCGAAGCCCCAGCGCGTCTCACTCACGTGGAACGGGCGGAATGTCTCGCCGGCGGGAAGGCGCTGCAGGTCGGGGACGCCGACTTCGACGACGAAGCAGCCGCCGGGCTGGAGGTGCTCCGCCACGTTGCGGAAGCAGGCGACCTGCGCCTCCTGAGACGTCAGGTTCTCGATCGTGTTGTAGACGAGGTAGGCGAGGGAGAACTGCCGATCGACCTTCGTCGTCGAGAAATCTCCGATCGTCACTCCGATCTTCTCGGCACCGGGCTTGGCCTTCAGTTTCGCGACCATGGCCTTGGACATGTCGATGCCGTGAACGGGTACGCCCCGCCTGGACAGCGGCAGGGCTATCCGGCCGGTGCCGATCGCGAGCTCGAGCGCCGGCCCGCTGCCGGCCAGGGACGCCAGGAAGTCGACCGCGGGGTCGACCACCGCCGGGTCGAACATGTCCGAGTTGTCGTACCTGGCAGCGACCTCTTCGTCGAAGTAGCCGTCCTCGTCGTTCATGGCCCGATCTTAGTGCCGGTGCCATGCTTGGGCGGCGGCGAAGTGGACGGGCCCGGACAGCGCGCCGCGAGCGGCCCCGCGCTCTCTGCGGCGCGCTGTCAGTGGCAGCTCGCCGAGCCAGAATCCGTGAACGAGTAACCCGGGGCCGGCACGAACCGCCAGCTGTAGCCCGTGGCGCTGAGCCGCATGGACAGCACCCCGAAGGAGGTGCTGTCGCGAACCACTTCGCCTGTCAGCGGCCTCGTTGCCCAGCTGGTGTGGTTCTTGCCGCCGGTGCCGACAACGAATTCGGTCACGCCCGTCGGATCGGGTGAGCCGTTGGCATCGAGCGGCGCGAAGCGCTCATAGCTGTGGTTGTGACCGGACAGGACGACGTCGACGTTGGCCGCTACCAGGTCGGCCCAGATCGTGGCCATCTGATTCGCGTTCTGAAGGGCGCCGGACGACCAGCGGGGCTCATGCCAGTAGACGAGCGTGCACTGCCGGGGGTACTGGGCCAGGTTCTGCCGCAGCCACTTCTCCTGGGGGGATCCGGGGCCGCAGCCCCCGACCTGCGAGCAGGACGAATCGAGACTGACCAGGTGCCAGTTGCCCAGGTTGTAGGCGTAGTAGGCCGGCAGCTTGAAGTAATCGAAGTAGCCCTGGGCCTTGGAGGTCAGGTACTCGTGGTTGCCCACAGTGGGATACGTGTTCTTGAAGAACCGGCCCCACGTGGGAGCGTAGACGGCCTGGTAGGCGGCAAGAGTGCCGTCCTCGTACTGGTTGTCGCCCAGAGGCAGCACCGCGGTCGGATGAAGCCCGGCGACTAGATCGGCGGTCGCGGCCTGATCGCAACGCTGAGGGGCGCCGACGTTCGCGCTAGGGTCACAGGCGATGTCGCCGGCGGCGGCGATCGTCACCGTCACCGAACGGGTCGGCGAGGCGGTCGGCGATGGAACCGCCGTCGGCGTCGGCGTCTGCGTCGGAGTCGGTGCGAGGGTCTGCGTCGGAGTCGGTGGCGGGGTCGCAGGCCCGAAGGTGAAGCCGGCGATTGACGGCACGGGCGTGGGCGCCGGTGGGTTGCCGCCCGGGCCGGGAGCGGGTCGGTTGCTCGATGCGGTGGACGCCGCGGTCGAGGTGCCGGACGGCGTCGCGAACCCATAGCTCGCGGTCGGGGAGCCGACGGCCACGAACCCGAAGGCCGCCCCCGATTTGGCCGGTGTCTGGCCCGGCGTTCCGACGAGGCCTGCGACGGTCTCCGTGGCAGAACTCCCGGCCGACGGGCTCGGCGTGACACTGGCGCAGGAGTACAGGGTGGCCACTGTCAGCGTGAGGCCCGCCAGTCTAGCCATCGATCCGTACGCCAGAGGCTTCATGGCTGCTCCTTGCCGGAAGGCGACCAGGTCTTGCGCCAGAGTCGGTCCATAGTACGGAGCACGAGTCTCGCAGGGGTCGGGCCATGGCCGCAACAGAGCCGGCCGCTGTTGCGGCAGGCAGGCATCCGGCGAACCGCCATCCCGGCATTAGTACCAGCATCGTTGGGACCTAACTCCTATCCCCACGGACCGGACCGGACTCCTAGGCTAGTAGGCACCTAGGATCCCCAAATAGCTCAGGGACAAGCCGATAAACCTGCCGTCGGATCGCCGTCGTACCGTCCGTCCGGTACTTCTGATCCTCGTGCTCGCGTCCTTCCTCGTCATCGTTGGCGCGACCGCGAGCGGTCAGGCCGCGCTCGTCACCGCGGACTCGTCGACGACGCTCCTCAATGCCACCGTCAGCGCCGACGCGGCCGCCGTTCGCAGCTTCGTCGGCCTCAATCTGAGCCAGGCCGACCTCGAGCCCGGCGGACTGAGCGCCGATCGGGAGGTGGCGCTCCAGCACGGGCTGCACCTGCTGACCGATCGCGGCGGAATCCTGCGCGCGGCTCTGCTGGCCCCGGACGGCAGGGTGCTGGCCAGCGACGACGGCGCGAGCGTGGGCAGTCAGGCTCCCATGACCGAGGGCCTGAGGAACGCGATCCTGAATGAGCACGCGGACGCGGCCATCGTCGGGAGCGACAGCTCCGGTGCCCTGGCCTCCCTGGCCACGGACTCCGTCCTGCGCGAGTATTTGCCGATCATCGACGGCGGCCGTGTCTATGCGACGGTGGCACTGTGGCGCGATGCCACGCCCATCCTGTCGCAGCTCGCGGAGAGCCGGATGCGTGTCGTTGGCATCACGCTGACGGCCGCGCTGGTCAGCGCCTTGCTGCTCTTCTTCATCTTCCGCGGAGCGCAGAAGCGCCTGACCCGCCAGACGCTCGAACTCCTGGACGCGGCCGAGCGCGATCCGCTGACCGGAGCCCTCAACCACGGCGCTCTCGTCGAGACGCTGGAGGAGCAGGTGGAGGCGGCCAGGCTGAGCGGCCAGGGAATAGGCGTGGGGCTGCTCGATCTGGACAGCTTCGGTCTGCTCGACAGCACGTACGGCCACAAGGCCGGCGACTATGTGATCGTCGAAATCGCCCGCCTGCTCACCCAATGGATGCCGCCGGGCGTGACCTGGGGCCGCTACGGGCCCGATGAGTTCCTGGTGATCACTGCGAACGGACGCCAGGACGACCTCGAACCGGCCATGTCGGTGCTGCGGGCCACCCTGGACGACGCGGCGCTGCAATTCGAGGGTTCGGAGCGGCTGCCGGTGACCCTCAGCGCCGGCCTTTGCTATTACCCGACCAACGGCGACTCGGTCACGGCGCTCCTGTCGATGACGGCCATGACGCTGCAAGAAGCCAAGGCGAGCGGCGGCAACTCGATTCGTGTCGCCGACGCGCGCCCGCCGCAGCCCGGCTTCGTCAAGACGTTCAGCATCCTGGAGGGCCTGGTCAACGCGGTCGATACCAAGGACCGCTACACGCGGCGGCACTCCGAGGACGTGGCCCGATATGCTGACTTCCTGGCCGAGCGGCTGGGTCTGGATGCGACCACTCGCCGCGCCATCCAGAACGCCGGCAAGCTACACGACATCGGCAAGATCGGTATCCCGGACGGGATCCTGCGCAAGCCGGGCCGCCTGTCGGCCGAAGAGTTCGACATTCTCAAACAGCACGTGTCCCTGGGCGACGCAATCGTCCGCGACCTGCCCGACCTGCCGGACCTGGAATTGATAAGGGCCGGCATCCGTTTCCACCACGAACGCTGGGACGGGCGGGGTTACCTGGCGGGCATGTCGGGCGAGGAGATCCCGCTGGTCGCCCGGATTCTCGCGGTCGCCGACGCGTTCTCGGCAATCACCACGACGCGGCCCTATCGCAAGTCCCTTTCGGCGGAGGAGGCACTTCGGCGATTGGAGGACGCGGCGGGCACCCAACTCGAGCCGCGGCTGGTGGAGGCGTTCGTTCTAGGGCTCCGAAGTGTCGAGGGCGCCCCGCTGCCGATCGGGACATCGCAACTCGGCCCCGGCCAGCCACTCGAGATCCCGGGCCGCCAGGTCGCCTGATGGCGCCCCGAAGGAGCCTCGCGGCGGTTGGGCTCGCGCTCGTCTGGCTGGGCGCGGCCGCTCTGGGGAACCCACCGGCGGCGAACGCCACCAACCCTTGGCTGCTGGGCATCTCACCCAAGACCCTGACCCTCGGCGTACCGACCGACGTCGTTCTCACCGTGACCGATGGCGGTGAGATGATCGGCCTGGTCACGGTCGACGTCCCGGCCGGATTCAGCGTTGTGGGCGCGAGCGTCCGGAGCGTCCCGACCGGTTTCGTCTGGACGGCGGCGGTGTCGGGCTCGAACCCCACGCGCGCCACGTTCAAGACGACTAAGGACCCTTGGCGATTGAACGCCTCGGCCGAGGGAGTATTCGTCGTACGGGTGATCGCGACCGCGAGCCCGCTGCCCGCCTGGACCGTGAGCGCGTACAAGAAGTTCACCGTGGACTCGACGCAACTGGATTTCGGGCCGCTCGTGCCGCCCTCGCCGTTCACGATCGTTTCGGCGTCGACGCCGACCCCGACTGCCGCGGCGACCCCGACTGCCGCGACGACCCCGGCTCCCGCGACGACCCCGGCTCCCGCGACGACCCCGACGCGAGCTCCGGCTGCTACGCCGACGCCGACGCATCGCCCGACTCCGGCTCCCGGTGCCGTGGCTACCGTGGCCGCCACCGCCGCCGCCAGCGACGCGCCGAGTGCTTCGCCGTCCGACTCCCTCGCCCCGGCGCCGGCCGGTGCCGCGGCCTCCAGCGGCCCGGGTATGGGAGCGACCGCAACGACGCCCTCTGCCGGTTCCGGACGGACCGTGATACTCAGTGGCTGGACCTCCGTGGACATCGGGGAGTTGCCGGCCGGCGGCGCCGTAGAGCTCGACGGCCAGGCCGCCGGCGGGATCGGCATGTTCGCCTGGGCCGTGCCCGGCCTCTTCCTAACCCTGCCGGGTCTGCTTCTGATCCTCGTCGTTGTGGCCCAGGCTGCCTTCGCCACGGCCTTTGTGCCGGTCACGCGGCGCGTCCTGCGTCTTGGCCGCCGCTACCGCAGGACATACCCGCGGCCGGTGTCTCTGCCCTGATCCCGGCCTCAGGCAGAACCGGAGTCGGCTGCCAGGCGCGACGCCGCAAGCGTCACGTGGTGCGTCAGGAGGGCATCGTCGTAGGGCGAGCGAATCCGATTGGGCTTGCCCTGGACGGCGTCGATGAAGGCGCGATTCTGCAACTCGTACGGCGTATCGAAATTGGACGGTGGCGCAAGCGTCGTCGTCTCGGCGCCGATGCGGACCGCCAGTCGGTGCTCCAGCACTTCCAGCGTCAGGCCGAGGCCGTCCGCGACGATGTCGAGACCCACCCGGAGAGGCCCGGCCAGCAAGGACGTGGTCGCGAAGGAGCCGATGGCCCCTGTGGCGAACCTGACCGAGGTGTCCGTGACGTCGAGGATGTCGCTCTGCGGGTAGGCCGGCCGTGGCACGCGATGGCCGGTCGCCGCGGTCGGCGTCATCTCGCCAACCAGGTATCTCGCCAGGTCGTAGACGTGGGTCGCCTGCTCGAGTATCTGGCCGCCCGACTGGTCCATCCGTATCCACCACTTCGCGCCGGGGGTTTCGCCCAGCCACGATCCCGTCACCAGCTGGGCCGGGTAGGCCGAAAGCAGCTCGCGGGCCCGGTCCACGACCTCGAGATAGCGCCACTGGTAGCCCACGCACGACACCAGATTCCGGTCGTGGATCGTCGTTGCGATCCGGGCCGGCCACTCTTGGTCCAGGCCGAGCGGTTTCTCCGCAAAGATGGGGATGCCACGCTCGGCGACGGCCAGCGCGGGCTCGCAGCCGGCGTACGGCGGCAGGCAGACGAAGACGGCGTCGAGTTCTTCGTGATCGAGCATCGACCGATAGTCGGGATAGAGGCGAGCGCCGGCAGACTCGGCGGCGCGTCCTCCGGACTCGGGGTTGCGGGCCGCGATGCCGACGACCTTGACGTCGTCGAATCTCGACAGCACGCGCAGGTGCACGCCGACAATCCAGCCCGCCCCGATCAGCCCGACTCGTGTGGCGGCCACTCTGCACCTCCGACACATATAGCCCGCGTGAATGCAGAGGTAGTGTCTCACCGCCGGCGCGCTGTGGGGACGATCGTTCCCGGCGCCGGCCTGATGCTGGGCCCTCCGGAACGGGTTGACGCGGGCGCGATGCCGGCTCACCATCGCAGTGAGCACGCGCCGGGGGTGCGGCAGTGTTCCGCCGCTCCGAGCCCGTGCCCATAGGGAGGGTGGCACGTGACGCGTCCAAAGCTCGGGGGATTCGCATTGGCACTGGCGCTGGCCCTGGCAATGGTGGCTCCGGCCGGCTGTTCGAGCGCGGGCAACTCGCCGGGCATGTCGACGGATGGCGACGCCACGCCCGCCGCGCCGGGATCATCAGCGACCGGTCCGTCCTTGCCGGGTTCAACGGCGACCGCGGGGGCGTCGACGCTGGGCGATATCCCGGCCGGGCGATCGATCGCCGAGGGCGGTGGCGGTCCGCTCACCTACACGTTCCGTGAGGAGTGGCGCAGGGCCCGGGCGGAAGCCCAGAACTGGCGTGGCGGCGCCTTCCTGATCTCGGCGAGCGGCCCGTACATCAACGACGACGGAGTGCCTAGCTACTGGACGTTCGCCTTCGCCGACAAGACCGGTCCGGAGGCCGTTTTGATCGTCGAAATCGATCCGTGGGGCAAGGTCACCGAGACCCGTGAAGTCACCGGCGAAGGATTGAGCTCCTTCGTGAGCAAGTACACGGACCGGATTCCGTACGAAGTCCTGGACAGCGACACGGCCGTCGGTCTGGGCAAAGCGGCGCTGGCCGACAGGTACGATCTGGCGAAGACGAAGGATCCGCGCATCGGCCTGAACTTCAGCGCAACCGACGGAAGCGGGCCGTACTGGAGCTACACGCTCTTCTACAAATCGACCGCGGTTTACGTGACCGCAAAGGTCCACGCGATCACCGGCTCGGTGACTCTGGTCGAGTAGCGGCCTTCCGGCGATCCCTCAGCCGGTCCGGGACGACGCCGGCCTGAACCGGCGGACGGGATGTTCCGGGAGCAGGCGGCGCGGCCCGGCCGATGGGCGGTAGCGTGGGTGGCCACGTGGGCCGGCATCGGATGGAGACCCGCTCATGAAGACTCCCGGACGGGAAGGACCGGTTTGCGAATGCGACACGGGCCTGTCGATCGGCGCGCGCATCGGGGCCCATTTCGACGCCAAGGTCAAGCGTTTGGCGCCCACTGCCGGCACGTCGCTGCACGCCACGACGATGACTCTCCTTGGCCTGCTCGGTGATCCGACCGGCGTGACGATCCTCGAGCTCGGATGCGGCCGGGGCGGTCTGATGGCCGAACTACTGCGCTCAGGCGCCGCCGGCGTGAGCGGCATCGAACTCTCTAGTGCCAGCCTGGAGATGGCCCGCGGACGGCTCGGCGCCGCCGGGCCGGCGGACAGGGTTGCTCTGACGGCCGGCGACGCTGCCGAAGCGGCACTCACTCCGCACGACTGGGTCGTGCTCGATCGGGTCATCTGCTGCTACCCGGACGTCGACAAGCTGCTTGCCAATTCGATTCCGGCCGCGCGCCGCCGCTTGGCGTTTTCGGTGCCGAATTCGCGCGGCTGGCGCGGGCTGGCCGCCCGGATCAGCCGCCGTGTCGACAACGGCTGGAACGGATTGCGCGGCCGCGCCTGCGATACCTTCGTCCACGACCTGGATCGGATCGACGCAACGCTTCGCACGGCGGGGTTCGAGCGGCGCGCCCGCGCCACGAGCGGTCTGTGGTTCGTTGGGGTCTACGAGCGAGCCTGACCGTCGGGCGGCTCGGTAGCCGGCGCGTGGCTCTTGCGCGGGGTCCTGCCGGCGGTGGGCGTCCGGATCGACACCACCGGCAGCCCCGCGGCGGCCCACGCCTCGAAGCCGCCGACGATGTCCGTGGCACGGCGGAAGCCGAGGTCGCGCAGGGTCGCGGCGGCCATGCTCGACGAGTAGCCGTGGGCGCAGCACAGCACGATACGACGCTCGGCGTCGGTCAACCTCGGATCGGCGTGGCCGGAAGTGGGGTCGAGGCGCCAGTACAGCACCGACAGCGGCACGTGGACGGAGCCCGGAATCACGCCGTCGTCGCGGCGGAGTTCCGCGCAGCGCGTATCGACGATGAGCGCCCCATCGGCTTGAGCGCGAAACGCCGCCTCCGGCTCCAGCCTGTCCAGGCGAGACCGGGCTTCGTCGAGCAACGCTCCAATCGTTCGCGGCTGCGACACAAGTTCTCCGACGGCGAGTGTCCGATCGACATTCTCGCCCGGACGGCCCCGGCCGTGACAACGTGTCACGCCCAGCGGGTCTGGAGTCGTGCCCGGCGGCCGTGATCGAGGGTCCGCGAGCCGCTACCATCCGCGAATGACTATTCCGGAGCGACTGGCGTCACTGCGGATCGCGGCCGAGCGCGAACTGCGCGAGGACATCCTGCCGTTCTGGTCGAATCGGGCCGTCGACCACGAGGGCGGCGGCTTCGCCGGTTCCATCTCTATGGACGGCCGCCCGGATCCGATGGCGCCCAAGGGCGGAGTGCTCAACGCCCGGATCCTGTGGACATTCTCGGCCGCGCTGCGGCGCTGGCCCGACCCAAGCTATCGACGGATGGCGGATCGAGCCTTCGAATCCTTGCTCGGACACTTCTGGGACGACGAATACTCCGGGTTGTATTGGGAGGTCGACTATCTCGGCGGCGTCCTCCAGGGCCGCAAGCAGACGTACGGCCAGGCCTTCGGCATCTACGCCCTGGCCGAGTACAACCGGGCGACCGGAAACGCCGAAGCGCTGGGTCGCGCCATCCGGCTGTTTGGGGACATCGAGACGCACGCGGTCGATCCCGCCAGCGGCGGCTACTGGGAGGCCCGCGGGCGGGACTGGCGGCCGATCCAGGATATTCGCCTGTCCGACCTGGACATGAACGCGCCGTTCTCGATGAACACCCACATCCACATCATGGAAGCGTATTCGACGCTCTGCCTGGCCTGGGACGATCCGCGGCCGAGGGCTCGGCTGCGGGCCGTCCTCGAGTTGGTGCTCGATCGGGTCGTCGATCACTCGAGCGGACATCTCGTCCTCTTCTTCGACCAGACCTGGCGTTCGCTCTCGACTGCGGTCTCGTACGGTCACGACATCGAGACGAGCTGGCTCCTGTGCGAGGCGGCCGACATCGTGGACGACCCCGCCCTCAAGGCCCGGGCGGAGGCGGCGTCAATTCGAATGGCGGCTGCGGTCCTGGCCGAGGGCTACGACGGCGAACGCGGCGGTGTCTACAACGACCGGCTGGGCGACGGCCACCTGAACACTGCGAAGGATTGGTGGCCCCAGGCGGAGGCGATCGTCGGGTTCCTCAATGCCCACCGCCTCACCGGGGCGGAGGACTTCGCGGTCGCAGCCCTAAAGACCTGGGAATTCATCGACGCCTGCGTCATCGATCACGCCGGTGGCGAGTGGTACACACGAGTGTCGCGAGAGGGCGTGCCGGAACCAGGGCTGACCAAGGCCGGCTTCTGGAAGTGCCCTTACCACAACGCCCGAGCCATGCTCGAGACCATGGAGCGGGTGCATCAGCTCGTGGAGTCTCCACGCTAGCGACTGCGCCGCGTCGCAAGCGGAGTTCGACCGACTCTTCATACATGCGCGCCGGCGGCGCATACTCCCCTCGCAATGAAGATCCCGGCGGTGCCCTGCAGCCGGAAAGGGCTAAACTCGAACCGCCCCCACAGTTTCGTCACGGAGGCTTTCCAATAGTGCCGCGGTCTGCCGTAGCGATCTCCCTGCCCGGGTCCGAATTCCGGGACGTCCGCAAGCACCTGACCGAGGCCGGATTCGAGGCTATCGCGGTCAAGACGGCCGACGACGTCGAGAAGCTCCTGGCTCACCGCAGGGACGTGGACGTAGCGATCCTGGACACCGAAGCGGACTTCGATGCCTCGATCGCGATGTACGGCATCCTGCGCGGCTCCGATCGCGACATCTACATCCTGATGCTGGTGCCGCCACGGTCGCTGGGCCGGATCGGACTGAACCGCGGTGTCGACCCGCGGGACGAGTACTTCACGCGGCCATACTCCGCGGAGTCGTTGCGATGGCGCATCGAGGCGATGCTCATCCGGGCGGACCGGCCGTCCGCGGATACGGACGGGGCACTTCTCGCCGATGGCGACCAAGAGCTGATCGATGAGGTCGCGGGGCCGGCCATGGACGTGGCGGCGCCGGATGAGTCTCGGGCCGGCTCGAAGGAGGGAGGTGCCCTCCAGAAGCCGGGCCACTTCCACGGCAAGATCGCCATCGTCTTCAATCCCAAGGGCGGCGTCGGCAAGACGACCATCTCGATCAACCTCGGGGCGGCCCTGCAGATCCGGCGGGGCAAGCGGGTCCTGCTCGTCGACTGCGACACCATCACCGGCCACATCGCATCGTCGCTCGGGCTGGAGCGGCCCAGGACGCTGGCTCATGCCTGGCGAGAGGATCCGGGAGGCAGCGACGGGTCGTACGAGCCCATCGAGCAGATCGCGACTCTGCATAGCAGCGGCCTGAGCGTGCTCGTAATGGCCGAGTCGCCGCTCCACACCGAGGTGCTGGAGCCGCAGCGAGTCGCTGATGCGATCTGCGCGGCCCGCCACTCGTACGACTGGCTGATCCTGGACATGCACCCGGACTACGGACCGCTGAACCAGGCCCTGTTCGAGCAGGCCGACAGGATCATCGTGCCTATAACCCCGGACATCCCGTGCATCCGGGCCGCTGTCCAGTTCCGCAATGTGGCCACGGAGCTCAACCTGCGCGATCGCATGTCGATAGTCATAAACCGGGCCAACAGCGGCGTGGCTTCCGCTGACCTGGAGCGGGTGGTGGATCTTCCGGTGCTGGCCCGCATCAGGTCGGCCGGCCTGCTGTTCGTTCGAGCGGCGGACGAAGGGCGATCGGCCGTGGAGCGATTCCCGACCTCAAAAGTCGTCGACGACCTGGATGCGATGGCGGGGCGCCTGCTCGACAACGTGCTGACGACCGACGCCAAGGCGTCGTTTGTGTCACGCCGCGGCCTGACGAATTCCATGAAGGGGTTTCTCGATCGCCGAACGGCCAAGACGGGCGACGGGGGATCCGGTTCCGGGCCGAGCTAGTCCGTTCGGCCGGCGAAGGCGGCCAGCCGGTCCACCAGCTTGAGCAGATCCGGCGCCTCGCTCTTCTTGAGGTCGCCGGTCTGGAGCGCGACGAGAAGGATCTTCCGCCGCTCGACCTCATCCGCTTCCATGAGCCTCTGGACGAGCGCCGACTGGCGGTCGCGCCGAACATCCTCGTCTTCGAGTTGCTTTCGATTGAAGACCATCGCTTTACCCCAGCGAGCCGATCTGCGCCCCACGGCCTGCAGCACGTGCCTGCCGCGGTCATTGTCGGCTCCGCGCGCCCCGGGAGCGCACTTCCATTCTAGAGTTCCGACTCACGGAACGCACGCTCAATCCCGTTCAGGCGCCGGCGCCGCCGACAGGGCCGCCAGACGGTCCTGGGCGGCCAACGGGAACCTTCATTCGGCGGGCCGTCCTAAGATCACGACCGGAAAGTTGAGGTCGCAACCATGGTCGGCGTTTCGCGTTTCAGTTCGCTGGGCGGCGGTGTCTACGAGCCAGGGATCTGCAATATCGGACCGGCGGAGATAGCCCGCCGCCGAAGGTTCGGCCACGCCGGCCTGCTCGTCTCGCTGATCCTGTTCGGCTTTTTGGTGGCGATCGGGGCGCCGCATTGGACCAGGCTGGCCCTCGTCCTCACCGCGGGCGGAGCGGCCTCCGGCTACCTCCAGGCCATCTTCCGCTTCTGCGCCGGTTTCGGATCGCGGGGTGTCTACAACTTCGGTCCGCTCGGCACCGCCGAGCCCGTGTCCGATCCGGCCGCGCGCTCGCGTGATCGGTTCAAGTCCCGTGAGATCGGACTGGCCAGCCTGGCAATCGGCCTAGTCGTCGGCATCGCCGCCGCTCTTCTGCCGATAGGCTGACCCGGCGGTCCGGCTTCGGGCGACGAGGGGTCTGCCGTGCCTGATCGACGGTGTGGTGAACACTCGGGCCGTGCAACACGTCTGGATAGAGGTGGCCTCTGCGCGGGCGGCGTGCGAACCTCAACGCGGGCGGATTGCTTCCAGTCTGGGCGCGACAGGGTTTCGGGAGAGTTGATGCACGGGCGAGACCGATCGATCCGGCCAACGGGGCCGCGTCAGGCGATCGTCGAACCAGGCGAGATCGTGCCATGACGCCGGAACCGCCTGACGGCAAACGGGTGCGGGCCGAGCACCAGAGTTCGGTCGCGCGCGACGACTGGAATCGCTACGGCCTCTCGAGACGCGACCGAGCCCCGGACGGCGCTCCTCGCGATGCCCTCGGCCGCCCGGTCCAACGAGCGGACAGGGGCGAAGCCGGCCCGGACGAGTTCTTCATGCAGTACCGCTCTGAGGCCGGCCAGGGAACGGCGAGGCCCAGCCGAGCGGAGCGGAGCTCGAGATTCCGGGCCAATCTCGCCACGATTGCCGCCGCCGCGATGCTCGGCTCGGGGTTACTGCTCGTCGGCCTTGTGACCTCTCCAGGAGCGCCGATCACCTCGCCGTCGCCGAGTCGTTTCGCTTCACCGACGATAGGCCCTCCGTCTCCGATCGCCCTGGCCTCCACCGGCCCCAGGACGGCTCACGTGAAGCTCGTGATCGATCTTCCCGTCCAGGTCGCGATCACCGACCGGGAAAGGCCTCTCGACGACGGCACGACCATGTACCTGACGGGACCCGCCGGCGGTGTCGCCGTCAACGAGAGCCGTGGCGCGATCGGCACGGTCTATGGGGGCGTGGCATTTTCGACCGGCGTCCGTCGCGCCGTCGTCGACGGGGGTCTGTGGGTCTCGTCCTGGCCGGAGTCGGCGAAGAGTTGCGGGCCCGCGTGCTGGGCGCAGGCGACGACCTACCGTATCGACGTCGCGACGGGCACAGTCGCCGAGATGCTCGCCGCGACCTATCTGCTCGGAGCCACGGACGACGGCATCTGGGTCGCTACCGGCACCGTGGTCGACTTGCTCGATCCGACGACGGCCAGCGTCCTGTCCTCACGGCCCTGGGGCCGGACCTCCGAGCCGCGCGTCGGCTGCGGCGCGTTGTGGTCGTACATGGAGGCCGCGCAGGAGGCCACCCTGGTCCAGATCGACGCCACAACCGGCACCGTCGTCGGCTCGTCGACGCTCGATCCCGCCGTCGCCTACGGCCCCATCTCGGTCAAGGGCCAGTGCTGGATGATGAACGGGTCGGATGGCGCCACGACCGGGGGGTCCACGCTGGTCTGGCTGAACACCGACGGCACCACGCAGGCCACCTTCGGGTATCCCGGCAGGTCGGTCGTCATTCTCGACGGGGAGTTCTGGACGTACGCGAGTGGAGGCACTCTGCGACGGGTCGAGGCGACGTCGGGCGTCGCGTTCGGGGCATCGTACGTCCTCGCCGTCCCGCCGCCGAACGACGAGCTGAGGTGGCTGTTCAGCGCGGCCGACTCGCTCTGGATGATTTCCGGCGGCTCGATCGTGAACTTCGAGGTCCCCACGGGCGCGGCCAACGCCGCGGGCTGAGCAGGGCCGGCCGAGCGGGCGGGTTACGCGGCTGGTTGTGGGCGGACTCGGGGGCGCCGGGCGAATCGGACCGCCCCGACTCCGCGGCCGGCTCGGCCGGCAGGCGCCGCCATGCCGGTGCCCCGGCGACCGCGAGGCCGGCGCCGCCACCGCTGCCGGGCAGCTCGGACTAGCTTGCGGCGCGGTTGCGGTCCATCGTGTAGACGTCGGCCGGTCCGTGCCCGAGGTGGGTCTCGAGGCGGTTTCGGCCTCGTGCCTTGGCCACGTAGAGAGCCTCGTCGGCGTCGTGAAGCGCGGCGTCCACGTCCGTGCAGTTGGCCTGCGAGAGCTCGGATGCGCCGGCGCTGGCCGTCACGACTCCGTACGGCTGGTTGTCGGGATGGATCATTCCGGCCGCCTCGATGGCGGTGATGTAGCGCTGCCCGGCTGCGTGCAGGGCCGCCTCGTCGCAGTCGTGCAGGAGAATCAGGAATTCCTCGCCGCCGTACCGATAGACACCGTCGCCGACGCGGCTGGTCTTGCGCAGGACGTCGGCGACGCCGCGCAGCGCGGCATCGCCGGCCAGATGCCCGGCCGAGTCGTTGAGCCGCTTGAAGCGGTCGAGGTCCATCAGCAGAAGTCCGGCCGTGCCCCCGTGGCGTTCGATCCGAGCCGCCAGCTGAGCCAGGTCCTCGTTGAGACGGAGGCGGTTGCCTAGGCCGGTCAGGGCGTCCAGCCGGGCGATCGATTCAAGCTCCTCGTTCAGGCGCAGCAACTCGGCCTGCTGGACGACGAGCGTCTCCTGTTGCATGAACAGGAATTCATCCTGCCGGCGGAGATCGAGTTCGTGCTCCTTCATGCGGCCGTACAGGCCGCGCACTGCCACGAGCTGTCCGTCCATCTGCCGGCGGCGGCGGAGCTGGACCTCGTTGGCGGCCAGGCTGCAGGTTGTGGCGACGGCCCCGGCGAACAGCATCGCAATCGAATGGTCTTGATCGCCGCCGATGGACAGCTTGGCCACCACGACCGCCACGTAGATGACGTTGGCCATGACCAGCCACGCCAGGTGGGGTCTGCGCTCGAGTGGGATGAAGATCGCGAAGGCGAGCAGGATCAAACCCAGCGTGCCCAGGGACATCGCCTCGAATTGGGGCATCAGCGTTATCGAGATTGCCGTCGCCACCACCGGAATAAGCCCTACGGCGATGCCGATTGGGATCACGTAACGGCGGCCGCGGCGGCGGACGTGCCGTGCGGCCAGGAGCCCCGCGACGGCCACGGGCGTTAGCAGGACGAAAACAGTCGGGCCGACGCCGGGCGCGAGGAACAGGCCGACCACCACCGCAACGGCGGCGCCGGCACTGGCGACCAGTGCCCAGTAACAAACGCTGTTCTGGAGTTCGCGCCGGTACACCGCCCGCAGGCGGCGATCCTTGCGGGTAGCTCCGGCCGAACTCTCTGTCGACCGCTTAAGCACGGCAGGCTCCATGGGAACGATATGCCCAACCATGCGAGGTATCGGCCGCTTGCAGGCACGACTTCAGGCGGAACGGGCCGTCGGCGCGCTACCGGCAGGGTCGGGCACGCCGAGGAAGTCCTCGACCGGGGGCCGCCCGCTCAGATTCGAGGGCGCCTGGAGCGCAGCTTGCTACCGCGGGGCGCGCCGAATCCGGCCTCGGCGGGTCGGGCTGGCGCGATCCGGGTCAGGCGACTTCGACTGCCGTCGGCTCGACGTGTGCAGGCGAGAGTTCTATGTCGATTGCCACGCGACGTGCGGCCGGATGTCCGGATTCGCGGTATAGCTGCAGAAGGCTTGCCTCGGCAGCGCGAAGTCGAGCGTTGGCCTCCCATTCGGGCAGGTCCGGCTCGGCAGCCTCGCGAGCTTCCATGGCCTCGACCAGTGCGCGCAGAACCCCATCTATGGTGGACGGCTCCGGCATCCAGGCCTTCCTTCCATATTCCCGGTTCATGCGAGCGGGTTCTCGAATATCCACCATACTCCGTCCGCACCATCGATGCCATACGCAGCGACTATTAACTTCCGAATCGACACCGCCTGGAAATAAACAATCCGCGGCACCGGTCGGATGTGCGGATTGGCCGGCGATCGACCGCGGCCGCGGGCCCGATTCCGGTGGTCAGCCCTCTGCCGGCGCGGGCGCGTCGGGTCGAAGCGGGGTTCCGGAGGGGCCGCCGGTCGCCCCGATTGCGGCGACGGCCTCCGTGGTTCGCTCCAGGAACCATCGGGCCGTGCCGCGTGCGGCTATCCCGAGGAAGGCCTTGTCGAGGGCAGCTCCGAGTTCGCCCCCGGGCGGGGCGTAGTAGCCCTCCAGACGAACCTCCGTCCGCGTCAGGGTCAGATGGCCGGCGAAGACCGGGAAGAGCGGCGCCAGCGACGACGACTGCCAGCCGATCTCGATCTCGCAGCCTTCGGCGGTCTGCCGGATCTCGCCGAGGTCGACGTAGGCGGCCTTGCGGAAGATCAGACTGGGAGCGTGATCGCGGATCGGCAGGCTGAGATCGGTCAGGTAGCGGTGGCTGCCGGGATGCGTCGCCTCGACCGGAGTGCCCAACCATGCGGACGTGTGATCGCCAAAGAGAGGCAGCACACGCGCCAGGTCGACCGCGGCCGGCTGGACGAGGCGCAATGGCGTGACGTGGGCGGGGACGCTCGTCATTACGACAGGTTACGTGGCCGAGGGCCGACGCGGCATCGGACTTAGTCGCGCGGATGCGTGACCAATGGCCCGACCGTACCTACCCCGACGGGTTGGACGGCAACGGGAGGACTCCACGGCGGGATGCGCCGCCGGGGCGGGCCGATGGCGGTCTTCCCGTGACCCCGGGGTGGACTAGCGGACCGGAGCGTCCTCTCGGCCGGTGCCCGACGCCGACGCCGACGCCGGCCCGACAGGACAGTTGACTTCGTTGCGCAGCCCCATCAGCCAGGCCAGCCGGTCGCGATGACGGACCGCGACGCGGTAGACGACGTCCGCGGCCGCGGCGGTCGGGGGCAGGATTGCCCACGGACGGAGCAGCCATCCGCCGGGGAGGGCGTCGAGGATGGCCAGGGCGGCATGCCCACCCGAGACCACGCGGCCGGTGGCCTCGTCCACGACGTGGATGGCGTCCCCGAGATGGCCCGCGGTCGCGAGCTTCCGCAGGAGAGGCCGGCCCGACGACGCTGCCAGATGGAGAGGCATGAACTCGAGTCGGCCTTCATGGTCCCAGCGACGCAGTCGGTGGACGGTTTCGCGGCAGACGCCGCAATCGTCGTCGTAGATGACCGTCAGTGGTCCGGGGCCGGCGGTGTTCTCGTCGACCGATGCGGGGCGCGGCAACGTTTCGATGGCCATGGCCGCGAAGTCTAGCGCGGCCAGCCGCCCCGTGCTCGCCCTGTCGGGCGGCGACGACTATTCAGGGCGTTGTCGTCTGGGTCAGGGCAGCCAGGCCCTCACGGCCGCACGGGCCGGTGCGTGCTGCCCGGCTCTGGCCGGCCGGCGGCGCCGCCTGGTGTGGGCGAATTCCAGGCCCAGCAGGAAGGTGGAGCCCAGCGCGAGGAGCAGGTTGGCGGCCCAGGGAGTAGACGACACGACCAGATCGCCAGAAGTCGAATCCGCGAAGCTGCCGAGTGAGATCGCGCCCAGCCCGACGACAGCGACACTGCTGATCAGCAGGCCTATCACAAGCCATTGGCTTCGCGTGACGTTCATGTTGGGCCTCCGCCGAAGAGCCTGCTCCAACGCGGCAGGTGCTCTGCCCTAGGTGTCGTCATGTAGGCGAATAACCTGTGCCCCTCGTTCGTACCATCGCCCAAGTACTTCGGCGTAGGCCGGCCCACGTCCGCCGCGAGGCGGCTTCGGGGCTCCCGCCGCTGTATCCTCGAACCTATGGTCGCTCCGCAACGCCCGAGCCAGCGCGTGCCCGTCGCCGACGGCGACCGGCCGGCGCTGCATGAGCCTCGTTCCGGCGGGACGTCCGGCGCCCGAGACCCGCTGCCGCGCGAGGTCAAGCTGCTCGGGGCGCTGCTGGGCCAGGTGATCGCCGAGCAGGGCGGCCCGGACCTGCTCGAACTCGTGGAGAGATGCCGGCGGCAGTCGATCGCCTTCCGGGAGACGGGGGACGAAGCGGCCGAACGGGCCCTCGCGGTCGAACTCGATTCTCTCGACGTGGACGGCGCCGAATCGCTGGCCCGCGCCTTCAGCCTCTACTTCCAGCTTGTGAATCTCGCCGAAGAGCGGGAGTCGGTGCGGCGGCTGCGGCGGGACCAGCGAACCGATGGCAGCCCGGTCGAGGGCACTCCCGACGCGGCGGTCGATTGGCTCGTGGAGCGGGGCTGGTCCGGCGAGGCCACCGCCGCGCTGCTGAGCCGCATGCGAATTTCGCCCGTTCTGACCGCGCACCCGACCGAGGCCCGGCGCCGCACGATGCTCACGGCCCTGCGGCGCTGCTACCGGCTGGTCGAGCAGCTGGACGACCCGCGGTTGGGCGCGTCCGACGAGGCCGAGATCCGGCGCCGGCTGCGTGAGGAGATCACCATCCTGTGGCGGTCGTCTGCGGTTCGGCGGCTCGCGCCGTCGCCCATCGATGAGGTCCGCACGGCGCTCGCGTTCTTCGACGAGACGGTCTTCCGGGCCGTGCCGCGCGTCTATCGCGCCTTCGACCGAGCCCTGGATCGCGCCTACGGACTGCCCGGTGGCGCCGGAGCGAGTGGCGCGGCGAGTGGCGCTAAGAGTGGCGCGGCGAGTGGCGCGGCCGGAGGCGGTCCATCAGGCCGCGACGGCGCCATTGGGGGCGACGACGGCAGGACGGGGACCAGACCCTCCCACCTGGCTGCATTCCTGCGTTGGGGTTCATGGATCGGGGGCGACCGCGACGGCAACCCCACGGTCACGGCCGAGCTGACTCGCGGCGTCCCGCGCATCCATGCCGATCACGTCCTGCGGGGGTACGAAGCCGTCGCCACCCGGCTGCTGGCCACGATCGCGGTCTACGTTCCCCGCACGGAAGTGCAGCTTGTCCTGGAGACGCGGCTGGCGCGCGATGCCGAGGAACTCCCGGAGACGATGCGCGATATGGCTCGCCGCTATCCCGATGAGCCGTATCGAAGGCGGCTCGGGGCAATGGCTGAGCGGCTGCGCCGGACCAGGGCGTACCTCACCGAGGAGAGCGGGCCGATAGCCGGTCGCTACGAGACGTCGGAGCAGCTCGTATTCGAGATAGACGAGATGCAGCGCTGCCTGGTCGCCGACGGGCTGCCCCGCGTGGCTTACGGCGAGGTCCAGGATCTCCGCTGGCAGGTCGAGACGTTCGGTTTCCACCTCGCCTCGCTCGAGTTGCGCCAGCACTCTGAGGTTCATGCCGCCGCGGTCGCGGCCTTGCGGGCGCGCCCCGGGACCGCCGGCTCCACGGCCGGCGAAGCGCTCGGAGCCGACATCGTGCCCGGCGTTTCCGCGGTGGAAGTGCTGGCGACCTTCCGCGCCGCGGCCGCCATCCAGCGCCGGTTCGGCGAGGACGCCTGCCACCGTTACGTGATCAGCTTCACACGTTCGGCCGAGGACGTGCTGCACGTTCTCGACCTGGCCGCGCTCGCGTCCGACCCGGCGATTCCCGCCGGCGCCACCGCCGGCATGGCTCCCGGTTCGCCCGAGCTCGACGTCGTCCCGCTCTTCGAGTCCAGTGACGCACTTACCGGTTGTGGTGGATTGCTGGAGGCCCTGCTGGCCGACCCGAGGTATCGGCGCCACCTGGCCGCGCGCGGCAATCGCCAGGAAGTGATGCTCGGCTACTCGGACTCGAACAAGGAGTCCGGTTTCCTGGCCGCGGTCTGGATGCTGTATCGAGCCCAGGCCACGCTGGCGGAAGTGGCCAGGCGAAACGGCATAGAACTGACTCTCTTCCACGGCCGCGGCGGCGCCATCGGCCGCGGCGGCGGCCCCACGAACCGGGCCATCCTGGCCCAGGCGCCCGGCTCGATCGACGGCCGCTTCAAGATGACCGAACAGGGCGAGATGGTCGCGGCCAACTACGCCAACCTGGCCCTCGCCGAGCACCACCTCGGTCTCGTCGGCAGCGCGGTCGCAGTCGCCTCCACGGTCCAGCACGACGAGTGCGTGGCCGAGGCCGACGAGCGCGGTGCGGCCGCGATGGACGAGCTGGCCGACCTGGCGCGGCGGGCCTATCGCTCCCTCGTATACGAAGAGCCCGGCTTCGAGCGATTCTTCCGCGCGGTCACGCCGCTGGAGGAACTGTCGACCATGGCCCTGGGATCGCGGCCGGCGCGGCGGGGCGCCGCCGGCGAGGTCGCCGGGACGCCGCCGCTCGCGGGGATCGAGTCTCTGCGGGCCATCCCATGGGTCTTCGCCTGGTCTCAGGCCCGCATCGGGCTGCCGGCCTGGTACGGCCTCGGCTCGGCCCTCGAGGGCTACGAATCCGCCCACGGCGAGGGTTCGCTCGCTCGAATCGCCGAGTTGTATCGCGACTGGCCGTTCCTGACCAGCGCCTTCGACAACGCCGAACTGATACTCGGGCGATCGGCGCCCAGAATCGCCGGCCTGTATGCGGCCCTGGCCGGAGACGGTGACGGGCCTCGACTGTGGGGCCGCATCATCGACGAGTACGAGCGGTCGATCCGGGAGCTGGCGAGGGTGACCGGCCGAACCGAACTGCTGAGCAGCGAGCCCCTGGTGGGCCGGTCGATCAGGCTTCGGCGCCCGTACATCGATCCGCTTTCACACATCCAGGTACGCTTCCTGGCCAGGCTGCGCTCGCTGCCGGCGGAGGACCCGGATCGCGAGCGCTTCCGCCGCCTCGTCCAGCTCACCGTCAACGGCGTGGCGGCCGGCCTTCAGAACACCGGCTAGACCGGCCAGGAGTAACGCCATGCCAACGCCACGCCGGAACGCGCCGCGAAGAGTCTCCGACGCCCCGGAAGGGCGGGGAAGTGCCGGCATGTCCCAATCGTCGTCGGGAAGGCCGGCTGCCCCCCTCCCCGAAGACCTGCCCGCGCCGCTGCCAACCGAGGACGAGACGCTGTTCGAGCTGAGCCTGGAAGGGCTGGCTTCGCGCTGGGTGCGGTCGATGGAATCGGCCCCGATCGGCGCCGAGTCCATGAGAGGGGCCGATCGGCGGGCACAGGCCATGGGCATCTCGGGCATCCGGCTGATGGAGAACGCGGGCTGCGCGGTGGCGGCGGCCGTGAAGGCGCTGGCGGTCAAGACTGGCCGGTGGGGCAAGGGCCCGATCCTCATCGTGTGCGGGCCCGGAAACAACGGCGGCGACGGGTTCGTGGCGGCGAGGTACCTGTCACGCCAGGGGGCCCGGGTCGTGGCCGTTCTAGTCGGCACCGAAGGCCGGCCCACCGGCAAGGATGCCGGGCGCAACTGGGACAGGCTCGAGGCCGAGGATCACGTCGAACGAATCCACACACCCGTGGCCCGGGATTTGTCCATCCTCGGCCAGGGCGTGGAGAAAGCGGCCGTTGTTGTCGACGCACTGCTCGGAACCGGAGTCGAGGGCGCGCTTCGCGACCCGGTCCGGAGTGCCGTGGAGCTAATCGGCCGGGCCCGGGTCGCCGGCGTGCCGATCCTGGCCGTTGACACGCCGACGGCGGTGGATCTCACCAGCGGCGACCTCTCCACGCCGGTGGTCCAGGCCCACGTCACCGTTACTTTTCACCGCCCCAAGAGCGGCCTTCTGGCGCGGCGCGGTTCCGCCGTGGCGGGTGTAGTTCTGGTGGCCCCGATCGGCATTCCCCAGGACGCCGATCGCGGCTGACGAGGGCCGCTGCTTCCGTACGGTTCGGGGCGCCTGACTCGGCTCAAGCTCATCGACGATCCGGGCCACGCCCCCGGGTCGTTTCGATTCCGGCGTCGCTGGGCGCATCCGGTCAGACGTGCCTGGGGTGAGATTTCGCGCAGCCACTCCGAGCCTGGGGGCGCGAACAGGCGGCTCCGCTCGCCTCATTGAGCGTGGAAACCGCGGGCCGGTGCCGGGTGGCAGCCGGGAAAAGCGGGACATCGACCACAACTCTCACCGGCGGCAAGTCTGATGAGAAGCCGGACCAGGCCGTGCCGGAGCATTGGGTGAGTCGCTCGGAGCCGGCCGAGGAGCACCGAACCGGGTCCGACGGCCTAACCCGTAAGGCCTGCCCTCGTCCCGCGGCGCGCCGGTCTCGGCCGGGGCGGTTTGCCCGTTCCGTGGGCCTCGCGTACGATGCCGACAACCACCCGCGCCTCCGCGGTTAGCCCTGTTCCCACCCGAAACGCGAGGTCTCCACTCCCATGGCCGCAGGCTCCAGCCCAGATTTCGACCTGATTGTCCTCGGTGCCGGCACCGGCGGCTATACCGCGGCCTTCCGCGGGGCGCAGCTGGGCATGCGCGTGGCGCTGATCGACCAGGCCAAGATCGGCGGAACCTGCCTGCACGTCGGCTGCATCCCGACGAAGGCTCTGATCGAGTCGGCCGAGTTCTATGCCCGTCTGAAGAAGGCCAACGAGTTCGGGATCGTTCTGGCCGGGCAGAGCGGCTTCGACTACGCCGCCATGGCCAAGCGGCGCGACGCCGTCGTCAAGCGAATGTGGACCGGACTGAAGGGTCTCGTCGACAAGAACAAGGTGACCTGGATCCAGGGTCGGGCCCGCTTCGACGGGCCGACCACTCTCCGCGTCTCTCTCGCCGGTCCGGACGGCGCGCCAGCGGGCGGACCGAGAGACGGCGAAGAGCGTGTCGTTACAGCCGCGGACGTGATCATCGCCACGGGCAGCCGGGTCAAGAGCCTGCCCGGGCTGGTCCCCGACGGCCGTCGGATCATTACCTCGGACGACGTCACGACCAAGGCCGATCTGCCGAAGTCGATCGCCATCGTCGGTGCCGGTGCGGTCGGTTCGGAGTTCGCCTCGCTATTCCACGATCTCGGTGTGGCGGTGACCCTGCTCGAGTACCTGCCGGCCATCGTCCCCCTCGAGGACAAGGACGCCAGCCAAGCCCTCGAACGCAGTTTCAACCGGCGAGGGATCAAGGTGATCACCAATGCCCGCTTCGACACGAAGGCGGTAAAGGTCGGCGACGACGGCGTCACGCTCATGGTCGGGCCGGAGGGCGGCGAGGCCACGGAACTGACTGTCGACCAGCTGCTGGTCGCGACCGGTCGGGCGGCAAACACGGAAGACCTGGGCTTGGACAAGACGAAGGTCGAACTGGAGCGCGGGTACATCAAGGTCGACGGCTGGATGCGGACGGCCGAGCCCCACGTGTACGCCATCGGCGACGTCATCGGCGGCCTGATGCTCGCCCACGTGGCGGCGCACGAGGGCATCGTGGCGGCTCACGAGATCGCCGGCGAGGGTCCCGAACCGATCGACTACGACCACCAGCCGCGGGCCACCTACACCCATCCCCAGGTCGCCTCGATCGGCCTGACCGAGCAGCAGTGCATCGAGCGGGGGATCGCGATCAAGAAGGGTACCTTCAACTTCGCCGCGATCGCCAAGGCCGTGATCGTCGGCGAGACCGAAGGCTTTGCCAAGGTCATAGCCGACGCCGAGACCGATCAGGTCCTGGGCGTCCATCTGGTCGGTCCCAGCGTGACGGACCTGATCGCCGAATCGGCGCTGGCCATGACTCTCGGAGCGACGGCCTGGGAGATCGGCGCCGCGACGCATCCGCACCCCACCCTGGCGGAGGCGGTCGGCGAAGCCGCCATGGCGGTGGCCGGCCGGCAGATCAACGCCTGAGTCCACGCCGGTGTTCTGATCGCCCGGCGCGGCTCCGGGCGGCTCAGAGGTCGCGTGTGGCCGCCCGAGGGTCGGGGGTCGAGCCAGCCGGGGCGGAGTGTCAGCGCGCCCGGCCAGGGCCGCCCGGATCGGTGAACAGATCGGCGGCGTCGAGGCCGGCCAGCATCCCCAGAGCGCGCTTCCGCAAGAGGCCGGCCGATTCGGGGTCGTATTCGGCCGGAAGGCCCGGATCGGAGAAGAGGTGGGCCGAGCCCGGGTAGTCGAATACGGTGCACTCGGCGCCCGACGATCGAACCAGCGATGCCAGGCCGGCGATCGCTCCGTCATCGCGCCACGGGTCGGCGATCGCGAAGTGGATCTGGACGGGGACCCCGGCGGGCCAGGTCTGGATCCGCAGCCGGTCCGGGGACGGAGCCCCGTGGAACAGGAGGGCGCCGCGCGCGCCGGGCCGGGTGGCCGCGAGTCGCGCCGCGAAGGTCGCACCGAGAGAGAAGCCGGCATAGACGATGTCGCCGGTCAGCGGCTCGACCGCGGCGGCGGACCGGGCCGCGAGCGTGGGAATACCGAGCTCCTGGACGTATGCCATGGACTGCGCGGTCGACTCGAACGTGGCTGCGCCACCGTACAGGTCGGGCGTGTGGACGGTGTGGCCGGCGCCGCGGAATTGATCGGCGGCTTCGATGACGCCCAGCCGCAACCCGAGCGCGGAGTGGAACAGGACGATCTCGGCCATGTGGCTCCAAATGGTTCGTCGGTTCGGCGCGGGACGACGGGCTCGACTGTACCTCCGGTCGGGCGGGTTCGTCCACGCTCGGGGGCGAGCGGGCCTCCGTTCGGGTCGGCTCCTCCTTGGGCCGGGGCCCGGTCGGGGCGGGCCTCCGGTCGGGCGGGTTCGTCCACGCTCGGGGGCGAGCGGGCCTCCGTTCGGGTCGGCTCCTCCTTGGGCCGGGGCCCGGTCGGGGCGGGCCTCCGGTCGGGCGGGTTCGTTCCCGCTAGGGCTCCTGCTCAACTTCGGCCGTGCTGATCGTAAATGGCTGGCGAGCACTTCTGCCGAGGCTCCGGACGTGCCCGCCTGGCGATTCCACGGTCGCCGATCGTGGCCTTGGGCCGCCCGGGCTGCGAGCGGTCGCTTTGCATCGCCCAGGCAGAAGATGAGTGCTCATTTGGCGAGTCGGGCGGTCTTGCATTCGCCAGACCGAAGTTGAGCAGGCTGGAAGTGTCGGGGTTGTTGTGCCGCGTGGGCCGACGGCCGGGGCACGCCCGAGGTACGGCCAGGGGCCCGGGATGGGGCGTAACGGCTTGGCGGCCGGAATGGGCCCTAACCGCTTGGCGGCCGTGGCGGCCGGGGCCTGCCCGGGGCGGCCGAGGTGGCCGGGGCACGCCCTGGGCCGCCGAGGTGGCCGGGGCATGCCCGAGACGGCCGTGGCGGCCGGAATGGGCCCTAACGGCTTGGCGGCCAGGCGGCCAGGCGGCCGTGGCGGTCGGAATGGGCCCTAACCGCTGGGCGGCCGAGGCGGCCGGGGCCTGCCCGGGGCGGCCGACATAGGACGTAACCGCTTAGCGACCGGGGCACGCCCGAGGCGCCCGGGGCGGGGCGGCCGGCACGACCCGATCCGCCGCGTAGGCGGTCGATCGGCTCGGATTGACTGGTGCGACAGCCCGCAGAGCGGGCCGGCTAGGTTCGTGAGTGCCTTGGCCGCCGGAATGGGCCAAACTATGACCGCGCCGGCCAGGGTCGGCGAGTCGTAATGCCCCATGGCACGCCGCGCGCGCCATATCTCGCAGGAGGAGCGTTCCGTGGCCAAGGTGACCATGCCCCAGCTAGGTGAGAGCGTGGCCGAGGGCACGATCGGCAAGTGGCTCAAGAAGCCCGGCGACAGCGTCGCGAAAGAGGAGGCGCTCCTCGAAGTCATTACGGACAAGGTCAACGCCGAGGTTCCGTCGCCATTCGCGGGGATATTGCGCGAGATCCTGGTCGCCGAGGGGCAGACGGTCCCGTACAACGCCGAGATCGCGGTCATAGAAGAGGCGGTCGGCACCGAGGCGCCCAAGGCGGCCACTCCGGCCCCGAAGATCGAAGCGGCAGCCGCGGTCGCGGACCCGGCGTCTGCGGCGGCGGAGAGGGCGGCAGAGAGGGCTCCGGCCACTCCGGCCACTCCGGCCGCTCCGGAGCCCCCGGCGCTCGTACCCGTAATGGTGGTCGGCGACCCGAACGCCAGGATGACCCCGGCCGTGCGGATGCTCATGCGTGAGCACGGCCTCGTGCCTGCGCAGATCGTCGGCACCGGACACGCCGGCCGGATCACGCGCGAAGACGTTATGGCATTTGTAGAGCGGACCAGGGGCGGCGCCACAGTGGCCGTCGGCCCTGCGGGGTTTGCCGCTGCTGCCGCCAAAGGATCGGGAGCCGCCACTGCCGGTGTGCCGGCCAATGGATCCGGAGCCGCCACTGGCGGTGGGCCGGCCAATGGATCGGGAGCCGCTACGGCGGGCGGCCAGCCCGCCGTCTCCCCGTCCGCCGGGCAGCCGTCCGTGCTGGGAGTGGCGAGCCATTCGCCCGGCCTGGCACCGGCCCCATCTTCGGCTTCGCCGTCCGTCTCCGTCGATTGGGCGCCCGGGCAGGACGAGGTTCTGGTTCCGCACAACCAGATGCGCCGCGGTATCGCCGCGCAGATGACCCGTGCCGCAACCATCCCGGTCGCGCACAGCACGTTCGAGGCCGACATGACGTCCGTCGTCAAGCTGCGCGGCCAACAGGCGGACGCGTACAAGGCTCGCGAGGGTGTAGGGCTGAGCTTCCTGCCTTTCGTGGTCAAGGCCATCGTCGAGGCGCTGCACGCCCACCCCGACCTCAACGCCCACTACACCGAGGAAGGCCTGTTGAGGAAGAGGCGCGTCAACATCGGGATCGCGATCGCCGTCGACTCGCCTCAGGGGGGCGGCGGCCTGATCGTGCCCGTCATCCACGACGCCGACCAGCTCTCGATTAACGGTATCAACCGCGCCATCCAGGATCTGGCGGCTCGAGCCAGGTCGAACAAGCTCCGGCTCGACGACATTCAGGGTGGGACGTTCACCGTGGACAACACCGGCTGGTTCGGCTCGATCCTGACCGTGCCGATCATCAACCCACCCGAGGTCTGCATCCTCACAACCGAAGCCGTTGTGAAGCGGCCGGTCGTGCGCGAGACGCCCGAAGGCGACGTTCTAGCGGTCCGATCGATGATGAATCTCGTCGCGGGGTACGATCACCGTGCCACCGACGGCGCCCAGATCGGGCGCTTCGTCCGCGACGTGATCTGCTGGCTCGAGGCCGTCGGCCCCGACTCGCCGATCTACTAGCAGACCTCCGCCACCCGCCGAACACAGGTTCCCAGCCCCAATGTCCGACTCGACCGACATCCGACCCGCGTCACGCCATCTCCCTCCCACGGTCGCGCCGCGGGCTCTGCCGCCGACGATCGCCATGGGCGGCGGGACGTTCGAACCGGCCGCGGATGGCTCGTCGGTGCCACGGCGCCACCCCGCCTGGATCCGCGCCCGAATCCCTGCCGGCGAGACGTATCAGGATGTCCGGCGGCTCCTCCACGGGTTGTCGCTCAACACCGTCTGCGAGGAGGCTCACTGCCCGAACATGGGCGAGTGCTGGGACGAGCGCACCGCCACGATAATGATCCTGGGCGACACGTGCACGCGTGCCTGCGGGTTCTGCGCCGTCAAGACAGGCAAGCCGCTCGTCCACGACCTGGACGAGCCGAGGCGCGTGGCCGAGGCGATCCGCGGCCTGGGTCTGGATCACGTCGTGGTCACGAGCGTGGCGCGCGACGACCTCGACGACGGCGGGGCAAGCATCTTCGCCGAGACGATCCGGCGGCTGCGGATCGCCTGCCCGAACATGGGCGTCGAAGTGCTGATCCCGGACTTCAACGGTGAGGCCGAACCGCTTCGGACGGTGATGGCGGCCGGGCCGGACATACTCAATCACAACGTCGAGACCGTGGCCCGGCTGCAGAAGCCCGTCCGCAAACGAGCCCGATACGATCGATCGCTCGGGGTCCTGCAACGGGCGAAGGCCTACGCGCTCGAGTTCGGCGGCCCGGAAGGCGCGGCGGCCGTCCACACCAAGTCGTCGATCATGGTCGGATTGGGCGAGACCCGGCCGGAACTCCACCAGACGTTCGTCGACCTGCGGGCGGTCGACTGCGACATCCTGACCCTGGGCCAGTACTTGCGGCCATCGCCGCAGCATCTGCCGGTCGAGCGCTACTACCACCCCGACGAGTTCGCCGAAATGCGAGACGAAGCGATGGAGCTGGGCTTCAAGCACGTCGAGTCGGGGCCGCTCGTCCGCTCCAGCTACCACGCCCGAGACCAGGTTCCGGATGCCGAGGCGAAGCGCGCGGCGCGGGCCGCCGCGGCTGCCGGTGTGGCCGGCGAAGGGGCGGGCGCGGCCGGCGCTCGGGCGGGCGCGGCCAGCGAAGGGGCGGGCGTGGCCAGCGTGGCCGGCGTGGCCGGCGTGGCCGGCGCTGAGAGCGGCCGGCGAGGTCCGACGATCGGCTCGGATGGCAGGGTCATCTACCGCGCCGACTGAGCGGCACGCGTGGGGAGGGAGCGCACATGGGTCCGACTGCTGAGGTGGGAGCCTGCCTCGGCCTGTCCCCGGACCTAGATTGGCTCGAACGGCTGCCCAAGGTCGAGCTCTATCTCCACATCGAGGGTGCCATCCCGCACGCCGCGCTCTGGCAGCTGATCTGCAAGTACGGCGGCGACCCGTCGGTTCCGGGTCCTGAGCCGCTGCCCGGGCGGTTCATCTATCGCGACTTTGCCGACTTCATCGACCGCTGAATCTGGAAGCAGGGCTTCCTGCGCGAGGTGGCCGGCTACGATGGGATAAGGGCCGGCTAAGGCGGCCCAGTCATCCTGGCCGCATGGATGACGTTCGCGTCGGATCGGTCTTTCGCGCCGTTCGGATCAGGCGCGGGCTTCGCCAGGCGGACGTCGCGGCCGCAGCCGGTGTGTGTCAAACGACAGTGTCGACCATTGAAGGCGGTGGTCTGGAGCGTGTCTCGCTGCGATCCCTTCGCGGAGTGGCCGCCGCCCTCGGGATTTCGCTCCCTTTCGAGCCTCGCTGGCGCGGCGCGGATCTCGCCCGGCTGCTCGACGAGAAGCATGCAGCAATGGTCGACGACGTCGTCCGCACGCTGATCGAGATGGGCTGGATCGTGCGGGCGGAGCACACGTTCAACATTCGAGGCGAGCGCGGGTCGATCGACGTGCTGGGATGGCGACCGATGGAGCGAGCCGTGCTGGTCGTCGAGGTGAAGACGATGGTCGTCGACCTCCAGGATCTCCTGGCCGCTCACGACCGCAAGAGGCGGCTCGTCGGGCAGATCGCGCGGGACCTCGGCTGGAGCCCGTTGAGGGTTGGGACGCTGCTCCTGATGCCGGAAGAGACCCAGGCGAGGAATGCGGTCGATCGCTTCCGGTCAGTCTTCGACGTGGCCTATCCCGACCGCGGCCGAGGCGTCATGCGATGGCTCCGGAACCCGGACAGGGACATGCGGGGCGTGCTGTTCTTGCTCAATAGTGGCCACAGCGGTACTAAGCGGCGGACCGGGGGTTCCAGACGGGTCAGGGCCAGGCGGCCCCCGCCGAAGCCAGGGCAGTCACGACCACCCGCAGGCGGCCATGTCACCGCTGTATCCGTCGGCGCGGGCACCGGCCCAACGTAGCATTGGTCCGAGCGAAGTTGAGTGGCCGGAGCGGCGTATCGGGCCCTTTGCATCGCCCCGCCCGAAGTTGAGCAACGGGCCCCCGCCACGCGGCCTCGCCACACGGCCCCGCCACACGGCCCCGGCTACGCGGCCTCGCCACGCGGCCCCCGCCACGCGGCCTCGCCACGCGGCCCCCGCCACGCGGCCTCGCCACGCGGCCCCCGCCACGCGGCCCCGCCACGCGGCGCGGGCACCGGCCCAACGTAGCATTGGTCCGAGCGAAGTTGAGTGGCCGGAGCGGCGTATCGGGCCCTTTGCATCGCCCTGCCCGAAGTTGAGCAACACGGCCCCCGCCACACGGCCCCCGGTCAAGTCCCAGGACGTGTGTAACAACGCGTCACCTCGCGTCTGATCGATTAGCTCGCCATGAGCAACGCTGTGTCGGCCTCCTTTCCATCGACGACGGCGTCGATGAGCACCATCGACTCCGGTCGGAAGTAGCGTCGCCCGTCCTGCCACTCGTCGTCCTGCTCGGCGAGGATCATCCCGACCAGCCGGATGACCGCAGCTCGGTTGGGGAAGATGCCAACCACGGCGGTCCGGCGCTTGATCTCCTTGTTGAGACGTTCGAGCGGGTTGGTGCTGCGGATCTGGCGCCTGTGAGTCTCGGGAAACGTGAAATGGGCGAGGAGGTCCGACTCGGCATCGAGAAGCAACTGGGCGACGGTCGGAAAGCGCGGTTCCAGGGAGTCGATGACAGAGCTGAACTGCACGCGGGCGGCCCGCTCGTCGGGTTGCTCGAGGACCGACCGGACGGCACTCGCGATCATGCTCCGGGCCGAGCGGGGCACGAGATCCTGGGCGTTGCGGGTGAGATGGACCCGGCAGCGTTGCCAGCCTGACCCGAGGAGCTGCTCGCGGATGGCCTTGACCAGACCTGCGTGATCGTCGCTGATGACCAGGCGGACGCCGTGGAGGCCACGGCCAACCAGAGAGCGGATGAACGCCGGCCAGGCCGACCCCTCGTCATTGCCGGACGAGAGTTCGATCCCGAGCACGCGGCGCTCACCGCTCATGGCCACGCCTGTTGCGACCAGAGCTGCCATGGACACGACCCGGCCGGCTTCGCGGACCTTGAGGTATGTCGCGTCGAACCAAACATAGGGATAGGTGGTGTCGTCGAGCGGACGCTTCCGGAAGGTCTCGACTTCGGCGTCGAGGGTGGCGCAGATGCGGCTGACTTCGCTCTTGGAGATCCCGGTGATGCCGAGGCTTTGGATGAGGTCGTCGACCCGGCGGGTGGAGACCCCCAGAACGTAGGCCTCCTGGACAACAGCGAGGAGGGCTCGTTCGGCCCGCCGGCGAGGCTCAAGCAGGCTCGGGAAGTAGTTGCCGTCTCGGACACGCGGGATGGCGAGATCGATCGTGCCGACTCGGGTGTCCCAGCGGCGATCCCGATATCCGTTGCGGCTGGTCAGTCGGCGGTCGGGTGCTCGCTCGCCCTTCGGCACCCCTGTGATCTCGGTCACTTCGGCTTCCATCACGCCCTGGGCGAGCAGATGCACGGTCTCACGCAGGAAGTCGCCGTCGCCCTCTTCGATCGCCTTGCGAACGTTCTCGAGCAAAGCCATGCTGTCGTCGGCCATCGTGGTGTCCCTTTCGTCGTCGGTTTCTCACTTCCAACGACGCGAGGATGACGCGGTGGCCGTTTCTCTTCACGGCCTACCTGCTGCTGTTACACCAAGTGTGGGGACACGACCCGGCCCCCGCCACGCGGCCTCGCCACGCGGCCTCGCCACACGGCCCCCGCCACGCGGCCTCGCCACGCGGCCCCCGCCACGCGGCCTCGCCACGCGGCCCCCGCCACGCGGCCTCGCCACGCGGCCCCGCCACGCGGCCCCGCCACGCGGCCCCGCCACGCGGCGCGGGCACCGGCCCAACGTAGCATTGGTCCGAGCGAAGTTGAGTGGCCGCAGCGGCGTATCGGGCCCTTTGCATCGCCCTGCCCGAAGTTGAGCAACACGGCCCTCGCCACGCGGCCTCGCCACACGGCCCCCGCCACGCGGCCTCGCCACGCGGCCCCGCCACGCGGCCCCGCCACGCGCCGCTACAGAATCTTCGAGAGGAACGCTTTCGTGCGCTCTTGAGTGGGGGCACTGAAGATCTGGTCGGGCACGCCCTCTTCCACGACGACCCCCTCGTCCATCATGACGACGCGGTTGGCCACTTCGCGGGCGAAGCCCATCTCGTGGCTGACCACAATCATGGTCATGCCCTCGCGGGCAAGCTCCTTCATGACTTCGAGGACTTCGCCGATCATCTCCGGGTCCAGAGCTGAAGTCGGTTCGTCGAAGAGCATCAGGGCCGGCTTCATCGCCAGGGCCCGGGCGATGGCGATGCGCTGCTGCTGCCCGCCCGACAGCTGGTTCGGGTAGACCTTCTCCTTTGCGGCCAGGCCCACACGCTCTAGAAGGGCTCGGCCGATCGCGATCGCCTCGTCCTCCGGCGTGCCCCGGACGTGTATCGGCGCCTCGATGATGTTCTCGAGGGCGGTCATGTGCGGGAACAGGTTGAAGCGCTGGAAGACCATCCCGATCTCCTGGCGCTGGGCCGCGATGTTCTTCTCCTTATCCTCGATCAGCCTCATGGCGCCGGGAGGGCCGCCGCGCTGCCCGATGAGGGGCAGCTTCCGCTGGCCGGCCGGAGTCTCGCGATAGCCGATGAGGCGGCCGTTCACGAATATGCGACCACTCTGGATCTTCTCGAGGTGATTGATACACCGGATAAACGTCGTCTTGCCGGAACCGGAGGGTCCGACCACGACGACCGTCTCCTGCAGCTTCACCTGGATCGAAACGTCCTTGAGGACGTGCAGCCGGCCGAACCATTTGTTGACCTCGCGGGCGTCGACAACCACGTCCGTCGCCGGGCGCGGAACGCCACCTATTGCCCCGAGGAGATCGCCCTTGATCATGGTCATTGTTCGATCGGCGCCCTTAGCGACATCAATCGAGCGGCAAGTCCGGGGTTATTGGGACCTCCGCCGGAGGAGTTGGTGTCTGTGCCGCGCGAGAAACGGCGTTCGATGCGGCTCTGGACGATGCCCCAGAGGGTCGTCAGGAGCAGATACCACACGGCGCAGGCGGCGAACAACTCGAACGTGGCGTACGAGTGGCCGGCGGATACCGAGAAAGTGTTGTAGAGCTCAAAGATGCTCAGCGCGCTCAACAGCGAAGTGGTCTTGAGCATGTTGTTGAACTCATTGCCGAGCGGCGGAATGATCACTCGGGCCGCCTGAGGAAGCACGATTCGGCTCATGGTCAGGCGGTAAGTCATGCCGAGTGACTTGGCCGCTTCGGTCTGTCCCGGATCGACGGCGAGGATGCCGGCGCGCACGATCTCCGCCATGTAGGCGCCTTCGTTGACTCCGAGAATGACGATCCCCGCGAGGACCTCCGGCAGGATATCGACGGGACCGGCGACGAAGCTCGGCCACTTGAACAGTCCCGCGGTTGCCAGGCCATAGAAGAAGAAAGACAGCTGAACGAGCAGCGGCGTTCCGCGGAAGACCCAGATGTAGAAGTTGGCGACCAGCCGGAACGGCAGGAACTTGGCCATCCTGCCCATGGCGGCAAACACCCCGAGCGTCACGCCGATCAGCTGGCTGATCACTGAGATGCCTATCGTGAGGCCGAGGCCGTTGATGATCGCGCTGTTCGGGGTCAGGATCGAATCCCAGAAGAACTCCGGCCTGATGTTGTAGGCGGCCTTTCCGGATGAGCAGCCTGAGACCACCAGTGCGACGAATACGAGGCACCCGACGAGCAGAGCTCGCCGGGTGCCGAAGAGTTTGACGAAGGACGCGGTCATCGCGTCGCTTTCCCGTCCGCCCGTATGGCTACGAGCCGGAAGTGCTGGAGACGGCACCGGACTGGACGCCCCACTTGGTGAGGATCGTCATGTAAGTGCCGTCGTCGATCATCTGCTGCAGCGCGGCCTTGATCGCGTCGCGAAGTTCGGGGTGGTTCTTGGTAACGCTGATGCCCTCGTCGCCGCGCTCGACGGTAAGACTGGGGAGCATCTCGAAGGCTCCGTTGCCGTTGACGACTTCATAGCCCGCGACCGGCTCATCGGTGAAGTGGGCAACCACTGTTCCGGCCTGGAGCGCAAGAAGCGCGTCCGTGTCCTGGGAGAAGACCTTGAGGGTGATGTCCGGCTTGCCGGCCGCCTTGCACTGGGAGTTGAGGCTGTTGGTGGCGTCATAGTCGCCGGTGCCGGAGATATGGTCCGCCTCGACGGTGCCCTTCTCGGCCGCAACGGCCTTACCGCACAGGTCGGTAACAGCGGCAATGTTGCTCGGATTGCCCTTGAGAACCACGAACGACTGACCTGCGGCGAAGTAGGGAATCATGTCAACGGCCTGCTTGCGCGCATCGGTAATCGTCTGAGCCGAGACGATGACGTCGCATGAGCCTCCGGTCAGAGCCGGGATGATCGTGTCGAAGACCGTGGACTTCACGGACAGTTCGAGGCCGAGGCGCTTGGCGATTTCGGCTGCCAGGTCGATGTCGGACCCGACGGCCTTGTTGTCCGCGTCGAGGCTCTCCTGAGGCGGGTACGCGGTGTCGGAGCACGCGGTCAGCGTGCCGGCCTTGATGAGCTGGTCCGCGGGAACCGTCGGGAGCG
The DNA here is from genome assembly GCA_963789725.1 of uncultured Chloroflexia bacterium. Classification (GTDB taxonomy): domain Bacteria; phylum Chloroflexota; class Limnocylindria; order Limnocylindrales; family CSP1-4; genus Fen-1039. The sequence goes on from CAWBLU010000003.1 coordinate 323,555, forward strand.
CGGCGACAGTGGGGGCGGCCGACTCGACCATGGCGTCGGTCGGGGCCGCCGTCGGGGTTGCTGGAGCCGCCGTAACCGGTGCGGCCGTGGGAGTGGCTTCAGTCGACGAGCAGGCACCGGCCGCGATGGCCACTGCAGCGAGGATTCCGGCGATGCGGAATCGATACGAGTTCACGGGCATTCCTCCTGTCCTCCGGGGCCTCGTACGCCGCATTCCATCCCCGTCGACGCGCACGCGGGCCTTGAACGGGCAGCGTAGCCTCAGACGCGAGAGCGCGCAAGGCGATTGGCGCATCGCAGGTTGCGGCAACGTTACGGTGCGCACAATTCACGGTCCCGACAGGGTCGTGATCGGGCAGGCCACAGGCGGAGTCCCTGCAACCGAGTCGTTCCCAGCGTCGCGTCGTGAAGCCGTTATGCTCTGGTAGATGCCCCGCCAGCTGCCGCGCCGTATGCCCCTCGCCGAACTCCATTGCCACCTGGGCAGCGCCGTGACGCCCGCGATCATGTGGGGCATCTCCCACGAGCAGGGCATCAAACTCCCGACGAAGGACTACTGGGAATTCCGCGAGATGGTGACCGCTTCACCAACGCGTGGCCACTCCTTCGACGGCTACCTGCACCTCTTCCACTGGACCGAACTGATCCAGTCGTCGCCGCTGGCCATGGAGCGATCCGTCTACGAAGTCGTGGGCGGGGCCTATCGCAAGAACAACATCACCACTATCGAACTGCGCTTCAACCCCATGAAGCGAAATCGCGGCGGCGAGCAAGACCTGGACCACATCATCGCCGCGGCGCTGCGCGGCATGGACCGGGCCAAGCTCGAATATCCGATTCGGCCGGGACTCATCTTCTGCCTGGACCGCGCCTTCCCGTATGACCTCAACGAGATCATCGTCGAGAAGGCGATCGCGTGGCGCGACCGGGGCATCGTCGGTATCGACATCGCCGGCCCCGAATCGACCACCTTCCGACCAACCGACTACAGCGCCCTGTTCAGGCGGGCACGCGGCTGCGGGCTCGGGATCACGGTCCACGTGGGCGAGGCCGGGCCGGTCGAAGAAGTCGCCGAGGTCGTGCGCGAGCTGGAGCCGGATCGCATCGGCCACGGCGTCAAGTCGGCATACGACGTCCGAACGATGGGCATGCTGCGCGAACGTGGCATCGTGCTGGAGGTGTGCCCGACGTCCAATCTGCAGACGGGCGTCGTCTCGGGCTGGGAGGAGTTCCGCTGGATCTTCGAGCAATTCCGGCGCAACGGCATCCGCTTCGCCATCAGCACCGACGGGCCCGAGATGCTGCGGACCTACATCCGCGACGAACTCGCCACCCTCGGGCGGCTCGGGATCCTGTCATACGATGAGCAAGTCGAGGCCGCCCAAACGTCGTTGCGCGCCTCGTTCGTACCCAAGGTTGGCGACGTCGCCGCGGCCGTCCGCGAGCCGGCGACCCGCCGAGAAGTGGAGCGCGAGGAGGCCTGACCGCGTGCCTTCGGAACGAGTCGAGCCTACGTAGGCGGGCACGAGGTCGCAGCCAGACTGATCTGGTCCGTCTTGTTTGGGACTGAACCGAAACGCATACCAGCCAGCCTCAAACCACGATTCTATGGTTGGGCAGGCAGTCCGTCCGGTTCGGCCAGAGGCTCCGTGACAGGACGACCCGATCGACCGCGAAACGAACGGCCAATGACGAGGATGCCAGCCACGAGCATGCCTGCTCCGATCATTCCCATCGCATTGAGCGGCCCATTCGACCAGACGAAGATCTGACTTACCTCGTCCGCGATCGGCTTCGGGAGCAAGGGCGGATTGCCGTTGATCTGTGCCGCGAACCGCCAGGTGATCACGGGCAGGAACGCGACAACGGTTCCTACGGAGGAGTAGGTCACCCCCACCAGCATCGAACGCGAGCGCCAGGCGAGCACACCGAGCAAGAGAACGGCGCCTGCGACCGCGAGCGACCCAAGGGAGAACGCGAGGGCAAGCCCGTTCACGTCATACGACGTTCCGGCCTGGCGCTGGATCTCGGTCATCACCTGGCCATCGAACCACCCACCCGCATACAGAGCCGCCCCTCCGGTTACGACGGCGATCACCGGTCGATCTGCTTTCGACATCTCCACCCTCCCGTCGGTTCCTGTGCCGCTGAATGTCCGCCGGGGGTGGCCTGCTGTCAAGCAGCCGGCAACTCATCAAGTCCGGAGCACGGGCCACTTCATTCACAGACTCTAGGTGTCGAGCGGCTCCACCCGGTAAGTGCAGCTGCGGTCACCCGCGGCGATGCTGCATTCCCGCGTTATGTTCGCGCCGAGTACCTCGCTGAACAGCTGCAGTTCCTCTTCGCACGCGATCGGGTAGGGGGCCGAGACGCCGGAGATGGCGCAATTGTGCTCGTACAAGCGGATCGTTCCGTCCGCGTCGCGCGTGGCCCGCCCGAGGTAGCCGGTCTCGTCCTCGTAGATCGCCACCTCGCGGACCCGTTCCCACAGTGAAGCGTCGGCCGGCAGCCGCTCCGCCAGACGATTGCCGATGCGCGACTTGAGTTGCCGGCGTCGCGCTTCGAAGACGTCTCGGATCAGCTTCTCGCCGCCGATGGTCCGGACCGCGGTCAGGATCGATTGGGCGAGGGCGCCGTAGTTGGCCGGAAACAGGTCCTGCGCCGCGGTCGTGAGATCGTAGACGTGGCGCGGCCGGCCTACGCCGTGGCGGCTCAGGCTGCGCGTGACCAGGCCGGCCGACTCGAGGGTCCGGAGCTGTTGCAACACGCCCGTCCGGCTGGCACCGACGCGCTCCGCGATCTGGTCGGGCGAGGCGGGCCCACCCGTCCGGAGCGCGTACAGGACCTCGCGCCGCAGCGTCGACGAGGCGCCGGGGCCCGGCGTCGGCGTTACCAGGGGAGTGGCCGTTCGAACTCGCCGCTCCATCATCTGGGCGTCGGTGGCGTGCTCGAAGGCGTGGACATGGTCGTGGTCCGGGCTGCTGCCGTTGCGGTAAGCCGTAGGGCCGACGCTCTGTTCGACGGCAGTGGCTTTCACAGTCGATGCGGTCGATGGCAGGTCCGACGGTGTTGCAGAATCCCGGTCCATGAGGAGAAAAGTAGCAGCGTGCATCGAAACCTGCTCGATCATGGGGCGGCCTCGTCAGGACTACCGGCGGACGGGATTGGACTCGCTCTCCCGGCTCGATTACCGTACGATCAAGTCTGATGCCCGAGCATCGGGCCCGATCCCGACGGAGGAACAGGCCCCGCGAGTCTCGCGGCCGGCCCGGGGCGTCGGCGATCCGCCAGCGGTTGCCAAGGAGCCCACGTTGCCAGTAATCAGAGCCTTTCGCGCGCTCAGGTACGACCCCCAGCAGGTCGGAGACCTGAACAGTGTCGTTTGCCCACCGTACGACGTGATCGGGCCCGACCTGCAGCAGGCGCTTCTGGCAAGGCATCCCGCCAACGCCGTTCGAATCGACCTGCCGGAGGTCCAAGCCGGTGACGAGCCCGACGACAAGTACCGGCGGGCCGCCCGAACGCTCTCGAATTGGCGGATGGACGGCACGCTGCGCAAGGACGGCCTGCCGAGCATCTACCCGTACGAACAGACTTATCGCGTGCCCGGTAGCGATCAGGTCCGGACTCAGCGCGGCTTCTTTGCGCGGCTTTGGCTCGAGGACCTGGTTCCCGGCTCTGGTGTCCTGCCGCACGAGCGGACACTGTCCGCCCCGAAGGAAGATCGTTACAAGCTACTTCGGGCCACCGCGGTCAACACCAGCCCGATCATCGGCCTGTTCGCCGATCCCAGCGGCCGGTCGGTCGCGGCCATGGCCGACATCGCCGCCACTCCGGCCGATGCCGATGTCACCGACGACGACGGCGTCCGCCATCGGCTCTGGTCGGTGCCGGAAGACGGACCGTACGGACGGCTGGTCACGGCGCTCATCGACGCCGCCGCGGCCCAGCCGGTCGCAATCGCCGACGGCCATCACCGCTACGAGACGGCGCTCCGATACAGAGACGAGATGCGAGCGAACAAGCTCCGCGAGAACGATCCCCCGGCCGAGTACGTGATGATGCTTTTCCTCGAGACGGCCACGCAGCAGCTGACCGTGCTGCCGACCCATCGCGTCGTCCGCCGGCTGGGTGACGAGGGCGTCCGCGACCTGCTCGATCACGCCCAGTGGCTGTTCGACGTGACGCCGGTCGCGGGTCGGTCCGAGCTCGAGGTCGCCTTCGGCTCGGCCGACGCACCCGGCGGTCAGGGCCGGATGGGGCTGTGGACTCGCAACGGCGGCGCCATCCTCAAGGCCAGGCGGGGCGACTTCACGATCTCGCTGCGCGAGGGTGGCGCGGCCCTGCGGCGCCTCGACGTGACGCTCCTGCAGGTTGCCCTGGACCGGTTGTGCGGCATCGGGCCGGCGGAGATAGCGGCCGGCCGCCTGACCTACACGAAGTCGGTCGTCGAAGCCCTTGACTGGGTGGATGCGGCAAACGGCGGCGCCGACGCGGCATTCCTGCTCGACCCAACCCCCGCCGCCGAGATCGCGGCCGTCGCGGCCGATGGCGACGTGATGCCTCAGAAGTCGACCTACTTCTACCCCAAGGCCCTGACAGGCTTGATCATCAACCCGCACGAATGGTGAGCCCGTTCCCCAGCCCGCGCCGGGATCGGACCCGAGGACAATCAAAGAATGAGTGACAACACCCCAGACGAGCTCCACGTGGCCCGACCTCACCCGGTCGGTGCCAACGGCCGCCCCATCCGCAAGGACGAGATCGAGATCCCGGAACGCGGCCTGTACGTGGAGTCCTGGATGCCCGAGCGGCGCTCGCGTCGCCGCCCGCTACTTTTCATCCACGGCGAGCTGACCGGCTCCTGGGTCTGGGAACGCTACCTCTCCTATTTCGCCAGCCGGGGTTGGGAAGGCCACGCCCTCAACCTGCGCAATCACTTCTGGTCCGAGACCACGGACATCGCATCGGTCACCTTCGATGACTACGTCGACGACGTGGTCGCGGTGATGGACAAGCTCGGCTACAACACCGTCGCGATAGGACACGGGATGGGCGGGCTGCTGGCCCTCAAGGCGGCCGAGCGACATTCCGTCAGCGCGATCGTCCTTCTCGACAGCGAGCTTCCTCGAGACCTGAGGCCTTCAGTTCGACGGCACGAACTGCGCGACATCCCGGACGTGTACGGCCGCGATCTGATCGGCTGGGAAACGCTGCCCGAGAAGCTCCAGCGCGAGAACCGCGACCTGACCATCGCCGACATAGTCAGGCTCCAGCATCTCTTCGGGCAGAAGCCGCACGACTCGGGCCTGGCCAGGCGGGACATCCTGGAAGGAGTCCCGATCGATCGGTCGCGCCTGGCCGGCACCCCCATCCTCGTGGTCGGGACGGGTCTGGACGGCAGCTCGTCCGCGACCGGTGCGGAGCGGCTGGCCGACTGGCTGGGCGGCATCTACGAGCCGTTTGGGGCCCATTCCCACTACGGGCTCGTCATCGGCGAGTCCAGCTACCAGCAGGTCGCCGACGGTGTGAGGGCTTTCCTGGAGTCGCACCGCATGTAGCCCCGACGCCACAATGCGGCGTCTGGAGCGCGCGTCGATCGTGGCGCCGATCCCCACGCGTTGGGGGGAGCCGGGCCGAATATCGGCGGTGGGCCCGAGCGATCCGGGTTGGCGCACACCTCCGGCTCCTGCTATCATCCCGGCCGGCCCGCCCCGAGCGGAAGTCGATGCCGCATTCGTCTAGAGGCCTAGGACACAGCCCTCTCAAGGCTGAGATCATCGGTTCGAATCCGATATGCGGTACCACATCGCCGATACCTAACGCCCCCGGACCGCGCCCCGGGAGCGTTCTTCGTGAGACCGGACCGAGCCGCCGCTCCCTCGCCGGGCGGGTGTGGTGCCGGCACCTTTGCCGCCGGCTCGTGCCGGCCGGAACGAGGCCCGGCCCCTGCTAGCATGACGCCGTCGCGGAGGCGATCCTGAGGGGCGCACGCGAGACGGGGCGGCTTTGAGTCGCGGGAGAAGGACATGGCCGACGAGCAGGGGCAATCGGGTCAGGCAGCCGGCACGGGCGGCTCGGAAAGTCCGGCTGCGGCGGTCTGTCCGCGCTGCTACGCCCCGCTGGAGCCGTCGGCCGCCCAGTGCGGCAGGTGTGGGTACGACCGTCGAGCCGTGACGGCTCCGCCGCCGGGGCCATCCAGGAGTTCGACGGTGCTGGTGTCCGCCGCGTTCGTGGCGATAGCCGTCGTTGTGGCCGCGAGCGTCCTGGTGTATGCGGCCGCGCAGTCCGGGGGCAACCCGGCCCATCGGCCCACATCTTCGCCGAGCGCGTCCGCGACGCCTCCGACCTACATTGTCGAACCCACCGGAATCCCGGTGGCCGATCGAACGACCGTCCGCTGGTTCGTCGGGCTGGGCTCGGGCACGCTCATGTCCCAGGTCGAAGCCCAGAAGGCGTTCGTCGCCAACTACAACGCCAACAACAAGGACGGCATCGCGATCCAGCTGGAAGTAGTCGAGAACGCCGCCGCCTACGACGTCCTCAAGACGGAGATTGCAGCCGGCAATTCGCCCGACATCATCGGGCCCGTCGGCGTGAAGGGCAGGAACGGTTTCGAGGGTAAATTCCTGGATCTGACCCCCGAGATCCTGAGAAACAGGGTCGATCTCTCCGGCTACGACCCTGCCCTGATCACTTACCTGCAGGAGTCCGGTGCCCAGATCGGCCTCCCGTACGACATCTTTCCCGGCTACGTCTGGTACAACAAGGACCTGTTCGCCGCCGCCGGCCTGCCGGACCTGCCGACTCGAATCGGCGAGCAATACCAGGGCCAGGACTGGACCTGGGATACCCTGGCCAAGGTTGCCGCCCGGCTGACTGTCGACAAGAACGGCTTCAAGTCGACCGACGCGGGCTTCGACAAGAACGGCATCATCGAGTACGGGCTGGACTTCCAATGGGCCGAAGCCAGGCGGATCGCGTCCTGTTTCGGCGGCGGATCGTTCGTCGCGGCCGACGGCAAGACGGCCCAGATTCCCCAGCCCTGGCAAGATGGGTTGAGCTGGTACTACAACGCCATCTGGAACGGCCACTACATTCCCAACGGCGCGGCCGAAGCCAGCTCCCTGCTCGGCACCGGCTACCCGATGACCTCGGGCAGGCTGGCCATGAACGTCGGTTGGGCGTGGAGCTTGACGTCGATCGCCTCGTCGGCCGGCACGTCCAAGGTCAAGAACTGGGACATCGCCGTGTTGCCCTCGTGGAAGGGCACGACCACGTCGCCCCTCGACGCCGATACCTTCACCATCTCGAAGGCGACCAAGAATCCCGACGCGGCCTTCAAGGCGATGCTCGCGATCATGGCCGATCCGAGTCTGATGAAGAACTACGGTGGGGAGCCGGCTCGGAAGGCCGACCAGGCCGCCTTCTTCGCCAGCTTCGATGCCGCCCTGGCCCCGATCTTTCCCGGCAACCAGGTGACCTGGAGCGTTCTCGGGGAGATGGCAAAGGTGCCGGCCATTCCCAGCCACGAGGCCGACATGCCGGCCTCGGCCCAGGCCAATGCCGATATCGAGGCGTTCCTGACGAGGTTGAAGAACACCGACCATCTGGACGTGCAGGCCGAGCTGGCGAAGCTGCAGCAGGGCCTCCAGAAGGACTTCGACTCGGCCGCACCCTGATCACCGAGTGCGGACGGCTGCCGGATACTCGCGACACCGGCAGCGGCCGGCTGCGGCGCCTCACCGGGGACATGGATGAGCATGCATGCGGGCTCCAAGATAGGTCGCGCCCCCTGGTAGGATGGGCCAGGCCCGCGGGATCCGAGGCTAGGGGAATTCAGCCCCGGACCGGGCGGCGTCGCGATGCAGGAGATGGCCATGGCCGACGATCCTCAGCAACCCGGTCAACCACCTTCAGGAGCACCCGGCTCCTGGCCTCCGCCCCCGCCCCCGCAGCAGCCTGGTGGATACCCGCCGGCCCCCGGTTTTGCACCGCCGCCCCCTGGTTACAGCCAGCCGCCGCAGCCCGGATATCCGCCGCAGCCCGGTTATCCGCCGCAGCCCGGTTATCCGCCGCAGCCCGGTTATCCGCCGCAGCCGGGATACCCGGGAGCGTACCCTCCTCCACCGTACGGCCAGCCGGCCGGGTATCCCGCACCCGCTTACGGCTATCCGCCACGGTATGCCGGCTTCTGGATTCGAGCCGCCGCCTACATCCTCGACGGCTTCATCCTCTTCGCGATCATCCTCGTCTGCGCCATCACGATAGTCGGCATCCTGGCCATCCCGTTCGTGGCGATCGGATATCAGCCGTACATGTGGTGGAAGCGGGGAGCGACCTTCGGTCAGAGCGCCCTGGGCCTGCGCGTCGTCCGCGAGGTCGACGGCGGCCCGATCGACGGTGGCATGGCCGTGCTGCGGTTCCTCGGCATGATCGCCAGTGGCGCGATCTTCTACCTCGGATACATCTGGGTCGCGTTCGAGCCGCGCAAGCGGGGCTGGCACGACATGATCGCCGGGACCGTGGTCATCCACGTCAAGTAGTTGCGCGTCGCCAATCGAAAGGGCGGAGGCACCGGCCTCCGCCCTTTCTTATGCGCGGGCAGGGCCACTCCCCAGGAGCGGCGTGACGGAAGCCGCCCCGGGGCGCTACAGGCGGTCGGGATCTGGATTCAGCGAGCGGCCCCGATGAAGGCGCCGATGCGTCGCGCATCGTCCGAAACGTCGTCCCGGACTTCGGCTGCGACGGGATCGGACGACATCACCCCAACCAGGAGTCGCGGGCGTCGCGCAGTCTCCTGGTCGACGACTTCCGAGACCAGGCCGGCGAGCCGTGGCATCTCGGCGAGACCGAAGGCGACACCGTGTTCGGCAAGCTCTCCGAAGCCCCAGCCGTGATACAAACCGCGACTCGCGACGTGGCACATCTCGTCGTACAACTCGGGCCACCCAACGCGCTTGCGTCTATGGCAGAACTTGACGAAGTCGAGGGCATTCTCTGCCGGGCTGAGATCCTCGGAACGCCTGCGCGAATCCATAGACGTACTCGCTCCTCTGTCACTCCTCTGTCACTGCCGGATCGGAATCCATGGACCTGGTGGCGGACCGCAGGCTCGGTCCAGGTCGGGATCTCGATCCCCCGCGCTTCTCTCCCCGCGGCAGGTTGGGATGCATCCTAGGCGGCAGGGAGTCCCCGGGGAAGGGTTTTCTCCACCAAGTGTTCCACGAAGTTGTCCACAGAACGGCCGTTCTAAGACCGCCTGTTCGAGCCCGCCCTTGTGACCGCGAACGGGACCGCCCGAACGACTAGAACACCGGTCTGAGGCGCCGAGAACCCTGGCTGAGCCCGGGCCACGGGGTGGAACGGTTCGCCCGCCCACTGCTCCGGTGGCGTGGCTCAGTTGTACGTGGCGCATGGCCCCCGTTGGGCGAGTGGCGTGGAGCGTGCCGTCCGGGACCGGCCGGCGGTCAGGCGCGGCGGAGCAGCGGCCGAGACTCAGGCGCGCAGCTGGCGGCGAGCCATCTCGGCTTCGATCTGGCGCTCGGCCTCGACGTAAGTGTCGATGCGGTCGCGCAGCTCGTTGGCGGTGGGAGTGTAGAGGTGAACCTGCTGCTGGAGGATGTAACTCAGGCGGCGGCTCGTCATGCGGACGTGGTCCAGGTTCTTCATCAGGACGAGCGGGTCCATGGCCGCGAGGTCGCTGGGTTCGTACATCAGCTTCATGCACGGATTGTATTGGCCCGGCGCCAGACCGTCGCGGCCGGCGGGGGCTGCAGCGACCTCGGGCGAGGCCGAGGACGGCCACGGCCCGGCAGCGACCCGGCGCCGGGGCCGAGGCTGCCGACCTAGAGGATGCGCGGCGACCGCGGCGGCCACGTCCAGTCGATCGGTAGCGTGGCGCCGTTGATCGCCCGGCGACGGCCGGCCTCGCTCGTGGCCAGGATCAGGATCCGTTCCACCTTCGTGGCCTGGCCCGCCTCGTCGCCCCACAGCTTGGTCATCTTGCGGCCGGCCGCCACATCGTCCATGGCTATTCCTGCGAGACGGTAGCCCTCCGGCGCCGCGGCCAGCTCCCAGACGGACTCGGCCAGGCCGACCCCTCCGCTCGCCGGGCGGCCGCGATCCATCTCCACGTCGCCGATGACGATGGCGACGACCGCGTCGTCGGCGAGGGCGGAACGAAGCCCGCGCAGGACCTCGCGCATGAACACGAGATACGCGTCGCGGTGGTGAGCGTCGTCGAGGAGGTCGTCGATAGCCGCCGCGTCGTAGCCCAGGAGCCACAGACGCAGCCAGTTGTAGTAGCCGTACTTCACGACCCGCAGGTAGGGCGGCGATGTCACGACGAGCCGCGCTCGCTCCGGCAGGCCGCGAGCGCACAACGCCTCGCGGGCACGGACGCCGGCGTCGCGCGCGTCTCCGAGAAGGGCGATGCCGCGGGCCGCGGGCACGGGCTGGCGGTACAGGCGCCGCAGCTTGTCCTCGAGCAGGGAGAAGACGTCGCGTTCGGGTGAGTGGAAGTCCGTCCGTTCGACGAAGTCACGGACGTAGCGTGGGGCCATGCTGAAGGTGTTGGGCATGATTCCGGACAGGTAGCTTCCGCTCTTGCCGTGGAGGATGCCGGTCAGCGTCGCCAGGACGAAGCGGTCCGTTCGATCGTCCGGGTCCAGGCCGGATCGGAGGAACAGCAGCGGGGCCAGCGTTCGAGGGTGGAACGCGAAGGCGACCTCGGCCGGCACGGAGGAGTCAGGCCGGTTGAACGCCGAGCCCCCGCGTCCGTTAGAGAGGTCGGAGCCGGTCGAAGTCGATGCGGTGGAGCCACCGATCAAGCGGCTCGCTGGACCCGGCACTACCAGGTCGGGAGAGCCCGGGTTCGCCACGATCCCGTCGGCGAGGCTATTCCACTCATCGGCCGTGGCGGCCCAGGCCAGGCGCAGCGAGGCGACGCGGGTCTTGACGTCGGCCTTCGTGGGCGGATCGACCTTGGCCGCGGTCAGGATATGGGCAAAGGGGTTCAGGTCGTTGCCGGCGCCGATGCGGCCTTCCGCGCAGGCCTGCAGTGGTGTCGTGCCGCGACCGCTGAACGGGTCCAGCACGACGTCGCCGGGGCGGGTATAGCGGGCGATGAAGGCATGCACGAGGGCTGCCGGGAAACTCGCTAGATACGAGCACATCGGATGGAAGCTGTGGCCCCAGAGCCGCTGCTGGTCCTTCCATTCGGGCTCGATCGGCAGGTGCGGCAACTCGCTCGGGAGCTGGAGCGCCAGCTGGCCGTCTGTCGATGACGTCATGCCGCCTCGGATTCGCCTCGTCGAAAGAGGTTCCGGCGCATCGGGCGAAAAGCCGTCGAGTTCGAGCGGGAGCGAAGCCACAGGAACGATCTCCGAAGCGCAACCTTCTGGCGGACGGAACCGGGAGAGGCTCGGAGTCTAGCACCGCGCACGAGGCGCGACGAGGGGCCGACGGCACGATCGGTGAGGTTTTCCGCCAGCCGAGCCAGCTGCCCGACTGGCCGACGGGACTGCCGGCGGGTGATCCAGGCCCGAGCCGTGGGACCGGCGATCCGGCGGAGACCGGCGCCGGGCTGGCCGGGCCGACCGCCTCCGGTTACGCTACGTGCGGCGTTTGGAGCCACCTTCGGTGTCCCCGTAGCTCAGTGGATAGAGCGGCCGCCTTCTAAGCCCAAATCTCCATCGGACGTGCTATCCCTCGTGAGCTTGGGACCGTGGAGCCCCTTGTTAGTTGCTCAGTTCACCCGTCCCGGTAGACCCTCCAATGGACCCTGCCACGGTCGGTGCCGATGGACCCCGGCCCGCCCACCCGAACCTTCGTGTTCAGGTACTCCTTTCGGAGTTCGGTCTCGAACTTGTCGGGAAACGCCGGGTCCGTGAGCGGGAAGGTCCAACTTCTGCCAAGGGCTCGTTCTACAGCCTCACGGAACGCCTTATCGCCGCCGGGATAGAGCAGCGCGATAACGTCGTTCACCCGCACTTCCTCGGGCTCGTCCATGATCCCCCGCCTTTCGTTGAATGGGACGCCACGCACCATGCTAGACCTTGTGCGCAGCCGCCCGTCCGTCACGCTGCGAGCAGCGTAGAGTCGGAGTGAAGCGTCCCCCGTATCGCAAATTCGTTGCAGAGGTGAGCCGTGATGGCTGGTCCGCCGTTTGAGATCGAGTTTCACCTTGGGGGTGGCGTCGTCGTTACTCTCGCGCTTCCAGAGGCAGCGCTCGCCAACCTTCGAGAACCGACGCTACGAGTTATGGCAGCTTCCGGCGTTCGAGGGGGATTCAGGAACGCAGTTCTCGGGATGCTCGACGCCGCAGTGACGAAGAACCTGACGGAGCCCGTGAGAGTCAGAGACGGCCAAACCTACTGGATCATCCCCACGCATGGCATCCAAGCGGTGCGATTTCGCGATCCCACAATAGCCGCCAAAGATCAGCGGATAGGCTTCCAGTATGACGACGGCCCGGCCTCGGACGAACAGGTCGAGGCTAGGCCCCCGACGCAGCCGGTCTAGCTGTCACGACGTAGCCGACCAGCGGAGCGCGAGCCAGAGCCGTCAGCGCTCGACACTGGGGGATGGCGTCCAGTCATCGGCCAAAGACCTGCCCGCACTGACCGACTTGGTAGGCGTCGGCTGATTGAGGGAGGGTGTTCCGGCAGATTGCCTGCAAGTACCCCTGCTCCACGATCGAATTGGAGTTCGACGTGTCGATGCCTTTCGCGATTCCGGTCAGCTGGAAGGCAACAACTGCCAGCAGCACGACCGTCAGCAGGTGTAGGGCCAGGCTCGCGTACTTCTGCTCCACAGTTCCACCTCTCTCGTAGGTGGGACGCCCGGCCCCACTGTAGCTAGCCCCGGTCGCTGCCGCTCGACTGGCCGCACGTCTGCGGGATCGTCGGCGGGGTGGCGTTGCCGGGGCCAGAGGAGCCCAGTGGCGACGGCTTACGCCGCTGGGCCGAACCCACAGGTGACCTGGGTTGCTGCTAGATGGGTTGCGAAGGTGGATTGGGCTGCCGCGATGGCAGCGACTCCCGCATTAATCTTGGCTACCGCTGCGTCCATCTTCTTCGCCTGTGCATTTGCGGCGGAAATCTGAGAATTGCCCTTGGCAATCCATGAATTCGCATCGGCCCACTGAAAATTGAAGGCCGCCTTGTACGCGTCGTAGTAGTCAGTGTTAGCCGCCGAGGTGGCAATTAGTCGGGCAGTCAGCGCCTTCTGCCAATCCGACCCTTGGGCGGTCGCGTTGTAGTTGGCCACCTGAAGGTCGTAGATGCTGTTCAGTTCGGCTGCGCTGGCGCTCAACGCGTTGATGCAGGCTGTCTGTCGCTGTACCTGCCCGGCGAGCGTGGTTACCTGAGCCTGTGCACCCGTAAGCTGGCCCTTCGTCGTGGCGAGTTGGCCCTGCGTATCGGCCAGTTCGCTTTGGGTTGTAGCGAGCTGAGCCCGGGTTGTAGCGAGCTGACCCTGGGTACTCTGGAGATCGCTCCGATTGTGATTGAGATCGTTCACGGCAACTGCGGCGAAGGCTCCGGAGGCGATGACCAAGATCGCGAGCAAGCCAGCCAGTACCGGCAAGAATCGTCGACGGGCCACCGGGTGACGTGTCGACCAGGGCAGGGACGGCGCAAAGATCACGATCCGACTCGGCTCGGCGATTGGCGGCAGAGTCAACGCATTGGACCCGGCCCAATCGCTTACCGCCGGCGTCGTCTCCAACGGGGGCCGCGCCTCTGTCGCTGCTTCTGATATGGGTTCATACCGTGTGTCAAGAGGCCGCTGGTCCATCTCCCGCACTCCTTCGCGTGTCTCTATGCGAGCGGCCGCCGACCCGACCAAGAGCGCCAGCCAACAATCCGTTGCACTCGCACTGAGTCTCGCGTGACCGAGTCTCGCGTGACCGAACGGGGATTCTCAGTACCCAACGGTCCTAGTCAGCAGCGCTGCTCACCTGCACCTGCGGCTAGGACAAAAAAAGCCCCGGGAGAATGGCTAACTCCCGGGGCTCTTGGTGGGGCGCGGGAAGCCGCTCGCCGCGCCTTGTGATTTACGCCTGTCCAGAGGTCAGGACGCTAGCTTGAGTCTCGACAATCACGCCTTTGTAGCCTGCGGCCGAGAGCACGCTTGCCCCGATCCATGCCTTTACGCCCACGTCAAGAATTTGCTTGAGCGGGTCACCGTGGCCACCCGGAGGCGTCACGATTACCTCGACCGTGGAAACGTCTCCCATGCCGAGGAAGCCGGGACCGTAGACATAGCTGCGAATGACATCCTTGCCGGATGTAGCCGTGGCATACGAGCCGACGACCGTACTCGAAAGGATGCGGGCGCCCGCAAAGGTTCCCACCTCGCCGGCCAGTAGAGGCTCATTGTCCACGTACTTCGTGGAGTCGAGGAAACCGCCAACGGCGGAATCGGTCGAGAGGTCGATGATCGCCCTGGGCGACATGATCGCCCGGTAGTAACCATCGGTGAACGGGGCCACGTTAGTCATCCTGAGGCGGCCGACTGCCTGCTTGAGAAGGAGGCCGGTCATCTTGGAGTCAACGGTGGAGCGCGAGACTGCGGCGGAGGTACCGCCGTAGATGATGTTGGTTGATGCCGTCATGGCGTTCATGGCGATCAATGCAGTTGTGTCGATGCACTCAGCCGCCCAACGGGCGGCCTTCTCGGCAGCCACGGAAGCGAGCTGGTGCGGCGATTCAAACTGCGCCAGGTCGGTGATCTGAATGAGCTTGCCGCGCTGAGTGGCGGAGAAGCTATCGATACTGATGGTCAGGCCGACGCCAGCGGGGGCGACGCCTTCCACGAGGGCCGTGGACGTGTCGGCTACATAAGCGATGTCACCGTACGCGGCCTTCACGAAGGTATTGGTTCCCGGCTCATGGCGAAAGTCGTCAAAGCTGCCAGGAGTGGCAAAGACGAGAGCGCTTCTCAGCGCCTCTTCGAGACGCTTCTCGACCATGTCCTGGACGAGGTCGGCGAAGTTGCTGGTAGCAGTGGTGAGGGCCATCGGATCATCCTTTCGGACGTATGCGTTCGATAGCCCACGAGGTCACCGCCGGCGCGGAGTGTCCATGCCGAATTCCTCCCAACTGGCGTTTCGCAACGCTTCCTCAGGATCGGGCGGGCGATATGACTGCCGGGGTGCACGGTTGGGGTCGATGCGCGGTTCGGGGCGGGACTCTAGAGCGGCTTGAGCAGCGGCGAGGTCGGCTTCAGCAGCCGCGGCTCGTCTCAGCGCTTCGTCGCGCTCGTTCGTTCGCTTCCCAAGGCTGGCCATCAACTTGTTTACGCGGCCTGCGATGTCCGCACCATCTTGCGAGTCGCCTTCCGGCTCCTGCGAATACTGGTCCGACATTGTGTCCGTATACCTCTCGTGGTGGGCCGTTGTTTAGTAAACGGCTCGGGGCTAACATACACCGTGAATGCAAGAGCGCGCCCCACGGCCTGACAGCCTCTACCGCACACCGTTGATAAGTGTGCAAGAGCCCGACGCGGACGAGTGTCTATGTGTGGCGTGCCGCGACTTGAGGGCCGCGCTGGACCGTCATACGGAAGCCATCAGGAAGGGACTCGGACATACCACGAGAGGGGCCGTTCGATCCGCTGCCGCTCGGGCTGACGTACGACACGGCCTCCAATGGTTGCCCGTTGTTTCGCGCGAGCCAGAGGAACAGAAGCCCGAGAGGGTGAAAGATCCCGTTCGTGTGGCGATGGGACTCCGAGGCGTGGCGACCCGGAGACGTAACGCGGCCCTATGGGGCGTCTAGGAGCCACGCAGAGCGACGTTTGCCCGAGAGGTGGGGAAAATGGGCACCTGTCGGGTTTCTGACACCTGACGAATGGGTACAAATGTACCCAGCAAGCGCCGCCACTGTGACGGCATAGCGGCGTGGTGGCGTGCCGTTGTAGTGGCGTTGCTGTGCAAGGGGGTTGCTCTGCGGAGGTCTGC
The DNA here is from genome assembly GCA_963789725.1 of uncultured Chloroflexia bacterium. Taxonomy (GTDB): domain Bacteria; phylum Chloroflexota; class Limnocylindria; order Limnocylindrales; family CSP1-4; genus Fen-1039. The sequence goes on from CAWBLU010000003.1 coordinate 339,522, forward strand.
TCTTCGCCCCTCGCGCCTTGCCGGCCAACAAATGCTGTGCCCCGCCGTCCCGGCCTCGTGGAATTCTCGCGGCGCGGCCCCCTCTCTACGTGGGATCGAGCAACTAACAACGGCACGGCGGGCAGCCGAGCCACGCTCGCGCAGCCACGGATAGAGTCATACGCCAAGGAGGCAGTCGCTCTATCGGATGAGGCCAGGCAGGGGCTCTAGGGTGTGCAGGTGGCCAGGGTGCAGAGGGGTGGGAGCGGCGAGAGTAGGACGAACCCTCCATCGCAGCGCAGGCCGCACCGCACACCGAAAGGGCCGCAGTGCCGCGCTTTCCTACCTTCTATGCGCAGCCGGGCCTGCACCCGGTCCCTCTTGCACACTTGCACACCATCGCTCCTGCTGCCGCAAGCACTCCGGGGTTGCCACACCCTCGCCACACGCCAGCACCCGGACAGGGTTCTCCAGAACCCCGCCCGGGGCCGCCGCTCCGGTCCTCCACATGCTCGTTTGCATCCGCTCGCGCATCTCGCTCCTCATTGGGTGCGCCCAGCAGAATCTGCAAGGGAGACGCGTCTCGGGTGGGTGGGTCCAATTGGCCGGCCACAGATGGTTGTCCTCTGCGACGAGGGTAGAGTTCCGTGCGCTCAGGGGGCCAGATGATGCGTTCAGGTGATGCGTTCGGGCCTTGGAGCCCTCGGGGCGACGTGATGCGCGGCTTGATGCGTTCGCGCTCATGGGGTGATGCGTCGGGTGATGCGTTCACGAAGGCGACGTGATGCGCGGCTTGATGCGTACCGCGAACGCATCATCGGGGGCAACCCTATGGTTGCCCCATGATGCGTTCGCTGGTCAGCCGGGGCTACTTGGTAGCCCATGTGTGGGGCCTCTTGGTCGGGTCCATGACGAACCGTTGAGGGTTCCGACTGAGGTCCAGCCGGAGGTATTGCTCGCTCACGATGCGGGCGGTGTCTTCCTTGATCGCCGCCGCGATCTGCTTGACGTTCAGGTTGGGGGTGACTGCCAGGACGGCGGCCGCCAGGTCGGCGAAGCTCTGGCGCGGCGGGGTAGAGGAGGTCTCGATCGTGCCGTCGGGAAAGAAGCTGAAGGTGACGAACTGGGGCGGGTACTTGGCCCGGCCGTTGGCCTTGCGGTTGCGGAGTTCGAGTTCGACGGTGTGCGGACCGAAAGCGATGAGGTCGGGGTCCGAGTCTTCGGCCTGGTCTCCGATCGCCTCTACTGCCCACGTCTCGCGGGCCAGGTTGTGAACGAAGACGCTGCCGAACGGACGAGCTGGCCACTTCTCGGCCGCGCCGGCGACGTGGGCGATGGTCAGGCTCGGTAGTCCGATCCGGGTTAGGGCGGTGAAGTACTCCTGCGCGGCCTGCTTGCCGCCCATGGCGTCGCCGCTCGACGTGGCGACGGAGTAGCTATCGACTACGAGGTAGGTGGCATCGAGTCGATATCGCTCGACGCGGAGCAGGTCGGCGACCTCATCGAGCGAACCGCGATCGGCCAGCCAGTCGGGCCCAAAGGGGGCCCGGTAGTGGACGTGATCGAGTTCCTCGTCGCTGAGTCCGAGACCGCGAAGCCGCGAGCCCCATTCCCGCTCGTGGCCCTCGAAGTCCACCAGCAGGACGACGTGGCCCGCTCTGACGAGCCGGTTGATTAGGTGGCAGGTGAATACGCCTTTGCCCGTGCCGCCGGGACCGAAGATCACGGTTGCGTCTTCGGGAGTCAGGTAAGGCTCGGCGAGTTGATCCGGTGGAACGCCAAACAGAAGATCGCGCGCCGTACGGGTGCCGATGGAGGGGAGGCGCTTGAGCGGTTCGGCGATCATGCTGCCGCCGCCAGTCGAGCGGCCTGCCAGGCCGTGATACCGCGTCCGTCTTCGTAGGCTGGGCAGGTTGTCGCATGACACCATGCCCGCCGATCGTCGGCGGCAATCTTCATCGACGGATTCCGGTCCGGGTGGAATGGGCAGCGGATCGACTGGCCCGGCCTGACGGCCAGCCCGAACCGCTCCGCCAGAACTGCGCAGATCCCGCCGTCGTTGTCGCGATCATCACGATGGTCATGGCGAATCGATCGCTGCGGCGGTGTACGGGGCACGTGACGTTCGGCCAGGCTGGCGATGGCGGCGGGGTCCGCCAGCTCGAGCGCCAGGAGCGCCCCGGCGACCTTGGAATGGAGGGGCGCTCCGGTAGGCGGATCGAGCAGCCCAAACCGCTCGTGCGTTGCGGGATGGGCCATCCAGGGCGCGCGGAGCGAGCCACCGGCATACGCGCTCGTTGCCCGGTCCGTGTTCGGCCGGAGTTCGATGCGCTTATCGGTTGGGTCCAGCCCGGCCGCCTCGATCGCTGCCAGCAGCGCCCGCCGCCCGACGATCGCGGGCACGGCCTCACTGGCGACGATCCAGATATGCCCGCCCCGGCGCGAGTGCTCCGGGTAGCAGGCCACGCCCGCGGCGAGCAGGGCCGAGACGATCGCCTTGACGCCTGACCACTCATCAGCGTCAACGTCCACGGCCAGGACGTGCGTCGACTCCTCGTTGAGAAAGAACACGGAGAGCGGAGGTCCGTCGGCCGCGAGTGCGGCGACGATGATCTCCGTCGTTGGCTCGCCGGAACACGGCAGCCAGTGATCGGCGGCGGTGTCCCATACGGAATAGCGGGGTCCAGATGAGAAGGTGGTCCAGTAGAGGCTGGCCACGTCTTCCGGTCGATAGGCGGTCATGCGTCACCGTCCATCGCCAGGTCGGCAAGGCGACCGGCCAGGTTGCGGAACACGGCGGCGGTTGCCGCATCGCCTCGGTCCTCGGCGAGTTGCGCGGCGAACTCACAGCGATCGACCATTGCCGAGAGTTGCCCATCGTCGGAGTGCCGATCGACAACGCGGCCAACTTCGGGGTTGATGCCCCATTGGATCGCACGGCTGACGGCCTGTGCCGTCCGGAGTCGAGCCTCGTACGTGTTGATCTCGGCTCGCACTGCGTCGATCTGCACGCGTTGGTCGGCGATGTGAATGAGGCGACCTTTGATCTCGGGATCGTCTCGCAGGTGCTCGGGTACTTCGGGCAGGGCAGTATGATTACGAGGGGTTGACGCTGACACGTCGGCCTCCCTCGGACGCCACCGGACTCTGACCTTCGGTGGCGTCTTCTCGTATGGTCTTGGAGCGGGACGCTCGCAAAGCAAGCGAAGCCATGTAGCTCTTGCGAGCGTAGGCGGCACGGCGGGCGCGCTCGTCCGGGGCTAGAGTGCCGTCCGGATCGACTTGCCGCTCGAACCGCTCAAGGAACTTGGCCGTAGCTGCCCGGGTGTTAGTGCCGCCTTGGCTGTGTAAGGCATAGGCAGCCGCGCGGGCGCGCAACGTCCGTTGCTTTGGAGTGAGGCTGACAACCATGTGCGACTCCAGCCCGACGCCTCAACGTCTGGCGAGTCACCCGGCTGGGCCTCTACGTGGTCCCCAGTTGTCGGAGGAACTTCGATCTATGCTCTGATTCTAGCACGCCGATTGTGCGCGGTGCTTATCTACCGCCCATATCAGGTCCACGGCCTGCGCATCTTGGATACGTGGACGGCTTGGCCTCGGTCACATATGGGCTCGGGACAGTGGACGTAGAAATCCGTTCGTGTCTTCAGTCCGCCAGCCGATCCCCGAACGATGCTCCCGCCGACCTCGACCGAAAGGTTGTGCCTGATGGGGTCAGTGCGCCCCGGCCTCTTGGGCGGTCCATATTGCGGGAGCCCCGTCGCCGCGTGGATAGTGCCTCTGGCCACGAGGCGCGACGAAAGGGCGACATACCAGCGCGGGTTTGGGTCGCGTCCGGGTATGTCGCTGTTGCTGGCTTCGGCGAGACGCTTACCGCATGAGTAGCAGTTCGCATACGTCCACGAACCGTCGCCGTCGTAGACGGCCTCTCTTGTCTCGGTCATAGCCGGTCGGCCGGCGAGCGGTAGTTCGCGCGGGCTCGCTCATCTGCTGCGCTCGCTCCGTAACGGTTCAACATCTGGCGGCTGCGCCAACCTGCCAACCGCATCAAGTCGCCTTCCTGCCCACCGTCGGCCAACCACGTATGCGCGAAGCCGTGACGGAATTGATGCGCGTGAATTCTCGGGAGACCGGCAGCAGCGGCGCGCTTGGCGATCATCTGCCCGAATGCCGAGACGGTCAGGGGGCCATCCTGCCCGAGCCACAGTTCCTCACGGTCGGCGTAGCGGTGGCTCTTGCGTAGACGTAGGTACCTGTCGATCGCAATGGCGGTCTTCGTGCCGAAGCGGACGGCGCGGGTGTGCCCGCCCTTGCCGGTGACGTAGGCGAGGCGGTCCTTCAGTTCGACATCGGCGAGCTTCAGTCCCGCCAGTTCGCCCCGGCGGATGCCGGTATCGAACAAGACGTAGAGGATCGCGGCATCGCGGCGGTCCACGATCTCCCGCCCGGTCGTGGTCTTGAGGATCTTGAGGAAGTCGGCATTGGCCACGAGCGGCACCGGCTTATCGGGGACGCGGGGAGCCTTCATCTTCTCCATCGGGCTCCGGTCGATCTCGTCTTCCTCTGCCGCCCATCGCCAGAACTGCTGCAAAGCCCTGAATTCAATCGATAGGGTCGCCGGGGCCACCGTCTCGCGCCTCTCGGCAAAGTAGCTCTCGACGTGTTCTCTCCGGACGGCCCGCGTCCCGGTCGGCATCCCCTTGGCTTCGAGGTGCCCGATCAGGTGATCGAGCGCGGCTAGGTAGATCCGGTTCGTCTTCGGAGAGCGGTCTGCCGCTAGGTGTAGCGCGAAACTGTCGCGTAGACTGAGGAGCGCATCGGGCGCCCGAGTCGAGGTTTGCACCATGATTCACCACCTACTGTTAGTTGCTCAGTTGCTCGACGTGCTAACTGTAGAGCGGGCGAATCAGGGGGTCAAGACGAGACTTTCACGCTCAATGTGAGCAACCGCCTAGTGTCCCCGTAGCTCAGTGGATAGAGCGGCCGCCTTCTAAGCGGCGGGTCGTGGGTTCGAATCCCGCCGGGGACGCCAATTCCCGCCGCACGTCACGCCGGATGGCGATCGGGTGACGGGGTGCGCCCCAGCCGTCTCACGGCGACGCTGCTGGCGGCGATGCTGATCGCGACCGAGGCCAGCAAGGCGGCGTAGATTTCCTGGCTTATGGAGTGGGAGGCGACAAGGGCCGAAGCCAGCACGAAGCTGAACTCGCCGATCTGGCCCAGGCCGACCGCGAGCTGGGCGTGCCGAGCCGGCAGCCGGATCAACCGGGCGAGGACATACGCGGTGCCGACCTTGGCCAGGACGATCAGGCCGACAAATACCGCCAGCCAACCCAGACCCCTGCCCAGGGCGGCCGGGTCGACGAGTGTTCCGATGGCAACGAAGAAGAGGACTGCCAGGAGGTCTCGGAACGGCAACAGTCTTAGCCTGGCCTCGGCCGACTCTGGGCTCTCGGTCACTGCCAGCCCGCCGACGAACGCGGCCAGTGCGAGTGGCACGCCGAAGATCGCCGACCCGGCGCCGGCCAGGGCGAAGCCACACGCCACTGAGACAATCAGGAAGAAGTCGTGCTGGCTCGCCACTTCGCGGAGCACTCGCGGCAGGAGTCTTGCGACAACGAGGGCCAGGCCGGCGAAGGCGACGAGCCCGAACAGGGTCAGGGCCAGGCTTCGGCCATTCGTCCCGACAGAGGCCAGCAGTACCGCCGCCACGGTGACGCCGGTCAGGTCCTGGAGCACACCCCAGCCGAGCAAGGCGGTCTCGGTCGGCCTGTCGGTCGTTCGCCGGACGCTGCGAGTCATGTTCGCGATCACCACGCTCGACGAGAGGGCCAGGCATAGGCCCAGCACGGCCGCCGAGAGGGGCTCTACGCCGAGGCCGACCATGACGCTCGCGGAAACCAGGGTTGAGATAGCCATCTGAGCCGGAGCGGCGACGAGCAGCCCGCGCTGCTCGTGTCGAAGCTGGAGCGGGTCCACCTCGATGCCCACCTCGAAGAGCAGGAGAACCACGCCCAGGTCGGCCAGCAGCTGCAACCGCTCGCGATCGGCTACGTAGCCGGGGGTGAACGGAGAGACGGCGAGCCCAAGGGCGAGATAGCCCACGACGGCGGGCAAGCCGACCCGCCGGGCGACCCAGCCGCACGCAGCCGCGGCCAGAAGTACGAGCCCGATCTCGAGGATGGCCGGAGCGGTGGCGTCCACGTCCTAATCGTAGTTGGCTGCGGGCGGGTTGCGAAGACGGCCCATCGGGAGCGCCGCGCCGGAATATCATCTGGCCGGCGTCCGCTGGCATCAACCAGGGAGAGACCCGGTAGGGGACCCGGGAGAGGGGAAGTACAGGCCGTGTGCCGCTTCGTCCGTTTGGCGCTCGTCGCAACGCTTCTGGCCGTTCTGGGGGCGTCTGGCGCGGGGCCCGTCTGGGCGGCTCCGGCCGTGCCGGCGGATCAAGGGAGCCCGCAGGGCACGGCGGCCGAACCAGCCGCGGCGGCGCAGGGCCTGGCCGGCATCGCTCTCCAGGACAACAAGAAGTCCGCCGCATACCCCAAGGCGGACTGGACCATCGCCGCGGTCATCGAAAGCGTCCATGCGAGAGGCGCTGCGGCGGCGTTGAGCGAAGCGGCAGCGAATGGGCTGACCGTCGCCGGCCCTCGTGTCCGGGTAATCGTCGAGGCGTCCGATGTGCCCGGCGCCGCCGCGGCCGTGGCCGCAACTGGTGCGACCGTGGAGGTCCAGGCCGGAGCACTGATCCAGGTCCTGGCCAGCCCGGATCAGATCTCGAGCTTCATGGCCGCCGGGGTCGTCCGCTATGTCCGGCCGCCTCTGCCGCATTCGGCCGAGGCCGTCGTCGACGAGGGCGTGACGTCGACCAACGCCCTGGGGCTTCAGCAGACCGGCCTGACGGGAGCCGGGGTCAAGGTAGCCGTGGTCGATATGGGTTTCGCCGGCCTGGCCGCGGCCCAGGCGAACGGCGATCTGCCGGCGTCACTGACGAGGGTGGATGACTGCTCCGGCGGATTCGGTACCGCCACCAACCACGGCACCGCCGTCGCCGAGATCGTCCACAAGATGGCACCCGACGCGAGTCTGTACTTGATCTGCATCGGGACCGAGGTAGAACTCGCCCAGGCCGAGACCTACGTCAAGGCCAACGGCATCACGATCGTCAACCACTCGGTCGCCTGGGTCAACTCGGGCCGCGGAGACGGCACGGGCGGGCCGGGCACTCCCGACGCGACCGTCGCCGATGCGAATGCCAACGGCATCTTGTGGGTGAACGCGGCAGGCAACGACGCCACGAACCACTGGAGCGGCACGTTCGTCAGCGACGGCACCCCGACCCACCCCTGGATGCTGTTCGCCGCGGGAAACATCGGAAACGGCTTCACCCTGGCAGCCGGCGCGACCGGCTGCGCTTACCTCAAATGGGATAGCTGGCCGTACACGGCCCAGGATTACGACCTCTTCGTCATCCGAGGTTCGGACGGCGCCTATGTCGTGTCGAACAACAACCAGGACGGTTCTCAGCCGCCCACCGAGTCGGTTTGCTTCACGAACGACGGGGCCACTCAGACGTTCTTCGTGGCGATCAATCGGTGGAACGCCACGGCCTCGCCGCGTTTCGACCTTTACGTGTGGCAGGCCAGCCTGCAGTACCAGACGGCCGCGGGCAGCGTGACCGAGCCCGCCTCGGCCCCCGCCGCCTTCGCCGTCGGAGCCGTCTGCTGGCAGGCCAGCACCATCGAGCCATTCAGCTCACGCGGTCCCACGATCGACGGCCGGATGAAGCCCGACATCAGCGGTCCAGACCAGACGTCGACTCTGACCTACGGACCGTTCAGCACGTGCGGAGGTTCCGGGTTCTCCGGCACCTCGGCTTCGGCACCGCACGTCGCGGGTGCGGCGGCCCTCGTCAAGGGCCAGAATCCAACCTACACGCCGGCCCAGCTCAAATCGTTCCTCCAAACACACGCCGTCGACCGGGGAACGCCCGGCGCCGACAACACCTACGGATCGGGCATGCTCTTCCTGCCCAGCGTGCCGGGCAAGCCCACCGCCGTCAGGGCCGTCTCGACGGCCAGCGCCTCGGCGACGGTCTCCTGGACGGCTCCCGCCTCCAACGGTGGCAGCACGATAACCGGCTATACGGTGACGAGCTCTACGGACGGCAAGACGTGCTCGTGGTCGAGCGGACCGCTCACGTGCACCGTTTCGGGACTCACCAACGGCACGGCCTACACGTTCACCGCGCGGGCCACGAGCGGCGTAGGGACGGGACCGCTCTCCGATCCATCCAATAGCGTCACGCCGGGAGCCCCCGACAAGCCGACGGGGGTGATCGCAACCCGAGGCGACGGCGCCGCCACGGTCTCCTGGTCAGCGCCCGCGGACAACGGCGACGCCATTATCGGCTACACCGTCGTGTCAAACCCGGACGGTCGGACCTGCGCCTGGTCGACGGGGCCGCTCGCCTGCACGGTCTCCTCGCTGACCAATGGCACGGCGTACTCGTTCACGGCGACGGCTACAAACGGTCGCGGCACTGGGCCGGCGTCGAATCCATCCAACAGCGTCGCGCCCGCAGGGCTCCCGGGCAAGCCGACGGGCGTCGCGGCCAGCCCGTGGGACGGCGCGGCGATCGTGACATGGGCGGCTGCGCCGACGAACGGCAGCCCCGTGATCGGCTACACCGTGGCCTCCAACCCGGACGGTCGGACCTGCGCCTGGTCGACGGGGCCGCTCGCCTGCACGGTCTCCTCGCTGACCAATGGCACGGCGTACTCGTTCACCGTCACGGCCACCAACGGCGTCGGCACGGGTTCCGCTTCCGACCCATCCACCCCCGTGACCCCGACGGCCGCGACATCGCCCGATGCTCCGACCGGCGTTCAGGCCGTGGGCGGCTCCGGGTCGGCGATCGTGAGCTGGTCCGCCGCGACCCCGAACCGCAGCCCGATCATCCATTACACCGCCACGGCCTCGCCGGGCGGCCGAACCTGCACATGGTCGAGCGGCGCGCTGTCGTGCCTCATCACAGGCCTTGCGGACGGCGCCACCTACGGCATCACGGTCACAGCCACGAACGGCGTGGGTGAAGGTCCCGCCTCCAGCCCTGCGGTGTCGGTAACAGTTCGAAAGGGGGCCACTTACTTCCCGCTCACGCCGAGCCGTATCCTCGACACTCGCGACGGCACCGGTGGCCTGTCGGGCCCGTTCGATTCGCGTTCGGCCCGAACGTTCCAGGTGAGCGGCCATGGGGGCGTGCCCGCCGCCGCAACCGCGGTAACAGGAAACTTGACAGTCACCGGGCAGACGAGCAACGGTTACCTGTTCATCGGCCCAGTCGCGATGAACAACCCTACGAGCTCCACCCTGAACTTCCCGGTCCGCGACGATCGAGCCAACGCTGTCACGGTCGCTCTTGGGGCCGGGGGCACCCTGTCGATCACTTTCGCCTCCCCGAACACGAGTTCGACCGCCCAGGTGATCTTCGACGTCACCGGCTACTTCATGTCCGACTCGGCCGGCGCCACCTACTACCCCCTCACTCCCGCCCGCATCCTCGACAGCCGTGACGGAACGGGCGGTCTGGGCGGAGCCTTCAGCTCGCACCTGGCCCGGACGTTCCAGGTCACGGGCCGTGGGGGCGTACCCTCGGGCGCGACTGCGGTCACGGGCAACCTGACCGTCACCGGGCAGAGCAACAACGGTTTTCTGTTCGTCGGTCCCATCGCCATGAACAACCCCACGAGTTCCACCCTCAACTTCCCTGTGCGGGATGACCGAGCAAACGCGGTCACGGTTGCCCTGGGTGGGGGCGGGACGCTGTCGATCACCTTTGCGGCCCCGGCGATGGGCAAGACCGCCCACGTGATATTCGACGTGACCGGCTACTTCCTGCCTGGCCAGGGCGGGGCCACGTATGTTGCCCTTACCCCGGCTCGAATCCTCGACAGCCGTGACGGCACGGGTGGCCCGGGGGGAGCCTTCAGCTCGCACGTGGCCCGCTCCTTCCCGGTGACCGGCGCAGGCGGCGTGCCATCGAATGCCACGGCCATTACCGGCAACCTGACGGTCACAGCGCAGGCCTCCAACGGCTTCCTGTTCATCGGCCCGATCGCGATGAACAACCCGACCAGCTCGACGCTGAACTTCCCCGTGCGCGACGATCGAGCCAACGGGGTCACCGTTGCCCTCGGCGCAGGCGGCAGACTATCGGTCACGTACGCGGCTCCAACGATGGGCAAGACCGCCCACGTGGTCTTCGACGTTACCGGCTACTTCCTGCCGTAACGACCCGGAGCTGAGGCGAGCGGACCGGTCGGTACCGGCCCGCTCGCAGGGCCCTCGCGACGGTTGGAGGGGCGCGCTCCCGGCCGCCCTGGCGGGCCGCCTAGCGTCCGGGCGGGCTAGTGTCCGCGGCTGCCCGCGCCCCGAGTTCGAGCGTGGCGGCGAGGACCTCTCTCTGACGGCCGGCGGTCATGCCATACCAGGGCACGGCCAGGATGACGCGGTCGGCGACGCCCTCCCACGCGCGAAGCCGGTCGAGAGCTTCGTCCGGGCGGCCGGCGACGGCAACGGCGTCCAGGAGTTCGTCGTCGATCAGGTCCGCCATCCGCGCCCGGTCGCGGTTCACGAAGGCCCTCCGCAGATCCCGCGGCAGTGCCCCGCGGCCGTGAAGTTCCAGGATCGGCTTGTAGGAGGGCGTCGTGGCGTAGAAGGCGATCTGGAGCCGCGCGGCCCGCCTGGCTTCGTCGGGGTCGTCGCCAACGGAGACCAGGGCCATGGCGTTGACTGGGCAGGCGCCGTCGGACCTCCCGGCGCGCTCGAGACCGGCATCGATCGCCGGTCGAACCGCTTCGCGGAGATAGAGGGGAGAGGCCAGCGGGTGCCCGATCAGGCCGTCGGCGACCTCGCCGCAAATGCGCGACATGACCGGGCCGACGGCCGCGACAAGGATCGGAGTGTCGCGCCGCTCCGGACGGGGCGGCCCGTGGAAGGTTGGCATAGTGATCCGGTATGCGGCCCCTTCGTGGACCAGGGGCTCGCCGCGATTGGCCGCCCAGACCGTTCGGACGGCCTGGACGTACTCGCGCATCTGGGGCCCGGCTTTGTCGACCCGCACCGAAAAGCGGGCCTCGAGGACCCGTTTGACCTGCGGCCCGAGGCCCAGCATGAAGCGCTCCCCGGACATCTCGTCGAGATCCCAGGCCGTCATCGCCGTTACGGTGGGGGAGCGGGGGAACGCCAGGGCCACGGCGGTGCCAACCCGGACGCGGCTCGTCGACGCGATCGCGGCCGCGGCCTGGACGAAGGCGGTCCTGTCGAGTTCGGCCAGCCAGACGGACTCGACCCCGGACGATTCGGCCCGCCCGGCCAGGTCCGAGACCTCGGGCATAGTGCCCCCGATCGCGACGCCGACTTTCACGGCTTGACTGTAGCGGCCTCGACGCTCGTCCCGCTCGGTGCCGGCGCGGAGCCGCCCGGGTCTACGGCGGCGACGCAACGACCATGATCCTGAGTTCGGTCATGTCCTCGATGGCGTAGCGAACGCCTTCGCGGCCGAGCCCGGAGTCCTTGGAGCCGCCGTAGGGCATGTGGTCGATGCGGTAGGTGGGGACGTCGTTGACGATGACGCCGCCGACTTCCAGGCGTTCGAACGCTGCCCACGCATTGGCGAGGTCGTTCGTGAAGATGCCCGCCTGGAGCCCGAAGCGGCTGTCGTTGATGCCCCGAAGCGCATCGGTGAAGTCCGTGAAGCGGGAGACCACGACGAGGGGCGCAAAGGCCTCTTCGCGGCAGACGCGAGCCCCGGCCGGCACGTCGGTAAGGATCGTCGGGGAGTATTCGAGCCCATCGGCCGTGCCGCCAAGGAGGACCCGGGCGCCCATCGCCCTGGCTTCGTCGACCCAGGCGCCGGTCCGATCGACGGCCGCCGTATCCACCATGGGCCCGACTTCGGTCTCGGGGTCGAGCGGATCGCCCACCTTGAGACGGCGCGCCGCCTCGACGAAACGGCCCATAAAGTCGTCCCAGATTGCCGCGTGGACGAACACGCGCTGGACGCTGATGCAGACCTGACCGGCATAGCTGAATGCGCCCGCGACTGTTCGCCGGACCGCCCAGTCGAGGTCGGCCGACGCGTCGACGATGACGCCCGCGTTCCCGCCCAGCTCGAGCACGACCCGCTTCTTGCCGGCGCGCTCCTTCATCCCCCAGCCGACGGCCGGACTGCCGGTGAATGTCAGCAGCTTGAAGCGATCGTCGCCGACCATACGATCGCCGATCTCGCGGCTCATCGGCAGGATGCTGACGGCGCCTTCGGGCAAGCCTGTCTCGGCCACGATTTCGGCCACGGTGAGCATCGTGAGAGGGTCCTTGGAGGGCGGTTTGAGGACGATCGGGTTGCCCGAGGCGATGGCCGGAGCCAGCTTGTGGGCCGCGAGGTTGAGCGGGAAATTGAACGGGCTGATGGCCGCGATCGGGCCGATCGGGAAACGGCGCACGATCCCGGTCCGGCCGCGTGAAGCCGGATTGAGGTCGAGCGGGATGACCTCGCCGCCGATCCGCTCGGCTTCCTCGGCCCCGACGCGGAAGGTCAGGACCGCCCGATCCACCTCGCCGAGGGAGTCGCGGATAGGCTTGCCCGATTCAGTGGCGATGAGCCGGCCGATCTCCTCGCGTCGGGCGGCGATGCCGGCGCTGATGTGGCGCAGGGCCGCGCTACGCTCGAAGGCGGGCAGCCGTCGTGTGTGCTCGAACGCGGCAACCGCCGCCGCGACCGCCTCCTCGTACTGTCCGGAGGTGGCGGTGTAAGTGGCACCGGCGGGGCTCCCGGGGCGGGCCGGGTTGTCGATCACCAGCAGATCGGGCGAGTCGACCCATCGGCCGGCAAGGAAGATCGGATGGGGAACGGTTCCGAGGGAGGCGGCCACGTCGTCAGCTCATGCGCATAAGTGGACTCAGGCGGTGGCGCCGCACTTCGGGCAAACCAGCCGGCTGAGGGTGCAGTCGAGCCCGCAGCTGGAGCCACGCGCGCAGACGTCGCACCTGGGGTTGTTGTGCTCAGCGATGGCCTGCTCGCCACAGCGGTCGAACCAGGTCCCTCTGCCGGCCCGCCTGAGCCGGTCGCCGTCGCTCTCCATGAGGCGGAATGAACCGCGGAATTCTACGACTGTACTCACGTCGGAGACGATACAGCCTTGAGGGCCCGAGGGAGCCGCGTACCGACCACGGCGACCGACGTCCCCGGGCTCGGCTGGCTTAACGTGGCCGGTCACGCGGGTGTGCCCGCTCCTTCCTCGGTACGCTCCTCAAGCCGGGTCTCGCTGGGGTCAGTGATAGCCGCCACAGACGCATGCGGGTCGCGGCCGACGGAACATGCCGCCCGGGTGATCGTCACGCATGCGGCGCTCTCGCCCGTCCCGCAATGGGCCGGCAGGTCCCCTGACTCTGGTACCGCCTCCTCGAACTTCCGGAGGTGCTACCTTCTACTCCGCTCGCGTTCGGCATGCCGGCGCGAAATTCGGCCCGACCATTCGCGGCAGCGTCCGCGTCCCGCAAGAGGGGTACTGTTCCGGATGAGCCTTCGCTGGCGCGGCTGTCTGCTCGAAATCGTCGAGACCGTCCTCCTCACGGTCATTATCTTCTTCGTGGTCCACCAGTTCGTGGCCGAACCGCGGGAGATCTCGCAGGCATCGATGGAGCGCACTCTCGAGCCGCACCAGTTCGTGCTCGTGGACAAGCTCTCGCCCGTGTTCAGCGACTACAAGCGCGGCGACATCATCGTCTTCACGCCGCCGCCGGGCTTCCAGGAGAACGGCGACGTGCCGTTCATCAAGCGCGTGATCGGGGTCGCCAACGATCTGGTCGAGATCCACGACGATGCGGTGTACATCAACGGGGTCAAGCTGATCGAGCCGTACGTCTACGACAGCCAGCCGACGTCGCCCACGACGGGCAAGTCTGCCTGGCGAATCGGTCCTGGCCAGCTCTTCGTGATGGGCGATCATCGCCAGGAATCGCAGGACTCGCGCGCGTTCGGCCCGATAGAGAAGTCGACCGTGATCGGCCGGGCGTGGCTGCGCTACTGGCCGCTGTCGACGCTCAGCTGGGTCGGTTCGGCGTCGTACCCGGGCGTGCCGGATGCCTCGCCCCTGCCGTCGGGCCAGCCGGCCATCGAGCCGTCACCTTCGGGCCAGTAGCCGACAAGACCGGTTCGAGCCGGCTCAAACGGCCTCGGCCAGTTCGTCGGCCTCGGGCTTGGCAGCCGCTAGACGCTCCACCACGCCGAACCGCGACCTCTCCAGCGTGTCGATTGCCAAGCCCTCCGCAACGACGTGTTCGAGCGGCTCGCGCAGCAGGTGATCTGCCTGGAAGCGGACCGCGAGCGGATCGAGCAGGCGTTCGAGCGCCCGGACGAGCATGTTCGGGCTGCGCACGTGTTCTACGAAGAGAAGCCGGCCGCCCGGACGCAACACGCGGACTGCCTCGGCAACGGCCCGGCGATCGTCTGGGATGGTACACAGGACGAAGAAGAAGACCACGGTGTCGAAGTGGTCGTCGGGGTAGGGGAGCGACGCCGCGTCGGCCTGCCGGAAGGAGACCTGGATGCCCAGCTCCTCGGCCCGTCGGCGAGAGGCCTCGAGCGCCACTTCGCTCAGGTCGATCGCCGTCAGTTCCAGGCCCTTCGGATAGAAAGGCAAGGTGCGGCCGCGGCCTATCCCGACCTCCAGCGTCTCGCCAGCGGCCTGCTCGCACAGCCAGCGCATGTTGGCGTCGCCGCGCGAGGCCGGACCGTTGGCCTTGCGCCGATCGTAGATGCGGTGGACTCGCTCGGTCTCGGTCTCGTGACCTGGCATGCGTCAACGGTATCCCCTGGCCCCCATTCCGCAATGGGGCGGCAAACGGCGGGCCGGACGCTACTTGTGGGCCTATGCTTGGTCCGTGGCCGGTCCGATCACGTGGCGGTCGGGAGGCGGCAGATCGAAGCGGCGGTGAGGATCTCCGATGAGGCGCATCGAACCCCGAGGGTGGGCGATACTGTGTGGCACGGTCGCAGTCGTGGCTGTGGTCGCCGGCGTGGGTCTGATAGGCATGGGCGGGGGCAACCAACCGGTCGCGACCCCACTCCCGAGCCCAACCATCCACTCCCCCGCGGGGACTGGCTTCGTGGCGCGCCTGCCGCTGGACGGGCCCGCAACTTTCTCCTGGTCACCGGATGGGACGTATCTCCTCGTCGCCGAGTGGAGCACATACGAATCCCGCGTCTACGACCGCTTCGGCAAGCTCGTGTCGCAATACGGTTCGATCGAGGGCTGGCTGGACGCGAGACACCTCATCGACGGCAGCGGCTACGTGGCCGACGTCGCGACAAGCCACAGTGGCGGCCCAACGGCCAACAGCTGGGTGGTTGCCAACGGCCACGGCTCGGCCGCGATCATCGTCTCCGTGCCTGCCTGCGTCGGCGACCCGATGATCGACTGGTATCGGGACGGCAAATACGTCAAGACCGGTGAGCAGGCCACGCCCTTCGGTTGGTCGCCCGATGGTAAGTACATCCTCCTGGGCCATTTCCAGTGTTCGACCGACGACGCCACGCTCCACGGTTGGAAGGGCCCGGTCGACGTGGTCGACTTTGCCACCGGCAAGGTGATGGCAACCTTGCCGGATGTCCGTGGCGAAATGGCCTTCGGCCCCGATCTCGCGGATGTCGCGGCTCAATCGGACGCCGATCTCGAGATCGGTGAGATCGCCTCCGGAGAGGTGACAAGCGTTCCGGGCGTTCGTTTCCTCGGCTGGCTCGACACCGAGAGCCTCTACGCCGCGAGCGGCTCACAGGTCGATTTCGTCGATCTCGATCCCCTCGCAGTCGACACGAGCCCCGGCAACGTCTGGCAGGCGGCCTCACCGACGGGGCTTCACCTTCAGGGTGACCTCACCGGCTCGGCCCGACGGATTCTTGCATCCAACGGCGACACGCTGCTGGACCTGTCGTCGGCCGGACTCGTGGCCGACCAGTATCCCAGCACGAACGAGCACGTCGTATCGGCCCTGCAGCCGCAATGGTGGTCGCCGGACGGAGGAATGCTCGCCCTGAGGTCGGCCGACGGCCGGTCGCTGGTCCTGATTTCGGTCGACCCCGACCAGCCGGCCAAACCGTCCTAGGCATCGACGAGATGCCCTAGTAGTCCGGCAGGACCGACTCGCCGAACATGAGGAACTTGTCGACGGCGCGGGCCGCGAGGCGGCCCTCGTTGATGGCCCAGACGACGAGCGACTGGCCGCGAGCGCAGTCTCCTGCCGCAAAGACCCCGGGCGTCGTGGTCATGAAGTCGTCGTCGTGGACGATGTTGCCGCGGTGGTCCAGCTTGCAACCGAAGGCAGCCGGGAGGCTCTGTTCAGGGCCGACGAAGCCCATGGCGATGAGGACTAGATCGGCCGGGAAGGATGTCTCGGTGCCCGGGCGTTCGCGCATGTCGGGCCGGGCACCGGGCGCGTGGACCCACTCGATCTCGACGGTATCGATGGCCTTGACCGCGCCCGCCCCGTCGCCGACTAGCCGTCGCGTGTTGACGAGATAGCGGCGCGGGTCGGCGCCCCACAGGGCGGCGGCCTCCTCCTGGCCGTAGTCGACCTTGTATACCTTCGGCCATTGCGGCCAGGGATTGTCAGCGGCACGCGTGTCGGGCGGCTTGGGCAGGATTTCGAGCTGGACGACACTCTTCGCGCCCTGGCGAATGGCAGTGCCGACGCAGTCGGTTCCTGTGTCGCCGCCGCCCACGACTATGACGTTCTTGCCGGCCGCCGAGATGGGGGTCCGGGCCCCGCCGAGCAGCTCGCGCGTGCTGGCCGTCAGGAACTCCATGGCGAAATGGACGCCCGCCAGTTCCCGGCCCTCGACCTTGAGGTCGCGCGGAACGGTCGAGCCGGTCGCCAGGACGACGGCGTCGTAATCCCTGGTCAGCTGGTCTGCCGTGACGTCCTTGCCGACCGCTGTTCCGGTGACGAACTTGACGCCTTCAGCGGCCAGCAATTCGACGCGCCGGTCGACCACCGTCTTGTCCAGCTTCATGTTGGGGATGCCGTACATGAGCAGGCCGCCGATGCGGTCGTCGCGCTCGTAGACCGTCACCTCGTGGCCGGCCTTGTTGATCTGGGCCGCGGCGGCGAGGCCGGACGGCCCACTGCCGACGACGGCAACCTTCAGGCCGGTGCGCGCCAGCGGCGGCTCGGCCACGACCCAGCCTTCCATGAAGGCGCGTTCGACGATCTCGTTCTCGATCGTCTTGATCGTGACCGGCGGCTGGTTGATGCCCAGCGTGCAAGAGCCCTCGCACGGGGCCGGACAGACGCGGCCGGTGAACTCGGGGAAATTGTTGGTCTTGTGGAGCCGGATGCTCGCCTCGCGCCACTGGCCGCGGAAGACGAGATCGTTCCACTCCGGAATCAGGTTGTGGATCGGGCAGCCCATGGCCATGCCGGCGACGAGGGCGCCCGTGTGGCAATAGGGAGTGCCGCAGTCCATGCAGCGGGCCCCCTGCTCGCGCAGGGTCTGTTCCTCGTAGTCGGGGTGCGTCTCGCTCCAGTCCTTGACCCGTTCCAGGGGCGGGCGGACGTGGGCCGGCTCGCGGCCGAACTCCATGAAACCGGTCGGCTTGCCCATCGTCAGTTCCCCGCCACGCGGCGCGCGTCCAGGACGTTTTCCTCGAAGGCGGCCATCTCGGCCTCGTCCTGCGACAGGCCTTTCTCGCGCATCCGGGCCTGGGCTTCCATCACTCGCCGGTAGTCGTTGGGGACGACGCGGATGAACCGGCTGACGGTGGTCGGCCAATCGTCGAGCAGCGCCTGCGCCCGCGGGCTGGCGGTGTACCGGACATGTCGCTCCAGGAGGCTGCGCACCACCTCCTTCTCGTCGGGGTCCGAGAGCGGCAGCAGCTGGACGAGCTCTTTGTTGCAGACGCGTTCGAAGCCACCGCCGGCGGCGCCGCCCTCGCCACTCTCGTCCAGGATGTAGGCCACGCCACCCGACATGCCCGCGGCGAAGTTGCGGCCGGTCTTGCCGATGACGACGACACGGCCGCCGGTCATGTACTCGCAGCCGTGATCGCCGACGCCCTCGACGACGGCACTCACGCCGGAGTTGCGCACGCAGAAGCGTTCGCCGGCGATGCCGCGGACGTAGGCCTCGCCGGACGTGGCTCCGTAGAAGGCCACGTTGCCCGTGATGACGTTCTCTTCTGCCACGAAGGTTGCGTCGCGGTCGGGATACAGGACGATCTTTCCGCCCGACAGCCCCTTGCCCAGGTAATCGTTGGCGTCGCCCTCGAGCGTCAGAGAGATGCCCTTCGGGATGAACGCCCCGAAGCTCTGCCCGGCCGTGCCGCGGAAGTGCAGGTTGATGGTGTCTTCCGGCAGGCCGTTCCCGCCGTACCGGCGCGTGACCTGCGATCCGAGCGAGGTGCCGACCACGCGGTTGACATTCCGGATCGCCAGGTCCGCCTCGACCCGTTCGCCGCGCTCGAGCGCTGGTGCACAAAGTGGGATCAGCGTCGTGGCGTCGAGCAATTCCTCGATCTTGTGCTCCTGGCCGATCTGGCACGTCCGCAGCGTCGTCTTCGGCAGTGGTGGCTGGAAGAGAATCCGGCTGAAGTCGAGGTTGTGGGCCTTCCAGTGGTCGATCGCCCGCCGCATCTCCAGCCGTTCGGAGTGTCCGACCATTTCCTCGAATGTCCGGAAGCCGAGCTGGGCCATGTACTCGCGGGCCTCCATGGCGACGAAGGTCATGAAGTTGACGACGGACTGCGGGTCGCCGGTGAAGCGGGCGCGCAGGACCGGGTCCTGCGTGGCGATGCCGACCGGGCAGGTGTTGAGGTGGCAGGCGCGCATCATCACGCAACCCAGGGTAACCAGCGGCGCCGTGGAGAAGCCGAACTCCTCGGCGCCCAGAAGAGCCCCGATGACGACGTCCCGGCCGGTCTTCATCTGGCCGTCTACCTCAACCGCGACGCGCGATCGGAGGTCGTTCATCAGCAGAACCTGGTTGGTCTCGGCCAGTCCCAGTTCCCAGGGCAGGCCCGCGTGTTTGATCGACGACACCGGGGACGCGCCGGTCCCGCCATCGTGGCCGCTGATCAGGATGACGTCGGCGTGGGCCTTGGCGACGCCCGCGGCGATCGTGCCGACGCCCACCTCGGACACCAGCTTGACCGAGATACGGGCTTCGGGATTGGCATTCTTGAGGTCGTGGATCAGCTCGGCCAGGTCCTCTATCGAGTAGATGTCGTGGTGCGGCGGCGGGCTGATCAGGCCCACGCCCGGGGTCGAATGGCGGACCTTGGCAATCCAGGGGTAGATCTTGTGGCCGGGCAGCTGGCCGCCCTCGCCAGGCTTGGCGCCCTGGGCCATCTTGATCTGGATCTCGCGGGCGCTCACCAGGTACTCACTCGTGACGCCGAAGCGGCCGGACGCGACCTGCTTGATCGCGCTCTTCATCGAGTCGCCGTTGGCCAGGGTCTCGAACCGGGCCGGATCCTCGCCGCCTTCGCCGGTGTTCGACTTCGCCCCGAGCCGGTTCATGGCGATGGCGAGGGCTTCGTGGGCTTCACGCGAGATCGAGCCGTAGCTCATCGCCCCGGTCTTGAAACGTTTGACGATCGACTCGACCGGCTCCACTTCCTCTACCGGGAGGGGATGACGGTGGTTCGACTTGAACTCCATTAAGCCGCGCAACGTGCACAGGCCGGAGGACTGGTCGTCGATGAGCTTCGAGTACTCCTTGAAGGCGGGGTAGCTGCCGCTCTGAGCCGCGAACTGGAGCTGAGAGATGGAGAGCGGGTTGAAGAGGTGTTGCTCGCCATCGACGCGGTACTGGATGTTGCCGCCCACGCCGAGCTGCTTGTGGTAGATGGGCCGCTTGGGCGGGTAAGCCCGGTCCTGGCGCATCTTCACTTCGCGGGCCACGACGTCGATCCCGATGCCGCCGATGCGGGTCGGCGTCCAGGTGAAGTACTCGTCGATGAAGTCCTGGTTGACCCCGACCGCCTCGAAGACCTGGGCGCCGTGGTAGCTCTGGATGGTGCTGATGCCCATCTTGGAGATGACCTTGACGATGCCCTTGGCGATGGCCTTGCGGTACTTCTTCTCCGCCAGTTCGGCCGAGCCGGGGATCAGGCCGAGGCGGACCTGGTCGTGCACGGTCTCAAAAGCCAGATACGGGTTGACGGCGCTGGCACCGTAGCCGAGCAGCAAGGCGAAGTGGTGGACCTCGCGCGGCTCGCCCGACTCCAGGACGAGGCCGACCAGGGTCCGCGTGCCCGATCGGACGAGGTGGTGATGCACGGCCGAAACGGCCATCAGGGCCGGGATCGGGGCGTCGGTAGCGTCGTGGCCGCGGTCCGAGAGGATGATGATGTTGTAGCCCTCGGAGATCGCCTCGGAGGAGCGGTCGCGCAACTGCTCGATGGCCTTGCGCATGGCGGCGCCCCCGTCAGCCACGCGATAGAGGATGGGCAGCGTGATCGTCTTGAACCCGTGCGGGTTGGGCCTGCCCGAAGCGTCGGCGGCGGAGGACAGGTTCCGGATCTTCTCCAGCTCCTCATTCGAGAGGACCGGCGAGGGCATTTCGAGCTGGTGGGCCGACTGGGGATCCGGCTCGAGGAGGTTGCCCTCGGGACCGATCGCCATCTCGGTCGCTGTGATGATCTCCTCGCGGATCGAATCGATTGGCGGGTTCGTGACCTGGGCGAAGAGCTGCTTGAAGTACGAGTAGAGCAACTGAGGTCGCTCCGAGAGAACAGCCAGGGCGACGTCGTTGCCCATCGACCCCACGGGTTCCGTGCCGGTCATGGCCATCGGGTTGATCAGCATCCGGACGTCCTCGGCGGTGTAGCCGAAGACCTCCTGCCGGCGGAGGACGGTCTCGTGGTCCGGTTCGATGACGCGCGCCGGCGGCGGCAGCTCGGTCAGCTTGACCAGCCAGTCTCGGACCCACTCCTCGTAGGGGTGCTCGCCGGTTACGCGGCGCTTCAACTCCTCGTCGGAGATGATGCGCTGCTCGCCGGTGTCGACCAGGAACATTCGGCCCGGCTGGAGGCGGCCCTTGGCCACGATCTGGTCCGGGGCGATGTCCAGTACGCCGGCTTCGGAGGCCATCACCACGCGGCCGTCGGTGGTGACCCAGTAGCGGGCCGGTCGCAGGCCGTTGCGGTCGAGGGTGGCGCCGACGCGGATGCCGTCGGTGAAGGCGATGGAGGCCGGTCCGTCCCACGGCTCCATCAGGCAGGCATGGAACTCGTAGAAGGCCCGCTTTTCGGGCGACATCGACTCATGGTGCTGCCAGGGCTCGGGCACCATCATCATCAACGCGTGGGCGACCGATCGCCCCGACAGGTAGAGCAGTTCCAGGACGTTGTCGAGGATGGCCGAGTCCGAACCCTCGACGTCAATGGCTGGCAGGGCCTTTGTCAACTCCTGACCGAACAGCTTGGAGCTGAACTGCGACTGTCGCGCGTGCATCCAGTTGACATTCCCTCGCAGCGTGTTGATCTCGCCGTTGTGGGAGATATAGCGGTACGGATGGGCGAGCGGCCACGACGGGAAGGTGTTGGTCGAGAAGCGGGAGTGGACCATCGCGATGGCGCTTTCGATCCGCTCGTCGGCAAGGTCCGGATAGAAGACCCGCAACTGCGAGGCGTTGAGCATGCCTTTGTAGACGATTGTCCGGCAGCTCAGAGAGGGAATGTAGAAGTCGCCGCGCGACGGAATCGCCGAACGAGAGACGGCCTTCTCGATCAGGCGGCGGACTACGTAGAGCTTTCGCTCGAAGGCGAGGTCCTCGATCATGCTCTCCGGCCGGTCGATGAAGACCTGGCGGATCAGCGGCTGGGCAGCGCGGGCGCTCGCGCCCAGACTCGCGTTTTCGGTGGGGACTTCGCGCCAGCCGAGGAACTGCAGCCCTTCGTCGGAGACGACCTGCTCGAACAGGCGGAAGCACTCGACCCGGCTGACCTTGTCCTGGGGCAGGAAGACCATGCCCACGCCGTAGCCGCCCTTGCCGCGCAGGCGCACGCCCGACCTGGCCGCGACGTCGGCGAGGAAGCGGTGGGGGATCTGGATTGTGAGGCCTGCCCCGTCGCCCGTGTTCTTCTCGGAGCCGGTGGCGCCACGGTGCTCGAGGTTGACCAGAACCGTGAGCGCATCTCTCACGATCGAGTGAGACGGGCGGCCGGCGATGTCCACGACGAATCCGAACCCGCACGAGTCGTGCTCGAATCTGGGCTCGTAGAGCCCTCGGGCCGGGGATCCGCCTGCCTGCGTCAACTTCGCGCCGTCCTCGCTCGACTCCACCTGAAACCGCACTTCACACGTCTCGCGGCGGCGACAGCGGTGCCTGCTCCTAACAGGAGCCCTCATCCGTCGCGGAAAGGGGAGTGTCGAATAGCCGGTGGTGCCAGGTCAAGGTTGCGAAGGTTGCGAATCGGTAAGTTGGACAGCCCATCGCAACCTTTCGAGGCCGTCGTCCCGGGACGCGAAGGAGCGGTCAGCCGCCGGATGGGCGAATCGCGCTAGACTTCCGACGCCTCGATGCGGTGCTCCGGAGGGGCGAAATGCGAGAGGCGAGCTGTACCAGGGACGCTCTGGCATGTTCAGGAGGATCCGCATTGTCGCCACAGACGCGCCGCGGCCGAGCGGCCCCGCCCAGTCATCGCAAGCCGGCGCCGAACCCGGCTCCGACCGCCGCCAAGCCCGCGGCCGGCCAGCCTCAAGCCGGCAAAGCCGCGTCTTCTGGCAAGTCCGCGGCTGCTCCCAAGTCCGCGGCCGCGACCAGGCCCGCGCCCGAGGTCGAGTCTGCGGATGACGAGTACGTAGCCCAGGCGAAGCCAGTCCCGCCCAAACATGCCGGCAAGCCCGTGCGGCGCAAGAGCGGCCTGGCCAAGGTGCGGAAGAGCTCCGCGGCGAAGTACGGCGGCGAATGGGTGAAGGCGTACGCGCCCCTCTTCGCGGCGGCGGTCATCGGCTTCTCCGCGCTCTGGGCCTGGATCAGCTTCGGGCCCCACACGCCGTCGCCGAAGGAGAACTGGACGCGGATCGAGAGCGAGTGGAAACCCAAGCGCGACGCCGACCTGGAGAAGGTCTCGGCGGCCGTCGCCTCGAGCGACTTGACGGCGCAATTGGCCGCCTACAGGTCGCTTCGCGACGACACCAAGGGCTGGATGGACGCGCTGACCGCGATCAAGAGCTGGGACGCTCCCGACGCCACGGCCGCGCCGAACCAGACGACGACCGTCGTCCAGGCGATGGGCGCGTTCACGGCCGACGGGCAGACCATAGTCACGGTTCTCGATTCGCTCCTGACCGGGGCGACCGAGAACGACATCCTGGCCCAGAAGGACCTGCTGGTTGCCGACGACCAGGCGTTCAACGCTGACTACGATACCGTCCGGAACCTGATCACCGGAGAGACGCCGGCCGCGAGCGTGCAGCCGACGGTAGCCTTTCCGCCCGGAACGTTCGTGCCGTCTCCATCGCCCGGCGCCTCGGTGAGCGCGGGACCCTCGGCGGGGTCGAGCGCCTCGCCGACGGCCGCCCCGACGTCGACGCCGGCGCCTGCAGCCACGCCGTCCCCGTCCTGATCCGGGCACGATGCCCGCCGCCAACACGGGCGGCAGACGGGGCCCGGCGTCCCGGCCGGCCGCCTGCGCGAACGCGGGCGAATCTGTACCGAACGTGACAGCCCAAAGTACGGCTTGTGACAGTCCGGTGGAGTCAGTACGGTTCGTGTCGGCTTCGTAATGAGGTCGGCACTCATCAACGCTCATGCGCACCGTTCCAGAGGCAGAGGAAGCAGATGGCTGCAATGGCCGTAAACGAATTGGGTCCGATGCTCACGGCGAGCGAGGTCGCGGAGATGCTTCATCTTCACGTCAACACCGTGAAGCGGCTCGGCGACCGGGGTGAGTTGCCGTTCTACCGAGTCTGCAAGCGCGGTGATCGCCGCTTCCGGCTCGCTGACGTAATGGGGTTCCTCGACCGGAGCCGCTAACCGAACTGCCCGGTTTGCCGGAGGCCACGTCACTGGCCATGTGCCTTAGTCCGGCGAACAAGCTTGAGGCCCGCGACTACCGTCGCGGGCCTCAACGATTCTCCGATCCGTGGCCCGACGGCCGAACGGCGGCCGGCGTGCCGGGCCGGCGTCTCTGCCTACGCCTGCACCGGAGGCTGCGACTGGAGCGCGGCCGCAAAGAGATCCAGACCGCTGGAGATCTCATCGGCCGTGACGTCGATCGGGGGCAGGAATCGGACGACGTTGTGGTGGGTTCCGCAATTGAGGACGAGAAGTCCTTGATCGGCGCAGGCCTGGATCAGGGCATCGCATGTTTCCGTGTCCGGATCGCGCGTGGCTCGATCCTTGACGAATTCGACGCCGACCATCAGCCCTTTGCCCCTGACGTCGCCGATGCGGTCGTCCTTGGCCATCAGGGCCTTGAGACCGGCCTCCAGTTCAATGCCGCGAGCGGCCGCATTCTCGACCAGGCCCTGCTCGGCGATAGTGTTCATGACCGCGACGCCGGCCGCGCAGCTAACGGGATTGCCGCCGAAGGTCGTGCCATGGGCGCCGACGCCCCAGCGCTCCTGCAACTCCCGGCGGGTCACGATGGCCCCGATGGGCATGCCGTTGGCAAGGGCCTTGGCCACGCAGACCACGTCCGGGACGATGCCGGCGTGCTCGAAGGCCCACATCTTGCCGGTGCGGGCGATGCCCGACTGGATCTCGTCGCAGATCAGCAGGATGCCGTGCTCGTCGCAGAGAGCCCTCAACTGCCGCAGGAACGCGGCCGGAGCGGGACTGAAGCCGCCCTCACCCTGGATCGGCTCGATGATGATCGCGGCCACGGAGCTGGGCGGGATCTCGTGGCCGAGCAGAGTCCGGAGTGAGCCCATGGCGGCGGCGGTGGCCTGTTCTTCATCGCCACCGAAGTAGCGGTACACGCTCGGGAAGGGCGTCAGGTAGACGGACGGCAGCATCGGCTCGTAGCCCATGCGGTAGTTGATGCTGGAGCTCGTTATCGACGCGGCCCCGAAGGTCCGGCCGTGGAAGGCTCCGCGGAAGGCGATGATGCCCGGCCGGCCGGTCACCCGGCGGGCCAGCTTGAGCGCGGCTTCGACCGCTTCCGAGCCCGAGTTTCCGAAGAAGACCGTGTCCAGCGGATCGGGGCAGGCGTCGGCGAGCATGGCCGCCAGCCGTCCGACCGGCTCTAGGTAGCCGAGGGCGTTGCAGATGTGGAGCAGCTTGTCGGCCTGATCCTTGATTGCGGCGGTGACCGCGGGGTGGTGGTGGCCGAGCGAAGTCGTCGCGATGCCGCAGGCGAAGTCCAGGAAGCCGCGGCCATCCGAGTCGTAAAGGGTGTGGCCTTCGCCGTGACTCCAGGACCGTTCGTAGTAGCGGCCGAGGATCGGCGACAGGTGTGGCTTGGAGATGGCCGCGTAGTTCCCGGCCGCGGCAAGCGCGTCGATATCCGCCGGGGTCAGGTCGCGGGCCGGTGCGCCGGTCGAGGCCATAGCGGCCGGCGCGGGGACGACGTGTTCCTTGGCGGTATCCATGACGCGGGCTCCTCAGAAGAGACGGTTCGCCGGTCGACTTCGACCGGCGGGGCGTCCCGAGTATAAGCCGCGAGAGTCCGCGGACCGCCGGGACCGCCACTCCGGACCCGCGGCGAGTTCCGCGGCCGGGCTCCACGGTCGGACTCCGGTGGCCGGACTCCGTGGCCGGGCCCTAAGGGCGTCGCGCCCGGCGCGCGGCCGCCGATTGCCGAAAGTCCTGCCGGCCGCGCCGAAAGTACCATCCCCGACCGCGGAAGGGGTAGTCTTGTAGGACCGCGGCGGTGCCGGTGGCACGTTCGGGCGCGATGAGGAGGCAGGGATGGAGCAGACCAGGTTGGCGGCCGTCGGGGACGAGAAACTCGCCCTCGACGTCGATGGCAAGACCGTCACCGTCGTCATCAGGCCCGCGGACGGAGACCAGCTCGCCCAGCTCTTCGAAATCGGGCAGGCCCCAGCCTGGGACGATTCGTCGCCGATGACGGACGTGGAGGTTGCCTCCCTGGTCCGCGGCCTGATCGACGAGGCCGGCAGGCAGGGAAAGTCCGCAGGCATCCTGGGCGTCCCGCCGGCTGCGGCTCAGGCCTTTCCCGACGACCCGCGGATTTACGTCTCGCCGATCGAGCCCGTCTCGTTCTCTCTTCCCGGGTCGCCGTCGGGCCTCGTCTTCAACATGGACGAGCAGGGTGACGGCAACCTGTGGGCTCTCGGAGACGAACGCGTCCGTCTCGGCTCCGACGGCATGTGGTGGATCGTGAACTGCATGATCGAATCCCTGCTAGATCCCGCCACCGCGTCGGCCCGGCCCCGGTTCCTGACGCTCGGAACGACCCTCGGAGGGCCGGCCACCCAGGCCTCGCTGGAGCACGGCGAATGGGGTGTCGGGATCGTCTGGCGCAAGCTCAACAGCGGCGTCGTCGGTGAGGTGGTCGCCGTGCAGGAGCTCACCTACGGGAGGGCCGAAGGCTGGCTCAAGCTCCTCGTCCCGGTCCGCCGCCGACTGGAGGAGCAGCGAGCCCATCGCCAGCGTCTCAGGCCGGCTCGCACCGCCGAGAAATGGGCTCGAGCCCTCGAGCGCTGGAGCAAGTGACGGCGCTGGGTCTGCGGCCTGCGCGGGGAATCGCGATCTCATAAGGTTTGGCCATGCCATTGCCGAACGGGCCGCGTCCGTGGCTCGGTCTCAGCCCGGAGACGCTGCGCTTTCTAGAGGTCCATCCGGCTCGCGCGATATCCATACCCGGGCGGGCCTGGCGGGACTTCGGCGACTCCGTGATGCTCTTCTCGGCGTCGGAGAAGGAGCCGTTCTTCAACCGTTTGACGGCCGTTCGCTGGCCTGAAGATCCCGGCGAGTTCGACGCCCGCCTGACCCAGGCGATCGAGCTTTTCGAGGCCCTGGATAGAAAACCCTACTTCTGGCTCATCCCCGAGTTGAGCACGCCGGCGGACGTGGTCGCCCGCCTCGCCACCAATGGCTTCGTGGATCAGGGCGGCGGCTACGACATGGTTCTCCTGCGCGATCCAGACGGCCGGCCGGAGGTGGCTCTTCCTGCCGGAGCCGTGCTCGAGCACTGGAACAACCCATCCGAGGCCGATCGGCCTGCTCTGGCCGAAGCGCTCGCGCTCGTCATCTCGGAGTCGTTCCATATCCCCGATGTCCGCCGAGCGAACCTGGTGGCCGAGATCGGGCTGACCCTGCAGCAGCCTTACTTCCACGCCTACGTCATCCGCATCAACGGCGAAGCCGTGGCGACCGGCGAGCGGTATTCGTTCGACGGCGCCAGCTACATTTCGTCGATCGGGACTCGGCCGGCGTGGCGGGGCCGCGGTCTTGGCGAGATCGTCACCCGGGCCCTGGCTCGCGACTCGATCACCGCCGGTCTGGATCTTGTCTACCTCGGGGTCTACGCTGACAACGGGCGTGCGATCCGCCTGTACGAGCGGCTCGGGTTCGGAGTGCTGGGCGCTAGATCGTCGGACATGCTGCTGGAACGGACGCGCTAGGATGCGCGATCATTCTCGAGACGGACGACTGATTCAGTGGCAAGCCATAGATTCCGCGGAGCGTACGCCGGCGGAGCAGGGCTTCCGGGCGTAGCCCAATTCAGGGAGTGAGATGACGAACAGCGGCGAGCCTGTCATCCGCGTCTCCGGCCTCAAGAAGTACTACGGCGACATCAAGGCGGTCGACGGGGTCACCTTCGAAGTCGGGCGGGGCGAGGTATTCGGGATGCTGGGCCCGAACGGGGCCGGCAAGACCACGACCATCGAAGTCCTCGAAGGCCTGCGCCCACCGGACTCGGGCACCGTCGAGGTGTTCGGTCTCGACGTCTGCAAGCACCCCGAATCGATCAAACAGCGCATCGGCGTGCAGCTGCAGAGCGTGTCGCTGTACCCGCGTTTGACCGTCACGGAATTGCTGGACCTGTTCGGCAGCTTCTTCAAACACTCGGTGCCAACCAAGCAGCTCATCGACGCGGTCGACCTCGGCGAGCGTGCCAAGGCATATTCGATGAACCTCTCCGGCGGTCAGCAGCAGCGCCTGTCGATTGCGCTCGCCCTGGTCAACGACCCTGAGCTGGTCTTTCTGGACGAGCCGACCACCGGCCTCGATCCGCAGGCGCGCCGCTCGCTCTGGGACCTGGTCAAGGGCCTCCAGGCCCGGGGCAAGTCGGTGATGCTGACGACCCACTACATGGAAGAGGCCGCGGAGTTGTGCGACCGGGTTGCGATCATGGACCACGGCCACATCCTCGAGATGGGAGCCGTGCCCGAACTGATCGGACGGCGCTTCAAGGAGCGCGCGGTCTTCTTCGACTCCACGCCTAAGCTACCCGTCGATCAGTTGGCGCGGCTCGGCGGTGTCAGCCGGGCCGCCCAGGAGGACGGCCAGACGGTCCTGTACTCCAAGGCTGTGGCCGACACGATCGGTGCCCTGCTAGCGATGGCAGACGGCCTGAGCGTCGAGCCGCGCAACCTCGGCATCCGCCAGGCCACCCTCGAAGACGTCTTCCTCGACCTGACCGGTCGAGCCCTGCGCGACTAGGAGCCCAACAATGAAGACACTCATCGGGCTCACCGTCGCAAATCTCAAGGGTTTGACCCGCGACCGGGCCGCGCTCTTCTGGACCTTCTTCTTCCCCGTCATGTTCGTGCTGCTCTTCGGCGTGCTCTTCTCGGGCAGCGGCGACAGCAAGGTATCAGTCGGCTGGGTCGACGAGGACGGCACGCCGGCGTCGGCGGGGCTACGGACGGCATTCGAAAGCGTCCCGCTGATCACCCTTCAGAACGGCACGCTGGACGACGAGAAGGCGGCGATGCAGCGGGGCGACGTCTCGGCCATCATCGTCGTCCCCAAGGGTATGCAGACGACCCTGGCCGGAGCCAAAGCCAATTCCGGGGCTTCGGTGGCGATCCAGCTTTTCACGGATCCGTCGAAGACCCAGACCACCCAGGTAGTCCAGGGTGTCGTCAGCCAGATCGCTAATTACTTCAACCTGCAGCTGGCCGGCGGCACCCAGGTCATGACCGTCAGCCAGGAAACCTTCGCTTCCACGAACATCTCCACCGTCGCCTATCTCGTGCCGAGCATCCTGGCGATGGCTCTGATGCAGCTGGGCGTGTTCGCCGCGGTTCCTCTCGTGCAGCAGCGTGAGAAGGGGATCCTCAAGCGGTTGGGAGCCACGCCCCTTCAGCGCTGGAAGCTGGTCGCCAGCAACATCCTCCTGCGGCTCATGGTGGCGGCTATCGACACGGTTCTGATCATCGGCATAGGCATAGCCGTGTTCCACATCGAGATCGTCGGCAACATCGCCGTCGCCGCGGGCTTCGTCTTCCTCGGTGCCGGAGCGTTCCTGGCCCTCGGCTTCATGCTCGCGTCGTTCCTCAAGACCGAGGAGCAGGCCACGGGCGTGGTCCAGGTCGTACAGATGCCGTTGATGTTCCTTTCGGGGATCTTCTTCCCGTTCGATTTCATGCCGGACTTCCTGCGGTCGGTGGCGAGGCTTCTGCCCCTCACCTACCTTGGCGACGGCTTACGGCAATCGATGGTCAACGGGACGCAGATCGCCCCACTGGGACTGGACGCACTGATCCTGGGCGGCTGGCTGGTGGTCTGCCTGGTGGTGGCGGCTCGCTCTTTCAGCTGGGACTAGAGGCGCAATTCCTCGGTCCGCCGGCGCGCCCGGCGGTGATTCGGCACCGCCCGGCAGAGGCCAGGCATAGTACTCGTGTGGCCTTATGGGGCGCCGAATCCCGGCTCTAGAATTGCCCGGAATGGTGGGCCGGAGCATCTCGTCACCTCCGGCGGCACCCCAGAGCGGGTACTTACGGAGGCGGACTCATGGCGACCGGACTAGGCTTCTGCCCCAACTGCGGGACGCCGCGGACCGCGGTCGAGCAGAAGTTCTGTGCAACCTGCGGCGGCGCGCTGGCGGCGTTGGCCGTGCCGGCCGCGGCGCCCACCCCACCGCCGGCTCCGCAGGTAGAGGCGGCCCCGCCTCCTCCCGCCTGGGCGGCACCGGCCGCCGCGCCCACCCCACCACCCGCACCGCAGGTGGACGCGGCACCCCCGCTACCCGCCTGGGCGGCCACGGTAGCGGCACCAACCCCTCCGCCGGCGGCACAGTTCGATGCGGCCCCGCCTCCTCCCGCCTGGGCGGCACCGGCCGCGGCGCCCGTCCCACCGCCCTCACCCCAGGTCGACTACGCTCCGCCACCCCCGCCCCCGGCGTGGACCCCCCAGGCGGGACAGGGCTACCAGCCCGCTCCGCCGCCGTATGGCATGACCGCGCCCGCGGGCCAGTCGCAGGCCAAGAGCCGCTTCAGTCCGGCCCTGATCCTCGTCGGCGTGCTCCTGATCGCAGCCGTCGCCGGTGGAGCGTATCTGGTCACGAACAACAACAAGAACAACCCGAGCGGTCCTGGCGCGAGCGGCCCGGTCGCTTCCGCACCCGCGACGGACGTCGGCAGCGACACCGGCAACGGCCTAGGGCTGACCGGGGCCGCCGGCGCGATGTCAAAGATCACCAGCTACAGGTTCACCATCACCATGGTGGGCGGGGACGCGACCGACGCTCTGTCGAGTCTTCCCGGAGCCCTCGGCGGGAACAACGGTGAGATCACCATGAGCGGCACCGTGACGATGGTGCCCGAACAGGCGGCCGACATCGATCTGGTCGGCATCCATATCATCGAAGTCGGCGGCTTCGACTACATGGACATTTCGGGCGCTGGCACCTTCTACAAGACGGAGTCGACCGGCATGGCCGAATCGATGTCCCCGTCCACGCTGTTCTCACAGGCCGTGGACGCCTCCACCGCCACCGGCTTCAAGAAAGCCGGATCCGGTAACAAGAACGGGGTGGCGGCCGACCAGTACCAGGCCACGACTTCGGCCCTGTCCGACTATGCCGCCTCCTCGGGAGTCAAGGGCGCCACTTGGTCGGCCGAAGTCTGGATCGCCAGGGACGGCGGCTATCCGGTCAGCATGTCGGTCATCGGCATCGGCGCGGACAAGAGCGTCGTGTATCAGATGAGCTTCGACATCACGCACGTCAACGACCCGGCCAACAAAGTGACGGCACCGACCAACGTCGTCGGCGTCTAGCCCTCGCGCCTTGCGGCGTCGAACCAGCGAGAACGTGGAGACCCCGGCCCTCGGTCGGGGTCTCTTCGCGCCGCCCGACTCTCAATACTTACCACCTCTCGGTATGGACCACGGCCTCGAGGGGCTTGCGGCCGCCGGCGCGCTTGGCCCAGGTCAGGGCTTCGGGCTTGAGGGGGTACCCAAATGAGAGCAAGAACTCGCACCACCTGTCGGCGGGATAGCCCAGCAGTTCCCGGGCGAGTCCCTGCTCGTAGACGGTGGCCGGAGCGCTGCCGATGCCCAGTTCCCACGCCGCCAGCGTCATGTTCTGGGCCGCCCGGCCAAGGTCCCACATGATCGAGTAAGGGGCGTCGTGCGTTGCCGGGTCGGGCACGACGAGCGCGATCGCGACCGCGGCACCGGCGAGATGGCCGGCGAAGGGTCCGACCGCCGCCAGGGCCGAGAGGTGGTCGCGGTCCGTGCAGACGATGAAGTCCCAGTTCTGCTGGTTCTTCGAGCTACCGGAGCGGCGCCCGGCATCGAGGATGCGACGCAGATGAGCCGGCCCGAGGGGCCGATCCTCGAACTTGCGGATGGCGCGGGTGGTGTCGATTGCCTGCCAGGTGTCCAATTGACTCTCCGATCGAGCGTTCGACCGCGAGTGGGCGACCCGCACCGTCGGCGGGGCCGGTGCGGCGTTCAGTTCAGGGTGTGGTTCGCTCCGCCGGAACGTCTGTGGCGGGAAGCGCACCGAACCCGTAGACGGGGTCGGCCGGCCGCTCGACGACACACGCCGCGGCGCGCTCGCCGGCCTCGTCTGGGTCGATTGGACCGCCGAGGGCGGCGGCGATGAAGGCTGCGGTCCGGCGGCGGCAGCCTTCATCTTCGTACAGCCATCGATGCCCGAACTCCGGCAGCACCAGGACCTCTACAGCGGCGTCGGCGGGGGTCCGGCTGTCTTCGGCCGCCTTCGCGATGAGATGGGCGTGGGCGACGGGTACGCCGTGGTCCTGCTCGCCGTGGATTAGCAGCAGGGGACCGCGGTACCGGGCGGCGGCCACGAGGGAACTGGCGTCGTCGACGGAGTGGCGGCGCGGCGCCAGCAGCACCGCTGCCGTGAGCATGGCCAACGGAGTCGCGATTGGGCCCGGGATGTTCATCTCGGCCATCTCGAAGGTCTGGCGGGTCATCCGGACCAGGTCCGACGGCGCGGACAGGCTGACCACCGCCTCGATCGCGGGTTCGCGTGAGGCGGCCACGATCGCTCCGGCGCCACCCATCGAATGGCCGACGACGGCGACCCGGGAGACCTCGGGCCGGGCGGCCAGCCACCCGGCGGCCGCGGCCGTGTCCTCGGCGAACTCCGGAACGCTTACGGGCAAGGTCTCCTCCGGGTTGTCGCCGTGACCCCGCACGTCGAAAACGAGGCAATGGAAGCCGGCGGCGTTCAGGTAGCGCGCGTGGGCGAACGTCCGGCCGCGGTTGGACTCCCAGCCGTGGACGACGACGACGCCCGGGCGGCCGCGGCCGGGTGTGGCGGCCGGTCCGGGCACGAACCAGCCCGCCAGGCGATGGTCGCCTGACGGAATGTCGACCCTCTCGAATTCGAGCCCGAAGTCCGCCGGCGAGCCTTCGACAGGACTGCGATCCGGCAGCCCGACCCGTTCGCGGTAGCGGAGGGCGAACCTGTAGGCGGCGGCGAAGCCGGCCAGCGAGCCGGTGATGAGGATGAACCGCAGCCACCTGCCGCGGCCGGAGCGTTTGTTTCGTGCCATGAGCGTAGGGGACGCCACCCGGCCCCACCTGTCAAGAGCGGGCGTCGCGGAAGCGTCCGAGAGCCGACCGACCGCACCGTCTGCCCGGCTCGCTCGTTCCCTCGACCCGACAAGATGGAGCCACCGCTGCCTGCGGCGCCCGACCGGTAGACTGATGGGATGCCGAGAAACCCGTTCACCGTACTTGGGCTGCCTCTCGACGCGAGCGCGGACACCATCAAGGTGGCCTGGCGACGCCTTGCCCGCCAGCATCACCCCGACGTCTTGATCGGAGATCCGGGCCACGAGCGAAGCGCGACCCGAACGATGGCCGAGATCAACGCGGCGTACCAGGAGTTGCGCGATCCGGCCAGACGGCGTGCCCATCGCGAGGCGGCCGTGCGGGCGGCGCGCGCCAGTGCGACCGAAGGGCATGTGGCCCCAGCTGCCGACCGTGGCCCCACGGAGCCCGGGGACGGCGCGAGACCCGGGGGGCGGCCGAGCCCCCGGCCGGTGACCGCCCGCATCGACACGAGCGCCCTGCTGAGACCCCGCAACGCCACCCTGTGGCAGCTCGATCACAGCCCCTTGCCGGGCTTGCCGCCCAGGCCGCGAACAGTCGAGGGTCGTGAGCCGCCGCGGGCATCCACCCCGACCGGACCGATGCACCGCCGCCCCGGGCCGACGATGCAGGCCGATCTTCCGTCGCTCGCCGAGGCGATGGAGACCCGCCTGGAATTCGGGAAGTTCGCAGGCCGAACGCTGGGCGAGGTGGCGGCCGTCGAGCCGTCCTACCTGGACTGGATCGTGCGGACGATCGACCGCGATCCCGAGATCAGCCTCGCCGCTCGCGTCGTCCTCCGCTTCGTCGGCGCCGGCCCGATGCGCCGCCCGCGGCTCGACACGTTCATACCGCGCGGCTGAGAGCTCGAAACGAGGAGGCCCGCCCGGCGAACCGGACGAGCCTCTCTGTCCCCACGTGGGAAATTAGACCCGGCCGCCGACCGAAGCCTCCATGCTGGCCGATGATCCAGTTCTTCGGGTCGTAGCCGGGATCCGACGGCCCCCTCATACGAACGCCCATTCGTCTGAAGAGCGGAGGTCGCTCGAGACCCGGCCCGTGTCCGACGCCCCTGGAGGTTCCGCGTAGCGGCGTCGGCGGCCAGATACCAAGCTACCCGGCTGCGACCGGATGGCAATGACCCTTCGGAGAAGAAGAGTCAACCCCTAAGTCCGGCGCGCCCGCGCACCGGAAGGGATCTCCGGCGAATGCGAGCGCCGTACGCCACCACCCGGTCCGGCGCCGCACTCGGGCCGCCTGGCCGCGCTACCATCGGCGCATGTACGAAGACGGTCTCTCATTCCTGGACGAAGAACGCGACGCCTTCCGGCCATTCGAGGCGCTCCTCGAACTGTCCGATGAACAGCTCGAACGGCCGATCGAGGGAGCTCGCGGCTGGACCGGCCGGGACCTGATGGCCCACCTGGCCGGCTGGATCGACTGGTGGCTCGAAATCGCCCGTGAACTGGCGGTAAACCCGCACAGCCCCGCCTTCGATCGGATCGCCGCGATCGGCAAGGCGTGGGACTCGGAGGGCGACGCCCAGAATGCCCGCTTCCAGGCTGAATGGGCGGCTTTGCCGCTGGCCGAAGTCCGCCGCCGCTTCTCGACCTTGCCGGGAGAACTGCGTGGCTATCTGACGGTTGTGCCGGAGAGTCGCTGGCTGAAGAACCCCGACCATCTGAGGTCGCTCCTCGGCAATACGACCGAGCACTACGAGGAGCATGAAGCCGATCTGCGAGCTGTGCTTGCCGCCGCCGGCCGCTGAACCGGCCCAGCCTTGGGCCGGCCCGGCCAAACTCGGGCCGGTGACCAACTTGTGACCGCGGCCGACCCTGCCCGTCTCATCACCGAGCGCCTGATCATGAGGCGCTGGCGGGTGGCCGACCGCGAACCGTTCGCTCGCCTCAACGCCGATCCGGAGGTGATGCGCCATTTCGTGCGGCCGCTGACCCGTGAGGAGAGCGACGCGCTCGCCGATCGCATCGAAGTCCGGTTCGACGAACGCGGCTACGGCCTCTGGGTGGTGGAGCGCAAGAGCGACGGCCTCTTTCTCGGCTTCACCGGGCTGGCCTACCAGACGTTCGACGCTCCGTTCACGCCCTGCGTCGAGGTCGGCTGGCGGTTCGACAGGTTCGCCTGGGGCCACGGCTATGCGGGCGAGGCGGCCCGGGAGGCGCTCAGGTTCGGCTTCGAGGTTGTCCGGCTGGACGAGATCGTCTCGTTTACGGCTCTCCAGAACGCACCCTCGGTCCGGGTCATGGAGCGCATCGGCATGCATCGCGATCCGGGCGACGACTTCGACTATCCCAACATGCCGGCAGGCCATCCGCTGCGGCGCCACCTCCTGTACCGGCTCAAGCGCGAGGAGTACGCCCGATGACCGACGAGGAGCGCCCCAACGGCGGCGCCTGGACCGAAAGCCCGGCCGAAGCGGTCGAAACGCTGGCGGGCAAGCTGGACGGAGTAAGGAGACGCGAGCTCGGTGCCACTGTCGAGTACGACCGAGCCGGCGTCGTGTTCGCGACGCTCGAGAACGACCGGCTCGGCTTCCGATTGCGGGCCGATATCGCCCAGGTCGCTTTGAGCACGCCGGACACATCGCCTTCGAAACGCGGCCCGGAATGGGTTGCGCTGGCCGCGGCCGCGAAAGACTCCTTCACCGTGGATCGCGCCGCGGCCTGGTTCGAAAGCGCCTGGCGGCTCGCCGGCGAGCGGCCGGGCTCGCTCAACTGATTCGCTCACCTCCGGCAGGGAGCGGCGAGGCATAGCACGACCCCGGCCTGAGGGGGTAGGCCGGGGTCGCTGGGACGGGACCGAGGGGGAGGTCCCGTTTGGTATTCGGGATATTGCCTGGAGTTGCGGCTTAACTCGAGGCAGCCTTAGCGTACTGCGAAAGACCGAATCGCGCCTCGAACTGCTCGGCCGGCATGGCTCCCACGACCGCCATGGGCTGCTGCCCCGGGCGGAAGAAAGCGATGGTCGGCAGGGTCATGATCTGGAGGGCCTGAGAGACGCCCGGATTGGCATCCACGTCCATCTTCACGACGTCGATCGAGTCGGCGTACTTCTGGGCGATCTTCTCCAACTCCGGAGCGACCATGCGGCACGGACCGCACCATGCCGCCCAGAAATCCACGATGATCGGCCGCTCGGCGTTGAGTACGACCTCCTCGAAGGTCTCGTCGGTTACTGCTTTGACTTCGGCCACCTGATGATGGTCCTTTCTACCTGACGGTCTATTGGCTGGGCGTTGGCTCAGCCGGCTATGGACTGGAGCAACCGGCACGCTTCGAGGATCCGTGGATCTGCGAGGCGATAGTAGATCGCGTTGCCGTCGCGTCGAGTCAGGACGAGTCCTGAGTTGCGAAGGACGGCGAGGTGCTGGCTCATGTTCGGGACGTGGCAGCCGACCTCTTCGGACAGCTCACGCACCGATAGCTCTCCGTCGGCGAGCGACTGGAGGACGCACAGGCGCTTCGGGTCGGCGAGGGCTCTGGCCACCGCCGCGCTTCGTTGCCTGACGCCATCGAGATCGCTTACGTCGACCATGCCACGAATATACAACAGCTTGCGCAAAGACGCAAGCAGTTTGGCGGTCCCGACAGCAGCGCCGGAGGAGACGGTGATGGCGTTCGAGGGCGCTCGCCTGGCCGTCCGGCGCCCATGCATACGATGGATAGGCTGCCTCAGGGTGCCCGGCGAAGGCGCCAGGCCATCGAGGCCGCGACGGCGATCAGCGCCGCTGCGGCCATCAGGCCCATCGCGGTCAACTCGAGGCCTGTGATCGGGATCGACGCGAGGTCCAGCTCCGGAATCAGGGCGAGCATGGTCGAGACGCCGGCGAGAGCGGCGATCGCCGCGGCACGACGGATGTGGATCTCACTCCGGTCCCTGCCGGCAACCCTGAAGTCGAGCGACCAGTAAGCCATCTCGGCCACGGCCAGCAGGGACCCGCCGGCGACTGCCGTGAGCCTGTGCCAGGCGCTGGAATCCGGGATGCCCACGAGCCACGCGGCTCCGAGCAGGGCGATGCCCGGGAGGAGCGGACGGGCATCGGAGAGGAGCAATGCGATGGCCAGGAGGGCCAGCGCCGCCAGAGACAGAGCCCCGGGCACGAAGACGGCCGAACGGCCGGCCACCGATGCCGCCGACGTGGCGTCCGTGGCCGCGACCGTGGCCACCGCCCCGATGGCGGCGGCACCCAGCAGCGCGAGGGCGGCGGTGGTCAGGCGTGGAGCCATCTGTTCCACCTCGCATACTGCTGGCCCTCGGCCAGCGCGCCGCCGAGCGGCTTGCCGGGTTGCCACTGGACGATCGGCACGCCCAGGCGGCGGTAGCGCAACCGGGTCGCGGCGCGGTCGAGGTGCCAGACCCGGTGCGCCAGCTGGGCGGCCTCGTGAGTCCCGGGAACGGCGAATGGTTCGGCCATGACTTCCACCACGGCCAGGTCGAAACCGCGTGCCCGCAGATCCAGCAGTGCGTCGACGGCGCGTTCGTCGATCAGCGTCGTCAGCGCGACGACCAGCGACTTGGGCGGAAGCGTGCGCGGCGGGATGACCTCGATGCCGCGCCAGAAATGGCTGAGCACCACCTCCGAGTCGATCAGCGCATCGACGATCCGGTAGATCTGGGTCGAGCCCATGGCCGGCATGAGCCATCTCAAAACGCCCCCGAAGCCGATCACGCCCACCCTGTCGCGTCGGGCCAGGTAATGCCCGGCCAGCGAAGCCGCGGCCCGAACGGCGTAGTCGAGCGTGCCCTCGCCGCCCGATCGAACGTCGCTGAACAGATCCAGGAAGATCACGACGTCGGTGTTGCGCTCCGGGTGCATCTGATTGACGTGGAGCCGGCCGGTGCGCGTGCTCATGCGCCAGTTGATGTGCCGGGGCCGGTCGCCGGCGACGTACGGCCGGATGTCCGCGTGCTCGATGCCGTCGCCTCTGGCCGGGGACAGTTCGTTGCCGCTGAAGATCTGGGTCTCGGCCGCAATGATCGCTCGCCGGAGCGTCTCGGGTCGTGGGTAGATGCGAAGAATGCGGTCCTCGCCGGCGGTCCCGTCCAGCCGGAAGAACCCCAGCCCGTCGTGGGCCCGCAGGAGCGGCCTTGGCAGCGGCGCGACGCCCCATCGCTTCGCCGTGAACGCGGTTTCGACTATCTCCGGCCGGTTCGCGACCAGCCTGACGCCGAGCAGGTCGCCGCCGGCGCGGGCATCCATGGTCGGCGGCACGGGCCAGGCGATCTGGACCCAGGGGACGTCCGTGCTCGATCGGATAGTCACCGTGAGGTGCAGGTCGTCGCCCTCCAGGAGCCGGTCGCGGTCGATCGCCACCGACGTCTCCACGCTGGGGCGCTCGACGAGCGCCAGCCCGGTCAGCACGGCCACCACAAACGGCAGGCTCAGCGCGGCAGCTTCGGCGCGACCCAGCACGAGCGCGATGAGCAGCCCGGCCGCCCCGAGGGCGGAATAGGCCGCCAGCTTGGGGGAAGCGGTGAGGGTCAAGGCCGCTGCGGCGCCGTCTCGTCGGCGCTCGGCGCCGGCACCGTGTCGAGCAGGCGCCGGACGAGGTCCTCGGTTCGGATGCGCTGAACCCAGACCTCCGGCTTGAGCATGATCCGGTGTGCCAGCGCGGGCACCGCGACCGACTTGACATCCTCCGGGATGACGAAGTCGCGGCCGGCCAGCACGGCCCGCGACCGGGCCAGTTTGAGGAGCGCCAGCGAGCCGCGCGGACTCGCCCCAACCTGGACCAGGGGACTGGAACGGGTGGCCCCGACCAGGTCCACGATGTAGGCCGAAATACTCGGCGACACGTAGACGGCCTCGGTGACGCCCTGCATCCACAGCAGCCGCGCCGGGTTCAGAACCTCTCTCAACTCGAGGTCGTCGGCGCGGCGAGCGGCACGGCGTTCAAGCATCTCGATCTCGTGGCCGCGCTCCGGATGGCCGACCGAGATCCTCACCAGGAACCGGTCGAGCTGGGCCTCGGGCAGGGGATACGTTCCCTCGGCCTCGATTGGGTTCTGCGTGGCGATCACGAGGAACGGCCGTTCGAGCCTGCGGGTCGTGCCCTCGACCGTGACCTGGTGCTCCTGCATGGCTTCCAGCAGCGCGGCCTGAGTCTTGGCCGGGGCCCTGTTGATCTCGTCGCCGAGGAGGAGGTTGGCGAAGACAGGCCCGGGCCTGAAGGTGAACTCGCCGCTGCGCTGGTCGTAGATGGCCGCGCCGGTGACGTCGGACGGCATCAGGTCCGGGGTGAACTGAATCCGGGCGAAGCGCAGGCTGATGACCTCGGCGAATGAGCGAGCCATCAGCGTCTTGGCCAGACCGGGGAGATCCTCGATCAGGACATGGCCGTCGGAGAGGAGAGCCAGCAGCACGAGCTCGAGGACGGGTCTCTTGCCGACGACCACCCTCTCGATCTCGTCGAGGACCTTCGTCGCCAGAGCGGCGGCGCGCTGCGAGTCGTTGACGCCGTTTTCGTCGTTCACAGTGCCTCCAGCTGGTCGATGACGCGTCTGATGGTCGCGCGCGGGATGCCGTGACGGCCGTGCCGGGCTTGGAGCCATTCGGAGCGTGGCGGGGTGGGGGCCTCCGATAGGGGTCGAGCCGGCGCCGCGAGATCGGCTTCGGCCGCCTCGCCGAGGTGTGCCGGCTCCACGACTCCGGCCCCTGCGTCGGCACGAGGCCCGATATAGGACCACAGTTCGTCGCCCACGATCTTGCGGGCGGCGTCCGGCTCGGTCGCGAGGTCGACCTGGTGATGCTCGAGCAGCCGGGCTGCCGCGATCTTGCGGAGAAGGGGGCGCAGGCGATACTCGACGCCGCCGCGGCTCCACTCGGCGTCGAGGAGGACCCCTTCGATGGCGATGACGTCATGGAGCTTCGATGGCGGCTCCGTCCGGCGAACCCGGACCGTGTCGAAAGGCGAGGCCGAGACCGAGGCGGCCGGGAGAGCCCCAGCGAGGGCGCGCCAGAAAGTCAGGACGACGAGCCCGCCGATTGTCAGCAGCCACCCGTTGACGGCGACGGTTCTCGATCCCTCGACAGTGGCCAGGGCGACGGCAAGGGCAACAGTGGCCAGGATCGCCAGCGCGGCCGGCGGGCCGCCGATCCGAGCCGCGGCGGCAAGCGCTCGTCGCCGCGGGCCCGCGGGGGCGTGCCGGACGGGCTCGTGCGGAAGCCGCGGCTGGTGAGGGGCAATGAAGCGCGTCTCGGGCCGGGGAGCGCCGTTTGCAGGCGGGATCGGTCGAGCGTAGCGGCTGCGCGTGCCGCCCTCGAGGTCCCGGCCGTCCAGCCCGGGCTCGGTCACACGGGCTCCAGGAGGTCCGCTCGCAGCCGCCGCACCGCATCGACCGCGGCGTCCCGCATCGAGCCGGTTACGGCGTGCTCGCTGAAGCGGGCGTACTCGTACAGCCCGACCAGCTCGTCCAGGTCGCCCGCCCGGCTTGGGGCAACGCCGAGCACGTGGGCCAGGTATTCGGTCGGGGCCTCGTGGGGGTGCCTGGCCCAGCCCTTGCTGGCCATGGCTCGCTCCATGGCGACGTACGCGCCGATGACGGCCTTGCGCGGGTCCCGCTCGGCCAGGAGGGCTCCAAGGCCCTCGTCCAGGATCTCCGTGGCGGCGCCCTTCGACTCCTCCGTGAGTGGCAGCGGCGGCGGAGTTCGTGTGAACAGCACCGCCCCGACGAGACCGGCCGCGAGGGCAACGACGACGCAGGCGAAGACCAGGGTTGGATCGGTTCCCTGTGCCCCCAGGGAACCCGGCGGAATGGCCGGTCCGGTTCCCGGCAGCGGGGTTGGTTCGGCGTCGGCGGTCAACCTTCTGTTGTAGGCAAGCAGGAAGGCGATGACCATGAGGGGGACGAGAGTGAGGATGGCCCGGACCACCGCCGGCATGCGCCGCGATCGCTGCCCGACAGCCGAGGCCTTGCCGGGATCCATCACCCACACGGGGAAGAGATTCGTTCCGAGGATGAGGCCGAGAGCGCCGGCCAGGACCAGCAGGACGAGGACCGCGACCTCCCCGAGCTGAGGCGTGGTGAGTGAGAACTCGACCGAATGGGGGCGGCTCGCGGCTCCTACCGCGATCGCCGCGACGATGACCAGGACCGCGACGGACGCCAGCCGCAGGAGGCGAGAAGCGGCGATCCGGCTGCGCCTCGATGCCTCCTCGGGTCGACCGTCTCGGGTGAGCATTCTGAGAACCTCCGCGTGGGCAGGGTCGAAACCCGTCACGACCCCGAGCTCGGGCGCCCGGGACCCGGCTGGCAGGGGCCCGGCCAGCATAGCAATCCTGACGCTGGCTCAAGCCGCGGTGTTCAGCTGACGGTTCCCAGTACACAACCGGAGAAGGCATGCGGACCACGCCCGCTGAGTGCGCGGGCGCCGTCGGGGCGCGGCCTGGGGACGCCCGCCGGCCTCGTCGCGTTCCGGCGGCGCGGAGCCGTCATGCGGTGGGCTACGATGGCGCCATGGAAGACGGCGGCGGTTTCGGCGGTTTCGGTGGCCCGGGCGATCCGGGCGAGACGGCCGGAATGGGCGGCCTCGGTCGGGGCGGGCTGCAGGGTCTGGCCGGAGCGGTCGGCCTGAGCGGCGCGCCGGTTCGCGGCACTCGCGATCCGCGGGGCACGGGCGCCGGCGGCCGAGATGCGCGCGACGTCCGAACCGCGACGGGGCGCGACGCGACTCGAGAAAGTGCCGGCGAAAAGCTCGAGACGATCGAAATCCAAGGCCAGGGCCGGCCGGCCGGATCGAACACGGTTGCGGAGCCCGCAACGGTAGGCATCGACGCCGCCGGGCTGACGCTTCAGATCGGCTCGGGGCGCCCGATCCGCGCCGGCTACCGCGACATCAGCCTCGTCGCGGTCCAGAACGCGACCGTGCTTCTCGTCCTGGGCGACGGCCCCGACGCGATGCGGTTCATCCTCGAGAAGTTCGCCGACCGGCTCGGTCCGATGGTCCGGTTGCTGCGGGAACTTCGCTTGAAGCAGCGCCTTACGGACGGCCTCGTTAAGGTGCCAGACGAACCGGCCGAATTGGTCGAATTCGCCTGGACTCCGACGGCGGCGCCTCTGGGTCCGGGTCCGGACGGCCCGCTGGCCGCCGCGGGTGGCGTCGGGCAGCTGGTAATCCTGCCGTGGGGCTTCGTGGTATGCCCGCTCGACGAGCGGCTGACCTGGATCCACTTCCGGCGGGCCTCGATCGCCCGGATCGAGATGGGCGGACCCGGCGACGTCGTCGTAGACGGCGATCCGGGCACTCTGACGCTCCGTGGCCTTGGCACCGCGGCGACGCGCCTCCACGACACGCTCGCGAAACTGCGGGACGGAGCGTTCGCCGACGCCGCCGGTTTCGTTGACCAGCTCATGACCGACGCGCCGTTCGGGGTGCGGCAGAAGGCGTCGGACATGCTCGTGGACGGCAGGCCGGTCCGGCCAGACGCGTTCGGTCAATCGGGCTGGCCGATCGTCGAGTCCGCGGTCCTGGGCGAGCCGACGTTTGCCGAGTCTTACAAGTCCCTGTGCTCGACGGCCGGTGCGGCGGCGCCGCGCTGGGTGGCCATGTCCCCTGAGGACCCGGGCGGCAAGGATCCCAAGATCTGGTTCCTGATCGCCATGCCCGGAAACCTGGTGGCCCTGGAACTGGTGTCGGCCGGCGCCCACGCCACCTACTTCTACCGGGTCATGCCCCGGGCCCAGTACAAGGGCGAAGCGCCGGAGAATCTGGGTATTGCCGCCGAGAAGGCCGTTCGCGACATCAGCGAGGCGCTGGTCGACTGCCGGTTCCTGCGCGAGCCCATGGCCCTGCCGGCCGACCAGCTGCGGC
The DNA here is from genome assembly GCA_963789725.1 of uncultured Chloroflexia bacterium. Classification (GTDB taxonomy): domain Bacteria; phylum Chloroflexota; class Limnocylindria; order Limnocylindrales; family CSP1-4; genus Fen-1039. The sequence continues at coordinate 382,328 of CAWBLU010000003.1, forward strand.
TGCCGAAGTACCTGCGCTACCGGCTGGCCCTGGCCGTTCTGCCGAGCCTGGCCTGGGCCCGAAGCCGGTTCGTGGCTCGGGTCGTGCACCGGGATCCGGCCGGCTGGGTGGCCGCCGTCGCGGACCTGGTCCGGTGGCACGCCACCGCGACCGACGAGGCTGCCGAGTGGCCGGGCCGATCGGCCCAGGAGAAGCAGGTCGCGGCGGCGGGCGGGGACGGTGGCGCGGACGACTCGAGCGCGGCAGAGGCTCCCGTCGAGGGCGAGGCCGAAACGACGACAGGCGGCGAGCCGGGCGGCCCGGCGGCCGGAGCGACCGACAAGATCAAGCCTTCGGGCCCCACAGGCTAGAGGAGCGGACGATGCCGACTTTCAAGCACCCGTGCCCGTACTGCGACAAGTTCATCGACCGGGCCGTGGCTGCCTGTCCCTTCTGCGGCCAGCCCGATCCGTTCGCGCCCAAGCGGTGCCAGAACTGCGGCAAGATCGTCGAGGATCCGGCCTGGACGACGTGCCCGAGCTGCGGCGCGTCCTTGCTAGCGCCACCGCCGGGCGTGGTCGCCGCCGAAACGGCCTCCGGGGTGACCGCGACCGCAACGTCTGCGCCGGCGACGGCCCCATCGGGGAGTGCGGCGGCAGCCGTTCAGCCTCCGCCGCCTCCGCGTCCACCCCTGTCGCCGACCGCGACCACCCCGGTCCTCCAGTCGGCCGGCGCGTGCAGCGGCTGCGGAGCGCCACTACCCGCCGGCGCCCGCTTCTGTACAGTCTGCGGAACCGTCGCGGGGTAGGCAGGCCGCGCGGCGGCGCATAGCCGCGGCTCCGGCAATCTGGCCATCTACGAACCACGGTCGTACGAGCGCAAGTTCTGTCGCTGGGGCGGCACTGGAGCGGGCGGTCGTAGCCATGTGTCACGCTTGCTCGAGCACCACGCTGGCGCAAGCGCGCTCCCGGCCGCCGTATTTGGGCTCGCCAGGGCAGGGGATCGACGCCACCGACTACCCGGATTTGTAGATGGCCAAGTCGACGTTGGGCCGCCCCTGACGACGCGCCGCTCAGAAACGAGAAGCGGGGCCCCGCGCCGTCGCGCCGGGCCCGTCGGTGAATCGGGCGCTACGCGACTCTGTTGCCGCAGTTACCACAGAAGCGAGTGTCCGCAGCCAGTTCGGCGCCGCACTTGGCGCACTTGGCGGTGCCGAGAGGCGTGCCGCAGTTGCCGCAGAACTTCTCGCTGCCCACGGGCTTGCCGCAGCTGGGACATTCCGTGGCGCGGGCGCTGAGATCGCCGGAGAAGACCTGCTGGCCGTGCATCGCCTGGCGCATCTGGTTCAGCTCGACCGACGAGCGCTCCGCTTCCATTTCGGTGGCGAGGTTCGGGGCGCAGTTGACGCACAGGCCGCGCTGCTTGTTGAAGCAGGTCTCGTCGACCCAGTTGTTGCACCGGACGCAGCGGTGGAACAGCGGCATGATCTCGTTGGAGGCCTTCTGAAGGGCCTTGTCGCGGGCGCCGCGGTCGGTGATGTCCTGGGCCGTGTTGGCCGCGTTGGCGGCTCCCCAGAACCGGCCGCCCAGAACGCTGCTGGCGCCACTGAGGATGGAGCCACCCATGCCAAGGATGTTCTTCTCGAACGCGCTCCTGTAGCCGCTGCCGCAGATGTCGCAGCGGAACTCGAACTGGTAGCCCTGGTCGCTCGAGAGGTCCTGGTAGTTGCTGGTAAACGGCGTGAAGCCCGGCATCGACCCGCTCCTGGTATCTGCGGCTTGACCAGCCCCTGCTGGCGACGGTTCGCCCGAATGTTACCGCCATCAGCGGCGCCAAGGCGGGCCCGATCGACCTACGTTGTCGCCACCTCGAGGCGGGCCAGAATGGTGCCGATATCGCCGTTGGTTACGCGCACCAGGAAGATGCCTTCGACGGGCGGTCCCTCGGCTTTCCAATTGCCCGTCGTGCCGGTGAACGTGTCGTAGGCGCCCTGCTGGACGCCGATGCCGGCGGGCGAGTTGTCGGACGAGGTGGACTCCAGGGCCGAAAACGGCCCGCAGGCCGAAGGCAGTGGGGTCGCTCCCATGTCGCACGTTGGGACGTATTCGAGCAGCCAGCCGCCCACCATGACCAGGTCCCCGCTCTTGAGAGTCGTCGAAGCGTTCACCTGGTCGAGCGAGTAGACGAAGCTGGTGTTCGCGGTCGAAATCTCGCCGACGATCGAGAGATTGCCGTCCGAACCCACGAGGATGACCCAATAGCCGTCCATGGCGATGTAGCCGCCCTGGATGGAGACGTTCACGCAGGGGGCATCGGCCGTCTTGCCGTCCCAGATGGCGTCCGCGCACCGGAAGCCGGTCGGCACGGGGCCCTTGGCGATGACGATCCGGCCGGCCAGATGCGCCGGGTCGGCGGCCCACAGTGATGCGAACTCAGCCGACGTCAGCGGTCTGTCGCCGTCGCCGAACAGGCCGATCGGTGATCCGCCGGGCGCGATTACGGGCGTGGTTACAGGTGCCGGCGTGGTTGGCGGGGCGGGCGTAGGAGTGGGCGTGTGGTGCGGGGATGGGACAGCCGGTGGCATCGTCAGAGCCGCGAGTCTCGCCAGCACGAGCCAGCAGTCTGAGTCGCTCGACATCGAGGCCGTGCACGCACCTGTGGCGCCGCCACGGACCACATAGACCCCGCGAGCGACGGCCAGGCTGTCCAGCCCGTCGATCAGCCGCGCGCCGCCGGCCTGGACCAATCGCTTTGGTATTGTCGTGCCATTGCTACCGGAGCCGGCCGTCTGCCCGTTTGGATCCTCGTCCGACATCCAATTCTGCCCGCACACGCCGGATGGATTGAGCACGTCAATCGATTGAGCAGGGTCGGTGCTTGGGCACGGAATTGGATCGGCCCCCAGCCAACCCTCGACCAGGAACACCTTGCCGGCCAGTGACCAATCGTCGGCGACTGCGTGGGCCATCGCGGTTGCGGTGGCCGGCTGGATGAGCCCGAGCAACCCCAGTACACCCGGGGCGAGGTAGCGGAAGGCAAAGATGTTCTGGCCGGAGGCAACGGATCCCTGGTTGTCGCCGATGGGTCCCACGACGCAGACCGGTGGATCGATGCCGTGTACGACGCCGTATGTCGGGCGGCTGTTCATCGGGCAGGCGTCCGGCTGCGGGTCGATCGTCACCGACGCAACCAGCGCGGTGTCGACGGCGAGGGTCGGTCCGGCGAGCACGCGCACGAGCTCGTCGGTTGTGAGGGCGCGACCGGTGGGATAGACGCCGGTCGGCGCAGCCGTCGGCGTGGCGGTGGCCGTTGGGGCATGAAGCGACGTATCCGACACGCGCGCCAGGACGCGCCACACGCCGCAGCCGCGGCTATCGACGGGCGATGAATTGGGGCACTGCGCCGTCACCGAGCGGACGACGTAGACGCCGTGAACGGGCGCCGCGTGGTCGATCGAGTCGATGATCCGCATCCCTCCGGCCTCGACGAGGCGGGCGTTGCCGCGCAAGGAGAGCGGGTCGTAGCTGGGCAGGGGAGAGCCAGCGGTGTACCCATGGTCGGCCGCGATGCCGGGCGCGGTCGCCTCGGCGCCGAGCCAGTTGTCGAACGGGCAATCGTCGCCATTGGGGAGGAGAGGATCGCCGGCCGTCGGTGTTGTCGCGCACGATTCAGTGAGCTCGTCGGCACCCAGCCAGCTATCGACCAGGAACGTCCGACCCAGGAGGGGCCAGTCGTCGGTGGCGCCGAAGGTCAGGCCCGTCGCCGTCAGAGTCAGCTCCCCGATCAACCCGAGGTAGCCAGGCGCAAGGTATCGGAAGGCGAACGTCCCGGTGACCTTGGGTGCTGTCACCCGGTCTGAGCTGAGGTAGGTGTTGAGGTCGTAGCCCATCACGCAGACCTGCGAGTCCATGCCCTCGACCACGCCGAGCGTTGGGTAGCGGTTCATCGGGCACACTTCGCTCCTCGAATCGACCGTCACCGTCGCAACGAGGGTCGCGTTCATCTCGGGCTGAGTCTTTGCGGCAAGCAGCGCCGCCAGTTCCGATGTGGAGAGGGCCACGTAGCTCGCGTTGCCGGCCGGCGGCGTGACCAGGCGCGGAACGGCAAGGATCGCGGCCCCGACCAGGAAGACCAGTACGAGCGACGCGGCCGCGGCCAGTCGAGGCGTCAGCCATGCCGAGTGCGTACCGGACCGGACTCGCTGAGGCCGTTCCAGCGACGCGCCGTCGAGGGCGGCTGAAACCTCGGAGACGAGGCCTTCCGGCAGCCTTCCGGCGGAACGCCGGGCCAGTTGCTCGCGGATCGCAGGGTCGATCGGAGGCAGCTCGCCGTTCATCGAGACTCCTTCGCCAGCGCCGACTCGAGCGCCGCCCTGGCGCGGTGGAGTCGGGACTTTATCGTTCCGGCGGGCGCCCCAAACGCGGCGGCGATCTCTCCCACCGGGCGCTCCTGGAGGTGATGCATTACGAGGACCGCCCTGTCGTCGATCGAGAGTCGGGCAAAGGCTCGATCGAAGACGTCGGCGTCTGCCGCCCGCTCATCGAGAGCCCGATCGGGCGAGGCCGGCTCGCGCTGGCCTGTCGGGTCGATCAGCCGGATCTCGCGGACCTGCTTTCGGCCGCGCCGCCGGAGTTGGGCTCGGCAGGCGTTGAGGTTGATTCGGCCGAGCCAGGCATCGAACAGGCCTGGATCGCGCAGCTCGGCTAGATGGCACCAGGCTGAAACGAAGGTCTCCTGGACCGCGTCGGCAGCATCGGACGTATCTCCGAGGATCGCTAGTGAGGTTCGGTACACGACATCGACCCTGCTTCGAACGAGGTCATCGAAGGCGTGGCGGTTTCCGGACGTCGCTTGCTCGACCAGCGTCCGTTCCATCAGCCTCCCTCAGGACCCGCGACATCTGCGCCGATCCTTGCCTCTATTCGTATCGATGCTCGCCGAGGGCCCCGGGTTGCATCGAATTCCGGTGGCGGACCGTGGCGGCCAGGCTCGGGCCCCCACGCCCGCCGAGACGCCATACTTTCCGCATGCCCGACCACATCGTCCCGCTCGAACGATTCCACGACGCGCGCCGCGTCCTCGACGGGCGCATCGATCGCACGCCCATTCTGTCGTCATCGACCGCGGCGCGCGTCCTCGCGGCGCACCGTATCCGCGTGGCCGGCGGCGCCGTCTACGCCAAGGCCGAGCATCTCCAGAAGACGGGCGCGTTCAAGATCCGCGGCGCGCTCAACAAGATCGGCTCGCTGACGGCCCAGGAGCGAGCGGCCGGAGTGATCACCCTTTCCGCCGGCAACCACGCCCAGGGAGTGGCGCTCGCCGCCCGCGAAGCCGGAGTCCATGCCGTGGTCCTGATGCCCGCCGGCGCCGTCCAATCCAAGGTGGAAGCGTGCCTCGGCTACGGGGCCGAGGTGATCCAGTTCGGCCGCGATCTGGGCGAGATGTGGGGCCGGATGGAAGAAATCCAGGCAGAACGCGGCCTGGTGTTCGTGCCGCCGTTCGACGACCCGTGGATCCTGGCTGGGCAGGGGACCGTCGGCCTCGAGATCCTCGACGACCTGCCCGACGTGGACGTGGTCGTGGCCGGGATCGGCGGCGGGGCATTGTGCTCGGGCAGCGCCGCGGCGATAAAGGAGACCCGGCCCGGCGTGCGCGTCTACGGCGTGGAGCCGGTCACCTCCAACTCCATGTCGCTGGCCATAGAGCGCGGGGCTCCCGTGCCGATCACGCCGGTCTCCCTCGCGGACGGGCTCAACTCGCCGTTTGCCGGGGAGTGGACTCTTGCGATGACGCAGCGCTACGTGGACGGGATCCTCCTGCTCGACGATGCCACGATCCTGGCCGGCGTGCGCTTCGCGCTGGAACGTATGAAGCAGCTGGTGGAGCCGGCCGGGGCTGCGGCCCTGGCGGCGGTGCTGTTCGGCCGCGTCCCTATCCGCGACGGCGAGCGCGTGTGCGTGGTCTTCAGCGGCGGGAACGTCGATCCCGCACGGTTGGGCGAATTGCTGGCGGGCGCGGCGCCACTCGAGGTGCCGGCGGCGGCGGGGTAGCGGGTCGGGTCGCCGGTACGGGGTGTGGCGTCGCCGGCAAGCTGGCCACCTACGAATCCGGGTAGTGGTCGGACGACTCGGACGCCGCTGCGGTAATCCGCGAGATGCCGCCGGCCCCGAGTTCGCGGCCGCTGCGACCGATCGCTACCGAACTCACGCTCGGCGCGAGGTGGCTGTGCCGCCCAGGATGCCGTCCCGACAATTCGGGCGCTCTCGGGGCTTGGCCCGGCACTCCGGGGATTTGTGGATGCCAAGTTCCGCCGGGTCGGTTCGCCGCGGCGCGTCAGTCCACGCCGAGGTCGTGGAGCCGCGAGTCATCGATGCCCAGGTGGTGGGCCAGTTCGTGCACGACCGTGACCCAGACCTCGTGCTGGAGCTCGACAGGATCGGGGAAGTCCTCCACCAGGGCCGTCTGGAAGAGCGTGATCTTGTTCGGCAGGAAGGCCCAGTCGGCGGCGTACTCGGTCCGAGGAATGCCCTCGTAGAGGCCGTACAGCCCTTCATCGGGGCGTAATCCGGCCTCCCGGCGCTGCTGGCGGGACGGTTCGTCGTCGATGACGATGGCGACCTCGTCGAGGGCTCGGGCGAACGGTTCAGGGATGGTGCTCAGGGCGCGCTGGACCAGTTCCTCGAAGCCCGCGGCCCGGCGGCTCGCGCGTCGGCGGGCGCTGCCTCTTGCTCGTTTGACCATGCTCGTATGCTACGGCCCTCGCGTGGTGCCCATGGGCCTGCGACCCCGTGCGCCCTCACGGCGTACGATTCCGGCGAAGGAGCCGACGATGCCGACCGATCAACCAGTCGACCGTAGCCAGCTCGACCTGGAGGCGAACGTCCGCCAGCTGGTCGAAGAGATCGAGCATGGCGATGACGAAGACGGCGGTGCGCCCGCCGAGAAACCGGCGGCTGGAGAGGCGGCTGGGGAAGGCCATCCCGTCGAGCGGGCAGTCCGCGAGATCCTGACAGAGATCGGCGAGGACCCGGACCGAGAGGGCCTTCTGCGGACTCCGGAGCGGATGCACAAGATGTGGCGCGAGCTGACTTGCGGCTATCACGTCGACCCCGACCGGTTGATCAACGGCGCTGTCTTCGACGTGGGATACAGCGAGATGGTCGTCATCAAAGGCATCCCGTTCTACTCGCTGTGCGAACACCACATGTTGCCGTTTTTCGGTACGGCTTCGGTCGGGTATCTGCCACGTGGCCGCGTCATCGGGCTTTCCAAGATTCCACGGATCGTCGAGATGTACGCCCGCCGCCTCCAGGTCCAGGAGCGGATGACCCAGCAGATCGCCGACTTTCTCCAGTCGCGCCTGAACCCTTACGGCTCGGGCGTAGTCATAGAAGCGGAGCACCTGTGCCTGGCCATGCGAGGAGTGGAGAAAGGCGGTGCCACGATGGTTACGAGCAGCGTTCTGGGCACCTTCCGGACGTCCAGGGAAACGCGCGACGAGTTCATGTCGCACTTGCAGCGCGCGACGCCGAGGGCCTGAAGGGTGCGGTGCCACCGGTCGAGGTCTGATTCAGACCAATGGTGGACGCAGGCGAAAGGGGCGCGAAATGATCATCGACCCCGATATGGTCAACCCGCACGACGAGCCGTGCCTCGCCTGCGGCGAGGAGACGGCCGTGGGGAGCGTGTTCTACTCCGACCGGAGTCCGGCCGTGCTTCCCGATGGAGCATCCGGATTCCTGTGCTCCGGGTGCGTCGAGCGAATCCGTGCGAAGGGGCACCACGTTGAGGAGACTTCGGCGCGCGGCGTCGAAGGCTCGGTCATCGTCCTGGCCCAGGGCTGGTTCTAGACGTTCCGTTCTCGTGATGGTCACAGTGAGCAGCATTGGGCCCGAGCAGCGCGCGGGGAGCGCGAGATGAATTCGGAGACCGAGTCGATCAACAAACACGAACAGCCATGCGCATCGTGCGGTGAGGAGACCGCCATCGGTAGCGTCTTCTTCTCGGATCGGTTCGAGGGGACATCGCCGGCCGGACAGCGGTTCTTCGTGTGCTCGGAGTGCCGCAGACCCGCTCGACAGCACGTCGGCGGGGTGGACATGAGCGACCCCGACGTCTACTGGTCGATGGTGGCGGCCGCCCAGTTCACATTCAGGGACTCCTGTTTCTGATTGACCGCGGGCAGAACGCCGACGGGCAAGTCACCCACGCGAGCGCAATCTCGCCCATCGGCACCGCGTCAGTGGGCTACCTGCCGTACGGCGATGGGCCGCCTGCGGGCACTCCGTCGGCCGCGACGGCCGTCGGCCGCTATCATCCGCGCATGACTGATCGACCGCTCAAAGTCCTCATCGCCAAGCCCGGGCTCGATGGGCACGATCGCGGAGCGAAGGTGCTCGCCCGCGGCCTGCGCGACGAAGGCTTCGAAGTCGTCTATACGGGACTGCGCCAGACGCCCGAGATGATCGTGACCGCCGCTCTCCAGGAGGACGTCGACGTCGTTGGGCTGTCGATCCTGTCCGGCGCGCACATGACCCTTGTGCCTCGCATCTGCGCGCTGCTGCGGGACCGGGGCATGACCGACGTGCTCGTCACTGCCGGCGGGATAATCCCCGACGACGACGTGCCGGCCCTCAAGGAGGGTGGCGTGGCCGCGGTTTTCGGTCCCGGTACGACAATCGCCGAAGTGGCCGATTTTTTGCGCGCCAACGCCAGGCCGCGAGACTAGCGCGACCCGCGTGGCCAGGGCCTACCCCTCCGCCATCGACCGGCCCGCGATTGCGGAGCGAGCCCGGTCCCTGTGCGACGCCGCCCTGGCGGGCGATCGCCGGGCGCTGGCGCGGTTGCTGACCGCCGTCGAGAACCGGACACCGGTCGCCGAGGTTGCGCTTCGGCGTCTCTATCCGCTGGCCGGCAAAGCCCAGTTGGTCGGCGTCACCGGGCCCCCGGGGGCAGGCAAGAGCACGCTGGTGGCCGCGCTGATCGCGGAATTGCGCCGCGCCGGCCGCCCCGTAGCGGTCGTCGCGGTCGATCCGTCCAGCCCCATCACCGGCGGTGCGGTCCTGGGCGACCGCGTCCGGATGCAGGCCTACGCCGCCGACGACGGTGTCTTCATTCGTTCGATGGCGTCGCGCGGCCACGCCGGCGGACTCTCGTCGGCGACGACGGCCGCGGCCGCCGTCTTCGACGCCGCCGGCTTCGACACGATCCTGATCGAGACGGTCGGGACGGGCCAGAGTGAGGTCGAGGTAGCGGCCACGGCCGACACGACCGTCGTGGTCGAGGCTCCGGAGATGGGCGACGAAATCCAGGCGATCAAGGCCGGCCTCCTCGAGGTCGCGGACCTGATCGTCGTCAACAAGGGCGATCGGCCCGGGGCCCACCGGACCGCCGGCCAGCTCCACGCCATGCTCGCCGACGCTCCGCGCGAGGCTCGGCCGGGCCGGCCGGCGCCCAAGCACCCCGACGTGCTGGTAACGACCGCCGCGACTGGGGAGGGCGTCCCGGAGTTGCTGGCGGCGCTCGACCGCCACCGCCTCACCGCCCGCGGGTCTGAAGGAGCCGCTGCCCGGGTCGCTCGTGCCGAGGCGCAGATCTGGTCGGTGCTCTCGGACCGGCTGCACGAAAGAGCCAGATCGCTGGAGTCGGCGCCGCTGGCCGGGGCCCTGCTCGACGCCGTCGCCGCCCACGAACTCGACCCGTACGCCGCCGCGGATCGACTCCTGGCGTTGATGGCCGGCGCCGCCTCGCCGGACGCCTCGCCGCCCGCCCGAGAGCCGGAGCGCGACCAGGCCGGCTAGGCTCCGGGCCCTCGAGACGCGGCGTCGCTCTCCGCCGCGGCCGCCAGGGCCTCGCGAACCACTCGGATGACCGCGTCGATGTCGAACGGCTTGGCCAATAGTCGAATGCCCCGTTGCGTCGCGAAGCCTCGCAGGTCCGGGTTCAGGACGTCGCCGCTCATGAACACGGCTCGCTGTGCCAGCTCCGGTCGGTACGACACGGCCGCCTCGTAGAACTCGGTTCCGCTCATGCCGGCCATACGGTGGTCGATCAGCATCACATCGAAAATGATCTCGCGGATGCCGTCCAGCGCCTGGGCCCCATCGGCGAACGGCAAGCAGTCCATGCCGGCGGCGTTGAGCGCCTTCCTAAGGAAGGCACGGATCGAGGGCTCGTCGTCGAGGGCCAGCACCCGAGGGCGCGGCGCGTCCCCGGTCCCCTGGTTGGCCGGGATCGGCGGCGCGGCCGCAGGTTCCGCCGGCGTGGGTTGCGCGACCGGGTCGGCCGGTCGCTCGGCCAGATGCTCCGGAACCGGGATTCCGAGGCTGTCGTCCAGCCCTCGAGCCGAGACCGGCAGCTCCAGGATGAAACTGCTGCCTGTGCCGCGGGGCCCCGGCTCGTACCAGAGAAGCCCGCCGTGCGCGGCGACGATACCGAACGAGACGGAGAGGCCCAGCCCGGTGCCCTCGCCCGGCTGCTTGGTCGTGAAGAAGGGGTCGAAAAGGCGCGCCCGAGCCGACTCCGGCACGCCCGGTCCGTCGTCTCGGATCGTGATGCGGACGCGGCCGCCATCGTCTATCGGCCTGTTCGTCCGGGCGGCCCCGCCGGACGGTCTGGTCTTGACCATGGCCGCGCTCACCCACAGGTGGCCGGGAGCCTTCCGATCGCGTCCGCGCAGCGCCTGGATGGCGTTGATGGTCAGGTTGAGAAGCACCTGCTGCAGCTGGGCGCGGTCCAGGTCCACCTCCGGCAGGGCAGCCGCGATATCGACGGCGACCTGGATCTGGTTGGTGTTGAGGGCATACGACTGCAGTTCCAGCACGCTCTGGACCAGGACGTTGATGCTGGTCGGTCGTCGCTCCGGCTGCCTGGCCCGGGCGAAGTCGAGCAGGTTCTGGACGATGCGCCGGGTTCGGTCGGCTTCCTGGACGAGCAGGCCGGCGTCGTGTTTCATGTCGTCCGGGAGCCGCTCGTCGCTGCGCATCAGCTGGCTGAAGGCGATGATCGCAGCCAGCGGGTTGTTGAGCTCATGAGCCACGCCCGAAACCAGCTGGCCGATGGCCTCCATCTTCTGCGCCTGCAGGAGTTCTCTCTGGAGCCGCTCCTGGTCGGATAGGTCGCGCACGAGGTGAAGGAACCGTCGCTGGCCGCCCAGCTCGACGACGCGCACTTCGACCTCGACCGGGAACTCGGAGCCGTCCGGCCGCCGTCCCCGGTCCCGGAAGGTGCCCCTGCCCTGAGCCCAGACGATCTGGCGACGGCGGGCCATCTCCCGTTCGTCGGCCGTGACGAGCTGGCCGAAGTAGCGGCCCAGGACCTCGCCCCTGTTCATGCGGTACAGCCGGACGGCGGCCTCGTTGACGTCGAAGACCGTGCCGTCCAGGGCGGAGACAAGCAGCGCGTCGGGCGACTCCTCGAACAGGGTGCGGTATCGCTCCTCCGACGAGACCAGCCGCTCGCGGAGGCGGTAGTTGGCCAGGGCGATGCCCGCGATCCTGGCCACGGAGTCCAGGGCCGACTCGTCCAGCGACAGCATCGCCGCGGGGGATTCGAAGAAGCACAGCAGGGCGCCGGCAAGCTCCTCGCCGGTCCGAATCGGGATTGACGCGAACGATTGGAAGCCAGTGGCGCGGGCGAGAGGCAGGACACGTTCGTTCACCTGGCTGGCCACGAAGTCGCCCAGAACGCTGCTCCCGCCCGAGAGGAGCAGGCTGCCGCCGGGGGCGTCCTTCGCCGGTACGCCCTTGAGCCAGAGCCTGAATGCGCCGGTCTCCCCAGCTACCGCATGGGTCTCGAAGTGGCGGCCGGGCTCGATGAGCAAGTAGCAGACGCCTTCGGCTCCGAGGGCCTCGCGGACGAGGCTGACGGTCCGGTGGGCAAGCTCCTCGAAAGTGCTTGCCTCTTCCCCGATACGGGTCAGCTCGTCGAGGGTGTCGAGGCGATGGCCCAGGGCCCGCTGGGCGGCGGCTCGATGGAGCAGCTCCGAGCGCAGCCGGAAGTTGGCGAGCGAGATGCTGCAGACGCGAGCGATCGGCTCGAGGAAGTGGACGTCGTACTGTTCGCCGGGCTGGGATTCGGCCCACTCCAGGTGGATGACGCCCGCAAGCCGATCGTCGACCCGGAGCGGGAGCACGGCCTGCGAGAGACGAGAACCGGTCTCCGATCCGTTGCCGGCGAGAGACGGCGATCGCCAGATGCCGTTACTCGACTGGAATTGCGACAGCGGCGGCCAGTCATCGGGCGGTTGCGACGGCTCGCCGTCCTGCGGCCATCTACCACTCTGCGGACCCACCCACGCGACCGGGTCTACCCGGGCCGACGACGGGTCGACGAGGATGTAGCCGCCAGCGATCGCCCCAGTGGCAAGAACGACGGCGTCGATGGTTTCCTGCGCGAGACGAGTCAGGTCGTCGGTCGAAGCGCCGAGCAGCGTAAGTTCCTGGAGGGCCCGCAGCTCGGCGGTAAGGCGGCGCTCATGCTCGGCCGCCTCAGCCAGGCCCTCGCTCATGCGGGCGTTGTCGTAGGCGATCGAGATTATCCGGCCCACGGCCTCGACATTTCGCGCGTCGGCCTGCGGCCGCTTCTCGGCCGACTCGTGGAAGTAGCAGATGAACGCTCCGACCAGACGGTCGCCCTCGCGGACCGGAAACGCGGCATGGCCGGTCACGCCGGACGCGATCATCCGCTCCACTCCGGGCTCGGTCCCGACGGCGTTGGCGAGAGGCTCCTGGAAGGCGCCACCGTGCTCGCTCGATTTGAGCCGCCGCCAGAAATGGAAGGAGTCGGGCGGTCGGGACTCAGTCAGAACCCGCATTTCGTCCGGTAGATTGCGAGACGCCACGACGCGGAAACAATCGTCCGTCACGCGTACGACCAATCCAAGGTCGGCTTCGAGAGCGCCGATGATCCGCTCGAGCAGAACGCCGCCGATCGCCTCCTCGGACATGTCGCCGCGGGGCAGCAGGGTCAGGCTCATGAGCGTCTCGAGTTGCGTCGTCAGGCGCCGTTCCTGGTCGAGGCCGCTCTCCAGTCGCTCCATCAGTCGGGAAGTCTCGATGGCGTTGGCGATCTGAGACGCCACCTGGAGAATCGTCTCGTCGGCTGGAGGGACCCAGCCCGGACGCTCCGACGCGAGGGTCAGGAACCCGATCGACCTGTCGCGGTTCCGCAGGTCGACCACGAACCCGGCGGCGATGCCCTCGCGCGCGATGGCGGCGGCGAGGTCCGTTCCACTTAGCATGTCGGCAAGAGCTTCCAGTGGGACGATTTCTCCCGGTCGATCGAGGATCGGACCCAGTCTCGGCAGGTCGGCTGTTTCGAGGGCCGCGATTGTCTCGCCGGAGACGCCGTAGCTGGCCTCGATGACCTGGTGCCCATCCGCCCAGGTGCCGATGGCGCCGAACTCGGCCAGGGTTAGTTCGCACAATCGGTTCAGCGAGGCCTCCGCAGCCTCACGCCGACTGCCGGCTCGCCCAATTGCGACCGCGATGGAGCCGAGGGCCGCGACCTGCGACTCCAGCGACGCGTCGGCCGGGGCGGGCTTGCTCAAGGTGATGAACCCTGAGGGGTCTTGACCGATGTCGTAGGTGGCCGTCAGGGATAGATCGACGACCACGTTCTGCCCGGCCCGCGGGCCGATGACCGGCTGGTGTATCACGCGGCCGTGCCACAGGCCGACCGACCGAGCCGCGTCGGTGGGGACCGATCCCATGAGGCTGCCGTCGGGCGCGAAGTCCACGATCACGTCGTCGACGCGCCGGCCGACGGCTTCCTGGGCGCCGAAGCCGTAGAGGCGTTCGGCGGCCGGGTTGACCGACGTGATCACCAGGTCCCGATCCATGGTGATGATCGACTCGGCCATCTGCGAGAGAACGATCCCACCCGTCCGGGCAGTCTCCTCGAGCCGAGCCCGCAGCGCCGCATCGCGCCGCATGGCCTGCTGGAGATCGGCATTGCCGACGGCCAAACCGCCGTGACGACCCAATTGCTCGAGGCGGATCGAATCCAGGTGCGTCTCGGGCAGGGCCGACCAGAGCAGCGCCATCGAACCGATCCTGCGGTCGGCGAACCAGAGGGGCGTGGCCCGCAGCGTCTTCAGTCCCAGGGTGCGCCAGGTTTTGACCTCGAGCGTCGAGCCGGCTCTTTCGAGGTCGACCTCGAAAGGCCGGTCCGACTCCAGAAGTCGCTTTGAGAGCGATGAAGCCGGGCCCAGGTTGGCGAAGGCAGCCTGGACAGCTGCGGAGGTATCGGGGCCGGCGATGACGGTGCTGGCGTTCACGCCCTGAAGGACGATGACCGACGCCGCCGCATTCCGGCCGTCTGAGACGATCTCGAGGACTCGGCGGGCCGCTTCTTCCACCGTCACAGACTCGTCCGACAGGCGGGCCACCCGTCCCAGATCGCGCAGCATCTGCTCGCGCCCCTCGGCCCGGCTCAGTTCCCGGAGACGCACCATCACGTAACCGCGTTCGACGGGCGAGACGACCGTACAGATGGCCTCGACCCGGACGGGATCGCCGGTCTGAGACTTGATGGTTATCTCGCGGACGATGGACCCGGCCGCCTGCTGCTCTCGCCGGGCGGACTCGGCGTCCTCCTCGGTCCAGCCCTCGATCTCCGTCCTGTAAGAGATGCCGATCATTTCCTGGCGGGTCCGGCCATGGAGCGCGGCTGCGGCAGCGCTCGCGTCGATGACCATGCCGTCCATGTCCATCAGAAGCAGCGCTTCGGGCGAGCGACCGAAGAGGTCGCGGTACGGGAGCAGGACCGGCGGGGTGTCGTCGATCTCGGCGAATGGATTCGCGTCCTCCCAGAAGATGGCGGCAATCCCTGGAAGCTCGTCCTTGGTCTCGAGCGTCACGCTCTGGACATGGGCACGGACCCACACGTCGCGACCGGAGGTGACGCGCAGCTGAATCGGGCCGTGCCATCCCCCCGGCTCCATGGCCATAGCCCGGACTTGCTGGCCGGCGACGGCGCCCCCGCGGAGGACTGCCATGAAACCGGCCCAGGGCCGGCCGATGGCTTCGTCCGGGGCAATTCCGAGAATGCGCTCCGCGTGCTTGTTCCAGCGCACCACGATGCCCGCCGCATCCATGACGGCGACGCCCGCATCGAGTTGCTCGAGGAGCTGGAAATCGTCGATGGTGAAGCTTTGAGCCACGCTTCCGCCGAGCGCGCGACCGGCCTCCGACTTCCCTCGGGGCCTTCGATCGCAGGCAAGTATGGTAGCCGCTGACGGCCCCGTTTCCGCAGGGCCCGAGGGTCCCCGGCGAGGCTAGTCCATTCTGGTGATATCCGAGGGGCGTGTGGTCGTAGCGCGGAACTGAACCCGCTGGAGACGACCCGGCCGGTCCGGATTCACGCGGCGACCCGAAGTCAGACGTCTGGGCGGCGGGCCGACGCCTCCAGTCCGACGGAGCAAGGGCCCTTCCGTTGGCCGGACGTGCCGGCTCGCCGCGGTGGCGCCTGTTGCTGTATCCTTCGCGGCCGTGGGCCCGTAGCTCAACGGTAGAGCAAATGACTCTTAATCATTAGGTTCTCGGTTCGAATCCGAGCGGGCTCACCAGATCCAGACGTGAAACGACCCCTCCGTATCCCGGAGGGGTCGTTTGGTGGAGGGGCCGAATTGAGCGCCCCGGCGTGAGTGGCGCGGACGCCATCAAACCGGCGACTAGTACAGATCGGCCGATGTGGTGTCGACGTCGCCGTCGTATCCGCCGACCAGAAGGACCCGGCCGTTGGCGAGCATCGTGGCCGTGTGGTACTCGCGACTGCTGCTCATGGAACCGGTGACGGTGAATTCGCCGGTCGTCGGGTCGTACAGCTCAGCCGTGGCGACGTCGTCGTTGCCGTCGTAGCCGCCGGCGATCAGCACTTTTCCATCCGAGAGCAGAGTGGAGGAGTGAGCCGTTCGTTCGGTGGTCATCGGTCCGGTCGAGCTGAAGGTCGCGGTCGCCGGGTCGAAGATGTCGGAAGTGGCGTAGTAGTTCGAGGCATCCTCGCCCCCGGTGATGAGGACGCGGCCGTCGGGCAGGAGAGACGCCCCGTGCAGCTCTCGGTGCGTGCCCATCAACCCGGTCGCGGTGAAGGCGCCCGTGTCGGGGTCGTAGATCTCCGCCGAGGATAGGTAGCCCGTCTTGTAGCTTCCTCCGGCCAGCAGGACCTTGCCGTCGGCGAGCTTGGTGGCCGTGTGATTGCGGCGGGCCGTTGTCATCGAGCCGGTCTTGGTGAACTTGCCGGTCGCCGGGTCGTACAGCTCGGTGGTGGCAAGGACGGTCCAGGTGTCGCCCGACGGCGTGGAGCCGCCGGCGATCAGCACCTTCCCATTCGCCAGCAGCGTCGCCGTTGAATACAGGCGTGGCGCCGAGAGGGATCCGGTGGCGGTGAACTTGCCCGTCTTGGGGTCGTACAGCTCGGCCGAGGCCAGGTCGCCCGTGCCGTCCCACCCACCCGCGATCAGGACGCGGCCGTCTTGAAGCCGGGTGGCGGTGTGGCCGGAGCGCGCCGTCTTCAGCGAGCCGGTGGCGGTGAACTCGCCGGTCTCGGGATCGTAGATCTCGGACTCGGCGAATGCCACCGAATCACTCTCGCCCCCGCTGATCAGGACCCGCCCGTCGGCGAGTAGGGTGGCTCCTTGCTGCTCGCGCTCCATGTCGAGTGAGCCGGTCGGCTCGAATGCGCCCGAATAGGCGATGCTGGGCGCGCTGGTCGGAGCGATCGAGCCGGCGGCCGTAGGCGCGTTGGAATGCTCGGCCGTAGCCGTCCCGAGCTGGCCGGACGAAGGCCGTCTCGATGGATGGGGGCCGTTGTTCGAGTTGACAAGCAGGGCGCCCCCGCCGATCACGGCGACGAGGACGATCAGCCCCAGGCCGATGAAGATCGGACGGTTGCCGCCGCGCGCAGCGGCCTGGCCGTAGGTCTGCGGCTGCTGGTACGCGGGCGGCTGGCCGTAGCCTTGTGGCTGCTGGAAGGTCTGCTGGTATGCGGGGGGCGGCGGTGGTGGAGGCGTTGCCAAAGGCTGGCTCCACGCTGTGGGCGGTGCCGGGGGCGGCGCAAGCGGCTGCTGGTATGCGGGAGGAGGAGGCGGTGGCGGCGCGCTCGGAGGCGGGCTCCAGGCGGGTGGAGCGGGAGGCGGTGCAGCGGCCGCCGGCGGGCTCCACGTGGGAGCCGGCGGTGGCGGCGCAGCCAGGGCGGACCCGCAGTTCGAACAAAAGGCTGAGCCCGTGGGTGATTGAGTTCCGCAGTTGGGGCAGGTTGTCAGTCCCTGGCCCTGGTTGTCGGTCATGAGCCGCTCCATGGGGTTTCATTCGCGGTCGGAGGGTTGCGTGGCGACGTAGCCGTCGGACGGGATGAGTCCAGCACGGTCGAGTCTAGCGATCCGCGGTGGCTCCGACACCCCGGACTTTGGGAGCCCCGCGCGGCCCAGGTGATGGTCGCGGGGCGCAGGCGACCGGTGCCGGCTATTCCTCCGGCCCGATCTCGATCCGGTTGCGACCGGCATGCTTGGCTCCGAACAGAGCGGCATCAGCTCTGACGAAGAGCGATTCGGCCGTCTCATCCGGGCGGGCCAGAGCGCCGCCAACCGAGACGTGGACGGTGGTGGCGCGGCCGCCGTGGCGAGACTCCGATTGGGCCACCAGGACCTGCAGACGTTCCGCCGCGTCGACGAGGCCTTCTTTGTCGGACGCCCCCACGAGCACGGCGAACTCGTCGCCGCCCCAGCGGGCGACTATGTCGCCCGACCGGATGGCCCCGTGCAATGTAGCGCCGACGCCGGTCAGGACCGCGTCGCCGAACGCATGGCCGTAGTCGTCGTTGATGGCCTTGAAATGGTCGATGTCGGCTATGAGCAGCCCGAAACGCCAGCCATATCGGGTCATGTTCTCGATCCGGCCGGCCAGGGCGGCGTCGAAGAGGCGGCGGTTGGGCAGGCCCGTGAGTTCGTCGGTCAGGGCGTCGCGGCGGGCTCGATCCGCGTCCTCCGTCGCACGCAGGACGGCCGAGTCGTCGGAGAATACTTCGACCGCCCCGACGATCTTGCCGTCCGGATTCCGAACCGGCGCGGTCTTGACCCTGACAGGCTTCCGGTAGCCATCCGCGTGCCGGAGCCAAACCGACATGTCGCGCGGCTGTCCGTCGCGCATGGTCGCAGCAAGCGGGCAGATGCTGTGGCAAAGCGAATTCCCGTGGGCGTCGACATGGTCGAGGATGTTGTCGAAGCAGCGACGGCCGACCACGTCATCGGGGCCGTAACCGGTGATCCTCTCCGCTCCCGGGTTCCAGAAAGTGATCCTGCGGCCGGGATCGACGAAATAGACGCCGTCGGCAAGGTTGTCGACGATGGTCTTGTGGAATTCGTTCTCGAATGGGTTGTCGGGCACGACGGCGACTCCGGATGGCGCACCGACGCTGGTGTCGTGACGCCCGCCACCAATGTACTACGCATTCGAGGGGCGGTCGGGCAGGTCCTTCCGGCGGCGCCAGACGCAACCGAGACGCTCGCAATCGCGCCTGGCCGCCCGGTTCGCGTCGGTGTCGTTGGACCCGCCGTCGTGCGGCGGCCGGCGCCGGAATGGTAATGTCCACACCGCGCCCGGCCGTGGGGCCGCGCCCAGTCCACGAGCCAACCGCCGATCGCGATCTGCCCATCCGAGACGAGCATCGGAAGCGGAGCCACGCGATCGGCAGAATTGGGCAGCCGAGAGGAGAGTCGTGCGATACGGTCACTTCGACGATGAGGCGCGCGAGTACGTCATCACCCGGCCGGATACTCCTCTGCCGTGGATCAACTATCTGGGCAGCGAGGCCTACTTCGGGATCATCTCGAACACGGCCGGTGGCTACTCCTTCTATCGCGACGCCCGTCTCCGCCGCCTGACGCGTTATCGCTACAACAACGCCCCCCTGGACCTCGGCGGGCGCTACGTCTACCTCCGAGACGACGAATCGGGCGAGTTCTGGAGCCCGAGCTGGCAGCCGACACAACGTGAGCTGGACGACTACAGCTGCCGGCACGGCCTGGGCTACTCGATCATCGGCTCGAGCTACAACGGCATCCGCGGCGAGACCCTATATTTCGTGCCGCTGGGCGAGAATCTGGAGGTCTGGCGGATCCGAGTCACCAACGAGCGAAAGACTCCGGCCAGGGTCTCGCTCTTCGACTCGATCGAGTTCTGCCTTTGGGAGGCGCTGGACGACAACACCAACTTCCAGCGCAACTACTCGACCGGCCAGGTCGAGGTCGAAGACGGCGTCATCTATCACAAGACCGAGTACCGAGAGCGGCGCGATCACTTCGCCTTCTTTGCCTGCTCTGCTCCGCTGGCCGGCTTCGACACGCAGCGTGACGCGTTCCTCGGCGCATACCGCGGCTGGGACCGCCCCATCGTGGTCGAGAGCGGCAAGGCCGGCGACTCGATCGCTCACGGCTGGCAGCCGATGGGCGCCCATCACGTCAAGCTCGATCTCGCGCCCGGCGAGACCCGAGAGGTGATCGTCCTCCTCGGCTATCAGGAGAACCCCCAGGACGACAAGTTCGATCGGCCCGGATCCCAGACGATCAACAAGAAGCGGGTCAAGCCGGTCATCGCCCGCTACCTGCAGCCGGCCGAGGTCGAGCAGGCCTTCACCAAGCTGCGCGACTACTGGACGCAGATGCTGGGCATCCTCCAGGTCCGGACCGGCAGCGAGCACATCGACCGCATGGTCAACATCTGGAACCCCTACCAGTGCATGGTCACGTTCAACATGTCGCGCTCCGCCTCCGGCTTCGAGTCGGGCATCGGCCGCGGCATGGGTTTCCGCGACTCGAATCAGGACCTGCTGGGCTTCGTTCACATGGTTCCGGCACGCGCCCGCGAGCGCATCCTCGACATTGCGGCGACACAGCTGCCCAGCGGCGGGGCTTATCACCAGTACCAGCCCCTGACCAAGCGCGGCAACAACGACGTCGGCAGCGGCTTCAACGACGACCCGGCCTGGCTGGTGCTGGGCGTGGCCGCGTACCTGAAGGAGACGGGCGACACCTCGATCCTCGACGAGCAGGTCCCCTACGACAACCAGCCGGACACTGAGACGCCGCTCTACGAGCACCTCCAGCGTTCCATCCAATACACCCTCGACCGGGTCGGGCCGCATGGCCTGCCGCTCATCGGCCGGGCCGACTGGAACGACTGCCTGAACCTGAACTGCTTCTCGGAGACGCCCGGCGAGTCTTTCCAGACGACGGAGAACAAGGAAGGCGGCGTCGCCGAGTCCGTGTTCATCGGCGGCCTGTTCGTCCTGGCGGCCAACGAGATGGCGGCCCTGGCGGAGCGCCGGGAGGACGCGGCCGAGGTCCGGCTCGCCAGCGATGCCGCCGCCTCGATGACGAAGGTGGTCGAGACCGCGGGTTGGGACGGAGCCTGGTTCCGCCGCGCCTACGACTACTTCGGCCGCGTGGTCGGCTCGGACGAGTGCCCCGAAGGCTCGATCTTCATCGAGCCCCAGGGCATATGCATCGTGGCCGGCATCGGCCTGGACAACGGCATGGCCGACAAGGCGCTGGCATCCGTCGCGGAGCGGCTGGCGACGCCGCACGGCATCGTCCTGTGCAGCCCGGCCTTCACCTACTACCACGTGGAACTGGGCGAGATCTCCACGTATCCGGAGGGCTACAAGGAGAACGCGGGCGTCTTCTGCCACACCAACCCGTGGGTCATGATCGCGGAAGCGATGAGCGATCACCCCGACGCCGCGCTCGACTACTACATGCGGATCAACCCGTCCGCCCGCGAGAAGATCTCCGACCTCCACCGCTGCGAGCCGTACGTCTACGCCCAGATGATCGCCGGCAAAGACGCCCCCACTCACGGCGAGGCCAAGAACTCCTGGCTGAGCGGCACGGCCGCCTGGAACTTCGTGGCCATCAGCCAGTGGATCCTGGGCATCCGGGCCGAGTACGACGGGCTGCGCATCGACCCGGTCCTGCCGGCGGATTGGGGCGACTACCGCGTCACGCGGCGGTTCCGTGGGGCCACTTACAACATCGCCGTCCGCAAAGCGAGGGGTTCGAGTGGGCGCGTGACCCGGCTGACCGTCGACGGTCGCGAAATCGCGGGCAACCTGCTCCCGCTCCCAACGGGGCCCGGCCAGTCTTTCGAGGTCGAGGCGTCGGTGGGCTAACGGGCCCCGCCCGCGGGAGCCTCGCCCGCGGGAGCCTCGCCCGGATGGGCTTCGTCCGGTAGGATTCGGCCCGCGTCCACTATCGCTACCGCTCGGTCCCGTTCACTCGGCCGGCTGGGGAGACCACTCGATGACTGATGTCAAGGCGCGACCGGGCGCGAACGCCTACGGCTACTTCGACGTGGCCGCTCGCGAGTACGTAATAACCCGGCCGGACACCCCGACGCCGTGGATCAACTACATCGGCGAGGGACGCTACGGCGGCATCGTCTCCAACACGGGCGGGGGCTTTTCGTTCGACCGCGACCCGCGCAACCGCCGCGTCAGTCGCTACCGCTACAACTCGATCCCGGTCGACCAGCCCGGCCGTTACGTCTACCTGCGCGATCAGGAATCGGGCGAGTACTGGAGCCCCACAGCCCGGCCGACGAAGGTCGAACTGGACGCCTACGAGTGCCGCCACGGTGCGGCCTACACGCGGATCTCCGGTTCACGCGGCGGTATTTCCGCGGAAATCCTCTACTTCGTGCCGCTCAGCCAGCTCGACGAGCCGGTGCCCTGCGAACTGTGGGTGCTGAAGGTCCGCAACGACGGATCCGGGCCGAGGCGGCTGCGCTCGTTCAGCTACGTCGAGTTCAGCTTCGCCGACGCCGTCAGCGACATGACGAACCTGGACTGGGCCCAGCACATCGTCTTCAGCTCGTGCCGTGACGGTGTGATCCGTGTGGCAACCAAGTTCAACCCGCTTACCTCGTTCTTCGGCAGCAGCGCGGCTCCGTCTGGATATACGTGCGACCGCGAGGACTTCGTCGGCCGGGGCCGGGACCTGAGCGATCCGATCGTCGTCGAGACCGGCACGCCGTCGGACGCGCCGTCCCCGCGAGGGAACAGCGTCGGCTCGCTCACCCACGACATCGACCTGGCGCCGGGCGAGGAGCGCCAGATCGTCTTCATCATGGGCACCACGGAACGGCCGGCCGAGATAGGCCGGGTGGTCGCCCGTTACTCGCAGCCCAGCGAGGTCACGGCGGCATTCCAGGCTCTGCGCGACGACTGGGACGCATACCTCTCGCGCTTTACCGTCGAAACGCCCGACGCCGACACAAACGCCATGATCAACTTCTGGAACCAGGTCCAGTGCCGGACGACGCTGTACTGGTCCCGTTTCGTGTCCGGCTACGAGTCCGGTCTCGGCCGTGGCATGGGCACGCGCGACAGCGGCCAGGACACGCTTGGCACCATGCACACGGTCCCGGAACACGCCAGGCGGATGCTCACCACGATCTGGAAGATGCAATTCGCCGACGGCCATACCTGGCACCAGTTCTACCCACTCACCCTCGAAGGGGGACCGGGTCTGGCCGGCGAGTTTCCCGACTGGCCGCAGTGGTTCAGCGACGACCACCTGTGGCTGATCATCTCCGTCTGCGCCTACCTGCGTGAGACGGGGTCATTCGACTACCTGGACCAGAAGGTCTCCTACGTCGACCACACCGAGGAGACGGTCTGGCAGCACATGTTACGGGCGGTCGACTTCACCCTGGCCAACCTGGGCCCGCACGGCCTGCCGCGATCGGGCTTCTCCGACTGGAACGACACGCTCGACGTCGACCACGGCTCCGGGAAGGCCGAGAGCGTGTGGACGGGGATGCAGTTCTGCAAGGCCATGCTCGATTTGGCCGAGCTGTGCGAGAAGATCGATCGGCCGGCAGACGCGAATCGATTCTCAGGGCTCCACGCGTCGATGGCAGCCGCTATCAACGACCACGCCTGGGACGGTGCCTGGTACGCCCGCTCGTTCGACGACGACGGCCTGCCGATCGGCATCGCCGGGGCCGCCCACCACGCCATCGACCTGATCCCCCAGAGCTGGTGCGTCCTCGGCGAGGTTGCCCCGCCCGACCGGGCCGAGCAGGCCATGGCCTCGGCTGACGAGAAGCTCAACACCAAGTACGGCATCGCCCTGATGTGGCCGCCCTACGACGGCGCCGACCCGCGCGTCGCCGGCATGGCCACGTACGTCCCGGGCGCCAAGGAGAACGGCGGCATCTTCTGCCACGCCAACACCTGGTCCATCGTCGCGGCGGCGATGCTCGGCCACGGCGATCAGGCTTACCAGTATTACCGCCAGATCCTGCCCCTGGCCCGCACAGACTCCGATCTGTACCAGGTGGAGCCCTACACCTACCCCCAGAACATCTGCGGGCCGGCCCACCCGTCGTTCGGCCTGGCTCGCAACGCCTGGCTGACCGGCACCGCGGCGTGGACCTTCGTGGCGGCCACGCAGTGGATCCTCGGCATCAGGCCTACCTATGACGGCCTCCTTGTGGCCCCGGCACTTCCCGGTCAATGGCCCGGGTACAAGGCCCACCGAGAGTATCGCGGCACGGCCTACGAGATCTCCGTCCGGCGCGAGGGCCCCGGCAACTCGGTGGTCATGGTCGTCGACGGAAAGTCCGTCGCCGGGGACGTCGTTCCGCCGCCCCCGCCGGGGACGGCGACCGTCGAAGTTGACGTGGTCCTGCGATGAGTGCCGCCGGCGATTCTACCGACCGCCTGCCGGGCGTTCCCGGGGAATACTTCGGCCGCGCCACTCGGCGGCTTGAAGGCGCCCATTGCTGGGCGGAGGTTCTGGCCACCGGTGGGCCGCGCGTCGTCAGGTTTGGACTCGCCGGCGGGTCGAACCTGTTCGCCGAGACACCGACCGCGAACTGGGATGCCGGCTTCGGCACCTACGAGTTGCTGGGCGGGCACCGGTTGTGGTTTTCCCCTGAGTCGGACGAGTGCAGCGTGCCGGATTCGACCGGGCTTACTCTGTCGGAGATGCAGAGCGTGACCGGGCCCGCGGTCATGCTCGTCGGTGCAATCGAGGCCCCGACCGGCCTGCGCAAGACGATCGAGGTCCGCCTCGATCCCGATTCGGCGGCAATGTCGTTGCACCACGTCCTCACCAACCAGGGTTCGCGTACGTTCGAACTCGCGCCCTGGCCGGTGACCCAGCTGCGACTCGGCGGCACGGCCGTCGTGCCGTTGCCGCCCGCGACCGAGGAGCCGTCGTCCCGCCCGAACCAGCTGGTAGCCATGTGGCCGTACAGCTCGTGGTCGGACGAGAGGATCGAGATCGCCGAGCATCGGCTGACCGTCGCCGCCCGCCCGGGCAGGCCCGTGAAGGTCGGTTGCCTGAGTTCGACAGGCGTCGCCGGCTACTTGCTGGACGGGCTCCTCGTGGTGCTGAAGTTCGACCCGGCTCGTGGTTCCGTTCACTCGGACCTCGGCAGCAATCTCGAGGTCTACTGCGACGATCGGACCATCGAGCTCGAGTCCCTCGGGCCGCTGGTGACCCTGGCCCCCGGTGATGCGGTGGCGCACGACGAGCGCTGGGAGATCCTCGAGGTAGGAGATGGCCTGGACGCAGTGAGCGTTGAAGGGCTGCTGAGGGAGTTCGCACCGGCGTGACCGGATCCACTCCGGCCGACCCGTTCGGGCCCTCGGCGGCGGCCGAGCTCGTCGTCGACGCCCGGGCCATCATTGGCGAAGGGCCGGTCTGGGATGCCGACCGAGGCCTGCTGTGGTGGGTCGACATCCTGGGCGGGCTGGTTCACGCCTTCGACCCCGCGACCGGCAAGGACGACGCATTCGAGATCGGGCAGGCGGCCGGGGCCGTCGCGCTCCGACATGACGGCGGCATCCTCGTCCTCGGCCAGGACGCGATCCTGGCCCTGGATCCGGCAACTCGCCGCCTCGCGCCTGTGTTCGCCTTCGCCCGCGAGAACCCGCCGCGCCGGTCGAACGACGCCAAGCCCGATCCCACCGGGCGGCTGTGGATCGACCGCATGCCGTTCGATCACGCTCATGGAATGGGATCGCTGCGCCGCCTCGATGCGGACCTGAATCTGATGTCGATCCTGACCGACCTGACCATCCCGAACGGTCTGGCCTGGAGCCCGGACGGGGCGACGCTCTACTTCGCCGAGTCGCTGAGCCGCGTGGTCACGGCCTACGACTTCGACGGCACCACCGGCGCGATATCAGGTGGCCGGCCATTCCTTCGGATCGGGGCCGAGACCGGGATGCCGGCCGAAGCCGTACCCGACGGCTTGACGGTCGACGCGGAGGGTTCCGTCTGGGTGGCGGTGTGGAACGGGCGGTGTGTCATTCGCGTCTCGCCCGCCGGTGAGGTACAGGCTCGTTTCGACCTGCCGGTGTCGCAGGTTTCGAGCGTGTGCTTCGGCGGCGCGGACCTCTCGGACCTGTACGTCACCTCGGCCAGGGAAGACTTCGTCGAGGAGGACGACGCGCGGGAACCGCTCGCCGGCGGGCTCTTCAGGGTCAGGCCGGGAGTCCGGGGCCTGCCGCCTCATCGCTTTGCCGGCTGATCTTCCGCGCTGAGTTCCGCTCGGCCGAACGCCGCCGGGATTCGCACAGGGGACTCCGCTCGGCCGCGACCGGAGATTGCGTTCCGGGCCATCGAAGCGCAAGCTGAGTGCCTGTCCGACCCCGCGCCGACGCCTCGGCCACGAGACTGCGGCCCGTCGGAAGGAGGTCGGAAGCGATGAAAGTCGGCGAACACCCGGGCCCGGACACCACGGTGGCCTCTTCGAGGTCGGCCGGGCGCGACACGGCCGCGGAAGACGAGCTGAACGAGCAATTCCACGCATTGTTGCGAGATGCCGCCGACCAGCGCGAGGGGCGGGCTCAGACCAATCGTCAGGCCGATACGGCCGCGGCCGCCGAAGAGTCGACGGCCCTATTCAGGCTCGCACGAGGCGTAAGGCGAGCGCCTCGGGGACCCCACGCGGAACGGCCGACCGGCTCGAGCAACCGTTCCGCTGGTGTCGAGCCGGCGTCCGAGTAGAGATCCTCGAAATCGGCGGATTCCGCACATTCGACTTTCAGGATTTCTTCAAGGTTGGAAGCCTATTCTGCCCTCAGTTCCTCCTTCCAACTCCTCCTGGAAGACGCCAGTGACGGGGCGCCTTCCCAGATCAAGCGGTCCGGGTCCTCCCTCCCCGGGCCGCTTGTGTTTGTCGGCGCGGGGCCCGTCGGGCAGACTGGGCGGTGCGTAGAGCCCTTGTGCGAGCTCCGCCCGGAGAACACGGCGGGAGATTCGGAAGGAAGGGGTGGGTGGCGCTCCGCCGTGCCGTCGCTTCCTCGGCCGTTGTAGGCTCTGCCAATGCCGGACTACTACGAGGTCCTCCAGGTTCACCCGCGTGCCGAATCCGAGGTCATCCGGGCTGCCTACCGAACCCTTGCCCGCAAGTACCACCCCGACCACGGCGGCGATCCACGTCGGATGATCGATTTGAACGATGCCTGGGATGTCCTGGGCGACCCGGCCCTTCGCGCGGCCTACGATGCGTCGCGGGCCAGGGTCGCGTCCGCACCGGCTCCGGCTACTCGCGCGGAACCCGCTCGGCGTCCACCCGAGGCCGCGCCGGCGACTCCGCCGCGCCCGGAGGGTGCCCGTCCGACATACTCGTCGAGCTCGGCATCGACCTCCGAGGTGGTCCATGCGGGTCCGCCACCGGGCCGCCCGTCCGGAACGGTGCTGGATTTCGGACGATACGCCGGGTGGTCCCTGGGCGAGATCGCACGCCACGACCTCGACTACCTGGAGTGGCTCCAGCGGGCGACCTTCGGGCGGCGGTTGCGCGCGGAAATCGACGCGCTCCTGGCAGGACGCCGCGGGTCTTCGCCGGCCGCGCGCCCGCCGACGGGCCGAGGCTGGCCGGGACGGCGCTAGCGCCGTTGCTCTGCCGGCTCGCAACCGCGAAGGGCTCGGCGACGAATTGTCACGTCGCTCTTCGCGGCCCCCCTCATGGAGCGCGGAGTTGCGCGAGGGGTCCCGCAGGGCCAGCAACGTTCGCCCGGCGGTCTCGGTTGGATCGCGCAACGTCCGACTGCGCCACCATAGCGGCGCCCACTTATCTGCGGCTTACTTCCGTCGGGCCCGCGGCCGGCCAGGGCGCTCCGTCTCGCGGGAATCGTGCGATTCGTACGTACCGTCAGGCGGTTGCCCGTCCCGCTCGACTCCGCACCTCCGCTGCCGGAGGTAGCATCGGGTCATGATGAAATTCGGACTGTCCCTGAGGAATACCGGCCCCGGATCGAGCGCCGAGGCGATCGAGGCGGGAGCGAAAACGGCCGAACGCCTCGGCTGGGAGACCGTCTGGACGACCGATCACGTTCTGGTGCCGGGGTCCGCGGCCGGCGAGTACGGGCGCACCTTCGAGGCGATCGAGACCCTGGCCTGGGTAGGGGCAAAGCACCCGCGCCTCAAGCTGGGCACGAGCGTGATCGTCGTCCCGCAGCGCAACGCCGTGCTTCTCGCCAAGGAGCTGGCCACGCTCGACGTGCTGAGCGGTGGCCGCCTGATCGCCGGTGTAGGCGTCGGCTGGAACGAGACCGAGTTCGCGAACCTCGGCCTGGCCGATCGTTTTCACCGTCGCGGCGCATACCTGGACGAAACGATCCGACTGTGGCGCCACCTCTGGTCCGGTTCGGCCGAGCCGTTCGAGGGCGTGTTCCACGCCTTCAGCGACTTCGTCTTTGGGCCGTTGCCGGTCCGCCGGGATAGCGTTCCGATTCTGGTCGGCGGCTCGTCGGCCGCGGCGTTGCGGCGCGCCGGGGCCCTGGCAGACGGCTATCACGCCACCCGCGCGGCGCCCGACGAGATGGCTCGCCGTATTCCGGTCGTCCGGGCGGCCGCACAAGCCGCGGGTCGGCCGGCACCGTCGCTGTCGGTTCGGATGCCCGTCTCGGCGGAGCCGGACGCCATTCTTCGGGACGTTCGGGAGTACGAGGCGATGGGCGTCGAGCAGCTGGCGGTCGTCTTCGCCGAGACCGAACCTGAACGCCTGCAATTGGCGATCGAACGGTTCGACGCCGAGGTCGTCCAGGCTCTGGCCGGTTGAGCGACCCGTTTGTGCTGGCCCCGGCCGAGCGGGCCTTCCTGCTGGCGTGCCGGCGCATCGTAATGTGCACGGTCGCGGCCGATGGTTCGCCTCGCCCGGTGCCCATCTGCTTCGCCGTCGCGGACAGCCCGGCCGTGGAAGCGGAGTGTCTGTACACGCCGCTCGACGACAAACCGAAGCAGGTCCACGATCCGCGCCTGCTCGCGCGGGTCCGCGACATCGTCGCTCGCCCCGGCGTGATTCTCCTGGCCGATCGCTGGGACGAGGATTGGAGCCGGCTCGGTTGGTTGCGACTGCTCGGCCGAGCGCTGCTTTTGGAGCCCGGTTCGGGGCAGGCTGGCGGTGCCGAGGAGCACGCCTCGGCGGTAGCAGCTCTTCGCACCCGCTATCCCCAGTACCACGATCACGACCTGGCCAGTCGGCCGCTGATTCGGGTGGACATCACCTCGGCTCGATCCTGGGGCTCCCTCGTCTAGGGCGTAGGGCGTAGGGCGTTGGCGTCCGGGCGTAGGGCGTAGGGCGTAGGGCGTCCGGGCGGTTCGGCGGGCACTCGCCCGGCTCTCCGTCCGGCCGTCGTGCTAACCTACCGCCAACCTTTGTTGCCGGCTCTGTGAGGCCGGCTTCCGGTCGATCCAGGCCGGGCATGCGGTCCAGAGAGGCCGCGGAGGAGCGAATGTTCGTCTGCGAGTCAAACCACCGCGCCGGTTCGGCCGGTGGCTTTTTTGTCCGGCCCGGCACTATCGGGGCCGGATGATGCCTTCGGTGTCGCACGCCCTCAAGCAGCCGCCGTTTCCGCGGCCCAGCTCGGTCGTCGACCCGAGGGTTGGCGACTACGGCCCGGCCCTGCTCGCGCTCGAGGACGGGCGTTTATTCCCGGGCATCGCCTTCGGTTCGCAGCGCGCCGGCCAGGGCGACCTCGTCGTGAACACGAGCCAGACTGGCTACCAGGAGATCGCCACCGATCCCTCGTATGCGGGCCAGCTCGTAGTGATGACATACCCGCTGATCGGCAACTACGGCCGGGTCCACTATGACGACCAGTCCGAGAGGCCCTGGCTGCGCGGCCTGATCGTGGCGAACGCAACGGCCGCAGTTCTGGACGATGCCCGGCAGCTGGCGACGATGCTGCGTGAGGCCAGCATCCCGGCAATCGCCGGCGTCGACACGCGCGCCCTCGCCCGTCACCTCAGGGCCCACGGTAGCCTGCGGGCCATCGTGACCGCGCCGGGCGAGACGGACCCGGAAGAAGCGAGGGCTCGGGCTCGGGCCGTGCCGCGGTGGGAGGATCAAGATTTTGTGGCCGCGGTTTCGCCCGTCTCTGCTCGAGACGAAGGCGACGCGTCCGAGGGAGGCCCGCTCGTCGCCATCCTCGATTTCGGCCTCAAGACGAACATCGTGCGCAGCCTTCGCCGGCGCGGCGCCCGGGTGCGAATCCTGCCTCACACCGCGACGGCGGCCGACGCGCTGGCGCCGGAGATCGACGGCGTGGTCTTTTCGCCAGGTCCGGGCGATCCGGCCAGGCTGGACGGCCCGGTCGCGCTTGCTCGCCAGGTCATAGCCGACGGCCGGCCGCTGCTCGGAATCTGCCTGGGCCATCAGATCATCGGCCGCGCCGCCGGGGCAGACACTCGCCGGCTTCCGTTCGGCCACCATGCCGCCAACCATCCGGTCAAGGACCTCGAGACGGGCCTGGTGCAGGTAACGGCCCAGAACCACGAGGTCACTGTCATCGCCGAGACGCTGCCGGACGCGAGCGGCTTCGTGGTCAGCCAGATCGACCTCAACGACGGGTCCGTCGAAGGTCTGCGCCACCGCGCGCTGCCGATAGAAACGGTCCAGTACCACCCCGAGGGCGGCCCCGGCCCATTGGATGCGCTTGCGGTCTTCGACCGTTTCGTGACGGCCGCCCTGGCCCACCACGGCGGAGGAGAGCCGGTGCCGACGGTCGGCGCCGTCGAGCCACTCCACCTGGACACGGCGGAGCTGGCACGGCGCCTTCAGGGGATGAGCTAGAGTCGGACACGCCCCGGAGCCGATGGGGAAGTTGACGAGCATGCCCACGGCCAGGATGGGAGAGCGATGCGACAGGTCGACAGCCTTGGCCACGCGGACGCGGAGCGGGCGATCGAGGCCGTTCAATCGGAGTTGTTGCGCCGCGACAAGACGGCGGTGGTCGCCGTGGCCGACGCTCAGGGCGAGCTCGTCGGCCTGCTGCGTCTGGACGGTGCACCCTTGCCCTCGATCACCATCGCGACGAACAAGGCCTGACCGCGGCCCGCGAGCGAAAGCCGACACTGGAGATCGGCCAGGCGGCCCTTGATCCGGAGCGCGTCTTCGACATCGCCTACTACGGTGATCTCCGGTACGTCGGGTGGGGCGGGGGAGTGCCGGTCCTGGTGCGAGGTCAGGTCGTTGGAGCGGTGGCTGTGAGCGGGCTCACACAAGAGGAGGACGCGGAGCTGGCCGGACTCGGCGCGGGCGCGGTCGTCGCGGGATTGGGTTGACCTGAGCGGTCGGGCCTCGCCCGAACCTTTTCGACCAGGAACCCCGCGCTGGTCTCCCCCGGCCGGTATTCGGTGGGCTTCCGCGGCGCGAGACGGTACGTCGAGGGCCCACCCCAGACCGGCCTCAAGATCCAGAATGCGGTCTAGCCGATAACTCGATTACTCGCCGGTGAAGCGGTGAAGCTACTCCGAGCGCTCCTCATCGCTCTTCTTGCCGCGGCTGTCACGGCCTGCGACCTCTCCCCAACGCCCCTGCCGGCGTCCTCGCCGACCGGTCGCGTCACGCCGGCAAGGCCAACAGCGGGCGCCACCCCTATCGCCGCCCCTGCGACCAGCGTCGCGGTTACACCCACGGACCATCTCATAGTGGTGCGAGAGGCAGGCGGTGTCGGAGAGTTCTACGACCGCGCCACGGGCGCGAAGTTTGTGCCGCGCGGCATGAACTACATCCGCCTGGCGAACCAGACCAAGGCCGACGGGTCGGTCACGTTCGGCCATTCCGTGTTCGATCCCGGCCGGTACGACCAGCCCCGCGTGGGCGGCGCCCTGGAGAAGATTCACGCCGACGGTTACAACACCGTCCGCGTGTTCCTCAGTCCGGACACGATGGGCACGGCCGACGGCGGTCTCTCGCCCGAGTACATGAAGAACGTCGCCGATTTCCTGCGTCTGGCGAGCGCTAACGCCATCTACGTGATGTTCACCCTCGACTGGATCCCCGGCGGCAAGTACGGCGCGATCTTGAACACGGATTGCTGTTCGGCCTTCGCCCTGATGAATGCCAACTTCCTGCCTCCTGCTGGCCTCGAGGCGAATCAGGTCTTTTACCGGGACTTCATTCACGGATTGCTGGACCTCGGAGCGCCCACGGAGTACGTATTCTCGTACGAATTGAGAAACGAGATGTTCTACGACTCGGACTTGCCGCCGCTCTCGTTCAAGTCGGGCGTCGTGACGACGGCGAATGGCAAGTCGTACGACATGGCCAAGGCGTCGGACAAGGATCTGATGGTGCGCGAAAACCTCGTGTACTGGATCGACCATATGCGCGCCTCGATCCAGGAGGTCGATCCGACTGCGCTCGTGAGCGTCGGCTTCTTCCAGCCGCAACAGCCGAACCCGACCCGAGAGGAGGACCCGCGTCTCGCGATGACCGAGCCGGCCATCTGGCAGTCCACGGCCGACTTCGTCGACCTGCACGCGTACCCGGGGTCCGGCTTGACCCTCAAGCAGTATGTCGAGAACTTCGGCATCAACGGCATGAAGCAGAAGCCGATTGTCATGGGCGAATTCGGCGGCGAGATCTCCCGGTTCCCGTCCGTCTCGGTGGCGGCGCAGACATTCGCGGCCTGGCAGGCGGAATCCTGCTCCTACGGCTTCGACGGCTGGTTGTTCTGGTCCTGGGATCTGAGCGAGCAACCCGACTTCTTCAACGCCTTGATGTATCAGGGCGCGATCAACGGCGTGCTCGCCCCCGTCGCGCGGCCGGATCCCTGCTCGGTTTAAGGACGGCGAGTTGCGCCGGCCGGGACGACGGGGTCGACAGGCCGACCCTATGCCGGTCCTGGCGCCGATACCGCGGCCCACCTCGAGAGACGTAGATTGGCGTCATCGCCGGTCGGGGTAGGAAACAGGGCCGGCGACGGAGGCAACTCGATGGACCCGATCACCGCCAGGATGCTCAGCCAGGCTCACATTTCCGAACTCCACGCCGAAGGCGCCGCCAACCGCATGGCGGCCGCGGCCCACAAGAAGAGCCGGGTCGAGTCGCCGTGTCGGATCGAGGCGGTCGGTCGAAAGCCCCGAGTGGAGCTTCCGCAGGTCGACTGCTCCTGGTTCGAGCGACTCTGGGCGACGATCCGCCGCGCTATCCCTGCGCGCGCCGCCTGACCTCGCCCGGGCGAAGCCGCTCAGCGCCGCACTGGGCGGCACATTTGCCCACTGGCCCCGCGCCGCGCGACGTTTAGCGAAAGCGACTCGCTGTGGTCGCGCTCGATCAGCGACATCGTCCCCTGAGCAACCCCGGCTATGCCCGCCAGCTCAAGCTGGCTCATCCCGCGCCGCTTTCGAACGGCCCTGATGACAGCTCCGAACTGGACATCGTTCACGCGGCGATTGTCAACGAGGCCACTTCACGACCGCTTATCTGCGAAGCTATGTCCGCCAGTTCTGTTGGATGCGCGAAGCCGGCTGGAGGCGGGAGCCCGTGGTGATGACGGTCAAGAGTCGTGACCTCGCCGCGGCCGCATCGAACCTGGGGGCGGCGCCACCCGCGACGCCATCCTCGGCCGCATCGAACCTGGGCGCGGCACCACCCTCGGCACCACCCGCGGCAGCGGCGACCGATGTGGGCCCCCGATGAAACTGCACAGCGGCCTGACGGTCAACGGCCGATCGTACTCCAAGGGCGACGAGATCCCGGGGTTCTTCGTCTACCCCTTCTTCCTCGTGCACATGCTGGCGTTCGGCGTCTCGGGCTTCGTCCTGGCCTACAGCGGCGCGCCAGCGCTGTTTCTGTTCATGCACGGCGGCATCGCGATCTTCGTCTACACCGTCTTCTATCTGGCCATCTTCGGCCTGGACGAAGTCAAGTGGATGTTCATCAACGCCGGACTGGGGATCTTCGGGATCCTCAGCCAGATCGACTGGTTGCTCTCCCTGTTCGGCCGCCGGGTCGCCGACTACCCGGTCTACGTGCACATCATTCCGTTCCTCTACTTCGTGCTCTACACGTTCCTGATCCGTCACGCCCTGCTCGATCTGCTGGGCGCCCGAGACGACGACGCGAAGAGGACCCGGGTGCAGTACGGCTACATCGGCGCGTCGGTGGCCTTCTACGTGTTCGCGCACGTGCTCGAGGGCTGACGGCGAGCGTCGCGCGGACCCCGCTCGTCTGGCCGCGCGTGCGGCCTTTCGCTTCGTCAGCCGTCCCAGCGGACCCGGACGTGCTGCCGGATACCGGGCAGCGGCATCGACGCGGCCTCCGCCTCCACAGCCGCTCGTTCCGCGGTCGAGAGCCGGCGCCACGACTCGATCGTGACGTTGGTTTGCGCGCGTCGCCACGTCCCGGCAATCTCGCCGCTCACAAGGACGGCCCCGGGCCAGACTCGGGGCGTCCAGAGCGCGCGACGATTGTCGGGGTCAGGGACCAGCAATTCCCGATCGGCTCCTTGCAGTAGGAAGTAGGCGTCCCCGCTCGGGAGAAGCCGAGCGAGCGCCGCCGATCCGCCGGGGGCACGGAACGCCGGCTCGTCTTCGGCCAGGATCCATGCGTCGCCGGCCGGCGTTCGGACCGGCGTCAGCGATTCGCCGAGCGCGGCGAACGCGGCCCGGCCGGCGGCGGCTCTCGGCCTGATCCCGGCCCACTCGGCAAATGCGGCGGGCGTGGCCGGCCCGAAGATGTGCAGGTAGCGGCGCGCAAGCTCGAGGCGTGCCTGGCGCGGGTCGACGCCCGGTGGCGGCACGGTCCAGATGGCCGGCTGCCGCGCCCCATCCCACCGGATCAGCACCGTGCCGGTCGGCGCGGCATACCTCAGGCTGTTCGGGTGCACGCCGAGCGCGTGCCCCACTTCGCCGTAGTTCATCCTTCGACCGTCGAGGAAGCCGTGTAGCCGGAGGGCGAGATCGTCCGCCCGGCGTCGCAATTCGCCGCCTTCGGCGAGCCGCCCGAGCGAGAAGATCGCGAGGTCAACCTCGGCGACGACGTAAACGCTCCACCGAGGTCCCCAAACCTGCACGAGCGACGCGTCCTCCCAGGTTTCCGGTCTGGTCCCCTGAACGCGTGCATGGATCGACAGGACCGCCGCGCGAGGCACGCTGTCCTGCAGCCCCGCCCAGGCCGCCCGTCTGAGCGACACAGGGCCGGGCGGCAACCGCTCGTCGAGACCACCGACCGATCGTCGGTACCTGAGGATCTGCTCGCGCGTCAACTCGAGCCGGGCCGAGGCCATTCGATGTCATCTCCGCGGAGAGCGGGTTCGCGCGACCACTGTAGCGGGCCACATCAAGCCGCTGCGAGTCGGCCCAGGCGCCGCGCGGGGACTAGCGCTCATGAACAGCGGCACGATCAGGGCCCGAGCAGCTCCTGGCTAGAGTAATGTGCTACCGTGTGCTACATGAAGACTGCGGCGCGAACATGAGCGAAGGGGAGGCACCCGCGCGTGTGGGGGTGCGCGAGCTTCGGCAGAACCTCTCCGTGTATCTGCGGCGCGTGGAGAGAGGGGAGACTCTCGACGTGACCGAACACGGTCGCCTGGTGGCGCGCCTTGCGCCGGCGCCGGCTCCGGAGGTGAGTATCCTGGACAGGTTGATCGCGGAAGGTCGAGCCACGCCGGCCAGCCGTTCGATCGGCGACCTTCCGGAACCGATCAAACTGGCGCCGGGCTCTGAGAGCGTCTCGGATGTGCTCCGCCGGATGCGCGAGGAAGAACGCTGGTGAGCCAGACCTATGTCGACTCGTCGGCCCTCGTGAAGTTGATCGTCGATGAGCCAGAAACCGATGCGCTGCGGCGGCATATCGCCTCGGCCGGGCCGCTTGCGTCCAGCATTCTCGCAACCGTCGAGGTCTCGCGGGCGGTCGCTCGGGTCGCGCCTGCATCGATGGCCGAGGTCGCCGCCGTGCTCCAGGCGCTGAACGTTATGGCCTTCGACGCCCGAATCGCCGCCCGCGCAGCCGCGCTGGGTCCGGCCAGCCTGCGTGCCCTCGATGCCATCCACCTGGCGACGGCTCTCGAGTTGCGGGACGAGCTGACTGCCTTCATCTCCTACGATGAGCGCCTGCTGGCAGCAGCCCGCGACCTGGGCCTGCCCGTGGTCGCGCCGAGCGGCTACTTGTGAAGCGGACTCTGAAGGCTGACGAGTTCGACACGAGGTTCGACACGGGGCAGGACGTCACAGGCGACCTCGACCGGTCTGCTGCCCGCCGCCCCCTTCAGAAGGCCAGGCGCGTCAACGTGGACTTCCCGTCATGGATGGTCGAGTCGCTGGACCGCGAGGCGAAGCACCTCGGCGTCACCCGCCAGTCGGTCATCAAGATGTGGATCGCGGAGCGGCTGGAGAAGCGGGCGTCGTAGGTAATGGGACCAGGCGCTGGCATCGAACGTTGTCCGAGGTGAGTGAGCTACGAGTACACCCGCGAGCCGCGGCGTCTTCGCGCCAGCGCCGACGGCGCGGGCTCATTCTGAGTGAAACGTGGCGCTGAGAATGAGCCATCCCGCTCGCTGCCGTAGAAATCGCCCGAGGCAGACAGCAACTCTTGGAGGCACTTCGCCGAGCCCCCGGGCAAAGGACGTTTCGGCCGAGCTTCTCAGCCAACTCCCTGTCGCCGTG
Source organism: uncultured Chloroflexia bacterium (assembly GCA_963789725.1). GTDB lineage: Bacteria > Chloroflexota > Limnocylindria > Limnocylindrales > CSP1-4 > Fen-1039. The sequence continues at coordinate 418,218 of CAWBLU010000003.1, forward strand.
GACGACCCGGAGCCCGCGCCGAACCTTCGTCTCGGACGGGTATCCCTCTCCTCCGCTTACCGGTCGGCTCGAAAGGAGGGGAGGTTCTCGAATTCGCTGTGGCGCATCATGTCGGGCCCTGGACCGCTCAGCAGCCAGCGTTTCATTCCGGCCGATCATCCGGTTTCGCCCGTGGCCCGGGAGTTATGCTCAACGGCAAGTTGTTGGCCAGCGACGTCGTGGGGGTGGCGTGAATGGACCCTGTGTATCAATGGAAGGCCATTGAGAGCTCCTTCAGTTCCGGCCTAGTTCTTGGCAACGGAAGTTCCATTGCTTTCGACCGGAGGTTCGCTTACGGCTCTCTCAAGGGACTCGCCGTAGAAGAGGGCCTCATCACTGCCGACGTGGACAAGGTCTTTCGCCACCTCGACTCCGATGACTTCGAATTAGTGATGCGAATGCTCTGGCACGCCAGCCAAATCAACCAGGCACTCGAAGTCGAGGACCCAAGGACGTCGGCAGCCTACTCCTCGGTCCGAGATGCTCTGATCGCGGTGGTACAGGCTGTACACGTACCGTATGGGGCGGTCTCTGATCGCCTTCCCTTGGCTGCTGACTTCATGTCGCGCTTCTCCACCGTCGTCTCCCTCAGCTACGACCTCCTGGTCTACTGGGCCATCCTTTCGGCGAATGACGAACGGGCAAATCGCTTCAAGGATTGCTTCATTAGGGGGCAATTCAATCAAGACTGGCAGTGGCTTCGGCAACCCTACCGCTCGAATTGGGCGAGCACTCTCGTGTTCTATCCGCATGGCAACCTCGCCCTGGCGGCTACGCTTAGCGGGGCTGAGTTCAAGATCCAAGTCGACGGAGGCGCTCTCCTGGAGACCGTTTTCGATCGTTGGCGCGAAGATGCGACCCCTTTGTTCGTAAGCGAGGGCACGTCCGAGCAGAAGCGCGCGGCGATCCGTCGAAGCCCGTATCTGTCCGCCGTCTACGACGAAGTCCTACCGGAGCTGGGAGAGAGCGTAGTGACTCTGGGATGGTCAATGGGCGAGAACGACGACCATCTTCTCGAAGCGATCTGTCGAAGAGGAACCCGGAGATTCGCCGTGGCGGTCGATCCCAACTCAGACCGCCTCGCTGAGAGCCAAGCCAATGTGCGCCGCCGGATCAGCGGTCTGCTTCGTGAAGAATTGGGCGAAGTCGTCTTCTATGATTGGACCAGCCCAGGTTGTTGGATCAATCTCGATCCCGCGGAGGTCGACAGATGATCCCCTGGTGTTCTCGCCTGGCATGGGACGCCGCTTTCTAGCGATTAGGGCCATCTTCTGCGTCGGGTGCTGCTATCCTTCCCCCAGCCCTTGAGGCCGGGTCTGTGAGCCCGGCGGAAGTCAAAGAGACGGCTTGCCGGCGCTTTGACTCGCGGTCCTGAGAGGCCGGGGAGGAGAACGATGCGCCCGTGTAAGCTGAACCACCGCGCCCGCGAGGCCGGTGGCTTTTTTGTATGACGGATGAGCCCTTGACACTTCCTGCAACTCAGCCCCTCGTGGCGCCGCGAGCGGAGCGGCGCAAGCCTGAGAGCGCGCTCATCATCGGTTCGGGGCCGGTCGTGATCGGGCAGGCGGCCGAGTTCGACTACGCCGGCACGCAGGCCTGCCGCGCCCTCCGCGCCGAGGGCGTCCGAACCATCCTGGTCAACTCGAACCCCGCGACGATCATGACCGACGCGGAGGTGGCCGACGCCGTCTACCTCGAGCCGCTCACCGTCGAGGCCATCGAGCAGGTCATCGCCAGAGAGCGGCCCGAGGGGCTCCTCGCCGGCCTTGGCGGCCAGACCGGCCTCAACCTGGCCGTGGCCTTGGCCAAGGCCGGCGTCCTCGACAAGTACAACGTCCGGCTCATCGGAACGCCGCTCGAGGCGATCGAGATGGCCGAGGACCGCGAGCTGTTCCGTGACCTGCTCGACCGGATCGGCCAGCCGTACGCGCCCAGCTGCATCGTCGAGGGCGAGACGGATGAGGCGCGCGACAAAGCGGCCAAAGAGGCCCTGGCCGAGATCGGCCTCCCAGCGATCATCCGGCCGGCGTTTACGCTCGGGGGCACCGGGGGCGGCATCGTCGAGACGGAGGCGGCGTACTGGGAGCGCACCCGCACCGGCCTTCGGCTGAGCCCGATCAACCAGGTCATGATCGAGCGCTGCCTGGTGGGCTGGCAGGAGATCGAATACGAGGTCATGCGCGACGCGGACGACACCTGCATCGCCGTCTGCTCGATGGAGAACGTCGACCCGCTGGGCGTCCACACCGGCGACTCGATCGTGGTCGCGCCGGTCCAGACGCTGCCGGACCCGGTCCACCAGCGCCTCCGCAGTGCCGCGCTCTCGATCATCCGGGCGCTCGGCGTGGAGGGCGGCTGCAACGTCCAGTTCGCGCTTTCGCCGGACTACACCGAATACGCGGTCATCGAGGTCAACCCGCGCGTCAGCCGATCCTCCGCGCTGGCGAGCAAGGCGACCGGCTACCCGATCGCGCGTGTCGCGGCGCAGATTGCCGCAGGGCGGCGCCTGGCAGAAATCCCGAACGTAGTGACCGGCACGACGGTCGCGGCTTTCGAACCGGCGCTGGACTACGTCGTCGTCAAGCTGCCCCGCTTCCCGTTCGACAAGTTCCCCACGGCCGACCGATCGCTGGGCAGCCAGATGAAGGCGACCGGCGAAGTGATGGCGATCGACCGAACGTTTGGGTCGGCGCTGAACAAGGCCTTGCGCGCGCTCGAACAGGCCGGCGCCGGCTTCCTGGCCGAGAACGCCGCCTGGCGGGCGACGCTCGACTACCTGATGGAGCCCGCGGTAGCCCAGCCGATGGTGACGGTCGACGGCGGCGGGCTGCTGTGCGAGGCCCGGGCCCATGCCGAACGAGCCGCCTATCCGATCGTCCTCAAGCGGTTCCTGGCCCCATCCGACTCGCGGCTGTGGCGGATCCTGGCACTGCTGCGGCGCGGCATGCCGGCCGAGCGGATCCGCGGCGTGACCGGCATCTCGGCCTGGTTCCTGCAGGAGTTCGAGCGAGCGATCACGCTCGAGCGCGACGTTCGCCGGATGGGCGCGCGCATGACCGATCCACGGGACGAGGAGACGGCCGAACTCCTGGCGACGGTGAAGCGGGCCGGCTTCGGGGATCGCGAGCTGGCGCAGATGGCCGGCGTGCCGGCCGAGTCGATCCGGCTGGCCCGGATGGAGCTGGGCCTCGTGCCCGGCTACGCGATGGTGGACACGTGCGCGGCCGAGTTCGCCGCGGAGACGCCCTACTTCTACGCCACGTACGCCGCGGCCGGCTCGGAGCCGGAACTGCCGCCCGTGGAGCGGCCAGCGGCGCTGGTGATCGGCAGCGGCCCGGTGCGGATCGGGCAGGGGATCGAGTTCGACTATTGCGCCGTCCAGGCCGCCGCCGAGCTGCGCGCCCAGGGCTGGCAGGCCGTGATGATCAACTCCAACCCCGAGACGGTCTCGACCGACTTCGACGCCTCGTCACGCCTCTACTTCGAGCCGCTTGATCCCGAAAGCGTCCGTTCGGTCGTGGAAGCCGAGTCGCCGGCTGGCGCCGACGGCGTTGCCGCGCCGCTGCTCGGCGCATTCGTCCAGTTCGGCGGCCAGACGCCCCTCAACCTGGCCGAGCCGCTCGCGGCCGCCGGTATCCCGCTCCTGGGCGCGAACCTCGAGACGATCGACCAGGCCGAGGACCGCATCCGCTTCGCGAACCTGGTCGAGTCGCTCGGCATTCCCCAGCCCGAAGGCGGCATGGCCCGATCGATAGAGGAGGCGCTGGCGCTGGCCGACCAGATCGGCTACCCGGTGATCGTTCGGCCCTCGTTCGTCATCGGCGGCCTGGCCATCGACTTCAGCTACTCGCCGTCCGATCTCGTAAACCAGCTGGAGCGCGCGACCGTCGTCGATCCCGACCGGCCGGTCCGGATCGACCGCTATCTGGAAGGTGTCGAGGTGGACATCGATGCCGTGGCCGACGGCGAGACGGTCCTCATTCCCGGCCTGCTCGAACACGTCGAACGGGCCGGCGTTCATTCCGGCGACTCGGTCGGGATGTTTCCGCCGCAGACCGTGTCCGTGGCGGACCAGGAGTTGATCGTCGCCGCCATGGACCGCATCGTGCGTGCCCTCGACGTCCACGGCCTGGTCAACGCCCAGTTCATCGTCCGAGAAGACGGCGTCTACTTGATCGAGGTGAACCCGCGGGCCAGCCGAACCGTGCCGTTCATGAGCAAAGTGACCGGCGTGCCGATGGTCAAGCTGGCCGTCCGGATCGCCCTGGGCGAGAAGCTGGCGGACATGGGGTGGGGGAACGGGCTGCTGGCGCCGCCTCCCCTGGTCGCGGTCAAGGCCCCGGCATTCTCCACGGCCAAGCTGCGCGGCGTGGATCCGTCCGTGGGGCCGGGGATGCAGTCGACCGGCGAGGTCATCGGCATCCACCAGGACCCGCGCGTGGCCCTCGCCAAAGCGATGCAGGGCGCCGCGCTGATCCCGCCGCGGCCGGGTGCCGGCGGCGCGCTGGCGCTCATCTCCGTCGCGGAACGAGACCACGGGGAGTTGCCGCGAGTGGCCGCCGCCCTGTCTCGCGCCGGCTACCGGTTCGCGGCAACGTCCGGCACCGCGGCCGAGCTGGCCGCTCTCGGCTTCGCGGCCCAGGTCGTGGCCAAGGTCGGCGAGAAGCCGGTCGACGGCGAGATCCCGATCCTCGACCTGATCGCCGGCGGCACCGTCCGGCTCGTGGTAAACACGCCGGCCCCCAAGTCCGGCCCGGTCCGCGACGCCGCGGAGATCCGGCTCGCCGCCACGGCGGAAGGCATCCTGTGCCTGACCGCGATTGAGACCGCCGTCGCCGCGGCCGAGGCCCTGGACCCGGACCTGCGGTCGCGCCTGGCCGAAGTTCGTTCCCTGGGCGATTGGGTGCCGGACCCGGGTGTGCCGCGGCCCGCGCTGAAGCTGAGCTAGGCCCGGCAGCACCCCCGCGGGTATCGGCAGGCAGCACAGGAGCCCCGGTAGAGGCGGGAACGCCGGATGTGCGCGACCCTGCCGGGACCGCGATCGACGGGGCCACCCGCCGAGCTCGGTGACCTCGCGGAGGTGCCCGAATGCTCTTCCCTCGACCAGGCCGCGCCGCGCCGGCCTCGATCGCACTCCTGGCTCTGCTGGTCGGCGGGTGTGTCGGCGGTCCGGCCACGTCCGTTCCTGCCGGTTCCGCCACTCAGGCCGCGCCGGCAGACGCGCCGGGCAGTCCCGCGACCGGGTCGGCCTCGGCAGTGGCCGGCGGGTCGGCCACGGCACCTGCCGACGGGTCGGCCTCGGCCGGCGCTCCGGACTGGTTCGACTTCGAACTCGTGGACGTCGTCACCGGCGAGGCCTTCACCATCAACGACTTCGCGGGCAAGGTGGTGCTCGTCGAAACCATGGCCCAGTGGTGCCCGACCTGCCGGTCGCAACAGGACGAGGTCGCGAAGCTGCACGGGCTGCTGGGCGCGTCGAGCGACCTCGTCTCGGTCAGCATCGACATCGACCTCAACGAGGATGCCCCGACACTCAAGGTGTACGCCGCGAAGCAGGGCTACGACTGGCGCATGGCCGTGGCGACAAAGCCGTTGGCTCACGCCCTCGACAGTGAGTACGGGACGCAGTACCTGAACCCGCCTTCGGCCCCGATGCTGTTCGTGGACCGGAATGGGACCGTCCACACGCTTCGGTTCGGAGTCAAGTCGGCCGAGGACCTGAGGGCGACCCTGGCTCCATTCCTGGGTTTCTGACGCCGCCCGGAGGCCGCGCCGGCCAAAGGCCGGACCGGCGGCCGTACCCCTGAGCCGCGGGACAGGACCGTTAACTGCTTCGTCAATACGAGTATGGTGGCACTCGAGGCAGTTGAGAGAGGGGCGGGGCAGGTGCTCGAGAGGGTCGGCGTTGCCAGGCCGGTCGAAGGCGTCGACGGGACCTTCGAGGATCTTTATCGCCGGCGGTATGGCGACGTCTACCGGTACGTGCTGCTCATGCTCCGGCGTCCCGAGGACGCCGAGGACGTCACCGGTGAGGCCTTCCATCGAGCCTACGCGGCCTGGGAGTCCGGGCACCGTCCGACCGGCCCGGCACTGCCGTGGTTGCTGCTCATCGCGCGCCGGCTGGTCATCGACAGGACGCGCCGCCGCAGGCTCATCTCCTGGCTGTCCATCGGCGGCCTGGATCGGGCCAGCGAACCGGCCGCGGCTGAGGATACGGCCCGGACCGAGTTCTGGCTCTGGTTCGATCGCTTCGCCCGCGAGCTGCCGTCGCGGCAGAGAGAGGTCCTGATCTTGCGCTACCAACGCGACCTCGACGACGAAGCCATCGGCGAGATCCTGGGGCTTTCGGCCTCGGGCGTCCGCTCCCTGGTCGCCCGCGCCTGCGAGACGCTTCGCCGCAACCCGGAGATCTGGCGATGAACGAGAACTCGATGAATGCCACTCGACCGGCCGACGAGGAGATCCTGGAAGGGATTCGGACCCGGCTGGCCGGGGTGGAACAGTTTGTCAGCACACCGCCGGCCTGGCGCTCGGCGGGGACGAAGCTCGGCCTGACGGAGCCGGATCGAATGACCGCGCGTGTGCAGCCGCGCGGGGCCTTCGGCTTTGGGGCCGCGCTGGCAATCCTGGTCGTGGCAGTGATGGCGGCAGCATCGCTGGGGGTGCTCGGCTCGCGCAATCCGGCCGCCTCGGGCGCGAGTCCCTCCGCGTTGGTGCCCGTGACCACTGTCGTGTATCAACTGGTGACTCCGGCCGGAGTCGAGCCGACGGCCGCCGAACTCGAAACGACTGTCCAGATCCTGACCAGCAGGGCCAATTCCACCCAGGCCACGAATGTCCGCGTCACGGCCGAACCGCCAAACCGCGTCAGCGTGACTGTGAGTGGAACAGTGGACATGTCGACGTTGCGGTCGCTCCTCGGCCAGACCGGCAGGCTCGAGATCGTCCTTCTGCCTCCGGACGTGTACGGAACCGCTGTCGCGCGCGGCGTAAAGGCGGTGCCCGCAACCGGCGATACGATCGATCCCGCGCTTCCGGCCCAGTTCACCAGCGCCGACATGGATCCGGACCAGTTCGGCGTGGCGCCGGACCCGAGTGCTCCGGACCGCTCGGTCATCGACTTTGGCTTCAAGCCGGCCGTCGCGACCGAGTTCGCCGACTGGACGGGGCAGCACGTCAACGACTACATCGCTCTCGTGCTGGATGGCGTGGTTCAGTCCGTGCCATACGTCTTCTCGAGGGTGGACGGCGGCATGGGACAGATTTCGGGCAACTACACGGCCGCGGACGCGGAGACGCTCGTGGCCCTGCTCCGATACGGCGCGCTGCCCTTCCCGGTGCAGGAAGTCTCCATCGGGACCTCTACGCCGATGCCACAGGCTTCAGTGCCGCTGTCGAGTTCGCCGCTGGTCTTCGGGCAAACGCCGACCGGCGGCCCCGTCACCGTCATCGACTACCAGCTCGTACCGCCGGATGGCAGCGCGCCTACCAGGGCCGAGCTCGAACAGACGGTCCTCATGCTCGCCTACCGGATGACTACATTCTTCCCGACGGATTCCCAGCCCAGCGCGTCCGGACAGGTCCTGCCCGACTTGAGCGCCGTGCAGGGGTTCTCGGTCACAGGCGTCCTTCCCGACCAGGTCATCGTTCGCTACGAAGCCGACGTCAAGACAGACTCGGCCGGCCGTTCGGCATGGATGTCGCGGCGATCCGGGCCTGGCTGCCCAGGGCCGGCCGCGTCTCCCTGATCGACTTGACGATGCTGGGTTATGGCCGCGTGGGTGTGACGGGGGAGCGGCCCCTGCCGACTCGCGGGGATCCGGTGGATCCGTCAGCGCCGGTGATAACCGGCTCGGATGTAGCGTCCTTCGGAGTCGCCTCGGACGGTCTGGTCGGGACGGTGAGGATGGACTTCACACAGTCGGGCTCCGAGAAGATGGCCAGTTACTCAAATGCCAGTGCCGGCCACTACGTGGCGCTGACCCTCGACGGGATCGTCCTGGCCACGACGGCTATGGACGGCCAGGGCAGGTACGGGACGCTGCAAATGACGGTCTCCGTCGATGACGTCGCCGGCCTCAACTGGCTGGGCGAGGACGGCAATTCGCCGCTGCCGGAGCCGCTTGCGGAAAGGAGCTACTCAACCGCTGTCTCGCCCGCATCACCCGCCCCGAGTGGCCCGACCGTCGCGCCGACTCCGCGCCTCGATCCTACCCCTGTCCCTGCGACGCCCGACGCCGCCGGCACCTTCATCGTCTACGTGGTGAAAGCGGGAGACACGCTGAGCGCGATCGCGGCCAGGTTCAACGTCTCACTGCCAAGCCTGGAGGCGGCGAACCCGCAACTCGAGACCAGCGACTTGATCTTGGTCGGATCGATCGTGAACATCCCCCCGCCCCGACCGGTTCCCTAGATCGTCTACCCGGTTGCACGGGGCGGCAAATCGCGGAACATCCCTACCGGCGGGAACGCGGGCGGTTATGGTTCGTGGCGTGCATAAGCTGAGATCACGCCTCTCCCCCGCGGCCGGACTGCTGGTCGCCGCCGTTGCCCTCGCCGGCTGCTCTTCGTCCGCCGGCTCACCTGCGCCCAGCAGCACGTACTTCGACCCGATTCCGGTCGTGGCGGCGCCGACGATGCCGTCGTGGTTCGCCGTCAAGATGACCGACGTCAACACGGGCAAGCAGTTCAGCATCAGCGACTTCACGGGCAAGGTCGTTCTGATAGACACGATGGCCACGTGGTGCCCGACCTGCCAGGGCGAGATGAGCGAGATCCAGCTTCTGCCGACGCTCTACCCGAGCGGCACCGACCTGGTGAGGATCAGCCTGGACGTCGATCCGAACGAGGACGCGACGATCCTCAAGAAGTACGCGGACGCGAACAAGTTCGACTGGTACATCGCCATCGCCCCGATCGAGGTAGGCCGGTTCCTCGAGGTCAATTACGACGAGCGCTACCTCAACCCGCCGCTCCAGCCGATGCTCTTCATCGACCGCGCGGGCGGCGTATACGGGCTCCCGTTCGGCGCCAAGTCGGCCATCAGCCTCCAGAAGACACTGGCTCAATACCTCGGGCAGTAGCGCCATGGATGTCGCCCTGACGTCGTTCGGGTTCGGGCTGCTGGCCACGACCAGCCCATGTCTGCTGCCGCTCTACCCCGGGTTCCTGGCGTATCTGAGCGGCCAGGCCGGGTCCGATCGGGGCCGCGCGCACTACTTCCTCGGCGTGTACGTCCTCGCCGGCGTCCTGACGGCGATGCTCGTCCTGGGCGCCGTGATCGCGGCCATGTCCGTGTCGATCGGGCGGGTCCTGGCGATCCTCATTCCGGTGGCGATCGTCGTGATCCTGATCCTGGGAGTGCTGATGTTGACGAACCGCAACCCGTTCTACCGGCTGCCCCAGATCAAAGTTCCGTTGCTGCGCCGCCCGTCCCTGAACGCCTACGTCTACGGGTTGCTGTACGGCCCGATCGCGATGCCCTGCTCGGGCCCGCTCGTGGTGGCCGTCTTCGTCTACTCGTTCACCGTGGCCGAGGCCGTCGGCAAGCTCTGGGTGTTCCTGTGGTTCGGGCTCGGGTTCGGCGTCCCGCTCCTGGCGATCTCGTTGCTGTCGGGCGCCGTCCAGCGCGACCTGACCCGCTGGTTCGCCCGCCACAGCCGGGCCATCAACGTCGTCGGCGGCGTGCTTCTGATCGCCATCGCGATCTACGACCTGGCGGAGAACTGGAACATGCTGGTTCTCTACTACTCCTGACCGACGCGCTCAGGCGTGCTCGAGCAGGCTGACCGGCGACTCCGCGGGGGCCGGGGCGGGCTCCCCCGACCCGGGCTCGGCTGCGGCTCGCGCGTCCTCGTCGGTGTGGCGGAACCACTTCCACAGAAGTGCCGTGCCGATGCTGTAGAGCACGATGATCGTCACGAAGTCGACGGCGTAGCCCGCATCGAAGCCGAGGCCGGCCTGGAGCGTTCCGTAGTAGATCGGCGCGATGGTCCAGCCGAGGGACCACAGCAGCGTCATCAACGCCGACAGGACGGCTCGTTCCCGGGCCGAGACTCTCTCCATCGCGAACGCGTCGAAGATCGGACTGCCGGCGTTCATCAGCGAGTTTCGAACGGCCAGGGCGATGATCACCGACCAGAGCATCGGCGAGAAGCCCAGGACGACCAGGAATGGAATGCTCGCTCCCTGGACGAGGACGATCGAGCCTATCCGTCCGAAGCGGCGAGCCAGAGCCGGCTGCATCATGATCGCGAGCGCGGTGCCGAGGCTGGTGATGGCAAAGACCGCGTTGAGCGACGCCAGGTCCAGGCCGAACTTCTTCTGGATGAAGAGGTTGAGGAAGGGGATCAGCTGGCCGGCGCCGAGGGACGTGATGAAGCCCGGCAGAAGGAGCTTGAAGAACAGGCCCGGGTTCGAAATATGCATTCCGAACCGGCCCGAAGGGTGAAGTTCTCTGGCCCGTTCGGCCGCGAGCGACTGGCGGTCGTCGCCCAACCGGAGCACGGTCAAGAGACCGGCCAGGCTCAGGATCGTGATCAGGACGAGAACCACCAGGTACGGCCCCGCTGCGGTGGTCAGGCCGAGCGGACCCGCCAGGTTTTGGGCGATCGCTCCGCCGAGCAACGTCGCGACGACTCCCGTCGTGAAGCTCAGGGCATTCCATGTGGCGAAGAACTCGTTGCGCTGATCCGGCCTCGTGTGCTCGGCGATGTAGGGGATCTGGACGACGCTCACGATCTGGAACCCGGCCCCGAAGGCGATCACTCCCACGAAGATGAGCGGGAGGTAGCCCGGCATGAAGGCGATGAGCGCCACGGACACTAGAACCACGCCCGCGGCCATGACGGACCGCCGACCCACTCGATTGGAGATGGCGCTGGCCGGCAGCGCGACCACGACCCCCGCCAGCTGTGACACGGCCATCAGCCAGCCGATCGTCGGCCGGTCGACGCCGATGGCTTCCAGGTACAGGTTGAAGTCGATCCAGTAGAGGCTGATGGCAGCGCCGAAGACGATCGTGGTTAGGAGAAATCGGCGCGCGTCCGTGCCGAAGCCGGTGAAGCTGTGGATGTAGCGGAGCAGGGCGCCTTTCACGCGGCATCCCGGGCGGCCGAAGCGGCGCTACGCTCCGTCCCTACACGGGTCCTCGCATGGGACTCGGCCCGGATCCAGGGCGCGGCCGGCTGTGACGAGCAGGCCGCTGATGCGGCCGCGAATGCCGTAGTCGAGGTCGGGGCATCGAACCGACGAGTGGGCGCTTTCGAGCCGGACGAGGCGCCCGGACTCGGCGTAGCGAATGAGTTCGAGCTGTCGCTGCCTGAGCAGCCAGAGCCGGCTGCCGGCGTCCGTTTCAAGCCACATGCGGGACCTCGATCGCCGTGCGCGAGCCGTGGAAGTAACTGGCGACACGTTATCCCGGTCGGCGCCAAGGGGTCGAATCGGTCTCGCATGATGACTCGGATGCTACCTCTTGAGGTGGTACTTGGACCGCTCCCGCCACAGCGGCGAGTACGTCCCTTCCGGGCCTGAATCTGCGAAGGAAACCTAGAAGTGGATTGGCCTGGGCGACGACTTGTCGTCGGCGAAGGTTCGCCCGACGACGATCAGGGCGCTACCCAGATGGATGTGGAGCCCGCTGAATCGGTTTGGAGCCGGTCGCGGGGCGGCCGACCGGTTTGCCGCGGCCTCCGCCCGGAGTTCGCAGCCCCGCCTGGTGATGATCGACAACCGCTGTTCGGGATCTTCAGGCCACATCGTTCACCGCTCCGTTGTTAGTAGTCCACATCTCCGTCGTTAGCTCAACATCTAACCCGCGGACGTGGAGAAAGGTCATGCAATTCAAGGGGTCAGCGCGCCAGGTAGGAACGGAGTTCCACGCCGGCCTCTTCCGCTCGATCGCGTCGGAGGCTGTAGTAGGTCAGGTTGCCCTGCTCCGTAAGGGTGATCAGGCCGGCCGCCCGCAGCTGGGCGAGGTGGTGCTTGATCGTCGGTTTGCTGAGCTCGAGCTCGTTCGCTATCTCGGTCAGATAGTGGTCCTTCTCGGCGAGGAGCCGCAGGATCCTCAGCCGGCTGCTGTCGCCGAGGGCGCGATAGAGACGCACCGTCGCGGTCGGGGGAGTGACGCGGTCGGCCGCGTCCAGGGACGTATCGGCGATGGGGTAGCAGATGAACTGCACGTCGCCGACTCGCGTCAGTGAGTTGTACGGCCGGCCGAAGTAGCTCGGAGCCAGCACGATGCGACGGATCTGCGGCTCGGGCATGAACCTGATGCCGTTTGTCGCTCGCTCCACGAAACCGATCGGGTCTCGGGCGGGATCGTCCTCGCGCCGGGCGGCGACGTCTCGTTCGAGCATTCGCTCGACGCGAGCCTCGACGGCCTGATACAGCGGCAGCCAGCCACGAACCACCTGACGCGCGATCGGGGCCAAGTCGGCCAGCGGCCTCGTCAGGACGGGGTGGCCCTTGAAGGAGTCGAGCTTGGACTGGAGTTCCACAAAAGCGGCGGTGTCGCCGTCCAAGGCGCGGCGGGTGATGCCGCCCCATTCCGGTTCGGCCAGCAGGTCTCCGACCATCTCCTCGAGCAACTCGCCGTCGGTCAACGCGTCCAGGGCGTCGACGACGTCACTCGCGGTCCGAACGGAAGGGCGCGTGACAAGCATCCTGCCCAGCTCGCCGACGAAGCCGGTGCAGGTCGAGACGAAGACGTCCGTGCCGACCAGGCCTCGCATCGTCTCGCGAGACTCCTCCAGCCAGCGGCTGTCTTCGGGCAGCAGGTCTTCGAGCTCGCCGCACTCGTTGCAGGCGCTCGTGAGGAAGTCGTATCCGGTCCGGGAGTCGATCTCGACGACGGGCATCTGGGCCGTAGTCAGCCCCGGGCGGAGGAGTCCGCCGTGCCGGTTCGAAGTCCGGGCGGGATTCTGCGTGCCTGCCACCTATCCTAGTTCCTCTAACGTCTGTTAGATGAAAGACTAACATGCCGACGAGCCGTGGTCAACGCGTGTTCCGGGTTGCGTGGGAGGGGTGGCGGGCGGATTGACGCGCATTGTGACTCGCGGGCACGAGAGGGCGGCAGGGCCCTCGACGCCCGTGGGAAGCGCGGCCCGTACAATGCGGACACGGCGGCGACGGCCGCCGGTGCAACGCCGCGTCCCTGGAGGAGTATCGACCGCATGACCGCCCCGAGCGTCACGTTCACCGACGAGCGCCTCGCCAACGGCCTTCGCCTGATCATCTCGGAAGACCATCTCGCACCCGTCGTGGCGGTCAACATCTGGTACAACGTCGGTTCCAAGCACGAGGTGCCGGGCAAGACCGGGTTCGCGCACCTGTTCGAACACGTCATGTTCCAGGGCTCGGGCCACGTCGCCAAGACCGAGCACATGGCCCTCGTCCAGGCCGCCGGCGGGACGATGAACGGCACGACCTTCCTGGACCGGACCAACTACTTCGAGACGGTGCCGAGCCACCAGCTGGAGCTCGCGCTCTGGCTCGAGGCGGACCGGATGGCCACGCTCTTGAGCGCTCTGAACCAGGAGAACCTGGACAACCAGCGCAGCGTGGTCAAGAACGAGAAGCGCTCCTCCTACGACAACCGACCCTACGGCTCGTGGTTTCACAAGCTGCAGGAGCACGTCTTCCCGCCGGATCACCCGTACCACCATCCCACTATCGGGTCGATGGAGGATCTCGACGCGGCCTCACTCGAGGACGTGGCCTCGTTCTTTCGGACCTACTACGCGCCGAACAACGCGGTGCTGTCGGTCGTCGGCGACGTCGAGCCGGCCCAGGTTCGGACCTGGGCCGAGCGCTACTTCGGGGCCATTCCGGCGAACACGGCCATCCCGCGGCTCGGGGACGTGTCGCTTCCGTCGACGCTCGGGGCCGAGAAGCGCGAGGTCGTCGAGGACCGCGTTCCTCTGCCGCGCCACTTCTTTGCCTTCCGGGCCCCGGTCCTGGGCGATCCTCGCTTCGACGCGCTGGAAGTCGCTTCCCAGATTCTCGCCGGGGGCAAGGGCAGCCGGCTCTATCGGCGTCTGGTCCGCGAGGAAAGGCTGGCCCAGGACGTTTCGTTCTTCTCGCTCGGTCTCGTCGGCGGGGCATCGATAGCTGCCGGGCAGGCGACGGTCCGGCCGGGCGTCGATCCGGCGGCCGTCGAGGCCGCATTCGAGGAGGAACTCGAGCGTCTCGGCCGGGAGCCGGTCACCGACGACGAACTGGCCCGAGCCCGGGCCCTGATCGAGACCTACGAACTGGAGGCCCTCCAGAGGGTCGACGAGCGAGCCGACCGGCTCTCCAGCTACGCGACGCTGCTCGACGACCCTGACATGATCAATCGCCAGCTGGGCCGCTATCTGGCGGTCGGCGCAGCCGAGATCCAGGCCGTGGCCGCGGAGGTCCTGCGGCCCGACAACCGGGTCGTTCTGACTTACGTGCCGGCGTCCCAATCCGCCGGTGCCGGCCACGATGAGGAGCCCACGGCATGACACTCGAGGAAATGCTGAGGTCGCGGCCGTCGCCGGGACAGCCCCGCGGATACGAGTTCCCGGGGTTCCAGCGCACGGTCCTGCCCTCGGGCCTTCAGGTTCTCGCGGTGGACGTTCCGGGGCGGCCGCTCGTTTCGGCGAACCTGGTCATCCGGCGGGGCGCCGCCGAGGAGCCGGCCGAGGCCGCCGGCGCGACCGTGATGGCCGCCCGGGCGATGACGGAAGGTACCGAGCGCTATCCGGGCGTCGAACTGACTGAGGCCGGCGAGCGTCTCGGCGCCACTCTCCATGTGGATGCCAACTGGGATGCCTTCAACGTGTCCGTCGACGTCGTGGCCGGCCGTCTGGGCGCGGCGCTCGAATTGCTGGCCGAACTGGCACTCCGGCCGACGTTTCCCTCAGCGGACGTCGAGCGGCTGCGCGACGAACGTCTGAACGACCTGCTTCAGGTCAAGGCCGATCCGCGCCGGCGGGTCGACCAGGCATTCACCGCGACCATATACGCCCCGGATTCGCCCTACGCGCGGCCCGCGGGCGGCAATGAAGAAACGGTTCCGCGGCTTACGTCCGACGTCCTGCGAACCGCGCACGGCGAGATCCTGGACCCGACCCGGGCCGCTCTGGTGGTGGGCGGCGACCTGGCCGGACTCGACGTCCCGAAGCTGGTCGAGGCTGTGCTCGGGTCGTGGGACGCCCCGTCCTCTGGCGCCGCTGGAGCCGCTCGGGGGCGTGCTCCGGAGCCGCCCGCCGACTCGGCCGTGGACCACCCCATCGTCCGCTTCTATCACCGCCCCGGCTCGGTTCAGACGGAACTGCGGATCGGTCACGTCGGCCTGTCGCGGCGGGCGCCGGACTTCCACGCCGTCCAGGTCATGGCGGCGATTCTCGGCGGCCTCTTCAACTCCCGCCTGCAGATGAACCTGCGCGAGGCGAAGGGCTACACCTACGGCATCGGGGCCGGGTTCGAAATGCGCCGCGGCCGCGGGCCGTTCTCGGTCCGGACCGCGGTCCAGACGCCCTCCACCGTCCCGTCCATCACCGAGTCGCTGTCCGAACTGCGTCGCATCCGTGAGACGCCGGTTACCCGAACGGAACTGGAGGCGGCCCGGGACTACCTGGTCGGAGTCTTCCCGCTCAGGTTCGAGACACCCGGCGCCGTCGTCGGTGCCCTCGGCGGCATCTTCGTCCACGAGCTTCCCGACGACGAGCTGGCCCGCTACCGGCAAGAGGTCGAGGCGGTGACCATCGATGCGGTCCAGAAGGCGGCACAGGACCACATCCATCCCGAACGTATCGCCATCGTCGCCATCGGAGATGCCGACGCCGTTGCCGCCGATCTGGAGTCGGCCGGCTTCGGCGAGTTGCAGGTGATCGCCGAGGAGGTCCCCGCCGAAACCGACGCGGCCGAGGAGACAGAGCTGGTCGAGGGGCCCGAGGAGGGGAGCGAGTGATCGTCGTCATCGGTCTGCCCGCCTATGCGGATTCGCCCGAGGGCGAGAAATGCGCCGGCGGGCTCGCCGTGGAAGTCGCTGCCGCTGCCAGGGGCCGGGGCAGCGCAGTGGAGCTGGTCGGCAAGGTCGGCAACGACGGCGCCGGGGACGCGGTCGTAGTTGCCCTGGGTCGCCTGGGCATCGGCCACGCCGCCCTGCTGCGCGACCCGATACGGCCAACCCCGGTTCTTGCGCCGCCCGTCACGGAAGACGATGCCGCCGAACTGGACGCGGAGGGCGCCGAGGCACGGCTCCTGCCCGAAGATCCCGAGGCGAGGCCCGCCCTCGAAGCCGCCGACGTAGAGCTGGCTCTCAAGTTCCTGCCGGCTGCCGGCGTCGTCGTCATCGCCGATCCACTGTCCGAGGCCACGACCGCGGCCGGGGTGGACGGAGCGGCGTATGCCGCGGCAAGGCTGATCGTGCTCGTGGCGGCCGGCTCTACCCCCCCGCCGGTCCCGGCCGGAGCCACGGTGCTGGAGGCCCCGCAGGCCGACGACGGCTCGTTCGGGCGGCTTGTCGGCGTCTTCGCCGGCGCGCTGGACGCCGGGCTGGAGCCGCAGGCCGCCTTCGGCGAAGCCGTCGCCGCGGCCGGTTGGGAGCCCGCAGCGGATTAGTCGGCGGGTGCTCACCCGTTGCGTCGCATGGCGAGGCCCCGCGGGCCACGGCGAAGGACTCGCTTCCTGTAGAGTGCGGGCTATGGACCGCGCCACAAACGGGCTTCGAATGGAGGGGGCCGCCAGCCTCCCGCCGGGCTTCGATCCCTCCGCTCAGACCCCGCTCGACCGCACGACCGCGATCGCCGCCATCTCTCGCGCCGACGACCTGATGGAGCAGAGCGAACCGGACTACGCCCTGGCCCTCTACTCGCGGGCGACGGGCATCGCCGATCGCGATGTCGCGGCCGCTGGCTTCTACGGCGTCGGCAACGCCCTGTATCGGTTGGACCGCGAGACCGAGGCGCTGGGGGCCTGGGAACGAGCCACCAGCCTTGGAGAGACGCCGGTCGCTTATCGGGCCTGGCGACAGCTGGCCGCAGCCCGCGTTCGAGGCGGCGACCTCCGCGGCGCGCTCGAGGCCTACCGCGAGTGCGAGAAGCTTGCTCCCAGGGAGGATCGAGCCGAGATTGCCTCGCGCTTGGGCTGGCTGAACAAGGAGAGTGGCAACGCCGGCGCGGCCAACAAGTACTTCGCTCGAAGCCGCGGCGACTCGCTGCCATCCGTGATGACGTATCTGATCATCGCCGTCACGGTCGTGACATCCCTGTCGGCGATGTCCGGCGCGGTGACCCGGTTCGGCATCGACCCGACATCTCTCGAGGGGCAGCTCGCGCTGCACTCGCTCCTGGTCGCCCACGGCGACTATTACCGTCTGCTGACGGTGACGCTGGTCCACGACCCCACGAACATCCTGCACCTGCTCTTCAACATGTATGCCCTCTGGTATGCCGGCCAGATCGTGGAGCGGATGTACGGATCCTGGGTCATGTTCGGGCTGTATTGCGCATGCGGGATCGCGGCCAGCGCGGCCAGCTATTCCCTCGGTTCGGGCGGTTGGAGCGTCGGCGCCTCGGGCGCCGTCTTCGGCCTATTCGGGATCGTGCTGGTCGGCACGCGCTACCACCACGCCATCCTGGACGCCCAATCTCGGGCCGTGGCCTCGCAGATCGGCATGCTCATCGTGCTCAACCTGGCGATCGGCTTTTCCGGGTTCCTCAACGTGGACAACTACGCTCACGTCGGGGGTCTGATCGCGGGGTTGTGGCTGGGGTTCGTTCTCCCCCCGGGCCACGTCCAGACGCTGGCGTCGGTCTGGCAGTCGCCTCGAGGCGTCCGGTCGCCGCGTCAAGCCATGGCGACCCGCGCCGCGGGGGTCGTCGCGCTCGTGGCCGTGGTCGCGGGCATCGTCGCCTACGGAACGTCCAGATGGCAGGCCGATCCCAACTATCGCCGCCAATTTCCGTTGGGAGCGGTGCCGGTGGGGCGGGTCATCGTCGTCGCGCCGGCTGCCGACACAAGCGTCGATCTGGTGTTCGCTCGCTGACCTCGGTCAGGCCAGGTCGTCGCGCCAGCCGAAGCGGTCCAGAACGCGATACATGTTCCGGCGGTTGAGCCTGGATCGATCCGGCGGCCAGGGGACATCGTCGCGCCCGATCGGCAGCTCGACTCGCACCGCCCGGCGCGGCGCGGGAAAAGCGTCGTCGGGCTCGGACTCGCTCGCGATGGCGCCGCGGCCGGGCTCCTGCGCGTCGGAGGCGTCGGCAAGGTCGGCCGCGTCGTCCGCCGGTTCGACATATTCGGAACCCTCAGGTTCGGCCCCGGCGCGCAGGCGCAGGCTCCACCACACGTCGAGCCACGACGGCGTCACGAAATGCTCGTCGAGTGGCCCCAGGGCGACGTAATCCGCGCGCCGGAATGCGAGCCAGGCGCCCTCGAGAGCGGTGGCATCGGCCCAGCCATCGGTCGGAGAACCGGCCATGGCGGCCGGCCCGGCTCCGCCCTCCATCCGCCGGAGCGCGTTCGGGCGTAGCGGGCCCTGCTCGGCCGCAACCAGCCCGAAACCGCCCGCGGCCGCAACCCCGGGATCGGCGAGCGCGGCCGCCAGCGGACCGAGCGCATCCCCCGCCGGCCAGGCCGTGGCGTCGGTCAGAAGCACGAACTCGCCGGCGCATCGGCGCAGGCCGATGTTCAGGGCGGCGACGTAGCCCAGGCGGGTGGAGGTCCGGAGCGCTTCCGGCACAGCACCGCCGATCGAGGCACGATCCGGCGCACCCGGCGCGAGCGCGGCGGCCTGGGCGACGCTGGGGTCGTTGGCCACGACTACGACCTGCGTGCCGGCCAGGGCGTGGGCGCGCAGTTCGGCCAGGAGCCTCGAGACTCGCTCGGGATCTTCGGACGCGTGCACGATCACGGTCCAGGACGTCGAGGCCGGAGCTTCGAGCAGCGATGGGACCGCGGCCGCCGAGCCGTATCTGACTTCGCCGTCCACGTCGACCGTGGCCGGCGCGCCCGGGCTCACGCTGGTCCGACTTCCGCGATCGGTCACTCGCCAGCCGGCGGCTTCGATCTCGGCCTTCAAGGCGTCCGCGCGCAGCCAGTCGCGGCGCGCGCGAGCTTCGATGCGTTCGCGGACGAGGTGGGTAATCTCGGCCGGGGGTCCGGCGGAGGAAATTGGGTCACTCACACGGTCAAGGATAACGGCGAAGGCGGTCCGGGCTTGTGGGCGAGCCGCTACCGCGGCGGCTCGGTAGGCCTGGCCGGCGGCATCAGCGGTACGACCGGCATCAGGACGGTGACGCGAGCGCCGTGAGGGGCGACGTTCTCGGCCCAGGCTTCGCCGCCGTGAGCTCGGGCCAGTTCACGCACTATGGCGAGACCCAGCCCCGAACCGCTGCCGCTGCGCGACGGATCGGCTCGGAAGAAGCGCTCGAAGACCTTCTCGCCGGTGCCAGGCGGGAAGCCGGGCCCGTCGTCGGTGACGCTCAGGGAAATGCCGGGCGGGCGGCCGGGCAGGGTCATTGGCGCCGCTCGAAGCCAGATATGGCCGCCTTTCGGCAAGATCGACAGGGAGTTGTCGACCAGGTTCTGCAAGATCCGCTCGGCCGCGAGTCGGTCGCCGGTGAACGTCAGCTCCGGCTCGCCCGGCACAGCCCCGGCGACGTCCAACGAGACACCCTGGGCGGCGGCCTTGCTGTCGAACCGGGCCGCCGCCCCGGCCAGGAGCTTCATCGCGTCGAGTGCCTCGGGTCGAAGCGCGCCCGGCCCGTCGCGGAGACGCTCGACTACACCCAACTCGCCCACCAGCCGCTCGAGCCGCTGCGCTTCCTCGGCGATCGTTCGTGCCGCTGCCGCCGCTCGTTCGCCGCTGGCCGTTCCGTCGGCGATTGCCTCGGCAAATCCGCCGATGCTCGTGAGCGGAGTGCGCAGGTCGTGGCGCAGGTTGGCCAGCAGCTGCGTCTCCTCGTGCCGGGTGGAAGCGAGCTCGTGGGCCATGGCGTTGAACCGCTCGGTCAAGGCGATCACTTCGTTCGGGCCTTCGAGCGGCAGGGGCTCGATTTCGCCGGATGCGGTGGGAAGAGCGCGCGCGGCGGCGGCGAGACGGCGCATCGGTCCGCTCACCGACCGCGCCAGAAGCCACGCGACCGGCAGCCCCAGGAGCAGGAGGACGAATATCACGATCAGCAACGTGCGGAAGATGTCGCTCAGGGCCTGCTGGATCGATGTGTCCGGCATCGCGAAGACGAACTTGAACCCGCCGGTTGCGTTGGGGTTCGGTTCGATATAGACGTAGGCTTTGCCGTCGGATGTCCTTAGCGTCCCGATGGCGTTCTTCGTTCCGGCGGGCGCTGCCGGCGGCATCGTTGCCGACGAAGGCGTGCCGGCGACGACGCGGACGACGCCGCGGGGACCCTGAACCAGCACGAAGCCGCCTTCGTCGACGATCGAGCCGGTGAGGTTCTTGATGCGCTGCTCGAATTGTCCCTGCTCGGACACGGGATTGGCGAGCAGGCTCGCCTCGACGACTACCACTTCATAGCCGAGCGACTTCTTGATGTCGTCCTGGTGCGCGTCGCGAAGGACGACGAACAGCGATGCGCTCACGGTGACCAGCATCGCGACGCCAAGGGCGGCAAAGGCCAGGAAGATCCGTTTGGTCAGGCTACGGGGAAGCATCAGGACGGCCTATTCGGCCGACGCCGGCGGTGGGAACGCCGCGGCGGTGCCACGTGGCGGCGGCACGAGCCGGTAGCCGATGCCGCGTATCGTCTCCACCTGCGGACCGTCGTCGCCGAGCTTCTTGCGGACTTCCGCCACGTGGACGTCGACCGTGCGAGTCTCGCCCGGGAAGTCCGTTCCCCACACGTCTTCAAGCAGCGCGTCCCGGCTCAGCACGACGCCGGGGTCGCGGGCGAGAGCCGCGAGGAGATCGAACTCTCGGGCGCGGAGCTCGAGCCGGCGGTCGCCCACGGAAGCTTCGCGCCGGCGCGGATCGATGCGCAGGTTGCCCACCTGGATCGGCCGCCCGCCTTTCATCGTCACGTCGGTCCGGCGCAGGATCGCCTTGACCCGCGCCACCAGGGCGCGTGGATTGAACGGCTTGGTCACGTAGTCGTCGGCGCCGAGCTCGAGACCGACGATCGCATCGACATCCTCCGACCTGGCGGTCAGCATCAAGATCGGCACGTCGCCGCGGCGTCTCAGCTCGCGACATACCTCGAAGCCGTCCATCTTGGGCAGCATCACGTCCAGCACCACGAGGTCAGGGCCGGTGCGCTCGTACTGGACGAGGGCTTGCTCTCCGTCGCTCGCCGCGACGACGTTGAAGCCTTCCTTCTCGAGGTAGAGGCGCACGAGTTCCACGATGTTGCGCTCGTCGTCGACGACGAGGACAGTCTTCATGCGCGGAGCATACGTCGGCGGGTGGACCAGTCGCCGCGCTTGTGTAAGCGGGACGTAAGGAACTCGCTGGCCTTCGACGGTCGGAATGGGCGGCCGGGAAGCCAGCGATCGATCTCGAACCGATCGCGCTTCGAAATCGGGACCTCCCACGGCACGGCCGCGTCGGTCGACCTGATCCGGGCGGGTCCCGAGGGTCTGGGTCGAGACCCTCGGGTCGCGCGGGACGACCCTGGGCCGGCCTCAGGCGATGGCGCTTCCGGGATGCTGATCATCAAGTCCAGCATGTCCGACTCCCCAAGCCCGCAGTTTGCCGGCGGCCGGAAACCGTGCGCCGGCACCGATGCCGAGGTTTCCCACCGGGACGCTGGATCCTGCTCGCCCGACAGTACCCCTCCGCCGTGCGAGTCAAGGGCACTTGCGTCGGGCCGGCACGAACCTGGCCGCTTGCCTGCCCGCTACGATGGGGGCCCGCGAATCCTGCGGCACTCAAGACGCGGAACGAGTTCGCCGTCGCCAGGCCTGCCCATTTCAGGAGGAACGATGCACCTCTCCGGAGAAACCGAGATCGCGGCCACACGCCGACGCGTTTGGGAGACCATCAGCAACCCCAGCCGCGTCGCCGCCTCGAATTCGTCGGGCCAGGCCCAGATCGAGAGAGTCGACGACCGCCACTACAAGGTCACCGTCTCCGCGCCCTCCTCGATGATGCCAATCAATGTGGTCCTGGACCTGCAGATGACCGAGGTGGACGAACCGTCTCACATCGGCGCCACGATCGAAGGCGCGATCATGGGAGGAGCGATCAACGGCACCGGCTCGATAGACCTGGCCGAACTCGGGCCCAAGCTGACCAGGGCCACGTGGGTGGCCGATGCCACCCTGGGTGGGCTCCTCGGCGGCTTCGAATCGATGATCCAGGGACCGATCCAGAACGCGGCCCACGAAGGCTTCGCCTCGCTCAAGGCCCGCCTCGAAGCCGAGGAGGCGGCGGCGGGGGAGTAGCCGGCGCACGGCTGGCCTCGGCTCTGCTCGAGTCGCTTCTGCGCTACTCGCGCTGGTCTGACGCCATCCGCGGGCACCCTCGCCAGCAGCCGAGCGCCTGCCGGCCGAACTATCCCTGGCGCGTGTATGTGCCCGTCAGATAGGTCTGGGCCAGAACCTTCGTGGTCAGCGCGGTGCGCACTTGCGCCGCCGACGGGGTTCCGCTCAGGCTGAGCCGCGAGGACAGCGCCCACAGCGTGAATCGGTAGTGGTGGGTGCCGGAAGGCGGGCACGGTCCGCCATACCCCTGCTGCCCGAAGTCGTTGCGACCCTGCGGCGCGATCGCGGTCGGCCCCACGCCCTCTGCCAACGATCCCTGCGTCCCGCCCGAAATGTCGAAGATGGCCCAATGGACGAACCCGCGGGCGTCGGGATCGTCGAGGATCAGGGCGAACGCGACGGTGCCCCGCGGCGCTCCCTCCCAGACCAGCGCCGGCGACACGTTTGCCCCGTCGCACGAGTGTCGAACGGGGATTGCGCCGCCTTCGGCGAAGCTCGGACTCGAGAGAACGAAACCGGCCATCGCTGTCTCCATCGCGGATTCGGCCGCGGGCGCCGTGGGCGACCCCGCTCCACTAGAGCATGACGTAAAAGAAAGTGCCAGCGCCAGCACAATTGCGCGCGTCATGCCCAATGTCTTGACACTTCCCATCGAGCGCAGGATGAAATGGTGCGGCCGGCGGGTCAAGACCACCAGACTTGCGCTCGAGTCAGGCTGTCACGCGTATGGCGATCGCAGCCAGGAGAGGGCGGTCGGCGGCAACTGGGCAGATCGCATGCCACACCTGTGCCATCGCCGTGATCTTCCACAAGCCGGGCGGCAAATGGACCAGCGCGTCCGTGGAGAACCATCGGTCAAAGTCGGAAGGCTGGGCGCTTGGGTCGAAGCCTGGGCCGCTCTTCCTGATCGGGGACGAGACCTGCTGTCCGGCCTCGAGCCGCGGGAACGTGCAATTCGGCGGGCCGCGGCCATCGACATGTCGAGGGCCGTCCAGCTGGTCGAAGGAGAAGAAGATCGGACCGCCGCCGGGGGTGCCGTAGTCGACTGCTTCCGGGCCGATGTTAGTGAGCCACGCGTGGCCCGTGATGGCCTCGGTCGTCTGCCAGTTCGCCTTGGGCATCTCGAAAGCGAGCCGGAACGATCCCTGACTGTCTTCGGCGCGGGCCGGGGTCGTGATGGTTGGGCCTGCCGTCGGGCCGGGTTCGCAGCCGGCAGCGGCCAGGCAGCAAGCGACCGCGGCGACCAGGTTTGCCCTCATTCCACCCCTCACATCGCAGATACGTTTCGGCGTGTCTGCAGGTTCAGTTGCGACGCCGACTCAGCGGTCTCGGTAGGTCTTCCGTTCCATGCTTTCGGTCGCGGCCCTGTGGACGGCCTTGTTGAAGCGGCGGGCTCGGTCGCGCTGCACGGCAACCGACGGCTGCTCCGCCAGTTCGTGGGCGAGGCGGCGGTAGCTCTTCAGACGGCGTTCGTCCAGTAGTCCGGACTCGACCGCCGACCGAACCGCGCAGCCGGGCTCGAACCGGTGCGAACAGTCCGCAAAGCGGCATCGCAGGGCCAGCTCGACGATCTCCGCGAATGTTTCGTCGACTCCCTCGTCCGCGTCCCAGATCCCGAACTCGCGCATACCCGGGGTATCCAGCACCAACGCGCCGTTCGCGAGCAGGAACAGCTCGCGGTGAGTGGTGGTGTGCCGGCCGCGGGCGTCGTCCTCGCGGATCTCGCGCGTGACCATCAGCTCCTCGCCGGCCAGCCGGTTCAGTAGCGTCGATTTGCCGACGCCCGAAGAGCCGACCAGGGCGAGTGTCTGACCCGGCACGAACCAGCGAGCCACCGATTCGAGCCACTGCCCGGTTCGCGCGCTTATCGCCACCGCGGCGACGTGCAGTTCCGACTCGATCCGAGCGGCCTGTTCGGCGGCGTCGTCGACCAGGTCCGCCTTCGTCAGCAGCAGGACGGGCTCCGCGCCGGATTCGCGCGCCATCGCAACGTACCGCTCCAGGCGGCGCGGATTGAGATCGTGATTTAGTGACGTGGCGATGAAGAGCGTGTCCACGTTCGCGGCGATCGTCTGCGCGCCCGGACGCGAACCCGCCGCCTTGCGGCGAAAGGCCGAATGCCGCGGCAGCGTCGAGTGGATGGCCGAGATCCCGCCGTGGGGCGACTCCAGGCATACGACCCAGTCGCCCACGGTCGGGTACTCGTTGTCGCCGGCGGCGCGACGAAGCTTGCCCGTGGGCGAGGCCGTCGTCTCGCCCTTCTCGCCGATCACGATCCACATGCCGCGGTGCTGGGCGGTTACTCGAGCCGGCCACATGCCGGAATCGGCGAACGGCGCGAAAGCCTCGCCCCAGCGGGAATCCCAGCCCCAGGCCGCCAGAGAGTGGGGGAGCGACGCAGCGTTCGGCGCGGCGCCGCTCCCATCGGAAACGGATGTCATGTCAGCCAACCCTCTTGAGCTTGCCGGTCCGCTTGGCGTAGCGCTCGGCCCGGCCGAAACCCCACAGCCCAAGCGGGATGAATACGAAGGCCATGACCGTCAGCGGCCACAGGTCGGGTAGCAGCTGGGTGACCGACGCGCCGTCGATCAGGGCCCGCCGGACCGCATCGAGTACGTACGTCGCGGGTGAGATCCGGGATATCAGCTGCATCCAGCCCGGCAGGATGTCGGTCGGATAGTAGACGCCGCTTACGAGCAGCAGGCACGACTGAAGCACGAAGACCATCTGCGAACCTCGCTCGACCGACATCATCGGTAGGATCGCGGCAAGCATCCCGATGCCGATGAAGCTGGCGGAGCCCACGACCATGAACATCGCCGCGGCCGGAACGTTCGCCCGCCCGAGATCGAGCGAGAAGAACAGGGCCAGGACGATGAGCAGGATCGTCGTGTGGATCAGGCCGTAGATGACCGCGTACAGCGCCGATCCGAGCAGCTGCACGGAGCGCCGAACGGGCGCCATCATCGTGTACTCGAGGGTGCCTTCCCAGCGCTCCCAGGTGATCGTGTCGCCGATCGACTGGAAGACCACCGACAGGTAGTTCCAGAAGACGGCGCCTACGACGAGCAGCATCAGCAGCCGCGTGCTCCCGACCGATTGACCGATCAGGGACACGGACAGGGCGCCCGCCACGGCGTAGACCAGGAAGGCGACCTCCCAGCCGAGGTAGCGTTTGGTGAGGTTGAAGTTGCGCTCCACGAAGGCGTACCCGGCACGCGCTTCGCGATGAACTGCGATCACGGTTGTATCTCCTGTGACGAACCGGCATTGCGGGTTCGTCGGTTGGCGTCGCCGCCCGGCGCCGGCTCGAATCCGCCGATCCCTGAGATCGGCGACCCGAGGCTCAGCGTCGGGCGGCAAGCTGGAGCGGCGAGTCGGCCGCGATCCTCGATCCGATTTGGATCAAGCCGTGGCCGATTCGCTTGCGGATTGAACGGGGCGGCGCCGGAGCCCGGTCGTTGATCCGGAACTGGAGCCTTCGCTCGATCTCGCGTTGACGTTCTCTGTGTATGTCCCGCGCTATCTGGTGCGTGAACAACTGAGTTTCCCTTTCGGAAGTGATATGCAAGTTGGTGCGACCGTGGGCCGCCGAGCGGCGCCGTCTGGTGGTTGTCATCTGGCGCTCCTAGTCGGTCGGGTCGGCTTCGCCCTCCTCGACGTCGTCGTCGAGGGAGCGGCCGGTGTATTTCATGAACACGCTTTCGAGGGTCGGCTCGGCGCCTGTCTCGGCTATGTCCGTCGTGAGTCGTTCGGGCGTACCTTCGGCCGTCAATCGGCCGCCGGCCAGGATTCCGATTCGCCCGCAGAGTCGATTCGCCTCCGCCAGGTCGTGCGTCGTGAGCACGATGGTGGCGTCGTGGTCGGCCTGGAGCTCCTCGATGAATGTCTGAACGTCGAGCTTCGAGCGCGGATCCAGCCCCGTAGTCGGCTCGTCCAGCAGCAACAGCGTCGGGCTCGTCAGGAGGGCCCTGGCGATCGCGACCTTCTGCTGCATGCCCCGGCTCATCTGCTCGAGCGGCCGATTCATCCGCTTCTCGCCGATGCCGAGGCGGGCCAGGATCTGGACCGCCTCACGCCGGGCGACGTTCGGATTGAGGCCGTAAAGGCGGGCTGCGAAGGAAAGGTTCTCGGCCGGCGATAGCTTCTTGAAGAAGGCGGCATCGACGCTGACCCTGTTGATCAGCCGCTTGACCGCCATCTCCTCGCGAACCAGGTCGTGTCCGAAGACTTCGACCCGGCCCTCGTCCAGGGTGAGCAGCCCGCTCACGAGGCGAATGAAGGTCGACTTGCCGCTGCCGTTGGCTCCCAGCAAGCCGTAGATCTCGCCTCGCTCCATTCGGATCGAGACGTCGTCGACGGCGACGACTGGGGGCTTGCGACGGTCCACCTTGAACCGCTTGGTCGCGTGTTCGACCAGGAGAGCGGCGGGGCCCATCGGCAGTGGCTTGAGGACCGGCCGGCTCGGGGCCGGCAATTCTGTTGGTGCTAGTACCGCGATGCTCATGTCGCCTCCCTGCTAGGTGGCGCTCGCGGATCTCGGAACCGCGAGCTGGGTGGGAGCGGAATGGGCTCGCGGCTTCGCCCTCGAGACGTACGACGCCTGCAAGAGGGCATGAAAAAAGCCGGGGGCCCGATCTGGCCCACGGCTCAGAGGTTCTACCGGCGGTTTCTACCGCCTGGCTCTACCTCTCGGTGGGCGCAGATCTCCCGCACACGGCGAAGCTGCCGCTCGCCTGAGCGGTCGTCGCCGGAGCCTTAGAGAGATTGCGCACCATTCACCTCGTAATGCGGCTGCCTGTCTAGCAGACCGGCGCAGGATACGCGATGCCGGAAAGACCTGTCAACGACAGTAATCGTCGAGCGAGACAAAGGCGACTCCTCAGGAGACGACAACGCCGGCTTGAGCCTCTTCTTGGAGGTTCTCATCCGCGGATCTGGTCGATCCGATATGAGACTGTTGCCGCGGCGCGCTCGTGGCCGCCGCGGCCGTCGCCTGCCGGCTGCTCTCGCGAACGATCAGCGTGGGCTCGAGGAGGGTCATCTCAGGGATGCCATCGTCGGTTCGGCGGGTCTGTCTCGACCGGCCGATCAGTTCGTCGATCTCGTTGACCGCAAGTTCGCCGGCGTCTCCCAGGGGTTGGTGAACGGTCGTAAGGGGTGGCCAGAAATGGGAGGCTTCGGCGATGTTGTCCACGCCCACGACCGACAACTCGTCCGGTACACGCTTCCCGAGGCGATGCGCGGCATGCAGCACGCCCAGCGCCATCTGATCGTTGCTGGCAAAGATCGCGTCGATGTCGGGGCAGGACTCGACCATGCTGTAGAGCGCCCGCTCGCCGCTCGATACCGTCCAGTCGCCCTCGACGATCAGGGCATCATCGATCACGTGACCGTGAGCCAGGAGCGTCTCGCGCCAGCCCTTGAGGCGTTGCTGTGCCTCCCACCAGGTCGGCGGCCCGGTGATGATGCCGACATGCTTGGCCCCGCCCGAGATGAGATGCTCGGCGGCGAGGCAGCCGATGGCGGAGTTGTCGATGGCGATGGAGGGCAGGTCGGGCTGACCGGTCATGCCCCCGACGAGAATCACCGGCACGAGAAGCTCAGTGATCCGCGTGCGTAGCCAATCTCGATTGTCGCCCATCTCCGGTATGGCCCAGATGATGCCGTCGACCTGCCGGGCCGAGAGGCTTTCGAGGAGGTGCGCGACGTCGTTGGTCTCGGGCTCGAGGATCAGGTTCAGCATGATCGCGTAGCCGAATTCGGCCGCGCGGCGCTCGATGGCCGTGAGAACTCGCGACGGGCCGAAGTAGTCCAGGCCGTAGGCGACCACGCCCAGCACGTGACTGCGACCCTGGGTAAGGCTTCGCGCCAGCATGTTTGGGGCGTAGCCGGTCTCGCGGATGATCTCCTGGACGCGGCGTAGCGTCTCGGGTGCCACGTCGGGCCTGTTGTTGAGGACGCGCGACACCGTCTGAGTCGATACGCCTGCCGCGGCCGCGACCTCTCGGATGGTCAAACGCTTTCGTTGGGCCACTAACGGTTCCTCCCCGATCGTCGAGAGCTTGCCCCTCAGTATCAGGCCCGTCGCGGGACTTCGCCTATTGACTCCCGTTCGACGGCCATGCTAGATTGTTACCGCTCCCGTTACCGTTACCGGGAACGATAACATCAGCCAGACCAGTTAGCAACGAAGAGAGAGACCAGGGTTGGGGAGGACGCACGCGGCCTGCCGCGTCGCAGACATGGGAGCCCCTGAGAGCGCAGATCGACATCTGGGTCCGTCCGGAGTTGATGGCAGCAGTTCGGTAGCGGCTTGGGAACGCACATAAGAGACGGGTCCGGATCTGTAACCGGAAGCGCCGAATGCAATTGACGGCTGCACGAATGCGCTGTGAGAGAGGTCCGTCAAACGCTCAACGGCCCTGCGCTAGGGCGCAGCGGCGTAGACGCTAACCGACCGAGCGGGTCGCATGTCGCTCCCGCGGGAGCGACCAACCAGAGGCAGAGGCACCTTCGGCCGAACCCCGGCCTTGAACCGGCCAGTCCGGTTTTGGACCGGGTCGAGGGCCGTCTCGGCCTGTCGGCTGTCCTGAGGAGGTGCCGATGGCATCACAAGTCACCTGACTGACTGAGGCAAGGACCTGGCACGAGTCGGAGGCTCAAGCCCAACGAGGCAGTAGAGAGACTGCCCCTTCCGGACAAGTGCAGGAGAACTCCACTACTGCCCGTAGCAGACACGGAGACCAACAAATGACGAAGTCTCGAACTCTCCGGATTGCCATGGCGCTGCTTGCGGTGTCGGCCGTCGTCGGCGGATGCTCCAGCGCTGCAGCCACGCCGACCCAGCGGGTCTATGACTACAAGGACATGACGGTCGGGTTCATCCAGACCGGTTCCGAGTCCGGCTGGCGCGCCGCGAACACCTCCTCGTTCAAGGAGACCGCGACCGCGGACGGCATCACCCTCAAGTTCTACGACTCCCAGAACAAGATCGAGAACCAGATCACTGCCTTCAACCAGTTCGTGCAGGATCCGGCCGTCAACGTGATCGTTCTCGCCGCAGTCGGCACCACCGGCTATGACGACGTCCTCAAGGCCGCCAAGGCCGCCAACAAGGTGGTCGTCATCGAAGACCGCCGCATCGAGGCCGACGCGAGCCTGTACTACACGTACATCGGCTCGGACTTCAACCTAGAAGGCCACAAGTCCGCCGCGGCGATGTGCGACCTGCTCAAGGCCGCGGGCAAGACGACCGCCAACATCATCGAGATCGGTGGCGACCAGGCCGCTTCGGCCGCGATCGACCGCCACAAGGGCTTCGGCGAGGCCCTCGCGGACTGCACCGCGGTGAAGATGACGGTCCTCGACTTCCAGAACGCCCCAGGTTGGGACCCGGTCCAGGGCAAGGCCATCATGGAAGCCTTCCTCAAGAAGTACCCCGGCCAGATTGACGCCGTCTACGGCCACAACGACGAACTCGCCATCGCCGGCATCCAGGCTGCCGAGGCCGCTGGCCTCAAGGCTGGCAAGGATGTCCAGTTCGTGGGTGTCGACGCCACCGCTGACGGTTTCAAGTACCTCATCACCGGCCAGTTGGGCGCTGACATCGAGTGCAACCCGCTCCTCGCCCCGCAGGTCTACAAGGCCGCTCTTGACGGTCTCAACGGCGTCACCGGCCAGTCGTCCTGGGTCCCCTCTCAGGAGGGCGAGTTCTTCGCGGCCCAGGGTGCCTCCGCTCTGCAGGCCATCCTCGATACCCGGAAGTACTAACCTGGTTTCCAAGGTACGTTGACTTGTCGGAGTCGGCGTACTGAGTAGGTCGCGCAGGGGAGAAGCGGCTTGTCCGCTTCTCCCCTCGCCTGAACGGCACCTGCCCGAACGGCCCAATCTTCCCAGGATTGGCCGCAGCCGCAGGACCCGCTGACGCAGAGGCCGCCGTCCCAGGCCCGCGCCGGGAACTGTCGCTGGCAGCAATTAGTTCGCCATCGCCGCGAGCCGGACCACCGGCTCTTCCACAGACGTGCCTGTTGGTTCTGTCGAGCCGCATGACCTGAAGGTGACTCAATGCCAGACTCCGACCGAGAAATCATCGCAATGACGGGCATCGACAAGTCCTTCCCTGGCGTGCATGCGCTCCAGAACGTGGACTTCTCTCTGGCCAAGGGCGAGATCCACGCTCTCGTCGGCGAGAACGGAGCCGGGAAGTCGACCCTGATCAAGATCCTCACAGGCGCCGATCGCGCCGACAAGGGAACCATCGAGCTCGACGGCCGAGTCGTGTCGGTCCGGTCGCCACTTCAGGCGCAGGAGCTCGGCATCAGCACGGTGTATCAGGAAGTCAACCTGTGCCCGAACCTGACCGTCGCCGAGAACGTGCTGATCGGCCGGCAGCCATCCCGCTTCTTCGGTTTCAGCGTCGACTGGAAGAAGCTCAACGACCAGGCGCGCGAGTACCTGAAGGAGCTGGGCGTCGAGATCGACGTCACCAGGCCCCTCGGCTCCTACTCGGTCGCGATCCAGCAAATGGCGGCCATCGCCAGGGCGCTCGTAATCTCCAACGCGAAGGTCCTGATCCTCGACGAGCCGACTTCCAGCCTCACCGCCAACGAGACGGCCCAGCTCTTCGCCGTAATGAGGAAGTTGCGCGCCGACGGCATTGCGGTCCTGTTCATCACCCACTTCCTTGACCAGGTCTTCGAGGTCTCCGACCGCGTCACCGTCTTGAGGAATGGCACCCTGGTTGGAACGTACCCGACTTCGACGCTGGACAGCTTCCTGCTGATCAGGCTGATGCTCGGCCGGAGCATCACCGAGCTCGACGACATGACGGCCCACAAGATCGAGAGCAGCCACCACATCAGGGCCGAAGCCCTCCTGGAAGCAGCTGACCTGGGGCTCTCCAACTCGATTGACCCCTTCACGCTGACGCTCCACGCGGGCGAAGTCGTTGGACTCGCCGGACTTCTCGGTTCCGGGCGGACCGAAGTCGCGAATCTCCTCTTCGGAGTCGACAGGCCGGATACCGGCTCGATGACCATGGACGGCAAGCCGGTCACGGACTTCACGCCGGCGGGCTCCATCCATCGCGGCATTGCTCTCTGCCCAGAGGACCGCAAGGTCGAGGGCATCATCGCGGACCTCAGCGTCCGCGAAAACATCATTCTGGCCATGCAGGCCGGCCTCGGCTGGTTCCGGAGGATCGGCACGAAGGAGCAGTACGAGATCGCCGACAAGTACATCAAGCTCCTGAACATCAGCACGCCGACGGCGGATCAGCAGATCAAGAACCTCAGCGGCGGCAACCAGCAGAAGGTCATCCTGGCTCGCTGGCTGGCCGCGAACCCGCGGCTTCTGATACTCGACGAGCCCACGCGCGGCATCGACGTCGGCACCAAGGCAGACATCCAGAAACTCGTGCTGTCGCTGGCCGAGGAAGGCAAGTCGTGCGTCTTCATCTCCTCCGAGCTCGACGAGGTGCTCCGCACGAGCCATCGGATCGTGATCATGCGAGACCGCGCCAAGGTCACCGAATTCTCAGGTGAGGTAGACGAGACGGAAATCATGAAGGCTATTGCAGGATTTGAGTCATGAAGACGAGCTATTCCAAGGTCTGGGGCAGCCTGACGGAGAGCATGCTCTTCCTGCCGACGATGGCCCTGATTCTGATCCTGATCGCCGACTTCTTCCTCATCCACAACTTCTTTGCCATCGAGCTCAGAGATGGGCACCTGTACGGCAACGTAATCGACATCCTGGTGCACGGGTCGCCGACCATGATTTTGGCGATAGGGATGACCCTCGTCATCGCCACGGGAGGCGTGGACCTGTCAGTTGGCGCGATCATGGCTATTAGCGCCTCTATCGCTGCCGTCATGATCAACCCGACGATCGTCGGCATGAACCTGACCGACCCCAAGTTCTTCATCAACAACCCGCAGTACACGTGGATGCCGCTCTGGGCCGTGATAGTCGTGCCGATAGTGATCGCCACGTTGTGCGGAGTGTGGAACGGCGTGCTGGTGTCTTATGGGCGCATCCAGCCGATGGTGGCCACGCTCGTGTTGATGATCGCAGGCCGCGGAATTGCGCAGCTCATCACCAACAACATTCAGGTCGTCATATTCAACGACACGTATGCGTTCATTGGGAATGGCTTCATCCTGTTGCCCTTCTCCTTGTATGTCGCCCTCGCCTTGTTCTTAGGAGCCTGGCTGCTGACACGAAGAACATCCATCGGGTTGTTCGTCGAGTCCGTCGGTATCAACTTCCAATCGAGCTTCTATAGCGGCATTGACGAGAAGAAGATCAAGCTCTTTGCCTACTCGTTCTGCGGCTTCTGCGCCGGTATCGCCGGCCTGGTCGTGACCTCGAACATCCGGACGTCGGACGCCAACAACATCGGTCTGTATACGGAGTTGGACGCGATCCTGGCAGTGGTCATCGGTGGGACCCTCCTGGGGACAGGCGGTCGCTTCTCTCTGATGGGCAGCGCGATTGGGGCGCTTGTCCTTCAGACGACGATCACTTCTATGCTGTCGTTCGGTGTCCCTGCGAGCGCCGTGATCGCGGTCAAGGCGATGGTCGTGATTGCGGTGGTCCTCCTCTATGCCGAGCAGGTCAAGACCTTCGTTCGGAAGCTCGGTAGCTCGTCGTTGCGCAGGGAGACAGCCCAATGAAGACGGCGTTGGCCGCAACTCTCGATCGCAACAGGAAGTTTCTGCCGCTTGTCTCGACGATCGCGCTGTTTCTGCTGGTCTACGTGTGGGGCTTTCTGTCCTATCCGGCTATGCGAGATGGGCAGGCCTTCTTCAACCTGTTCAACGCGGCGCCATTCCTGATCGTCATCGTCGTCGGTGAGGCCTTCGTGATCATGTCCGGCGGGATCGACCTGTCGGTCAGTGGCATCCTGGCCCTGACGAGCGTGGTCGCGGCGTCGCTGCTCCAAATGGGCTGGAGCGCCTGGACGATCTTCCCACTCGTCCTCCTGATGGGCATGCTGTTCGGGTTGGTAATGGGATGGTTGATCACCTACCTGAAGGTGCAGCCCTTCATCGCAACGCTCGCGGGCATGTGGCTGGCTCGTGGTCTGTCCTACGTCGTCAGCGACGCCGAAGTCCGGATTCATGACGCAACGTACACCACGCTCGGCCAGACCAAGATCCTGGTTCCGGGGCTTGCCGATCCTGCCACGAAGAGCGGCGACTTCATCACCTACCTGGTGGTCGTGGCCCTGGTTGTGCTCGCAATCGGGCTGTTCGTGGCCCATTTCACGCGGTTCGGCCGGACGGTCTACGCGATGGGCGGCGGAAACGGTCTGAACGAGCAATCCGCCCGGCTCATGGGTCTGCCCGTGAACCGGACCAAGGTTCTCGTTTACGTCCTCAGCGGCTTCTGCTCGGCCCTGGGCGGGATCCTGTACAGCATCTACGTCATGTCGGGACGTGGCAACGCCGGGACAGGACTCGAGCTGACAGCGATCGCGGCGGTCGTCATCGGCGGCATCGCGCTCACCGGCGGCGAGGGCTATCTGGTAGGCGCCCTCGTCGGCGTCCTAATCACCTCGCTGATCCAGAGCCTCATCCAGGCCGACGGAACGATCAGCAACTACTGGGTCTATATCTTCATCGGGGCACTGATGCTCGTCTTCATCGCGGTCCAGGGCATCGTTGCTACCTGGAACGCGGCGGCCGTCGGACGAGCTCGCTTCGGCGGCCTGGTGAGACGGAAGCCGCCCGTGGTCTGGTACCGTCGAAAGGCTTTCCGCAACGTGGGACTGGCGGCGGCGGGGGTCTTGCTCGCGGCCGTGAGCATCAACGTGATCGTCCCGTTCGTGTTCCCGAAACAAGCCACCATCTCCTGCACCCTCAGGGACATGAGGCCAACGGAGCATCAGGCTCTGGTCGACTCAAGTGCCGTGATCGTGTACGAGCGAAACGGCGGCACTTCCTGCGTGGACGAGCTGTACGCCGTCTATGCCGACGGCCAAATCACCGCCGACTACGGCGACAACAACATCAAGAAGTCGCAGGTCACTGCGTCCCAGGTCGAGACGCTGCTCAAGCAGATCAGCGACCTCAGCTTCTTCACGCCGGACTTCTACACGACCCATCACACGCCCTGCGGCGCCTGTTACCACTACTCAACTACCGTGACATACCAGGGTGAAACCAAGACGGTTGATGCCGTTGACGGCGGGACGGACGCGCCTGCTAACTACTGGATTATGACCGGGCATCTAACCCCGATCTTGAGTGGCGGGGGCCAGTGATGAAAGGCGATCACAGGATGAGAGTGCCCAGGATACTGGCCGCGGTAATCGCAATGGGCCTTGCAGTCACCGGATGTGACTACATCGTGCCGCCGATCGACAACAGCACGCCAACTCCGGCTCTGTCCGGAAAGGGATGGGGCGCGATAGTAACGGGCGTCTCCGAGGTAAACGGCGCGCTCCACGTCGATCTGTCGATTCGGAATGACAGCGGCGACTGGAGTGCGATGAATGTCGCAGCCAGTTCGGCCCAGGTTACCGACGCATCCGGTAAGACGAGTAGCTGTTCGACGGCGTTCGTGGGCACCTCAGTGTTCGTCAACGACGGCGGCTGGTTCCTGCCCCCCGGTTTCGTCATGAAGGGCTACACCGCCGGAACGCCGGCGGAGCCAACGACTCAGCTGACGTATGTAGAATGCGCGGGAGTCGCGAAGGCGGCCGGCCAGAAGCTCGTCGTCAAGTACACGTACATCACGGGCCCGTTCAACTACTACGTTCCGTCGAGCAAGAGCAACGGTACGTTAAATCTGGACCTGGACAAGGTGGTTACCGACACCGCGTACCCGGTCGCCGCGAAGGTTGCCGGCTACGAGGCGGTCATGCCGGGAGATTCGATCGGGGCAATCAACAAGTGCACTGTCCAGCTGACCGACGTCAAACGGACCGATACGGGTTTCGAGTTCAGCTGGAAGAGCACCAACCCCAGTACAGATCCGGCGTACGTCCACATCGGTAATCCGCCCGTTATTGGTGCTGACGGGGTCCTGTACGGCCCCTACCGGAGCCCTCACCTCAGCGACGCACCAATCACTCCCGCAAAAGGCGGCAGCGCGACCTGGACCACGGCCGTCGCTGTGCCTAAGGACGTCACCGGGTTCTACATCGTGTTGCCGGTTGAGACGCGACAGCAGAAGTACTTCGTCGATCACGTCGTCGATATCACGGACAAGTAAGGCCGGATCCGCTCAGATCGGGCGGTACAGAGAACTTTGTAACGCGGGGCGCGCCTTGAGCGTGCCATGCCTCCACGATAGTTGGGAGTGGCCAAGTTGAAGGCGCTGGGAGAGTTCGAGGTCTGGTTCGTTACCGGGAGCCAGGACCTTTATGGGGACGACACCCTCCGGCAGGTTGCGGAACACTCGGCCAGGATCGCGGCGACCCTGGACGAGGCCGAGGCGATTCCCGTTCGGGTTGTGTGGAAGCCTGTCGTGAAGAACCCTGATGGGATTCTCGCAACCTGCATCGAGGCCAGCGCCACGGACAAATGCGTCGGCGTCATCGCATGGATGCACACGTTCTCGCCGGCCCGGATGTGGATCGGGGGCCTCCAGGCCCTGACCAAGCCACTTCTGCATCTGCACACCCAGTTCAATCGCGATCTGCCGTGGGGCGAGATCGACATGGACTTCATGAACCTCAACCAGGCCGCGCATGGGGATCGCGAGTTCGCCCATGTCGAGGCCAGGCTGGGACTGAGACGCAAGACGGTCGCCGGGCACTGGCAGGATGCCGACGTCCAGGGCAGGATCGGATCCTGGTCCAGAGCCGCGTGCGGTCTCCATGAGGCCGGGCACCTCAAGGTGGCCCGCTTCGGCGACAACATGCGGAACGTTGCCGTCACGGACGGCGACAAGGTCTCGGCGCAGATGCAGTTCGGCTTCAGCGTCAACGGCTTCAGCGTCGGCGACCTCAGCAACGCCGTTCGGGCGGTGGCGGAGCCGAAAGTCGCCGACCTCGTGGCGACGTACGACAGCACCTATGCGGTCGCGCCGTCACTGAGAGCCGGGGGCGCCGATCGAGAGGCGCTGCGGGAGGCGGCCCGGATCGAGATAGCTTTGCGCGAGTTCATGATCCAGGGCGGCTTTGGTGCCATCACGGACACGTTCGAGAACCTCGATGGACTGAAGCAGCTGCCGGGGATCGCGGCCCAGCGTCTCATGGCCGACGGCTTCGGCTTCGGCGCCGAGGGCGACTGGAAGACGGCCGTGATGGTGCGGCTCGTCAAGGTCATGGCCAGGGGCCTCCCGGGCGGAACATCGTTCATGGAGGACTACACCTACCATCTCGACCCGGCCGGGCCCATGGTGCTCGGCGCTCATATGCTCGAGGTCTGCCCTTCGATCTCCGACAAACAGGTCGCCTGCGAGATCCATCCGTTGTCGATCGGCGGCAGGAGCGACCCGGTCCGGTTGGTCTTCGACGCCGGAACGGGGCCGGCGATGGTCGCCGCCCTGATGGACATGGGCGACAGGTTCCGCATCGTCGTAAACGAGATCGATCTCGTGGCGCCCCTCGCGCCGATGGTCAAGCTGCCCGTCGGGCGAGCGGTCTGGAAGCCGCGGCCCGACTTCGCGACGGCGACAGAGGGCTGGTTGATGGCCGGCGGATCACACCACACCGTCCTCAGCCGGGCGGTGGGTGCGGAGGTCATCGCCGACTTCGCCGAGATGGCCGGCTGTGAGTTCCTTCTGATCAACGCGGGCACTACGAGTAGGAGCTTCAAGAAGGAGCTCCGATGGAACGAGGCCTACTACCACCTGGCCCGGGGCCTACGGTAGCCCGGCGGCCGGGAGCACATCGACGCGGGGTTGGAGGATGTCATCTTGCCGCTGATGCTGCAGGAGCTCAGAGAACAAGTCTGGAGCGCTAATCTGGCGCTCGTGCGGGATGGTCTGGTCACGCTCTCCTTCGGCAACGCCAGCGGCGCGGATCGCGCGGCGGGCGTCTTTGTCATCAAGCCCAGCGGCGTGCCCTATGACCAGCTCCGGCCCGAGCAGCTCGTCATCGTGTCGCTCGAGGATGGAAGGGTCGTCGAGGGAGATCTCCGGCCATCGTCCGATACTCCGACCCATCTTCGGCTCTACCAGCGTTTCGACGATATCGGCGGGGTCGTCCATACCCACTCGACGGCGGCCGCCGCGTGGGCCCAGGCCGGCCGGTCGATACCGGCTCTGGGGACCACCCATGCCGACCACTTCTTCGGCCCGGTGCCGGTCACCCGGCAGATGACACCGACCGAGGTGGCCGGCGAGTACGAAGCCGAGACGGGCGGGGTGATCGTGGAGACGCTGGCTGGGATAGGGTTGAATGCGACCGAGATGCCCGCCGTCCTGGTGGCATCTCACGGACCGTTCACCTGGGGTCGAGACGCACGAGAGGCCGCCGACAACGCCACCGCCCTGGAGGCGGTAGCGGCGATGGCGGCCCAGACGCTGGCGCTGGACCCGAGCGTCGGGCCCATGTCCAGCTTCCTGCTGGAACGTCATTTCCGGCGCAAGCACGGCCCGGGTGCCTACTACGGGCAGAAGAATCGATGACCGCCTCTACCTTGACGCGCAAGCTGCCGGGCCGGGCGGGGAGGATCCGTCGTGGCTGAACCTCGCTATACGATCGGTGTCGACTTCGGGACCGAATCCGCCCGCGCCGTGCTGGTCGACGTCGCCGATGGCCGAGAGGTCGGTGTCGAGGTCTACAAGTATCGCAACGGCGTCATCGACGAGCGGCTCCCGGATCCGAACGGCGATGTCACTCTCAGCCCTGACTGGGCTCTCCAGGACCCGAACGACTACGTGGAGACCTTCAAGCGGGCCGTGCCGGGCGTGGTGGCACACGCCGGCATCGACCCCGCGGCCGTTATCGGCGTCGGCATCGACTTCACCGCCTGCACGATGCTGCCGACCCTGGCCAACGGCACACCGTTGTGCTTCCTCGACGAGTACCGGCGTCAGCCGCACTCGTGGGTCAAGTTGTGGAAGCACCACGCCGCCCAACCGGAGGCCGACGACGTCAACCGGGTGGCTGCCGAGATGGGGGAGACGTGGCTTGCCCGCTACGGCGGCAAGATCTCGTCGGAGTGGTTCTTTCCCAAGGCCCTCCAGATCCTGCGCGAGGCTCCGGAGATCTACCGCGCCGCCGATCGCTTGATAGAGGCGGCCGACTGGGTCGTGTGGCAGCTGACGGACGTCGAGACGCGCAACAACTGCACGGCCGGGTACAAGGCGATCTGGTCGGCTGCGGAGGGCTTCCCGAGGCGGGAGTTCTTTGCCGCACTCGACCCCAAGTTTGCCGACGTCGTCGATTCGAAGATGTCCCGGTCTATCGCCCGCCTTGGCGAAGTCGCGGGAGGCCTGAGCGAGCGAGCGGCCGGATGGACGGGCTTGCCGGCGGGCATCGCGGTCGCGGTGGCCAACGTCGACGCTCACGTCTCGGCGCCGGCCTCGGCCGTCACCGAAGTCGGAACCCTCGTGGCCATCATGGGCACGAGCACCTGCCACATCGTCCTCGCCGACGGCGCTCCGACGGTTTCGGGCGCGTGTGGCGTAGTCCTCGACGGGGTCGTTCCCGGCCTCTACGGCTACGAAGCCGGCCAGTCCGCGGTCGGCGACATCTTCGCCTGGTTCATCGAGCAAGGCGTCCCGCCGGTCTATCACGAGCGTGCTCGTGAACTCGGCGTGAGCGTGCACGAGATCCTGACGGCGGATGCCGCGCTGCTTCGGCCCGGTCAGTCCGGGTTGCTGGCGCTCGATTGGTGGAACGGCAACCGTTCCGTCCTCGTCGATGCCGACCTATCCGGCGTGCTGGTCGGGATGACTCTGGCTACTACTGCCCCGGAGATTTACCGCGCCCTGATCGAGGCCACCGCCTTCGGCACTCGGGTCATCATGGACGCCTTCGAGAGCGGCGGCGTCCGGGTCGATCGGGTCGTTGCCTGCGGTGGCCTGCCGGAGCGCAACCGCTTGCTCATGCAGATCTACGCCGACGCCACCGGTCGCACCTTCCGGATTGCCGCGTCCGCCCAGACGCCGGCCCTTGGATCGGCCATGTTCGCGGCGGTCGCCGCGGGCCCGGAGGCAGGCGGCTACGCGTCGATAGAGGACGCGGCCGCACGGATGGCCCATCTGCGGGACGACACCTTCGAACCCAACCCGGATAACCGGGAGGCCTACGACATCCTGTATGGCGAGTACGTCCGGCTGCACGACCTGTTCGGTCGTGACGGCGACTCCGTCCTGAAGAGGCTCAAGCGCCTCCGCCTCGAGGCCGCTTCGGCAGCACAGTCCTAGCTGGACCGGCGCGCCACCT
Organism: uncultured Chloroflexia bacterium; assembly: GCA_963789725.1. Lineage (GTDB taxonomy): Bacteria > Chloroflexota > Limnocylindria > Limnocylindrales > CSP1-4 > Fen-1039. The sequence goes on from CAWBLU010000003.1 coordinate 458,023, forward strand.
GGGAGGCGCGCCGGTCCGCTTTCCCGGACCGCTCGAGGCCGGCGAACCACAGTCGCGTCCCCAAGACGGATGATGATCCCGGCTCGACGACTTGTTACGATGCCGTAATTCCACTACCCGAGAGATACGGCGAGGTTGTTGAGGTGGCGCGCCCGGTCCGGGTTCGACTTGATATGTCCGCAGGTGGGCGCGCCTCGATCGCGATGGTGGCCCTGGCGCTGCCGTGCCTGGCCGTCGGATTGGTGGGCTACTACTCGGAGGCGCCGGTCGTCCGGAGCGGCCTCGAGCTTCTGACTTACGTCTGGCTGCCACTCCTCGTCTTCGCGCTCCTGGCCGTGAGCCTCAGCCGCTGGCCGAACGGCGTCCTCCTGGCCGTCGCCCTCGTCGATTTCGAGGCTGCGCTGCTTGGACCGGGCGAGGAGTTGACCTTGCCGTTCATCGTGGCTGTGCCGCTGGTGGGCGTGGCGCTCGCGGCTCGTAGGGTGCCGGCGAACCGATTGTTCGCCCTGTACTTCGCGGCCTGGGCCGGCAGTTCGACCGGGATAGTGCTGGCAGTCTGGCGGATAGTCTCGGAGACTTCGGTGTCGTCGGCTCTCGTCGTAATCCCTGCGTTCATGGCCGTGGACGCCGTCGCACTGGCCATGTTCTGGCGACTGGACAACCGCCAGATGCGGGCCGTCCGTGCCGCCGCCGCCGCGGAGGCGCGTGTACGCGACCTGCTGGACGGCGTGGATCTCATGGCCGTCAACGTCGGTCGGGATTCACGCGTCGACTACATCAACGATTTCGCCTTGAGGCTAACCGGGTGGACCCGCGAAGAAGTCATCGGCTCGGACTGGTGGGACATGTTCGCCACGCCCGAACGGCGCGAAGAGGCCCGCGTCCGTTACCGGGGCATCGTGGCCGGCCGGGTTGTGATGGAGCACGAGCGCGAGAGCGCGATCCTGACCAAGGCTGGTGAGGTCCGCCTGATTCGCTGGAGTCACGTCACCCGCCGCGACGCCGACGGCTCCGTGGCAGGGGTCGCCAGTCTGGGCGAGGACGTCACCGCGATCGAGGCGGCCCAGGCCCAGGCCCGACGCGGGGCCGAGCTCCTATCCAAGCTGGTCGTCAGCTCCCCTCTACCAACGGTCGTCATGGACCTGGACCGGACCGTCCAGCTGTGGAATCCGGCTGCCACGGAAATGCTCGGCTGGACCGAAGCAGAGGTACTGGGCAAGTGCATACCGGCCGGCGTGTACGCCAGCGACAAGTGGGCCGTCGCCCGCACGTTCGCGCGAGCCCGTAACGGCCGGCCGATGGATCACGAGCTCACGGAACTCAGCAGGCGGGATGGGCAGACGGTGCGCGTCCGTCTCTACGGCGGGGTGCTTCTCGATCGTGATGGACAGCCTATGTCGGTCGGCCTCCAGGCCGTCGACGTGACCCGGGCCCTGGCCATGGAGGAGCAGCTGCGCGAAGCCCAGAAGATGGAGGCGATCGGCCGGCTGGCCGGCGGCGTCGCCCACGACTTCAACAACAACCTCACGGCGATCGGCGGGTTCGCCGCCCTGATCGCGGCCGAGTCGAAGGAGCCGGATACTCGGGAGGCGGCCGAAACGATCCTCTCCGCCTCAAAACGGGCGGCCGACCTGACCCGCGAGTTGCTGGCGTACTCGCGCAGGTCGATGCTTGTGCCACAGCTGGTCAACCTCACCGCGCTGCTCGCCTCGGTTCAGCCGATGCTTCTGCGCCTGCTGGGCGAGGACGTGACGGTCGTCCTCGACTCGCGAGTGCCCGATGCGGTGGTCCGAGTCGATCCGAGCGGACTGGAACGCGTGATCCTCAACCTGGCGGCCAACGCCAGGGACTCGATGCCGGGTGGGGGGCGGCTGACGATCTCGACAGACCGGCGTGACGGCGCCGTGGGCTCCGCCGCGGGATTTCCGGGGCAGGTAGTCCTCTCCGTCTCGGACACCGGTGTGGGGATCCCGGTCGCGCTCCAGTCGCAGGTCTTCGACCCGTTCTTCACCACGAAACCGGTGGGTTCCGGGACGGGTCTGGGGCTGGCGATGGTGAAGGGCTTCGTGGTCCAGTCCGGCGGTAGCGTGGCCCTGCGGTCGGAGCCCGGCCGCGGCACGACCATCGAGATCCTCCTGCCCGAGGTTCCGGGCGCCTCCAGGGCCTCGGCCGTGGATGCCCAGCCTGCCGCGACGCCGGACGGCGGCGAGACCATCCTGGTCATCGAGGGCGAGCCCGCGGTTGCGGCCATTAGCTTCCAGGTACTCAGCCGCAGCGGTTATCGGGTGTTGATGGCCGACAGCGGCGAGAGCGCCATCGGACTGCTGCGGGGTCACACCGGCCCCATAGCGTTGCTGCTCGTGGACGTCATCCTGCCGGACATGCGCGGGCCGCAGCTCGTCGACGCGGCGCGGGCGATACACGCCGAGTCGGCCGTGCTCTTCGCCTCCGGGTACTCTGCCGACTCATTCGCCCGGCGTGTCGAACTTCCCCCTGATGTCGACCTGATCGAGAAGCCTTACGCACCGGAGCAACTCCTGCGGCGTGTCCGAGCCGCCATAGATCGGCGAACACCCACCCTGACGTAGCCCGTCGCAACGCCCCGAAGCACACACCGCCGGCCCGACCTACTCAGGACGGCACCGACGATGTCGGCGCGCGACCGTCGCGCAGCCTGCCGCAGAGCAATACTGTCGTCGTCGGTCGACTCTCAGTTCCGTCGCATCGTGCCGGCTCGACCGCCCAGAGAGGGGTTCGCCATGAGGTTCCGGGGGTCTATTCTATCGCGCCGCAGCTGCAAGACTCCCGACGCTGGCGTTGCTCGCCATAGTCGGCTTACTGGTAGCAGCCGTGGCGATTCCACTGTACTTGACGAAGTCGGGCCCTCCGACCGGCGACGCGTCTCCGTCCGTGGGTGCCGCTTCCGAATCTGTCCCGCAGACGACGGCGACTGCGTTGCCGACACCGACGGCCGAGGCCGTCGAATTGGCGGCCGAGTCGGCCGGCCCAACCCCGATCGTTGCCGCGACCGTGCCTCCAACGTCGAGACCGACACCGCGTCCTGTCGCCACGGGGACCGTCGCTCCGCCAACCGTTACGCCCACGCCGATCGCGATAGAACCGACCGACGAGCCGGTGCCGACGGGCTGCGTCTTTGGCATCGGGTGGGATGGTGTAGCGGTCCAGTCTCCCCCCTCGGCGACCCCGGGCGGATCGGCATGGTTGTGGGTGGGCCATGCACATTGCCCGACCGCGCACGTCGATCCCCTGCAGGTCACGTTCCCGAGTGGCAAGACGATCACCGTGGGGTCACCTGCGGTCCTGGGAGTGGACCTGAAGTGGACCTTTACGGTTCCGGAAGACGCCGGCGTCGGCCGGGCCGTGCTAAGACTTCCCGGAAGCGGGGTTGATAGCGATGGAAACGCCCATAGCGACGTCATCGTCGTCTACATAGAAATCGTCGCTCCGTAGGGCGACCCGAAAGAAGAGCGAAGGGGTCCGAACTCGACTTGTTCGGCAACCCCGTCCGAGAAGCCGGCCCGCCCGGCCGGTACGACCGACCCCGGCAGGCCCGGCCGCTCGGCGCCGGTGGAGGGTACAAGCGGCACGGTCGGGCGGCAGGTCGGTTTGTGTAACATGCACGGGCCATTCATGGATCTAGTTCCCGGCCGTCCGGCGCGCCCGACAGGCGTGCGTCGCCCGGGGCTCCTCAGGAGAAGAAACTCATGCCAAAGGTTGCCGGCTCCGTCAAGGAGCTCCTCGCCGCCCTCGACGGCATCGCGCGGATCGAGGGTGACCGCCTCGTGGTCGTCGACGAGAACGGGCTCCGAACGCGCGGTATCTACGATCTCGCCTGGACCGCGACGTTCAGCGAGGACGAGGCCGCGGTCGCGGCGGCTCGCTGGCTGGTCTGGGAGGCCAGCCAGGCCGTCGGCGCTCGCTCCGCGAGCATCCAGGACCTATACAAGGCTCGGTCGCGCGGCGAGTACGAGGGCATGACCGTCCCGGCCATCAACCTGCGGGCTCAGACCTTCGACATGGCCCGCATCATCCTCGAAACGGCCAGGAAGAACGACAGCGCCGCCGTCATCTTCGAGCTGGCCCGCTCGGAGCAGACGTACACCTTCCAGCGGGTCTTCGAGTACGCGACCAGCATTCTCGCCGGAGCCGTCGCCGCCGGCTGGAAGGGCCCCGTCTTCATCCAGGGCGACCACTACCAGTTCAACGCCAAGAAGTACGCCGCGGATCCAGAGAAGATGACCGAGGAGATCCGCAAGGCCTGTCGCGACGCCATCGCCGCGGGCTACCGGAACATCGACATCGACAGCTCCACGCTGGTGGACCTCGGCCCCGAGACCCTCGATGCCCAACAACATGAGAACTACGTCCGCGCGGCCGAGCTCACCGCCCTCATCCGCTCCCTCGAGGTCGACGGCGTGACCGTCAGCGTCGGCGGCGAGATCGGCGAAGTGGGCAAGAAGAACTCGACTCCTGACGAGCTCAAGGCCTACCTCGACGGCTATCGCCGAGAACTGGATGCGCGCGCCGATGGCGCCATCGGCCTCTCGAAGGTCTCAGTCCAGACCGGCACGAGCCATGGCGGCACGCCTCTTCCGGGCGGCGGCGTCGCCGAGGTCAAGCTCGACTTCGGCGTCCTGACCGAGCTGTCGAAGGTCGCCCGCGAGTACGGCTTGTCGGGCGCGGTCCAGCACGGAGCCAGCACCCTGCCGGACGACATGTTCCACAACTTCCCGGCCACCGGCTGTGCCGAGATCCATCTCGCCACCGGGTTTCAGAACGCCCTCTTCGAACACCCCGCATTCCCGGCCGAAATCCACAAGGCCATCGAGGAGTGGGTCTTCGCCAACTGCCAGGACGAGCGCAAGGAAGGCCAGACGGACACGCAGTTCGTCTACACCGGCCGCAAGAAGGCGATCGGCCCGTTCAAGCGCCAGCTCTGGGATCTAGCCACTAAAGACGAGATCTTGGCCTCGCAAGCCGCCAAGATCGAGTTCCTGTTCAAGCAGCTCGGCACGCCCGGCAGCCGCGCCCTAGTCGAGAAGTACGTCAAGCCGGTCGAATACCACCAGCCGATGCCGGCGTCCGTGAAGGCAGCCCTCTAGGCCCGGTCACTCCGCAACAGTTCGAAGAGCGCTCCGAAAGGGGCGCTCTTCCGATTCCGGCGCGGGGTCCAGGGTCACGACCCTCGCCGGCAGGATGCGGCACAGGACCGGCGTCTCGGTCTCGCGGAACATGGCGTCTATGCAGCGGCCGAAGTACGGCGCGCCGCCCGCGTATCTCATCGTCAGGCCGTCGAGGTGATCCATCGCCCCGTCTTGGGTCATCTCCACGACCGTGCCGCGAACCTCGAGGTAGCGCCGGGTCTCAACTGGGTCGTAACAGAGCAGCGTCACCTTCGGGTTGGCGCGCATGTTCTTCTCTTTTCGGAAGCCTCTCATCGTGTTGACGCGAACGCACCGCCCGTCGTAATCGCACCACACGACCGACGTCTGAGGTGCTCCGTCCGGCATCACGGTCGTGAGGGCGGCGACGGGCGGGCAGTCGACCAGGTCGACGAAGGCCGCTGGTATGACCGCACCGGCCGTTGGGCTCGATGGAGAGGCCGTCGGCGGAAGCCTTCTTGCTGCGGGGTGACTGGTCGTGCCAGTCCGGGCCAGACGTGGCGGAGCGGCCGGAGTTTGCGTCTTGCGCAAATCGGACGGAAGCGTCGAATGTCATGAACCCGGCCGGCGGAAGCCGAGAGGCCGGCACGACGCTCAACGATTCGGGGGCCGCGTCGGCTACGATCCGTGGATGAGCAGCAGCAGCCCCTCTCGAGGCGAGTTGACGCGTTGGCGCGACGTCGCGACGGCCATCTGCGACGAGGCCGATCGGATGGCCATGGCCGGTTTCCGGCGCGATCTCCGGATTTCGACGAAACCGGACCGGTCGCTCGTGACCGAGGTCGATCAAGCGATCGAGGGCATGGCCCGGGCCCGCCTTCGATCCGAGTTCCCGGGCTGCGGGATCGTTGGCGAAGAGGAGGGCACGGAAGCCGCCGGGGCCCGGCTGTGCTGGTATGTGGACCCGATCGACGGCACCCACAACTTCGTGCGCGGAGTTCCGGTGTTCGCGACCCTGGTCGCGGTCGCTTTCGCGGGCGACGTCCAGCTCGGCATGGTCAGCGCCCCGGCGCTCCACGAGCGATGGGTCGCGTGGCGGGGTGGGGGAGCGTGGCGCGGTTCAGAGCGGATCTCGGTGAGCGGCGTGGCCACGATCGAGGAGTCGCAGCTGGTCTACGGCAGCCGGACCGAGGATCTGCGTTCGGGCCTGATGCCCGGGTTGGACGCGACCCTCGCCGAAGCGTGGCGCGAACGCGGCTTCGGTGATTTCTGGGGCTACATGCTGGTGGCGGAGGGCGCGGCCGAGGCGATGATGGAGACCGGCGCTCATCCGTGGGATTGGGCGGCGCCGCTCGTAATCGTCGAGGAGGCGGGCGGGCGCTTCACGACGGTGGCGGGCGAGAGGACGATAGACGGCGCTTCGGCTGTGGCCACCAATGGAGTCATTCACGACGACTTGCTGCGTCGGTTGCGCCGGACCGAGCCGCGATAAGCGACAGGACAAGAGAGGGGTTGTGGCAATGGGTTACGACGGGAGCGCCGCGAGCGCTGAGGCGCTGCTATTTCTCCTTATCTCGCTCGTGGTCACGTGGCTCATCATCTACACCGCGGTTCGTACCGCAGTGGGGCACGCGCTGGACCGGGCCGTTCCCGGACTCGTGGCCCAAGCCACGGCCACTCCCGAAGCGGTTACATTCGAAATCTCGAACCTGGGGACGGCTCCGGCACTGGATGTGGCCTTGCGCTGGTTCGTGGACCCGGCGGAAGCGGAGCTGGCTCATACCCAGCTGATCGGGGCGAACGGCAGATTCGAGTGGACGGTGGAGGTCGCCGCGGTGCCGGACGAGACGCTGTCGCCACGGAAGCTCGAGGTGGATTGGGCACGCGACACGGATCCGTCGATGGGACGGCGGTCTACGTCGTGCGCCGTGCTCGTTCCTGCCCGGCTGAAGCCGCCGGTGAACCCGCACGACCCGGTGAACCCGAAGGCGCCGGCAGGCCCCGGCACGCCGGCGTGATCGACAATCGCTCCCTGGGCTACGATGCTCGGGCGCAATCGGTCCAAGGACGAGCCCGCATTCGGGCCGCGCATACGGAGGACCATCATGGGTGACAAGACCCCGAAGCGACCGCCAAAGGTCAAGAAGCCGAAGCCGGCGGCCAAACCGCCGACCAAGAGCGCCTAGTGGCGCCTCGAAAGACGCGGACGTTGCCGACCGGCTCGGGTCGTCGATACCGGCGGCATCACATCGAGCTGGCCGAGGGAGGCAAGCTCGAGTTGCACAGCGACGGTTCGATAACCCAGACCGACGCTGCCGGCGAGAACGTTCAGAAGCTGAACGTGGCCGACCCCGATTGGGCGCGGCAGGCCATCCGATTCGGTCTGCGGCCTCAACCTGAGACGATCGTGCCGGAAAGCCGCCGCGACGCCGCGCCGCGGCCGCAGGACGGGTAACCGCCGGTCGCACTTAGCACGGCGGGCGTCACGGCCGCGGGCCGAAAACGATCCAGGCAAGAGCGTCCCCCCACTACAGCTCGGAGGTCCAATGGTCGCGCCCATCACCCCCGCCGTCTTGGTGGGTGCGCGGCTGCTCGACGGCCGGTCGGCCGACGCGATCCTCAACGGCGTCCTCGTCACGGACGCAAGGGGACACATCGTCGCAGCCGGGCCCGCGTCCGCCATTACCGCACCGCGGGACGCCGCGATCATCGACGCCTCCGGCCTGACGATCCTGCCGGGCATCATCGACTGCCACGTCCACCTGAGCCTCCGTCTCGAGCCGGTCGCCGACCAGACGCAGCGCTCCGCCACGGACCTGGTGGTGCGCGCCCTGCAGACGGGCCGGGACTTCCTCGAATCCGGCGTGACGACGATCCGCGACGCCGGCTACACGCCGTCCGGCATCAAGCGCGCTTTTGCCAGCGGCGCCTTCCCGGGGCCGCGAACGCAGGTCAGCTGCACGCCGCTCTCCCAGACCGGCGGCCACGGCGACGGATGGACGCCGTCCGGTTCGGTCCTGGAAACGGACGTCAGCGATCTCCCTCCCGGCATCGCCGATGGCGTCGACGCGGTGCGCCGAGCGACGCGCCTGCAGATCCGCGCCGGGGCCGACTGGATCAAGGTCATGGCCAGTGGAGGAGTCCTGTCGGCGGCCGATTCGCCGGACGCCAGCCAGTTCACCGTCGATGAGATCCGCGCCATCGTCGAGGAGGCGAAGGCGGCCGGGATCAGGGGCACCATGGCCCACGCCGAGGGAACGACCGGCATCAAGAATGCCCTGCAGGCCGGCATCACGAGCATCGAGCACGGCGACCTGATCGACGAAGAGGGCATCGACCTGATGCTCGAGCGCGACGTCCCACTTATCCCGACCTTCAGCATCAATTTCGCGCTCATGGACGAGGAACGGGTCGCCAGGGGCGACGTGCCGCCGTGGGCGATCGAGAAGATGCGATACCTGTTCACCCGCCAGCAGGTCAACTTCCGCCACGCCGTAGAACGCGGAGTTCGCATCGTCATGGGCACCGACAGCTTCAATGGCTTGTACCCGCCGGCCGAACTGGCGTACATGTCCGAGTTCGGTCTCGGCCCATTCCGGGCGATCCAGGCCGCCACGAACCATGCGGCAGCGCTCCTCGGACTGGCCGACCTTGTCGGGACGCTCGAGCCGGGCAAGGAAGCGGACCTGATAGCCGTCAACGGCGATCCGCTGGCGGAGCCGGAGCTGTGGCGCGATCGGAATCGGATCGTCTTCGTCATGCAAGGTGGCCGGGTGGTCGCGGACCGCCGCGGGGCCTAATCGGTGGTCTTCCACTGGGCCGCCCTGGTCCTGGATGCGTGGCTGGCGGTCGCAAGCGCCCTGCGACGCGTGTTCGGGGCCGGCGGAACGGTCCGCGAGGTCTGGCGGGCACTCCCCGGAGACATGCTGGGCCGAACGGTCATGCTCGGCTGCGGCATCCAGGCTCCGACGCGGCTGGTGGAGGCGGGCGAGGTCACCGCCGTGCTCATCGAGGATCCGCGTGTCCGGCGCTGGTTCAGGGTCCATCTGATGCCCGTCGGGGCGCAGACCCTGGGCCGCTACGTCTTGGCCAGAGGTCCCGTCCCGCCGGACATCCTCGCCCATGAATTCGAGCACATCCGCCAGTGGAGCCGGTTGGGCCCGCTGTACCTGCCGGCCTACCTCGGTTCGTCCGCCGCCGCGTGGCTGAGGGGCCGCCGGCCGTACTGGGACAACTGCTTCGAAGCCGCCGCGCGGAGCCGGGCCGAACGCGACGCTCGTCTCCCGGCCCACGTCGGAGAATCCTGACCGAGGCTGTCAGACGACCGTGCCACACTGTCGGCAACGTCAGGCGAGGAGATCCAGATGGGAACGGGCCTCCAGCTCGTATTCGATTGTGCCGATCCACTCAAGCAGGCCGGATTCTGGGCCGAGGCGCTCCACTATCGGATGCCCGACCCGCCCGGCAATTTCACGACCTGGGAGGAGTGGGCTCGCGCGGAAGGGATCCCGGAGGAGCACTGGAACGACGCGGCCGGAATAGAGGACCCAGACGGCGGGGGACCGCGCCTCTATTTCCAGAAGGTCCCGGAGGGCAAGGTCGCCAAGAATCGGGTCCATCTCGATCTCAACGTCAGCGGTGGCCGGGGTGTCCCGCTCGATGAACGTAAGGAGGCCATTCGGGCCGAGGTCGAGCGGCTGAAAGCGCTGGGCGCTGACGATCCCCGGGGCGCCATCGAGAAAGAAGGCGAGTTCTGGGTCCGGATGAACGACCCCGAGGGCAACGAGTTTTGCGTGCAGTAGGTAATGGGATCCTGTGAAATTGGACGGGCCTGGGTTGGGGTAGGATCGGCGTGCCTAAACGGCGCCGGCGTCGCCACGTCCTTGCGGCTCCGCGGCGCCGACCCAGTTGATCGTCATCCACTACTACTCGGGAGCCTTCATCCAGTCGCCTGAAAACTAGCGCGGCCTCCGGTCGTCAGAACGCCGGTAACGGCTCGGGTCCGATGAGTCGATCCGAGCATTAGCTCGGGGCATCCCTCGTTGTCACCCATTTCCTACCAAAGCCGTAGGATATCCAGAAGAAGTCGCGCCAGCGCCGTCGGCGCGCCACGACTCAGCCTCGAGGATCCAGACCGAATGCCCACACTTACCGAAGCAGCCGTCCTGAAGGCCCTGTCGACGGTTCAGGAGCCCGAACTGGGCGGTAACCTCGTGGCCCGCAACATGATCAAGAACGTGGTCGTGGACGGCACCAGGGTCGCGTTCACCATCGAGCTGACCACACCGGCGTGCCCGTTGAAGGATGAGATTCAGGCGCGAGTGGAAGCCGCCCTTCGACCGGTCGGGGCCGAGCAGGTCGACGTGGAGTGGGGCGCCACCGTTCGCCGATCCACGCCGGCGAGCCCGCAGATGCTGCCGGGTGTGAAGAACATCATCGCCGTCGCGTCCGGCAAGGGCGGAGTAGGGAAGACGACGATCAGCGTCAACCTGGCCGTCGCCCTGGCGAAGGCCGGCGCCTCGGTGGGTCTCCTGGACGCGGACATTACCGGCCCCAACATCCCGATGATGATCGGGGCGGAAGGTCAGCCGGTGGCCAGCCCCGCCGGCAAGATCACCCCGATCGAGGCCTACGGCGTCAAGGTCATCTCGATCCAGTTCTTCCTTCCGGAGGGCCAGCCCGTCGTGTGGCGCGGACCTCTCGTGGGCGGAGCGATCCAGCAATTCCTCCGAGACGTCGATTGGGGCGACCTGGACTATCTGGTCGTCGATCTGCCGCCCGGTACATCGGACGCGCAGCTGACGCTGGCCCAGTCGGTTCCGATCACCGGTGCAGTGCTCGTTACGACACCGCAGGAAGTTGCCCTCGCCGACGTGGCAAAGGCCCTGGCCATGTTCAAGCGCGTCAGCGTCCCGATCCTCGGCCTCGTCGAGAACATGTCCGGATTCGTCTGCGCCCATTGCGGCGAGGTGACCGATCTCTTCGGCCGGGGGGGCGGCGAACGATACGCAGCCGAGAACGGCGTCGATTTCCTGGGCGGCGTGCCGCTCGACATCACGGTTCGCCAGGGCGCCGATGTCGGCGTTCCCGCCGTAGCCCAGAGTCAGCCCGGCCCGGCCGCGACGGCGCTCGAGCACATCGCCCGGGCCATCGCCGGCAAGGTGAGCATTCAGGCGGCCCGAGAACAGCCGGTATTGACCGTGTCGTAACGTGGGGCTCTCCCAGATCGGTCCTCTGACGTAAAATCGGACCGATCCACGGAGATCCGATGCCCTGTCCCGAGTGCGCAACACCTCGCGCCCCAGGCGCGCGCTTCTGCCACCAATGTGGCAGGCGTCTGGACACACCCTCCGACAGCCTGAAGGCCGGTGACCGGCGCGTAGTCACCGCCCTCTTCGCCGATCTGGTCGGGTATACGCGCCTCGTCGACGAACTCGATCCCGAGGAGGTCAGGGCCCGCGTCGAAGGCGCCCTGATGGCCATGTCCGAGGCGGTCCTGCACTTCGGCGGCTCCATGGAGAAGTTCATCGGAGACGCCGTACTTGCGGTCTTCGGGGTTCCGGGCGCTCACGACGACGATCCGCTCCGGGCCTGCCTTTGCGCGCTCGAGATGCAGGCCGCCCTGGCTCGATATGCGTCCGACGGCGAACGGCCCATGGAGCTGCGGATAGGTATCGCGACCGGCGAGGTAGTCGCAGCCGTTCGGGAAATGGCCGGGACGAGATCGGTGGCCTTGACCGGCGATCCGATGACGACCGCGGCGCGCCTACAGCAGCTGGCCGAACCGAACGAGATCCTGCTCGACCACGCCACGGTCTCCGCCGCCGAACCTCGGATCGGCGCGGACAACCTGGGCGAACAACTGCTGCGGGGCCAGCGGCGGCCGGTTCGGGTCCACCGTCTTCGGAGCGAGCGGCGGATCATCAGCCACCCTTGCCGCAAGGCGATTCCCCTGGTCGGGCGGGCGGTTGAGAAGGGTCGGATGGTGGAGATGCTCCGGCGGGCGGCGACGACCGGCCGCGGTGGGGCGGTTCTGTTGAGGGGCGACGCGGGCATCGGCAAGTCGCGCCTGTTGTGCGAGATGGAGGAGGACGCCAGGGCCGCCGGTTTTGCGTGGATGTGGCTCGACAACACGCCGCACGGCGTGGACACGCCCTACCGGGCAGTCCGGAACATGGTCGATTGGCTTGCCGACGAGCAGGGAGTGAAGGCCGGCATCGTCGCCCGGAACCTGCTGTTCGGTGACGATATCGCCCAGGCTCTGGACCCCGACGTGTTACGACTCATGCTCGGGGCCGTGGTCGCTCTGGCCAGGGACTCCGAGATGTCTCTTCTGCCCGAGGAGGGTTGGGAGTTCGGCATGGTCGGTCCCGTCGATCCGGAGGAATTCCAGGTGGGTCTTGGCCTGGCGACGCAGCTGTGGATCAGCCGGCTGGTATCCGACAAGCCGCGCTGCGTGGTGATCGACGACTCTCATTGGCTGGACCCATCGAGCCGGGTCACGATGGACATCATGGTCCGTCTCGCGGCCGACCTTCCGCTCGTCGTCCTGACCGGCTCGCGGCCGCCCGCGACGCCGGACTGGGCCGACCTCCCGCATGTCGAGGTCATCGACCTCCAGGGTCTCGATCAGGCCGCGACCGAGGAGTTGGGCACGGCCGTGGCCGGCGCCGCGCTAGAGTCGGAGTCGGCGCGCTGGCTCTACCAGCGGACGGCCGGCAACGCGCTGTTCGTCGGCGAGATCATGCGGACGCTGAGGGAGACGGGTGGGCTCGAGCGGATCGGTGAAGCCGTGAGAATCGATCGTGGGGCCGTCCGCAGAGGCGTGCCGCTCGGCTTGCGAGCGTTGCTGGGGGCTCGCATCGACGCCCTGCCGCCGGCCCAAAGAAGCGCCCTCGAGGCGGCGTCGGTCATCGGCATGACCTTCTCTGAACCGCTGCTCCTGTCGCTGTGCGGGGGTTCCGTGGACGGCGCCGACCTGCGCGAGCTGGCGGAGGCTGGCATCGTGGCCGGCGCCGACGACGAACCTGGGGTGGCTTCGGGGCAGTGGCGATTCCGGCACCAGCTCTTCCTCGACGCGGCGCACCGGCGGCTGCTCACAGATAGAAGGCAGGCGCTCCACGGAGCCCTGGCCGACCTTCTCGACACGTACGAACCGCGGCCCGACGCCGCCGAGCTGGCCCGCCACCGCGTGGCCGCCGGCGACAGCGCGCGGGCATTGCCGCTGCTCGAGCAGGCCGCCAGGGAGGCCGCGGCAATTGGAGCGGTCACTGAGGCCGAGGGTTTCGAGCGGGCCGCGGCCGAGATCAGGGCCGGCGTCGTACCGGCCTAGCAGGCCCTACGGCGAAGTCGTCGCGGACCAGACGTCGGCTTGCCAGGCGCTTTCGGCCATCTTCGCCTGGCCGGTCAGCGACGGATGGAAGTAGTCGTAGGTGCTCAGATCCGTGGCCGTGAAATCCGACTCGGCCAGCTTCGAGACATCGTACGTACAGGTCAGCCGGTGCGGCGTGGCGCCCGCGTTCACCAGGTCGCATGCGGCCTTGAGGATGTCGTCGTACTTCGTGAGGTAGTAGTTGGAGGACTCGGTCGTGGCGCTGCCGTACGTGCCCAGATATGGCGGACACCGGTTCGAGTTCTTGGGCAGGAGCAAGGCGGCCCGGGTCGCCGCGTCGGCCTGAGTCATTTCGTGAAAATGGGGGAAGTCGGGCAACGCAAGCATCAGGATGCGACTCCCTGCCGGCAGGCCCGTCCGCAGGGTCGTCATCGCGGTGGCGAGCTGCTGCTCGAAGGCGGCGGGTTCGGTGATCAGCACGTCGCACAGGTCGTTGGTGCCGAGTTCGAAGGTGACGTACGCCGTTTCGCCCGGCCCGAGTTTCTTGGCCGCCGCGACCACCAGGCTGGCCTGGCGCGGAGCATCGCTCATCTTCCGGCCCGACGTGGCGGCGTCGACGACCGCCGGCGAGGCGCCCAGCGCCCTGAACCGCTCGAGCAGACTCTGGACCCCGTCCCTGGCGGCAGTCCCGACGACCCATGAGAATTCGGGGTGGTCGTATCGGTACTGAGGAGAGACGCTGTACGCCTGGCTGTACGAGTCCCCGATGGCGGCCAGCAGCGACGGAAGCGAGGGCTGGGCAGGCGCCGCGGTCGGGGTCTCGGTCGGTTTGGGGGCCGTCGTCGGCGTCGGAGGGGCCGTTGGCGTAGCCGCGGCCGTGGCCATGTCCGAGGCCACAGGTGAACCTGTCGGGGCCGGGGAAGTGGCGGCGCTCGGGGAGACGGCGGCCGAGGCGAAGACGCCGGAGCCAGCCAGGGCCACGGCCGCGCCGACGGCCACGATGGCGATCGCGACGATTGCCGCCGGCCCTCGCCGCTCGGGCGACAGTCTCAGGTGCATGACCAGATCGTATAGGTCACCGTCCAGCCGGGCCACGCGCCACGCCGGGTTCTCCGGCCCCGGTCCGTCCCGGCGCCCTCCGCTGCGCGCCGGATGCGCCGCTCCGTTGGTCTCGGCCCACCGGGTCGGCCGCCTTGGTCGTCCGCCCGACCGCGCCGGCCGGATCAGTGGCTCCGGAGGCGGGTTCGTGTCGCTACGATGGCGCCATGCTGCAAGCCGAGTTCGCCGTCGAAGCCCTGGGCCGCTGCCGCCTGTTCGAGGGCATGGGCAGCGAGTCCTTAGGGGCTATGGCGAGGACGTTGCGGGCACGCCGCTTTCGACGCGGCGAGGTGCTCTTCCACGAGGGCGATCCGGGCGACGCCTTGTTCGTCGTGGCATCCGGCGCGGTCAAGGTGGTGGTCCCGTCCGAGGATGGCGAGGAGGCGATCCTCGCGACGCTGCGCCGGGGCGACTTCCTGGGCGAGCTGGCGCTGCTGGACGGTGCGCCGCGGTCGGCGAGCGCGATTGCCCTGGAGGCGACCGAGACCCTGGCTCTCCCTCGCGACCAGTTCCTCGGCCTCGTCGCCGCCGAACCGGCAATTCGAAACGCGCTGCTGGCATCACTGGCGGGCGAGTTGCGCCGGCTCACGACGCACGTCGCCGAGCTCCACTTCCTGGACCTGACCGGAAGGCTGGCAGCACGACTGTCGCGGCTTGCCCAGGAGCACGGCGAGCCTCTTGCGGACGGCGCCGTGCGCCTGGACGCACCCCTCACCCAGAGCGACCTGGCGGCGATGATCGGCGCCACCCGCCAGAGCGTGAACAAACTCCTGGGCGAGTTCGAGGCGGACGGGCTCCTCGTGATGGAGCGCGACAGCATCGTCGTTCCGAACCTGGATCGCCTGGCCAGGGCGGCCCGACGCTAGCCTGCCTGTAGCTCGGAAATCGCCGCGCCGACCGCCACGCCCGGCCGGTGGCTCGCGCCGATCCCTCAGCCGGCGGAGATGACCCCCTCGCGACCGAGTTGCAGCAGCTGGGTCCGGCTCTCGTCCAGGTGCTGAGTGGCGATCCCGAAGAGGCGTTTGAGCAGCAGCTCAGATTTGGCGGACCCGCCGGCCAGCAACTCCAGCAGCCTCGCAGCCGGCATCGATACAAGCGTCGCGGGACCGATGGCGCGGGCCGTCGAGAGGGCGGTCGGGTCGTCTCGCAGGGCCGACCAGCCCAGAAGATCTCCCGGATGAAGCGTCGAGACGAGTATCCAGCGCTGTTCGTGCCGGACCCGCAGCGCCAACTGGCCCTTCTCCACCCAGTGGACCTCTGAGATGGGCGCGCCCATCTCGACGAGGGTCTCGCCGTCCGCGAGGATGCGTCGAACCGACGTCGCCGACAGGGTCTCCAGGTCGGCCGGCTGAAGGCCGTCGAACAGCGACAGGCGCGCCAACTCGGCTGCGCCGACTTTCTCCGTCGCGCCCATGGTTCGCTCCAACTCCAGATCCGCCAAATGGCGATGCCTTGTCGTCTATTGTCCGCCAGCTGATTGTGGCGCGCTGGCCTGTTCCGAGGCCGCGGTGCGCAAGATCCCGTTCAAGAACGCGGCCGCCGCTATGCCGGCTCGGCGCCGGCCCTCCGACCCGCCGAGAAAGGCGGTCTGGCTCGACTCGGAGGCGCCCCACGGCCCGACCGCGGCCAGTTCGACCCGGGTGTCTTCGCCGGTGTCGACGGCTCGGACGGCCAGACCTGCCGAGGCGCCGGTAGTTTCCCTCGCCTGGGCCGCCAGCTCCGCCAGCGGGGCGGATCCGGCGACATCGTCCGCGGCGAGCGACCGCGTCGCCTTGAGCCACGGCGCGTCTCCCAGGAGCCTCGCAGCCGAGCCGCCGGTGCCGATCTCGACGAGAGCGGCGTCCCAGCCGAGTTTCTCCAGCGTCCGCCCCAGTACCACCGGCCATGTGTCGTCGTCGTGGCCCCACACGTACTCGCCGAGTTTCGCGAGAACGACGCTCGCGGCCTCTTCCGCGAGCTGAGTCGCCGGGCGTCCGGCGGCGGCCACCGCCGATATTCGAACGTCCACCGCGTCGGCGCGCGCATACGTGGCGACGACCGGGTTCTCGGCCCGCAGGAGGGTTTCTCCAAGGAGGGAGGTCACGATCGATTCACCGATCCCCGCGAGGCGATAGGTCCTGGTCACTCTTGTCTGTCCCAGGCCCCGCTCGCGCAGCCGAGGCAGGACCCAGCCCTGCCACATCGGCTTCATTTCGCTCGGTGGGCCCGGCAGGGCGACGATGACGCGCCCGTCTGGCCGGTCGACCCACCAGCCGGGCGCGGTGCCGCGGTCGTTGGGAATAGCCGTCGCCGAAGGCAGCAGCCAGGCCTGCTTCAGGTTCGTCTCGGCGAACGGGATGCCTCGCCGTTCGAAGAGGTGGCGCAGCCAGCGGGCCAGTTCCGGCTCGACCTCGGGCTGCTCGTCGCAGACGGAGGCGATCGACTCGCGCGTCAGGTCGTCGGGCGTGGGTCCGAGGCCGCCGGTCGTGACGACGATATCGGCCACGTCCAGCGCCCCGCAGATGGCGCCGACCACCGTTCCGAGCCGGTCCGGGAGTGCCGAAACCCAGGCCACGTCGACGCCGGCGCCACTCAATGAATGCGCGAGGTCGCCGCTGTTCGTGTCGCGCGTCTCGCCGGTCGTCAGTTCGCTGCCGACCGCCAGTAGCACCGCCGTCAGAATCGGTCTCGGGGACGAATTGGGGGTCTCCATGACGGGAGTGTACGGTCCGAGGCGCGCGCCGGCTCCAGAGGCCCCGCGACGGACCTTGTCGTTTCGGTCGCCGGCGCTGTTATGATCGCGGTGCTGTCCACCACTACCCGAAGGAGGTCCTTTGACTGACCGGTCCTCCTCCTCGAGCGAATCCTCGAACTCCGGGCCTCACGTCGCGCCGGGCGCATCCGGGGCGGGCGGGTCCGCGGGCCCGGCGCCCGGCCTGGGCGAGCAATTCGGCCGCACCCGTGGCGCGCTCATCGGACTCGTCCGATCCCATGTAAACCTGGCGCGGGCCGAATTCTCGGAGATCGCGGACGAAGTCAAGCGCGCGGCCGCCCTCGGCGGCATAGCCCTGATGCTGTTCTTCATGACCGGCATCCTGGTCGTCGTCGGCTTGATGCTGTTCCTGGGCGAGGCGGTCTTCGGCTCTATCGGCTGGGGACTACTCAACGGCGCGGAGCTGCTGATCGCCGCCATCGTCCTGCTGATACTCGCCATCGTCGACCTCAGTCCGGGCCGGGCCGTCACGGCTTTCATTGTGGCCCTGGGTGTCGGGCTGGCCGTGACCGGTCTGCTCTCGGCCGATTGGAACGGCATCAGTCGGGACAATGCCGGGTTGCCGGCCGCGATCGTCGTTTCGGTCGTCGCCGGCGTCGTCGTCATCGGCGTGCTCGCGCTCATTCTCGCGGCCAGTTTCGGCCGCGGGCCGGCGTTCGCGGCCCTGGTTGCCGGGGTCGTCGTCGGGGCCTTGCTGGGCTGGCTGGCCTCGTTCGGGCCGGGTCTGCGTGTCGGCGCCGCTCTCGGCCTGGCCGCCCTGCTGCTCTTCTGGCCGATAGTCGCCGCCGTGCTGGTATTCCGTAACGGCATAGACACCGCCAAACTCAAAGACCGCTTCGTTCCCGATCAGACCATCGCGACAACCAAGGAGACCATCGAGTGGGTGCGCGAACAGATGCCGCTCGGGCCGAAGTCGTAGCCAGCCGCCAGCAGCTGCTGGACGAGGTTGCCAGGCTCGAGGCCGCCGGCCGAGCAGCGGTCGATTTTCCGGCCAAGATCCGGCGCTCGCCGGGAAAGACCGCTGCGCTGGCGGTGGGGACCGTTTTCCTCGCCCTGGGTGGCCCGAAGCGGACGTATCGCGCCGCCCGGCGCGCGATCCTCGGGCCCAATGCGGACCTGCCGAAGTCGATGCTGCCCGAGCAGATAGACAAGGCCCTGCGGGCGCTCGGCGACGACGGCAATCGAGTACGCGGCCTTCTCGAGCGCGAGTTCGTCGACTATCTCGAGAAGAACAAGCCGGGTCGGGAGGCCCGCAACCTCGGCGGTACCCTCTCCGAGCTCGGCGGCAACCTCCTCAGGCCGGCCACGGCGGAGGCCGGCAAGAGGCTGGCAAAGGAGCTGTTCAAGCCCGAAGGCGGCAGCTTCAACCAGGTGATGGATCGGATCCAGGCGCGGCGCGAGGCTCGAGAGGCCGACTCCAAGAACGAACTCGAGGCCGATTCGGGCGGCCCAGGGCGCATGGCCCGTTCCTCACGCTGGGTGCGGCGCTCGGCTGGCGGCCGCAACGGCACGCCGTCGCGCTGACCGCCGGGCGGGTCGGTTCCGGCCCACTCTCCTGGTCTTCGCAGCGTGCGGCCCGAGCCCGGTTCACGCGCCTTCGCTAGACTCTGTGGCCGCGGGCGAGTGGCGGAATGGCAGACGCGCCAGCCTTAGGAGCTGGTACCGGTAACGGTGTGCGGGTTCGACCCCCGCCTCGCCCACCACCGAATTCCCCGGTCGGGCCGCCCCGGTGGCCATGCCGTCCGCCCGGGCGCCGGCGACTGCGGCTGTCCGCGCTACCAGGACAGCAGGCCTCTCGACGCTCCGAAGACCTGGTCGAGCACTACCTGGCCTGACGCCGCGTCCAGCAGGTTCGGCTGGCAGCCGTTGACGTCGAGAGTGGGGTGGAGCCATGCCTGCACGAGGGTCGGTCCGTTGAACGACAGCTCCAGAGTGAGCCCCTCCTCGGTCTGCTCGGACCACGTCTGGTCGAAGACGAAATTGCCGAGCGAGTACCAGATCGGCTTGCCCTTGTATGACTCCATCGCGCCGGAGTAGTGGGAGTGGCTGCCGATGACAAGGTCGGCGCCCGCATCGATCATCTCGTGCGCCCAGGTTCTTTCGGTCGAGGTTGGGGTTGCCCGATACTCGACGCCCCAATGCGGGAAGACGATCACGACCTGCGCACCGGCGGCCCGAGCGGCGCGAATGTCGGCCGGGGCGGTGCCGGCGGAGAGCTCGGCGGTTCCGAGAAGATTCGGGCCGGCCGCGTATGACGGCGCGATCGCGTCGTACGCCATGAACGCGACCTTCACGCCGTCGATGTCGAAGAGGACCGGGGCCCGCGCCGCGACGTCGTTGGCGCCGACGCCGCCGTGCGCGATCCCGAGGCTGTCCAGGGCCGCCATCGTGTCGCGGATACCCTGCTTGCCGGCGTTGCCGATGTGGTTGTTCGCGAGCGAAACCACGTCGATGCCGGCGTTCTTCAGGCCGACCAGCAGCTTCTGGTCGAAGGAGAACAGCTTCCCCTCCGTGTGGTAGAGCGAGGTCGCGGGCGCCGGGCCCTCCAGGTTCACCATAGACAGGTCGGCGCCCAGGAAGAGGTCGCGGACGGTCGGTGCCGCGACCACGCTCTTCGACCGCGGCATCACCCAGCCGAACGAAGAACAGCAGTACCGGCTCGTGATGGCGACGGTCCCGCCGGCGAAGGGGTAGTCGACGCCTTTCCCCTTGTTGACCACCTGGTTGTAGACGCCGCGGTCGAGCATGACATCCCCGGCCGCAACGACGGTCCACGTCCGGCTCGGATCGAAATCCGAGACCGCGGTGCTCGGATCGAGCGTGACCTGAAGCGGCCAATCGGCCAAGCTGCGAACCCCGGCCGTGCCGAAGAGGGACTTTCCCTCCCATGGCAGGGCCCGCATGCCGGGACCGATCTCGGACGCGGCCAGGAAACCCAGCAGGGACGACCCGGCGGCGAGGTCGGAAGCTAGCGCTACCGCGTCTCGGGCAATGACCAGATGCGTTACGGGCGCGGCGTCCAACCCGAGCAGCGCGAGTATCTCGTCAACTTGGTCGCTCACCAGTTCAAGCGACTTGAACCGCTTGCTGGTGCCGGCCAGGATGGCCTCGACGCCGGTCCGATCGATCGATATCGCGGTCGTGCGGAAGTCCGCGACCGGAACGACGGCCGCGCGGGGGCGTGCCGTCGGCGCGGGCGTGACCAGAAGGGTTGGCGACGGGGACGGTCCGGCCGGCGATGCTGAAGGCTCAGCCGGCGTCGCGCTCGGATGAGGGCTTGCCGCGGCCGGTGTGGATGCCGACCCGCAGCCGGCCAGTAACGCGGCGACCGCGACCATGGCCAAAGCGCGCGAATGAAGGATCGAGCGTCGCGTGCGGGGCATGCGTGGATTGTCGCAGATGCGATCCCGATTCCGGCTGCCGCCCGAATCGGGCATAGCTCGCCCGACTCTGGGCCATAATCGGGCACTCATGTCCGTAGCTAACCCATCCGCTTGCCCGAGCCGGCGCGGGATGACGCGCCCGCGTCGTATTGCCGCCGCGCTCGCGGTCTGCTCTGCATTCGCGCTCACCGGCTGCGCCGCCGGATCGCCGTCGTCCCGGATGACGACGACGTCCAGCCCGGTGGCCGCGGCCGTATCCGCGGATTCGGCTGTCGCGACGGGCTCACCCAAGCTTTCCGCCACCATCCCCGCCTCGGCCAGAACACCCGCCTGGACCAGCCGGGCGGTGGCGCTATCAACGACCACAGGTGAGGACGCTATCGCCCTTGTTCACCTGGGGCCCGACTTCCCGCTGACGCTGACCCAGTCGGCCACGGTCGGCGGGCAGCTCTGGTATCAGGCCGTGTCGGAGACGCCGGGCCGAGTGGCGACGGGCTGGCTGCCGTCGTCCGCCGTCGGGTTCATCGAGCCGGCCGGCGGCGCCTCGGCGAGCCTCGACGCCCTGGACGCGGACCTGGCGAGCTACCTTGCCGATCTGGGGACCCGGATTGGTCTCGACATCTTCGACGTGACACGCGGCGTCACGTACACGTACAACGCCGATCTCTCGTATTACGCGGCCAGCGCGATGAAAGTGCCGATCATGTTGACCCTGCTGTCGCAGCTCGAGGCGAGGCGAAAGAACGCCACGGCGGCGCAGATCGACCTGATGACAAGGATGATCGAATACTCGGACAACGACGCCGCCACGGAGCTGTACAAGGAGATCGGCTGGCAGCGGGGCATCCGGACATTCATGAACGGCGCGGGGATCGCGGGCCTCTATCCGGAGCTGCCGACGATCGGCTGGGGTCGCAGCACCATCACTCCCGAAGCCATGGTCGCCCTGCTGACCGGGCTCCACAACGGCACGATCCTTGACGACGACGACGATCGCTCCTTCGCCCTGCGGCTCATGAGGCACATCGAGACCGACCAGCGGGTCGGCGTAGGCGATAGCAGCCCGGCCGGGGCGACGGTCGAGATGAAAGACGGCTGGACCAGCGCGCCCGGAGATGCCGGCCCATACGTGATGAACTCGTCGGGGATCGTCACCCTGGGCGGCGAAACGTACATCATGGCCGTGTTCACGCACGGCAGCCGGTCCTACCCGGAGGCTTTTGAGATAGCCCGCCACGTTTCCGGGATCGTCGGCGAGCGGCTGACGGGAGCCGGGGCGGACGCAACGGCCGGCAATTAGCCCGGCTGCCACTTCCCGGCCGCGGGCCGGCGATGGACCCCGCGCGGCCTACCGCCAGAGATAGGCGAACGTGGCTACCGACATCGCCACAGATACGGCCGCCATCAACGGTGTCCGGGGACTGAGTCCCAACCGGCGGCGAGTTCCGCGCCCGACCTGGATGGGCCCTGGCGGAGGCGGCGGCTTCTTGAACGAGGTGGCGACGCACCGTCGCTGCCAATTCCGACACGGTAGCGGCGTTTGAACGCGCGGCTACGGTCCGATCGAGATTGTGCGCCCCTCACTACGAGCGTCGCGTCGAGCGTCACGCCGCGCCGCCGCCGGCGACCAGCCCAGTGGCCCGGGTCGTCGGCGTCCCCGGCACCTATAATCTCCCGACAATGCAGACCACAAACACGCCTCTCCCCAAGTCACGCCTCCAGCTCGAATTCGAGCTACCGCCCGAGCGCCTCTCTCGAGCCATCACCCAGGCCGTCGGCCGCCTCGGACGTCAGACGCGCGTCCCCGGCTTCCGCCCGGGTAAGGCTCCACGAGTGATGCTCGAGCGAGTCCTGGGCCCCTCCGCCATCGTCGACGACGCCGTCGATGCCCTGGTCGAGGAGGCCTTCCGAGAGGCCATGCGCGAGCAGGACCTGCTGCCGCTGGCTTCGCCGGAAGTAGAGATCACCCAGAGCGAAGAGGGCAAGCCGCTCCTCTTCAAGGCGATCGTACAGGTCCGGCCGGACGTGGTTCTGGGGGATTACGACCACTTCGGCTTCAAGCCAGACATCAAGCCTGTCGACGAGACCATGGTCGACAAGGTCATCGACGAGCTACGCGATGACCAGGCTTCACTCGAGCCGGTCACCGATCGCGGCGCTGAGAAGGGCGACTACGCCGTTCTGGCTTTCGTCGGAACTCGCGACGGGGTCGCATTCCCGGGCGGCTCGTCCGAGCGCATGCCGCTGATCCTCGGCGAGGAGCGGCTCATTCCCGGCTTCGAAGACAATCTCCTCGGCGCCGCCAAGGGCGACGAGCGGGAATTCGACATAGTCTTCCCGGACGACTACCAGGAAGAGTCGCTGCGCAGCCAGACCGCCCATTTCTCGGTGACGGTCAAGGAACTCCGCCACAAGACCCTGCCGGCCGTGGACGACGCCTTCGCGAAGTCGGTCGGCAAGTTCGAGAACATGGCCGAGCTCCGAGTCGAGCTTCGCAAGCGACTGGAGGCCGGGGCGCTCGATCGTGCTCGCCACGAGTTCGCCGACAAGATCATCGACTACGCCACCGCCAACGCCACCCTGGAGCTGCCCGATGTCCTGGTCGATCAGGAAGTCGAGGTCATGCACGACGAGCTGCGTTCCGCGCTGACCCGCCAGGGCATCGACGAGCCGACCTATCTGAAGGTCGTGGCCAAGACCGAGGAAGACCTCCACGCGGAGTTTCGTCCCCAGGCCGAGAAGCGGGTCAAGACACTCATGGTCCTCTCGGAAATCGCTCTGGGGAAGGGCGTCGAGGTCCCGGACGAGGACGTCGAAGGCGAGATCGCCCGGGCGCGGTCACGCTACGCCGACAACCCGGATCTGATCAGGTACTTCGAGTCGGAACGGGGCCGGAGCTACATCCGGAGCACGTTCCGCCGGTCGCGTCTGGTGGAACAGCTCGTCGACGAGTGGCTTGCCGCCAATCCCGACTTCCCACGATTGCCGCACATCGAAGATTCGGCTGAAACCTCGCCCGTGGCCCAGTCGGCCGCGGAGGCGTCCGCGTCCATCGGCGCAACAGATCCAGGTAGCATCACGCCGCCCGCGGCGGCAACCCCAACGGGCGCGTAGCCCGACCCGACAAGGAGACGATCCGATGCTCGTGCCGATGGTGATCGAGTCCTCGAGTCGGGGTGAGCGCGCCTACGACATCTACTCGCGGCTGCTACGCGAGCGGATCATCTTCCTCGGGGACGCGATTGAGGACAACGTCGCCAATCTGGTCATCGCCCAGCTGCTCTTCCTCGACGCCGAGGATCCCGAGCGGGACATCAGCCTCTACATCAACTCGCCCGGTGGAGTCATCACCAGCGGCCTGGCGATCTACGACACGATGCAATACGTCAGAGCCCCCGTCAGCACCATCTGCATCGGCATGGCTGCCAGCATGGCCGCGGTTCTCCTGGCCGCCGGGGCCGCAGGCAAGCGCTTCGCGCTGCCGAACAGCCGGATCATGATCCACCAGGGGTCCGGCGGCTTCCGCGGCAACACTCCGGACGTCTTCATCCAGGTCAAGGAGATGGAGACTCTTGTCAACACAAATCACGAGATCCTGAGCAAGCACACGAAGCAACCGATCGAGAAGATAGTTGCCGATACCTCCCGGGACTACTTTATGTCCCCACCTGAGGCGAAGGACTACGGCATAATCGACGCTGTGTACTCGGCCACGGGATCACCGTTGGCTCACAAGGAGTCGGGTGGTGGCGGAGCATCGGACGGCGCAGGAACGCCGGAACCCGCGGGCGACGACAATAGCCCACAAGCTGCCAACGAATAGCCGGATGAAGGCGCGAAGGACAGGTCAAGGCGCGTGACAACGACCAAGAGCGGTCCCAAAGTCCCATATCGCTGCAGCTTCTGCGGCAAAAGCCAGGAGCAGGTCCGCAAGCTGATCGCGGGCCAGGGCGTCTATATCTGCGACGAGTGCATCAACCTCTGCCAGGAGATCATCGAAGAGGAGATGCTGGAGGCGCCGCGTGCCAAGCCGCAGGTGGCCAAGCTCCCGAACCCGCGCGCGATCACGCTATCGCTGGACCAGTACGTCATCAGCCAGGAGAAGGCCAAGAAGGTCCTCGCCGTGGCGGTCCACAACCACTACAAGCGAGTCAACGCCGGCCACCAGATCGACGACGTCGAGCTGCAGAAGTCGAACATCCTGCTCGTCGGCCCCACGGGTTCGGGCAAGACTCTGCTGGCCCAGACGCTGGCCAAGATCCTGGACGTGCCGTTCTGTATCGCGGACGCCACATCCCTGACCGAGGCCGGATATGTCGGTGAGGACGTCGAGAACATCCTGCTGCGGCTCATCCAGGCGGCCGACTTCGACGTCGCCCGAGCCCAGCGCGGGATCATCTACATCGACGAGATCGACAAGATCGCCCGCAAGGCGGACAACCCCTCGATCACTCGCGACGTCTCCGGTGAGGGCGTCCAGCAGGCCCTTCTGAAGATCCTGGAAGGAACACTCGCCAACGTGCCGCCCCAGGGCGGCCGCAAGCACCCCCACCAGGACTTCATCCAGATCGACACCACCAACATCCTGTTCATCTGCGGCGGAGCCTTCGACGGCCTCGACAAGATCATCGAGGAGCGGGTGGGGAAGCGGTCCATGGGCTTCGGAGCCGAGAACCACATGCCGGAATTGGACCGCGAGCGGATCCTCGAGCGGCTGATGCCGGAGGATCTCCTCAAGTACGGCCTGATCCCCGAATTCGTCGGCCGCCTGCCGGTGGTCGTCACCCTGACGTCGCTGACCGCGGACGACCTGGTCCGGATCCTGACCGAGCCCAAGAACGCCATCACACGCCAGTTTCAGAAGTTCCTGTCTCTGGACAAGGTGGACCTGGTCTTCACGCCCGGAGCGCTCCAGGCCGCGGCGGAGGTCGCAATCACCCGCAAGACCGGCGCCCGCGCCCTACGCTCCATCGTCGAGGAGGCGCTTCTCGATGTGATGTTCGACGTGCCGGATCACGGCGAGATCCGCAAGTGCATCATCACCGAGGAGACGATCCGGACCGCCCGTCCGCCCCTTCTGCTCACCAAGAGCCAGGTTGAAGAGGGCGTCGACGAGACGAACTACGGCGAATTCCTCGCGGAGCGTGGCCAGAGCGCGTAGGCGCGCCGTCGCCGCACCCGCTGAATCGATCCGGGCCCGCCCGAACTATGCGGGAGTCGTTCATCACGCTCGCACCTGCCGGCCGGCTCCCCAGGCCCATTACCGGCCGGCCCTTTCTCGTCCGGATGGCCCTGGTGCGCCGGCGCGGCTGAACCGTACGCTCGCGGCCACTTGCCGTGCGTCATGCGGGCCATGTCGGTGACCGGCCTGCGGGGCACGGCCTCCGTTTGGAGAGCTCATGACCAGCGGAAATGTGACGGCTCTGCCGCATCCGGAAGACCAGGATCTGGTCGACCGGATCATTGGCGATCACGCCGGCCGCCCCGGTGCCCTGCTCGGCATCCTCGAGAAGCTGCAGGACCACAACCGCCACAAATACCTCCCGATGGAGACGCTCGAATACGTCGCGGCACGCACGGGCGTACCGCAGTCGCAGGTGTACAGCGTCGCGACGTTCTACGCGCTGTTCAACCTGGATCCGCAGGGCACGCACACTGTGGCGATCTGCCGGGGCACCGCTTGCCACACCCGCGGCTCGAGGGCGCTGCTCGAGCGCGTGAAGCTCCAGCTCGGCCTCCAGGAGTCGGGCGATAGCGCCGACAAGCTCACGCTGACCACTCCCGACCGGCGCTTCACGATCCGCACCGTTGCCTGCTTCGGCCAGTGCGCGCTCGCCCCGGTCGTAGAGGTGAACCACGCCATCCGGGGGCACGTCAAGGAGCAGGCCCTGATCCGCGAAGTCGAAGCCCTGCGCCGGGATGGCGCCCGATGATGATCAAGGACTTCGCGGCGTTCTCCGCGGTCCGGGAGTCGGGCCTCGCGAAGCTGGTTCCCGGCAGGCCGCGGATCGCCGTGGGCATGGGCACCTGCGGCTCCGGCAACGGCTCCGAGGCCGTCTTCCACGCCTTCGCGTCCGAGATCGATGCGCGCGGTCTGGCCGTCCAGCTGGTTCCCGTGGGCTGCTTCGGCTTCTGTGCCGAGGAGCCCCTGGTCAACGTCTGGGTGCCCGGCCGGCCCCTTCTGATCCTCCACCGCGTCCAGCCGAATCACGTCGACGGCATCCTCAACGGCCTCAGCAACGGCGAGCTGCCTCCGCCCGAGATCGTCCTGTGCAAGATCGAGGAGTGGGACCACCTCACCGGCCACGTGAAGTACGGCACCGGCTTGTCGGACGTGCCCAACTGGAACGAGGTCCCGTTCTTCAACGGACAGGTCAAGATCGTCCTGCGGAACTGCGGCCTGATCAATCCCGACGACATCGAGGAGTACATCGCGATCGGTGGGTATCAGGCCCTGTACAAGGTCCTGATCGACCAGAACCCCACTGCCGTCATCGAGCAGATCAAGGCCTCCAAGCTCCGCGGTCGCGGCGGGGCTGGCTTTCTCACCGGAACCAAGTGGGACTTCCTGGCGAAGGCGGCCGGGCCCGAGAAGTACATCGTCTGCAATGCGGACGAGGGCGATCCGGGCGCCTACATGAACCGAAACGAAATCGAGTCCGATCCGCATGCCCTCCTCGAGGGCATGATGATCGCGGGCTATGTCACCGGCGCGCCCGAGGGGATCGTCTACGTTCGGGCCGAGTATCCGCTCGCGATCCTCCGTCTCGAGCGCGCCATCGAACAGGCGCGGGCATACGGCATCCTGGGCGCCAACGTGCTAGGACGCGGCTTCGACTTCGACATCGAGATCGTCGAAGGCGCCGGCGCGTTCGTCTGCGGCGAAGAGACGGCCTTGATAGCGTCGCTCGAGGGCCAGGCCGGCCGGCCGCGGTCGCGCCCGCCGTTCCCTGCCCAGAAGGGCCTTTACGGCAAGCCCACCAACATCAACAACGTCGAGACCTGGTACAACGTCGCGCCGATCGTGTCCAAGGGGCCGGCCTGGTTCACGGAGACCGGCAGCGCCAAGAGCGCCGGAACCAAGGTCTTCTCGCTCGTCGGCAAGGTCCACGCCACCGGCCTCGTCGAGATGCCGCTCGGCACGCCGCTGTCGAGGTTCATCTACGACATCGGGGAGGGCGGCACCAACGGTCGCGACATCAAGGCGATACAGACCGGTGGCCCGTCGGGCGGCTGCATTCCCGTGGACATGTTCGATACGCCGGTGGACTACGAGACGCTCGCCCAACTCGGCTCGATCATGGGCTCGGGCGGCATGGTTGTCATGGACGAAGACAACTGCATGGTGGACGTGGCCCGATACTTCATCGAGTTCACCCACTCGGAGAGCTGCGGCAAGTGCGTCCCGTGCCGCGTGGGCCTGGACAAAGCCCTGCGCATCCTCAACCGATGCACCCTCGGCGAGGCCACGAATGCGGACCTCGACTCGCTCGACGAGCTGTGCCGAATGGTCCGCGACACCTCGCTGTGCCAGCTCGGCATGAGCGCCCCCAACCCCGTCCTGACGAGCTTGCGCCACTTCCGCCACGAGTTCGAGGACCACATCCTGGCCAAGCGCTGCCGGGCCGGCGTGTGCGAAGACCTGGCTCTGTCGCCGTGCGAAAACTCGTGCCCGCTCCACATGAACATCCCGCGCTTCCTCCAGCTCTGGAAGGAGGGGCAGGTCGAGGACGCGTTCCTCTCCGTCATCCTGGACAACCCGCTGCCGGCGTCCACAGGGCGCGTGTGCCAGCATCCCTGCGACAACCGCTGCCGCCGAGCCGCCGTCGACGAGCCGGTCAACACGCGGGACGTCCATCGCCTGATCGCGGATGAGGTGCTGCTCTCGGACAGGTTCGAGGGCATGGTCGATCGAGTTCTGGCACGCAAACTCGAACCCTCCGGCCGCCAGGTCGCCATCGTGGGCGCCGGCCCAACCGGCCTCACCTGCGCCTACTATCTGGCCCTGGTTGGCCACGCCGTCACCGTCTACGACTCGCGTCCCGCGGCCGGGGGCATGCTCCGGTACGCGCTGCCGGAGTACCGACTGCCCAAGGCCGTGCTGGACAAGGAAGTCGAGCTGATCGAGCGGCTGGGCGTGAAGTTCCAGTTCAACGTGAGCGTCGGCGATGAGGTCACCCTCAACGACATCGGCGGCCAGTACGACGCCGTCTTCCTCGCCATCGGCACCTGGAAAGAGGCCTGGGTCTACCTGCCGGGGACCGAGCTCACCGGCGTCATTCCGGCTCTGCCGTTCCTGGAATCGATGTCGCGGGGCGACGATGTCCCGGTCGGCAAGAACGTGGTCGTGATCGGTGGTGGCAACGCCGCCATCGACTCGGCGCGTTCTGCCCGACGTCTCGGCGCCGACGTTACGATCGTCTACCGCCGGGAGCGCAAGGACATGCCGGCAATCCCCGAGGAGATCGAGGCGGCCGAGCACGAGGGCGCGAAGATCGTCTATCTCGCGGCGCCTCACCGCATCGTCGGTGACAGTGACGGCCGAGTGCGCGCCATCGAGGCGGTCCGCACGAAGCCCGGCGAGTTCGACACTTCGGGTCGGCGCCGGCCGGTGCCGACCGACGAGATCATCCGGATCGAGTGCGACAGCGTGATCCTCGCCGTCGGCGAGAAGGTGGATCCGGACTTCTGCAAAGCCTCGGGTCTGAAGGTCAAGGAAGACGGCACGATCGAGGTGGACCGCTACTCGCTCGAGACGAGTCGCGACCGGTTCTACGCCGGCGGCGACCTGATCACGGGAGCGTCCAACGTCTCGAACGCGATGGGCATCGGCAAGAAGGCTGCTCGCAACATCGACAAGCGGCTGACGTCACTCGAGCGCTTCCCGAGCCTGATCCCGGACTTCGTCTACGAGATGGAGCCGCCCGAGATCCCGAGCGAGAGCGGCCGGCATGCGCCCGACGAGGTGCCCGCCGCCCAGCGCGTCCAGTCGTACGCCGAGGTCTCGCTCGGCCTCACGGCCGCGGCGGCGTTGGAAGAAACGTCCCGTTGCCTGCGCTGCGACATTCGCAGCGGCGAGAGATAGGAGGACCGCCTTGACTGAGAAGGTGAAGGTCCGCATCGACGGTGAGGTCATCGCGGCGGCCGCCGGCCAGACGATCCTCGAGGTTGCCCGAGCCAACGACAAGTACATCCCGGCCCTGTGCTACATGGAGGGTCTCAGCGCGGTTGGAGCCTGCCGGCTGTGCATGGTCGAGGTCTCCGGCGTCGCGCGCCTGGTGCCTGCGTGCACCACCCCGGTGCAGGAGGGCCAGGCGGTCGCGACCAGCTCTCCCCAGCTGCAGGCCTATCGGAAGATCGCCCTCGAACTGCTCCTGGTCGAGCGAAACCACGTCTGCGCCGTGTGTGTCTCGTCGGGCCACTGCGAGTTGCAGGCGCTGGCCCAGGAACACGGCGTGACGCACGTCCGCTACCCATACAACTATCCGCGGCTTGCGGTCGACACCACGCACCCGCGCTACGTGCTGGACCACAACCGCTGCATCCTCTGCTCGCGCTGTGTCCGTACTTGCGCCGAGATCGAGGGAGCGCACGTCTGGGACATCGCCGGCCGCGGCATCCAGTCCAGGCTCGTATCCGAGTTGCAGCGGCCATGGGGCGAGGCAACGACCTGCACCAGCTGCGGCAAATGCGTTCAGGCGTGCCCCACGGGCGCGATGGCCGAGAAGGGATGGGGCGTCGAGGAGATGACCAAACAGCGGACCGTCGTGAGCCGCCTGACCTCGATGCGTGAGGGCCAGTGATGGACAAGCTGAAGATCGGCACGTGCTGGCTCGACGGCTGCTCGGGCTGCCACATGTCCCTGCTGGACACGGACGAGGGCATCCTTGCCGTCCTGGCGAAGGCGGACATCGTGTTCGGGCCTCTTGTCGACGCCCAGGAGTGGCCGGAGGGCTGCGACGTGGCCGTGATCGAGGGCGCCGTCAGCAGCCAGGACGACCTCAAACTCGCCCAGACCGCGCGGGCACGCAGCAGGGTAGTCGTCGCGCTCGGCGACTGCGCCGTGACCGGCAACGTGCCGGCGATGCGCAACGGCATCTCGCGCCGCCAGCTCCTCGAGCGGGTCTATGTCGACGGCGCAACCGAGCGGCGAGGGGTACCGACGTTGGGCGTGCCGGCGCTTCTCAAGCACGCCGAGCCGCTCCACCAGGCGATCACGGTGGACGTCCATGTTCCCGGCTGCCCCCCCAAGCCGGGCGCGATCCTCATGGTCCTGGGCGATCTGCTCGAAGGCCGCGAGCCGGACCTCGGCTCCAAGCTCAGGTTCGGATAGGCGTGGCGACCATGAAGAAGATCACGATCCAGCACGTAACACGCATCGAGGGTCACGCCCGGATCACCATCAAGGTGGACGACGCCGGCCAGGTGACGGACACGCAGTTCCATGTGACCCAGATCCGCGGTTTCGAGAAATTCGTAGAGGGACGGCCGTACTACGAGATGCCGTCGATCACCGCACGCATCTGCGGCATCTGCCCGGTGAGCCATCTCCTGGCTTCGTCGAAGGCCTGCGACGCGATCATGGCCGTGCGCATCCCCGCCTCCGCGACAAAGCTGCGCGAACTCCTGCACGTCGCCCAGTTCGTCCAGTCGCACGCGCTGTCCTTCTTCCACCTTTCGGCCCCGGACCTGCTGCTTGGCATGGACTCGGATCCCGCCAAACGCAACGTCGCCGGGCTGCTGGAGTCGCACCCCGACGCTCTGCGCGACGGGATAGCCCTGCGCAAGTTCGGCCAGCAGGTGATCGAGCGGCTGGGCAAGGAGCGCGTGCATCCGTCTTGGACCGTGCCGGGCGGTGTAAACGCCCCGCTCGACCCGGAAGCGCGCGAGAAGACTCTGGCCGAGCTGCCCGCCGCCCTGGCCATCGTGAAACGAACCCTGGCGCTCTGGAAGGACTCCGTCGACGCCTTCCCCAACGAGATCGAGTCGTTTTCCAACTTCCCCACGATGTACTGCGGCCTCGTCGGGCCGGACGGGTCGCTGCAGCTTTACGACGGGAAGATGCGATTCGTCGGGCCCGACGGCGCCATCGTCGCCGACCAGGTGAATCCAGACGACTACGCCACCTACATCGGCGAGGCGGCCCTCGTCGACTCCTACCTCAAGGCCCCGTTCTACAAGCCGGTCGGCTACCCCGACGGCATCTACCGGGTCGGCCCGCTGGCGCGTCTCAACGTCGCCGATCGATGCGGGACGCCGGGGGCGGACGCCGAGCTGGCCGAGTACCGGCAGCGTCTCGGACGGATCGTCCAGAGCGGGTTCCACTATCACTACGCGCGCCTCATAGAGGCGATGTACGCCGTCGAGCGCATGCAGGAGCTGCTGGACGACCCGGCCATACTCGGGACCAAGGTCCGGGCCCACGCCGGCGTCAACAACCTCGAGGGCGTTGGAGTCATCGAAGCTCCGCGCGGCACTCTCATCCACCACTACAAGGTCAACGATGACGGCGCCATGACATGGGCCAACCTCATCGTCGCCACCGGCCACAACAACCTCGCCATCGGTCGCGGCATCCTTCAGGTGGCGAAGCGGTTCGTCGACGCCAACAAGATTCAGGAAGGTGCCCTGAACCGAGTCTCGGCCCTGGTCCGAGCCTATGATCCGTGCCTCAGCTGCTCCACGCACGCACAGGGTATGGTCCCGCTGGTCCTCGAGTTGAAGGGACCCGACGGCCGGTTGCTCGACGAGATCAGAACGCTGTAGTTGGCTAACGGGCTTCAGGGCCCCGGCGTTCCGGCGCGGCCGACGGTCACTGGGGGCAGCGCCATCTCCAGGATTTCGGCCAGGTGCAAGGCCCGCTTGCCCGTCGACTGGGAGATCTGCTCGCGGCAGCTGAAGCCGTCGGCGATCACGAGTGCGTCTTCGTCGGCGGCCCGGACGGCCGGCAGCAGGGCGCGTTCACCGATTAGCATCGACAGTTCGTAGTGTTCGCCTCGCTCGAACCCGAACGCGCCGGCCATGCCGCAGCAGCCGGGCTCAGGCTGGGCCGGCGCAAGTCCGATCGACCGCAGGACGGCCGCCTCGTCGGCCATGCCGACCAGCGCCTTCTGGTGGCAGTGGCCGTGCAAGACGGCCGGGGCCGCCAGACGGCCGGTCAGAGCGGGCCCGAACGAATGTGGATTTCGGGCGACGAACTCGCCGAGACCCATGGCCATACGGTCCAGGCGCTTTGCCCGAGGATCGGCCGAGAGCAGGTTCGGCAGTTCGTCGTGGAAGACCGCCTCGCACGACGGCTCCAGGACCACGACCGGTACGCCCGAATCGAGTTCCGACTGGAACGCGTCCAGGACTCTGGTCAGCAACCGCCGGCCCTGCTTGAGGAACCCGCGGTCGTATAAGGGCCGGCCGCAACAGAGGTCCGCCCGCGGTACCTCGACCTCGAACCCGGCCGCGCGGAGGACCCTGAGGGCGGCCAGGCCCTGGGACGGTGCGAAGCCGTCGGTGAACGTGTCGGCGAACAGGACCACGCGCGGTTCTCCCTCGCGCCCGCCGCCCAGATCGGGAACGCCGCCGGGTAGATCTCCGCGGAACGTCCGCGACGCGAATCTGGGCATCTGCCGGTGCTTGTCTACGCCGGCGACGAGCTTCGCCAGTCCCGCGAGTCCCGGCACCGTGCCCACGGAATTGGCCAGGCCGGGCGCGATTCGGGCCAGATGGGCCCACCAGTGGATCAGGCCCATGGAGTATGCCGCCCGCGGCCTGAGGCGGTGAGCGTAGTGATGGGCCATGAACTCGGCCTTGTAAGTGGCGATGTCCACGCCGACCGGGCAGTCGTTCTTGCAGCTCTTGCAGGCGATGCACAGGTCCAGGGCGTCGCGGACTTCGTCGCTCCGCCACAGGTCCGGCAGCGCCTCGCCGTCGAGCATCTCCCACAGCAGCCGGGCTCGCCCCCGCGTGGAGTGGCGTTCTTCGTGAGTGGCCTGGAACGTGGGGCACATCGCCCCGCCCGACTCGCGCCGGCACTTGCCGACGCCCACGCACCGTGCCGTGGCCACGGCCAGCGAACCGGCGTCGTCCGGGAAGCCGAAGATTGGCGTCGGGTTGGCGAGGCGGCGGGCGGGCCGGAGATCGGCGTCGAGGGGCAACGGGTCCACGACTTTGCCGGGGTTCATCCGGCCGCGCGGGTCCCAGATCGACTTGAACTCGCGGAACGCGGCCACCGTGTCAAGCCCGAACATGCGCGGCAGCAACTCCGCGCGGGCCTGACCGTCGCCGTGCTCGCCCGACAATGAACCGCCGTGCTTGACGACCAGGTCGGCCGCCGCCTCGATAAAGTCGCGGAAGGCTCGCAACCCGGCCGGCGTCTCGAAATCGAACGCGGTCCTCAGGTGCAGGCAGCCGTCGCCGAAATGCCCGTAAAAGGTGCGTTCGAATCCGAATCGGCCGATCAGCTCGTCGAGTTCGCGCATGTACCGGCCGAGCCGCCCCGGGGGAACGGCCGAGTCCTCCCAACCCGGGTACGTGGGCGACTTGCCCGGGACGACGGCGGTAGCCCCGACCGCCGACTCGCGCAACGCCCACATCGCCGCCTGCTGGGCCGGATCGGCTATGACCCGGAAACTCGAGTCCGGGCACACGGCGGCCGCCGCCAGGGCGCTCGCCTCAGCCCGCCCGATGTCCTCCCCACCGAATTCGACCAGCAGCCAGCCGGCCCCGACGGGTAGGTTCCGGATTGCGCTCAGGTTCAGGCCCTTGCGGCGGCACGCATCGACAAGCCGGTCGTCGAAGCCCTCGAGCCCGATCGGGCCGGCGGCCATCATCTCGGGCGAAGCGTCGGCCGCCTCGAACACGTCGGCGAACCCGAGCACGAGGAGGGCCCTGCCGGGCGGGCTCGGAACGAGCCGGACGGTCGCCTCGAGGATCGTCACGCAGGTCCCCTCGGTGCCGATCAGCGCTCGGGCGACGTCGAAGCCGCTCTCGGGGAGGAGAGCGTCCAACGCATAGCCCGACACGAGCCGCGGCAGGACGGGGAAGTGCTCCCGGATGAGTTCCGCGTGCCGATCGCGCAACGCCCGCAGGGCGTGGTAGATCTCGCCTCTCCGGCTCGACTCGGCGCAGATGCGTTCCAGCTCGTCGTCCGGGGTGCGGCCGACGGTCAGGCGCGTGCCGAGATAGGTGAGTACATCAAGCAATTCGACGTTGGCGCTGGTCCGGCCGGCCATGATGGAGTGGGCGCCACACGAGTCGTTGCCGAGCATCCCGCCCAGCGTGCAGCGATCGTGGGTGGCGGGGTCCGGTCCAAAAGTGAGGCCGTGGGACTCGGCCGCCGCCCGCAAGGAATCCAGGACGACTCCAGGCTGGACGCGAGCGATCCGCCGGTCCGGGTCCAACTCCAGGACGCCGTTCAGGTGGCGCGAAACGTCGACTACTACAGCAACGTTGACCGCCTGGCCGGCCAGGCTCGTGCCGCCGCCCCGCATCGTCACCGGAGCGTCGTGGTCGCGGCAGACCCGTACCGTCTCGATCAAGTCGTCGGTGTCGAGGGGCCGCACCACGCCGATCGGGAGCTGGCGGTAGTTGGACGAGTCGGTCGCGTATAGCGCCCGATCTCCGGCGCCGAATTGGACTTCGCCCCGGACACGGGCGCGCAGGTCGGCCGCCAGCGAGTCGCGAGCCGCCGACAGGGCAGGGAGGTGCCGGCGCGGGGCCGGTTGCGTCGCGACAGGCAGGTCGTCCACAGCTTGAGCATACCGGGTCGGCGGCGAGCGGCGGTGCCAGGCGCGCTGCGCCCCGCGCCACGAGCCGCAGGATTACGGCGCGGCGAACTAGCCGGCGGACGCCCGGCGCGGCCGGTTCCGCCCGCGCCCTGTGCTACGATCGCCGCCTTCACGGCGTTGACCGAGAGGAGTAGCGCCGCCAGTCGACGAGTGATTGCCGTGCGGCAATTACTATCAGAGAGCGGGACCGCTCGCGTGGCAATACGCGATGTGGCTGAAAGCCCCGCAGTCGGACCGGCGCGAACGTAGCTCGCGAGCAGTGCGGTAGGCGCCCGATAGCGCGCCGAGAGGGCGCCGCCGAGACGGCGGCCGGGATGACCGGCCGGCGGGCGGGGCCGAACCAGCAGGTGGTACCACGAACCCGTTCGTCCGCTGGACGAACGGGTCGTTTCATGGATGGAGCGGAGAGTGGCGGACGTGGCAAAGAAGGGGCCCGGCGAGTCGGCCGAAGACGGCGCGCTGGCCAAGGCTTACCGGCCGAGCGAGGTCGAGCACGCCATCTTCCAGGCCTGGGTCGACGCGGATGTCTTCAATCCAGACGGCGCCGGCTCGCGTGCGGATTGGACCAGGCAGCCCTTCGTCATCATCCAGCCGCCGCCCAACGTGACCGGCTCCCTGCATCTGGGCCATGCCCAGCGCTCCACGGTCGAGGACCTGATGACTCGCCACGCGCGAATGCAGGGCCGGCCGGCGCTGTTCCTGCCGGGGCTCGACCACGCCTCCATCGCCGCCCAGTACGTCCTTGACAAGCGGCTAGCGGCGAAGGGCGAGACCCGCGCCAGCCTCGGCCGCGACAGGTACCTGGAAGCGATGTGGGAGTTCGTCCGCGAGACGCGCCAGACGATCCTGAGCCAGCAGCGTCGCGTCGGCGCCTCGCTCGACATGAGCCGGCTGCGCTTCACCATGGACGAGGTCTCGGCCAGGGCGGTCCGCGAAGCATTCCGGCGGCTCTACAGCGAAGGCCTAGCCTACCGGACCGAGGCCCTGATCCACTGGTGCCCCGGCTGCCGGACCAGCGTCTCGGACCTGGAAGTGATTCCGAAGGAGACTACGGGCAGCCTCTGGACGATGCGCTATCACTTGATCGACGAAGCCACTGGCGTACCGGACCCGAACACCTGGATCGCCGTCGCCACGACCCGCCCTGAGACGCTCCTGGGCGACACCGCGGTGGCGGTCAATCCCGAGGACCCGCGCTACACGGGGCTCATGGGCCGCCGGGCCATGATCCCGTTCGTCGATCGCGCGGTGCCGATAATTGCCGACCCGGTCGTCGATCGGGCGTTCGGCACGGGCGCCGTCAAGATCACGCCGGCCCACGACCAGGACGACTACGACACCGGCAAGCGCCACGGCCTGCCGATGATCACCGTCCTGGACGACGCCGCGCGGATAAACGAGAACGGAGCCCAGTTCGCCGGCCTGGACCGCTACGAGGCTCGCCGCCAGATCGTCGAGGCGCTGGAAGCCAGGGGCGATCTCGAATCCACAAAGCCCCACGAGATGCTGATCGGGCGCTGCCAGCGCTCCGACGACGTGGTGGAACCACGGCTCAAGACCCAGTGGTTCATCCGTGTGGCTCCTCTGGCCGCGGCCGCGCTCGAGGCCACTCGTTCGGGCACGACCCAGATCCTGCCGGAGCGGTTCGTCAAGGTCTGGGAGCACTGGCTGACGGAGATGCGCGACTGGAACGTCAGCCGCCAGCTGTGGTGGGGCCACCGAATCCCAGCCTGGTATTGCCCGGACGGCCACACCACGGTTTCCGCCGATCCGGCCGGTCCGAGCGCTTGCGGAGTCTGCGGTCGTCCGGCCGCCGAACTGCGCCAGGACGACGACATCTTCGACACCTGGTTCAGCTCCGGCCTCTGGCCGTTCTCCACGCTCGGCTGGCCCGAGCAAACGCAGGATCTGGCCCGCTTCTACCCGGGCTCGGTCATGGAGACCGCCTACGACATCATCTTCTTCTGGGTCGCCCGGATGATGATGCTCGGCATCCACCTGACCGGCCAGGCACCCTTCCATACGGTCTACCTGTCGGGCCTGATCAGGGACCCGTACGGTCAGAAGATGTCCAAGACGAAGGGCAACTCGGTCGACCCGCTCGAGACGATCGACGATGTCGGTGCCGA
This sequence comes from uncultured Chloroflexia bacterium, assembly GCA_963789725.1. Lineage (GTDB taxonomy): Bacteria > Chloroflexota > Limnocylindria > Limnocylindrales > CSP1-4 > Fen-1039. The sequence continues at coordinate 495,620 of CAWBLU010000003.1, forward strand.
CGCGCTTCGCTTCGCCCTGATCAACGGAACGGCGCCTGGAAACGACGCCAGGCTCGGCCCGGAGAAGCTCGAGAACTCCCGCAACTTCGCCAACAAGCTCTGGAACGTGGCCCGGTTCGTGCTGGGGACGCGGCCGGCGTCCATCTCGGCGAATGCGCCGCGACAACTGCCGGATCGACGCGATGCCGGCCCGGCCGATCGCTGGACGCTGTCACGCGCGGCGGGCACCGTCGCCGCGGTCGACAGGGCCATGGCCCTGTACACCTTTGGCGACGTAAGCCAGATCCTGTACGAGGCGATCTGGAACGAGTACTGCGACTGGAGCGTCGAGCTGGCCAAGATCCGACTTGGGGACGAGCGCCTGGCGGTCGCGGAACGCGAGGCGACGTGGTGGGCTCTGGTCGACGCCCTGGACACATACCTCCGGCTTCTTCATCCGATCATGCCCTTCATCACCGAGGCGATCTGGGAGCGGCTTCCGCATGCCGCAGGCGAGCCGGCTCTTCTGATCGTGGCCGAATGGCCGACCGTTGCGCCGGACGCCGCCGACGGCGCGGCCGAGGCTGAGGTCTCGGCCCTGATCGACCTGGTCCGAGCCGTTCGCAACGCCCGCGCCGAGGCTCGTATCGAGCCGGCGGCATGGCTGCCGGTAGACGCGTTCGTGCCTGAATGGCTGGGGCCGACGTTCGACGCCCTGCTGCCGGCCGTCGAACGCTTGAGCCGGGCCCGGCCACTCCGCAGAGAGACAAGCATCGAATCGATACGTCAGGGCGTGGAGGGCGGCCTGTCCGTCATCGCCGGCGAGGTCGAAGCCGTCGTGCGCCCCGAGGCAAAGGACGAAGCCCAGGAGGAGCGCGATCGTGCCCGCCTGGAGCGGGAGCTGGCCGAGGCGACGGCTCTGCTGGCGTCGGCCCAGGCGCGGCTCGCCAACGACGCCTTTACGGCCAGGGCCCCGAAGGCAGTCGTGGACGGAGCTCGAGCCAGAGCCGCTGAACTGGAGGAGCTGGTCACGCGTCTGGCCCACCGGCTCGCCTAGGAGCGAGCCCGGGTCGCGCCACCGGCGCGGACTGCGTGGGCAGCAGTGGCGGGGCCGCTGCTAGGATACGTACACGTACGAAGCCCCTTTCAGGAGTGAAGTTGCCGCTCTTCGGAAAGCTCCATCGCAACCGCCGAGATGAGGCCCCGCCGCCGCCACCGCCACTGGCCGAGGTGAGTTCGCATGAGTTCGCCCTGAAGCTCTCGTATTCGGCGAAGAGCTCGGAAGGCGTCCGCCTCAAGGCCGGTCCCGGCCTGGAGCAACGCCTCCACAGCATGCTAGCCGGCTACGTCCAGGGCGAGTCCGAACTCGTCGAGCCGCTCCCCGACACGCTGGCGCAGGCCACCCCCTATATCGCCCGTATGCCGGGCAGCGGCCAGTGGCTCCAGTACAACCACAAGCGGTCCCCGGTCACGCGCCACGCGCTCGTCGTTCTCGAGTCGGTGGACGCGATAGACTCGGTCTACGAGACCGTAGTCTGCGGTCTGCTTTCGGGCGAGACCGATACCTCCGGCTATCCGGAGTACAACGCCATCGTCGGCGGCGTCGTCTCCCATTTCGATGAAGTCACCGGCGACATGATCGTCCGCGCGGTGGTCGGCTGGGGCGGCAACGGCGTGCGTGGCGACACCGATCGCAACGCCGCCGGCGTCCTGGCCGGCCTCTTCAACAACATCGCCGGCGACACTCACGCCGTCGGCACTGTCTCGCTCGACAGGCCCATGCCGATGGCGGGCTCGGGCGGGACTGCCTGCTCCCACTGCGGGTTCACCTCGGGCCTCGAAAGAGCGTTCTATTGCCCGAAGTGCGGCATGCGAATGCTGCGCAGCTAGCGGAAGGCCGAGCCACTTTATGCCGCTCTACGACTACGTCTGCCCCAACTGCGGATACGAGATCGAGGTCATGCACTCGGTCCACAGCAACGGGCCGACGGCGTGCCCGGTATGCGGCGCGGCCATGAAGAAGGCCATCGTTGCCCCTGCGGTCCATTTCAAGGGCAGCGGCTGGGCCCGCAAGGAACGCTCGGGCGGCTCGGCCAAACCGGCCCGGCAGTCGTCCGAGCCAGAACCGGGCTCGAGTTCCGGCTCGGACGTGGAGCCGTCGTCCGGGACCGGCGGGCAACCCAAAGCCGCTCCGGCCGAAACAACCGCCAAGGACGCCGACTGACAGATGTCGAAGCCACCGTCCGATTGGATCTCTCTGTCGGAGGCGGCTGAACTGCTGGCGTCGTCGAACATCAAGTTCACCCCCGGCACGATCGGCCGGTGGGCCCGGTGCGGGCAACTCCAGAGCATCAAGCTCGGGAATCGACGCTTCGTTCGCAGGGCTCAGGTCCGATCCCTGCTTCGGCCGCACGGTGTAGCTCACGACGACGATCTGCAGCCTGGTTTCTTCGAAGACCTCGACGACTAGCCCGATCGCAGCCGCCGGCTCGATCCAGGCTCGCCCTCTCTTCCGGCGACCGCGAGATGCGGCGCGCTCAGCTGTCAGGCCTGCTGAGTACCGCAGCGGCGGCAGAAGCGCGCCTTGGTGGAAACCGGCAGAGAGCAGCTGCCACAGACCCGGACGGTGCCACGGTTCATGACTTCCTGGGCAGACTGGACCCACATCTCGGCCATGATCTCGACGGGAACCTGCTGCGCGGCCACCACGGCCGCCACGGGTGTCACGTCCGGGCCGGGCCACGGAGCCCCGGGGCTCTCGCGCGGCGGCCACGTGGCGCCGAGCGGCGGCCAGGGGCGGACCGGAGCCTGAGGCGGAAGGTCCGCGGCAGTCGCTTCGGACGACGCCTGGGCTACTGCCGGCACCTGCTCTTCTTCCCGATTCTGGGTCTCGCTCGACCTGTTCGATTGCGGCTCGGCGGCCTCGCGTTGCACGCGGAGCCACGCCGGCTCGTTACCGCCGATGGGGCGACGGGCCGACTCCGCGATCGGCGTGTCGACGAGGAGCCGGTCCGCGAGGCGGTCGGCACTCTCCGAATTCTTCACCGATGTCCGCCGGGCGCGGCTCGGTCGGGCCTTCGTACGACGCCGAGGCTTCGACTGCCGAAAGCCGCAGGGCTGCCGCGGAGCGAGGATCGATGTCGGCGGTGCTGGATTCCGCCGGCTCTGGGACGATCGCCGAAGACCCTGTCGATGACGTGGCCGCAACTCGCTGGGACGCGGGTGCCGGCGCGAGTTCCGCGATCGGCGCCACTTCGCCGGCGGCCTGTTCAAAAGCAAGCTCGGTGGCTCCGGCGGCCGATGCCTGGTCCTCGGCGGCCGCGTAGACGCCGCGGGACCAGTGCGGGCCCTCAATAGAACGCTTCGCCCAGAGCGTCGGCTGCGGCCATGGATCTGCCCCAGGCTGGCCCTTGTGGACGGATGCGTGCCGTGGCGCCGCCGTGGCTGGAGCATCACCGTCCGCAGCCCGGCGGCCCAGCAGCCTGGCGACGAGGCCCGTGGGCCCCTCACGCTCGGGTTCGGGCGCGGTGGACGCCAGCGGTGGCAGGCCGGGGGATGTCGCCAGGTGGAGGATGTGGGGTGCCGGACGGGTGACCTCGGTCTGCAGGAACTCGTCCCCGGTCGTCGCGGCCGGCGCCGGGACGGACTCCGGCGGCGGCGAGGCAACCCCGCCGTCGTATTGAGCGGCCGCGCCGGCCGGCTCGGGCTGCGCCTGAGAGGCGGCAGGTTGGCCTGAAAGCGTCCACTCCTCGGCGCTCCGGTCCGGACCGTCGTCGGGACCGGTGTGCCACCAGGCCGCCCTGTCCGACAGCAACGGCGCCTCGTCCGCCGGAGCCTCGGCCGGCGAGCTGGTCTGCGAGATCGCCTGGATCTGGTCGAGGTGGGCCTGGACCAGTTCCATCTCCTCGGGCGTCAGCGTCAGCTCCGGGGCGATCGAGTCGGCGATGGGCCACAGGGCTGCGGCTTCCAGATCGGCCGGCGTCTGCGCATGGCCGTTCCTGCCGTTCGAGGAAGCGGCTGGCGTTGCGTGAGGCTCCGCAAGATCGACGGCGGGCCAGGCTACGGGTGCGGTGCCCTCCGGCGCCGGAGCGGGGCTCGGGTTCGTTTCCAGGCCGTCGAGAGACCAATCGGAAGGGGCCGCGGCGGATTGGAGCGACGGCACCGGCTCACCCGCCGCATACCCTTCCCGGGCCGGTTGGAGTTGTGGGGCGTATCCCGTCTCGGCTTCGGCCTCGGGCGCCGGCGAGCACGAGAGGCAGGCGCCGGCCGACGCATTCCAGCATTTTTCGCAGGCGTACTGGCGGCAGGACATGCAGAAGTTGAATGTCCTGTGGAAGGCCTCGGTGATCAGCGTCGAGACTTCGTGGCCGTCTTCCTGGCGCGCCAGGTCCATCGCGTCGGCAATCGACTGGCCGTCCGTCAGAACGAAGTTCTTGAGGCCCTTGGCCAGGACGCGGGCGCCCTTGATCGAGAGCGCTTTCGGCGCGCTCCCGACGAAGGCGTATCTGGTGCCGCACCGCTCGCAGAACGAGTCGGTTAGTTCGGGCATTCTTGCTCCGTAGTCCCGCAGGCCAATCCAAGCGCCGCCGCACGACGCTACTAAGGGAGCGTACGCCCGATTCGGTGCCGCGAGATGAGGCACCTCGGTACTCGTCGACAGGCCCGATGGTCCCGTTCCGGGCGTGGTCCGGGGCGATGACTCGGCACACGGACTGGAGATCGAACAATGACGGGCCGTCCGGCGTCTTTGTAGTCAGACGCTGGAAGGTCCGCGCGAATCAACGCCGGGAGGTGAGTTCGTCGATACGAAACGAACCAGGCCAACCGAAAACGGCCGAGGCGTCTCGGCGTAGTATGTGGCGGCCTTGCGCCGGCCCGGCGAGAAGGCTTCACGGACCCAGGGCTCTGCGACTCGTTCGAGAGCCACTAATCGCCTTCGCGTCCTGAAGAGAGAGCCATGACCACGATCCATGAAACCGGCGAGAAGGTAGCAGCGAACGTCGAGCGGGTCATCATCGGCAAGAGCCAGGAAGTCCGGCTCACTCTGGTCGCCCTGCTCTGCCGCGGCCACCTCCTCATCGAAGACGTGCCGGGAACCGGGAAGACCATGCTGGCCAAAGCGGTGGCTCGGAGCCTGGGCTGTTCCTTCAGGCGCATCCAGTTCACGCCGGACCTGCTGCCCTCCGATGTGACCGGTCTGTCGATCTTCAACCAGAAGACTCAGGAGTTCGAGTTCAGGCCCGGGCCGATCATGGCCCAGGTCGTGCTCGCCGACGAGATCAACCGGGCCACGCCCAAGACCCAGTCGGCGCTGCTCGAGAGCATGGAAGAACACCAGGCCACGATCGACGGCACCACGTACCAGATGCCGGAGCCGTTCCTGGTCATCGCCACCCAGAACCCGATCGAGTACGAGGGCACCTTCGCGCTGCCGGAGGCCCAGTTGGACCGGTTCATGCTCCGGATCAGGCTCGGCTATCCGAGTCTGGCCGATGAGCAGACGATCCTCGAAGAGCAGAAGTTGACCCATCCGCTCGAGGACTTGCGGGAGGTCCTCGACGTGGCCGAGTTGCTGCAGCTCCAGGCCGCCGTGCGCGAGATCTACGTCGATCCGAGTGTGGCCGATTACATCGTCCGGCTCGTCAACGCCACTCGGACCCATCCCGACGTCTACCTGGGCGCCTCGCCGCGCGGCTCGCTGGCCCTGTATCGGACGGGCCAGGCGCTGGCCGCCCTGGCCGGCCGCGACTATGTCATCCCGGACGACATCAAGGTCCTGGCCGAGGCCGCCCTGGCCCACCGGCTCATCATCAAGACCAGTTCGTCGATGCACGACATCGACCCTCGCCAGGTCATCGCCGAGTTGCTTGGCAGCGTGCCGGTCGATGCCACGATGCCCGGCGGTGGCGATCGCAAGGGAGCGACGGCGCTGCGATCGCCATCGGAGGCGGCCAAGCGGGCAGCCGCTGGCAGCCCGGCCCGATAGGATCGAGGACGTTCGGTGATCCGGCGGCTCCAGTTCCTGGTCGTCGCGACCGTGCTCCTGGTCGCGGCGTTCTCGACGGGGCTCGGTTTCCTCTTCTACGTCGTCTACCTGGGTCTTCTGGCGATAGGCGGCAGCTACGTCCTGACGCGATTCGGACTGGCCGACCTGGAGGCCGGCTACCGGGTCGACCACAGGCAGGGCCACGTCGGCGACGACATGCGGACGACGTACAGCATCTCGAACGCGAGCGGGCTGCCCAAGCCGTGGCTGGAGGTGTACAACCCGACCGATCTGCCGGTGCCGCTGCCCGGTCGAGCCCTGAGCCTCCGCTCGTGGGCCCAGCGATCCTGGATCGCCATCGTGCCGCTGACTCGGCGCGGGACCTTCCGGATCGAGCCGATGGTGGTACGGACGGGAGATCCGTTCGGATTCTTCGAGGCGGCCGCCACCGTCGGTCGGCCCACGGTCGTGACCGTCTTCCCGCGGGTTCTGGCGCTGCCGCGCTGGCGGCTGCCCAACGCGTTCCTGGAGGGCACCCATTCGGCTCCCGAACGGACGCTCCAGACGACGCCCCTGGCGACCACGGTCAGGCCGTACGCGCCGGGGGACAGCTTCAACCGGATCCACTGGCGCAGCACCGCCCGGCTCGGCGAGATCCAGGTGAAGGAGTTCGACCTGGAGCAGACCGCGGACCTCTGGATCTTCGTGGACCTGGAGTCCAGCGTGCAGGCCGGCGAAGGCGACATCTCCACGGTCGAGGAGGCGATGCGCGTGGCGGCCTCCATAGCCCACGACGCCATCCTCGAGAACCGGGCCGTAGGGCTCACGACGAGCGGCCATCGATTGGTTTCGATCCCGGCCGACCGCGGGCCCAGGCAGCGTCAGAAGATCATGCAGCTCCTCGCCGCGGTCGAGGGTGACGGGCGGACGCCCCTGGCGGAGGTTCTCCTGACCGGGCTGCCGAAGCTGCGACGCGGCATGACCGCGGTGATAGTCACCTCCTCTCGCGAGCGTAAATGGGTCCGGACGCTGACCTCGCTGCGGGCAAGAGGCGTGGCGGCCGCAGTCGTAGCGCTCGACGCCTCGAGCTACGAGTACGGCTGGCGTCCGGATCGAGGCTCGGATCCCGATGCCGATGCGGCCGCGCAGGAGCAGCGGGCGCTTCGCTTCGCCCTCGCGGAGTACGACGTGAAGAACTACGAGGTTCACGCCGGGGACAACCTCGGGGCGGTGCTGGCATGACGGCCAGGCCGGTCGAGGCCTTCTGGAAGCGACGGAGGTGTGGGCCGTGACGACGGCAGGCTGGCTTGCCCCGGATCGGCCGGAGGTCTACCGCCACGGCGACGGAACGTCGGAATATGAGGACGCCGGTCTGATCGATCGGGTGCTCGACCGGATGCGTCCCGACGAAGGCTGGATGAGCCTGCCGCTCGTCCTCATCCTGGCCGGGGTGATGGCCTGGTCCATCGCCGATGCGCGCTGGATTCTCGGCCGAAACGAGTTGACCAACTTCCTCATCTGGGTCGCGCTCGCGGCCGCCCTGTGGGGATATCTGAGCGCCCGGCTGGACCTGTCGCCCTGGCTGGCTCACACGCTGGGCTGCGTCATCGGAGCGTTCGTCCTGATCGAGGCCGTCGGAGTTTCACTTCCCAACGCCACGCCCGGTTTGGCCGGGTGGTTCGAGGCGACCGCGCACTCGGTTACTCAGGCGTACCTGGACCTGACATGGCGCCACCAGGTTGCGACGCTGCAGGTGGGCCACTTCTGCCTGTTCCTTGGGATCGTGGTCTGGGGTACGGCCCAGGCCGCTTCCTACGACGTCTTCGGATACCACCGGTCCGTGAACGGCGTGCTGCTTATGGCGGTGGTCTTGATCGCCAACATGGCGCTCACGTTCCAGGACCAGCTGCCGGGGCTGGTCATCTTCAGCGCCGCAGCGCTGCTGCTCCTGCTGCTGGCCCATGCCGCCGACGAACGGTCGAGCTGGCTGCGGCACAGGATCTGGCGGGGCCGCGACTTCCAGGCCCCGCACCTCCAGGGCGGCCTCGCCTTCGCCGGTCTGGCCGTCGCCGGGTCCATGATCCTGACCACGGTGGCAAGTTCGGCACCGTTGGCCAGCACGGTCAAGGGTCTCGGGACGAGCTTCCAGGATGCCGTCAGCGGGCTCAGCGGCTACTTTCCGAACGGCGGTACGAGCCGTTATCAGCCCAGCGCCGATTTCGGGCTGACGGCGCCGATCAGTTCGGCCTTCCGGGAGTCCACCCACGACGTCTTCACCGTGCGCGTGTCGACGGGGAGTGTCGCCATCCACTGGCGGCTGGTCGCATACGACACGTTCCAGACGGTGTCCTGGTCCGTCGGATCGGGCTCGTACCAGGACGAGGTCGTCGCCGGCGGCACCCTCGATGGCGGGACCCCTGATCTCGTCGACGCGAACACGCCCGGCCGCCGCCAGGTCTCGATCGTGGTCCATGTCCAGGACACCTCGCTCAAGCATGTCATCGTGGCAAACGAGCCGGACACGGCGAACGTGAGCGTGAAACGCACGCTTGTCGGTGATCGGAGCGGCCCAGACGTTGTCGGGCTTACCTCGGACTCGACCGATTACACGGTTTCCTCGTACGCGCCGGACACCGATCCGAACGGCCAGGGGCTTACCGAATGGCGGCTCAGCCATGCCGGCACCGCCTACCCGCCCGGCCTCCTGGCCAGATTTACACAGGGTGCGGATCTGGTCGGCTCCGACGGCAGGGCGCTCCTTGCCGAGATAGAGAGCTGGGCGAAGGCCAACGGCAACAGCTTCGACAACGAGTATCTGGTGGCCAAGGCAATCCAGAACTACCTGCAGAGCAGCCGCTTCCGCTACAACGCCGACATCACCGGCCTGATATCTCGCTGCACCGGCCTGTCCACGGTCGATTGCTTCGCCTTCATTCGCGAGGGCTTCTGCGAGCAGTACGCGACCACCATGACGATGCTCCTGCGCGTCCAGGGTTATCCGGCCCGGTACGTCCAGGGGTACCTACCGGGCACGATCGCCCAGAACACGTTGATCCAGCAAGTCACCAGCCAGCAGAAGCACTCCTGGGTCGAGGTCTACTTCCCCGGCTACGGCTGGATCCCGTTCGACCCGACGGGCGGCGGAGTGGGTCAGCCCACGATCCTGGTGCCGGGCGTGGCTTTGACGGCCTCGCCCTCGCCATCGATCGACCCCAACGCCTCGGCGTCAGCCGCGGCCCGGCCCACGGAGAAGACGAGCGCGGAAGGCGCCGCCACGACCAACGACGGCGGCCCGGCCGGGCTGCTCGTCCCGGGCACGATCGGGCTGACCATGATCCTGGCCGTGTTCCTGCTGTGGAACCGCCGCCCGAGACGGCTTGAGGAGCCGGCCACGGTGTATGGCAATGTGGTCAAGCTCGCCAGCCGCCTCGGCTACAAGCCTCAGCCAACCCAAACGGTCTACGAGTACACGGGCATGCTGGCCGAAGTTGTTCCGAAGGCTCGCGACTCTCTCGGCGTCGTGGCCATGGCCACGGTCGAAGTCTCGTACGGCCGGCGGCAACTCGGGTCGGAGCGTCTGGTGACCCTGGCGGCGGCCCAGCGGCTCGTTCGGCAGGCTCTACTGCGGCTCGTTCTCCGGATACCGAGGCTTGGTCGATGGGGCAGAAAGCGCGCCTCGACCGGATCGGGGCGCCGGCGCGCCCGACGCTGAGGCGATCGAGTCGGCCGGTCCATCGGGGCCGCCGGTACGACTAGAGGGCGCCGCTCCTGGTTCGCTCGGCGGACTCGTGGCTCGCTGTCTCCTGGGCGGAACTCAGGTGAGAGTCGAGGTTGAGCGCCCTCAGCACGGCGCGGCCGGCGCGGATCTCAACGACGCTGATGGCCGCCAGGCCGAAGTCGACGTTCCAGAAATGGTCCAGGGAGAGTCCGAGCAGCGCGCAGACGATGACTCGGAATACTCCGCCGTGGCCGACGATGAGGGACCAGCGGCGCGGATCGGGGCCGGCGTCGCCGTAGCCGAGGACCTGATGGCGGTCCAGGGTCCCAGCGGCGGTGCCGTCTCTGAGATCATCGAGCAGGACCTCGAGCGAGCTCTCGACACGAGTCAGCACATCGTCGAGCGGCTCTCCGCCGGGGGCATGGAATTCGGTCGGCCAGCGACGCCAGCCCGCCAGCGAGTCGCCGAAGCGGGCCGTTATCTCCTGGTCCGTCAGACCCTCCCAGGCGCCCTGGCCGATTTCGGAGAAGCCGGCGTCCGATCGGAGTGGGGGAACGGAGCGCCCGGCGGCAGCCAGCTGAGCCGCCACGAGCTCGGCGCTCCGCCGGGCTCGGCCCAGCTGCGAGTGAACGATCGAGTACGGCGCGGAGTCAGGTATAGGCAGCGGAGGATCGCCCGCCGGGGCCGCCAGGCGCAGTCCCGCGAGAGTCGCCTGACGCTCTCCGAGTGCGGTGAGGGGCGCCTCCATCGACCCCTGGAACTTCTTTTCGACGATGAACTGCGTCTGCCCGTGGCGGAGCAGGACGAGCACGGCGTCCAGACCAGAAGGGATAAGCGGAGCAGCCCCGGAGGGCTGCTCCGCGTTCCGGAGAGACGGGTTCAACGGTCGGTCGCGGCCCGGATGGACCAGACGTCGAGGACGGCGGGGTTGTTCCGGATCTGCTCCGCGACCGGGTCGGGCACTTCGTCGTCCACGGCCAGCAGCATCAGGGCGTCGAGGTGAGGGGCGGTCCGGGCGAGCGTCATGGAACTGATGTTGACATTGGCCTCGCCGAGCATCAGTCCGATCCGGCCCATCGTTCCGGGTTTGTCCTGGTGCCTGGTGATGAGCATGAATGGCGACGGCGCCATGTCCAGCCAGCTCTCGTCGATCCGGATCAGCCGGGGCTCACCGTTGGCGACGGTACCGGCCACGACCGCCCTGCCCGCGTCGCTTTCGACGGTGAGGGTGACGAGCGACGCAAAGGAACCGGCGTCGTTTGTCTTGCGCTCGTTGACGGTGATGCCTCGGTTCCTGGCCAGGAACCCGGCGTTGATGAGGTTCACGCGTTCGCTGGTGGCGTTCTCCAGGATGCCCCGGAGTGCGGCGGCGGTGAGCTGCGAAGCGTCGTGGCCGGCCAGGTCGCCAGCGACGTCGACGGTCAGGGTCTTCACTCCGCCGCGCAGGTACTGCCCGGCGATGCGTCCCAGGATGACGGTCAGCGGAAGGTAAGGGGCGATGGCCCGGGAAGTCTCCGGAGTCAGCAAGGGCGCGTTGACGGCGTATCGGGCCGAGCGGCCGGCCAGCACGTCGATGACCTGCTCGCACGCCTCCTCGGCCACGCGCAGCTGGGCCTCGGCTGTCAGGGCGCCGAGGTGCGGCGTCAGGACTGTGTTGGGCGCGGTCAGGATGGGAGAATCGACAGGCGGTTCCGGGTCGTAGACGTCGAAGGCGGCTCCGGCGAGCTTGCCGTCCGTGAGGGCCTGGGCTACGGCCGCCTCGTCGTAGACGCCGCCCCGAGCGACGTTCACGAGCATCACGCCCGGCTTGAGCCGGGCAATCTGCTCGGCGCCGATGATGTTGCGCGTGGCTTTGTTGAGCGGAACGTGCACCGTGATGACGTCCGACTGCTCGATGATCGCGTCCAGGTCCACCAGGGCGATGCCGTGCATCGCGGCCTGCTCGGCCGTGACGAACGGGTCGTACCCTATGACGTTCATCTCCAGGCCGCGGGCACGATCCGCGACCGCCTGGCCGATCTTGCCCAGGCCGATGATGCCCAGGGTCCGGCCGCGCAATTCCACGCCGGTGAACGAACTCCGCTTCCATTCCCCCCGTCGCATCGATGCGTCGGCGGCGGCGGTCTTGTGAGCGAGCGCCAGCATCAGGGCGATCGTCTGTTCCGCGGCCGAGACCGTATTGCCGGTCGGGGCGTTGACGACGACGATGCCCGCCTTCGTCGCCGCTTCGAGGTCGACGTTGTCAACGCCGACCCCGGCCCGACCGATGACGACCAGGCGCGCCGCGTGGGCCAGGATCTCGGCCGTTACCTTGACCTGGCTGCGGACGAGGAGGGCGTCGTAGTCGCCGATTATGGCGGCGAGCTCCTCCGGCTTCAGCCCGATCTTCTCGTCGACCTCATGGTGGGCGCGGAGGATCTCCAGCCCCTGCTTGGCCAGAGGTTCGGCTACCAGGATCTTCATCGGGCCACTCCTTCGGGGACGGCGACGCCGAGGGACTCGAGCGCGGCGGCCTGGGCGGCGGCGACGGCCGCGCCCGGCTTGACGGGCCGGCCGAGTTCCAGCAGAGCCTGCTCGAGGACGGCCATGGCGTTGACGATGGCCGGCACGGTCACGTGGCCGAGATGGCCGATCCGGAAAATCTTGCCCTTGAGGGCGCCCTGCCCGCCGGCGACCACGAGCCCCAGCTTGCGGAGCTTGCCGTTTAGAGCCTTCCATTCCAGGTCTTCTGGTATCCAGGCGCCCGTGACGGTGTCAGACGCGTATTTCGGATCTGCGAGGAGCTTGAAGCCAAGGGTCGTAAGGCCGGCTCGAACGGCCGCACCGACGGCGGCATGCCGCTTCCAGATGTCGTCCAGGCCCTCCTGCTCCATCAAAGTGAGGGCGGCATCCAGCTGGAACATCACGGCTACGGCCGGCGTCCAGGGCGTCTGACCGGTTTCCGCGCTGGCCTTGTGGGCGGCCAGGTCGAAGTAGAACTTGGGCATCCTGGCGACCGCGGCGGCTTCCCACGCACGGGGCGACACCGATACGAACGAGAGGCCCGGCGCGACCATCCAGGCCTTCTGCGACCCGCTCACGACCACGTCGAGGCCCCAGGCGTCCGTTTCGAACGGCACCGCCCCGAGGCCGCTGATGGCGTCGACGATGATCAGCGCCTCGGGCGCGAGGGTGCTTACCGCGCCGGCCAGCTCCTGGATCGGGTTGGTAACCGCTGTCGATGTCTCGTTCTGGGTCATGAGGACGGCCTTCCACGGGCCGCCGGCGGTCAGCGTCTCGCGTACTCGGGCCAGATCCGCTGCCTTGCCCCAATCGAAGGCGAGCTTGGTCACGTCGGCCCCATAGACCGTGGCGATCTTGGCGAAGCGATCGCCGAACGCGCCGATGCTTATGGCCAGGACCTTGTCGGCGGGGGAGAGGAAGCTGACGATCGCCGACTCGAGCCCGCCGGTTCCGGCCGCGGTCACGATCAGGACGTCGTTCTCGGTCTTGTAGAACTTCTTGAGGCGCTCGATGATCGAGTTCTGGAGGACGGCGAACTCGGGACCCCGGTGGTTGACCATCTGGCGCGCGCCGGCTTCACGGACGACGTCTGGCAGCGACGTGGGGCCTGGGATACGCAGGTTGGGCTCGAAACGGTTCACCTGTGCCACCTCAGTGCGTTAGCGGATGCTGCGGAATACTAGCGGGGCGTCATCCGACCGGCCACTGTGGTATATATGACCGCATATGCACAAGCGAACGACCATCCTGATCGACTCGGACCTGCTCGAGCGGCTCGATCGGTTCGCCGCCCGGAGCGGCGTCACCAAGACTTCGGTCATCGCGACGGCCGTCGAGTCGTACCTGGAGGCTCACGACACGACCCCGGACCTGTCGTTCCTGGCCGTGGGACGGTCCGACCACGGTCGGCTCTCTCTGGACGGCCGGTCGATCGCGCTGCGTGAAGCCGGCCAGCGGCCCGGCCCGGACGAGGGCTAGAGCGTGGCCGTCCTTCTCGACTCGAGCGCCGTCCTGGCGGCGGCCGATCAGTCGGACCTGAACCACAGAGCTGCTCTGGCGTGGTTCGGTCGGGTTGGCGAGCCGCTGATGATCGGCGCTCTGAGCCTGGCCGAACTCGACCTGCTGCTCCAGAGGGAGTTGGGCCTGCGGGCTACGTTTGCGTTACTCAAGTCGATCGGAAACGGCGCCATCAAGGTGGTGGCGCCGACGACCGCGGATCTGATTCGAGCGACCGAGTTGATGCGGGAGACGACCGAGTACCGGCCGCGCCTGACCGACGCGGTCCTGGTGGCAACGGCCGAGCGGCTTGGAATAACGCGCGTCGCGGCTTTCGACCGCCGGCCGATTGCCATCTTCCGGCCAAAGCACATACGCGCCCTGGAACTCGAGCCGTAGGTCGGCCTCAGGGCTCGTGCGGGCTTGCTCAGGCGGTGATGAAGTGCTGGATCTCGGGGGGCTGGACTTTCTCGCTCCGGACGATCCGGAGCCCGGTCCTGGGCGGATCCGCACGGCCGCGCTCGGGATTGACTGGTTCCTGCGCCGCGGCCGCCAGGGCCGGCGATTGCCTGGTCAGCATGGCCAGGATGACGTCGTGCGGCTGAGATGTGCGGCGTTCCACGATTTCGGCGATGCGGGCGGGGTCGTCGGCGACCCTGCGTATCTTGGCTCGATCGAGGCGCGGCCATAGCAGCAGGGCTCGCTCGAGGTAGCAGGACGTGGTCGGTTGGATGGATCGGCGGGCTGACCGTTGGGCGAACGGACGGTCTCGATCCTCAATCCCCCGAAAGGGAGCCTCCGCGCCGCTCGATGGCGCGACAGCATGCGCTCGTGACATGGCATATCCCATGTACAACGCTGGGACGGAACAGCGTATCCGGTCGTTGGGGGCATATTCGATACCGACCCGGCCCCCAAAGCGTGTCAGTTTCGTGCCAATTGGCAGCGGAGCGCGCCAGGCCTCATCCCCCGCCGTGCGTCCCCTGATGCTGCGTGGCGGCGACCGCCGCAGGTGCGGAGCCCACCCCGTCGCGTCCGGGCCTCTACTCGCCCGCATCTCCTCTTTGATCGTCGGCGATTTCGCGAAGATTCTGGCGGCGGCGACGCATCCCCTCGGAGCCGGCGGCCATGGGATCGGCGTCCGGCCGGCCCGGGATCAGGGGCTTGCGCCGGCGCGGCTCCTTGCGGGCGTCGGCGAGACGGCCCAACCTCTCGCCGATCTTGATCTCGGCGCCCTGATCCCCGGGGAAGTAGTAACGGCGGCCCTCGAGGCCATCCGGCAGGTATTGCTGGTCGACGTCGTCGCCGGTGTAGTCGTGCGGGTACAGATAACTGCGCCTGCCCGCACCACCCGATCGCAGGTGAGCTGGGACGGCCAGAGAACCCCGAGCGAGGACATCCGCCATGGCGGTGAAATAGCCCCGGCCGACGGCGTTGCTCTTGGTCGTGACGGCCAGCATGACCGTCGCTTGGGCCAGGGCGTACTGGGCCTCGGGCAGTCCGACCCAGTCCAGCGCCTGCGCGGCGGCGACGGCGACCTCGAGGGCGCGCGGATCGGCCAGGCCCACGTCCTCGGAAGCCAGAATGATCAGTCGTCGGGCGATGAACCGCGGGTCCTCGCCGGCGGCGATCATAGAAGCCAGCCAGTACAGGGCCGCGTCGGGGTCGTTGCCGCGGACGCTCTTGATGAATGCGCTGACGGTGTCGTAGTGACCGTCCCCGGCCCGGTCGTAGGCCAGGGCACGTTGCTGAGCCGCCGCCTCGACGTCCTGCAGCCGGGGGGAGACGCGTCCCTCCGCGTCGCGGACTCCCTCCGAGTCGGCGATCGAGACGGCGCCCTCCAGGACGTTGAGAGCCTGCCTGGCATCGCCTGCGGAAAGGCTCACCAGATGCTCGAACGGCTCGCCGGTCAGCGCGACGCCACCGGCGGGACCCAGGTCGCCGGCCAAACCGCGCTCGGGGTCCTCGAGCGCCCGCCGTACGACCACGGCCACCTGATCGTCGCCGAGCGGCTCCAGCCGGTAGACGCGCAGGCGCGACAGTAAGGCCGAGTTGACCTCGAAGTAGGGGTTCTCGGTCGTGGCCCCAGCGAGCGTGACGGTGCCGTCCTCGACGTGGGGCAGGAGGGCGTCCTGCTGGGCCTTGTTGAAGCGGTGGATCTCGTCGATGAACAGGATGGTCGTCCGGCCGTTCAGGGCCAGCCGCTCGCGGGCATCCGCGACCAGGGCGCGCACCTCGGCAACACCGCTCATCACGGCCGAGATGGTCACGAGTCTCGCACCGGCAGCGTCGGCCAGGACCCTGGCAAGGCTGGTCTTGCCGCTGCCGGGCGGACCCCAGAAAAGCAGCGATCCCAGGTGGCCACCCTCGAGGGCTCGACGCAGCGTTCCCCGCGGGCCAATCAGTCCCTCGTGCCCCACGACCTCGTCGATGGTCCGGGGGCGCATTCGGGCCGCCAGCGGCTGGCGGCCCGGCGGGGGCACGAACGCCGGTTGCTGGTCGCCGGAATGCCCGGCCGATGTCGTCCTGGAGCGCCGCGTTGCCATGGACCGATGCTACAGGCTGGTGCGCCGGATCGGGACTAGATTGCGGCGACGCGCGATCCCGGGTACCTGATCGCCGCCCCGCGTCGCCGAGTCGCCGGCGGCGGCCTGAGTTGCGCGCGGGCAACGTCCGGCGCGCAAGACACGTGCTGCGATGCCCGTCGGGCCTGTACGATGCGCCGGCATGCCGATCTCATTCCGAAGCCGCGTGTCCCGCAGCGGGTCTCAGGGCGACGCCGCCAAAGAGCCGCGCAGCAAGGGGGCCGCCTCCCGGACATCGCCTCAGGCGATCATGGTCCAGCGCCTGATCGACGCCATCGACGCGCTCGTCGTGGTCGTATCGCCCGATTGCAGCCTGTGGCTCTGGAACCGGCGCTGCGACGAGACCTCCGGCATTCCACTGGCCGAAGCCGCCGGCAAGCCATTCTGGTCGGTCATGCGCCTGCGTTCGAACTTTCGGGCGATGGCCCAAGAGTCGTTCGACCGGCTGATCGCCGGGGACGAACGCAGCGTGGAGGTTCGATCCCAGTGGCTGCGCAAGGATGGACGGACCGCTCGCGTTTCCTGGTCGGCGCGACTCGTCGACCTGGGCGACGATCTTCGACTGGTGATCGCGACCGGATCCGAGACCAATCGCGGCCGGCGTGCGGCCCGCGAGATCGCCGAGACGGAGTCGCGTTTCGAGACGCTGCTGGAGGTGCTGCCGGACCCGGTGGTCGTCCATCAGAACGGCCGCGTTGTCTTCGCCAATCGGGCGGCGATGGAGATGTACGGGGCCAGGACGGCGGAGGAGATGTCCGGTCCGTCGATCGTCGACTTCATCGCGCCCGAATACCGGGCTTTCGTCCAGGGGCGGGTGGCTCGCATGCTCGGGGCGGGCGAGGTCGTGCCGATGGCCCAGGAGCGGCATGTGAGGCTTGACGGGACCGTCTTCGACGTCGAGGTCGTGGCTGCGCCCGTGACTTTCGACGGTCGCCCGGCGATCGAGGTCGTGGCTCGCGAGATCACCGCGCGGATGGAGACCGAGGCTGCCCTGCGGGCCAGCGAGGCTCGAGTCAGGGCCGTGTTCGACCAGTCCTCGCTCGGCATGCTGCTGGTGGGCAAGGATGGCCGCGGGCTGGAAAGCAACGCCGCATTCAGAAGGCTGCTCGGCTACGAAGAGACCGAACTCAGCCGGCTGTCCATCACCGACTACACCCACCCCGCCGACGTGGAGGCCAGCACGAAGCTGCTGGCCGACCTGTTTGCGGAACGCAACGACGGCTACGAGCTCGAGAAGCGATACCTGGCGAAGGACGGCCACGAGATCTGGGTCCGAGTCCACATCTCGCCGATCAGGGACGGCTGGGGCCCGCCGAGATTCGCCGTCGGTACTGTCGAGGACATTACGGCCCACAAGAGCCTCGAGGAGCAGCTCCGCCAGGCTTCCAAGATGGAGGCGCTGGGCCGGCTGGCCAGCGGCGTAGCCCACGATTTCAACAATCTCCTCACCGTGGTGAACGGCTACGCCGAAATCCTCGCGGACTCGCTGGAGGGCGACGAGCGGGCTGCCGATGCGATCGCGATTCGGGCGGCTGGACTTCGGGCGACGGAATTGACCGCCCAGCTCCTGGCCTTCGGACGGCGCAACAAGCGAGCCCTCGAGGCTGTTCAACTCAACGATCGGATCAACGCCATGGTGCCGATGCTGCAGCGGGTTCTGGGGGAGGACGTCGAGTTCAAGGTGACGCTCGAGCGAACGCTCGGAGCCGTCCAGGCCGACCCGAGCCAGCTCGACCAGGTGGTCATGAATCTCGTTGTCAACGGCCGCGACGCCATGCCTTCCGGCGGCTCTTTGTCTCTCACGACGGCACGAGGCCTGGCCTCGGGTGGACCTTCGGGGCGTGAAGGCGATCGGGCCTGGGCTCGAGTGGAGATCTCCGATTCGGGGTTCGGTATGGAGCCGGAGGTCCTCGAACACATCTTCGAGCCGTTCTTCACGACCAAGGGAAAGGGCAAGGGCACCGGGCTTGGGCTCGCCACGGTCTACGGCATCGTCCAGCAGATGGGCGGCCACATCCACGTCGAGTCCGCGGTTGGAGTCGGGTCGCGGTTCATCGTGGAGCTGCCGTTGTGCGAAGAGGCGTCGACGGAGCCGAGCGCGGACTCGGGCCTGGCCGGCTCGACCGGGCGGGCCAGCGAGACGATCCTGCTCGTCGAGGACGAGCCTGCGGTCCGGGACTTCTGTAAACGGGCCCTCGAAGCGGAAGGCTACCGCGTCCACGTCGCCGGTCCGCACGAGGCCCTGGCCCTGGCCGATAGGCTCGGTCCGGAGCTGGACATCGTCGTCACCGACGTCGTCATGCCGGACCTCGACGGGCCGACCATCGCCGCGGCCTTGAGATCCCGCCGCCGCGATCTCAAGGTGCTGTTCATGTCGGGCTATCCACGCGACCGGGAGGACGAACTGACCGGCGCCTTCGCCGAAGGGGCAGTGCTACCCAAACCGTTCACGCCACCGGAGCTATGCGACGCGGTCAGACGGGTACTGGAGCGACCCCGACCCGCGGTCTGAGCCGCCTGCCGGCCCGGCCTGTTTGCCCTCTAGCTGATTGTGACGACGTGGGCGATGTCGATCAGCACGTAAAGAACGACCAGAGCGGCGGCAATCGCCCCGCCGACGACGAGGATCCGGCGCACGTCACGGACCACGTAGGCGTACTCCTCGGCCGCACGGGCTGCCAGTAGACCCTGTCCGCCGGCCCGGCCCGGGCGAACGACTTCCGCGGCCCGACCGCGATCTCGCGCCCGGTTGCGGGTCGCTTCGGCGTCGCGCTCCTGGGCGACTATCTGCGACTCCAGATCGGCTGCTCGAGCTTCTTCCGCTTCCGAGAGCGCGCCCGACGGACGGGCGGCAGGGCGAGACTGGGGCCTGGCCGAGCCGTGCCTGTCGGCATGCCGCTGGCCAGGACGGTTCGATCCGCGAGTGCGCTTGGCCATGTTTTGTGAGAGGCCTCCGTTTACTCAGTCGTGACGGGTGCGGCGCAGGCGCCGCCGGTAGGTACGCCGTTCGGAGCTTTCGCTGCCATCGAGGATAACATCCCGCCCGGTCGCGGTCGGGGACGTCAGCCGCACCCCGGCCGTCCCAACCGCCTTCAGCCGTGGGCTGCTAGACTCCGGGCGATCGAGCGGAGGTTAGTGTGTTCGACTTCTTTTCCAGCAACGGCGCGGTCATCTTGTTGGTGGCCGCGGGACTGTGCTTGCTGGCGATAGTGATGATGCAGGCGTTCCAGGTCAGCAGGCTCAACCAGCGGATCAACCAGATCACCGGCGGCGTCGAGGGCGGTGATCTGGAGGAGATCCTCGGCCATCACCTTGAGACCGTCCATCAGGTCGGGCGCGACATGGACGAGCTGACGGCCCGAACCGCGATCCTGGAAAGCTCCGCTCGGCACCATTTCACCCGTCAAGGGCTGGTCAGGTTCAATCCTTTCCCCGACACGGGCGGAAACCAGAGTTTCGCGCTGGCGCTGCTCGACGAATCCGACGACGGCTTCATTGTCAGCAGCCTGCACTCCCGGACCGGGACGCGTATCTATGCCAAGGCCGTGACCGGAGGCAAGGCGGATACGAATTTGTCGAGCGAGGAAGAGGACGCGATCGATGAGGCCCGCGCCAAGCGCGCGGCCCGACCGATGACGCCGGCCCGATCCGCCGCTGCCAGCCGCCAGGCGGCCTCCAGCGCTTCCGTCGACACGCCACCGGCCCCCGTTCAGAAGGCCGTGCCGGTTGCGTCGAAGCCGGCCCCGGCAGCCCCGAAGGCCTCGCCCGCCCTGGCGCCCAAGCCGGCTCCGGGTCCCGCCGTCCCGGCGCCGAAACCGGTCGCCGCGGTTGCGCCGCCGGCCAAGGCACCCGTTCCTGCGCCCGTCGCCGCCGCGTCGGTCGCCGCACCCGCGCCGGTCGATCCGGCTCACGAGCTGGCCGAGAGACCCGCAAGCCAGCGCGCCAAGGGCCAGGAGAAGGCTAAGGGCGACGCGCGACTCGAGGATGTGGCCGTCCTCGCCGATGAGCGAGTCGATCGCAAGCCTGGCCGGCCCCCGGTGGCCGGATCGGGACAACGGTAGGCGGACAAGCAAGCCTTGTGACACGTGAGATGTCACGGTTTCCGGCGAGCCTCTCGTCATGACGCGCCGGGACTCCAGGGCATCCACACGCGAACCAAACCAGCTCGAACAGATACCCGTCTGGTGGTCGCCGCCTGAGGAAGACATCGAGGCTGGTCCGTCCGAAGGTGTCGAATTGCTCCTGGCGGGACTCAACCCGGAGCAGAGGAGGGCCGTTTGCCACGGCGAGGGACCGCTCCTAGTCGTTGCCGGTGCGGGTACCGGCAAGACCCAGGTCATCACCCGCCGGATTGCCTGGCTGATCGCCACCCGCCGGGCGCGGCCGTCCGAGATCCTGGCCCTGACCTTCACGGACAAGGCCGCGGACGAGATGCAGACGCGGGTGGACCAGCTAGTGCCGTACGGTTACACGGACGCGGCCGTTTCGACATTCCACGCGTTCGGCGATCGGCTCGTCCGCGAGTTCGCCCTGGAGCTCGGACTGCCCACGGACTCGCGTGTCCTCTCGAGGCCGGAGGTCGTGATCTTCCTGCGCGAGAGGCTCTTCGCCTTCGAGCTGGACCGGTATCGGCCGCTGGGCGATCCAACTCGGTTCCTCGGTGCGCTGGCCACTCTCTTCAGCCGCTGTAAGGACGAGGACGTCGGCCCGGCGGCCTATCTCGAGTATGCCGCCGGTCTGGCCGCCCGGGCCGCCGATCGCAGCCGGAACGCCGCCGGCGCCGACGCGGCCGCGGTCGACGAGATCGCCGCGCAGGAGGAAGAGGCGAGCCGCCAGACGGAGCTGGCCCGCGCCTACGAGCTCTACCAGACGCTGTTGCGAGAAGCCGGTCACATCGATTTCGGCGATCAGGTCAGCCTCGCGCTGCGGCTGCTGCGCGAGTCGGCGGCCGCCAGAACCGAGATCCAGCGCCGCTACAAGTACATCCTGGTAGACGAGTTCCAGGACACCAACCGGGCCCAGTCGGAGCTGGTGGAGCTGCTCGCGGCGCCGCACGGCAACGTTACGGTCGTGGGTGACGACGACCAGTCGATCTACAAGTTTCGCGGGGCGGCGATCAGCAACATCCTGGAATTCAAGCGGCGCCACAGCCGAGTGCGCCAGATCGTGCTGAGGCGGAACTACCGGTCTCGCGCCCCCGTCCTGGACGCAAGCTACCGGCTGATCCGCTTCAACGACCCGGACCGCCTCGAGTTCCGGAACGGCATAGACAAGAGGCTGATCGCGGAACGATCCGGAGCGGAACTGCCGGTCCGGCATCTCGTCTTCGCCACCGGGTCGGAAGAGGCAGACCAGGTCGCTCGCGAGATCGCGGCCAGAATCGCGGCGGGTGCAAGGCCCAAGGACTTCGCGATCCTCGTTCGGGCCAATGCCGATGCTGATCCCGTCCTGCGCAGCCTCAACCTGGTCTCCGTCCCGTGGCGGTTCTCCGGCACGTCCGGGCTATATGCCCGGCCCGAGATCAGGCTGCTGCTGGCGTTCCTACGAGCAGTCGCCGATCTCTCCGCGAGCGTGGATGTCTATGCCCTGGCCGCATCGGACGTGTATGCCATGGGCGGGCCGGACCTGACGGCGATCGTCAACAGCGCCCGCCGTCGAAACCGCTCGCTGTGGGAGGTCCTGGAGGAGCTGACGCGTCAGCCCGGCCTGCTGAGACTCGCTCCCGACACGCGTGCCAGCCTCGACCGGATCGTGGCCGACCTGCGGCACTTCACCGATCTGGCTCACGAGCGGCCGGCCGGCGAGGTCCTGTACCAGTTCCTCCGCGAGAGCGGCCTGCTCGCCCGGCTGGCCTCCACGGACTCGGTCGCCGCCGAAGAATCCCTGCAGAACATCGCCCGCTTCTTCGACATCATCCGGTCCCAGTCGGACCTGCTGTCGGACGATCGGGTGGTCTTCGTGGCCCGACATCTGCAGACGCTGATAGACGCCGGCGACGACCCAGCCACGGCGGAAGTGGATCCCGACGCGGACGCGGTCGCCGTTCTGACGGTGCACAAGGCCAAGGGCCTCGAGTTCCCGGTGGTCTTCATGACCGGACTGGTCGACGGCCGCTTCCCGGCTCGGACTCGCCGGGACCCCCTCGCCCTGCCAGCGGACCTGGTCCACGAGACATTGCCGGAGGGCGATGCCCACGTTCAGGAGGAGCGGCGCCTGTTCTACGTGGGCATGACGCGCGCTCGGGACGAACTCGTGCTCAGCCACGCCGGCGATTACGGTGGACGACGGGCAAGACGCGTATCGCAGTTCGTGCTGGAGGCGCTGGACCTGCCAGCCTCGGCGGCAACCGGCGCGGCCGCGGACTCCACGGCCCACGCGCCTCTCGAGCGGCTGGCCGCTTTCCAACCGCTTGCGGAGCCCGTCGAGGCGGGTCGGGAGCCGGTGGAAGGGCCGCTGTCACTGAGCTTCTATCAGGTGGACGACTACCTGACGTGCCCGCTCAAGTACAAGTACGTTCACGTCCTGAGGGTCCCGATCGCGCCTCATCACGCCATCGTGTACGGCTCGGCGCTCCACAAGGCTGTCCAGGAGTTCCACCGACGCCAGGCCCGCGGTTACGTCATGACCGAAGAGGAGTTGCTCGCGGCGTTCGATCTTGCCTGGTCCAACGAAGGATTCCTGACCAGGGAGCACGAGGAGGCTCGCCTGGCCGCGGGTCGGGCCGCGCTGTGCCGATTCCGCGAGGCGCAGCTCCAGCCGGGGACGGTGATACCGGCTTACGTCGAGCGGGAGTTCAGCTTCAGCCTGGACGGCGACCGCATCCGCGGCCGGATGGACCGCGTGGACATTGAAAGGCTGGCGGAGGACGCGCCGACGGCCCGCGATGGCTCAGGCGAGGTTCAACAAGCGGACGCAGTCGCACCCGCGTTGCCCGGGCTCTATCCGGAGCGGGTGACCATCACGGATTACAAGTCCAGCGACGTGCGAGACCCGGTCCGAGCCCGGGAGCGCGCCCGCGAGTCCCTCCAGCTCCAGATCTACGCCATGGCATACCAGGCGGAGACGGGACGCCTTCCGGATGCGCTGCAGCTGTGGTTTCTCGAGTCGGGCTTGGTTGGGCGGGTCGAAGTGGACGAGAAGCGGCTCTCCAGGGCCAAAGAATCCATCCGCAAAGCGGCTGTGGGGATCCGAGCCCGCAGGTTTGAGGCTACGCCGGACTACCTGGCCTGCGGCTACTGCGCCTTTCGCGACATCTGCCCCGCCAGCGCAGCCAGATGATCGACGGCATTCGCGCCATCACCTTCGACTTCGGGAACACGCTCGTGCCCTTTCCCCGGGCACCGATGGCTGCCGTGATGCAGGAGACCGCACAGATGGCCGCCGGCCTGGTCGGCTGCACGGCTGCGGAGTTCGCCCGGGTCTGGGGGGAGGAGCGCCTGCGCCAGTTCGCGGAGGACGTCCCCGAGGGCCGCGAGGCGGACATGGACATTCGCGTGGCCAGGGTCCTGGCGAGGCTTCGGGGCATGGCGGCGCCGCCGGCCGGGGAGCGATGGCACGACGCGGAGCTCGGCTCATACGCGGATCCGGATGAAGTGAGATCGATTCTGGACAGGTATGCCGAGGCCTTTGTCGCCCACACGCCCGTTCCCCCGGGCGTGGGTGGGATGCTGGCCAGGCTGGCCGGGGAGGCGCCGCTCGCCGTCGTGTCCAACTGGCCGCTGGCGTTGTCGCTCGAGCGATACCTCGAGTCCGCGGGATGGCGGCCCCACTTCGTCGCCGTGGTCGTCTCCCAGCGCGTCGGGGCGATCAAGCCCGGGCCGCGGATATTCGAAGCGGCCGCCCGAGAACTGGGTTTGGAGTCCGGTCCGGGGATCCTTCACGTCGGCGACGATCTCGGCGCCGACGTCGTCGGTGCCCAAGGCGTCGGCTGGCGAGCGGCCTGGGTCAGGGTCAAACCGGTGGACTCGCCTCTGCCGCAGGCCGCGCCGGCGCCGGGGGCACCGCCCGACCTCGTCATCGACTCGGTCTTGGATCTCGAGCCGGCCCTGGGTCTGCCCGGTCGCGAGCCGTCCAAGTAGACTGAGGCCGTGGGAGCGAAGGATCGCCTGGGCAACTGGTTCTTCATCGCCGCGGCCGTCGGGGCATGGATCGGCGTCGCCCAATTCGTCACGACCACCTATCCCAGGGAAGACGCGACGTCCGGCCTGGTCGGCGCAGGCTTGATCGGGCTGGCGGTGGGCGTGACTACGGTGCCGCTGTTCTGGCTCGTCGCCTTCGCTCGCCATCGTCGCATCGCTCTCCTGGGAGATTGGAGCCGGGCGGTCAGGCGCGGGGCCTGGGTCGCGGCCGTGACGGCCCTGTTCGTGGCGCTGCGCGTTCAATCGGTCTTGAGTCTCCCGATAGCCGTATTCGTCGTAGTCCTGGTTCTCATGGCCGAGATCACGCTTTCGATGGAGCGCTAGGCCGTTCCGCGGCGAAGCCCGCCACGGCCCGATGGGTCCGGAGCCGGTTCTTGAGAGCGCGACTCGCGCCGGCCGCCAGGCGGCGCGCGGGCCGCCTAAACCTCGCGAAGGACCAGGTTCATAACCGTTAGGCTGTACGAGATGGTCGAGCGCGAACATGATCCGGACACCCAAGCCGCCCTGGCCCGGCTCTACGACCTAGATTTGGTCGAGGATCCCGGCGACCTCGACTTGTATCTGGCCCTGGCCGCCCGGACCGGCGGACCGATCCTGGAGATTGCGGCCGGCTCCGGCCGGGTGGCGGTGCCGCTCGCCGAAGCGGGCTACGACGTGACCGCCGTCGACATCGATCCGACCATGCTGGCCAGAGCGGCGACGGCCGCGGCCGATGCCGGTCAGGAGGCCGGGGAGCACCTGGAGCGCGTCCAGGCAGATCTGGTCGGGCTCAAATTGCCGGGTGGCGCCCGGTTCCGGCTCGCCATATTTGCGCTCAACTCGATCTTGCTGCTCGATACACGCGACGCCCAGGTGGCCGCCCTGGAGACGATGGCCCGCCACCTTCTGCCCGGTGGGATCGCGGTCGTGGACGTGTGGCTTCCGAGCGCGGACGAGCTGGCCAGGTACGACGGCCGGATCGGACTGGACTACGTCCGCGTCGATGCCCAAACCGGGCGCCTCGTCACCAAGACAACTGCCGCTCAACACGAACCGGCGCGCGGGCACGTTCAGCTGACCGCCATCTATGACGAGGCCGAGCAGGGGGGCACGGTTCGCCGATGGGTCCGCGAAGATCGATTGCGCCTGCTCGGTGCCGACGAGCTGCGCGCGATGGCCGAATTTGCTGATCTGGACGTGGAGGTGTTGGCCGGAAACTACGACATGGACCCAATCGGACCCCATGACGATCGGGCCATCCTGATAGCGCGGAGGCGGGGGTGACTCGCTCCGCTGGCTTGATATAGTCGAACCGTGGCCAACCCCATCACAATCCGGCTGCTCGTGGCGGAAGACGTTCCGCAGGTCAGTCAGCATGTCCGCAATCTGCTGAGCGTTCAGTCGCAGGTTCAGCTGCTCGAAGTCCTGAGCGACGGATCGAAGGTTCTCGAGGCCGCCAAGCAACTCCGCCCGGACGCAGTCATGGTCGACCTGCTTTTGCAGGGCAAGATCAAGGGCCCGCAGCTGATCGAGAAGATCCGCGACTCGGGCCTGGACATTCCTGTCGTCGTCCTGACGGTGCCGCAGCACCCGCTGGCACGCGACCCGAGCCGCGGCATCGATGCCGTCCTCACGCTGCCCTTCAGCGGCTTCGAACTGGTCAACACGGTTAGCCACGTCTTGCTGGATCGCGCCGCCCGAGTCTCCGGCGCATGC
This sequence comes from uncultured Chloroflexia bacterium, assembly GCA_963789725.1. Taxonomy (GTDB): domain Bacteria; phylum Chloroflexota; class Limnocylindria; order Limnocylindrales; family CSP1-4; genus Fen-1039. The sequence continues at coordinate 521,720 of CAWBLU010000003.1, forward strand.
CGCGTGGTCTCAGTCTTTTCGCCGAAGGGCGGCGTCGGCAAGACTACGATCGCCTTCAACCTGGCCGTGGCTCTCGGGCAGCTGGGCGTGGCGACGGCCCTGATCGACGGCAGCCTCCAATATGGCGATCTGAGGGCCCTGCTCAAGGTGCCCAGCGACGTGCCATCGATCTTGGACCTGCCGACGGATCGGGTCCAGGAGTCGGATCTGCGCGACGTCCTGTGGCGGGATCCCGCGGGCATCGACATCCTGCTCGCTCCGCCTCGGGTCGAGATGGCGGAGATGGTCACGGCCCGGGATCTCGAGAAGACCATCTCGCTGCTGCGGCGGATCTACGGGGCCATCGTCATCGACACGCCCGCGACACTGTCGGAGGTGACACTGGCCTTGCTCGACGGCTCGGACGTCATCCTGTCGATCGTCACGTACGACTCCACCACGATCCATAACTCCATCGCCGTGGCCGAGGTCTTCACCTCGATCGGCTATCCACCGGAGAAGGTCCAATACCTCATCAACCGATCCGACTCGAGCGGCGGAATCGGGCGCGAAGAACTCGTGCGGGCTCTGGGCCGGCGGATCGACTTCGAGGTCGTTTCGGACGGGCGCCTGGTGGTGGGCTCTAACAACGAGGGCATGCCATTCGTGGTCTCCAGCCCGGACGCCGCTATCAGCCAAGACGTGCGGCGCGTGGCGCAGACACTCATGGGCCGCACCGCCGGCGTACCCGTGAGACACTGAGGCCGTGTCCGATCCGCGTCCTATCGGTGTATTCGACTCAGGAGTAGGCGGCCTGACCGTGCTGCGGGAGATCCTGCGCCGGCTGCCGTTCGAGTCGACCATCTACCTGGGCGACAACGCTCGCGCGCCGTACGGCGTACGCTCGGACGACGAGGTCCGCGCGTTCAGCCTCCAGGCCCTCGACGACCTGGTCCGGCGGAACGTCAAGGCTCTGGTCGTCGCCTGCAACACGTCCACGTCCGTCGCGCTGGGGGACTTCCGGCGTCGCTACGACCTGCCCGTTCTGGGAGTGGTCCGGCCGGGTGCGGCCGCGGCCGCACTCGCTACCCGCAACCGGCGTGTCGGCGTCATCGCCACTCCGGCCACCGTCCGGTCTCGGGCCTACTTCAATGCCATCAAGGACGAGAACCCGGCTGTCGAGGTCTACGAACACGCCACGCCGAGCCTGGTGCCCCTGGTCGAGGCCGGGCGTCTGGCGGGGCAGGAGGTGGAGGCCGCGGTGCGCGCCGCCGTGGCACCGCTGCTGGGGGAGCGTAACGAGGATGGGGACTTCATCTTCCCGCTACCTCGCTCCGCGAAGATCGACACTCTGCTTCTGGGGTGCACTCACTATCCGCTGCTGGCCGCATTGCTGCGAGATTGCGTCGGCGACGGCGTGGCCATCGTCGATTCGGCCACCGCGACCGCTTCGTCGCTCGCGGAGCTGCTGTCCGTGAACGCGCTCGAGGCTCCCGGAACGACGCGTGGCACGGCCGCCGACGCGGGCATGGCCGGCCACGAACCGCCCGACGAGACCGCCGAGACGCCGACTCACTTCCAGCTGACCACGGGCGACGTGTCCGCCTTCAGGACGGTCGCCGAGCGGATGTTCGGCGAGGAGTTCCCTGAGATCGGGGCCGTGGATCTCGAGGCCGGCGTGGCGTGAGCAAAGACCCCGCGACCGGAGGGCGGGGCGCGCGGCAGGGTCCGCCGAAACGCGCCAGGCCGAGCCTCGGGCGCGACGCCTTCATGCAGGCCGGGTTCCTGGCCGGGGCCGTGGTCGGCGCCGCGGCGACCGTCCTGGGCCGCCGGGCGGAGCGTTCCGCGCGGCGCGGTTTGATCGATTGGAAGGCCGCCGAACGCCTTGCCGTCGATCGCGTCAGGAAAGCCCCCGGCGCGCTGGACCCGTTCGAATTGCGGCGCGCCGCGCCGGTCTACGCGGCCGCGATGACCGAGATCGTGCCGGCCCTGGGACGCGCCCTCCACGCCGAGTTGCCGGGCGTGGTCGAGAGAAGCGGCGTGGTCGATCGCTCCGAGTGGGTTCATGCCAACGTCGCCACCTTCGTCACGCTGATGAGCAAGGTCGAGGGCGATCTCCTCAACCAGATGCTCCCGCCCGGGTCGGGGCTGATCAAGGCGACCATGGCGATCGCGAACCGAATGGTCACTACCCGCCAGTTCGGCTACCTCCTGGGGTTCCTCGGGCAGCGCGTCCTCGGCCAGTACGACCTCGCTCTGCTGTCGGCCGAATCGGCCCCGGGCCAGTTGCTCTTCGTGGACGAGAACATCCGCCGCACGGCGGCCGCGCTGCAGGTGCCCCTCAACCCCTTCCGGACCTGGATCGCCCTCCACGAGACGACGCACGCCTTCGAATTCGAGGCCCATCCGTGGCTGCGGCCGTATCTGGCCGCCCGCCTGGAGCGCCAGCTCCGATCGCTGTCCAGTGGCGTGTCGACGATGAATGGAGCCGCTCTGGGGAGGCTGGGCAGGTCTCTTCGCGGCGCCGCCAACGGCGACAACTGGATGGTGGGGCTCATGACGCCGGATCAGCGCCGCGACTTCGGCGAGATTCAGGCCGTGATGAGCGTGCTGGAGGGCTTCGGGGACTACATCATGGACGAGGTCGGCCAGGAGTTGGTCCCCGAGGTGGATCTGATTAGCGCCCGGTTCCATGCCAGGAGAGGCCAGCAGACCGGCTTCGAGCGGGCCATGATGCGAGTGACCGGAATGGACCTCAAGATGGAGCAGTATCGCAAGGGAGAGGAGTTCGTCGCGGCCATCGCGAGGGCCCGGGGGGCCGAGGCGCTGACCGCACTCTGGAACAGTCCGGAGACGCTGCCGTCACCAGAGGAGATAGATCAACCGTCAAGCTGGCTGGCGCGGGTGCTGCCAAAGCCCTGATCGATCCGTCTAGCACAGGGGAGTCAAATGAGCTCTGGGAGCCTCGAGATCGTTGGGCCAGGGCACGGCCCGGGCGGTTCGCCGCGAGCGATCGCAATCAGCCCCGTCCTGACCGGCCGCGATGCTTTCAACTCGATGCGCGAGAAGATCCTCGCGGCTGCCCCCGGTTCCCACATCGTGCCGGTTAGCGCCGACGGCCTTGCCGACGAGCCCGTCGACGAAATCGAAGTCCTGCTCAGAGGCTGGTCTTTGGGCGGCGATCCGCTCGATCGGCTCGTGGGCAGGGCGCCGAAGCTGCGCTGGATCCACTCCGTTTCCGTCGGCGTCGAATCGGTCCTCACGCCGTGCACTCTGCTGCGCGGCCTGACCGTCACCAACGGCCGCGGCGTCTTCGACCAGCCGATCGCCGAATACGTCATGACCATGATCCTGGCGATCTGCCGCCGCCTGCCCCAGTTGCTGGAATTGCAGCGGGAGCGAACGTGGCAGCCGATCGAGGCCCTGGAAGTTGCCCAGACGACGATCGGGCTGGTCGGTCTCGGCGGCATCGGCTGCGAAGTGGCCGAACTGGCGCGGCCTTTCGGACCTCGGATCGTGGCCATTCGCCGCCGCCCCGGCGCCGCACCGATCGAAGGCGTCGAGGTGCTCGGTGGAATCGAGGCGCTGCCGCAGCTCCTGGCCGTCTCCGACTTCGTCGTCCTGGCGCTTCCCCTCACCACCGCGACCGACGCGATCATCGACGACGCGGCCCTGGCCGGCGTCAAGCCGGGAGCGTGGATCATCAACGTGGCCCGGGGCGGCCTCGTCGACGACGGCGCGATGCTGCGCGCTCTCAGTGCGGGTCCGCTCGGCGGCGCCGTGCTGGACACGTTCCGGGAGGAACCGCTTCCGGAGACCTCGCCCTTCTACCGGCTTTCCAACTGCATCGTGACGCCCCATACCAGCTGGTCGAGCGGGGTCGTGCTGGACCGCACGTTCGACGTCTTCTGCGACAACCTCCGCCGCTACCGCACCGGCGAGCCCCTCAAGCACGTTGTCGACCCCGCTGCGGGGTACTGAGCCCGGTCGCTTGCTGGGGGGCGGCACTCCGCTAGCATGTGCGCGGCGCAGCCGCGTCACGCGGAGGAGGCTTTTGGCACATGCAAATCGCCATCGTCGGGCTCGCGGGCTCCGGGAAGACCACCGTCTTCAACACCCTGACCCGAGGCCATGCCCAGACGGGCGGCTACGGCGGCATGGAAGTCCACGTCGGGACCGTCAAAGTTCCGGACGATCGGCTCGACACGCTGGCGGAGATCTTCAAGCCCAAGAAGATCGTCCATGCCGACGTGACCTACTTCGACCTGCCGGCGCCGCCGGCCTCGAGTGAAGGCCGGGTCGGCACCGAGGAACTCCCGGCCGACCAGCTGGCCCGGTTGCGTGAGGCCGACGCGCTCCTCCATGTCGTCCGTGCCTTCGAGGACCCGGCCGTGCCGCACGTCGGCGGTTCGGTCGACGCCTGGCGCGACCTGGAGCAGCTCGACCTGGAGTTCATCCTGGCTGATCTGTCGGTCATGGAAAAGCGGATCGACCGGCTGAAGGCGGCCGGGCATCACGGCACGGCGGCCGAGCGCGACGCGAACGACCGAGAGCTTGAGCTGCTCGAGCGCCTCCACCGGCCTTTGACCGACGGCCAGCCGCTGCGCGGCGAGTCATTGCTGCCCGAGGAGGAGAAGTCGATCCGCGGGTTTCGGTTCCTGACCCAGAAGCCGGTTCTCGTTCTGCTCAACGTCGGCGAGGCGGACTTGCCACGCGAAGCCGAGATCGTGGCCGTGACAACGGGCAGGTACTCGCACCCCAACACGTTGGTGGATGCGCTGTCGGCGAAGATCGAGATGGAGCTGGGCGAGCTGGAGCCCGACGAAGCCGGCGTATTCATGGACGAACTGGGCCTCAAGGAGTCGAGCCTGGACCGAGTCATCCGGCTCAGCTACCGGCTGCTCGGTCTCATCTCATTCCTGACCGCCGGTCCCGACGAGGTCCGTGCCTGGCCGATCCGGAACGGTTCGTCCTCGGTGGATGCGGCCGGGGCCATCCACACGGACCTGGCTCACGGCTTCATCCGGGCCGAGGTAGTGCCCTACCACGACCTGGTCGAGTTGAAGTCGATGGCCGAGTCGCGCAAGCACGGCAAGCTCCGTTCGGAGGGCAAGACGTACACCGTCAAGGACGGCGACGTCATCGAGATCCTCTTCAGCAAGTAGCGCCGGCGAGTGCGCGGCCTCGCTCCACTCCGCCCGGCCCCGCGCGCGGCCTCGCGCCGCTCCGCCCGAGTCACTCGGCCGCGCTCGGCCTGACCGCCGCCGCCCGGCCCCGAGCGCGGCCTCGCTCCACTCGCCCGCGTCACACGGCCGCGCCATCGGCCTGACCGCCTCCGGCCGGCCCCTCGGCGCCGGGCGCCGCGGCGCGCGGTTGCCCAATTTCAGCCCGGGTGATGTTACGGGCGCGGAGCACCTCGGAGGCCGCTCATCATCAGCCTGGGGGATGGTAAGTACGCCGCTTGCCCGACCCGGACCTGGATTCGATCGGAATCGCGCTTCCGGCCCGATCGGCTGAGCGTGTCTCGAGGTCTACGGGGTCGCCGCCGTGCGCGGCTAAGCCTAAGCCGCTGTTTTGCATCATCCCGGCTGATGTTGAGCGGTACCGGAGCCGTGTGCCGGCCCTGGTGCGAGGGGCTCGACCGGGGAAGTCGTCGCAGGCCGGCCAGGCTCCTTCCGCCCGCAGGCCGGCCAAGCTCCTTCGGCCCGGCCAGGGCCGGCCAGGCTCCTTCCGCCCGCAGGCCGGCCAGGCTCCTTCCGCCCGCAGGCCGGCCAAGCTCCTTCGGCCCGGCCAGGGCCGGCCAGGCTCCTTCCGCCCGCTCGGACCGCCATCGGCCTGGGAGGTCAGTTTATGTGGGTCTCGCCGCCTGGGAAGTCGACGAAGAGGCCGCGGTAGTCTGGCCCTTCATCGTCGTCCGAGTCGATGCTGGCCAGGTAGTTGTCGTCCTCGATCTTCGAGACATTGACCGAGGCGCTCAGGCGATCGTCCGAAATCGGGATGAACTCGTAGTCGCGCTCGAGCTCCTCGGCGATGGCCTCGATCAGCGTTTCCCGCTCGAAGTTGTCCTGGATCCTGTGCCGAATCTCCTGGACCAGGTCGAAGAAGGAGTCCGCATCCATTTCCTCCTCACGGACCAGCAGCACGTCGGCGAAGATGTCGTCGTCGCCCTCGCGAAGTTCGTAGAAGAACACGGCATTACTCCAGGAGGAAATGGCTCTGGAAACGCGCCGAGTATACGCCCCAGCCTCAGACGGCCCGGCCGGCGCGCCCGATCTGGTGGTCGTCGGCGCCGCGTCGCGAGACCTCGCCACGGACGATCCGCGTGGCTGGCGTCTTGGCGGTGCCGCCGACTACTGCTCCCTGACGGCGGCGCGGCTGGGGCTGCGGGTCAGCTGCCTCGTAGGAGTCGATCGATCGGCTTCGACTGCCGACGAACTGGACATGCTCGAGGCGGCCGGCGTCGATGTCAGGCGGGTTTCACTCGAGAGTGGGCCGGTCTTCGAGAACATCGAGGTTGACGGCCACCGGCGGCAGCGATGGCTCTCGAAGAGCGATCGGGTTCCGTTGGCCGCGCTGCCCGAGGCGTGGCTCGGAGCTCGGGCGTGGCTCCTCGTTCCCGTCGCGGGCGAGCTCGGCGAGGAGTGGGCGGGTGCGCCGGCCGTTGACTCGCGCCTCGGCGTCTGCTGGCAGGGGCTCCTGCGCACCTTCGACGACGATGGCTGGATCAGACGCGTGGAGCCGAAGCCGTCCCCGATCCTCGCGGCCGCGGGTCTGGTCGTGGCCAGCGTCGACGACGTGGAGGCCGGGACCGAACTCGCGCGGCTCCGCTCGATGGCCCCGGGGGCGACGGTCGTGCTCACCGCCGGAGAGGGCGGGGGAGTGGCTTTGTGTAGCGGCCAGACGCGGCGCTACCACGCCATTCCCGCCGAGGGCGTGGTGGATGCCACGGGCGCCGGGGACGTGTTCGCTGCCGCACTCACCGTGGCGTGGTCTCTGACCGGGCAGCTCGCCACGCCGGCGACACTTCGCTTCGCCGCGGCGGCCGCTTCGTGCTCCGTCGAGGGCGCTGGCATGACGGGCGTTCCGACTAGGGCACAAGTTGTGGCGCGGCTGCGCCAGCGGTGATTCGCACCTCGAGCTTGCTGTCTGGGCGTCGCCAATGCGTCGAACAGTACTTTCGTGTGCCGAATGTGGCGTGATGCCCGCCGGGGCGAGGCTCGGGCGTAGCCGTTCCGGACCAGGGTTGGCCTCAGGCCACGCCGCCCGATCGCGTCCGCATTGGGCGATGACCCTTGCCATCATCGGACTGGTGCCAATAGACACCGCTTTGTTGAATGGTGGTGCTGACCGGTCGGCTTTCTGGTCGGCCGGCGGCGGTCGGAACGCGCGACTTGGTGGATCCGGCAACACACATCGCATGGCAGTCGGCCCAGTCATCGGCCAGAACGGGGCACTGTCGGTTGTGCTGGCGCTGTGGGCGATCGACGCATTTCGCCGTCCGGTTACTTACGCGAGCTGCCGGTCGAGTCGCTTGGCCAGCCTGGCGCGGCGCTTCGCCAGGTCCGCTTCCAGGACCCGTCTCTGCATGGCGTTGCCATGGCCCCGACCGCGGTAGAGAGACAGCAAGGCCTGGTCCGTGGCGGCCCAGGCGCCCTCGAGATCCCGCTGGCGGTGCTCGCGCTCCTTGGCAAGCTCGATCCAGCCGAGGCCGGCAAGTGGACCCGGAATCGTCACCAGGCGGCTCCATGCGACCCCGGCCTCGGCAAGGCGACCGCACCGGCGCAGCAGCCGCGCCAGTTCGACGATGGCCATCGCCATCTCCGGATCGTCGCCGTCGATGGGCGCGCCGGCGATCTCGAGGCACGCGATTGCCTCGTCGACCCGGCCTTCGTGCCTGAAGAGACGGGCTAGCCGCACCAGGTCACCGGGCGGAGCCCAACGTCGTATCTCGCCTTCCCCGTAGCCGCGCTCGAGGAGAGCGAGGATTCGGCCCAGGGTGACAACGTCCTCGGCGTTGTGGCGGGCAACGACACGGATCGGCCCGGCCGCACCGCCGCGCAAGAAGGAGTGGTAGACGGCGGGAATCTCCCACGAAGGTATGTCCGGGGCGCGATGGCGGCGGAGCAGATGGCGCTCCACGGTCTGGAGGCGTGCGTCCGGCAGGCGATGGCGGAAGAGGCGCCGGACGATGAGCAGCAGGTCCAGGTGGCCGTCTAGCGGGGGCGGCACGCGGCGTCCCATCCGGAAGCGAGTCTCCAGGAGGGGCCAGTCGAAGCTGCGGCCGTTGTACGTCACCAGGCACGCGCCGGCGGGCGTCTCAGCGGCGAGCGCGTCCAGCAGGGCACGTTCCTCCGAGTGGTCTGGCAGGAAGAGCTGGACGAGCCTCATTCGATCGCCCTGCCACCAACCGAGGCCGATCATGAAGGCGACCGTGCCGGCCGCCGAACCCAGGCCCGTCGTCTCGGTGTCCAGGCAGAGTAGGGGAGCGCCCGCCCCGGGCATTCCCGGCAGCCTGGCCAGGCGCTCGCGATCGATCGGCAGGTACACCGGCCGAAGCTCGCGCCTGACGTACCAGCCGTGAGACGTTTCGACCGCATCGGCATCGAGCGCGCCGGCCATGCGCCGGGCGAGTGACGCTGGGTCCACGGAGCCGGCATCTCCCCAGACCGGCTGGGGAGTGACGTGACCGTCGCCGGCTGCCACAACGGCCGCGATCGCGCGGCGGATGTCCGGGTCTGCTTCGCCGTTCCCGTCGGTCCGGACGATGGAGGCACGTTCGCGTCGGAGCTCCTCCAGGCGGCGCTGAAGCCGGGTGCCGTCGACGGTCATGCCGCCGCTCCTGGGACTGCCGCTCCTTCTCCTGGCGCGTCGCTCGTCCGGGCCGCGGCGCCGGTGTCTGCGACCAGCGCCCGGACCAGCCGCAGGGCCAGCGCCCTGGCGTCCACGTCCGGCTCCAGCCTCGGCCCCGTGCAGGCCGGGCAGCCGCTCCGGCAGCCGCAACCCGCCAGTAGGTCGGCCGCGCCGGCCAGCAACTCATCGTGGCGATCGAACAGCCGCTCGGACAGGCCGACGCCTCCCGGCACGGCCTCGTACAGGTAGACCGTGGGTGACTGGTTGTGGGGCGAACGGACCTGGCTGACCAGGCCAAGGTCGCGCGGGTCAACCATGAGCAAGACCGCCGCCACCGCCTGGATCGCCCGGCCCACGCCGAGGAGCGCAACGTCCAGGTCGGCCCGGCGCCAGCCGTCGGCGGCGGAGCCGAGCATCAGCCAGTAGGCCGTGGTCTGGAGTTCCAGCTCGGGCAAGTGGACCGGTCCCCAGCCCAGGTTCTCGTCCGTCCCGAACTTGAGCTTCTTGAACATGCTGACCAGGCTCGAAACCATAACTTCGCCGTGGGCCCGGTCGCCGCCCCGGGCGGGCGCCGTGGCGAACGTATCCAGCGGCTTGAGTGTCACGGCCCGGTCGGCGTAGGTGTAGTGGTCGACGTCCACCCGCCGGACGTAGGCCTTGCGTTCGTCCCAGTCCAGCGTGTCCACGTGGAACTGGGCCGATTCGTGCATGTAGATCGCGTCTTCGTGGACGAGTGTCTGGGCCGCGAAGATGTCGATCTCGCCGATCACTCGCGGCCGATCCGGCGTCGTATCGATGATGACGACGTTCTCCTCGGCAGCCGCGCGAAGCGAGACCGATGAGGCCGGGAAGTTGTCGCTCGACCAGTACCAGCGATCGTCGCCGGCCCGCCGGACCAGGCCCTCCTCGGCCAGGAACGCGAGTAGCGGGGCGGCTTCGCCGGGACCGAATCGCTCGCCCGGCTCGAACGGCATCTCGAAACAGGCTGCCTTCAGGTGGCCGAGCAGAACGTGCAGATTGTCCGGATCCAGCCGGGCTTCCTCCGGCGGAGATTCCAGCAGGAACTCCGGGTGTTCCACGACGTAGCGGTCCACCGGCCCGCCACCGGCGATCAGCACGGAGACGCTGGTGCCCTGGCGGCGCCCGGCGCGGCCCATCTGCTGCCAGGTGGCGGCAATGGAACCCGGGTATCCGGCCAGGATCGAAACGTCGAGCTGGCCCACGTCCACGCCGAGTTCCAGCGCGTTCGTGGTCACGACTCCCAGCAGCTCGCCGTCGCGGAGGCCGCGTTCCACGGCGCGGCGTTCCGTGGGCAGGTAGCCGCCGCGATAGCCCCGCACCTGTGTCCTGGGTCCGTAGCCCAGGCGCAGCGCTTCGCGCATGTTGGTCAGCATCAATTCCACTCCCACTCGGGAGCGACCGAAGACCAGGGTCTGGCGGCCGGCTCGCAGGAACGGCAGCGCCCATCGCGTGGCCAGCGTGTGGGCCGAGCCTCGTGCGCCGGTGGCGGGATCCAGGAGAGGCGGCTGGACCATCAGGATGTGGCGTTCCCCGGACGGGGCGCCGTTCCTGTCCACGACCCGCGGGGTGCGCCCCGTCAGCAGGGTCGCCAGTTCGCCCGGGTTTCCGATCGTTGCCGAGCAGCACACGATCACCGGGTGCGAGCCGTAGTGGGCGCATACCCGCAGCAGCCGCCGCAGGACGTTGGCGACGTGGCTGCCGAACAGGCCGCGGTACGTGTGCAACTCGTCGATGACGATGATCTGGAGCTGCTCGAAGAGCTGAAACCACTTCGTGTGGTGCGGCAGGATGGCGGCGTGGAGCATGTCCGGGTTGGTGACGACCACCTGGCCGGCCGCGCGGATCGCCGAACGTATCGGGTTTGGAGTGTCGCCGTCGTACGTTGAAGCGTTGATGTGCAGGCCCGACGCGCGGCTCAACTCCCCGAGTTCGGCGACCTGGTCCTGGCCGAGTGCCTTGGTGGGGAAGAGGTACAGCGCCCGGGCGGTGGGATCGCCGGCCAGGGCCTGGAGAGTGGGGATGAGGTAGCACAGCGACTTGCCCGAGGCGGTGGGTGTGACGATGACGACGTCTTCGCCGGTCCTGACCGCTTCGACGGCCTCCGCCTGGTGGCAGTACAGAGCGGTGACGCCGCGGCTCTCCAGCCCGGCGCGGATACCCGAATCCAGCCATTCGGGCATGGGCACGAAGTCCGCGGCGCGGGCCGCGATGTGGGCATGGTGGACGACTCCGCTGGAGAGCGAAGGCTCGGCCAGCAGGCCGTCGAGAACGGCCTGAACGCCGGCCGGTTCGTAGTACCGCATCGTGCACCTCAAACCGAACGTCCGTGCGAAAGATGCGGCCAGTGTATCAGCGTCCGCAAGCGTCAACGAGTGTTGACACGTCAGTCTGCCGAAAGCTACGATTCTGGAATGTACGGACGTGAAGCCGAGCTGCCTCAGGACGGGCTGTCGGCGCCGTCGTCGTCCGTCCAGGGTCCCCGGATTTCGATCCCCAGTCGGCGCGTGGCGCTGCTGGTCGGCGGCCTGGTGGCGCTGTGGCTCGTCGGCGTATTTGCCAGGCAGGTGGGCGAGGCGGCTTCGGCCGCCAACCAGGCCGATCAGATGCGAGCCCGTAACGCCGCGATGGCTCGCGACGTCGCCTCGCTCGAGCAGGAGCTGAAGCTGATCAAGGACCCGGCGTTCGTCGCCCAGATGGCCCGCGGCTACTCGCTCGGATCACCGCGCGAGATCCCTTTCACGGTCGATCCGAACGCGCCGGCCCTGCCGGCCGACGCACCGGGCTCGATCGGCATCAAGCCCGACTCCGGACCTGGGAGCACCGGCCCGCTCGAGTCCTGGCTGCAGGCCCTGTTCGGATCGCAACCGTAGCCCGGCGGCGCGCCGGCCGCGCTACGATTCGGCCATGAATGCAGATACGACCTCCCGCGGGCGTCCACTCAAGGTCGGCGTCCAGCTTCCCGAGATCGAGCGGCCGGTACGGTGGCCTGAGATCGCGACTATGATCCGGACGAGCGAGGATGTCGGCTTCGACTCGATCTGGACGGGCGACCACTTCTTGTATCGTATGGGCGACGGCTCCGCCGATGCGCCCTGGGATGCGTGGTCGCTGCTGGCTGCGGCCGCGGCTGTCACGACCCGGATTACGCTTGGGCCGCTGGTCACGCCCGTCGCCTTCTACAATCCCGCGCTCCTGGCCAAGAAGGCGGCCACGGTGGACGAGATCTCCGGCAGGCGTCTCGTCCTGGGTCTCGGAGCGGGCTGGAACGAAGTCGAGTTTCGCGGCTACGGCGTGCCGTACGACCACCGGATATCGCGTTTCGGTGAGGCCTTCACGATCATCCGAACGCTCCTTCAGGAAGGAGCCATCGACTTCGAAGGCCAGTACTACAGCGCCCGCGACTGCGAGCTGGTCCCCAGGTCGCGGCCGGGCGGGCCGCCGATCATGGTCGGCTCGGTAGGGGAACGGATGCTCGAGATCACGATGCCGCATGTTCAGTCGTGGAACGTCTGGCATTCCGACACGGGCAACAGCCCGGCCGGAGTCGCGCCGCTGATCGCCCGAGTCGACGCCGCGTGCGCGAAGGTCGGCCGCGACCCGGCCACCGTCGACGCCACGGTCTGCGCCCTGGTGCGAATGTCCGGCGGTGCCGGGCGGCGTCAGGGTGACGGCTACACGGCCGCGACCCCGAACCCGATCGAAGGGTCCGCCGAGGTCATCGCCGAAGAGCTGCGCGCCTACGCCCGAGCTGGAGTCAAGGAGGTCCAGTTGGTCCTAGACCCGATCACAGCCGAGTCGATCGAGGAATTTGGACCGGTGCTCGAATTGCTGGACAGAGGTTAGGCGGGCCGGCCGGCCGGGGCTGCCACGGAAAGGTGATGGCGGAGCCGTATTCGCAGGTGGAGTTGACGACGGCCGCTGTCCACAGATCGGGCCTGCGCTCCCGGACCGGCCCGGCGCATGAGCGAGTGGACAGCCAATCCAGTCCTGTGGCACACTCCGTCGTCGTGGCTGGGTAGCTCAGTGGCAGAGCAAGCGGCTCATAATCGCTAGGTCGTTGGTTCAAATCCAACCCCAGCTACCACCCGATCCCCAACCCCCGAGAAATTCGCGGCGAGCCTGCGGCTGCCCCGAAGTCGAAGAAATCCGGGCATCACCGACGGGATGCGCCTCAGGGGGCCCGCCGGCCGTCAACAACACAACCTCTCCAATCCGATTGCCCGGGCGCGCTCGGGCCGTGTCTGTTCGTTCCATCTTCAGACGTCGCCTCGTGCGACCGGTGGCTGGAGCGATCGGTCCTTGAAGCTCGAGCCGCCCATTCGTCGGGACGGTCGAGATTCATCCGAACCCGCGGTCCAGTCCGGCAGTCATGCAACTGAACCGTCCCGTGGCTCGCGACCCGCCGACCATGGGTTCATTCCCAGGGCTCGCTGTCGCAGGTCGTAAGAGCCCCGGGCGTATACTGCGGCGGCCGATCGGCCTCGTACCGACCGCCAAACCCGGAGGCTCCGCACCACCTTGAATACGCGTTTCATGCGCAACGGGATCGTGATGCTCGTTCTCGTTGCCGCCACGGCTGCGCTCCTTTATGCGCTGATCCAGCCGTCACAGGCCCAACCCAAGAGTTATTCCGACTTCGAGAAGGACGTCAAGACTGGCAACGTCGTCACCATCGTCCGCCAAGAAACCACCCTGACGGTCACCGATCGCGACCGGACGGAGTACACCGTCCAGTCCGATTCGCCGCAGAGCGGTGAGTGGGCCGTCATCCAGACCTGGGCGCCGCAGTACGCGACGCAGATGAGCTACTCGGTCACCAAGCCGGCCGATACGGGCTGGATCGTCCTCATACTGAGCACGGTCGTGCCAGTCGCCCTCGTAGTCCTGCTCATCTTCTTCTTCATGCGCCAGGCCCAGGGGACCAACAACCAGGCCATGAGCTTTGGCAAGAGCCGGGCCCGGATGTTCCTGGGCAACAAGACGGTCGTCACCTTTGCGGACGTGGCAGGCGTCGATGAGGCTAAAACAGACCTCCAAGAGGTCGTCGAGTTCCTCAAATACCCAGAGAAGTTCAACTCGCTCGGCGCCCGCATCCCGCGCGGCGTGCTGCTCGTAGGACCTCCGGGCACCGGCAAGACCCTCCTCGCCCGCGCCGTCGCCGGCGAGGCAGGCGTTCCGTTCTTCTCGATCTCCGGTTCGGAGTTCGTGGAGATGTTCGTCGGCGTGGGCGCCAGCCGCGTGCGCGACCTCTTCGACCAGGCCAAGCGCAACTCGCCCTGCATCGTCTTCGTCGACGAGATCGACGCGGTCGGCCGCCAGCGAGGCGCCGGTTTGGGTGGATCTCATGATGAGCGCGAGCAGACCCTGAACCAGATCCTGGTCGAGATGGACGGCTTCGACACCAACACCAACGTGATCGTCGTCGCCGCGACCAACCGGCCGGACGTCCTGGACCCGGCCCTGCTGCGGCCCGGCCGCTTCGACCGCCAGGTCATCCTGGACCGGCCGGACCTGCGCGGACGCATGGCCATCCTGAAGGTCCACACCAAGGGCAAGCCGCTCGACAAGACCGTCGACTCGGAAAACCTGGCCCGCCAGTCGGCCGGCTTCTCCGGCGCAGACATCGCCAACCTCGTGAACGAGGCCGCCATCCTGGCGGCGCGGCGCAACCGCAAGACGATCGGCCAGTCCGAGTTCAACGAAGCACTGGAACGCATCGTGGCCGGGCCGGAGCGCAAGAGCCGCATCATCTCGGACGCGGAGAAGCGGATCATCGCCATCCACGAGGGCGGCCACGCGGTCGTGCAGCGGATCCTGCCCAAGTGCGACCCGGTCAACAAGGTCACGATCATCAGTCGCGGCATGGCCCTGGGCTACACCATGGCCCTGCCGATGGAAGATCGCTATCTGCAGTCCAAGACCGAGTTCGAGGACAAGATCGCCGGCCTGCTCGGCGGCAACGCGGCCGAGCGGCTCATCTTCGGCGACACCACCACCGGCGCCTCCAACGACATCGAGAAGGCCACCGACCTGGCTCGGCGCATGGTTACCGAGTGGGGCATGAGCGACAAGCTCGGCCCTCTCGCGTTCGGCAAGCGCGACGAGATGATCTTCCTCGGCCGGGAGATCGGCGAACAGCGCAACTACTCGGACGACGTCGCCAAGATGATCGACGAGGAAGTCCGAGCCTTCGTCGAGCACGGCTATGCCCGCGCCACTCAGGTCCTGACCGAATACAAGGGCAAGCTCATGGCTCTTGCCGACAAGCTCATCGCCGAGGAGACGGTGGAGTCCGAGGAGTTCGAGAAGATCTTCGACGATCTGCCGCCGAAGCAAAACCTGCACGGCATCGTCCTCGTGATGCCGGGCTTCCCAGGCTTCCCATCTTCCGGCACGCCGGGTTCGGCGCCGCCTGAAGCGGTTCCGCCGGCAACGCCCAAAGCGGAGCCGAGTCCCTCCTGAGACACGACCCATCGAACCACTGGAAACGGGCGGCCTTCGGGCCGCCCGTTTCTGATTCCCGCGCCGAGGGGGCCGGCTCGGTGGGGCTCGCTACAATCGAGACCCGTAGCCCGCAGGTGGAGATGCAGTGTCGGACGTAGTGGTCAACCAGGCTGACGACGAGGCTCTCGGGCGTTTCCTCGACGACACCAAGGAGGCTCGGCTCGAGTCGTACAAGGCTCTGCTCAGGATCCCGAGCATCTCCGGCATACCCGCGCATGCCGCCGACTGCCGGGCCGCGGCCGAGTTCGTGGCGGCAGACATGCGGGCCGTGGGCATGGAGAACGTGGAGGTCTGCGAGACGGGCGGCCACCCCGTGGTCTACGCCGACTGGCTCCACGCGGCCGGTAAACCGACCGTCCTCGTCTATTGCCACTACGACGTCCAGCCGGTCGATCCGGTCGAACTGTGGGAGTCGCCGCCGTTCGAGCCGGTCGTGAAGAACGGGCGAATGCTGGCTCGGGGCGCGTCGGATTGCAAGTGCCACGTGAGCATGCATCCACGCGCCATCGAGGCCCTGATGCGGACACGCGGGGCCCTGCCGGTCAATCTCAAGTTCGTGATCGAGGGCGAGGAGGAATCCAGCTCGATCCACCTGGACGGCTGGCTGGAAGCCAACAAGGACAGGCTCGGGGCCGACTTCGCCGTGATTTCGGACACGGGGTTCTTCGAGGGCAACCTGCCGGCCATCACCGTCGGGCTGCGTGGACTGGTCTATTTCCAGCTCGACGTGACCGGCAGCGCCATCGACCTCCACTCGGGCGGGTACGGTGGAGCGGTCGACAACCCGATCAACGCCCTGTGCGCCATCATCGCGGGCCTCAAGGGTCCAGACGGCCGCATCCTCGTTTCCGGGTTCTACGACGACGTCGTGGAGCTCACGCCCCGCGATCGTGAGGCGCTGGCCAGGCTACCGTTCCACGAAGAGGAGTATCGCGAGTCGATCGGCGTCCCCGCACTCCACGGCGAGCCCGGGTATACGACCCTGGAACGACTCGGCGCCAGGCCGACGCTGGACGTGTGCGGAATCTGGGGCGGGTTCGAAGGCGAAGGCCCAAAGACCATCATCCCGGCACACGCCCACGCCAAGATCAGTTGCCGGCTCGTGGCGAACCAGGATCCCGAGAAGATCTTTGGCCTCGTGGCCGCTCGCATCGAGCACATCGCGCCCAGGTCGATCCGATATTCGATCCAGCGCCTGGGGGACGGCCGGCCCAGCCTGACTCCGATCGACGGTCCGACCGTTCAAGCCGCGGCGCGGGCGCTGGAGGCCACGTTCGGGTCGGAGCCGCTGTTCATAAGGGAGGGCGGCTCGGTGCCGGTCTGCGCCAGCTTCGAGACGATCCTGGGCCTGTCCACGGTCCTCCTGGGCTTCGCCCCGCCGGACGGGCAGTTTCACGCCCCCAACGAGTGGATGTGGATGTCGAACTACGAGACGGGCATAAGAACGATCATCCGCTACTGGGATGAGGTGTCGACGTTGACCTTTGGTCGGCGTTGACATCGGCAGTTCGGCGCCGCCGAGCTCCCGCCATTGGGCCGGGTCGGCGGGTAGCCCGATCGGGTACCGACGGCATCGAACTCTTGATGAATGCCCGGGCGCCTATCGGCTGGTACGATGCCGGTAGTTCTGCTCCGACTGGATCGGGCTGGAGGCTACCTTGACGACAACCGATAGACCGGCAGGCTCCGAGTCGGGTCCGCCTCAACTCACGTGGCGACTCGATACGGACAACGGCAGCATGGTTCCGCGCTCGGCCCTCGACGTCCTGGTGGACCTGAACGACAACCTGGCCAGCGGCAGATTCAGCGAGTACCAGCCCGTCCCGCTCGGCTTCGGCATGCTCGACAAGACGATCGGCGGCGGCCTGAGGCCCGGTGAGCTGATGCTGATCGGCGGGGCGCAGGGCACGGGCAAGACGACCATGGCCCTCCAGATGGCCCGCAACGTGGCCTCCAGCGGGCAGGCCAACGTGCTCTACATCTGCTTCGAGCACGAGGAGCAATACCTGCTCAACAGGCTCGTGGCCCTTGAATCGGCACTCGTGCATCTGCCCCAGAAGACTGGGGCAATCAAGATCCAGGATGTTCGCAAGGAGATCATGGCCTCGTGGATGGGCGAGGGGACCGGCGGCGCCGGCTTGACGGGCAACCAGAAGCTGCGGCCCAGCCTGGATCGGATTGCCCGCTACGGCCAGAACCTCTTTCTCCTGCGCGGGTCCCAGACGGCCTCGACCATCGACAACATGCGCAAGTTGGTCCAGCAGCACCGGGCCCTGTCGGGCGACCGACGGTTGCTCGTGGTCGTCGACTACATGCAGAAGGTCCCGATGTTCCCGGAGCCCAACACGGAGTCCGAGAAGGTCACCTACATTGTCAACGGCCTCAAGGACATCGCTCTGTCGGAGCAGGTGCCGATGATCTGCATCGTGGCCGCGGACAAGGAAGGACTCAAGGCGCAGCGGCTTCGGAACCACCATCTCCGCGGCTCGTCGGCCATCAACTACGAGGCCGACATCATCCTGATCATCAACGAGAAGTACCACATCGTCGCCAAGGTCAACATCGAGTTCAACCCTTACCAGGCCCAGCGGTTCCGGGACTGGGTCATCCTCACCGTCGAGAAGAACCGCGGCGGGCAGGACAACGTGGACCTGGAGTTCGAGAAGCACTTCGAGTACTCGTGCTTCGACCCGAACGGTCGCGCCGTTCAGGAGAAGCTCATCGAGGAGCGGCTCTATAACGATTGACGCCGGCGCCAGATGAGCTTCGACAGGCCCCCCGGCGGCGGTGGAGCGCGCGGCAAGCACCTCCCCGGAGGTCGCCGCGAGTTCATCCGACCCGAAGACGATCCGCCCGGCACCAGCCGGCTGTTCGTCGCCGTGCCGGTCGCGGACGAGATTCGGGCCGCGATGCGCGAGATCATGGAGAACGTGGCCGGTGCCTCGATCGACGAGCGTGCCTACGGCCAGCCGCGCTGGGTCCGCGTCGATGGGCTCCACCTCACTCTGCGCTTTCTAGGCGCCACGCCCAACGAACTCCAGCCCGCCGTGGCGGATGCGCTCGCGACCGCGGCGACCGGCGTCGAACCGTTCCGGATCGTGCTGGCCGAGGGCGGCTCATTTCCCGATCCACACCGTCCGAGGGTCCTCTGGATCGGCATCGCTGAAGGCGCGCCGCAACTTGCGGACCTGGTCCGGCGCCTGGACGTCGGGCTGGTGCCCCTTGGATGGCCGCGCGAGAACCGCCCGTTCGCGCCTCACCTGACCCTCGCCCGAACGGACGGCGTCCCTGGCGCAGACGAGAGGGCGCGCCGCCTCGCCGAGGTCGCCGCCGGCCTGAGGTTCGAGTGGCAGGCCGATCGGATCGTCCTCTACAAGAGCATTCAGGGCCACGGCCCCGCCCGATATGAGCCACTGGCAACCGCGGCGCTGATCGGCTCCTGAGGGCCCGCATCGGCTCGACGGGCGGGTTCTGCGCGGCGACCTTGCGCCGGCCCCTCGTTAGCCGCTAGGCTTTCTTGGCCACAGTCGTGTTGGGGCGACCTCGGGCACCTATCAGCCAAGCCTCCCCGGCCGGTGATCGCCGGATCCGGGGAGTCGTCGCCGGTACGCCGGCGGGAGGAGTCGGATGGTCGAACGCACCCGTTACATGCTGGGCGAAGAGCAGATTCCCAGGGCCTGGTACAACATTTCGGCCGATCTGCCGGTCCCGCAGTCCCCGCCCCTTCATCCGGGCACGCACCAGCCGCTCGGCCCGGCGGATCTCGCTCCGCTCTTCCCGATGGCCCTGATCATGCAGGAGGTCTCCACCGAGCGGGAGATCGAGATCCCGGATCCCGTCCGGGACCTTTACAAGACGTATCGCCCGAGCCCGCTCGTCCGCGCCCTCCGGCTCGAGAAGGCCCTCGATACGCCGGCCCACATCTATTACAAGAACGAGGGCGTCAGCCCGGCCGGAAGCCACAAGCCCAACACGGCGATCGCGCAGGCTTTCTACAACAAGCAGGAAGGCATCAAGCGCATCGCGACCGAGACCGGCGCCGGCCAATGGGGCAGCGCACTCGCCCACGCGGGTGCGATGTTCGGCATCGAAGTCAAGGTCTACATGGTCCGGGCCAGCTACGACCAGAAGCCGTATCGCCGCCTGATGATGGAGACCTACGGCGCCAGCGTCACTCCCAGCCCCAGCATGGAGACGGCTGCCGGCAGGGCAATTCTGGCCGAGCATCCGGACAGCACCGGTTCTCTTGGCATCGCCATCAGCGAGGCCGTCGAGGAGACCGTGATGCGTGAAGACACGCACTACTCGCTGGGTTCGGTTCTTAACCACGTCATGCTCCACCAGACCGTGATCGGCCTCGAATCGATCAAGCAGATGGAGATGGCGGGCGAGGAGCCGGACGTCATCATCGCCTGCGCCGGCGGCGGTTCCAACTTCGCCGGTCTGACCTTTCCGTGGCTGGGACTGACCTTCAGAGGCGGTCGCAAGTACCGGATCGTCGCCGTCGAACCAGAAGCCGCGCCGAGCATGACTCGCGGGCGTTACGCGTACGACTACGGCGATACGGCCAAGATGGCCCCGATGGTCAAGATGTACACCCTGGGACACGACTTCATACCGGAGCCGATCCACGCCGGCGGTCTCCGCTATCACGGCATGTCGCCGCAGGTCAGCCTCCTCAAGCACGAGGGCTTCATCGAGGCCCGCAGCGTCCATCAGCGGCCCTGCTTCGAGGCGGGCATCCAGTTCGCCCGAACCGAAGGGCTCATTCCCGCGCCCGAGTCGACGCACGCGATCCGCGCCGCAATCGACGAGGCTCTGGAGGCCAAGAAGACGGGCGAGAAGAAGGTCATCCTCTTCAACATGTCCGGCCACGGCTACTTCGACCTCACCTCTTATCAGCGATACCTCGCCGGAGACCTCGAGGACTACGAGTACCCGGCCGAAGAAGTCAAGCACGCTCTCGAGGCCGTCGAGGCGTAGCAGGCCAGGCGAGAATCCGGTAGAGCCGCGCGCAGGCGCGGCTCTACCTATTCCAGAGCGATGCGTAGGGCAGCGCCGATCGTTGGAGGAGTGGAAACGATCGGCGAGAGGAGTTGCGAACTGAGGCTCGGAGCGGGTCGCCCGGGGGGAGCGAAGCGACCCGCCGATACGACCACTTGCCCGAGCGGTCGGCGTATCGCCGTCGCCGGCGAACGTCAGCATTTTCGGCGTGGCGAGCGTTCAAAATCATCGTCAATCGACCGTATTTGTCGACCACGATCCGAATGGGCGAGATCGCGCCGAGACGATGCATCAAGCGGGCCTGGGATGTCGTAGCATCGATCGATGCCGCGACTCGCCTGCACGCAATGTGGTCGGACTCTGTGGGCTACCGCTCCCGCGGCGCAACTCTTCGCCGAGGAGCGGCGCTGCCCGCGGTGCGGGTCGTCGCTCAACGACGATCGCCGCGTGGGAATCAGGCGCCTGAACTTCCGGCGGCAGGCCAGCGACGGAGAGTCGCCGACGGGCGAGGAGCGACGCACCGCCGATCGGCGCGCGGGGGAGCGACGAAAGCTGGGCTGAGAGAATCGAAGCAGCCGCGTCCACGCGTGTGGGGCAGCACCGCGAGAGGGCCGGCTGGCCAGGCCGTCGCGCGGTTCCTAGAAGAGACTGTCGTCCGACTTGGGCGGCTCGACCAGGCGATGCCGAAGAGCGAAGGCCACCGCCTCTAGCTTGGAGTGGACCCGCAGCTTGCCCATGATGTTCTGGACATGCGTTCGGAGCGTATTCGGGGCGATGTACAGGCGCTCGCAGATCTCGGGTGTGGCCAGTCCTTCGGTCAGGGCCTTGAGGACTTCCAGCTCCCGCGGGGTGAGGGGCTCGATCTGGCGTCGTTCTGTGCCGCGCTCGCGTGCCGCGGCAACACGCTGGGCGATGCCCACGATCACAGATCGCGGCAGCAGCGTCTCGCCGGCGTAGGCGGCCCGTACCGCGTTGACGACCTCGTCGATGGCGCGGTCCTTGGTGAGATAGCCGTCGGCGCCGGCCTGTATCGACTCCAGGACGGTCTCGTCGTCCGTAAGGGCGGTGAGCATCACGACGCGGGCGGCCGGCCAGCGCGCCTTGATGGCGCGGGTGGCTTCCGCGCCGGTGCCGTCGGGCAGGCGGTAGTCCATCAGGACGACGTCCAGCCGCTCTCGGGCCATGGCCTTGGCCTCGGCCACGCTCCCTGCGACGCCGGCGACGATGATGTCGGGCTCGCGGCCGAGCATCTGCGAAAGGGCCCCGGTCAGGAGTTGATGGTCGTCGACGAGCAAAACTCGGATGGGCCGCATCTCAGCGTACGATTCGGTCATCTCATTCGTCGCCTTCTTGACGGCTGTGGCGTCGAGCACCCAGGCACAGAGACCTCGGCCACCAGACCTGAAGCATTCTAGCCAGACTTTCGGTGAGCGCGCACTAATCGATTCGTGTGGGGATGGCGCCGAGCGCGCGGGCCCCATACAGGGCGGACCTTCCGGCAGTGCTCGAACGGGACCCCAGAGCCCCGGCGTGGCGCCGCTCGAACCGCGAAAGCGAGGAATGTGCTCGACCGAGACGGGCACCACCAGCGGGGTTGCGCACGGCCATAATGTCATCGTGCGTGTGTCCATCGCAGGTTTCGGCCTGATCGGCGGGTCCATTGCTCGTGCCGTGCACGAGCGGGGAGAGGCCGGCCGCTGGCACGTCACGGCCTGGAGTCGAAACTCAGCCCCGGTTCAGGCAGGCCTCGCCGACGGCGTTGTCGACGTGGCCGCGACGACGCTCGAGGAAGCGGTCCAGGGCGCCGATCTGGTAGTCCTGGCGGCTCCGCCGCTCATATGCCTGGCCCTAATCGACGAGCTGGGCGGACCCCTGCGCGGCGCCCTGTCCGAGGACTGCAGCGTCACCGACGTGGCCAGCGCAAAGGCGGTAATCGTCTCTCGGGCGGACTCGGTGCGGCTCCCGTTTATCGGCGGACACCCGATGGCCGGGCGTGAGGTGAGTGGCTACGGAGCGGCCCTGGCCGACCTGTTCGTTGGCCGGCCCTGGGTAACCGTTCCCGGCGAGCACGCCCGACTGTGCGACGGCGAGAGGATCGGGGAGTTGATCGAGGCCTGCGGCGGCCTCCAGATACCCATGCGGGCGGCGGCTCACGACAGCGCGGTCGCCGCTATCAGCCACATGCCGCTGGTGGTCTCGGCGGCGCTGGTTGAGGCCGTGGCCGGCGGTCCCGGAGAAGCGGAGCGGGCGGACTGGCGTGCCGCGGAGGCCCTCGCCGCAACTGGTTGGGCCGGCATGACCCGCCTGGCCAGGGGCGAGCCCTGGATGGCCGCCGGGATCTCGGCCACCAATTCAGCCGCCCTGGCCGGCCGGCTTCGCGATGTGCGGGCGGTCCTTGACACGTGGCTGGCGGAGCTGGAACGTGACGGCGGACCCGACGCTGAGGCGCTGGCAGCCCGTTTCACGGCTGCCCGCGAGCGGCTCATCGAGCCGGATCGACCGTGAGCCCCAGGGCGGGAGAACTCGTCTACGCCGTGCCCCGTGAGACGCTCTTCGGCGGCGTCGAGCCGTGGCTTGGAGTGAAGCGGGGCGGGGTAGAGGAGGTCCTGGAGCGGGCCGGCAGCGCGGGCCACTTCGTACCGAGAGCCGCGGCCGAGACGGACCGTTCCCTCAAGCAGATCATCCCGTACCTCGTCCTGTGCGACGGCCCTCGCATCTTCCTCATGAGGCGGACGCGGGCTGGAGGTGACGCCCGGCTCCACGATCACTATACGATCGGCGTCGGCGGGCACATCAACCCGGGCGACGGCGACATACTCGGCGGCCTGATCCGCGAGTGGCGCGAGGAAATGGACGCCGACTTCGTGCCGGATTTCGAGTTCGTGGGGTTGCTCAACGACGACACCGTCGACGTCGGCGTGCACCACCTGGGGATCGTCTATCGCGCAGAGACTGGCGGCCGCCCGGTGGGCGTGCGGGAGACCAACAAGCTGAACGGCTCTTTCGAGGCGCTCGATACCGTCCGATCGGTCTACGATCGAATGGAAACCTGGAGTCAGTTCGCCCTGGACGCCATCGTGACGGGCCCGGAATTCGGGTCGGAGGTTCGGCCCGCGGATCAGCCGGACTTCGAATGAACCGATCGGCCGAGTCCCGAGTCACACGTGTGAGCGACCCAATCGGGCCGCCCCAAGAGCGTGGCATGTTCGCGAAAGAAGCGTTCCTCAAGGCCGATCCGGTGCACGGCTCCGCCGGCTCAGCAGTCGTTCGAGACCACATCTTCGACACCGCATTCGTTTCGGCGCTGGAAGGTGAGTTGGCCATGGCCTACCGCCTGGCCGGGTACATGCTGGCCGACTCGGCCGAGGCCCAGGATGCGGTGCAAGAGGCCTCAGTCCGAGCCTGGCGAGGCTGGAAGGACCTGCGCGAACGCGAGAAGTTCCACTCCTGGTTCAGCCAGATCCTGGTCAACGTTTGCCGCACGAGGCTGCGGCAGCGGAGCAACCGGCGCACGCTCGACGTGGACGACGTCGATCTCGAGAGCGCCGACCCGTTCCGGGCCGCGTTGGCCCGCGACGCGGTCGGACGCGCCCTTTCGTCGCTCAGCCGGGAGCTGCGCCTGGTAGTGGTGCTTCGCTACTGGGGAGAGTTGTCGCTGGCCGAGATAGCGGATCGCCTTCGAATCCCGATCGGCACCGTGAAGTCCAGGCATCACGCCGCCTTGCAGGTGCTGCGCCGCCGTATCCAGCCGGTGGAAGGGGGACCTGTGTGAATGACCTCGACCGTGACCGCGACGACTTCGACGTCGACATGGATCTGCGGCTCACGGAACTGGCGCGGAGCACCCGCGAACCGGCCTTGCCGGATGCCATAGCCGACCTGCCGTGGACCGTCCAGCTGGAGCCGACGCGCGCGAACCGGCTCGACTTCCTCGGCGTGGTGGCAGGCGGCTTCGGAGGTGTTCGCCGGACCGGCATGGCGGTTGCCAGGCTCGGCCTGACGATGGCCGTGGCGGGGGCCTTCCTCTTGTTGGTCGGCCAGGTCCGTACCGGCGGCGCAAGTGCGGCCATCATCCCGCCGGCGCCTACCCCGCGCGAGTCGGGCGCCATAGTCGCTCCGGTCGGGCCCGAAGTCGTGCTCGTGCCGGCGAGCGGCGTCGTCGACGACGTCATGGCGAGTTACATCGCCGGTGCGGTGCATCGGGCAGAGATGGACGGAGCCGCCGCCGTGATCATCCAGCTGGACACGCTGGGTGGCAACGAAGCGTCGATGCAGGACATTGTCAAGTCCCTCAACGCCAGGGTGCCGACGATCGTCTGGGTCGGCCCTGCGGGCGCAAAGGCGGCGAGCGCCGGCACCTTCATCACGCTGGCGGCCAACCTGGCCTACATGGCTCCGAGCACGAACATCGGCGCGGCCTCACCCGTCGCCGCCGGTGGCGGCGACATCGCCGCGACATACGGCCAGACCGAGGCCGACAAGGTCATGCAGGATGCCATCGCCGCGATCCGGAGCATCGCCGAGGATCGCCACCCCGAGGCCGTGGCGTGGGCGGAGACCACAGTCCAGTCCGCGCAGTCGTACAGCGCGCAGCAGGCGCTCGCCGCTCACGGCATCAACGGCATCGCCATGAGCATCGACGACGTCCTGAACCAGGCCGACGGCCAGACCGTCTCGACGACCGCGGGATCTACCGTAGTCCACGTCAAGGGCGCGTCGATCGTCACGATCAACGAGGACGTGGTCCAGTCCTTCTTGCATGCCCTGGACGATCCGAATATCGCGTTCCTGCTTCTCGTGATAGGCGTGCTGTGCATCGCGGTGGAGTTCTTCCATCCCACGCTGCTCATGGGCCTCGTTGGCGCCCTGGCGCTGGCCCTGTCCTTCTACGGGGCGGGCAGCCTGCCGCTCAACGTCCTGGGAGTGATCCTGGTGGTGCTGGGCCTTGGCATGCTGATACTCGAACCGAGCGTTCCGAGCCATGGATTGCTCACCGTGGGCGGCCTGATCGTCTTCATCGTCGGAGCCGTGGCGTTCTACGGCTCTCCTGGGCCATATCTGCCGTCGGTGGCGGTGGCCCCTCTAGTCATCGGCATCTCCGCCGCGATCGGGGCGGCCTACGGCCTGCTCGTGGTCGGGGCATTGATGCGATTGAGGCGGCAGCCGGTGCCCCTTGGCGCCGGTCTCGTCGGTACCGACACCGTTGTCGGATCGACGGCCGTTGTGCAAGCGGACCTCTCGCCGCTGGGTACGGTCTACGTGGGCCGCGAATCGTGGTCGGCCAGAACCAGGGACGGCAGTCCGCTGTCGCGCGAAACCAGGGTCCGAGTCGTGGCCCAGGACGGCCTCACGCTTATCGTCGAGAAGGTCGACTAGCAAGCAACATTGGGAGGATTGGGATGGATGCGGCGACGGTTGGATTGATAGCCCTGATCGTGGTGGCGGTGATCATCGTGCTCGCTGCCTTCACGTCGGTGCGCATCGTGGCTCAGTGGGAGCGCATGGTCGTGAAGCGCTTCGGCCAGACCAACCCGGGCCTGGTCCGCGCCCCGGGCCTTCGATTCCTGATCCCGATCGTGGACGAGGGCATCAAGGTAGATCTGCGCGAGCAGTTCATCGAAGTGCCGCGCCAGACTGCGATCACGAAGGACAACGCCCCGCTCAGCGTCGACTTCCTCATCTACTGGCGCATCGCCGATCCGCTCATGAGCATCGTCAATGTGGCCAACTTCGCCGGCGCCCTTCAGGGCGTGGCCGCGACTTCGCTTCGCTCCGTCATCGGCGATATTCCACTCGACGACGTCCTGTCACAGCGGGAGCGGATCAACGAGACACTCCGGCTGAAGCTCGACGAAGTCACCGAGCGCTGGGGCGGCAAGGTCACGACCGTCGAAATCCGTGAGATCCTCCCGCCGCCAGCGGTCCAGGAGGCGATGAACCGCCAGCTCTCTGCCGAGCGGACGCGGCGAGCGGTGATCACGGAATCCGAAGGCACGCGCCAGGCCACGATCAACGTCGCCGAGGGCGACAAGCAGTCGGCGATCCTGCGCGCCGAAGGCGATCGACAGGCCGCGATCCTGAGGGCCCAGGGCTTCAGCAACGCGCTCAAGACGATCTTCGAGGCCGCATCGGGCGTCGATCAGAAGACGATGGCCCTGCAGTACCTCGAGGCTCTGAAGGCGCTCGGCGCCGGACCGGCCACCAAGTTCGTCATCCCGCTCGAGTTCACTCAGCTCATCGGGCCCATCGGGTCGATGGTCAAGGGCGGCATGGGTCCGGACCAGAAGGGCTAGCCGAACTCATCCCGGCGGCCTCCCGCTGATCCGGGTCGGCGAGCCTCCTGCCGTTGCGCGCTGGAGACCGCGCCGCTCGCAGCCGATGCCTTACGCGGGGCCGCCTGCCTATAATCTGGCAGTCAGTCCCGTGTGTGTGCGAAATGGGGGCGTGGCGCGCCGCCTGCGTTTCGATGAGCGGATAGATCAGCGCGATCAGGTGTAGTGATGGCTGTCAGGATTCTCGTCATCGATGCCGACCCGACGGTACAGCGCGCCCTCGGCCACGCGCTGTCGCAGGCCGGCTACGAGGTCCTGGCGTCGATCGACGGCCTTGAAGGCCTGAAGATCGCCCGATCGGATAAACCGGCCCTGGTCCTCGTGGCCGCGAATCTGCCCGGCGCCGATGGCTTCACGATCGTGTCCAGGCTGAGGGTCGAGGACGGCCCGTCCACGCATACGCCGGTCATCATCCTTCTGGCAGAGGCGGAAGCGGACACTCGGGGCAAGGCGCTCCGCTCCGGCGCGGATGACTATCTGATCAAACCGTTCCACCCGGCGGAGTTGATGGCTCGCATGCGCAGCCTCCTGGCGCGCTACAAGCCCGACGAGCAGTTCAATCCGCCGACGCCGCGCGCTACCACCAGCTACGTCACTCCGGCCGCATCGGTGGTGCCGAAGCGTCGCGGACCGGCCAGGGTTCTGCTCTTCTACGGCGCGAAAGGCGGCGTCGGCACGACCACGCTGGCGATCAACACCGCGATCGCTCTTCACAAGGAGCTGGGCAGGCGAGTCTGCCTGGTCGACGCGAACCTGCAATTCGGTGACCACCGCGTTTTCCTGGACCTGGGCCTGGACCGAATGAGCGTGGTGGACATCGCATCGAACCCTTCGATCGACATCGACCTGATCAAGCAGGTCCTGGTAAGGCACGAATCCGGAATAGACCTGCTCCTGGCGCCGCCGTCGCCGGAGACGGCGGAACTCGTCACCCACGACCACCTGCCGTTCATCATCAACCAGATGGCCGAGGAGTTCGACTATGTCGTCGTCGACGTCGACAAACGTCTCGACGAAGTCAATCTCCGGATCATGGACGCGGCCGACACGATCTTCGTCGTGATGACGGCCGACCTGCCCTGCCTGAAGAACGTCCGCCTCGTTCTGGAGACGATCGGCCACCTCGGCTATGCCGATCGGAAGGTCAAGCTCATTCTCAATCGATCCAATGCCTTCACCGGCATCAACGTCAAGAACGCCGAGAGCGCTCTCAAACGCCGGATCGACTACCAGATCCTGAACGAGTACCGCTCGGCGATAAGCGCCCTCAACAGCGGTTCGCCCTTCATGTCGACGAAGGCCGATTCGCCGCTCGGCAAGTGCGTCCTGGACTTCGTGAAGGCTCTGGACAAGGAATCCGAGGAGACTTCGGCGGGCAGCCGCTCCGCCCGGTAGCAGCCCGTCACTGGATCCTCAGGCTGCCGTCAAGCCGCCGATAAGCCGCAGGTGAGGGCGGGAGCGTAGCGTCGGCGCGTGCTTGCATCCCTTCTGTCGGCCACTCTCCACGGCCTGGACGGCTGGTCCATCCGGGTCGAGGTAGACGTCGCGCCTGGGCTGCCCGGCTTCACCATCGTCGGCCTCGCGGACACGGCCCTGCAGGAGGCCCGCGAGCGCGTTCGGGGCGCCATCAGGAACAGCGGCTATGAATACCCGCCCCGGCGCATCACGGCCAACCTTGCGCCGGCCGAGTTGCGCAAGAGCGGAGCGTCGCTCGACCTGGCCATCGCCCTCGGGATCCTTGTGGGGTCGGAGCAGGTCGCCGCCAACGGCCGGTGGGCCGTACTCGGCGAGCTGTCGCTGGGTGGCGAACTGCGTGCCGTTCCAGGCCTTCTGCCGATGGTCGTCGCCCTTGCCCGGCGCCGGGTTGGGCGCGTGGTGGTCCCGCTGGACGGTCTGACCGAGGCGCGTCTGGCCGGCGGGATAGACGTGTTCGGAGCCGCGACGCTCGCGGAAGCCGCTGCCCTGCTGCGCGAGAGCCGCCGCGGCCGCGCCCGAACCCGGCCGGCGCGGGTCGAGCTGGCGTCGCCGCTCGCGGAAGCCCGCGGCAAGGCCGCCGTCGAGATCGTGGAGCATCGTCCCGACCTGGCCGAGGTCCGGGGTCAGCTGGAGGCTCGTCGGGCCATGGAGGTGGCCCTCTCCGGCGAGCACTGCATCGTCATGATCGGGCCGCCCGGATCGGGCAAGACGCTGCTGGCCAGGACGGTCCCCGGGCTCCTGCCGCCCCTCGACGACGACGAAGCCCAGGTGGCGACCGTCATCGCCTCGGTCTCTGGTTCCGGTCCGCTCGCCGATCTGATCCGAACCCGGCCGTTCCGTTCGCCCCATCACACCATCTCGTACGCGGCCATGGTCGGCGGGGGGCCGCATCTCTCGCCCGGTGAGGTGACCCTCGCCAACAACGGGGCCCTATTTCTCGATGAACTGCCGGAGTTCGACCGGGCCACGCTGGAGGCTCTGCGTCAGCCCCTCGAAGATGGCCAGGTGTCGATATCCAGAGTTGGTCGCGCGAGTGTCTTCCCGTCGCGGTTCCAGCTGATCGCGGCCATGAACCCGTGCCCGTGCGGTCATGCTGGGGAGGGCGACGGAAGGTGCCGCTGCCAGCCCGGCATAGTGGACCGGTACGCGGCCCGCATATCGGGGCCGCTCCGAGATCGGGTGGACCTGTGGGTCCACATGCCGAGGGTGGACCCGGAGGAGTACGTGCGGTCCGCGGCGCCGGAGGGATCGGCTCAGGTTGCGGCCCGCATCGCCGAGGCTCGTCTCCGCCAGCTGGACCGCCGCGGTCGCCCGAATGCACGCCTGAGCGGTCGGGCCCTACGGACGGCATGCGCTCTCGGGCCGGCGGAACAGTCCCACGCGGTTCGGTTGGCGGAGCTCGAAGGCTGGAGCGCCCGGGGCACCGAGCGGCTGCTGAGGGTGGCGCGAACGATCGCGGACCTCGCGGGTTCGGAAGCCGTCGAAGGCTCGCATCTCGACGAAGCGGCGCGCTTCCGCTCGCCATCGGGGCCGCGCTACGGCTACGAGGCGGTGGGCTAGCGATGCTCGGTGTACTTCGGCGCTGCTCGCGGCGTTCGGATCGGCCCGTGGCGTGCTGGCCGCGGCGGCCGGGTCGGGCGGAGCGAGCCTCCGCGTGCGCGGCGCCGTCGATTCCGACGGCCAGGCCGGAGATGACCGAGGCTCCGGCTCGGGCAATCGCCGAACCTATCCAGCCGGCCATAAGACGACCCCGGTCGGTCGGCCGGCGCCGCCTCGGAGCCGCGCACGAACAAGAGCGGCGGCGGGAGATCGACCAAACGCAGCCGCTCCGGATAAGACGCGTCGTCGAGCGTTACCACGCTCAGACCATGCGCACGGACCTGCTCGATCACCGGAGACCCACTGAGCGCGACGTCGCAGATCCGGCCCGCCAGTTCCGAGCCGCCTGTTTCCCAAGGCCCATGAACGGCTGGCCGACGCGATCGTCGGGTCCGGCGGAGCGGTCGTGTCCGAACTCCCGCCCGAGACGACGCCGACACGGGGGACGTTCCCACGGCGGAACCGGCTGGTCAGTGGTCTGTCGGACGCGACCGTGGTGGTCGAGGCCGGCCGGCGCAGCGGAGCCCTGATCACCGCCGGCTGGGCCCTGGAGCAGGGCAGGGAATGCTTCCTGGTGCCTGGGCCGCTGGATTCGCCCGCGAGTGCAGGCTGCCACGCCTTCCTGCGCAACTTCCAGGGCCAGGCTCGCATCGTCGCCGGGATCGCCGAACTCATCGAAGATCTTGCGCTCGACGGCGCGGGGGGCTCCGCGGCCGAAGCCGTCGCGGGCGGCGCCGCCGTGCCACGGACCGGTGGAGCCGGATTCGCGGGCCGCCCCGCCGCGTCCGCGCTCGGAGCCGGTAGGGCCGCCGTAATGGCAACGCTCGCCCCCGTCGAGCGTGTCCTGGCCGAGCAAATCGCCGCCGGTCCAGCCACCGCGGACCAACTCGCGGCGCGCACGTCGCTGACGAGCGCGTCCGTCTTGAGCGCCCTGACACTGCTCGAGCTGCGGGGTCTGACCCGGTGCGCCTACGGTCGCTATTCGCCGTGCGGGGCTCTCGCGAGCTGGTCCGGCGAGGGTCCTGGCCCCACGAGGTGAGCCTGAGGTCGCGCGCACGAGGTTAGCCCCGACGCGCCGACGCGCCCAGACCGGGCCATTTGCCCGATGTTCCGTGGCGGTGTTAGGCTGGCCTACAGACGCCAACCGGGACTGTGCTCCCGTCGCCACAGGAGACAAACCGAGTGCGCAAGATCGCGGCCGTTGCTGTCGCCATCCCCTTCCTGGCTTTCATCGTCGTGTCGGCGCTTGTCAAGCGCGTGGCACCCGGCCTGCGGTTCTGGGCTCCATCTCTGGGTCGATCGGCCGGACCGTTCCAGTTCTTCGCCGTCGTGATGGCGATCGTGCTGATCGTCGCCGGATTGCTGCTGGGCCTCCCGGCGAAGGAGGTCGCGGGGGTGGCTCCGCCAAGCTTCGCGCCCCTGACGCCTCAGGCGGAGGTTCAGAAGTCGAGCGACACGCTGTCGATCGACCAGCCTTTCCAGGTCCAGTTCACGAAGCCGATGAACGAGGCGTCGATCGAGAGCGCCCTGTCGATCACGCCCACCGTCCACGTCAAGTTCCGATGGGACGCGACGGCTCAGGTAGTGGCGATGGCGCCCGACCCGTTCTGGACGCCGAATACGAGTTACATGGTCCAGATCTCGGGCGCGGCAATGGACCAGGAGGGTCTGAGCCTGACTCCCATTCAGGCGTCGTTCGAGTCGGGCGCGCCCACCACCGGCGAGATCGTGGCCACGCAGATGAGCGATGACCAGGCCTCTCCCGCCACGGCGTTCCAGATCACCTTCACGCGGCCGGTCAAGCTGGCCACGGTGATCACTCGACTAGCCATCAATCCGACGGCGGAGGTGACTGTCGTCGGCGACGACCCGACGGACCTGGGATCACAAGTCTTCACCGTCACGCCCAAGACCCAGCTCGCCTCCGACACGGACTACACCGTCGGGCTCACGGACGGAGGAACCGACGCGTCCGGGGCCGCCCTCGACCCTGTGAAGACGTTCCGGGTGCACACTCTGCTGGCCCCCACTGTGGTCCGCTTCCGGCCGGTCGACGGGTCCATCACATATGACACGAACCAGCCCGTCTCGGTCCGGTTCACCGTCGCCATGGACCAGAAGTCGACCGCCGCCGCCTTCTCCGTCGCGGTCAACGGCAAGGTGATCTCGGGCAGCAAGTATTGGGCCGAGGGCGATACCGTCCTCGTTCTGACCCCGCGCTACGCGTTCAAGGTCGGCGACAAGATCGTCGCCAAGGTGACCACGGCCGCGCATGCGGCAGGACCGACCGGACTGCATCTGGCTGCCACGTCGACCGCCACCTTCACCGTCTCCAAGCCGAAGGTGAAGATCATCAGCTACACCGGCGGGGTGGCCTCGGCGACGCGGCCGTACTACGCGTCCGAGGTCTATTACATGGCTCTGATGAACTGCACGCGGCAAGGTGGCTGGGTGACCAAGGGCGGCTCCTGCAGCACGGTCACTCACCACACGCTGCCCGCCCAGGGTCCGCTCCGGCTGAGCGCCGACATCTCCAACAGAGTTTCTCGGCCCTACGCCAAGTACATGGCCGACCGCAGGATCCTCGACCACTATGCCTACCACGATCCGCACTGGCGGCTCTGTAACTGGGGCGGCTACTGCGGCGGCAACTGGGGCGAGAACATCGCCTCCCCGAGCAGCGCCGGGAAAGGCGGGATGATCGACATCGAGATCTTCTACCAGAACGAGTACTGGTGCCGCTGCGAGCACTACTACAACATCATGGCGCCTTTCCTGAACCAGGCCGGCGTCGGGGTGTGGGTCTCGGGTAAGGTCGTGAGAGTCTCGATCGATTTCTACGGCTGATGCCTCGAACCGCCGATACGTGCAATAGATCGATATTCGAGCGGATGACTATGCGTGCCGAATGCTTCGTGACGTAGTCGTACACATCCTCAACGAGCAGCCCCTGGTGGCCGACCTCGTGTCGGAACCGATGCCGTCCGATAGTGCCGTGATCTGCCGAAACCTTCGGACGAGGAACGGCAAGAAGCCCGTGTTCGTCGACAAGGGGGACTCGACTTTCGTGCTGCCGTTGGCCACGGTCCGCTTCCTCGAGATCCCCAGCGAGTCCGTGGCGGCCCATCAAGCCGAGCTTGCGGACGAAGCAGCCCGCGCGGACACCGCGGCCGAGGCCGACTACGGGCAGAACGCGCTGGCCAGGCTCGAGTGGGGGACGCGCGGCGACGGGGCCCTCGAGGACGCGACGGCCGACAGAGATCGGGACGGCTCGCGTCACGCGAGCGATCCGGACGAGCTGGACGACGACCTGCTTCGCCGTATACGCGAGGCCTGACCGGCGGGCTTTGTGGTCCCGCCGCCACCGTCGCACTGTGCGACGCCGGCCGTTCTCGAAAGTGACACTTCCAAGCTTGCAAACGGTCAGGTGAGTTGCTGATGCTAGACTCCCGCGGATGAGCGGCAACCTTGTGATCGTCGAGTCGCCCGCGAAGGCGAAGACGATCGAGCGATATCTTGGGCCGGGCTACACCGTGCTCGCCTCGTACGGCCACGTCCGCGACCTGCCCGAAAATCCGGGCAAGAACCAACTCGGAGTAGACGTCGACCACGACTTCGAACCTGTCTACGAAGTCGTCGCCGATCGCAAGAAGCAGCTCGCGGCCATTCAGAAGGCGGCCCTCAAGGCCGACCTCGTCTACCTGGCCACAGACCTCGACCGCGAGGGCGAAGCCATCGCCTGGCATGTCGCCGAGGCCGCGCAACTCGTTCCGGAGAGAACTCGCCGCGTCACCTTCTCTGAGATCACCGAGGCCGCGATCAAGCGCGCCTTCGCCGCACCTCGTTCAATAGACCGCAACCTGGTCGATGCCCAGCAGGCCCGCCGGGTCGTCGACCGCCTTGTCGGCTACACCCTGAGTCCGCTGCTGTGGCGGAAGGTTCGAGCCGGGCTTTCCGCCGGGCGCGTCCAGTCGGTGGCCGTTCGCCTGGTGGTCGATCGAGAGCGTGAGATTCGCGCTTTCACCGCGCGGGAGTACTGGACGCTCAAGGCGGTTCTGGTCGCCCCCAAGGGCGAGACCTTCGAGGCGGATCTGGTCCGGATCGGGGGCAAGAAGCCGGAGATCGGAGACGGCGAGACGGCCGCGCGCCATGCCGCGGCGATTCGGGCGAGCCATCCGGTCGTCACGGACGTAACGGTCAAGAAGACGAATCGCGCTCCGGCGCCGCCGTTCACCACGTCCAGCCTGCAGCAGGAGGCCAGCCGCAAGCTCGGCTTTTCGCCCAAGCGGACGATGAGCGCCGCCCAGCGGCTATACGAAGGCGTGGAGACCGACGACGGGCAGGTCGGCCTGATCACATACATGAGAACCGACTCCGTCGCGCTGTCGAGCCAGGCCATGGCCGAGGCGGCGCTGGTCATCGAGGCTCGCTTCGGGCCGGAGTACACCACACCCAAGGGTCGAGCCTTCAAGACGAAGACGCGCAACGCACAGGAGGCGCACGAGGCCATCCGCCCGACGTCCTTCGAACGCGACCCGGACACCCTCGCCAAGCGCCTCGGCAACGACGAGGCGCGCCTGTACCGGCTGATCTGGCAGCGGGCCCTGGCCAGCCAGATGGCGACCAAGGAGCAGGAGACCACCAGCGTCGATCTCGCCGCGGACGGATACGACCTCCGGGCGAACGCGACTCGGACCACGTTCGACGGCTTCTCCCGCGTCTATACGGAAGGCCACGACGACGTCGAGGAGGAGGCCGAATGCCGCCTCCCCGAGCTCGTCAAGGGCAACGTAGCCGGGGTCGAGTCGGTTGATCCGCTCCAGCACTTCACGGAGCCGCCGCCCCGCTTCACCGAGGCGAGCCTGATCAAGGCGCTCGAAGAGCACGGCATCGGCCGGCCGTCGACGTACGCCGCCACCATCTCGACCATCCTGGATCGTGGCTACGTCAAGGTCCAGGAACGGCGCCTGTACCCCGAGCCGGTGGGGGAAGTCGTTACGGACCTCCTCGTCTGCCACTTCGGCGAGTTCGTCGATCTCGAGTTCACCGCCCGCATGGAGGACGACCTCGACGACGTGGCCGACGGCAAGCGCGCCTGGGTGCCGCTCGTCCGCGCCTTCTACGGGCCGTTCCGCGAGCGCATCGAGGAGAAGACCAAGGAACTGCGGCGAGCGGACTTCACGACGCGCCCGTCCGAGGAGCTCTGCTCGGAAGGCCACCCGATGGTCATCCGGCTCGGCCGCTACGGTGAGTTCCTGGCCTGTTCCATGTATCCGGAGCACAAGGAAACCCGCGAACTGCCCGGCGCCGGCGGCAACGGCACCAAGGCTGCCGGCGCCCCCGGCGAGGACGGATCCGGCGAGCCCGCCGCCCCCGAGGCCTGCCCCAAGTGCGGCGCCAGCGACGGCGGGGTGCTGGTCCAGCGCCGCGGCCGCTTCGGGCCGTTCATGGGCTGTTCGCGCTACCCGGAGTGCGACTACATCAAGAAGGAAGGTCCGCCCCCGCCCGAGCCGCTGCCGTTCGAAGTTGCCTGTCCCACCTGCCACAAGGGCCATCTGACGACGCGCCGGGCCCGCCGAACGGGGTCGCTTTTCTGGGGCTGTTCGCGCTACCCGAACTGCGACTACACCACGTCCCACGAGCCGATTGGCGCCCTGCACGACGCGGACGAAGGACCGATCGGGCGTAACGGCGAAGGCGCCCTCTGCCTCGTCTGCGGCGCCGCGATAGACCTGACCGGCATCGACGATCAGGTCGGCAAGCACGTTGCGGGCGGCGAGGCAAACCCGGCCGCTCTGGCCCGGCCCTCGTCGAGCCGGCCGCGGCGGACGGGCAGGACAGCGTCCGGTGGCGGCTCGCGTGGCTCCGGCGGACGCAAGACGGCCGCCACTCGCTCGGGCGGCACGCGCCCCGAGGAATGACCGCCGCCGGGCCCGCGTCCGATCAGGCGCCGGCAGAGGCGGCCGCCGAGCGCTTCCTCCAGGCGCTCGAGGCACGGGGATCGTCGGCCAACACGATTCGTTCGTATCGCACCAGCCTCGCCCTGTATCTGGAGTGGATCTCGGCCAACGGTTTCGATTGGCGGACTCCCTCCAGGGCCGCGTTGAGGACGTACCTCGGGGTCCTGGGCGAGGGGCACGGCAAGCGGACGGTCGCTCAACGCTTGGCCGCGCTCCGCTCCTTCTACAGGTTCACGACGCGGCAGAGCCTGACGCCGGGCAACCCGCTGGCCGCCCTGGCAACGCCACGGCAACCGCGCCGTCTGCCCGAGGTTCTGACCGTTGCGGAGACGGAGCGCCTGATAGATGCCGCGGGCGAGCAGGGCATCGCGCCGCCGGCCGGTCGCCCGCGAGCCGCCGGCAGCGGCCGGGGCGCCCCGCGCGGAGCTGTACCGGGCGCCGCCAGGGTAGAGCTGGTCGCGGCCCTGGCCTCGCGCGACGTCGCGATCATCGAGACTGCATACGCGGCCGGGCTGCGCATCAGCGAACTGGCGTCGCTGACCATCGGTGCCGTGGACCTCAAGCGCGGCGAAGTCCGTGTCACCGGCAAGGGTCGCAAGCAGCGAGCTTCGCTGCTGGGTCGTCCGGCTCGGGCGGCGCTCTCCAGGTACCTGGATGTGGGGCGGCCGGTGCTGGCCGGCCTAGCCGGCGCGGGGCATGGCTTCGATCCCGGTGACGCCGATCGCGGGGTGCTCTTCCTGAACCACACCGGGACGGCCCTGGGCGTCAGGGGAATTCGCTACCGGATGGAGCGTCTGCGCGTCGCCGCGGGCCTGCCCGAGGGCGTCTCGCCTCATACCCTGCGCCACAGCTTCGCGACGCACCTGCTGGATGGGGGAGCCGACCTGCGGGTCGTCCAGGAATTGCTCGGCCACGAAAGCCTGGCCACGACACAGATCTACACCCACGTCTCGCCGGCGCGGCTTCGGGCCGCGTACAACGCCTCGCATCCCCGCGCCACGCTGGCCGCCGACCGCGGTTCCGAGAGTGGCGGAGCGGAGGCCCGCCGGGACGGACCACGGGTCCGGCGTTGAGGCACGCGCCTGTCCCGACGAGTCCACGGAGGCTGAATCTGTGCGAGCCGCCCGGTCGGCGGATGCCGCGGGAGGCCTACAATCGGCCGAACGCCGGTCGGGCAACCCGTTTCGGCAAGGAGGCCGGTACATGACGGAACGAGTCACGCGTGCAGCCCCTTCGGGCAGCGGTGCGAACCCGTTGAGGGCATCCGTCGTCGACCTCGCTCCGGAAACCTGGGTTTGGGACGACTTCGTGGCGAGGTCGAATCCAGGCTCGTACCTGCAAACCAGCGCCTGGGCCGAAGTAAAGGCCGCGAACGGTTGGGCGGCGTTGAGGCTCATCGGGTCCACCATCGGCCAACGCGCGGCGGCCATCCCGCCGGGCGACGCGATTATCGTCCCGACGGCCGAGGCCGCCGCGGCCGCCGCAGACGCGGACGAGGACGAGGTCGAAGGCCTCGGCGACGAAGCGCAGTTCGGCGTCCAGGTGTTGATCCGCAAACCGCGCCTCTTTCCCTGGGGCTTCGCCTACGCTCCCCGGGGCCCCGTATTCCAGTCCTGGAACGCGGCCACGCTGGAGGCCTTCACGGCGGCTCTGCGTCAGGGCATAGCGTCCGGACCGAGCCGCATCTCGCACGTTCGCATCGAACCCGAGATCGAGCTGAATGGGCCGATGGATCTCGACGGCGAGCTGCGCCACGCCCTACGGCGAAACGGCTGGCGAGCCGGCACGCCCATCCAGCCGCCGCGGACACGGCAAGTGGACCTCGGCGTGGACGAGGCCGCTTTGTGGGGCGATTTGCGCAAGAAGTGGCGGCAGTACGTCAACAAGGCCCGCAAGGCCGAGGTCCGCGTCGTGGAGGCGGGAGCCGATCGGCTGCCGGAGTTCTACTCGATCTATCAGGAAACGGCGAAGCGCGCCGGGTTCGTGATCCGGACGTATGAGTCGTATCTCGCGGTGTGGCGGGCCTTCGCCCGGATAGGCATGGCGCGGTTGCTGATGGCCGAGGGGCCCGACGGCGTGGGGCTGGCCACGCTCTTCCTGCTCAGGGTCGGGGACCGGGTTGTCGAGCCTTACGGCGGAATGACCGAGGCCGGGGCCGACTGCCGCGCCAACTACCTTCTCAAGTGGGAGGCCATCCGCACGTCCCGCCAGGCCGGCGCGACCAGCTACGACATGTGGGGCATATCTCACGAGGGCATCGAGCATTTCAAGGCCGGGTTCGGCGGCCGCGAGATCAAGTACGTCGGCGCCTGGGACCTCGTGTTGGACCCGGCCGGACGGCTCGCATACGACGCCGCGCAGACAGTCCAGGATCGAGTCGGAGCCTGGCGCCACGGCATCCGCAAGGTCCGTGGGCGGCCGCATGCGCCGTCCGGAACGGCGGCCGAGGAGAAGGCGCAGGAGCCCGCCGGGTGACCGGACCGGCCGACGGTCTCGCGGCGGCCGCGACCGGCGATATGGCACGTCTGCTGGCCGAGGCTGAGCCCGCGGGGTCACGGGTCATCCGCGGACTGATCGAGCGGCTGGAGGCTGCCGGCTCGCCGGGCCCCGTCGGGGCGGGCTGGAGCGAGCCGGAGGGCGGGCTGCGGGTCCGCGGCGTCGTCTTCGACTCGCGGCTGGCCGAGGCCGGATCGATCTTCGTCGCCGTCGCCGGAGCCCATTCCGACGGGCACGACTTCGTCGCCGCGGCCGCGGCGCGGGGTGCCGCGGTGGCCATCGTCCAGCGGCCCGTGCCGGGCGCTCCGCTGCCACAGATCGTCGTCCGGGACACCCGCCACGCCCTGGCCACCGCCGCGGCGTGGTGGTACGGCGACCCGAGCCGCGAGATGGGGATCGTCGGCATCACCGGCACGGACGGCAAGACCACGACTTCGTTCCTGGCCACCGCCGTCCTCGAGGCGGTGGGTATCTCGACGGGTCTGATCACCACGGCCGCCGCGAAGATAGGTCCGATCCGGACCGCCAATCCCGAGCATGTCACGACGCCGGAGGCCCCGCAGCTCCAGAGGATGCTCCGGGCGATGGCCGGCGCCGGCAACGAGGTCGCCGTCGTCGAGACGACTTCGCACGGGCTGGCGCTCGACCGGGTCGCCGAGATCGCCTACGACGTGGCCATCTTCACCAACCTGACGCACGAGCACCTGGAGTTGCACGGCACGTACGAGGCCTACCGTGACGCCAAGCTGAGGCTCTTTCGCCGCCTGGGCGAGTGGGCCGTGCCGAAGCGCCTGGCCCGCGCCTGGCCGCGTGTTGCCGTGGTCAACGCCGACGATCCCGCCGGGCCGCTGTTCGTCGGGGCCGCCCGTGGCGCCGGCGCTCGTGTCGTCACGTACGGCGAGTCGGCCGGGGCCGACGTCAGGGCCGCGGGTGTGGTTGAGGGACCTCGCTCGATGCGCATCGACGTGGCCGCTCCCCGCTGGCGGGGCGCGGTTGAGTTGAGGCTTGCCGGGCGATTCAACGTCCATAATGCGCTGGCGGTCGTGGCGCTCGGAGAAGCGCTCGAATTCGATGGCGACGTCGTCCGCGGGGCCCTGGCCGGAGTCGAGGGCGTGCCCGGCAGGATGGAACGAGTGGACTGCGGCCAGCCGTTCGGAGTGGTCGTCGACTATGCCCATTCGCCGGCCTCCCTGGAGAAGGTTCTCGACGTGCTGGCCCCGATGGCAGCCGCCGGCGGCGGGCTGATAGCCGTGTTCGGGTCGGCCGGAGAGCGCGACGTTCTGAAGCGGCCGATGATGGGGCGTGTCGCCGGAGAGCGCTGCCGCGTCGTAGTGGTCACCGAGGAGGACCCACGCGGTGAGGATTCGATGGCCATCATCGACGAGATAGCGACTGGTGCCGAAGAGACGGCCTCGGCGGCCACGGGCGCGCTTGCGGGCGCTCGTTCGGACCGAGAAGTACTCCGGATCGCCGATCGCCGGGCCGCCATCGAGGCTGCTTTCGAGCGCGCCCGGCCGGGCGACGTCGTCCTTCTAGCCGGCAAGGGTCACGAGCAGACCATAATCATGGCCGAAGGACCGAGGCCATGGGACGAGCGGTCCGAAGCGGTGCGGGCACTCAGGCGGCTCGGTTACGGAAGCGAAGGGGGCGCCATGACTCGCTCGGGAGGCCAGTAGAGATGCGATCCTGCCTGATCCAGCTGCTGATTGCGGCCCTGGTCGTCTTCGCCCTGGTCTGGTTCGGCCTGCCGTTCGGCGCTAGCTGGCTGGCCACCAACGCGCTCAACGCCGCCGGATTCGCCGGGACGGACACCAGGGTCGACGTCTCGGCCAACCTCCCGCCGCGAATCCTGCTGGGCCATGCGGACACGATTCACCTGAGCTCCACACAGGTTGGCGTCGGTGATCTCCACGCCGGCTCCATCGACTTGACCCTGGGTGACGTCGAGTTGATCGATCGAACCTTCGGCACCGTCACCGGCACCCTGACCGACGTTCGTGTTCCCGCTCCCGACGGGGATCCGATCACGATCCAGTCCGCCGTCATCAACGGACCGAGCACCGCGGCGACGGCAACACTGACCGCCTCCTCGGCCGAGTTGACCAAGCTGGCTCAGGCGCAGTTCCAGAACACGACCGGGATCGCGTCCACGGTCACCATCGCTGCCCCCGACAACGTCACGGTCACGGTCAACGGCAGGGCCCAGCCGGGCAAACTGGCCGTCAAGAACGGCGCCATCGTCGTGATTCCGACCAGCTCGGCCCTGCCGACGGTGACCCTCATCGACAGCGGGGCGGGCAATCCGTTCCGCTTCACCTCGGTGGCCATCGGGACGGGCACCGTCACGCTGGTTGGGACGATCGACCTTCAGACGCTCCTGGGCCTGTAGCGGAAGGGTGTTCGGACGGCCTCCGGGCCGGACCCGAGAGGGTCGACTGGTAGACTGAATCCGATGTCGATCGAGCCTCCGGGACAACCTGCAGAGACCAGCGGCACCGACCAGCGACACAGGTCGGTACGCTTGCCGCTGGCCGATCGACTGCGTCTCGGCCTGACGGTCCTGCCTACGATCGAGTCGCGTTTCAGGCACGTCCGCGACGCGGTCGCCCGCCACTACCCCCAGGCGGACCTGGCGCCGCTCCGGGCCGCCTTCGAGATGGCCGAGCTCGCGCACCACGGCCAGACCAGGGTCACGGGCGAGCCTTACGTGACCCATCCCCTGGCCTCGGCCCAGATCCTGGCCGACATCGGCATCGATCCGGTGGCGGTCGCGGCCGCAATCTTGCACGACGTTCCGGAAGACACGGACTTCACCCTGGCGGACCTGGAGGAGCGATTCGGGCCTGAGGTCGCGCAGCTGGTGGACGGCGTGACCAAGCTGTCGAAGTTCAGCACCCACAGCCACGAGGAGCAGCAGGCCGAGAATATCCGGAAGATGTTCCTGGCCATGGCCGACGACATCCGGGTCGTCCTGATCAAGCTGGCCGACAGGCTCCACAACATGCGCACCCTCTATGCGCTGCCATCCGACAAGCAGACCCGCATCGCCCGCCAGACGCTCGAAATCTACGCCCCGCTGGCCGAGCGTTTGGGCATCTGGAACGTCAAGTGGGAGCTCGAGGACCTGGCCTTCAAGACTCTCGAGCCGGAGTCCTACCGCGAGCTGGCTCGCATGCTGGACACCCGCCGCAAGTCCCGAGAGAGCTTCGTTCACAGGGCCATCGAGACGCTCCGACCGGAGCTCAGGTCGGCAGGCATCGAGGCCGAGCTGTCGGGCCGCCCCAAGCACCTGTACAGCATCTGGAAGAAGATGCAGCGCAAGAGCGCCGAGATCGGTGAGATCTACGACGTCTACGCCATCCGGATCCTGGTTGCCGAGGTCAAGGACTGCTACGCGGCGCTGGGCGTCGTCCACTCGATGTGGCGGCCCATCCCGGGCCAGTTCGACGACTACATCGCGGTGCCCAAGCCGAACCTCTACCAGAGTCTTCACACCGCCGTCATCGCCCTGGACGGCCAGCCGCTCGAAATCCAGATCCGAACCCACACCATGCATCAGGTCAGTGAGGTCGGCATCGCCGCCCACTGGCGGTACAAGGAAGGCTCGCGGGCCGACCGAGAGTACGACGCCAAGCTGGCCTGGCTCCGCCAGGTCATGGACTGGCAGCGCGACGTTTCGGACGCGACAGAGTTCGTGGAGGGCGTGAAGCTCGACGTCTTCCAGGACCAGGTCTTCGTCTTCACGCCGAAGGGCGAGGTCAAGGACCTGCCGGCCGGGGCGACCCCGCTCGACTTCGCCTACCGGATTCACACCGACGTCGGCCACCGCTGCATCGGCGCCAAGGTCAACAACCGCCTCGTGCCCCTCGACTACCGCCTCAAGAACGGCGACATCGTCGAGATCGTCACCACCAAGGGCGAGCACGGACCATCTCGCGATTGGATGAACGTCGCCCGGACCAGCCACGCCCGCGAGAAGATCAGGCAATGGTTCAAGCGCCAGGAGCGCGACGAGAACATCGCCCATGGCCGCGAGTCGCTCGAGCGCGAGCTAAGGCGGCTGGCCCGGACCAGCCTCGGTGCCGTCGGCCAGGATCGGATCCTGGAGATGGCGAAGCTCTACAAGTTCGACGATCTGGACGACTTCTACGCCGCGATCGGGTACGGAGCCGTGGGCGCCCAGCAGGTCGTCACGCGTCTCGGCGTCGTCGACGATGCCCAGCTGGCCCTGCCGCCTACCTCTCCGCCGCCGGCCCCGTCGCGCCAGGGCGGCGTTCGCGTCAAGGGAGTGGGGGACCTGCTGGTGAGGTTCGGCAAGTGCTGCCACCCCATCCCCGGCGACCCGATCATCGGCTTCATCACCCGCGGCAAGGGCGTCACGGTCCACCTCAAGAACTGCCAGACCGTCCTGGGCGAGCGCGAGACGCCGCGCCTGATCGACGTCGAATGGGAGAGCCAGATGCAGCAGACGTATCCGATCTCCATCCGCCTGGAGGCGTATGACCGCACCGGGCTGCTGTCCGACATCAGCCAGGTTGTGGCCGAGAACAAGGTCAACATCGTGGCCGCAAACGTCGCCGTGACGCCGGACAGGACGGCCACCGTCAAGGCCACCCTGGAGGTCGCTTCGGTGGCCCAGCTGGCCCGGGTGATGAGTCGCCTCGAGCAACTCAAGGACGTGATCTCGGTTCAGCGAGACCTGAGCACCTGACGCGTCGATGCCGCCCAGGTCCGTTATAGTCAGGTGGTCCGCCGCAGGTCCGTCGCGCGGTCGCCGCTCCGGGAGGTCGACCCCGGGGGGAGCCGATCAGTAGGAGGTTCGCGTGTCTGACGAGTTCATCTACCCCGATGGCATCAACGCCGACGCCCTTAAGAAGTTGTTCGAGGAGGCCTACATGGAGGTCTCCGTCGACACGGACGGCGACCTCATCGTCAAGGACAACTACCGCTGCTACCTGCGGCCCGATCCGGACGGCCGGCTGATCTCCATCTACGCCATATTCGGGGCGGCCACCGAAGCGGCTCAGGAGGGCAAGCTCGCCTACGTCAACAAGGTCAACGATCAGGTCAAGCTGATCCGGGCCTCCGTGTCGTCGAACGGCAAGTTCTTCTTCGACTACTACCTCTCGGTCGAGGGCGGCATCTCCAAGCGCGCCGTCGTCATAGCGGTCCGCCGGTTCTTCTCCTGCCTGGGCTCGGCCCTGCGCGAAGACACCGAGAACGTCGTCGCCTGATCC
Organism: uncultured Chloroflexia bacterium; assembly: GCA_963789725.1. GTDB lineage: Bacteria > Chloroflexota > Limnocylindria > Limnocylindrales > CSP1-4 > Fen-1039. The sequence continues at coordinate 565,178 of CAWBLU010000003.1, forward strand.
CGCAGGCCGGCCGATCCATCCCCGGCGCCGGGCCCGGCCGAGCCTGATCGACCCGCGCTCGCGCCAGCTAGGATTGGCTCCATGCCGTCATACCGCGCTCCCCGGGGAACTCGAGACCTGCTGCCCGAGGTTCGGGCCGGGCTGAGCCGCCTCGAGGCCGTAGCCCGTTCGCTGGCCGCTCGCTACGGCTACCGTGAGATGGAGATCCCACTCTTCGAACAGACCTCCGTCTTCGAGCGCGGCATCGGCGAGGCCACGGACGTGGTCGAAAAGGAGCTCTTCAGGCTTGCGCCCAGGACCGAGGAATTGGAGTCGTGGGCGCTTCGCCCAGAGGCGACGGCCGGGGTGGTACGAGCTTACGTCCAGCACGGCCTCAAGACGTGGCCGCAGCCGGTGAAGCTGACGGTCGTTGGGCCGATGTTTCGCTACGATCGCCCCCAGGCCGGCCGCTACCGCCAGTTCTGGCAGTTCGACGCGGAAGCGATCGGTGACCCGGGCCCGGCCGTTGACGCGGAGATCGTGGAGCTCGGCTACCGCTTCTATGTCGAGGCGGGGCTGGCCGACCTCCAGGTGCTGCTCAACTCGATCGGTGACGCCGCCTGCCGGCCGGCTTATCTGGAGACGCTCAAGGCGTACTTCGGGCGCCACGAAGCCCAGCTGCCCGAGCTCGAGCGGCGGCGGCTGGAGACGAACGCGCTCCGCCTGCTGGACTCCAAGGACCCGGCGATGACGGCCCTGGTGGCCGCCGCGCCGAAGATCGCCGATTGCCTGTGCGAGGCCTGCGCCGCCCACTTCGCCGCGGTTCGGGCCCATCTCGAGGCCATGGGCGTGCCGTACCGGGTCGAGTCGACGCTGGTGCGCGGCCTGGATTACTACACTCGCACCGCCTTCGAGTATTACCGGCGTGGCGCCGAGGGCCAGCAGCAGGCGCTCGGGGGCGGCGGCCGGTACGACGGCCTGGTCGAGTTGCTGGGCGGACGGCCTACACCCGGCATCGGCTTCGCGCTGGGACTGGACCGCGTGCTGCTCGCCCTCGATGAGACCGGCGTGGCGGCCGCTCACGACGCGCCCCCGCTCGCCGTCGTCGTGGGCGCCGATCCCGCCGACACCGTCGCCCGCCTGCGGGTGGCCAGCCTCCTCCGGGCCGCGGGACTCACGGCGCGGGCGGAACTGTCACCGCGGAAACTGGGCCGGCAGCTCGAGGCAGCGTCCAAGGAGCACGCCCACTTCGCGGTGATCATCGGCGACGAGCTGACGGACGGCGACGTCCAGCTCAAGGACCTCGAGGCGGGCACTCAGCGCGTGGTTCCGCTCGTGGACCTGGCCCGTGAACTTGCCCGGGCACAGAAGAGCCACCATCACGGCTAGCGTCCAGGCCGCCGAGATGCTCGCGTGAAGATCAAGCATGTTTCGACGATCGTCTTCGTCCGCGACGTCCAACGGTCGACAGCGTTCTACCACGACGTGCTCGGGCAGAGGGTGACGCAGGACCACGGCACCGTGGTCATGTTTGAGCACGGCTTCGAGATTCACGACGCCGTGAACCTGCTCGAGAAGACCTACAAGAGGCCGGGCGGTTTCGCGAATGGGCCCCAGGGCAAGCAGAACCTCGACATCTACTTCGAGACCGACGACCTCGAAGGGGCGTATGCGGCGGTTAGTGCCGCGGGGATCGAGATCATTCATCCGATCGAAGTCCAGCACTGGGGCCAGCGGGTCTTCCGCATCCACGATCCCGACGGCCACATCGTGGAGATCGGCGACCCTCACTAGACTTGTGGCGTTGACGTCGGCGCTGGTCTTAACGCCACGCCGGCACGTACAGTCATCGAGCGACCCGTCCATTCGGGTCGCGTGCAGCGGGGTGGACCGATGCTGCGGAAGGGGCGGGCGGCCGGCGTTCTTGTGATGACTTTGCTCGCTGCCGCCGTTGGCGCCTGCGCGATCGAATCTCCGGAGGCCTCCTCGTCGCCGTCGGCCCAGTCCGGGCCCAGCTTGTCGGGCACGCCGGGGCACTTCGACAACGCCGACTTCACGTTCGACTATCCGGCCGGTTGGCGGATCCTGTCGAGCCTGTACGACGAGACGATCGTGAACGAAGTCGATGCGGTCATGGGCACGGGCGAATGGCGCACAGGATGTTTCGAGACCCGATACCCGGATGGCGGCGGGGTCATCTCGTGTACCGGAGACGTCTTCACCGTCACCGGCGGCCGGATCGTCGTCAAGGTGTGGCGGCGCGTCGGCGGACCGGTGGACGTCTGCGGGCTGGATGTCGGCGCCAACGCGACCCTGGGCGAGAACGCGGTGCTGCGAACCGGGTCCGATTCGGACGCCACATGGGAGATCCGCAAGCCGGGCCAGCAGTTCGGCTGGGCCGGCAACGTGTTCGTGGAGGAGCATTCGGATACGGCGGCCGGTGTTGCGCACGGCGAGGCCCTGGTCGCGAGCTTCCGCTGGGTACCCGGCCGGCCTCCGGGGGCGTGCCACCTCCTGGACACCTCCGCGCCGACCTAGACCAACGCGCTGCGCCGGGCCGCGCCGGGGCCGCTCTCCGCGAACTCGAAAGTGCCTCCGCTTCGCTTGTCGGCTAGCATTCACCCATGAGTGAGCCCAGCCGATCCTCGACCGCGCCCGAAGCCGCTTTCAGCCTGGCCACGCCGTACCGCGACGTCACCTGCGGCGAGTTGCGCGCCGGCGACGCCGGGCGGGAGGTCCGTATCGCCGGCTGGGTGCATCGCCGGCGCGACTACGGCGGCCTCATCTTCATCGACCTGCGGGACCGCTACGGCCTGACGCAGATCGTCGTCAACGAGGCCGAGGCGCCGGAAGCGACGGAGGTCGCGAACCGGGTCCGCAACGAGTTCGTCGTGGAGGTTCGCGGCACGGTCGCACACCGGCTGGCCGGGACCGAGAATTCGAAGCTGGAGACCGGCGACGTAGAAGTCCAGGCCAGCTCGGTCACGATCCTCAACGAGTCCGAAACGCCGCCGTTCTACATCAACGAGCCGGACGCGCCGGTCGACGAGACGCTGCGCCTGCGCTACCGCTACCTGGACATCCGGCGCCGCCCGATGCTGGAGCGGCTGCTCCTGCGTTCCGAGCTGGTCACGGCCATCCGCGACGTCCACCGCCGGGCCGGCTTCGTCGAGATCGAGACGCCGATCCTGCTCAAGTCCACGCCCGAAGGCGCACGCGACTTCATCGTGCCCAGCCGCCTCCAGCCGGGCTCGGTGTACGCCCTGCCGCAGAGCCCCCAGCAGCTCAAGCAGCTCCTCATGGTCGCGGGCATGGACCGCTACTTCCAGATCGCCCGCTGCTTCCGCGACGAAGACCTACGCGGCGATCGCCAGCCGGAGTTTACCCAGCTGGACCTGGAGATGAGCTTCGTGACCGAGCAGCGGGTTATGGACTTCGTGGAGGCGATGATCGTCGAGGTCAGCGGAGCGGTGGTGCCGGATCGGCCCATCCAGCAGCTGCCGTTCCCGCGCATCGACTACCACGACGCCATGGAGCGGTACGGCTCGGACAAGCCGGACCTGCGCTTCGGCATGGAGCTGGTCGACCTGGCCGCCGCGCTGGGCGTGGGCAGCACGGGTTTCCGCGTCTTCGACGAAGCCCTCGAAGCCGGTGGCCGGGTCAAGGCCATCGCTGCGCCCGGCATGGCGGATGCCAGCCGATCGCAGATAGATGAGCTGGTCGGCTTCGCCCGCCGCTACGGGGCGAAGGGCCTCGCCCACGTCTCCGTCGCCGCAGACGGAACCGCTCACTCGCCGATCGCCAAGTTCCTCGGCGAGGAGCGGATCGCCGCCATCGTCGATGTAGCCGCCGGCAAGCCGGGCGATCTCATCCTGGTCGTCGCCGACGCGGATCACGAACGCGTGGCCGACGTCCTGGGCCGCCTCCGCCAGGAGCTCGGGCTGCGCCTGGGCCTGGCCGACCAGAACGTCCTGGCCTACTGCTGGGTCTACCACTTCCCGATGTACCAGTGGGACACGGAACGGAGCCGCTGGGACGCCACGCACAACCCGTTCAGCGGCGTGGTGCCGGAGGACGAGAAGCTGCTCGTGACCGAATCCGGCGACCCATACAAGCCGTCGCGAAACGACCCTGCCGGCAAGGCCCGGGCGATGCAGTACGACATCGCTCTCAACGGCTGGGAGCTGGGTGGCGGCTCGGTCCGGATCCACAAGCGCGAACTGCTGGAGCGGAGCTTCGCCCTCCAGGGCTACTCGCTCGAGAAGATGCACGACCTATTCGGCGGCATCCTGGAGGCATTCGATTTTGGGGCTCCGCCCCACGGCGGCATCGCCATGGGCATCGACCGCTGGTCGGCGCTGTTCGCGCACCAGACGAACATCCGCGAGGTCATGGCCTTCCCCAAGACCCAGTCCGGCGCCGATCTGATGATGGGAGCCCCTTCCGAACCCGAGTTGGAGCAGTACTCTGAGTTAGGTCTGCGTTTCGTGGGTCTCCAGGCGGCTGAGGGAGCCGCCGGGGGAGAGCCGGCGGAGTAGTTCGCTGCTCGATTGAAGCGATCCGCCGGCCTGGCAGGCGGCGTCGCTCTGGTGGAGGCGGTTCATGGCCGAAAAGATGGTTCGATGCCCTCGCTGTTACGAGGTCTTCGATGCCGACGAGGGGTCCTGTCCGAAGTGCGGGACTCCGTACCGTGCGCCGGCCCCGCAACCGAAGCCGATCGATGGCCTCTACACGGTCCGATATGCGCCGCAAACCGCGCAGACGGGCGAGCCTGAGGCTCCGATGCCTACATTTGCGCCCGGCCCGAAGCCCCCTCGCAAGCTCAGCCCCAACCTCATGATCGGGACCGGCGTGGTCCTTGTCGTCGCCGCCGCGGCGCTGGTATTTGGCGGAGCGCTCGGTGGCAGCCCCGCGCCCGCCGATCCGCCGGTCCTGGTGCAAGGTGAGCCCAAGACGGTCGCGTCTGACGCAACGCAACCGCCGATAGTCGGGCTCGCACTGGACCGTGTCGGTGGTTTGCGGCTCGACGCCCATGTGATCGTCGACACGAAGGTCCTGCTGAGCAAGAAGGTCGACGGGACCGAGAAGCTGATTACGACGCACTTCGACGGCCAGGTTGCGCAGGCCAATCAGTCGGGCACGGTCTGGTCCGGCGGCACCATACAGGAGATGAGGCTCGTCGACGGCCTTTCCTTCGTCCGGACTCCGCCGTCCGGCACGTGGTCAATGGTAGCGAGCCTGCCCGCCTATCTGCTCGTCAGTCCTATGTTCGGCATCAATTCGAGCAAAGACCTGTCGATGCAGGGCCCGGCGATGCGCGAAGGCCAGCTCGTCAACCACCTGCAGTCGACCTCGCTGTGGGTGCCCGACATGAGCCGGCTGGCGATGACCGATCTGTCGGGACTGCCTGTCCAGCCGGACACGTTCGTGCTCGACCTCTGGGTCGGCGACGACGGCGTGCCTTCCTCGGCGACCGTATCGGCGACGAAGACGGACGAGAGCGGCGCCAGGCTCATCGACGTCGCTGTCACCTACACGTTCAGCGACGTGGGCGTTCACAAGGACGTCATCGTGCCCATGTCGCCGCTGCCGTCGTTGTCACCGGGCGCGTCACCGGGCGCGGCGAGCTAGGCGCTCGCGCGCTACTACTCGCTACCGCCCCGGCTCGCCCGACCGTTCCGCGTGCGCGGCCAGGGCCGCGTTCCATTCCGGCGGCGTATTGCCGGCCGGCTCCGGCGGTCCCTGGTAGCCGGGGAGCTCCGATCGGGGCGTGGCCAGGTCGTGAGTGATGCCCGGGTCTCCCAGATCGATGGCACGGTACGGTGCCCCTTCGGCAGTGAGCGCCTCGACTGCCTGGAAGCCGTGAAGGTCGAGTCGGGCCAGGAGCCGGTCTTCGAAGGCCCTGGGAATGAGGATCGGGAAGCCGGCTGCGCCCGACCAAGCGGGCCTGACTATCGCCTCGGGTGTTACGCCGTGGGCCTCCACGAGGGACGTGACGGTTTCGGGATCCACCCACGCGCACCGAACCGGCCACAGCAGCCCGGCCGTGGTCTCAGAGACCGTGGCGGCGGCGTAGCGCAGGCCATGGACCAGCCAGGCCACGCCGCGCGGCTCATCCGCCCCCGGGCGGGCCAGGGTGACGCCGAGTTCGGCCACCGCATCGACCAGCCGCTCATCAGTGTCGTCGGTGACGACGACGATGGGCATCGCGCCGCCGGACCATGCCGCATGGACCACGCGGCGGATCGCCGGCTCGCCGTCGGCGTCGGCCAAGGCGACGGCCATCTCCGGAACCAGGACGATAGCTGCGACGGTCATGCGGGCCTCCTCGGCCGAGTGTAGCGCCGCTCCGCCGCCCGGCCCTCGGACCGCGCCGGGCGTCTCGGGGCTCAACCCCGGGTTGTGCGACAATTTGCCGGCCCATGAGTGACTCACCCCGTTCCACCACGCCCTTCGAATTCGATCATCCCGGCCAGGTCCGGTCCGTCGACGCCGCCACGGCCATACGCGCCGACGTGCGGAACGTCGCGATCGTGGCCCACGTCGACCACGGCAAGACCACGCTCGTCGACGCGATGCTCAAGCAGGCCGGCGCTTTCCGCGCCAACCAGGTCGTCGTCGATCGGGTCATGGACTCCAACGACCTGGAGAGGGAGAAGGGGATCACGATCCTCGCCAAGCAGACCGCGGTGGACTACGACGGCATCCGCCTGAACATCGTCGACACCCCGGGCCACGCCGACTTCGGCGGCGAGGTCGAGCGCAGCCTGAATATGGTGGACTCGGTGCTGCTTCTCGTGGACGCGGCCGAGGGGCCGCTGCCGCAGACGCGCTACGTCCTCCAGAAGGCGATGTCGCACCACCTGCCGGTCGTCGTGGCGATCAACAAGATCGACCGCTCGGACGCCCGCTCGCCCGAAGTCCTGGACGACGTCTACGAACTGTTCATGGACCTGGGCGCCGACGAGAACCAGATCGACTTCCCGGTGGTTTACACCAACGCCAAGGCCGGCACCGCGACGATGGACATGGCCGAGCCGGGTACGAACCTCAAGCCTCTCTTCGAGCTGCTGATCGAGCACACTCCGGCGCCACGGTTCGTGCCGGACCACCCGCTACAGCTGCTCGTCACGAACCTCTCGGCCAACGACTACGTCGGCCGGATGGCGGTGGGGCGTGTCTGGAACGGCACGATCAAGCTCGGCGGCAAGATCGTCATCGTTCGTGAGGAGGAAGAAGACACCGACGGCACGATCGTGCCCGGTCGAACGATCACCCTCACGGGCACCGTGACCAGCTTGACCACGGCGCACGGCATCGAACGCGTCGACATCGAAGAGGCGGGCCCGGGCGACATCGTCGCCCTCGCCGGCATCCCCGACGTCACCATCGGCGACACGATCACGGATCCGGCCGATCCGCGGCCGATGCAACGCCTGGACCTGGACGCGCCGACGCTGAGCATGACCTTCGGGGCGAACACGTCGCCGCTGTCGGGGCGCGAGGGGAAATACGTAACCAGCCGTCACATCCGGGCGCGGCTCGAGAAGGAAGTCCTCGGCAACGTCTCGATCGAGTTCGTGCCCACGGATTCAGCCGACACGTTCGAAGTCCTCGGCCGGGGCGAGCTCCAGCTGGCCATCCTGATCGAGCAGATGCGCCGTGAGGGCTACGAAGTCCAGGTCAGCCGGCCCGAGGTCATCCTGCGGACGGTCGGCGGCCAGACCCACGAGCCGTACGAGCGGATCACCGTCGACATCCCGCCCGATTTCATCGGCCCCGTTCAAGCCGCCCTGGCCGACCGCAAGGGCCGGCTCGAGCAGATGAGCACGGACGCGGACGGTCGAGTCCGAATGGAGTACGTCATCCCGGTCCGCGGCCTGATCGGCTTCCGTGGCCAGCTTCTCACCGAGACGCGGGGTACGGCGCTCATGCACCAGATCGGCGAGGGCTACGGTCCATGGGCCGGCGAGGTCACGCATCGGACCAGCGGCGTCCTCGTGGCCGACCGCCAGGGCACCTCCAACGGCTACGCCCTGTACAGCCTCCAGGAGCGCTCCGATCTGTTCATCGGCGCCAGCGTGGACGTCTACGAGGGCATGATCATCGGCGAGAACGCCCGCTCGGACGACATGGACGTCAACGCCACCAAAGAGAAGAAGCTGACGAACATGCGGACGCACTCCCACGACGAGGCGATCCGCCTGACTCCGCCGCGCGAACTGACGCTCGAGTCGGCCATCGAGTTCATCGGCGCCGACGAACTGGTCGAGGTCACGCCCAAGTCGATCCGCCTGCGCAAGCGGCTCCTCTCCCAGCACGATCGCCGCCGCGCCGCCGGCCGCGAATACGACGCCCGAATGGCGGAGCGCGAGGCGAAGTAGGGGCCGCGTGAGCGGCACCCTCCTTGATATGTATTCCTACCTGGGCACATCCAACTCGGTCATCAAGGACATCTCGACCTCCGGTTCGGGCTACACCCTGAGCGGTGCCATCGACTCGGCCGGCGATCGACTGGCAAGCTCCAACGGCTCGGGTTTCGCCTGGCTGGTGCCCGACCTCCACGGCAACGTTGCGGCTCAGTGCGGCTCAACTGGCACGATCACCGACATCTTTCTCTACGACGCCTACGGCCGCTCCTTCGGCACGAGCCTGACAGGCAGCGTCCAGTCACCATGGCGCTACCAGGGCCGGATTCTGGAGTCCACCGCCGGTGTCGACATCTACGACGCCAGATCCGGTGAGGGGTCGGTCCGGACCTGGCGCAGGGCGGCCCTGGCGCGGTCGTCGAGCGTGTCGCCGTAGCGGGACTCGACCAGAAACAGCTGGGGACGGGCCGAGGTCGAGATCGAACCTCTTGCCAGTGGAGCCCTAGCCGATAAGTGGGCGTGCAGCCACTGTTCGCAGAATTAGCGGCGTCGTGGCTTAGCTCAGGCGGTATTGACGTCCGAGTTCTGTCCGACATAATGCCGGAGTGCGACGACGCTTCTATTCCATCGGTCCGCTTACAAACATGGCATCAGCCCGAGCCAGATGGCTCACGTCATTGAGTCTTGCGCATGTCCACTCTATGAGCCCGATGAGGGCTCGGACCGGGTTCTCTTCCTCGGTCCAGATCAGCACGGCATTCCGCTGGAAGTCGTCGCCCTCGAGCGGACTGACGGGGATCTTCTCGTGATCCACGCGATGCCGATGCGGCCAAAGTACGCCGAGGCCCCCGTTCGGGAGATGCGATGTCAAGAACGGTGAAGACGCCTGTGATCGCGACGAAGAGCGGCAGGATGCTGACCGCCCAGGACATCGAGATCCTGGCGAAGGAGGCGGAAGCCGGCTTCGACCTGTCGAAATGGAAGCCCCGGCCAGGCCGCCCGCCGCTTGGCGACACCGCCGGTGGACATTCGCCGCGCATAGAAGCGCGGGTTCCGGAGGCGCTTCACCGTCGAGTCTCGGCACGAGCCGCCCGAGAGGGACGGACTGTGAGCCAGGTCGTCCGCCGCTTGCTCGAGGAGTACGCGCGCGACACGAAGTAGCAACCCTGGGCCACACGGCAGGGCTATCATCGTGGCGCTTGGCTCGAGATGGCGGCTTGGGGAGGGTGAGGGATGATCGAGAGATTTCAGCCGGTGATCCGCGTGGCGAAGGCGACGATCGGTGGCTTCGTCCTGGTGTTCCTGCTGGGCGTAAGCGTGATGTCGATCGTGTCCGTGGTCGCGCTGGCTGTCGGCGCCTCGGCGGTCGACCTGGGCATCGGGCTGGTGCCGATGATGACGTTCCGGAACAGCAGCGCGGGCTACAGCTTCCAGACGGAGTGGGGGATCGGGGCGCTGGGCTACGTGGGCGCCGCAGTGGGCGCCGCGGTCGCTATCCGGCGGTTGCGGACCGATCGGCCGGCGGCTCCGTCCCGCGGCCCCCAGACCCCGGGCTGAGGGCGGCGACCGGGCCTCGGCGTACAATCGGCCGATGCCGACATACCTCGACCACGCCGCCACCACGCCGTTGCGGCGCGAAGCCCTCGAGGCGATGCTGCCGTATCTGACCGAGCAGTATGGCAACGCCTCGTCGCTGCACGGCTTGGGCCGGCGCGCGCGGGCTGGTCTGGACGAAGCCCACGAAACGGTCGCGAAAGCGCTCGGCGCAACCCCGCGCGAGATCGTCTTCACCTCCGGCGGAACAGAGGCCAACAATCTGGCGATCAAGGGTTCGGCCTGGGCCGGCAAGGCTCGCGGGCACCGGATCATAACCAGTTCGGTCGAGCACCACGCCATCGGCCACACCGTCCGCTACCTCGAGAAGTTCGGCTTCGAGGTCGTCGAACTGCCGGTCGATCGGTACGGCCGGGTCGATCCGGACGAAGTCGAGGCGGCGATCACGCCCAAGACGATCCTGGTCAGCATCATGCTCGCCAACAACGAGGTGGGCACGATCCAGCCGATCGCCGAGATCGCGGCCCGCGTGCGGCACTACAAGGGAGTGCTCTTCCACACGGATGCCGTTCAGGCGGCGCCGTATCTGCCGATCGACGTGGCCGCCCTCGACGTGGACCTGCTGACGATCGCCGCGCACAAGTTCGAGGGGCCCAAGGGCGTCGGCGCGCTGTACGTCCGCCACGGCACGAACATCCTGGCCCAGCAGCAGGGCGGCTCGCAGGAGCGCTACCGGCGCGCCGGGACGGAGAACGTCGCCGGGGCCGTGGGCATGGCGAAGGCGCTCGTGCTCGCCGCGGCCGAAAAGGCCGAGACGGCGCCCCGGTTGCGCCGCCTGCGCGAGTCGTTCAGCGCGGCACTCCGCGCCGCCGACGGCCTGGCGGAGACCGGCCATCCGACCGATCGACTGCCAGGGCTGGCCTCGTTCATCGCCACAGGTCTCAACGGCAGCGCCGTGACGATGGCGCTCGACCTGGCGGACATCGCCTGCTCGACCGGTTCGGCCTGTGTCAGCGGATCCACGGACCCGAGCCACGTTCTCACCGCGATGGGCTATCCGGCCGAAGAGGCTAGGGGAGCGCTGCGCTTCTCCCTGGGCCGGACGACGACCGAAGCGGAGGTCGCGCAGGCGGCCGAGCTCGTGGTCGCCACGCTCGCTCATCAGCGCGAAGCGGCGGCCGGGCTGGCGGAGCAGCGAATGGCGGCGTTGGGGCGGGTCGAGGCGTCGGCCGGGTGACCTCGGAGTCCCGCAAGCCTCGCGTGCTCGTGGCGATGTCCGGCGGCGTGGACTCGTCGGTCGCGGCCGCCTTCGTCAAGGCGAGCGGCGCGGAGCCGATCGGCGTCTGGATGCGGCTCAGCGAGGTCGCCGACAGCTACTCCGAGTTCAAGCGAAGCTGCTGCTCCCTCGATGCCGCCGAGGACGCCCGCCGCGTGGCCTCGCAGCTCGACATCCCCTTCTACATCCTCAACCTCGAGCGCGAGTTCGACGTCGGTGTCCTGCAGCCCTTCATGCAGTCGTACCTGGAGGGCCGCACGCCTAGCCCGTGCGTGGAGTGCAACACCGTGGTCAAGTTCGGAGCGCTGCTCGGGCAGGCCCGGCTGCTGTACGACTGCGACGCGGTTGCGACGGGCCACTACGCGCGGATCGCGCAGCCGTACGCGGCCGAGGGCGCCGATGCGACCGATCGCGCGGCTGCCACGGGCTACCGCCTGCTGCGTGGCGCGGACCCGAACAAGGACCAGAGCTACTTCCTGTACGGATTGGGCCAGGAACAGCTCGCCCACACCCAGTTCCCGCTCGGGGCCATGACCAAGCCGCAGGTCCGCGACGCGGCTCGGGCCCTGGGGCTCGCCACCGCGGAGAAGCGCGACAGCCAGGAGATCTGCTTCGTCCCGCGCGGCAACTACCGCGAGGTTCTCCGGGACCGGGCGGGCTGGACGGCCGAGCCGGGTCCGCTCCTGGACGTCGACGGAACGCAGGTCGGCGAGCACTTCGGCGCCGCGTCTTACACGATCGGTCAGAGGCAGGGGACCGGCGTTGCCCTCGGAGAGCCTCGCTACGTGTGGAAGATCGACCCGGGCGCGAACGTCATCAAGCTCGGCCGGCGAAAGGACCTGGAGGTCCGAAGGTTCGAGGTCGAGGACGTCAAGTTCGTCGCCGGCCATCGACCCGAGGCTGCCCATGCCGGCATTCCAGCCGAAGGTTTGGCCGGAGATACGGCCGGCGTCCGGGGCTCGGCTCCAGACGGCTTCCGGGCCGAGGTCCAGATCCGCCATCGGGGCCGCCCGGTGGCGGCGACGATTCGCGCGCAGGACTCGGGCCGCTGGGAAGTGGCGACGGACGAGCCCGTGTGGGCGGCGGCTCCCGGACAGGCCGCGGTCTTCTATCGAGGCGAGGTCGTACTCGGCGGCGGCAAGATCGCCCGCGCCGACGATCCATCGAGCTGACCGGCTTCTATACTCGCCGCGTGGCCATTGGACCCGCGCCTGTTCTCGCGCTGCTCGTCGGCGGTTTCCACACTGCTCTGTTCATGTTCGCGCGCGGACGCGGCGGCGGCCAGTTGCTGATCGTGCTGCTTGCCGCTGCGCTGGGTGCATGGGCGGGCGACGCGGTCGGCGGGCGCCTCGGCATCGACCCGATTCGCCTCGGCGACTTCCACCTGATCGCGGCCTCAGCCGTGGCCTGGGCCGGCATCGCCTTCGTGGAGGTCCTGTTCATCCTGGGCCCGGCCAACCCCACGGATCGCCGCCCGTGATCCCGTCGATGATGCGCCGCGTATCGGCGGGCCGGCGGGGCGAAAGGGCGGACGCGCGGTGGCTTGCCTTCGCCCGAGGCCTGGCCCTCGGTGCGCTGGTAGGGGCTGCGATCGCCGGTTCCAGTATCTGGAAGCGCCGCAACCGAGCCTAGCGGCGGACCCGCCCGCCGCTCTACCTGGCGGGCCGCCAGGGCCGCTCCGAGTGGACCGTCCGGGCCAGGGCGATGGCCGCGCCGACGACGATCGCGGAGACGGCAACGTCCGAGGCCAGGTCGTTCGTGGGCCGGTAGATGTAGCAGCCGAATGCCGTGGCCACGACAAGCCAGCCCGCGATCGAGGCCAGGAGGCCGGCCGAGATGAGCCGCGTCGCCTTGTCGCGGGAATTGCGGTAGACCCGCCACATGGCCCACATGGCGGCGCCGTAGATGATGACCACCAGCCCCGTCGCCGGGAGGCCGAGCTCGGCGCCGATCTCGGGGAAGAAAGAGTGGGCGTGGTCAAGGTCGAGCAGTGCTTGCGGCGGGCGGTACTCGGGTTTCAAGTAGTTGGGCCCGAACTGGTCCAGGCCAACGCCCAGCACCGGGTTGGCAATGGCCATCTGAACGCCCGCTTCGGCGGCGTAGAAACGCTCGCTCAACGACCCGCGGCCGGCGATCGTGGCCGGGTTCCAGGAGTCGAACCGGCTCTGGCCGATGATGCTCACCACGACCGACCTGTAAGCCGCGTCGGCGCTCGGGGCGACCTGCAGGAAGAACGCCGGCCACGGAATGAAGAGCGCCGAGACGGCCACGGCCGCGAAGATCATCGTCAGGCGGCGCCACCAGCTGTGCACCGCCAGGAGCAGGAGCAGCACGGTGGCTCCTCCCGTGGCGATCCAGGCGCTCTTCGATAGTGAAAAGAACAGCCCCGCGGCACCGGCAGTGAGGGTCAACATCATGAGCGCGGTTGCCCACTTCGGCAGGGCCAGCATCCGGCGCGCAGCCACGGCCGCGACGACCAGCGGGAAGGTCATGGCGATGACCGCGGCGAAGAGCCCTACGTTGCCGAACGAGGCGCGCGCGAAGTACAGGCGGTGCGCCTGGATCGCCGCGAACGACGTCATGGTCGGCAGCGTCTGGAGGATGTTGAACGCCGTTCCCAGGCCGATCGAAACGCCGAGGGCGGCCATCAGGACGACGAGATCCCGCCTGGTCGGGCGGAGGTAGATGAGGATGGCGGCCATCGCGATTGGCTCCAGGATGCCGTGGAGGAGCACCGTCGCGCTCAGCTGGACGTCGGGCGACTGAAGGGTCGACACAAGTGCGACACCGGCCAGACCCGCGACCGCGACCTCCGCGATCCTGTATAGGGCGAAGCCCTTGGTGCGACCCGCCGCGCGAAGATCGCCGGGGGTCCACAGAAAGCTGGCGCGGGGCGCTCGGTTCGTGACGGCGCCCACGGCGAGGGTCACGACGAAGACGGTCTGCAGGATCACCTGCACGGATCCCACCTGCCACGACACGTAGGCCGAGTTCCAGAGCGGGGTGAGAGCCACGACCGCGATCAGCGCGTGCCAGGGCCGGTAGAGCGAATACGCGGCGACGGCCGCAGCTCGCCACCGGGACCACCAACGAGACGAACGTGACGAACCACCCGGCCGGCATCGCCAACAGGGGATGCCCGGAGCGGCCCGCGATCACCGAGACACCTATGAACACGAGCAGGGCAGCCGAGAAACGAACGGCCTGGCCGATGGACGGGATCGTCTCCGTCGCGTTGCCGGCCAGGCTGGACGCGATGCGCGTCCGAAGCACCGGATCCACCAGGCGCGGTTGTTCAGTCGTGTCCAAGTGGCGTCACTCCAATAGCGAGCTTGTGCATCGCCGCGCTGGCAGCGCTGCCGCGGCCGTACCGGATCGGCTCACAGTTAGGCCCGACCCGGCGCGATTGGGACCCGCGGCGTCGGCGGCTCTGGGTGCCGCCCCGCGAGAGAGGGTGTCTTACTCGATTGCCCGAACAGTGCGGCTGCGCAAAACGCCACCCTGCCGGTCGCGAGTCGAAGCGTCAGCTCGCCGGTTTATCCGGAGCAATGCTGACCTGGACACCTGAGAACTGGCTGAAAACGACCCCAAAATAGGCTCGGTGAGCCCGATGGGATGCATTCCTCGACCAGTCCCAAACTTCCTCCGAAAACCAGTGCGTATGACAAGGACTGCCGGATCACTCGGTTGGTGACGCCGCCGGCGGGCCGTGAAGCGACCTGAGTCTGACCCTTACGGCCGTCGCCACGCCGGCCCGGGAGCATCTGTAGCACTCATCCACGCTCGTGGGGCGCAGTTTGGTACCGTTAGCGGCGATGCCTGACCTGCCAATTCCCTACCTCACCGCGGCCGAGGTGCGCCGCCAATATGTCGAGTTCTTTACCCAGCGAGGTCACACCGAGGTGCCGAGCGCCTCGCTCGTTCCGGCCGGCGATCAGACCCTGCTGTTCACCAACTCGGGCATGGTCCAGTTCAAGGACGTTCTCACCGGGCGCGAGAAGCGGAGCTACGTCCGCGCCGCGGACTACCAGCGCTGCCTGCGCGTCGCCGGAAAGCACAACGACTTCGAAGAGGTGGGCCGCACGCCGCGCCACCACACCTTCTTCGAGATGCTCGGCAACTGGAGCTTCGGCGACTACTTCAAGCGCGAGGCCATCCACTGGGCCTGGGAACTGCTGACCGAGGTTTTCGAGATTCCCGGCAACCGGTTGGCGGCCACCGTGTACACGGACGACGACGACGCCTACAACGTCTGGCACGACGAGATCGGCCTGGCGCCCGAACGGATAGCGCGTTGGGGCAACGTCGAGGAGGGCAACGACGCCAACTTCTGGCGCATGGCGGACACGGGACCGTGCGGCCGCTGCTCGGAGATCCATTTCGACCGGGGAGTGGAGTTCAGCGAGGGGCCGCACTGCATTCCGGACCACTCCGAGCACTGCCCGCGCTGGCTGGAGATCTGGAACCTGGTCTTCATGGAGTTCGACCAGCGGGCCGACGGCACGCGCGTCGATCTGCCGATGCTCTCGGTCGACACGGGCATGGGCCTGGAGAGGCTGACGAGCGTCATCCAGCAGGTCCCCACCAACTACGACACGGACCTCTTCACCCCGATCCACGCCGCGATGCGGGAGTTGCTGGGCCACGACCCCGAGGCGTTCGAGGCCGAACGGTTCAGCTATCAGGTCATCGCCGACCACTCCCGCGCCGTCACGTTCCTGATCGCCGACGGCGTGGCGCCATCCAACGAAGGACGTGGCTACGTCCTGCGCCGCATCCTGAGGCGGGCCGTCCGCCACGGCCGGCTGCTCGGCCGGCGCGAGCCGTTCGTCCACGTCACCGCCGGCGTCGTCATCGACGTCATGAAGGACGCCTACCCGTATCTGGCCGATCAGAGCGACAAGATTCTCAAGGTCATCGGGCAGGAGGAAGCCCAGTTCGCCCGTACCCTCGAGGCGGGGACCGGCCACCTGGAGACCGCTCTGGCGCCATTGACGCGGACCGAGCGGACGATCGGCCGGCGGCCCGAAAGCCTGCCCGAGGACGCGCCCGTCCTGCCGGGCGAGGTCGCCTTCCGCCTGCACGACACGTACGGCTTTCCGGTGGACTTGACCGTCGACATGGCGGCCGAATACGGCGTCCGGGTCGATCGCGACGGCTTCGCGGCCGCCATGGCGGAGCAGAAGGAGCGCAGCCGCAAGGGCACCAAGGCGGACCTGGCCCGCCACGCCGAGCTGGGCGACCTCTACCAGGCCATCCAGCGTCGAGCCGGCGAGACTAAGTTCCTCGGCTACGACGGAACGGAGGCCGAGAGCCAGGTCGTCGCCATCCTCCGTGACGGCATGGAGTACCAGGAGCTGACCGGCAGCGGCGAGGCCGAGATCGTCCTGGACGCCACTCCCTTCTACGGCGAGGGCGGAGGCCAGGTCGGCGACCGTGGCGAGATCCTAGAAGCGGGTGGCGGCAGCGCCATTTTCACGGTCGAGGACACGCACAAGCCGATCGCCGGCCTGTTCGTCCACCGCGGCAAGCTCCACGGCCGGATCCGCGTCGGCGAGACGGTGACGGCGCGGGTGGACGCCGAGAGGCGCGCCCGAACGATGCGCAATCACACCGCCACGCATCTGCTCCACCGGGCCCTGCGCAACGTCGTCGGGCCGGAGGCCCACCAGGCCGGCTCCCTGGTCGCGCCGGACTACCTGCGCTTCGACTACCCGCTGGACCGGGCCCTCAGCGCGGACGAGAAGAGGGCCATCGAGGACGAGGTCCGCCGCATCGTGCGCGAGAACCATCCCGTGACGACGAAGGTCCAGGCCATGGCCGACGCCATTGCCGCCGGCGCCGACGCCTTCTTCGACGAGAAGTACGGCGAGCGGGTCCGGACGGTCCGCGTCGAGGGCTACTCGCTGGAGCTGTGCGGCGGAACGCATTGCTCCGCCTCGGGCCAGATCGGCAGCTTCGTGATCACTTCGGATCGCAGCATCGGCGCGGGGACGCGGCGCATCGAAGCCGTCACCGGGGACGGGGCCGACGCCCTGCTGCGCGAGCGCCTGGCGGTCCTGGACCGGATCGCCGAGGCTGTCGGCGCCACCTCCGTCGAGGCTGCCCCGGATCGCGTGGCGGCTCTGCAGGACGAGCTGAAGGAGACGCGCCGCCGGCTGCGGGCGGGCGGCACCGGCCTGCCGAAGGCCGCCGAGATAGTGGCTGCCGCGGTCGAACCGACCCCCGGGGTGAAGCTCGTCGTCCATTCCGGCGCCTTCGAAACGCCGGAGCAGTGGAAGGGCTTCGTCAAGGAAATCGGGAAGGCGCTGGGTTCGGGCGTGATCGCCGTCGCCTTCGACGCCGAGTCGCCGCAGCTCTTCGTGACGGTGAGCCCGGACCTCGTCTCGCGTGGCATCTCGGCCGGTCAACTCGTCAAGGTGGCGATGCAGTCGATGGACGGCCGTGGGGGCGGCCGGCCGGAGATGGCGCAGGGGATGGGCACGCGACGGGACGGGATCCCCGCTGCTCTGGCCGCGATCGCGGATACACTTAGGGACACAGGGAAATAGCCGACAGATAGGGGAGCGGCCGTGGCGTTCTGGCGCAGAATCTGGGGCCGCGAGGAGGAATCGGCCCTCGCTGCCTGCACCGCCCTGGACATCGGGACCGAGTTCGTCAAGGCTCTCGTCTTCGAGATCGACGAGAACGGCCTGGGCACGGTTCGCGGTGTCGGCCGCAAGCGCCAGGGCCTGGCCCACATGCAGTCCGGCACGGTCACGGACATCGACGCCGTCGTCGACAACTGCTCGGTCGCGCTCCAGGAAGCGGAGGAGATGGCCGGCTTCCGGCCCACCCAATGCGTCATCGGCATCGCCGGCGAGCTGGTCAAGGGCTTCACCACCACTCACACGCAGGACCGCAAGCGGGCCGACACCCAAATCACCGATGCCGAGCTGCAGAGGCTGATCGACGGCGTCCAGCGCGAGGCGCTCCGAGAGGCGGAACGGGCGATCACCTGGGAGACGGGTTTGCTCCAGGTGGACGTGAGGCTGGTCCACGCCGCGGTCACGGGCGCCCAGATCGACGGCTATCCGGTTACCAACCCGGTCGGCTTCCGCGGCCGCCACGTCAAGATCAGCGTCTTCAACGCCTTCGCGCCGCTGGTCCACCTCGGCGCCCTCCAGACCGTGGCCCAGCAGCTCGAGCTGGAGTTGCTGGAGATAGTCGCCGAGCCGTATGCCGTGGCCCGAGTTCTGGCCAGCGAGCAGGTCCAGCAATCCGGGGCGCTGTTCGTCGACAT
Source organism: uncultured Chloroflexia bacterium (assembly GCA_963789725.1). GTDB lineage: Bacteria > Chloroflexota > Limnocylindria > Limnocylindrales > CSP1-4 > Fen-1039. The sequence goes on from CAWBLU010000003.1 coordinate 583,638, forward strand.
CGGCGGCGGCACCACGGACGTCGCCCTGGTCCGGCACGGCGGCATCGAGGGAACGCGCATGTTCGCCCTGGGTGGGCGGGCCTTCACCAAGTCGATCGCCGATCGGATCGACCTGCCGTTCCCACGGGCCGAGGAGATGAAGCTCGATTACGCCCGCGGCGTGCTGGTCGAGCACCACGACGAAGTCGCGAAGATCGTCGCCGACGACGTGGCCATCTGGGCCGCGGGCGTCGAGCTGGTCCTGGACGAACTGGCTGAGGGCGACCTGCTGCCGAGCCGGATCTACCTGTGCGGCGGCGGCTCGCATCTGCCCGAAATCGGGGCCACGCTGCGCGCCGAGGCGTTCTGGAAGCGGCTGGCCTTCAGCCGCCAGCCCGAGATTGCGGTCATCGAGCCGGACCAGGTCGTGCGCATCAAGGACGCGACCAAGCTGCTGGTCGACCAGCAGGACGTCACGCCGATGGGCCTGGCCTACCAGGCCATCGAACTCCAGACGAACGAAGACCCGTTGGACATGGCGTTGCGGCGCGTCCTCCGGGCGATGAAGATGTAGCCGATGGCAATCTACTTTCTCGACGTCGACGACGAGATCACCTCAGCTGCGGCGCGCATCCGCGATTCCCCGGACAACCGGATCGCCCTGGTACTGTCGGGCGGGTCGCGCGTGGCGACCTCGCGCATCAACTTCCGGCTGCTCGCCCGCGAGGCGAAACAACGAAGCAAGCGGCTGGCCATCGTCACCGCCGATCCCTCGGTTCAATCGGTGGCCAGATCGGCCGAGTTGCCCGTGTTCGCGACGGTGGGCGACTACGAGCGGTCCGAGACCACGCTCGCCCGGGGCGCCGTGGCGTCGGGGCGGCCCGAGACCAAGGACGCGCTCGACGAGCTGGCCATGACCGTGGCCCCGCAACCCGCGGGACGGCCGAACGGGACCGGGGCGTCGCGCATAACCGGCGGTCCGTCGTTCACGAACCCGTTCGCCGGCCGGATACGGGTCTCGCCGCCATTCCTGGCCGGCGCCGCGCTGCTGATCGTGGCCGTGATCGCTGCCGCGGGATTCTTCTTCTACCCCAGCGCCACGGTCGTCGTGACGCTGCAGGGCCAAACCCTGGGGCCGATGACGGTCAGCGTTTCGATCGACCCGAACATCGCCGCGGCCAACGACCTGGCCGGGACGGTGCCCGGGGTGATGAAGGAATTCCCCATCACCGCGTCGGACACCTTCCAGGCCACCGGTGAGAACGTGGTCGACACGGCCGCGACCGGTACGGTGACGTTCACGAACGTCAACAACGACCACGCGCTGACCGTTGTCGCCGGGACGCAGATTTCGACCGCAGGTGGTGTTCAATTCAAGACCACTGCCGCCGTGGTCGTGCCGAAGGCCAGCGTTAGCCTCCCGATCATCACTCCAGGGTCGGTCGATGCCCCGATCGCCGCCGTCTTGCCCGGGACCGCCGGCAACGTGGCCGCCAACACGATCGTCAGGGTCCCAGCCAGCCTGAGCTCTAACCAAGTCAGTGTCAGCAACCCGAATCCCACCACGGGCGGCGCCCACAACGTGACGGCCAAGATCCAGCAGTCGGACATCGACGCGGCGGAGCGGTTCCTGCTGTCCGCGCTGGACTCCAACTTCCAGGCCGCCCTGACCGACCCGGCGTCCGTCCCGTCAGGCGAAAGCCTCTTCCCGGAGTCGGCCAGCCTGGGCGTGGCCACGTGCAATCCGGACCCGCAGTTGCTGCTCGACCTGGTCGAGCCCACGTTTCAGCTCGACTGCCGCGCGACCGGGACCGCGACCATGGCCGCGATCTCGGGCGTCGTGTCGTTGGCCGAGCGACGAGCCCGGGCCTCGGTACGCAGCGGCTACTCGATGGTGGCCAGCTCGCTTACGACGAAGGTAGGGGCGACCACCCATGACGGTTCGACGATCGTCGTGCCCGTGACCGTCGAGGCCGTACAGGTCCCCAACCTGGACGCCGTCGCCCTCAAGAACGAGATCCTCGGCAAGTCGGTCGACGAGGCCAGGGTGCTGCTGTCGGAATACGGAGAGGTCGAGATATCGGTCTCGCCGAGCTGGGCCTCATCGATGCCCAGCTTCGACTTCCGGGTAGATCTCCGCCTGGTCGTGCCAGCTCTGGAGCCGAGCCCCAGCCCGTCGATCGCGGCCAACCCCGAGGTCACCAAGCGCCCCACCGTCCCTCGCGCCCCGACCCCCACGGCCATCCCCGCCAATCCGACAGCGCCGCCCTCCGAGGCGGCGTCCGCGTCTCCCAGCCCGACTCCAACGGCGACCCCGCCTGCGGACACGCCGACGCCAACCGACTCGCCGTCTCCCCCTTCGGCAACCCCCACGCCGACCTGATGGCCGCGTCCGGAGACCGGACCGCGGGCGGCGCCGGACGGGTCCTCGGGATCGACCTCGGCGAGCGCCGGGTTGGCGTCGCGCTGGGCGATCTGGGCACTCGAACCGCGGCCCCTTTCGCGACTCTGAGTCGCGGCAAGACCGTCGCCGACGATGCCGCGGTCATCGCGCGCCTGGCCGCCGAGCAGGGCGCCGGCGTACTCGTCGTGGGCCTGCCGCTGGACATGGACGGCACCGAGGGGCCTCAGGCGACCGTCACACGCGCCTGGGCCGAAGCCGTCTCGGCTGCAACTGGTCTACCCTTGCGCCTTCGAGACGAACGCCTCACGAGTCAGAGAGCCGAGCGTCGTATCGGAACCGCCGGACGCGGCCGGTCGGGCGGACCGCCCAGCGCCGCACAGCGCGACGCTCGTCGGGCCCGCATCGACAGGGAGGCCGCGGCGCTGATCCTGCAGGACGAGCTGGACGCCATGACGAACGACACCAACGATCGGAATACGCCGTGACGCCTCCAGGCGGCTACAAGCCACGGGGCGGGGGAGCGGACGGCGAGCGCGCGGCGCGGACCCGGCACGCGATCGCGGATCAGGGCTGGGACGACTACATCCCGCCCGATCCCGAAGAGGTCGCGGCCAAGCGACCGGCTTATCTGGACGCCCGGCGCGACTATCGCAAGAGCCGCGGAGGTGGTCCCGGCCGGTTCCTGCGCTTCGCGCTCTTCGCAGCGGTCCTGGGCGGGCTCGTGGTCGGAACGCTCTACTACGTGGTCCGGCCCATCGCCTCGAGCGCCATCGTCGACTGGGCTGCTGAGAACCCGACCGCCCTGAGCCTGCCGTTCATCTCGGACATCGTCCGCGGCGCTCTGTGGTCGAGCATCAGCGAGCCGGTCGACGCCACGAACACGAAGGCCGTCGTCGTGGTGATCGGGGCGAACGCGACACCGCGCCAGATCGCCGACCAGCTGGTCGAGGCCGGGCTGATCAAGGATCCCCGCGCCTTCGTCTTCGAGGCCATATCGAAGGGCGTCACGACCGAGTTCCAGGTCGGCCGGCACGTGGTCTCCAAGGCGATGACGATGGACCAGATCATCGTCGCCCTGACGACGCCGCCGGTTGCCGCGCCGACCGTCCGCCTGACCTTCCGCGAAGGGTTGCGGATCGAGCAGATGGTCGCATTGCTGGAATACAAGGAGGCCAACCCGGACGACCCGTCCGCGGCCCTGAAGATGAACGTAAGCCAGTTCTACCAGCTGGCCGCCCACCCGCCGGCCGAGCTGGTGGCCCGGTATCCCTGGCTGAAGCTGCCGGAAGGCGCCTCTCTCGAGGGCTTCCTGTTCCCGGCGACGTACGAGGTGTCTCCGAACATCACCCCGGACGAGCTGATCGGGTTGCTCCTCGACGCCTTCGCCAGCCACGCTCCGCCGCCGCTCTTCCTGCTGCCGCCGGACGAGATCTACCAGAAGGTGCAGCTCGCTTCGCTCGTTGAGACCGAGGCGAAGGTCGACGAGGATCGGGCCCTCATCGCCGGCGTGTACGTGAGCCGCCTCGATCCGAAGACCTGGCCGACGGGTCTCCTGGACGCCGACCCGACGCTCAACTACGCCAACGACTCGGTCTGGCTGCAGTCCAACCCTATCGACACCTGGGTCGGATACACGTTCTGGAACCCGATCGAGACGAGCGGTTCGCTCGGACAGGTCGTGTTCCCCGGCGACCTCGCCGCCTATAACACGTATCACCACGCCGGCCTGCCGCCGACGCCGATCTGCTCGCCCAGCGCTGCCTCGCTAGTGGCGGCCCTCACGCCCGACACGACCGAGGGCTACCTGTACTTCCTGGCCAAGAACGACGGCAGCAACACTCACGCCTTCGCCAAGACCCAGGCCGAGCAGGACGCCAACCTCAAGAAGTACGGCTACGTGAAGTAGCCCCGGCGGGGGTCTGGCGGCGTGCGTCGCGGGCTAACATAGGCTCATGACGAAGCTCGTTCGGAACCTGCCTCACCCGGCCGACTTCCCGGCGCCGCCGAGCGATGCCGATCGCGTTCGCTGGGCCGCGGCCGACAACGCCGCGCGGCCGGCTCGCCTGGCCCGATTGCGGGCCCGGATGGCCGCCCAGGGCATCGACGCGTACTTCGGCGTCCGGCCGGAACACATGCGCTACCTCACCGGCTTCTCACTGGACGACGGGGAGGACAGGGTCGCGGGCCATTCGGGCAAGTTCTTCGTCTCGGCCGATGAGGTGGTGGTCCTGGCGGACAGCCGCTACAGGCTTCAGGCCGAGGCTCAGGCGCCGGGGGCCCGGGTAGAAGCCACTACTTACGACCTGGCTGCCGGGTGGCCGCAACTACTGGCCGGCCTGGGGGCGCGGCGCGTGGCCGCCGAGGCGGACTTCGTCAGCCACAAGCTCTGGCAGCAACTCGGCGCGGTCGAACCAAAGGTCGAGCTGGTGGAGGCGGCCGGCTGGCTCGAGGCCGACCGGGCCGTCAAAGAGCCATCCGAGATCGAGCGGATCGGGTCGGCCTGCGCCGTCGCGGATAGGGCCCTGGCCGCGATCGTGCGGCGCATCAAGCCGGGCCAGTGCGAACGTGAGATCGCCCTCAACCTGGAGTGGGAGATGCGGACCTGCGGCGCCGACGGCCTCGCCTTTGGGATCGCCTGCCTGGCCGGCCCGAACGCGGCGCTGCCGCACGGTTCGCCCTCGGATCGCGAGGTCGTCATCGGGCAGGTTCTGCTGCTCGATTTCGGGGCGATGGTGGACGGCTATCGCAGCGACATGACCCGGACCCTGTTCGTGGGCGGCCCGGCCGAGCGCGACCTGGAGATCTACGAGACTGTCGCCCGTGCCCAGGCCGCGGCCATCGATGTGCTGGACTCGGCGCTGCGCACGGGTGGTCCCATGCCGAGCGGCAAGGCAGTCGACGCCGCCGCTCGAGCCGTCATGGATGCCGCCGGGCACGGCGACCATTTCGGGCACGGCACCGGCCACGGCATCGGGCTGGCGACCCACGAGCAGCCGTCCCTGAGCCGGGCGGCCTCGGACGATCCGCTGCCGAGCCCCACGGTATTCAGCGTGGAACCGGGCATCTACCTCGATCACGACATGGGGGTTCGGATCGAGGATCTGGTCCTGTTCGATCGGACAAAGGAGAGTCTCGGGCGGCTCACGGGCTTTCCGCGGGAGGCGCTCGTAATCGGGGTCTGAAGTATCGATCTCACGGCCCGGGCTGCCGGCTCTCTACGCCGCCGGCTATAACGAGAAAATGGTTGCGAAGCGCGCCGCCCCGGACCCGGCCATCGAGTATCTGGGCAAGCCATACACCGCCTCTCAGCTCCTTGAGCGGATAGAAGCCCTGCTGGACGTCGGCCGCCAAGCGAGATAGGGCGACCGGCACCGGCGGGTCGGCCTGTACAATCGACCGGAATAGGCCGGCCGAGAGTTGGTCACCACCTGAGGAGCCTCCCGCCACATGATTTCGACAAGCGACCTGCACAAGGGTGTGGCCATCGAGCTCGATGGCGACCTGTGGCAGATCCTGGACTACCACCACATCAAGATCGGCCGGGGCTCGGCTCAGGTCCGCATAAAGCTTCGCAACATCAAGCGGGGTGGGACCGTCGAGCGGACCTTCCAGGCGGGTGAGAAGTTTCCCCGGGCCGTGCTGGACCACCGCCAGATCCAGTTCATGTACCAGGACGGCGACGACTACCACTTCATGGAAACCGAGAGCTACGAGCAGTTCAGCCTTCGGGGCGAGCAGCTCGACGACGCCGTCAATTACCTCAAGGACGGCCTCCTGCTCGACCGCACCACATACGAGGGCGAGACCCTGGGTGTCGAACTGCCGGTTACCGTGGACCTCAAGGTCCTCGAGACGGAACCCGGGTTCGCGGGAGATACCCAGTCGGGCGCGCGGAAGCCGGCCAAGCTCGAGACCGGTCTGACCATCCAGGTGCCGATCTTCGTGAACGAAAACGACACGATCCGCGTCGACACTCGTACCGGCGAGTATCAGACCCGGCTGTGATCACCCGGCGGCCCGCGCGCCCGGGCTGGGGCAACGCCGGTGACTCGTAAGGGCCCGCCGGAGAGCGAGCCTCTTTGGGGCGACCTTCCGGTCGTGGATCCGGATGCCCGCGCCGATCCCCCGGATTGGGCCCTGCCGGCATGGGATTCGATAGGCGAAGCGCCGGACCGCTCTCCCGCGCCCGCGCGTGGCGCCCTGGCAGCGGAATCGGTCGCGCCGCCGGCACCGGCGTCGCCCGCGCCGCCGCAGCCCACGACTCCGGTGCCCTCCAGCCCGGGATTCGCCCTCAGGATCATGGGCGTCAGCGAGGTCACTCGCGCGGTTCGCGACGCCGTCCGCGCCGACGCTGGCCTGCGGGACGTGTGGGTCGAAGGGGAGGTCGGGCGAGTCACCGTGTCGTCGGCCGGCCACTCCTACTTCACTCTCAAGGACGAGCGGAGCCAGCTCGCCTGCGTCTTCTTCCGTGACGATCGCCTGGCCTCGCCGTTCGAGGCCAGAACGGGTTTGCGGGTTGTGGTCCACGGCCGGGTGGATCTGTTCGAGTCTCAAGGCGTCTACCAGCTCTACGTTTCGGCGATCCAACCCGCCGGGTTCGGCGACCTTGCGCTCCGTTTCGAGGCCCTCAAGGCCCGCCTTGCCGCCGAGGGGCTGTTCGACTCCGCTCGGAAACGGCCTCTGCCGTTTCGGCCTGCCGTCATCGGGGTCGCCACCTCCGCGACGGGTGCCGTCTGGCACGACATCTGCCAGGTCGTCAGCCGGCGCTGGCCGCTCGCCCGGCTCGTGCTGGCGCCGTGCCAGGTCCAGGGGGACGGCTCGGCCGCCAGCGTCGTGGCCGCGCTCAGCCGCCTGGCGAGGTGGGGTGAAAGTTGCCGCGCCGACGGCCGCCCGGACGCTGCCCCGGCTGTAGTCATCCTGGCCCGAGGCGGAGGTTCTCTCGAGGACCTGTGGTCGTTCAACGACGAGAGGGTCGTGCGGGCCGTGATCTCTCATCCGGTTCCGGTCGTGTGCGGCGTGGGTCACGAGGTCGACGTGACGCTGGCCGACTTCGCGGCGGACGTGCGGGCCCCGACCCCCTCGGCGGCCGCGGAGCTGGTCGTCCCCGATCGGGTCGAAGTTGCCGCCGGCCTGGCCGAGCTTGCTCGGCGGGCGAGGGGCCGCGCCGTCGCGAACCTGAGCGAGGCCCGAAGCGAGTTGACCGCCGAGGGTCGAGCCCTGGACCGGCTGAGACCGGCCGCCCAGCTGGCCCAGGCTCGTGAGAAGGCGGGCTATCTCCTCGACCGGGCGACGCGCTGCCTCCGCGACGAGATCGCGGGATATCGTGCCCGGGAGGTAGGCCTGGCTGCCCGGATGTCGCCTGCGGTTGAGTCGCGCCTGTCGGCGGCCCGTACCGCGCTCGGTCGCAGTTCCGCCGCGCTGGTGGCACTGGGTCCGCAGGCGACGCTGGATCGCGGCTATGCCATCGTCCGGCGGTCCGCCGACGGAGTCGTAGTGCGCGGGCCTGAGGGCGCTCCGGTCGGCACCGTGCTCGCGGTGAGAGTCGCCCGCGGTGAACTCGCGGCCCGGGTCGAGCCCCCGGCCGGACCGGATTCGAAACGATGATCGAGACGGCGGCCGTGGCGATCGGGTTCGTGGCCCTGGCCGTGGCCGCGTTCGTCGCGTCCATCCGGCTTGGTATCCTCCTCGGGCGACGAATCGACATCTCGCTCGAAGCGCGAGTTGCGGCCACCGCGGAGGAGAGCGAAGCGGCGATCACGCCCACTTCGGGCGGACCGGATCTCGACGGCGGTCCGGATCCCAATCGTGGCCGGGAGGAGTTGCGCGGTGAGTGACAATCCGGGCGTGGATGCCACGTCGGACATCGCCGGCCTGTCGTTCGACGAGGCGCTGGCGGAGCTGCAGCGGGCGGTCGCCGAACTCGAGCAGGGCGGCCTGCAGCTGGAGCGTTCCATCGCCCTGTACGAGCGGGGCGTGGCCCTCCACGAGCGCTGCGCCGGCTTGCTTGGCGAGGCGGAACTGCGGGTCCAGAAGCTCCTCGAACGCTCGTCGGGCGCGATCGAGGCGGCCGAGATGCGGGCCGCCGAGGCCGGCGACCAGGAGTAGGCAGTCACGGCTCACCCGGCGCAGCCGTCGATAGCCGGTCGAGCATCGCTCCTCAGGAGCGCTAGACTGCCCGCCAGAGAGAGGCTCCCGAAAGCTCGATTGAGCGGCAAGCCTCGGATAGCAGGCCCGGATCGGGGGATCCGGCCAGGAGCATGACGAATTGGCCATCCTGCCCCGGCTCCAAGGTCCCGGCGATCTGCGCGGCCTCACGGAAGATCAGCTCAATTCGCTCGCTGCCGAGATCCGCGAGTGCATCATTTCCACCGTCGCGAAGACGGGAGGCCACCTCGGATCGTCGCTCGGCGTAGTCGAAGTGACGCTGGCACTCCACCGGGTGCTGGAATCGCCTCGCGACAGGATCGTCTGGGATACAGGCCACCAGGCGTACGCCCACAAGCTGCTGACCGGCAGGTTCGATCGATTCGGGACTTTGCGCCAGCTCGACGGGCTGGGCGGCTTCCCGCGGCGCCAGGAGTCGGCCCACGACGTATTCGACGGCGGCCATGCCGGCACGGGGCTCTCGATCGCTCAGGGCCTGGCGACGGCCCGGGACATGCGCCACTCGATGGAGCGGATCGCCGTCGTCGTCGGCGACGCGGCGCTCATCAGCGGCCTCTCTCTCGAGGCCCTCAACGACATCGGCCATCGCCAGACTCAGCTTCTGATCGTCCTGAACGACAACGCCATGTCGATCAGCCCCACGGTCGGCGCCTTCAGCCAGTACTTCTCGACCCTGAAGCTGTCGAGCGCCTGGAAGCAGAGCAAGACCGCGTACGACAAGGTGGTCGAATCGCTGCCGGTCGTCGGCCCGCCAGCGCTCAAGCTGTCGCGACGGATCCGCCGCATGGTGGTCAACTTCGCTCAGCCCGGCCAGCTCTTCGAGGACCTCGGGATTACTTACCTGGGCGTCATCCCGGGTCACAACCGCCGCGGCCTGGAGCACATCTTCCGAGCCGCGTTGGACGTCCCGGGCCCGGTCATCGTCCACGTCAGGACCCGGAAAGGCCGCGGCTACCGCCCGGCCGAGCGGGACCAGGTCGGCTTCCACGGCGCGGCCCTGCCGCCTATGCCGGATCTCACTCCGGGCCAGCCGACGGCCGATCCCATCCCGACTGCCCACACGACGTTGACCGGTCCGGCCCTGGCGCGGCTGGAAAGCGCCATGCCCCATCCCGGTCACTCCGACGACGCGCCGGTGGAGCCGGCCGGCAACGGCAACGCCGCCGCCGGCTCGGCCGACATGGGAACGCCCTCCGACGCGGCTCGCGCCGCCGCGGCCCAGCGCCCGGCCAACTACACCCACCATTTCGCCCGCGAGCTGATCGATCTGGCTCGTCAAGACCGCCGGATCGTGGCGGTGACGGCCGGAATGCCGACGGGCACGGGGCTGCATCTGTTCCAGGCGGAGTTCCCCGATCGGTTCATCGACGTCGGCATCGCCGAGCAGCACGCGGTGGCCATGTCGGCCGGAATGGCCCTGGCCGGGGAGCGCCCCGTCGTCGCCCTGTATTCCACGTTCCTGCAGCGCGCCTTCGACCAGGAGGTCCACGACGTCTGCCAGAACGATCTCCCCGTCGTCATCGCCGTCGACCGCGCGGGACTCGTGGGCGAGGACGGCACGAGCCACCAGGGCATGTTCACCATCCCGACGCAGCGGCAGCTGCCGGGCATGGTCATCGCCAGCCCCAAGGACGAGCAGGAGCTGCGATCGCTGGTCAGGACGGCCTTCGCCCAGGACCACCCGTTCGCGCTGCACTATCCGCGCGACCCCGGCTTCGGCGTGCCCGTCACGGAGCCCAGGGTGCTGCCGATCGGTGTGGGCGAAGTCCTGCGCGAGGGCACGCAGATCCTCATCGTGGGCTTCGGCCCGATCGTGGAGCGGGGCCGCCAGGCGGCCGATCTGCTCGAGGCGGAAGGCTGGTCCGTGGGGCTGATCAACGCCCGGTTTGCCAAGCCCATCGACGGCCAGCTGATTCTCGACCAGGCGCGCGGCAAGACTCTCGTGGTCACGCTCGAAGAGAGCGTCGTGACCGGTGGCTTCGGGGCCGGCGTGCTGGACATCTTCGAAGAGGCCCGGCTGGCCGATCCGGTCTACCGCGACGTTGCCGTGCGGATCGTCGGCATTCCGGCCGATCGGTTCGTGGAGCACGGCTCGGTCGACCAGCTCCGCAGGCTGCTCGGCCTCGACGCCGCCGGCATCGCCCGCCAGATCCGCGAAACGCTGGTTCGAATGCGAGTGGCTCCGCCAGCGGGAAGCGGCCTCCCGGCTCCGGCCGCGCCGAGCTCGCGTAGCCGCCCCCGTTGACCCGGTTCGACGCCCCCGGTTGCGCGCGGCGTGGTCCCGCGCAGCACGAGATGATCCGGGTGTGACACGATTGGCGACATGAGTTCGTCCGCAGCCAAACCGACCCGCCAACGCCTGGACCAGCTCCTCGTCGAGCGGGGCCTGACGGAGAGTCGGACGCGTGCCCAGGCGCTCATCCTGGCCGGGCACGTACGCGTTGGCGATGGACCCAGCTCGCGTACCGACCGCAAACCGGGCGATCTCGTCGAGACTACGATTGCGCTCGAGGTGGAGGCTCCGCCGCCCTTCGTGTCGCGAGGCGGCCTCAAGCTTCGGGCCGCTCTGGACGTCTTCGGAGTGGAGCCGGTCGGGCTGGTCTGCCTGGACGTTGGCTCCTCCACGGGCGGCTTCACGGACCTGCTGCTGCAGCGAGACGCCGTGAAGGTCTACTCCGTGGACGTGGGCCGGGGCCAGCTCGCGGAGGCGCTGAGGCACGACCCGCGCGTCATCTCGATGGAACGAACAAATGCCCGCGCTCTCGGTCCTGGTGTCCTGCCAACGCCGGTGGACCTTGCCGTCGTCGACGTGTCGTTCATCTCGCTGGATCGCATCCTCCGTCCCGTGGCCCTTTGCTTCGGCCCGCTCGGCGGCCGGATCGTGTGCCTGGTCAAGCCTCAGTTCGAGGCCGGCCGCAAGCTGGTTCGGGACGGCGTGGTTCGCGACCCCCAGGTCCATCGCCAGACCCTGGAGACCGTCGCTCGCTATGCCATCGGCATTGGTCTGAAGTTGCGCAACGCCGTCGCCTCGCCGCTGACCGGACCGGCCGGAAATCGCGAGTTCTTCCTGGAGCTCGAAGTTCCGGCCGGCTTCGTGGCCAGGGAAGGCGGTCCCGGAACACTGCCCCAGGAGTGGGTGGACAAGTTCGGAGAGATGGCCGGGGCATGAAGCTCGACCGCATCGGCTTTGCCTACAACCCAACCAAGGAAGCAGCCCTGGAGTTGCGCGAGCGGGCCGAGGGCTGGTGCCAGCTGCGCGGCGTCGCTCACTGGGCAGCTCCGGCCGGGGAGCTGAGCACTCTCGTCGAGCAGCTGCCGGGGACTGGAGCGCTCGTGGTCCTCGGCGGTGACGGCACCTTCCTGCGGGCGGCGCGGGCGGTGGCCGAAGTCGACGTGCCCCTTCTGGGAGTGAACCTGGGCAAGGTCGGCTTCCTCTCGAAAGTCGAGACGGGCGGGCTGGAGGCGGTTCTGGGCCAGCTGGTCGAAGGCGATTTCCAGCAAGAGGATCGGATGGCCCTCGAAGCCACGATCCACCCCGGTGGCCGGGACGAGGCAGGCGAGACGTTCTTCGCACTGAACGAGATTGCCGTTGCCAGAGGCTCGATGGCGCGCGTCGTGCGGCTCGAGGTCGAGATCGGGCCGTCGCACCTGGCCACGTTCACCGCGGACGGCCTCGTCATCTCCAGCCCCACGGGTTCGACCGGCTACTCGTTCTCGGCGGGCGGCGCGATTGTCGACCCGACCAGCCGGAACCTGATCGTAACGCCCATCGCCGGCTACCTGACCGCGATCCGGTCCGTGGTGGTAAGTCCACGCCACACCGTTCGGTGCCGTGTGGTGGACGCTTACGACGTGCTGATGAGCGTTGACGGGCGCGAGGACCGGCGCCTTGCCATCGGCGACGTCGTGTCCGTATGTGAAATGGGCCGCCCTATTCGCCTGATCGAGCCGCGCGGCGCGGTTCCGTTCTGGGATCTGCTGCGCCAGAAGTCCGAGCTGCTGCCGTCATGACGGATACGGCCGAGGTGGAGTCGACCCCGGGCGCCCACGAGCCCGACCCCCGGTCCGAGACCGACCCCGAGCCGGCCAACGCTTCGGCGCCGATGGCGGCGGGCAGGCTGGCGGAGCTGAGCGTCCGCGACCTGGCCCTGATCGAGCGGCTGCGGATCGCCTTCGAACCGGGTCTCAACGTCCTGACCGGCGAGACCGGCGCCGGCAAGAGCTTGCTGATCGACGCCCTCGGTCTCGCCGTCGGCGCGCGAGCCGACACCTCGCTGGTCCGCCACGGCTCGGACACGGCCCGAGTCGAGGCCCTCTTCGACCGCCTGCCCGAGCCGCTTATCTGCGTCCGTGAAATCTCCGCGGCCGGCCGCTCGACGGCCCGTATCGACGACGAGGCCGCCACCGCGGCTCGTCTCACGGACGTGGCCGGCCGGCTGGTCGAGATCCACGGCCAGCACGATCAGCAGCGCCTGCTCGACGAGCGCTGGCAGCGCGAGCTGCTCGATGCATTCGGCCGCCTGGAGGCGGAGCGGGCGGCCATGGTCGCCGCCGTCGAGGCGTGGAGGACCAATCAGGCCGCCCTGGCCGAGCTGGCCCTGGATCCCCGCGAGCTTGCCCGCCGCCTCGAACTCCACGAACACCAGGCCGGGGAGATAGACGGGGCCGGGCTGCGACCCGGGGAGGCGGCAGAGATCGTGGCGCGGCTGGCCGCGGCGCAGCATGCCGAAGCGATCGCTCGCGGCAGTGCCGAGATCCACGAGGCCCTGGCCGGGGAGGGGAGCGGGGCGCGCGAGGCCCTGGCCCTGGCCGCCCAGCGGGCTCGGGAGCTTGCCCGCGTCGACGACCGCTACAGTCCTGTGGCGGAACGGCTGATGGGCCTGGCCGCGGAACTCGACGACGCGGCCACCGAGGCGAGTGCCCTGGCGGAAACAGTGGAACACGACCCGGCGGCCATCGCCGCGATGGAGGAGCGGCTCTCTCACATCTACTCGCTGGAGCGTAAGTACGGCGAGACCGAGGGCGCCGTGATCGAGTACGGCCAGAGAGCCACGGCCGAGGCGGTGCGGCTGCGCGCGCTGGACGCTTCCCGCGAGACGCGCCAGGCCGAGGCGGCTCGGCTGCTGGTGGAAGTCGCCCGGGCCGGTGCCGAGCTGTCGCGGGGCCGCGGTACGGCCGCCACGGGTCTGGCCGGAGCCGTGGAGGGCGCCCTGGGCGGGTTGGGTTTCCGCCAGACCGCGTTCTCGGTGGCGGTGACCCGTAGATCCGCCGGATCTGCGGAGCCATCGGTGGACCTGGACGGTGAGAAAGTCGCCTTCGACGCCACGGGCCTCGATTCGGTCGCGTTCCTGATCGCCCCGAACCCCGGGGAACCGGCCCGGCCGCTGGCCCGGATCGCTTCCGGCGGCGAGCTGTCGCGCGTGGCCCTGGCCATCAAGCAGATCCTGGCCGAGGCCGACCACACCCCGACGCTCGTTTTCGACGAGATCGACAGCGGCATAGGTGGCAGGAGCGCTGAGCCCGTCGGCCGCTCGCTATGGCAGCTGGCCCGGAGCCATCAGGTCCTGTGCGTCACCCACCTGGGCCAGATCGCCGCATATGCGGACGCACAGTTCCGCATCGAGAAGCACATCCGCGACGGCCGGACCGTGACCGAGGTGCGCCGCGTCGACGGCGCGGACAGAGTGGACGAACTGGCCCAGATGCTGGCCGGAGCCGAGGGCGGCGCCGCGGCACGGGCCAGCGCCGAAGAGTTGCTCGAGCGCGCCCAGGCGTGGCGGCTGACCAGCCGGGGCGAGTGAGATGGGCGGGGCGGCGGCAGATGAGTCGACCGGCCGAGATGGCCGGGCCGCCCGTCTCGACGGCGCGATAGAGGGCTATTTGTCGTACCTGCGCGTTGAGCGAGGGCTCTCCAAGGCCACCCTCGGGGCATATCGATCGGATCTGATGGATTTCGCTGCCAGCAAGGGCGCGGCGACGACGTGGGACACCTCGGCGGAGACGCCGATTCGCTACCTGAGCATGCTGGGCTCGGCCGGTCGGGGCCGCCTCGCCGTCCTGCGGCCGACCACTCTGCGGCGTCGGGCGGCGTCTATCCGCGGCTTCTATCGGTTCTGCTACGCGGAAGGAATGATCGAAGCCGACATCGCGGGACGGTTCGACCTGCCCCGCCAGCCGCGCCTGCTGCCGGAGGTGCTGACGGTGGAGGAGGTCGACCGCCTCCTGGGCGAACGCGGCGACGGTTCGCCTGCCGGCCTGCGCGATCGGGCGCTGCTCGAGCTGCTGTATGCCTGCGGGCTTCGCATATCCGAGGCAATCGGGCTCGATCGTGACGACCTCGACCTGGATTCGGCCCTGGTCCGCGTGATCGGCAAGCGTGACCGAGAGCGCCAGGTGCCGGTCGGGGAGGTGGCCGTCGGGTGGCTGCGCCGCTACCTGGACGAAGTCCGCCCGAGCTGGCTGGCGCTGTGGAAGGGCGAGATTCGGCACGGGGGCCCGCTCTTCCTTTCGGTCCGCGGCGAGCGGCTCGATCGGCGCCGGGCCTGGGAGATGCTGGTGGCGGCCGCCCGATCTGCCGGGCTGAAGGACGGCATCAGTCCGCACACCCTGCGCCACTCATTCGCCACACACATGCTCGAGGGCGGCGCCGACCTGCGCATCGTTCAGGAGTTGCTCGGACATGCGAGCATCAACACGACACAGCTGTACACACATCTGACTGGCGAACGGATCAAAGACGTATATGCTCGTGCCCATCCACGGGCTTGACGGAGAAGGACTCGCCCGCAGATGGACGGGCACCGAAGGAGACGACGATGAGCTACGCGGAATCGTTGATGGCGAAGGACGAGCGGATCCTCTATCGAGGTCGGCAGCACTGGCTGGCGCCGCTTGCCGACAGCCTCAGGCCGATCGTATTGGTGCTCGCGGGCCTGGTGCTGCTTCTCCTCGGGACTCGCATCGACGCGCTATCGACGCTCTTGTACGCCGTCGGCGGGATCGTGCTCCTCGTCGGCTTGATCTGGATCGGCATCGTCTACTTCTCCTGGCGCGCTCAGGAGTACGTGATCACGACCCGCAGAGCCCTCAAGGTCGAAGGCCTGCTCGACAAGAAGAGCTCCGACAGCGCTCTCGACAAGATCAACGACGCGGTCCTGAGCCAGGGCATCTGGGCCCGCATCTTCCACTATGGCGAACTCGAGATTCTCACCGCCAGCGAGGAAGCGATCGACTGCTACCACATGCTTGCCCACGCGGTCGACTTCAAGAAGGCGATGCTGAACGCCAAGAACACCCTCGAGGATGGGCATCGCGGTGCGGCCGCAACCCCGCCGGCCGCGGCAGCCCGGGTCGGCAGCGCCGACGATGTCACCGCCACGCTGTCCAGGTTGGCCGAGTTGCGCGACCAGGGTGCGATAACCCCCGCTGAATACGAGACGAAGAAGGCTGAGCTGCTCGGTCGCATCTAGTCCCATTGCAATGAGCGGACGCCGCGCTCGTCGCGACGTCCGCCTCGTCCCCAGTTCACGGAAACGAGGGTCCAGTTGACTTCATTGGACATCGCGCAGGCGGCGATCTTCATCGGCATGTTCCTGCTGCTCAGCGGACCGGTTCACGAGTGCGCGCATGCGTTCGCGGCCTGGAAGCTGGGCGACGGCACGGCCAAGCTGTTCGGCCGGGTGTCGCTCGACCCGATCAGGCACTTCGACCCCGTCGGCGGGGGACTCCTCATCGCCAGCGTCGTGCTGGGCCTGGTGTCGGGCGGCCGTACCATCGGCTTCGGTTGGGCCAAGCCCACGCCCGTGAACCCGTACAACCTGCGCGGCCGCTACGCCGACACGATAGTCTCCGTCGCCGGGCCGCTCTCCAACCTGGTCCTGGCCGCGGTATGCGCGATCGGCTTCCGGATCCTGTGGGCGCAGGACGTTTACCCGGACAACACGTCGCCGATAAACATGCTTCAACTGGTGTTCTTCATCGGAATGCAGTTGAACATCCTGCTGCTTCTCTTCAACCTGATTCCGATTCCACCACTGGACGGCTCCCACGTCCTGTTCGATCTGTTGGATGCACGAACATCCCACGACCTGCGGGTGTTCATGAACCAGTACGGCTTGATAATCCTTATCGTCGTGATCATCTTCGCCGGACGGATCCTCGTCCCGTTGATGAATCCGATTCTGAGCTTCCTCGCCGGCGTACCGATCGGGTAGCGCCGGACATTGGCGCGGGGTTGGTGGTCGGCCAGGATTCGGCGGACGTGGATCTATTTCCACGCCGGAGTCTCGGGCGACGAACGCGCTTCGCTCGATAGCTGGCTGACGCCCGAACAGGCGGTTCTCTTCGACGCGATGGCACGGGCCGACCGGCGCCACGGCCTCGACGTCGTGGCGGACCTGCGCAGACGTGGCGCGGACGACGCCGATCTGCTCATAGCCGGACTCCTCCACGACTGCGGCAAGGGCCGGCGGATCCGGCTCGTCCACCGCGTCGCCTGGTCCCTGGGGAGACGCTACGGTGAGTGGATCTGCCGCGCGAGCAGCCGCTTGCCGACGTTCCGGACGGGACTGGCCGAATTGCGCCACCATGCAACGCGTTCGGCGGAGCTGGCCGCGGCGGCGGGATGTACGGCTCGGACCGTCGAACTGATACGGAACCAGGAGGCACCAACGGACGACGCCGGGCGGCTGCTGCTCGCGGCCGACGAGGACAACTGATGAGCCCCAGGAGCCAGGCCGGGGATCGCACGGGGATGAGCGGCCGGATCGGGGTCATGCCCCGGCCCGGCGCCGCCCCGGAGGTCGATTTCGACGCCGGGCTGGCCGACAGCGTGACCCACGTCCGTCTCGAGGCCTTTGACGGACCACTGGCGCTGCTGCTGGCCGTGATCGAGGCGCGCCAGCTCGACGTTCTGACGGTCCCGCTCGGCGGCCTGGCGGAGGCCTATCTCGACGCTCTGGCCACGCTGGAGGGCGATCGGCTCGGCAGCGTCTCCGCTTTCGTGGCAGTCGCGGCTCAGCTGATTCTCATCAAGAGCCGGGCAATACTGCCGCGTCCGCCGCAGGTGTCGGCCATCCCGCTGGACGACGAGCCGGACCCGGAGGCGGAACTGAGGGCCAGGCTGTTGGAGTACCGCCGCTTCCGCGACGCCGGACTGGCCCTCGGCGAACGCATCGGCGTCTGCCGGCTCTTCCGCCGGGACGCCGAGGTCGCGGCCGTCGCCGGCCGCGCCGGCGCCAGGCCTCCGGAGAGGCCGCCGCTGCCGCCGATAGTTCTGGCGAGGTCGCTGGCGCGTCTCGCGGCCGTGGTTCCGCCCGCGCCGCTGCCGGTGGAGCTCGTCGCTCGAACGATCACCCTGGCCGAGCGGACTGCGGTCATTCGTGCGGCCCTGCGTGGCTCGGATACGATCGTCCTGCAAGAGTTGCTGGGCGGCGTCCGCGACAGGGTCGTGGTCGCCATCACGTTTCTGGCCATGCTGGAGTTGTCCAAGCGACGCGAGATCACCCTCGAGCAGGCTGAGCCGTGGGGGCCGATCGTCGCCCGCCGCGTGACTGAAGTCGCCGAAAGCGAATCCGAGATAGACGAGAGCCTGGAGTCCTTCGCTTGACCCCCGAGATCGATCAGACCCAACTCCGACCTGCTGAGCCGGCCGCCGACGCCGCAGAGGCCGCCGACGCCGCCGACGCCGCAATTCCGGCGCAGCCGGGTGAGTTGACCGAGGCCCAACTCGAAGCCCTGCTCTTCGTGGCGGAGAGGCCGTTGACGCGTGCCGAGATCGCGCAGCTCGCCGGCGTCGACCGCGAGACCGTCGACGCGCGCGTTGGCGACCTCCACGTGAGTCTCGCCGAGCGGGGCATCCGGCTCGTGGAGTCGGGCGAGCGCGTCGAGCTGGCCACTGCGAGCGAGGCTGGGGCGCTGATCGCGCGCTATGTCGGCGCGGACGCGCCGAAGCTCTCGACGCCGTCGCTGGAGACGCTCGCGATCGTGGCTTATCGGCAGCCCTGCACGCGCGCCACGATCGAGCGGATCCGCGGCGTGGACTCGGACTACACCATCCGAACACTGCTCCATCGGCGCCTGGTGGTCGAACTGGGCCGGTCCGATGCGCCCGGCCGGCCGATTCTGTTCGGTACCGGCTTCGACTTCCTGGAGCGGTTCGGCATGACGAGCCTCGAGGAACTGCCGTCGCTCGACGCGCCCATCGCCGAGAGGCTCTTTTCGGGATCGGACGACGGCGAGGCTGCGGGCGCATGACCCGAGAGCGGATCCAGAAGGTTATCGCCGCCGCCGGTCTGGCCTCGCGGCGCGGCAGCGAGGATTTGATCCGGGCCGGGAGGGTGACGGTCGACGGCCGTCGGGCCATCATCGGAGAGCAGGTCGACCCCTCGATGCAGCAGGTCCAGGTGGACGGCAACGTCCTGCCCGCGGTCAGTGGGCCTCGGACGTACCTAGCCCTCAACAAGCCGGCCGGCGTGGTTTCCACGGTCCACGACCGCCACGCCCCGAAGACCGTGATGGACTTCCTGCCGCTCGACACTCCTCCTGGCGCCCGACTGTACCCGGTGGGACGCCTGGATCACGAGTCGGAGGGTCTTCTGCTGTTCACCGACGACGGGGCCTGGGCCGACCTGCTGCTGCACCCGCGATACGGCGTGGAGCGCGAGTACATGGTCGGGGTGGACCGCGCCCTGTCAAAGATCCAGAAGTCGGCCTTGCGCGAAGGAATCGAACTCGAGGAGGGCGTCGCCCGGCTGGACCACCTGGACGACACCACTCCGGCCCAGGTCCGGAACCTCATGGCCGTCCTGGAGCAACCGTATCCCGAATTGCGCTGGTATCGCGTCGTGCTTGCCCAGGGGTGGAAGCGCCAGATCAGGCGGATGTTCGAGTCCGTCGACGCGCCGGTCCGGCGGCTGGTCCGGGTTCGCGTGGGAACGCTCAAGCTGGCCGACTTGCCGTCCGGCCGGGCTCGCCGTCTGTCGCGCCACGAAGTCGCGCTCCTGACCTCGTGCGCCCGTGCTCAGACGAGCTCGAGAGTCGCCAGGAACAACGGCCGAGGCCGGCCCGAGGGCGATCCGGAGGAGTAGCGGGGCGGGATCCATCCCGATAGCGTTCCGGCGGTATCCTGCGAGCCGTGAACACAAGCCCGACGCCACAAGGATCGAAACCCACGCGGCACGCGGTCGTCGTCGCCCTCGACGGCCCGAGTTCGAGCGGCAAGAGCACGGTCGGCGCCGAAGCGGCCCGCCGGCTGCGGTACCGATTCTGCGACACCGGCCTGCTGTACCGGGCCGTAACCTGGCTCGCCCTCGAGCGCGGCATCGGCCCGGGCGACGTCGAGCCCCTCGTCTCGCTCGCCGCCGACGTGGCGCTCGTCGCCGACGGACGCGGTCGGATGCGACACGTGGAGGCCGACGGCCGGGACGTCACCACCGAGGTTCGGGCAGCCCAGGTTGATCGAGCTGTCTCGGACTACTCCAAGGTGCCCGAATTGCGCGCGGCGCTTGTCGGCCGGCAGCGAGCCATCGCGGCCGAAGGCCGAATCATCATGGCCGGCCGCGACATCGGCACGGTGATCCTGCCGGCTGCACCCGTAAAGATTTACCTCAGCGCATCGGCCGAGGAGCGGGCCCGACGTCGGGCCATTCAGCGGAACTCCACTGGCGCGGCCGAGGCCGGCCAGATTCTCGAGGAGCTGCGCGCCCGAGACTCGATCGACTCCGGCCGCGAGACGGCCCCGCTTCGGACCGCGGCCGACGCCGTCGTCATCAATACCGACGGCCACGGGTTCGAGGAAACGGTCGCGGCCGTGGTTCGGGCCATCCGGGCAGCCGAGGGAGGTGCTGGTGGCCGCTAGGAAACTGCCCTTCTTTTCGTGGTTCAGCGGCGCCGTCCTGAGGCTGGTCGCAGCGTGCTTGACCCGGGTCACGGTCGAAGGGCTGGAACGAATCCCGCAATCGGGGCCGGTCCTCGTCATCTGCAATCACTGCTCGAACGCCGACGGAGTCCTGTTGATGGCCTACGTCGTGCCGGCCATGGGTCGCCCCATGGGCTGGTTGGGCAAGGAAGAAGCTCTGCGCTGGCCGATCGTCGGCTGGGGCATGCGCCAGAACGGCGTGTTCGGGGTCCGGCGCGGGTCGGGCGACCTCGAGGCGTTCAAGATGGCCAGGGCCGTCCTGGACGAAGGGCGTATCCTGACAATCTTCCCGGAGGGGACGCGCTCGCCGACGGGCGCCCTGCAGGAGGTCAAGGAAGGCGCAACGGTCCTCGCCGTTCGCAGTGGAGCCCCGATCCTGCCGATTGCCATCGTCGGTTCGCAGCGGTTCTGGCCGAAGGGCAAGCTCCTGCCCCGACCCGGCCGGCGGATGACGGTCAGGGTAGGGAAGACGTTCACGCTGTCGATGCCCAAGGGCTCCGACCGGCGCGAGTCCCTACGGGCCGCGACCGCGGAGATGATGGGCCACGTCGCGGCCCTGCTGCCCGAGGAGCAGCGTGGCGTTTACGCCGGGACGGAGCGGGTCGTGGATCGGCCGTGACGGGCCGCCGTGGGATACTTGATCGCGATGGGTAAGGTTCGAGAAGTCCGCATCGCGCGCCGCACGGGGTTCTGCTACGGCGTCCGCGAGGCGATCGACAAGGCCAAGGAAGCGGCCGCGGCTGGCAAGCGCACGCATACCCTTGGCCAGGTCGTGCACAACGAGGGCGTGATCGCCCAGCTCCAGGCCCAGGGGATCGAGACCGTCGACACTCTCGACCAGGTGCTCGAAGGCGCGGCCGTGGTCATAAGAGCCCACGGCGTTCGCCCCGAGGTGCTGGCCCGTGCCGAGTCGCGCGGCCTGGACGTCATCGACGGCACGTGCACGTGGGTGATCCAGGAGCAGCGGGAGATCACGAAGCTCGTCGAAGAGGGCTATTCGATCGTGCTGCTGGGGACGCCGCGGCACCCCGAGGTGGTGGGGCTGCTCGGCTTCGCCCCGGACGCGATAGTCGTCGACGAGGAAGAGGACTGGGGGGAGATTCCGCGGCGCAAGAAGATGGCCCTCCTCAGCCAGAGCACTCAGCCGCCCTGGAAATTCGAAAAGCTGGCCGCGTTCATGGTCGGGCGGTGCCACGAACTCAAGATCGTCAACACCGTCTGCCCGGTCACGATCAGGCGCCAGGAGGATACGATCGAGGCGGCGCGCGACGTGGACCTGATGGTCGTCGTGGGCGGCCGATCCAGCGCCAACACCAAGGAGCTGACGCGGCTGTGCGGCATCGTCGGCACGCGGGCGATCCAGATCGAATCGGAGGAGGACCTGGTCGACCCGTCGATCTTCGCGGGGGCCGAAGTCGTGGGCGTGACCGGCGGCACGTCGACGCCGATCGAGGACCTGCGCTGCGTCGCCGAGCGGATCCTCCGGCTGGCCGGAACGGCGGACGCATCGGCGAGGGCCGAAGAGCTTGCCACGGCCGCCCTGATGGTCGCGGCCACGCCGGCGGGCCGGACGACTTCGTTGCCGGAGATCGTCGCCGGGTAGGGCCGGAGAGCCCGGGCGGAGCCGGTGCGGGGTCGCGCCCGGGGCCCGCTCTGGGGCCCGCTCCGGATGCCGTTTCGCGGAACTCGCGGCGATGCCGCCTCGATCGGCCATAATCAATTCGTGATTTCCCTACCGATCGTCGCCGTCGTCGGCCGCCCGAACGTCGGCAAGAGCACCCTGTTCAACCGAATCGTGGGCCACCGCACCGCCATCGTGGAGGACCGTGCCCGCACGACCCGCGACCGGATCTACGGCGACGCCGATTGGAACGGCCGCCGGTTCATCGTGGTAGATACCGGCGGGCTGGAAGTGCATCCCGGCGATCCGATCGAAGAGAAGGTCCAGGATCAGGCGCGGCTGGCCATCGGTGAGGCCGACGTAATAGTCTTCGTGGTCGACTCGATCTCGGGTCCGACGCCGGCCGACATGGAGGCCTCGGTCCTGCTCCGGACGGCCAGGGCGCCGGTGCTCGTCGCCGCCAATAAGGCGGACAATGACAAGCGCGAGCTGGAGGCGGCCGAATTCTACGAACTCGGCTGGGAAGAGACGTATCCGATCAGCGCCGCCCACGGCCGTGGTGTCGCCGATCTACTCGACGCGATCGTTTGGGCGCTGCCGCCGGAAAGCGAGCAGGAGATCGCCCGCAAGCGTCGCCAGGCGGAGTCGGACGAGTGGGCTCGCGACATGGCGGCCGGCCGGCTGTCGCACATCCTCGATGGTGACGAAGAGGCGGTCGAGATGGCCGCCCAGGGTGACTCGGACCTGCCCCTGGCCTTTGACGATGAAGAGCAGTCGGTTTCGATCGCGCTCGTCGGCCGGCCGAACGTGGGCAAGTCCAGCCTCCTCAACGCCCTTCTCGGAGAGGATCGGGCCATCGTCAGTGACATCCCTGGCACGACGCGAGACGCCATCGACACTCACCTGACCTGGGGCCGCAGCGAACTCGTGCTGATCGACACGGCCGGCATCAAGAGGCCGGGCAAGGTCGCCAGCGGTGCCGCGGCCGAGCGCTACTCCACGCTTCGAGCTCTCAAGGCGGTGGACAGGGCAGACGTCGCCATTCTCGTCATCGACGCCTTCGAGGGTCTGACCGCGCAGGACGCCCACGTCGCCGGGTTCGTCGCCGAAGAAGGCCGCGGCCTGGTCATAGCGCTCAACAAGTGGGATCTCCTGGTGGAGAAGACCGATCGCTCCTTCGACGAGTACGTCGAAGCCATGCGTCGCGACGTTCCGTTCCTCGACTTCGCGCCGGTCGTCTCGATCAGCGCCAAGACCGGCCAGCGTGTCGGCAGGGCGCTCGAACTCGCCGTCGACGTGTGGGGCGAACGCCGCAAGCGCATCCCCACGCCGGAGTTGAACCGGCTGGTACGGGCCGCCTCGCTACGGCAACCGCCTCCGGCGGGCAAGGTCGGCCCGCCGAAGATCTTCTACGCCACCCAGGTCGCCGTCGCGCCGCCGACGTTCGTCTTCTTCGCCCGCCACGCCGACCAGGTGCATTTCAGCTATCGGCGCTTCCTCGAGAACCAGATCCGGGCCGAGTTCGGCTTCGACGGCACGCCGGTCAGGCTGGTATTCCGCGAGCGGGCCAGCGGCCGGTCGTCCCAGGGCGAAGGTCGCCGCACGGGAACGAGTGGGCCCGCGAGAGCTCGCGCCTCCTCCGGCCGGGCCTCGTCGCGGCCGCCGACGGGCAGTCGGGCGGTGCGCAAGGGCACGAGCGGGTCGAAGCGGAGCCCCGGCGGACGCCGCAAGCCACAGCGCTGAACAGCCGGCCGCGCGGCGGGAATGGCCCGGCCGGTGGTGGCCGTTTCCACGTCTGGTATCCTGTCGGTCGTCGGGGCGTGGCGCAGCCTGGTAGCGCACCTGAATGGGGTTCAGGAGGCCGAGCGTTCGAATCGCTCCGCCCCGACCATCCCTTCAACCTGAAACGGCCCTCGGAGGCGACTCCGGGGGCCTTGTGTTTGCTCGTTGGAAGGCGGCGGCAGCAGCGTATTCGAGCGGGCCAAAGTTTCCATGAACCGCCCTGTGGACCTACTCAAGAAGACCGGGCTCCAGCCCGTATCCTCCCTTTCGGCATCGCGCTAACTTCAGGACTTGGGGTCTCGAGGAGCAGGCATGATCGGCGACTACAACGCCACCCTGGTAGGTAGGGTCGAGGTCGCGCCCGGGCTGGGTATCTTGCGGGTTGCGCCGGACCGGCTTCCGTTCGAGTTCAAGCCCGGGCAATACGTCGTGCTCGGACTCAAGGCGTCGGAGCCGGCTGTCGGTGAAGCCGATGCGGATCATCGCAGCGTCGTCGCCTGGGACGGGCTGGGCGTGGGGCCGGAAGGTCAATCGGCCGTGGATGCGCAGGCGGCCGTCGTCGCAGAATCGGCCGCGGACGGAGACCGCATGGTCCGCCGCGCATTCTGCATCGCCTCCGGCAGCCGGAGCGACCAGTACCTCGAGTTCTACCTCACGTTGATCCTTAGCGGCGAGCTGACGCCGCGACTCTTCAATCTCGCCGTCGGCGACCGCCTGTACGTCGGGCCAAAGGCCGATGGCATCTTCACCCTCGGCAAGGCCTCCAACAAGCACATCTTGATGATCGGCACGGGGACGGGCCTGGCGCCCTACATGTCGATGATCCGAACCGAGCTCGGCTTCCGAGACAACGGGCGGCAGGGTCTGAGAGCCGTCTGGCAATGCAACGGATCGCGCAAGTTCGTGATCGCGCACGGGGCGAGGTACTCCTGGGACCTCGGATACCGGACGGAGTTGATGGGCCTGGCCCGCCATTGCTCCAATTTCCATTACTTGCCCGTCGTTACCCGGCCGGAGGAAGACCCCGATTGGCGCGGCCGCACCGGCTATCTCCAGAATCTCATCGCGTCGCGGGCGATCTGGAAGGAGACGGGCCTGGAGGTCACGCCGGACAATTTCGACGTCTTCCTGTGCGGGAACCCAGCGATGATCGACTCGGTCATGGCCTGGGCCGAAGCCCGCGGCTTCACGCGTGACAGGGGCCACGAGACGGGCAATCTCCACGCGGAGAGGTTCTGGTAGCCAAACCGGCCTGGCCGCACCTGCGGCCGGGCAGGGGTAAACTCGAACGGACGCCAAAGCGCGGCTGCCGCCTGGTTCGCGCCACCTCTGACGAGTGAATGCCCCATGCTTACCGACCGCACCCGGACGCCGGCCACGCCTGCCGCCGGCTCCCCCGAACTCGATCCGCAGCAGGTCTCCGGCCTTAACGACATGGACCCGGAGAGCTTCCGGGCCGCCGCGCACGCCGCGGTGGACATCATGGCGGACTACCTTGAGGGCGTCGGCGACAGGGCCGTCATGCCCGCGGTGGAGCCGGGAACGCTGCGTCCGCTATTCCCAGCCTCGCCGCCCGAGGAACCGGAACCGATGGGGACGATTCTCGCCGACTACCGGCGCCTGTTCGAGCCGAACGTAACCCACTGGCAGCACCCCCGCTTCCTGGCCTACTTCGCCAGCTCCGCGTCCGGGCCGGGGATCATCGGCGAGATGCTGACGGCCGTGCTCAACTCGAACTCCATGCTCTGGCGAACCAGCCCGGCCGGGACGGAACTCGAGCAGGTCGTCGTGGACTGGATGCGCCAGGCCGTGGGCCTGCCGGCCGAATTCGATGGGCTGATCACCGATACCGCCTCCACGTCGTCGATGCTCGCCCTCGCGGCCGCTCGCCAGGCAGCCGGCATCGATGCCGCGGCGAGCGGTCTGCCCGGCCGGCCGGATGTTCCGCGGCTGCGCGTCTACGCCTCCGAGGAAGCCCACTCGTCCATAGCCAAGGCGTGCATGACGCTCGGGCTCGGCCAGTCCGGGTTGACCAGGATTCCGACGAACGACCGCTTCGAGCTGCGCATCGACGCCCTCGAAGATGCGATCACGGCCGACCGGGCGGCCGGGATCCGGCCGATCGCGCTGGTCGGCACCATCGGGACCACCTCCACGACGTCCAGCGACCCGATTCCGGAGATGGCCCGGATCGCCCGGCGAGAAGGAGCGTGGCTGCACGTCGACGCCGCCTATGCGGGCGCAGTGGCGACGATTCCGGAGCTGCGCTCCCAATTCGACGGCTGGGAGCAGGCCGATTCGATCGTCACGAATCCGCATAAATGGTGGTTCGTCCCCGTCGACGCCTCCATTCTGCTGACCCGGTCCATGCCGGTGCTGCGAGATGCCTTCAGCCTGGTGCCCGAATACCTTCGAACCCTCGATCGCGACGGCCCGATCCGCGACTACAACGAGTACACGCCGACGCTCGGCCGGCGCCTGCGGGCGCTCAAGGTGTGGATGCACCTGCGCTACTTCGGCCTCGAGGGGCTGAGGCGACGCATCGCTCACCATCTCGAGCTGGCCGAACGCATGGCCTCGTGGATCGACTCGGACCCCGACTTCGAGCGGATGGCCCCGACGCCGTTCTCCACGATCTGCCTGCGCTACCGGCCGTCGGCGCTGGCCGGCCGCGAGAACGATCCGGCCGTGGCCGAGCGGATCGACGATCTCAACGTTGGGCTCATGGATGCGGTCAACCAGACCGGGCGGGCGTTCCTGTCGCACACGCGCCTCAGGGGCCGATTTGTCATCCGGGTGGCGATCTCCAACCTGCGCACGGTCGATGCGGACATCGAGGAGGTCTGGGAGATCCTGCGGCACGAGGCCGGACGGCTGGGCGCCGGTGACGGGAACGCCTGACGGCGACCGCAACGAGTAGCGGGCCGGGTTGGACGGCACCAGGCGGTACGATGGCGACGTGAACTCCACCTTCGGGCAAAGAATCGCGGCGATTGTCGCCGCCGTGGCGACGCCGTGCGTCATCGTCGGCGTGGCTGTCCTGCTCTTCCTGAATCCGGTCTGGGTCGGCTTCGACCAGGGCCGCAGCAACGTCGACCAGTTGACCGGCTACACACCCGCGCAGGTCGGCGACGTGACCGGCAGCATCCTCTCCGATCTCGTGTTCGGGCCGCCCAACTTCGACGTCACCATCCCCGGAGCGGCCGCCCCGGTCCTGGATGCCAGTGAGCGAGGCCACATGTCGGACGTTCGCACCGTCCTGGTCGGGCTTGGGTTCGTGGCCCTGATGGCGGCAATCCTGCTGCTACTCGTCGGCGTTACCGGCCGCGGGCGACGCTGGTTCTGGCGGGCCGCGGCCGCCGGGGCGCGGGTGCTCGTCGGGGGCGTGGTCGTCGTCGGGCTCGGCTTCGCCCTGTTCTTCGACCAGGCCTTCGAGGCGTTCCATGAGATCTTCTTTGCCCCGGGCACCTACGCCTTCGATCCGAGGACGGAGAAGCTCGTCCAGCTATTCCCGGACCAGTTCTGGTCGGAGACAAGCGTCGCCCTAGCCGTCGTCGTACTCGCCCTGGCTTTGGGCGTAGCCGCGGTCTGCGGTCGGCTCGGCCACGAGCCTCAGGGTTCGGCCGTGGAGCCTGATGCCGCGGCCGCGCCGCCCAACCAGCCGGCGGTCTCGTAATGGGCCTCATCCTCGGCCGCGTATTCGGAACAGAGGTCCGGGCTCACTGGACCTGGGTCCTGATCCTTGCCTTCATCGCCGTGATATTCGGCACGGACCTCAGTGACGGCACCGCGGCGGTCTGGCCGGTTGGACTGGCCTGGGGGGTGTCGATCGCCACGGCGATACTGGTCTTTCTCTCGGTCGCGGCCCATGAGCTGGCCCACGTCAAGGTGGCCCGGGGATACGGCCAGCAGGTGCCGGTATTGGTCGTCCAGTTGCTAGGCGGGGCCTACGTAATGGACGTCCGGCCCAGGAACGCCCGCGAGGAGATCCTTATCTCGATTGCGGGTTCGGTCCTGAGCCTGGCGCTGGTCGTGGCGTTCGGAGCGGTCGCGGTGGCGATGCTCGTCGGCCCGTTTCACCTCGATCAGGCGCCGCCCGGAGTGCAGGCCGTTCAGTTCGTGGCGGCCATGATGGCCGTGTTCAACGCCATGTTGGGCCTGGTCAACCTGGTGCCCGGTTACCCGATGGACGGCGCCAGGATCCTGCACGGAATCGTCTGGGCCCGGACGGGTAACGAGGACGCGGCGACAGGCGCCGCCATTCGGGTCGGACGGTACAGCGGCATATTCTTCATCGCCGTTGGCGCGGTCGTCCTGGCGGCGATCGACGCCGCCGCGGGGCTGGCATTGATCGTGGCCGGCTGGCTGATGATGGGCTCGAGCCGGGTTCTCGAGCGGCGCCGGTCCTTGCAGTCCCTCGTGAGCGGTCTTCACGTGAGCGACGCCGAAGACACCGAAGCGGCCCACATCCCCCCGCAGCTGACCCTGGACGTTTTCGCGGGCGAGTACCTGGCCGAGCGTCTCGGCGCGGCCGCACTGGTGGAACAAGGCACGGAACTGCTTGGTCTGATCGGCACATCCCAGATCAGACGGATACCGCGTCGCAGCTGGACGCTCACCCATACAGCCGAGGCCATGGTGCCGATCGCCAGCGTGCCGAGCGTCAGCAGCGATCTGGACTTGTGGTCCGCGCTGGAAGTGCTCGAACGGACGGGGCTGGATGCGCTTCTCGTCGCGGCCGGCGTGCCGGGCGCGGCTCTGGTGACGCGGCGGTCCGCCGCCCGTGTCGTTCACCAGAAGGCGGAGGAGCGGCAGCGCGAGTTGCTGGCCCAGGGCCTCGCCAGGAAGGGCCGTTTCCGTGGGCGCTGAGCCGGCAGGGGAGCAGAGGTAGCCATGCCGAGCGACCGCGGGCCCGAGCAGAGTGGTGTCTTCGACGAGGGTTCGAGGGCCGAGCGGCGCCGCTCCGCGCATTTCGACAGGACCAGGCGGCCACGTATGACAGACGCGACGGACCTTCCGGTACTGCTGTATCGCGCCGAAGCCGAGGCCGAAGTCGGGATGGCGCAGGAGACGTTGAGCGCCATCATCGACGGCACCACCGGCCGGGGCGACGTCCTGAGCATCGCCGAGCAGGCCGGCGTGGTCGCGGCAAAGCGGACGGACGAACTGATCCCGCTCGTGCATCCCGCCGGTCTGACCAGGCTCCTGGTGAGCGCCGTTCCGGATCGCGCCACCGGGGCCGTAAAGATTCGGACGGAAATGGCGGCCGTGAGTCCGGTCGGCGTCGAGATGGAGGCCCTCACCGCCGCGGCCGTTGCCGCGCTGACTGTGTACGACATGATCATGCAGATCGAGCCCGGCGCCGCAATCCGCTTCGTCCGGCTCGTGTCGAGCAGGGCCGGGGATTACGACGAGTGGCGCCGCCCGGCGGATCCCCAGCACATCCAGCGCGCGCCGAAAGGGGTGAGGGTGGCCGGGCGGATCACTCCCACCCATGCGCGCGCAGGCCAGACCTTTGGACCCGGTGTGCGCAAACGAAATCCCTAGTCACCCATCTCGTAGTCCGGGCCTTGGACCGCTAGAGTGTCATGGTCCGAGCCCGGAAGAGGTGCACGTGGTCATGCCACCGCTCGATGACGTCGCCGCGGTTTGGCGGCGGCGAGGTTGCAGGTAGTGTCGTCAGACGTCCTGGTGCCGCTCGCCATTTCGCTCGGCCTGGCTGTGCCGATCGTGCTCGTGTTGTGGCGTGTCTTCGTCGTGGGCGGGGATCTGCGACGCGATGTCCAGCTGGGGCGGGCAGCTGTGGATCTCGCCAGGCGTTCGGGGCTGTCGATCGACGAGCTGGCCGGAATCGTCGACGATCTCCGACGGCACAATGCGGAGCCGGAGGCGGTCGCAGCCGCCGTCCATGGCTGCGTCGAGGCCCTTCGGATCTACTCCCAGGAGGCCGCCCTGATCGACAAGCACGTGACCGGGCACGAAGGCGAAGGGCTGCAGGCCGAAGTCGACCGGGCGCAGCGGGCGGTGGACCTGATCGAGCACGGCCGCCAGTTGATGGCCGGCGGCTATGCCGAGGGAGTGGCCGAGGGAGAGACATCGGTCAAACGAGGCTACATCAACCTGCTCCACGCCCGCGACGCGATCGGCGCTCGGGCCGAGGCCATGGCCGCGGCCGCGGACCCGGCCGGCGCGGAGGCCCGACGGCGGCTTCGTAACCGCTGAGTAGCCGCCTCCCGCGGCCGCCGCGACTGCCTGGCGGGGTGGCGCCGGGGCTGATTCGAGCGCCGGGTCGCTCGGGGCGCGTCCGCGTCGACCACTCGGCGGCCGGCGAGGCGGCCGGTGCTATTCTCGCGGCAGTGGGGACGGGCGTGTGGAGGTCGGCCGATGCGGTGCCCTAGATGCGGCGAGCGAGACACCAGGGTCGTCGACTCGCGCGACCTGGACGAAGCCAGCATCCGCCGCCGGCGCGAGTGTGAGACGTGCGGGACCCGCTTCACAACCTATGAGCGGATCGAGGCGCCGCGCCTGGTCGTCGTCAAGCGCGACGGCTCGCGCCAGGAGTTCGACCGCGAGAAGCTGGTATCTGGCTTTCGCAAGGCCCTGACTCGACGCCCGCTTCCGGACGATGCCGCGGAACAGGCCGCCGACCAGATCGAAGCCCAGCTCCGTTCCGGTGGCGCGACGGAGGTGGACTCGTCGGAGATCGGCAGGCTGGCGATGGACAAGCTCCGCGCGCTCGACCAGATCGCATACATCCGATTTGCCAGCGTCTACCAGAGCTTCGAGGACATCGAGACGCTCAAGCGTGAAGTGGACAACCTGTATGCCCAGAGAGAGAGCGGAGCGACGGTGAAATGAGCGTGCTTTCGGACCACGACATCGCCGCATCGCTCGCGTCAGGGCGGGTCAAGGTCGATCCCTACGACGCAGCCGACCTCCAGCCGTCCTCAGTGGACCTGCATCTGGATAGAAGTTTTCGCGTCTTCCGTAACAATCGCTATCCGTACATCGACGTGCGCGCACCCCAGCCGGACCTGACCGATCTGCTGAGCATCGGCGACGAAGAGCCGTTCGTGCTCCATCCGGGCGAGTTCGTTCTCGGCCAGACGATCGAATGGGTCGAGCTTCCGGACGACCTGGTGGCCAGGTTGGAGGGCAAGTCCTCGTTGGGGCGCCTCGGCCTCCTTATCCACTCCACCGCGGGTTACGTCGACCCCGGCTGGAAGGGCAAGCTCACGCTCGAGCTCTCGAATGTCGCCAAACTGCCGATCGCGCTCTATTTCGGCATGAAGATCGGCCAGATCAGCTTCTTCGAGATGTCCAGCCCGGTCGATCGACCGTACGGTTCATCCGGCCTCGGTTCGAAATACCAGGGCCAATCGGAACCGACGGCTTCGGCCTATTTCGAGGACTTCTCCAAGGGCCGGCGGCATGTGAGCCCGGAGGCGCCGGCGAGATGACGACAATGAACGAGGCCGTCCACTGGTCGACCGAACTGGGCGGCGGGACGCGCGTCGCCCTGATCCAGGCCGGTCGGTTCCGGTCGGATGCGGGCGCGCTGCTCGGCCCCGTGCCACGGCTGCTGTGGAAAGACCTTGTGGCGGATGAGATCGACGCGGACCACAGGCTCCTGCAGGCCCTCAACTGCCTCCTCGTCGAGACGCCATCCGGGCGAGTCCTGGTCGAGACCGGGATCGGCGACCGCATCAGCGACAAGGGCCGGGCGATGCGGGGCTACGATGGGCCGTGGATCGCGCCCGCGCTCGATGCGGCCGGGTTCGCGCCCGAGTCCGTCGATGTGGTCGCTGTCAGCCATCTCCACTTTGACCATGCCGGCGGCGTGCTGAAAGCCGATGGCTCGCGGGCTTTTCCGCGGGCCCGGTTCGTGGCCCAGCTGGCCGAGTGGGAGATCGCCCTGGGCGAGAACCCGCGCCTGGTGGCCAGCTACGACCAGCCCGAACTGAGGCTGATCCACCCGCTCGGTCTCGAGTCGGCGGCGGACGGCGAGGTCGAACTGTTGCCGGGAGTCTCCGTCATGCCGACAGGTGGCCATTCCGCGGGCCACCAGGGCGTCGTCGTCCGCGGCCGAGACCGGACCCTGGGTTTCTTCGGCGACCTGTGCATGCGGCCGTGGAGCGCCAACCCAAAGTGGGTCACGGCCTTCGACGACTTCCCGCTCGACTCCGTCCTGGTGAAGTCCGAGCTCTTCGCGCGGGCCACCGACGAGAACTGGACGATTGTCCTCTCGCACGAGCCGGTGCATCCGATCGGCCGGCTGACCCGCGATCGGGACCGCTTCCGGTTCGAGGCCTCGGTCTAGCCGGCCGATCCCTACTCGTCGGGGCTCCGGTCCGCTTCGCGTCCGATGCCCCCGACGCGGTAAGATCCCGGCGGGCCCCCGTAGCTCAGTGGAATAGAGCGCCGCCGTCCTAAGGCGGGCGTCGTCGGTTCGAATCCGGCCGGGGGCGCCAACCCGTCTGGCTTGGGTAAAGAGAGGGGCGAGATGGCGAAGTTCTACTACCAGGAGTCGGCGTTGCTTCCCGCGGGCGCGGGCGAGTGCCTGGAGGCGGCGCGCCGGACTCTTGTCGAGATGGGCGCGAAGCCGGTCGTGGCCGGCTACCGGGTCACCGGGAAGCTTGGGTCGCAGCTGAAGATGCGTTTCGTCGGCGGAGCGTTCTGCCCGGTGAAGTGGCTGCCCATAGAGGTCATCGTCGACGTGCTCGAGGCCGGCGGCCAGCGGCAGGTCGTCACGAATGTGGCCGACAGGCTCGGTGTCGGGATCATGATCGGCATGGAGGGCAAGTACCGGGCCCACTGCCAGCAGACCGCCGAGTACGTGCGCGGCACGATCGCCCAACGGCTCGCCACCGGTCGCTGAACGGCGCGCCAGCCGTCGGCCGGGTTCGGGCGTAATCTGTCGCTCGAATCCGTTCCCCCGGGAGCAAGCTCGTGCGCTTTCGAAACGCCGCGATAGCCGTCGTCGTGTTCGCGACCGCCATGTCCTACCTGGAATCGGCCGTCGTGGTCTACCTGCAGCGTGCCATCGGCATCGACCCGGATCACCTGTTCCCGTTGCAGGATGGTGAGCTGGTAGGCAACCTGGCGGCGATCGAAGTGGGGCGCGAGTTCGCGACCCTGGTCATGCTTGGTGCGGTCGGCTGGATGGCGGGCCGCCGATGGGTGGACCGCCTGGCCTGGACCTCGGTGGCCTTCGGCTTGTGGGACATCGGCTACTACTTCTGGCTGTGGCTCTTCGTCGGTTGGCCGCACTCGCCGGCCACGTGGGACGTCCTGTTTTTGATCCCGGTGCCGTGGGCTGGACCGGTGTGGGCGCCGATCGCCGTGAGCGCCGCGCTGATCGGGTTCGGGCTCGAGGCGGTGCGCAGGACCGACGCCGGCCTGCTGCCGCGGGTGAGCCTGCTACGAGGTGCGGGCGCGATCGCCGGCGGGTTGATAGTCATCGCCAGCTTCGCCGCAAACGCGCCGGCGCTTCTTGCCGGCGGCATGCCGGGCTGGTTCCCATGGCCGGTGTTCGTCGTGGGTATGGTCGTGGCCGGCTGGGCGGCGGCCGCGTCGCTCCGGGCGGCCGGTGAGATGACGGACCCGGCACGCTGATCGGCCGCGGTGTCGTCACGGCAAAGGGTCGCGACATCGGGCCTCAGGAGATCGGCCTCCGCGACCGATTCCCTCCTTGGAGCACGGCGACAGCCGAGGCGTGGTCGGCGGATGAAACGCCGGACCCTGGAGATACGATGCAACGCTTCATCAGCACCGATTTCAACGAAATGGTGACGCCCATCCTGGGGCTGGCCGAGACCATGCTCGAGGAGGACGGGGAGTTTCGGCCCTTCGGGGCGCGGCTGGCGGCCGGGGGCCAGCTCGCCCTCATCGACGTGGCCCTGACTCTGAACGACCCGTCGAACCCGTTGATCATCGACTCTCTCTACGCCACGTTCAGGTTGGAGGCGCGGGCCGGAACGATCCGGGCCTGTGCGGTCTGCTGGGATGCGCTCGTTCCGCGAGTCGAGGGTGGCGGGATGATGGATGCCATCGCGATCGGCCTGGAGCATCGTGACGGCGACCCGACCATAGTCCTGTGCGGCTACGAGCGCGAACCGTCCGGCGACTTCAGATTCGAGGATCCGGTGACCGCCACCGGCCGGCGTCACGTCTTCGGGCACGTCCTGTTCTCCTGACCGCCGCCTCGGCGCAGGTCGGCTCGTCCGCCCAGCAACCCCGCGCGACCCATCGCTGTATCTTTCCGCACGCAGCCCACGTGTTCGTCACGGAAGCGGCCGGCGCGGCGTCACTCGCCTGCGCCCGACACGGGACCACGCGACACGGAGAAACGCCGGCATATGATGCAGCCGCGGAAAAGTCAGCAGCGCCGGGCCTCGGCTATCGCCTACGCCGGGTTTTGCCTCGTGGTGGCGGTCGTCGGCTGGACCTCGGTGATGCTGATCGTGCCGGTCGTGGAAGCCGGAGCGCCAGCGGCGGCGACGATCTCGGCATCGCCCACGATTCTTCCGACCGCCAGCCTATCGGCCACTCCGACGCCCACGCCGACTCCGACCGCCACGCCGACCCTCGAGCCCACGCCCGTCCCGAGTCCGACGAAGGCGCCCTTCCTCATGGACATCTACCGGCCGGGCACCTTCGTGACGCAAATGAACCGCGACTACTGCATGGCCGGCGCGATCCAGAACATGATCAACATCATCGGTCCGGGAATCGATCTGACCACGACCAAGCAGCAGGAGATCGGAAAGCTGATCGTCTCGCTGACGACGCGCCAGGACAGCCTCAACGGGGGTTTTGGTCCGGGGGGCTGGGCCCTGACGATGCCGCAACTCGGGGCCGGGAAATACGAGCTCGTGGTCGACGCCACCTTCGACAAGGCCATGACGGATGCCGCCCTGGCGATCGCCCGGACGGCTCGCCCGGCAGGCTTGCTCAGCTGGTGGGGCGCGCATTCGTGGGTGATGACCGGCTTCAGGGCCGACGCCGATCCATTGCTCTTCCCGACAGACTTCAAGCTGAGCGGGGCGTTCATTGTCGACCCGTTCTATCCGCGGGTCAGCGGCATCTGGGGCCAGACGCTCGGTCCCGACACGTTCCGCGACATGGCCGATATGGCCCACAACTACATCGGCTGGAAGCGCCCGGAAGGCCGCTACCCGGGCCGCGACGGCAAGTGGCTGCTGGTGATCCCCGTCGAGTCGTAGCCGGGAGTTGGGCTGAAGCCGCGCTCGTCCGCGGCTGCGGGGCCTCGCGGCTCAGTGGGAAGCCCGGCGCACCGGGCCGGGCGAGTTGGTCAGTCGTGGCAGCGCCGGCATCGCCCCGAAATCGTCACGTGCGATAGATCGACCGTGAAGCCCAGATCGGCGGCCAGGGCATCGACGATGGCGGCGCCGGTCTCGGGCCGGATCTCCCAGCGCGCGCCACAGGCGACGCAGTACAGGTGGCCGTGGACCTCGTCGGGCAGGACGTGGTACTCCTCGCGACCGGCCGGGCCGTGGCCGTGCTTGACCAGCCCAAAGTCCTCCAGCAGGTCGAGGGTGCGGTAGACGGTCGAAGGCGTGGTCGTGGCGTCGCGCTCACGGCATTGGGCTATGAGTTCGGTGGCGGTGACGTGGCCCTTGTGTTCGCGCAGCACCTCGATAAGGTTTCGTCGCTGGGGCGTCCAGCGTTGCCCGCCGGCGCGCAAACGCTCGGCGACCCCGTCCCAGGGCGAAGTTTCATGAGAGTTGCCGACGCGACTTGCCGCTGTAGGTGGCACCTGGCGGTCCTTCTTCTGGATGGGGCCCCGAGACGAGGGACCACGGCTGTAGAATGGTCGTTAGCGCAATGCGTTGCAATAGTGGACCATCTCGATAGCGGTGGGCGGTACGCAGGAGGACTCGGTTGCACATTCCGGACGGGTACCTCGCGCCCGCCGTTTCCCTGGCCCTGGCCGTGCCCACCATCCCTGTGTGGGCCGTGGCGACGCAGCGGGTCAAGAAGGTCCTCAACAACCGCACCGTCCCGCTCCTGGCGATCTTCTCGGCGTTGAGCTTCACCTTGATGATGTTCAACATCCCGGTTCCAGGCGGCACGACGGCCCACGCCGTCGGGGGGACGCTGATCGCGGTCGTCCTCGGGCCGTGGGCCGCGGCGATCGCCGTGAGCACCGCCCTGATCCTGCAGGCTCTCTTCTTCGGCGATGGGGGAGTGCTGGCGATCTTCGCCAACTGCCTCAACATGGGCATCGCCCTGCCGTTCGTGGGCTATGTCACCTACCGGGTACTGGCCGCCGGCTCGCCCGTCCTGTCGACCCGGCGGGCGGTCGCCGCCGGGATCGGCGCCTACGCCGGGATAACGGTCGCGGCCCTGATGGTCGGTATCGAACTGGGCATCGAGCCGGCCCTCTTCTCCGAGAACGGGCACGCTTTGTACAGCCCGTACGGCCTGGGCGAGGCCGTCCCGGCGATGCTGATCGCCCACGCCCTCGGTGCGTCGATCGTCGAGGGCCTCGTCACCGGCCTCGGCGTCGCGTATATCCAGCGGCGCCATCCCGAATACCTGACGAGTCTGCAACGGGTCTTCGCACCCGACGCCTCCAGCGAAGGATCCGTGGCGGCGCGGCCGCTGTGGCAGGTCGTGACCGCCTCCGTGGCCGGATGCCTGACCGTGGTGGCTATCGTCGGCCTCGTCGTGGGCGGCGGCAATCCTGCCCGTATGTTCGGCGCGGATTGGTCCCGGGTCGATTGGCCGTCGGTCGGATCGCTTCTGGTGGTGACTGCGCTGGTCGGTGTGGTTCTTGTCCCGGCCGCATACGTGGCGTTGCCGAGATCCCTGAAGCGAGTCGGCACCGCCTTTGTGGCCATGGCCGTGGTGGCGCCGCTGGGCCTGATCGCCCCCGGTCTCGCGTACGGCGAGGGCAATGCCGCCGATGTCGAGGCCGCGTTCGGCTACGTTCCGTCCGGCCTGCGCAGCCTGTCCGGAGTCTTCACTGCGCCTCTCTCGGGATACAACCTGCCCGTGCCCTTCTTCTCGGAAGCGAGCGCCCCGCTCTGGCATGCGGCCGTCGGCTACGAGATCGCGGGCATCGCCGGCGTTCTGCTGGTCGGCGGGGCCGTCTACGCCATCGCCCGGCTGCTGCGCGGGCGACCGGCCGACGATGCGGCGGCCGAGGGAGCGCGATCATGACCGCTCAGGTGGGTGCCCGGAGTCGATCTCGGGACGGGCGCATCGGCTGGCTCGAGCAGACGGTCGGCGGAATCACCGCGAACATCGAGCACGCCATCTTCACGGAGCAGCACGCCAGATCCGCGGGCTGGCTACAGCGGCGCGACCCGCGGATCAAGATGATCGGGTCTCTACTGGCCATTCTGGCCGCCAGCCTGACGACGTCGATTGCAGGGCTGGCGCTTCTCTATGGATCCACGCTGGCTGCCGCCCGGGCCAGTCGGGTGCCGTTCTGGTTCTTCGTCAAGCGCGTCTGGCTGGGCATCCCGTTCTTTGCCGGAGTCGTCGTCCTGCCGGCCATCTTCTTCGTCCCGGGTCCCCGAGTCTTCGATCTCCCGCTCGGGCCGGCGCATCTCGCTCCGTCTTGGAACGGCTTGGCCGGCGCGGTGCTGTTCGTCAGCCGGGTCGGCGTGTCGGTCTCCCTGGCCGTACTCCTCGTCGTGACCACACCCTGGGCCGACGTCCTCAAGAGCCTCCGCGCCTTGAAAGTGCCGCAGGTCTTTGTCCTGGTGCTGTCGATGACTTATCGCTACGTATTCCTCTTCCTTCACACGGCCAACGGCATACTGCTGGCCCGGAAGAGCCGGGTGGTGGGCCGAACGAGCGGCGCAGAACAGCGGCGCTGGATCACCGGCACCATGGGCAACCTCATGAGCAGGGCCTTCAAGATGAGCAACGACGTCTATGCGGCGATGCTTGCCCGCGGCTTCGGGGGCGAGATCAGGACTTTCACTACTTACCACGTGCGGGCTTCGGATTGGATCGCGCTGGCGGGCGTCGCTGTCATCGCGGCCACCGCGGTAATCGCCGGAAGGAGCCTGCCGTGACCGGCGCCACGCTTGGCCGATCGAGGACGGGGTCATCGGTCGTCGCGACAGCGGTGGGTCCGGGCGAGCCCTTGTACGCCCTCCACGAGGTTGGCTACCAATACGCGGGCCGGCAGCGCGCTCTCGACGGCGTGAACCTGACCGTCTGGCCGGGCGAGCGCGTGGCCTTGCTCGGGGCCAACGGCAGCGGCAAGTCCACTCTGCTCAAGATCCTCGACGGAGTGGTCGGGCCCACCAGCGGCACGATTCGAGCACTGGGCCGCGACGTCGCCGCCGTGGCGGCCGGCGAAGACGGGTTCAGCTTCCATCGCGAGGTCGGGCTCGTCTTCCAGGATCCCGACATCCAGCTGTTCAGCGCCACCGTCCTGGACGACGTTGCCTTCGGGCCGCTCCAGCTGGGCCTTACGGAGGCCGAGGTTCGGGAGCGCACCGACGAGGCCATGACCGAGATGGGGATCGCTCATCTGGCCCAGCGGGCGCCGTTCGAGCTGTCGGGCGGCGAGAAGAAGCGGGCCGCGATCGCATCGGTGCTGTCACTCCGACCAGAAGTCGTCCTGCTCGACGAGCCGACGGCTTCGCTGGATCCGCGGACCAAGTGGGTCCTCGTCGACCTGATCCAGCGGCTGGCCGCAGCCGGGCGAACGCTGATCGTGGCGACGCACGATCTCGACATCGTGCCCCTGATCGCCGATCGGGCGGTCGTTCTCAATGAGCAGGGTCGGGTCGTCGCCGACGGTCCGGCAGCGCCGATCCTGGCCGACCGGGACCTTCTGATCGGGGCCAACTTGATCCACGAACACCTTCACGGACACGGTGCGCTGGCCCACTCGCATCCGCACCAGGCAGCGGACGGCCACCACGACGGGCAGGGCGTCTCCGGCGAGGACGGCGGGGTGTTGCGTGACAGGCGGACGGGGGACGGAAGTACGGCCGGTTGACCCCGCCTGTTGATGGGGCCTGCCGATAAGGTCGAATAGGGCCGGTCCGGTACGGTCCGGTCCTGCCGTAGGCCCCCCACATTCAGGGCGATGCCGGCATGGCCCCGAAGCGCCAGAATGGAAACCCATGCAAAGCCGTTACTCCGACATGGAGCCGGATCGTTCGACGCAAGAATCGGCGCAGGAGGCCGAAGGCGCCGGTTCGCAGGGGGCCCGCTCACCGAGCCACGAGCTTCTCGACAGCGAAGCGGAGCGAGCCGCCCGGGAGCGGTCCTTCGACGAGGTCCTGGCCTCGGTTGAGCTCGTCCTGGTGGCCGACGGGGCCGCATTCTGGCGCGAGGAGGCCGATCATTCGCTGATCCTGACGGCCAGCCGCTCCATCTCGCCGGAGGTTCTCGATGCCTTCGACCGGCAGGTGACGGCGCCGCTGCAGTCGATCATGCAACGCTGGCCGGAAAGCCCGCTCGTAGCGGTGCCGCTCAACGACCCCACCAATCCAATCGCCGAGGAGATTCGCCAGATCACCGATCGGGAGGAGATCGTTGGTCTGGCCGGCGTGCCGTGCCGGCTCCGCGACGAAACGCTGGGCATCCTGCTCGTCATTCATCGGCGGCCGCATCCATGGACCGTCCGCGACCTCGGTCTGGCCACGGGCCTGGCGGGCCAACTGGCGACCGCCATGCAGAACGCTCGGCTCTACGCGTCGGTTCGGTCTCTCGCCAACAGGCTGGCCGCGATCCACGAACTGAGCCTCCGGCTGAACCAGCTCCGGGACGTATCGGCCATCGGCGAAGCCATCGTGGGCGAGGTGGGCCGTCTGGTCGACTGCGATACTGTTCGTGTCTACAGGCTCGACCCGGAAGGCGTCTTCCGTCCCGTCGCCGCGTCCGGGACGTTCCTGGGGATCGCCTCTCCGCCGCTGGAAGCGCTGGTAGGCGGCCACGGGGAAAGCCTGCCCGGCTGGGTCGCCAAGCGGAACGAACCGCTGATAGTCTCCGACGCCTCAGTGGAGCGGCGCTCGATTTTTCGCACGAGCTTCGGCCCCGAGTCGCTGCTCCTGGTGCCGATGTCCTACGGCGAGACCGTTCAGGGCGTCCTGGTCGTTTCGAAGGCCGGCGTCGACAAATACGGGCCCGACGACGAGCAGGCGCTATCGATCTTCGGCCGGTACGCCGCGCAGGCCATCGTCAACGCGGACAACATCGAGAAACTCGAAAGGCAGCATGGACTGCTCGAGACCCAGGTGGCGGCAGAACGCCGGTTGTTGGACATCAGCGAACAGCTCGTCTCCACGCTCGACCCGCGGCGCGTGCTCGACCAGATCGCCGACACGATCGGGACCGTCGTCCACTACGACCGGCTGACCATCTACCGTAGAGACGCGGCCGGCGGCGGCGTCGACTCTGTACTGACCCGGACTCACGCCGACGAGGGTGGCAAGACTTCGCCCGTGGTCGAGACGCTGGACGAAGGCCTGACGAGCTGGGTCATCGGCCGGGGGGACGCGGTCTGTGCCAACGACGTCGGCGAGGATGTCCTGGCAGTCGGTCCCGGGGCCGGCCACCAGGTCGAAGCGGTCGGGACGGAGAGGCGGAGGCCCAGGACCGGGACGGGCGGGCGGGAACCTCGGGTATCTCAGCACATCATCGTCGTGCCGCTCCGCGTCCACGGTGAAGTCGTGGGCAGCCTGAACCTGACCCGCATCGGCGGAACGGAGGCCAATTTCAGCGAGCACGAGTTCGAGCTGAGCAAGCTCT
The DNA here is from genome assembly GCA_963789725.1 of uncultured Chloroflexia bacterium. Taxonomy (GTDB): domain Bacteria; phylum Chloroflexota; class Limnocylindria; order Limnocylindrales; family CSP1-4; genus Fen-1039. The sequence goes on from CAWBLU010000003.1 coordinate 624,255, forward strand.
TCGCCAGCCAGGCCTCGATCGCCCTCCAGAACGCCGAGACCCACTTGACCGTATCCAGCCGCGCGGACCTCGACGCCCTCACTAGCCTGCGGAACCACGGCACCTTCCAGCGTGATCTTGCGGCGATGATCGAGGCCGGGCAGGACTTCTCGCTCCTCATGATGGATCTCGATTCGTTCAAGCGCTTCAACGACACCTACGGCCACCCGGCCGGGGACACGTTGCTCAAGGCCGTGGCCAAGGCGATAGTCAGTGCCACTCGTCAGAACGACAGGGCCTACCGCTACGGCGGCGACGAGTTCGCTCTCCTCCTCTTCGGAGCTGGCCGCGCTCAAGCCGAAGAAGTGGCCGGCCGAGTCCGTCTGGCCGTTCGCGAGGGAGTCCTGCACTCACTGGTGGGCGGGCTCGGCGTCCAGGTGAGCGCCTCTGTTGGCGCGGCCCACTGGCCGGCCGACGGGCGCACCCAGGCGGCGCTCGTGGAAGCGGCCGACGCGGCCCTGTACCGAGCCAAGCGTCAGCGGAGCGAGCCGCAGGCACGAGAAACGACGCCCGTTCCCGTCGGCCCGGACGAGCAGGACGCGGCCACAGCCGGTTGGGTCGGCGCCGTCCGGGATCTGGTCGGCGCGGCGACACTCGAGGAAGCGACGGCGGCGATGGTCCGGGCCGTGGCCACACTCGCCGGCGCCGGCGACGCTTTCGTTGCCCTGAGCGAAGAGCTTCTTGGCGCCGTCACGCCCGCCCTTGCCGGCATCGCGGCAGCCCCAGGTCGGCGTACCGCCGCATCCGATCGCGGCAGCCAGGCCGAGTGGCCGGCGCTGCGCCGTGTCACCGCCGCGGGTAGATATCTCGATTCGCCCGACGCCATCGGGCTCGACGATGAACTCTGGAACAGGGTTCGGCTGAGCGGCGTTCCCGGCACGGACAGCGATGGGGAAGTTGCGCGCTTTGCCGCGCCGTTGCGTGTCGACGGCCTGGTAGTCGGGGTAATCGGCCTATCGGTGCCGGCCTCGTCCGTCCCGGAACGCGCCTGTGCCGGCGGAGTCTCAACGGTGGCCGAACTCGGTTCGGCGGCACTGGGGCGTCTGAGCGAACATCGCGTCTGACCTGCGGTACGACGCGGCCACGGCGGGGCGGTTGCGGCGGTAGGAACATATACTCCGGCAATGCCCCAGCAGGATCGCCAGTACCTCCTTGTTGCGCCGATCGGTAGCGCGAACCTGGTGCCCGCCATCGACCTGGCTCGCCGAGACAGGCCCCGCCGGCTCCTGGTCGTTCTCACGGCCTTCGCACTGACGGTCGGCCTGGTCGGTGCCGCAGCCTGGCATCCATCCTCGGCGGTGGCCGCCCGCGATAGCGTGACGATTTATGTCGGCGGAGAACCAGCCTCGCTCGACCCGGCGGTCCAGGCCGACGCCGGAAGCGCCCAGGTCGTGTCTCAGCTGTTCGAGTCGCTGACGGCAGTAGATTCGGCCCAGCACGTCCAGCCCGCCCTGGTATCCTCGTGGGAGACCCAGAAAGACGGCAAACGAGTCGTCTTCCATCTTCGGCCCGACCTTGCCTTCTCTGACGGGTCGACCCTGACGGCCGACGACGTAGTAGCCAGCTGGATGCGCGTGCTGGCCCCGGCGCATCCCAGCCAGCTGGCATCGCTCCTGGATTCCGTGAGCGGAGCCAGGGCCTACCGCGAAGGTGCCGGCCCCGCGTCCGCCGTCGGGATCCACGCATCGGGCGCCTCGGAAGTCGATGTGGATCTGGCCGCCCCGGCCGACGACTTCGCGGCGATCGTGTCCAGCCCGACGCTGGCCGTCGTGCCGCCCGGAGTCGATTCGAAGCCCAGCTTGCTATCGCCGGGAACTTTCGTGGGCAGCGGCGCCTATGTCGTGAGCGCCATCACTAAGACCGAAATCACCCTCGTCGCCAGCACGCACTACTGGGCCGGCAAGCCCGCCATCTCGACCGTGCACCTCCTCACGGACCTTGCGGGCAATAGCGAGATCGACGAGTTCGAGGCCGGCAACATCGACTACACCCCGATCCAGCAGAGGGACGGGACGTGGATCGCCTACGACAAGAAGTTGGGGCCGTCGCTCCGCCTCGAGCCGTCGCCCTCGGTCGAGTTCTACGGCTTCGACACCTCGAAGCCGCCGTTCTCCAACGTCCACGTCCGGCGGGCGTTCCAGTTCGGCATCGACTGGCGCCGGATCACGGCCCTGCAGTCGAACCCGCTGCTGGTCTCGGCTACCGGAATGGTCCCCGACGGAGTCCCAGGTCATAGCGGGACCGACTTCGGCCCAACCTTCGACCTTGCGAAGGCCAAGGCCGAACTCGCCGCCGCCGGATACGCCAACGGCGCGTCATTCCCGAAGATCAGCCTGGTCACGATCGGCCGGAGCCTGGATGCCGGCATCGTTCGCCAGCTCCATGACAACCTCGGCATCGACATCGCCTACCAGGCCCTCGACTGGTCGAGCTACAACGACGCGTTGTACAACAATCCGCCGGCCTTCTGGTGGATGGACTGGGTTGCCGACTATCCGGGCGCCAACGACTTCCTGGGCCTGCTCCTGGAGTCGGGCCAGCCGAACAACTTCGGACGCTGGTCCAACTCTCAATTCGACGCCGCGGTCGCCCAGGCCCTCTCCGCCGGCGACGCCGCTTCTACCCAGCAAGCCTTCGATCAGGCCCAATCGATCATCCAGGACCAGGCGCCGGTGATCCCGGTCGACTACGGCGCCGGGTACTCTCTCGCGGCACCCGGGCTCCTGGGCGCCCTGCCGAACAGTCAGGGCCTCGTCCGATACGCGGGCCTGGCCTGGGCGCCCGGCTCATGAGCGGGCTGGTGTTTCGGCCGGTGGTGCGCCGTCTGGCGGCGGCGATCCTGTCGGCGTCGTTTGGGCTGATCTATCTTGTCGGTCCTGTCGCCGCCGCCTCCGTGGCCTTCGACGCGCCTTCCGCGAGTCAGAGGTTCCTGCACAACATCGTCTTCACCCAGACATACAACGGCGGACCGATCGCGTCGGCGAACATCCTGATCCAGTTCCCGGGCGATATCGGTCCATCGGTCGCGGCCCTCCCGAGGATTGGATCGGATGCGCTCGTTTACACGCTGGACACCTCCAATGGGGGCGTATATCCAAACACGCCGCTCGTGGCCCATTTCGAAGTAGTGCTCAGCGACGGGTCCAAGCAAAGCGGGCCGGATATACACATCACGTATGTCGACGATCGCTACGCCTGGAAGACGAAGACCGGGAAGGTCGTCCGCCTCCACTACCTGAACGCGTCGGACTCCTTCGCCCAGTCGCTCTTGAACTGGGCCGACAGCGGCGTCCAGAAGGCGGCGACATTCTTCGGCGTGACAGAGGTGACGCCGATCGACTACTTCGTATATGGAACGCAGTCGAGCTTCCAGACGGCGATGGGCCAGGCCGACACCGTCGGGGGAGTTGCCCTGCCCGAGATCCGATCCTGTTTCGCCCTCGTCGCGCCGGGCGATGTCTCCTACGGGCAAAGCGTCATGGCCCACGAGGTTACCCATATCGCCTTTGGCGACGCGACCCAGAACCCGTATCACAGTCCGCCGCGGTGGCTGAATGAAGGGCTGGCCGTCTACATGTCGGACGGCTACAACTCCAGCAACCGGCAACTCGTCTCGCAGGCGGTTCGGGCCGGGACGTTGCGCTCGCTGTTCGCTCTGTCCGACTTCTTCCCATATGACGCCAGCCGGATCTTCCTGGCCTACGCCGAGTCGGTTTCGGCCGTGGACTTCATGGTTCGCAAGTACGGCCAGCCCGCGGTCGCAAAGCTCGTGAAGGCCTATGCGAGCGGCGTCACCGACGACGAAGCCTTCACCGGCGCCCTGGGCGTGGACGTCGCCGGCTTCAACTCGGCGTGGTTGAGTTCCAACGGCGTCGAATTCGACGAAGTACGGCCCTCAGGCGGCGCCGACGGGTCCGCTCCCGCCCGGCTGGAATGGCTCGGGCCACGGAGCGACGGCCAATCCCGAGCCGACCGGCACGGCTGGCGCCGCAACCCCGACGTCCACTCCGGTGCCGGCCCTGCCGACGTCCGGAACGATCGACGATCACGGCGTCTACACTGTCGCCGGGGCCATCGCCCTGGCCGGCTTCCTTCTGCTGGGCCTGGCGGGCCTGCTGGCTGTGCGTTCTGGCGGTCGCGCCTTTAGCTGACAACGCGGCCGAACCGCCACGGCGTTCGGCCCGTCATCCCGCCGCGAGTGACGCGCCGAGAGCGCCCGGCTCTGATAGATTGAGCGGCCGTTATGCATGATTTGATGGCGTCCCCACGAATCGGTCGGTCTCGGTGACCGCAAATCAGCCCGGAGTGGTCGAGTTCCGACTCGGCGACATCGTGAATCTCAGGCGCGCCCACCCGTGCGGCGGCCGGGAGTGGCTGGTCGACAGGCTGGGAGCGGACATCGGGTTGCGCTGCCGTACCTGCGGCCGCCATGTCCTGATCGAGCGTCGGGCCGTGGAGCGCCGTCTCACGGATTTCGTGGAACGGGGCGACCTATCCATGAGCCGGGCCGTCGCGCCACGACCGCGTGACGGCGAAGATCCGGCCGCCGGGGGTGGCCGGTGAACATCAACCTGCCCCCGAACCGCACCAAGCCGCCCTCGAGCCGCCGGCCGAAGCGGACCACGAGCGAGGCCGAAGACGTCAGCGGGATGGCGGTTCTGCGCAATCGCCCGTTCCTGCTGCTGTGGCTCGCCCAGCTCTCCACGCAGGTCGGCGGCAACATGGTCATCTACGGCCTGACCATCATCATCACGGCCTCATATGCCTCGAACAGCGCCGTCAGCGCCCTGCTGCTCAGCTTCCTCCTCCCGGCCATCATCTTCTCGGCCATTGCGGGCGTATTCGTCGACCGAGTCGACAAACGCCACATGCTCATCGTCACGAACATCCTCCGAGGCTTTGCCTTCCTGGCGATCGTTCTTGTCGGCAATAACCTGCTGATGTTGTATCTGCTGATGGTCATCGTCTCGACGGTGACCACCTTCTTCGGACCCGCCGAAGCCTCGATGATTCCGTCTCTCGTGCCGAAGACCCAGCTTCTCGCCGCCAACGGGCTCTTCACCCTGACCATGAACGTGGCGTTCGCCCTGGGCTTTGCCCTGTTCGGGCCGTTCGTTGTCGCGCTGGCCAGCGCGGAGTTCCTGATCGTCATCGTGGCCGCGCTCTACTTCGTGGCCGCGGTGTTCTGCTGGACCCTGCCGCCCGAACACTCCGCCGACGCCGCGACCGTCACGCCGGGCCAGACCGTCGCCGACGCCGAACTGGCCGTCCAGACGATGCTCGGCCAGTTCGTCGAGGGCATCACCTATATCCGAGATCACCGGAACGTTGGCTGGTCGCTTTCGTACCTCGGCATCACCGGGGCGCTGGTCGGGATCCTGGGGACTCTCGGGCCCGGTTTCGCCAAGACGACCCTGGCCCTGGGCGAGAAGGACTTCGCTCTCATCGTCCTGCCGCTGGGCCTCGGTATCGTCATGGGGATACTCGTTCTGAACTCATACGGGCGCTACCTGCCGCGGCGTCGGACGATCGAAGCCGGCATGGTCGGGATGGGCGTCCTTTTGGTCCTGCTCTCTCTGTCGCTGCCCATCTCCCACTTCCTGCAGGATCGGGCCACCTCCTCCGGCCTGGCGGAGGCCAGCCGCGTCGTTTCGCTGCTGTCGCTGGTCATGGGCATCGCCTTCCTGGTCGGCGCGGCTTATGCGGTCGTCGCCATCTCCGCCCAGACCCAGCTCCAGGAGGCACTCCCGGAAGATGTCCGCGGTCGCGTCTTCGGAGTTCTCAACATGCTCGTCTCGGTCGCGAGCCTGTCGCCGATCCTGGTGGTAGGGCCGGTCGCCGATCTCGTGGGCCGCGAGCCCGTGATCCTCGTCGTCGGTCTGATCGTCTGCCTGTGGGGTATCGCCAGCATCGCCAGCCGCAGACCGCAGGACGTGGCCCGTGCTCCCTCCACGCCGAGTGGCGCGCCCGTCGACCCGATGACGGCCGCGGTGCTCCAGGGTCGCCATGAGCCGGCTGCCCCGTCCGGGGCCGACATGAGCGTCGCCCCCAAGCCGACCGGCCCCGGGCGCGGCGAGGCCGGTGGGGAGAGCAAGGTCTCCTAATGGAGGCCCGCGGGGAAGGGAGTAGCGGCAGTTCGTCGCCGAACGCCGCGACGCCGGTTTCGTGGCGACTGGCGGCCCTGGCGGTGCTCGCCGGTGGCGTGGGGGTTGGCTTGCTATCGGGCCGCCGGCGCCTTGGCGGCGTCGTCCCACTGGTTACCGCCGGGGTCGCGATCGGCTGCGTCGTGCCCGTCGCCCTGGCCTCGAGACGCCCTCCGATCTCGCCGGCGGCCGCCGCGGATGCCCTGGCGAAGGCCGGGACTAGGCCAACCTTCAGCATCGTGGTCGCCGCTCGAGACGAGGCCACCGTGCTCAGCCGGCTTGTACTCGATGTAAGTCGCCAGGACTACAGGGCGGCAGACGGTTCGCCGCTCTTCGAACTGATCGTCGTCGACGACCGCTCTACCGACGGCTCGGCCGATGCAGTCTGGCGGGCGGCGGTGGCGCACGGGATCGGCTCGGTGACGCGGGTCGTCGAGCGGCTCGGCGATGGTCTGCCCGACGGGAAAGGCGCCGCCCTGTCGGCCGCCCAGCCGGACATCTGCAAGGGCGACGTGGTGCTGGTGCTCGATGCCGACGCCAGCATCGAGCCGTGGTTCCTGAGCCGCGCGGCGGGCTACTTCGCCGCCGGCGCGAACGCCGTCACGGCTCGTCGACGGATCCTGGACGCCGACTCCGGCTGGCTGGCCGGCGTGCAAGCGGACGAGCAGACCCTGGACGGCGAGCTGAATCGCGGTCGGTGGGCCATGGGCGGATGCTCCGAGTTTCGAGGCAACGGCATCATGGTCCGCCGCGAGCTCCTGGCTGCCGTCGGCGGCTGGCGGGCCGCGGCCCTGACCGAGGACATCGACCTGTCCAGCCGGATCGCGGCCGTGGCGGGGGAGAGGGTCGCGTGGGCCATCGACGCCGAGGTCTGGGAAGAGCCCGTTCTCGAGGTCGGGGGGCTGTGGAACCAGAGGCTGCGCTGGGCCGAAGGTGCCGTGAGGCGGGCTTTCGAGCATGGTCCGGCCGTCGTCACGAGCCGTCAGTTGTCGATCGGGGCGCGCCTCGATTTCGCGGCTTATGTCGGCCAGCTGGCAGTGCCTGCGGTTGTCATGGGAGCCGCCGCTGCCGCCTTGATCACCGGCCGCCGCCGCGGCCTGGTGTCGATGCTCGCGGGTTACCTTGGCATCAGCGCCTTTCTCGGCTGGGATGCACTGCGCTGGGAAGAGCGCCCGGGCGGAGAGCCACTCAGCCCGGCAGCTCGGATCTCGCGCTCGGCCAGAATCTCGTTCTTCAACGGGTTGTGGCTGCTCGTCGTACCGCGGGCTCTGGCGAATCTGGCTGTCCGCCGCGGCCCGGTCCGATACGTGAAGATGGACCATACGGGGTTTGGAAAGCCCGTCGCGACCCTGGGCCCGGGCTCCAAGGCCAGGTAGGGGATCACGCGGGCCGGGCTGGAGCTCGACCGTTCCCCGACAACAGGCCGGCAGCCGCCGAGGCAATCGTGGCGGCAGATAAGCCGCCGATAAGGCCCTGGCCCTAGAGTCGCGCTGGCGCGGCCGACGTCATGGCCGCGGTTTCTCCATCGCAAGGAAAGGAGGGAACACGCCCGACAGTTGATTCTCGCGACGCGCGACCGAGTGCCAGCCATTTGAGCGCGGCCGCCGAGAGATCCCTGACCCGCCGGAATCGCAGATTGCCCGCCTCTAAGGAGGTCCCATGAGACGAGCGAAGACATTGCTCGTTTCGGTTCTGTTTGCGGCGTCGGCGCTCGGGGTGAGCGCGCAGGGGACGCTCGCCTTCAAAGGCGAAGTGTGGTCCAACTCGGACGCCTTCACCTCCCGCTGCCTGGGCTTCACGGATACGTACCCGCAGCAGATGTACTCGCTCAACACAGCCCAGATGACGGCTCTGGGGTACAAGCCGGTCGGCGGCGCCCTGGGGTCGCTGTTCACCAAGACCAATTTCCTGGGCAACGTCTTTTACGACTATGCCGTCTACGCGCATACCCACGCCAGTATCCATAGTTACGCGCCTGCCTTCTCGACCTCTCAACGGGCTGTGGTACAGTCTCTTTACACAAATATCGAGTCGGTGGTCAGAAGCCCGTGAGGGCATAAACCCGACGAACGCGATGGCAGGCCGAGACCAAAGGTGGCCACGCACACCCTAGGAGGTGTCGCGTGGCTCTTTCTATTCAACGGCCTTCTTTCCCGCCCAGGCAGAACGCACTCGGCTTGTGGCGCGCCGCGCTCGGGTTGACCGGAGCACAGGTCGCTCAGCAGATCCCTTGTTCTCGCGCATGGGTCGAAGTCATCGAGAGCGCGACCTTCCCGTGGGCGAGCAACGACGACATCTACGAGAACTTCTGCGCCTCTGTCGAAGCGCTCTACCACCGCAAGGTCAAGGACGCGGAGCACGCCGCCCGCGAGTTGGCGCGCGTCGAGTCGGGTAACGTCCCGGCCGAACCCGCTCCGATCTATCGGACCGAGGCCGACGGCAAGGCCGCCCTGAAGGCTCAGGGACGCGGCGGCGAGGCGTGATCGCGGCGCTCCGCCACCCGTTCTATCGGACGAGCGCGTACGCCTTCCATTGGCAGGCTACGTGCGTCGCGCACGACGGCTCGATGTGGCTGCGCCGATGCGAAAAGCCGACCCTCCCCGCGTTGATCGTCTGCGAGAAGCACTTCGACCGGCACGGCGATCTCCTACCGTCGTTCATCGACCAGTGGTTCCGCGCTCGGGGTTGGCGCAGCAACCACCGGAGTCGCGCATGACACCGCTTGATCTGGTCGAACTCGGCTTCGCCGTTTGCGAAGTCGCGGCCCCTCGACCCGATGGCGCTTGCACTTGCCGGTTGGGGGACGAGTGCCCCTCGCCGGGCAAGCACCCCATTGGGAAGGCGTGGCTCGCTCGCGCGATCCGTGAGCGGTCGAGCGCCAACTGGGAGCGACACGCGGTCGCGCGCCTACACCTCGTGCCTGCCGTCTCATACGGGCTCGTCCCGATGCCTGGGAGCGGTCTGCTCGTCATCGACCGCGATGACCCGAGCGTGCTGCTCCCGATGCCCGACACCTTCGAGGTCCACCGCGCTTCGGCCGACCCTAGAAAGGGCCACTACTACCTCTGGCTCGCGGACGACATCAGCGAGGACGAGGTTCCTCGGACGTTCGCCGGCGGTGAGGTCCGGGTGGCCGGCTCCGGTCACGTCGTCGGCCCCGGATGCCGCCACGTTTCGGGCGATCTGTACGAGTCGAACGACGCAGCGGTAGGTATCGCCGACCGCGAGCTAATCGACGCGCTGAGTGCGCTCCGGCCCGTCAGGAAGACAACCGAGGGCGAGGTCGAAGCCGTCGAAGGATCGCGCCACCCGTGGCTCGTCGGCCAAGCTCGGAAGCTCGCCGGTTGGGGATGGGATGCCGAGTGCATCGAGGAGCGACTGCGCGAACTCAACGAGACCCTGTGCACGCCGCCGCTCAGCGACCGAGTCGGCGAGTTCGGCCGGATGGCGGAGTGGGCCTCGAAGAACGTCGCTCGCGACAACGTCCTCAACGTGACCTTCTCCCGCGTCCCGACGGGCGGGCACAAGAACCGTCGCCGACCTAGCGGCCGACCGCGCCGAAGCGTGCGTCGGTTCGAGGTGTCCGATGGACGCTGACCGCTTCGCCTTTCGCAAGATCGGCAACGTGATGCGGACCGGCGTCGAGCCTATCGAGATGCTCGTTGACGACTGGGTGCCTCGCCTCGCCATCGTCTGGATCTCGTCCGAGCCCGAGGCCGGGAAGACGTGGCTCTGCCTGTGGCTCGCCGCTCGCGCGATGGACGCCGGGCTGAGCGTCGCGTACATCGACGCGGAGCTAGGCGAGGCCGAGATCGTCCGCCGCTTGCTCCTCCTCGGCTGCTCGGCCGACCTCGTGGACACGCACCTCGACTATCTCGACTTCCCGTCGTGGCAGATGACGGACGAGAAGGCGTGGGACGCGATCTGCGCCGAGCGCCAGTGGGACATCGTGGTGTTCGAGACGGCCTCGGACTTCCTGGCCGACGCCGGGATGAGCGAGAACGAAGGACTCGACGTCACGGAGTGGGTGAAAGCCTTCCCCGAGCGCGTCCGGGTCCACGGGGGCACGGCCATCGTGTCCGACCACGTCCGCAAGGACGGGATCACGAACGGCTACGCCGTCGGCTCGCGCGCCAAGAAGGCCAAGACCAAGGTCGGCTTCGAAGTCCGGGTGGTGCAGTCCTACGACTCCGACCACGCGGGGATCATCCAGGTCGACCGCACCAAGAACACCCTGTCGGCCCCTGTCCCGAAGACACGCAAGCTCGCCATCGGGCCGATAGACGGGTTCGGGACGTTCGACATCCGCGACGCCACCTCCGCGAACCAGACCACCGCGCTGGAGCAGGCGCCAATCGTCGTTATGGCCGATGTCCTCACCGCCGCGCTATACGACGGCGGGCACATCAACCCGGCGTCCGCTATCTCGCAGAACATCCTCATAGGTCTAGTGAGCGGCAATCGCTCACTGAAGATCGAAGCGGCGCAGTACGCGGCCACGAGCCCGGTCTATCCGGTCGTCTCGTTCGCCCACGGGGCGAACGGTATCCGCTACTACGCCACCGCCAGGACGAACCGCCTGCAAGCAGTTCCGACCAATACCGGAACTGGTTCGGAACTGCTCGGAACCAGTTCCGAAGAACCAGTTCCGGGAACCTCTATCAGTTCCGGAACTGGTACTGACTGGCGAGAACCAATAGAGAGGCACGAGGCATGAGCGGCCAAAGGCGTGAGATGGGGTCGCGCACGTGCTCGTCATGTTCGTTCGTCAGCGTGGTCGAGCATGGCGCTGAGGGGTTCGTACGAGATCGCGGGACCCGGCGCTTCGCCATACCGCTCCAAAAGAGAGAGCGCCACTTTTCACTCATATCTGACTCGGCCACGGAATCACTTCGAATCGCATCCGTGACCCAATCGACTCGGCGAGTCACCTCATGACCGGGCAGCGCCCTCAGAGGGCTCTAGGCCCGAAGGACTACCGGACGCCCACCGGCAAGCGCCAAGGTTTGACCCGAGTCCAGGTCGAGATGCTGCTCGCGGCCCAGAAGGGCCGATGCGCTCTCTGCGGTCGCGGCGAGCGGGGACTCGGTTGGCAAGTCGATCACGACCACGAGATGGCGAAGCTACACACGCACCCGGTCAACGTCGGGTGCCCGAAGTGCGTCCGCGGGATCTTGTGCAAGACCTGCAACACGGCCCTGGGCGCGCTGCTCGACAGCCCGACGCTACTCCGCAAGGCGGCGTCCTACGTCGAGTTCCTTCGCGTGGCTCGTGGGGTGGCGTCGTGAGCCCCCAGGTCTGCGCGGTCTGCGTCTCTCCGCACGTCTCGACCATCGACGCCCTATGGGCTACGGGGACGCGCACGCGGAAGTCGCTCGCTACCGAGTTCGGCGTCGGTTATCAGAGCTTGGTGCGCCACCTCCGCTCGCATCTCGGCCAGGCCGCGCCCACGCCTGCACTACCGCGCACGACCAGGAGCACGGTGAGAGTGGCCGCAACCGGGCGCGCGATCATCGACGCAGTCGAGACGTTCGAGCAAGCGTTCGGCGTCTCGCCCATGCCCTACCAAGTCGATGTCCTGACGGAGACGCGCAACACGCTCTTGCTCAAAGGGCGGCAGATCGGCGCCACTCAGGCGATGGCCGCTGCCGCGATCCACTGCGCGAGGTCGAAGGAGGGTTCGCTCGCGGCTGTCATCAGCCCGAGCCTTCGCCAATCGACCGAGATATGTACTCGAGCGCGCATCGGTCTGTGGCAGTTGGGCGAGAAGTTGCGCCAAGACTCGACGTCTCTCCTGCGCCTTGAGAACGGGTCGCGCATTATCTCGCTCCCCGGATCGGCGCGCGGCATCCGCGGATACCCCGTGGACTTCCTCGTGCTCGACGAAGCGGCTTGGATTGACGACGAGACGTTCACCGCCGCGCGCGCCATGACGGCCGCCACGGGCGGGCGCATCGTCGTCCAGAGCACGCCGGGGAGTCCGTCGGGCTTCTTCTACGACCTCGCGACCGAGACCCCGGAGGCGTGGCGGAGGCTGGTCGTCCGGTCCGACGAGGCATCGACCATCGACCCCGAGTTTCTGGCGCGCGAGCGTCGCGAGATGACGGCCGCGTTGTTCGCTCAGGAGTACCTCGCCGAGTTCGCATCCATCGAGTCCACCGTCGGGGCGATCTTTCACCCCGACGACATCGCCCGCCTGTTCGGCGAGGAGGCATCATGACCGCAGTCTCACACGGCCTGGTCCGCACGCAGAGCGGCGCGTCCGCTCTCGTCACGGCCGAGCTTCAGTACATCTTCCGTGACGGTCCGCGCGCCGCACAGCGCGAGCGATGGTTCGTTACCGACGCTCGGGAGTGGCCTGCACAAACGTCCCCGGCGACCGTCGTAGAAGACGTGGGGAAGCTCGCCGACTCGACGGGCGGCTTCCTCATCTACGACCGCACGGGCGCGGGCGAGACATACGCCGACCTGTTCACCGTCGCGCGCCGCGAGCATCGAATGAAGACGTGGCCCCTTGGGTGCCTCCTCGCGGCAGGTCAGGTCCCGTCGGACGTGACCGTCTCGAAGGAAGTCATCATCCGCAAGTTCGAGGGCAAGCTCGCTCTCGGCCGGATCGTGGTCGCGCCGTCGTTCCCTCTCCGCGAGGAACTCCGCACCCAGGTCGCCCGGTTCGCCGGCAACTTCAAGAAGCGCGGGGCGGAGTCGGCGGAGGAGGAGCCGAACGCTCTACTCCTCGCCCTGATGCTCGCGACCCACTACCGGAGGTTCAAGCCGGGGAGCCCCGAGTACCTCGCCCGTGACGGAAAGGTCTATCCCTACCGGTCGCTCTCACGCGACACCTACTGAGACTGCGCGACTATCTGCCAGGACAACGCACTGAAAGGAGGTCATTTCGTTGGGCAGGAGCCCTCATCGAGGTTCAAGGCGGACACCCAAGAGCCGCCGCCCCGGTGTCTCGGAGACGAATGGGAAAGTTCACAGGTTTGGATGGCCGCGCGATCTTGAAGAAGGCACGCGAGGACATCGCCCGGTCGGGCGTCGAGATGTCAGTCACGGCCGAATACGACCATCTCCCGAGCGAGTACCGCGCTCGCATCCGGACGGAGCGGACCGGCGCGATCCGCGCCGCTCGGGCAGAGTCTCGGCAGGCGATCGAGGATTGGGCTATCACGGAGCGCGCCGCCGCTCAGAAGCGCCTTGCCGCTAACCCGGTCGGCACGGCGGCCGAAGAGAGTCGTCGCGTCGCCGAGGAACTCCGTATCGGACGGATGATCGAGACGGCGCGCGCATCGGGCAATGCCAAGAGCATGGCCGCCGACCTTGCCGAGCGCGCATCCAAAGCATACGGCGCGGGCAACGCCGACGAAGCGTCCGTCCTCGCTCGCGCGTCGGTCGAGCTCGGCGGACCGGAATACGCGGTTGAGATCGTCAAGAACGTCGAGCTGGATCGGACGCTCGCCGACCCCTCGAAGGCGCAGGCCATTCGGGACCTGGGAGACGTGGAGGTGGTGCTCGCCGCCTTCCATCGAGACATCAATGCGGCGGTCGCCCAGTCTCTTCAGGACAGCGTGAAGCTCGCCGAAGCGCTCGGCGACAAATCCGCGGCAATGGACCTGAAGCGCGAGACGGTCGAGGCGTCCATGTCCGCGAAGATCGCGGCGTGGGAGGGCGCACAGGCGACAGGCACGAAGTACCAGGAACCGCTCGGCGTCTTGCCGGGGGGACCGATTGACTTCTCGCATCCGATCCTGAACGGTCGCGGCACCGACGGCGGTGCGGCATGAGCGACACGGTATTCGGCGACTCCACGCACAACGGATCGTGGTCGCCCGGCTCCTACGCAAACGAAGCGGCAACGACGTTCACCGCGCCGATCACGGGCGCGCTTCATCGTGTCGGTCTTCGATGTCAATCGGGGAACGGAACCGACAAGTCCATTCGCCTCGTCGCGTTCGACATGGACAACGGCGGCGGGGTCCTCGGCTACTCCAACGTCATCACGATCCCCGGCGCGAACTCGTTGACCAACTACGAGGCTGAGATCGTCTCGCCTCCCACCATCCCAGCGGGTCGAAACATCGGTCTCGGCGTGTGGTGGCAAACGGGCGCGGGCACGGTCATCTACGGCGGCCGGATGACGGGCACGTTGCACTACAAGGCGTCCGGTGGCTCCGTCTCGGCGATGGCGAGCTATACCGACGGGACGTTCGGGTTGTGCTCGTGGGCGTACCTCACGCCACCGAGCGTGAACGTCGGAAAGGTTCGGCGGGCCGGCGCCTGGGTGAGCGGACAGGTGAAGGTCCGACGCGGCGGCGCGTGGGTCACGCCCGCCCACGTCAAGATCCGCCGCAACGGCGCGTGGGTTGACGTCCCGTGAGCGGCTACTACCACGGCCACTTCTGGAGCGGGACGCTCCCTCCGGTGGACGCGACGCCCGAAGAGGTCGCCGCGATCATCGCCAGCGATCCCGCATGGTCCTTCAAAGTCAATCCGAACAACGCCGTTCGCCGGGCGCTGAGGGCGGCGTGGTGGGATGCGGGAAGGGCGGACGGAGCGTACTGGTTGAGGGTGACGCAAGAGATCATCCGCATCGCGGACAACCCGAACGTTCCCGCCGTCACGCTCGCCGAAGATCTGGCCTACCTCGTCGCGCAGAACGATCTATGAGCGGCGTCGGCCTTGGCAACATGCCCGCTAACTACCGCAGTGACGGCTCGTTTGATCCTTCGGACCAGCGAACCGTCGAGTCGATCCTCTTCGCCTTGGAGACCTTCCACGGCGAAGTATCGACGTTCGATCTCGCGACGCACCTCGACCTGCCGATGAACTTCATCGAGCCGGTCCTAGAGCGGATGCGGAGAGCGAACCTGGTCAAGTACGAGGTCCACCCGAGATCGACGCTCGTCTGGCGTCGGACGAAGGCAGGCATCGAACTCGCCGCGACGGTCGCTCACCGTCTCGCGGCGCGGAGACGATGAGCGAAGGAGCCTTCGAAGGCGTGGTCACTCCCGAAGCGACGTTCGTACTCGCTTCGGGGGTTTCCTCGTTGCTGAGGGCTTCTGATGCTACCCAGGACACGCCGGAGACTGCTGCCGCTCAACCCAAGCGGGGGTTCACCGGGAAGCGCAACGGCGAGTCGCCATCCCAACGCGCGAAGCGGCTCCGCATCGAGAGCGGAGAGCAAACAGCGTCGATCCATCTCGTCGCGGATGTCGAGTTCGGTCGCAAACGGTACGTACTGTGCGAGTGCGGCTTCGGGTGCGGAGGTGCGTCTGACCGCGCTATGGCGGAAGCGTTCGACCGCCACGGTGACACAAGTACCTAGTGGACAAGGCCATCGCCATGGCGACGATCTACCCGAACCGAACAACCGTTCGAGCGAAGGCAGAAAGGGAACCTACGATGGCCGCCACGACGAAGCCCGCCAAGAAGACCACCACCCCGAAGCGGGACGCCACTCTCTGCCATTTCGGCGGCGGGTCTTACGGGAGCCCGGCGACCTCGAAGAAGTGCACTAGCCCGCTGGTCGCGGGAAAGCAACTCTGCGCGGACCACGAAACCGCGTGGAAGGTAATCGCCAAGAAGCGCGCCGCCGCGAAGAAGGCGACGGCGGCGACCAAGGTGGAGTAGCCATCGCGGCGCTTGCGACGCAACGAGACCCGACGCTTCCGTCGGGTCTCGTGCTGTGTCTGGGACTAGTTGAGGAGCGAGACATCGTCTTCAACAAAGTCGATGACGATGTGGCCGTCTGCGTCGATGTAGTGAAGGAGCAGAAACTCCAACAGTCTCTCGGCGCGCGGATCGGTGTGGAGCGTGCCGTTGTCTTCGGCGGCGCGCATGTAGTTGTGCTCGCGGCGAGACACGCGGAGATGGCGAACGTTCGGGGAAAACTCGTGGGCGCATTCGACCTTTGGCATGTTCTCTCCAATTCGAGAGTCTCTCGGTCAGGCGACCGAGACCAAAGGGAGCGCTCCTTTCGTGATCCGCAACTAGGCCGTCGCGGGCTATGCAGGGTACCACCGCCAGGCCCGTTTGGATCACCTCAGATCGGGCTCAGAGGCCCTCAGAACGCGCCGAAAGCCGACGGCGCGTATCTCGTCGACTAACGCGTAAGCCGCCGATAATCGGCGACCTCTAGCCTCATGAATGGGCCGCGCTCCGCACCCGGAGGCTCGATCTCGGCGATATCCGACCAGACCACTCCGGGGCGACGCGGCTCCGGACCTATACCCCAGACCCGCCCCTCGGCGACAGGATCCCTGCGACGATTGCGTTCACGAGCACCGTGTAGCCGCAGGTTGTGCAGGTGACGACGAGAAACGCAGCCGTACCTTCTTGCGTGAGAGTGATGCTCCCGTTGTCGAACGGCCTCATCTCAAGAAGTCGGTCGCCGTAGCTCCAATGGGTTTGACCGTGAAACGGGCAAGAAGCATTCTCCCATTTCGTCTTGATCCAGGACTCTGCTTTGGCTGTCTGTGCATCAGTCAGCATTCCTAGTGTCCGGGTCTGGTCGCTGGGTCCGGTTGGTTGCATTGGTCCCTCCTTGGGACGCATCCTAGCCCTTCGCAACCGCTGGCGACAGGGGGCACCGCGGCTCGCTATGCTAGGTAGGTGGACAACTACCAGTTCGTGGCATCCCTCGTGTCGAGTCTGGCCTGGCCGGTCGCGGTGGTGATTGTCGCCGTCGTCTTTCGCGGCCCCATCGGCGGCATGATCGAGCGCTTGGAGCATGTGAAAGGCCCTGGTTTCGAGGGTTGGGCCAAAGTGGAGGCGGCGACACGCAAGGCGGTTGCCACGAGCCCTAAGACACAGCCGAACGCGCCCGTCTCCGGGTCGTTGACCGAGAAGATGGCCGATCTCGCGGGGGTAGCTCCCGGCGGCGCAGTAGCGATGGCGTGGACGGAAGTAGAGAAGCTACTTAGTCAGAAGATGCAAGCCACCGGTTTGCCAGCGGAAAGGATCTCGGGCATTCGCGGCGCGGAGGCAGCGCTTCAAGCCGGTGTTATCAACCAGGAGACGGCGACTGCTATTCGGGGTCTCGCGACGCTTCGGAACATGGTGGTACATGGCGGAGCGGACGACTTGGATACCGCCAGAGCGTTGGACTATCTAGCCTTGGCGGATGCAGTGATCTTCGCCATCGAGCACGGGGAGCCGAAGCGTAAGTAGGGGGATTGCATGCCGACCACCTCATCTACCGAGACGATCCTGCGCCGTCTCCAGGAGATGATCCTAGAAGGCTCCGCGGTGCAGAGCGTCCAAGGCGGCACGGTCGAGCTTGGGCCTATGAGTGCCTGGCGCACGCGTTCGATTGCCTTCCTGCAGAGAACTCTCGGACCGACTGATACGTACACGGACGCCTTCACGACGGAGACACGTCCTCAGGCGCGATCGAGTCGTGACAAAGGGATCGCGATCCTCACCAATCTTCGGGCCGACGTTGAGTCGGGCTACATGTCGAGCTACTACTTAGGCATAGCGGGGGAGGTGCTCGCAGACCTGCTCGACCTTGGGTCTTGGTCCCTAGCGGAAGGCTCGAAAGAGGCGGCTGCGATCTTGATCGGCTCAGGACTCGAAGTGGGGATGCGCCGTATTGCAGCGGCGCACGACGTCGATCTCAGTAAGGCGCGTGGGATCGACAACATCAACGATGCTTTGAAGGACGCGGGAGTGTACGGACCGCTGCGCCGTAGTCAGGTTGACTCGTGGCGGGTCCTGCGGAACCACGCAGTTCACGGTGAGCACGAGGCGTACAGCGACAAGGACGTGAGTGCGATGCTCGACGGCGTACGGACATTCCTGGTAGAGGAACTACGATAGCATCGTAGAGCCGGGGGACTTCTTTGCTCGCGCCAACCACGGCGCGCGCCAGTTGATAGCGACCGGGAGCATGTTCTCGTCGAGTCGCACCGAGTGGATGAGCGTTCGGAGCGACTCGCCGACCGTAGCGTCGCTGGCGTCCCAATCGACCAACGGTTCGCGCGGCGAGTAGCCCGACCAATCTGACTCGGCCGCGACTTCGTCGTCCATCGCTTCGATGTCGCGCTTGAGTTGAGCGACTCGCCTCTTGAACTCCTCGACGCTCACGACGTCATTGTCTAGAGCGACCTGGAGCTTCTCGCGCTTGACTTCGAGCGCTGCACGCCGATGCGAGACGTCCGTCGTACCTGCGGACTTCTGGACGCGGATTGTCGAGTAGTGAAGCTCGCGTTGGAGGAGTTCAATTACGTGGCGGGATCGGGCGACATACCGACCGTGGACCTTCAGACCCGCTCGACAACCAGGCATGCAGAGAAGCGACAGCCACTTCCCGTTTCGCCTGTCTCGCTGCGGCGTCATCAGGCGCCCGCAGTAGCACTCGACCAGGCGCGATAGGGGAGCGTCCGACGCGGCGCGCCGTCGAAGCTGCGAGCCGTGGCGCGGCTTGAGCGCGCCCTCGCGTTCGAGCACTTCCGTTAGCACCCGGACGTTCCAGGGACCCCCTGTGCGATACGGAACACCGAGAGCGTCGAGTCGTCGCGCCGCTTGGAGGACGTTTCCCTTGGTGGCCTTGATGGCGTCCAGGAGGGGGTCGATCGGCTCATCCGGGTTGGGCACGACCACGATCCTGTTCGGGTCGCCGTCCAGCCCGACGTCTCCCGCCTTGGCGCGCTTGTATCCATATATAGCTTTGTACCCGCCGACCATCTCGTCTCCGCGCGCCCTCATCGTGCGGAACGCCCGCGCCGATCGCTCGACCGCCTTCTCGCCTTCCTTCTGTGCGGCCCACATCTCGAAGAGAGCCACGTCGCTGTTGCCGACGCCCACCCGGTTCTGGCTCGTCTGATCGACGAGACGCACGCCGTGCTCGACTAGCAACTCGCTGAACAGGAGCCACTCGACCAGGCTCCGGCCGGCGCGGTCGAGGACCGACACATATACCGTCGAGACCTTGTCGGCAGCGATGTCGTCCAAGAGGCGAGCCCACGCCGACTTCTCGGTCCGCTTGTTGCGGCGGCCCGACACGCCTACGTCCGAGTAGACGACAAGATCCCCGTTCACTCCGTCACGGGCAGCGACCTGCTTGACGGCAGCGAGTTGCGCCGCGGCTGACTCTTCGAGCTTCTGCGACTTGCGGATATAGGCGGCGGGTTTGCGATCCATCGGTCGGGCCTCTTCGCGCGTTCGGGTCGGGTAACGCGATCCTATCGACGCGCGCGTAACTTTGTCCATTATCGCACGGCGACAACTACTGGGCAGCATCCGGCTATCCGAACGTCGACTCGGCCATCCTCCAGGACCCGGGCACGTCCAGCTGTAACAGCTATCCAAGGGATGCGATCAGGTCGAGCGCGATCAAGGCCAACACCTACGGGAGCTTCTACAACCTCGTGATCATGTCGACCTGCTATCTCGGCGGGAACACGAGCACCATGCCCGGCGCGTTCCAGATTGAGAAGATCAAGACGAGCCCGGACCGCGAGTTCTACCTCGGCTACGCCAAATCCACCTACGACAGCTCCGCCTTTCGGTTCGAGAAGGCCTTCTGGAGCTACCTGAACGGCGCTCCCGATCACCAGCGAACCCTCTACCAGGCATTCACTTATGCCGCGAGCATCGGTGGCTATGCGATCCCCGACGCGGCCAATCCTTTCCAGCCGAATTGGTGGGGCAATCCCAACTACAACGGCACTCCGGGGTGGGCGTGATGTCAAAGGTCGGTATCAGCATGAAGATCAAGGCGTTCCTGGGCCTCGCGACCGTGGCCTCCAGTCTGGCCGTTTCAACCGGCCAGTTGACCGCGGCCGGCCTCATGAACGTTCCTGCCACGACGACCCCCATCTCGGCGGCGGCGATCGGCCGGCCCATGATTACCGAGACAGCGATATCGGCGGACGACAGCCCGGCAATCTTCAAGAGGGCCGGCGCCATTCGTGACTCGCTCGGCTTTCCCGCCGGAGCTGCTAGGAGTGGCAGACACGTCCACGATGGCATCCAGAAAGCCGACTACGACGAGGTCGCCGAGGTCGACGCGCGCGGCCGTCCCATCTCGTTGACGCAACTGGACGGCCAGGGCCGCCTCGTGACGGCGGTCCGCCTCGACACCCCGGCCGGTCTATCGGCCAAGATGTCCGGCGACCAGGCTGTCAAGTCGGCCCAGCATGGACTCGAGCAAGTGGGCCTGGCAACATCAGGTCGAGCTCGCGTACAGGAGAGCCCGGCCACCGGCGGCTGGGATATCCACTGGGATCGGTCCGCGGCCGGCGCCCCGGTACGCGGCGACGAAACACTCGTTCACGTCTGGCAGGACGGACACGTCCAGAGCGTCGCTCGGGTCGAGCACGACCTGGCGGCCGCGCCCGCGGCCCAGCTCAACCGGGGCAAGGCCCAAGACGCAGTCGGACGTCAGATGGACAAATGGTTCGCGGGTCGGGACTTCGGCTACGCGATCCAGGGCATGGATCTGCAGTGGGTCGGGCCGAACGCGACGTTCGACCCGGGCAAGGTCGGCGTCCTGGAACAGCCGTATCGGCTCGCCTGGGTCGCAAACGTCGCGCCTTCGGGCTCGGCGGCCGAGTACGTCCGGCTGATCACGCTGTACGTGGACGCCGGCGACGGCTCGATCATCGGCGGCGACGTGGTCGAGTAAGCCTGCGCCGCCACGTACCAGAGATGGCCCGTGGCCGCCCTCCGGCGGTCACGGGCACATCCATAAGGGGATGAAGATGTTGAAGTCTCGGCCCGCGCTCTCTTCGTTTGGCGCAATGGCCGCGGTTGTCATCGTGAGCACAGCTTGCGGGATCGGTCAGGGTGCGGCGTCGACCGCGTCGACGGACCGGCCGGCCGGCAGTACCGGCGCGAATGAGACGCCCGGGTCGTCGGCGACCTTCTCTGCCGCAGCCAGTTCGCGAGGGACATCGTCGGTGTCCGGTGGTCGGCTGCTCGTCCTTGCCGACGGCCCGGACGGAGTCCGCGCGCTCTGGTCCACCACCGACGGCAAGACCTGGGCGGAGATGGAGGCAGCTCCTAACTCCACCGCGCTCGGGCGGGCGGGGGATGGCGTCGCCATCGCGACGGGCACGACTCTCGAGATTCGGGGCTCTCTGGACACATCGGCGTCGGGGACGTCCATTGCCTTGAGCTGGCCGGCTGGCGCGAGCCCGGCGCCGATTGCCAGCGTGGACGTATCGGCCTCGGGGACGATGGCCCTTGCGACCGCGCAAGATGGAGCCATCGAGTTCGCTACCGGCACCGCGGGCGGGGCCGTGGCCATATTGGTCCCAACCCCGGCGCAAGCGTTCTCGCCACTGATCTCATGGCTGGCCGAGGATCGGGTGCTCGTGCTTTCGACAGACGCGTGGCAGGTTTCGCACCTGGCGGTCGTCGATATGGCCGCACGAGTGCTGACCCCAGTCACGAGCCCGGCCGGTGCACGGGTGTTCGCGGTTTCGGGTGACCGCGCGACCGTGGCTGCCGCGACCGAGACCGGCATCTATGTCTTCCCAGCCGGGGCGCTCGGCTCCTCTGGCTCGCGGGAAGCCTCTCTATCGACGCCGACGCGGATCGCCACTCTCGGAGACGGCCAGGTTGTCTGGGCCATGGCGCTGGACCGGGGCGGCTCGAGGTTGTACATGCTGTCGGGGACGGTCGGGCCAGATGGGTCGATCTCTTCAATCCGCGAACTCGGGTACGCGCGGCAGGGCCCCGGCTGGGCAAGCTCGCTCGATGCTCCGGTCCCGTTCGTGCGCGCGATTGCCCAGCTGTATCTGCCCTGAACGGTGGACGGGCTCTTGCCCCGTGCAGTGCAGCGGTCTGGGTGGCTCCACGGACCTTCAGAGGGCGAAGTCGGCGCAAGCGTCACCGCAGTCCGTTGAGGCTGCGATGACCGCCGGCGCCGACTCGCACGCGATTCCAGCGGACGATTACGGGATGAAGTACCCGCTCACGTCGAAGATGACGTGAGTCGTCGGACCTGTGACAGGAGCGGCATAGGTGACCGATAGGGTCCCGTCTCCCGCAAGGGCGACGGTCACTCCATCCGCTCGGTCGTCCTTCACCGGGAAATTGAGCGTTGAACTTGTGGGGTTGTTAGCCGGATTCGGGCCGATAAACAGGAACCCGTTCCGGGTCTGCTGGGTCACGGTCAGGTTGCCCGTCACGGCCGTCGCGTTGGCCGGGACTCCGCCCTGGCCGGTCACCTGGAATGTTCGAGCCACGTGCGAACTGAAGACGCCCGACAGGCCGATGCCGGCACGTGTATCGAGGATGCGAGCCGGCGTCACGGGCACATAGGTGGCGCCTGTCGAGTCGGCCGTGAAATAGCCGGTCACGTCGAAGACGAGTTGAGCCGTCGGACCGAAGATGGGGGCCGCGTACGTCGCGGAGAGCGTGCCCCCCGCGCCGAGGGCGACCGTCACAGTGTTGGCGCGGTCATCCCCGGTCGGGAAGTTCTGAGTAGAACTTGTCGGATTGTCCTGGGCATTGGGACCGATGTATACAAAGCCGAGCTTTGTCTGTGAGGTCACGGTAATGGTCCCGGTCACGGCCGACGCGTTTGCGGGCACGCCGCCCCGGCCGGTGACCTGGAACGTTCGTGCCACATGAGAGCTGAAAGCACCGGACAGCCCCGTGCCGTCGCGGCTGTCCAGGATTCGAGCCGGGGCAAGCGGGTGGTAAGTCGATCCGCCGACGGCGCCCGGCGCAAAGTAGCCGCTCACGTCGAAGATTACGTGCGCGGTCGGTCCGAGTGTGCCTGCGGCGTAGGTCACCGACAGTGTCCCCGCCGGACCGAGCGCGACGGTCACACCGTTGGCTCGGTCGTCCTTGACCGGGAAGTTGAGAGTGGAGCTCGTGGGATTGTCGACCGCGTCCGGACCGATGTACACGAAACCCGCGGCGGTCTGCTGGGTAACGGTGACGTTGCCGGTGACGGCCGTGGCGCCCGCCGGGATGCCACCGCGGCCGGTGACCTGGAAGGTGCGGGCCTTGTGCGAGCTGAAAGCACCGGACAGCCCCGTGCCGTCGCGGCTATCCAGGATCCGGGCCGGCGTGACGGGCACATACGTGAAAGCGCCCAGATCGAAGGCGTAGAGCTTGTGGTCGCTCGAACCCACGTAGACCACCCCGTCCGAGATCGCGGGTGAGGACTGAACGTCGGTGCCGATGGAGCGCGTCCAAACAGGCGCGCAAGCCGTGCCGGCCAGGCAGTCGGCGTCGAGGGCATATACGCTGCCGTCGGCCGCGCCAACGTAGAGAACGTCATTGGCGCTCGCAGAAGACGACCTGATGGCGTGTCCGATCGTGACCGTCCACTGTGGCAGGCAGGAACCACCGCCGGTGTTGCAGCCGATGTGGAACGAGTAGACCTTGCCGTCGTCGGAGCCGATCCAGACACGACCGTCACCGGTGGCCGGCGAAGAGTAGATGGCTCCGCCCGTCTGGCCGAACCAGATTGGTGTGCACGACGCCGCGGCGCAGCCGACGACACCGGCGGCATCGTAGGCATACAAATTGCCGTCGAGCGAGCCGACGTAGACGATCCCGGTCAGGACGGTTGGGGAGGAATGGACAGCCCCGCCGGTTGTGGCCGTCCAGAGCGGCGAGCAACTCGCGCCGCCGCTGCCGCAGCCGACGGCGAAGGCGTACAGCTTGCCGTCGTCCGAGCCGACGTAGACCACGCCCGAGGCTACGGCCGCCGAAGAGGCGATCGGGCCGCCCGTCGTGGCCGTCCAGAGCGGCGAGCAGCTTGCGCCGCCGCTGCCACAGCCGACGGCGAAGGCATACAGCTTGCCATCATCCGAGCCGACATAAACCACGCCGGACTCGACCGTTGGCGACGAGTGGATGGGGCCGCCCGTCGTGGCCGTCCACAGCGGCGAGCAGCTACCGCCGCCACTGGCGCAGCCGATCGAGTAGGCGTAGAGCTTGCCGTCGCTGGAGCCGACATACACGACGGTCCCAACGGCCGCCGGTGAAGAGTCGATGGCGCCGCCGGTCGATCCGGTCCATAACGGGCTGCAGCTCTGGCCTCCTGTTGCGCACCTGAATGCGTAGGCGTACAACTTGCCGTCCGACGAGCCGACGTAGATCACTCCGTTCGCCACCGATGGCGACGAATTCACTACCCCACCTGTCGTGGCCGTCCAGGCCACCTTCAGGCCGCCGACGTTCGTATCGGAAACGATGTGTTCGTTGGTGTTGTGGGCCTGATGGACTGCCGTCTCACGGAACTGCGGCCAGTCTGTGTTGGCGGCCAGGGCTTGTGGGGGCGCAACGACCACCGCCATCGTCATGGCCAGAGCGAGCGCCGCAAACCAGGAGCCGAGCCAAACCGACCGGCCGACTGAGTGGCTGCGATCTCTGGAGGAGCGCGACTGCCCGGATTGGACCGCCGCCCCCTCAACGCGATAGTCCACGTCAACTCCTTCAATTTGGGATCGCCTCCGGCATTTCATTCGGAGGGATCCGTGCGTACGTCTTGGACTTGAACTCCCGCTAGATCCTTCGGGTGTGAACCCTTCCGGCCGCCCTTATGGAGATGCCCTACGCCCGCGGTAACGGTGGGTAGCGGCACCCTAAGTGGGTAGGGTTCACAAGTCGCCGGGGGTAGTGGCTGGTGGTGAATCCGTTCCACCTGCCGAACCTCCGGCCTGGTAGCACATGAGTGCCGTACCGCCGGACGTCCGGTTGCTCATGGGACTCGGCCGCGGCCCGCCTGTGCTACGATCCGGGCCGCTCGGGCGGTTAGCTCAGTTGGTTAGAGCGCATGCTTGACATGCATGAGGCCAGAGGTTCAAGTCCTCTACCGCCCACCAGTCCTCGGGGCCGTGAACAGACGGCGCCGACCAATCGAATAGCAAGCGCGATGAGCGGGACACGCCGCGTCGAGAGAACCCCAGAGAGCCGTCGCCACGATTGTCGTGGCTGAAAGCGACGGCGAGGCCTTCAGACAGCGACACCACCCGCGAGCGACCGGCCAACCGGTCCGGGATCCGCCCGTTAGAGCGGTCAAGAGCGCGCGAACGCCGAGCCAATCCTCGGCCGACGCGAAGGCGGGTGGAACCGCGAGAGATGCCTCTCGTCCTGTCGGACGGGAGGTTTTGCGTTAAAGGCGACGACTCAGCCGCCGACGGCGATGCGGCGCATGGCGAAGCGGGAGATGAGATGAGCGAGCAGGAGAGCAAGGCAGCAGCATCGGCCGCGGGCGGGCCAGCCGCTGCGACCGTGGCGCCGGCCGAACCGGAGGAGTACTTCGAAGCCGTCGTGCGCGGCTCGGTCGAGGAACTGCTCGACGCAGGGGCGCACACCGAAGTGGACGCGATGCGGCATTCGGCCGCCCACGTGATGGCGGAAGCCGTGCTCGGCATCTTCCCCGACGCCCAACTCGGGATCGGGCCCTCGATCGACAACGGCTTCTACTACGACTTCCTGCTGCCGCGCCCGCTCACGCCGGACGACCTGGCCGCGATCGAGGCCGGCATGCGCGCCTCCATTGCCGAGGACCATCCATTCGTCCGCAAGGAGCTCCCGTTCCAGGAAGGCAGGGCATTCTTCGAAGGCCGCAACCAGCCGTTCAAGGTCGAGATTCTCGACGATCTGGCAACTCGCTCCAGGGAATCGGACACGCCGCTCCCGGCCACGTCCACGTATGAGCACGGCACCTTCATCGACCTCTGCAAGGGCCCGCACGTCGCCAGCACCGGCAAGATCGGGCCGTTCAAGCTGATGACGGTCGCGGGTGCCTATTGGCGCGGTTCCGAGAAGCGGCCGATGCTGCAGCGCATCTATGGCACGGTCTGGCCGACCCAGGCCGAGCTGGACTTGTACCTGAACCGCCTCGAGGAGGCCAAGAAGCGAGACCACCGGCGCCTCGGCGTCCAGCTGGACCTGTTCAGCTTCCACGACGTCAGCCCCGGTTCCGCTTTCTGGCATCCGAAGGGGCAGCGGCTGTGGCGCATCCTTGAGACGGCAATCCGCGAGGTCCAGGACCGTCGCGGCTATCAGGAAGTCGCCACGCCCATGCTCGTTCACAAGAAGCTGTGGGAGCAGTCTGGCCATTGGGCCAACTACCAGGACAGCATGTTCGTCCTCGAGTCGGAAGGACAGACCTTCAGCCTCAAGCCGATGAACTGCCCGGAAAGCACCTTCATCTACAAAAGCCGGCTTCGCTCCTACCGCGACCTGCCGCTGCGCCTGTCCGACTTCGGGCGACTCCACCGCAACGAGCGCTCGGGCACGCTGTCCGGCTTGACCAGAGTCCGGCATTTCGTGCAGGACGACGGCCACATCTACCTGCGCCCGGACCAGCTCCAGGCCGAGATCAAGGCCCTGCTCGGCGAGGTTTACGAGGTCTACGGCTGGTTCGGCCTCGAGCCGAGATTCACCTTCGGAACGCGACCCGACAAGGCCCTGGGGGACCCGGCCCTGTGGGAGAAGGCCGAGACCGAGATCAAGGCCGCCCTTGACTCGCTCGGCAAGCCATATCGACTCAAGCCTAAAGACGGGGCGTTCTACGCTCCCAAAATCGACATCCAGGTTGAGGATGCGCTCGGCCGCGAGTGGCAGACGGCCACCATCCAGGTCGACCTGGTCATGCTGCCCGAGCGCTTCGACTGCACCTACATTGACGAGAACGGCCAGGCTGTCCGCCCGATGACGATCCATCGGGCCATATACGGGTCGCTGGAGCGCTTCATCGGCATCCTGGTCGAGCATTTCGCCGGGGCTTTCCCGGTCTGGTGCTCGCCGGTCCAGGCGATGGTCATCCCGATCGCCGACCGGCACATCGAGGGCGCCGAGGAACTGGCCGCCCTGATCAAGGCCCGCGGCCTGCGGGTCGAGGTCGACGGCTCGGACAGCCGCATGCAGAACAAGATCCGCCTGGCCCAGGAACAGAAGATCCCCTACATGCTGGTCGTGGGCGATCGCGAGATCGAGGCCCGAACGGTGGCCATCCGCAACCGTGCCGGCGAGCAGGAGAACGGCGTGACCTGGGACGCGTTCATCGATCGCCTGGCCGAGGAGACCGCCGCCCGGCGGCCCTGACGGATGAGAGCCGTCAGCGGACCTGGTACAGCTCCCAGCCGCTCGGGATCGGGTTTGCGACCCACATCTCCCAGCCGGCGTTGTTGCTGGCGAGGGCGGTCCAGTTCACCTGGACCAGGACCGCATGGGCCGTGTCGATCGAGGCCGCGAACGGCGTCCCGTTCAGCCAATCGGCCAGGCTCAGGGTCCCGGACGGGTTCGCAACAGCCGTATAGGCGGTCCCGGCCGACTTCATGAACGGCTGCCGCTCGAGTTCGTAGCCGTCGATGGAGCCCCAGCCCAGTTTGCCGTTGGGGCCGATCATCGACCACGCCTTGGCGTAGTCGCCGCCGACCAGGGCGTCCTCGTAGATGTGGACGAACGCCAGCGCGCCCGGGGCGCCCGTCGGGAAGGCGGTCGGAGTCGCTACGGGCGTTGCCGTCGCAGAGGGCTCGGGGGTCGGGGTCGGATTGGGCGTCTCAGTCGGAGACGGTGCAGCCGACGATTCGGCCGTCGCCGTTGGCGTCGCAGTCGGCACGAGGGTGGGGGAGGTGGAACCAAGCGAGCATGCCGCCGCAAGAATTGCCGCCGCAATCGCGGCCATAGCCAGCCGTCGCATCGGTCGTCCTCCTCAGGCATACAAGAACCTGGAGCTATCTTTCCACATCCGGGCCGTCGTGAACGTCCAGATCCATGGACCGGAGAGGTTTGCCGGTCAAGAAACCCCTGTGCTATAGTCCCGCGGGCGACCGCCCGGTTGCATCGTGCGCCGGGTTGGGCCGCTCGTCTTCTTTCGGGGCAAGGATGCTCCGGAAGCAGGCAACCGGACCACGCTTAGAAGGGGTTCGCCATTAGCCGAGACCTGCGCATCAATCAGATGATCCGTGTCTACGAAGTTCGGGTCGTCGACGAAGACGGTAGCCAGCTTGGTGTCATGCGAACGGCAGATGCCATGCGGCTTGCGCAGGAGCGTGGGCTCGACCTCGTAGAGGTCGCACCACTTGCCAGCCCCCCTGTGGCGAGACTCCTCGACTTCGGCCAGTACAAGTACGAACTGACCAAGCGTGAGAAGGAAGCCAAGCGAAAACAGCGCTCGGTCACGTTCAAGGAAGTCCGCCTCAAGCCGAAGATCGGCATCGGCGACTTCGATACGAAGGTAAGGCGGGCGGTCGAGTTCCTGGAGGAGGGCGATCGAGTCAAGATCTCCGTCCAGTTCCGGGGCCGCGAGTTGACCCACCCTCAGATCGGGCGCGATCTTCTGGACAAGTTCGCGGAGCAGATCAAGGAACACGGCGTGGTCGAGCGGCCCCCCCTGCTCGAAGGCAAGTCGATGCACATCAGCGTCGCCTCAACCCACAAGCCGAAGGTCCACGAGCCGACCCCGTCGGCGACGGCCAAGGCGCACGCCAGGACCTCCGAAGAGGGCGGTGACGAGAGCGAAGCGGCGGAAGGCGAAGACATAACGAACGAAGCTGCGCCGGATCTCCCGGCGAAGCCGAGACCCGAACCAGACAATGGTTCGGCGTCAACTGGAGTGTGAGACCGTGCCCAAGATGAAGAGCCACAAGGGGACCGCGAAGCGAATCGGGGTCACCGGCAGTGGCAAGGCCGTCCGTGTCAAGTCCTGGCGCGGCCATCACCTGGAACTGAAGTCATCGCGGCGTACCCGCCGCTATGACGGCAAGGCGATCGTGACCGGCGAGTCGCTGGACCAGATCCGCCGGCTCCTGCCGTACCTGGGAGTCTGACCCTAGATGGCACGCGTAAAGCGGGGCGTCACCGCCCACCACCGCCACAAGCGACTGCTCAACGAGGCCGAAGGCCGCACCGGCACAAACTCGAAGCTGGTCCGGCGAGCCCACGAGTCCGCTCTGCACGCACTCGCCTATGCGACGCGCGACCGCAAGCAGCGGAAGCGCCAGATGCGCCAGCTGTGGGTCATCCGCATCAACGCGGCGGCTCGTCAGAACGGCCTCACCTACGGCAAGTTCATCGCCGCTCTCAAAGCAGCGAAGATCGATCTTGACCGCAAGATCCTGGCCGACATCGCGGTTCGAGACGCGGCCGCCTTCGCCGAGATCGTCTCGATCGCCAGCAAGGCCTGAGCGTCCGAAGCGGCCGGAGACGGCCGGCGCACTTCTCACACGAGGCTGCGACGGAGAAGAGTCGAGGATAGATCCCTCAGGGAGGGTCGGGCGCAGACTGGAAGCCCACCCGGGACCGATCTCGGCGGTTCGCTCCCGAGCCGCTCGCTGAAGCTACGACACGATGTCGTGGCGTAGGCGAGCCGGACGGTCACCGATAGAGGACCTGCCGCCAGACAGGCGGCCAAGTGCCATACGTTGAGGGTTGTCGCGCGGCGATAATCGACTCTGTATGGAAGCGGGGTGGTACCGCGAGCCCTCGACTCGTCCCCGTCCGAAAGGATGGTGGCAGCGTCCCAGCTGGGACGGCCGGAGTCGAGGGTCTTAGATTCTCCGACAGTACCGCGTCGGCAGGACGTCCAGGCGGGCAAGGCCCGCAGCGAAGTGAGGAACGGCAGCGTGGATTTCGAAAGCCTGAGTGCGGATCTCCGCGGGCTGGAGCAGCAGGCCCTGACGGAGATCGCGGCCGCAGCGGATCCGAACGCGCTCGAGGCGCTCCAGATCCAGTATCTGGGCAAGAAGGGCGATCTCACGGCGGTGCTGCGCGGCATCGGCGCGCTGCCGCCGGAGGACAGGCCGCGCGTCGGCGCCGTCGCCAACGAGGTGGGGGAGGCGGTCAGGGGCGCTCTGGCCTCGCGCGGCGCCGAACTCCATGCCCACGTTCAGGCTATCCGTCTTGCCTCGGAGTCCGTCGACGTCACTCTGCCCGGCCGGCCGGTCGGGCGCGGAACCCTCCATCCCATCCCGGAAACGATCGCGGCCATCGCGGAGGTGTTCGCCCAGTTCGGCTTCGTGGTTTACGAGGGGCCCGAGGTCGAGGACGACATGACCAACTTCCAGATGCTGAACATCGCCCCGGACCACCCAGCCCGGGACCTGTGGGACACGCTGTACGTCGAGATCCCGGGGCATCTGCTGCGGACTCATACCAGCCCGGGCCAGATCCGCGTCATGCAGTCGACCAAACCGCCAATCCGGGCGCTGCTGCCGGGCCGGTGCTTCCGCTACGAAGCCGTGGACGCGAGCCACGGCTTCGAGTTCTTCCAGGTCGAGGGCCTCATGGTCGACGAGGGCACGACAATGGCCGACCTCAAGGGCCTGCTCGACGAGTTCGCGCACGCCCTCTTCGGGCCTCGCCGGACGAGGTTCCGGCCCGGCTATTACCCGTTCACGGAGCCGTCCGTCGCCTTCGACGTCGAGTGCGTCGTGTGCGGCGGAATTGGTTGCCCGGCTTGTTCGAAGACCGGCTGGATGACGATCCTGGGCGCCGGGATGGTTCACCCGGTCGTGCTCCAGTACGGCGGCATAGACCCCGAGCGCTATCAGGGCTTCGCCTTCGGGATGGGAGTCGAGCGGATCAGCAACCTGCGCCACGCCGTGCCGGACCTGCGCTACTACCTGGAAAACGACCTGCGCTTCCTGGAGCAGTTCCGATGAGAGTCCCGCTGAGCTGGCTGCGCGAGTACGTCGACCTGCAACTGACCCCCGAGCAACTGGCCGAGCGCCTGACGCTTCTGGGTATGGAAGTCAAGGGCGTCGAGACCTGGGGCGCCGACTGGCGTTCGGTTGTGGTCGGCGAACTGCTGACGGTGGAGAAGCACCCCTACGCTGATCGGCTGCATCTGACGACGGTCAACGTCGGATCGGGTGAGCCTCTCCACATCGTCTGCGGCGCGAACAACATCGCTCCCGGCCAGCGCGTCCCGGTGGCGCTTCCTGGTGCGGTGCTGCCCGGGGATCGAAGGATCGAGCGAACCGAGAAGATGGGTATCGCCTCGGAAGGGATGCTCTGCTCGGGAGACGAGCTCCATATCACCAGCGACGCGGAAGGGATCCTCATCCTGCCGCCGGCCACACCGCTCGGCATCCAGCTGTCGGACCTCTACGGCGACACCGTGCTGGACGTAGACGTCAAGCCCAACCGCGGCGACGCGCTCTGCCTCGTCGGCCTCGCCCGTGAGGTTGGGGCCGCAACCGGAGCGCCCCTGCGCTGGCCCGAGATCGTGGTCGAGGAGACGGGCGGGCCGGTCTCCGAGCGGCTCAAGGTCGAGATTCGGGAGTCGGAGCTGTGCACCCGGTTCGTCGGGCGCTGGATCAGCGGGGCGAAGATCGGGCCGTCGCCGGACATCATCCAGATGCGACTGCAGGCGGCCGGAATGCGTCCGGTGAGCAACGTGGTCGACGCGGCCAACTACGTGATGCTCGAGCTGGGCAAACCTACCCATACCTTCGACGCGGTGATCATTCACGACGCCACGATCATCGTCCGGCGGGCCCTCGAGGGGGAGCGCCTGGAGACGCTGGACCACGTCTGGCGCGACCTCACGCCGGAGACGCTGATAATCGCCGACCCGCGCGGACCTATCGGGATCGCGGGCGTCATGGGCGGCGCCGGCACCGAGATCTCGGAAGGCACGACCGAGATAGCGATCGAGTCGGCCATATTCGACCCGGTCAGCATTCGCCGGACGGGCCACCGGTACGCCCTTCGTTCGGAGGCGAGCCTGAGGTTCGAGAAGGGCCAGGAATTTCGGCTGGCCCGCGTCGGTGCCGATCGCGTGGCCCAGCTCACCCTTGCCTGGGCCGGAGGGTCGTGCGCCCGCGGCCTGGTAGACACCGCACCGAACGAGCCGGGGCCTGGGCGGCTGGCGTTCCGGCCAGGTCGCGTGAGCAGGCTGCTTGGCGGCGATATTCCCACCAGTGACCAGCGTGATCTGCTGACGCGCGTCGGTGTGGAGACGGAACCGGCGCCTGCCGGTGTCCGCATCACCGTGGCCGCCGACCCGATGCCTCTCGTCGTCGACCCGGGCTCGGATGAGGTCGTCGTGGCCGTGGTGCCGACGTGGCGCAGCGACCTGATCGTGGAAGCTGACATCGCCGAGGAGGTGGCCCGAGTCCGTGGCTACGAAGCCACCCCCGCGCACCTGCCCGGCACGCTGATGCCCGCCTATCGAGCCTCGCCGGTGAAGGTCAGGGACGGGATCCGCGACCTGCTCGTCGGTGCTGGTCTGTCCGAAGTAGTCACTCACGCCCTCGTCGCTCCGGAAGATGCGGCCAGGCTCGGATGGCCCGGTGACGAAGGCCTGAACATCGCCGATGCCGCCGCCGGGACTCCCATAGCGGTCACGAACCCACTGTCCAGTCAGTCTTCGGTCCTGCGCCAGCACCTCGCCGGCAGCCTGCTGGACGTCCTGGCGCTCAACGAGCGGGGTGGCCGCGAGGATGTCGCCGTCTTCGAGATCGGCAAAGGTTATGGTCGAGTTGGCGATAGTCCGCGCGAGTGGACCAGGCTCGCTTTGCTGCTGACAGGCAGCGCGGCTCCGCCGGCATGGAACCGGCCGGCCCGTGCCTATGAGTTGGACGATGCCAAGGGCATTGTCGAGTTGCTGTGCGCCCGGCTCGGGCTGGCCAAGCCGGAGTATTCGGCCGACACGCGGGGCTTTCCGTTCCACCCCGGCCGGGCTCTGGCAGCGGTTTCGCGGTCGGATGGCGAGTCGGTCGTCGGCCGGGTGGCGGAACTCCATCCGGACGTCCTGGAGGCTTGGGAGGTTCGAGCCCGGCGGGTAATCGTCGCCGAGCTGGCCGTCCGGGGCCTCGACGGCGCCGCGCCGCGGCCGATCCACGTCGAGCCCATCGGCCGTTTCCCAGTCATGGAGCGAGACCTCGCCGTCATCGTGACGGAGAGCACGCCGGCGGCAACGGTGGAGGCGGTCATTCGACGCCATGCCGGAGAGTTGTTGCGCCGGGACGGTTTGTTCGACCTGTATCGGGGCGCACCGCTGGCCGCGAATGAGAAGAGCCTGGCCTACCGCCTGATGTTCGGCTCTCACGACCGGACCCTGACCGAAGCCGAGGTCGACGCGGCGATGGCGACCGTGCGGGCGGGCCTGGGAGCCGACCTCGGGGCCCGGATTCGTAGCTAGACCGCGGCGGTCGCCCCAATCCGGCGCCTCGGACCGTCTGCGTTGACCCGAAGGTAATGGCCGACCTGTCTCGTTGATGGAGCCAGTCCAGCGCTGCTAACCTTGGCCGAAACCTATCCGACCCGCATGTCGGCAGATACCGCCCACACGGAGGTGGATCGGTGGACATCATCGGAGCCATCAGAAGCGCGCCCCTGATCGATCTTGGTCTCCTGCTGACCCTGTGCGCGTTTCTATTCCTCGGCGTTGTTCAGGGCGCCATCCGAAGGCTCCTCGGGATCGCCTCCATGCTCATCGCCTTTACCTTCGCCGCGAACCTGCGCGATCCGGTGGGCGACTTCCTGGCCGGGAACTGGACGCAGTTCGACCTCGGCTACAACCGCCTGCTGGCCTTTGGGATCGTCTTCCTGGTGGCCTCCGTCGCGGCGTCGATTACTATCCAGGGCTTCTACCAGCGGACGGATCTGTCGGCGGACCACCCCGTAATCGACGACGTGACGGGCGGCCTGCTCGGGCTTGCCCAGGGCATAGTAGTTCTCACGATCGCGGTGATCATCTTCAATTCGTATACGCTCCCGCCGCCGCATTCGGGCGACGTGACCCAAGTGCGAGATGCGCAGAACCTGATCATTCACGAATCCAACATCGCCGGGGCGGCGCGGGATCTGCTTGCGCCGACGTTCATTCACGTCCTGTCGCCGCTCCTCCCGTCGGACCTGGTCGAGATCTTCCCCTGAGCCGTCCGGTTGTGAGGGCCGGCTCCAGGCTTGACGCCGGCCGTCGCGCGGCGCAGTCGTTTCCGCGCGAGATTCTCGGCCGGCGGACCGATTTCGCCGCTCGCCGCCTGATAGGGTCGCAGCTGGTGCGAGGGAATGGTCCGGATGCCCGCGTCGGCCGAATTGTGGAGGTGGAGGCATATGTCGGCGAGGATGACCTGGCATCCCACGCCCGGTTCGGCCGGACGAAGCGAAACGCCGTCATGTTTGGACGCCCTGGAGTCGCCTACGTGTACCTTGTCTACGGCATGCACAACTGTCTGAACGTCGTGACCGAACCCGACGGCCATCCGGCGGCGCTGCTCATAAGGGCTGTCGAGCCCGTGAGTGGAGATCGCTCCATGCGCTCCGCCAGGCTCGCTCGAGCACTGGAATTCGCGAGCCCCCGCGGGGCGGCAGCCGCCGCGGCCGCTCGGAAGGGCATCGCAGGGCTGCCGGTGACGCGTCTGGCATCCGGGCCCGGTCTCCTGTGCGCGGCGTTCTCGATCGACCGGGCCGATGACGGACTCGATCTGTGCGATCCAGCCTCCGCGCTCAGGCTGGAACTCGGCCAGGAGGACTCGGTGGCGGATGTGGCGACCGGGCCGCGGGTAGGGATCGACTACGCTCCGGAACCATGGCGCAGCTTGCCGTGGCGTTTCTTCGCGCCGGGCAGCCCATCGCTGTCCACCGGCGCGAAGAAGCCGCTGCCGTCGCGGGCCGGGACGGCTGAGCTCGAGCCATGACGAGAGGCGATATCGCGACCGATGCCGGGCCCGAAGCGGGCACGACGCAAGCCCAGGGCGCGACCATGGACCGCCGATCGCTGGCCCTGCTTGAGTACCCGCTCGTGTGCGCTCGTCTGGCCGCCGCGACCGGTTTTCCGCCCGGCCGGCTCCTGGCCGAGTCCCTCGAGCCGTCGACCGACGCCGTCGTCGTGGCCCGCGGGCTGGAGGAGACCTCGCAGACTCGCGCCTTCGTGTCGGGCCATCCCGGAGTCGGCATCGGCGGCAGCAAGGACATAGGTCCGTGGATCGAGCGGGCGGCGCGCGGCGGCCGTCTCGACCCGACGCACTTCCTGGATATCGTGGCCACGCTGGAGGCCGCCACCAGGCTGGGGGAGGCGCTGAGCGGCGACAAGCGGCCGCTGCTGCGAGATCTCGCCCGCGAGATCCACCCCCTGCCGAGCCTTCGAAACACCCTCCAACGTAGTTTCGACCCTACCGGCGAGCTGCTGGACACCGCCTCGCCCCGTCTGGGCGGGCTCCGCCGGGCGGTCCGTGTCGCGTACGAGCGTCTGCGCAGCCGCCTCGAGCAATTCATCCATTCCGGCGAACTGGCGGGTTCTCTCCAGGAGCCGATCGTCACTCTGCGCGGCGGCCGATACGTGATTCCCATCCGAGCCGACGCAAAGGGCCGGGTGAAGGGCATCGTCCACGATGCGTCGGGCAGCGGCCAGACCCTTTTTGTGGAACCGCTCGTGGCTGTCGAGATGGGCAATGCCTGGCGTGAGGCCAGGGTCGCCGAGCAGGCGGAGATCGAGCGCATCCTGGACGAACTGTCGGTGGTCGTGGCCGGGCAGGCCGAGCCGCTCCGCGAGACACTCGACGCCCTGGCCCGGTTCGACTTCTGGGCGGCCAAAGCGAAGCTCGCCGAGGAGATGGACGCGATAGCCGCCGAGATCGCCGAACGGCCCGACATAGTCCTGCTCGGCGCCCGGCACCCCGGACTCGCCGGCTATGTCGTGCCGGTCGACATCCGTCTCGGTGGCGATTACACGACCCTTCTGATCACGGGCCCGAACACGGGCGGCAAGACGGTCGCCCTGCGCACGCTCGGGCTGCTCAGCCTGATGCACCAGTCGGGGCTTCACATCCCGGCGGACACGGGCACGAGCCTGCCCGTTCTGGACGACGTCTACGCCGACATCGGCGACGAGCAGTCCGTAGCCCAGTCTCTGTCGACGTTCAGCGGCCACCTGCGCTCGATTGTCCGGATCGTCAAAGCGGCCGGACCCAACAAGCTCATCCTGCTCGACGAGCTTGGCGCCGGCACGGACCCGACCGAAGGCTCGGCGCTGGCCCAGGCGTTGCTCGACTACTTCATCAGATCGGGGGCGCTGGTCGCGGCGACGACCCACTACGCCGAGCTCAAGCTGTACGCCCATACCACCCCGAAAGCTCGCAACGCCTCGGTCGAGTTCAACGTGGAGACGCTGCGGCCGACGTACAAGCTGACGATCGGCCTCCCCGGCCAGAGTCAGGCGTTCGCCATAGCCGAACGACTGGGTCTGCCCCTTGCCATCGTGAACGACGCGCGGTCGCGGCTCACGGAGGAGCAGCAGGTCTTCGAGGAAACGCTGGCCTCCATCAAGGCCACCCAATTGGAGACGACGGAAGCGCTGGTCACGGCCCGACTGGTCGAGGAGCGCGCGAAGATCGCCTTGACGTCGGCCGAGGAGGAACGGCGGCGAGCCAGGAAGGATCGCGACGAGGCCGTCAGGACGGCCCGGGACGAAGCGGAGCGGCTGATTGCCGAGGTCAGGGCCGAGGTGCGGGGCATTCGGCGGCGCCTGGAACGCGAGACCGTCACCCAGCGCAGCCTGGACGAGGACCTGGGCCGCGCCAACGCCCAGCTGGACCGGCTGCCGGCCTTCGCCGAGGACCCAGAACCCAGCCGCGCGCCGGCGACCTTCGAGCCTGTCGTGTGGCGCATCGGGATGAGAGCCAGGACCAGGACCGGCGGGGCCGAAGGCCGCATCGCCGCGCTCGAGAAGGGTGGCCGGAGGGCCACGCTCGAGGCCGGCGGGCTGCGCATCACGGTCGGAGTCGACGACCTGGAACCGGCGGTCGGCGTCGAGGCGGAGGGTCCTCGCCCGGGCGGGCCGATGGGCGGGCGGGGGGCCGCCGGGCAGGCTGCGTCTACCGGCTCATCGTCGGCATCGCGACTGCAGTTCGAACGCGCGCGGACGGTGGCGTCGTCGCTCGATCTTCGAGGAGCCAAGGTCGAGGAGGCCCTTGAGGTCCTCGATCGGTACCTCGACGATGCTTCGCTGGCCGGCCTGGATCAGGCCACAATCATTCACGGCATGGGCACCGGGGCCCTCCGCGACGCCGTGCGCGAGCATGCGGGCACACATCCACTGGTCAAGTCGTGGCGAGCAGGCGGTCGGGGAGAGGGCGGAGACGGCGCCACGGTCATCCTGTTCTGAACGCGGACGTAGGGGCGGGGACGCGGGCGTGCGCCGATCGAGCGACCGGGATGCGACAATCGGCCCGAGGACGCCGGCCCGCGGCGCGGTCCCTGGAGGAGTGTCGAAGATT
This sequence comes from uncultured Chloroflexia bacterium, assembly GCA_963789725.1. Taxonomy (GTDB): domain Bacteria; phylum Chloroflexota; class Limnocylindria; order Limnocylindrales; family CSP1-4; genus Fen-1039. The sequence continues at coordinate 661,585 of CAWBLU010000003.1, forward strand.
GGCCACGAGCCCACAGGCCCGGACTGACGTCTCGCACGGGCTCCGCGTTGTCGACGCCACGGACTGGCAGCCGGCAGCATGGGACGACCTGGCGGTTCGCAGCCAGTTGGGCGAGGCTTTCCAGTCCCACGCGTGGGGGGAGTTGAAGCGCGGCCTGGGCTGGACGCCTCTGCGTTACGTCGTGGAACTCGATGGGAAGCCAGTGGCCGCGGTCTCGATCCAGGAGCGGTCGGCGCTCGGGCGCCGGGTGGGAATGCTGGGGCGCTATGGAATCCACTACGCGCCTCGAGGTCCCGTCCTGCTGGGCGATTCGCCTGCTGCCACACAGGCGGCCCTGGAAGGCATGCGTCGCATCGCCCGGGCACGTCATTCGATCACCTTGACGATCGACCCGGCCTGGGGGGAGGGGAGTGACCCGGCGGCCGCCCTGGGAGCCTCAGGGTTCCGGCTCGCGGCCAAGGACGTCCAGGTGTCGAGAACGGCGATGATCGTGCCCCTGGAGGCGTCTGAGGTCGCCCAGCGCGGTCTCCTTGGTCACACGACGCTCCAGGACATCACGCGGGCACTGTCTCTCGGCGTAACGACGGAGCGGATCGATCTGGCGGGCGGAGGTGCCCGGGAGGCGGCCCTGGCCGAGTTCTACGAGATCCACGCGGCGACGGGCAGGCGCGAAGGGTTCATAGTCCGCGATCGCGCCTACGAGATGGAGCAGTGGCTGCGTCTGGGTGAGGCGGGCGTGGCCAGTCTCTGGTTCGCCGGACTGGGCGGACGGGACACCGGCGCGCTGCTCCTCCACAGTGGCCGGCTGCTGGTCTACTTCGCCGCCGGTTCGCGTGACGGCGCCGACCTGCGCCGGACCCGGGCCAATCATCTGCTGCAGTGGCACGTCATCCGCTGGGCCGCGGAGGCGGGGTTCAGCGGCTACGACATGGGCGGTGTCGACACACAAAGCGCTCCCGGGGTGCCCCAGGACGAGTCGCACCCGCTCTGGAACCTCTACCTGTTCAAACGCCGGTTCGGCGGCCGCCCCACAACGCGCATCCACGCCCACGAGTACGCACCCAATCCCGCGTTGGGGCTGGCGTGGCGTGCGGCGCGGCGGTTCCGATGACCGACGAGAGCCATCCGAGCGGCGAGCGCGGGCCCAAACCTCGGTCCCCCCGGATTCGCGGTTGGGAGCCGCGCCGGATCGTCCCCAGCGATCTCCTCGGCGATGCCCGCCAGGATGATCTGGGCTCGCTTCCGGAACCGATACGGCAGGCCCGGCGCCCGGGTGCTCGTCGGGCACGCGCTCAAGGTCCGCACGCCGGCGGGACCGGGCCCGGAACCCTCAACGGCGACTTTGGGTCGAGTGCTGGAGCGCGGCCCGGCGACGATCTGGCGGCTGCTTCGGCGGCCCGGCTGGGCGGACGCGCCATCGCCCTCGCCGGAATCGTCGTCATCGTCGGAGTTGTGTTCTCGCGCCTGGTCGGCTGGCTGAGGACGGCGGTGTTCCTGGCGGAGTTCGGCGGCCGGAGCAACGACCTCGACTCGTTCTACAACGCCTTCCGGCTGCCCGACACGCTCTTCCAGCTCGTCGCCGCGGGTGCGATCGGATCTGCTCTGGTGCCCGTTGCCTCAGTGCTGCTGGATCAGGGTGAGGCCGAACGGGCCCGGCGGCTGATCGCGACCATGGCCAATCTGATGGTCCTGGCCCTGATTCCTCTGGCGATCATCGTCTGGATCTCGGCGCCGTCGATCGTGGCGGCCATCCTGCCGCCGCCGCCCACGCACCCTGAGCAACTCGGCCTGCGGGTGCTCCTGACCAGGGTGATGCTCCTCTCGCCGATATTCCTGGCCTTCGGAGCGGTGATGTCCGCCGGCCTCAATTCGATCGGGATATTCGGTGCCCCGGCACTGGCCCCGAACGTGTACAACGTGGCGATCATCGTCTGTGCTCTGGTCCTGACCCCATTCCTGGGCATTACCGCGCTCGCGATAGGCGTGGTCGTCGGCGCGATCGGGCTGGTTCTCACCCAGGTGCGGGCGGTGCGCGGGGCCGGGTTGTATGCGCCGGAGATACACCTGCGCGACCCGGCGGTGAGGGAGACGCTTCTCCTGATGGCGCCGCGCGCCCTGGGACTCGGGGCGACGCAACTCGTCTTTCTGGTGACCACGTCGTTCGCCGATACGCTGGGCACGGCCGGCCCGGTGACCTGGTACAACAGTGCCTTCACCGCCCTGCAGATACCCGTCGGCCTGATCGGAGTTCCGCTCGGGATCGTTCTGTTGCCGCCGCTGTCCAGGGCGGTGGCAAGCGGCGACGACGCCAGATTCCGGCGGCTGGTCGATCAGTCGCTGCGCCTGCTGCTGTTCGTGGTAATTCCGCTGACCGGCCTGATGATGGTGCTCGCAACCCCGACTCTGGCGGTCCTGTACCAGCACGGTAACTTCAAGGCCGCCTCGACCGCCTCGACCGCGACCGTCTACGAGGTCTTCCTGCTAGGGCTTGTCGCGCACGTCCTGATAGCCCTGCTTGCGCCGATCTTCTACGCCGGCAAGGACACCCGGACGCCCGTCACGGCCGCTCTGGTCGCCGTCGCCGTCGACATACTGGCGTCGATTGTGCTGTTCCCGGTGATGCACCTGGAGGGGCTCGCCCTGGCGATCGGCCTGGGAGCGTGGGCCGAGGTCCTGATCCTGGTGGTGTTGATGGAGAAGCGGATCGGGTTCGATCTGAGGCCCATGGCTCGGCATGCCGTCGCCTTCGCCGCGGGAGCCTGTGTCGCCGCGGCGGGCGCGATGCTCACTGCCCGCTACGTGGAGGGGTCGCTCGGCGGCGTGTCGCTGATCGGGCAATTCGTCGAGATGGGCGGCGGTGGCCTCGTGGGCGCGGTCCTGTACCTGGCCTGGTCGCGGGCGTTCGAGTTGCCCGAGCTCAACGATGCGATCGACCTGATTCGAACGCTGGTCGGCAGACGGGGGTCGCGGGTCCAGGAACCGTTCGAAGACTGACTCGGCCCGCGCCGGACCCGCGGGAACGCGAAGCCTAGGCCGTCGGCGTGGGCGTCACGACGGCCGGCGTGGGCGTCACGACGGCCGGCGTGGGACCGGCGCTCGGCGACGGGACCTGCGTCGGAGTCGCGGTCGGCGTGGGCGTCGGTGTCGGGGCGTGACGGGGCGTCGGCGCCGGCGTGGGCGTGGGCGTCGGCGTCGGTATCGGCGTCGCCGTTGGCGTCGGCGTGGGGGATGGTGTGGGCGTCTCGCTCGGTGTAGGCGGGGGTGTGCCCGTGTTCTGGGTGCAGTAGGTAGTGGGCGCGAACGGCGCCCCCCACGTCTGGCCGTACGGCGTCCAGAAGCCCGTCTCATAGAAGTACATGGTGGCCCCGTTGTTGGGGCCGCCGCGCTTGTTGACGCCTTGCTGCGCCCGCGCTATCCAGATCGCGTCGTATTTCTGCCATGTGGCGTTGTTGGCATCGACCATGGTCAAGTCGAGGAAGCCCTTGGTATCCATGATGCCCGGGCAGTCGTAAGTCCAGAGGGTGTTGGACACCGTGTCCACGTCGACGGGAACCTTGGTCGTGTCGACCTGGGTCGGCTCTGTTCCGTTGACGAAGACCTCGTCGATGACCTTGTCGGGCGGCGTGAATGGACCCGGGAGCATGCCGCTGTAGGCGTCGATCTTGACGTGGGTGATGCCGTCCGGCTGCTTGAAGTCGGCGACGGGGGTGCCCGCGGTCGCGTCCAGCATAAAGGCGTGCCACATCGGGGCTGCCATCTCGAGTGACATGACGCTGTGACCCGGGGCACGGTCGCTGTTGCCGGCCCACACTCCGGCGACGATGGCCGGGGCGTTGGGATCGGCCGGCGGAGCCACGTAACCAACCGCGAACAGGTCTTCGGTCTGGTCGCTGGTGCCCGTCTTGAGGGCAGCCGGTCGGCGGGTCTTGCCTTCGGTCAGCTTGTACTGGCTCCACCAGTTGTTCTGGGCCGGATCAGTGTTGCCGGCCAGGATGTTTGTCATCACGTAGCTGGCTGCTGGGGTGGACGGATGGGTCGTCTTTGGAACCTGGTTCGGAATGACCAGGTTGCCCGCGGCGTCCTTGACCGACAGGATCATGGTCCGCTGGACCAGCGATCCGTCGTCGGCGATCGCCCCGTACGCGGAGACGAGATCAGCCGGGTGCACCTCAACGGTACCGATACCCACGGACACGCCCGGGTTGGAGTCCTTGGGGAAGGTTAGGCCGAAGTCCTGGGCGCGCTGCATGACGTGGTCCACGCCGTTGATCGCCGCTGCTTTCACGGCGGGGATGTTGAGGGAGTATTGGAGCGCCTCGCGCAGCCTCACCGGGCCACGCTCATAGCCGTCGGCGTCGTGCGGGATGTAGCCGCCGCCGAAGTCTGTGGCGACGTCCATGAAGAGCGACGCAGCGGTGAGGGACCCGTCCTGGATCCCGATGAGGTAGTTGATCGGCTTGAACGAGGATCCGGGCTGCCGGCCGACTCCAGACGAGAGGACGTCGTATTCCGGGTCGAAGTAGTCCTGGCCTGGTTTGCTGGGGTCTTTGATCAGGTCCTCGTAGAAACCCGCGCTGCCGGCGTAGGTCAGGACCTGGCCGGTTCGGTAATCGACGGCGATAAGGGCGCCGTTGTGAAGGTTGCTGTTTCGGAGGCCGACCTTACTGGTCGAACTGGGGCCAATGATCCGGCTGTAGTCGTACGGGTCGGTCTTCGGGGTGATGCCGAGATTCGCCAGGTAGGCGATGTCGGCCTCCAAGGTAGGTTGGTTCGGGCCGAAGACGTAGGCTTTCAGCCACTTCTCCGCCGAGGCCTGCTTGGCGACGTCGAGGGTCGTGATCACCTTGTAGCCGCCCGTGTCCACCATGGCGCAGTCGGCCGGGTCTATGCCCGGGTCGCAGAGGAGATCGGCCAGCTGCTGGCGGACCATGAGATCGAATTGCGGCGCGACCATCCTGCGCTGTGGCGCGGGATGGAGCACGACGGTGTCGGATTCAGCGGCGACAAGGGCGGCATCGTCGTATTTGCCCCGCAGGAGGCCGTCGGTGTTGGCGCGGCGCATCTCCTCGAGGATGGTGTTGCGGCGAAGGACGATTGGGGCGTTGCTTGGGACAACGTAGGTGCCGTCGGGCTGTTGGTCACCCGCGTTGGCTACCAGGTCGTAGGCCGAGGGCGCCTGCAGAATGCCGGCCAGGATCGCGGCCTGGGCGATCGTGAGCTTGCTCAGGTCGGTGACCCCGAAGTAGCCCTGCGCTGCCGCGGCGATGCCGTAGCTTTGGTTCCCGTAGAAGTTGATGTTCAGGTAGGCCGAGATGATGGCCTGCTTGCCTTCTTCGCCCGGGAACTCCTGCGTCAACCGGACCGACTGGATGATCTCCTTGATCTTGCGATCGAGGGTGCTTGTGGTCGGCGGCAGAAGCTCCTTCCTGACCAACTGCTGGGTGATCGTCGAGGCTCCTCGTGCCCGCCCGGAAATGGCATCCCGGAGGGCTGCCAGGACGGCGGCCGGGTCGAAGCCGGTGTTCGTCCAGAAGGTCTTGTCCTCGGTGCTGGTCGTCGTGTCCAGGACGATGTTCGGGATCTCAGAGAACTTCAGGACGCGCCTGTTCTCGGAGCCGAACGCCGCGAGCTGTATCGTCCCAGTTCGGTCGTAGAGGATGGTCTGCTGGTTGTACTTGATCTCCTGGAGCAGGTCCTTGGGGTCGCGCAGGTCGCTGCTGTACGCGGAGTACACCTGAACGGTGCCGACGAACGCGACCATGCCCATGCCGAACAGCGAGCCAAGGATGAAGAGGGGCAGGATGACCGCAACGCGTGCGCCGGGGCCGGTGCCCGGGCGGCGTGAACCCGTGCGATTTCGGCGGCGTCGTTCGCGACGGGCGAGGCTGGTCTGCATGGCGGCTCGCAAGATAGCATACGTAGACAGGCGGACAGCCCACCCCAGCCCGCCGAGCCTTCGGACGGGCAGGTGCCCGCCGGCGTGACGACAAGGAGCTGATGACGGCGATGACTCTGGCAGGCAACACCGGCGGGCTCGATCGCACGACGGCCGCGACAGGACTTCCGGGACTGCTCGACGAGCTCCGCTGGCGGGGCATGCTGCATCAGGCCAGCAGCGGTCTGGCCGAACGTCTGACCACCGGCGAACCCATCAGGGGTTACAACGGCTTCGATCCGACCGGGTCGTCGCTTCACATCGGCAGCCTGGTTCCGATCTTCGGCCTGATTCACCTGCAGCGGGCCGGTGGGACGCCGGTGATCGTCGTCGGCGGTGGCACGGCCATGATCGGCGATCCGTCCGGCCGAACGGCCGAACGGCTGCTCCTGAGCCGGCCTACGGTCGAGGAGAACATCACCGGCATCCAGAACCAGCTCACTCGCTTCCTGGACTTCGAAGGGTCCAACGGCGCGGAGCTGGTGGACAACTACGAGTGGCTCAGCTCGTACTCGTTGCTCCGGTTTCTGCGCGACATCGGCAAGCACCTGACGGTGCCGTACATGCTGGCAAAGGACTCGGTCCAGATCCGCCTGGAAGCCGGCCTGAGCTTCACCGAGTTCAGCTACATGCTCCTTCAGGCGGCCGACTTCCTGCACCTCTACCGGGTCGGGCATGTCGAGATGCAGATGGGCGGCGCCGACCAGTGGGGCAACATGACGGCCGGCCTGGAACTGATCCGCAAGGAGTTCGGCGCCGGCGACGGGCAGGACCTGGCGTACGCCCTGAGCTATCCGCTACTGACGAACGAGAGCGGCACGAAGTACGGCAAGACCGCGGCCGGGACGAGCGTCTGGCTGGACCCGGCCAAGACGACCCCGTTCCAGTTCTACCAGTACTGGCTGGACGCCGACGACCGTGACGTCGGCAAGTACCTGCGGACGTTCACGCTCTTCGACCGCGTGAAGGTCGGGGATCTGGAGGCTCAGCAGGCCGCTCATCCCGAGACACGAGTGGCGCAGAAGGCGATGGGCTACGACATCACGGCGCGCGTTCATGGCGACGACGAGGCACGGAAGGCGGTCCGGCTGAGCGAGGCCGCTTTCTCCAAGGAGCCGATCCGTGATCCTGAGGTGCTGGCGGGCCTCTTCGCGGAGATCGACCACTTCGAGTTCACCGCCGAAGACGTTGCCGGCGGCGCACTGCGGCTGGCCGTGGCGAGCGGCGCGTATGCCTCGAACGGCGAAGCGCGGCGGGCGATCCAGCAGGGCGGCCTCTCGATCAACGACGACCGCGTGAAGGCCGTGGATGACGCCGTTCCGGCCCCGATCGACGGCCGGTACCTGGTCCTGCGCGCGGGCAAGAAGAGCGTGTGGATCGGCCGCCTGGAGAGCTAGTACGCCCGCCGGGATCGCGGAGACAGAGCCCGGGTGCGTGGTGGCTGGGCTGCGCCTCTCATCCCGGATACGCATGGTGCGACTGCTATCAGCGGAGATTCGACCGGCGGGAGCGGATGCGGAGCGGGGCCAATCAGGAACAGGCGGCCACGTGCGTGGGCGCGAGTCCCAGCGGTCACTCGGCACACCCGCGGTGCGCCGGGACGGTGTTGGACCTTCCTGGCGGTCACCCGGTGACTGACGCGCATGTCCGGACACAGTTTCGCGTGACGGCACTTGTGTGACGACCGGGAACGCGGTGCCGCAGGTCGAAGCTAGGTCCGGTGCCGCTCCCTGAGCCGCGTGATGATCGCCGCCGGTGGCAGTTCGCGCTCACGGAGCAGGACCAGTGTGTGATAGAGCAGATCGGCGACCTCACCGGTCAGGGCGTCGCGGGTGGCGGCGCGTGACTCGAGTGCGGCGACGGCGTCGTCTTTGGCGGCCATCAGGACCTCCGTGGCCTCTTCGGTGACCTTGCGGCCCGGCGCGTCCACCCCGCCAGCCACGAGACGCGCGGTGTAGGAAGTGGCGGGATCGGCGGTGGCGCGTGCGTCGATCGTTGTCCAGAGGGTCTCGAGCCACTCGAAACCCTGACGGGTCGGCGCGGCAACTCCCGGCGTGGATCCGTCAGCTGGATCGAAGCAGCTGCGCGTGCCGCGATGGCACGTGGGGCCGACCGAATTGACCTGGAACAAGAGTGCGTCGCCGTCGCAGTCGAGGGCGAGGTCGACCAGCCGGAGGACGTTGCCGCTGGTCTCGCCCTTGCGCCAGAGCCGGTCGCGAGATCGCGAGTGGAAGTGGACCTCGCCCGTGGCTAGGGTGGCAGCGAGTGCCTGGGCGTCGACGTAGGCGAGCATGAGCACGCGCCCGTCGGACGCGTCCTGGACGACGCCGGGTACGAGGCCGCTCGGGCCCCAGGCCACGTCCTCTTCCAGCAATCCATTCCCGATCATGAGGCTGCCTCCGAGACGAGCCGAACCGGCAGGCCGGCGGTCGCCATAGCTGCCTTGACGTCCGATATCGAATGTTGCCGGCGGTGGAAGATCGAGGCCGCCAGGACCGCATCCGCCTTTCCGTCGCGAACCGCGGCCACGAAGTCGGCCGGTCCGGCCGCGCCGCCGGAGGCGATGACGGGCACCCGCACGCGCGTCGCGATGGCCGCCAGTAGTTCGGTGTCGAAGCCGCTGTGGGTTCCGTCTCGGTCCATCGACGTGACGAGCAGCTCTCCGGCCCCCATTTCGACCGCCCTCGTTGCCCATTCGACGGCATCGAGGTCCGTCGTCCGCCGGCCGCCGTGGGTTACGACCTCCCAGCGCGGTCCGGCGCCGAGCTCGGCCGGTAGCCTTCGGGCGTCCACGGCGCAGACGACAGCCTGGCTCCCGAACTTGCGGGCACACGCCGTCAATAGGGCCGGATCGGCGACGGCAGCGGTGTTGAACGAGACCTTGTCGGCGCCCGCGCGCAGGACGTCGCGCATCTCCTCGACGGCGCGCACGCCACCGCCCACCGTGAGGGGCACGAAAGCGCGGCTGGCGGTCCGCCGGACCACCTCGAGCATCGTCCCGCGTCGCTCGTGGGCGGCCGTTATGTCGAGGAACACAATCTCGTCGGCGCCCTCGTGGGCGTAGCGCTCGGCCAGTTCGGCCGGATCGCCCTCGTCGGTCAGGTTGACGAACTTCGTGCCCTTGACCACACGGCCCTTGTCGACGTCAAGGCATGGGATGACCCGTCTGGCGAGCATCAGGCCATCCCGGCCGTGGCGGCTTCGGCCAGGCTCGCGGAGACGAGGCCGACGAAGTTGGACAGAACCCGGAGGCCGGCTTCGGATGACTTCTCCGGATGGAACTGGAGCCCATAGAGCGAGCCACGAACGATCGCGCTGGCGAACGGGCGTCCGTGCGTGGTCCTGGCGATGACCACGCTCTGGTCGGCCGGAGCTGGTACGTACGAGTGGACGAAGTAGAAGTACGAACCGTCGGCCACGCCGTCGAAGATGGAATCCGCCCGGACGAAGTCGACCGAGTTCCAGCCGATGTGGGGCACAGTGGGAGCGCCCTTCAATTCGACCGATCGGCCAGCCAGGAGTCCGAGCGTTTCGGCGCCACCCTCATCACTCGCGTCGAAAAGCAGCTGGTACCCCAGGCAGATGCCGAGACAGGGCTTGCCGGCCCGCACCCAATCGCGCAATGGCTCGACGAGGCCCCGCTCGCGCAGGTGGTCCATGGCCGGAGCGGCTGCGCCGACACCCGGAACCACGATCGCGTCAACGCCCGCCATCCCGGCCGCGTCCTCCGCGACCGTGACCTCGGCCCCGACCGCGGCCAGGGCCCTGGTGATGCTGACCATGTTCGCGGCGCCGTAGTCCAGAACCGCGACCTCGACCGCGCCGTTCATCCCAGCGTCCCCTTCGTGGACGCCGGACCCTGCCGGCGTGGGTCGACGGTGACCGCGGCGCAGAGGGCCCGGCCGAGAGCCTTGAAGGCGGCCTCGGCGAGGTGGTGGTCGTTGCGACCCCGGCCTTTCAGGTTGAGCGTTACTCCGCCCGCCCGGGCGAACGACTCGAGGGTGTGGTCGATCAGCTCGAGCGGCAGCTTTCCGGCCCGCTTGCCCTTGAACGGCAGATCTATTACGGCGTACGGACGGCCCCCAACGTCGACGACGGCCGTCGCCACGGACTCGTCCATCGGCACGGCGGCATCACCGAAGCGGGCGATACCCGATCTCTCGCCGAGGCACTGGGCGAACGCGGCGCCCAGAACGAGGGCCACATCCTCCACGGTGTGGTGTTCGTCGATGACCAGGTCGCCGGTCGCGGCGATGTCGAGGTCGAAGAGGGCGTGATGCGCCATCGACCCGAGCAGGTGGTCGTAGAAGCCCACGCCGGTCTCGATGTTCGCTTCGCCGGTGCCATCGAGTCGGAGAGTAACCGTGATCTGGGTCTCCTGCGTGGACCGCGTCACCGTGGCCCAGCGGGGGCCGGAGGCGGTGACGGTTCCGATCTGGCTCATGCGGGGATCCCCCTGGCTGCGGCGATGAGACGGTCATTTTCGGCGGCCGACCGCACGGTCAACCGCAGGCAATCCGCGAGCGGGTGCTCGGGGCCGAAGGTGCGCGGTACCAGGCCCTTGCGCAGGAGCGCCTCGGCGGCCGCTCCGGCTGCCGCCGGAGACGAGAAGCGGAACAGGATGAAGTTGACCAGCGACGGGTAGGGCCGCCAGCCCAGCGCCGCCAGCTCGACCGCCATGCGGCCTCGCTGCTGGCCGATGCGGGCCACGTTGGCCGCCGCCAGCTCGGGCCGGCGCAGTGCGGCAGTCGCGAGAGCTGCCGAAACTGTGGCAACCGAGGCCGGCGCCCGATACGAGACGATGGGCGCCAGGGTGTCCGGTTGCGCTATGGCGAACCCGACTCGCGCTCCGGCCAGGGCGTGGGCCTTGCTCAGTGTCCGGATCGCCACCAGGCGCGGGTAGATGGCTCGAAGCCGCAGCAAAGACGCGCCGGTGAACTCAACGTAGGCCTCGTCCACCACGGTCGCGGGGGCGACGCGGCCGGCGGCAGTCGCGTCGGCTGAGATGCGGCTCAGGAGATCGTCGATTCGATCGGCCGGCTCCGCCATGCCCGTCGGGTTGTTCGGCTCGCACAGCCAGACCAGGTCGGCGGCACGGGCCGCGGCGGCCATGGCGGGAATGTCCAGCCCGAAGCCCGCCTCCGGGGAAAGGCGCGGGACGCCTCGGAAGGTGGCTCCCCGCTGCTCCGTGACGATCCGGTACATCGCGTAGGTGGGAACGGCCGCGACGGCCACCGATCCCTCGCGCAGGAAAGCTCGGGCGGAGAGGTCGAGCGCCTCGTCGGCTCCGGCCGTCGCCAGGACCTCGTCCGGGGCCACGCCGTACGAGTCGGCCGCCGCCGCGACGAGGGCCGCGTAGTCGCTCGGTGGGTATTCCGAGAGGACCGGGACGAACGGGCCGGCCAGTACGTCTCGCAAGTCCGGTGGCAGCGGCGACGTGTTGACGTCGTAACGGACGATGGCATCGCGCGGCAGGCCATACTTGGCGGCCAGGAAGGCCGTCGTCGGTTCCCAGTCGTAGGTCGGCAGGGGCGTGACGGGCGTGTTCATGCCTCGCCCTCGAACCGCAGCTTGACGGCGCGCTTGTGAGCCATCAATCCCTCGGCCTCGGAGATCGCCTCCACGGCGTCGCGTATCGAGGCCAGGCCGTCGCGGCTAATGCGCTGGACCTGCATGAACTTGCCGTAGCTCTCGGTGGAGAGCGCGCCGCAGGAACGGGCCAGGCCGCCGGTCGGCAGGACGTGGTTGGCGCCCGATGCGTAGTCGCCCGCCGATTCGGGGGCGTACGGGCCGACGAAGAGCGAGCCGGCATTTCGAAGGCGGGCGACAGCCTCCTCCACGTCGTCGACGACCACGGACAGGTGCTCGGGCGCATAGGCGTTGACGAAGTCGATCCCGGCGGCACGGTCCGCCGCCAGGACGACCAGCGCGCCGGCGGCGAGCGAACGTTCGAGGATCGAGCGGCGCGCGGCCGTTTCCAGTTGGCGACCAAGCTCCAACTCAACGCGCGCGGCGAAAAGCTCGTCCCAGGTCACGAGGAGGGCGGGGGAGTCGGGACCGTGCTCCGCCTGCGAGAGGAGGTCCGAGGCGACGTGAACCGGATCTGCCGTGGCATCGGCCACGACCATCACTTCGGAGGGGCCGGCCGGGAGGTCGATGCCGCACTCGCCGAAGACCTCGAGCTTGGCCGCGGTGACCCAGGCGTTGCCGGGGCCGACGATTCGGTCGACCGGCGCGACGCCGGCCTCGGGCAGCCCGTACGCCAGGGCGCCTACGGCCTGGGCGCCGCCGGCGACGATGAAGACGTCAACGCTCACGAGCGCCGCCGCGCCCAGGAGTGTCTGGTTGAGCCCACCTTCAGCATCCGCGGGCGAGGCCACAACGATCGTCTCCACGCCCGCGACCAGGGCCGGGACGACGCCCATCAGAAGGGAACTGGGGTACGCCGCGGAACCTCCGGGGGCGTAGACGCCGACCCGCGAGAGGGGAACCCAGCGGCGTTCGATCTCGACGCCTGGCACGATCGTCGTCGTCCGCGTTTCGGGCAGCTCGGTCTCGGCGAAGCGGCGGATATTGCGGATCATCTCCTCCAGTCCGGCTCGGATCCGCGGCGGCAGGGCGTCGCGCGCCGCCTCCATCTCGGCTTGGGTCACGAGCAGCGAGCCGTCGGCACGGCCCCCGCCGTGGCGACGGTTGGCTTCGCGGACGGTGGCGTCCCCGCCGGCCTTGACGGCCGCGAGGATCGCGCGGGCGCTCTCGCGGACCTTCGTGTCAGGCACGGCGCCGCGGCGCAGGAGTGCCCGGACTTCGGCCGCCACGGCCGGGTCGGCGTCGGCGCGAGGCAGTTCGAGGCGGCGCAGGGTCACGGTCGGAGCGGTCATGGGACGAGCTTCTCGATGGGCAGGATGAGGATGCCGGAGGCGCCCGCGGCCTTGAGCTTGGGGAGCAGCGTCCAGACCTGATCCGCGTCGACGACCGAGTGGATGGCGCACATGCCTTCGTGGGCCAGCGGAATGATCGACGGCGACTCCAGGCCGGGCAGCAGATCCTCGAGCTCGGCCAGCTTCGTCTGTGGGGCGTTCATCATCAGGTACTTGCGGTCGCGAGCGGCGAGCGTGGCGCTGAACATCGTCTGGATCGAGTCGACCATTTCCGCGCGGCCTGCGAGGGCCGCCGCGTTGGCGAGCATCACGGCCTGGGAGGCGAATATCTCCTCGATCGGACGGAGCCCGTTCACGACCATGGTCGAGCCGGTGGATACGAGGTCGGCGATGGCCTCGGCCAGCCCGAGCCTCGGGGCGACTTCGGCCGCGCCGGACACGGGAATGACGTCCACGGGGATCCCGCGCCCTTCGAAGAAGCGCTTCGTCAGGTTCATGTGTGAGGTCGCGACTCGAAGGCCGGCCAGATCCTCGGCGGCCCGGAAGGGCGAGTCGTTTGGCACCGCGACGGTCAGCCGGCAACGTCCATAGCCCAGGTTGTGGACCTGAGGGACGGTCGTGCCCGACTCGGCCACCAGATCCAGGCCGGTGATGCCAAGCTCGGCCACGCCGTCGCCAACGAACTCGACGATGTCGTTCGTCCTGACGAAGAGGATGTCCAGGTCGAAGTTCTGGACGCGGGCGACGAGGGAACGCTCGCCGGCTTCGAAGACGAGGCCGGCATCCCTGAGCAGGGCGAGGGTGGGTTCGACCAGGCGACCCTTGTTGGGTACGGCGAGGCGGAGGCGACGCGTCATCGCGGATCTGCTCCGGCGGAAGATGCCTCTGTTTCGTCGCCCCTCAGACGCTCCAGTGCCTTGAGATACCCGCCCTCGCCGTGGTGCAGCCACTGGGCGATGCGAGTAATGGTTGCCGTACTGGCGCCGGTGCGGCTCGAGATCTCGGCATAGTGCAGGCCCGCATCAAGCAGCCGGACGACCGCCCAGCGCTGGGCCATGTCGTGGAGCTCGCCCAGCGTGCACAGGTCGCGGAAGAATGCCGAGGCTTCGTCAACCGACTCCAGCCGGAGGATCGCTTCGAAAAGCTCCCCGGCGGCTTCGTTGCGCCAGGCTTCCATCGCGCTCATCGGTCGGTCCTCGCTGCTCGTGGGAGGTTGGGTCGGGCGGGGCACGCGCGCCCCTGGTGATGTAGTAGCATAGTAGCATGCTATCACGCCTGCAAGCCAACACGTCCGGCGAGTTCGAGTTGCTGCCTGCGATCGACCTCAGGGGAGGGCTAGTCGTCCGGCTGGCCGAGGGCGACTTCTCGAGGGAGACGGTATACGGGACCGATCCGGCGGGCGCGGCGGCGGAGTTCGCGGCCGCGGGAGCTCGCTGGATCCATGTCGTGGACCTTGACGGCGCGCGCGATGGGACTCGCCGCCAGACCGAGGTGGTGAGCCGAATCGTGGCCGCAGCGGGGGAGCGGGTCGCCTGCGAAGTCGCCGGCGGACTTCGGGACGAGGCGGCCGTCGACGCGGTGCTGGCAGCGGGCGCCGCACGGGCGGTTGTCGGCACAGCGGCGCTCCGCGAGCCCGATCTCATCGCACGGCTGGTCGATCGTTTCGGAGCAGGCCGGATTGGCGTGGCCCTGGACGTCCGCGACGGCCTGGCAGTGGGCCATGGCTGGGTGCCAGGAGCCGCCGGCGTCCCGGTGGAGGCGGCGCTGACCGGCCTGTCCGCTCGGGGCGCGCGGACCTTCATCGTTACCGCGATCGAGCGTGATGGGCTCATGACGGGGCCGAACCTAGACCTGCTCCGCCGCATGGTTTCCCTCGGGCTCGGCGACGTCGTGGCCTCGGCAGGCGTGACTTCGCTCGAGGATATAGCGGCGGTACGCGCGATCGGCTGTGTCGGTGCGGTGGTCGGCCGGGCGATCTACGAGGGGCGCCTGGACCTCGGTGAAGCCCTCGAGTTCAGCCGCGCCTGATCGCGGCCAACACGGCCCTCAGCAGGTCGGCGCCTGGGTCTTGCCGTAGTACGTGCTGTCCGTGCCGAACAGCTTCACCGATAGGGGCGCGACCTTGTCGAGCATCAGGCAGGTCGTGTATGCGGCCGACGTCGCCCTGGAGACGCTGTATGGGGGCCCGAGCACGTAGCTGTCGTAGTTGGACGCCGGCACGGATTGGGCCAGGTCGACCATGTCGGCGACGCGTGACGCCGGGAAGTTGGTCGTGACGAGAGACTCGGCCTGCGCCATCAGGCCCGGCAACTGGGCGATCATCGCCGGCGTGGCCATCTTGTGGGCGACGGCCACGAGAACCTGCTGCTGCCTGCCGGCACGAGCCCAGTCGCTGTTGCCGCTGCCGTGGCGCGACCGCACGTAAGCCAGGGCGTGGCGCCCGTCCAGGTGGTGGGCGCCGGCCGAGAGCTGGAACCCCGGTTTCGAGCCGTCGAGCCAGTCGTAGCTGGGATCGTTGATCGCGGACTTGCTGGTGATGTCGACACCGCCGACCATGTCGATGATCTTCATGAAGTTGCCCAGGTCCAGGACGCCGTAGTAGTCGATCGGAATGCCGACCAGGTAGCCCACTTCCTTGACGAGTGTCGTGACGGGCTGGTCGGGCGACTTGAGCCAGCCGTTCTTCACATATGTCGGGATGGCGTTGATCTTGATGTTGCCCTTGCCGCCCCAGTACAGGGGGTAGCCCGACGTGTCTCTCGGAACGCTGACCATGGCTACGCGCCTGGTTTGGGTGTCCACGCTGACGACCATCAGGGAGTCGTAGAGACGCTCCGATCGCGTGGTGTACTGGTCGAGACCGGCCAGCAGAACCGTTACTCGCGACGAATCGGCGTTGGCCTGGGGGGCTTCGGCTCCGTCCACACCGACCGCGAAGATGCTGGTGTCCAACTTGTATGCCGACCACACGTAGACCGCCCCGGTTGCGTGGCTGGCCACGATGGCAGCCAGAAGAACGACCAGGGCGAACCGCTCGGAGGCCCGGCGCCCGAGGCGTGGGTCGGCCGAGCTGTAGGCGTGGACGACGGCGACGAGCCTCCACAGGCCCAGGGCGAGCACGGCCGCGAATACCACCGCGGCGATCTGTGGGTCGAGCAGCCTCGCAACCAGGACGGCGAGTCCCCGCTGCGCCGACATCAAGACGACCGCCAGGGCCGCCAGCGCCGGAAGCGCGAAGAGCAGGGCCGCCAGCCGCCGATTCGCATACAGCTGTCCGGCGCCGGGCCACAGGAAGGACAGGAGCGCGGCCAGAGCGGGGGACGCGAATCTCGGCCGGTCGGGGGTCGATGTCTGCAAGGCGAACCACTCACTGCGGCTTTAGGGGTCGACCTTCGGGACGGCTGGGCCTTCCGAAGCGTTACGTCCGCCGGACGATCGGAAGCCGGCCGAGTTCGCGGAGTGCGGTCGATGGGTTGGAGTATCGCATCGCCGGCTACGAATCCGGCCGCATGCCCGAGAGCAGTTCCCGGAGCGCTGCTCTGTCCAATTTGCCTGACCCGAACCTCGGAATCTCGGCCACACGCACGAGCGTGATCGGGACTTTGAATCTGCCCAAGCGCCCGCGACAGTGAGCCAGGATTTCTTCGTCGGTTGCCACGGCGTCCGGCCGAGCCGAGATCGCGGCGACCGGCACTGAGCCCCAGACCTCGTCGGGCCGGCCCGCCACGCCGGCGTCGGCCACCGCGGGGTGACTGGTCAGAACGGCCTCGACCTCGGCCGGATACACGTTCTCGCCGCCCGAGACGATCAGGTCGAGGCGCCGATCCGCAACGTGGAGGTAGCCCTCCGCGTCGAGGCTGCCCAGATCGCCGGTCCGATACCAGGCATCGGGCGTGAATGCGGCGGCGGTGTCGTCCGGCCGGCCGAGATAGCCGGAGAAGATGCTCGGCCCGCGGACCTCGATCTCGCCCACGCAATCGCCTGCCGGGTCGGCGATGCGGAGTTCGACGCCCCTCAGCGCGCGGCCGGAGGATCCCGGTCTCGACGCTGCCTCGGCGGTGGGCAGGGCCGTTACGCCGGACGCCGACTCGGTCATGCCGTAAGTCGGGACGATGGGCCAGCCGCGTCCGATGGCGCTGGCAACCAGCTCGGCCGGCACCGGGCCGCCGCCCAGGAGCACGGCCCGCAGGTTTGGCGGCGCGGCCTGCTCGGCCTCCAGAAGGCGCACCAGTTGTACCGCAACCGTGGAGACATGGCTGACCGGAGGCTGCGTCATGGACGGCCGCATCGAGTTCCGGCCGGCCGCCGGGACCACCACCGGCACGCCGGCCATGGCCGCCCGCCAGACGATCCCCAGTCCGCCCACGTGAGCCATCGACAGTGAAGCCAGCCAGCCGGTCGCCGCAGGGAGCAGTTCGTTCCAGGCGGCCGCGCTGGCCGCCAGCTGGCCGTGGGAGAGAATCGCACCCTTTGGCGCGCCGGTGGTGCCGGATGTGGCTACGATCACGGCCGTCGTGGAGGCGGCCACTTCTTCGGCGGGCCCGCCGTTCGGCCTTGGACCATCGGCTAGGGCCTCCACCGACACAACCCGCGGCCGCCCGCTGCCTGCGAGAGTTCGCCCGATGGCCGCTGCCCGAGAAGCGAGCTCCTCTGCGACCGCGACGGCGGCGACGTCAACGTCCACCAGGAAGGCGGCCAGCTCGGCGTCGGCGAATCGATCGTTCAGTGGCACGATCACCGTCCCGGCCCTGGCAGCACCGTGGATGAAAGCCACGGCCTCGGCGCTCGTGGGGGAGAGGAGGGCTACTCGATCGCCCAGCTGGATCCCCGCCGCATGAATGCCCGCTGCGACCGCGTCGGCGGCCTCGTCGAGTTCGAGCCAGTTCCAGCGGCGCGGGCCGTCAACGAGCGCAAGGGAGTTCCCGCGCTCGGCCGCGTTCCTACGAGCCGCCGCGCCGAGCAGGGGAGGGGCGGACGGCCATGACGGCGCGCCAGTCATCGATTTCGGGCCGGTCTTCGCGACCGTGAAGCGCGCCAGGGCGGCCTCATCGACCAGCAGCCGCTCCGGGACGGCCATTCGTCCGGCCGTGACGAGGCCGCTGGTCAAGGTCAGGTCGTGGACCAGCGTGTCCGCTGTGGCGAGCCCGTGAGCGCGTTCCGCGCCGACCTCCGGCAGCGCCGCCGCGACCCGAACGGCCGCGTAGATGCCGATCCCCGTCTCGAAGAACGAGCTGACGACCACGGGTATCCCCGCCGCGGCGGCGCTGTGCGCAATCCCCAGAACAGCGGAGGTGCCGCCCACCCGAGCGGGCTTGACGACCAGCACGTCGGCCGCCCCGGCTTCGAGGATCGCGGCAGCGGCCGTCTCGGAGTCCACGGACTCGTCAAGGGCTATCGGTACGGCGGATCGGTGGCGCAGGCGGGCGTGGCCGGCCAGATCGCCCGCGGCCAGCGGCTGCTCGACGTACTCGATGTCCAGGGCGGCCACGGCGTCGATCATGTCGGCGGCCGCGGGGTAGCTCCAGCCGGCGTTGGCGTCGATCCGAAGGCGCACGGACGATCCGACCGCGTCGCGGATGGCGCGGATCCTGGCCGCGAAGGCGGGCCGGCTCTCGGTGCCGGCCTTGATCTTCAGGCAAGTGAACCCGGCGTCGAAGGCGGCGGCAGCAGCCTCGGCAGCGGGCCCTGGTTCGGACGTGCCGATGGTCGCGTTCACCCAGATAGACCCCCGCAGCCGGGGCGCCATCGGGGCGCGGGACGCTGAAGGACCAGCTTCCGCCAGGGCCTCGAGCGCGGCCTCGAGACCCGCCCGGATCGCTCGCCACGCAGCCCGGGCCGTGATGCTCGCGCCGCTCTCGTCGGGCAGCCGCCCGTTCGTGAACCCTGCCGTGGCATCCCGCACGCAGCGCGCGAGCAGTTCCTCGTCCGAGGGCGAGGCGGCGGGATCCAGGGCGATCTCACCGAAGCCGTCGCGGCCATCATGGTCGCGCAGCCGCAGGATCCACGAATTGCGGGCGGCGACTACACCGCGGGACGTCCCGAACGTCTGCCGGAGCGGCACCCTGACCAGGTACGCCTCGGCCCGCGCGAGCGGCGGGAGAACCTCGAGCATCGACCTACCGGCCCAGAGCCAGGCCGGCGGCGAAGAGAGCGGCGAAGACGAGGGTCAGCCTGGCCGTGCCCCGCAGAACGCGATTGAGGCGGCGCGGATCGCCGTCGTCGAAGACCACGCCCAGGAGCGGGAATGCGAGCGGTAACGCCACCACGGGCAGGAGTGCGGCCGGCCCCGCGCCGTTCGACGCATCGGCCGTATGAGCGGCGACCAGCCCGATCGAGACTGCCCACGCCGCGATCAGACAGGCGACGTACTCGGCCCGGGCAAAGCCTTCGCCGAAGGTCACCGCCAGCGTTCGCTTGCCGGCGGCGCGATCGGTCGTCGTGTCGCGCAGGTTGTTCACGACCAGGATGGCGGTCGTCAGCGTGCCCACGGGGATCGCCGCCAGCACGTACAGAAGCTCCACCCGGCCGGACTGCAACTCGGCCGTGCCGACCACGGCGACCAGACCGAAGAAGATGAACACGAAGACTTCGCCCAGGCCGCGATATCCGTACGGGAACGGTCCGCCGGTATAGCCGAGGAGGGCGAGGATCGCGGCGGCTCCCAGCACGAGGATGACCGGCCCGCCGAGGAAAGCGAGCCACAACCCGACCACGGCCGAGAGGGCCACCGCGACGGCGGTGCCGACCTGCAGCTGGCTCACGGTCACGAGGCCGGCGGCCGCGACGCGGGTCGGGCCGAGACGGTCGGCATTGTCGGCGCCGCGATTGAAGTCGAACAGGTCGTTGGCGAGGTTGGCGGCGATCTGCAGGAGCAGCGCCACGGCCATGCAGCCCAGGGCGGCGTCGGGCCGGAACGCAGCGCCGCTGCCGAGGGCGGCGCCGAGCCCGACGAGGACGCCGCTGACCGACGCCGGCAGGGTGGCCGGCCTGATGGCCAGAAGCCAGGTCCGAAGGACCGGCGTGGACGCGAGGTTCATGGACGGCGCGGGAAGCGCGAGAAGTCGGGCTGGCGCTTCTCGAGGAAGGCCTTCGAGCCCTCGCGCGCCTCGTCGGTCGTGTAGTAGAGGCCGGTAGCGTGGCCGGCCATCTCCTGTATTCCGGCCAGGCCGTCCGTCGACGCGACGAACGAGGCCTTGAGGAAGCGGATCGCGGTCGGGCTCATCGCCAGGATCTCGTCGGCCCAGGCAACGCCCTCGGCCATCAGGTCGGGCAGCGACACGACCTTGTTGACCAGGCCCATCGCCATCGCCTCCTGGGCCGAGTACTGGCGGCACAGGAACCAGATCTCGCGGGCCTTCTTATCGCCGACGAGTCGGGACAGGAGGCCGACTCCGAAGCCGGCGTCAAAACTGCCGACTCGCGGTCCGACCTGGCCGAAGATCGCGTTCTCGCTCGCGATCGTGAGGTCGCAGACGACGTGGAGGACGTGCCCGCCGCCTATCGCGTAGCCGTTCACGAGAGCGATCACCGGGATCGGGAGCGACCGAATCTGACGCTGCAGGTCCAGCACGTTCAGACGGGCGATCCCGTCGCCGCCCACGTAGCCGCCGCTGCCGCGCACGTTCTGGTCTCCGCCGGCGCAGAAGGCCACGTCGCCGGCTCCCGTGAGCAGGACGCAGCCGATGCCCGGATCGTCCCGGATCCGGAAGAAGGCGTCGATCAACTGGTCGACCGTCTCGGGCCGGAAGGCATTGCGGACCTCCGGCCGGTTGATGGTCAGCCGGGCAATGCCGGTGCCCGAATGCTCGTAGAGGATGTCGCTGTACTCCACGACATGCGTCCAGGTGATGCCGGCCATTTCAGGCGACCTCCTCGGGTACTCGGGTTGGGGCCGGCATCTCCGGCGCAGTGACGAAGGGCAGGACGATTGCCCGGAACCGGGCCGGGGACTCGATATGAGGCGCATGGCCGGCGCGAGCGACGAACTGCAATTCCGCGCCCGGGATCCCGGCGGCGACCAGCTCCGACCGCCGCCGGACCGGGTCCAACGCCCCGCACACGACGAGCACAGGCGCGGTGACTTCGTGGAGTCTGCCATGGAACGGCGTCATGGCGCCCTGCCCGGCTCCTCGCAGACTGGCCGCCAGGCCGCCGGCGCTGTTTCGAAGCCGATCCGCGTGAAGCCGGCGCCGTCTGGCCTCGGGCATCGAGCCCTGGGTGGCGAAGAGGGGCAGCTTCTCCCACCCATCCACGAACGCCCCGATGCCGTCTCGTTCGATCTCGATGGCGAGAGCTTCGTCCGATGCCCGGCGCTGCGAGCGTTCGCCCGGATCGGCGACACCCGCAGACGGGCTCTCCAGCACGAGGCGCCGAATCGCGGCCGGCGCGGCGATGGCAAGCATCAGCGCGACCCGCGCGCCGAACGAATAGCCGATCACGTCGGCCGGGCCGGTGGCGACGCGGCTGAGAATCTCGGCCAGGTCATCGGCCTGCCTCTCGACCGCATGGCGGGCCGGGTCGGCGGGCGCGTCCGAACAGCCGTGGCCAAGCAAGTCGACCTGAATTGTCGTCGACGCTCTCCTCAGCGCCGGGAGATGTGGCCCCCATCCGGCGCCCCGGCCGGTGAACCCGTGGAGCAACAGCAGGTGCGGGCCGTGCCCACCAACCCGAACCTCGTACCGGACGCCGTCGACGAGAATCCGGCTCACGGTCGCTTGCCGGTCTCTGCGAGGCTGTCCAGCGCACGCGCGACGACCGACGCCGCCTCGCGATGGAGGGCGACGTTCCTGTTGCGCTCCGTCCTCATCTCGAGCACGCGGACGCCCGGTGCGCCGATCGAGTCGGCCAGGGCTCCTCGCAGTGCGCCCGGCTCCACTATCCGATGGTCCGCGCCGAGCGCGACGACGATCGGCCCGAATTCGACGCCATGGGGCGTCCCGAACAGTTCTTCGTAGGCGTCCGGGAGGCCGAGGCCGGGATCGATCGTGGCAGCCTGCGGAAGGAAGGAGAAGATGCCGCCACCGTCGTTGTTGATCAGCACGATCGTGGCCGACAGCCGATGCAGCTTGGCGGCCACGAGAGCGTTCAAGTCGTGCAGGAAGGAGAGGTCGCCGACGACGAGGACGACGGGTCCGGTCTCGGTAGCCGCAGCGCCCAGGGCGCTCGAGACGACGCCGTCGATGCCGTTCGCGCCGCGGTTGGAGTGGCAGCGCACGGCCCGGGGTCCGCCGGGCAGGTAAGCGTCCATGTCGCGGACCGGCATGGAACTGCCGGCCCACAGGATCGCGTCGTCGGGCATCAACTCGGGCATGATGGCGAACGGCGCGGGTTCGAACGGTTCTGACGCGGCCGCCTTGCCCGCCAGCCAGGCCCCAAGCGCCACTTCGGCGGCCTGGTCGGCCGCCATCCAGTCTCGGAGCCAGGCCGAATCCGTCCGGGCGGCCCGGCCCGGCGCGGTCGGGCCCATTCGTCGTATGGTGCCGGCGAGCTCTTCGGCGAGGGTGGATTCGTCCGCGTGTATGAAGGTGGCCGGCAGCAGTGCCGGCTCGCGCCAGCCGCCGCCTGCGTCCACGACCAGGAGCGCCGGCCGGACTCGCCGCAACATCTCGAGGATCGGCTTCGAAGTGGGTGTGGCCCCGAATCTAACGACTAGATCCGGATTGTGGGCATCGATCCATCTGCCCGGCCGGACGATGAAGTCGCCCCTTGCCACCACCCGCGAGCGGTCGTGCCCGCCCAGGCGGACCTGCGACAGGGGATCGGCCAGGATCGGGTAGCCGGTCGCCTCGGCGAGACCGGCCAGAGCCGGCGCGAGGCGCGAGTCGTCCTGCGGGCCGGCCACGATGAGCCCGCGCGAGATGCCGTGGAGCCTCTCGGACAGGGCCGAGATCTCGTCCGGAGCGAGCATCGGCCGTCCGCCGACTACATCCGTGAAGGGCAAGCCGCGACCGGTGAGTACGGCGCGATCCCGCGGATCGGCCGCGAGCGAGCCCAACGGCCCGGCCGGGATCAGCGGCTCGCACAGCGGGAAGTTGAGGTGGACCGGTCCTCGCGGGGCCGCCAGCGCGGTTGCGACCGCGCGTCCGGCGATCGAACGCGCGTGGGCGAGCAAGTCGGGCGTGACATCCAGCACGGGCAGATCAACGAACCACTTCACCTGGTTGCCGTACAGCCCTATCTGGTCGATCGTCTGAGCGGCGCCACGGTCGCGCAGTTCCGGCGGCCGGTCGGCCGTCAGGACGACGAGAGGCACGCGCCCGTGGAAGGCCTCCACAACGGCGGGGGCGAAGTTGACGGCCGCTGTCCCGGACGTGCACACGAGAGCGACCGCGTGCCCGCTCGCTTTCGCCATTCCCAGGCCGAAGAACCCGGCGGCCCGTTCGTCGAGCAGGACGCGGCATCGGATGGACGAGTGCGCGTGCAGAGCCAACGCCAGAGGGGTCGACCTGGAACCGGGGCAAATGACCGCGTCGTGGACGCCGGCTCGGGTAAGTTCGTCGACGAAGGCTCTCAACGGATCCGGGGCCGACGACGGCGTCTCGCTCATGACCGCAACTCTCCCAGGGCGGATGCCACGACCTGCATCTTGTTGCGGGACTCCTCCCACTCGCGTTCCGGGTCCGAGTCGGCGACTATGCCGCAACCGGCAAACAGCGCCGCCGTGCGGCCCGAGACCACGGCGCAGCGCAAGGCAACCACGAACTCGCCGTCGCCGTCGGCCCCGACCCAACCGAGCGGCCCGGCGTACCAGCCCCGTTCGAAGCCCTCGTGCTCGGCGATCAGCTCCAGGGCCAGGCCGCGGGGCTCGCCACCAACGGCGGGAGTCGGATGGAGCAGCCCGGCCATGCTCAGGATCCCGGCGCGGTCGCGCAGCCGCCCGGTCACCGTCGTAACCAGGTGCTGGACGGTGCCGAAGGTCCGGACGACGGGGGCCGGCGCCACGTGGATTTCGGCGGCGACCGGCTCGAGCATGGTGCGGAGCATCTCCACGACGATCTCGTGCTCCTCTCGATCCTTGTCGCTGGACAGCAGCTCCGCGGCCAGAGACGCCTCCCGTGTGGCGTCGTCGTCGTGGGCGATCGATCCGGCGATGGCGACCGTCTGGAAATCCTTGCCCTGGGTCGAGATCAGACGTTCTGGAGTCGCGCCGAGAAAGACGTTGCCGCCCCGAGCGAAGGCGTAGGTCGTCGAAGTAGGGGAGCCGGAGGTGAGCCTCCGTAGCGCCGCGACCGGGTCGAGATCTACGGGCGAAGTCACATCTAGCCGGCGGGCGAGGACGACCTTGTCGAGCCGGCCACGGCCGACGGCGCCGGCGAAGCGGTCGACCAGCCGATCCCACGTACTTCGATCCGGATGCTCCGCCACGATCTCGAGCGGCGCCGCCGCTGCCGGCACGACCGGCCCGGCTGCGTCGGCGAAAGCCGTTCGTGCGGTCAGGCCCCGCCACAGGTCTTGCAGCCGATCTGGCTCGTTTGACGCTCCGCCACCGTCCATCTCGGCACGGTCTATGTACGAAGCGGTGACCCACAGGCCGGCCCGCGAGCGGATCAGGATCAACTCCGGCACGGTGAATGACGCCGCACCGAACGGCACCCAGGACGGGTCCGTCGGCTCCTCGCCGGTGAATCCGAGCCCGCCGATCAACAGCGGACCTACGGCTCGGTCGGCCGGGAACTCATCCTCGAGGCGGGCCGAAGCCAGCAGCCTCTCCCAGGCGGTGGCTACTGCCGCGAACCTGGCGGAGCCGTCCGCGCCGACCGACCAGGCCCGGCCGATCCCGACCATGGCGAATCCGTCGACAGGCTGCAGCCACAGCGAGGGCTCCAGGTCGGCCTGAAGCGCGGCGGCAAACAAGGGGATGTCCTCCGGAACGACGGAGGGATCGACCGGGAGGGTCACGCTGACGAGACGCGCATGCGGGCCGGCTGTGTCCTCGCCCGTCGAACGCCGGGCGCGGGAAAGCAGTGCGGACGCGATCCCGGCGCCAGCGGGGCTATCGGCCCGAGCGCCGACACGCGGCGGCGCGACCGCCGGCCGAGTCGCCCTGTGAGTCACGCTCACCGCTTTCGGACCTCGCCGTCACCATGCCAGGCCGGGTCTCCGGCGGCGATACGCGATTCCGACACGCCCACGCTCCTCAGGAGCACGGCGCGCAGGATCGGGTACGAATCCTCGAGCCGGGCCGGCCTCTCCTCCAGCAGCCAGCGCGAGACGATCTCGTTTAGCGCCCCGAACCACGCGCGAGACGTCGTCTCGGCGTCGAGCTGTGGAATGACGCCCGCCGCCTGAGCTTCCTCCAGATGCCCGCGGATCAGACCCGCGAATCGAGCGTGGAGGATCGCCGTCTCAGCCTGGAAGGCGCGGCCCGCACCGACGGCGTCGATGAGAAGCAGCCGCGCCGTCGTTCGATGGCCGGCGAATGCCAGCAGGACGGTTCGGATGCCCGCTTCGGCCCGGGCGATCGGATCTGTCTCGGCCGCGACCGCCTTTTCGACCTTGCCAGCAAGCCGGTCGGCGGTCGTCCGCATGAGTTCGCGGAAGATCGTGTCCTTGGTCGGGAAGTGGAAGTAGACGCCGCCCTTGGAGGTGTTGGCGGCGCTGGCGATCTCGTCCATGGACGCATCGCGGAAGCCGCGATGGGCGAACGTGCTGAAAGCCGCATCCAAAATCTGATCGCGGCGGGCGCGGCTCTTCTCCGTTGGCTCGACAGAGGTACGCCTGGGGCTCACGACCGCGCTCCCGCTAACAAACCGACCAGTCGGTCGGTTTTATCGTAGCACCACGAGGCCGGCTCTCAGTGGCGCGCTCAGCCCGCCTCTGTCCGGGTGCGCCCGCCGCGACGAGGCCTACAGTCGACCGGCCCAATACCGATGACTCAGGTGGAGGCGTCGAGCCCCCGGGTTACGGTCTTCACGGGCTACGAACCCGGACTATTCGGCGTCACCCTGCAGTTCGATCGAGCCGGGCGCGAGGAACGGCCGTGTGCCCTATCGACCAGCCGCAGCCAGAGCAAGCGGGCCCCCTGCCGGCCGGTCTGGGGCCCGCTTCGTTTGTTATCGAGAGACGCCGCGTCGGTCAGTCCAGATAGGCATCGCACCAGGTCCACCAACCGTCCGCCAGCCTTCGGCCGAGGACGTAGGTTCCTTCGATCGGCGTCCGCTCGGGGTTGTATGCGAACCCGCAGTAAGCGCCCCCACGCACGAAGCTCTGGACCGTCAATATCGTCGTGCCGTCAGCATCGAGTCGCAGTCCGTCGATGTGCATCAGGCCGATCCAGCCGGGCTGCGGACTATCACCCGCCTTCAGATCATCGGCGGCCTGCTCCATGGCCGGCCGGCTGAGATCGAAGCGAACCGTTGCCGGCACGTCGAAGAAGACGAGAGCCAGGCTCACGTATCCGAGGAGCGGAATGCCGATCCAGCGGGCCAGCGTCGCATTTGACATGCGATGCACCAGCCGAGCCACGACCGAGACGAACGAAAAGACCCACATCGCGGAGATCGTCCAGCACGCGACTCCCGCGACGAGAGCCAGACCCAAGTCCCATCCCGGCTGGCTCGTCGCGTACAGGCCGATTGCCACAGAGCAGGTCGTGATCAGGTAGATCGCCGGCCAGAGAATCGGGGCTCCGGGCGGACTGGGGTAAGCCGGTCCGCCCGCGTGAGATCGCATCGTCCCCCTCCAGACGGTTACTCCTTGTGAGCCGCGTCCATCTCCTTGCGATGGACCTCGATCACCTTCTCGGCGATGTGCTGAGGCACGTCCTCGTACCGATCCAGCGTCGCCGTGAAGGTCCCGCGTCCACCGGTGATGGAGCGCAGTTCAGTGGCGTAGCTGAACAGTTCGGCCTGCGGCACGCTGGCGGTGATTACCTGGACACCGTCCTTGGTGTCCATGCCCAGGACGCGCCCCCGGCGGCCGTTGAGGTCGCGGTTCACGTCGCCCATGTAGGCCTCGGGAATCTTGATCTCGACGGTCATGATCGGCTCCATCAGAGCCGGCTTGCACTCGAGGACGCCCTGCTTGAGGGCCATGGACGCGGCGATCTTGAAGGAAAGCTCGTTGGAGTCGACGGCGTGGAATGAGCCGTCGTAGAGCGTCGCCTTGAAGTCGCTCAGCGGATATCCGGCCAGAACGCCTTCGGCCGCGGCCTCGCGGACGCCTTTCTCGACGCCGGGGAAGAAGTTCTTGGGCACCGTGCCGCCGACGACGCGCTCGGCGAACTCGACGCCGCCGCCGTGGTTCGGCTCGATCTCGATCCAGACGTCGCCGAACATGCCGTGGCCGCCGGTCTGCTTCTTGTAGCGGCCGTGGCTCTGCGTCTTGCCGCGGATCGTCTCCTTGTAGGCCACCCGAGGCGTCTTGGTCATGATCGCGGCGCCGAACTTGCGCTTGAGCCGCTCGCCCAGGACGGCCACGTGGGCGTCGCCCATGGAGACGAGGATCTGCTCGCCGGTCTCGGATCGCTCGACGCGAGCCGAGGGCTCCTCCTCGAGCATCCGCTGCAGGGCCGAACCCATCTTGTCCAGGTCGGCCTTGGTCTGGGGCTCGATCGCGACCTGGAGGGTGGGGGTGGGGAAGGAGAGCGGCGGCAGTGAATAAGCCTGCTCACGCGACGAGCAGAGAGTGTCGCCGGTGCCGGTGACGGTGAGCTTGGCTACCGCACCGATCTCGCCGGCGTGGAGCTGGCCGACCGTCTCCTGGTCCTTGCCGTGAAGCAGGAGCAGCTGGCCGATCCGCTCGGGTTCATTTCGTGTGCCGTTCCAGGCTGGGGCCTGGCCCTGGAGCGTGCCGCTCAGGACCCGCAGGAACGTCAGCCGGCCGACGAACGGGTCGGCCGTAGTCTTGAAGACGCGGGCCACAAGGGGACCGTTCGGGTCCACGGTGAGCGTGACGTCTTTGCCCTTGGCGTCTTTGACGGCGATCTCGGTCAGCTCGGCCGAGGACGGGAGGTAGTGCTCCACGGCGTTGATCAGAGCGCGAACGCCGATGTCCTTCGTTGCGCTGCCGACCAGGACCGGCGCCACCATGCCGGACCGGACGGCCTTGTGCAGGCAGGCCTCGAGCTCCGCGTCGCTGATCTCCTCGCCCTCGAGGTACTTGGTCATGACGTCGTCGTCGGCCTCGGACGCGGCCTCGAGCAACTGGTCTCGGCGGGCTGCAACCTCGTCCGTCAGGTTGCCCGGAACCGGCACCTCGACTTCCTTGCCGCTCTGGACCTGGTAGGCCTTGCGGTGGATCAGGTCGACGTAGCCGCTGAACGTATCGGCCGCTCCGATGGCGACGTGAAGCGGGGCGATCTTCTGCCCGAAGGAAGCACGCAGGGCGTCGAGCGCACCGGACGGGTTGGCGTTCTCACGATCGCACTTATTGAGGAAGAAGAGAGCCGAGCGGCCGGTCGCCCTGGCCAGGGCAACAGCCGACTCCAGGCCCGCTTCGACGTGGCCGGAGGCATCCATAAGCAGGACGGCCGAATCGGTTGCCGCGAATCCCTCGACGACCTCGGCGGCGAAGTCGGCGTATCCGGGGGTGTCGACCAGCTGGATGCGAGTGCCGTCGTGCTCGAGACTGGCCACGGCCAGCGTCAGCGACTGCTTGCGCTTCTGCTCTTCCGGCTCATAGTCGAGGCTCGCCGTACCGTCGTCGACGCGGCCCAGCCGCGTGATCGCCCCGGCGTCAAAGAGAAGCCTTTCAGCCAGCGTCGTCTTGCCGGCCCCGGCGTGGGCGGCCAAAACGACGCTGCGAAGGTGGGGGAGGTCGACACTCTTGGTTGTCATCTGCTCTCGATCCTCTGGTGGCGTCAGATCGCGTCGGACAGCCGGCGTGACGAAAGCTGGCCGCCGCGGGCCATGATAGCCCCGCGCGCGCCGGCAGAGGAGGGGGGCGCGACGCCCTTCCGTGGCACGGACTCGGCCGCGAGCCGACCCGGCCCGCGCCGACGACCCGGTTCGCGGGTCCCATCCGGCGGTATACTCCGAGGGATGTCGGGACATTCGAAGTGGTCACAGATCAAACGCCAGAAAGGCGCCAATGACGTTAAGCGCGGCGCCGTCTTCACGAAGATGGGCCGCGAGATCAGCGTTGCCGCCCGTGCCGGCGGCGGCGATCCGGACGGGAATTTCCGCCTCCGGCTGGCCATCGAGCGAGCTCGCGCCATCAACATGCCGTTGGACACGATCAAGCGCGCCATCGAGAAGGCGACCGGCGGCGGCGAGGGCGAGCAGTTCGAGGAGATCACGTACGAGGGCTATGGCCCGGGCGGCGTCGCGATTCTCATCGAGACGGCCACCGACAACAAGAACCGGACCGCAGCGGACGTTCGATCGGTGCTGACCAAGGCCGGCGGACAGCTTGCCGCCCCCGGCAGCGTCGCCTGGCAGTTCGAGCAGCGCGGCGTGATCATCCTGGAGGCCGGCGGCGAGGCCGAAGAACTGGAGCTCCTGGCCATCGATGCCGGCGCCGACGACGTCGACTCGACCGGCGAACAGGTCGAGGTCTACACCCGGCCCACGGACCTGGAGACCGTACGGCGGACTCTGGAGGCGGCGGGCGTGAAGATCGAGTCGGCCGAGCTTTCGATGAGCCCCAAGAACGCGATCGAGCTGGACGAGTCGAAGGCCCGCCAGGCCCTGCGGTTGCTCGACATCCTCGAAGAGCACGACGATGTGCAACGGGTGACTGCCAACTTCGAGATCCCCGAGGCTCTGATGGCCGAGGTCGGCGGGTGATTATCCTCGGGATAGACCCCGGGACCGCGATGCTTGGGTTCGGGGTTGTCGAGAGGACCGGACCCAGGCTCCGCGCCATCGACTACGGCGTCATCAAGACTCCCGCCAACCTGCCGCTACCGGACCGCCTCGAGGCGATCTACCTGGCCCTCAACGACCTGATCGAACTGCACGCACCTGCGCTCGTCGGCGTAGAGCGGCTCTTCTTCACGAAAAACGTGCAGACGGCCTTCGCCGTCGGCCAGGCGCGGGGCGTGGTGTTGCTGGCCGCGGCCCAGCATGATCTGGAGATCCGAGAGGCCACTCCCAACGAGGTCAAGGTCGCAACCGCCGGCCACGGATCTGCCGCCAAGGGGCAGGTCCAGCGCATGGTTCAGGCGATCCTCGGCCTGCCGGAAATCCCCACGCCTGACGACGCGGCGGACGCCCTTGCGATCGCCATCTGCGTCGCCAACCGGGAACGATCGGTCAGCCGGATCCCGACAGGCGCCCTGGACAGGTCCGCCCTCACGCCGGCTCCGGCCGGCATGACGCCGTACGAGAAGGCCGTTCGAGAGGCCCTGCGCCGTGAGAAGCTCGGCGTGGTGCCGGAGGGGCATTCGCAGGAGCCCAAGTCCAAGACCGCGTCTTAGCGGCGCCGAAGTGATCGCCTCGCTCGACGGCCTTGCCAGCGCAGTATTCGCCGACTCGATGATCGTCGAGGTCGGCGGCATCGGCTACCGCGTCTTCGCGGCGCCGTCCGTGCTGGCGGCCGCGAGGGTAGGGGAGCGGATCAAGCTCTTCACCCATCATGTGATCCGCGAGGATCTCCAAGCCCTCTACGGGTTCCGCAATCCCGAGGAGTTGGGCTTCTTCGGCCTGCTGCTCACCGTGACCGGAGTAGGCCCGAAAGTGGCGCTGGGCATCGTCGGCTCGCGACCGGTCGGCGACCTGCAGCTGGCGATTCTGTCCGACGACCTGGCCTTGCTGATCGCGGTCCCGGGCGTCGGCAAGAAGCTTGCGGCGCGCGTGGTGCTGGAACTCAAAGAAAAGGTCGCCGCTGCAGGCATCGCGGCCGGAGCGGGTTTCGTTGCGGGCGGCGCAGCCGGTGAGTCCGAGGTTGTAGCAGCGCTGCTGGCGTTGGGCTACTCCGCCGCCGAGGCCAGACAGGCGTCGCGGGAGGCCTTGGCGGATCTGTCGGTAGGCGCCGGCCTCGAGGACCGCGTGAAGGCCGCGCTGAGGACGCTCGTCAGGGGGTAGCGGAACTGCTTGCGGCCGCGAGCCGATCGATCCTGTCGACCAGCTGCGCCAGGGGCATCGGGCCGCCGTAAGTCCAGAACGACGTCCTGGTCGTCCACCATCCACACGTCGGAAACACCCGGCGGTGGGTCGGTTCCTGCGGGGCTGATCAGGAACAAGACATACCGCGAGCCGACCTGCAGCACCGGCGCGGTATCGACGTTGACCTCGTAGCAGCCGACCGTGCCCCCTTCGATCGAGACGCGCGTCGGCCCCAGGCTAACCTCCCCATGGATTACCCGTTCGACTTCGACGACGAACGGCGTATACACGTGCGCCTGCCCGCCGAAGGCCGCGGGCTCCTTCGTGACGATCCTGCCGACGATGACCACCTGGCGAAGGGCAAGGTCGTCCTGCTGCCATCCCTTCGGGCCCATGTCCGGGAAGAAGCCGGGGACCTGAATGCCGGCAATGACGTAGGGCCCGCGATCCACCGCCATGTCGGCGTGGCCACATGGAGTGGGCGAGGCGACACTCGGCGTGTCAACAGATTGGCTCGGCAGGTCGACGAGCGTCGTGGTCGGCGTTCCTTCTGGCCTGGTCGACAACGCCGGCCGGGGTGGGGATGGAGCATTTCCGCATGCCGCCACGAGCGCGCACGCCGCAACCAAGAGCCCTGAGCGCTTCATCATCGCTGGCATGTGGTCGACCTCCCCGGGCAACGACGGCGGCGACGGTGGCGTGGTTCCAGCGGGCCGGATGTCGGACCCGACTCTAGAACACCCGTTCCATCTGGTATGATCCGGGTATGACGGACGGCCCGATGACCGACATCTCGCGAATACTCACGCCAGAGGTGGAAGACGAGGTCGAAGTCGCCGTCGATCGGACGCTTCGGCCCAAGACGCTGGACGAGTACATCGGCCAGCGTGAACTCAAGTCGAACCTGTCGATCCTCCTCGGGGCCGCGCGCCAGCGGGGGGACGCCGCGGACCATGTCCTCCTGCACGGGCCGCCCGGCTTGGGCAAGACGACCCTGGCTACGATCATCGCCCGCGAACTGGGCACGAACATCCGATACGCCAGCGGGCCGGCAATCGAGCGGGCGGGGGACCTGGCCGCGATCCTCACCTCTCTGGACGAGCGCGATGTCCTGTTCATCGACGAGATCCACCGCCTCAACCGTGCAGTCGAGGAAATCCTCTATCCGGCGATGGAGGACTTCGCGCTGGATGTGATGATCGGCAAGGGGCCGTCGGCACGGAGCCTGCGGCTGAGCTTGAAGCCGTTCACGATCGTCGGCGCCACCACGCGTGCCGGGCGCATCTCCAGCCCACTGCGAGACCGCTTCGGCGCGACCTACCGGTTGGACTTCTACGACGTGGCCGATCTCACCGCGATCGTCGTGCGGTCGGCGCGGCTGCTCGGCGTGGAATTGAGCCCGGACGGCGCCACGGCCATCGCGCGGCGCGGCCGTGGCACGCCGCGAGTGGTGAACCGCCTTCTCCGACGGGTTCGCGACTACGCCCAGATCAACGGCGACGGCCGCGTCGACGCGTCGACGGCGGACAAAGCCCTGGCCGCACTCGAGATAGACGACGAGGGCCTCGACGGGACAGACCGAAAGCTCCTGGCGGCCATCGTCCAGAAGTTCGGCAGCGGTCCGGTCGGAGTGCAGGCGCTCGCCGCCGTCCTCGCCGAAGAGCCGGAAACGGTCGAGGACGTGTACGAGCCTTTCCTGCTACGGCTCGGCTTCCTGGACCGCACGCCCCAGGGCCGCATCGCGACGGACGGCGCCCGCCAGCATCTGGCCCGCCTCGGGTTCGACGTGCCGCCACCGCGACGCGGCGAGGTCGAACAGCCCGCGCTCTGGGACGGGCCCGCGGGCGCGGACTCTTCGGTGCTCGGACCGGGGCTTGACGATTCGACGGACGCTACCGCCGGCTGATGTCTACCGCCTCCCATCAGCCAACCGCAGGTCGTGTCTCGCCCGCTCGGTTCGAGGTCGTGGTGCCTCCGCCCTCGGACGGGTCGACTCATGCCCGGCTCGGCAGGCTGACCCTGCCGCACGGCGTCGTGGACACACCCCAGTTCATGCCCGTCGGCACCAATGCGACCGTCAAGGCCCTGGATCCGGACGACCTGCGGGCGGCAGGGGCCACGATCATCCTCTCCAACACGTACCACCTGTACCTACGGCCGGGCCACGAGCGGATCGCTGCGCTCGGCGGGCTGCACAAGTTCATGGCCTGGGACAGGCCACTCCTGACGGACTCGGGCGGCTTCCAGGTGGTCTCGCTCGGCGAGCTTCGGAAGATCGACGAAGGCGGCGTCACCTTCCAGAGCCACCTTGATGGCTCGTACCATCGCTTCACTCCCGAGCATTCGATCGCGGTCCAGGAGGCGCTGGGTGCGGACATTGCTGTCGCCTTCGACCAACCGGTCACACCGGCATCCACCGGCCTGGCGGACCTCGCCGAGGCTACGGGACGCTCGAACCGCTGGGCGGAGAGGTCATTGATCGCCCACACCCGCCCGGACCAGGCGATCTTCGGGATCATCCAGGGCGGCTTGGACCTCGATCTCCGGGCCGAATCGACCCGGATCGTGACGGCGCTTCCATTCGACGGCATCTGCATCGGCGGGCTGGCCGGCGACGAGACCCCCAGCCAGCGAGAAGTAACGTTGGAGCACGTCGTCGGTTTGCTCGAGGCTGCCGCGGATCCCCGGCCGCGCTACCTGATGGGTCTCGGATCGCCGCTGGACCTGCTCGAAGCCGTCGATCGTGGCATCGACATGTTCGATTGCGTTCTGCCGGCGCGCGTCGCCCGCAATGGCCAGCTGTGGGTTCCGGGCGGCCGTTTGAACATGCGAAATGCCCAGTTCGTGGACGACCCACGCCCCGTTCAGGATGGCTGCCGCTGCCCCCTGTGCCGGAATTTCTCGCGCGCCTATCTGGCCCATCTATTCCGCGCCGAGGAGCTCCTCGCATACCGCCTCGCGACTTGTCACAACCTGACCTTCACCCTAGACTTCATGGCCGAAATCCGCTCCGCATTGCGCTCCGGCACGTTCACCGCACGCCTGCCCGAGCTTCGAGCGAGCGCGCAGCCGTCAAGGTCGCGTGCAGTGGCAGTGCAGTCGGAGTGAAGAGCCCACTCGTAACCTGTTACACCCGGAGGCACACCCGATGGCGAGCCGAGATCGCCCCTCTCACCAGGCGAAGAAGAAGCCGAAGGACGCCGGAACGAAAGGCCTCAACAAGTTGCAGCCCATGCTGGAGCCGCCGACCAACGTCGAGGTATGGAAGCCGAAGCGCAAGCCGCGGACCGAAGAGACCGAGAGCTAGCGCGCGGGCGGACGCCATCGGGCGACCGCTCCGCCAATCCCAGGACTCGTCCGCGCGACCGCGTCGGGACGATCAAGGACAGGAGCGAGGAGCAAGGTGGCCATGACCGACCGGGGTGTCGAGATCCGAGGCACGTCGCCCGAGAAGAACAACGAGCGCAGCAAGGCCGTGGACGCGGCCATCCTGTCGATCGAGAAGCAATTCGGGCGGGGCTCGATCATGCGCCTGGGATCCTCGGAGCGTCAGGCCGTCGACGTCATTCCTACCGGCTCCATAGCCCTTGACCTCGCCCTGGGCGTCGGCGGGATTCCGCGGGGCCGCATGACCGAGATCTTCGGTCCCGAGTCCTCGGGCAAGACTACCCTCTGCCAGCACATCCTGGCCGAAGGCCAGAAGAAGGGCGGTGTCGTCGCCTTCATCGACGTCGAGCACGCCCTGGACCCGGGCTACGCTCGGGCGTGCGGCGTCAACGTGGACGAGCTCCTCGTCAGCCAGCCGGATACGGGCGAAGACGCGCTCCAGATCACCGAGACACTCATCCGGTCCGGTGGCGTGGACTGCGTGGTCCTGGACTCCGTCGCCGCGCTCGTGCCGAAGGCCGAGATCGAAGGCGAAATGGGCGACTCGTTCGTCGGCATCCAGGCCCGGCTGATGAGCCAGGCGCTGCGAAAGCTGGCCGGCGTGGTCAACCGCTCCAACACGGCGCTCATCTTCACGAACCAGTTGCGCGAAAAGATCGGCGTCATGTTCGGCAATCCCGAAGTGACCCCGGGCGGCCGCGCCCTCAAGTTCTACGCCACCGTTCGGCTGGACATCCGCCGGGTCGAGACGATCAAGGTCGGGACGGATTCGGTCGGCAACCGGGTGCGCGTCAAGGTCGTCAAGAACAAGGTGGCGCCGCCCTTCCGCGTCGCCGAGTTCGACATCATGTTCGGCGAGGGCATTTCCCGCGAGGGCGGTCTGCTCGACGTCGGCGTGGCGATGAGCATCGTCACCAAGACCGGAGCGTGGTTCACGTTCGGTGAAACGCGTCTCGGCCAGGGTCGAGAGGCCGCCAAGGAGTTCCTGAAGAGCAACCCGGATTCATCGGCCGAGATCGAGAGGCAGATCCGCGCCAAGATGTCCGAGGTCTCACTGCCCGTCGAAGGGATAGAAGAGGCCGAATAGCCGGCCATGGCCTATCGAACCGGCACGGAACGTCTCGAGGCTCGTAAGGCGCGCCTCGAGCGCCACGCCGCGGAGACGGATCCCAACGTTGTCTTGAACGCGGCCGCACGCTTCCTGGAAGTGCGGTCGCGTTCGGTATACGAGGTCCGGCGCCACCTCATTGCCGCGGCGTTCACGCCGGAACTGGTCGAGGGCGCGATTACCAGGCTGGCCGAACTCGGCATGCTCGACGACCGGGCGTTCGCGGCGGCGTGGGTCGAATCGCGCGACCGGGCCAGGCCGCGGGGCCGGACGGCCCTTCGACGCGAACTGGTCTTGAAGGGGATAGACCGCGAGACGGTGGCGACGGTCCTTGCCGCTCGTGACGAGGCGGCCCTGGAGGACGGTGATGAGATTGCGGGGCCGCGGGGCGGTAGTGGCTCGGCCCGCATCGGGAGTGCCGACGAGACGGCTGCCCAACGACTCCTGAACAAGAACCGGGGCAGCCTGCTGCGTGTCGAGGACCCTCGCGCCAGGCGCCATCGCGCCTACGCGATGCTAGCGCGCAACGGCTTCGACCCCGAAACGTGCCGTGAAGCCAGCGCTCGATTTGCCGCCACGGACGACAACCTGGAC
Organism: uncultured Chloroflexia bacterium; assembly: GCA_963789725.1. Classification (GTDB taxonomy): domain Bacteria; phylum Chloroflexota; class Limnocylindria; order Limnocylindrales; family CSP1-4; genus Fen-1039. The sequence continues at coordinate 697,477 of CAWBLU010000003.1, forward strand.
GACTGACGCCGCCGGGTTCGGCGCCAAAAGGGAACGGCGGTTGCCGGCGACGAGCCAACGTAACCGAATTCGTCCGCGCACCTTAGACTAGGAGGCGAAACGAACCACGCGTCGCGGGCGTGCACCGGCGACGTCGTCAGATCGAATCACTGACAACGCGGCTTCGCTCGATCGTTGCGCCGGTGGCGGGCACGGCAGAGGCTGGGGCCGTTCCGACTAGTTTCTACGAACGCCCGGCCGCGTCATCCGGCTCCGGGTGGGAGGAAGTGAATATGGACACGATCGCCCTTGTGGCCACCATTGTCGTGGCCGCCTTCGTGGGCGTTTGTTTAGGCTTCCTGGCTCGTGGAGTCGTCGCCAATCAGGCGATCCAGAGCGCGACCGAAAAGGCCGCCCGTATCGTCGCCGAGGCGCGGACCCAGCAGAAGGAGCTGATTCTCGCCGCCAAAGACGACAAGATGCGGCTCCAGCGCGAGGCCGAAGACGAAGCCCGCGCCAAACGTGGCGAACTCGCCACGCTCGAGAGCAGGCTCCTTGCCCGCGACGAGCAACTCGATATGCGCGCCGACATGCTCGAGCAGCGCGATCGGAAGTTGCTGGATCGAGAGCGCGAGTTCGAGACGAGCCGCCAGGAACTGGCCCGAGCCCAGCAAGAGCACGTGGCCGCGCTCGAGCGCGTAAGCGGCATGACCGCGGCCGAAGCCAAGGCCCAGCTGCTCGAGGCCGTCCGAGACGAGGCCGATCGCGACGCCGTCAAGCTGGCCAAGTCGATCGAGCGCGAGGCACGTGAGGAAGCCGAGGAGCGTGCCCGCGAGATTGTCATCACGACGATGCAGCGTATCGCCGCCGACCATACGGCCGAGCACACCGTCTCCTCGGTCCACCTTCCCAACGATGAGATGAAGGGTCGCATCATCGGCCGCGAGGGCCGCAACATCCGCGCCCTCGAGCAGGCCACGGGAGTCGACCTGATCATCGACGATACCCCCGAAACGGTCGTCATCAGCGCCTTCGACCCGGTCCGGCGCGAAGTCGCCCGCCTGGCCCTGACGAAGCTCATGGCCGACGGCCGCATCCACCCCGGCCGCATCGAGGAAGTTGTCGCCAAGGCCCGGTCCGAGGTCGACCTGGTAATGCGACAGGCCGGGGACCAGGCCGTCTACGACGCCGGCATCCCAGCCCTGCCGTCGGAGATCGTCAAACTCCTGGGCCGGTTGAAGTTCCGGACCAGCTACGGCCAGAACGTCCTGGTGCACTCGGTCGAGACGAGCCGGCTGGCCGCCATCATCGCCGCCGAACTCGGCTGCGACATCCAGGCGGCCAAGGTCGGCGGCCTACTCCATGACCTCGGCAAAGCCGTCGACCACGAGGTGGAGGGTCCGCACGCCCAGATCGGCGCCCAGATCGCCCTGCGCCACAATCTCTCGCCCAAGGTCGTGAACGCGATCGCCGCCCATCACCAGGAAGTGGAGTACGCGTCGCAAGAAGCCCCGATCGTCCAGGTCGCGGATGCCATCAGCGCATCGAGGCCGGGGGCACGCGGCGAGTCGATGGAGACGTACGTCCGACGCCTCGAGGATCTCCAGGCCATCGCCGAGAGCTTCGAGGGAGTCGAGAAGAGTTTCGCGGTCCAGGCCGGCCGCGAGGTGCGTGTCCTGGTCCGGCCCGATCAGATCGACGACGTAAGCGCTACGAAACTCGCCCGGGACGTCGTCAAGAAGATCGAGGCCAGCCTCACATACCCCGGTCAGATCAAAGTGACGGTCATCCGCGAGACGCGGGCCGTCGAATACGCCAAGTAGCGGACCGTGGCCACGACCGGAGACACGTCGCGCCCGGTAGCGCCGGGCGGCAAGCTCTGCCGCATCCTGATGATCGGCGACCTGATCGGCAAACCGGGTCGCGTCGCCGTCGAGGGATTGCTTCCCGGCCTGAGGCATGAGCTGGGCATAGACTTCGTCACGGCCAACGGCGAGAACGTGGCTGGCGGCATGGGCTTGACCGCCTCCACGGCCGAGGCCATGCTCAAGGCCGGCGTCGATGTGATCACCTCGGGGAATCACATCTGGGACAAGCGCGAGATGTACGACCAGCTCGAGCACGACGAGCGCATCCTGAGGCCTCTCAACTACGGCACCGACGGCGTGCCCGGCCGAGGCTGGGGCGTCTTCCACGCCGAGAACGGCACCGAAGTGGCCGTCCTCAACTTCCAGGGCCGGACCTACATGATTCCGATAGAAAATCCCTTCACGGAATTCGACCGGCTGATCGAGCAGGCCTCCGAACCGCTTCCGCCCGTCCGAATCGTCGACTTCCATTGCGAGCTGACGAGCGAGAAGAACGCCTTCGGGATCTACCTGGATGGCCGCGTCAGCGCAGTCGTGGGCACGCACACGCACGTTCCCACCGCGGATGCGCGAATCATGCCCAAGGGCACGGCGTACCAGTCGGACCTGGGCATGGTCGGGCCGATCCACAGCGTCATCGGCTTCGACCCGGCCACCGTCATTCCGCGCTTCATCAACGGCCTGCCGACCAGATTCGAGGTGGGGACCGGCCCGGTCGTATTCAACGCCTGCCTCATCGACGTCGACACGGTCACCGGTCGGGCGGTCGCGCTCGAGCGCATCCAGCGGACCGTCGAGGTCTGACGTGGCCGAGGATCGCTTCTCGGCCGCCACTCCGGGAAGGCCGCCGGCTGCCTTCGGCCCAGGGACCCCAGGCTACGCTCCGGCCGGTACCGGTGATGGCGCCGCCCGCCAAAGCCCACGGCCCAGTCCACGCATCCGCTCAGATCGGGTCTTGACCGGGCCGCCTGTCGTGCCGCCATACCCGTCACGCGTCGACCTGCATACCCACAGTCGACGGTCCGACGGCATTCTCGAACCGCGCGATCTGGTCGCGGCGGCGGCCGCCTGCGGTGTCCGCGTCCTGGCCTTGTGCGACCACGACACCCTGGCCGGCGTGAGGGAGTTGTGCGCCGATGGCAGGCCGGAGTTGCCACTCGACCTCGTGCCGGGCGTCGAGATCAACAGCATCGCCAGAGGTATCGAGGGCCTGTGGGAGGGCGAACTCCATATCCTGGCCCTGGGCGTCGATCCCGACGACGAGCCCTTCGAGGCGGCACTCGAGACACAGCGAGCTTCGCGCGCCCGCCGCTTCGCCATGATCCTCGAGCGCCTCCGCGATATGGCGATGCCTGTAGACGACATCGCCGCGGCCCTCTCGATGGAGCCCGGATCGTCGCTGGGGCGGCCGCAGATCGCGCGCATGCTGGTGGCCGCCGGCCACGCCCCCTCGGTCGACGCCGCCATGCAATCACTCCTCGCTCGTGGCAAGCCGGCCTACGTGGCCCGCCAGGGGCTCGGACCGCGCGAGGCGATCGCGGCCATTCGGGCGGCCGGCGGGCTTCCCACCCTGGCCCATTTCCCCGATGCTCCCGCCCGCCGCGACGTGGTCGCTGACCTGATCGAGGCTGGGCTCGGTGGGCTGGAGGTCCACTACCGCCACTTCGACGCGGACACCGTGGCGGACATGGAGGCACTCGCCGCCGAACTTCGCCTCGTCCCAACCGGCGGCAGCGACTACCACGGCGACGGCGAGACGTACGCCCAGGTCCACGCGAAGCTCTTCGTTCCGGGGGAAGACGCGGCCGCGCTCTTCTCGGCGCTGGGCTCGGCTCCGCAACCGACACCCGCGCCGGTCGCGAGGTCGACATGACAGCGAGATCGCTGGAAGCTCTCGCGCGAGACCTCACCGCGGCACCGTCGTCGGCCTCTCAGGCGTCCGTTCCCGGCGTGGACGCCGGCCTGGACGAGTTCCGCCCCGAGACGCACAGCCTGCCGAGCTTCTTCATGTGGACGCTCGGCTGCCAGATGAACGTCAGCGACTCCGAAGAGATGGCCGGGCAGCTGCTGGCCGCCGGCTGCGCGCGCGCCGCCTCGATGGAAGAGGCCAGCTTGATCGTGATCAACACCTGCGCGGTGCGTGAGCACGCCGAGGCCAAGGTCATCGGCCGGCAGGGGATGCTCGCCGATCTGAAGCGGGCTCGACCGGGGATGCGCGTCGTCCTCACCGGGTGCGGTGTCCGCGAGTCGGAACGCGCCGGACTGGCCCGGCGCTTCCGGGCCGTCGACATGTTCCTGCGCCCCGACGAGGAGCCCGAACTGGCCCTCCGCCTGGGATTGGTCTCGGCACAGGCCCCGATCGGCCTCCAGACGGTCTCCACCGCCGCCACGACGGTCCTGAGCGGCCGCCCGGTCAGCGCCGCGGATCGTCTCGCCGCGTCGCGCGCAAGCGCCCTGGCCGAGAACCGCGTAGCCAGATCCTCGACCATCTCGGCCTGGCTGCCGATCGTCTACGGCTGCGACAAGACGTGTACCTACTGCATCGTCCCGTTCAGCCGCGGGCCGGAGCGGAGCCGCCCCTTCGACGACATCGTCGCGGAAGCCCGGGGGATAGCCCGGGCCGGCTTCCAGGAACTGACCCTGCTCGGCCAGAACGTCAACAGCTACGGCCACGATCTGCCGGCCGAAGAACGGTTCGCCCACATCGCGACGGAGCGATCGGCAGGCCACAAGCTCGACCTCCGGTCTCGACCCGATCTGGCCGAGCTTCTGTGCGTCATCGACGGCATCCGCGACGCGAGCGGCCAGCCGGCCGTATCGCGGCTGCGGTTCATCACTTCGCATCCATGGGATCTCTCGGACCGGCTCATCGACGCCATGGCCAGCTGCGAATCGGTCGCCGAGCACCTGCACCTGCCGGTCCAGTCCGGCGACGACGCCATGCTCCAGCGCATGGGCCGCCAGTACACCGTCGCTCATTACAAGGAAAGGCTCGCCCGCATCCGCGAGGCCGTGCCCGGGATCGCCGTCTCCACCGATGTCATCGTCGGCTTTTGCGGCGAGACGGAGGAGCAGTTCCGGGCGACGCTGGCCATCCTGGAGGAGGTCCGCTACGACACCGTCTTCGCCGCCGCCTACTCGCCGCGGCCGGGGACTCCGGCGCTGCGTATGGACGACGACGTGCCGCCGGCCGTGAAACGACGCCGCCTCAACGAGCTCCTCGCGGTCCAGGAGCAGATCGGTCTGGAGCGAAACCGCGAATGGCTCGGCCGGGACGTGGAAGTGCTCGTAGAGCGGGTCATGCCTCCGCGACGCCGCATGGAACCCAACGACGTCGACGCGGACGACCCGGACGAGTCGGCGCCAGCCTATCCTGCGCTCGCAGGAAGCGCGGGGGAGGGGAGCGTGGCCCTATCCGGGCGAACCCGGCACAACAAGCTCGTTCATCTCGCCGGCGATCCGGCACTGGTCGGCCGTCTGGTCCGGGTCCACGTCGAGCACGCCGGCCCCTTTGCGCTGCGAGGCCGGCTCGTCGAGGCCACGGACGAACCTGATGTCATCGCCTGACAAGATTCCGCCACTGGTGGTCCTGGCCGGGGCCACGGCCACCGGTAAGACGGCCATGTCCCTGGCCCTGGCCGAGGCCCTCGCCCAGTACGGCCTTCCGGCCGAGATAGTCTCCGCGGATTCCCGACAGGTGTACCGCGGCATGGACATCGGGACGGCCAAGGCCACCGAGCAGGAGCGTGCCCGCGTTCCCCACTATTGCCTGGATCTCGTAGACCCCGACCAGCCGTTCGGCGTGGCCGACTTCGTGCTCCACGCCTCCGCCGCTCTCCGCGGCATCGCCGAGCGGGGAGCCGTGGCCATCCTGGCCGGCGGGACCGGCTTCTACCTACGCGCCGTAGCGCGCGGCCTGGCCGTGGACGAGCTGCCCTGGGATCCTGCGGTCCGAGCCGACGTCGAAGCCTCACTCGCGACCTCCGGCTTGGCGGCGCTCGTGGCGGAACTGCAGACCCTCGCCCCGAGCCGCGCCGCGGCGGTGGACCTGCGAAACTCGCGCCGAGTGGTCCGGGCCGTCGAGATCGCCCGCCTCCGCGGCGACGCGCCGCTGCCACAGCCTCGGGGGTACGGGCGGTCGGTCCTGTGGCTCGGCCTCAGTGTGCTGTCTCCGACCCTCCACGAACGCATCCATGCCCGCGCCAGGGCCCAGTTCGAAGCCGGCCTCGTGGAGGAGACACGCGGGCTCATCGCCCGCTACGACGCCACTCTCCCCAGCTTCTCCGGGATCGGCTACGCCGAGGCCCTGGCCGTGATCGGCGGCCGTCTGACGCTCGACGCGGCGATCGCCGAGGACGTGCGCCGGAATCTGCTGTTCGCCCGCCGCCAGGCGACGTGGTTCCGAGGCGAGCCCGACATCTGCTGGCTCGACGCGACGCGTGATCTTCCGGTGGACGAGGCGATCGCGGCCACGATGGCGTATCTGGCTCCCTAGCGCCGAAGCGGAGCCCGTCGCCGCGTTCGGCTATCCTGACGCCGATGACGAAAGACATGATCGATCTCGCCGCCCCGGTGGAACGCGCCTTCCTCGTGGCCGTCGACACCGGCGACGACCCGGGCTGGACCGCCGAAGAGTCCATTGGCGAGCTGGCCAGCCTGGCCGACACGGCCGGCGCCGAGGTCGTAGGCGCCGAATGGCAGAACCGCCGCCATATCGACCCCAACTTCTACGTCGGCAAGGGCAAAGTCGACGAACTGGTGGCGGCCAAGTCGGAAACCGGCTACACGATCCTCATCACGGACGACGAATTGTCGCCGGCCCAGCAGCGGGCCCTCGAGGAGGCGGTCAAGACCAAGGTCATCGATAGATCGCGGCTGATCCTCGACATATTCGCCCAGCACGCTCAGACCCACGAAGGCCGGCTCCAGGTCGAGCTTGCGCAGCTGGAGTATCAGCTGCCGCGGCTGACCAGGATGTGGACGCACCTGTCCCGAACCGGCGGTGGCATCGGCACCCGAGGCCCCGGTGAATCTCAGCTGGAGACCGACCGGCGGCTGATCCGCGAGCGAATCAAGAAGTTCAAGGAGCGCGTGGAGCAGATCGCCGAGCAGCGAAGAACCGCGACTCGCGCCCGCGACCGCCGCCTCATCCCGACGGTCGCCATCGTCGGCTACACAAACGCCGGCAAGTCGACGCTGCTGAATGCCCTGGTCGGTTCGGTGGTCGTCAAGGCCGAGGACCGGCTCTTCGCGACCGTGGATCCCACGTCGCGGCAGGTCAAGCTCGGCGAGGGCCAAACCGCCATCGTGACCGACACCGTCGGCTTCATTCACAAGCTGCCCCACCAGCTCGTCGACGCATTCCGGGCAACACTCGAGGAGGTCACGCGCGCGGACGTCCTGCTCGAGATAGTCGACGCTTCGGACCGCCACTTCGCCGAGCACCGTGCCACCGTCCAGACAGTCCTCGAGGAGCTGGGCGCCGGCGACAAGCCTCGCCTGGTGGCCTTCAACAAGGCCGACCTCATCGAGGCGGCGGCACGCGACGGCGACACGCCGGCCCCGGCGATCGCGGGCCGGGCACTCATCTCCGCGATGACCGGGTACGGCCTGGAGACCCTCAGGGCCGAACTGTCGGCCCTCCTGGCTTCCCTTTGGGTAGATGTGGATGTCGCGATCCCGTATCGGGCCGGCGAGCTCCTTGCCCGCGTCCGCGAACGCGGCACCGTGGAGCTGGACTACCGACCCATCGACGTGCGGGTGATCGGCCGCGTCAGCCCACCGCTGGCGGGCGAACTCGAGGCCGTGGCCGCCAAATGGCGTGAATCAATCGCCAACGGCGAGGCAATCGCGCCCTGAGGCTCGGTTTCGGCCGGCTCGAGACGTCGGGGTCTCGCGATCGGCAGCTAATCGGCAGCCGGCGAGGAGAGAACGCACGTTCTCATGTAATCGCAGGAGTCCATAGCGGTACGCTACCCGTGTTGGTAGCGGGTGGACAACTCCGAAAACAACTGTTATCACGGCGGAAAGTGGTGGATAAGCCCCTTCCTCCGCGGGGCCCCCGGGCATAGATTCTGTCTTGCCCGGAGGGGCCAGCGAGATCACACCAAGCCAGCGGTTCTGGTGGAAACGGCCAACGATCTGCGTGAAAGCTCTCGGACCCGCAACGGTTCTTGAGCCGGAACACAGGACGAAAGCCGCGAAAGTCGGAATGTAGAGGGCTCGGTGGCAGGTTCGGCAGTGGCCGGAACGCGGTCCGCCGTTTGAGCGAGGAGTTTTCGGACCCCTTGCTCGCGGAGGTCAGAGCGGCCGGAACACGCGGACCCGCAGCACGATCGAACGGTTCCTCTGGGCGCTTTGTTGTGTCCGGTGATCGGCCTCGCAGGCCCGGAGGATGCAACCGGGGGGGCACGCCACCGGCTCGAGGTGTGGTGCCCAGATCGACCGGGGACCGAACGGGGGAGGGGAGCAGACGGTATCCTCGGCCGCAAACCCCATTCAGCCAGGAAGTCGATGCCGCCCGCCAGTCCGAACATCTGGGTCATCATCCCGACCTACAACGAGCGCGACAACGTGGGGCCCATCACCGAGGCCGTCCTCGCGACCGTGCCCGAAGCCCACGTCCTGATCGTCGACGACGGCTCGCCGGACGGCACGGGGGAGTTGGCCGACGAAATGGCCGCCGCCAATCCCGCCATAGCGGTCCTGCACCGCTCCGCCAAGCAGGGCTTGGGTCGAGCGTACGTCGCGGCCTTCGAGGACCTGATGACCCGTGGCGTCGACATAGTCGTTCAGATGGATGCCGACTTCAGTCACCCGGTACGGTTCTTGCCGTCATTGCTCGAGCCGTTGCGAAACGGCAAGGCCGACCTTGTTCTCGGCTCCCGATACGCCCGAGGCGGCCAGATCCCGCGCTGGAGCCTGCTGAGGCGAGTGATCAGCCGCGGCGGCAGCATCTTCGCCGGCGTCGTCCTGCTGATGCCTTACCGCGACCTCACCGGCGGCTTCAAGGCCTGGCGGATGCCAGTACTGCGTGACATCGAGCTGAAACGCCTCCACGCCGGCGGCTACGCCTTTCAGATCGAGACGACCTTCCGGGCCAGGCTGGCCGGGGCGCGAATCCGCGAGGTTCCGATAACCTTCGAAGAGCGACGTCTTGGCCAGTCCAAGATGAGCATGAACATCTTCATGGAAGCGTTCCTCCTGGTCCTGGCCATGCGGATCACGACTCTCGGCCGCCGCCGCCGCAAGGCCTTGGGTTCCGGTAGCTGAGCCCGCCCACCAATCACGCCTCGATGAGTCCGTTCCTTGGCACAGAACGGCCGTTCTGTTTCATCGGGCACAGGGCCGCCCAATTCCGACGCCGCGGTGCACGAGGCGTGGAAATCGCCCCGGCGCCAGTGGACGACTCCGGCATTACGTGGATAAGGCCGTTGGCAGCGGATCCGCGGCGGACTAGATTAGGTCTTGCCCGGAGGGGCCACGAACAACCGAACGACTCGGCCGGTTCTCGGATCGGTCGAACGATGCGGAGTCGCGGTTCCTCTGGGCGTTTTGCTGCCTCCACATCCGTCACACCTGCGGCCCGCCGCTGTCGAATCGGGCTCGGCGGGCCGCTTGTTGCCCGCCTTAGGCGTCACGAATGTGCTCCTGGCGCCTGCAGCACGGCGTGCGGGTCCACCGGAGCAGGACGGTGATGCCCCCAGGGCTGCGATTCCGGGGCTCAAATGCGTGCAGAAGCACTGCCGATAAGAGAGGTTATGTCCGTTACCTCATGTGCAACAGGAAGAGGCTCCTGTTGTCGGGGGCCGGTGCAGACCTCTGCAACCTATGGCGTTGGCTGAGCGGTTGCAGCACTGATTGCCCGAACAACGTCAGCAATCTCCGCGGGGAGCTCAGTCTCCGTGAACTCCTCGAGGAGTCGTGGGTTGCCGAAGCTCGCGCCGTACTCGGTTTGCAGCCGGGCCCGAACCGCCCCCAGGAGCTTCTTGCCAGGGACGACGGTCAGTCGGCCGTCCAGGGTGCCCCAATGACTGTCGACGAATGCGCGGGCCTTTCGGTTCGCCTCTGGGATTGGAGGAAAGGCGCCCGCTGAACGGTGGAGGTCTGTTGAGTAGCGCTCCGAGGCTCGGTCGATTGACAGCTCACGCAGCTTCTCGGTCTCCTCAAGGATCAACGTCTCCACTTTCTCCGGGGAGACAGCAATGGACTTCGCGCCCTCAGCTGCGATTGCGCCAACCACTCGTGCCAGTGCATCCGAGTTGAGCAGATAGCTCTCGATCGAGTCACGTTCAAGAATGTGAAGGGGGCGTCTGGCCGCAGCTTGATCCGCAGCCCTCGACTCGTCGCTTCGACCGTCTCGATCGCGAATCTCTTAAGGAGAGAATTGCACCCCCAAGCACGTTCTCTAAGACGGTGAGCTGTTCGACGTGTTCAAAGCGCTCGGCGCCACCGACCGCAATGATGACGACTCTGTCATCACCGGCAAACGCGGACACCCCCAGCTTGGCTGCAATTCGCTCGATGATCGGGACATCAGTTGGTCCTTCGACGAACAGGCACCGCCTGTTCTTGACAAGCGTGTATGCATCGACGTTGTCGATTTCGCCCAACGATTGAAGGATCGTGAGTTGACCAGCTGCCTCCGACGAGGAGGATGCGCTCCTAGCCCCCCTCTCTACGAGGACCAGCCGCGACGGGTCCACGTAGTTGATGATCTCCTTTGAATGGGTAGACAGAACCACTTGTATCCCACGGCTCTTGGAGAGGTCGTCCAGGACATCGACGACTGTCCGTTGCAGGCTGCTGTGGAGGTGAGCGTCGGGCTCGTCAAGCAGTATCAGGCCTGGATCGCGGCTCAGAACGAAAGAGAGAAGTTGCACCACCTGGAGGAAGCCTGCGCCAACGGAGTAGATGTCGTGCTGGACATCTTTCGCGGCGAAGGTCGCTGTTACGAACTGGTCCAAGGCTTCATCGAAATGGACGTCACCGAGGTGGCCGCCGAAATGCTTTTCGAGCAGCCGTTGTAGCTCCTCGAATGGCTCTCCGCGCTTCTGTAGATCCAGGATGACATTGCGAAGTACTTCGTTGTGCCGTCCGCCGAAGATCAGGCCCGCTATGCGCGCGGCAGGACGAAACTCCTCGTCTCGTACGACTCCCACGCTGCTGGGAACCCAGACTGCTGGCCTGGAGGCAATCAGTTCCAAGGCCGCGTCAATGCCACGGTTCTGCAGCACCTTGCTCGTGGCCGCCCCAAATGGTCCGATGATCCCGAACTCGACCAATCCGCCACCGTCGAATTCAGCTCCCAGAACCGCTGGTACGAACTTGTTGGCCGCGCGGTACCGTTGCCCGTACCAGAGATCCTTCAGCTGCGCAACGGGCAGGATCGCGGAACTGATGTTGCGACCTGTTGCGAGCCCGGATCCCTCGCGATGGAGGCCGATCAGCCGGAAGACCAGATCCGCAGCCTGCAACACCGTGGACTTGCCGGAGTTGTTGGGGCCCGCGAGGACGTTGAAGTCCGTCAGCCGGACTTCGAACTCCTCGAATCCCTTGAAGTTCCGCATCCAGAGCCGGCGGATCTTCGGGGCAACAACCTGACCCCCCGCTGGCTCTGAGGCGACGGCTGCGGGCAGCGTCCCCGAGCCGGCGGTCTCCGTAGTGAACGCCGCCGATTGAAGTCCGATGTCCTCCAGGCTTAGCTGACCGAGCTCGGGTTCAGCGCTCATCGTCGACCCCCTGTTGTTCAGCCACTGCTATGGTCGGAACCTTGTCTCCCCGTGCCAACTGAGCATCTCGCGCGATGGTTGCTCGAACGCTGCGTGCGGCAGCCGAATTCGGATGCCGTCGAGTTCGTAATACTCCCGTCCGTTCTCGAACTCCTCGTGGATCCGCCGACTGACGCGAACACGGAGGTCGTCGGGCGTCACCGTCAGGTAGCCGAGATCGAACAGGGTATGCAAGTCGGATCGCAGCAGGAGACCGTTGGAGATCTCGTGACTGCCCACGAGGCTGTACGGCTTGATGTGCGCGGCCTGCAGCACTGGCAGCGTCCGCTCCCCTGTTACGACGCATCGACGTTCGTAGGCGTCCGTGACCATGACCCGGAATGCACCCTGACCGAGCCGCGGGCGATGTAGAACTGGGCCGCCGTAGGATGCGACATGGCCGTCACTGGTCGCATGCGCCGGATCCGCGACTGGCTGGCTGGGCCCAACTACCGCCAGAGCATCCAGAACCCGCTGCCACAGACGCTCGCCCTCCCCTACCTCCGTGTCGTATGTCTTGCCGCGCGTCAGATTCGAGGACCAGTCGGCGGGCGGTTCGATCCACATTTCTCTCGGAAGGAAGAATGGCTCGACCAGAATCGATGCGCCGATCTGAGTGCTTAGCGGATCAACGGGCCTCTCGCTATGGCGGCGAACGAGTCGAAGGAATTCGTCGTTGGTGGCCGCACCGTTGGACCTACCGAACGCGTCCCACGCGAGCTGTGGTGTCAGGTTCGAGAAGTGCGCAAACCGCGCGCCGCCGACGATGAATCCGCCGTTGCGGACGTGAAGCTTGAACAGCCACGGCGCGCCTTCGGGCAAAGTGATCGGGCGCACGTTGTTGGGCTGCCAGAAGTTCACCTCGTCCGGCCCAATCGAGGCGAGGTAGCTGACCCAGGAAGAGTCTGTGTTCGCGACCCAGTACCGCACTTCTGGAGTCTAGAAGGCTCCGGCCGCTGTGGAGCACCATTTGCGTGCAGGCAGCATCACGATTGAGCGCTCGCCCGGCGTCGGCCGGTGCAGAATGGCTTCGTGAGCACTCCCGACCTATCGCCCGTTGACCTCGATCGGATCGAGCGCGCTCTTGGATGGCGACCGACGCATTGGGCGCTGGCGAGTGCGCGAACTGGCGGTGCGACCGCCGCTCGACTGCTGGTCTCCTCGGGCGGCGAGCGGGCGTTCGTCAAGCTCGGGACGACCGAGCTCACGGCGGGCTGGTTCCGGCGGGAGCACGAGAACTACCTCGCGTTGGCCGGCCCGTTTCTTCCGCGCCTGCTCGGCTTCTCTGACGACGGCATCGTGCCGGTGCTCGCCATCGAGGACCTGTCCGACGCGACCTGGCCGCCGCCGTGGGACGACGAGAAGATCGCCCAGGTGCTCGACACCGCCGCACTCGTCCACGCGCACCCAATTCCGTCGCACCTGGCCGCGTTCACGGACGAGTACCGCGACGACTGGCATCGCGTGGCGTCGGATCCGGATCCATTCCTGGCGCTGGGACTCTGCTCGGCAGCCTGGCTCGAGCGCGCCGTCCCGGCACTGTCCGCGGCCGCCTGGGCCGCTCCGATCCGGGGTTCCGCATTGCTGCACTGCGATATGCGGAGCGACAACCTCTCCTTTCGCGACGGGCGCGCGGTGATCATCGACTGGGATGGGCCAATGGTGGGAAACCCCGACGTCGACATCGCGGCGTGGCTTCCGAGCCTCGCGGCGGAAGGAGGACCACCACCCGAGGCCATCCTTCCGGCCGCGCCCGAGCTGGCGGCCTGGATAGCCGGCTATTTCTGTGCCCGCGCCGGTCTAGAGCCAATTCCGGAAGCTCCGCACGTGCGCCCCCTCCAGCTGGCCCAGGCCCGCACCTCGCTGCCCTGGGCGGCGCGTGCGCTGGGCCTGCCCGTGCCGGGCTGAGATCGCCAGTCCTCGAACTCCTGCTCGCTCACACTGATGCAGCCGGCGCTCCGTATGCCACAGCCTCTTCGTGCACTGCAGGAGGTTCGGGCAGCAGCCGGAACGAGCGTCCGCCGGGCGATCGGATCGCCCCGAAATGCCGGCGATCGAGCGTGACGATCAGGTCTGTCCAGAGGCGGTCGGCCAGGACGGCGATCGATGCGTCGACCGTCCCGAGCGGGAACTCCACATAGCGCTCAGCGAGGTCGGCGATGAGTGGCCAGTCGACGGGCAAGGGCGCGTCGATCTCGAAACCGGCCAGACCACGGGCAAACGCCGCCTCCGCCGACGGTCCAAGGCGCCGTTCAATAACGTACGCGGCCTCCGCGACAGCGAGCGCCGGGAGGACGAGGTAGAGGTCGCGCCGGCTCAGAACCTCGACGCAACGCGCGTGCTCCGGCTCCGACGTGTCCGCCGCGGCGATGAGCGCCGACGCGTCAACTATCGCCAGCACGGGAGTCCCCTTCGATGTCCTGGGGCCACTGGTCCCTCAGGTACTCCCCTTCCCTACCGGCGATGCCGGGCAAGCCGCTCGCCCCAAGATCGGCGAACGGGAGTGGACGCGGGCCTGCCTCGCCGATCCCCAGTCGCGCCTCGATAGCCTCGCGCGCGATCTGGGAGACGGACACACGTTGACGCGCGGCTTCTCGCTCGAGAGCCGCGGCCAGGTCGTCGGGCAGGCTAATTGTTGTGCGCTTCATACATGCATACTGCATCACTCGCGCACGCCGGTCAATAGCCCATCAGGCGACCGATCTTGCGACGCGGTCGCGGTCGCGAGAGCGTCCGCAGTAGTGTTCGGGCCACGTTACGCAGCCCACAGACCCGGAGACCAACGACATGCGCGTCTTGCTAACGGCGTGGGGCTCGCGGGGCGATCTCCAGCCACTCGCGGCCCTCGCGCTCCGGCTGCAAGAGCTGGGCGCGGAGGTTCGTGTGTGCGCGCCGCCGGACGAGGAGTTCGTGGAGTTGTTCGCCCGCGTCGGCGCGACGATCATCCCGCTGGGTCCGACGACGCGGTCCGTGGCGGCCGGGCTGAAGGCGCCTGCGCCGGAGGCAGCGTTCCGGCTCGCGGCGGAGCTCGTCGACACTCGTTTCCGAGTGCTCCCCGCGGCCGCGCAGGGATGCGACGCCGTCCTCGCGACCGGCCTGATGCCGGCTGGAGCGCGCGACGTGGCCGAGAAGCTGGGAATCCGCTACGTCCTCGCGACCTACCACGTCTTCGGCCTGCCGTCGCGGCACTTCGCGCCGGCCGCACGGCCCGGCAAGCAGTCGCCTGCGGGCGAGACCGACAACCGGGCGCTCTGGGCGCAGGACGGCGAGCGCGTCAACGCCCTGTATGCGGAGCCGCTCAACCGGGGTCGCGCGGCGATCGGCCTGCCGCCCATCGAGAACGTCCGGGACTACGTCATCACGGACCAGCCGTGGCTGGCGGCAGACCCCGTCCTCGCCCCCTGGAAGGACCTGACCGACCTCGACATCGTCCAGACCGGGGCCTGGATTCTGCCCGACGACCGTCCCCTCCCACACGATCTGGATGGGTTCCTTGACGAGGGCGAGCCGCCCGTCTACGTGGGCTTCGGGAGCATGGCGATGCGTACGTCGCCGGACCTCGGCCGGGTGGCGGTCGAGGCGGCCCGGGCCAACGGCCGCCGCCTCCTGCTCGGCCGGGGTTGGGCCGACCTTTCGTTGCCCGACGACCGAGGCGACTGCCTGGTCGTCGGTGACGTCAGTCATCAGACACTGTTCCCGCGGGTCGGCGCCGTTGTCCACCACGGCGGCGCGGGCACGACGACCGCGGCCGCGCTCGCCGGCACGCCCCAGGTCGTTGTGCCGCAGATCGTCGACCAGCCGCACTGGGCTAGACGCGTGGCCGAACTCGGCATCGGCGTTGCGCACGAAGGTCCGGTGCCCACCTCGGAATCCCTCGCGAACGCGCTCGGAACGGCGCTGGCCAAGGAGACCCGGGCGCGTGCGACCGCTGTGGCTGGCCAGATCCGCACGGACGGAGCCGAGGTTGCCGCGAGGCGCCTGCTCGAGTCCTAGTCGCTTGCGCTTGCTCTGACGGTCCGTCCTGATCGAATCGGCTGAAGCGCCGTATCGTACGTGTACGGTCCGGACATCTGCCGCCCAACCCCCGAAGAAGGACTCATGGCCACAGTCGTTGTCACCGGCGCGGCTCGGGGTCTGGGCTTCTGCCTCGCCGAGGTGTACCTCAAGGAGGGGGCAACCGTCTTCGGGCTCGATCGGCTCGACCAGACGGACGAGCTGGCCCGCACATACGACGATCGCTTCCACGCGCTCCGGTGCGATATCACCGACGAAGATCAAGTCCGCCGTGCCGCCGAGGAGGTCCATCGCGACGCCGGTGCCGTGGACCTTCTCATAAACAACGCCGCGATCTACCTGGAGAAGCCATTCAGAGAGGCGAACGAGTTCGACGCGGACATCGCGCGCCGGACGTTCGACGTCAATGCCGTGGGTCCGCTGCTCGTCACCAAGTACTTCCTGCCGCTCGTGCTCGCCGGCTCGGGCAGGAAGATCGTCAACATCTCGTCGGAAGCCGGGAGCATCTCGCAGAACTGGCGATCGCGCGAGTACGCCTACTGCATGTCGAAAGCGGCGCTGAACATGCAATCGGTGATCCTGCAGCGGCGGGTCAAGGACGACGGCGTCAAGGTGCTGGCCATTCAACCGGGCTGGATGCGAACGGCCATGGGCGGAGCGGACGCGGACCTCGACCCGAGCAAATCGGCGACCGGCATCGTCGACGTGATCGCGCGTAACTCCGCGCTCGACGGTCCTATGTACCTGGACTACACGGGCAAGGTGTGGGAGTGGTGAAGTGACCGCGAAGCAAATCCTCGTCTTTGGCGGCGAGGAGAACCCGTACCACGACTTCTCGATCCAGGGCCCGTTGCTCGCGCGATTGGCCGTCGAAGCCGGCTACGAGGCCGAGGTCACCTGCGACCCCGCCGCGTTCGAACCCGCGCGGATTGCGCCCTTCGACGTGATCGCGATCCTGGCGTCGGCCGGCAGCCTGGCGCCCGAAGACGAGGAAGCGCTGCTGAACGCGGTGATCGGCAACCCGTGGGGCGGCACCGGCGCGCCGAAGGGGCTCCTGGGCATCCACGGCGCGACCGTGGTGACGTCGGCTTCGGGGGCGTATCAGCGGATGCTGGGCGCCCGTTTCCTGGCCCACCCGCCGCTCGGGCCGTTCCCGGTCAAGGTGGAGACGCCCGACCATGCGGTCATGCGCGGCGTACGCGACTTCTCGACCTCGGACGAGCTGTATCTGATGGAGGAGCTCGCGCCGTTCGACGTCCTGCTCAGCGCCGAATTCGACGGGTTTCGCCGCCCGCTCGCCTGGGTCCGCCCTTACGGCCTCGGCCGCGTCTGCTACTGCGCGCTCGGCCACGGCACGGAGCAGCTCGAGCACGAAAGCGTGCAGCGGATCCTCCGCAACGCGCTCGACTGGCTCTGTCCGCGCTGACGCCGGCGCGACACTCCCCTACTCCACTGCGCCGGCCGCAACGCCGGCCGCGGCGCGACGACACCGCCCGCCGGCTTCGACAAGATACGGGGAACGCCACATACCGCATCGGAGCCGAGGATGGCCAAGCTGGTCTACCTGCTGAACGTCTCGCTCGACGGCTACGTCGAGACGCCGGACCACTCCCTCGATTGGACTGTGGTCGACGAAGAGCTCCACCGCTGGTTCAACGATCGCTCCCGCGAGACCGATGCGTTCCTTTACGGGCGGCGACTGTATGAGGTCATGAACGCCTTCTGGCCGACCGCGGACTCCCTCCCGTCTGTGCCCGACTACATAATCGACTTCGCCCGCGTCTGGAACGCAACGCCGAAGATCGTTTTCTCGGCAAGCCTCGCCGGCGTCGAAGGGAACAGCCGGCTCGTGAGCGGCGATGTGGGCGAGGTGCTGGCGCGGCTGCGGACCGAATTTCCCGGCGAGTTGAGCGTCGCCGGGCCCACGCTGGCCGCCCAATTCATACGGCGCGGCCTGATCGACGAATACCGCGTCGTCGTCCACCCGGTCATCCTCGGCGCGGGCCTGCCGTTCTTCCCCGGGCTCGAGACACCGGTCGGCCTGCGGCTCACCGAGACGCGGCAGTTCGCGTCGGGCGCCATGTATCTGGGCTACGTGCCGGCGTAGCTTCGGCGCTGGCGCGCCGGCGTCACTCCCCGGCGTTGCCGAACTTCGCCCGCCCGGCCGGTCGATACGTCAGGATCGTTACGCCGGATGGCATCGACCGCGACTCGACCAGCGTCAGGTCGTGCGTCTGGCCGCGCTCCGGGAAGAGCCGAAGCCCGTCGCCCACCACGACGGGGAAGAGGCGCAGGTTTAGCTCGTCGACGAGGTCGCGCTCGAGCAGCCAACGAAGCAACTCGCCGCTGCCATGAACCTGGAGCTCGCGCCCTGGCTTCGCCTTGAGCTCGCGCACGGCCGCCTCGACGTCGCCCTTGAGAACGTGGGTGTTCTGCCACGTCGGGTCCGAGAGCGTGGTCGAGGGCACGTACTTGGGCAGGACGTTGATGCCGTGGGAGACCGGGTCGCCGTTATCGTGGAGCGGCCAGTACGGTTCCCAGATCTCCCAGGTTTTGCGTCCGAGCAGGAGCGCATCCGCGCGCTCGAACAACGAAGTGAGGAAGGGCCACATCTCCTTGTCGGCGTGCGCAGCGGTCCAACCACCGCGGTCGAACCCGCCGCGGCGGTCCTCATCGGGGCCTCCGGGGCCCTGGTACACGCCGTCCAGGCTCAGCATCATCGTTGCGGTCAGCTTCATGGTCTCGCTCCCTTCGCAGCGGGGTCCGCGCCGGTGCCGATAGTGGCGTTCGCAGAGACCGAGCGTAGAGCAGCTCCGTTGTGATGACACAGGGTCGCGCCTGAGTGCCGTTCGGCGAGTCAACCGCCGTCATAATTCCTACGAATGAGGCCGGCCAACGGCTCACCGAGACGCCCGCGCCTGATCGTCACTCTCGCAGGTTGTCTTCCGCTCATGGATGTCTCGCTCATCGAAGTCCCCTACCATCTCGGGCGAACCAACGCGGGTGCCGCGAATGGCCCGGAACGAGTCGCGGATGCAGTAGTTGCCCGCGGTTTGAGCTTGCGGACGGTCCGCGTCGCCGCATCCCGGCCATCCGGTGACGAGGTCGCCGCGACCATGCACGTCGATGGCGAACTCGCCGGGGTCGTCAGGGGCGAGCTGGCGGCAGGTCGAATGCCGATCACGCTGGCGGCCGACTGCATCAGTTGCCTCGGCACCATCGCTGGGATGACCAGCCCGGGCGATCGCATCGGCGTCGTGTGGCTGGACGCCCATGGGGACTTCAACACCGCGCTGTCCTCGCCTAGCGGGTATCTCGATGGCATGGCACTGGCAGCGGCCGTTGGGCTGGAATGGCGCGCCGTGGCGGCCAGGATCCCAGGGTTCGGGCCGGTCGAAGCTTCGAACGTCGTCCATCTGGGCGGCCGGGACTTCGACCCTGGAGAGGTCGAGAGGCTGAAGAGCGCCGGCGTCCAGGTGACCGAGCCGGCCGACCTCAGGTCCGAATCGGCAGGCTTCGGCTTTCTGACCTCGCTTGCCGGTCGCGTCGACGGCGTCTACCTGCACGTCGATCTGGACGTCCTCGATCCGTCTGAAGGAGTCGCGAACGCCTACGCTGCGCCGGGCGGCATCGGGGCGGCCGAGCTGACGGCCGTGGTCGAAGCGTGCGTGGCCAGGGGCCAGGTTCGGGCTGTCGCGTTCACCGCCTACGACCCGGATTTCGACCCAGACGGCCGCGTGGCAGCGGTCGCGGCCGGCGTGATCGAGGCCGTCAGCCACGGGGCGCGGGGATAGGCTCCGCAACCCGCTACGATGCGAGGATGCTCGTCATCGTCCGGCCGCCAGGCGCGGCATTCCGCGACGCGATCTCGAACCACCCGGACCATCACAGCATCGACGTTCCACGGGCCCAGGAGCAGCACGGCGCCTTTTGCGCGGCGCTCGAGGACGCCGGCTTGCCGCTGCTGCGTCTTCGTGAGGAACCGGATCTCCCCGACGCCACGTTCGTCTCGGACTCGCTCGTTGTGCTTGCGCCGATCCTGCCCGGTCAACCGCCGGTAGTCGTGGTGGCGCGGCCTGCGGTTGCGTCCCGGCGGCAGGAGGTCGAGTCCGTTGTTCGGGCGGCCCTTTCGCACGTACCGGTAGGGACGCGCGTCGTGCCGGTGGATGATCCGGGGACGCTCGAGGGCGGCGATGTGGTCGTCTATGGCGACCGGATCGCGATCGGTCTGAGCGCCAGAACGAACGCCATCGGCGCTCGAGTGCTCGCCGAAGCCGCTAGATCGCTCGGATACCGGCCGTTCCTGTGCCCCGTGACTGATCGCCTTCACCTGGCCACGGCCGTCACCGCTGTGGAGCCGAACACGCTCATTGGAACTGCCGCAGGCTTCGCCTCGCTCGATGCGGCCGGCTCCGACGCCGCACCGGCCGGCGAGATCCGCCGTCTGCTGCTGCCCGACGACGAGTTGCTGGGGGCGAACGTCCTCGCGCTCAGCAGACACGTGTTCCTCGGGTCGGGAAACCCAACGGCCGACCGTCTTCTGCGTGAGACCGGACTGGCAGTTCACGAACTGGAGCTCGACGAGTTCGCGCTCGCCGACGGCGGCCCTACGTGCCTGGTGAACGTGCTTCCCTGACTCGGTGAAAGCGGTCACTTCCCTCCCCTTCCGGCCCCGTTGCGCGAGGCGCGCCGTATGGCAGCGCCTATCTCTCCTTCTTGACTGGTCAGTAGTACAACCGTATGGTTGTACCAATGGAACCCACCTTCAACGCCGACCACGTCTTTGCCGCACTGGCCGATGCCACCCGGCGCGACATCGTCCTGCGGGCGCTCGACGGTCGCGAGGGCGTCCTCGAGCTTGCCGGGCACTTCCCTATGAGCTTTGCGGCGGTGCAGAAGCACGTCGCCGTGCTCGAACGCGCCGGCCTCATCACCAAGGAACGCTCGGGCCGGCGCAAGGTGGTGCGCACCAACATCGAGGGGCTCCGCCTGGCGCGCGGCCTGCTCGACGAGTACGAGGCGCTGTGGCGCGGCCGCATCGATCGCATGACCGACCTCATCACGCGCAGCAAGGAGATCGAAGCATGACTGTCACCGCTGTTCGGAAGGATCCCGTCGCCCTGACGATGACCCTGATCGCCGAGTTCGAGGCCTCGCCCGAGCGCGTGTGGGACCTGTGGGCCGATCCGCGCCAGCTCGAGCGCTGGTGGGGCCCACCCACCTACCCCGCCACCTTTACCGCCCACGACCTCGCGCCCGGTGGTCGCGTCCAGTACCACATGACCGGGCCAACCGGCGACCAGCCGCACGGCTTCTGGGACATCGTCGAGGCCGATCCTCCGCGTCGGCTCGTCTTTATCGACGGCTTCGCGAACGAAGACGGAACGCCCAACGACGACTTCCCGCGCAACGAGGGACGCGTGACGATCGAGCCGATCGATGCCCGCCACACGCGGATGTCGATCGAGAGCCGCTTCCCCAGCACCGAGGCGATGGAGCAGGTCCTCGCCATGGGCATGGAGGAGGGAATCACGCAGGCGGTCGGCCAGATCGACGCCATCCTGGCTCAAGGAGTCGTGGCATGACCACGATGGGCGAAAGCGACGACGCACAGCCTGGACGTCCCGGGTGCCGTCCTGACCTACGACATCCGTCGGGCCGAATCCGCCGCACCGCCGCTCCTGCTGATCGGATCGCCGATGGGCGCCGGCGGGTTCGGTACGCTCGCCGGGCATTTCACCGATCGTACGGTGGTGACTTACGATCCTCGGGGCGTCGAGCGCAGCACGAAAGCCGATCCGGCCGGCCCGTCCACGCCCGAGGAGCACGCCGACGACCTGCATCGCCTCATCGCCGAGCTTGACGCGGGCCCGGTCGACCTCTTCGCCAGCAGTGGAGGCGCCGTGAATGCCCTCGCCCTCGTGGCGACGCACTCGGAGCAGGTTCGGACGCTCGTCGCGCACGAGCCGCCGCTCGCTTCGATTCTGCCCGATCGCCAGGGCGCGCTGGCGGCCTGTCGCGCGGTCCATGACGCGTATGCACGCAGCGGCTTCGGTACCGGCATGGCGCGGTTCATCGTCGCCGTAAGCCATACGGGTCCGTTCGGCCCCGACGACGCAAATCAGCCGCCGCCTGATCCCGCGATGTTCGGCCTCCCTGCTAAGGACGACGGCAGCCGCAGCGATCCGCTCCTGGGCCAGAACATCATCTCTTGCACGCACTTCGTGCCCGACTTCGAGGCCCTGCGGGCGGTTCGCACGCGGATCGTGATGGGGGCCGGCGTGGAGTCCGAAGGCACCATGGCGCATCGCGGCGCGGTCGCCGTTGCCGAGCGGCTCGGCACGACGGCTGTGAGCTTCCCGAGCGGCCACGGCGGCTTCCTCGGTGGCGAGTACGGCC
This sequence comes from uncultured Chloroflexia bacterium, assembly GCA_963789725.1. Taxonomy (GTDB): domain Bacteria; phylum Chloroflexota; class Limnocylindria; order Limnocylindrales; family CSP1-4; genus Fen-1039. The sequence continues at coordinate 719,507 of CAWBLU010000003.1, forward strand.
AGCGAGGCGATCCCGACGCCTTCGCCGCGAAGCTGCGAGAGGTTCTCGACGAGGCCTGAATCGTCTCGGACGCGCTCGTGGCGCTACCGCCGGCCCTGCCGGATCGACCGCCGATGGTCGGCCCGACCTGCCTGGCGAGCATCCTTCCTTGACGTCGCCGCGTCGGTACGTAGTTCACGGGTCCTCAACGGTCGCCTGACGTACCGGGGACGCGAATGCCCGGGTGGGAGTACCCTTGAGGTCCCCCCACCTCATCTCGGAGCTCGACGGTCACGCATGACCTGAGAGCCGTGCAGTCGCGCCATTCTCCGGACCCTCTCGGCCCCCGACGCGAAGCGCCGGTGTGAGAGGTCCCAGGAGAGCGCGATGCGAAGGTTCGGCAGACGCATTCGGGCAATGGCCAAGCGCCATTTCGGGCTGACCGTCGGCCTCACGATCGCGACCTGCGTGATCGCAGGCGGCGTCGCGCTCGCCGCCCTCAGCGGTGCCTTCAACTCCCCCACGCCGGTTGCCGGAACCTACACCTTCAGCTCGGATTGGACCCTTCTCGACCTCGAGCGGCACATCGAGGCCGGCGAGGTCGCGACGATCTCGCTGGTGTCGGGAACATCAGGAGCTCCGATAGCCGGCGACGGCACGACCCCGAGTGCGGCGACCGACGTGCTGGCTGCCCGAACGACTAGCGGTCAGTGGGTCCGCATCACCCTTGCCGTCTCCTCCACCGACGCCCTGGTTGCGCTGCGGAGTCTCGGCTTCGGACGCCTCATCGCGGTGGACTCGGTGGCGCAGATGCCTCCTGCCAGCGGCGTGGCCGGGACCGGTTCACAATCGTCGGATCCTCTGGGCAGCATCACGCAAATCGCGCTGCTCGGTATCGTTCTCATCGTGGCCGTGGTGCTCCTTCGCAGGACGGGCAAGGACAGCGCCAAGGGATCGGGCAACTACCAGGTTCTCCTTCCGTCTGATCCGCGCGGACTCGACGGCGACACCGGTTCGGTCGCTCGGCCCGTGTGCTTCGCCGATGTCGCGGGCTGCGATGAGGCCAAGCTCGAATTGACCGAGGTCGTCGAGTTCCTGAAGTCTCCGGATCGATTCTGGGCCCTGGGGGCGAGCATTCCGCGCGGATTGCTCCTGTACGGGCCTCCCGGCACCGGGAAGACCATGCTCGCCCGGGCTGCCGCAGCCGAGGCCGGCGTGCCCTTTGTGTCGATGTCGGGATCTGGCTTCGTCGAGATGTACGTCGGCGTCGGCGCCAAACGTGTCCGCAACCTCTTCTCCGTGGCCCGCAAGTTCGGACGGGCCATCATCTTCGTCGACGAGATCGACGCCCTCGCCAAAACCCGCGGCGGCAACAACTCCAACGACGAGCGCGAACAGGCCCTAAACCAGCTGCTGGCGGAGATGGACGGCTTCTCGTCGTCGGACTCGATCATCGTGATAGCGGCCACCAACCGCCTTGACACCCTGGACCAGGCAGTCCTCCGCCCCGGACGCTTCACCCGGAAGGTGAACGTGCCTTTGCCCGACATCGACGGGCGCCGCGCCATCCTGGGCATTCACGCCAGCGGCAAGCCGCTCGATGGAGCCGTCGACATGGAGGCCATCGCTCGCCGGACCGCAGGCATGAGCGGTGCCCAGCTCGCAGATCTGCTCAACGAGGCAGCGATCTACGCCGCCCGGCGCACTCACGAGAAGATCACTCCGATCGACATTCACGATGGCTGGCTCAAGTCGATTCTCGGGACTTCTCGCAAACGCTCGATGAACGAGCGCGAACGCAGCATCATTGCCGCACACGAGGCAGGTCACGCCGTCTGCGGCCGGCTCTTCGGCGAGCGCCGGCGGGTCGAAGAGATCAGCCTATTTGCGCACGGCGAGGCCCTGGGGGTCACGGTCTCTTCCTCGGAAGACGACTATCTGCCTTCCGAATCGGATCTGCGCGCAAGGTTAGTCGCACTCATGGGCGGTCGGGCTGCCGAGGCCATACTCTTCGAAGACGTGACCGGCGGTGCCGCGAACGATCTCGAAAAGGCGGCGGACATTGCCACGAGCATGGTCACCAAGTGGGGCATGGGCCACGATCCCGACGGGGCGACGCTCGGACCATCGGGCAGGGGCACGCTGAGCCTGCGAGTGGTCGGCGACGAAACCACGCTTTCGGCCGGGGTTCGCGCGGCGATGGACCGGGCGATCAGCGCGATCCTCGATCAAGCCTACACACAGGCGCGCGAGTCACTGCTTGTCGAGATCAAACGACTGACTCGCGTCGCCGCGTACCTATACGAGCACGAGCGGATCGACGGAGCCCAGTTCGAAGCGCTCTTCAACGGAGGCCTTGCACCTTCGGCCGACGTAGAAGAGCGGTGGCGCAGCGCCGAGAGCAAGCCCCGAAGCTGGGATGAGATCGACGACTTGATCGCAACGTCCGTCGCCACGGCGGTGACCTCGACTGTCGCCCGCGCCGCGGCGCCACAGCCGAGCCGCCCAAGGCGCGCGCACCGGCGCGGCCATCCGCATCCCACGCTGTCTGCCGCTCGGGTACTGCTGGTGAATTGGTGGCAGCGGAGCTCGCGGGGCGTTGACCGTCCAGCCGACTAGATCGGCCCGGTAAGCTTCCACTTCGGGGGAGGTCTGCCGAAGGCCCGAGTCGTCCGCTCGCCTTCCCGTAACCACAAGGATCAGGCAACGGCCCTGGCGCGGCCTCGCCGCCGCATAAAATGGCCGGCAGTCCAGACCTCGAAGGGGTGGGCATTCGACGGGAGCAAGAGCCGATGAGAGTCCTGTTCACCCTGGCCCCGGCGACCGGGCATTTCCACGCTCTGGTCCCACTCGCCCTGGCGCTTCAGGAACATGGGCATGAAGTGGCTTTCGCGACCGGGGATGGGTTCGGGGCGGTCATTGGGCGCGTGCCGGCTTCAGCCACTTTGGCTGCGGCCTGGATTTCGATGGATCGGGGGAGATCCTCCAAGCCATGCCGGAGTGGGAGGCGATCAAAGCCGACTCGCCCGCCGACGCCGGGCTACAGCAGCTCAATGGCTTCGTTCGAGGACTGGCGCCAAGAATGGCCGACGACTGCGCGTCGTGGCGGTGGTCGGCATCCGGCGGGGCAAAGCTCGTCGCCACGGCCGCACTCGAGGACGCCGAGCTTGCCACAATGATGGCCATGAGCGCGACCAGCCTCCCGGCCGAACTCGACCTGGCACCTGCGCCCGCGATCGCGCCGCCGCCCGCATGGCGCATGGCACGCACCAACCTGGCCCTGGGCGCGACCGTCTTCGTCGCCTGGTTCGTCCTTGGTGGCGAGCGGGCCCTGCAAGCCGTGGCCGATCACTGGCAGGTCTCCCTGACGATGATCTTCGGCTCGTTGGTCGGCGGTGGGACGTCCGAAGGTGGCGGCGCCATCGCCTTTCCGGTGATGACCAAGGTTCTCGCCGTCCCGGCCCCGGATGCGCGCCTGTTCACCTTCGCCATCCAGAGTGTGGGCATGGGCGCCGCCACGCTAACCATCGTTCTCAACCGGGTGCCGCTGGAATGGAGGGCCATCGGCAACGGTGCGCCGTGGGCCGTCCTTGGGGTCGTCGTGAGCTCGCTCGCGCTGGCGCCGCGGTTCGACGCGCCGAGCGTGCGGCTCCTCTTCACGGCCATCCTGGTCAGTCTGGCGTTGGCGCTCGGCATAAGCCGTCGCTGCGCCCCCGACAGACGAGACCAGCTCGAGCGAGTCGGCTCGAGGGAGCGGGCGGCCCTGTTCGGCGCCGGTCTTGCCGGCGGGTTGCTCTCCGGCGCCGCCGGCCTCGGGGAGAACACCATCATGTTCGCCGTGCTCGTCCTGGGCTTCCGCGTCTGCGAGCGGGTCGTGACGCCGACGACCGTGGTCTTGCTCACCATCGTGAGCTGGGCCGGCTTTGCCACGCACCTGGTCCTAATGCGCGATTTCACGGGCCCGGTGGTAGACATGTGGCTGGCCGCGGTGCCGATCGTGGCCATCGGGGCGCCGACCGGGGCGTTGATCTGCACCCGCATGTCGCGCGACACGATCGTGCGACTCCTGTATGTCCTGATCTCCGTGGAGTTCGTCTCGACCCTGCTCCTGGTGCCGATGTCCGGCGAACGGGCGATCCTATTCGGGCTCGCGATCGCGGCGTTCACGCTGATCTGCTTCCGGATGGCGACAGGCGGCCGCTGCCAGCCGACGGGGGAGCAGGACGCCGGAGCTACCCCGTAGGCGCCTGCGGCTGCCATGGGCTCACTACCGTCGCGCCCTTAGTGACGACCACGAACGTGTCGGCGGTTGCGTCCAGCCACGGACCCACCGTTCCGTCCGGCCACTTGACCCGAACCCTGGCCGACGTAGCGGAGCCGAGGCCCACATGGGTCCAGGTGAGCTCGCCGCTGGCGTGCCCACCGCCTATCGTCAGCTCGCGCCGGAACGTCTTGTCGCCCGCCTGGACCTCAATCCACGCGCCGATCGCATCCTTGTTCGGGGCCGCCTGCGACACCCTGATGGCCAGCCAGTGGCCCATCGGCATGGGGTTGGCCGCTGAGCCGTTGCCCACGTTGCGCCAGAGCTTCGCGGGCGCCTGGTAGAACATCTCCACGACGTCCAGTTGGCCGTCGAGATTGAAGTCGGCCAGGGCCGCTCCCCTACCCCGGTCGTAGTCGACGATGCCCGCCGCCTCGGCGCTGTCGACGAACGTGCCGTCCGGCTGGCCCAGGAAGAGCGCGCTCGGGTCACGCGACGCGTACTCGGGCACCACGCTCGGGTTCCCCTTCGTGATCAGGAGATCGATGAAGCCGTCGTTGTTCACGTCCTGGAATTCCGGGTGCCAGGAGGTCGACGGCAGGATGTCGCCCCCCGCCCCGGGCCGCGCGGAAGTCACGCCCATCTTGAACGCGATGTCGTGGTAGGTCGGCGCGCCGGGTCCACCGCCCAGCTCCTGGAGCCTGTTGTCGGCCTGGCTGGTGAGGAAGTAGTCCGGCCGGTTGTTCCCGGCCAGGTCGTAGCTCGCGATCCCCATGCCCTGGATCTGCACCGGCATCCAGCCGTCGGCCGCCGTGTAGAGCCGCGGGGCCTCGCCTGGCGCGATCCGCCAGAGCTGCTCCTGGCCGCCGATGTAATAGTTGCGGTCGTTTGCGACCCGCAGGTCCCGCTCACCAGTGCCGCTCCAGTCGCTGAAGAGCAGTGATAGCGGGCAGTAGCCCGGCTCGAGGCTGATGGCCGCGGCGTACCGCGTGCCGGAGGAGTCGGGACGCAGGAGCATCGGCGAGTCACAGTCGAGCGAGAGGTCGCCGTTCGGCTTGAACTGGCGGAAGCGCCCGAATGCGAGCGTTGGGAGGCCGTTCGTTGCTTCCCAGGTGGCGCTGAAGGCGATCGACAGGCCTTCGCCACCATCGATACCCCAGGTCTCGTTCGCCGGTTCGAACCGGCAACCGCCCAGACCCCGCAGGACGACGTTCCCACCTGCCCGCAAAACCGCGACGTCTGGGTTGCCGTCGCCGTCGATGTCGAGCGGGTAGGCCCCCGTGACGTTCGTGAGGTCGGTGGCCGGATCGTGGACGGCGGTGAAGCGCAGGGCGCCGCCGATAGGGCTGTCATTGCGATAGAGCACGGCCGGGTTGGTGCCACCGGCCATGTAGATGTCCGGCTTGCCGTCGCCGTTGCAGTCGAAGACCGCCACTCCACCGCCTGTGTCGAACGTGGCTGCGCCCGCATAAGTCTGGTCGATGCCGGCCGAAGCCGTCTCGTCGACGAACGTTGGCGGCCCGAGCGAGCCGCCTCCCGACTGAACCTGGACGAACGCGTAGCCGCCGGCCGCGACCACGATCGCCACCACGGCCACGCCGGCGATGACCGCGCCCCTACGACGGGTCAGCCACACAGGTGTTCGCGGCGACATACGGCCACAACCCTATCGCATGGACCGGCTCACGTGCCGGTTCCCGCTGGAAGCACGGCCACGTTGAGCCAGCGCGCTCCGGTCGCCCGACGAATCGCGAACGTGTTTGCGAATGCTTTCGACTGCTGAGAGACGAGGTGTCCGCTCGAGTCGTAGGTCTCCTCGGTTAGCGTCCCTTTCGCGTCGAAGCCAAGGCTCAGACCGGACTGGACGCCGAAAGGCACGATCAGGGTCACGTTGACCGAGTCGAACTTGTAGACGTCGATGATGCACGTGCCGACCGCGGCATCGCGCTGGACACGCGCCTTCATCTCGTCGAGCCGGTCGCCGTGGTCGACCGCAGTCAACAGGCTGGCGTCCGATCGGAGGAGGGCCTGGCTCTCGACGTCGAGGTTTTGGGCCAGGATTACGAGCAGTTGAGGCGCGCTGTCCGCGATCTCGTGATCCCAGTCCTTGACTGACTGGGTGACCGTGATCGGCGGGAGCGTCCCCGGATCAACCTGTTGCTGTATCCCGTTCAGGAGCTCAGTCATGTCTGGCAGGGCAGCCGCGCGAGCCGGCGTGCCGGCGAACACCACCCCGGTTCCGACGACAGCCACCACCAGCGCGATGAGCCCGACCCTCGCGACTGGACGGAGGTACCCGGCGGCCCCGGTGCCCCCGGTAACGAGCCTGGTCGCGTAACCCCTGAGGGTGTCCTCGGCGGAACCCTTCGCGGGCACGAGGCGGTCGATCAGCGGACGAGCAAGGAGGAGGACGGTGAGGCCGCCAAGGAGCGCCACCTTGGTCCCGAATTCGTCCGTCTGTGGCGCCATGAGGAGCGTGGTGGAGACGGCCGCGCAAAGGGCGAACACGAACCTACCGACCCTGCCGGACGGTACGGTAGGAGGATCGGTGACCATGAAGAAGGCGTAGATGAACACCTCCGGCGACGTGACGATCACCCGGTAGTAGTCAGGGCCACAGACTGGGGCGAAGGCCCAGTTGGCGGTCATGCAATGGCCGGACCTGGCGAGGACCCCCTGGAGGATGCTGAACGCGACGAAGAACGTCACCGCTAGCGTCAGCACCCTCGCCCGCCAGACGACGTACGTTCCGCCGACCAGAATGATCACGTAGGCGGCGATCATCCAGACGTTGAGCGGCGCCCACCACAGGTTGAGCGGCTCCAGGCGGGAGTTGCCGAACACGAGGAAGGCAAGCACCAGGCCGACGTTCGATGGATTGAAGAGGTTCTTGCCCCGATATCGGACGACGTACTTCTGGAGCAGCGAGAACGCGGCGACCCCGGCGAACAGCAACAGGTCATTCGTTGCCCACGGATGATCCGCGGGCGTCCCGACGACGCGCATGAGCAGCGCTACGCCACTCCCGGTGAGGAGCGCGCTGGCCGGCCAGACGATGGTCCGGTTACGCGCAAACGTGATTGCGATCTCCAGGACGGCGCAGGTCAGGATCGCGGCCAGGATCTGGGGCACGCTCAGCGGCCAATGCAGGCCGACTTGCCCCAGGGCGTGGAGACTCAGGACGACAGCCGCGATCCCGAGTCGCGGGTCGCGGATTGACGGCAGGATCAGCGGATACCGCTTGCCGCGCAGCGCGATCGTCCTTTCCGCCACATCGCCCTCCCGTCTCGAGCCCGACATACCGGCGTGCTGGAGCATCCGCGACCCAGGCCTCGGCACCCGGAGGTTGGCCACGTGGCGGGAGCGCCAGTCACCCCAATATACATGGCGTCACGGTTGGAGTCCGCGCCATCCGGATAGGACGTACCGGCCTCGAGTCCGCGCGCGTCTGACGGAGGCTAGGATGGGACCATGCAAGCGGCACGGCTCCTGAAAGGATTCGCGGCTCTCGCCTTCATCCTCGGCGGTTTGTTCGCCTGCTCGGGTGCAACCGGCACGTCGCCCGGCGACGCCGGCGGAGCCGCGTCGGGCACGACGGCCCCCGACCACGTCGCCCCGGCCGGCACCGTCTCCATCAACGCCGGCGGCCGGGCCACGGGCGGCTTCTGGGCCGATCAGTTCTTCACCGGCGGCGCCACGTACGGCAACGGTGAAACCATCGACATGTCGCAGATTGCGTCCAATCCGCCGCCCGCCGCGATCTTTGGTACCGAGCGTTACGGAGTGATGACCTACACCATCCCCAACCGCTCCAAGGCCCAGACCGTCACCCTCTACTTCGCCGAGACCTACGTGTCGGGCCCGGGCAAGCGGCTCTTCGGCGTGACCATCAACGGCGCGACGGTCCTTTCCGACTTCGACATCTACGCCAGCGCCGGCGGCGCCAACCGTGCCATCGCCAGAACGTTCGCCACCACGGCCGACTCGAACGGCCAGGTCGTGATCCAGTTCATTTCCGGTACCGAGAACCCCAAGATCAACGCCATCGAGGTTGGCGGAGCGGGCACCACCCCCACTCCCCCGCCCGCGACTCCCACGCCGACCCCGGCTGCGCCACCCACCAACGTCAGCGACGCGAAAGCCAGCGCCGGTTGTAGCAAGCCCAGGGCGCTGCAGGACGGAACGGTCACCGTAGACAGCAACGGCTCGCGTTCGTACATCCTTCGGGCCCCGGACAACTACGACGCCAACCATCCGTACCGGCTCGTCCTCGCGTACCACTGGGCGGGTGGAACGGCGCAGCAAGTGGCCGGCGGCACGGGGGCCACGGAGAGCCCGTTCTACGGCCTCTGGGACCTGGCCAACAACAGCACGATCTTCGTGACGCCTGCCGGCCTGGGTTCGGGCCAGAACACGGGCTGGCCGAACGCCAACGGCGGAGACGTCGCATTCACCGACGCGATCCTCGCCCAGGTGGAGGCGGGCCTCTGCATCGACACGAGCCGCATCTTCGCCAATGGGTTCAGCTATGGCGCGGGCATGTCCTACGCGCTGGCATGCGCCAGGCCCGACGTGTTTCGGGGCGTCGCGCTCTACTCGGGCTCGCTGCTCAGCGGCTGCGAAGGCAGCACGAAGCCGATCGCCTTCTACGCGTCGCACGGCCTGAGCGACAGCGTCCTTCCCATCGCCAACGGGCGGAGCCTGCGCGACCATTTCGCGCAGGTCAACGGCGTCACACCGCAGAACCCACCCGAGCCTGCGGTCGGCAGCGGGACGCACATCTGCACGACGTACACAAGTGGCTCCGCGCAGTATCCGGTCGAATGGTGCGCCTTCGACGGCAACCACAACCCGAACCCGCACGATAGCGGTCAAAGCACCAGTTGGAACCCCCCGCAGGTCTGGGCCTTCATCAGTCAGTTCTGACGCATCGGCGGGTTTCCCGCGCTCTGAGGACGCTGGCTTGCCGCTGTTCCGTCTACCCGCAGAGCGAGTTGCCCGACGCCACGTTCCTTCCGGAATCGCTCGTGGCGTTCGCGCCGGTCGGCCCGATCGCCGCCGTTCTCGAGCTCGAGTTAGGTGAGTTCGAGCCAGCCGACGGCGACCCGACCTGGCTGGTGAACGTCGCCCCTGAGTCGAGTGAGACCAGCAAGACGGCATGATCGCAATCACCTGCCACGTCACCTACACCTCCTCCCCCGCCTGACCGACTCCTGCGTAGGGGAGAACCCTGGGCCGGCGCAACGGCGCGGGCGGGGCCGGCGCGGCGCCATCGATGGTTTTGAAGACGTAGCCAGGCTCGAGCGGAGAACGGCGGCTCAAGTGAAGCGATATCTCACGACGTTGTCGCTACGGAAGGCAATGCTCCTGGGGGCAGCCGCGTCTTTGGCGACCGTAATGCCGGTATTCCTGATCGGCGGCAGAGTCGGCCTGGCCATCGACACCGCGCAGCAGGTCGGCCTGGCCGCGGTCGGTGTCCTCGTGCTCATCCGGGCCAACCGGCAGAGTCGCGGGCTCATGCCGGAGCGCCAGTTCGTTTCGAAGTGGGTCGCCGTGGCGAGCGCACTGGGGGGCGCCGCGGTATTCGCCTGGGCACTGCCCTTCGACGGGGAGATGTGGACGCTCATCGGGGACGCCTTTGTCGCAGCGAGTGTCTGCATTGCCGCCGCCTGCCTCGGTCGGGCGATCTTCGGATCCACCCCGAGGTCCGTCTGGCTTCGCGTCGCCCTCGACACGACCATCCTTCTGTCGGCGTCGATCACGATCGTCTGGCTCTTCTGGCACCGCCTTGCGCCCGCGGCCGGACTGACTGCCGGCGACCTCAGCAATGCCGTCGCAGGCACAATCGCGCTGGCCGGTCCCGTCGCGGCGGCCCTCGGCTTGCTGGATCGAGGCGTTCCGGTTCGGCTCAGCGGGCCCTTCGGAATCCTGGCCGGGCTCGGCCTTGCCGGGGTGGCCATGGTCGGGTTCCAGCTCGCGTCGCAGTCGCAGTCGGGATCGGCGTTCCTACCGATCGTCACGCCGACCGACTACGCCTTCAGCGCCGGCCTGCTGCTGTGCGCCTATGGGGCCGCTACCTGGAATGCGATCCCGTCCGGTACGGCGCAACGTCGTCGCGCCGCCCAGATGGTCGCGGATGCGCTGCCACCGATCGCCGCCGCCGTCTGCGTGGCCATGCTCATCCTATGGCCCACAGACGCGTCGGATGGCGAGGCGCTCAAGCTCGGCACCGGCGTGGTTGCCGCCCTCACGTTGGGCCGGCAGATGCTCCTGACTCGCAACGAACGCCGGGCGATGACGGCCCAGCGCCAATCCCTGGCCAATCTGGAACGGGAGCTTCGCGTCCGAGAGGCCGTGCTCCGCTCACTCTCCCGCCTGGAGGTCGCCGAGACGGCCGAACAAACAGCCGCTCACGTCTGCCGGGAGGCCCTTGCCATCGACGGCATCGACACGGCCATCCTGGTCGGCTTCATGCCTGGCCGGCAGGCCGTCCTCCTGGCCGGCACGCACGTGCAGGAGATCCCGCGCGGACTCACGGGCGCCTTCCCGCCCGAGCGTACCAAGCAGCTGTACGAGCTCGCCGGCGCGGGCCCCTGGATCGAGACGAAGCGACCGGACACAGCGCCGGCACAAGGCGGTATCTTCGGGCCGGAGATCGCGTGCGTTGTGAACGCGCCGCTGATCTGGAACGAAGGCACGCTCGGCGTGATCTCCCTCGGCTCATGCGGCCAGCCGTCGAATTCCGTCATGGCCGAGCGACTCAGCACTGCCCGCGAATTCGGTGTCGTGGCGGGCGCGCTGCTCGGCCCGATGCTCGGCGAGCGCGCCCGAGTGGAGGAGATTCAGGCTCGCGTGGAGGCGATCATCGAGGGCCGCGAATTCCAGCCGGTATTCCAGCCGATCGTCCAGCTGAAGTCCGGACGCACAGTCGGCTACGAGGCCCTGACAAGGTTCGCGGATGGCCGCCGCCCCGACCTCTGGTTTGCGGACGCGGTGATGGCCGGCGTCGGAGTCCGGCTGGAGGTCGCCACGTTGAGTGCGGCCCAGGAAGACGCCGCGTTCCTCCCGTCGGACGCCTACCTGAGCCTGAACGTGTCCCCTTCCATGGCGACGGCACTTCTGCCGCTGGTCGCGACCCTCGAGGCGGCCACGCGCGACACGGTCATCGAGATCACCGAGCAGGTTCCGGTGGAGAGCTACGCGGGCTTACGTGCCGCCCTCGACCACCTGCGCGGGCACGTGCGCGTCGCAGTCGACGACGCGGGCGCGGGCTACGCCGGCCTGCGGCACATCCTGGAGATCCGCCCGCAGATCGTGAAACTGGACATCGGTCTCGTCCGTGGTGTCAACGCGGATCCGGCCAGGCGAGCCCTTATATCGAGCATGGTGGCGTTCGCGTCGGAGACGGACTGCGCTCTCGTCGCGGAGGGCGTGGAGACGGAGGAGGAACTGGCGACGCTGCGCGGGCTGGGCGTGACTTTTGGCCAGGGCTATCTCTTCGGCCGGCCGGCGTCGATCGATCAGCTGGTACTTCCGGGCAGATCGGAGCCCGGAAGCTCGGCCCATCAAGCCGGATCGGCGGACGAACGAGCCGTCGCGTAGATCTGCGGCTCCAGTGAACGTGGCAGGTCGACGTGCCGCATGCCAATCGGCGTACCGCTACGATGTGCTCGGTAACGCCGTTGGCCGAGGGAGACTCGCGGGAGGGACGAGAGATGCCGACATACGCAACGGGAGCGACGGTCGAGCGCCGCTACCCGGGCCCAGATGCCGAGACGGCCAGGAAGGCCGCCGACCCGCAGATCGGGGCTTTCGTGAACTCGGGGTTCTCCATAAGCAGTGAGCGCTGGGAAGAAGACCTGGCCTCGGGCGGAGCTCCTATCGGTGACGCGATCTCGTCGGGCGCGATCAGCCAGATTGCCGGGCACGGCGGCAGCCTGGTAATCACGTACGTGGCCAACTTGCCAACAGACCTGCCGGCAGAGCTCCCCGCCTACACTCTCAAGGATCCGCGCCGGGCCAACATGGAGACCTGGTCTCAGCTCCAGTTGTTGCTCGGCGGTGTCTTCATCGTCATCTTCCTGATCATGTTCCTGATGGTCGTCGGGCAGATGTCGAGCGGGATGCATTTCGGAGGCTTGCCCTAGAGCCGGCTGGATAAGGCGGCCGCGGGCGCCCTACGAAGGCACGCCCCACGGAGGTGCCTTGTGACCTTCGGCCTGGAGAGTCGGGTCCTCTGTCTCTCGGGTATGTCAGGCCTGAGTGACACATTGGGCACTGACATGTTGCCGCTCGCACACAACTCCTGGCAGCTATCGCGGCACATCCCGCCGGGATCCTTTCCCCCCGACCGCTCCAACCATATGCGCCAAAACCATGTGCACGGAGATCCGTTATGCCCGCTGATGCTCCGACCCTCCCCGAGATCCGCCTCGACCTGGCGCCGCCCGATATCGAGGCGCCGCTCGGGATCGCCATTCTTCTCGGGGACCGCAACCGGGCCACCATCCTGGCGATGCTGCGAGGCGGCCCGCACTGCGTGTGCGAACTGGCCGCGGCGCTCGACGAACGCTCCAACAACGTGAGCAACCACCTGGCCCGTCTTCGCGACGCCGGGCTCGTTCGGGCCTCCCGCATGGCGGGCGACACGCGCCGCGTCTACTACGAGCGCGACGATGTCGCCTGCACCGCGGCCTTGGCTCAGCTCGCAGCTCTGCTGGACCCATGAACCGCGAGTCCCTGCACTGAGATCCCAGCCCGATCCCCAACTCTGATGCCTGATTGGAGCCACTTGTGTCCGCCTCCCCAATCCCAGTCCAAGCTGCGGTTCCACCGCTCGGCCGTCTCCGCGGGTTCCACCCCGGCTGGTTCGGGGCTGTAATGGGGACGGCCATCGTTGGCATCGTCGCCTACCAGAATCCCGGCAACCAGCCCGGGCTCAAGGACGCAGCCCACTCGTTTGGGGTCCTTATGGTCGCCGTCTCCGCGATCCTCGCGATCGCGTTGGGAGTGCCCTACCTAGTTCGATGGCTTCGCCACCCGCAGGCGGCAATCGCGGATCTCAGGAACCCGGTCGCCGGAGCCCTCTACGGGACGTTTCCCGGCGGCGTGCTGGTGCTGGCTGTGGGCGTCGCAACCGTGGGACCTTCGCTCGGCGCTCCCGACGCGGTCACCGCGACGATCGCCGTTCTGGCGGTGATCGGGATTGCCCTGGCGTTCTCCATCAGCGTCGTCTTCGCATATCTCTTGTTCGCGACCCCGCAGATCGGCCCGCAGACGGCCAACGGCGCTTGGTTTATCCCGCCGGTCGTGAACATAGTGGTCCCGCTGGCTCTCGCCCCGCTCGTCTCGCATGTCGGACTCGGGGACGCCACGACCCTGGTAGTGGCCGGCTATGCGTTCCTCGGAATGGGAATGCTGCTCTTCGTCCTGGTGGCGTCTCTGATCTACGACCGGCTCGTCTTTCACCCGCTGCCGGCGGCCCCACTGGCGCCGTCGCTCTGGATCGGCCTTGGGCCGGTGGGTGTTGGGGTCCTCGGGCTGCTGCGTCTGGCCCAGGTCGGCGCACCGATCTGGGGCGCCGGCGCGGCCGCGGTCTCCACCCTTTCGTCGATCGGTGCCACGATCATCTGGGGCTTCGGGCTGTGGTGGCTGGCGGCTGCGATCCTGCTGCTGGCCGGTTACCTACGCGCCGGCCGCCTCCCCTACAGCGTTGGCTGGTGGGCTTTCACGTTCCCCCTCGGTGCCTACGCCGCAGCGACGCTGGCCCTCGCCCGAGCCTGGCAGTCCAGCTTTCTGGAGGGCTTCGCCGCGGTCCTCTTCGTCTCGCTCGCCGTCTTCTGGGTAGTCGTGAGCCTGGGCACGCTACGGGCCGTCCGGTCGGGCGCGGCCTGGATGCGGTGACGCGAATCGCGTCGGTCAAGGCGTCGACGGTTGCCAGGGCGGGTCAACCATCGGGGCGCTCGGAACGACATACGGCGGCCGGCCCGCTCAGCTGCGGTCAGGCACGACCACGGCCGGTCGAGCGCTGTAGCCGAGCTCGGCGATCTGGGCGGCGCGGGGTCGATAGATAGCCAGGTCCGCCGGAGTCCGGGCCCGGAAGCCGTCGACCATCCGGTTGTACATGGAGAACGCCGAGGCGATGAGCACCGCGAGCTGTACGTCGGCGTCTGTCGCACCTGAGGCCCGGGCGGTCGCGACGTCCTCGACCGTGAGATCGCGAGGTGCTCGCCCCACCGTGCGAGCGACCTTGACCAGGGCGCGCATCTTGGGCGAGAAGGCTTCGAACGACCCTATCTTGATTGCATCGACGAGCGGCACCAGCTCAGTTGAGCCGCTGTTCTCGAGAAGCGCCGTGGCATGCTCGCCATGGGAGTCCATGCAGAAGAAGCAGTCGTTCGCCGCCGACACGGCTTCCGCGAGCATCTCCCGGTCCGCGCGTTCGATAGTGGCGCCCGGATAGTCGTCGACGAGAAGGGCGTCGGCAAGCCCGAGAAGATGGCTACCCAGCGCCGGCGTCAGCTGTATCGCCGCTCGGATCCCCGGGACTTCGGGCAACCCGCCCACTATCGGTTCTTCCTGTGAGCGCGCCAGGCGCTCTTCGTTTCGTGCCATCTCTTCGATATCTCCCACAGTCATCCGAGAGACCGGATGCTATGCCGGCGGGACTCAGCCGCCAAAAGTCACTTCCTTGGTCTCCTGGACGGCGGCCGTTCGGCCTGGCGCCGTCTGGGACCGCCAGTACAGATTCGTGTGCCGGATGACCACGTCGGGAGATGCGTTGCCCCACGCGGTCTGATCCTCGGTCGTATGCGCGTCACCAACGAGCGTCACGTCGTACCCGCGCACAAAGGCTCCGTGGATCGTCGACCGAATGCACTCGTCCGTCTGCGCGCCCGTTACTACGAGGCGTCCGACCCCAGCCTCGGCCAGCACCTGCTCGAGGTCGGTGTCTTCGAAGGAGTCGCCGAACGACTTCTGCACCAACGCTTCCGACTCCAGGCGTGACAACTCCGGGACGTACTCCCAGGCGGCGCTTCCCTTCTCCAGGTGCTCGTCCGAGTGCTGGACCCACACGATCGGGACGGACTCTGCGCGCGCCCTGTCGATGAGCGTGCCGATGTTGGCGACAACCGCATCGCGCTGGTACGTACCGGCCACGACGCCGTTCTGGACGTCGATCACCATCAAGGCGGTGTTGGGCCGATTTGACAGGGTGGTCATGACCGTCTCCTCCACTGGCCGAACGGCTCCTCCAGCCCGGATGGTAGCTCGATCCGGCGGCGACGCCTGCCTCGAGGGCGGGGCGTGCGGCCGACGCAACTAGCAGGATCGTCAGGGCGTCGCGCCGTAGTCGGTGGCGGAAGCCGTCTCCAAGCGACCACACAGGTCCGGGAACTGCGCCGGCTCCGGGCGTGGTGGCCTTCCTACGGCAGCCCAGATGCTCCAGTCCACGGGCAGGCTGCTCCAGCGTAGTTCCCGTGGGATGCTCGGCAACGTGAACGTGGTCGTGGCGCCAACCCTCGCGCTCGCGCGAGTGGAGTCAATCCGAGACTATCGTGTCCAGAAGTTCCTGGGCCTGGAAGAGGTTGATGCCGCTGGCCAGGAGATCGAGCAGCGCGCGCATGGTCCGCTCCTCTTCGACCTGCTCATCAATGAACCACTGCAGGAACTGGAGGCCGCGGTGGTCTCCCGCCTCGACTGCCGCCGTCGCCATGGCGTTGAACTGGCCCGTCACCTTGACTTCGCTTGCCAGGGCAGTCTTGACCGCCTCGGTCGCCGAGGCGTAGTGGGTGGTCGCCGAGGGCAAACCGGTCAGGTCGAACTCGACGTCGTTGTCCAGCAGGAAAGACATGATCTTGGAGGCGTGCTCGGCCTCTTCGATCGACTGATCTCTGAAGAGCTTGGCCCACTTGCCCAGGCTCGCGCGGGAGAAGTAGAGCGATATCCCGAGATAGGCCTGATGGGCGCCGAGCTCGGCAGCCACCTGGGCGACGAGTAGCTTCGCGAGTGGTTGGCTGATCATCTTGTTGCCTCTATGAAGGTGAGGTTCGGCCGGCCGCGTCACTCCGGCGGATGCCCGGCGCTGCTTCCCTACTCTAGCGTTGGGTGCAACCGGCGTTGGACGCTCGGGCCGCTCCTCGGGCTACGATTGACCCATGCTTACCCTCCGCCCCGCGGTTCCGACCGACGCCTCGCTGATCCTGGAATACATCCGCGAACTGGCGGCATTCGAACGAGAGCCGCAAGCCGCCGTGGCCACAGAGGCCGACATCAACCGCTACGTGTTCTCGGAACAGCCGCTGGTCAAGGTGACCATGGCCGAATGGGAAGGCCGGCCGGCGGGTTTCGCTCTGTGGTTCCTCAACTTCAGCACCTGGGAAGGCAAGCCCGGCATCTACCTGGAGGATCTGTTCGTCCGGCCGCCGTTTCGCGGCCACGGCATCGGCAAGGCCCTGCTCAAGCACCTCGCGGCCATCGCCGTGACGGAGGGATGGACCCGCTTCGTCTGGCAGGTCCTGGACTGGAACATCCCCGCCATCGAGTTCTACGAGGCCCACGGGGCGAAGATCATGCGCTCGTGGCTCACTTGCCGCGTGGAGGGTGAGGCGATCGCGCGGCTGGCCGAGGCGGCGGACTGACCCGCGGCGGCGTGGCCGCGCCCGCTACAGAACGATGGCCACCAGGGCGACGACGACGGCAATCGTGATGACGACTTCGGCAATACAGACCAGGCCGCCCGGATCGAACGCGCTGCTGCCGATCCCGGTCGGCCGGATGCGGAGGAGAGGCTGCCCGGCGGTCCTGGCTCGAAGTGTCTCGTCATCGGAACGGAGGGGTTCAGCCCCTCGAAGATCGTCGCGAAACCTGCGTTCTTGAGGACCTGACGCAGGACCATCGACCGTTCCGCCTCGTCGTCGACCTCATCGACGTGGCCCGCGATCGCGCCCCCGGGCATGATCAGCTCGATGTCCGAACAGGCCAGGACGTTGAGGAACCACGGCGAGGTCCGGCCGAATCCGACCACACAGTAGATGGCTCCGTTGCGAATCGCGTAGTTGATAGGCACCCACCGTACCCGGCCGGACTTGCGACCCACCGTTCGCAGGATCATCACGTAGCCGGACACGGGGTTGCCTAAGAACGGTCC
This sequence comes from uncultured Chloroflexia bacterium, assembly GCA_963789725.1. GTDB lineage: Bacteria > Chloroflexota > Limnocylindria > Limnocylindrales > CSP1-4 > Fen-1039. The sequence goes on from CAWBLU010000003.1 coordinate 736,897, forward strand.
GAGGCCGAGCCGGAAGATCGGCACCATGAAGATCTTGTTGAACACCTTCAAGAAGCGGCGCACCGGGACTCCTCTCGCTACGTGACGGCCTCGAGTACGAAGTTCACGAACGCCGCCGCCACCCGGTCGGGCGGCATCGTCTCGTCGGTCACCTGGAAGTAGTCGTTCAGGTAGGGAAGCAGCTGGCTGTCGGCGGTCGCGAGTGCCAGGACGTTGACCAGGCGCGAAGCGGCCTCGAGGTCCACGTCTTCGCGAATCTCGCCTCGCACGGCGGCATTCGCGAGCAGGTCGCGCGTCAGTGCACGCATCGCCGTCGCAAGTGGCCGGACCGCCCTCTCGGCCAGGGTCGGATCGCCATCGTAAGCCGCGCGGCCCAGGAAGCGCATGAGTTTCGTGTCCGTTCGCCCCCACTCCACGCCCACCGTCAGGTATGCATGGAGACCGTCCGCGAGTCGCAGCGACAGCAGGTACGGCCTCGACGTCTCCAGGACGTCCAGCACGTAACGGACCGCGAGTTCCACGGCAAAGTCGAGCAGGCCGTCCCGGTCCGGGAAGTACTGGTAGAGCGACCCTACCGACACCCCGGCTCTCGCCGCGACGGTCTTGATTCGCACCGACGCTGGTCCCCTCTCGGTGGCCTCCTCGAGGATGGCGTCGACGATCGCGCGCTGGCGCCCCTCGTCGAGACGGCCGAACGTGCGCGTGACCATGCCCTCCTTCTCGAGGGCGACGATGTAGGGCGCCAGGCCGGTCCAGTCGGCGACGCTCATCGACCACGGTCTGCGATGTGAACCATAAGTTCGTAGTTTATGAACTGACAGTTCACTTGTCCAGGGGCGGGCGTTCGACCTGCGGCAATCGCGCACATCCGCGGTGGTCGCGGAGGGCCTACGAGCCCTCCGGCCGGCCCGTCAAACCATACCCTCGGCAGGGCGTTCGCTGCACTGAGACTACGGCCGCCTCGTGGGCCTCCGGATTGCGAGCCGGATTTGACGTGCCGGCGCCTAGTACTTGGGCCGGCGCGTCTCTTCCTTCTTCGGCGGGCGCGGCTCATGACCTGGGCGCGGCGGATGCGGGGCCGTCCCGGGGGCCATGTCGGGTTGCGGGGGCCTGGGACCACGAGCCCGAGCCGCTTCTACCTCGGCCGCGAAGGCCGCCGCGCGCTCGGGCGAAATGGCGCGCTCCCAATCGGCCGTGATCTGCTTGGCCCGCATATTGGCCGCCGCGCGCTCCTCGCGCTCGTGTCGTGACCGCTTCGTCATTTGGTCCTCATCTGGGGCACCGGCAGCTCCGCCGCGTGTGCAACCATTTTGCACTGATCGTCGGCGCCTGTCGCGGCAACTCGGCTGTTGCTGGGGTGCTGACCCCGGTCGTCTCAGGGAGCGGCATCCTTGGGGCTAGTCGATTCCCTGGCGGACGACTGGACGACGCGAAAGACGCCCGGCAGAGCGTCGCGGCGCCACGCGCATCCTGACGACGCGATCGACCGTATCCCCTCCGCAAACCAGGCCGCCGGGCCTGCCCCCGCCGGCTTCGTATCGGGGAACCTCACGGCATCCAGTTGAAGTCGTCAGGGTTCGGACCGCGGCGTCCGTTGTGGTGGAGAGCCGTGATCGCCGCCATGTCGGCCTCGGTCAATTCGAAGTCGAACAGGGCGAGATTCTCGGCCATTCGCCCGGGGTTCGAAGACTTCGGGAATACGATGTCGCCCCGCTGTATGTGCCAGCGAAGCGTCACCTGGGCCGGCGTGCGGGCCAGCTTCGTGGCGATCCCGGCCACCACCGGATCGGCCAGCACGTCCCCCTGCGCGATCGGCGACCAGGCCTGCGTGGCAATGCCGTGGGCGCGGTCGAAGGCCCGCAGGTCGTCCTGATTGAAGTACGGATGGATCTCGATCTGGTTGACCGCCGGCACGACGCTGCACTCCTTCTCCAGCCGATCGATGTGATGCGGCTGGAAGTTGGACACGCCAATCGCTCTAACGCGCCCGGAACGGTAGATCTCTTCCAGCGTCTGCCACGTCTCGACGAAGTCGCCGACGGCCGGCAGCGGCCAGTGGATTAGGAACAGGTCCAGGTAATCGAGCTTCATCGCCTCGAGAGACCCGTCGAAAGCCGCCAGGGCCTTGTCGCGACTGTGGGAGCGGTTGCTCAGCTTGGTCGTGACGAAGACTTCGCCTCTGTCGACGGCGGAGTCGCGCAAGCCCTCCCCTACCTCGCGCTCATTGCCGTACATCTCGGCCGTGTCGATGTGCCGGTACCCGATCTCGAGCGCCCGGAGCACCGCCTGACGAGTCCGGGCCGGTTCGATCTGGAAGACGCCAATCCCGACCTGCGGGATCTCAACGCCGTTGTTCAGCCTGATGTTGGGAACTGAGCTCAATGCCGCTCTCCTCTGAGGGTGCGTCTGCCGGCGCGATCTTTCCGATCCGCTACGGGTCTCCGTCCGTCGCCTTCCGCCAAACGATCATAGCGCCGAAAGGCCGCGTGGCCCGACCTCGAGCGGGATCGCCTCCGCCAGGGGTGTTGCGGTTCGCGGCACGCCGACCGGGCAGGCGCCCGACTGTAGCGCAATGTGCCCTCGACGCCTAAGGTAGCCCGTGGCAGTCTGGAAAGGTCGTCCCCTTGGACCTGACCGAAGAGGAACTAGTCCCTCTCGGCCGCGCCGGCCGGCAGGTGCCCGTCGGGATCGCGGCCGTGGCGCTGCTGCTGGTCGTCGCGATTGCGAAGCCGTGGGACGGCCAGCAGCCCATGAGCTCACCCGCTCCGGCCACACCGCACATTGTGACGGTCGCCACGGCTGCCACGACGCCTCCCGCCCGGATCCCGGTCCCCTCCCCGGGCGACTGGGACAACACCGTCTGCACCAGCCCCGATGGCTGGCGGGTCGTGGCCGACGACGTTGAGCTGGGGCGATCGGTCCGCTCCTGGCTCGTCGCATCGGTCGCCTACTCGTTCGTGCCGCCCATTGCCACCTCCATTCCATTCACGCTGGTCGTATCGGGCTCACTCAACAGGCTCGGCTTCTGCATTCCGCAGGCCGTCCTGGAGCACGGGGAGATCGGCTGGAGTGGCACGCTGTGGCGCCAGGGAGCGGACGCCGCAGGCCAGATCGGCTGGCTACGCGTCGCCGTCTTGACTCCTGCACCTGGGTCGCTCGGTGCCGTCGCCGATCGTCTTGACGGCTCTGCGGGGCTGTGGCCGCCCGGGACATACGTGATGGAGGCGCGGTTCGCGGGATCGCTGACCGAAGCCTGGCTCGGTCTGGCCGTCAAGGCCACTCCGTAGTGAAGTTGACGGTGCGAGCGCGGCCGCTCAAGCTCTGCCGACATGACAACTGATGCCACAGCCGCCGCCGCAGCCGCCGAGAGCGCCTTCCGCCTCGCTCATCCGGAGTACGAGTCGACTCGGCTGCTCGACGAGCTGCGGGCCACCGAGTACGGCCGCCTCGATCGCGGCGGCCAGGTCTTCCTCGACTACACGGCGGGAGGCATCTACGCCGACTCGCAGGTGCGGGCCCATGCGGGTCTCCTCACCAGCGGCGTGTTCGGCAATCCTCACTCGACCAACACCGCATCCCTCGCCATGACCGAACGGGTCGAGCGCGCCCGCGCCTACGTGCTCGAGTACTTCAATGCGTCGCCCGAGGAGTACGTTGTCTGCTTCACGCAGAACGCCAGCGGCGCGCTCAGGCTGGTCGGCGAGGCCTATCCATTCACGACGCAAGGCCACTACCTTCTGACCTTCGACAACCACAATTCCGTCAACGGGATCAGGGAGTTCGCCCGGGCGAAGGGTGCTCGAGTGACCTATGCGCCCGTGCTGCCGCCGGACATGCGGATCGACGAGGAGAGGCTGACCGCCTACCTTGACGAAGCGGGCTCCGGCGCGTGCAACCTCCTCGCCTATCCCGCTCAGTCGAACTTCTCGGGGGTCCAGCACTCACTCGACTGGATCGAGCGCGCGCATGACAAGGGCTGGGACGTCCTGCTGGACGCTGCGGCTTTCGTGCCTACCAACAGGCTGGATCTGAGTCGCTGGCATCCCGATTTCGTGCCGGTGTCCTTCTACAAGATCTTTGGCTATCCGACAGGCGTCGGCGCGCTCATCGCCCGCAAGGCCGCTCTCGGCAAGCTCCATCGGCCCTGGTTCGCGGGCGGAACGATAACCGTCGCTTCCGTCGCCGGCGATCGCTACTTCCTGCAGGATGGCGCCGAGGCCTTCGAGGACGGCACCCTCGACTACCTTGCCCTTCCCGCCGTGGAGATCGGCCTGCGCCACGTCGCCGGCATCGGGCTGGACCTCATCCATACCCGCGTGCGGTCCCTGACCGACTGGCTGCTCCAGGCACTGACCGCGCTCCGCCACGGCAGCGGCGAGCCGATCGTCCGCGTATACGGGCCCGTGGACGCCGCCGACCGCGGTGGCACGATCGCCCTGAACCTCTACGACGCCAACGGCCACTTCATCGACCACCGCGTCGTGGAACAGCGAGCCAACGAAGCCAACCTGTCAGTCCGCACCGGCTGCTTCTGCAACCCGGGCGGCGGCGAGGTGGCCCTGGGGCTCTCGGCCGGCGAGCTATCCGCCTGCTTTGTGAACACCGTTGATCGCCTCGCCCTGGACGAGTTCCGGCGGTGTATCGACGACAAGAGCACCGGTGCGGTCCGCGTCTCTCTCGGCCTGGTAACGACCTTTGGCGACGTTTACCGCTTCGCTGAGTTCGCAGCCGGTTTCGCCGACAAGACCGCGGCGCAGGCGTAGGCCCGCCGCCCGGTCCGGACTACCCGGCCGAAGAAGCCGGCGCGGAATCGGGCGCGACGGGCGGATTCGGATCGCCCGACATGAACCAGGTGCGGAACCAGAGCGGGAAGCGATCGCCGACCAATCGATCGAGGCCGTAGTAGTTGCCGGCGCCCATGCCGGCGAGAGCCAGGAGGACGACGCCATAAGTCGCGTGCTCCTCGACTATCCCGTTCGTGAAGTTCCAGCCCGCGAGGAAGAAGAACGCCATCATCAGCGCGCCCATCGCGCCGGCGAACCTCGTCACGATGCCCAGAACGAGCGCCACGCCGACACACACTTCCCCGGCCACGACGAGGTTGTTGACGATAGTCATCGCCAGATCGTTGCTGGCGATCGAAACCCAGAAGTCGTGGGTCGGGTTGTAGACGTGCTTGGGGTCGGGAGTGCCGGTCACGAACGGCCAGCCAAGTGATCCGTTCGTGGCGAACTTGAGAAATCCTTGCGCGGTCCAGTTACCGGGCTCGCCCCCATTGAAAACCTTGTCAGTGCCGGCCCATACGAAGATGACGCCGACCACCACACGGAGCAACGCCACTCCGTAGCGGCTGATCGGGGCGTAGATATACACGGTTCGTCCTCCTGCCAGGGCCCAGGCTGTCTTCCCGAGCTCAACTACCCGGCATGCTAGGGGCGGGCGGGCCGACCGCCGCCGCCTGTCCCTTCTGACGGATCACGATTCTCAATCGGCCGGCCGTGTACACCGGAGGCATCACGCGCCGGAAGGACCATCACGGCAGAGTACCAACAGCCCTGTTGGAGGTCCGGGTGATACCCGAGTCCCCCAGAACCAGGGCTCGAAGAGCTTGCGGTCTCAATGACCGCCGTCGAAACGAGCCTATGCTTGGGCCGTCCGTCTCCTTGCGGGGGGCGCCGAGAGGAAACCCTGACCGGGAGGTCGTGCTCGTGAGTTCTGGCCAACTCGTCAAGATGGCCGACATCGCCGCCTCTGCGAGAGTCACCACGCGTGACGTAGCTCTGGCGCTCGCCGGGGACACCCGTCTGCCGGCCGACGCCAGGCAGCGCATCATCGATGAGATCCATGCCCGCTCTTACCGTCCGCTCCAGGCGATGCAGGTGGAGTCGGGGCGCCCTCTGCGGTTCGCGCTCGTATTCAAGACTCACCATGGGGACACGCCGACGGCCAACAGGTTCTATGGTCCGATCGCATCGAGCATCGCGAGCTCATGCGTCCAGTACGAAACGGAAGTCGTGGAGACGACCATGGTCGTCGACGAGCAGTACGAGCTTCTCGACATCCCGGCGGTGCTCACCGACGGAAGCTGCGACGGTGCCTTCTTCCTGGGCGCGCAGCTGAACGCGGCGGCCATAGAGCGCGTGCGCGCGTCCGCGTGCCCGGTGGTCCTGGTCGACGGCTACTCGGACGGCGACGCCGTCGACTCAGTAGTCATCGACAACGCCGTCGGGGCCAAGATCGCGGTGAACCGCCTCATCGACGCCGGCCACACCAACATCGCGATAATCGGGACCGAGCCGGTCTCCTACCCGAGCGTGCGGGATCGCCGTACGGGGTACACCCAGGCCATCCAGGAGCACGGGCTGGCCCTGCATTATGTCGATGCCAGCTACGTCCTGACCGAAGCGGTCGCGGTCCTCGGCGTCGACTACATACAGCGCCATCCATCGGTCACCGCTGTCTTCGGAGTGACCGACCTGGTCGCCGTGTCCTTCATGCAGGTAGCCAGAGACCAGGGCTTCCGCTTTCCGCACGATCTGTCGCTCGTGGGCTTCGACGACGTCGACCTGGCCGGCCTGGTCATGCCGGCCCTTACGACGATGGCCGTCGACAGGGCGTGGATGGGCCGGACCGCGTTTGCGCTCATGGCTCATCGCCTCGAAGTTCCGGATGCGGACCAGATCACCGCGCTTGTCGTGCCGCGGTTGATCGAACGGGAGAGCGTCGTCGGGCCCAAGGGGATCTGACGTCCGCGGCGAGGTGGGAGCTGATTCGTCGTTCCGGGCCGTCCCTACTTGGCGTCGAGTACCTCACGCACCTTCCGCGCCAGCCGCTCGGCGATGAACGGCTTGGCCAGCAGGTTGATCGCCGTGCCGCCGGCGTCGCGAAAGGCCTCCTGGGTGTCCGCGTGTCCGGAGACCAGGAGGATCTTGACCGTCGGCCGCAGGTCGCGAATCCGGGCGGCAAGTTCAGGACCGCGCATGCCGGGCATCACCACGTCGCTGACGAGCAGATCGAATGGAGCGAGTGTCCCCGTCAAGGCCAGAGCGTCGGCGGCATTCACGGCTTCCAGGACGGTGTAGCCATTTGACCTGAGGCCCAGAAGCCCGCAGCGCCTCTTCCGCTCGGTCCCGCTCCCTGAACGCCTCAGCCGCGCTGCGCGGTCCGGCCGGCCCCTCGGGGACCGAGGACGTCGACGACGGCTGGTCTGGCTCCGGCGATGAGGCGGCGGCGCGACCTGAGTCCATGGCTACCTTCTACGCTCCTTGCGGCTGGCGCGGAGCACCCGGTGCGGCCGGACTGCCCCCGCTGGCCGCCGGGTCGGCGGACCGAAACGAGTGTACTGCGCCAAACCGCCGGCTTCGCTGCGTGCATGCGCTACAAAGCGGCGACCACGAACGGATTCGGCCCGGCCGTCCGGCCCGTTATGCTGAGCGCGAGCTAGCCGCGGGCGACCCGCCTCACCTACGTCATCGGAGTCCAAGCCGTGTCTCGTGTTTCGGACCTCTACCGGCCCAGTCTGGCCACGCTCACGGACCTATACGAGCTGACGATGGGGGCCGGGTATGCGTCTGCAGGCGTCGCCGAACGCGAAACCGTCTTCGCGCTGAGCTTCCGGACGCTGCCGTTCGGGGGCGGATACGCAATCGCCGCCGGGCTCGACGACGCTCTGGCGATTCTCGAGCGACTGCGCTTCGACGGCGATGACATCGAGTACCTTCGGACCGTCCGTGGCGAAGGCGGGACGCCTTTGTTCGGAGCCGACTATCTCGACCGTCTGGCGGCTCTGCGCTTCACCTGTGACGTCGACGCCATCCCCGAGGGCACGGTCGTCTTTCCCAACGAGCCGCTCCTGCGCGTGCGAGGTCCGCTTCTCCAGGCCCAGATCGTCGAGAGCGTCCTGCTGACAGTCGTCGGCTTCCAGACGCTCGTCGCCACCAAGGCAGCCCGGGTCGTGGGCGCGGCCGGAGACAGCCCGGTGCTGGAGTTCGGGCTACGCCGGGCACAGGGCATCGACGGGGCCATCTCGGCAGCGCGCGCTGCTTACATCGGTGGCGTGGCCGCCACTTCCAACGTTCTGGCCGGGCGGCTGTTCGGCATCCCCGTGCGCGGCACTCACGCCCATTCATGGGTCCAGGTCTTCGGCGACGAGCAAGTCGCATTCGATGCCTACGCCGAGGCTCAGCCGGACAATGTGACCCTCCTGGTCGACACGTACGACTCGCTGGTGGGCGTCTTCCACGCCATCGAGACCGGTCGCCGTCTCAGGGCTCGCGGGGGTAACCTGGCCGCGATTCGCCTCGATTCCGGAGACCTCGCGTATCTCTCGATCGAAGCCAGACGGATGCTCGACGACGCCGGGTTCGAAGACACGAAGATCGTCGCGTCCAACGACCTCGACGAGCACACCATCGCGTCCTTGCGCGCGCAGGGGGCTCGGATAGACATCTGGGGCGTCGGTACCAGGCTCGACACCTGCTACGACCAGCCGGCCCTCGGGGTCATCTACAAGTTGAGCGCCATCTGTGACCCCGATACGGGCTGGCGTTACCCAGTGAAACTGTCCGAGCACAGCTCCAAGATCTCTATCCCGGGAGTGCTTGCGGTCCGCCGCTTCGTCGACGAGTCCGGCCGGTTCCGGGCCGACATGATCTACGACGAGGACCTTCCCGATCCGTCCGACGGTGAGGCCATCGTCGATCCGGCCGACGCCCTCCATATGCGAGCGATCGATCCCAGCTGGCAGCCCCACGAATTGCTCCTGCCCGCCCTTCGGGCGGGCGCTCGCGTCGCGGAGGCTCCATCGCTGGACGAGATGAGGGCCCGGGCCAGGGCCCAGATCCGTAGCCTGCACCCCGCCATTCGCCGCCTGCTCAACCCTCACAACTATCCCGTGGGGCTCGAAATGCGGCTGCACCAGCGTCGGAGCGCCCTCGTGCTGGAACGGCGCCAGGTACCTCAGTCTTCGTAAGGGCCCGGCCGGGCCCAACGGACCTTACTTCGGGTTCACCGATGTGCGACGCTTCTCCATGGGGGACGGGGCCGTGCCTGACAGCCTGGGGTGAGTTGTCCTCCCCGGCCGACGATGAGTGGCGAGCAAGGAGGCAGGAATGCGGTTGTTGCGTGGTCTTCTGGTAGCGATTCTCGGTCTCGTCGTAGTGGCCACGGTCGCAGTCTCATGGCTTGGCCTGGTCCAGGTCCCGGTGGCGAGTGCGGTTTTCGGAATGGACCACGCCCGCGACCTGGGCATGCCGTCCGACCGGGCGGCGTTCGACAGCTTCTGCGACCAGTACGGCATCACCCGCCCCTCTCCGGTCGAGAACTACACGCTGTCCAGCAAGCACCATTGGGACGGCAGCGTCGACGTCGACGGCACCATCAGCGAGGCCGCCCTCGGGTCGCTGCGCGAGTTCACGACCTCCAACTCGCATTTCAGCCAGATCCAGTTCCGTATCCACGACGGGTACGCTGAACTCGCGGCCTTCGTCAACGTACCCGGGTACCCGATCTCCGGCCCCGTCTACGGCCAGTTCTCGATCTCCCGGACGAGCCCCAAGACCGTGGCGATCGATATCTCCCAACTCGATTACGGGCGGGTGGGCGTACCCGGGAACATCGTCGACGAGGCCACGACCGCCCTGAACGGCTACCTGAACGCCACGATCGTCGAAGCCGGGATCACGATCGAGGGTCTCGAGCTCCGCGAAGGCGCGATCTACTTCAAGGGAACCTGGCCGAAGACGATCACCGCCGACCCGCCGAACTCGGCCGACGTGCCCTAGCGGCCCTGCTCAGCGAGCGGCGCTACTCCGCGCCGGTTGGATCCGGCTCGGCCCCGCCCGTGGTGTCCGGGAGGGCGGCCGTCTCGGCAGGACCCGCGGCACGCGCTTCCGGGACGGCCTCGGGTTCCGACGGGATATCGTCCGCCTCCGGCGACACGTCGGCGATCGGCTGGACCTCGGGCTCCGTCTCCGGCGAGGCCTCGCCCGCGACGGCCGCTTCCACTCCGGCCGGCTGGGCCGCAGTGGCCTCGCCCGGCCCTTCGGCGCCGACCGCAGCCGCCGCTTCTTCGGCCGAGTCGGGAGTCACCTCGACGGGCATGTCCATCACGATCTCGGCAAACCCGGCGTCCGGCGTGGTCCAGCGCGGGTCGAGAGCGAGGTGGAGCAGGGCCGGGCGACCGGCTTCCAGGGCTTGCCGCAACGCCGGCTCGAACTCGTCGTCGCTGTGGACGGAGAGCCCCAGTGCTCCGCATGCCTCCGCGACGCCGGCAAAGTCAATGGGCCCAAGGCTGGTGCCGAGGCCCTCACCGGTTCCGCGTTCCTTCTGATGGCGCCAGATCGTCCCGTAGCGACCGTTGTCGAAGACGATGGCCACGACGTGGGCTCGCTCTCGCACCGCCGTTTCGAGGTCGGCCATAGTCATGGCAAAGCCGCCGTCGCCAGCCAGGGCCACCCCGAGCCGGCCCGGCCGCGCCAATGTCGCGCCGATCGCGGCCGGCAGGCCGTAGCCCATTGGCCCGGCTGAAGACCCCAGAAAGGTGCCCGGCCGATGAAATCTGTAGCCTCGGGCCGCCCAGGTCCCGAAATCGCCGGCATCGGTCGTGATTATCGCCTCGGGCGGGAGAACACGAGCGAGTGCCGCGACGACCCGGCCCGGATGCACTCCGGGGCCATCCCACGGTTCCGCGTCAACCGTTGATGCGGCCTCGAACAGAACCCGATCCGCCGCGTTGGCCGCGGTCCGCTCGTCGAGTGACGCCGCGTCGAAGGCGGCCTTCACCAGGACTCGCTGCGCCACCCGCAAGAAAGTGGCGGCGTCGGCCGCGACGACGACTTCGGGACGAGGCCCCGTTGCCGTCGCGCGTGGTTCCACGTCGACCTGAGCCCAGCGCGTCCCGGGCGCGGGTATCCGATACCCGTAGGTCGTGATTTCGCCAAGCCGGCAGCCCAGGACCAGCAGCGCATCCGCTTCCTCGAGGCGTGCCTGGACGCTCTCCGCGGCCCCCAGCCCGGCCATCCCGAGGTACAGCGGATTGTCGTTTGGAAACAGGTCCCCGCGCCGCCATGACGATACGACCGGCACACGCATCGTCTCGGCAAATCGCACCAGGGCATCGGTGCTTCGGGCCCGCAGGACGCCTGCTCCGGCCAGAATCAACGGCCGTCGCGAGTCCGCCATCAGGTGGAGGATCTTGCGGACGAGGACCGGGTCCGGCTCGGCGTGGTGTTCGGGAGGGATAGGTCCGCGACCGTTGGCGGAAGCCGGGACGGCTGCATCCATCAGGTCGGCCGGAACGCCGAGCAGCACCGGCCCGGGCCGTCCCCGGGTCGCTGTCGTCAGGGCTCGCTCGATCTGAGCCTGCGCACCGGCCGCATCCTTCAGTTCGGCCGCCCACTTCAATATCGGTTCGAGCGCCCGGACGACTTCCATATCCTGAAACGCCTCGCGCCCCTGAACGTCGCGTCGGACCTGGCCGACGATCGCGATCACCGGCGCCGAGTCGGCTCGCGCGGCGTGCAGACCGATTGCCAGGTTGGCCGCCCCGGGTCCTCGGGCGCCGATGCAGACAGACGGACGGCCCGTCAGCTGGGCGACCGCTCCGGCCATGAACGCGGCCGATCCCTCATGCCTGGTGGCTACGACGCGGATGCGGCTGGCGGCGAGGCCGTCGAGCAGTCCGAGAACACTTTCCCCTGGGACCGCAAAGGCGATCTTCACTCCGGCTCGAGCCAGGGCCTGTGCCAGGGCAGCGCCGACAGTGGTGGTGGCGCCCTGGTTCTCAGTCGTAGACATATAGCCACTCCTTCGGAGCCCCGCGCCGGGTTACCGGGCGGGTCTCAGCGATAGTTCGTGAACTGCAGCGCGACCGGTTCATCCAATTCCTTGAGGCGGGTGATTACCCGCTGGAGATCGTCCTTGCTCTTGGCGAAGACCCGCAGGGCGTCGCCCTGGACCTGCGGCTTCACCTTGGGAAACTCTTCGCGCACGAGCTTGCTCAGCTTCCGAGCCAGATCCTCGTCGAGTCCCCGGCGGAGACCGATATGCTGGCGGACTTTGTTGCCGCCGGCGGGCTCGAGCTTGCCCCAGTCGAAGATCTTGAGCGACAGCGATCGCTTGACCGCCTTCGACTCGATGAGCTCGCGAATCGCCTTGGCCCTGAACTCGTCGTCGGTGAGAAGGACGAGTTCCGTCTTGGCCTGGGTGAGATCGAACGTGACTCCCTTGAAGTCGTATCGCTGCTGGACTTCCCGACGCACCTGGTCCAGCGCATTGCGCATCTCCATGTCGTCGAAGTCGCTGACGACATCGAATGACAATTCGCCTGCCATTTGCCCTCCGCTCCTTGGAGCCGCCGGCCGGGCGGCGCCATTACCCTGCGCGATGTTCCATCGTCCGTCGAACCCGGGCGATCTGCACGTATCGAGCCCAGACGACCTGCTGATTGTGCCGCACCCGAGGCGTCAGCGGCGGTCCAACTCGGGATGTTTCCGATCAGGCTCGCGCCTTGCCCTTCAGGGCCTCCAGCAGGAGCTCGGCGATCCGATAGCTGCGGCCACCGCCCATGACCAGAACAGCATCGCCGGAACCGACCCGACCGGTCAGCCATTCGGCAGTTGCCTCCACCGAACCGGGAGCGACCGAGATGAGCCCAGGCCGTCGCCGGGCGGTTGCCTCGGCCAGCGCCGCGGCTGAGGTCACGGAGGTGTCGGGATCGCGGCTCGCCCAGATATCAGCCACGGCCACGGCGTCGGCCGTGGCCAGGACCTCGGCGAATTGCTCGATCATGGCTGCCGTGCGGTGATACGTGAGCGGCTCGTAGACCGCCCATATTCGCCGCCCCGGCTCCAGTTGACGGATCGCGGCCAGAGTCTCCCGAATGGCGGTGGGGTGATGGCCGTAGTCGTCGTAGACCACTACCCCTCTCCCCTCCCCTTTGCGCTCAAGGCGGCGACCCACGCCGCCAAAGGTGCCCAGCGCTCCCGCCATGGTGTCGGGCGGAACTCCGAGCGTCAGAGCCGCGCCGGCGGCGCTCAGCGCGTTCGAGGCGTTGTGGCGGCCGGCCAGCCGCAGGCGCGCGACGACGGATTGGGCCAGGCTCGCTCCGTCCAGCCGGAGCGTGGTGCCGGCTGCGTCGGCTGCCACGACCGTGCCCACCAGCCAGGCGCCCGCCACCGCCGCGCCCCCGGCCGTCAAGCGGGTCCCTCGTACCGTTCCCGGCCAATCGACGAGACGCTCGACAACCTCCGCCACGCCGGCGTCGCCGAGGTTCGCGACGAGCACGGGCGCCGTATCCATCTCCCCGGCTCGACCGACCCAGCCTACGAAGGAGTCCACCACGGCCGCGCGATCGGCGAAGACGTCGGGGTGATCCCACTCCGCCGACGTCACGACTGCGACTTCCGGTCTATACGGATCGAAGTTGCCGGCGTATTCGTCGGCTTCCACGACGAAGGGCGCGCCGGAGCCCCAGCGTGCCGTGGACGCGAGCCCGCCGGTCAGGGCCGCCGGCAGGAGCGCTCCGACGAAGGCGCATGGATCCAGTCCCGCTTCAACGAGGACGTGGACCAGCCAGCCCGATGTCGTGCTCTTGCCGTGAGTACCGGCGACCCCGACGAGGCGCTTGCCCACCGCGGCGTCGGCAATGAGCTGCTGCCAGGCCTCGAGGGGAATACCAGCCGTTCTGGCCGCGGCCAGTTCTGGGTTGCCGGGGTCGACGGCCGTGAGGGCCTTAGTGATTGCGAGCCTTTCGGGCGGATCGGCACGGGCCACGTGGCCGGCGTCGTGGCTCCAATCCATGTGGATGCCGGCGGCCAGCAGAGCGGGCGTATACGGCGAAGGCCCACCCTGGTCGCACCCGCTCACGGCCGCCCCGCGATGGAGCGCCAGCAGCGCCGCGGCGCTGGCCCCCGCCCCCGCGGCGCCGACCACGTGGATTCGCTCACTCTCTCGAATGGGCCGTGCCTCTCTTGCCGGCGCCAGCCCGCTACCGACCGAGGCCGCGCCGCGGACCGATGTCACTTTCCGCCGCCGGAGATTCGTTCCAGCAGCAACTCCACGGCGGCGCGGGCGCTCGCATCGCGGTTGGCGGAGCGATCGCCGGCCCACACGAAGCGGCGGACCTCCGCCCCGAGCGCGTCCGCAACGGCAACGTACGTCAGGCCGACGGGCTTGGCCGCACTTCCCCCGCCTGGACCAGATACCCCGGTCACGGCGACGGCGAAGTCCGCCCCCGCGGCTCGTAACGCTCCGACCGCCATCGATCGCGCGACTTGGGCGCTGACCGCGCCGTGGGCGGCGAGTTGGTCCACGGGGACGCCCAGCAATCCGGTCTTGACCTCGTTCGAATACGACACGACGCCACCACGGTAGTAGCCGCTCGAGCCGGGGACGTCCGTGATCGACTTCGCGATCAGCCCGCCGGTGCAGGATTCAGCCGTCGCCACCGTCACGCCCCGCGCGGTGCAGAGCGCCTGCAGTTCTTCGACGAGCGGTTCGAGCGACGAGCTCTCCATGGTTCCGTCAGGGGCAGCTGTCTATGTTTCGGGCGCCGGTCGCATCGATGTAGGCCCGCTGGCCGCCAAGCCCGGCGATGGTTCCGTACGAGGCCCCGTTCACGGTGATGAAGACCAACTGGGACTTGGGCGACTTGATGCAGACCCAATTCTTGGCGACGATCGTCCTGGTCCAGCCGTCCGCCTGGACGTACTGGGGGCTATCGACTATTCCGTCGTGGTAGATGGCGATCGATGCCGCGCCCCCCTTGATCTGGATCACCACGGTCAAGCCCTTGAAAGGCACCGTGGCCGTCCGCGACGTGGCCGCGGTGGTGACGCCGTTTGGACTCGTGCCGACCAGAGTCAGCTGCCAGCGTCCCGGGTTCAACTGAACCGTGAACGAGAAGGAGCCGTCGGCTGAGGTCGAAACGGACATCGGCAGCGGACCCGGACTGGCCGACGGACCAGGCGAGGTACCCACGGATGCGGCGGAGCCGGCGGATGGACTGGCCGACGGGACCGGCGTCGGCGTCGCCGCCGGTGGTGAGGCGCCCGGCGCGAGCGGCGGGCCCAGGTACTTCGTGGTCAGGACGACAGACGCAACTTCCGTGCTGGTCCCGGTTACCGTCACCGTGCCGCTCGCCACCGAGGCGCCGTCGGCCGGCGACGAGAACGCCACTTCCGGCTGCACCGGCGAGGGCGTCGGAACCGGCACGATGATGATCAACCTGACAGTTGGGCTGGCGTGACTGGTATCAAGATTCTTCGCCGTGATGTCGAACTCGTTGTCGCCGGCCTGGAGTGCCGCCTGATAGCTCCAATGACCCGTGTCGTCCGTGATCACAATGTTCGCGTCCTGGTTGTTCCAGGCGATCAGGACCGTCGTGCCCGGGGTCGCAATACCCTTGAGGACATACGTCGTGGTCCCGGCCGGAACGGTCACGCGCCCAATTCCGGGGGACTCCAGCGAAACCGTCGGGTAGGACAGATACCGGGTCAGCTGGAAGCCAAAATACGCGGCCACGATCAGCACGATGACCAGCACGACGGCGATGACGCCGTGGCTGCGCTGGAAGACGACGCCGCGGCGGATGGTCAGCGGCTGCGGTCCGACGATTGCCGACCTGAGCACCTCGGGTGCGCCGGCCTCGCCCCGCCACTCCTCCTCGACCTCGTCGGCGTCGAGCCCCAGGTAGGTGGCGTAGTTGCGCAAGAAGCCCCTGGTGTAGACGTCGCCTGGGAGGTCCGTGAAGTCCCCTTGCTCGAGCGCGGCCAGGTACTTCGACCGGATCTTGGTGTCCCGCTCGGCGCGGAACAGGTCTATACCCCTGACCTCCCGGGCGTCTCGGAGCCGCTCCCCCACGATCGACCGACCGTCCCTGCCCATGCCGCCCGATCCCCGATTGGCGCTGTTTCGTCGCGACTGCCGGCGCGATGCGTTAGTGGTCGTCATACCTCGTCCTCGCCACGGCCGCTCGACGGACTCGACGTCGATACGTCCCGGCGCAGCACCTGCCGCGCATTCGAACCATCGAATGGCCCGATGTACCCCCGTGCCTCGAGCTGGTCGATGATTCGAGCGGCCCTGGCGTAGCCGATCTTGAGACGTCGCTGGAGAAGCGACGCAGATGCACGATCGTACTCCTGGATCACACCGACGGCATCGAGCAACAGGCGGTCCGCGTCCTCGTCGACGGCGTCCGGGGAACCGGCCGGCTCTTCGCCGGTGTCGATGATCCCCATGTCGTAATGCGGCTCGGCTTCCGCGCGCCAGTGCTCGCAGATGTTGGCGATCTCCTTGTCCGAGACGAAAACCCCCTGTAGCCGGATCGGGCGCGGCAGATCCGCCGGCTGGAAGAGCATGTCACCGCGGCCGATGAGGTCCTCCGCGCCGGGCATGTCGAGAATTGTTCGCGAATCGATCTGGGAGGCCATGGCAAAGGCGATCCGGCTCGGAAAGTTGGCCTTGATCAGACCAGTTACGACGTTCACCGAGGGTCGCTGTGTCGCCAGGACCATGTGGATGCCGGTGGCCCGGGCCTTCTGTGCGAGCCGGACCACCGGCTCTTCGACGTTCTTGCCCTCCCGCATCATCAGGTCCGCCAGCTCGTCGATGATCAGGACCACGTATGGCAGCCGATCGACCGGATCCGCCCGTGTCTCGTTGAACCCGGCCAGATTGCGCGCGTTCGCGCCGGCGAACCGCCGGTACCGGTTCTCCATCTCGGTCACGGCCCACTTGAGCGCGGCCTTGGCGCGCTCGGGTTCTGTGATCACTGGGACCATCAGGTGCGGGAGACCGTTGTAAGCCGACAACTCGACCCGCTTGAGGTCCACCAGGACCATCCGAACCTCGTCCGGAGTTGCGTTGCACAGCAGGCTCGAGATGAGGGCGTTGACCATCACGCTCTTGCCCGAGCCGGTGGCACCGGCGATCAGGAGATGCGGCATCTTTGCCAGATCCGCGGCCCGGGCATGCCCGGCCACGTCGCGGCCGAGCGCGAAGGTCAGCTTCGAGGCGGCCCGTAGGTCGACCTCCTCGAGAATCCGGCGCAGGGCGACGATGTTGAAGTCCTTGTTTGGAATCTCCAGGCCGACGACGCTCTTGCCCGGGATCGGCGCCTCGATCCTTATCGTGCGGGCGGCCAGGGCCATGGCCAGGTCGTCGGAAAGCGCCTCGATCCGGCTGACCTTGATCTCAGGCGACGGCTCGATCTCGTACTGCGTCACCACGGGGCCGGCGTTCCAGTTGGCCACGCGAGCCGGGATGCTGAAGCTGGCCAGCTTGGCAGAAATGATGGCGGCGTTGCGCTCGTGGTCCATGCCGCTCTCCCCGATGCGCGGGGCCGTATTGTCCAGGAGCGCCAGCGGCGGCAGATGGTACTCGGGATGGGGCTTCTCGGCGGCGGGAGCCATCCCTCCAAGCTTCGACTGAGCCGGGGCGTCTATGCCGGTCCGCCCTCGTATCGGAGCGCCGTCGCGGACGGAGAAACCCTCACGCCTGTTTGGTTCATCCACTTGACCGGTCCGAACAGCCGGGTTGCCGCCGAGCGGACCACCGTCCCGAGCATGGGATCCGGCGGGGACCTGCGGCGCGAACGTCTGCGACGTAGGGCCGGGGTTTGGGATCGCAGCCGGGATGGATGACATTCGATCCTCGCCGAGGCGCCGGACGTCGGCCGCGATCGGCTCCCTGGCGGCCTTCTCGGGGCGTGTGGTTCTGGCAGAGGCGCTGGAGCCCGCCGCCGGGGCGTCCGCCAAGGCGGGCCTGAAAAGCTTGGCCGCTGCCCGCGAAACGAAATTGCCGAGCGGGGCCATCACGGCGGGCAGCGACATGTCCAGCGCGAGCAGCGTGCCGGAGACCATCAAGAGCGTCAGGACGACCCCGGCTCCCGGTGCGGTCAGAAGAGGCGCGAGGGCATCGGCCAGGGCACGCCCAACCGTGCCGCCGAACCGGCCCGAGAAGAGCGACACGAGCCCGAGCAAGGATAGATATCCCAGCCCGCTGCCGAACAGCGTCAGCTCCCAATCCCAGTTGGCGCCCTGAGCGCGCTCGAGGTAGTAGCCGAGCAGAATGAGCAGGATCGGGAGAAGCCACCGGGCGCTGCCGAACCACGGCGCGACCGTGTTGCGCTCCCAGTCGGTGAGCGACCCGCCCTGGACCGTGAGGCCGATGAGCAGCGAGAGACCGACGAGAAGCATCGCCAGACCGATGACGACGCGAACGATCTCAGCGGAGACGGTCCAGCGGCGGGTCGATCGACGCCGCCGCGCGGGCGGCGTTGCGCGGCTGCTGCTCCTGGTAGGGCTGGTGCGGCTCGCGGCCGCCGTTTTCGCGGGCACTACACCTCCACCACTACCGGGAATACGAGCGGCCTCCGGCGTGTCTGCTCGTACAGATACCGAGAGATCTCATCCTTGATCTGACTCTTCAGCAGCCCGATCTCGCTCGTCCGATCGCCCTGGCCCTCGATCGCGGCCATCATCCGCTCAATGGTGCCGGCAAGGAGAGGGTCGTGCTCATTGCCGCGGATGAACCCGCGCGTAACGATCTCGGGCTTGGCGACGACGCGGCCGGTCTGCTTGTCGACGGTCACGACCACGATGAACATGCCGTCGCTGGCAAGGGCGCGACGGTCCCGCAGGACTACTTCACCCACGTCCCCGACCGACAAACCATCGACGAGGACATAACCGGAGGTCACGGGCGAGGCGCGCCTGGCGCTGCCGTCGGCGAAGAACTCGATCGCCTGGCCGTTCTCGATGATGAAGACGTTTTCCGGAGCCACGCCGGTCTCGACGGCGAGACGGCCGTGCTGGACCAGCATCCTGAATTCGCCGTGGATTGGGATGAAGTACTTCGGCCTGGTCAGGCCGAGCATCAATTTGAGCTCTTCCTGGCTGGCATGGCCCGACACGTGGGCGTGCTTGACGGTGTGGTAGAAGACGTTCGCCCCGGCCTTGAAGAGATTGTCGATCGTCCGAGCGACGTACTCCTCGTTCCCTGGAATGGGGCTGGCGCTGACGATGACCGTGTCGCCCGGCTGAATCTCGACGAAACGATGGTCTCGATTGGCCATGCGGGCCAGGCCGGCCATCGGCTCGCCCTGGGCGCCGGTCGTGGCGATCACCATGCTACCCGGGGCCACGGCGCCGATCTGATCCTTGCCCACGACCTGGCCGGGGGCGTAGGTCAGATAGCCCAGGTCCGTGGCGATGCGGAAGTTCTGTTCCATCGACCGGCCTATGACGGCGACTTTGCGGTCGAAGGTTGCGGCGGCGTCCAGGACCTGCTGGATGCGGGCGATGTTGCTCGCGAAGGTCGCCACGATTACCCGGCCGTCGAGCGGTTCCATGATCTCGCGGAACGTCTCCCCGACGGTGCGCTCCGACAGCGTGTAGCCGGGATTCTCGGCCCGAGTCGAGTCCGAGAGCAGGCAGATGACACCGTCTTCGCCCAGCCGCGAGAGAACGGCGAAATCGGACCGGCGGCCGTCCACAGGCGTGTGGTCGAACTTGAAGTCTCCCGTCGTGACGACCGTCCCCACGGGCGTGTGGAGGGCGATTCCCATCGCGTCCGGAATAGAGTGGCTGATCCGGAACGGCTCGATCCGGAAGGGACCGATCTCGAGCATGTCGCCCGGGTCGAGGGGCATGAGCGGGTTGTTGTGGAGCTTGTGCTCCTTGATCTTGATGCCCAGCAGGCCGCGTGCGAGGGTGGACGCGTAAACGGGCACTCCCGGCAGGTACGGCAGAACGTACGGCAGGCCGCCGACATGATCCTCGTGGGCGTGAGTGATCACGAAGGCACGAACCTTATCGCGGTTCTCCCGAAGGTAGGTCACGTCGGGAATGACGAGGTCTATCCCGAACATCTCCTCGTCGGGGAACATCAGTCCACAGTCGACGACGACTATGTCATCGCCGTACTCGAAGACGTACATGTTCTTGCCGATCTCCCCCACGCCTCCAAGGGGGATGATCCGGAGCGGTATCTGGTTGTCAGGCATCGATTCCCAAGTGACGGGACCGTGAAGTTACGTCCATCCTAGAAGAGGCCGAGTTGATCCGCAGGGTCGGATTCGGCACCCAACTCCACCGATCCGACGGCCGCGACCGGTCCTGTGTTGCTTTGCTCGGAAGATAGTCCGCTTTCCGGAGCGTCGACGTCGGCAGTAGCGTCGACAGCTTCGGGCCGAGGCGAATCGGCAGCCGCCGCGTCGAGGGCCGCGGACGGGGCCGCCTCAGGCTCCGGTCGGTTCGCCCGCAATCGGCGCGCCTCCAGCAGCGCCGCCGGCACTCCGTCCATATCTGCGAAGAGCGTCGCTTTGAGGGACCCCTGATGAAGGGCCGCAGCCGGATGGTACATCGCGTAGGTCAAAGCCTCGGGCGCGCCGGCTTCGGCATCGACGGTACGGAATGTACCGTGAACCTGACCGATCCTGGCCCCAGGGTTGAAGCGCGCCATGGAGAACCGGCCCAGCGTGACCACGAGGGCCGGGTCGAGCGCGGCAAGCTGCCTGCTCAGATAGGGCGCGCAGGCCGCGATCTCATCGGGCTCGGGATCGCGGTTCTCCGGCGGCCGGCACTTGACGACGTTGGTGATGAAGACTTCGTCCCTTGACCAGCCGACCGACGCCAGGAGCTCCGTCAGCAGCGCTCCGGCCTGACCGACGAACGGCTTGCCCTGGCGATCCTCGTTGAACCCGGGACCCTCGCCGACGAACATCACTTCGGTGGCCGCGGTGCCTTCGCCAGGCACGGCCTTCGTTCGCGTCCGGGACAGACGGCAGCTGGTGCAGACCGCAACTTCTGCCCCGATGGCGTCGAGCGCCGCGCGGCGCTCGGCCTCGGTCACGATGCCGCCCCGGCCTCGTTCAACAGCCCGCGGCGAGAACGCGCCTTGACCCAGCCTCGCTCGAGCAGGACCTCGGCGATCTCGACGGTGTTCGTGGCGGCGCCCTTGCGCAGGTTGTCGCTGACGACCCAGAACGCCAGGCCGTTCTCAACGGACGGATCGGTCCGCACGCGCCCCACGTAGATCTGGTCCGATCCGGCCGCCTGGGTAGCCAGCGGGTAGACATGGCTCGAGGGGTCGTCCATCACGACCACGCCGGGGACGGCCGCGAAAGCCCGTCGCGCCTCGGTCGGGGTCATCGGCTTGCTCGTCTCGACGTGGACCGCCTCCGAATGGCTGACGAAGACCGGTATGCGGACGGCGGTGCACGATAGCCGAAGGTCCGGCAGGTGCAGGATCTTGCGGCTCTCCGTGACGACCTTCCACTCTTCCCGGGTGTATCCATTCTCGAGGAAGACGTCGATCTCCGGCAGGGCGTTGAAGGCAATAGGATGCGGGTATACGGTCGCCGACTTCGGCTCGCCCGCGACGTGCGCCCGGATCTGCGTTTCCAACTCGGCTATCGCCTCGGCGCCCGTCCCCGAAACCGACTGATAGGTGTCGACGACGACGCGATCGATCCCGACTGTGTCGCGGATCGCCATGAGTACGGGCACGAGCTGCATCGTCGAACAATTGGGGTTGGCGATGATGCCTTCGTGCCACTCGGCATCGTCGGGGTTCACCTGGCCGACGATCAGCGGGATGCTCGGCTCCATCCGCCAGGCGTTGGAGTTGTCGATGACCGTCGCCCCCCGAGCCGCCGCGGCCGGCGCGAGCATTCGCGAGACGTCCGTCCCGGCCGAGAAGAGCGCGATGTCGACTCCGTCGAATGCCTCCGGAGTCGCCTCGCCAACGGTCAGGGTCCGCCCGTCCGAACTAACCGTCGATCCGGCCGAACGACCGGACGCGAGCAGGCGCAACTCCCCTACCGGGAAGTGCCGTTCGGAGAGGACCTGGGTCATAGTCCGACCGACGACGCCGGTGGCGCCGACGATGGCGACTGTCAGCGGGCGGTGTTCTGGGGACATGGCTCCACTCTGGGTGAATCGTGGGTTGACGCCGGCCGAGTATATCAGCGAGTCGCCCGACTCCCCGGCCCGATGCATACGTGCACGCTCTATGCGGTACGTCTATGCATGAGACACGAAGGGCCGGCCGTTGCCGGCCGGCCCTCCTGAATTCCGAAAGATCAGGCCTCTGTGCGAGCCAGGTGACGCTGCATGGCGGCCTTGCGCGAGAGGTTGATCCGGCCCTGGCGGTCGATCTCGACCACGACGACCATGACCTCGTCGCCAACCGAGACCACGTCCTCAACGGTGGGAACGTGGTAATCGGCCAGCTCGCCGATCCGGATCAGGCCTTCCTTGCCCGGTAGGATCTCGACGAAGCAGCCGAAGCCCATGATCCGGGTGACCTTGCCCAGATAGAGCCCACCGACCTCGACCTCTCGAGTCAGCGACTCGATCCATGTGACCGCCTTGCGCGAGTTCTCGCCCGACACCGCCGCAATCTGCACGGTGCCGTCGTCCTCGACGTTGATTTCGGTCCCGGTTTCCTCCTGGATCTTGCGGATCACGGAGCCACCCTTGCCGATGATGTCGCGGATCTTCTCGGGGTTGATCTTGATGGTGATGATGCGCGGCGCGAAATTGCTCATCTCGGTCCGGCTGGTCGCGATGACCGCGTCCATCTTGTCGAGGATCGCCATACGTGCGTCGTGGGCCTTCTCGAGACCCTGGCGGATGATGGCCTCGTTGATGCCCTTGACCTTGATGTCCATCTGCAGCGCCGTCACACCCTCGCGGGTGCCGGTGACCTTGAAGTCCATGTCGCCGAAGGCATCTTCCTTGCCGAGGATGTCGGTCAGGACCACGAACCGGCCATCCGGATCGCTGATGAGGCCCATCGCGGCGCCACCGACGGCGGCCTTGATCGGGACGCCGGCATCCATGAGGGCCAGGCTCGAGCCGCAGGTGGAGGCCATCGAGGTTGAGCCATTCGACGTCACGCACTCGCTGACGAGGCGGATGACGTACGGGAACTCGTCCTCGGACGGCAGAACCGGCAGCAGTGCCCGCTCGGCGAGATGGCCGTGGCCGATCTCACGACGACCGGGGCCGCGCATCGGCTTGTTCTCGCCGGTGCTGTACGGGGGCATGTTGTAGTGGTGGAGGTACCGCTTCTCGGTCTCCGGGCTGATCGTGTCGATCCGCTGGACGTCCGAGGCGGGGCCGAGCGTCGCCACGGTAAGTGCCTGCGTCTGGCCTCGAGTGAAGAGCCCGGACCCGTGGGCGCGCGGCAGGACGCCGACTTCGACCGAGATCTGGCGTAGTTCGTCCACGCCCCGGCCGTCCATGCGGATGCCTTCGTCGAGGACCGTCTTGCGGACGGTCTTCTTCTGAATCAGCTGGAACAGGTTCTTGCTGATGCGGCCCTGACGTCGGGCCGCGTCGAGCAGGGCCGTGGGATCTTCGCCTTCCTTGCGATTGGCGCGGATCGAGATGGCGATCGCTTCCTGGAGGTTTTCGACGCGGTTCGGGAGGTCGCCGGCAAACCTGGCCACGATCTCGGCGGTCGTCTCGGCGTCCGCCAGGCCGCGATGAACGGTGTCGACGGTGATGCCGAAGAAACGAGCCACGTCGCCGAGCTTGTACGACTCGAGGTCCGGATAGGCTTCGCGAGCGATTACGAGGGTGTCGAAGTAGCCGCCGGCGATGAACTTGCCCGGCTCACCCAGCGCCAGGTCGAGGAAGCCGAGGTCGAAGCCGATGTTGTGGCCCACGACCGGCGAGCCGGCGATGAAGGCCAGGAGCTTCTCCGCGGCGTCGCGGGCGACAGGCGCGCCGGCGACGTCGCCGTCGGTGATGCCGTGCATCTGGGCGCCGAAGATCTCGCGGCCTGGGTTGACGAATGTCGAGAACCTGTCGACGACGGCACCGTCACGGACCCGAACCGCGCCGATCTCGATGAGGTCCGCGACCTTGGGGTCACGCCCGGTCGTCTCGGTGTCGAGAACGACGAGCTCGTAGCCCTTGTGGCTGACCTTCTTGACGAAATCCAGCACTGAGCCGGTCCCGGGATCCAGGTAGCCGACGGTCTTGGGCTTGCCGACGGCGGCCAGCATCTGCTCCTGGATGTCGATGAGCGGCTGCAGGGCCTTGTGGCCGAACAGGATGGCATCGGCCATCACCAATTCGGGCACGATGGAGGCGCCGGCCTCGACCATCATGATGGCGTCGCGGGTGCCCGAGACGACCAGGTCGATGTCCGAGCGCTCCAGGTCGCTGACCGTCGGGTTCACCACGAACTCGCCATCGATCCGGCCTATGCGCACGGCGCCGATGGGGCCGAGGAACGGGATCGGGCTGATCGTCAGTGCGCACGACGCCGCGAAAGTGCCGAGGACGTCCGTGTGGTTCTCCTGGTCCGTGGACAGGACCGTGATCACGATCTGGATGTCGTCCTTGTAGCCCTCCGGAAAGAGCGGCCGGATGGGCCGGTCCGTCAGGCGGCAAGCCAGGATGGCCTGCTCCGACGGGCGCGACTCGCGCTTGATGAAGCCGCCCGGGATCTTGCCGGCGGCGTACATGCGCTCTTCGAACTCGACGGTGAGCGGAAAGAAGTCGAGGCCGGGCCGCGGATCGGATCGGTTGGCCGTACCGAGGACCATGGTGTCGCCGAATTGAACGGTGACGGATCCGCCTGCGAGCAGGGCCATCTTGCCTGTTTCGATGGTCAGGGTGCGGCCGGCGAACTGCGTCTCGAATGTCTGAGACACGGGTTTCTATTCCTCCTGGAGCTTAGGAGGAGGGATGTGTTCCTTGTTCTCGCCTGGAACGAGCCGGGGAGCGGAATGCCCACGCGAGGTCACGCCTCGCGTAGAGGCGGTCGCGCTAGCGGCGCAGTCCGAGCCGTGCGATGACGGCGCGATAGCGAGCGTTGTCCTTCTTGATCAGATACGCAAGAAGGCGTCGTCGCTGTCCGACGAGCTTGAGGAGGCCGCGGCGGGACTGATTATCCTTCGGAAAGCTCGACAGGTGCTGGT
This sequence comes from uncultured Chloroflexia bacterium, assembly GCA_963789725.1. Taxonomy (GTDB): domain Bacteria; phylum Chloroflexota; class Limnocylindria; order Limnocylindrales; family CSP1-4; genus Fen-1039. The sequence continues at coordinate 761,840 of CAWBLU010000003.1, forward strand.
TGAGCTCCTTGATCCTTGTCGTCAGGAGCGCGATTTGCACCTCTGCGGAGCCTGTATCGCCATCCTTGACGGCGTACTCCGAAATCACTTCGTCCTTCGTTTCCCGCGCGAGCGGCACACGATCCTCCGAGTAGCTCTGTGTGAGTGGGGTTTTCCTAACTCTCTAAATGCCTGGCGGATGGTAGCAGGGTTCGTCCGGCTGTGCCAGTCGCGGGGGCCGTCCACGGGCTACCCGAATGGCTCGAGAGCCTGGCGACGGCAGCTCGCAGGCCGCACATTCAGGCGGCTCGAGGGCTCTAGAAGGCGGGGGCTTCCGGCGCGGGGCCGACGAACACGATGCGGACGCGCCGGCCGGGCTCGGCGGCGCCACTCGTTCGCAGCGACAGCATGCCGCTCGCTATCGTGGCAACTCCTGGCTCGGCGGCGGGAACCGGCCGGCGTGTGGAGATCCAGGCAGGTCCTGCGAGGACGACATAGCGCCCGTCAGGGGGCAACGACACCGGGACGTCGAAGCTCACCCGCTCGCCAGCCTCCATTCTTCCTGTGACGCTGAGCGATCGGCCCAGCAGGCTTCGCGCGCCGCTCAAGTCGCCCGATGAGATCCGGCGCCGAATCTCCGAGCTGCGGACCTGCTCGCCGTTGGAGAGGAACGACGAGATGACCGTCACGGAGAAGCCGCGTTGCTCGCCCAGGGCGGCCAACGTCTCCGGCGTGCCCCGCCGCTCGAAGCCGAAGGCAGCGTCGGGTGTCATGACGAATCCGGCGAGGTCAACACGGTCGCCGATCGCGGCCACAAAACCGTCGTAGGGGGTCGTCCGGACGGCATGGTCGAAGTGCTGGACCACGGTTACCTCGACGCCCGCGGCCTGGAGGCGCACGAGGCGCTCGTCGGGATCGCACAGGAGTGGAGGAGCGAGCCCCTCGATCAGCTCCTCCGGATGGGCGTCGAAGGTGATCACCGCCGGCGTGGCGCCCGCGGCCAGGGCGGCACGCCGCAACTCTCGGAGCAAATACAGATGGCCACGATGCAGCCCGTCGAAGACCCCGACTGCGACGTACAGGCGGCCGAGCCCCGGCGTCAAGGCGTCGATTCCCGCGACGACGGCCATGCGGTTGCCCGGGTCGACGATCCGAAGCCGCGCCTCGACGGCTGGTGGCGCCGGGGCGGCGAAGACGTCCTCGGCTTCGGAACGGGCCGCGGCGCGAGCGGCTGCTCCGGGAGCGGCCACGAAGATCTTCTCAGGGGCCAGGCGGCCGCCCTTCCACGACGCGATTCCGACCAGCGAACGATCTTCGGCGAGCATTCGGACCCGGGCACCAGGCTCCACGGCCGGCCGGTTCGCCGGTTTGATCTGCTGACCGCGCGAGGCCGCAGTCACCTCGTCGCCGGTCAGGACTGCCTCGGGCATGGTCTCCAACCCGGCGTCGACCGGCAGCAACAACGCTGCCAAAGCGCCCGGCCCCTCGGCGGCCGCTCCACGTATCGCGTCGAGAGAGTGCGCAGCCGCCAACCGGAAGGGCCCGCTGGCGGTTCGGGCGAGCGCTCCGAGATAGGCCCCGCATCCGAGCCGCTCGCCCAGGTCTCGGGCTAGAGCCCGGATGTATGTCCCGGCCCCGCACTCGACGTCCAGCGTTGCGGTGGGTCGCTCCGGGTCGGAGCCGTCCCAGTCGACGAGTTCGAGGCGCGAGATCGTGACCTCGCGCGGCGGCAAGTCGGCCGGTGTCCCCTGCCGGGCAAGCTGGTAAGCCCGCCGGCCACCCACTTTGAGAGCGCTGTAGTCCGGCGGACGCTGCAGAATCCGCCCATGAAAGTGGTCCAGCTCGGCCTCCACGGCATCCCGTGTCGGCGCGGGGCCGTCTCCGGGGACCAGTTCGCCGTCGCGGTCGTCCGTGGCCGAGGTGGCCCCGAAGCAAACCGTCGCCCGGTAGGCTTTGCCGTCTCCCATGTGGTACTCGACCGTCCGCGTGCCCAGACCGAGGAATACGGGCAGCACCCCGGACGCGAAGGGATCGAGTGTCCCGCCGTGGCCGGCGCGCCGCGTTCCGGTCAGTCGCCGGACCAGGGCTACCACATCGTGAGAGGTGAAGCCCGGGTCTTTGGAGACGACGAGTATTCCGTCCATCCCCGCGCTGTGTTCGGGCACGCTAGCGCCGGACCGCTTCGACGAGCGTCGCCGCGCGGGCCAGCAGGGCCTGGCGCGCCTCGTCCAGGGGAAGCGCCAGTGTGGCGCCCGAGGCGCGAGCATGGCCTCCGCCGCCGAAAGCTCCGGCGAGCACCGTCGCGTCGACGCCGCCATCTCGGGTCCTGATGCTGACGCGGGTGGAGGCGCCGCCCAGGACTTCCTTGAACAGCACGGCCGCCTCCGAAGTCTCCGACTGGGCGAGCAGGTCGATCAGGCCCTCTGATTCGGCGGCGTCCGCGCCGCTGGCTTCCAGGTCGGCAAGTTCCAGGGTCGACCAGACGAGTCTGCCGTCGAGATCGGACTCCAGGCGGGCCAGGACTCGACCGAACAGGTTCAGCTGGGAGTTGGGCTTCGAGCGGTACAGCCGCCTTGCGACGTCGCTGAAGTCGGCGCCCGCCTCTCGCAGCGCGGCCGATACGACAAGGGTTCTCGGCGTGACGTTGGGATGCTGGAAGTTGCCCGTGTCCATGACGATGCCGCCGGCAAGAGCGGTGGCCAGCATTCCGCCGCCAGTTGTGAGCGGCACGTCCATCCGCCCCGCCAGAAGCGTCACCATCTCACAGGTCGCCGAACTCGTGGCGTCGACCCAATCCACCGCACCGAAGCGAGGATTCGACTTGTGGTGGTCTATGTCCAGAATCGGGACCCGCTCGAACAGGGCGCGATGCGATTCCAGGACCGGTCCGATCCTTTCCAGCTCGCCGCAATCGCCGACGACCAGCAGGTCATAGTCGATGGCAGGGTCCGGCTCGGTTCGAAAGCGGTCCATGCCCGGCATGAACCCGTACATCGCCGGCATCGGATCCGCGCACACAGGCGTTGCCACTCCCCCACCAGCTTCCACGATCAGGGCCACTGCCAAAGCTGAGCCCAGGGCATCGGCCTCGGGATTCTCGTGGCAGATGGTGAGGACGCGGCGGCCGGATCTCAGTCTCGCCACGACCTCGTCCGGCACCGCGGTCAGATAGGCGGACAGATCGATCTGCGGCTCGCGGGCGTTCACCTGAGGCCCCGTCTGGCATGGGGCTTGCCGGTTCGGGGGCCCGCGTGACGGCCACCGGACCGCGAACCTCCCTTGCCGGGCTTTCGGCCGACTTCGGGAGCCGGAATCAGCGGCAGCTGATCTTCGACGGTGTCGCCTTCGAGGCGCAGACGAGCCACTGGATTCGGCAGCGTCTCGCCGTGCTTGTCGAGATCGTCCGGGATCTGGCCGGCCTCGAGCTCGTTGATGATCTGCAGGACCCGCGAGCCACGCTCGATCGAGTCGTCGAGCCGGACGTCCAGCTCGGGGATCCGCCGCAGTCTGATCTTGGTGCCGAGCCCATGCCGAATGAACGGCATAGCCCGGCGCAGCGCGGCGAGCGTCTCTTTGCGCTTCTCCTCCGACCCGATGACGCTCACCCAGACGCGGGCGCGTGAAAGGTCCGGAGCCGTCTCGACGTTCGTGACGGTGACGAAACCGATGCCAGGGTCGGTGACCTCGCGCTCCAACGCCTGACCGATCTCCTGGCGCAGAAGCTCGTCGATCCTTTGCGTTCGCTGTGTCATCGAGACGCGTTACTCCGGCTCAACCGGCCGCCCGGCTCACCATTTGCTGGGTGTAGCACTCGATGATGTCGCCTTCTACCAGATCGTTCGACCCGGCCAGGCCGATGCCGCATTCGAAATTGGTCGCGACCTCACGGACGTCGTCCTTCATACGGCGGAGCGACTCGATCCTGTCAGTGATGATGACCTTGCCACCCCGCCAGACCCGGACGCTGCCGCTGCGGACGATCCGACCGTCGGTGACGTAGCAGCCGGCGATGACGGCCACCTTGCCGACTTTGAAGATCTTGCGGACCTCGGCCCTTCCTTCGATGGTTTCGACCTGCTCGGGCTCGAGCATGCCGCGAAGGGCGGCGGAGATGTCGTCGGTCAGCTTGTAGATGATGTCGTACTGGCGGACGTCGACCTCTTCGGCCTCGGCGGCGCGGCGGGCCGTTTCCGTTACCTTGGTGCTGAAGGCGACCACGATGGCGTTCGACGCGGCCGCCAGCATGATGTCGTTGTCGGTGACGTCGCCGGCGGCTTCGTGCAGGACGTTGATCCGAACCTCGTCCGTCGAGAGCTGCTGGAGAGCGTGGGTGATGGCTCCCAGCGATCCGGAGACGTCGGTCTTGAGGATGATCCTCAGTTCCTTGGTCTGACCGGCCTGGATCTGGGCGTAGAGGTCCTCGAGAGTGGCCTTGCCCGTTCCCTCGCGACCGGCCGCCGAAGCGTTGCGGCGCTCTTCGACCATCGATCGGGCGATCTTCTCGTCCGCGACGACGCGCAGGATGTCGCCGGCCTGAGGCACGTCGGCGAGCCCAAGGACCACCGCCGGGCTCGAAGGGCCGGCCTTGGTGATCCGCTTGCCGAGCGCGTTCTCGAGGGCCCGGACCTTGCCGTACGTTTCACCGACGACGATGACGTCGCCGACACGCAGCGTTCCGGTCTGAACGAGAGCCGTGGCGACGGGGCCGCGGCCTTTATCCAATTCCGCCTCGACAATCGTGCCGATGGCGGCACGCTTGGGATTGGCCTTGAGCTCGAGCAGGTCGGCGGAGAGGATGATCATCTCGAGCAGCTCATCCAGGCCGAGGCGGGCCTTGGCCGAAACCGCGACCATCGGCACGTCGCCGCCGTACTCTTCGACCACCACGCCGGCCTCGGCCAGGCCGTTCTTGACCCGTTCCGGGTTCGCGTCGGGCTTGTCGATCTTGTTGAGGGCGATGACGATCGGCACCTTGGCCGCGCGGGCGTGGTCAATGGCTTCGAGGGTCTGGGGCATGACTCCGTCGTCGGCGGCGACCACCACCACGGCAATGTCCGTGACTTTGGCGCCGCGGGCGCGCATGGCCGTGAACGCTTCGTGGCCCGGAGTGTCCAGGAAGACGAGGTGGCGGCCGTCCTTCATCACGATTTCGCTGGCGCCGATGTGTTGGGTGATTCCACCGCGCTCGCCGGCCGCGACCTTCGTCGTGCGGATGGCGTCCAGAAGCGACGTCTTGCCGTGGTCGACATGGCCCATGACCGTGACGATCGGGGCGCGCGGCTGGAGGAGGCTGGGATCGTCCTCCTCGTAGAGCTGTTCCTTCGTGGCGGCACTGACCGGCGCCACTTCGCCCTGGAGGCCGTCGTTGCTGGGCGCGCCGGCGCCGACCGGGACGGTCTCGGACACTTCGTAGCCGAGCTCCTCGGCTACGAGGGATGCGGTCTCGCGATCGATGCCCTGGTTGATGTTGGCGAAGATGCCGCTCTTGATAAGTTCGCGGATGACGTCGGCGGGGTTCACGCCGAGGAGATCGGCGAGGTCCTTGACGGTGATGCTGGACGGCAGCTCGATGGCGCTTCGGTCGCGCGAGTCACCCGCTTGAGCCGTTCCGCCCTGCATTCCGAGGTCGCGGCGCGGCGGCTTGCGAGGTCCACGACGGCCCCGGGTGCCGCTCCTACTCTTGGCCACGATTACCTCCTGATTCGATGCTGCTCGCCTCCCCTGTCAGCTCGGCCCGGAGTTCGGCCGGGATCGCCACTTCCAGCGCACGCTGGAGCGATCCTTTCTCGAGAGCCGCGGTGCGGCACTCAGCTTTATCGCATACGTAGGCCCCCCGGCCCGGCATCCTGCCCGTGCGGTCGACTGCCACGCGACCGTCCGGGGTCCGAACGATACGAAGCAGGTCGCGCTTCTGCTGCGCCGTCCGGCAGACGACGCACGACCGGGTCGGATACCGCCGCGGAGGCGCGCCTCGGGCTACGGGGACACCTCCCCGGGGGCTTCAGGTTCTGCCGATTTCACGGCCTTGCGACGCTTCGGCTTGGCCGGTGCTTCGACAGGCGCCTCCGTTGCGACCGCTACAGGTTCTTCGTCCGGCGTATCCGCGCTTTCGGAGGCACCCTCGACCGCAGGCTCGATGGCGGGCTCGATGGCGGGCTCTGCTTCCGGCAGGCCCGTCGCTGCTTCGGTGCCGTCGGCGTCCGGACCCGCTTCCGCGGCGACCTTGGCGGCTTCGGCGACCGAGACATCGCTCCTGATGTCAATCCGCCAGCCCGTGAGTTTGGCGGCCAGCCGGGCGTTCTGGCCCTCGCGGCCGATCGCCAGCGAAAGCATCCGCTCGGGCACGACCACGTTGGCGATGCGGTGTTCTTCGTCGATCCTGACCTCGATCACCTGGGCCGGGCTGAGCGCCTTGGCCACGAAAGTGGAGGCGTCCTCGGACCATTCGATGACGTCGATCTTCTCGCCGCCCAGCTCGGCCACGACGGCTTGAACTCGGGCCCCGCGCTGGCCGACCGTGGCTCCGACAGGGTCCAGCCCCTGCTGGCGCGACGCCACTGCAACCTTGGACCGGCTTCCGGCCTCGCGCGCGATCGCCTTGACCTCGACGGTGCCGGCATGGATTTCCGGTACCTCGAGCTCGAACAGGCGTCGCAGGAAGCCCTTGTGGGTCCGGCTGACATAGATCTGCGGACCCTTTGCGCTGCGCCTGACTTCGAGAACGTAGGCTTTGACATTCTGACCGATGCGGTAGTGCTCGAGCGGCGACTGCTCGCTGGTGGCGAGTATGGCCTCGGCTTTGCCGACGTCCAGGACGATCGCCCTTGGCTCGACGCGCGACACCGTGCCGGTTATCAATTCACCTTCGCGGCTGGCGTACTCGTCGAACACGACGTTGCGCTCGGCCTCGTGCAGACGCTGCAGGACGACTTGCTTGGCGGTCTGGGCATGGATCCGGCCGAAGGCTTCCTGGTCGAGCTGCTCGGTTTCGACGAGATCGCCTGCCTCCGCGCCGGGCTGGACTGCCTGGGCCTCTTCGACGGTCAATTGCGTCAGTGGATCGTCGATCTCATCGACCACCAGCCGGGCGCGGAAGACGCGCACCTTGCCGGACTCTGCGTCGATGCGAACGTGGATGTCCTCGTCACCCGGGGAGCGGCGGTAAGCCGACTGAATCGCCTCCTCGACAGTCCTGATCAGCTGCTCTCGGGAGACGCCTTTCTCCGCGTTCAGTTGCAGGAGGGCGCCAACGAAATCTCGACTCACTTCGCGCCTCCCGTGCACTATGCTCGGCCGCCGGCCGTCGCGACCGATCTGGACCAACCGTCCGGTCGACCCGGCCGCCGGCCCGCCACCCGCCGCTCAACAAAAGACGTGGGGGTCACCCACGTCACCGAGCGGCCGGTAGATTACAGGAAGTATACACGGCAAGATTGGCCGTTCAAAGGAACCGCCCCGGCAGGACCGGGTGCTGCGTCAAGGTCCGGGGATCAGGACGTACACATCCTGTTTCGGAAACGATGCGGCCCGCCGATAACGGGCGCGAACGAAGTCGCGAAGCGATTGAAGCGTATCAAGCTCACGTCGATCGGTGGTCTGGAGCTTCGGACGGTTCAGAGGAACGCTCGAATCTACTTCCACGATGACGTCGGGTGGCGTTGCGTGCCAGCGCGACACCAGTTCGGCCGTTCGCGCGTCCGAGCCGTAGCCGGCGGTGATCAGTGGAAAGAGATAGACGTACTGATCGGCTGGCTTCATCCCGGATTTGAGATAGAGCACAGGGTCGTAGCCCCAGACGAACAGCGTTCCTGATTGTGGATAGTGGACGCGTATCCACTCGGCGGCTTGGTCGGACGAGGCATTGGATTGACCGGCAGCCAACGCCTCCGCCTGCCCGAACCCGACCGTGATGGTCGTGGAGATGAGGAAGGCTGCCGTGGCCGCGGCTGCCGCGAATGGCGCAAGCACACGAGACCGTCCTGATTTTACGTAGGACCAGAGCGCCGAGTAGCCTCGCCCGGAGAGAATCGCCAGCGGCGGGCCGAAAGCGATCAGGTAATGGGGGAAGAGCCATTTCTGCCCAAAGACGTAAATCAACCCGGTTAGTAGCCAGGCAAGGCTGATCCAGCCGAGAACGTCCGATCCCGAAGGCTTGCGGGTCATCCGCAGGATCTCGAAGGCCGTCGGAACACAGAATCCCCCAATGGCCACGGCAGCGACCGGCAGCAGTTGGACCAGACCGGGTCCCGATTCCCGATAGGCAGCGTTGTACGAGATCAACTGCTCGAAAGCCGCGGCGAGGACTCCTCCATGGGCCAACCAGGCCAGCACGGCCACCGTTGGGACCGCTGCTCCAAACAACATGAGGGCCGCTCTCCATAAGGCGCGGTCCCTGCTTTTCACACAGGCGGCGCCGACGAAGACGGAGGCACCCGCCGTCACGAACTGGAGCGAGATCGAGCATGTGATTCCGATCAGCAGGCCGATCGCGACGAAGCGCCGCCGGTCTCGCCCGGGCGTCACGGCGAGCCACAGGGCCAGCGTAATCGGCAGGATGGCGAACGTTTCGGTCAATCCGCCCCCCAGCGCCATCAGGTACCCGGCCATCAAGAGCGTGCTGGCCGCGGTCCAGAACCACGCCGACAGCCGGCCAACCGAGCGTGCCAGCAGTGCATAGAGCACCAACACGGCCCCAATAGTGGAGACCGCGGACACCAGCCAGGCAACTGCCCAGGGATCGAGCCACCGAGTGGCCGACTCACCCAAGGCGTTGAGCAGGTACGAGCCTGGCGGCTTGTTGTCGAAGATATCCCTATACGGCATCAGCCCGTGAGATACCTGAACTCCGGCGAGCGCGTAGACGGAGGCGTCCTGTCCGGCACCGACTACGAGACCTTCGCCCAGAAGGACGCCGGCAAGGAGGGAGAGCGAAAGCGGTGCCGTCAGCCTCGATAGATCGCCGTCTGGAATCATTCTTGCCACTCGCCAGCCGGCACCACGTTTCGTGACGACAACGCTCACTTGGGTACCTCTGCCTGTGGTCGACACTGTTTGCCGAGCCAGCCCCATCCAGCCACCGCGCCCCCGGCCGGGCGCGCTAATGGGAGGCCGACGACATCGACGTCGGGACGGAGGCCCGATCGCGCCGTCCGCATGAACGCTGGCGCATAGGCCTCGATCTCGTCGCCACCGACGACGGACCGGCCGAGTCCCCCGACGATCGGAGCCGCCTCGAAGACCCGCATACTGAAGCCCTGCTCCACAAGGCTGCCGGCCGCGGCGAGGCCGGCCATTCCGGCGCCGATCACGACCACGTCGACGGCCTCGGGATCTCGATGGATCCGGCCTGAAGTCTTCGCCATCAGGTCTCCCCTAGCCTTCGGACAGTTGGGACTTCCACTCTGGCTAGCGCGTGGATGAGATCCTCTGCCGGAAGCTTCGACACCGGCCCTTCAATACGCCCTCGCGAACAACACGCGCCGCTCGGACGGCCCACCGCAGACGATGCACTCGCCATTCTCCTCGGTCGAATTGAACGGAATGCAGCGGATGGTGGCTCCGGTTTCGTCGTTGACCTGCTTCTCGCAGGTCGGGCTTCCGCACCACGGCGCCATGAAGAAGCCGCCGTCGGTCTCGAGACCCTCCTTGAGCGCCTGGTAAGTGTCCACCTTGTGGGTGTTCGTCTCACGGAAGTCGAGCGCGCGCTTGAACAACTCCGCCTGGTAGGCCCGCAGTCGGGCCGGCAGCTCCGCCGCCAGTTGCCCGAGCGGGACGGGCTCCTTGGACCGGTCGACGCGCTTGACGAGCATGCCCTGACTCGCGGCGACGTCGCGCGGGCCGACCTCGAGCCGAAACGGGACGCCCCGCAGTTCCCAGTGGTTGTACTTGAAGCCAGGCGAGTCGTCACGCCAGTCGACCTTGATCCGGACCGCCTTGCCCTCGGGCGTTTCGGCCAGCTTCGTCTGGAAGCCCTCAATCGCGGCGGCCACTGCGGCCTTCTCTTCGTCCTTGCGGAAGATCGGCACGATCACGACCTGCACCGGCGCAACGTTGGGCGGCAGAACCAGCCCAGAGTCGTCCCCGTGGGTCATGATCGTGGCCCCGACCATGCGCGTCGAGAAACCCCACGACGTTCCGTAGGGGTTCTTGCGGATGTTGTCCCTGTCGAGGAACTCGATCCCGGCCGCGCGCGCGAAGTTCTGGCCCAGCATGTGGCTCGTGCCGGCCTGGAGCGCCTTCTTGTCGCGCATCATGGCCTCGACGCACCAGGTCCAGTCCGCGCCGGGGAACTTCTCGCTGTCGGTCTTGCGACCCTTGATGACCGGGATGGCGAGCCAATCCTCGGAGACCTCTCGGTAGCCCTCGAGACCGACGGCGACTTCGTCCGCCGCCTCTTGCTCGGTGGCGTGGAAGGTGTGGGCCTCCTGCCAGAGGAACTCAGCCGTGCGCAGGAAGAGGCGCGTCCGCAGCTCCCAGCGGACGACGTTGTTCCACAGGTTCATCAGCAGCGGCAGGTCGCGGTAGGACTGGATCCAGTCCTTCACGCTGTCGGCGATGATCGCCTCAGAAGTCGGCCGGATAGCCAGCCACTCGTCGAGCGGCTTGCCGCCGGCGTGAGTCACCCACGCGACCTGCGGGTTGAAGCCCTCGACGTGCTGAGCTTCCTTCTCAAGCAGCGACTTCGGCACGAACAGCGGGAAGTAGACGTTGCTGTGTCCGGTAGCCTTGATGTAGCGATCGAGCTCGGCCTGCATCGACTCCCAGATGGCGTACCCGTACGGCCGGATGATCATGCAGCCGCGAACCGGGGAGTAGTCGGCCAGCTCCGCCTTCAGGACCACGTCGTTGTACCACTCCGGGAAGTTATCGGACTGGTGCGTGATGCTGGTGACGAAACCTTCCTTGGCCACGCTTGCTCCTCTTCCTGGATCGACGGACACACGAATGCGCGCAATCGTACCGCCTGAGCCGATGCGACGAACGCGGCGGAGTCGCATCGGGCGCAACCGGGCACCAACCAGCGGGATCGTGGCCGTAGTGAGAGTTGATCCACCCCACAGGAGACTCTCTCTATGTCGACCCTCAAGCTCTTCGCCGGTCGGGCGCGATCTCACGTCCCATGGCTTGCGCTCGTCGCACTGGCGGTAATCGTGGCCGCCTGCAACAACGCCGGAGGGAGTGGCTACTAGCCTTTCGGGGCGGCGCCGGCTGCCGGGTAGCGCCCCTCCACGTACGCGTCCAGGATCGCCTTGAATTCCTCGACGATGTGGTCGCCGCGCAGGGTTCGATCCAGGGCGCCGTCGATGAAGACCGGCGCCACCGGCTCCTCGAAAGTGCCCGGAAGGCTGATGCCGATATCGGCGTGCTTGGACTCGCCCGGGCCGTTGACGACGCAACCCATCACGGCCACGCGCATCTCCTCGACGCCGGGGTGGCGATCGCGCCACGCGGGCATCTGGTCGCGCAGGTAAGCCTGGATGTCGCGCGCCAGTTCCTGGAAGTAGGTGCTCGTGGTCCGGCCGCAACCCGGGCACGACGACACTTGCGGCAGGAAGGAGCGAAGGCCGAGGGTTTGCAGTACCTGCTGAGCCACGGCGACCTCTTCGGTCCGATCGCCGCCCGGCTCGGGCGTGATGGAGACGCGGATGGTGTCGCCTATGCCCTCGGCCAGGAGTAGCGAAAGGCCGGCCGAAGAGGCCACGATCCCCTTCATGCCCATCCCCGCCTCGGTCAGCCCGAGGTGCAGGGCGTAGTCGCCGCGTGCCGCCAGAAGCCGGTAGACCTCAACCAGGTCGCGGACGCCCGAGACTTTGGCCGACAGGATGATCCGGTCGTGCGCCAGGCCCGTCGTCTCGGCCAGCTCGGCCGACCTGATCGCGCTTGCGACCATCGCCTCGATCATGACGTCGCGGGCGTCCCGCGGCTCTGCCAGGCGGGCGTTCGAGTTCATCAGTTCCGCCAGGACGTCCTGATCGAGAGAACCCCAGTTGACGCCGATCCGGACGGGCTTGCCGTTGTCGATGGCAACCCGAACGATGGCGCTGAAATGGTCGTCGTGGTGGCGGCCGGGTCCCACGTTGCCCGGGTTGATGCGGTACTTGTCCAGGGCCCGCGCCGCCTCGGGGAAGTCCGTCAGCAGCTTGTGGCCGTTGTAGTGGAAGTCGCCTACGATCGGGGCGGATACACCGAGGCCGCGGACTTTCCTCAGGATCTCTGGGACGGCGCCCGCGGCCGCCTCGTTGTTGACCGTGATTCGGACCAGCTCGCTGCCGGCATGGGCCAGGCGCGCCACCTGGATGGCGGTGGCGTCGACATCGGCCGTGTCCGTATTCGTCATCGACTGGACGACGATCGGATGGCCGCCGCCGACCATGACGCCGCCCACGTCGACCACGACGGAGCGCCGCCGCGCGGCGAAGTCCAGTCCGCCCACGGCTATTGGCCGCTGACCCGGAGTATGTCGAAGAAGGTGATCCAGCCCATGAAGACCAAGAGGAGGCCGAAGCTGGCCACATAGGCGAACGCCTCGAAGGCGCTAACGCCGCGAGCTCCGAAGATCCGCTTCACGACCATGATCACCATCTTCCCGCCATCGAGAACAGGCAGCGGCAGGACGTTGACCAGTGCCAGGTTGGCCGAGATGATCGCCGCGAACAGCAACAAGATCATCAGGGCGTTCGGCTGAGAGACGACGTGGCCGATGTCGGAGGCGATCCCGACCGGCCCCTGGACGCCGGGAGGCGCCTGCGATGGGTTCGTGACCAGCTGCCTGCCGATGTCGCCGACGGCTCCCAGGATCAGGTTCATGGCCCGCCCCGTCGCCCCGACGGCGAGACCGATGGCGCTGGCCGGGTCGCCTGGAGTGTTGACCAGGGTGTTGCTCATGACCACACCAAGCGCGCCCTGATCCGCTGTCGGAACTCGGAGGGTCACCGTCACGGGGCGTTGCTTGCCGGCGGCGTCGGCTATCACCAGGTGAACAGTCTGGCCCGCGTGGGCCAGGAGGTCCTTCCGCCAGTCCTGGGTCGCATCCGTCGTCGTGAAATCGAGGACTGACGGCGAGGCGTACGTCCGGCCGTCTATAGAGACGATTGAGTCGCCCGACTGGAGCCCGACGGTCGCGGCCGGAGAGCCCTCCTGGATCTGGTCGATCGTCGGCTGCACGACGGGGTTGAACGCCCAGGCGACTACGAAGAACAGGAATATGGCGACGAGCAGGTTCATGCCCACGCCCGACGCCAGGACGATCAACTGCTTGGGCAGCGCGGCGTTGGTGAACGCGCGCGGGTCGTCCGAGTCCGTCTCCTCGCCCTCGAGCCGGACGAAACCGCCGATCGGCAGGTAGTTCAACGTGTACTCGGTCTCGTGATCGTGGCCGAGGACCTTCGCCCGGGGCGGAAACCCGAGGCCGAACTCGAGAACCCGGATCCCGGCCAGGCGAGCCATGATGAAGTGGCCCAGTTCGTGAATCAGAACGAGCGGAATCAAGATTACGAACAGGCCGATGACGCCGCTCAGGCCGAATGTCAGTCCGGAAATGCTCATCGATACGCCTCCGCAAAACGCCGGACTTCCACATCCAGGCCGACCAGCTGTTCGAGTTGGGGCGCCGCCGGCTCGCCGGTCCCGAAGCGCTCGACGGCGGCGCCGAGGAGCCGCGGGATGCCGTTGAAGTCCAGGCTGCCACCCAGGAAGCGAGATACGGCAACTTCGTCCGCGGCGATCAGGGCGGCACTCGCCCGCGGACCCGCCAGCCCCGCCTCACGGGCGATGCGCAGGGCCGGGAAACGCGCTGCGTCGGGCGCTCGGAAGTCCAGCCGGCCGGTCGCGATCAAGTCGACCGCGTTTGCCGGCGATGGCAGGCGCTCCGGGTATGTGAGCGCGTACTGGATCGGGAGCCGCATGTCTGGAGTCCCCAGTTGTGCCTTGACTGAACCGTCCACGAACTGCACAGCCGAGTGGACGACGCTTTGCGGATGGATCACGACCGAGATGGCCGAGAGGGGCACATCGTACAGCCAGCCAGCTTCGATGATCTCGAGGCCCTTGTTGGCCAGGGTCGCCGAGTCGATGGTGATCTTGGCCCCCATCGTCCAGGTGGGATGCCGGAGGGCCTGCTCCGGCGTTACTGTCGCGAGGTCCGCGACTGTGGCGTTCAGGAAGGGGCCACCAGATGCTGTCAGGAGGAGCCGCTCGATGGCGGCGTGGTCCTCTCCGGCCAGGCACTGCCAGATGGCGGAGTGCTCCGAATCTATCGGCCGGAGCCAGCCGAGCGGCTCGGCCAGCGGATGGTGGGCGTCGCCGGTGGCTCCGGCCGCGCCGGCGGCCAGCCGGCGGACCAGTGGCATGACCAGATGGCCGCCCGCGACCAGAGTCTCCTTGTTGGCAGTCGCTACGACCTTGCCGGCCTCCAGGGCAGCCAGGACCGACCGGAGGGCGACGAGTCCGCCCGTCGCGACCACAACGAGATCCACGTCCTCGCGGGTGACCAGCGCCTCCAGTGCGTCGGCCCCACCGACCAGACCCGTGCCGTCGGGTAGGTCCAGACGCGCGGCCGCCCGCGCGTCCGCGAGAGACACAACGGTGGGATTCAGGAGCCGGGCTTGCTCCTCGAGAATCTGACCCTGCGACCCGGTGGCCAAGGCCACCACCCGGAACGCGTCGGCGTTGCGCGCCAGGACATCGACGGCCTGCCGGCCGATCGATCCACCCGACCCCAGAAGGGCGACACGAGTTGGCCCTGCGGCGAACCTGCCGCGCCGATCCTTGGCGCTCCCCTTTCCGGCGACTGGACTCATCTCAACGCGCCAGCGCCGTCACGAAGATCGCTGCGATCGGGGCCGCGAATATGAACGAGTCCACCCGGTCGAGGATGCCACCGTGCCCGGGGATCAGCCCGCCCGAGTCCTTCGCCCCGGCGGCCCGCTTGAGCATCGACTCGGCCAGGTCGCCCGCCTGCGCCACGACCCCGATCACAGGCCCGAGGGCCAGGCCGACTGCAGGCGGCTGCCCCAGCGCCCACAGCCCCGCGACGGCCACCGCCGTCGAAGCGGCCACGCCACCGAACAGGCCCCAGTAGCTCTTCGACGGCGAGATGTGCGAGAGGAATTTGCGCTTGCCCAGGGCTACGCCGACGCCGTACGCGCCCGTGTCGAACGACCAGACGAGCAGGATCACGAGCAGGATCCAACCGCGCTCGGCTCCCAGCTGGGCCGCGGGAGCATCTGGGCGCATCGGCGGCGCGGCCTGACCCAGGCGTACCAAGCCACCCAGCATCCCAACGTACACCGCCGCGAAAGCCGTTCCCAGCCAGGACGCGAAGCCCGTCCTGGCGTCGGGATTAAGGAACACGGCGAGAGCGGCAACCACGAGCACCGCCGCGAGGGCCAGATCCGCGTATGGGCGCAGTTCGGAGATCGAGGCCACGTCCGCGGCCACGGCCAGGGCGCCGGCGACCGCGATCACCGGCACCGCCGGATAGCCCGCGGCCCGCAGCAGCCGCACCGCCTCCCAGGCGGCGATGGCTACGAAGACGGCTATCAGGGCCCCAAACCATGGCTCGCCGAGGGCGATCACCACAAGGAGAGGTGGCACGAAGATGGCGGCGCTCAGCGCCCGCTGGCCCACTCCGGCCCCCTACCGGCCGAACCGGCGCTGCCGGCTCGCGAATTCGACCAGGGCCGCGTCGAAGGCCTCCGGCCCGAAGTCCGGCCAGAGGATCGGACTGAAATAGAACTCCGAGTAGGCCGCCTGCCAGATCAGGAAATTGGAGAGCCGCTCGTCGCCGCCGGTGCGGATGACGATGTCGGGGTCGGGCAGACCGGCGGTATACAGCGCCCCGGCCATGGCCTCTTCGTCGATCTCGTCCGGTCGCAGCCCCCGAGCCACCAGCCTTCGAGCGGCGTCGACGAGCTCGGTCCGGCCCGAATAGTTGAAGGCGATGTTCAGCTGCAGGCGCTTGCCGCCGGCCGTGGCGTCGAGGGCGTTCTGAACCGAGGCCTGGGTCTCCGGCGGAAGCTCGTCGATCCGGCCCAGCAAGCGAACTCGGGCTCCCTGGGCGCGGAGTTCGTCGGTCTCGTTGCGGATCACCTTCTCGAGCAGCATGAACAGGCCGCCCACTTCCTCGTCCGAGCGGGCCCAATTCTCGCGGCTGAAGGCGTACAGCGAGAGAACGGCGATACCCCTGCGAACCGAGTGGCGGATGATCTCCCTGATGGCCTCGACCCCGGCGGCGTGGCCTTCCATCTCGAGACTGCCGCGCGCCTTCGCCCAGCGCCGGTTGCCGTCCATGATGATCGCCACGTGGCGCGGCAACTCCGCCCTGGACACGACGAACGGCTCCGTCGGCGCGGCGTCGGGTGAAACGACGATCGTCGCGGCGGTATCGATCGCCGGCTCCGGCTCCCGGTGCACGAGGGCCGGGGAGTCGGTCGGGCGTGGTATCCGACCGGCCACTAAACCTCCAGCATCTCCTGCTCCTTGGCCGCCCCGACGTGATCCACGTCCGCGACGTGCTTGTCGGTGATGCGCTGAAGCTGCTCCATCTCGCGTCGAAGCTCGTCGGCGCCAAGCGAACCGTCGTGCTCGGTCTTCTTGAGGAGGTCCGCGGCGTCGCGACGCAGGTTCCGGATCTCCACCCGCGCCTCTTCCATGCGCTTGTGTACCTGCTTGACCAGTTCCTTGCGCCGCTCTTCGGTGAGGGGCGGGATGTTCAGTCGGATGACCGAGCTGTCGACGTTTGGCACGAGGCCGATGTCACTCTTGATGATCGCCTTCTCGATGGCCGTCAGGACACCTCGGTCCCAGGGCTGGATGACGATCTGATGACCCTCGTGCACGCTTATGCCGGCCAGCTGGTTGAGAGGCATGGGCGACCCGTAGGCCTCCACCACAAGGTGATCCACGATCGAGGTGGACGCACGCCCGGTGCGAACGCCTTGCAGGTCACGCTCGAGTACCTCTACCGCCCGGAACATCTTGTGCTCGGTTGCGGACAACGTCTCGCTGCTCATGCGGGGCTGCCTCCGGTGATCAGGGTCCCCACGGGCTCGCCGGCGGCGACCCGGGTGATGTTCTGCGGCTCGTTCAGATCGAAGACGATGATCGGAGTGTCATTTTCCATGCACAGGGACACGGCCGTCGCGTCCAGGACGCGCAGCTGCTGGGCGAGGACCTGGGAGTACGTCAGCCTCTCATACCGTCTTGCGCCCGGGTTGGTGGTCGGATCCGAGTCGTAAACCCCGTCCACCTTGGTGGCCTTGAGGATGATCTCGGCGCCGATCTCGACCGCCCGCAGGGCCGCCGCCGTGTCCGTGGTGAAGTAAGGATTGCCGGTGCCGGCCGCCAGGATGATGACCCGGCCCTTCTCCAGGTGGCGGACGGCGCGACGCCTGATGTACGGCTCGGCGACTTCGTTCATGCCGATGGCGCTCATCACACGTGTCTGTACGCCTGCCTTCTCCAGGGCATCCTGAAGAGCCAGGGCGTTCATGACGGTAGCCAGCATCCCGATGTAGTCGCCGGTGGCCCTGTCCATGCCCCTTGCGGCCGCGGCCAGGCCTCTGAAGATGTTGCCGCCGCCGACGACTATCCCTATCTGGACTCCGGAACGATGGACCTCCGCAACCTGGGCGGCGATGAATGCGCAGAAGTTGGGATCGACGCCGTACTGCCGCGTGCCGAGGAGCGCTTCCCCGGACAGCTTCAGCAGGATGCGCCGATATCGTGGCGTCTTCGCACGTGTCGAGTCCGGGTCTGCCTGGGATGACCCGGTCGCATCGCTATCGGCCGCGGTGGCCTCGCTCATCTACTCCCCCAGCTCGAACCTGACAAAGCGTCGGACACGGATATTCTCGCCGGTCTTGGCGATGGCTTCAGTGATCAATTGTCCGACAGTTCGATCCTGGTCGCGGAAGGGCTGCTCGACGAGCACCACTTCCTCGAACCACTTCTTCAGCTGGCCCTCGACGATCTGGCCGCGGATCGCCTCGGGCTTGCCGGCCAGCGTCTCCGAGCCGGCCAGGGCGACCTGCTTGGCCTCGAGATCAGCGGCCGGGATGGAGTCGATCGTCGGGTACAGCGGTCGCAGGCCGGCCACCTGCATGGCCAGGTCGCGGACGAGCTTCTGGAACTCGTCGGTGCGGGCGACGAAGTCCGTCTCGCAGTTGACTTCGATCAGGACCCCGATCTTGCCCCCGGTGTGGATATAGCTGCTGACGAGGCCCTCGTTGGCCTCGCGGCCGGCCCGCTTGGCCGCGGCCGCCTGGCCGCGCTCGAGCAGCACGCTCGCCGCCTTCTCAATGTCGCCGCCGGTCTCCTCGAGCGCTCGTTTGCACTCCATGACACCCGCCCCGCTGATCTCACGGAGGGCTTTGACGGTCTCGGCCGTAATGGTCGCCATGTGGTTCGTGTCTCCTGTACTCGTCGCCGGCCCACCGCCCGGGATCTTCCGAACCGTCGGCCTGCCGAGTCTTCGCTATGTCAGTGGGGCGCTCGGGGTCTCTTCGGCCTCGGGCTCGTGGGCATGCGGCGCAACCTTCACGCCAGGCAGCAGGACTTCCTCTTCGTCGACGTCGGGTTCGAACGTCAGAGCCGCCCCGCCGGCCAGGGCCGCGACGAGCTCTTCGGACGCGGCCATCTCGATCTCGGGCTCGGCCTGGGCCTCGGGCGCCTCGACCTCCACCCCTCGTCCGCTGCGCTCGCGCTGGCCTTCGAGGCACGCATCAGCGACGAGCGAGCACAGCAGCCGGATGGCCCGGATGGCGTCGTCGTTGGCGGGGATGATGTAGTCGAGCTCGTCCGGATCGACGTTGGTGTCGCCGGTGCCGATGATCGGGAGTTCCAGCTTGCGAGCTTCGGTTACGGCGATGCGCTCGCGGTGCGGGTCGACGATGAAGACCATGCCCGGCAGGCGCTTCATCTTCCGGATGCCGCCGAAGTGGTCGCGGAGGTGGTCCATCTGCTCGACGAGCTTCGCGACTTCCTTCTTGGTCAGACGCTCGAAGTCGCCGCCGGCCTGGCGGGCCTCGAGCTGATCGAGAAGCGCGATGCGCTTCTTGATCGTCACGAAGTTGGTCAGCATGCCACCCAGCCAGCGGCGGTTCACGTACGGCTGGCCGGCCCGGATCGCCTCCTGGGCGATCGGCTCCTGGGCCTGCTTCTTGGTGCCGATGAACAGCACGCCGTCGCCGCGCGCGGTCGTCTCGCGAGCGGCTTCGAGGGCCACGTCGAGACGCGTGACGGTCTGGGCAAGGTCGATGATGTGGATCCCGTTGCGCTCCGCGAAGATGAACGGCTTCATCTTGGGATTCCAGCGACGAGTCTGGTGGCCGAAGTGGATTCCGGCCTCCAGGAGCTGTCGCATCGAAACGGACGGCATGAACTACCTCCTGCGGTTGTTTCCTCCGCAGCGCTCCTGCCGAGAACCGGGAACCAGCTTGGTTCTTCCGGCACCGCTCCCGACACGGCGGCTCTGCGTGTGATCTCCGCTGGCTCGCCAAACGGCGGGCGTCACGGGCCGGTCGTCGATGGTCGCGACCGTCGCGGAGTCTAGCACACGACCGGCCTGGAGCCGGGGCCGGACGACATGTCGGAGCGGGCCACTCCCGGCTACGCCAACGCATTCCGATACAGCCTGACGGTCGGCGCAGCGGTTCTGCCCGGCTCGACTACCGCCAGATCCACGGCCACGGGCAGTTGCGGCAAGATCGATCCATCCGGCAGGCGGCCGCTCTCGAGCATGAGGCCGATGCCGCGCCGCAACTGGGCTCGCTTCCGAAGGTCGAACGAGCCCTCGGCTCCGCCGAACTCCCTGGAGCGCCGCCACCGGACTTCGACCACCACCAGTCGCGACGGTGGCCCCGGATCGACGGCCAGCACGTCCAGTTCACTGCGCCCGAAATGGAGATTGCGGCCGAGGACCACCCAACCGCGCGCCGTCAGAAGATCCGCCACGAGGGTTTCGGCCGTGTCGCCGGCGATTTGTCGATCCGTCCTGGCCAAGCCCACTCCAGCGGGCGCTAGTCGACCGGCCCCTCGAGCAGCTGCGGGGCGAAGTCGTCTGCCTCTTCGCCCTCGCCCGCCACTCCGGCTGCGTCCGTCCGCCCATCCTCCCACAACGACATTTGCTGGCGATCACGGCAGGGAGCAAACGAGAGCCGGTGGATCGGGCTGAGGCCGAAGGTCTCCAGGCCGGCACGGTGCTCCGGCGCGGCATAGCCCTTGTTGCTGGCGAACTCGTAGCCCGGATACAGAAGGTCGTACTCCTCCATCAACGCGTCGCGGGCGACCTTGGCAATGACCGACGCCGCCGCCACGGACACGCACAGCCGATCGGCCGAGACGAGGACACGCTGGTGAACCGGCACCTCGGGCAGAGAGACCGCGTCCAGCAGCAGCGCGTCCGGTCGAATGGGGAGTCGTGCGGCCGCCAGGGTGCTGGCCAGGAGTGTGGCCTGGAGAATGTTGATCCGGTCGATCAGCTCCGGTCCGACGAAGGCGATCGACCAGGCCAGCGCGCGCTCCTTGATTTCGGCCGAAAGCCGCCGCCGCTCTTCGGGCTTGAGCAGCTTTGAGTCGCGCAGCCCTCGCGGACTCCAATCGGGCGGAAGGATGACCGCGGCCGACGTGACAGGCCCCGCAAGGCAACCGCGCCCGACTTCATCGATGCCGGCGACGTGGCGATATCCGCGCGACCACAGGATCCGCTCCTCGGCGAAGTCGGGATCAAGGCGGGCCTTGTGCCACGTGGCGATCTCGACTCTGCCGCGGGCCGAGCCTGGGGCGGAAACAGAGAGACCCCGCCGCGCCGTTGGCGATCGGACGGGGTCCTCGACCGAGGTAGAGGAGCGACGGGCTTCCGGCATCGCTCCGACTCGCTAGCTGTTGACGCGGCGCTCGCGCAGAGTGGCGGCCTTGCCGACGCGCTTTCGGAGGAAGTAGAGCTGGGCGCGGCGAGCCTGGCCGTGGCGGACGACTTCGATCTTTTCGATGCGCGGGCTGTTCACCTTGAAGGTTCGCTCCACGCCGACGCCGCTGGCGAGACGGCGGACGGTGATCGACTTCTGGATCCCGCCGGCGCGCATGCGCATGACCGTGCCTTCGAAGACCTGGATCCGCTCGCGGGTGCCTTCGACGACTCGGGCCGAAACCTTGACCGTGTCACCCGGCGCGAGCTCGGGGATATCGGTCCGGATCTGGTCCTGGGTTATCTCTTCGAGCACGTTCACGATCGGTCCCTACTCTTCGTCAAGCGGCGCGGCTGCGCTCATGGCTTAGGTGGCCCGCAGCCCGGCCGCGGTGAAGGCACATGGAATAGGCCGCCAGAGCGACCGACGGCGAAGGATAGCACAACCAATCCGACCTGCGGCGGAACACGTTCCGCCTACGGCCGAAACAGGACGACCTGGTCGGGCACGGACGGATTCGGCAGATTGAGGCACTAGCACAGGACCAGTAGCGTCGATCCATGTGGGGACCACTGGAGCTGCACGCGAGCGAACCGGACTTAGTCTCGGGGCGGCTACACGGCGTCTGGGTCGACGGTCCCGATCCGCTCGGCGGCCACCGCTCCTTCGCGGATCTCGACTCGAACTTCGCCCAGAAGCTTCTCCTCTTCCCGGTTCAGCGCCCGGCCTTCAAGCAGCTCCGGCCGGCGCGCGAGTGTCCGGCGTAGAGCTTCCTTCAAGCGCCACTTGCGAACCACTTCATGGTGGCCGCTGGTCAGGACCGCCGGCACAGAGATGCCGTTGAACTCGGGCGGGCGAGTGTACTGTGGGTATTCGAGCAGGTCGGCGGTAAACGACTCCTCGGCGATCGACTCGGCGTCGATGGCGCCCGGAAG
This sequence comes from uncultured Chloroflexia bacterium, assembly GCA_963789725.1. Lineage (GTDB taxonomy): Bacteria > Chloroflexota > Limnocylindria > Limnocylindrales > CSP1-4 > Fen-1039. The sequence goes on from CAWBLU010000003.1 coordinate 783,660, forward strand.
GAGCCGCAATACCGTGTCGACCATGACCAGGGCCGGGATCTCGCCGCCGGAGAGGACGTAGTCCCCTATCGACAACTCCAGGTCCACCATGGAGCGAATCCGTTCGTCGACCCCCTCGTAACGCGGGCAGAGGATGATCAGGTGCGTTCGCTCCGCGAGATCGTGGGCGCGGGGCTGGGCAAAGACTTCGCCGCCCGGGTCCGGCAGGATGACGGTGCTGTCGGGCCTTCGCAGGACCTCCAGCGCGGCGGCCACGGGTTCGGGGCGCAGGACCATGCCCGCTCCCCCGCCGTAGGTGTAGTCGTCGACCGTCTTGTGCCGGCCGAGGCCCCACTGACGCAGGTCGTGGACCCGGATCGTGGCCAGGCCGCGCGTCTGCACGCGGCCGGGAATGCTCTCGCCGAGCGGCCCGGCGATCATTCCGGGGAAGAGAGTCAGGATTTCTATCTCCAGGGGAGGCCCCGAACTCGTCCGCTGCCCCCCGGCAGCCTCGCGTCCGCTTGGCTCGTCCTCGCCGCTCACGGCGCTTCTTCGGCCTTGTGCTCGGATTCGTCGGCCGCGCCGGCCTCTTCGCCTCTCAGGCCCAGCGCCTCCCCGTCGACGACGATCTCCCCGCGGCCGGGCGCGAAGATGCGGACAACCGACCGCACGAGCGGGACGTCGAACTCGCCGCGAGGGCCGCGGACAACCGCGACATCGGCTCCGCCCGCTCGATACACGTCGACGACCTCGCCCAGCGCGACGCCGTCCAGGTCAGCAACGGCCGAACCGACGACCTGATGCCAGTAGAACTCGCCGCGTGGCAGCTCCTGGCCCGGCGCGACCACCGCTTCCAGGTATACCTCGCGGAGGGTCTCTGCCGCAGTGCGATCGGCCACCTCCGCGAAGCGCACACGCCAGCCGACCGCATCGGTGTCGGCCTCGGCGATCGTCAGTGGGCTCTCGTCGCCCTCCCTGAACAGAACCTGCCCGACGGCAAATCGCTCGTCGGGGCGATCGGTCAGCGATTCGACGCGAACAGTGCCTCGCAACCCGTGGAACCCGCGAACCTGGCCGACCACGAGCCGCTCTCCGGCCGTCATGACCGGATGCTCAGCCGATTTCCAGGGTGACGCTCTCGCCCTCGCGAGCCGACATGACCTTGAGTAGGGTCCGAAGCGCCTTGGCGACGCTGCCGTTCCGCCCTATCACTTTGCCCATGTCCTCTTCGGCGACGTGGAGCTCGATGACCGTCCCATCGGGACCGGTGCTGATCTCCACGACCACCGCATCGGGATCGTCGACGAGATTCCGGGCGACGTACTCGACCAGATCCTTGGCTGCCATAGGCCTCCTTTATCTGTATCCGCGATGCGTCCGACGCTGCGGAAGCCGCCTCTACTTGGCGACCGGGGCGGGCTTGCGAGCGACCTTGGGGACGATGCCGGCGTTCTGCAGAAGCCGCGACACGGTGTCCGAAGGAAGCGCGCCCTGGGCGAGCCACTTCTTCACCTTCTCGGCGTCCACCACGAACTCGACCGGCTCGGTCCGAGGGTTGTAGTGGCCGAGAGTCTCGATGGCCCGGCTGTCCCGAGCGCTGCGGCCGTCCATGACGACGACGCGGTATGACGGCTGCTTGGTGGCGCCGACGCGGCTCAGACGAATTCGAACTGCCATGTGCGAGCTAGTTCCTCCTAGAGTTGCTTGTGCGGCGTGTCGACCGGCTGGCTACTTGGCCGTGATGACGAGCCGCAGCATACCCGTATTGCCGTCGACTACCGAGTAGCCGAAACCACCGAGATGGTCGAAGTAGGGCTTGTAGTCCTGCGTCCACCGCGTCGGCGAGACCGACAGGACGGCCTGGCCGATCTGGTCCTCCAGAGCGGGAATATTGACGTACATCGACTGGTCGTTCTTGGCTCCCACCGCAGCCATCACCGCCGAGTAGTCGGGCTGAGCGGCAAGGGCTGTCGCCGGCGTCGTGTCGATGAGGTCTTTGACAAAAGCGTCGTCGTAACCGGCAACGATCAGGTTGTCCCTGGCCGCGATCGCGATCTCGACCGGCAGGCCGTCGCCGCCCGGGATCGAGATGACCCTGATGGCGACGCCCTTGTACGTTTCGTCGCGGTTCGAAATATGGAGGGCGCCGCTGGCCAGCGTCGCGTAGTTGGAGATCAGGGCCACTTTCGCACCGGCCGTGGTTGCGTCCGCCGCCTCGACCACGATCCCGCCGCTGTAACTCGTGCCGTTTCTGGTCACGGCCGCGACACCGTCGCCTAGCCAGTCGATGCCGCCGATCATGACCAGGGCGTCGTCGACGCTCTTGACCTGGTCGGCCGATCCCGCGGGCAGCTCCGACTTGAGAGTCGCCAGACCGTTCGAGATCAGCTTGCCGATCGAATGGATCTCGAATACGCCGACCGTGCTGCCGGGCAGCGCCGGGGCGAGGCGGCTGACGTGATGGCCGGCGTCAGAACCGGCCGGTCGAGGCACGACAAAGTCCACGACCATGTGGTCCGATTCGGCTCGAACCGAACCGGCTACCCAAGCCGGAAGGGCGGCGGCCGAGTCCAAGACCGTGCCCGGCAGGCCGGCGATGCCCATCATGGATCCCATCGACGCGTCGGCGGCGGAAAGAGCGTCTGCGACCATGGTCTTGGGATCCAGGTAGAACCTGGCCAGGCTGTCCCCCGAGAGCGACTTCATGGCCGCCTGGTAATTCGCGTTGTCGGCCAGCGAGCCGTTCGTCTTCGTGTCCAGGGCCGCTTTCACGCCGTCAACCGTACCCAGCAGCAGGTCCTGGTCGGTGAGGGCGTAGGCGCCCTCGTTCAGTCCCGGCCCGGTGGTGTAGAGCGTGGTTCCGGCATAGGCCTGGCTCGCCGGCCTGATGCCGAGCCTGTCCACCTCGCCGGCGATCCAGGTCTCGGCCGCGGAGCGGTCCTTCAGCGCGAAGATCGCCACAGCCCCGGGCACGCCCCCCGTCGAGCCGGCCCCGCGGTCCACGGCTGCGAGCGACACCTCGCCCTCCATCCACGGCTTGAAGGCCGAGGTATAGCGGAGGTCAGGCGACACCTCGCCGGTCAGCCTGTTGAGCAGGTTGTCGATGGCGTTGTCGAACTGGGCGCGATCCTGGAAGCCCGGGAAGTGGCTCATGAAATTGGCCAGCTGAGCATGCTGATCACCGGGGAGGTCGGTCCTGACCTCCAGGAATGCGACGGAGTTCTTCGGCGCGACGCCGGCCGTCAGCGACTTCGCCCCGGCGGCGCCGGAGAGAACGAAGAAGCCGGCCGCACTCACCAGCGTCACGCACAGGACCACGGCTCCGGCGACGCCCCAACGCAGCCTCTTGGATCGCGGGGTTACTACGGCCGAGCGCACGCCGGAGGCCCACTCGTCGCCCATCGGCACCAGCGTTCCTTCCGGAGGCAAGACCGGCGCCGGGCCGGTTCCCAGATTGCCGTCTCGATTGACATCCATCTCTGCGTCCTCCCCTACCCGCCCATGCCCGGCAGGCGGCGCGCAAGCCGGCCGCCGGACATCTGCTTCATAACCTTTTGAAGCTCGGTGAATTGCTTGATGAGCTGATTGACGTCCTGTAGCCGCGTGCCCGACCCGCGGGCGATACGGCGGCGTCTGGCCGCGTTGAGTACGTTCGGGTCACTCCGCTCGATCGGCGTCATCGATCGGATTATCGCCTCGGCCCGCTTGAGGTCGCCGCGATCGACCGACTCCTGGGCCTGCCTGGCATACCCGCCCATGCCCGGGATCATCTCCATGATCTGGCCCATCGGGCCCATCTTCCGGACCTGGTCCATCTGGTCGAGCATGTCCTGGAGCGTGAAGCTGTTCTTGCGCAGCTTCTCGGCCATCTTGGCCGCCTGCTTTTCGTCGAAATGCTCCTGCGCACGCTCGACGAGGGTCAGCACGTCGCCCATGCCCAGGATCCGGCCCGCCAGCCGATCGGGGTGGAACGGCTCGAGAGCGTCGGTCTTCTCGCCGGTGCCGAGGAATTTCACAGGCAGGCCGGTCACCGCGCTGATGGAGAGAGCGGCACCGCCGCGGGCGTCGCCGTCGATCTTCGTCAGGACCAGGCCCGTCACCGGCACGGCGGCGTGGAAGGCCTCGGCCACGTTGACGGCTTCCTGGCCGGTCATGGCGTCGACCACGAGCAGCGTCTCGCACGCCTTCGCGGCGGCCGACAGGTCCGCGATCTCCTTCATCAGGACCGCGTCGACGGTCAGCCGGCCGGCGGTGTCGAGAATCACCGTGTCGCGGACCTGCTTCCGGGCGGCTTCCATGCCGCCCCTGGCTATAGCGAGAACGTCCGTGCCGGCAGGGGCGCGGTAGACGGGGATGTCGATCGACTTGCCGAGGGTGTCCAGCTGGTCGGCGGCGGCCGGTCGATACGGGTCTGCGGCGACGAGCAGCGGGCGGCGACCCTGCTTGTGGAGGTATCGGGCCAGCTTTGCCGCTGAGGTCGTCTTGCCCGAGCCCTGCAGGCCGACCAGGAGGATCACGGCCGGGTTGCCCGTCAGCCGAAATGCCCTGTCACCGGCCGAGAGCAACGCGACCAGTTCTTCGTTGACGATCTTCACGACCTGCTGGCCGGCCGTCAGGCTCTCCAGGATCTCGACGCCGGTGGCGCGCTCACGGACGCGCCCGACGAAATCCTTGACCACCTTGAAGTTGACGTCCGCTTCAAGCAAGGCCAGCCGCACTTCACGCATCGCGGCGTCAACGTCGGCCTCACTCACTCGACCGTGCCCCGTCAGGGCGCCGAGGGTCTTGCGCAACCGGTCGCTAAGGGCGTCGAACATGAATGGTCCGGAATCTCCCGATCCGTGGCGTCGCCCCGAAGCAGGCGGCGACGTGGGGCCGCGGATTCTGGCGGCCACCGAAGGCTCGCGGAGTGTACCGCATAGACGATCGGGCGCACAGCTTGGACCAGATCCGTGTGAACGACGATTCGCCTATCGGGCGTCCGACTGCGGCGGCCTCAGGCGAACAGGGCGCCGACGAAGACCTCGGGATCGAACGGCAGCAGATCGCCGAGCTTCTCACCGACCCCGATGAACCGCACCGGCACGTGCAGGGTGTCCTCGATGGCGAAGACGATCCCGCCTTTGGCGGTTGAGTCGAGCTTCGTCAGCACGATTCCCGTGAGGCCAACGGTTTCGTGGAAAACCCTGGCTTGCGACAGGCCGTTCTGCCCGGTCGTGGCGTCGAGGACGAACAGCACCTCGGGCCGAGCGCCCGGCAACCTCTTGTCGATGACCCGCCGCATCTTGGCGAGCTCGTCCATGAGATTCGACTTCGTGTGGAGGCGGCCGGCGGTGTCGGCGATGACGACGTCGATGTTCCTCGCTATGGCGGCGTCGAGGGCGTCGTAGATCACGGCCGACGGATCCGCCCCGGGCGCGTGGGCGACGAACTGGCTGCCGGTGCGATCCGACCAGATGCGAAGCTGGTCGATGGCCGCGGCGCGGAACGTGTCGGCTGCGGCCAGAAGCACTGTGCTCTTGCCGGCCCGATAGAGGTGGGCGAGCTTGCCGATCGTGGTCGTCTTGCCCGTGCCGTTCACGCCGACCATCAGGATTACCGCCGGCCCGCCCGATGCGGCCGACGCGGGCCGCCAGCCCGGCTCGGCGGGCAGCAGGCGGGCGGCCAGTTCCGCCCTGACCGCCGCCTCGGGCGAGAGTCCGTCCTTGCGCGCCCGAGCCCGAGCGACGACATCCATGGCCAGGCCCCCGCCGACGTCGCCTGAAATCAGCAGCTCCTCAACGGACTCCCAATCCTCATCGGAGGGGCCGCTCTTGAGGATCCCCCGCAGGCGCGACATGAAGCCGCCCCTGCTCCGCTCCAGACCGGCCGAAAGGTCCGCAGTCTCCTCTTCGAAGGCAGGCGATTGCTCGGGAGTCCGAAGCGCCGGCTCCGGCTGGGCGGGCGGGGCATCGACGGCGGCCGCGGGCGCGGACGGCACGTCAAGGGCCGATTCCGGGTCACGCCACAGCGGCTCGACCGTCTCGGCCGGCTGATCCGGCTCCGCCGGCGCGTCCTTGGGTTTGCGTCTCAGGAACAGTTCGAACCTCCCGATCAGCCGGCGGTCGCGGCCGCGCCCTTCTTCGTGACCCGGTCCGCGAGATCCCTGGCTTCATCGAGCCGAAGGCTGATCACGCGACTGACGGCGTCGTCTCCGACCGTCACGCCGTACAGAGCGTCGGCGCTCTCGATCGTGCCGCGATTGTGCGTGATGACGATGAATTGCGTCTGGGCGGCCAGGCCGCGCAACGCCTCGGCGAAACGGCCGACGTTTGCCTCGTCGAGGGCGGCGTCGACTTCGTCCAGGACGCAGAAGGGCACGGGATGGACCTCGAGCATCGCAAAAAGCAGGGCCACGGCCGTCAACGCCCGCTCTCCGCCGGAGAGCATGCTCAGCGGCTGGGCTTTCTTGCCGGGCGGTCGGGCCACGATCTCGATTCCGGTGGCGGCGAGGTCTTCGGGGTCGGTCAGGCTGAGCCGGGCGAACCCGCCGCCGAATAGCTGGCGGAAGCGACCGTCGAAGGCCGTTTCGAGGGCCGTGAACGTGGACCTGAACTGGGTCGCGATCATGGAATTCAGCTGGTCGATGAGGGTCCGAGTCTTTGCGATCGCTGCCGTCAGGTCCGACCGCTGCGCTTCGAGGCCGTCCAGGCGCGTCCTGACGGCGTCGTACTCCTCAACGGCGAAGGGATTCGGCGCGCCCAGCTCGTGGAAGCGGCGCCGCAGAGTGGCGAGCCTTGACGCTCCGGGTGGTTCGCCCGCCGGCATATCGTTCCAGCGCGCCGTGGCCTCGCCGAGCAGGTTCTCCAGGCTCGCGGCCGACGAGTCCGAGTCTGTCTCGCCGTCGGCCGCGTCCGCGGCAGTCCCGATATCACCCTCTTGCCGTGACTCCGGCCAGGCCGCGACGTCGACCTCGCCGTCCCCTCGACCCTCGGCGATCAGCAGCCGGATGCCCAGATCTCCCAGCCCGGCAAGCTCCACCAGGACCTGTTCTCGAATGGCGTCGAGAGCGAGGCGCGCTTCCAGCTCGGCCACCTCGGCGCCACGGACGCGATCCTGGCAGGCTCGGAGCCGGTCGCGAGATTGCGTCGCGGTCGCTTCGGCGCCGGCGAGGCGGTTCCGAGCCGCCGCGGCTGCCGTCCGGAGTGCGTCGAGCTCGCTCCTGACCGCTGCCTCACGCAACGAGGCGGCGGCCATCTCCTCTCCCAGGCTCTCCCGAACGGCGGCTGTCTCTTGCTCCCGCCTCGCCAGCTCGGTCGTCTGGCGCTCCAGGGTGGAGATCCGCTCCTGATCGAAGCTGGCGGCGGCCGCGGATCGAGCGCGCCGAACCTCGGCCTCGCGGCGCGCCGCCTCGAGGGTAGCCTCCTCAGCCGCCAGCTGATCGCGGCGCACGCGCAGCGAGTCCGCGCGGGCCTCCCACTCTCGCAGCGCGGCGGCGCGATCGTCGGCAGGGGTCGAAGACGGCGCCCCGGCAGCATCGACAGACGCCGCCGAGCCTGCAGCCGCCCCGTTTTCGGCCGCGGCCGCGGCCGCCGCCACCTGTCGAACCGACTCCCTGAGCCGGTCCCGATCGGCTTCGAGCCGCGAAGCCTGCGCGGATCGCCAGGCAGCCTCGCGGGCGATCGTCTCGAGGGCCCGCGTGGCCCGACGCTCCGCCTCTTCGGCCTCCCGGCGGGCCGCTCCCGCGCGGCGCTCGGTATCACGCGCGGCCTCAAGATCGGTCCGCGCCGCCGCCGCCGCCTTCGAGGCGTTCACCGACTCGACCGCGGCGGTGGCCGACTCCTCCTCGAGTCGGGCGACATCCTGGCCCAGCCGCTCGATCTCGGACCGGCGCTCGAGGAGGGACTCGGCCCGGCCCATGCTGATGACACCGAACGACGTCACGACCGCCCCGTCGCGGGTGACGGCGACCCATCCCGCGGGCAGCTTGGGATGGAGAGAAAGGGCCGCGCTCAGATCGGGAACCCATACGGTCCGGGCAAGCAACCAGGTCGCGGCGCCGACCGGATCCAACCTGACCGCGTCCGCCAGCCGTCCCCCGCCCTGGCCTGCCGCAGCGGCCGCGATAAGGTCGCCGGCCTCCGCGGAGCGATCACGCGTATCCCTGCCCCCGGCCCCTCGGCGGCTCTCGTCGGTCAGGGCGGAGGCGAGGACGAGCACGCCGCGCTGGCCGTCGAGCCCCAGAACCAATTCCTGGCCGACGACGTAGCCGCGCATGGCCTCGCCCAGGGCAGCCTCGACGGCGACTCGTAAACCAGCCTCGATCTCGAGCCCGTCGGACAGCGGTCTGCCGCCGACGCGCCGCGCGGCTTTGGATATGCCTCGCGTCTCCTCCTCGGCCAGACGAGCCTGGAGGGCTTCCAGCCGACCGCGCAAGCCCGCGACGCGGCTGGACGTGGCAGCCGCGCCCTCGGATGCTGCCTGCCGCGCGCCCTCGCGGACGTCCAAATCGGCACGGGCCGCTTCTCGCGCCGCCACCGCCGCCTTTTCGTCGTCCACGGCCTTTGCGAAGGCGGCCCGCGGATCCGTGCACGCGGCCTCAGCCTCGCCGAGGCGGCGGGTCACGTCGTCGGCAAGGGCCCGCTCGTCGGCGGCCTGGCGCTCGGCATCGGCCAGCCGGCGACGAGTCGTTTCCACCTCGGCCGCCCGGGCGGCCTCGACGCGTCGAAGCGCGGCCCGGGCCTCTCCCTGGGCCTGCTGGGCGGCGCGGGTCGCGCCGAGTTCCTCGAGAGCCTCGGCCAGCGAGCGCTCCGCCTCGGCAACAGTCGCGGCAAGGGCCAGGTCGCGCTCCGGCACAGGGGCGGCCTGTTCGCGGCGTTGCACCGCTAGGTCGGCCTCGGCCGCGGCGAGCTCCTGCTCCAGACGCTGGCGATCGCGCTGCGCGGCGGCAACGTCGCTCGCGGCCCTGGCATCGCGAAGTTGCAGCTCGGTCAGAGCCAGGCGCGCCGCTTCGTGGGCGGCCCGCCGCTCGGCTTCGATGTCGGAGCTCGAAGCCAGCTCTCGGGCAATCGCGGCCGCCGATTCCTCCGCTTCACGCAGGGCCATCAGTGCCGCTTCGGTCTGAGAGCGGCCGGTGGTGAGATCGTGAATCGCCTCGCTCGCCTTGCCGGCCGCGTCGCTCCAGCGATACCGAGCCAGCGAAATGATCGCGCGGCCGTACTCGCGGCCGGCCGTCTGGCGCGAGGCCTGCTGCTCGGCCTGAGCCGCGAGGCGGCGGGCCTGCGGCCGCAGCTCGGCCAGCACGTCCTCGACCCTCGCCAGGTTGGCCTCGGCCTCGGCCAGCTGATCCTCGGCCTTGGCCTTGCGCCGCTCGTGGCGGCGTACCCCGGCCACCTCCTCGAAGAGCGGCCGGCGCTCTTCGGGCCGCAAGGCGAGAGCCTGATCGACCATGCCCTGGCCGATGAATAGAAAGGCGTTGTCGGCCAGGTGGGCAGAGTCCAGCAGATCGACCAGGTCCTTCAGCCTCACCCGCTGGCGGTTGAGGAGGTAGTCGTTCTCGCCCGACCGGAAGAGGCGCCGGCCCAGCTCGACGGTCTCGAAGTCGATCGGGAGCAATCGGTCAGAATTGCCGAAGACGAGGGCGACGTCGGCCATGCCGAGAGCGGATCTCTTCTCCGAGCCGGCGAAAATGACGTCTTCGGACTTGCGCAGGCGCAGAGCGCGACCCTGCTCCCCGAGGGCCCACCGAAGCGCGTCGGCCAGATTGCTCTTGCCGGAACCGTTCGGGCCCACCACGGCGCTGATTCCCGGGCCGAACTCGACCATGGTCCGCTCGCCGAACGACTTGAAGCCCTGGAGCCTGAGCGCCAGGAGACGCGCGGGTGCGGTCATCTGGAAGGATCCGCTGGCCGCCGGGCCTCCCGGATGGCATGGCGCGGACATCGTTCAGGTGCGATCAAGCTGGCTCGCCTTCATCGTTCGATCGGCCGTCGTCTGGGACAGGATCGCCGGCGTTGGGATCAGTGGCGTCGAGACCACCGTTTGCCGCCTTTTGTTCCGCGGGACGCTCGATCCAGGGCTCGCGAACCACGCCCCAATCCTCGAGTGAGCCGCTCCAGCCGGCTGAATCATCTTCCGTTCCCGTGCCGCTGAACGCGGCCAGCTCGGGGGCCCCGGGAGCGCCGCCCGCCTTTTCTTCAATGCTGCGGCGGATGGCGTCGATTGCGTGCGCGGCGGCGTCTGTTTCCGCAACGCGCCGAGAGTGACCGTGGCCGATGCCCACCACATGGCCGGCAACCGAGACCTCCACGCGGAATACCTTGTCGTGATCCGGACCCACGGCGTCTATCAGTCGATACTGCGGCCTCTCGCCGGAGAGACGCTGGGTGTACTCCTGGAGACGGCTTTTCGGGCTCTTCAAAGCGCCGAGCGGACGATCGCTCGTCAACTCGGGCGCGGCCAGGGCAGTCACGAACCCGCTTGCGGCTTCGTACCCGAGATCCAGGTACAGGGCGCCGACAAGTGCCTCGAAGGCGGACGCGAGGAGGGCCGGCCTTTTCCGGCCGCCACGCTGCGATTCGCCTTCGCCGAGAAGCAGATACTCGCCGAGCTCGAGACGGTGGGCCAGCCGGGCCAGCCCGGCCGTGCTTACGATCGAGGCCCGTCGGGCGGACAGAACGCCCTCGTCGTCGTCTGGATGGCGACGATAGAGGGCGTCCGAAATGGCCAGGCTCACGACCGAGTCGCCCAGGAATTCAAGGCGCTCGTTGTGGCCGGCGGCCAGGTCCCGATGCTCGTGCAGATAGCTGCTATGGATCAGCGCCTGCTGAAGCAGGTCGAGGTCGCGGACCGGGAGCCCCAGCCGCTCGATGAGAGCGGCTCGGGGTCGCATCAGTCGAGTCGCGAACTAGGAGGCGTGCTCGTCGATGTAGTCGGTGGCGTCCTGCACGGTTCGGATCTTCTCGGCGTCTTCGTCGGAGATCTCGGTGCCGAACTCCTCTTCGAGGCTCATGATCAACTCGACGAGGTCCAGCAAATCGGCGTTCAGATCGTCAACGAACGAGGCTTCCGGCTTTACCTCTTCCTCGTCGACGCCGAGCTGCTCGACGACGATCTTCTTGAGTCGCTCGTAGGTAGTGGCCACTGACGCCCTCCTCGGGGTTCCTGGGCATTCGATTGACGGTTACTGCGGCCCCGGATCCGGGGCGTGGAACGCACCGGCTTCGGGGTCGCGAGCAATTCTCCCGAGTACTCCGTTCACCAAACGGCGAGCTGGTTCGCCACTGTAGGTACGAGCCAACTCCACCCATTCGGCAATCGCCACCCGGGACGGCGTGCCGGAGTGTAGCACCTCGCCGATGCCGCTACGCAGCAGAGTTCGGTCCATCCGTGCGAGCTGCACGACGGGATATTGCGGCGCCAGCCGCTCGATGATGGCGTCTATCCGCTCCCGCTCCTCCACCACCCCTGAAACCAGTCCGCGCGCGAAGTCGGCCGTGGCCTCGTCGGCCGCCCCTTCCGCCAGATGGCGCTCCAGGATCGAGCCGGCCGTGCGCTGGCCGAACTCGGCCTCGAAGAGCGCCGCCAGTGCCAGCCGGCGGCCAAGCCGGTGCGAACTGACCTCGTCCATGGCGGCACGACCGGCCGGCGCGCCCAGGCCCGCGTCGTCCGCGGCCGCGGTCACTGGCCCCAGCCCCCCACCCCGTCGACGACGACTGTGACCTCGCCGAGCTCGAGCCCGAGCAGCCGCTCCACCGTCGTTCCGACCGCCTGGCGCACCTGGGCCGCAAGCGGCCGGAGAGCGTGACCCGGCCGAGCCACTATCCAGACCCGGACGGATGCCTTGCCGTCGCGGACGCGCGCCATCACCGGCGAGCCGGCCAACCAGGCCAACCGTCCGCCACGGCCGACCTTGAGCACGCCCGGGACTTCGAGTGCGGCAACCCTGACCATCTCGACGATGACGCCGTGGCTGACGGTGAGCGGCTGCGGCCCGGTCCGATGAGTGGAGCTTCGATCGAACTGTTCGTTCATGAGTTCACTCAGATCCTTGCTCCGGGCCGCGCGGCTGGCCGCGAAAGGCGTCGGCGATGAGTTCGGGGATGTGGGCCCTGGCGGCCGCTGCGCCGGCGTCGAGCGCGAATCCGATCATGCGGCGCTTGGCCGACCCATGAGTGATCAGGACCATGCCCTTGACGCCGAGCAACGGCGAGGCGCCCATCTTCTCGTAGTCGAAGGTGCCCCGGATCCGGCCGACGGCTGGACGCATCAGCAGGTAGCCGAGCTTGCCGCGGATGTTGCGCCGGAACTCGCTCCGCCACAGGTTGAAGATGAAGGTGGCCAGACCCTCGAAGAACTTCATCGTCACGTTGCCGACCACGGCGTCGCACACGGCCACGTCCGCCATGTGCTTGACCAGGTCGCGCCCTTCGACGTTGCCCACGAAGTTCAGGCTGCCGTCGTCGTCGAGGAGTTGCGTCGCCTGCTGGATGGCCAGATCGCCTTTGCCCTTCTCCTCGCCGATCGACAGCAGCGCGACCCGCGGCTTGTCCACGCCGAGAACCCGCTCCGCGTACAGGGAGCCCATGTGGGCGAACTGGTACAGGTTGTGACCGCTCGAGTCCATGTTGGCGCCTATGTCCAGCAGAACGAAGGGACCGGTCTCGGTCACCATCTGGACGGCCAGGGCGGGTCTATCGACCCCGGGCAAGCGTCCCAGCCTCAGGACGGCGGCAGCCATCCCGGCGCCCGAATGGCCGGCGGTGACGAGCGCGTCGGCCCGGCCCTGCTTGAGCAGGCCCATGGCGACCATGATCGACGAGTCCTTCTTGGCCTTCAGGGCCAGGGCGGGCGACTCGTCCATCTCCACGACCTGGCTGGCCGGCACGATCTCGACGTTCGGCGGAATGGGCCCGCCGGCCGTTTCCATGATTCGATCGGGGATCCCGACGAGCAGAATCGAGTCGGTCGGGTGGGCGCACGCCCACGCCACGGTGCCGGTCACGATTTCGAGGGGCGCATGATCGCCGCCCATCGCGTCGACGGCTATACGGACGGAGCCGTCGCCGATCGTACGGACCGTCTGCAGATCCACCGGGTCAGGCCGGCTGCTGCGGCTTTTCCTGCTTGATCTCCACCGTGGGCCGGCCGGCGTAGTAGCCGCAAACCGGGCAGGCGTGATGAACCTGCTTGGGCTGGTGGCAATGCGGACACGGCTCGAGATGCGGCAGCGTCAGCGAATGATGAGAGCGACGGTCGCCCTGCCTTGCGTGTGAGACTCTCCTCTTGGGAACACCCATTGAACTGGTTACTCCTTTCGCTCCGGCGGGGGCGCCATTCTGGCGGCACCTGACTGGCGGCGCCGGTCGGCAGCGCCAGTATTTGCATGGCCAGATGGCTGGGCCGGGCAGCGCCGGGGCGCGGTTATCCGATCCGTGACGGGGTACGGCAAAGCATACCCTGTGCATGGGCCGAGGCGGGAGTTTAGCGGTTCCGAGCCTCGCTGTCACCGCGCCGGGGTCCGAGGAAGCCGGCCTGCCGCGCCGCCGGCCGCGGCGTCTACCGATTGTCGCCTTCGATAAGGCCGCGCAGGCCCTCCAGGCGGGGGTCCACCTCGTCGTCGGGGTGATCGTGCGGACCGCTCGCGAGCTCCAGGCCACAGACCGCGCACAGCCCCGGGCAATCCTCGCGGCACAGCGGCGCGATCGGCTCCCCGAGCAACAGGCCGTCGCGGACCTCGCCTTCCAGGTCCAGCTCGTGGTGGTGGGTCAGCCGCAACGCGTCCGGCTCTTCGGCCGTGTCGACAGGGAGGCCGCTCGTGAAATCGATGCTCTGCAGGGCCTCGTCGTCGAGTTGTATCTCTACCGGCCAGTCGATCTCCCGCAGGCAGCGACTGCAAGTCTGGCCTATGGTCGCGCGGAGTACTCCGACGACCATCAAGCCTCGATTCGTCCGGGTCAGGCGCAGGTTGCCTTCCAGCTCGCTCGTCTGGACGAGGTCCTCGCCAAACTCCAGGGGCGGCGCCGATACATGGATATCGCGCACGGACCCAGCCGGCTCCCCCATCAGGCCGGTGACGTTGAAGATCAGGTACTCAGCCGCGGACGGTTTCGCCGGCGTCCGATTCGTCGTATTCGTTGGGGTCTCCCTGGTCGTCGCTCTCGATCGGGCTCGGTGCGGCTTCTTCGGTGGCGGCGGCCGTCACGGCGCGCCGATCGTCCAGCAGCTCCAGACCGCGCTTGATGGTCTTGAGCGTCCGCATCACTTCGCCCTCGAGTCCGACCAGGACCTCCGACGCGTAGTCGTCGGCGCCGCCGCGGATTCCGTCCGCCTCGAGCTCCGCCTGACGCACGATCTCGTGACTCAGCTCCTCGGCCTGGCGCGTGAGCTCGCGTTCCTCGATCAGATAGGTGGCCTGTTCCTGCGCCCGGGCCAGTATCTGCTCCGCCTCTTCGCGGGCCTGTTCGAGAAGTCGCTCCACCTCGTTGGTGACCCGGCGGGCCGACTTGATCTCTTCAGGGATCGTCACCCGCAACTGGTCGATCCACTCCAAGGCGTCAGCCTGATCGATGATCACGCTGTTTGTGAGTGGGAGCCTCCGGCCGTTCGCCACGAGCGCCTCCAGGCGCTCGATCAGGACGATTATGTCTATCGGTCGGGCCCTCCTTGGGCGGGTGTCCAGGGCTGCCGGTTGTCCGCGATTATAGACCTCGCCTCGTGGCCGCCAGACGTCGGGACACACTGGGCGGCACCATCTGAGTCACGTCCCCACCGAAGGACGCTATCTCCTTGACCAGGCTCGAACTCAGGTAGCTGTACTCCAGCGCGGTCATGAAGAAGACGGCATCGACTTCGGGCGCAAGCTTCCGGTTCGTGTGCGCCATCTGAAGCTCAGACTCGAAATCCGAGATGGCGCGCAGGCCGCGGACGACGAAGGTCGCGCCAAGGCGGCGGCAGAAGTCGACCGTCAGACCGTCGAACGACTCCACTGCGATTCGGGCGGCCACGTCCGGACAGCACTCGTCGATCGCCTCCCGAATGACCCTGACCCGCTCCTCGGTGGCAAGGACCGGCGCCGCCTTCTGGGGGTTGACGAGGACGGCGAACACGACTCGATCGAAGACGGCGGCAGCCCGGGAGACGACATCGATGTGTCCGTAGGTGATCGGGTCGAACGAGCCCGGGTAAACGGCGATCTTCACCTGGCGGCTCTCCTCAGGCTTGAGGGTGGATCCTCGGCGGCGTCCTCGACCGGCCCTCCGGCATGCTGATCGGCATCCGCTCGGCGATAGAACGTCAGGGCGGTCTCCCCGAAACGGCGGGTCCTCACCGATGCTAGCAGCCCCACGCCGTCCGGTGGGGGCGACTTCCAGAAATGCTTGGCCACGACCCACGCACCGCTCGCGAGGAGCGGCGGATCGGCGTTCGCGAGGCGCTCCAGAGCCGCGCTCATCAGGCCGGTCTCGGCGTACGGCGGGTCGACCAGGACCAGGTCGAACGGGCCGGCCTCTGCCGCGCCGCCCTTCAGATAGGCAACCGCGTCGGAGCGGACGACCCGTCCCCGTTCGGCCAGGCGAGCGCCGGTCAGGTTCTCGGCGATGACGCGGGCCGCGGCCCCGTCGTGCTCCACGAACACGGCCACTCCGGCACCGCGCGACAGGGCCTCGATACCGCCTGCGCCCGATCCTGCAAACAGGTCCAGCACCCTGGCGCCGGGCAGGTACGGCTCCAGGATGGCGAAGAGGGTCTGCTTGACCCGGTCTCCGAACGGCCGCGTGCCCTCACCCGGTGCTCGCAGACGCTTGCCGCGGGCCGACCCGGCGATCACCCGGCCGGCGTCAGCCATCTGGAGCTACCTCATCGTCGGACTCGGCCAGGACCTCGCCGGCGCCGACACGAGCCAGCCAGCCGCTGCGCAATTCCACGCCCAGGGCCTCGTGTCCGGGCCGCAGGGATCCCGTCTCGTCGACCAGCTGTTCCGCGATAGCGCGAGCGCGTGCGGCGCGCTCGCGGTCGCCTTTGTCGCGCAGTGAGGCGATCCGGAGGGTCGGCAGGCCGCTCTGGTGGAGTCCGAGAAGCTGCCCTTCCTGGCGCAGCTCGAGGTCGAGTTCGGCCAGATCGAAGCCGTCGTTGTGCGCCTCCAGCGCCTCCAGCCTGGCCCGGGCCGTGGCATCCGTCGAATCGGAGACCAGGATGCAGTAGGACTGTGCCTCTCCACGTCCAACCCGGCCGCGAAGCTGGTGGAGTTGGGCCAAACCGAAGCGGTCGGCGTCGAGGATGAGCATGACCGTCGCCTCCGGCACGTCGACGCCTACTTCGAGGACCGTGGTGCCGACGAGGACGTCGAGGTCGCCGCGGCGGAACAGATCCATCGTGGCGTCGCGCTCAGCCGCCTTCATCTGGCCGTGGACGACACCGATCCTGGCCACCGGTTCGGCCGGCAGGCCCTGCCGCGACGCGGCCTGAGCGAGCTGGAGGGGCAGCGCCGCGGCGACCTCGCCGGCCGAGCGAGCGGCGGTCTCCTCGTCCTCTTCGACAAGCGGCACCACCACGAAGGCGCGATGACTCTCCCGGACCTCGCGCACGATCAGCGGATACGCGCCACGCGACGGGTCCTGCCCGACGCCTGCCAGGTCCGCACTGCGGCGAATGCCGGTCTTGATCTCGATCCGACCGGCCGGCAGAGAACGCAGGTCGCAAACGTCCAGATCCGCCAGCAGGATCTGCCCGAGCGTCCTCGGGATCGGCGTGGCGGTCATCAGCAGTACGTGTGGGGAACGGCCCTTCGCGCTGAGAGCCTCGCGCTGCGCGACGCCGAAGCGGTGCTGCTCGTCGACCACCGCCAGAGCCAGGTCTTCGAACGTGACACCTTCCTGGACCAGGGCGTGGGTCCCGACCACGATCCGGCCCCACGTCAATCCGAGCAACCCGTCGGAATCCGACGGAGCCGCCAGCTGATCTAGCGCGGCCCGCCGCTCGGCCGCCGGGAGGCTGCCGGCCAGGAGAGTCACGCCGTGGCCGAGGGGCTCGAGGAGACGCCGCAAGGCGACGGCATGCTGGCGAGCGAGGAGGTCGGTCGGCGCGAGGAGAGCGCCTTGACGCCCGGCGTCGGCGACCAAGGACAGGGCCAGCGCCGCCACGGCCGTCTTGCCCGATCCGACGTCCCCCTGGAGGAGCCGCATCATCGGCCGTGACCGCTCCAGGTCCGCCACGATCGCGGTCACGGCCGCAGCCTGGTCAGCGGTGAGTCTGGCCTCGCCGGCGTCGCCGGTCCGCGCCCGGACCTGCCGCGTCAGGGCCGCTTCCACGGCCGCGATCGAATGCCCCACCCGCTCCGGCGGGATGTCGATCGCCTCTCCGATCGCGGCCCGACGGCCTCGATCGCGGGCGACCATCCCGACTTGCAGGGCCAGCAACTCGTCGAAGCCGAGCCGGAGCAGGGCCGCATCGCGAGCGGGGAAGGTTTCGGGGTAGTGAGCGCTCTCGAGAGCGGCGGAGATCGGCATCGGGGACCCGCCGGAGGTCCCGTCTAGGCTGTCGGCCGCGCCGGTCCACTCCGCCGCCTCGGGCGGCAGGTACTCCGGATAGTTCTTTCCGACCTTGTCCAGGGCCTGGCGGATGGCCCGCCTCAACGTCGGGGCCGTCAATCCCGCCGTCAGCCGGTAGATGGGCACGATCCGGCCGGCATGCAGCAAGGCCGTGCCGTCGTCGACCTGGAATTCGGGGTTGTCGAGCGTCGTCGTGAAGCCGCGGTGGCGGACCTTGCCGCTGGCCACGATCCACTGGCCCTCTTTCAGTCGCTGCGCTATGAAGCGGCGCCCAAACCAAGTCGCCTCGACCTCGCCCGTCTCGTCGGCCAGATACGCGGTCGTGCGCTGGACACGGCGGCGGAAGGTCTGCTCCTGGCGGATGCCGCGGACCACGAGGCGGGCGCTGGCCGGCTCGCCGTCGGCGATCCGAGCCAGATCGCGAGCGGAGCTCAATTCGCGCAGGTCGTCGTAGCGGCGCGGCAAGTGGAACAGCAGGTCCCCCACGGTCTTGATGCCGAGGCGCGACCCGACGCGGCGAAGGACCGTCGCGCCCGCGAGCCCACTCGACGAGATCGGAGTACCGGGCCCGAGCGGACCGGCAACTCGAGGAGCGCCGGCCGGCCTGCCCCGGCCGGTGCCAACCCCCGAGGCGCGGCCGCCCGTGGAGCCGCGGCCCGCGTCGTCGTAGCCCCGCCCGGCCACGCCTACTCGGCCGCGATCAGGTACCGGTAGTGGGGCTGCCCGCCGTGGACCACCTCCACCTCCACCCCGACGCGCCACTCCCGCACGACCCGGGCCACGTCTTCGGCCTCGGCCCGGTCCACGCCGGCCCCGTAGTACAGCGTCACGAGTTCGAACCCGGATTCCAGCGCCTCCAGCGCCGTAAGGATTGCCTGCATGGCGTCGCTCCCGGCCGCCAGAAGGCCATCGTCGGGATCGAGGACTATGGTTTCGCCCACTCTCACCTTGCACTCGCCGATGGTCGCGTCTCTTACGGCTTCCGTCACCTGGAGCGTCTGGACGGCCCTGCCGGCGAGGGTCATGACCTCGGCGTTGGCAGTGGCGTCCCGCTCCGGATCGAGCGCCAGCAGAGCCGCGAAGCCCTCAGCCGCATTCCGCGTGGGTACGACCCGAACGCGCCGGGCGGTCAACTCCGAGGCCTGCCGCGCCGCCAGGACGACGTTGGGATTATTGGGCAGGAGCAAGATCTCGTCGGCGTGGATCTTCTCTACGGCGTCCAGCAACTCGCCCGTGGACGGGTTGTTGGTCTGGCCGCCATGGACGATCGCGGCCACGCCGTAGGAGCCGAAGATGCGAGCCAGCCCGTCGCCCGCGGCAACCGCCACGACGGCCAAGGGCAGGGCCTTCGCCGGCGAAACGGTACCGGTGCCGTTCGAGCCCGAGCCAACGGAACCGGGGTCTGCCGCGGCCGCAATCTCGACGCCGCCCATGCCGACGTCAACCCCGTATGTGCCGAGATCGACATGCGGCCGGGCCTCATGGCGGGCAGCACGGAGGTGCAACTCGATCGGGGCGCCGACCACTTCGGCCGCCCTCTTCTCTCGGACCTCATTGGATTGGACATCCAGGTTTTCGACCGTGATCCTCGTAAGGCCGCCCATGGAAAGCCCCAACGCGATCACCAGATCCGGCCGGTCGTTGTGCACGTGTACCTTGACGGCCCGGGCATCGCCCGCCACGAGGACCGACTCACCCATTTCCTGGAGCTCATTGCGCAGCCGATCAACGTCGATGGGGGCCTCCCGGGACCGCAGCAGGAACATCGTTTCGTAGCCGAAGCCCCCGCCGGCGGTCGGCATCGACGCTCGTTCCGTCGCCGGGGCGGCGGCGGAGCTTCCGGCGGGCGTCCGAGCGACGAGGTACTGAAGCGATCCCTGCAGCAACCGGTAGAGTCCCTCCCCGCCGGCGTCGACCACGCCGGCGTCGCGCAGGATCGGCAGCATGGTTGGAGTCTTCGCCACTGCCAGGCGAGCGCCCTCTACCGCGGCGCTCAGGACGTCCTCAAGGTCACCGCCCGCCTCGGAGACCACTACCGCCGCCGCGGCCGACTCCCTGATCACCGTCAGGATGGTCCCTTCCACCGGCTTGCCCACCGCCTTGTAGGCCGTGGCCGTGCCCTGGGTCAGGGCATGGGCCAGGTCCGGGCCGGTGAACCTGTGCTTGCCGCCGAGACCCTCGGCCATGCCCCGGAATATCTGCGAGGCGATGACGCCGGAGTTGCCGCGGGCACCCATGAGCGCCCCGAAGCTGATTGCCTGGGCGATCCGATCGGCCGAGGGGTCGGGTACCGTCTCGGCTTCGGCGAGAGCCGCCCGGACGGTGGCGACCATGTTGCTGCCCGTATCGCCGTCCGGGACCGGGAAAACGTTGAGGGCGTTGATCTCGTCCACGTGGGCGGCGAGGTTGTCGGCGGCGGCTCGAAAGGCCGCCAGAAGTCCGGCGCCGTCGCCGGCCCGGCGTGTCATCGACCGGCTCGAGTTGTCATCTAGCTTTGCGTTTCCTCGACGCCGTCGCCCCCGCGGCCGAATTGGAATTGGTCGAACCGTCAACCGCCGGCTCGCCTCGCTCCGTCGACTCGGTCCGTTCGATCGCTTCGGCTCGCGCGACCGCGCTGGGCTGGTAGCGCAGGCCGTCGACGTGGATGGCCAGGGCTGCAACCTCGGTCCCGACGAAGTGGCGGAGGGAGTAGCGCACGGCCGAATCGACCTGCCGGGCGACCTCCGCGACCGGAACTCCGAATGCGACGTTGATGAACAGGTCGAGCCTCAGTCCGCCCTCGGTGGTGAGACGGATGCCCGGACGATCCAGGCCCAGCCAGCGCAGCACGCGCCGGCCAAAGGATGGGTCACTGAACCCGGTGACCCCGTAGCTACCCTGGACCGCCGTTCGAACAACGTCCACGATAGCCCTGCGAGTGACGATCGATCGGCCGGCAACCGACGGCTCGAGCATGCTTGATCCGACCTCCAGCCTGAACCCCGTAAGCGGTGTGCTATCATACCGCCCCGGTCGGCCCTGTCGGACCGCTACTCCGAGTTCGTATTCGAGAGGACCTTTATGGCTCGCTCCTGCGCAGTTTGCGGGAAAATCTCCATGGACGGCTTCAACGCGCAGTCATCCGGGATGAACCGGGTCCGCGCCCACCGCCGCTTCAAGCCGAACCTCCAGCAGGCGAGCCTCCAGGTCGGCGGCAAGACCGTGAAGGCTCTCGTTTGCACCCGCTGCCAGCGCACCATCTCGCGGGCGACCCAGTAGGGACCACGGCCCCGCGCCCTTCTCCGCGCTCTTTATCTCGGCGTCGAGCCCATGCTCGGCGCCGTTTTCGTTACCGCCGCAAGACGCCGCGGTAGCGGCCGGCTTCCACGCCCGCGCGCAGCTCAGGGAACCGGTCTTGGATCGATGCCCAGCTCGGCGCTGTCGAGCCAGATCGTGAACGGGCCGTCGTTGACCAGTTCCACTTTCATGTCCGCCCCGAAGCGTCCCTGCCGAACCGGTATGCCGCTCGAAGCCAGGATCTCGCAGAAGACCTCGTAGAGGCGCTCACCGACGACCGGCCCGGCCGCGCCGACGAACGATGGCCGGCGCCCTCGGCGCACGTCCGCATACAGCGTGAACTGGCTGACTACGAGGGCCGATCCGCCGACCTCGCCGATCGACAGGTTGGTCAGGCCCCCGGCGTCTGCGAAGATGCGCAACCCGGCGACCTTGGCGGCGAGCCCGGCGGCGACGAACTCGTCATCCCCCGGCGCCACTCCTAGCAGGATCATCAGGCCGCCGTCGATGGCCCCGACCGGCTCGCCGTCGATGCCGACCTGGGCTCGGGAAACACGCTGCAGCAGCGCTCGCATCGGTCGCCCCTCAGCGGCTGAGGAGGCCGGCCGAGCCCCGCCACAGACCGCCGAGCAACGCCAGCCAGGGCACGAGATAGAGCGCGCTCGCGGAGCCGCCGAACCAGCCCAGTGCGTTCATGCCGTAGGCCAGGCCGGCCCCCACGACGGCCACGGCGAGACCCTGGGCGACCAGGGCCCAGCGCACGCGCCGGCCCAACCGGCGAATCGCTCCGACATCGCCGTCGTCCTCGGCCTCGACGCCGGCCTCGATCTCCTCATCGGCGACCCTCTCCATGAACCGCCGGGCCCAGCGCGGCCCCCGCAGGATGACGAAGTAGGCGGCGAACGCGTAGGCCACGCCTCCCACGATGTCGACGACCCAGTGCTCGCCCAGGTAGACGATGGCGAACCAGACACAGGCCGTGTAGGCCAGCATCAGCCAGCCAACCCTGCCGAAGGCCCGCCGCGCGAAGAGAAACGCCAGGAACGGGTAGGCGGCGTGGAGGGACGGGAAGGCAGCCACGTCGTTGGAACTGATGCTGTAGACCGAGTACGAGTAGAAGTAGTTCCCGAATCCGAAGAACTGGGACAACCCGCTGAAGCCGGTGTCGCGCAGGTGAAGCACGCCGCTCACGTAGTCGTACTTGTCGGCCCACCATGGCGGCGCGACCGGCAGCAGCAGGAACGTGACGAACGCCGCCATCGACAGGACGATCAAGGCCCCGACATAGTCGTAGTAGATGCGGCGCTGGTGTATCCACAGCAGAAAGCCAATAGCCAGCGGCAACGGGAAGTGCAGGAAGTAGAAGACGACCGAGATCGAGGCCAGGGCATCTGGGTTCGTGGCAGGGCCGCTGTGGAAGAGGCCCTGCAGGAATTGCGTCGGCAGGCCCCCGAGGCCGATTACGCGCTCTATCGAGACGATGTCGCCGACGTGGATCGGCAGGCCGAACTTGTCGGCATAGCCGCGCATCAACTCGTAGGCGAAGAACAGCGCGACGAACGGAATCCAGTCACGCAGGAAGAGCTTGCCGCGGCCCAGCAGGAGCGCGGCCAGGCCGAAGCTGACGACGACGACATCGGGCGTGACCGAGATGCCCCGGGAGATCATCAGGACCGAGAGAAGGACCGCGTACGCCGCCAGGGCCACGAGGAGGAGCCGGTCGTTGCGCCGGCCGAGGTGGGTGTGCGGCTTTCCGTCGTTGTCCTCGCCGTCCACGATGGCACCCGTCGACTCCTGCGGCAGGGCGGCGCGGTCGAGCGCAGCCTCCTCGCTCACTCCGCGTCCCCGGCGGCTTGTTTCTTCGGCGCCGCGGCTGGCTGGCGCTGCCGGTAGCCCTGGTCGGCGAGCTTCTTGATGATTCGGATCTCGTGCTCGATGTCGACGCCCTTCTTCCAGAGCACCGACCCCACGACCATCACTTCGACGCCGAGCCGGCCGCAATACTCGGCCGTGGCGCGGTTCACGCCGCCGTCGACGTGGACTTCCCGCCGAGACAGCCGCTCGCCCGGCAGATCGCGGAAGACCGCGTGGGCAGGGTCGATCTTGGTCGCCGCGTCGGCCATGAACTTCTGCCCGCCGAAGCCCGGCTCGACGGTCATGACCATCACGATGTCGAGAAGATCGCGGTACGGGTCCAGCGCCGAGAGCGGCGTCGCCGGCTTGATCGCCAGGCCGGCCAGCCGGCCCGCCCTGCGAATCTTGAGGAGGATCGGTTCGATCGGTTCCTCGACCTCAACGTGAAAGGTGATCGAGTCGCAGCCGGCGTCGATGAATTGGTCCATGTAGCGGCCCGGCTCGGAGATCATCAAGTGGGCGTCGAAGGGCTGCTTGCCGATCTTCCTGAGACGCTTGATGACCGTTGGCCCGAACGTGATGTTGGGCACGAAATGGCCGTCCATGACGTCGAGGTGGATCCTGTCGGCGCCGCCCTTGAGCGCGCGCCTGGATTCCGGGCCCAGCTTGGACAGGTCGCAGTCGAGGATGCTGGCACTGACCAGGACTCGATGCGCGGGCATCAGCGACCCCTCCCATTTCCGACTACGGCTTCGAGGTCGGCCGGCAGGCTCTCGGTGCTGCGGCTGCCACGGAGTGCGGTCTCGCTCTCACGAACTATCGCGTCGCGGCGGTGGGCCACGACCGCGGCCGCCGGCTCCCCCGCCCTGTCGGCGGCCAGCTGGCCGCAGGCGGCGCCGGCGTCCTGGCCGCGATTGGCCCGAATCGTCACCCCCAGGCCGCCCCGCCGGACCCGGGCCGCGAACTCCGCGACTCGTTCAGGACTGCTGGCCTGCCAGGGAGTATGAGCGACCGGATTCATCGGGATCAGGTTGACATGGGCCAGATCGCTTCGCAGGAGCATGGCCAGGGCATCGGCGTCTACTTCGGTGTCGTTCACGCCGGAAATCATCACGTACTCGTAGCTCACGCGCCGGCCGGTTACGCGGGCATGGTCGCGCGCGGCGGCCACGACCTCCGCGACGGGCCAGCGGCGGTTCAGCGGCACGAGCACGTCCCGAAGTGGATCCCTGGCCGCGTGAAGGCTGACCGCGAGCGTGAACTGCGGGCCAAGCGCGGTCAGGCGCCGGATGCCCGGCACCACCCCCGAGGTAGAGACCACGACGTGGCGCGCGCCCAAGCCGAACATTCGCGGGTCGGCCAGGATCGCGACCGCCTCG
Organism: uncultured Chloroflexia bacterium; assembly: GCA_963789725.1. Classification (GTDB taxonomy): domain Bacteria; phylum Chloroflexota; class Limnocylindria; order Limnocylindrales; family CSP1-4; genus Fen-1039. Next base: position 807,673 of record CAWBLU010000003.1, read on the forward strand.
AGGACGCGGTCGAGGTTGAGCAGCGGCTCGCCCATGCCCATGAAGACGACGTTGGTCATGTGGCTGCCCGAGGCGGCCAGGCGGCGAGCGGCGTGGCGGACCTGGTCGACGATCTCGGCGGTCTCCAGGTCCCGTCCGAAGCCCAGCTCGCCCGTGGCGCAGAACGGGCAGCCGACTGCGCAGCCCGCCTGACTGGAGATGCACAGGGTGTGCCGCTCACGGTGGAGTGGACGGCCGGGGCCGCCGAAGCCTCGGGCCGGGTAATGCATCAGCACCGACTCGATCAGCGATCCGTCGGAGAGCAGGTGGAGCGTCTTCTCGGTCAGGCCGCCGTCGGCGATCTTGATCTCGTCCTCGGCGATGGTATCGACACGGAAGGCCTCGTCGATCCGGGCCCGCAAGGCCGCGGGAAGAGTCAGCAGTTCGTCCGCGGTGGCCGCGTTCTGGCGCCACACGGCGTCGCGGATCTGCCTGGCTCGATACGCAGGCTGGCCTTCGGCAGCTAGCCACCGTTCGAGGGCGCCTTCGGCAAGCCCGCTCAGGCCGGGGCGGGGGTCTCCCGCCGCCCGGGGAGCACGCGGCCCCGCGCGGCCCGAAGCGTCGTCGAGGGCGGGCGCGTCGGGATTGGCGCCGGCAGTCCGATCTCCGGTCGCGTCGGTAGGGCTCACAGGGCCGGAATTATCGCATGCCGGCGGGTGGTGGGCTCTGAGAAGCACCTTCCGCGCCGCGGACGGGCCGTGGCAGCCGGCATTGTGCGGAGACCATCCGGCTAGCCGGCGAGCCCGGCTCCTGGACTCAGCCGGTCCCCGAGTCCAGGATTCCCGGGTAGCCTCGGACCAAGTCGGCACCCGAGACCCGTCTCTTGCCGGCCAGCTGGACTTGATCGAGATTGAGCCGGCCGTCGGCGGTCTCCAGGGCGATTCCCTCTCGGCCCGGCCTGATCAGCCGGCCGAGCTCATCACCTGGCTCGGGCGGGGCGGCACCGGCCCGCCAGACGATCAACCGCCCGGCTCCGGTCTCCAGGTAGGCGCCGGGCCAGGGCTGGTAGGCGCGAACCTGACGCTCCAGCTCGACGGCGGATCGGCGCGGATCCAGGCGTGCGTCCTCCCGGCGCAGAGGCCGTGTCAGCGTCACGCCATCGCCGGGCTGCGGCCGAGCCTCGATACGGCCGCCCAGCCACTCGGGCAGGGCCCGGCGTAGCAGTGAAGCCGCAATTGCTGCCGCACGCTCTTCCAGCGTGACAGCAGTGTCGTCCGGACGAACTTCGAGCGGCTCCTTCGCCACTATCGGGCCTGCGTCCATCTCCTCGGTCAGAACGATGAGCGTCACCGCGGACTCGGTGTCGCCGGCCAGGATCGTGGCCGGGATCGGCGCCGCGCCTCGCCATCGTGGCAGTGCCGAGGGATGCAGGTTCAGGAAGCCTCGCGGGGGCAGGTCCAGCAGGACGCGCGGGATCAGCTGCCCGTAGTCCGCCAGGACGATGAGTTCCGGGGCCAGCTTCCGGAGCGACTCGAGCGCCTCCGGCCGCCGGACGCGAACCGGCTGGAGTACCGCCAGGCCCAGTTCCCGGGCCCGGGACGTAACCGGGGTCGGGGTGACGATGGCCTTGCGGCCGACCGGCCGGTCGGGGGCCGATACCACCGCCTCGACCCGAACGCCGGGGAGGGCTGCCAGTGCCTCAAGTATCGGGACGGCGAAATCGCCGCTGCCGAAGAAGACGGTGCGTACCCCCAACTCGGGTGACGCGCGATCGGCAGTCGAGTCTTCGGCCGCCGCGTCGCTCACCCTACCGGAGTCCGCGCCAGCGCCGGTCGCCCTTCTTCTTCCTCCTCGTCGCCGGCTCCGACCTCGATCAGGTCGTCCATCGAGTCGAGGTAGTCGATGTAGAGCTTGCCGTCCAGGTGATCGAGTTCGTGCTGCAGAGCCCGGCCGAGCAGCCCCGAGCCGGCAACCTTGATCTTCTTGCCGTGACGGTTCTGGGCCACGACCCAGACTCTCTCGCGCCGGGTTACGTAGGCGACATAGCCCGGTATCGAAAGGCAGCCTTCGAGGTCGCGGTCGTCACCGTCGGCACGGACGATGCGAGGGTTGACGAGCTCGTGCAGCTTGCCTTCGACTTCGATCGTGCAGGCTCTCAGGGCCTCGCCCAGCTGCGGCGCCGCCAGCCCAACGCCCGGGGCCTTGCGCATCGTCTCGGCCAGGTCGCCAAGCAGTTCGTGCAGGTACTTACCGAAGCTGTCGACGGTTTCGCCTTTCAGGCGCAGCCGGGGGTCACCGAGAAGAACGATCGGACGGACACTCATGGCCCGAGAGTATACCGAGCCGCCGGGCTCGGGCATCCCGCCGACTCGGGGTAGGCCGAACGGCGGGCTTCGGCCACCCGGCAGGCGGGCGGGACGGGTTGCCGCTAGAGCAGCGAGTCCGGGTCGACGTCGATCGACCAGGGAGCGCCGGGGGGAGGATCGAGCAACTCCAGTGGGCGGTCACCGCGCAGCACCACGTTCCAGCGCCAGCGGCCGGCCCGGCGGGCGATGTAGGCCGGAGCCGGGCCCAGCACCGCCACCGCGGCGGTGCGTGAGGCGGCGGCGGCGCGCAGGCGATCGGCCATCGACGCGGCTTCGTGCTCGGCCGCGAGGTGATCCGGCAAGCCGACGGTCAGCTTCACGAGGCGACCGAAAGGCGGCGAGCCGAACCGGCGGCGGACCTCGAGTTCGGCGTCGTAGAAGGCCGCGGCATCGCCGGTCGCGACGGCCTGGATGGCCGGGTGGTCGGGCTGGTAGGTCTGGATGATCGCCAGACCGGGCAGGGCGCCCCGGCCGGCGCGCCCGATCGCCTGGGCGAGGAGCTGGTACGTTCGCTCGGCGGCGCGCTCGTCCGGCAGGTTCAAGGCTATGTCGGCGGAAACGACCCCCACAAGCGTCACTTCGGGAATATCGAGCCCCTTGGCGACGAGGCTCGTGCCCACGAGGACGTCCAGGCGGCCCTCGCCGAAAGCGTCGAGCACGCGCTCGACCGCGCCTTTGTGCTCGGCGACGTCGCGGTCCAGCCGGCCGACCCGAAGGTGGGGAAAGGCCGCCTTGACCTCGTCCTCGACTCGCTGCGTGCCGCCGCCCAGATAGCGGATGCGGGGCGACCGGCAGACGGGGCAGCGGGACGCCAGCGGGGAGGCCGTCCCGCAATGGTGGCACCGCAGGGTCACCCCGGCCTGATGGTAGACGAGCGTCCGCTCGCACTCCGGACACCTCTGGACGTGGCCGCAATCGCGGCAAACCACGACCGAGGCGGTGCCCCGGCGGTTGATCACCAGAATGGCTCGCTCGCCCTCGGGGAGCGAGGCCAGGGCGGCCGACAACGAGGCCGAAAGGAGGCGGCGGTTGCCGCTCGCCAGCTCGGCGCGCAGGTCCACGACCTCGACGCGCGGCGGGGCGCCGCTGGGCCGATCCGGCAGGAAGGCGTGGCGATACCCGCCCTCGCGGACCCGACCGACGCTCTCCACAGACGGGGTGGCACTTCCCAACACGACGGCCGCCCCGGCCAGGCGGGCAAGGGCCAGGGCGGCATCGCGGGCCTGGAGTCTGGGCGTCCGATCGCTCTTGTACGCGGCGTCGTGCTCCTCGTCCACGACGATCAGCCCGATGTCCGGCAGGGGTGCGGTCAACGCGGTCCGCGTGCCCACCACGACGTGCACGCCTCCGGCGCGGATGCGGCGCCACTCGTCGGCGCGCTCGCCCTCTCCCAGGCCGGAATGGAGCATCGCTATCTCCGCGTCGAGGTCCGCCCGGAGCCGATCCACGAGCGGTATGGCCAGCGCTATCTCCGGAACCAGGATCAGCGCGGTCCGGCCGGACGAGATCGATTCGGCGATCGCTTCGGCGTAGACAGCGGTCTTGCCCGACCCGGTGATGCCCTCCAGGAGTAGCGGCGTCGGGTCACCGGCGGCGGCTGCGGCTACGATGGCGGCTAGGGCCTCGGCCTGGGGCGGAGTGAGGTCCGAGCCCTCGGGCCGGGTGCCGCGCCGGCCCGCGGGCCGGCGCGCGAGGGGCCGGCGCGGCCGCTCGCGAACGTCGGCGACGACGAGGCCGCGCCGGATTAGCCCAGTGGCGGTCCCCGACCCGTGTCGATGGGCCGCCTCCGCGCCCGTCAGGCCCTCGACGCCCGTCGCTTCGGCCGAGGCGAGGTCGGCGAGCAGGGCGCCCTGCCGGGGCCCCAGGCGCGCCCCCACGGCGGAGCCAGAGGCGGCCTGGCCGGGAGGCGCCCCAGCCGGCCCGGCACGGCTCCTCCCGGCGCCAACATTCCCGGCGCCGGCGTTCCCGGGGCCACTCCCGGGGCCACTCACCGATGCCACTCCCCTGCCCTCGTCGGTGAGGTGCAGCCAGCGTTCGAAACGCGGCCCGGAGGAGGCCGCCGTCAGCGTCCATTCGAGCCGGACGATGCCGCGCGATGCCATCGACCGCAGCCGCCGCAACGTTGCGGCACGTCCGTCCTGACCCTCCATGTCTCTGACCGGGCGTGGCCCGGCGGCCAGTCGTTCGGCAATGACCGCTTCGTCGCGGTCCAGGATCCCCGCCCGAACCCGCTGGGCCGGGGTTGTGGCGGCCGCGGCTCCGGCGCCAGGTGCCGCGCCCGGGGTGCCGCCGGCCCCTTCCGCGGTCGCCTCCTCCCCAGCCCATTCCGCCACGAGTTCGAGCCGCTCGAGCATTCCCGGGGGCAGCATCGAGCGAAGAGTCGCGGCCGGCAGGGCAAGGTATTCCTCGGAGATCCAGCGTGCGAAGTCGAGAGTCAGACGGGGCAGCAGCGGCCCGTCCGCCCGCACCCGGGCGAGGATCGGCTTGGCGCCCTGAGGCAAATCACCCCGGGCCGGTCCGACCACCACTCCCAGGGCCTGGCGGCTCCGTCCGAATTCGACCAGTACCGCCTCGCCATCCTCGATGCCCGACAGCCTGGCCGGGACCGAGTAGGTGTACGTCCGTGAGGCGCCGGGGGCATCGACCGCGACCTCGCGCGGGGACTGAATATCCGCGCCCTCATCGGGCCCGGGCGGCGCGGAGACCAGCGCCTCGTCGGCGTCGCTCCAGCCGAAGGTCTGATCATCAGAGTGAGTCATCGGCGTGCCCCGCGCACCTGCTTCAGACCGTAACTGGGCGGCGCGACCCGCTCCGCTCCTCCTGCTCGATTATCTCCTCGATGTGCTGCGCCGTCAGGTCGACGCGGCCTTCCTCGTTGACCACGACGTGGTCGTAATCGCCCTGGCGGGCAAGTTCGTGGGTGGCGTTGCGCTGGCGGATCGCAAGCTGCTCGGGAGACTCGGTTCGGCGGGCCTTCAGGTGCTCGACGAGAGTCTCCATCGAGGGCGGGACCACGAAGATCAGCAGGGCTTCGGGGATGCTGGCCTTGACCACGCGTGCGCCCTGGACGTCGATCTTGAGGATGGCGTGCTGCCCGCCGGCCAGGGCCCGCCGCAAGCCGGCCCGGGGCGTGCCGTACCAGTTGCCGTGCACTTCGTTCGCCTCCAGGAGCTCGCCGGCGTCCCGCAGGGCCATGAACTCGTCGTGGGACAGGAAGTGGTAGCTGACGCCTTCGATCTCGTTGACCCGCCTGCTCCGAGTGGTGCACGTCACCACGTAGTGGTACTCCGGGCGATGGCCGCGCTTCTGCAGGGCCTCGATGATGGTGTCCTTGCCGACGCCCGAAGGCCCCGAGATGATCACGAGCATCGGGTTCGGATCGGTCGTCACTGGGGCCTCTTCTCGACCGGGGCCACGGCGGCCGTGGCTTCATCCATTCCCAGATAGCTCCCGCCTTCGCCCGGAGCGCCGGATGAGCGACCCCGCAGCCGTTCCAGGACCGACTCCAGCGCCGGTGGCAGCGGCGCCGTGGCCCGGATGAGGTGGCCGTCGGTGGGTGACTGGAGCTCGATCCGCCAGCTATGCAGGAAGAGCCGCTCGAGCCCGTCCGGGCCCTTCCGCGAGGTGCCGGTGCCGTAGACGGGATCGCCGGCCAGCGGATGACCGATGACGTCGAGATGGACCCGGATTTGATGCGTCCGCCCGGTGACCAGGTCCAGCTCGAGCAGCGTCCAGCCGGCCAGCCGCTCACGGACCCTGTACCCGGTCACGGCTGGACGTCCGGAAGGCACGACCGCCATGCGCGTCCGATGGTGCGGGTCACGCCCGATCGGCGCCTCGACCCGTCCCGACGTGGCCACGACGGCACCCTGCACGAGCCCCAGGTACGTCTTCTTGACGCCGCGGGCCTTGAGTTGGGCCATCAGGCTGGCCTGGGCCCGATCATCTTTGGCGACCATCAACAGGCCACTGGTGTCGCGGTCGAGCCGGTGGACGATGCCCGGCCGTTGAACCCCGGCGATGCCGCCGTATTCGGTGTCACGAGCGAGCAACGCGTTCACCAGCGTGCCGCCAGGATGGCCCGGGGCCGGATGGACGACCAGGCCCGCGGCCTTGTCGACTATCAGCAGGTCGTCGTCCTCGTATACGACCGAGAGGGGGATCGGCTCGGGAGCCAGGTCGAGAGGAACGGGATCAGGAATCTCCATGTCCAGTATCTCGCCTGGAACGATCGTTTCGTTGGATTTCACGGCGCTGCCGCCGGCGGTGACGTGGCCTTCGGTGATCAGCTTCTGGACATAGCTGCGCGACAGACCGGACACGTCGGCGACGAATTTATCGAGGCGACCTGCGGCGGTTTCCGGCACGGTGAACGTCAACCGCCGCATCGCTAACGGACCTCGGTGTCACCGGCGCCGTCGCTTCCGTCGACGACCCCGGCTTCCTTGTCCCCGGGCATGTGAATCCCCAGGTAGGGCGCCAGGAACCAGAGGGCGAGCATCATGACGATGGCGACCGTCACCGCCGAATCGGCGATATTGAAGATGTAGAAGCGCTGCGATCCGATGCCGATGTCGGCGAAGTCGACGACATAACCGAACCGCAGACGGTCGATGAAGTTGCCAATCGCGCCGCCCAGGAGCAGGCCCAGGGTTATCGTCAGCAGCCAGCTGCGCCAGCCCGATCCCACCTCGATGGCCACGATAACGGCGACGACCCCAAGGGTCACCAACGCGAACACCGGTGCGGAGCCCTGGAACAGGCCGAACAGTCCGCCGCCGTTCTGGATCAGGTGGATCCGGAACCAGTCGCCGATGATCGGCGAGGTCTCGTTCCAGCCGTAGCTGGCGACGACCCATTGCTTGAGGAGCTGATCGCCGACCGCTACGGCGAGAGCGATGAGCCCGAAGGCGCCGATCGCCGCGAGGCGGCGCCGATTCCGGCCGGGGTTTCGTGACGGCTCTGTAGGGTGCGTTTCGCTGGGGTCCAGTGACCTGGCCTCCGTGGTGATTTGCGTAAGCCTAAGGGGCGACGGCTTTGGGCATCAAGCCGACATGCGCGGGTCCTGAATCGAGTTCGATGGCCAGGAAGCCGGTTCCCGTCTGGATCTCGCCGAACTCGATCTTGCTGCGTGTATCAGCCTCGACCGACGCCAGGTGGGGCCGAAGGATCGCCTGTACGGCATCCGACGCCTGCACCCGAACTTCCACCTCGTCGTCCAGCTCGACCGCGGCGTCCTTGCGGGCGTCCTGGATGGCGCGTTGCAGCTCTCGCGCGTCGCCTTCGGCTCGGAGAGCGGGCGTCAGCTCCGTGTCGATGACGACGACCAGACCTTCGTCGTGGGCGACCGCGGTGCCGGGCCTGGGCGTGGCCTGGACCTCCACTTCGTCCGGAGCCAGGACCACGCCGGCGAGGCTGACCGAGCCGTCTGCGTGGATCTCGAACCTGCCTTCCCTGGCCGCGGTCATGACGCCCGGGATCGCCGGCCCCAGCTTCTTGCCGATCTTCGGCAGGAGAGGCTTGACGCGGCGATCCACCAGCTCCGACTCGTCGCCGATCAGTTCGATCGCCTTGACGTTGACTTCCTCCGAGGCGAGGGCCAGCAGCGTCTCGCGTTCGACCAGCTCCGCGCCGGGCAAGGCCAGCCACATGCGGGCCAGCGGCTGCCGGACTTTGATACCGGCCTGGCCGCGGAGCGTGCGGACCAGGTCGACCACACGGGTGACAACCGCCATCGAGGCCTCGAGCGCGGGGTCCCTCAGCGACGTCATTTCGGCCGCCGGCCACACTGTGAGATGGACGCTATCGGGGGCGCCGGCGACGCCGCCACCGACGACCAGGTTCTGATACATCGACTCGGCCAGGAACGGCAGGATCGGCGCCAGCACGCGGGTCAGCGTGACGAGCGTGGTGTGGAACGTGGCGAAGGCCGCGGCGCGGTCCGTGGCACCGGCCCCCCGCGAGAAGCGTTTCCTGGAGCGTCGCAGATACCAGGTCGACAACTCCTCCACGAAGCCGTCGATCTCACGCACGGCGTCGAGCGCGTCGTACTCGCGCAGGTCCTTCTCGACCTCGACGGCCAGCCGGGCCGCCCGCGACAGGATCCACCGATCGAGCGGGCTCCGCCGGGCGACGTCAGGGGCGGACTGAGCGGGATCCCATTCGGCCTGCCTTGCATAGGTCACGAAGAACGAGTAGACGTTCCACAGCACCAGGAGCCGCCGCCTGGCCTCGTCCGCGGCGTGCCAGCCGAAGAGGATGTTGTCCTCCGGCCGGGCGTTCGCGAACATCCAGCGCATCACATCGACACCCATCCGTTCGGCGGCCTCGTCGAACTCGATGGCGTTGCCCCAGCTCTTGTGCATCTGGCGGCCGTCGGCCCCGAAGACCAGGGCGTAGCCGAAGAGAGTCTTGAAAGGCGCCTCGCGACGCAGAACGGTGCTCATAGCCAGCATCGAGTAGAACCAGTTGCGGAACTGGCCCGGGAAGCTTTCCGTCACGAAGTCCGCCGGGAACCATTTCTGCCAGTACTCGGGGTCGCTGCGGTAGTGGACCGTCGAGAAGGGCACGATGCCGGCGTCAAGCCAGGGGTTGCCGACGTCCCGGATACGGCCGACCGGCTCGCCGCAGCCCGAGCACCGGATCTTGACCGCGTCCACATATGGCCGGTGCGGCGTGTGACCTTCGAACGCCTCCCAGCCTTCGACGGCCCGCTCGGCCAGCTCCTCGCGCCCGCCCACGACGTTGATCGTGCCGCAGGACTCGCAGTCGTAGATGGGCAGCGCCAGGCCCCAGTAGCGCTTCTTGCTGATCATCCAGTCGTGCATGTTGAGGAGCCAGTCGAGCTCCCTTTCATACCCGAAACCGGGGATCCACTTGACGCCTTCGATCACTTCCATGATCTGGTAGCGGAGGCTGGCATCCACCTCGGCCGCGGTGAGGTGGTCGCGCGGCTTGTCGTAGACCGGCCCCATGCTCACGTACCACTCGTCGACGAGCCGGAACACGAGCGGCGTTCCGCACCGCCAGCAGTGCGGGTAGCGGTGGGTGATCGTCTCGAGGCGGTAGAAGCGGTGGTGGTGCTTGAGCGTCTCCACGATCGGGTCGGCCACGTCGCGGACGTCGCGGCCGGAGTACGGACCGAAGCCCGGCAGGACGATGCCGTTTTCGTCGAGCGGCGCGATCATCGGCAGGCCGAGCTTCTTGCCCAGGGCGAAGTCCTCGGCGCCGCAGCCCGGGGCGATGTGGACGATGCCGGTCCCTTCTTCCTCGCCGACTTCGTCCCACGTAACGACGCGGTGCTGGTAGTTCGGGCCCGCGGTGCCGCCGGCGGCGAAGGCCTCTTGCACGGCCGGCAACTCGTCGAACGGGCCGGCGTAACGCCAGCCGTCGAGCTCACGCCCGAGCTTCTCCTCGACGATCTGGAAAGGGCCCTCCAGGGCCTGCTTCAGCGTCCCCCGGCCCAGCCAGAAGAGCTCGTCGCCCTGCCTGACTTTGACGTAGCGCAGGTCTTCGCCGACGGCCGCGGCCACGTTCGAGGTGAGAGTCCAGGGCGTCGTGGTCCAGACCAGGAGCGCCTCGCCCGGCCGGTCGAGGAGCGGGAACTTGACCGTAAGCCCGGGGTCATCGCGGTCCGCGTATCCCTCGGTCATCTCGTGCTGGCTGATGCCCGTGCCGCAGCGAGCGCACCATGGCATCGAGTCGTGGCCCTTGTACAGCCAGCCGCGGCGGTGGCACTCGGCCAGGAATGACCAGATGAGGTAGTTGTTCTCGTTCGAGAAAGTGAAGTAGCTGCCGCCCAGTTCGGGCATGCCCAGCCGGCCGACCACCTGCTCGGCGGTGTCCGTAAGCGGCTCCCCGTCGGCGCCGGTCGTGGTCACGGTCTGGCTCGGGTTCTCGGCCAGAAGATCGCGCAGCCGCCGCAGTTCGACCGGATCGTTCCAGTCCATCCACATGCCGAGCCTGATCGACTGCTCGGTCTGGCGGGCTGCGTAGGTCAGGACGCGCTGCTTGCACAGGCTGACGAACTCGGCGATGCCGTAGTCCTCGATGTCGCGCTTGTTGGTGAAGCCCAGGTCCCGTTCGACGTTGACCTCGACCCACAGGCCCTGGCAGTCGAAGCCGTTCTGGTAGCGCTGGTCCTGCCCGAGCATTGCGTGGAAGCGCTGGAAGAGGTCCTTGTAGGCCCGGCCCCAGGCATGGTGGACGCCCATTGGGTTGTTGGCCGTGATCGGCCCGTCCAGGAAGCTCCATCGTTCGTGGCCGGCATTCTGAGCGCGCAACCGCGCGAAGGTCCGTCGATCGCGCCAGAGAGTCAGGATCTCGTGCTCCTGGGCGACGAGGTCGGGCTTGGAGCTGACTGGTCGGAACATGGGCCTCGGGCTCTGTAGGGGGCTCGGCGGATTCGACGTCTGACGGGATTTGTACACGGCTATCGTAGCGAACCCGCGACATCCTCAGGCCGGTGGCGGTTCAGGGTCGGTCTGTCGCGTCCCAGGGCGCTTCCGTCGCGCGCAAATAGAAGCTGGGTCACGGAGGGCTCGTGGACTCGTCTAGGCCTTCTCGGTGACTCGGTATTCGAGGTACCGGCCAGTCAGCAGGCGTGTCTGAGCGTCGAGTGCCGGCAGGTTCGTGAAGACCATGCCAACCACCGGCAGGAGGATCCATTGCAGCCAGGACACGACGTGCATCCAGATTCCCCACTGCGGTGGACGCGGCGGCGCCAGCTGGTTCTCGATGAAGACGAGGACGAGCAACGATGCCGCGGCGCCGGTGAGCAGCCAGGCGGCGTAGACCGGCAGCTGCTGCCCGAAGATCGTCAGGGCGAAGGTCTGGTTCAGGGCCACCGGCAGGGCCGCGCCGAAGAGCAGGAAGAATGGCGCAACCGCCCAATTGATGTGCTCCCACCACAGCTCGACGAGACGGGCGACCCGCTCTCGAAGGGGAATCTCGCTGTGGGTGAGGGCGTTAGTGATGAAGAACGGGATGTCCGTCACTCCCCAGGCCCAGCGGCGGATCTGCGTGTATTGCTGGACGAGGGTGCGCGGATAGGACCTGGCCCTGACGGCGTCGCCGTAGATCGGAATGAATAGCGGTTCGGCCCTGAACTGACCGCTGAACCGGAAGAAGCTCTTCCAGTAGAAGCGGCTGTCCTCGGGGATTGCGTCCGTGGCCCAGTAATCGACCTCGTGGACGGTCCGCAGGCAGACGGAGTAGGAGCTGAAGCTGACCAGTCGCTCCGGCGTCAGGTGGTGCCACATCTGGACGTGAGTCGAGCTGACTGCGATCAGCCGCACCGGCAGGGGGCATTGCCAGAGGTTGTTGTGGAACATCGGCACCGGCTGGTACAGCCGCCGATATCGGTCTCGGTCAGTCACGAACTTGTACGTCACGTAGCCGAAGTACTGGCGGTGGACACGGTAGTCCGAGTCGAGGTCGGTCACGATCACCTGCTTGGGGTTGAACCCGAGCGAGGTCAACTCGCGATATAGCCACCTGCCGCCGTAGGCCATAGCGCTCGACTTGCCGACGACCACGCCGGATTCCAGTGGATCGAGAATGTGGAAGAAGTGGCGGAACTGGGATCCGAAGACCTCGCGCAGCCGGGCTACGTTCTCGCGGCCCTGCAGGTCCGTTTCGCGGGTGATGATCGCGACCATCCGCAGGTCGCGCGGATAGTCCGAGTCGGCCAGGGCCTTGACCGTCTGGTACAGCTTCTCGTACGGCTCGGTGTAGGTCGGCACCAGGGCGACGTGCCAGATCCGGCGAGGATCCGGCATGGGCTCGTCCAAGTTGATGAGCCGCTCGAGGCTGCGCTGCTCATCCACGAGCCGCCGCAATTCCCGCCGTCCGCCCTGGGCCGCCGCTTTCGCTCCTGCCGACTCCAGCGCCGCGACACGGGCGCGAACCCGCTCGATCAGGCCGCTCAACTCACCGCACCGACCCTGGGGATCGGCCAGGGAGAAGGCTCGCTGGCGCCAGTCGGTGGCGACGACCCTCCGTATGCGGCGGAAGGAGATCGCCACGCTGACCGACAGGACGACGGCCCGGTACATCCAGTAGAAGTCGAAGCACAGCACGAACACGCCCAGCACCACGGGCCACCGAATGGCCAGAGGGACCATGACCAGGATGAGCCCCCAGGTCACGAGACCCGGGATCATCTCCAGCGCGCGCCGCGCGACTCTTTGCCTTGTCTCCGGGGCGACCTCCGCTGCGACCGCGACGGCGCGCAGTGCGGAGGAGTCTCGCGGAGGAGCGTCACTCACTCTTGTAGACGGGTGTCACCCAGTGGCGGAATGCCGGCAGGCGACCTCGCACGGCGTCGAAATACGTCTTGCTGATCTTCTTTGAGATGGGGCCGACATGGCCGTCCCCGATGGACCTGTGGTCCACTGAGGAGACCGGCGAGACCTGTGCGCCCGTGCCGCAGAGGAAGACCTCGTCGGCGATGTAGAGCTCACTTCGGTCGATCGAACGCTCTTTGAGCGGGATGTCGAGGTACTGTGCGATCTCGATGATTCCGGCCCGGGTGATGCCTTCGAGGATGTCGTCGCTCACCGGCGGAGTGATCAGCACGCCGTCGCGGACCATGAAGAGGTTCTCGGCCGAACCTTCGGACACGTGCCCATCGGCCGTCAGAACGATGGCCTCCTCGAATCCGTTGAGCATGGCTTCGCTCTTCGAGAACGCCGGGTTCACGTAGCTGCCGGTGATCTTGCTGCGCGACGGAATCGACACGTCGCTAGTTCGACGCCACGAAACCGTGCCCGTCGCGATGCCCTTCTCCGTGTCTATGTAGTCGCCGAACGGGATGGCCAGGACATAGAAGTCGTGGGTGAGGCCGTGAAGCCTGACCCCGATCGCCTCGGTGTTCTTGTAGGCAGAGGGGCGGCAGTAGGCGTCTTCCGCGAAATGGTTGCGGCCCAGGACCTGGAGCACGATCTCGGTGAACTCGTCCACCGAGGGCAATTCAGCCATGAGCATGATCTTGCTCGAGTTGCGGAGGCGGACGATGTGCTCTTTTACCCGGAGAGCGTAGAGCTGCTTCTCGTCCGGGTTCCAGTAGGCCCGAATTCCCTCGAACACCCCGGTCCCATACAGGAAGGCGTGGGTCATGATCGAAATGCGAGCGTCGCCGAGCTTTACGTAGTCGCCCTGGAAATAGCAGACCAGGCTGTTCTGATCGGGCTTAGACGCCGCGCTCGCGGCGGGTGCCGGTGCGTGCTCGGTGACCATGTGTCGGCGCTCCCTGATGCTGGACGCCGACCCTCCGCCGGCGAAGGCCAAGTATAGCCGCCGACCCGGAGCCTGAGCCTGAAAGCCCAGGCTCCTTCGGAGTCAACCCAGCAACGACGCCAGCGTCGCGAGCACCAGACCGACGTAGAGGGCGTAGAAGACGCCCCCGACCATCAGGACCCGGGCATCGAGCCTGTGGCGGACGACCATCGGTATCAGGATCGCGGCCGAAGCGGCGAAGGTGATGCCGGCCGAGGTGAAGGCCACGCCGGCGCCGTTGACCGACCACAAGGCGGGCGCGAAGAGCAGCGCCACCGACGTCGGAATAGCGCTCTGGAAGACCATCGCCCCGGTGATGTTACCCATCGCGAGGGTGTCCTTGCCTTGACGGATCCAGATAACGCTGTTGAGCTTCTCGGGCAGTTCCGTGGCGATGGGGGCGATGATCAGGGCGAGGAGCCGGCCGTCGAGACCCAGCCCTCTCGAGAGGTCCCCGATGGCATTGACGAAGCCCCAGGCGCCGCCGACGATGCAGCCCAGGGCGAAGAGCACCTGGATGGTCACGGTTCGCAGCCGCGGATGCTCGGCACTCGAGGCGCTCCGGTCCAGCTTGTGGAACCGCAGCGGAGAGAGATCGGCGCCCTCCATCGCTTCGGCTCGAAGATGACCCAGAACATACCAACCGTAGGCAGCCAGAAGAACGATCGAGGCGCCTCGGCGGGCCCACTCCCACTCGACGGGAAGCAGCGCCACTCCGACTGCCAAGCCGTAGGTGGCGAAGAAGTAGGTGAGGTCGTGGCCCAACACGCCGGTGTCGACCACGAGATCCTCACGCGACTGGCGCCGCTTGCGAAGCAAGAAGACGGCCGTGCCGGAAACGAACATGGCCAGCGTCGAGAGCATGAAAGGAGCACCGAGGATCGCTCCGACGCCGACCTCGCTAGCCGCGATGCCCCCACCGAAGAGGATGGCGATCAACGGGATCATCGTCTCGGGCAGGGCTGTGCCTACCGCGGCCAGAACCGACCCGACGGCCCCTTCGGCCAGCTCGAGCTTCCGGCCGAACCACTCGATCCCGTTGGTGAAGAGCTCGGCGCCCGACAGGATGACCAGGAACGACAGAATCAGCAGGAGAACGTCCAACTCACCCTCCGCTCTCTGGCCTGCCTGGTTGCATGCCGGCTCTGGACAGACCCCGCTATGGGGCTGCCCGCTGGGTCACCCCGTTCGCCCTCAGGGGCGGACGTGCTGAGGCGCGTACGGGAGCAAGGCCACAATGCGGGCACGTTTCAGGGCAACCGCAAGCTGGCGCTGGTGGTTGGCGCAGGTGCCGGTCTTGCGGCGCGGCTCGATCTTGGCTCGCTCGGAGAGGAACCGGCGCAGCCGATTCACTTCTTTGTAGTCGATCGCAACCGTTCTATCGGCGCAGAACGAGCACACCTTGCGGCGCCGGCGATCGCGGTAGTAATCGTCTCGCTTGCCGCCGCGGGACTTCTCTCTCGGGTTCGACATTGGCATTGGATCTGGTCCTCAGTATCTTGCGGCCGCGTCCGAAACGCGACGGATTGAAGTCGTCATCGAGACCGGATGGCCGTTCTCAGAAGGGCAGTTCATCCAGGTCGCTCGAGCCGTACTCGTCCCCCCCGCCCGGGCTGGAGGGCGCTCCGCCCCTTGCCTCGCGCGGGCCGCCTGCTTCCGGCACACCGTCTTCACGGGTTCGCGGCTGCAGAGACGTAACCTGGTTGGCGACGAGCTCCGTGGTGTAGCGCTTCTGGCCGTCCTTGTCTTCCCACGATCGGGTCTGGAGGCGGCCTTCGACGTAAACCTTGTTGCCTTTGCGAAGGTGCTCGGCGGTCCGTTCCGCGAGCTGGGCCCAGGCAACCACCCGAAACCACTCGGTCTCTTCTTTCCACTCCCCGGCAGCGTCACGATAGTTGCGGTTGACGGCGACCGTGAACTGTGTCACCGCCTGGCCATTCGGCGTATACCGCATCTCCGGATCGCGGCCGAGATTGCCGATGATCATCGCCTTGTTGAGCGACATCGAGCGTCCCTCCAACTCCGCGTGACGCGGGCCTCAGTCGATGGCGGCGGGAGCCGCCTCGCTCTCGGATTCGTCGATCAGTTCGACATCGTCTTCGGGCTCCTCGTCATCCGACGGCGGAGCGACCTCGGCATCGGCCTCAGCGTCCCTGCCTCGAGCCGCCCGAACGGGCCGCTCGACGCGCGTGACGAGGTGGCGAAGGACTTCCTCGCTGATGAGGAGGCCGCGCTCGAGTTCGAGGACGGCCGTCGCCGGCGCCTCGAACAGGATCACGTAGTAGGAACCCTCGCGATGGTGATCGATCGGGTAAGCCAGACGGCGGCGGCCCCAGGGGGCCTGCTTGACGATCTGACCGCCCCCGGCGGCAATGGCCCGGGCGGTTCGCTCAAGCGATACCTGGACCTTGTCGTCCGGCAGATCCGGACGCAAGACCAGCATGAGTTCGTATCGGCGCATGCGCCAGTGTCTCCTTCCTATGGGGATGCTCCGATGCACGAGCGACAACGCCGACCTGTCGGAGCCGAAAGGACCGGCGCATTCTAGCAGGGACGGCTGTTGGGGAGCTTTCGGCCCGCTTCGAGGCCGGGCTCGCGTATTGGAGCACCCGTTGCGGTGGCCGGCACAGCGACGTACTCAGGCCGTGGGGTACCAAAGTTAGTTGGCCTCCAGCTTGGTCTGAGGCCTATCCTTAGCGCGACGCTCGGGCCATCAGGACCCGGAGACAAGGCACCACGGCCAATACCGAGTGTCGCGACGAACGCCAACCGTCGTTTTCGAAAGGAGGCAACGTTGTCATTAGTCCTTCACCGCGAGGAAGGACAGGGTCTCGCGGAGTACGCACTTATCCTCTCTCTCATCGTACTTGTCGCCGTTGCGGGTCTCATCATCATTAGCGGGGACCTCAATCAACTCCTCAGTTCTATCGGCGCTGGACTCTGAGAACATCGGCGAACCAAGAAACGGGCCGCGAAAGCGGCCCGTTCTCCTTTGGCCTCGGTGCGACCCGCCCGTCCCTACCCATGGTCCTCGAGCGCCGTCTGCAACCCCCGCGGGAGAGCCCTCGGCCCCGGTCCACCCCGGGTCGGAGTAGGCCCGCCGCCACCGCGTGGGCGCCGCGCGCCGTGCGGAGGCGCCGCGTAAGCCAAATCGTGGTGCCGGAGCAGGGGCTCGAACCCTGATGCCCTTGCAGGCTGCGGAGTTTAAGTCCGCTGCGTATGCCAATTCCGCCACTCCGGCATGGCCGCTAGGTTAGCGTGCCGGGTTCCTCGGCGTGGCGGCACAGGCCAAGCTGGACCTGGGCAGTTGGGGAAGTGGAGGCGACGATCGGATTCGAACCGATGAATAGAGGTTTTGCAGACCTCCCCCTTAACCACTTGGGTACGTCGCCTCGACGCGCGGACCGCCACCAGGCGGTTCCGCCGGCAGGGAAACCGGCGTGTTGGGTCAGACTGGCTGCCCCTCGAGGATTCGAACCTCGCCTAACGGATCCAAAGTCCGCTGTCCTACCACTAGACGAAGGGGCAGAGGCTCGATTCTGGGCGGGATACCGTCCGGACTTTCACCAAAAAGGGAGTGGAGCGGAAGACGGGACTCGAACCCGCGACCCTCACCTTGGCAAGGTGATGCTCTACCAACTGAGCCACTTCCGCTCGATTAACCACGCCAGTCGACTGTTGGTGCCGAGAGCCAGGATCGAACTGGCGACACCGCGATTTTCAGTCGCGTGCTCTACCGACTGAGCTATCTCGGCCCGTACTGACGACTGGCTGCCGGTCGGCGCGTCGAAAGGTACCACGGGGGACCGAACCGCTGCAAGAAACACTCGCCCACTCCCCGGTCAAGCGCTGCTCAGGCCGACTGCGACTGCACCGGACTACTCCAGACCGGACAGCTGGTGGACCTCGGCCTGGTCCATCGGCCGATCACCGGTTAGCTGCCGGAGCCTGTTTATGCGATCGACGATCGGCGGATGCGTCGAGAAGAGCGCCGAACCGCCGCCCAGCTTCTTGAGCGGGTTCACGATGAACAGGTGTTGCGTCGCTCCGTTGGCGGCATCGAACGGGTCTGGGTCCGCGGAGATCTTGGCCAGGGCGGCCTCCAGCCCGTGCGGGTTGCGCGTCAACTCGACCGACGAGGCATCGGCGAGGTATTCACGCTGACGGCTCACGGCCATCTGGACCAGTGCCGTGAAGATGGGAGCCAGGATGGCCAGGATCACGCCGATAACGAGGAACAGAACCGCCAGGCCGCCTCCGCCCGAGTTGTTGTTGTTGCTCCTCCGACCTCCCCCGAACCAGAACGTGTATCGCAGGAAGAGCTGGGCCAGCAACGCGATGCTGCCGACGAGCACGCCCACGATCAGGGTGAACCTGATGTCGTAGTTGCGGATGTGCGACACCTCGTGGCCGATGACGCCCTGGAGCTCTTCTCGGTTGAGCTTCTTGAGCAGTCCCGTGGTAATGGCTACAGACGAATGCTGGGGGTCGCGGCCGGTCGCGAAAGCGTTCGGCGACCCCTCGTCGATGATGTAGACCTTCGGCATCGGAATGCCGGCGGCCACGGCCATTTCGCTCACGACGTTGAAGAGCTGGGGCGCTTGTTCGGCCGTCACCTCTTTAGCCCCGGACGTCGCCAGAACGAGCTTGTCGCCGCCGTAATACGACCCAATGGCGCTGAGCAGGCCGAACGCGACGGCGATCGCCACCGCCCCGATACCCCATACCACCGGGTCGCCGTTGGCGTATCCGATGGCGTATCCGATCACATAGCCGAAGACGCCCAGGAACGCGACGACGACCATGGCAAGCAGGAACGAGTTGCGGCGGTTCGCCGACTCCTCGGAGTAGAAAGTGGACACGTTCTCCAACCTCAGGAACCCGGCAGCCCCGCAAGCTTCCGCCCGCGGGGCCGTGTTAGTCGACTATCCCAGGTTGACGACGGGGACTTCTGCCGCTTCGGGCTCGGCCTCGAAGAACTCACGCTTGGTGAAGCCCATGGGTCCGGCCATTAGGACGTTCGGGAACACCTGCAGCGAGTTGTTGAACTCCAGGACCGTGGCGTTGTAGTGCTGGCGGGAGAACGAGATCTGGTTCTCGGTCGTGGTGAGCTGCTCCTGCAGAGACAGGACGTTCTGGTTGGCCTTGAGATCCGGGTAGTTCTCGACGACGGCGAACAGGGACTTGAGAGCGCCACTCAGGACGTTCTCGGCTTGGGCCTGGGCGGCGATGCCCTGGGAACCCGCGGAGATGGCGTTGCCGCGGGCCTGGGTGACCTGCAGCAGGACGCCCTTCTCGAAGTCCATGTAGCCCTTGACCGCGTTCACCAGGTTTGGGATCAGGTCGTGGCGACGCTTGAGCTGGACCTGGATCTGCGAGTTGGCCTCGTCTACCCGGTTCCGCTTGGTGACGAGACCGTTGTAGATCCCGATCACGAAGAGAACCAGGACCACCAGGACCACTAGGACGATGATGACCGGGACCATGTCCCTCCTCCGATCGATACGGGCCGCAACAGGTGTAGTGCGGGAATTCAGTCTATCAGGCGACCTCTGAAGGAAGCCCGGCAGAGCGGGACCGGATGGCACCGCGATACCGGCGAGGCTTCATCCTTGCCGCTACCCGTCTGACTCGCCTGCCGGCCCGAAGGTTCGGTCGCCGGCGGCCGAATCTGTCGCTCATCCTCGTCAAGGTTGCCGTGGCGTGCTCCAGGCTCTCTCCAGCGAGAGGCACGACCCGGCCGGGAGCGCACCAGCGCCGCGCGTAATCATCCTGGGGCGGTGGGCGGTGCAGGATTCGAACCTGCGACATCCTCGGTGTAAACGAGGCGCTCTAACCACTGAGCTAACCGCCCGGGAAGCCGCAGTGGGCTGCGCTGCGCCCGTGTCGGCGGGGCCTGCCCCGCGGCCCGGTTCGATCAGGCGCCGAACGAGTTCGGCAGGAAAGTTGGTGCCCAGGCCGGGACTTGAACCCGGATGGATTGCTCCATACGCCCCTCAAACGTACGCGTATACCAATTCCGCCACCTGGGCACGTAACGCCGGTGCGACGGCTCGACGTCGCTGCACAGAAAGCCTTGGTGCCGAGGAGGGGATTTGAACCCCTACACCCTTGCGAGTACTAGCTCCTGAAGCTAGCGCGTCTGCCATTCCGCCACCTCGGCGCACACAACAGCCGGCGTTACCGGCCGCTGGCGAGGCGCCAGTCTATCACATCCCAGAAACGACCTGAGGGATCGGCAAGGTCGTTTGAATCGATGCGCCAGACGCGGTCTGAGACCACCAGATCGTAGTTGCGGAACGCCAGGGGCAGGATCGGCAGCGTGGTCGACAGGTACTTCTCCACGGCCGACATGGCGTCGAAGCGGGCCGTCGGATCGACGGTCTTGCGGGCGGTGATCAGCAGCTGATCAAGCACCGGATCCTGGAGGCCGGACACGTTGGAGCCTCCGGCGCCGATCTGCGAGGACAGCAGCATCGGCTCGAGGTCGGCGTCCAGCCCGACTTCGAAGTCCACTATGGCAGCCCCGAAGTCGCCGCTGTCGAGGCGCTGCAGATAGGTCGTCGTCGGGACGGCATCGATCTGAACGCCTAATCCGATCGATTGCCAGGCGGCGGCCACTTTCAGGGCGGTTCGATAGACGGCCGCGTTGCTACCTTCGTCGAGGGTTAGCAGGGTCAGGGTGTACAGGTCGGTGCCGTTGGGCGCCGTCCAACCCGCGGTCCCCTGCCGCCAGCCCGCAACGGCCAGGAACCCCTGGGCGTCCAGGGGCCGGTACGGCGTCGGCGTCACGGCGGTCCAGTCGTAGTAAGGCGACCAGCTCGGTATCGGGAGCTCGGCCAGAGCACCCCTGCCTCCCAGGACGTTCGTCACGATGCTGTTGCGGTCGATGGCGGCCAGCAAGCCCGTCCGGGCATTGGCGTCGCGGAGTTCCAGATGATCGGGCCGCTCGTTGACGACGACGCTCAGCAGGCTGGCCCACGGGTAGTCGATCTGACGCGAGCCGGGGGTCGCCAAGGCCGCGTCGGTCTGCTCGGGCGTCAAACCCCCGACCGAGTCGAGCTTGCCGGCCTTGAAGTCGGCCGCGGCGGCTGCGGGGTCACTGTAGAAGACCAGCTCCACGTCATGGATCGGGCTGAGGGCGAGCCCGCTCGGAATGGCCACCGCGGATGGCGTCGGGCTGGCCGAGGCCGTCGGGATGGGGGTCGGCGTGGGCGTCGGCGTCGGCTCCGGCGACGGCGTAACTTTGATGATCTTGGGCGTGGCCGTCGCAAAGACGAAGGTGCTCTGGCTCGCACTGGGGGTGGCGCTGGCCGAGGGCGACGCCGTCTGGATGGGCGTCATGTCGACCGTGGTCACGCGTTCCAGCAGCGCATGGGCGTTGTCCAGGTCGACGATCCGGAACGGTCCGTCGCCGATCGGCCGGAGGCTGTACTCCGCGTCGGCGAGCTTGGCCACGGGCGTGTCCTTGAGCAGGTGCGAGGGCAATATCGGCAGTTCGGCCTGGCGCAGGAACCCGGCGATCGGCAGCGTCATGTCGAAGTGCACGATCGAGGCGCCCTCGGCCGTGGCATGGACGCCCTGCCAGGACGACCCCACCGGTCCCGAATAGCTCGAGTCTTGAACGAGCCCGACCGTGAAGACCACGTCCGCCGCCGTGACCGGCTGCCCGTCCTCCCAGTACGCGTCGTCACGAAGAGTGAAGGTGTATGAGCGTCCGTCGTCCGAACTCGTCCAAGTCGCCAGATCCGACACGATGGTGCCGTTCGGGCCGGCCTTGACCAGGCTGCGGAAAAGAAGCGCGACCAGGTCCTGGTCCGCCTGCGAGCGCGGAGTGACGGGATTGACCGAACTCGGGTGGCTCAGGACACCCTCTCGGTACAGCAGGCTGCCGGGGCTCGGCCTCGCCGACTGGCTGGGCGCCGAGGACGGCCCGGGGATCACGAGGACGGCGCCGACCAACGCCAGGGCGAGGAAGAGGCCGATGGCCGCAAGGCGGTCGCGACGGTTCACGGTGTCAGGTCCAAGCCCGCGGGCAGCCCGACTCCGAGCCGATCAACCCCTGGGAGTTCTTCCGGCCGGACCGACCCCAACGTCAAGCCGGACGGATGACGAAGCTCGCCTCGGAGAAGAAGCAGAACAGGATCGCCAGAAGGATCGTGAACTGCCACAGGCGACGCTCGATCCCGCGACGGCTGCGATACACGGACGAGTCGCCGCCGAAGGTGGCGGACAGGCCCGAGCCGCGGGCCTGCATGAGGATCGCGACCATCAGAAAAACGCCGATGATGTCCTGGCCGATGGCGAGAGCGGGATTCACGCTTGATGTGACCTCGTAGGGGTCCGCCCGACAGCGGACCGGCGCATGTTAGCACAAGGCCGGGACCCTCCGGCTGATCCGAGCCGGAAGGCCACGGCGAGTGCGTGTGTCCGGGTCTAGCTAGCCCTTCGCCAGCAACGAGTGGCCGGTCACGTCCGGCCACGGCTCCAGGCCGCCGATCTCCAGGATGGTCGGCGTCACGTCGGCCAGGCGGCCGTCCTCCAGCTGCCGCCCGTCCAGGAAGCGCCCGATGCCCAGCAGCGGCACGGGATTGAGCGAGTGCTTGGTGATGGGCTTGCCGGCCTCGTCCTTCATCTCGTCGGCGTTGCCGTGGTCGGCGGTGATGAGCAGGACGGCGCCGGGGCCGGCCGGATCGTCGGCATCCACAGCCAGGATCGCGCCGGCGACCCGACCCAGGGCCACGTCGACCGTCTCGCAGGCCTTGATCGTGGCGTCCCAAACGCCTGTATGGCCGACCATGTCGGGATTGGCGAAGTTGGCCACGATCAGGTCGTATTTGCCGCTCCCGATCGCCTCGACCAGGGCATCGCAGACGCCCTCGGCGGCCATCGACGGCTGGAGGTCGTACGTGGCGATCTTGAGGCTGGGAATGAGCTTCCGATCCTCGCCCGGCCACGGCTCCTCGCGGCCGCCGTTGAAGAAGTACGTCACGTGGGCGTACTTCTCCGTCTCGGCGACGTGGAACTGCGTCCAGCCCGCCTTGCTGGCAGCCCCGGCCAGCGAGGGAACGACTTCCGGGCCAAAGACCACCTGGACCGGCAGGTCGGCCTCGTAGGACGTCATCGTTGCGTACAGGATGCCCCTGGGCATGGGCCTGGACGCGCGGTCCGAAGACGCGCGGTCGAAGCCGGCGAACTCGGCGTCGGCCAGGGCGTGTGACAACTGCCGAGCGCGGTCGGCGCGGAAGTTGCAGTGGAGGATGGCGTCGGCGTCGGCGACGGTGCCATGGTCCACGCCGTCGATGACGGTGGGGACGATGAACTCGTCGTTCTCGCCGCGGGCATAGCCCTGCTCGACGGCGGCCGTCGCCGACGGGGCGTGGAAGTCCGCGACGCCGTGGACGATCGCGGCGAAGCCCTTGCCGGTTCGCTCCCAGCGCTTGTCGCGGTCCATGGCGTAGTAGCGACCGCCGATCGTGGCAATTCTCGCGTCCGGATGGACGCCGGCGAGGCGCTTCTCCAGATCCGGCACGTACTCGATGGCGGATCGCGGCGGGGTGTCGCGGCCGTCGAGCAGGCCGTGGACGCGGACGCGCTTCACGCCCTCGCGGGCGGCCATCTCGGCCACGGCCACCAGGTGGCGGTCGTTGGCGTGGACGCCGCCTGGGCCGACCAGGCTGATGAGGTGAAGGGTGTGGTCGTCTTCCTTCGCCCGCGCGCACAGGGCGAGCAGAACGGGGCGGCTGAAGAATCCGCCCGTGGTGATCGACTTGTCGATACGCGGGAGATCCTGGAGCACCGGCTGACCGGTGCCGAGGTTGAGATGCCCGACTTCCGAGTTGCCCATCTGGCCCTCGGGAAGGCCTACGGACTCTTCGGAAGCCGCGAGCGCGCTGTGGGGCCAGCGATCGAGGAACTTCCGCCAGTTGGGCATCCGCGCCTGCTCGATGGCGTCTACCGGCGGGTTGTGTCCGATGCCGAAGCCGTCGAGCACGACCAGGACGATCGGGCGCGGCCGGCGAGCGCCGCCCGAGGCCGTCATGCCGGCTTGCCCTCGGCCGCGGCGCGGGCCATTGCGGTTATTGCGGCTCGGGCGACCATGCCGGCCATTTCGTCGGGCTTGAGCGACGCGCCTCCCACGAGACCGCCGTCGATGGAGTGCTCGGCCAGGAATTCGCCGATGTTGGCGCTGGTCACGCTTCCCCCGTACAGGACGGGAACCAGGTCGGCGCTCTTGCCCCAGCCCAGATCCGCGGACAGGGTGGAGCGGATTGCCTCGGCCATTGCGGCGGCGTCGGCGCTGGAAGCCGTCCGGCCGGTGCCGATGGCCCAGACCGGTTCGTAGGCAATTACGAAGCCGCCGGCGATGAGGGCGTCGACGTCCTTCCCGCCGAGGGCGCCCCGAAGCTGATTGGCCACGACTTCGACGGCCCGGCCGGCCTCACGCTCGGCCAGCAGTTCGCCGACGCACAGGATGGGCCTCAGTCCGGAGGAAATCGCGCGAGCCAGCTTCTTGCCGATCAGCTCGTCGGTCTCCATAGCGTCGCGACGCCGTTCCGAGTGGCCGAGGATGACCCAGGTGGCCAGCCCGGCAAGGGAGGCGGCGGAAGTCTCGCCGGTATAGGCGCCCGCGAGCTCGTGGTGGACGTTCTGGGCCCCGACGGCGACGTTCTTGCCGGCCAGCGCGTCGCGGACGGCAGCAAGGCACACGAACGGCGGGCAGATGACTCGGATTACGCCCGGTTCCTCGGTCCGGGCGGCGATTGTCGCGGCCAGCTCTCCAGCGTCCGCGGGGGTGGTGTTCATCTTCCAGTTGGCGGCAATGATCAATGGTCTCATGCCGTTAATCATGACAGAGCGCGCCCGCTGCCCGGAGGGAGGTTCGGCCCGTTAGCGCGGCGACGCTCGGGCCATGGCTGGGAGTCACTCGGCACCGCGCGGCCGGGGCATGCGGTGGCGCCGGGCCGCCGGCGTGCCTGCCCCTCAGCGGATCGGCCGAGCCCGAGGGGAGCGGCGTCGCCTCCCGATACCCTCGTCCGGGTGGAGGGCCAGTCGTTCTATCCGCTCGAGGGCACGCTGTACGGCCGACCGGTGCAGTCCGAGGCGCTCGGCCAGTTCCGTGAACGTTGCTTCAGGCTCCTCGCGACGGGCGTCGGCGACCAGACGGACCACGTAGGGCTGCTCGGCCAGGCGACCATCCCCTTCCACGGTGCCGATGGCTTCGAGCTGCCGCGCGGATGCCGCCACGGCTCGCTGCAGATTGGCCGACTCCGCGTTGATCACCCGGTTCAGGTCGCCTCGGACGGACCGCGAAACCTGCCTCGCCTCCAACTCCAGGAGCGAGGACCCGCCGCCAACGACCTTGAGGAACGTGACCACGGTCTCGACGCTCTTCCACGTGACGACGCCGCGACCGCGCCGGAGGCGCCAGTTGGCCGGCATCTCGAAGCCGGCAAGCTGCTGACACAGCCTGCGGGCCTCATCGGCGGACAGGACGAACTCGAGATGAGTGCGGCCCGAGGCCAGACTCAATGACCCGTGGGCGAGGAACCGGCCCCGAAGATAGGCGATACGGCAGTGCTCGGCTGCCCGGTCCCATTCGAACGGGGCCACCGAGACGGCCGCCGACGCGGCACGGGTTGCGCCCGAGGGCGTGGATGCGTCGACGCCAGGCGAGGCGGCGACGGGAGATCCACCATCGGACAAAGCGGGCGCCGGGACCGGCGGCTCCCCCGCCCTGCCCCGGCCCAAACGCAGCACGACCCTGGCGACGGTCCGCCGTCGCGGCTCGAACGCGCCGGCAAGGCCCGCAAGTTCGGCCGCCCGGCAGCACTTGCGGTGAGGATCGATGGCCGCCAGTTCGGCCCGAAGAGACTCCACCAGCGTGCGTTCGGCCGTGGTCACGCCCCCGGCTCCCGTCTGCGCAACGACTTGCCGCCGCGCCCCAGATCAGCGGCGCGGGCGGGGCCCATTACGCCGTCCGGGGAACTCGTGAGCGGCGCCTGCCGTAGGACTCCCGCTCGTAGACGTGCATGACGGCCGAGGCCAGGCGGGCCGGATCGTGGTGGTGGGCATTGTCCGGATCGACCACGTCTTCCAGGACGAGCCTCGGGGTGGCCTGGGCCGGGATGGTGGCGGGCGGCCAGCGAAGCCTGACGACCTCGGTGCCGTACCCGCCGGGCCGCCTGGCGTCGAACCGGTTGTTGGCCAGGACGACGTCGATCCAGCCCGCGCCCGTATGGGCCTCCAGCGCGGCGAGGTGATTCGCCAGGTCGTAGCCCTGCGTCTCGCCCCGCTGCGTGGCCACGTTGCAGATGTACAGCTTGACCGCAGCCGACGACCGAACGGCGGCCAGAAGCTCGGGCAGGAGCAGGCTCGGCATGATGCTCGTGTACAGGCTGCCGGGCCCCACGACGATCAAGTCGGCTTCCTGGATCGCGCGCCTGGCGTCGGCACTGGCGGCCACGTTCTCGGGCACGAGCCAGACACGGTCGATCTTTGAGGCTTTCGCGATCTCGGACTGGCCGCTGACCGTGGCTCCGTCGATGAGTCTGGCGTGGAGCGTGACGGCGGTTCCGGTCGACGGCACGACCTGGCCGCGCACGGCCAGCACGCGGTTCATCTGGCGGACGCCTTCCTCGAAATCGTCGCCCTGGACGGACGACATAGCCGCGAGCAGGAGGTTTCCGACCGTGTGCCCGCCCAGGCTGGCCTCGGCCTCGCCCGGGAACCGGTACTGGAGCAACTCCGCCATCAGGGGCTCGGAGTCGGCCAGGGCGGCGATGCAGTTGCGAATGTCGCCGACCGCGGGTATTCCCAATTCCTGGCGCAGGCGGCCCGACGATCCGCCGTCGTCGGCGACCGTGACCACGGCGGTTATGTTGCTGGTGTGCTCCTTGATGCCGCGCAGAAGGGTCGAGAGGCCGGTTCCGCCACCGATGACGACGATCTTCGGGCCGCGTGACAGGAACCTCTTCTGGTAGATGACCTCGACCAGCGGCTGGTCGCTTTCCGCGGCCAGGAACGGACCCATCAGAACGCGAATGGCCCGCCACGAGCCGTATACGAAGAGCCCGACTCCGACCAAGCCTACGAGCAGGCCACGGACCCAATACGCCAGGAATTGCAGAGTCAGGACATACAGGAGGCTCGAGCCGGGGCCGAACGTGTAGTCGCGGTAGACCTGGCGCAGGAGGAGAGCGCCGGCCAGGGCCAGCAACAGCTCGCCGCCGAATACGACGACCAGCCACCGCTTCAGCCCGATCCCGGGTTGCAGCCAGCGCCGCAGAACCGATCCGCTCACACGGAAACGCGGCCGGTTCATGCTCGCTCGAGCTCCCGGTGGAAGACGGCCACGGTCCCGAAACCGCGCTCCTCCAGCCACTTGCGAAGCTCCTCGGTCACGACGATCGAGCGGTGGTATCCGCCCGTACAGCCGATGGCGATGGTCAGACGTGTCTTGCCTTCGCTCCGGAAGCCGGGGACGGTGAGCTCGAGAAACTTGCTCAGGAAGTCGAAGAACTGCTGGGCGATCGGCTGGCCCATGACGTAGTCGCGCACGGCCGGCGTAAGGCCCGAGAGGTGGCGCAGCGAGTCGACGTAATACGGATTCTCCATGAAGCGAACGTCGAAGACCAGATCGGCCTCCAGCGGCACCCCGTACTTGAAGCCGAAGCTGATGAGCTGGAAGACGAGCTGCTCGTCGGAGGGCGGATCTTCGAGATTGGCGAAAATGCGCTCCTTGAGCTGGCGCAGCGACAGGTCCGAAGTATCCAGCACCACGTCGGCATCGGCCCTGACCGCGTCCAGAAGGCGACGCTCTTCGGCGATCGAACCGGCGATGCCATGCCGGCCGGCCAGCGGATGGCGGTGCCGGGTTTCCGAGAAGCGCCTGATCAGGACGTCGTCCCGAGCCTCCAGGAAGATGACCCTCGGCTTGATGCCGCGACCTTCGAGCGCTCCGCGCATGGCGGCAAGAGCAAGCGGCGCGTTGCCGGCCCGGACGTCGAGCACGACGGCCACTTTCTCGAACCGCTGGCGGTCGATCGAAACCAGTTCGGCCAGATCGGGCAGGAGTTCGCCGGGCAGGTTGTCGATGCACGTATAGCCGAGGTCTTCGAACAACTTTGTCGCGGCAGTCTTGCCGGCGCCTGAGAGACCACTCAGGATCACGACGCGCTGCTCGGTTTCGTGTCGAGCGACACCGTTCTTTCGGGATGCCGCCGCGGGCCGGCGGGCGGTCGCCCCGTCCCGGCGCGGCGGCGTGGTGGCGTGGCGCGGAGCGCCGGCGGCTTCGCTGGCCGCTGACGTGTCCGCTCGGCTGGTCATGCGACCAGTGTATCGCGACGGGACCGCGTCAAGGCCCGAGGTTCCCGGCCCGGCGACGGCGCCCCCCGGCGGTCTTCACCCGTCCTCAGCGGTCCAGGGCCGCCAGCGCTTTCAGCAGGCCCCCGCGATCGCCGTCGACGGCGGCGGCCACGGCGTCGTCGAAGTCGAGCCAGGGTCCGGGCCGGCTGTGGGGCAGACCGACGCGGAGCCGGGCCGTCCATAGAGCGTCCTTGGTGCGCCATGGCCCCGAGAGCTGCTTCGCGGTCAGCCCCTGGGAGATGGCCCAGTCGTACAGGCGCCGAGATGCGTCGTGGTCGATTGGCGACGAGAACGGGTCGCCGGCCCGGCCGGGGATCTCGCCGGGAAGCCTGATCGGGCCGGTCGCCGTGGCGATCGACCAGGCCGACCTCACCTTAGCCGGTTCGCTGTACGTGCGCTCGGCCAGACGCGTGCCCAGGCGGCTCCGGCCCGCTCCGCCAGGTGCGGCTTGCCGTGCTCCGGCGTCCTCTCCGGCGCTCCGATCGATGACGTCAACCCAGACCCGACCGCCGGGCGAAGCGATGGCCGTGATTCGATCGCCGGCGCTCGCGCCCGCTGGCACCGCGACGCGACCATCCACACGCGGGTCGTTCATGTCGATGCGATCGACCGGCCGGCCCCACTCCTTGTCGGCCGCGTCGTCGGCGATCCAGCTGCCCAGGGCTGCCAGGCACGATCCGCTGTCCTCCAGCTCGGGGTCGATGCTGAGGGCGGCGATGACGTTGTCCGGGACACCCCTGACGGCCCACAACAGACTCGGGGCAAGCTCTTCGTGGGGCCGCGTCCACCACTCCTGGCCGAGCTCCGTCGTCCCGACGATCAACGCGGCGATCGCCGCGGTTGGAACCCAGCGACGAGTGAGCGGCGCGAGCCTGGTGAGCTCGAGACACTGGTCGGCCCGCTCCTGGCCGAGTACCGCGCGAGCGTTCGCAAAGAGCCGGTCGACCGTCGGCTCGGTCAGCCCCAGAAGGCGCTTGACCTCTCCCGCGGAGAACCTGCGCGTGCGATCGAAATCTGCCTCGGCCGTCATATCCTCGGCTTCGCCGTCCGAAGCGTGCGGGCCGCGGCCGTCACGAGGCCACGCGCAATCTAGCCGCCCATTCCTGCGCCGCCACGGCCAGCCGCTCGGCCAGATCCGTGGTCGCCGCCGCTCCGCGAGTCGCAACCGGGCCCGGCTGGGCTTCCGCGACGGCCACCCCACCCTCGGCCGAGGCCTCCGCGACGGGCGCCGCGGCAGCGGCAACCGCGTCCCGGGCCGCGCCGGAGATGCCGCGCGAAACGTTGACCAGCAGGCCGCCGCCGGGACGCCCACCGGCGGGCGGTCCGACCGCGGGACCGAATTGCATGACCGGATCCACTTCCCCACCCTGCGCCCCGACGCCAGGGACGAGAAGAGCCAGGCCCGGCGCGATGCCGCGAATCCGCTCCAACTCCAGCGGCGCGGTGGCGCCAACCACCAGCCCCACCGTCCCGCCCGGGCCCCACGTCGCCGCCCTGCGGGCGACCCGCGCGTACACCGGCTCGGCCGGAGCCTCCATGCTCGGGTCGGCCGCGACTTCAAGCCCCTGCAGCTCGCCTGCGCCGGGGTTGGATGTCCGGCACAGCAGGTACGCGAAACGATCACCGCGGGAGAGGAGCGGCTCGACCGCTTCGGAGCCCAGGTATGGGTTGACCGTGACCGCATCCGCGCCGAGGATGTCGAAGAGGGCAACTGCCTGCCGGGCGGCGGTGGACCCGATATCGCCCCGCTTGGCGTCGGCGACGAACAGGACGTCCGCCGGCACGCGCCCACGCAGACGCTCGAGAGCCGCGACCCCGCCCGAGCCGAAGGCCTCGAAGAAGGCCAGGTTCGGCTTGACGGCGACGACGTATGGCAGGGCCGCGTCGATCAGCACCTCGCAGAACCGCTCGATGCCCTTGATGGTCGCCGGGAAGCCCTCGGGCAGGGACTCCGGCTGCGGATCGACGCCAAGGCACAGGACGGAACCGACCCGCCGGGTCCGCATCGCCAGCCGCTCGAGGTAGCTGTTCATCGATTCGAAGGGTAGCCGACCGGCGAAGGCCCCATCAAGGCGCGGGGCGACCGCGTACCGGTGCGATCGGCGCAGACGGGGTGGTGGCCGCACCGGCAGCTGCGCTCGGAGGCTGCCCGACCGAGCGCCCCGTGATGGCGGCCTGGGCACCCGCAGCCGCGACGTCGACGATCTCGAGCTGCATCGACTCGAAGCCCCCGAACCGCCGGCTGGCCGCGCGCGCGACCACGTCGATCCGGTCGCCCTCGTGGAGCATCGCCGCAAGATCGGGCCGCCGGAACGCCACGGCATCGACCACATCCCTGGTCCGGCGCAGGACCAGCTGCGTATGGCCGCCGTTGGCCGCCCGAACGCGGCCGACGGTCAGGCCGGTGACCGCCAGCATCGGGGCAGGGTTGCCGGCGCCCGTCGGGGCGAGCATGGCGATCTCGCGGACGAGAGTGAAGTCGACCGAATCGCCGGCGAGGACGAGGTCGACAATCAGCTCGGACGGTCCGGCCGGCTGCGCTTCGGCCGCGACGATGCCGAGGAACCGCGCCGCGAAGTCGGCCCAGCGATCCGCGGCGATGTCAAATCCGGCCGCGGCCCGATGACCACCGTGGCGGATCAACAGGTCGTCGCAGGCAATGAGAGCCTCCGCGAGGTTGACTCCACCGCCGCTCCGGCACGAAGCACGAAGGGTGCCGGCCTCCGAGTCCAGCGGCGTCGCCACCACCGCGGGGCGATCGAAGTCCTCCGCAAGGCGGCCCGCGATCAGCCCGATGATGCCGACCGGCCACTCCCCGCGGACCAGCAGCGCGGCCGGCAGCTCCGGCACGGCGATGTGCTCCGCGCCGGCAGGCGGCACCGCACCGGTAGGCGGCACCGCACCGGCAGGCGGCTCGGGTCTGGCGGCAGCGACCGGGCCGGCGACTGTCGACGCCTGCGCCCGCGTGTCGGGTGGGAGCCCCAGCTCCAGACGGGCTTCGGCCAGTGCCTTTCGCGTGATCTCCCGCCGATCGAGATTGGCCGATTCGATCTCGGCCGCCAGCGCCTCCGCTTCGGCGGCATCGGTTGCCAGCAGCAACCGGGCCGCGCGGGCCGCCTCCCCCACCCTGCCGGCAGCGTTGAGCCGGGGCGCGATGGCGTAGCCGATGTCGTCCAGGTCCAGGCGGTCGCGCGCGACGTCTGCTCGATCCAGAAGGGCAGTGATCCCTGCGCGACCACCACTTCGCAGTTGCTCGAGCCCAAGCCGCGCGATCGAGCGGTTCTCGCCGAGGATAGGCGCAACGTCGGCCACGGTGCCGACGAGGGCAAGGTCCGCCAGAGCTCGCACCACGTCGGGCAGAGCGGGAGAGGAGCCGGACGCATCCGAGCCGACGCCCCCGGCTTCAGCGCCTGCCAGCTCGGCTATCAGCAGATGCGCGACCTTCCAGGCGACACCCGATCCGGTCAGCCGCCGCTCCGGATATGCGCTGTCTTCGCGGACTGGATTCACAACGGCCACTGCCGTCTCCGGCCACGAAGCCGCGTGGTGGTGG
Organism: uncultured Chloroflexia bacterium; assembly: GCA_963789725.1. Classification (GTDB taxonomy): domain Bacteria; phylum Chloroflexota; class Limnocylindria; order Limnocylindrales; family CSP1-4; genus Fen-1039. The sequence continues at coordinate 839,215 of CAWBLU010000003.1, forward strand.
TCCGTCACGATGACGTCTATGCCGCGACCGCGGGCGACATCGATCTCGGCGGCGCTGCTCGTGCCGCAGTCCGCGGTCACGATGAGGGTTCGCCCCTCGGTGACGGCTCGTTCTATCGCTCGAAGAGAGAGGCCGTGGCCGTCGCCGAGCCGTTCCGGAACGTACGGATCCGCGTCCAGCCCGAGAAACCTCAGGGCCAGGACCAGGATCGACAGTCCGGTCAGACCGTCGGCATCGAAATCGCCGTACACGAGAACGCGCTCGCCCCGTGCCCGCGCCTCCGCGACACGCTGGAGAGCCGGCCCTGCATCCGGCAGCAGCCTCGGATCATGCAGCCCATCCTCGGCCGGGGCCAGGAAGGCGGCCAGATCCCCGGCCGTCGCGATGCCGCGAATCGCCAGGAGAGCCAGAAGCCGCGCCGAGATGCCGCGCTCGGTCGCGAGGGCCAGACACTCGGCGTCGACCTGAGGCGTCTCCGCGACGCGCCATTGGTAACTCGAAACGATCATGGCGCCCAGGATGACACCAGGCTCTCAACGATGACGTATCTAGGACTTACCCGGGCCGCCGGCACTAGCCTCGCGCTCAGATCGAGAGCCGCGGCGAGTTCCACTATCGGCTTTGGGCGCCCACACGGGCTATGGCCGCCTGCCGCCTCGCAGTGCCGCCACCCGCTCGGCCCGTCGCCGGTCTTCCCAGAGCTGCCAGACCACGAGGAGCGGGCTGGCGTTGAAGATCGACGAGTAGGTCCCGGAGATGATGCCGATCAGCAAAGCCAGCACGAAGTAGTGGATCGACGCGCCCGCGAAAAGAAGCAACGCGGTAAGCGTAACGACGACCGTGAGGCTGGTGTTGATCGACCGGCCGAACGTCTGCAGGATCGAGTGATTGACGATCCTGTCGAACGGCTCGCCCGCATGGCGCGTCTTGTTCTCGCGAATCCGGTCGTAGACGACGATCGTGTCGTGGACGCTGAAGCCGATGACGGTCAGCATCGCAGTCACGAATAACGAGTCAATCTGGACCCCGAACAGCGTGCCGAGGATCGCGAAGATCCCGACGACGACGATTACGTCATGCAGCAGTGCCGCCAATGCGGTCGCCCCGAACTTCACGCTGCCGAACCGGATGCCGATCCAGATCAGGATCCCGATCGAGCCGAACAGGATCAGCAGGATGGCCTGCTGGATCAGCTGGGAGCTGACGATCGGGCCGACGGTGGACTGGAGGCCGGTGCAGGCGATCGGACCCAGGTTGGGATCGGCCTGGAAGGCGACCGCCACCTTGGCGAGGACTCCCGCCTGGGGGAGGTGCAGCTGGCACTGGCGACCGGCCTGGTCGACGCTGTTCGGCGTGGCCGTGGGAGCCGCCGTGGGGCTGGCCACGGGGGTCGGGCTCGGCGATGGGGTCGGGTTGGCGCTCTCGCTCGGATTGGGCGTGATCGCCGCGCTGGCGCTGGCCTGTGCGGACGCCGCGGCGCTGGCGCTGGCACTGGCGGCGGCGGACGCGAGAGCGCTCGGATCGACGGTCGGCTTCGGCGTCGGCGGAGGCAGGAGGTCCGCCCGCTTCGTCCGAATAGTGATGTTGTTGGCGGTGTCCTTTGAAACCTCGGCGTCGGTTACACCCTGCTGGTCTAGGACGGCCTTGACTTCATCCAGCGAGACGTTGGGGTTCTTGAACTGGATCTGCCAGACCGTGCCGCCGGTGTAGTCGACGGAGAACTGGAGGCCGACCTTGCCGTCGGTCAGGGGCGTGAGCAGGATGAAGATCAGCCCCGGGACGAGAACCAGACCCGAGAACAGGAAGAACCAGTTTCTCTTGCCAATGACGTCAAACACGTCCGCGGGCCTCCCGTCGGGCGAGTCGGCCGCCCATGGCCCTCGCCTGGAACTCTTCGTCGCTTACGCCGAAGAGCCAGGCCTTCTGGGCTGTCTGCTGGCGAACCACGAAGCGCAGCAGCGTCCGCGAGACGGTCACGGCCGTGAACATCGAGGTGGCGACACCGACGATCAGGACGAGGGCGAAGCCCTTGATCGTCGACGAACCGAAGAAGTAGAGGATGAACGCGGTGATGAGTGAAGACACGTTGGAGTCGAAGATCGAGTTCCAGGCTCGGTTGAAGCCCGCCTCGACAGCCGTCGCCAGCGTCTTGCCGGCGCGTAACTCTTCCTTGGTCCGCTCGAATATCAGGATGTTGGCGTCGACCGCCATACCTACCGAGAGCACGAAGCCCGCGATTCCGGCCAGCGTCAATGTCACCGGGACTATCCGGAAGATGGCATAGACCGCGATGCCGTAATAGACGAGGGCGAGGCTGGCGATCAGGCCGGGCAGCCGGTAGTAGACGAGCATGAAGATCAGCACCAGGCCGATGCCGATCGCGCCGGCGAACAGCGTCTGGTTCAGGAACGCCTGGCCCAGCGTGGCCGGGATCTCCTGGCTGGACTCTTCAGCGACCGGGTACGGCAGGGCGCCGTAGGAGAGGATCGTGGCCAGGTTCTTGGCCTGTGAGGGAGTGAAGGTGCCGGTTATCTGGCCTGAGCCGCCGGTGATCTGACCCTTGATGTAAGGCGACGACTGCACGACGCCGTCGAGGACGATCGCGAAGTAATCGTTCACGTGGGAGCCGGTCCAGGTGGAGAAGTCGTTCGCCGCACTGCCCGCGAAAGCGAAGTTCACCAGCCAGTTCCCGGGTTTGGCCGGGTCGGCCGCGGCGCTGATCCCGCCCGGATCGAGTTGCTTGCCTGTGAACTGCGCCGGCAGCGACGGATCGATCGGGGTCAGCTCGGCGGGCAGCGGGAGGCAGCCGGTCGTCAGCGTCGGGCAGGTGAGCGTCCCGGTGACATCGCCGTACTTCTCCGGCGGCAGCAAGACGAAGTCCAGCTGGCCGGTCTGGCCGACCAGATCCTGGACCGCCTTGGGGTCCGTGGCGCCCGGGACCTGGACGAGGATCTCATTCGAACCGACGGTCTCGACGATGGGCTCGGAAACGCCCAGGGTGTTGACCCGGTTCTCGATGATGGACCGAATGGTCTCCATCTGGGCCGAGGACGGGTCGTTCGCCCCCGCGGGCGTCACCGCACCGTACTTGATCTCGAATCCGCCCTGGAGATCCAGCCCCAACTTGGTCTCGAGCTTCTGGTTTAGCCCGCCGTCTACAGTACTCAGGACGACGAACCGGGATCCGGGCATATCTATGTAGAGAGCCAGGATGCCGATGGCAATAATCAGGAGAGGCAGCATTCTTCGCACGAGGCGGGATGATAGCAGGGTTGAGCCCGACGGCGCGCGACCCGGCCACGACCCTCGTGGGCCGCCCTCATACGGCACGTGGATGCGGGAGTGCGGCGGCTACCCTTCCAGGCCGGATTTGATCTTCGCGGCCAGGGCGGCCCCGATGCCCGGCACCGCCGCGACCTGTTCCACGGGAGCCTCGCGCACGCGCTTGGCCGAGCCGAACACGCGCAGCAGCGCCGCCCGCCGCTTCGGCCCGACCCCTGGCAGGTCGTCGAACGCGGACCGAGTCGCCGCCTTCGCGCGCAAGGAGCGGTGGTATGTGATGGCGAAGCGATGGGCCTCATCCCTCAGCCGCTGCATCAGGTAGAGCGCCGGCGACGTAACGGGAAGAAGAACCGGCTCTTCGCGCCCCGGCGCGAAGATCTCCTCGCGCTCCTTGGCCAGCCCGACCACCGCCAGATCGTGGTAGCCGAGCTCGTCGAGGACTTCCTTCGCCGCGGATAGCTGGCCCTTGCCGCCGTCGATCACGACCAGGTCGGGGAGCTGCCAGCGCAACTCCTCTTCGCTCCCCTCCTCGCCGCTACGGGCGCGCTTGAAGCGGCGGCGCAGGACCTCCTGGTGGCTGGCGTAGTCGTTGGCCCCCTCGACTTCCTTGATCCGGAAACGACGGTACTCGCCCGTCCGCGGCCGGCCTTCCTCGAATACGACCATGCTCCCGACCGACTGCGCGCCCTGGAAGTTGCTGATGTCGTAACACTCGATGCGCATCGGGACGACCGGCAGGGCGAGCGCGTCGGAGAGCTCTTCCAGCGCCGCGAGGGTCTTGCCCTGGTCGGCCAGCCAGCGGGCGTGTTCGCGCTGCAGGGTCTCCGTGGCGTTGCGCGCCGCCAGCGCCAGCAGCTCCTTCTTCTCGCCCCGCTGGGGAACGTGCAGGCCGACGGGCCCTCCGCGGCGCACAGCCAGGAAAGCCTCCAGCTCCGAGGCGTCGTCCGGAAGCGCGGGCAGGAGCACGTCCCGCGGCACGGACGTGGCCCGCTCGTAGTACTGCTGAACGAAGCCACTCAGCACGGTCGGGTCATCGAACTCCCGCGGCGCGTCGAGCAGGAAGACGTCCCGTCCGACCATCTTGCCGCCGCGCACCGCGAACAGCTGGACGGCGGCCTGGGTGTCCTGGCGGGCCAGGCCCAGTACGTCCTCTTCGGTGGTCTTGTGGGCGGCCATCTTCTGGGACTCCATCGTCCGCTCGATGGCCTTGACCTTGTCGCGCAGGGCCGCAGCCCGCTCGTATTCGGTCGCTTCCGACGCGGCCTGCATCTGGCGCGTCAACTCTCGGGCGACGATCTCCTGCCGGCCTTCGAGGAAGCGCTCGATCTGAGTGATGTCGGCCCGGTAGTCCGACTTGCTGATATAGCCGACGCAGGGCGCCTGGCAGCGCTTGATGTGGTACAGGAGGCAGGGCCGCTCGATGGCCTTGCGGCCCTCGTGGATGTCCAGCGTGCACGTCCGGAACGGGAAGAGCCGGCGGATCAGGTTCATGGCGTCGTCGACGCTGCTGGCCGACGCGTACGGCCCGAAATAGCGGCTCCCGTCGGCCGGCAGCTTGCGCGTCCGCTCCACTCGCGGGAAATCCTCGGCCGTGATCTTGATGAACGGGTAGCTCTTGTCGTCCTTGAGCCGGACGTTGTAGCGCGGCCGGTAGCGCTTGACGAGGTTGATCTCGAGCAGCAGCGCCTCGCTGACCGAGTCGGTCATCGTGTATTCGAGATCGGCGATCTTGTCGATGACGCTGCGGACCAGCTGGCCTTCCGGCCCGATCGACTGCTTCTGCCAGTAGCTCCGGACGCGGTTGCGCAGGCTCTGGGCCTTGCCCACGTAGATGACGGTCCCACGGGCGTCCTTCATGAGGTACACGCCGGGCCGGTCGGGCAAACGCTTGAGAGTCGCCTCGAGTTCTGGTGTCACCGGGCGATTCTATGTCGCCGCGCCCGAACGCCCGGCGGAGGCGTGGTCGGATTCCGTTACCATCCGAAATGGAGGTGCGCGGAATGGACGAGACCATCGGGCGAGTGAAGGAGATTCTGGCGACCACGCCGGAACGCTGGCGGCTGCTGACGGCCTCCGTGGAGCCGGGCCTACTGGCGCGTCAACCCGCGACGGGCGAATGGTCGGCGCTGGAGTGCCTCCAGCACATCCTGGATACCGAGATCGGCGCGTTCTCGGTCCGTGTCGAGGCGTTCCTGGCGGGCCGCGACTTCGACAACTTCGACCCGGACGCGGAGGGTTTTCGGCCGGAGCCGGGCGCGTCTCCCTCGGCACTCGCCGATAAGCTGGCCGATGTGAGAGCCCGCAGCCTCGCCCGGCTGGCGACGATCACCGAGTCGGACCTGGACCGCACCGCCCGCCATTCCGAGCTCGGCCTGGTGACCATGCGGGACATGCTCAACGAGTGGGCCGCTCACGACCTGATGCACACGGTCCAGGCCGAGAGGGCGCTGATGCAGCCGTTCATCGTGGCATCGGGGATGTGGCGAAGCACCTTCGCCGACCACGACGTGGAGCCCATCGCGGGCTGACGCCTGGGCTCCGACGCGGGACGCCGGCCGGCCGGCCGGTTTGCGCCAGTTGCACGTATCGGACGCAGGAACATGCGGCGGCCCTCACCTGCGTCATAACCGTGCAGGCTATGCATGCCTTTGACCCGCTGGCCGGCTCTCGGTCGTGACCTTGCACTCCGCCCACGGTCTCAACCTCACTACTGGTCCAAGCCGGCTCGGAGGTCCGTTGTGTTCACCCCACGCACGGTCGGCGGCGCAAGACGTCCTTCGAGTCCCTATCGTGCGTCCGGCACAAAGGCCGGCGACTTGGCGGACGTCGTCGCCCCGCGGCGCCTCGGCGCGGCTTCCCTTCCCCGCCGTCGAAGAATCTGGCTGCGCAGGTGCTCCAGTGCCTTGTCATTCGCGCGTCCTGCGGCTCCGCGGCCGAGGGGGCCTACCGGTAGTTCGGAGCCGAGCGGGCCAGTTCGATGTCGTGTGGGTGGCTCTCGATCTGGCCTGAGTGCGTCAGCTGGACGAAGCGGGCCTTGAGCCGCAGGTCGGCGATCGATTCGGCGCCGCAGTAGGTCATGCCCGCGCGCGTGCCGCCGATGAGCTGATAGAGGATGCCGGCGAGAGGTCCTTCGACCGAGATTCGGGCCTCGACTCCCTCGGGAACGAGTTTATGGCGATCGATCTGCGGGTACCGGTCGCTGCCGGCGGACATGGCGCCGAGCGAGCCCATGCCACGGTATTCCTTGACGACCCGGCCGCCGACGCGTTCCGCCTCGCCCGGGCTCTCCTCGGCCACGGCCAGGAGGCGACCCAGCATGACCGAGTCCGCGCCCGCCGCCAGGGCCTTGACGATGTCACCCGAGTAGCGGATGCCACCGTCGCCGATTATCGGCACGTCGTGGTCTCGGGCTACGGCCGCGCACATCATGATCGCGGTGAGCTGCGGTACGCCGACGCCGGCCACGATTCGAGTGGTGCAGATGGACCCGGGCCCGATGCCCACTTTCACGCCGTCCACGCCGGCGTCGATGAGCGCGGCCGTGCCCTCGGCCGTGGCTACGTTGCCGGCCACGATGTCGATGGCCGTCCCGTAGCTGCCGCGGTATCGCCGGATTGCGTCGATGACGTTGCGGGTGTGGCCGTGGGCCGTGTCGACGACCAGGGCATCGACGCCCGCCTTCACGAGAGCCTCGGCCCGAATGACCGAATCGGGCCCGACGCCGACGGCGGCAACCGCCCGGAGCCGGCCCCGAGCATCCACGTTGGCCAGCGTCGCGTCGTCGGGAACGGCGGCGGCCTTGACCGCCGCGACCTGAGCGGCCTGGCGCTCGGGGGCCTGGTTGCGGTGGATGACGCCGACGCCGCCTTCGAGAGCAATGGCTACGGCCATCCCCTCCTCGGTGACCGTATCCATGGCCGCGCTGACGACCGGTGTGTTGAGGCCGATGTTCCGCGAGAACCGGGTGCGGACGTCGGTCTCCCCCGGCAGGATCTCCGAGTACTGCGGGACCAGGAGCACGTCGTCGAAGGTGAACCCCAGCATCGCCTCGATGAGGCCGGCTCCAGCGACCTCGTCCGCTACGGCTCGTCCAGTCTGCGTCGTCATCGCCGCCGTCCTCTCTCGCTCGCTCGATCGACCCGCCGGCCGATCCCCGGAGGACCGGGCTGGTTGGCGGTCATTCTACGGATCGGGAGCCCGCAACGTCGAAGCGAGTCGCCCGGACGGGTGGACGGCGGGCCGCCTGCGACCGCGCGGGCAAGCGCGAGCAGGTCAGAGCCAACGTCGTGGCGGCGGCCTCGTGGCTCCGTCCGCGGCCTCAGGTCCGCGGCGTACGACGCGCGGCCAGCTTGTTGCGCAGCGCTTGCCTGGATCGACTGATCTCTTCGAGCGGGTCCGCTTCGGTGGCCCAGGTCTCGTATACGCCGGCGCAACTCGGGCACTCGTAGACGACCCGGCTGCCTATTTCCGGATAGAGGCGCCAGGCCGGAGCCACGTACAGGACTTCCACCAGGATGAGCCACGCTCCGCACGAGGGGCACGTGTCCCGGGTGAGGCTCGTCATGCTCGCATCCTAGGCCGGCGGGTGGTTGGTCCGCCTCAGGGGTCACCCGCGAATCTACGAGTCGAAGGGGCGATTGCGGCCGGCGGTTCGGCCGTGCCGGGCCTCTCCTGCCCGGGTTCGCCTATGCGATCATCTCCCTCGTGACGGATGCCGCCCAACCCGCCAGGACCGACTCCAAACCTCCTCGCCGGGTCCGGCCGTCCGGGTTCGCCGGCGGGCTGGTCGGGCGCAACCCGGACACCGCCTCCATGAGTGTCGTTCTCGCGTGCGGATTCGGCCTTCTGCTGGTCGGGCTCGAGGTCGTCCGATCGTCCGCGGACTGGGGCTTCAGCTACGACGGGGCAGTGACCGGCATACTGTCCCAGATGGCCGTCACCGGGCCTGCGGCCGTCCTGATGACCATCGCGACAGTGGCCAACGTACTGGCGGGCGGCGTGGTGCTGCGACTCCTCGGCAGGCCCGCCTTCGGCAGCCTCTCCGACCTGGTCCTGGCCGGATTCGCCGCCGCGGTGGTGCTCGATGCCGCCACCCTCTTCGTGCTCGGCGGCATCGGTTTCTTCGGGTGGCCCGAGCTGATGGGGCTGCATTTGATCGTGGCAGCGGTGTACGCGGCAACGCGCCGGCGGCTGCCGTTGATGGCCGCGCCGATCAGGTTCCGAATATCGAGGCCCGCGGCCTGGTGGGTCCTGGTCCTGGCCATCTGGGCGGGGCCGATCATCGTGCAGCTCGCGTCACCGGCGGTTCCCTTCATGGACGTGCTGCCGAACCATGTCGCCCCCGTCGAGCACATCCGCGTCTTCGGCAGCTTCAGCACCCTGGCCACCGCCCCATCGCCGATCTACGGGCCTTCGCGGTTGATGCTCGGATACGTGGCCACGCTGGGGCAGCTGACCACGATCACGAACCTGGACGCCATCCTGGCCGAGGCCGCGTTCGCGCTGCCGCTGACGGCCCTGGTCGCGATCGCCGCCCGCAGGCTCGCCGGGACATTGTTCGGGGGCAGTTCCAGCTTCTGGGTGCTGCTCACGTTCCCGCTGACATTCACCTTCATGCGCCTGCCGGACGCCCGCGGCACCGTTGTCGTCTTCCCGCTGGCGGCCTGGGCAATTTGCACGGTCGCGACTGAACTCCGGGCGCGGGCCGGATCCGCGAAGGCCGGGCGGCCGGCAGCCGATGGCGGAATCGGTACCGGCGATCGCCACTCGCGCCTGCCCGATCTGGCTCTCATGGCCGCCCTCGGGGCGGGCTTTCTCATGCATCCGCTCGTCGGGCTGGTCGCCGCGACCGCGGTCGCCGGGGCCCTGATCCTCTACCCCGATCGCCTGGCGCGGCTGCTGGTTCCGGCCCTCGGCGGAGGCGCGGTCATGGCGATCCCGCAGGTCCTGACCATGGGCGCCATCGACGCTCCGGCCTGGGTCGGCGCGGCCTTCATCCTCGCCGGGTTCGGGACCACGTTTGCCCTCGCGGCCGCGGTGGAGGCTATGGCAGAACGCTTCGGTCGCGTGAAGCGCGAGGTACTTCTTCTCGGGTCGGCCGACTGGGCTCGCGTGGTTCTCGCCGGCGGCGCCGTCTTGTTCCTGCTTGCGCTCGCCCACCAGATCATCGGCCCGTCCGGCGATCCGGCCAACCCGTCCGACCCGGCCGGCGAGCTGATGGTCGATTTCCCGCATCTCGTCTGGCTCAGCCTGGTCGGGGCCGCGCTGGCCTCGTTGCGATTCAGCCGGGGCTGGATTCTCCTGGCCTGCGGAGTCGGCGCCGGTCTGGCGGCCTGGGCGGCTACTGGCTTCGTCGGCTCCGCCAACCTGACTCAGCAGGCCGTCCATTACGAGGTGCCCAAGTCCGTCGAGTACTGGCTACCCGTGATGCTCGCAATCGGCGGCGCCGGCGCCATTGCCGCCATCTATCGGGAACGCCGGCTGGGGCTGCTTCGGCCGGTCGCAGTCGGAGCCTTCGTCGTCGTCGCCGTCTACCCGATCACGCTGCCTCTCACGCCGGACATCCGCATCGGCGAGCACCGCGCCTCGGAGTCGCTGGGTTTGGCGCTGCGCGAGGCCGAGCGCGGCTACTGGGCCGGCGGTTACCCCGATCCTCGACTGATCATCGACGCCCCGCGACAGGAGGTCGTGGACGAAATCCGTTCGGAGGAACTGGCCGGCCGACTCGGCCCCCAGACCAAGGTGCTCCATATAGCCGCCAGCTTCCAGCAGTGGGCGTCCACACCGATCGGCGTCTTCACCGGCGCTCTGGAGACCTCGATCTCACTCCAGCCCGAGCTCAGCATCCACACCGAAGGCGGCCGTTTACTCGGTTTCCCCCAGCTACCCGGCGAGCTCGGGAGCGACTACGGCTACGTCGTCCTCGAGCCGGATGGCCTGTCGGCCGACCAGGTCGACCAGGCCACGAAGCTCGTCCTGGCGGCGGGGTATCGGCAGATCTGGTCGAACTCGCGGGCGGCGGTCTACTCGCGCGGCTGACCGGTACTTGCGCGGCCGGCCGGCCGAAGCGGCCGATCGCGCCGCCGCCCACCTACCAGATGATGCCGTCGTCGTCCGATTCGGCCTGAATGAGAGCGAAGAGGGCGGCCTGGCTCATGGTCCTGGCGCCGGCTCGGAGGTTGCGGTCGTTGCATGTCGTCCCGCACGTGTCCATGACCGTGTACGTGCCAGCCTTGTCGTCGTAGCCGACGACGGTCACGAAGTGATTGACCGCGGACTTCGCCGACTTGACCCGCCAGAACGGCAGTGAGTACTTGCCGTCCGACGTACGGGCGGCGATGACCACCGGCACGCCCAACGTGATGTCGGCGCGTACGTGGTCGTGCAGGGCCGCTGCCGTAAGCCGCGAGGCCGGCGCGATCACGTAGAAGAAGTTCAGCCGGGTCTGGCCCGAAGCCTCCCAGTTGATGCCGTCCACCAGGTTCTGGACATACGTGCTCGGCGGGTGAGCGTCCCAGTTCATCAGCCCCGGCCTGGGCCACCAGGACTGGTTGCGGTCCGGAACCGGCCACTGGCTCACCGCCAGGTGCATGATCATGCCGCGGCCGTACCCCCCGGAGTCCTGCGCCTTCCAGTAAGTCCTGGCATAGCGGTTCGTCCCGAGATTGACGGGTTCGGCGAAGTAGCCCGCTCTGGTGGTGACGGCGGGTCGTGTAGCCGGCCAGTAATACAGGGTCACGGCCGCCGCACCGGCGCCGCAGAAGAGGGCGTAGTTGTAGTCGGTGTAAGCGACGCCCTTGTCGTCGGTCCCGGTCCGGGGCGGCTCCTGGATCAGGCCGCTCCAGTGCGTGTCCAGCGCCGCCGCCACCGGATAGGCGGGCGTCGGAGCCGACTCGAGAATGGCGGCCCGGCCGGCCGAGTCGAGCGCCACGCGGCCCTCGTTCTTGGCCTGCATGAGCACGGCGTCCGGCCGCCACGAAGCGCCGGCCTCAGGAATCGTGGGTGGGTTCGTGGGGGTGGGCCCGGCCGTGGGAACGGGCGTGGACGAAGGCGGAGCGGTTTCGGCGACCAGTGTCGGCGTTGCCGCGGGTGCGGTCTGATCCGGCGAGGCGGTGCCGGCACCGATCAAGGGCGAAGAGATCGTGTCGGCAAAAGACGGCTCGGAGCCCCGTAGCGCCTGCGGGACTTGCCACAGCACAACGCCGACGAGCACCACGGAGAGCGCGGCGGCGGCCACGCGCGGCGGCCGCGGCGAGGCGGTCGCGAAGCGAACGAAACTATGGAACGCCCCCCGGGCGCCCATCGACGGGCCGGACATGCGGCGACTATACGTTCGAACGCTATGGGGCGGCGGCCTCGATCACGAGCCCGGGCACGGGGACCATGCCGGTATTGCCATCGAAATCCAGGCACCACAGACTTCGATCTGCCAGAACGGCGCAGAAACTGCCGCCGGCTGCGATGGCCACCGCCTTCTGAGACGCCGGCACGGCTATCACCGGAGCACCGACTCCCTCCAACGGCCCACCGTAGTTGGCGCCCCAGCAGTGAACGCTGCCGTCGTTGATGAGGGCACAGGTGAAAAGGTTGCCGGCGGCCAGATCCATCGCCCCGCTGAGTGGATCGCTCGAACCAGCGGCAGAGTCGACCAGCCAACCGCCGGAGGTGCCGTTCCCCAATTCGCTGTTGTCGTTGACTCCCCAACAGTGCACGCTGCCGGGCAGGGAAGCCGCATCGATGACACAGGCGTGGCCGTACGCGATTGCGTTCTGGCCGATGGCGATGTTATGACCAAGGCTCAGGGCAGTCGCCCCGCTCAGCCTGGCAGCCGACCCTCCGGCGCCGAGCACGGCCACCGGGAAGGCACTGTCGACCTCGCTGCCGCCGTCACCGAGTGAGTCTTCGATGTTCCTTCCCCAGCACACTACCGAGCCACCCGTCACCAGGGCGCAGGCGTGGCGGTCGCCGGCACTGATGCTCAGGATTCCAGTCAGGGGATGGCCAGCATCGGCCATGACGGCGATCGGGGCGTCGCCGACCGCCTGCGGGGCATTGCCCCAGCACCTGGCGCTGCTGTCGGTCATCAGGGCGCAGGTATAGCCGGTGGCGGCACTCAGGGCCCGGACGCCGGTCAACGGAGCGGTTTGGCCCGGCCCGGCGATGACGGTGACCGGGACCGCGCTCGCGGCTGTAGTGCCATTGCCGAGCTCACCGCCGCTGGCCGAGGGGCTGAACGTCCCGCCGTCGATGGCGACGTTGGAACCCCAACAGCGAACGGTACCGTCGATCCGCAGGGCGCACGTATGGCTGTATCCGGCGGCGATGCTCACCACGCCGGTCAAAGGGGGCCCGGCCTGACACTCGACCACCGACCCGTCGTCGGCCAGATCTGTGCAGCTGCCGGGGCCGGCGCTGCCGCCCTCGGCAAGGACTCGCTGCAGGGCCAGGACGTCGCCGGCGGGGGCATTGGGATCGGTCACCTGACCGTCACCTAGCTGGCCGAAGGTGTTGTCGCCCCAGCAGAGCACGGTGCCATCTCCGGGCAGGACGCAGACATGGGAGCCGCCGACGGCCAGCGGCGAAGAAGCCGCCTCGGTCGAGGAGCCGTCGGCACCAGTCGGCTGCGAAGCGGCCGCCGACGGAGCGGGTATCGACGGAGTGGAGCCAGCTCCGGCGGCACCGGAGGTAGTCGGTTGTCCGCTGCCGCCCCCGCCGCAGGCCGCGAGAACCAGAACCACCGTGGCCAGCGACGCGATCGCCTTCGAATTGCAGACGCGCACTTCATGTCCTCGGCTCGAGTCCGGCTGGTGTGTGAATTGCCACGCCGGCAAGGCTCCGAGACCGCCGCCGCCAGGAAGTCGTCGCGGTCGCCCACCGGCCCTCGATAGCACTCTATGCCGCCTCAGCCGACCGCCGTCGTCCCCCTTACCCTGCCGGGATCAGAGTGCGCGCTATCGCTGGGCATAGATACACCGAGCCCACCTGGCGGTCTGCGACTTCGGCGACCGGCCCTCACTGTCGCGGCATTCGCGGACATTCGGCCGCCGCCCGGTCTTCGAGCGAATGGATCTGTTGCCGCCCCTCTCGCTTCTTGGCCGCCTCACGCAACAGCGACTGGAACCTCTCGTTCTTCGGATCGTTGACGATCCGTCCTGCGGTTTGAGCTGCTCGTGTTCGTCCTCAGTCGGGGACACCGACTTCAGCGCGGCAGAGTGCGCGGCGCCGGCGTGCCCGCAAACTCGCGAATACGGGCCAGCAACTGGCGTTCTGTCATCGGCCCGCTCTTCTCGAGCCCGACGCGCCTCGTGCAGCCACGCTCCTGGTCGCGAGTCCGGACCTGGTCGGCGAAGTGCTCGACGACCTCTCCGTCGCCTATCAGCAGAACGTCGTCTTGCGCGGGCACGGCGGACGCGACCCGATCGAAGAAGACCCGCATGTGCTCGTCGCGATGTCCTTCGCCTGCCGGGTGGTCTGCTGTCGGCGGGCGCCCCGTCGAGCGGTGGCGGCCCGGGACCAGGGAGTCGATCTCCTCACGACTGACGAGCCCATCAGGGCCCCACCGGAGGACGGTGCCGAACGAGGCCGAAATCCATACGCCGGTGGTGTGTTCTGTCGAAGCTGTGTTCATTTCTCGATCCTCATCGCTTGGCGACGGTGGCCGGAGCCCTCCGGTCGGCTCGCTTGGGAGGTCATTGCTTGAGTGTGCCGACACACTGCCGTCGAGTCATGACCGTTCGTCATTCGGGGCGGCGCGCGGAGGAGAGATAAGCCCGGGTTCATCCAGCCCTGCCATCCTGCGCGCATGCTCCCTTCTTCCGTCACCGAACGTCTCGACCGCCTCGCGCCGGACCAGCGGGCTGCCGCAACCGCGCCACCCGGGCCGGTGCTGTGCGTGGCGCCCGCGGGGAGTGGCAAGACCACGACTCTGGTCGCCAGGATCGCCTGGCTCGTGGCCACGGGCGCCGATCCCCAGCGGATCACGGCCGTCACGTTCAACAAGCGTGCCGCGGACGAGATGGCCTCGCGAGTGGACGCCGCGCTGGAGCCGCTGGGACTCGCCGCCGGAAGCGTTCGCGTCAAGACGTTCCACGCCCTCGGCCGCGAGATCCTGGCCGACGGCGGCGAGCGGGTTGAACCGCTGCTGGACCGCGAGTCGGTTCTGCGCGACATGTGGCCCGACATAGACCGGGGAGCGATCAGGCGGCTCGACGACGCCTTCAGCCGGCTCAAGCTCGATATCGGGGTCACGGCGGCGCAGATCGGCGACGATCCGGAACCGGGTCCGATCGCCCGAGCATTCCTCGGCTACGAATCCGCCATCGCCCAGACCGGCGGGCTCGACTTCGACGATCTCGTCGCTCGAGCGCTGCGACTTCTGGAAGCTCGGCCGTTGCTGCTCCGACGCTGGCGCGCGAGATGCGCGGATCTGCTCGTAGACGAGACGCAGGACGTCGACCGGTCGCAGCTTCGACTCGCGCTGCTCCTGGCAGCGCCGGAGAACCGCATCTTTCTTGTCGGCGATGACGATCAGACGATATACGGCTGGCGGCTGGCCGACGTGCGTCGCGTTTTGGGCATGGCGGATTCCCTGCCCGGACTGACCCGGATCGACCTGACGGTCAACTACCGCTGCCCCAGGCCGGTGGTCGAGCGAGCCGTCCGCCTGGTGGCCCATAACGAAGAGCGCTTCGTCAAGACGATCCAGGCCTGCCCGTCGGCGCAGGGACGGCTGATCCTGGCGCCGGACGGCACGGACGAGACGGTTCGGATGCGCCACGTCTTCGAAAGCTGGCCGGATGACGGCGGGAGCCGCGCGATCCTCGCCAGGACCAACTCTGAACTGTTGCCGGCGGCGGCAACGGCCGTGGAGATGGGTCTGCCGTTCAGGGCCCCGCGGCTCAGGTTCCTGTCGGAAGACTGTCGCGTCGACGCGATCCTCGAGGCGGCTGCCGCCGTCTCCACCGCCGACGACGCCCCTCTTCCACGGCTCGTCGAGGTGGCCCGCAACGGCCTGGAGGGGCTGGCCCAGACCCCGCCCGCTCCCCTGCCCCAGCCTCGGGCCGACGCGGGCGGTGTGGGCGGCTCGGCGACGGATACTGACGCCCGGGACACGGATGAACCGCTTCCCATCGAGACGACCGAGCTGCTGTCTGCTGTGGTCGGGTGGGCGGCGCCGTACCGGACGCTGTCGGAGCTTGCCGTCGCGGTGAAACGGCACCGCGCCCGGGTCGTCGAGTTGCGCCGCGACGACGCCCCGCTGACACTCGCGACCGCGCATTCGACCAAGGGCCTTGAATTCGACCACGTCGCCGTCGTCGGCCTGGATGCGGGGCGGTTTCCGTCGGCCCGGTCCCTGCGCGACGCACCCGAACCTGCGCGCGCCCTGGAGGAGGAACGCAGGTTGGCCTACGTCGCGTGGACGCGGGCCCGCCGGTCGCTCACGCTCGTGTACGACCCCGCCTCGCCGTCGCCGTTTCTACTCGAGGCCTTCAGCGAAGTTGAGTTGAACCTGGACGCCGCCGGTCGCTGAGACGCCGCCGGCCGTCAGACGTCCTGTGAGACCTTGCTGTTCAGGAACCGGTCGTGCAGTCCCCGCTGGTCCGGGTCGACTATCGTCGTGTAGAAAAGGTACAGGATCCAGCCCCCGGCGACCAGGATCACGAGATCGCGCGCGCCCTCCGGAACGATCGTGACCAGGGCGAACGGCCCCTGCAGGACCGCCCATCTGACGATCACGTCCATCCATCCCAGGGCCTTTCCGGTCGTTACGTCGGTCACGGTGAGGCGAAAGAGACGCTGGCCGATGGTCCCTTGTCGGAGGCGCCAGCCGACGGCGAAGTAGGCCATCTGCTCGAGCCCACCGACCAGGCCCAGCAGAATGAAGGTCCGCTCGTCGAGCGTGGTGGTAGTCGATGGCAGCAAAGTCGCGACCACCGCCGCGGCGGTCAGCACATAGACCATGTAGACCAGGACGCAGTCGACCGCATAGGCGGCCAGGCGTCGATTGACCGTCGCAACGTGAAGTCCGGACCGCGTTCCGCTCTGGCCAAGGGGCGACAGCCAGGGCGATCGCTTGTCGGGGCCGGGCACCTGCCCGGGCGGCAGCCCGTAGGGGTTTGTCCAGCCGGCGTCGGGTAGGCGGTCCTGTCCCTCGGCGGACGGCGACGGCGCCTCGGCCGAAGCGTCTCCAGCGGGCCCTTCGACCCCGCCCAGCGCGCTCCCGGGGGCCGCCAGGCCCGGCGGGATTGCTCCGGGAGGGACCACTCCCGGCGGCAGGGAACCGGGCGGCAACGAGTCGGGCGGACCGTAGGCAGCGCCATATCCGGCGTAGTAGCCGTAGAACGACTGGCTTGGTGCCACCTTGCCGACGACGAGCGAATCTGCCAGCCGATCGTGAATGCCCTGGTGCAGGGGACTGGCCACAGTCGAGATCAGGAGGATCACAGGCCAGGCAAACGCGCCCAGGATGGCCAAATCGACCGGCAGGGCATAGGTCGACAACCACACCTCGCCCGGTCCGCCCGGCTGGGGATCGAGCACGGCCTGCCATGGAACGGACGTCTCGAGCGCCAAGATGGCGAAGATCAGACCGGCGACCGAGCCCATCGGGATGCCGACGGCGACGACGGCCCGAATCAGCGCCCGTCCGAAACTCAGGCTCATGCCCGTCCCGGCGGAGCGGACCTGGAGCGAGAGCAGCTTCTGGCCCGGCATGCCCCTGAACCTTACCCAGAAGATGGTCGCGTAGGCGACGTTCAGGACGACAAAGACGGCCATCATCGCCGCCAGGAGATTCAGGTTGGCCCGATACGGCGCCACATCCGGCAGCGTGAGCGGCGACGCCTCCATCTGGCGCTGAGCTTCCGGATCGATTCCGACCGCGCCGACCAGGAGGGCCACGATCCAGAACCCAGCGTGGAAGAGGCCGAGAATCAGGCTGTCGACGAGCCACGCGCCAATGCGGACACGCATGCCGGCCAGCCGAAGTCCCGGCGGCAGCTGAATCGCCGCTTGACCGCGGGGTTCAATGGGATAGATCACGCGGTTGGTCCCGCTTTGGGTGGAATCGGCGGCCAGTTGCCGTAGGCCGTGGAGCTCGGCTGCGTCGGTGGTGGCTGGGCCGGCCCCGAGTCGGGCCCGCCCGGCTGCCCGCTCCCCAGCGGGCCGCCCGTCGACGGGTAGCCTTCGAGCCGCCGATAAGTGGCGGACGAGTAGCCGGAGGTCGCCTGACCGTAGCTCGGCAGCACCGCCATGCGGCCCCACCGCTCGTAGTCCTGCCAGTCGCGGGGCGGGTTCCCCAGGACGATCGAACCGGAGACCCTGTCGTGGAGGCCGCGGTTCAGGGCGTTCGCCGCCACGAACCCGAGGAGCAAGATCGACCAGAGCAGCGAGCCCAGGCTGGCCAGGGACGACAGGGCGGAGGCGGCCCGGTCCTGTGAACTCACGGCGACGCCCGACAACGCGACCTGGGACCCGTAGCTCGTCATGGAGAACGGCTGACTGGCCAGCAGCTGGATGACCAGGGCCAGGGCCACGGCCGTCGCCGTCTGACCAACCCCCTCCAGGGCGATCCAGCGGAGGATCGCCCGCAAGGCCGGCAACCTCCTGTCGGGGTTCTCGACGGCGGCGACCTCGACTGAGAGCAGGCGCTGACCAAGCGTTCCACCCAGAACGGTCCAGCCTCCGGCGAAGTAGGCAGCCCTCAGCAAGATCCAGCCGGCCACGACCAGCCAGACGACGTTCGTATCGGCGGAGAGCAGCGGCTCGTTGATAAAGGCGGTCTTGTCGCTCGCCAGCTTGTCTATGACATCCGAGTTGACGGTCACGGCCCGGGACCCGATCGCAAAGCTGAGTGGAATGATGATGAGGAAGCTGGACACGACGGCGTCGACGATCCAAGCGGCCAGGCGGCGGCCCATTCCAGCTACCACGAGAGCGCCATTCTCCAGGGTCGGCTGCGTCGGCGGCTCAGCGACCCATCCACTCATGCGCGATCACCTCTCGGGAGAACGAAGCCAGGGCACTCCGGTGTGTGCCATCGAGGATAGCCTGTGTGAGCATGCCGGGCGGCCCGGCGTCAGGCCCGGGTTCGCTGAACCGGGAGACGGCATCACACCCGAGCGCGGCTAGCGCTCCGCCAGCTCGCGAGCGAGTATCTTGCGAAGCCTGTCCAGGTCCTCGAGGAAAGGGCCCGTCACTTCGGCCGGCAGAGCGTCCCGAATGGAATCCCGTGGGCCGTACGCCGCCCGTGCCCGCATCACGACGGAACGCAGTTCGCCCAACTTCCCGTCCCTCAACAGGTCCGGCACCGGCGCCAGGAATTCCGACCAGCGCTGCAGGCCCCGCTCCTGCGCGGCTGCGAGCAGCTTGTCGGCAGCGCGAGCTGCGGCCAGGGCCGCCTCATCTACGGCCGGCACCTCATGCCTTGCCGGCTCGGAATCCTTTGCCACGTCAGGCCAGGTATCGCGTCGGTTCAGGAGGTGTGGATTCGCGGGCGGCGGCGACCACCAGCGGCAGCCGTTTGCGCTCCGAACCGTCGATCGTGATTGAGATCGCATGCTCGCCCGCGATACGGAGCGTCATGTTCCACAGGTCTATCGCGATCGCGACGACAACATCCCCTGGCTCGCTGGGGCCGCGCGAGATGACGCGCCCGGTGGCATTGGTGACCGGGACGCCGTCCGGCGCGGTCAAGACGAAGCCCAGGTCGTGCTCACGAGTGCGCTCGGAGGCGCTGAGGCGCAAGCCGACGACAAGGGCCAGATGCGGGTGGACGAACGGGAAGGCCGGTCCGCTGAGGCGCGTCACGCCACCGCCCAGGACGTGGAATTTCGAGCCGGGCTGGACTTCGGCGGCGTCCGCCAGGAAGGCGTACTCGATGTCTGGCATGCGGGAATCCTAACCGACCAGAATCGTGGCGTCGCAGCCGTCGGGGCGGCGGCTCAGGCCTTGTCGCCCGGGCGGCCGACGCCGGCAGCGGCCGCTCGCTTCTCGGGCGGGGGCACGATTTCCACCGGGACCCGCGGTTGGGCGGCCCGGGCGTGCCCTACGGTCTCGGCGAAGGTCACGGACGACAGGGGCACCAGCGGCTCGCCCCGAAGGACCCGCGCCAGGTACTCGCCCGTGGCGGAGCCCGGCGTGGCCGCCACCTGCTCCGGCGTTCCCTCGGCAATCAGGTAGCCGCCGCGATCGCCGCCCTCCGGACCCAGGTCCACGATCCAGTCCGCGGTCTTGACCACGTCCAGGTTGTGCTCGATGACGATGACCGTGTTGCCCGTATCCACCAGGCGGTGAAGGACGTGGAGTAGCTTCTCTACGTCCGCCATGTGGAGCCCCGTGGTGGGCTCGTCCAGGACGTACACCGTCCGGCCGGTCGCCCGCTTTGACAACTCGGTGGCCAGCTTCACCCGCTGGGCCTCGCCGCCGGAGAGGGTTGTCGCCGGCTGGCCGAGGTGGACGTATCCGAGCCCGACGTCGTTGAGCGTCTGCAGCTTGGCCTTGACGCTTGGGACGGGTGCGAAGAACTCGAGCGCCTCCGCGATGGTCATCTCCAGGACATCCGAGATGGAGCGACCCTTGTAGTGGATCTCCAGAGCCTCGCGGTTGTAGCGCTTGCCCTTGCAGACCTCGCACGGCACGTAGACGTCCGGCAGGAATTGCATTTCGATCTTCAGGATGCCGTCGCCCTTGCAGTGCTCGCACCGGCCGCCCTTGACGTTGAAGCTGAACCGGCCGGGCAGATAGCCCCGCACCCTGGCCTCGGGCGTGCCGGCGAAAAGCTCTCGGATCGGAGCGAACAGGCCGGTGTAGGTTGCCGGGTTCGACCGCGGCGTTCGGCCGATCGGGCTCTGGTCTATGTCGATCACCTTGTCGAGGGCCTCGAGGCCTTCGAGGGCCCGATGCTCGCCTGGCTTCTCGCGGGCTCCGTTGAGCTCGTGGGCCAGGGCGTTGTAGAGCACGTCCGAGACCAGAGTGCTCTTGCCCGAACCCGAGACTCCGGTCACGGCCACGAAACGCCCGAGCGGGAAGGCCACGTCCAGGTTCTTGAGGTTGTGCTCGCGGGCGCCGCGGACGACCAGCGACTGGCCGCTGCCCTGTCTCCGGCTGGCGGGTATCGCGACCGTGAGTTCGCCGCGCAGGTATGCGCCGGTTATCGACCGCGGCTCGGCCAGGATCGTCTCGAGCGGGCCGTTGGCAACTATCTCGCCGCCGTGCTCGCCGGCTCCGGGCCCGATGTCGATGACCCAGTCGGCCGTTCGAATCGTCTCTTCGTCGTGCTCGACGACGAGCACGGTATTCCCGAGGTCGCGCAGGCGGGTCAGCGTGGCGATCAGTTTGGCGTTGTCACGCTGGTGCAGCCCGATCGACGGCTCGTCCAGGATGTAGAGCACGCCCATCAGGCTCGACCCGATCTGAGTGGCCAGCCGGATGCGCTGGGCTTCGCCGCCGGAGAGCGTCTGGCTGGTGCGATCGAGCGTGAGGTAGTCCAGCCCCACGTCCAGCAGGAAGCCGAGCCTGGCGGAGATCTCCTTGAGAACCTGCCGGGCAATCGTGTTCTCGCGTTCCGTGAGCCGCTCCGGCATGCCGCCGACGAAATCGCACGCCGCGCTTATCGAGAGCGTGGACACGTCCCAGATGTTTCGCCCATCGATCGTCACGGCCAGGATTTCAGGCTTGAGGCGCTTGCCTCCACAGGTTGGACACGGCCGGGCGACCATGTAGCGCTCGAGTTCCGACTTGATGAATTCCGAATCGGTCTCGCGGAAGCGGCGCTCCAGGTTGGGGATGATGCCCTCGAACGTGGCGCCGTACGTGTTCTCGCCGCGCTCGTGGCGATATCCGATGACGACCCGCTCACCCTTGCCCGAATAGAGAATATGGTCAAGGGCTTCCCGTGGCAGGTTCTTGATGGGGGCGTTGAAGTCCCAGCCGTGCTCCTGGCACACGGCCTCGATGATCTTGCCGTGCCAGGAGTTCTCCATCGGCATCCGGGCCCAAGGCACGAGGGCACCGTTCGCGAGCGACAGGTTCTTGTTCGGGATCACTCGCTCCGGGTCGATCTCCAGACGGCTGCCGATGCCGGTGCAGCCGGGGCATGCGCCGTGCGGCGAGTTGAAGCTGAAGCTGCGCGGCTCCAGCTCATCTACGGTCGTTCCGTCGTACGGGCAGCTATAGCGCTCGCTATAGCGGCGCTCCTCGAAAGCCGGCGCCTCGCCGTCCCGCGGCACCGGCGCGATCAGCACGACGCCCTCGCCCAGCCGGAGGGCCGTCTCGACCGAGTCGGCCAGGCGCGTGGAGTCCGGGCGGGCACCGTCCCCAGCCACGAGTGCGTCCGCCCCAGGCCCAATCGACCCGGCGACGGCGGCGCCGGAACCGCCCGTCTCGCTGCCTTCGGCCGGCTGCGGCCCCTCGTCCACCCCATGTCTGACGATGAAGCGGTCGACCACCACGTCGATCATGTGGCGCTTGTACTTGTCCAGGGGCCGCGTCTCGGTCAGGTCCATGATCTCGCCGTCGACACGGACGCGGGCGAAACCCTGGCGGCGGATCTGCTCGTACTCGCGGTTGCCCTCGGTCTTGCGGTCCTTGATTACCGGACCGAGGACCATCAGCCGCGTGTCTTCCGGCAGGTCGTAGATCTGATCCACGATCTGCTGGACTGACTGGCGTTCGATTTCGCGGCCGCAGGTGGGGCAATGGGGATGCCCGATGCGGGCGAACAGCAGCCTGAGGTGGTCGTAGATCTCCGTGACCGTGCCGACCGTCGACCGTGGATTCCTGCTGGCGCCCTTCTGGTCGATCGAGATCGCGGGGCTGAGGCCGTCGATCTGATCGACGTCAGGCTTCTGCATCTCGCCCAGGAACTGGCGAGCGTACGCCGACAGGCTCTCGACGTAGCGGCGCTGCCCTTCGGCGTAGATCGTGTCGAACGCCAGGCTGCTCTTGCCTGATCCGGACAACCCGGTGATGACGACCAGCCGATCGCGCGGCATGGCCACGGTGACGTTCTTGAGGTTGTGTTCGCGGGCCCCGCGAACGACGAGCTGTTCCTGCGGCATAGGCGCGTATTGTAGGCCAGTTGCAATAAATAGAACAGCCGTTCACGCGCCATGAGGCGTCCGCGAAGGCGCCAGGCGCGACGCCGGCGCCTACCCGTCCTGGAACTCGACCTCGCCCGTTTCCACATCATATACAGCGCCGACGACGGACAGGCAGCCCGACTCGGCGCGGCTCCGAATCAGCGCCGACCACAGCAGAAGCTGGTCCACCGTGCGCCGGACGTTCATGCGCACCGCGTCGCCCCACGGATCGAGCGAGGTCTCGCTGCGGGTCCAGCCCAGGTTGGAACGGATCGCACCGAGCAGCGACGGCAGGTGGGTCGAGCCGGCCGACGTGGGCGGCGGCTCCGCGCCAGGCGGCAGCCGGTCCATGGCCGCCGCGATGCCGCCGCACTGAGTGTGTCCCAGGACGACGACGAGCGGGCAGCCCCAGCGCGCGACCGCGTACTCGATGGTGCCCATCTCCTGCGGGCCGGCCACGTTCGACGCCACTCGGATCACGAAGAGCCGCCCGACGGGCTCATCGAATACCATCTCGGGCGGCACGCGGCTGTCGGAACAGCCGAGCACCACGACAGACGGATCGGCCCTCGACAGCGCGTCCACGGCCGCTTCCGGATCTGCCGAGTCCGCGAGTCGCTGGACAAAGCGGGCGTTTCCGGCACGCAGCCGATCGAGCGGCGTCCGCTCTTCGGTCGCCCCGGAGAAGTCCGGGTCGCCCACTCCCTGCCCTCCTTGGTCGGATCTTGGCCAGTGATCCTAGCACCAGCGGGGAGCCACCTGGCCGATCACGAAGCTCGCAAGAATCGCTCGTAGCGGCTTGTCAGACGGGCAGGGTCGGGCCGGTCGGCACGGGCGCGGGGTAGCAGGATTGGCTGGTCGTGGATCTGCTTCAAGCCATGGAGAAGCATCGGGCCGTCGGATTCATCGAGGATCGACCGCCTGACTTCGATGGTGTAGTCGGGCCGGACGGCCAAGAAGAAGCTGTCGAATGCGGCGTGATGCAGCTTGCAGAGGGCCAGGCCGTTGCTGACTACCGGGTCGCCTTCATCCTCGGCGTCGCCGACGATGTGAGCGGCGTCGAGAAGCTCCTGATGGCGGAGCCGGCAGACCGCACATTGCTCCCGATAGGCGGCCAGCACGCGCTCGCGGAATGCACGTTGATGCACCCGACGACGGAACGCCGAGGTGACATAGCGCCGTTCGATTGGCTCGCTCGCAGCCGACACGTCATGTTCGGCAACCGAAACGAGGCTGGCATCGACATCGACCTCGAAAGAGAGCCCAGCCGGGTCGTCACGGACGATGAACACCGGCTGGTGCGCCAGATACCGACCGCGCTCGAGTCGTACAAACAGGATCAGAGGTATATGGTCGGTCATCGCCTTTCTCAGGCCGACATTGTCGGGATGTCGCGGATCGGTCCCCCGATATGAGTAGTGCAAGTCCGAGCCGGACATCTGGTCCGCGTATTGACCGCCCGGGATGGTCGTGATCGAAAGCGGAAGATCGCAGACGCGTGGTTTGAAGATCCCCTGCGGCCCGACCATGGGGACTCGCTGGCCCTCGAAGACGAACCCCCGCGCGAGGAGCGAACGAGGCAAGACGTCGCCGCGCACCTCGACTTGCTCTTTGAGCCACTCGAAGGCCGCGAGCCGGACTCGAAGATCCCCCACGGGCGTCATGGCCGGAGCATACGCCGCGCTTGGGGGCGGTGTCCGGTAACATCCGACGTCCGGGCAGACACGGCGGGCGAGGCAGGCAAGGATGAGCGGGGCAACCGTAAGCGCGACCACAACGGCGGAGGCGTCCGAGGCCGTCCGGGTGTCACGCCGGCAGCTCACGCGCGACGGTCTGGCCATCGCGGCGTATGCCGTGCCGGTGGGGCTGGTCTTTGGGTTGACCGCGCTGCAGGCCCACTATTCATTCCTGGACGTGCTCGCCAACTCCACGATCGCGCTTGCGGGCGGAGCGCAGTTCGCGGCCGCCGGGCTGGTCAAGGACGGGGCCTCGTGGCTGGCGATCGCCGGCGTCGTGGCCCTGGTGAACGCGCGCCACCTCCTCTACTCGGCTGCCGTCGCGCCGTACACCGCGGTGCGATCACGCCGCGAGCGTGCCGTCATGGCCCATTTCCTCACAGATGAGACCTTCGCCCTTGCCCTGGCCCACTTCCGCCGGATCGGGCGGTACGACGGGAGCGGCTACTGGATCGCGGCCATGGCGATCTTCGTGCCGTGGACGATCGGCTCGTGCCTGGGGTACGTGGTCGGCGGCGCAGTCGACACGAACCAGCTGGGCCTCGATATCGCGTTCCCGGCCGCCATGGCGGGACTCTCTCTCGGTATGGTCTCCGGCCGCCGCGACGTCGCCGCGGCCCTGGGCGCCGTCGCCATCGCCGTGCCGGTGGGCCTGGTTGCGGGGGCCTCGATCGGACTGGTCGCGGGCGCCGTGATTGGGCCGTGCTTCGGTCTCGCGGTACCGGCCTCGCCAAACGACGAGTCGAGCGCACCCGAGACGCCGGAGCCGTCCTCCGAGGCCGGCCTGCCATGAGCGTCGCCCTCGTGCCGCTCGCCTTCCTGATGTGGGCGGTCACGTACCCTTCCCGGGCCCTGCCCATGCTCGCGCCCGGAATCGAACGGCTGCCCGCGTGGGCCGTCTCGTACCTGCGACTGGCAGGCCCCGCCGCGCTCGCCGCCCTTGCCGCGGTCAACTGCCTGCTCACGACCGACAAGCCGCCCAACCTTCTCGTAGGCATCGAACCCGTGGCGGTTGGTGTCTGCGTGCTGGTCGTGGCTCGGACGAGGCTTCTGCTGCCCGGTGTGGCCGCCGCAGTGGTCGTGGTCGCCGTCACCAGGGCCCTTGGAGTGGCGGCGTGACCCCAGCCGTCCCGGTGGCCCGGCGAGACCTTCGAGTCCAGGCCATGGCCGTCGCCGGCGCGTTCATGATCAACGGCGCGTCGTTCGGGGTGTGGGCGGCCCGAATTCCTGCCGTCAAGGAGCAGACCGGCCTGGACGCCGCGGGCCTCGGTTTCGCCTTGCTCGGGGCTTCCATCGGCGCCGTGCTGACGATGACGTTCGGCGGCTGGCTCGGCAGCAAGTTCGGGACCCACGTCATGACGCCGCTCACAGCGATCGGATGCGCGGTGATGATGGTGTTCATCGGCGCCTCGTGGAACTTCGCCAGCCTGACGATCTCGCTGCTGATCTTCGGCATCTCGCAGGGCACGATGGACGTCTCGATGAACGCCAACGGCATTGCGGTCGAGCGCGCCGGAGCCGGTCCGATCATGTCGCGCCTGCACGCCTCCTGGAGCATCGGCGCCTTCGCCGGAGCGTTGGTCAGCACCCAGGTCGCGGCCCTGGGAATCCCCGTCTTTCCCGAGTTCGCGGTTGCGGCGGCCGGCCTGGCGATCGGCGGCGTGCTCTTGCGGTTCACGATGCTGCCCGACAAGCACGCCGAAGGGGGCGGTCGACTCCGACTACCGACCGGGCCGCTCGCGCTGCTCGGGGCCCTGGCACTCTTCGGCCTGATGGCCGAGGGATCGGCGACCGACTGGAGCGGCGTTTATCTCCAGAGCACGATGAACGCGTCGGAAGGCCTGGCCGGCCTGGCGGTCACGACCTTCACAGGCTGCATGGCCATCGCCCGGCTGGCAGGCGATCGGCTCGCCGTGCGCCTCGGATCGGCCCGCCTCGTCAGCGGCGGGGCCGCGCTGGCGACGCTCGGCCTCGGGCTCGCGCTGGCGGTTCAGATCCCAGCAGTGGCTATCGTCGGGTTCGGGCTGATGGGCCTCGGGCTTGCCGCCGTGGTGCCAACGCTATTCCGCGCCGCGGGATCGCAGCCGGGGATTCCGGCTCCGGTGGGGATCGCCGCAGTCTCGACGATGGGCTACGCGGGCGGTCTGATCGGCCCGCCGGTCATCGGAACGGTCGCGGGTATCGCCACGCTGCGCGGCTCCCTGCTTATCATCCTGGTCATGCTCGTGATCCTCGTGGTCGCCGGACGGCGGGCCCTGACGCAGAAATGACGCAGACATGATCCCGTCGCTCGGCCGGGCAAGAGCCGCCGTCGTAATGGCGTTCCTGGTCTGTGGAACGATGTTCGGCTCCTGGGCGTCGCGGATACCGGCGATCAAGGATCAGGCCGGCCTCGACTCGGTCCAGCTGGGCTTCGCGCTCTTGTGTTTGGCCTTTGGCTCCGTCCTCGCCATGACGTCGGCCGGCTATCTGGCCGGACGGATCGGCAGCCACACGGTCGCCGTGCTGATGCTTCTGGGCTGCGCGGCGATGCTGCCGGTTATCGCGGCCTCGACGTCATTCTGGATGCTGGCCGGCGCGCTGTTCTTGTACGGGGCGGCCTACGGCTCGATGGATGTTTGCATGAACGCCAACGGCCTGGCCATCGAGCGTCTCGGCACCAGGCCGATCATGTCGAGGCTGCACGCCGGCTGGAGCGTCGGGGCATTCATCGGAGCCTTCTGGACGACGGCAGCGCTGTGGCTCGGACTCACCGTCTTCGAGCAGTTCGCCTTGCTGGCCGTCGCCATGGTCGTCGCGGCCGCGATCCTGAGGGAGACGATGCTCCCCGACAGGCATACGGCCGGAGGGTCCGCGTTCCGTCGACCGCCTCGCCGCCTGGTGCTGGTGGGGTTCGTCGCCCTGTGCGCTTTGGTTTCGGAGGGATCCGCGGGTGACTGGAGCGGCGTTCTCATCAAGGATTCCATGGGCGGCACCGCCCAGGACGCAGCCCTGGCGATAGCCGTCCTTTCGATCGTAATGGCGGTCGCGCGGCTGGCGGGCGACCGCCTCACGGAGATCCTGGGCGCGCCTCGCCTCGTCTCGCTGGGTGCGGCGGTTTCCGCCATCGGGCTGGCTTCCGCCCTGGCCATTGCCCAGCCGTTCGCCGCCATCGTGGGTTTCGCCTTCCTGGGCCTTGGCGTCGCCGCCACTTACCCGATCGCGCTCCGGACCGGCGGCTCCCAGCCGGGAATCGCATCGGGCGTCGGTATCGCCGCCGTGGCGACGATGGCCTCGGTTGGCGTCATGGCGGCGCCGCCGCTCATCGGCACGGTCGCGGGCGCGGCGGGGCTGCGCGCGGCCCTCACGATGATCGTGGTGCTGCTGGTGATCCTTGCGCTGACAGCCGGCCGGGCGTTGGGCTCTTCGCGCGTTGCCATACCGGAGCCGGCGGTCCCGACGGATCTGCCGTAGCGGCGCCGTTTGGCGCGCCGCCGTGGCGCCGGCAGTAGTGCCGGCCGCGGGCTATCCGGCCGGTGCCAGGCGGCGCTCCAGCCAGTACGTCCACACGTCCAGGTCCGGCGTCTCGAACCCATTGGTAGAGAGAACGGTGCAGATCTGCGTCCGGTGGTCGTTGCCGTGGTGCAGCGCCTGGCCGAAGAGCAGGTTCGTCGCGTGCGGCATCTCCGGCCGGTCGCGACGAGCCGGGATCGTGACGTCGAGCTCCCCGCCACGCGAGAGCAGGATGCGCCAGCGGACCGCCTGGTCGCGGACCTGGTCGGCCAGGACCCCGAGCGGCTTCGTCTGGTCCGGGCCCTCCTTAGGCGGCGGCGGAGTCCCCTCGAGGTACTGGATGTAGCGCCCGTCGGCATCGAGCAGGTGGGAGAGCGTCGCCAGCACCTCCCCGTAGACGCCCGGCGCGGTCGCCGTAAGGGCCGCCTCCGGTAGATCTCGCAGGTGACGGACCAACTTCTCCGTGGCCCAGGTGTGGTGCTGGAAAGCTTCACTGAGCGGGTCCATCGTTCCTCCTCCGGGGCCTTGGCAGTGTGGCCCGTTCTAGCGCCGGCGCCTGCCGCGACCCGGCGTTCGGGTGCCGGTTCGTTTGATCACGTTGGGCGTGACGGTATGGTCCCACGTCGGTCGGTCGAGCCACTTGGCCGCCCAGCCGTCGTCCTCGTGCTCGTCGCGGATGCCGGGCAGCCAGCCCGAGGCCGTTGACGCGGCCGCGAGGTCTTCGCCACCCTCGCCGGCGCCGCCGACGAGTTCCTCTCCTGCGGGCAGGACCCGGACTTCAGTCACTTCCAGCTGCCGCGCGTCCGGCCCATCGCCGTCTCCGCGGCCATCGCCGCCCCCTCCCCCTCCCCGTCGCGCCATTTGCCGGACCGGCTTGATCAGCCGACCCGACCGCGCCGGATCCGGCCGCGAACCTGCGGGCGCCGCCGGTGCCCTGGCCGCGCGCTCGGCCGCCCGCCCCACCGCGGCGGATGCGTCCTCGTCCAGCACGCGGAGCCTGATCTCCTGGACCTCGTCGCGGAGCGCCGCCGCGCGCTCGAACTCCAGGTCTCGCGCCGCCTGGCGCATCTCCGCTTCCATCTTGGCGACCAGCTTCTCGACCTCGCCCTTCGCCAGCTCGGATAGGGCGCGCTCCTGGCCGGGCCCGGTCTTGTACGTGCCGTGGGCCTCGGCAACCGCGCGCAGCCGGTCGTTGATGTCACGGATCGATTTGACGATCGTGACCGGCTCGATCCCGTGCTCGGTGTTGTAGCGCTCCTGGACGGCGCGCCGCCGGTTCGTCTCGTCGATCGCGACCCGCATCGATTCGGTGACGTGGTCCGCGTACATCACGACTTCGCCCTCGGTGTTGCGGGCCGCCCGGCCGATCATCTGGATCAGGGACCAGGCACTGCGCAGGAATCCCTCCTTGTCCGCGTCGACGATCGCGACGAGCGTCACCTCCGGCAGGTCGATACCTTCGCGCAGGAGGTTGATGCCGACGATGACGTCGTACACGCCGAGCCGCAGGTCGCGCAGGATCTGGACCCGTTCCAGCGTGTCCACCTCCGAATGGAGGTACTGGACCTTGACGCCGAGTTCGTGCAGGTAGTCCGCCAGGTCTTCGGCCATCTTCTTGGTGAGGGTCGTGACGATCGCCCGTTCACCCTTTTCCACTCGACCTCGAATGAGTTCGAGGAGGTCGTCGATCTGTCCTTCGGTCGGCTTGACGGTGATCTGAGGGTCGACCACACCTGTCGGCCGGATCAGCTGCTCGACCACCTGCTGGCTTCGCTCGAGCTCGTATGGGCCCGGCGTGGCGCTCATGTAGACAACCTGGTTCAGGCTGGCCTCGAACTCCTCGAACGTCAGCGGCCGGTTGTCCAGCGCCGACGGCAGCCGGAAGCCGAAGTCGACCAGGATCTCCTTGCGGGTTCGGTCGTTCTTGTACATGCCGACCACCTGTGGGATGGACATGTGGCTCTCGTCCACGACCAGGAGCCAGTCCGGCGGGAAGTAGTCCAGCAGCGTCCAGGGCCTGGAGCCGGCCTCGCGCCCGGAGAGGTGGCGGCTGTAGTTCTCGATGCCCGTGCAGTACCCGAGCTCGCGTATCATTTCGAGGTCGAATGTCGTGCGCTGCCGCAGCCTGGCGCCCTCTAGCTCGCGCCCCTGCGCCTCCAGCTCGCCGACCCTGATCTCCATCTCGTCGCCGATCGCCTGGACGGCGGCCATCAGCTTGTCCTTTGGCGTCACGAAGTGCGTGGCCGGATAGACGTTGACCTCCTTGCGCTCCGCCAGCAGCTCGCCGGTCAGCGAATCCAGCTCCGTGATCCGCTCCACTTCATCGCCGAAGAACTCGACGCGGACGAGCCGATCTTCCGCGGCCGGGATGAGCTCCAGCGTGTCGCCCCGAACCCGGAAGCGGGCGCGGGTCAGGGCGGCATCGTTGCGCTGGTACTGGAGATCCACGAGGTGGCGCAGCACGGAGTCTCGCCGGTACTGGCCGCCGACGCGCAACCGCAAGATTGTGGCACCGTAATCCACCGGGGCGCCCAATCCGTAGATGCAGCTGACGCTGGCGACGATGATCACGTCTCGCCGCTCGAAGAGCGCCTTGGTGGCGGCGTGCCGCAGCTTGTCTATCTCGTCGTTGCGGCTCGAGTCCTTTTCGATGTACGTATCCGACCGCGGCAGATACGCCTCGGGCTGGTAGTAGTCGAAGTAGCTGACGTAATACTCGACGGCGTTGTCCGGGAAGAACTCGCGGAACTCCGAGTACAACTGGGCAGCCAGGGTCTTGTTGTGGGCCAGCACCAGCGTGGGTTTCTGGTGTTTCTCTATCACCGAGGCGATGGCAAAGGTCTTGCCCGTGCCGGTGGCGCCCAGAAGCGTCTGATGGCGGAAGCCATTGGCCAGGCCTTCGCTGAGTTTGTCGATCGCGACGGGTTGGTCGCCGGTCGGTTTGAAGTCGGCGACGAGCCGGAAGTCGGGCACTTCTACCTCGGCAGCAGTCACTCGAGTATACCGCCGGGACGCGATATCGAACGGCTGTTCGCCGGTCCTGGCGGCTGGGTGAGACTACACGCAATTCCTGCCGAAATGCGTCAGGTTGCCCGCAAGGGGCTTCCCCACGCAACGACCCGCGCTCCAATCCATCGGGGCGGAGAGGGACCGCTATCGTCCGGCCATGGGCTTCGAATGGGCATATCGAAACGGCGAGCCGCCCTGGGACATCGGGCGGCCGCAGCCCGTGCTCGTGCGCCTCGCCGAGGAGGGTCTGATCGCGGGCTCGGTCATCGATGTCGGCTGCGGCACCGGCGAGAACGCCCTCCATCTCGCCTCGCTCGGTATCGACGCCACCGGCATCGACCTCGCCCCGACCGCGATCGCCCGTGCCCGGGCGAAGGCCGCCTCACGCGGCCTGGAGGCGACCTTCGAGATCGTCGACGCGCTCGACCTCGGCGCGCTCGGGCGAACCTTCGACGTGGCGGTGGATTTCGGCCTCTTCCACGTCTTCTCGAACGCGGAGCGCGTGGTGTACGAGCAAAGCCTGCGCAACATCCTCCGGCCCAGCGCCCGGTACTTCTGCCTGTGTTTCAGCGACGAGGAACCGGGCGACATGGGCCCGCGACGCGTCAGCCGGGCCGAGATCCGGGCCACTTTCACCGGCGGCTGGCGCATCGACGACATCGCCGCCGAGCGCTTTGCGACGCGCAACGGGAGCGGCTTCCCGAGCCCGCCCCGTGCCTGGCTCGCGTCGCTTACGCGGCTGTCCGACGGCGCGCGCGCCAAATGACGCAGGCCTAACCCAGCGATAGATCGACGGCGACCGAGCCTGCTCGCTCCAGCTTGAAGGCTGCGTGGCGCCCCGCCGCCTCCACCTCGTAGGCGCCGAGGAACCCGCGGAAGCGCAGGCGGCCCTCAGCGTCCGTGGTCATCCTCGTCGGCGAGAGCCACCACTCGCCCTTGATCAGGCCGAGCATCGCGTCATACGACGGCTTGGGCGAGAAGTCCTTTCGCACCATGCCGGCCGGGGCGCCGAGCCAGGCCCGGTCGGTGAGGTCCCAGTAAGTCATCGCGTCCACGGACGGCTGCGACAGGAGCGTCTTGTAGTGGCGGACGATCTCGTCGGCCTGGCGGGCCTCGCCGTCGGGCGTGGTGGGCCAGTCCGGGATCCGGTAGTCGTTCAGATCCACGATTTCGGGGGGCATGATGTGACCCGAGAGGATCGTCGT
The DNA here is from genome assembly GCA_963789725.1 of uncultured Chloroflexia bacterium. GTDB lineage: Bacteria > Chloroflexota > Limnocylindria > Limnocylindrales > CSP1-4 > Fen-1039. The sequence continues at coordinate 871,018 of CAWBLU010000003.1, forward strand.
CTCAGTGAAGTGGAGCGGCAGGCCGTACCGGGCGAACCGGTCGATGATCTCGAGGGTCTTCTCCTCGCCCCAGTAGCCCTGGTGCATGTGGCTTTGGAGGCCGATGGCATCGACCTTGATCCCGGCTTCGAGCACGCCTTCGATCAGGCATTCGAAGGCGGTCGACATGTCGAAGTCGTTGAGGAGCAGGACCGCCTTCGGGTTCGATTCGCGCGCCGTTTCGAACGCCATCCGCACGGTTGCGATCCGGCCGTTGGCCCGGCAGATCCGGGTGATGCCGTTCTCGCCGTTTTCGAAGACGGGCATGATCACGGCTTCGTTTATCGCGTCCCATGTGTCGATGAGACCTCGGAAGTCGACGACCTCGCGGCGGATGCGAGCCCTCTGCGCCTCGAGGATCTCGTCGTTTGAGAGAGGCAGCAGCCAGTCCGGCTGGACCGTATGCCAGCACAACGGATGACCCTTCAGGGCAACCCCTCGACTGGCGAACCAGCGTGCCGCGGCGAGGACACGGGCAGTGTCGGGGCGCCCGCGCTCGGGCTCGAAGCGGCCCCAGTAGAACGGCAGCGTGGCGAAGTTGAAGAGCTCGAGCCACTCCTCGGCGAGCTTCTCCAGCTCGGCTCGCTCTTCGCGGTGGACCTCGCCGCTGGCGAGCGGGATGAACTCGAAGCCGGTGGAGCCGAACAGGAACTTGTGGCGGGTCTGGGCGACGGTGACCTCGCTGTTGGCGAGCGGCGCGCCGCCGGACGTCAGAGCCACGGTCGCCTCGGCAGTCCGGTTCTGCCGGATCAGGTTGTCAGTGCTCATCACCTCTCCCTGGAACGAAATTCGACGAGGACCATCCAGTAGCGGATCCCGAAGCCTGACCGGCCGAGGCGCTTCGAAAGCTTCGACCGGGACCGTCTCTACCAGACGAACCCGGATCCGACCGTGTTCTGGATGGCCAGCATCATCTCCGACTGCGCGATCACGTGAACCTGGCCGTTATGGTTGCCGCCGCGGTTGTTACACGACCGCCCGCAGGTGTCGAGGTAGGTATATGTCGGCGGGTTGGCGGTGTTGTCGTAGCCGACGATCGCGACCGCGTGCCGGATGTGCGGGGTGGCCGAGCCGTTCTGCCAGTTCGGCAGGTTGTACGTGTCCACGGCGCCGATGACCGGGACGCCGTCGCGACCCACATCCAGCATCACCGCCGCCGTCAGGTCCCGAGCCAGCGTGGGATCGGGCCGGATGACCAACGCGTAGTAAGCCTCGGACCACGTCGCCCGGTTCTGGCCCGACACCTCCCAATTCAAACCGGCCTGGATGTTCGTCCGGGGCGTGCCGAGTGTGGGATACATCGCCTTGCCGTCTCTGGCGAAGATGGCAAATCCTGTGGATTGCCACGTCGCCGGCCGGGCGGCCATGGCCATGTACATCACGAAGCCGCGGCCGTGGGCGGTGAAACCGCTGACCCGATCCGAGCCGGACCAGTAGGTGCCGAGCCGCGTTCCGCCGGAAACCGGGATGCTCGGACCGCGGGCCGGCCACGGAACCGACTCGGACGCGTAGGGATCCAGGAAGTAGCCCTCCGTACCTGTCACGTTCGGATAGCCGGTCGACTGCTGCCAGTACCACAGGGCGACTGCCATCGCGCCGTCGCCGCACAGATTCCAGTAGCTCAGATTTGAGTAGCGGTTGCCCTTTGCGTCCGAGCCATAGCCGAACGGTTCTACGATCCACCTGGTCCAGCCGACGTCCAGTGTCCCCGTCTCGGGCACGGCCAGCCCGGTAGCGGGATAGACGAGCGGGTCGGCCCCGGCCGGCAGCACGGCAACTCCGCCGTCGACAATGGCGATCCTACCGGCGGCCTTGAGCGTCAGCCAGTCCGTCGATTGAACGGGCATGGGACGGCGCGGGTCATGCCTGTCCGCCGGATCGGTCGGGAGAGCGCCCCGCGCCGGAGCCGGACTGGGCGTCACGAAGAGGTCGAGGGCCGGGAAGGTTGGGCCGGCCGGGGCCTCGAGGTTGGGACTTGGACTGGGGCTCTGATACAGCGTTCCAGGCACGACGAGGTCGCTGGGCGTCACGACGGCCGCCGACGCGTCGGCGATCGGCCGGGCCGAAGCGGCGCCCGAGGGCGGGGGCGTGCCGCCTCCCACCCCCGCAAGCAGAGCGATGCCCGCCATGGCGACGACGGCAGCCGTGGCGGCGGCCGCGGCCAGCCATTTGCGGCGACGGTCAAGGGACGCTAGCACCACCGAATTGTACGAAGGGCGTCACTCTCGGCGTCCCCGCCGGGTCCACGGCCGTCGCCTGGGGCTCCGCCCGTCAGCCTCGACGGGCCAGCAGGTCGTCCAAAGCGGCGTTCACCGCTACTCCGACCTCTTCCCGCGATCCGTCGGTGCGGATGGTGCGTGTCGCGGCGCTGCGCCAGAGCGGCATGGACCCAACCTGGGCGGCAATCCGCTGTCGGGCGTCGGTCTCGTCCATACCGCGGCCGGTGAGGCGGGCGAGCTGGGCCTCGGGCTCGCACACGACTAGCCAGACATCGTCGCACCACGGCGCGTGTCCAACCTCGACGAGCTTTATCGCCTCCAGAGCGATGGCAGTCGGGCGGCCCGCATCCGCCGCCCAGATGGCGTCTCGCTCGAGCTTCGCGACCGCTGGATGGACGATCGACTCCAGTTCGGCCAGACGCTCCGGGTCAGCGAAGACGAGACGCCCCAAGGCCGCGCGGTCGAGCGAGCCTTCTGGCCCGCGGACTCCGTCCCCGAACTCCGCCAGGATGGCTTCGGTTACCGGCGTTCCGGGCAGCATCAGGTCACGCGTCAGATCATCGGCGTCGATGACCGCGGCGCCGCGGACCGCAAGCCAGCCCGCGACGGTGGACTTGCCGCAACCGATCGGGCCGATCAGCCCGATCAGCGGCGCGCGGGTGCCGAATGAACCTCTGTCGACCGGCGTCCCGCCGGGCCGCGTCTGGTCCGTCACGGCGCCGCTTCTTCCATCTCGAGCCAGGCCTCCTCGGCGGCAGCCAGCGCTTCGTTGACGGCGGCAAGGTCGCCGCTGACCCGCCGCAACTCCACGAAATTGCCATGCACGGCTGGGTCCTGGAGGGCCGACTCCAGCAACTCCTTGCGCTCCCCGAGGCGTGCCAGCTCATCGTCGAGCTGGGCCCTGCGGCGGCGATACGCGTCCTTCGAGAGCTTCTCTACCAGTCGCGCAGGCGGCCGGACGGGTGTTTCCGGAGATCTCGACCCATTGCCAGACGCCCGTTTGCCGCTCCCCGCGGAAGGAGCCGCGTAGCCTGAGGCCCGCGCCCCGGACTTCGAACCCGCCGTCCCGGGCGCGCCGGCCGGCTTTCGGACGCCGGGCTCCGCGGATCGGCCGCCGTGGAGCCGCGCCGCCTCCATTTGGGCCGCAGCCTGAACGGTCCAGCCGTCGGCAACCGCCGCCCGCCAGGCGCGATAGCCGCCATCGAACGGGACGGCCAGGCCGTCGTCGACGACCCACAACAAATCGCAGACCTTCTCGAGCAGTCTTCGGTCATGGCTCACGATCAGGAGGGTCGCATCCGTCCCCGCCATGAATGCCTCCAGCGCCTCGCGGGCCGGGATGTCGAGGTGGTTCGTCGGCTCGTCGAGAAGTAGCAGGTTGGACGGGAGCAGGAACACGAGGGCCAGCTCGAGGCGGGACCGCTCCCCGCCGGAGAGGGCCGCGACCTCCTTGAGGGCGTCGTCGCCCCGGAACAGGAACCGGGCGAGATGGCCCCGCGCCGCCGCCTGGCTGAGCGGCATTTCGGCCAGAAGCGCGTCGAGGACGGTCGCGCCGGGGATCGGCGCGTCGCGAAGCTGGGCGAGGTAGCTGAGCTGGACGTTGCGGCCGAGGTCGAGGCCGCCGTCGAGAGGCTGCAGCTCTCCGGCGATCGTGCGCAGCAGCGTCGTCTTGCCCGCCCCGTTGGGTCCCACTATTCCGACTCGATCGCCGCGTCGCAGCTCCAGCCACGGGACGATCGCCACAGGCGTCTCCGTGGGCGCGGCAGGGACGCCCGCCGACGCACCCACCATGGCTCGATACCCGACGACCAGCCCTTCGGCCCTGGCGACCGACTCGTAGGAGCGCGCGGCGGAGCCACCCGCGAGCGCCTCGGTCGGCAGCCGGAGGCGCGCCTCGGATTTACGCTTCTCCAACGGTTCGAGCGCCTCCAGCCGAGCTTCGTGCTCGTGCATCTTCGAGAACTTGCGCTGGTGGCGATACAGCTGGACCAGTTCCCGCTCACGGGCGATGGCCGCGACGCGTGCCTCGGCCTCGTCGACGGCCCGCAGGTCGCGCTCTTCGCGCTGGCGGGCGTAGGCGGCGTAGGTGCCACGGAACGGGGTCAACCGCCGATCGCGCAGCTCCCAGATCCGGTTCACTGTCGCGTCGAGGAAGGTGCGGTCGTGTGAAGCCACCAGCAACGCGCCGTGGCGCCGGCCGAGGTGATCCTCCAGCCACTCCAGCGCGCCCAGGTCCAGGTGGTTCGTGGGCTCGTCGAGCAGCAGAAGATCGGGGTCCGACAACAGCAGCCTGGCCAGCGCAGCACGCGTCTGCTCGCCCCCGGATAGATTGGTGGGCGGGCGGTCCCAGTCGACCCTGGCGAACCCGAGGCCCGACAGCGCCGCCTCGACTCGCTGGTCGAGCGCGTAGCCGTCCTTGACCTCGAACTCGTGCTGGAGATTCTCGTATTCCGGTTCAGTCACGCGGCCATCGTGCTCGATCTGGCGAAGCCGCCGCTCCAGATCCTCGAGCCGAGTCGCGCCCGCTCGAACAGCCGAACGCAGGCTCGGCGATTCGATGAACGCGGCGTCGACGTGGGCTTCCTGCGACAGCATGGCCAGCGTCAGCGCGCGCTTGCGGTGGACGGCGCCTGCGTCGGGCTCGTCTATGCCGGCCACGAGCTTCAGCAGGGTCGTCTTGCCGGCTCCGTTGGGTCCGACGACGCCGATGCGGTCGCCCGCCGCGATGGCCGCGTCGACGTGGTCGAGGATGACGAAGTCACCCACTTCGCGGACGACGCCCTCCAGCCTGGCGATCGACATCAGGCCGATTCCCCGGCCCGCGCGGCGGCACGCCTGGACGCCGCGGCTTTCCGCGCGGCGGCGACCCGGCGCGCCCGTTCGGCGGCTCTCTCGGCGACGAGCGCCTCCTCGGCCGCGGTTCGGCCGAGCGCCCCCTCGCCCGCAAGCTCCGTCCAGCGTGGACCTCGGCGAGCGGCGGCGGCCGGCTGCGGGTCCGCCGGCCCGGGCTCGGCAGCCGGCGACGGCCCAACGCCCCGGCCGGCGCGCGAGATCGCCCGCGCCTCGGCTTCCCGCGGGGCGGCGGGCAGTCGCTGACACCAGCCGCAGAAGTGCGTCGATCGGCCGCCGACGACGATCCGGCGGATCGGGCGACCGCACCGGTGGCACGACTCGCCGGCCCGCTGATACACGTCCAGGTGCTCCTGCATCGAACCGTCGCCTTGGGGCGCGGTGTAGTCGTCGACAGAACTCCCGCGCCGCTCGACGGCCTCGGCCAGGACGTCGCGGAGCGCCCCGTGAAGACGCTTGGCCTCTTCGGGCCGAATCGTGTGGGCGTCCCGCAGCGGGTGGAGGCGTGATCGCCACAGGGACTCGTCGGCGTAGATGTTGCCGACGCCGGCCAGGAAACTCTGGTTCAGAAGCAGCGTCTTGAGCCGGCCGCGGCGCCGGGCCACCAGCGCGCCAAATTCGCGGGCGGTGAAGTCTTCGGCGAGAGGCTCCGGCCCCGTGGCCAGGACGCCGACCGCTTCACCCTCGAGCGGCAGACCCGTGCGGGAGTCGCGACGGTACAGGCCCAGGCGCCCGAACTTGCGCATGTCACGGAACCGCAACTCGCGTCCGTCGGCCAGGGCCAGCACCACGTGGACGTGGCGATCCTGAGGGGTTCCGCTGGGCACGACGAAGAGCTGGCCGGTCATCTTGAGATGGACCGTCAGCACGACGGGATCGGCGGCCGCCGGCTCACCGGCCGGGGCGCCGGGCTCAGCGGCGCGGCCGCTCGGCCCCAGCCAGACCAGCAGCTGCTTACCGCGCCGGCCCACGCCCTCGATCGTCCGTCCGGAGATCGCGGCCGCGAAATCGTCGGGCGCGTGGCTCCGCAACGTACGTGGCCAGTTCGAGCGAGCGGCGACCACGCGCGAGCCGCTGACCAGGCCGCGCAGGTCCCCAGCGATCGTCTCGACTTCCGGAAGCTCGGGCATGTCTAGAGGGTAGCGGGGTGGCGCGCGAGGTGCGCGGGGTGCGGCCCGACGCGATGGCCGAGCTCAAGGCCGAACTCGAGAGGGCCGCGACACCCTTCAGCCGCAACGATCACTGGCAGGAGGATCTCATGGCGAGCGGATCCGGGCAGCCTAGAGCAGCCAGGGCGCGACCTTCTGCTGCAGCTCCAGACAGACCTGACGCGCCAATTCCACGAACGCCACCTGAGAAGTCGATCGGTACCTGTCGCGGTGCCATGCCAGGGTCAGGACGCGGGGCGGCACCGACGTTGGAATCACCGCGCACCTGGGGTCGGCCTCGTCGACGGCGAGGCGCGGCACCAGGGCCACCCCGATTCCGGCGACCACGAGGGCCTGGACGGTGGTGTTGTCGTCGGACCTGAAAGCCCATTCCGGGTTGCCGCCGTTGGCACGCAGGTAGTCTTCCGCGGCGATCGTGCTGCGGCAGTGGCGGAACCCGATGAGCGGCAGCTGCGCGATCTCGGACGCCGTCACGGCGCGGTGGAGCCCGGACATGGCCGAGCCCGCCGGTACGACCAGGACGTAGGGGTCGCGGAAGAGCTCCACCGACTCGAACGGGCCTTCCGAGAGCGGATACACGGCGAAGGAGAGGTCAAGGTCGCCGGACTCGACCAGGTTCAGCAGACCGTCGTCCGAGTTGGTCTCGACCAGATGCACCTCGACGGTCGGCCACAACCCGGTGAATATGCCCAGTGTGGCCGGCAGGACGCGCGCCCCGACGCTCTGGTACGTACCGACGCGCAGCTGACCCGTCGCGCCTTCCGAATAGGCCCGCAGGTCGGCCCGCGCCGCCTGCATCCGGGCAACGATGGCGTCGGCGTGGCGTAGCAGGAGCGTGCCCGCTTCGGTGACCTCGACGGTCCGCCGGCCGCGGGACCTGTCAAGCAGCCGCACGCCCAGGATCGACTCGAGAGCGGAGACGTGCTGGCTCACGGCGGACTGGGTGTAGTCCAGCACCGCCGCCGCCTCGTGGAACGAGCCCGTCTCGGCGACGGCCCGAAAACTGAGCAGATGCCGGAATTCGAGGTCGCCGTAATGATCAGTTGTCATAATTACTAATTGAACTACATCGACTTGCTCTAATCAAGTGCCCAGGCTAGATTGCGGTCATGGAACTGATCACCTTCTCACTGCTCCTCCTCTTCGTCGGTGCGCTGACGGTTGCGCTCGGCAGCGACTCGCGCCCTTCCGAACACGACCACAGCCGCAACCTGTAACAAGCCTCCAACTGTGCCGCGCAGGCCCCGCGCCTGAGTCGTACGGCATCGGCGCACCCACTCCGCGCTGATATCCGACCCTCGGCCGGGGCCTCGCCATATCCGGGACGCGGCGGAGGCGACGCGCGGCGGCCCTCCGCGCCGGCCGCCCGACCTTTCCTGCGACGCCAGCCGGACTCAGCCCGCCGCAACCTCGGTCGGAGCCTCACCCAATTCCGCGAGCAGTTCGTCTTCGCGCGTTAGCGGGCGCATCGACTCCCAGTCATCGCCGACCTTGACGTCCACCGTGAGCGGCACGTCCAGCTTCAGGGCCGCCTCCATCGTCGTTCGCAGGATCGGCACGACCGCGTCCACTTCGCCCCGCGGCACCTCCAGGACGAGCTCGTCGTGGACCTGGAGAAGCATCCGCGCCTTGAGCCCCGCCGACCTCAACCGCTCGGGCAGTTGAACCATGGCGATCTTGATGATGTCGGCCGCCGTCCCCTGGATCGGCATGTTGATGGCCATGCGCTCCCCCGCCCCGCGCAGAGATGAATTCGACATCCGCAACTCGGGGATGAACCGGCGCCGTCCGAGCAGAGTCGAGACCCAGCCTTGCTGCCGGGCAAGCTCCTTGATGTGGAGCATGTAGTAGCTGATGCCCGAGTAAGTGGCGAAGTAGTTGTCGATGAACGCCTTCGCCTCGGCCCGCGAGATGCCGGCGCGGGACGACAGCCCGAAGTCGCTCATGCCGTAGGCCAGGCCGAAGTTGACCATTTTGGCCATCGATCGCTCGTCGTGCGTGACGTCCTCAGGGGCCTTGTGGAGGACCCGGGCGGCCGTCTCGCGGTGAATGTCGGCGCCGCGGGCGAAAGCGTCACGGAGGTGCTCGTCACCCGACACGTGGGCCAGGATGCGCAGCTCGATCTGTGAGTAGTCGGCGGCCAGCAACGTCACGTCCGGCCCGCCGGCGACGAAAGCACGGCGGATCCGCCGGCCCAGGTCCGAGCGGATAGGGATGTTCTGCAAGTTCGGGTCCGACGAGCTGAGCCGGCCGGTGGCCGCGACCGCCTGGTGGAAGGTGGTGTGCAGCCGGCCGTCGCGATCCGACACCAGCAGCGGCAGAGCTTCGATGTACGTCGATCGAAGCTTCGAATAGAGCCGCCAGTCGAGCAGCTTGGCAATCATCGGATGAGCCGGTTTGAGCTCCTCGAGCACAGAGGCGTCGGTCGAATAGCCGGTCTTGGTCCGCTTGCCCTTGGGTAAGTTGAGCTCGTAGAAGAGGATCTGCTCGAGTTGCTTCGGTGAGCCCAGGTTGAAGTCGTGCCCGACGTCGAGGTATATCTCGGACTCCAGGCGGGCCATCTCGCGCCCGAATTCGACTTCGAGCAGGCCGAGCGCTTCGCGGTCGATGGCTACACCAGCCGCCTCCATGTCGGCCAGAACGGGGATCAGGGGCAGTTCTACCTCGCTGAAGAGTTGGTCCAAGCCGGACTCGGCCAGGGCTTTCCCGAGGGGCTCCCGAGCCGCGAGGGCGGCCAGCGCGTCGAGGCCGACTCGAACCGCCGCGGGAACATCCCCGGCGGGCGGGAGGGTCACATCAAGGCGTTCGTGGGCCACGTCGGCGATCGTCTGTGAGCGCAGGGAAGCGTTCAGCAGATACGCCGCGATCTGCGTGTCGAAGGCCACCGACAGCGGCGTCGTTGCCCCCCCGGCGATGTTGGCCACCACGAGTGGCTTCGTTTCGTGGCCGACGACTCGCGCGCCCGAGCTCAGCAGGAGATCTCCGAGCATTCCGATCGCGTCGTGGTTTTCGGCCACCAGCACGCGTCCGTCGCCACCGGCCAGGGCGAGGGCCTGCGGCAGCCCCCGCATCGGCCGCGGGTCGTCCATCAGCAACGCCGCTCCAACATAAACGTGGCCGGCCAGCCACTCGGTCGCATCGGCGGCATCCGACTCCGTGGCGTCGAAGCGATCCAGAAGCGTGGGGTCGGCAACGGCGGCGCGCAAGGCCGCGACCAGATCCACCGGACCACTCGGCTCGCCCTGGGTCCGAGCTCGCGCCGCCGACGGGCTGGGGCCCGGCGCGGGTTCGACGAGGCTGGTAGATCCGAAGTCCATGCTGAGCTGCAATCCATCGCCATCTCCCAGGAGAGACCGGCCTGCCCGACCCTCGCGTTTCGTCCACGATCCGGCGGCGGAGCCGCTCCCAGGTCCGCGAGACGCACCCGCTGCCCCACTCGCGGGGCCGCTCGCCCCGGGCGCGCCGGCGACCCGCGCCGCAGGAACCGTCCCCGCCACGGATCGAAGCGCATCCGCGGCGTCGATCGCCGACTCGCCGGTGAGCGGCGGCAGCCGATCGATCAAGGTACGGAACTCGAATTCGCGGAACAGACGGACTACCTCGGCACGGTCGTAGTCGGAGAGGCGCGCCGCTTCCAGGTCCAGCGATATCGGCAGGTCGCGCACGATGCGCGAGAGTTCGCGGCTGGCGAAAACCTGCTCGCGGGCCTCGACGAGCTTCTCTCGCAGCTTGTCGGGCTTGACCTCGTCGAGACGGGCATAGATCCCCTCGATCGACTCGAACTGACCGACCAGCTTTGCGGCGGTCTTCTCCCCCACTCCGGGGATGCCCGGGATATTGTCCGTCGGGTCGCCCTTGAGGGCCTTGTAGTCGATCATCTGGTCCGGCCGAAGCTCGAACCGCTCCCAGATCTTCGCGGGGTCGTAATAGACGGTCGAGTCGACGCCCTGACGAGTAGTCATCAGCCGCGTGTGATCGGTCACGATCTGGAGCATGTCCAGGTCGCCGGTGACGACGGTCGTCTCGATGCCGCGCGCGTCCAGATCCCTCGTGATCGTGCCGATGACGTCGTCCGCCTCGAAGCCCGCCATTTCGTAGACGGGGATCCGCAGCGCCGCCACCACCTCCCGGACCTTCGGGAATTGCGACCTCAGATCGTCCGGCATGGCCGCACGCGTGGCCTTGTAGCCGGCGAACTGCTCGTGACGGAAGGTGGGGCCGGGCAGGTCGAAGCAGGCTGCCACGTACTCAGGCTGGAGATCCTGGATCCCGCGCAGGAGGATGCTGCAGAAGCCAAACACGGCGTTGACCAGCTCGCCCTTGCTGGTCGTCAGCGGCGGCAGGGCGTGGTAACCCCTGTAGATGAGGCCGTTGCTGTCGAGCAGCATCAATCGGGTCATTCGGGCCTCGGGCTCGCGGCCGGCGGAGCATGGGCCGGCCGGACAAGTCTACCCGGCGGGGGGCCCGACGACGGCCGCGGGTCCGGTTTGTGCCGTGTGGCCGCGCGACGGCCAGGTGGGCGGCGAAAGGCGCGCGGCGCGGTCGGCGGCGAGCGGCGCGTGGTCGGCGGCGAGCGGCGCGTGGTCGGCGGCGAGCGGCGCGCGGCCGGCGCTCTCCCTCTAGCGCGAGTCGCGATCTCGCCGGCGGCGCCGGACCGGCAGGATGGCCATGGCCAGACCGGCGACCAACAGAACGCCAAATCCCGCCAGCCACACGGATCGCGCGTCGATGCCACTCGAGGCCGCGCTGCTTGTTCCCTGGTCAGCGCTCGGGATTCCTCCGGCTACCGGCCCCGTTTCCGGGGACGCAGCGGTACCGGGCGGCACCGCCGCAACGTCATGGGAATCTGGCGCGGGCGAAGCCGAGTTGAGGGCCACCGCACTCCCACCGGCGGTCGTCGCGGCAGCGCTCGTTGCCGGGAAGACGTTCGCCGGTGACTCGGTCCCGGAGGCGGCGGCGCTGGCCGTGCCCGCCGGCATGGCGGTCGGCGCGCCGGCCGGTCCCTCCGACCCGGCCAGGAAACCCGACTGAGACTTGCCACTCGCCGATGCGACGGCCACGCCGCCCTGGTCCGATGGAGCCGCCGCGCGCTCAGGGCTCAAGGCATAGCTGGAGTTGGTGGTGCTGACCGACCCGCCCAAAACGGTCGTGGTCCCCGCGAGCACCACCCCGACGATCCCGAGGGCTGCCAGGGATCCACCCAGCGAGCGCCGGAGCCCGAGCCCCGACATGACCCAGCGGCGGCGAGGCCTCCGACTCAGCCTGGCGGCATCGGCACCGGTCAGGGTGAAGTCGCGCGGTCGGAGGGGTACCGGCAGAGCTTTGGTCGCTTTCGCCATGGCGCCCAATTCGCCGAACAGCGACTCGCACTCCGGGCAATCGGCCATGACCTCGAGCGCATGCGCGCGCTCGACGTCGGTCACGTCTCCGCCGAAAAGGCGGGCGATCAGCAGCTCGTCGTGGCCGGCGTGTGCGTGGGAGGCGGTTCGATCCATCACGTTCCTCAGACGACCTCAGCCACGGAACAGTTCCCGATCCGCCGCGAGCGCGTTTCGCAGGACGAGCCGACCGCGGTGGATCCGCGACTTCACGGTCCCGACTTCGACCCGCATGATCGCGGCAATCTCGGCGTAGTCGTATCCGTGGACGTCGAACAGCAGGATGCAATTCCTCTGCTCGAACGGCAGCTCCGCCAGGGCGCCGGCAAGGGCCTTGGAGCGTTCGGCCTGGAGCACCTTCGTCTCCGGCTCTACGTCCTGATCGGCCGGCGGCTGCCAGCTGTCGTCCTCCAGCTCGGGGTAAGGCTGGCTGGGGCGGCGACGCCGGGTTCGCTGGAGGTCCATCGCCGCGTTGATCGCGATCCTGCTCAGCCAGCTTCGAACGCTGCCGCCGCGGAAAGAGGCCAGGTTCCGGTACGCGCTGAAGAATGCTTCCTGGACGGCATCGGCGGCTTGATCACGATCGGGGACCAACCGGTACACGAGACCGAAGAGATGGTCCTGATGGCGCGCCACGAGTTGATTGAAGGCGTCAAGCCGGCCGCCCAGGGCCTCCTCGACCAGGGCGACATCGACGACCTGGCCGGTCGAATCGGCGCGCTCACTCTCCTCCGCCTTCGCGTCGGTCACGACATGCCCGCCAGCCACTCTCTCATCCACGGAGGCTTCGCCCCGAGTCGGCCCGCGGATCGGCCCGCGGCGGCGCGAGGATAGCATGCGGCCGGGGCTCGCCACGGGAGACCCCACCGCGCGAATGCCCCCCCGCGCAGGCGGCGATCCCGGCTCGGCCCCACCGTTGGGCTCCGCAGGCTGTACCATGCCCGCCGGACCGTGCCGACGTGGCGGAACTGGCATACGCGCTCGACTCAAAATCGAGTGGCCGTGAGGTCATGCGGGTTCAACTCCCGCCGTCGGCACCACCCAACCCCCGCAACGCCCGCTTCGGGCCTGGTTCGGCGCCTGCCGCGCCTAGCAGCTGAAGCCGCCGCCGCCGCCGCTGCCCCCACCGCTGCTCGCCGGCGGAACGTCGTCGAGGGCGTGAGCCACGATGTCGCGCACTGTCGCCCAGCGCGGGACGGTGAGGAAGCCCACCGGATTGCCCGTGACCGCCGGCACCAGCTCGATGCTCTTGACGTTGCCGGTGCCGATCCGCTCGGCCAACGCCACCAGCGTGGACGCGTCCTCGATCGGCATGTCCGTCCAGAAGGCACTCCCGAGGGCCCCGATCAAATCCGGCACTTTCGGCAGCAGCGAGCAGGGATGCAGCTGGGCCCGGAGGGCGAGCAGCACGGCTTGCTGGCGGGACATCCGGCCGTAGTCCGAGTCCTGGTGGCGGCTGCGAGCGTAGGCGAGGGCGGTGAACCCGTCCATGTGCTGCTGGCCCTTCTTGATCACGATCGCGATGTCCTTGCCATCCTGTGGCCGCGAGTACTGAGCGTCCTTGATCTGCACCGGGACGTAGATGTCCAGGCCGCCGAGCGCGTCGATCAGATTGACGAAGCCCATCAGGTTGATGACGACGGCGCCGTCGACGTGAAGCCCCAGGTACTGGCCCACGGCGCCTTCCAGCGCCTTGAAGCCACGGACGAACGGGCTGCCGCTGTACGGATAGGCGCCGGGCCGGTTGTACGCGTCGCGCCACAGGGCGTTGAGCAGATTCGGGTATGGGAAGCAATGGCAGGCGTAGGCGTCCGCCGCTTCGGGCCCGAGAGGCACGTTCTCAAGATTGCGTGGAATGCCGAACATGACCGACCGCCCGGTCGCGATGTCGACCTCGAGCAGGATCATCGTGTCGGTCCTCAGACTCACCCGGCCAACGCCTTCGTCCACGCCGGCGAGCAGGACGTTCAGCTTACCGTCGGCGGCCCACTCGGCGGGCGAGGTATTCGGCCCGGTCAGGTTCTCGACCGGGAAGATCGGGATGCCGGCCTCGGTCGTTGGGCCGGGCGTCGGAGGCGGCGTCGGCGAGGCGGACGGGCCGGGCGATGGCAGGCCGCTGTCGGACGGCGATGGCTCTGTGGTCACGGCAGGTGACTGGCTCGGCGCATCCGTGGCTCCGGCATCCGCGTACGGCGGGATGGTCTCGTTCGCCGACAGGCCTTTGCCGTCGAACCAGCAGGGCGCATCGACGTTGAAGACGCAGGCCAGGGTATCTCGATACTCGACGGTTACCGCGCCCAGAGCCAGGTGCGTGCCGACGGTGGCGACCATGACGGCCCCGAGAACGAGCGCGGTGAGCGGATGCCTGGGATGAGTGGGCGGGGCCTTGGTCTGGTCCTTGGCGTCCCACGGAGCCGGCGTCGGGTTGGAGGCCACGAGGCGATATGCGTCGACGATCGCCCACAGCCGATACAGCAGCACGACGACGTTGAAGAGCACGAGGGCGGTCAGGGTGTTCTGCGAGAAGACCGCGTCGTACAGCTGCCGGCGAGCCAATAGCACGACCGCCACCACGAGAACCACGGCGGCCACCGCAGGCACGGCCACGATCACGCCACGCCGGGGCTTGCCGGCCGCCGCCTGTCCGAGGCCGGGCAGAACGAACGAGAGGAGTGCCGCCAGGGCCGCGGACTTCACCGGGAACCGACTACGCATTCCGCTGCCATCTCGTGCCAGTCAAGACACCGCTCTCCACTCCTCCACTGCGGCCGATACGCGGCGGCCTGCTCCGCCGGCTAGCAGCCGAAACCGCCACCGCCGGCCCCGCCGGAGCTGCCACTGCCGGTGGCCGCCGGAACGTCGTCCAGGGAGTGAGCGACGATGCTCTTCGCCTTGGCCCACGTCGCGGCACTTATGTACGTGGTCTTGACCCCGAGGGTGGTGGGATCGAGCGTGATGCTCTTGACGCTCGCGCCGGCGATGTACTTGGCCATGCCCGCCCATTGCGAGGCATCGGTGAGGGGCATGTTGGTCCAGAAGGCGCTGCCGAGGTGGTTGATCAGCGACGGGACCTGCGGCAGGACCTTGCACGGGTCGAGGGTGGTCCTCATGGCCTTGAGCACGAGCTGCTGGCGGGCCATCCGGCTGTAGTCCGTGCTGAACTCGCGAGTACGGGCGTACGCGAGAGCCCAATCACCGGACATGTGCTGCTGGCCGGCCTTGATGACGAAGGCTATGTCCGCTCCGTTGCTCGACTGCCATGAGATGGACTGCAGACCCCCTGAGCTGGCGGCATCGGCATTCATCTTGGCGACCACGCTGCCGTCGTCGTTGGGAAGCTCATATCCGGAGTGTGCGTACGCGCAGACGTACCAGGCGGCCTGCCACGTACCCTTAGGCCCGCACGGCTTGTCGTAGACCGTGGTGGGAACGTGGATGTCGATCCCGCCCAGGTCGTCGATCAGGGTGACCAGCCCATCCAGGTTGATGACGACGAAGCCATCGATCGTGAGGCCGGTCAGGGTGCTGATAGCCTCCTGGGTCGCCGTCACGGCCCGGGTGTACTCGAGGCCCGGACCCTGGTAGAAGGGGTAATTGGCGGGGTGGTTCCAGCCGGCGTCGTTGGCCAGCCAGTTGAGCATGTTCGGCCACGTGTACGCCGGACACCCGTTCGTGCTCGTGGGGTAGTGTTGGGCCAACGCTTGGGGCAGAGGTACGCACATCGTGTTGCGCGGCACGCCCACCATCGCCGCCCTGCCCGACTTGATGTCCACGTGGAGGACGATCATCGTGTCCGGCCGCAAGCCGACGTTGCGGCTGCCTCCCAGGCCCGCATCGACGCCGACGAGCAGGACGTTGAGCTGGCCGTCGGCGGCCCAGTTCTTGGCCTCGGTGGGCGTATTGAAGGAGGGCAGGGCCGCCGGGTCGAAGGTTAGATTCGGATCGGCCGACACGTCCGACGTCGGAGAAGCGCCCGGGTCAACCGAGGTGCCGGGGTCCGCCGACGCACTCGGATCGACGATGGCGTCAGGCGGATCGGTCGCCATGGCGATCGTCTGGCCCGGAAGAAGAGTGGCGTGGGCGAAGCAAGGCCCGGTCTCGGACTGCAGGCAGTTGACAGAACTCTGCCAGCTGACGTCCAGCGAGGCCACGCCGGCGTGGACCAACACAGTCCCGGAGACGATCACGAAGATCCCTAGGGCGGCGGCCCATGGCGTTCCCACGGGAGCGGTCTGGCGGCGCCGCCTGGGCAGAGCGCCGCGGGCGACGAAATAGGCGTCCCCGACGGCCCACAGGTGGTAGACCAGCCCGACGACGTCCAGCAGCAGGAGGCTGGTGAGCCAGGAAGAGTCGAAGGCGGAGTCGAGGATGGACTTCCTGAACAATACAAGGATCATGCCGAAGGCGGCGATGACCGACAAGGATGGGATCGCGACGATCGCTCCCCGGCCCGGCTTCCCGGCGGCCGCCTGGCCGAGCCCGGGGAAGACGGCCGAAAGCGCCGCGGCGCCGAGGGGCGTCCGGAGCTGGGACGGGAACTTCATCCTGTGGTCTCTCCCTTGCCGCCGCGAAAGGCTTGCCGGTCGACATTGCGGTCAGCCGGCCCGGGGCTATTCTGCATCAAACCCACCCGAACCGGCCTCGACCTGAGACGCCTGCGGTGTCTCGGGCGTGGCGGCAAAGGGGTAAGAACCCTTAACGAAGACGCTCGGGCTCGACGCGTGGCAGGTTCGACGGGTGCTTCAGTCGCGCCGTTCGGACCCGGGCGACGGCGCCGGCGGACCCGAAAGGGCGGCGTCAAATCCAGACGACGCCACCCGACGCGCCCAGTCCGATCACGACCGCGACCAGGAGCCACGCTCCGGTGAGGGCCGAGATCGCGGTGTATCGGAAGCGAACCGGCAACATCCGCACGGCCGGCCCGAGTGGCAGCCGGCCGATGGCCGGCCTGGCGGAAGCGAGGGCCGGCATCCCGTCGGACCCGAGGCTCTCCGCCGCGACGGCGGCGTGGTAGGCCAGGTGGACCGCCCGCGCGACCGCGCCGGCCTCCGGATCGCTTGTCGCCGCCGCGTCGGCCGCCCCGCTGTCGATACGCCTGCCATCGCCGGAGTCCGCGGCCATCTCCAGATCGAGGCGACGGTGCAGCTGCGACGGTCCGTCCTGGGGCATGCGGGCGAGAGCCGCCCTGGCATCGCCGGTCCGGCCGGCCATCAGCAGGGCCGCAACCCAGGCGTCGGCCGGGACGTCGCCCTCTTTGTGGCCGTCGAGCCATGCCGCGGCCGCCGCCGAATTGCGCGGCATGAGGGTCGCAGTCTGGGAACGCCAGCGCTCGCCCGCCTCTCGATCGATCCACCCCAGGACATCCTGGGCGGGCCACCTGGAGCGGGTCCGAAGGGCCAGCAGCGTGAACAGGGCCGGGGTCGGGACCAGGACCGCGGCCGCGATGATCAACCCGGGCACCCGGCCCCAGGACAGCCCGAAGGCCGCGATCGGGCCAATCACGGCGATCGCAAGCTGAACGTACGCGCCGGATCCGCCGAAGCCGAAGGCGCGACGCTGAAGCGCGACCATCGGGTTGACGCCGCTCCCCGGTGCAACCTCGACCACGCCCCCGGTCACGCCCAGGCCTGCGTCGAAAGCTCGAGCCGGACCAGGCCCTCGCCAAGCCGGCGCTGCACCTCGGCCAGGAGTTCGGCGTCGTAAGCGACGCCGTTGCGTACCTCCATGGGCTGCGTCACGCCGTTGGCGGCGGGAATGTGAAACACGACCCGAGTTGCACCGGGCCATTCCTTGAACACCGCTCGCAACTCCTTCATAGCCAGCACAATGCGGTCCGTATCGGCACCGCGGGTGAAGCGCACGTTCAGGATGCCGGACGCCGGAGCTTCGAGAGGCGCGGTCGGAGCCGCCGAGGCGCGTGCCGCAACGGCTCGGGCCTCCTCGGGAAGTGGCGGTTCCTCGCGCTCCGGAGCAAGGAAGGCCAGATCGTCGGGACCGGGCGCGGAAGCGAGGGGCTCGGCCGGGGGTAGCTGCGCGACCGGCAGCGCGGCCCGCGGAGCGGACGTGTACCCGGCCGGTCGAGCCGCCGTCGCCGCCGAGACACCGGGCGACGCGGCCGCCGGCGAGCCCGGCGCGGCCTCGGGAAACGGCGTCACCGCGCCGCCGCGGAGGGGCGAGACGCGCATCTTCGGAGCGGCCTGGCTCGAGGCCGCGGGCGCGCCCGCTCCGGCGGCAACTCCCGGTGCGGGTTCCGAGGGCCGCCACCCGGCCGCCGACCCGGCCGCGGGCATGGCGGCTGCCACCGCCGGCTGCACCGCTCTGGCGTACCCGTTGCCGTTGTCACTCCCGTGACCGTTGCCGCTGGCGCCGCCGTTGCTGTTGCCCGAGCCCCAGCGGCGGTTGCCCCGGCCTCGCTCCCCTGCCGCAACTTCCTTGGCTATCGCCGCGGGACCCCGCTGGGCCGCGTCCTCCCACACGAAGACGGTGTCGGCCAGGAGCGACGCTTCGTCGCCGCGGTGGTCCACCCGGCCGGCCACCAGCAAAATCGCCCCGTCCGCGAAGGTGCCGCCGCTCGTCCCGTACATGCGCGGGAAGACCACGACCTCGAGCGTCCCCTGGAGGTCCTCGAAAGTGGCCACGGCCATCGTCTCCTTGTTCCGTGTCGTGACCGTTCGGATGGCCGTGACGATACCGCCCATGACCACCCGCTGGCCGTCCAGCGACTCGTCCTTGAGGTCGCCCGAGTAGGCCGTCACATACTGGGCAAGCTGATCCGCCAGCGAGCCAAGCGGATGCTCGGACAGGTACAAGCCGAGCAACTCCTTCTCCCAGCGCAGCCGTTCACGCGACAGGGCTTCGGGAACGGCAGGCAGGGGCCTCTCCAGATCCTCCGGCGAGGCCGCGATGTCGAAGAGGGACGTCTGCCCGCTCAATCGATCCCGCTGGACGGACTGGCCTGCGGCCATGGCGTCGTCGAGCGCCGCCAGCAACTGGGCGGCGTGCCCGAACCGGCTCATCGCCCCGACCTTGACCAGCGACTCCATGACCCGCTTGTTGACGAGGCGCAGATCCACCCGCGAGCAGAAGTCGGCCAGGGAGCGGAAGTCGCCGCCATCCTGCCGGGCCTCGATGATCGACTGGATGGCGCCCTCGCCGACGTTCTTGACCGCCAGCAGACCGAAGCGGATCGCGTCGTCTTCGACGGTGAACTCGACGAACGACCGATGCACGTCGGGTGACCGGACTTCGATCCCCAACCGCCGGCACTCGGCCACCGCGGCGGCGACCTTCTCCTCGTTGTCCCGGAAGGCGGTCAACACCGAGGTCATGTAGTCGACCGTGTAGTTCGCCTTGAGGTAGGCGGTCTGGTAGGCGATCAGGCCGTAGCAGGTCGCGTGGGCCTTGTTGAATCCGTAGCGCTCGAACGGCTGGAAGGCGGCGAATACGGCGTCGATGACCTGGGGCTTGACGCCCCGTTCGGCCGCCTGTCGCACGAACTTCTCACGCATGTCGCGCATGAGCGCGGCCTTCTTCTTGCGGATGGCATAGCCGAGCATGTCCGCTTCCGGCCCGGTGAAGCCGGCGAGGGCCGTGGAGGCCGACATGATGTCTTCCTGGTAGACGAAGACGCCGTAGGTTCGGTTGAGGTACGGCTCGAGCAACGGGTGAAGGTAGGTGACCTTCTCCTCGCCGTGCTTGCGCTTGATGTAGGACGGGATGTTGTCCATCGGGCCCGGCCGGTAGAGCGCGACCATGGCCGCGAGGTCGAAGACCGTGCTCGGCTGGAGTTCGCGGATGTAGCGCCGCATGCCCGCCGACTCGAGCTGGAAGACGCCCGTCGTCTCGCCCGATGCCAGCAGTTCGAACGTCCTGGCGTCGTCGAGCGGGATCTTCTCGAGGTCGATCTCCACGCCGCGGTGATCCTTGATCAGGTCGACGGCTACCCGAAGGATCGTCAGGTTGGACAGGCCCAGGAAGTCGAACTTGAGCAGGCCCAGCGCATCGACCGCGTGCATCTCGTACTGGGTCATGACCGCGTCGGAGTTCGTGGCCCGCTGAAGGGGCATCAGCTCCGTGAGTGGCTCGCGGCTGATGACGACACCGGCGGCGTGCGTGGAGGCGTTTCGGGCGACGCCCTCGAGGTGCCTGGCGAAATCGATCACGCGCTTCACTGGCGGCTCGTTGGCGTACATCTCCTTGAGCGCGGGGCTCGTTTCGATGGCCTCCTCGAGCTTGATGCCGAGCTGGTTCGGGACGGCCTTGGCGATGCGGTCGCCCTCGCCGTAGGTCATGCCGACAACGCGAGCCACATCTCGAATGGCCGCCTTGGCCAGCATGGTGCCGAATGTGATGATCTGGGCGACGTGGTCCGAGCCGTACTTGCGGCTGACATAGTTGATGACCTCTTCACGCCGCCCGTCCTCGAAGTCGACGTCGATATCCGGCATCGTCACGCGGTCCGGGTTGAGGAACCGCTCGAACGGCAGCTGGTAGTGGATCGGGTCCACGGGTGTGATGCCGAGCGTGTAGGTGACGATGCTGCCGGGGGCGGAGCCGCGGACGGTGATGGCGATCCGCTGCTGGCGGGCAAACGCGGTGAAGTCGGCCACGATCAGGAAGTAGCCGGCGTACCCCATCCGGCAGATGACGTCGAGCTCGTAGTCGAGGCGAGCCTGGAGCTCGGGCGTGACCGTGCCGTAGCGTCGGGCCAACCCGGCCTGGCACTCCTTGCGCAGCCAGCTCTCGATCGTTTCGCCTTCGGGCACCGGGAAGCTGGGGATCCGCAGCTGGCCGAACGGCAGCTTCATGTCGACCATCTCGGCAATGGCGCGAGTTCTCCGGATGGCGTCCAGGTTGTCCGGGAAGAGGCTCGCCATTTCGACCGCGGACTTCAGGTAGAACTCGCTCGACTCGAACCGCATCCGCCCCGGCGTGTCGAGATTGCTGCCGGTGCCGACGCAAAGCAGGACATCGTGGGCTTCATGCTGATCGCGGCGGACGTAGTGGAGATCGTTGGTCACGATCAGATCCAGGCCCGTCTCACGGCCGAGTTTGATCAGCTTGGGATTCAGGGCGCGCTGCTCGGCCAGGCCGTGGTCCTGCAGTTCCAGGAAGAAGCGGTCCTTGCCGAAGATATCTCCGTACATGCCCGCGGTCTTGCGAGCCAGCTCCCAGTCGTCGACCTCGAGGGCTTTCGCGATCTCGCCGCCCAGGCAGGCAGACGAGGCGATCAGGCCCTTCGAGTAGCGCTCGATGATCTCGTGGTCCAGCCGGGGCTTGTAGTAGTAGCCCTCGAGATGGGCGGCCGTCGCCAGCATGCACAGGTTCTGGTAACCCTCCCAGGATTCCGCCAGGAGGACGAGGTGGAATGGCTGGCTGTCCGCCTTGCCTTCCTTGTCGCGCATGCTCCGCCGGGCGATGTAGGTCTCGATCCCGACGATGGGCTTCATGCCCTTGGCGGCGAGGGACTGGGTGAACGCCACGGCACCGTACAACGCGCCGTGGTCGGTGATGGCCATCGCGTCGAAGCCGAGCTGGGAGCCCTGTTCGGCGAGGTCGTTGATGCGACCGAGGCCGTCCAGCAGGCTGAACTCGGTGTGGAGGTGCAGGTGGACGAAATCGTTCGGGGCGACGGTCACGGGGCCTTAGTCTAGCCGCCCGGCCCGCTCCGCTGCCCGCGAGTTGCGAGCCGGACCGGTACCGCGCCGTTCAGCCGACGGGTGCCGGCGAGCGCAGTTCCCAGGTCGTGCCGTCCGGCGAGTCGTGGAGCTCGATGCCGGCCTCGACGAGCCGGTCGCGGATGGCGTCGGCCGCCGCCCAGTCGCGCGCGGCGCGGGCCCGAACGCGTTCGGCGAGCAGGGCGTCGACGAACGGCCGGACGGCGTCGGCAGGGTCGGCGCTCCCCTTCTCGGCCATCTCGCCGAGGCAGACGATCGCGGATCGGAGGGCCGAACGGGCCGTGGCCAGCGCGTCGGACTGATCGGTGTCGTGGGACCACGATTGGATCGTCTCCTCGAGAGCGAGGATCGCGCGAACGGCCGAAGGGGCGTCGCACTCGTCGAGAGAGGCGCTGAACACGCCCTCGAGACGAGCGACTTCGTCACGCAGCGGGGCCGAGGAGGGAGCGGCGCCGCCGATCGGCCCGGCGGCGGGGGCGGGCATCGCCGCGACTACGCCGGCGACGTCTCCCCTGGACGCGGCCACCAGATCATCGACGGAGAACTCGCTCCCAGCCGGAAAGACTGTGCTTCGGCCGTCCTTCCGAACAGTCACCCGGCCGAGCCCAAGGACCGTGCCTGAGCCCGCGTCGACGTCCAGCACCAGGGCCGTGTGCCCGTCGACGCCCAGGATGAAGACGTCAGGCGGCAGCTCCGACTCCAGGACCCTCAGCCTGCGCTCGCCCAGGTAGCAGAAACGCGTGTCGTGGTTGCCGCCCTCGGCGTTGTCGTAGTGCGGTACGACCGCGACCTGAAGACCGAGCGGCGTCAGCAGGTCGAGACCGTCGAGCCAGCGTGGCTCCTGCCCGACCTTGTAGATCTCGTAGACCGGGATCGTGTAGCGGCCCAGGGTCAGGGCCGCGGCGCTGGCCATAGTCACCGCCCCACCTCGAGCCAGCTTTTCGGCGAGAAGACGTGGGATCTCCGATCCGGACCACTGCCGCAACGCGTAGGAGGGGCTGCCGGGTCCGGTGAACACGAGCCTGGCGTCGCGGATGCGAACCAGGGCCGTCTCGCGCGCCAGCGGGTCGGCGTCGGCCGACCGGAACGACGCGGCCGAGAACGGCGCCCCCACGGTCGCCCGGAAGTACTCGACGGCGCGGTCGGTGATGTCGTCGGCGTTCTCCTGGAATCCATAGGGCGTGTCCAGGATCACGGCCGGAACCGGCCGCTTGCCAAGCCGGTCCAGAACCAACCGGTGGACGCGGGCCATCGTGGGCGTCGTCTCACCCGATCCCATGATCGTCAGGATTCGTGGCAATGCGCTCAAGCCGGAAACCCGCCCGCGAAGAGCCCATCCCGATCGGCGGCCAGGATGGCGTCGGCCAGCTCGGCGGGGTGCTGGGCGTGAATGTCGTGGTCGCCCTTGAACCACCGCACCCGAACCGGGACCCCCGTCTGGCTCGCGGCCGCCAGGGCCGCCTCCGCCCCGGCACGCTTGGCTTTCGTCCAGTCGCTCTCACCCCCGTCTACCGGCACGATCAGCGCCGGGATCCGGAGCAGGCGCCACAACTCGGCCGTCCGCTGTCCCCACATCGACTCGAGAATGGCCTTGTGGTGGTCCCGCGTCAGCCACGGCGCGATGGTCCGGTCAGCCCGGATCTCGAAGTTGCCGAGCGAGCCTTCGAAGCCCTTTTCCGGCCAATCGGCGTGAGCCGACCGAAAGTAGCTTTCCACGTCAGAAAGCGGAACGCCGACCAGCTGCGGCGGAGCCAGCCTGTCCCAGCAGATCTCCCACGTCGGAAACGCGTCCCGAAGCTCGGTCAGACCGCCGTCGACGAGGACGACACCTGAGCTCAGATCCGGGTATCGCACGGCCGCATCCAGTACGACGTTGGCGCCCCACGACTGGCCAACCAGGATCGGCCGCGTGAAGTCCGGGCCCAGGACTCCGACGACTGCGCGCAGGTCGCTGGCAATCGTCTCGAAGTCGTAGCCTGCCTCGGGTTTGTCGGAATGGCCGTGGCCGCGCAGGTCCACGGCGACGGAACGCCGGCCGGCCTCCGCCAGACGCGCGGCTACGCCGTCCCACAGCCGCGCGTTGGACGCCAGGCCGTGAACAAGCACATAGGGCGGCGCAGCGCTGGAACTGGACGAGACGCGGCCCGAGGACGCGACTCCCGTTATCGGGTCCGAACGCAAGACCCGGAGATCTACCCCGTCTGCCACCGTTATCCGCTCGTCCACCACTGCCGCCTGATCGTTCATGTGCCTCACCTAAATCGTAGCCCGGGATACAAGTCTGGCCGGGTGGGATCGCGTCGGGGAGCCGGGACGGGCCCGGTCCCGCCGCGTGAGCCGTGACCGCGCCAGGTGCATCCGGCAACGGTCGGGCCTGTCAGCCCACCCGGCGCCGCACCTCGTCGCCCGCCGGCGAGCCCTCGCGTTGGCCGGACAGGCGCCCGGTCCGTACAATTCCGGTCACGCCCAATGCCCCAAGGAGATGATCTGAACCGCCCGTCCCTTCCTCGACGATCCCGCCCGTCCGGGTCCTTCATCCGCATATGCGCCATTTCAGCCCGCGTGGTCGGCGCCGCGGCCCTCGCGACCCTCATGGCCGGTTGCGGCATCTTCGAAGGAACGGGACCGACCCAGCCCGCGCCAACCGGATCCGAAACGCCCGGCACGAGCATCTCGTTGGTGACCGCCGCGCCTACCGAAGCCCCCACGGCCACGCCGCGAATCGTCAAGTCGGTGACATTGGTCGCGTCGATCGGCGCGCCGAAGGATTGGACGCCGGCCGGGTTGGCCTGGAGCGGCATTCAGGCGGTCGCGGGTGACATTGGGGCCGATACGTCCGTGGTCCAGCCCGTCTCGAACGCCGACCTCATGGCCATGGTCGAGGGGGCCGGGAAGGCCGACGGCGCCGTCGTGGTAACGGTTGGAGCGGCGGCCGACCCGGCTGTTCAGGCCGCGGCTGCGGCTCATCCGACGACCCAGTTCTTCGAGATCGACGTCGCCGTCCCCGAGGGGTCTCCGCCAAACGTCCACGGGCTCGTGTTCGACGAAGCCGAGGCCGGATACCTGGCCGGGTACGTCGCCGCCGCCTATGCCGCCTCCGGCAAGATCGGCATGGTCGGCGACACCGAGACGGACGCGCCTACGGGCAACTACCTCGCCGGCTTCCGAAACGGAGCATCGCAGGCGACGCCCGGCATCGCCGTCACGGTCGCCTACGGGGCCTCGCCCGACCTCCCCGACCGCGGCCGCACCGCCGCCGCGAGTCTGGTCAAGGCGGGCAGCACCGTCGTCCTGGCCATGCCCGGCCTGACGGGCATCGGGGCGCTCCGCGAAGCCTGCGCCCGCAACGTTCGAGTGGTGGCCCTCGACACCGACGCCTGGCAGATCGTGCCCGATATCCGATCGTGCCTCATCGTGAGCGTCATGAAGCGCTACGACGTGGCGGTCGCGACCGCGATCGCAGCCCTCGCCGCCGGGCGGATCCCGGCCACGCTGACGCTGTGCGACGTCGCCAGCGGCGGCATCGCGCTGAGCGACTTCCACGCCGACTTGCCGGCCGGATTCCAGGGCCGGCTCGATGCCCTGACGGCGACCCTCAGGAACGGGCCGCCCCACCCGAGTCCAGCTCCCCCATCGGCGGCCCCATCGACCGCGGCCAGCATCTCGCCGTAACCAGCGCACCAAAGAGGACCAGTTGAACCCCGAATCCAAGGCCGGCAGGGCCGCAACTCTTCTCGACGACCCCGGCATCGTCGAGTTGCTTCGGGTCTCGCGCCGGATCGCCGTCGTCGGCGCATCTTCGAATCCCGCCCGCCCCTCCCACGGCGTCTTCCGCTCCCTCGTGGCGGCAGGATATCAATGTGTGCCGGTGAACCCGAACGAGACGGCGGTCGCGGGCGTCGCGGCCGTGAAGACCCTGGCCGAGGCGGCGGCGGCACTCGGCGGCGGGATAGATATCGTCGACGTATTCCGCCGCTCCGAAATGACGGAGGACGTCGCCCGCGAAGCGGTCGCGGTCGGGGCGCGCGCCCTGTGGCTGCAGCTCGGCGTGATCAACTACGAGGCCGCACGGATCGCCGCCGCAGGCGGACTGGCCGTCGTCATGGATAGATGCTCGGCCATCGAAATCCGGCGCGTTCCACGCCGCTGAACCCCGCCGGTCGACTCGCGAATCAAACGCACGACGCCGTCCCGAGAAGGACGGCGTCGTGCGTGCTGCCTGGGGTTATTCAGATCTGACGTGCCGCTCTGCCGTGGCCGGGCGGGTCCCGAGGGACCTTCGGGTTCGCCTCGATCGGAGCGGACGCCGGCATTGTGGCACCGGGTCGCCCGCTCGCCGCTGACCCGAGGTGTTCATTTGGGGGACTGACCTTAGGCCCACCGCAACCAGGTACTTTGGTACACCGTTGGCTGCGTGCTGGGCGAGGTCCTGCCCACTGCCGAGATCGAGGCGTCCGGCTACACCTGGGAGCAGTTCACGACAGAGATGAGTGCCCGCGTCGCGGCGCTGCCACTGGATCGGTTCCCGATCATGCGGCGAATGTTGCCGATGCTGCTGGGCCACCACACGAGCCAGCCGTTCGAGTACGGGCTGGACGCTCTCCTCGACGGCCTGGAGGTCAGGCGGTCGCTGCCGACCGCCTAGTGGATCGCAAAGCCCGCGAAGACGAGGACGAAGCCGACGACGAGGATCAGGCCGCCGATCTGGGCGCGGCGACGCATCTCCTGGGCCATCAGTGAGGCGGCACTGGGGCCGTCGTCGCGCAGCCGCGTGCCACGCCAGCCTTCGTACCGGGCGATGTTGGCTTCCTGGGACTTCAGGTCCTGATACCGGCTCCATGGTCCCTTGGCCCGCAGATAGCCGACGACGATGAGGACCACTCCGAGCCCCCAGCAGATCAGGTTGACCAGCCCCATGCCCGGCTCCTCTAGTGACGCGTTATTCGGCCTTGTCCAGTCGCTCGCGCAGCGCGGTCTGGACCATCACCGCGTTGGCCTGGCCCCGGGTCGCCTTCATCACCTGGCCCACGAGGAAGCCAACGACCGCGGTCGTGCCAGCTCGGTAATCCGCCACGGCTGCCGGGTTGGCCGCGAGGACCTCGTCGATCGCCGCGCCTAGAGCGCCCGCGTCCGAAATCTGGCGGAAGCCGCGAGCTTCGACGATCGAGGCAACGCTCGTGCCCGAGGCGAAATGCTCGGCGAACACCTCCTTGGCGTTCGTGCCGGAGATGGCGCCGTCGGCGACCAGCTTGACCAGAGCAGCGAGCTCCGCCGGATCCGCCGAACCGCCGCTCGCGTCTCCCTTCGCCAGGCGCATGTACTCGCCGGTCACCCAGTTGGCGAGCAGCTTGGCGGGCACGCCGCGGTCGGCCGCGAGCGCACCCTCGAATAGGACCGTGGCGCCCGAATCGTTCACGAGCACGACGGAGTCGTATGCGGACAACCCGTATGCGTCGCGGTAGCGGGTGCGCCGCGCGGCCGGCAACTCCGGGAGACGGGCCTTGATCTCGGCCAGCCACTCGGGCGTGGTCACCAGCGGCGGCAGGTCCGGCTCGGGGAAGTAGCGGTAGTCGTTCTCTTCTTCCTTGGGCCGCATGTGGTACGTGGACTGGCTCGGCTCGTCCCAGCCGCGGGTCTCCATGTGGACCGCCCCGCCGCCGTCGATCAGCTCCGCCTGGCGTCCGATCTCGTAGGCGATGGCCCGCTCCACGGCCTTCATCGAGTTCATGTTCTTGACTTCGACACGCGTGCCGAACGCCTCCCGGCCGAGGGGCCGGATCGAGACGTTGGCCTCGACCCGCATCTGGCCGTTCTCCATCTCGGCGTCCGATGCCCCGATCGTGCGCATCAGGAGGCGCAACTCCTCGGCATAGCGGCGGGCCTGCTCTGCCGTGCGGATGTCGGGCTCCGTGACGATCTCCATCAGCGGCATGCCCGAGCGGTTGTAGTCGATGAGGCTGACCCGACGCCCGCCTTGATCCTCGTGGATGAGCCGGCCGGTGTCCTCTTCCAGGTGGGCCCGCCGGACGCAGACCGTGCAGGGGCCGTCGCTGGTTTCGAACGTCAGCTTCCCGTTGGCTGCCAGCGGGAGCTGGTACTGGCTGATCTGATAGCCCTTGGGGATGTCCGGATAGAAGTAGTTCTTGCGATCCCAGCGAGTCGTGGTCGCGACATCGGCGTCGATGGCGAAGCCGGTGGCGATCACCCATTCGACCGCTCGCTTGTTTATCGTCGGCAGAACGCCCGGCAGCCCGAGGCAGACCGGGCAGGTGCGGGTGTTCGGCGGCGCCCCATCGATGTCGGTGGCGCAGCCGCAGAACATCTTGCTCACGGTCTTGAGCTGGCAGTGGATCTCGATGCCGATAACGGCCTCATATCGGGCGGCCACTGCCTCGGCGACCGTCACGAGTCCTTCCCCAGTCCCTTCACGAACCGCTCGATGCGGACGATCGCCTCCTTGAGCTCCGCCTCGGATGTGGCGTAGCAGCACCGAACGTGGCCTTCGCCGGCCTGGCCGAACGCCGAGCCCGGGACGACAGCCACCGACTCCTTGCGCAGCAGCTGCTCGGCGAACTCGTCGCTCGAGAGGCCGGTCGACGAGATCTGCGGGAACACGTAGAAGGCGCCTTTCGGCTCGAAGGTCCGCAGGCCGATCCTGTTGAACCCTTCCACCAGCATCTGGCGGCGGCGGTCGTAGTGGCTGAGCATCCACCGCACATCCGACTCGCCCGACTTGAGGGCTTCGAGTGCGGCGTCCTGGGCCACCGTGGGCGCGGACATGATCACGTACTGGTGGACCTTGAGGATGCCCTCGAGGATCTCCGACGGCGCGCAGATGTAGCCGATCCGCCAGCCCGTCATGGCATACGCCTTCGAGAAGCCGCCCATCAGGACCGTCCGCCGGCGCATTCCGGGCAGCGACGACATGGTCCGCATCTCGTAGCCGCCGTAGACGAGCCGGTCGTAGATCTCATCGGTGTAGACCAGCAAGTCGTGGCGGACGGCGATGCGCGCGATCTCGTCCTGGACTTCGTGCGGTAGTACGGCTCCGGTGGGATTGCACGGGTAGTTGAGCAGAATGGCCTTGGTCCGGGGCGTGATGGCGGCCTCGACCTTGGCTGGATCGAGTGCGAAGTCCTCCTCGATCGTCGTGTTGACGCCCACCGGCACGCCGCCGGCGAAAATGATCGCGGGGCGGTAGGAAACGTACGAAGGCTCGTGGACGATGACTTCGTCGCCCGGATCGAGAGTGGCCCGGCAGGCCACGTCGAGCGCTTCGGACGCCCCGATGGTGATCAGGATCTCTTCGCTCGGGTCGTACCGCACGCCGTACAGCCGCTCGATGTGATGGGCGAGGGCACGGCGCAGCTCGATCGTGCCGTAGTTGCTGGCGTAGTGCGTCCGTCGAGCGGCGAGGGAGTGGCGGCCCGCTTCGATGACCTGCTCGGGAGTGTCGAAGTCCGGCTCCCCCACTCCGAGGCTGATGACGTCGGTCATCGTGGCCATGATGTCGAAGAAGCGGCGAATACCCGAGCGCGGAACCTCGTCTACGCGGCGGGCGAGAACCCGGGTCGAGAGCGGCGGTCGCTCCGGCTCGGACTCGGAGTTGAGGATCGAGGGATCGGTGGCCAGGCGATTGGAGTGGATCGGGGTAGTCATCGGTTGGTCCTCAGGAGTCTGCGCCTGAGCCCGCGGCGGGAGCGCCTGTCTTCAGACGCGCCTTCCGCTCGATCGGGCTGGGCGTGGTGGGATCGTCGGTCAGCTCAAGTTCGGCGGGCTCGAGGGCCCGCCAGGGTGCTCTGGCCGTGATCCCTTCGTACGCGCGGGCCAGCCGGAGCATCGACAACTCGCCCCATGGCGCCCCGATTATCTGAAAGCCGACGGGCAATCCGTCGGACAGGCCGGCCGGGACCGAGACTCCCGGCAAGCCGGCCATGTTTACCGGCAGCGTGCAGGCGTCGGACAGGTACATCGCGACCGGGTCGTCCATCTTCGCGCCCATCGGGAAGGCGACCGTCGGGCTGGTAGGCGCGCAGATCGCGTCAAAGCCGGCGGCCCAGACCGCGTCGAAATCCGCCTTGATTAGAGTCCGCACTTTTTGGGCCTTCAGGTAGTAGGCGTCGTAATATCCGGCCGACAGCGCATACGTCCCGAGCATGATGCGGCGCTTGACCTCTGGTCCGAAGCCGGCGCCCCTGGTGCGGAGGTAGTCGGCGATGTACTCGCCCGAGCTCCTATCGGAAAACCCATATTTCACGCCGTCGTAGCGGGCCAGGTTCGAACTGCACTCGGCCGGGGCGATGATGTAGTACGTGGCCAGGCCGTAGTCCGTGTGAGGCAGCGACACCTCTTCGACCACGGCCCCGGCGGCCTCCAGGGCCGCCACGGCCTCGCGCACCCGGTCCTCGACGCCGGGCTCCATGCCGTCGACGAAGTACTCCCTGGGCAGCGCCAGGCGGC
This sequence comes from uncultured Chloroflexia bacterium, assembly GCA_963789725.1. Classification (GTDB taxonomy): domain Bacteria; phylum Chloroflexota; class Limnocylindria; order Limnocylindrales; family CSP1-4; genus Fen-1039. The sequence goes on from CAWBLU010000003.1 coordinate 900,810, forward strand.
GGCCCTTCAGGTACGAGGCGGCCTCGTCGTCGCTCGACGGCAGGGTCAGAAGTTCGTCCGGCACGGGCTCGGGGGCCGACGTGGCGTCGCGCTCGTCGCGGCCGGAGACGGCGTGCAGGAGAGTCGCCGCGTCTCGGGAGTCGCGCGCGAACGGCCCGATCTGGTCCAGGCTTGAGGCGAAGGCCACGATGCCGTAGCGGCTGACGCGGCCGTAAGTCGGCTTGAGCCCGACGATGCCGCAAAGCGACGCGGGCTGGCGGATGCTGCCGCCCGTATCCGTCCCGATCGACAGAGGGACATGGTAGGCGGCGACGGCGACGGCCGAACCGCCGGAGCTGCCCCCGGGCACGCGGGCGAGGTCCCAAGGGTTGCCGGTCGGGCCGTAGGCCGAGTGCTCGGTGGACGAGCCCATGGCGAACTCGTCCATGTTCGTCTTGCCCAGGATCACGGCACCGGCGGCGCGGAGACGCGCAGTCACCGTTGAGTCGAACGGGGCGACGTAGCCCTCGAGGATCTTCGAGCCCGCCGTGGCCTGCCCGCCCCTGACCGACACGAGGTCCTTGAGACCTATTGGAATGCCGCACAGCGGGTGGAGCGCGACCAGGGCCCCGGCCCCTTCCCGGCGCGCTTCGGCGATGCGCCTGTCGGCGGCGTCGGCCTGGGCCAGGGCGTCGGCGCGAAGGATGACGAGCCAGGCGTGCAGAGCCCGATTCTGGCGCTCGGCGCCGGCCAGGTGAGCCTCGGTCAGCTGGCGCGAGGAGATCTCACCGCTCCGGAGCAGTGAGGCCATGTCGTGGGCATGAAGCCTGGTGAGATCGGCAGTCACGCGCCGCCCTCTCCACCCAGGATCGCCGGCACGGCGAAGTGATCGCCGCTCCGCTCGGGGGCGTTGGCCAGTGCTTCCTCGACCGACAGCGACGGCTGGACGACGTCGTCGCGCAGGATGTTCGCGACCTCGATCGTCTGGGCCGTCGGCGGGATGTGCTCGGTGTCGAGGCTCGCCAGGATCGTGTATTGGTCGAGGATATGGTTGAGTTGGCCCTCCAGGCGCGTCAGTTCCTCCTCGGTCAGACCAAGGCGGGCGAGATGGGCAACGTGCTCGACATCGGCACGACTGAGGTTGGCCATGCGCGGGATGATACCGGACGAGCACGTTCATAAGCGAACGGCGACCCAGCCGGCGCTCGGCCGAGCCGGCGGGCGGCTACAGGTTGGCCAGGACCACGACCCATTTGCCGTACCACTCGGTCTTCCCGATCTGGCCGTCCAGGGGGTCGCGGAAGATCGAATCGGACTGCCAGAAGGCCGTGAACCGAACGGAATCGGATCCCGATCGCCAGGCTTCCAGGGTCACCCAGGTGTCGTCTCCGGCCGTGTAAACAGTATGAGGGGCGCCGCCGTAGATGATGGTTTCCTTACCCTCCAGCGGGTCGGTCACGTACACGCCCACGATCGAGAAGTCGTCGCTCGTCGCGGGATCGGAACCGCGCACGCGGTACCCCGTGACGATCTGGGCGTGCGTTCCGAACCAGCTGAAGATCATGGCCGGCTTGCGGGTCCGAGCCACCGAAGCGACAACGGCCCGTGCGGCCGCGGCGAACGAAGGCAGCGCAACGTCGACATATACGCCGGCCTCCTGGGTCGCCCAGCCGAAGTAGTTGAGCGCGTTGCGAGTCCCGTGGGGGTCCGACCCCCTGACGGACGCTGGCAGGGTCATGTGGGCGCGTTCGTAGTCGAGGACCATCTTCATGGCCTGGTATGACACGGTCGGTGCCCATCGAGTGCCCGACCCGTCGAGGGCAATCAGATTCAGCGACGTCACCACGTTCGCGGCCGTGCAGGCTGATTGGTCCGGGTACTGCCGACGCAGGCCGGCGTGCTTGTACAGATCCAGCGTCCACTCCGTCTTCTGCGCCGACTCGGACGGCGCCGGGCTCGGGCTCGCTTCCTGAGCAGGTGTGGACGCGACCTCCTCTCGCTCGGGGCCGGCGTCGGCAACCACGTATGGGTTGACGCTCGAGGCGGCCGGGAAGACGGAGGCCGCGGCATCGGCCGACGGCGCGGCCCGGCCCGCCTGGGCGGCGCCATCCCCGGCACCGGCACAGCCGGAGACCAGAATGGACAGCGCGATCCCTAGGCCGATGGTGGCCCCGGCGTGCCTGCGACTCCGCAAGATGGGCGGCTCCCTGTGGTTCCTTGCGGGCCCAGGATCTGGCCTGACCCCTGAACGGCAACCGGGCACGCGATCGGCTATGGCCGGCCCGGAGAGCGCCCGCTCTCGCCGGCTAGTCTAGTTGCTCCGTCCGGACGACTCCCATCACCTGATGGTGGAGTGGCGCGGTGACCTGGCGTGGGACCTTCGGCCGGCTGCTGATACCGATGACGACCACGGGCCCCGCGGCCCGGCCGCTTTTCGTACAGTTGGGCCATCCGAAGGCAGACTGAGGGAGGCCCATTGATCGAGCTCCAGATCCGGGACATGACCGCCGACGACATCGACGCCACAGTGGCGCTATATCAATCGGGCGGATGGAATGAGAGGCGGCCGTTCCTGGAAGCCCTCCTCGCCAATCCCACCTGCCAGTATCTGGCGGGAGTCAGCGATGGGGCCGTGGTCGGCACCGGGCTCGCCACGGTCAACGGCCCGGTCGGCTGGGTGGGCTCGATATTCGTGGATCCCCCGATGCGCAACCGGGGGATCGGCCGGGCCATGACCGAGGCCGTGTGCTCCAGGCTCGAGTCCGCCGGGTGCACGACACAGGCGCTCATCGCGTCGGAGTACGGCCGGCCCATCTACGACAAGATGGGCTTCAGGATCGACGCCTGGTACCAGATGATGGACGCGCCGCCGCTCGACGCGGCGCCGAGTCCCCCAGCCGGGACGACTCTCCGGCGGATTCGACCCGACGACGTCGATCGAGTCGGCCGCCTCGACTTCCGCGCCACCGGCGAGGATCGGCGCGCCCTGCTGGGCCCACTGGCCCCGTCGGGCTGGCTTCTGGAGGCCGGCGACGAACTGCTCGGATTCCTCATCCAGATCCAGCCGGACAGCGCCGCGCTCGTTGCGCCCGACCCGCGGAACGCCGCCTGCCTGCTCGATCTGCTCCGCCACCTGGGCAACGAGCGCTCGAAGGCCGTCCGGGCCGCCGTCGTCAGGGGTAACGACCCGGCCCAGCGCCAGCTCGAGAAGCTCGGTTGGAGCCCCGCCTTCGCGACACCGAGAATGCTCCGCGGCAAGCCGATCCCATGGGAGCCGGCGTTGATCTGGAGCCTGCTCGGCTTTGCCTTCGGGTGAGGTGATGGCCGGCGTCGCTCGGGGGATCCCAGGATTCGAGATTCGGGCCATGATCCCGGCCGACGTGGACTTCGCCGTCGCGCTGGCGCGTGCCCAGGGCTGGCGCGACCGGCGGAGGTTCTACGACCTGGTCTTTCGGGCGTCGACGTGCCAGCCGGTCGTGGGCCTCGTGGGCAGCATAGCCGTCGCCACCGGCCTGGCCACGGCCAACGGGCTGGTTGGGTGGCTCGGGGCGATCGCCGTCCAGGCCGAATACCGGCGCCGCGGCATCGGACGGGCGATCACCGAGGATCTTTGCCACCGGCTGCTCGCGGCCGGCTGCGCGACCCTCTCGCTCGAAGCCACCGAGTCGGGCCGGCACCTGTACGATCGGATGGGCTTCCGGTTCGAGACGACGTATCACCAGCTCCAGGCCGGTCACCTGCCCGCGGCGCCGGCCGCGCCCACGGGGGCGCGCGTCCGAAGGCTCGAGCCCGCCGATCTGCCGGCGATATGCCGGCTCGACAGGCAGGCCACGGCCGAAGACCGATCGATTCCGCTGGGTGTTCTGGCGGAGGCCGGGGGCTGGGTGGTGGAACGGAATGGGTCCGTGTGCGGCTTCCTGCTGCCGGCGGAGAGGTCCTACGGGCCAGTCGTCGCCGAGCATTTTGAGGACGGCCTTTTCCTGCTGGACCTCCATCGCCACGTGGTCCCGGTTGGTGGCGACGTGCGGGCCGGAATCCCACACGAGCACGCCGCCGCCTGGCGGGAGTTGACCGCGCGCGGCTGGGTGGAGACCTGGCAGGCGCCCCGGCTCCTGATCGGTCCTTCCGTACAGTGGCGCCCGGAGCGGATCTGGGGGCAGATCAACTCGGCCATGGGCTGAGGAGCGCCTGGCCCGCGTTTTGGCCTCGCCTTCGTGATCCTACCTCCGACGACGACCCTAGGGCAGATCCCCCGCCAGCAACCGCCGGAAGCTCTCGCCGTCGAGAACCGGCACGCCCAGCTCCGTGGCTTTGGCCAGCTTCGAACCGGCGCCTTCGCCGGCCACGACGTAAGAGGTGTTCTTACTGACCGAGCCCGCGGCCTTCCCGCCGGCCGCTCGGATCGCCTCTTCGGCCTCGGCCCGGTCGAAGCCGGGTATCGATCCGGTCACGACCACTGTCTTGCCGGCGAGCCGCCCGGCCGGGCCACTCCCCGGAGCCACTCTTCCGGCGGGCGGCTCTGCCACGACGCCCGCATCGACGAGGTCGGAGAGCACGGCCGCGCTCTCGGGTGCGGCAAAGTAGCCGGCAATCGCCGCCGCGACGACCGGGCCGATTCCAGGAACCTCCATGAGCTCCTCGGCGGTGACGCCGGGCAATTCGCCCGCCACGCGCCCGAACCACTCAGCGGCGTCGGCCCCCTCGGCCGGCCAGCGCGAGACGATCCAGCCGGCCAGGTCGATTGCCGTGGACTCGCCGACCTGGGGAATGCCCAGGGCATTCAGCACTCGCGCCAGAGGCCGCCGGCGCGACCTTTCGATCGAGGTCTTCAGGTTCTCGGCACTCTTCCGCCCGAACCGCTCGAGGCTTTCGAGGTCGTCGACCGAGAGCCGGTAGAAGTCGCCGCGCGTCTTGACCAGGCCGCGCTCGAGGAGCTGCTCGAGAACCGACCAACCGGCGCCCTCGATGTCCATGCCGCCGCGGCCGGCGAAGTGGGCGAATTCCTGGCTGAGCCGCGCCGGGCACTTCGGGTTGGGGCAGTAGTGGCGGACCGCGCCTTCGTCGCGAACCACCGCCGTGCCGCAGACCGGGCAAGCGGCCGGCATCTCGAACTCGCGTTCTTCCCCGGTTCGCTTCTCGGGGATCGGGCGCACCACTTCCGGGATGACGTCCCCCGCCTTCTGTAGGACGATCCAGTCCCCGATCCGGAGATCCTTGCGCCGGACCTCGTCGAGGTTGTGCAGCGTGGCTCGGGCGACGGTCGAACCGGCGACTTTGGCCGGGCGCATGTGGGCGACCGGGGTCAGCGTTCCCGTCCGGCCGACATAGGCGACGATATCCTCGAGGACCGTCTCCACTTGCTCGGGCGGGAACTTGTAGGCGATCGCCCAGCGCGGAGCCCTGGCCACCATGCCCAGCCGCTCCTGCTGGTTGTATCGATCGACCTTGACGACGACGCCGTCGGTTTCGTATGGGAGATCGTGGCGCTTCTCTCGCCAATCCTCCAGGAAGCCGATTACGCCTTCGATGTCCAGGCCCTCCGCCCGGTCGGGGTTGACGGGCAGCCCGAGAGCCGCGAGACGGGCCAGCGCCTCCGACTGGCTACCGACGCTCGGCCCTCCCTTCGGCCCGTCTTCGATCAGCTGGTACGACCACGAGGACAGCCGGCGCGACGCGGTAACGCGCGAATCCAGCTGGCGCAGCGACCCGGCGCCGCTGTTGCGAGGGTTGGCGTAGGTCGGAAGACCGGCCTCTTCGCGCTCGGCGTTGATGCGCGCGAACTCAGCCTTGGGCATAAATACCTCGCCCCGGATCTCCGCCGAGACCGGCTCCCGGAGCTTCTCGGGCAGGACTGAGATGGTCCGCAGGTTCGCGGTCACGTCCTCACCCGTCGTTCCGTCGCCGCGGGTGGCGCCCTGGACGAAGCGGCCCCGCTCGTAGCGGAGCGAGATGGCCAGGCCGTCGATCTTGAGCTCGGCGACGTAGCGCAGGTCCGGCGCCGGCTCGGGCGTGGGCGCGAACCCGAGTCCGCGCCGGACCCGGGCGTCGAAGGCTCGCAGCTCGTCCTCGTCGAAGACGTTGCCGAGAGAGAGCATCGGCCGCCCGTGGACGACCTCGCCGAAGGCCCCCGTCGGCGTCGCCCCGACACGCTGCGTCGGCGAGTCGGGCGTCACCAACGCCGGGAACGCGGCCTCGATCGCGACCAGTTCTCGCATCAGCCCGTCGTACTCAGCATCGCTCAGTTCCGGGGCGTCGGCGACGTAGTAGAGCTCATTGGCGTGGCGAATGACCGGCGTCAACTCGTCGCGGCGGCGCGCGGCCGCCTCCTCGCCGAGAGCGCGGGCGGCCCCGACTTCCGAATCCGCCACCGGCAGGCCCGGGCCGGCCGCGGAAGCCTTTACGGCCTGCTCGTTCGACTCGCTCACTCCTCGCTCCTTCGGGCGTCATCGTCCGGCCGGCGGGCCTGCTCGTCGACCCAATTCTCGCCGATCCGAGCCCCGTCGTGCAGCACTGTTTCCATCAGCCGGCTCATCCGCTCGAAATGCGAGCCCGGCCAGTAGATGGAGCCGCAGCCGGCGCACCGGCCGAACTTGTCGAAGAACCGAAGCGTCCGGGGCTGGTCCGCCAGCGCGTCGGCCACGTCCGACCGGTCGACCGCCTCGATGGCGCCGTTGCAGCGAACGCAGCGGCTGAACGGAATGGCGGTCTTCGACAAACCGTACCGCGCCACGATTTCTTCCAGCTGGTGGTGGGGATCATCGTCGCGGACCAGGTAGCCGTGGCGGACGATCGAGCGCTTGAGCAGGCCGCGGTCCCGGGTGAGCAGGATGCGACCCTCGCCCGCGGAGAGCTCCGCCAGTTGGGCATCGGCGGCATTGGGGTCGTATCTCGAGTCGAAGCCGAGCATGCGCAGGTATCGGGCCAGCCGGCCGAGGTGGCCGTCGAGCACGAAACTGGGCGGGTCGGGTGGCAGGGGCATGAGGCCACCGTCGCGACCGTCGAGGCCGCCGAGCCCGAAGACATCGACGCTATCGCCCGGCCGGAGTCTGTAGTCGAAGCCGACGGGTCGATCGTTGACCAGGATGAGACTCACCTCGGGGTGCGGCACTCCGAGGGCCTGCAAGGCGTCTTTGATGCCCGGCGGGTCGGCGAAATCTCGAGCGATCGGCCGGCCTCGCCTGGAGGCATGGATGAAGTACTCGAGAGACCCGTGGATCCGGAACGCGGCCGTGGGCATGTTCCTATGGTCGCACTCAACGGCCTCTTCCCCTTGCGATCCGCCGGATTGGGACTAGTCTGGATCAGCGGCGTCCGCCGGTAATGCGGAGGTTCAGCGATGAAGCAGACGATCGAACAGGCGACCGTGCTCGAGTTGAGCGCGGACGAGATGCAGCTCATCCAGGCCGGCCTGCGACTGCTCCTGGTGGTCGAAGACGATCGGATCACAATCGAACAACTCAAGGCGCTTCTCAGCCGCGTCGACCTGGAGGTCGCGGCGCGAGCCGACTAGCCGGAACGGCCCGCCGATCCACGTGCCGGACTAATCGGGCTATCTGTGCGGCCCGGGACCCCCCCGCGGCGCCGACCAGGCCCGCCCGTCCTGCTATCCGCGGCCGTCGTCGTCCAAGCGCCGGTGCAGATGGAGCGGCGCGTTCTCCATGTAGTGCATCAGATCGCTGAATCGAGCCTCCGCAACAGCGACCACTGAATCCCCGGCGCCGTAGTAGAGAGTCAGCTTGTCGGCCGCGTGGTCGAGAACCCAGCCGTTGGGGAAGATGACCTTGTTGACGTCGCCGACCGCTTCGTAGCCCGTCGCCGGCGCCATGACCCACTCGTCGGATCTGCGCAGCACGACCTCCGGGTGCTCGAGGTCCAGCAGGGCGAGCCCAACACGGTAGATCGGCCCGGACGCGTTCGCGTGGGCACCGTGATACATCATCAGCCAGCCGGCATCCGTGGCCAGCGGCGGCGGCCCGAGCCCGATCTTGACCGCGTCCCACCACGCCCCCTCGCGCGCCTCGAGCAGAACGGCATGGTCGCCCCAGTGCCGGAGATCGGGCGAGTATGAGATCCAGATGTGGGCGAGGCCCTGGAGCGGCGACGGTCGGTGGATCATGATCCAGCGGCCTTCGAACCGGCGCGGGAAGAGGGCTGCATCCTTGTCGTCAGGGGGCATCACCGGTCCGAGCCTGCGGACGGTCCGGAAGTCCCTGGTCATGGCCAGGGACACCAGGGGCCCGCGGCGGCTGTATGCCGTGTAGGTGATCGCCCATTCCTCGCGTTCGGGCAGATAGACGAGCCTCGGGTCCTCGCAACCCCAGACTTCCTCCGGATGAGCCGGGTCCGGCGCGAGCAGAGGCGTGTCGTCGACGTGCCAATCCGTAACGCCGTCTGCGCTGCGTGCCACGAGCAGGCTGGAGACCCCTCGCAGATCCTCGACCCGCAGGAGCAGGACGGTCTCGTCGCCGACCCGAGCGGCACCGGGATTGAACGCGGTGTTGGCCGGGTAGGGTATGTCGTCCGCCGTCAGGATCGGGTTGGACGGATGCCTGACGAACAGGTGCCTGCCAATTTGCTCACTCACCGACGAACGCTCCATTCGATGCCTGATTCGGCCGCGGCCGGCCGGGGCCCGCCCGGGAGTTGCTCGCGCAGTTCTCGAGTCCACTCCAGGGTTGCCAGCCACATGAGAGTCGACTCTGCGCCTTGATTGGCGTTTACGCCCGTCCGCGTAAGTCCGTCGTGGCAGGCTCCGCGCAGCGGATCGGCCACCGCGACGCCCAGGTCGTTGTCACCGAGGAACCATCCGTAGGCGGCCTCGGCGCCGTCAAGGTAGCGCATGCCGCCCGTCGCCCGATAGGCCGCCGCGGCTGCTGCAACCATCGTCGCGGCCTCGATCGGCTGCTGGTCGAACCGGCTGCGTTCGCCATCTCTGGGCCACCACTGGCTGTTACCGATCGGCGAGAACATACCGCCGTCGGCTGTCTGCACGTCAATGAGCCAATCGAGCACGGCCAGGCCGGTCCTCAGCATCTCAAGCCTGCCGAGTCGCCGTCCGGCGACGATGAGGGCATTCGGCATCAGCGCGTTTTCGTAGGTCAGGGTGGGTTCGGGCCAGAACCAGCCCGTCGCGCCCGGAGAGGGGCCGATTGCCGGTTCGGCCGCCACGCCGTCCCTGAGTCGCAGCCTGCCCGCCTTCCGCTCCGGCCGTCCCGGTTTGGCGACCACGCCGTCGAACGCCTCGGCCAGGTGGTCGGCCAGCAACTCGTATGCCGCGGTCGCGGAGGCACCAGGGGCTGCGTCCCACGCCGTGTCGATCGCCAGCAAAGTCCTGGAGACGGCTCGCAAGGCTCCGAAAGAGGTCGCGGCCGGCAGGGCGAGCACAAAGAGCTTGCGGGCCGACTCGGCCGGCTCGGTCCCGGGCATCTCGGCCACGACCGTGGCGAGCCCGGCCAGCGCGCGTGCGTGGCAGTCCTCGGATGCTCCATCCTCCAGCCAGGAGCCGTCGGCGCCACGGAAGTTGAGGAACCGCCCGGAGGTGCGACCGAAGGCATCTTCGAGGAAGCTAAGGGAATGCCTGATGCCCGCTTCGTCGGTGACCCCACGCGGTCCGCGGGCATGCAGCGCATCCACGACCAGGGACCGAGCCACGTCGTCGGTGCAATAGCCAAACCGCCGATCTGGCTGAGATCCCACGGCGTGCTGCCAGATGCCGATGTGATCCGTCATTACCGCGAGATGGCGGCGACTCATGGGATAGAGCGGCCTGCGCGCAGGGACCGAGATTCGAGTCGCCGACCTCGGGGCCCTCGATGCGCGAGCGGCCTCAGGCTCGGGCATGACCGGCACTGATCGTCTGCTGCTCGCCGTGAGCCGTAATGGCGGCGGCACCGACACGATCGAAGATGCGGGCGTAGCGTGCGCCGATCGCCGGCCAGACCATTGTCCGGCTGTGCTCGTATGCTCGGCGGCCGATCCGGTGCCGCATCTCGTCATCCTCGAGCAACTCCGTCAGAGTCTCGGCTATGGCAGCCGGCGCCCCCGACTTCATCAGCCGGCCGCGACCACCTTCCAGCATCTCGATCGCATACGCGTAGGGGGTCGAGACACAGGCCTTTCCGGCGCTCATGGCATAGGCCAGAGTGCCGGATACGATCTGGTCCCGGTTCGGGTAGGGCGTGACGAATATGTCGGCGGCCGTCAGCCATCTCCCGAGTTCGCCGCGACTCACGAATCGATCCACGAAGACGACGCGCTCGGCGACGCCGAGGTCGGTGGCCAGGCGTGTCAGCCGGGTTCGGTACGTCTCGCCTTCCTGCCGCAACAGTTCGGGGTGAGTGGCTCCGAGAATGACGTAGTAGGCCGTGGGGCATCTCCGTATTACGGATGGCATGGCCTCGATGACCGCTTCATAACCCTTGCCGGGCCCGATCAACCCGAAGCTCAGGATCATCGGAGCGACCTGCAGGCCGAGCCTCGGCTTGACCGTATCCGGATCGACCAGCGGCAGGTCGGGGACGCCGTGCGGAATGACGTCCACCACGTTGGCCCTTACGGTATAGACCCGTCCGAGAAGGGTAGCCGCCGACCTCGACATCACGACCGTGGCCGAACTCGCCTCGATCAGGCTCGTCAGGACACGCCGTTGCCCCGGCGTGGGGTTCTGGGGGACCGTGTGAAGCGTGGTGACAACAGGTATGCGCAGGGCGGAGACGAAGTCGAGCACGGATTCGCCGTCGCTCCCGCCCCAGATGCCGTACTCGTGCTGGATGGAGACGACCCGGGCGTTCGATCGATTCAGCGACCTGGCGACGCGGAGGTAGTCCTGCCCAGCGTCGCGCCTGATCCGATGGACCACCTCGACCGGATACGCCCCGGGTCCATCGGGTGGGTGCAGCGCGACGATCTCGTGAGCGCCCGTGGCGTTCGCCAGATCGTGCGTGAACGTGGCAATGCCGCAGCGGCGGGGCGGATAGGTCGCAACGAAGACGTTGCCAGTAGTCATGAGCACCTTGCCGGACCGTGGGTCGGCGACACCTATGGCCCCGAGTGCCGGAACGATCCGAGTGTTCTCAGGACCTCGCCAGTCCGAGAAGGTCGGTCTACGGCTTGTGCCGTCTACGGGACCGGATCAGGCCCGGCGCCCGCCCGTCCCTACAGAGCCGATATGACTTAGTGTCGAATCTCACTTTACTCGCAATACCTGTTGGTGCCAAGTGAGGCACGGATCAGGAGACATCGGTAGGCGCGCAACATTCCGATCTGGAATGACAGTCAGCCCTCGAGTTTCAGGTCCGTTTTCAGCAGCTCTGCGTAGGGCAGGAGGACCTCGGCATGGGGCCAGGTGTCCTCGATGATCTTCGTGGTCAGCTGGTTGGCGCATGAATCCAGGTACGGGACCTGGGCCGTGTCGCGGACCACGGCCCGGACCAGCGCGTGCGGGAACTGGTTCCAGGGCTTGATCTCGTTGGCCACGTAGCCTTCCACCACCAGGTCGGCGTACTCGGGGAAGTTCCATGTCTGCCACGCATTCCGGAAGTCCGGGGCGTCGATTTCCAGCCATGTTCCGAAGTCAACCGAGAAGCCATCGGTCAGCTTCACCGGCAGGAGGACCCGAAGGAAGAAGCCGACGTTCTTGATGGCCAGGAAAGGATCGTCCCCCCAGGTGTCCCGAAGTTCCTCTTCGATGTCGAAGTAGACATCCGGCAGGCCGAATGTGATCGAGAAAGGACGGCCTTGCGGGTCGGCGGCGATGCCGCAGCAGGCGCAGGGTTCGACGGCGGACTTGCCGCCTATCTTCGCCCGACTGGCTCGCGATACGTTCGACTTCGTCATCTTCGAGGCCATCCACCTTCAACATGCGGCCGATTTGCCGGGCAGGCCACGCCGGCCCTACTGCGGAATACTAGTCAGCCGAGCAATTCCAGGTTGGCGATGCTCGCCAGAAGGGTCTTGACGCCACCGCCGTTGGAGAAGGCGACGGTGACCTCTTCGTCATTGCGAGTCAGCTTGGACGTCACGACGATGCCGTCCCCGAGCCGCGCATGGCGCACGCGGTCGCCGTCGCGGAACTGGCGCTCGCCGGGGATGCGGGGCCTGGCCGCGGCGGCTGGGCGGGGTGGCCGGCGTGGCTCCGAAGGCGCGGTGCGAGGCGGCCCCTGCGGCACGTCCAGCCTGCCGGAACGGGCCCCCGATTCGTATGCCTCCCGCCTGGCGCCCAGGTCCCTCGTGGTCCGGAACGACTCCCCCGCCCTGGGGGCACCAGGCTGGCCGCTGCCGCCGCGGTAAGCTCCCCCGCCGGCTCGGATCGGAGTGCCGAACCTGCTCCCCAGCCGCCGCCCGAAGACGAGGTCGGGATCGATCTGGCCCACGTCGTCGTCGAAGTCCTCGGCCAGGCCGAGCCGCGGCCCGCTCATCAGGGCGGCCGGGATCTCGAACAGAAACCGGCTCGGTACCGAGAGCCCCCCCTGGCCCCAGGTGGCTCGACGGGCGGCGTGCGAGAGGAAGAGGCGCCGCTTGGCCCGGGTAATGCCGACGTATGCCAGGCGCCGCTCTTCCTCGAGCTGCTTCTCGTCGTCGAGAGACCGGCTGTGAGGGAAGACGCCTTCCTCCAGGCCAGCGATGAAGACGACCGGGAACTCGAGTCCCTTGGCGGCATGCAGGGTGATCAGCGTGACCGCGTCCGCGCCTGCCTCGTATGAGTCCTGGTCGGCCACGAGGGCGGTCTCTTCGAGGAACCGGTCGAGGGCATCGTCGGGCGTCAGGTCATCGTAGCGAGTGGTGACCGACCTCAGTTCGAGCAGGTTCGCCCAGCGTTCCTCGCCCTCCTCCGAGCCGTCCGCGAGCATTGCCCGGTACCCGGTCTCCTCCAGAACCGCATCCAGCATGTCCGGGAGGGCCAGCACCCCGATTCTCGTCCGGAGCCTCGCTACGAGCGCCGCGAAGCCGCCAAGTGCCGTCCGGGCGCGCGACCCGAGGCTTTCCAGACGGCCCTCGGAAGCATCGACGATGGCGCTCCAGTACGTCGGGGCTGGCGCGTCTTCGCTCTCGGCCGGCGGCCGGATCACCCTCCCGCCGGCGGCGGCCACTCGCAACTCCTCGAGGCTCTTCTCGCCGATGCCGCGCGTCGGGACGTTCAGGATCCGCTCGAAGCTGACCTGATCCGTGTCGCTCCGAAGCACCCGCAGGTAGGCCAGGGCGTCCTTGACCTCGCGGCGCTGGTAGAAGCGCGTCCCGCCGACCAGCTGGTAGCGGATGCCGTAGCGCAGGAACGCTTCTTCGATTGCCCGGCTCTGGGCGTTCGTCCGGTACATGACCGCCACGTCGCCGCGTTCCCATCGTTCCGCGTCTTCGTCGGCGCGGCGCGTCAGGATCGTCGTCCGGGCGCCGGTCAGCTCCTCGATCTGACGGGCGATCCACTCCGCCTCTTCCTCTTCGTTGTACGCCTCGAAGCGAGCGATCTGGCGTCCGCCGCTGTTCTCGGTCCAGAGCTTCTTGTTCTTGCGCGAGGAGTTGTGGGTGACGACGGCGTGGGCGGCGTCGAGGATCAACTGGGTCGAGCGGTAGTTCTGCTCGAGCTTGACCACGGTGGCGGCCGGGTAGTCTCCCTCGAAGTCCAGGATGTTGCGGATGTCCGCGCCACGCCACGAATAGATCGACTGGTCGTCGTCGCCCACAACGCACAGGTTGTGGTGAGCCGCGGCGAGGGCCTTGACCCACAGGTACTGGGGCCGGTTCGTGTCCTGATACTCGTCCACGTGCAGATACCGCCACCTGCCCTGGTATCGCTCGAGCGCCGACGGCGCGTCTTGGAAGAGCCTCACGGCCTCGAGGAGCAAATCGTCGAAGTCGAGCGCGGCGGCGGTCTTCAGCCCGGTCTGGTAGCGCCTGAAGAGCCGTGCTATCTCGCGCTCTCGATGAGTGTGGGCATTGGCGGCAATGAATTCGGCGTCGAGCATCTCGTTCTTGGCCCGTGAGATGGCTCCCAGGATCGCGCTGGGCTTGTATTCGCCGGTGACCGGCAGGTCCTCCTCGCGCAGGATCCGTTTCATGAGGGCTTGCTGGTCGTCGGAGTCGTATACGACGAAATGAGGGTCCAGGCCGATGGCCGCGCCGTCGCGCCGCAGAACCCGGGCGCACAGGGCGTGGAAGGTGCCCATCGCCACCTCGCGACCGGCCTCCTCGCCGATCAGCCCGGTGATGCGGGCACGCAGCTCCGCGGCCGCCTTGTTGGTGAAGGTGACTGCCAGGATCTGCCACGGCCGGACGCCCTTGACCCCCACCAGGTAGGCAACCCGATGCGCCAACACGCGGGTCTTGCCGCTGCCGGCCCCGGCCAGGATCAGGACTGGACCCTCAATGGTCTCGACGGCTCGCCGCTGTTCCGGGTTCAGGCGGGCCAGGATCCGTTGAGCAAGGGCATCGGTGGCAGCCTGGCGCTCGGCCAGGGCGACCGGCTCGGGCTCGAACGGCGAGGGCTCGGGCGGTTCGATGCGAGGGCCGTCGAACGCCTCCGGCGGCGCCTCATCCGGGGGAGGCGGCTCGTCGCCGAAGAGCGGCTCTTCACCAGAGAGTGGCCCGGGGTCGATGAGCGGCTCAACCCCCGGCGGGGCCAAGCGGCCGGCCGCCACGGGCCCACCGCCGGCCACGGGCTCACCGCCGGCCACGGGCTCACCGCCGGTCGCTGGCTCACCGCGATTCGGCGCGCCCGGATCCGCATCCGTCTCGCCTGAGGGAGAATCCCACAAGTTGTCGAGCGACTTCCAAGCAGCCGTGTGTGAAGACGACCCCGCGCGACTGTGACCCGTTCGGGCCGGCCGCCCGCGGCCAGGTGTTGGACTCACCCTGGAATTGTATTGGCGCCGAATTGGCCCCGGCAGAGGGGCCCGGCCTGCGACCTAGTAACTGGCCGTCGGGAGTCCGAGGTCCATCTGGTTGGCCGGCGGAGCCAGGATCGGCGAGACGTTGTTCCAGTTCGACAGCACCAGCCGGACCGCAGCGGCACCGGCGCTCGGGTCGCTTGTCGCGAACTCGAGCCGCTCCAGCTGGAAGTCACTCTGGGTGATCCACAGGTCCAGCCGGCCGCTGCCCAGGGCCTGAACGGCGGCGAGGCTCGATAGCTTGGTGTTGAGGGCCGACTGGCTCACGTCGACACGGATGTGGTAGCAGGCGCCGTACTGCTCCTGCTCGATGCCGACCAGGACAGGGCTCAGGCCGGTGTCGTTGGCCACGGCCACCATCTGCTGGATGACGAACAAGGGTCCGCTCGAGAGCGCGGGATTGATCGGCAGATCCGAGTCGCCTTCCGAGGTGTAGGCGACGGCTCCAGGAGCGCGGACGTAGGCGTAGGGATGGATGACGATCACTTCGCCGGAGAGGTTCGGGATACCGGGCACGCCGCCGGTCACGTGGGCAGTCTGGTTGGCGAAGTCCAGGTCACCGTATGCCTGGCTGCCCGTGAGCTGGACCGGCATGGCCGTGTAGATCGGTGTCGGGGTCACAGTCGGAGAGGCGGACGAAGCCACCACGGCGGAGGCGGCGGCGCTCGCGGCCGCACTCGCGTCGGCGCTGGCAACGGCCGAGGCGGAGGCACTGGCGGCGGAACTGACTTGCGCAGAGGCGGCAGCGCTGGTTGAGGCACTCGCCGCGGCGCTGGCGCTGGCCGAAGCCGCGGCGCTGGCGCTGGCCGAAGCGGCGGCGCTGGCCGCGGCGCTGGCCGCGGCCGAGGAGGCCGGCAGGGTCGGCGACGGCGTCGCACTCGGAGTTGGCGTTTCCGTCGGCGTGGCCGTGGGAGTGGGCGTTGCGGTCGGCGTCGGAGTCGGCGTGTCCGTTGGCGCGGGCGTGGGGGCCTCGGCGATGCCGATGATGAACTGGCCGCCGGCATCGAGCCGGAAATGAACCGACTGCAGGTTCGTCAGGGACGTATCGGCGTTGGTGAGGATCTGGCGAGGGTCGGTCAGGGGCGCTGACGTGCAGCCGGCTGCGAGCAGCGCCACGATGGCGAGGACGCCTGCGGCTACGATAGCGAACGATTTCCGACGAGACACCTGAGCCCTCCACACGAGATACCGGGACGTTCACACGACGCCGCGATCCGCGGCGCGCGGCAATGCCGCACCCTGCGGCCTATGGCAGTGTAGCGGCACGCGGCTGGGCGAGTCTGAAACGCCGGGCGCCGGTCACAACGACTGCTCGGCCCGGCCGGCCGCGTGCCCGGCCCCCCTGCCGAGTGCCCGGCCCCGCCGGCCGTGGGGCCGGTGATCAGCCGCCGTTGACCTGATCCGCCAGCGGGGCCGCTATGACCACGGGCCGGTCGTACGCAGTCAGAGTCATATCCAGGTCGACGCTGCCGACGGCGGTCGAGGTCGCGGCAACTCTGACCCGGGCCAGCTGCATCGTGTCCACGTAGACCCAGTAGTCGATGGCGGCCACCTGGAAGTCCGGCCGCCCCGCGGATGCGCCACCGGCCGCTTCGACGATCCTTTCGATCCAGGCGGCGGGGACCGCCACCGTCAGCCTGTAGGCTCGCCGGCCGGCGACGATGTCACGCCCCTCCAGGGTGGCCTTCGTGCCCGAGATCTTCAGGATGGCCTTGATTTGGGCCAGAGCGTCGGTGAAGCCGTACGTCGCCCCCGAACCGGCGCCGGCCAGCAGCGGCCACGGCGGCAGGCTCGACTTCGTGAACTTGTCGCCGAGAAGGTTGACCCGCGTGTAGATCGCGCCGTCGACCAAAACGACGTCGGCGGTTGCGCCGAAGAGACTCGGGAGCGACGCTGAAACGCCAGCTGCGCGGTTCGATACATCCACGTCAGCTGTGGCCGTGGCTCCGTCGAGCTTGAGCTGGCCCAGCAGGCCGATGGGCAATCCCCCGGCCAGCGAACTGAGCGATCCGGCGTTGATGGCACCGCCGATAGTCGCCTCGACGTGGAACGCAGCCGCCGTCTCCAGGCGAGCGAGGCTGCCGGCCAGGATCGCGTCGGGGCCGATCGCACCGAGTTGGGCCAGCTGCCCGACCCCTGCCGAGCAGCCCGCCAGAGACAGCAGAAGCACAAGGAGGAGGCCCCGGGCCGGCCAGAAGGAGCCCCGGGCGGCTGCCCGGGGCTCCGAAAGTCTGATCGATTGGGCGAGACTCACGAACGACCTAAGGCGTGGTCGGGTTGATGTCACTCGCCGGCGGTGCGGAGATCGTAACCGGCTCGTCGTAGGCGCTCACGGTCACCGTGATGTCCACGTTGCCCACGTCAGCTGAGGCGCCCTTGACCTCGAGCTGGGCAATCCGGTAGTTGTCCGTGTAGACCCACACATCCACCGAGGCCGAGTCGATCGTGGGGGCGGAGCTGGGGCTGGCCGCTGCGGCAATCTCGGCGTTGATCTTGTCGATCGGGATCGAGTAGGTGATATGGGAGGCATCCTTGCCGCCGATCTTCTCGACGCCGACCAGCGTGGCCGTGACGCCGTAGTCGCTAAGAGCCGTGCGCAACTGATCGATCTGATCGGTGAGGCCGGTCATGTCGGTTGCCATGGCCGTAGGCACGGCAACGGGCAGGCTGCTGCTGAGTGCACCGAGGCTGCTGCTGAGCGAGCCCAGGTCCATCTTGCTGTACATGGGACCGAACGAGGCGATCTTGTAGTAGAGGGCGTTGTCGACCAGGATCAGATCTCCCGTCAGCGCCATAGTCGGCAGCGCGAACGACAGATGAGCGGCCTGGTTGGCGACGTCGACGTCGCCTTCGATGCTGGAGCCGTCGAGCTTCATGTCGCCGCTCAGGCTTCCCAGCGGATTGGAGTCTCCCAGGACGGCCGGGTTGACCGTGCCGGAGACGGCGAGTTTGATGTGGAACGACTTGACGTCCGACCCGCCGCTGACCACCTGGCTGATGATCGAGTTGGGGTCCTGCGGATTCACGGCGCCGGTCGCGCCTGCTCCGCTTGGCCCGGGCGCCCCCGGAGTCGACGCGCTGCTACCGCACGCGGCGGCGAAGACGAGCACGAATCCGGCCAGCGCGGCCAGGGCCGGTCTTGGCATTCGATTCAAAGTCCGAACCTCCTCTGGAACTTGGATCCCGGTCGGCTTTCCAGCGAACCTGGCAGTCGCCACATTTGCGTCCGACAAAGATCCTGTACGACACCATTCTGCACGAAGGACGAAACCCCGGCCAAGAGCCGGGGTTTCGTCTCGCCGGTCGGGCGCCGCAGTGCTGCGATCGCCCGACCGAACTCGCTTCTGTGGGCGCGAGCTAGAAGTCCATCTCCCCGCCATGGTTGTGGCCGGCGCCGGCAGCTTCCTTCTTCTCGGGGAGATCGGTGATGAGCGTCTCGGTCGTCAGGACCATCTTGGCGATCGAGGCGGCGTTCTCGAGGGCGGAGCGGGTCACCTTGGCGGCGTCCACTATGCCCTTCTCGAACATGTCGCCGTACTCGCCCTTGAGGGCGTCGAAGCCGTAGCCCACGGCCTTGCCGCGGACCTGGTCGACCACGACCTCGCCGTGAGCGCCGGCGTTATCGGCGATCTGGCGGATTGGGTACTCGAGGGCCCGGCGGACGATGTCGACGCCGACCTGGGCGTCGGCTTCGTCCAGCTTGAGCTTGGTCAGAACAGCCTGGCAATGGAGGAGCGTGGCGCCGCCGCCGGCGACCATGCCTTCCTCGATGCCGGCCCGCACGGTGGACAGGGCGTCCTCGATGCGGTGCTTCTTCTCCTTGAGCTCGACCTCGGTGGCCGCGCCGACCTTGATGACGGCCACGCCGCCGGCCAGCTTGGCGAGGCGCTCCTGGAGCTTCTCGCGGTCGTAATCCGAAGTGGTCTCCTCGACCTGAGCCCGGATCTGCGAAATCCTGGCCTTGACCGCGTCGGGCGAGCCGGCGCCTTCCACGATGGTCGTGTCGTCCTTGGTGGCCACGACGCGGCGAGCCTCGCCCAGGTCTTCCATCGTCACCGAGTCGAGCTTGCGCCCGATCTCCTCGCTGATGACGGTCCCGCCGGTCAGGATGGCGATGTCGCGGAGCATCTCCTTGCGCCGGTCGCCGAAGCCGGGGGCTTTGACGGCCAGAACCTGGATGGTGCCCTTGAGCTTGTTCACGACCAGGGTCGCGAGCGCCTCACCGTCGACGTCCTCGGCGATGATGAGCAGCGGGCGGCCGATCTGGACCACCTTCTCGAGTGCCGGAAGCATGTCCGGAACGGCCGAGATCTTGCGATCGGTGATCAGGATCCGCGGGCTGTCCAGGACCGTTTCCATGCGGTCGGCGTTGGTCACGAAGTAGGCCGAGATGTACCCTCGGTCGAACTGCATGCCCTCGGTGTATTCCTTCTCGAGGCCCAGGCTCTGGCCCTCTTCGACGGTCACGACGCCGTCCTTACCGACCTTGTCCATGACCTCGGCGATGATGTCGCCGACTTCCGGATCCGCGGCCGAGATCGTGGCAATGGCCGAGATCTCCTCGCGGGAGTCGATCGGGCGAGACTGCTTCTTGATCTCCTCGACGACGGCCAGAACGGCCTTTTCGATGCCGAGGCGGATCTGCATCGGGTTGGCGCCGGCGGTGACGTTCCGAATGCCTTCGTTGATCATGGCCTGGCCCAAAACCACCGCGGTCGTCGTGCCGTCGCCGGCCACGTCGTCCGTTTTGGTCGCCACTTCCTTCAGAAGCTGGGCGCCCATGTTCTCGAAGGGGTCTTCGAGCTCGATGTCGCGAGCGATCGTCACGCCGTCGTTGGTGATCGTCGGCGCACCGAACTTCTTGTCCAGGACGACGTTGCGACCCTTCGGCCCGATCGTGACCTTGACGGCCTCGGCCAGGCGGTCCACACCGCGCTTGAGTGATCGACGAGCCGTCTCGTCGAATACGAGCTGCTTAGCCAAGTCTGTTTGTCCTCCGCATTGCTCAGGCCGCCCGGGTCATGCCCGTGGCCGAGTCGGTGATCGGCGCCGTCAGGCGGCCGCCTTAGTCCTCGACGATGGCGAGGATGTCCTTCTGGCTGACGATTAGGAGCTCTTCGCCTTCCACCTTGAACTCGGTCCCGGCGTACTTCGCATACAGGACTCGATCGCCGACCTTGACGTCCATCGGCTCGCGCTTGCCGTCTTCGAGCGTCTTGCCCGGGCCGGCGGCGAGGATGGTTCCTTCCTGCGGCTTTTCCTTGGCGGTATCCGGCAGAACGATGCCGCTCTTCGTCATCTCCTCGCGAGCGGTCGGCTTGACGACGACGCGATCACCGAGGGGCTTCAACTTCTTGCTGGTCGCAGTGGCTGGTGCCAACGCGTAATTCCTCCTGATGACGGCCGGGGCCGGCCGGCCAATTCCTGGATTGTTGCGTCTGCGGCCGGCGTTGTCCGGCTCAGACGTTTAGCCCGAGACCTTCGACCGGCTGGAGGCAGCCAGACCCGCGGGCCGTGTCGCGGTGCGCATTGGCGGACCCCTGCGGGGTTGCTTCACCACGCCGCGGCGATGCCTCCTGATCGAATTAGCACTCTACCATCGAGAGTGCTAACAGCCTAGCGAGGCACGTTGGGACTGTCAAGCGCATGCCAGGCCGAGCAAGGCGGGAGAGTCCTTCGTGGCTCGACAAAGCCGCGATCAAGCCGGCGATGCCGGTCCGCCAGAATGCCAGGCGATCCAGGGCGGTCTCGCGCATCCTGCCCTACTCCCCTCCCTGTCCACGGCGGGGAGTATACCCGGCCCGCGCCGGTTCCTAGACCAACGTCGGCGCCCTCCCCCGTCGAGCCCGGGCGGCGATAATTGACGCGATTCTTCTCGCGCTGGGATATTCGGCCGGAGGGGATATGCAGTCGAACGAGCTGCCGGATCACGTCGTCAGAAATCGTACGGCGTGGGATCGCTGGGCACCCGACTGGGTCGCCTCGGGCGAACGCAACTGGGCGGGTGAACCTTCGTGGGGGATATGGGGCATTCCCGAATCCCAGCTCGGAATGCTCTCCGACGTCGCCGGCAAGGACGTCATAGAGCTCGGCTGCGGCACGGGCTACGTTTCCGCGTGGCTGGCCCGGCTCGGTGCCCGGCCGGTAGGCATCGACAACTCGCCCGAGCAGCTCAAGACCGCCGGCCGGCTTCAGGCCGAGCACCGCCTCGCGTTTCCGCTGCTGCTCTGCAACGCCGAGACGGTTCCCTACCCCGACGCCTCGTTCGATATGGCGATCTCCGAATACGGCGCCGCCATATGGGCAGACCCATGTCGATGGATTCCGGAAGCGGCCCGTCTCATCCGGCCGGGCGGCCGGCTGACGTTCCTGATCAACGGCTTCCTCGAGGTCCTGTGTGAGGCCGACTCCGACGACCCCGGGACGGACCGCCTGATCAACGACCAGTTTCGCTCACACCGTTTCGAGTGGTCGAGTGACGAGTCCGTCGAGTTTCATCTGCCGCATGGCGAGATGATTCGCCTGCTGCACGAGACGGGTTTCGAGCTAGAAGACCTGATCGAGATTCAGGCGCCCGAAGACGGCGCGACGCGGCATAAGTACGTCACGAAGGAATGGGCCCGACGCTGGCCGAGTGAGGAGGTGTGGAAGGCTCGCCGGCGGAGTTGACCCGAGGTCACCGCGAGAATCGAAAACGGGCGGCTTGCGCCGCCCGTTTCTGTGTACAAAGACCGATCAAACCGATCGGGCTGAGAGTTACAGGGCCTGCCCCACAGTGCTCAAGATCGTCTGGATAACTCCCCCCAGGAAAAGGAGTGCAAGGACCGCGGCGATCGCGATCAGGGCGAGGATGAGGGCGTATTCGGCAAGGCCCTGACCACGCTGCATGAGCATTGGCATTCCTCCCACAAGAAGATGACATTTGAACCACCGAAATGGCCGGTGGCATAACGCGGCGATTGTACTAGCCACCGCAATGACTTCGGCTTGCGGGTCGAGACGCGTGGCGCTCTTTGACACCGCACACTTCGGACGGAGAGGGCGATCGACTGGGACTACCGCCCCAGCACCCGATCGATCACGTCGAGGTGATCCGCCCGATGAGTCGAGCGGTCGAGTGTTCGCGGCCGCTCGGCCAGGATAGCCTCGATCGGAGCCTCTGCCGCAAGCCCGGCGATCAGGCTGTCGATCGCCTCCGCGGCAGCCACGACCTCCGCCAGCAAAGCGGCGCCGGAACCCTGAGCCAACGCGGCCAGAGATGGCTCCAGGGCCGCGTTGAGGAGGTCCGGGACGTCCTCCGGAAGGTAGTTCGGCTGGCTTGCCGGCCCGGCCGCGATTGCCGCCCGCCAGCGCGCCGCCAGGAAACGATCCCAGAACGCCAGGTGCCCGAGAATCTGCCCGACGGTCCAGCTCCCCGGCTCGTCGGAGGTCGGGCGGGCCAGTTCGGCGGGTGTCAGCCGACCAACCAGGGTAGCCAGCCGACGCCGACTGGCATCGTTCAACTCGTTGTAGGTGCGCTCGACCGGTGCACCCGACGGTGCGGGGTGGCCGGCTGCGACGAGGCTGCGCTCGATATGGTCGAGGTGATCGGCGCGATGGCGATGGCGGTGCAGCAGGAACGCGCTCGGGCTGCCCTCGAGGGCGTCCACCAGCGCGTCCGGCGCGGCTGCGATCAGCGAGTCGAGTCGAACGGCCGCATCGAGGGCCAGGGCCGGGATCTCCCTAGACTCGATGCCGGCCCAGTAGGGGTGGAGGGCCTCGTTGGCCAGGTGCTCGGCCTCGATCACCGAAGCGTCGTCGGCGGACCAGTTGCCGGCCAGCATTTGAGTCCATCGTTCCGCCTGCCAGCGGTCCCAGAAGCCCGCATGGGCAAGCGCCGAAGCGACGGTCCAACCCTCGCCGAGGTCGACTCCGAGCTGGGTCGGAGTCAGCGTTGCCACGAGGCGGGCAAGCCGCTCGCGCGACTCGTCATTGGCATGCACGAAGCTTCGATCCGTCATGTCGTCTCCTCACTGGCGTGGTTCCGGCGTAGCCCCGGGATGGAGACCTTCAGCCCTTGGATTGGCGCCGGAATGTTGCGTCGTAGGCCCCGACCAGGCCCTCTCCAATGCTATCCGGGGTTTCGCCGCGACGCTCCGCCAGCCACTCGGCGGTGATGCAAACCCATTCCGGCGCGTTGCGCCGGCCGTGGAACCGGGCCGTTGCGTCGGCAGCCGCGGACGGAGGCGGCTCGCCGCCGGCGGTCGTGGCGGGGGGATTCGTGGCGGGTGGATTCGTGGCCGCGGGCTTGTGGCGAGGCACGCCGGGTGGAGCCAGATACGGCGAGTCCGTCTCGATCAGCAGCCGCTCCGCGGGCACGAGCCGGGCGACCTCCGCCGACGCCTCCTCTCCCCGCCTGAAGACCAGCCCTCCGAAGGCGATGGCGAGGCCCATGTCCAGGGCCGCGGAGGCGTAGTCGACCGGCCCCGAGAACGAGTGCAGGACCGCGGGCGGGCGGCCCTCGAAGGCGTCGCGCCCGGCCGCTCCTGCGAAGCCGGCGGCACGCAGCTCGGCGATGAGCGCGTCCTGGGCGTCCCGGCGGCCGGCGGCGGAACGACAGTGCAGGATCGCCGGCTTGCCGGTACTCAGGGCGAGGCGCAGGTGGCGCCGCAAGTTAGCGAGCTGCGCCTCCGGCGGGGCGTGCATGCGATCGAAGTCGAGGCCGGTCTCGCCGATCGCGACTGCTCGGGCGTCGGCCGCCAGCTTCTCGACGAGGGCCCAATCCGCCTCGGTCGCCACCGCCGAATCGTGCGGGTGGATGCCCACGCCGGCGTCGAGCCAGTCATACCCGCCGGCCAGTTCGACCGCGGCCGCGGACGAGCCGGCATCCCAACCCGGCACCAGGATTCGCTCGATCCCGGCGTCGCGTGCGGCGCCGATCACCGCGGTCCGATCCGGGCCGAAGGCATCGGCCTGGAGGTGAGCGTGACTGTCGACGAGCCTCATCCGTCCGTCCGGCGGTGGGCGCTCAACCCGCCGACGGCGGCTCGGCGGCCTCGGCTTCGATGCGCGGGAAGAGCGGCTCCGCGGCCGCGACCTTGCCGGCATCGGCCGATCGCGCTCCCCACGCCAGCTCCTGGAGAAGAGCCGGGCCGGCGTTGCCGTCGGCAGCGTATGCGAACTCGTAGCCAAGCTGGGCCAGAACCCTCGGCGCGGCCGTCGGAATGAACGGCGCCGCCGCCAGCCCGATCAGCCGGCAGGCTTCGACCAGTTCGGCCAGTCCCGCCTGGAGCCGCCCGGCAGCCTCCGCGTCGCCGGCCTTCATCGCCCTGGCCAGAGTCCACGGCTGGACGGCATCGACGAACTGGTTTCCGGCGTCGACGAAATCCCACAGCACCGCGAGCGCGTCGCTGAGTTGGCACCCTTCGATCTTGTCGACATAGGCGGCCAGCGTCTCGGGCCATTTCCGGCTCAGCGTCCCGCGGCCGAGAGGAGGCCGCTCGCCGTCGAAGTACCGATTGACCATCGAGACGGTCCGGTTGAGGAGATTGCCGAAGTTGTTGGCCAGATCCGAGTTGTATCTGCGCACGAACGAATCCCATGACACGTCGGCGTCGCGATCGAACGGGACCTCGCGCAACGTGGTGTAGCGCGCGCCGTCCGCCCCCAGCGTCCGGACGACGTCGAGCGGATCGAGGAAGTTGCCGCGGCTCTTGCTCATCCGCTCGCCCTGAGCCAGCAGGAAGCCATGGATCCACACGTGCCGCGGAGCTTCCAGACCGGCGCTCCACAGCATCGCCGGCCAGTAGACCGTGTGGAACCGGGCGATGTCCTTGCCGATGACGTGCAAGTCCGCCGGCCACCACCGGGCGAACGCGTCGGGGTCGTCCGGGAAGCCGGCTCCGGTAACGTAGTTGATGAGCGCGTCGTACCAGACGTAGATGGTGCCTGCGGCCGGATCCCACGTTCCGTCCGGCAGCTGGGAGCTGGAGCCGTCGGGCATGATCGGGAAAGGGATGCCCCACGCCGCCCCGGCACGGCTGACCGAGAAGTCCTCGAGCCCGCCGCGAATGAAACCGAGCATCTCGTTGCGCCGGTATTCAGGCTGGGCGAAGTCGGGGTTCTCCTCGAAGTATCTCTCCAGCCGCTCCTGGTAGGCGGACAGGCGAAAGAACCAGTTCGACTCCGAAAGCCATTCGAGCGGCACCGTCGGGTGGTTCGGGCAGCGCGAGCCCTCGGGCGTCTCGATCACGTCCGATTTGGCCTTGAAGCCTTCGGCCGGGCAATACCAGCCCTCGTACTTGCCCAGGTATATGTCGCCGTTGGCGTAGGCGCGCCGGACCATCTCCTGCGCGGAACGCACGTGGTCAGGGTCGGAAGTCCGGATGAATCGGTCCGGGCTGATGAGCAGCGCCAATTCGGCCGCCTGGAAGAGCGCGACCTTCTCGTCGACGAAGTCCCGAGTGGAAGTACCCAGCTCCGCCGCCTTCTGGGCGATGTTGACCGAGTGTTCGTCCGTGCCCGTCAGAAACCGCGTGTCGTCGCCCTTCATGCGATGCCAGCGCGCGATCACGTCGGCGCCCACCACCTCGTACAGGGTGTGCAGCCCGGGCTTGTTGTTGGCGTACGCGATGGCCGTTGTGATGTAGTAGCGATCGGCGGGGCTCATGGCGCCCGATGTTATCAGGCGGTGCCTGGCCGGGCCCGGTCACCTCGCGCCGACGAGGTCCCCGGGACGGCCAATGGGCTTGACGGCGGGCCGGAAAGGGCCAGCATCTAGACACACAGACCATGCGAACGGGAGTTGCATGCCGCCGACCAGACTTCCCACCCTCGACAGAGAGACTGAGCGCCGGCTTGCGGCCGGGTTGTTCAACGAAACCTGGCGCATCCTCGACCTGCCAAAGCGCGGGCCCGAGCAGGACGACGAGATGATCCATGCGGCCCACGCCTCGCGATACCACTGGGGCAACGTCGGAGAACCCGTCACCCACGCCCGCGGCGAGTGGCTCTGCTCCCGGGTCTACGCCGTTCTCGGGCGGCCGGAGCCGGCCATCTGGCACGCTCATCGTTGCCTCGACCTGTTGACAGAATTCGGCGGCGGCGAGGACTGGGACGAGGCAGCCGCGTACGAGGCCCTGGCCCGGGCCTACTCGATCGCCGGCGACAAGGATCAGAGCAATGCCTGGTTCGCGCGCGCCCGTGAAGCCGTCAAGTCGATCGCCGATCGCGCCGACCGGGAGCCGATCGAGGCCGACCTCAAGACGATCAAGTAGCCCGCCCCGAGCCACCAGAGGATCAGGCTGGGTCCACCTCGGGTCCGCTCCCCTGAGGAGGTCGGCGAGGGCGGATCGGCGATAGACCAGGACGGCGGCCGAGGACACGCCGAACGCCACCGCGCCTGCCAGGGTTTCGCCTGTGGCTGATCGTAGTCGGATCGGCCATGGCGATCATCGGTGCGGGCGCGGTGGTGGTCGTCGGAACCCCCGTCTTCGGCCTGATCGGGCGGCTCTTCGATCGCCCCTTCTGGCCCGGCCGGCCGGATACCGCCACGCGGGCATTCCAGTCGTGGTCATACAGCGTGACCTTCGCGACCATGGCAGGTTGGGGCCTGTGCCTGGCCGTGATCGTTGCCAACGCCTTCTCGTCGCGCGAGGCGTGGGTCTGGTGGTCGATCGCCGGAAGCGTCGGTCTGTGGTTCACGCTGGACACGGGACGGTCGTTGCTCCACAAGGTCTACGCCAACGCCGCGCTGAACACGGCCTTGCTGGTGGTCGTGGCCATTCCACTCATCGGCACGATCGGCGAATTCCACTGACGGTCCACGCCCGTCGACCGTCGGCCTCAGTGGCGGAAGTGGCGGACTCCGGTGATCAGCATCGTCGCGCCGGCCTTCTCGGCCGCCTCGATGGCTTCGCTGTCGCGCATCGAGCCGCCCGGCTGGGCGAAGGCCGTGACGCCCGCGTCGATACAAACCTGGACGGCGTCCGGGAACGGATAGAACGCGTCCGAGCCGCAGGACGAGCCCCGCAGCGCCTCGGCGCCGTGGAATGCGATGGCCTTCGACACGGCCTGGCGCGCGGCGTCCACGCGGCTGGTCTGACCCGACCCCAGGCCTATCTCCTGCCCGTCCTTGACCAGGACGATGGCGTTGGATACGACGCCGCGGCACAGACGCCAGGCCAGGTCCAGGTCGCTCAGTTCGCTCGAGGACGGTGCCCGGGAGGTGGCCTGCTTCCATGTCGCGGGATCGTCCGGCAGGACGTCGGCGGCCGTGACCAGCACGGCGCCCCCGGCCACCCGAATGGACCCGAGCGGATCGGGGGCCGGAGCCGCTTCGCTGCGCCCCAGCATCAGGTCTTCGAGCAATCGCAGGTTGGTCTTGCGGGCCAGGATCTCGAGCGCCTCGCGGGAGTAAGAGGGCGCGACGATCACTTCTAGGAAGATCGAGGCCAGACCCTCGGCGGTGGCCGAGTCGACCTGGCGGGTCAGGGCCACGACGCCGCCGTAGGCGGAGACCGGATCGCCGGCCAGAGCGGCGTCCCAGGCCTCGCGCAGGGTTGCCCGCTCGGCCGCTCCGCAAGGATTGGTGTGCTTTACGACAACGCAGGCCGGGCCGCGCAATTGGCGGGCGATGGCGTCGGCGCCGGATGCGTCGAGGACATTGTTGTAGCTAAGGGCCTTACCCTGGAGGATCGTGCCGCCCAGGGCGAACGGCCCGGCCCACCTGGTAGTGCCGGGACGGCGGTATCGAGCGGCCTGCTGATGTGGGTTCTCTCCGTACCGGAGCGTCTCGACCTTCTCCAGGCCGACGACCATCACCGGCGGATAGGGGTCCGCGGAACCCGGGAGTCCCGGCTCGTCGGGCAGGTCGATGCCGGCCGTGGCCATGCGGCCGGGCAGTTCCGTGGCGATGCGGGCGTCGTAAGCGCCGGTATGGCGGAAGGCCTCGACGGCCAGCGCGGACCTGAGCCCCTCCCCCACCCCGCCGTTCTGCTCGATCTCAGCGAGAACGGCCGCATATCTCGCCGGGGAGGTCACGATCGCCACCGAGGCGTGGTTCTTGGCGGCCGCCCGGACCATTGATGGCCCGCCGATGTCGATCTCCTCGACCAGGTCGTCGAAAGAGATGCCCGGTTTCTCGGCCGCCGCGGCGAACGGATAGAGGTTGACGACGACGAGGTCGAACGGCTCGATGGCCGCCTCGGCCAGCTGTTCGCGGTGTGAGGCCAGCCGCCGGTCGGCCAGGATGCCGCCGTGGACGCGCGGATGGAGCGTCTTGACCCGCCCGTCAAGCATCTCCGGGAAACCCGTGACGGCGGCGACGTCGGTGACGGGCAGGCCGGCGGCCCGCAGCGCCCGCGCCGTCCCGCCGGTGGAGACGAGCTCGAAGCCCAGACGCACGAGCCCCGCCCCGAATTCAGGCAGGCCGGTCTTGTCGGAAACCGACAGCAACGCCCGCTTTGGCACCGGCAGAGTCTCCACGGCCAGGGAGGCGTCGACGCGGACGGTTCGGCCGTCCGCGGCAATGGCCACCGCGCCGGCCAGAACCAGCCCGACGGCCCGCGGCAGCAGGCGATGCTCGAGGGCGTGGATCCGCTCGAAAAGAGTCTCCTCGGTATCGCCCTGGAGGACCGGCACGGCGTCCTGAAGGACGATCGGCCCGGCGTCGAGCGAGCCGTCGACGAAGTGGACGGTCACGCCGGTGACCTTGACCCCGGCTTCGAGCGCGTCCCTGACCGGGTGGGCGCCCGGGAACGAGGGCAGCAGTGCCGGATGGAGGTTGACCACGGGGCACTTGAGGGCGTCGAGCGCCCTCGGGCCGAGGACGCGCATGTACCCGGCAAGCACGATCAGCTCGGGACCGACGGCGGCGAGGGATTCGGCCAGCACGTCGTCGGCGGCTTCGCGCTCGCGGACGTCGCTGAGCTTAGGCATCGGAACGACGAGCGTGTCGAGCCCCTGCTCCACGGCCCATTCAACGGCCGAGCATTCGCGATCGGCGAAGACGAGGGCGATCTCGGCGTCGAGCGCACCCCGCTCCACCGCGGCGTGCAGGGCCCGCAGGTTGCTGCCGGTCCCCGAGACTCCAACCGCGATCCTGTGTGCCACGCCGCTCCTCCTCCGCGTCGATCGGTTGCGCCATGCGGCGCTTCCTGATTCCAGCAACTACGCCTCTACGACTCCGAGTACCGCACCCCGGCCGTGTCTATCGTGACGACTTCGCCGACCCGCCACGCGTCGAATCCGCTTGCGGCGCAAAGCGAGATGGCCGTCGCCACGCCCGCTTCGGGCAAGGCGCAGACCATCCCCAGACCGCCGTTGAAGGTCGACCGGAGCTCCGCGTCCGACAGGCCTCCGAGGGCGCCGATTAGCCGCATGACGGAAGGCATCGGCCAGGCCTCGGGGTGCAGGCGGGCGCCGAGGCCGTCGGGCAGAACACGCGGCACGTTGCCCGGCAGTCCCCCGCCGGTGACGTGGGCGACGCCGGCGAGAGGCGCTCCGGCCTCGTCGAGCCTGTGCCGTAATGCCAGGATCGTCTTGGAGTAGATGCGCGTCGGCGTGAGCAGGACCTCGCCGAGGGTCAGCGACCGCGTCTCGGGCTCGGGCGCCGTGGCCGGGCCGAGGATCCGGCCGACCAGCTCGGCGTAGCCCTCGTCGAGCGGCAGCTCGACCTCGTCCACGATCCGCCGCACCAGCGAGAAGCCGTTGCTGTGCAGACCACTCGCGGCGATCCCGATCAGGGCGTAGCCGGCGCGCACGGCCGTGCCGTCGAGGAGCCGATCCCGCTCCACGACGCCGACACAGAAGCCGGCCATGTCGAACTCGTCGGGCTCCATCAGCCCTGGGTGCTCGGCCGTCTCGCCGCCGATGAGGGAGCAGCCCGCCAGGCGGCAGCCGTCCGCGATCGAGCCGACCAGGGCCGCGACACGCTCCGGGTACAGGCGCCCGACGGCCAGGTAGTCAAGGAAGAAGAGGGGCTCCGCGCCCGCGCACACGAGATCGTCGGCGCACATCGCCACCAGGTCCTGGCCGACGGTGTCATACCGAGCCAGGGCCATGGCGATGGCCGTCTTCGTGCCGACTCCGTCCGTGGAACTGACGAGCACCGGTTGGCGCATCCCGACCGGCACGGCCACGGCGGAGGCGAACCCGCCCAGCCCGCCGATCACTTCGGGCCGGCGCGTTCCCGCAACGGCGCCGCGCATCAGTTCAACGGCACGTTCGCCGGCGTCGATGTCCACCCCAGCCTGGCGATATGCCTCCCATGCCCCGCCGCGCTTTGCGCCGCTGGCGCCCTGCTCGCTCACTTGTCCGGCTCCGGGCGAACACCAGCGGCGCCCTCGGCCTCGCCCTGGGACACCGGCTCGCCCTCGGCATCCTCCAGGACGAACTTGTGGCGGGCGGTGTCGTATGGGACCGGGACCGGATACCGGCCGTCGAAGCAGGCGAAGCAGAACTGGTCGTAAGGCAGGTCCAACGCCTGCAGGACGCCGCCTATCGAGAGGAAGGTCAGAGAATCGGCGCCGACGAACTCGCGAATCTCCTCCACGGAGTGGGTCGAGGCGATCAGTTCGGTCTCGATCTGCGTGTCGATGCCGTAGAAGCAGGGGTGGTGGATGGGCGGCGAGCTGATGCGGAGGTGAACCTCCGTGGCCCCAGCCTTGCGAAGCAGGGCCACTATCTGGCGGGTGGTGGTGCCGCGCACGATCGAGTCGTCGACGACGACCAGCCGGCGACCTGCCACGACTTCTCGCAACGGGCTCAACTTGACGGTGACGCCGCGCTGGCGCATGGCCTGCGACGGTTGGATGAAGGTGCGGCCCGAGTAGCGGTTGCGGACCATCCCTTCTCGGTACGGCAGCCCCGCGGCCTCAGCGAACCCGGACGCAGCCGGCGCTCCCGTGTCCGGGACCGGCATGACCATGTCGGCCGCAACCGGCGCTTCCTCGGCCAGGGCGATCCCCATCCGCCGCCGCGACTCGTAGAGGTTCCGGCCGAGCATGTACGAATCGGGCCGGCCGAAGTAGATCAGTTCAAAGACGCAGAGCTGTTCGCGGCCTTCGGCGAAGCGGACCGACACGGGCTCCTTGCCCTCCTCCAGGACGACGATCTCGCCCGGCTCCACGTCCCGCACGACGGTTCCGCCGGCCACGTCGATGGCCGCGGACTCGGAGCTGATGACCCAGCCGCCCGAGCGTTTGCCCTCCGGGTCGTCATCCGCCGGCTCGAGCCGGCCGAGAACGAGCGGCCGGAAGCCGTGCGGGTCGCGCACGCCAATCACCCGCTTCTCGTCGAGGATCGCCAGCGAGTAGGCGCCCTGGACCGTCGGCAGGACGCGCTTGAGCGCCTCGACCGTGTCGCCCGACTGATCGTCGGCCAGCAGGGCGGTCAGCAGCTCCGTATCGGTCGTCGCCGCCAGGCGCGACTTGCCGCCCTCGAGTCGGGCCAGCAACTCGCGGGTGTTGACGAGATTGCCGTTGTGGCCGATCGCCAGAGCCCGCCCGCGCCCGAGCCGGAACGTCGGCTGGGCGTTCTCCCACACGGTCGATCCCGTGGTCGAATAGCGGCAGTGCGAGATGGCCAGATGGCCGCGCAGGCTCGGCAGGCGCCGCTCGTCGAGGACCTGAGCGATGAGACCGAGGTCCTTGTAGAGCATGAGTTGCTCGCCGTCGCTGACGGCGATGCCGGCCGACTCCTGGCCGCGATGCTGGAGCGAGAAGACGCCCAGGGCGGCGATACCCGCGGCGTCCGCGCCGGGAGTCACCGCACCGAAGATGCCGCACACGGCTATGAGACCCCGCCGCGTGCGGGCTGAGCGCCGGCCGGTCCGGTACCGGCCGACTCGGGCCCGTGCCCGGATGCGTGCTCTACCCCGAGGGCGCGGGCGAGGCCGTGGTCCCACGTGTGGCGCAGGTCGGCGATGGCGACGTCGAGGGCATCGGCGACGCGCGAGCCGCGCTCCTCGGCCGCACCCGTGGCCCCTTGCCCGGTCAGTTCGATGCGCAGTCGATCGCCGCCGACCGTGCCGAGGGTCTCGGCCGGGAGGCCGAACTGGCGGGCCAGCAACTCGATGGCCGGGGCGTGGCGGTAGCGGCAGCTGAGGACGAGGCGAGATGGGCTCTCGCCGAAGAGTTCGATCGCGGGCGATCCCGACACGCCGAGCCGCAGGGTCGCACCCAGACCGCTCCACATGCAGCATTCGGCGATCGCGACGGCCAGGCCGCCGCCGGACACGTCCTGGGCGGACGCGACGAGGCCCCGGTTGATGGCCTCGCGGACGAACGACTGCAGTGCCGCCTCGCGGTCGAGGTCCAGGCTAGGCGGAGCGTCCTCGGACGATGCCCCAGCAAGCACCGCGTAGGCCGAACCGGCCATACCCGGAATGCTCTGGCCAATCAGCAGGACGGAGTCGCCGACCGTCACGAAGGGCGGCCGCACGAGCAGATTGACGTCCTCGAGCAAACCGACGACGCCTATCTCCGGCGTCGGAGCGATCGCTCCGCCAGGGTACTCGTTGTATAGGGATACGTTGCCGCCGGTGACCGCGATGCCGAGAGCACGGCACGCCTCGCCCATGCCCCGGACCGCCTCCTGCAGCTGCCAGAACGCCTCGGGGCGTTCCGGGTTGCCGTAGTTGAGGCAGTTGGTGATGCCCAGCGGCCGCGCGCCGGTGATGCTGACGTTGCGAGTGGCCTCCGCCACCGACAGCTGAGCGCCCAGGTGCGGATCGATCGCGCTGACCGTCTGGTTGCCGTCCGTAGTGGCCACCAATGCCTTGGCCGTGCCTTTGACCCGGAGCACGGCGGCGCCGTGGCCCGGCCACTCGACCGTGTTGCTCTGGACCGAGGAGTCGTACTGCTCGTAGACCCAGTGGCGGCTCGACAGGTTCGGGCTGCCAAGCAACGCCGCCAGGACCGCGGCCGGGTCCATGCCACGTTCGGGCAGGCCGTCGTGGGCGGTAAGGGGGATTCCGGGCGCCGGGGCCTGTCGTCGCCGCGTCGGCGGCGTGGCCAGGCGGTAGTGGACGATCGCCTCGCTGGTGAGCGCCTTCGCCGGGACTCGGGCGATCTCTCGCGCGCCCGGGTTCGCCGCCCCGTCCGGTCCGATGCCGCCTTCGATGATGGCGATGTCGCCGTCCGTCGTGACCCGCCCGACCAGAGCGATCGGAATGCCCCACCGCTCGCAGACCTCGCGCACGGCCGGGTAGTCGTCCGGAACGCACGTCGCGAGCATGCGCTCCTGCGACTCGGAGATCATCACCTCCCACGGAGCCATGCCGGGCTCGCGCCGCGGGATGGCGTCGAGATCCAGCAGGATCCCGGTGCCGGCCTTGTCGGCCGATTCGGACGTGGCGCAGCTGATGCCACCGGCGCCGAGGTCCTGGATGCCGACGACGAGCTTGCGGTCGATCAGCTCGAGGCTGGCCTCGATGAGCAGCTTCTCGGCGAACGGGTCGCCGACCTGGACCGCCGGGCGCTTGCTCGGGTCCTGGTCCTGGAACGTGGCCGAGGCGAGGACGCTCGCACCGCCAATGCCGTCGCGGCCCGTAGTCGACCCGAACAGGACGACGTAGTTGCCTGGGCCCGGGGCCTCGGCCAGGATCAGCATCCGCTCCTCGAGCAGGCCGATGGCCATGACGTTGACGAGAGGGTTGCCCTGGTAGCTCGGGTCGAATACGAGCTCGCCGCCGACGGTCGGAACGCCGACGCAGTTGCCGTAGCCGCCGACGCCCCGGACGATGCCGTCGACCAGGTGGCGGGTGCGCGGATCCGTCGGATCGCCGAACCGGAGCGCGTCGAGGACCGCGATCGGGCGGGCGCCCATGGTGAAGATGTCGCGCAGGATGCCGCCGACGCCGGTGGCGGCGCCCTGGTACGGCTCGACCGCGGACGGGTGGTTGTGGCTCTCGATCTTGAACGCCACTGCCAGTCCGTCGCCGATGCGGACGACGCCGGCGTTGTCGCCCACGCCGGCCATCATGCCGGTGCCTCGCGTCGGAAGGGTCTTGAGCAGCGGCTTGGAGCTCTTGTACGAGCAGTGCTCGCTCCACATGACGCTGAACATGGCCAGCTCGGTGTGATTGGGATCGCGGCCGAGCTTCTGGCGTATGACGTCGAGCTCGTGGTCGGTCACGCCCAGAGCCCGGTGCAGCGGCTCGGGCGCCGCCGCGGCGCGGCCCGAGGTCGACATCGTGGCGTCGCTCATCGGGCTGCCTCTACGGTCGGCTTCGCGGCAGCGGGGCGGCCCGCGGCCTCCCATGCCGCCGCGCTGTCCACCAGCGATCGGATGACCTGCATCCCGCCGTCGTTGCCCATCACGTCCTCCGCCATCCGCTCTGGATGCGGCATCAGCCCGGCGACGTTGCCGGCCGCGTTGCAGACCCCGGCGATGGCGTGGAGCGAGCCATTGGGGTTGGCCGGGTCGTCTGGATCGAGGGCCGGCGTGCCATCCTCGTGGACGTAACGGAAGAGGACCCGGCCGTCGCGCTCGAGCTCGGCCAGGGTCGCGTCGTCGGCGTAGTAGCAGCCCTCGCCGTGGGCGACTGGAACCCGGAGCGGCTCTCCGGTGGCGGCATGGGTGAAGGGCGAGTCGAGCCGTTCGGGCTTGATGTAGACCAGCCGCCCGGCGAAACGCAGCGAGCGGTTGCGAAGGAGCGCGCCCGGAACCAGCCCCGATTCGGCCAGGACTTGGAAGCCGTTGCAGATCCCGAGGACGTGGCCGCCGGCCGCGGCGAAGTCCTTGATGCCCCTCATCACAGGCGAGAAGCGGGCGATGACCCCGGCCCGGATGTAGTCGCCGTAGGCGAAGCCGCCCGGCAGGATCACGGCCGAGACTCCCGCAAGATCAGGCGATTCGTGCCAGAGCGTCACGGCCTCGACACCCGCCACGGTCAGGGCGTTGAGCGAGTCTACGTCCGAGTTGGAGCCCGGGAATGTGACGACGCCGATCTTCACTGCGGCGCCACTCCCGCCGACACGATCGACGACGTAGCCTCGAGCAACTCGATGGCGTAGACCTCGATGAGCGGGTTGCTCAGCAGCTCTTTGGCGAGCCCGTCGACCACGGCGAGGGCTTCGGCCTCCGACCCGGCGGCGACGGTCAACTCCACCCGGCGGCCTACACGGACCTTCGAAACGCTCGTGACGTTGAGATGCGGCAGGCTCAGCTCCACGGCCCGACCCTGCGGGTCGAGGATGCCGGGCTTGGGCAGCACATTGACGGCATACCGGAACTCGCTCATGGGGCGACCACGTCCTCCTGCAGGTAGCGCTCGAAGCTGGCGCCGGTGATCCGCTCGAAGGCGGTCACGTAGCGCCGGCGGGTATCGGCGACGATCTCGGGCGGCAGCTCCGGACCGGGGTAGGTCTTGCTCCAGGGTTGGGTCTCCAGCCAGTCGCGGACCGGCTGCTTGTCGAACGAGTCTTGGGCGCGGCCGGGCTCGTATAGAGCGGCGTCCCAGAACCGGCTCGAGTCGGGCGTCATGACCTCGTCGATGAGGATCAACTCGCCATCCCCGAATTGACTCCCGGGTTCCGTATCGCCGGACGCCCGCGTGCCTTCGCGGTCGCGAGCCGGCACTATGCCGAGCTCGAACTTCGTGTCCGCCAGCATGATGCCGGCCTTCTCGGCGATCTCGGATCCGCGGCGGTAGAGCCGCAGGGCGACGTCGCGAACCCGCTCGGCCGTCTCCGCGCCGACCAGCTCGACCGCGGCGTCGAAGCCGATGTTCTCGTCGTGACCGACTTCGGCCTTGGTGGACGGCGTGAAGATCGGCTCGGGCAGCCGATCGGACTCGCGCAGGCCGGTGGGCAGCTTGATGCCGCAGATTTCCCCGGTGCGCCTGTAGTCCTTCCAGCCCGAACCAGCGACGAAACCCCGAACGATGATTTCGATCGGTAACACCCGGGCTCTGCGGCACAGCATCATCCGGCCGCGCAACTCGCGCTTGCCGGCTTCATCCGTGTAGCCGGCCGGCAGGTCGTCCGGGCTCGTTCCCACCAGGTGATTCGAAATGATGTCCCCGGTCTTGCCGAACCAGAAGCGGGAGATGCCGGTCAGGACGCGGCCCTTGTCCGGAATCGGCGTCGGCAGGACCACGTCGAACGCGGAGAGCCGGTCGCTCGCGACCAGCAGGAGACGGTCGCCGACTTCGAACAGGTCGCGGACCTTGCCGCTGCGCACGAACCCGGCCGTGGTGGCACGGACGGTGGCGCGAGGATCGCCTGGGTTGACAATCTCAGCGGGCATCGGCGGTCTCCTTTGCGGCTGCTGCGGGAACTAGGGCATCGAGCCTGCCAATGGCCGTGGCCACGTTCCGGAGGAAGCGGCTTTCGTCGAAGCAGGCGGCTAGGGCCTCGTCTGAGAGGTGGGCGGCGACGTCCGGATCGGCGCTGAGCAGGTCGCGCAGCTGACGGCGCTCGTCGGCGGCCCGCAGCGAGTTTCGCTGGACCACAGCGTACGCTTCTTCGCGCGACAACCCGGCCTGCTCGACCAGGGCCAGCAGCACGCGACTGCTGCAGTGGAGCCCGAGGCCGCGCTCGATGTTCTCGCGCATCCGCTCAGGCCTCACGACCAGCCGCTCGACCAGGCCGCGGGTCTTCACCAGCATGTAGTCCAGCAGGATCGTGGCATCCGGCAGCAGCACGCGCTCGGCCGAGGAGTGGCTGATATCGCGCTCGTGCCAGAGCGGCTGGTTCTCCATCGCCGCGGCGGCGTAGCCGCGCAGCAATCGGGCCATCCCGGCGATCCGCTCCGACAGGATCGGATTGCGCTTGTGGGGCATGGCCGAGCTGCCCTTCTGGCCGGCCCGGAACGGCTCCATCAGCTCGCCGATCTCGGTGTGCTGGAGGTTGCGGACTTCGGTCGCGATCCGCTCCAGCGAGCCGCCGGTGATGGCGATCGCGGCGATCAGGGCGGCGTGTCGGTCCCGCTGGACGATCTGCGTGGAGATGGGGTCGCGCCGCAAGCCGAGTTCGGACAGCACTTCTTCCTCGAGGTCCGGGTCGAGGTGGCTGTATGTGCCGACCGGCCCGGAGATCTTGCCGGTCGCGGCCTCGTCCACGGCGGCGGCCAGGCGGGTCCGGTCGCGGTCGATTTCGAAGGCCCAGCCGGCGATCTTCATGCCCATCGTCGTCGGCTCGGCGTGGACCGAGTGGGTCCGGCCCATCATCACCGTGTTCGCTTCGCCCCTGGCCCGGGCGACGAGCGACGCCACGAGCGCGTCGCAGTCCTCGACCAGACGCCGGCCGGCGGCCTGGAGTTGCAAGCCCAGGGCAGTGTCGACGACGTCGCTGCTGGTCAGGCCGAGGTGGAGATAACGTCCCGCCTCGCCCACCGTCTCCGCGACCTGGCTGACAAAGGCGATGACGTCGTGGTCGGTCGTCTTCTCGATTTCGGCGATCCGATCGACGTCCACTCGGGCCTGCGATTCGATCGCTCGAACGGCTTCGGCGGGGACCATGCCGCGCGAGACTTCGGCCCGGGCGACGGCGATTTCGACCCGGAGCATGCCCTCGAAATGGGCCTGCTCGGTCCAGACGGCGCCCATCTCCGGGAGCGTGTATCGGGGGATCACGACCGGCCCGCTTCCGTCGATCCGGCTTCGCCCTTCGTCCAGGCTGACTCGGAGATCGGCTCGGGCGAGACCCCACCGGGAGCGGCCATCGGCGGGAGCTTGGCCGCAATGTCGCGGCGGCGCTGCATGCCGTCCCATGTGACCATGTCGGCTGCGGCTTCCGCGGCTACGCGCGCCGACGGGATCGTCGTGCCGAGCCCGACGACCGCAAGAACGCGGCCGCCGCCGGTTCGATAGGTGCAGTCCTCGTCTCTGGAGGTGCCGGCATGGAAGATCGTGGCGCCGGCGCGGGCCGCCTCGTCGAGGCCGGCGATGGCGTCGCCCGTGCGTGGCGTTTCCGGGTAGTTGGCCGCGGCCAGGACCACGGCCACGGCCGCGTCGCCGGTCGTCGGCAGCATGCGACCGTGCAGCCCCAGCCCGGCCGCCGCCGCGGCAAGGTCACCCTGAGCGGCGCCGTACAGCAGCGGTCCGAGCGGCACGGCCAGGCGAGGCAGGAGGGCCTGCGTCTCGGGGTCGCCGAAGCGGGCGTTGCACTCGATGAGGACGGGGCCTTCCGGTGTCAGCATCAAGCCGGCGTAGAGAGCGCCTCGGAAGGGCGCTCCGCGGCGGGCGAGCTCGGCCAGGATCGGCAGGTGAATGACGTCGACGAGCGTCGTGCAGAGGCTCTCGGGCATGTCCGGGACCGGGCTGTAGGCGCCCATGCCGCCGGTGTTGGGGCCGAGGTCGCCGTCGAGCAACCGCTTGTGGTCGCGTGCGGGCGGAAGAGCCAGCGCGCCGTGGTCGTCGCAGAGGGCGATGAGGCTGGCTTCCACCCCTACCAGCCGCTCCTCGATCACGACCACCGGCTGGGCCGGCCGGCCCGCGGGCAGGGCGGAGAAGAGCGCGGCCAGCGCGCCCTGGGCCGTGACCAGGTCGTCGCAGACGGTCACACCCTTACCGGCCATCAGGCCGTCGGCCTTGATGACGACGCCGCGGGACCCGGGCGCCTCGGACAGCTGCCGGGCGTAGTCCAGGGCCGGCTCGAGGGCCACGAAGTCGCCGCCGCGAGCCATCCTGACGCCGGCCGCCGCAGCGACCTCGCGGCAGAACGCCTTGCTCCATTCGATCCGGGCCGCGGCGCGAGTGGGCCCGAAGGTCGGGACGCCGGCGTCGGTCAGGTAGTCCACCACGCCGGCGGCCAGCGGCGCCTCCGGGCCGACTACGACCAGGTCCACATCCTCGCGCGTGGCCAGGTCCAGCACCGCCGCCGGGTCCAGCGCGGAAACGTCCGGGAAGCAGCGAGCTTTCGGCTCCTCCGCGATGGCAGCGCTGCCCGGCGCGACCAGAACCTGCCGGATGGCGGCCTCCCGGCTCAGACTCCAGACGAGAGCGTGCTCCCGGCCACCCCCGCCCAGCACCAGCACGCAGGCCGGGTCCGCATGAGCGGCAGCCTCCATCGGCGGCGCCCCGGGCGTCATCGTCCGGCCGCTCCGGGCGGCTGCGCGGCGGCCCGGACGGCCATCGGCTTCGGCCGCAGCGGTCGCGGAATTCGCTCGATCGTCTGGGTCCGCTCCGGCCCAACCGACACGAAGCAGATCGGCGCGCCCGACAGCCGCTCAACGGCGTCGACGTAGCGTCGGGCGTTCTCGGGCAGGTCCGCCATCGAGCGGCAGCCGTGGATCGGTTCTTTCCAGCCGGGGAAGCGCTCGTAGATCGGCCTGGCCCGGGCCAGAACGTCGGCGTCCGAGGGCCACCACTCGACCCGCTTGCCGTCGACCTCGTAGGCCATACAGATCAGGACTTCGTCCAGGCCCGAAAGAATGTCGATCTTGTTCAGCATGATCGAGCTGACGCTGTTGACCGCGACGGCATATCGAAGCGGGACGGCATCGAACCAGCCGACCCTGCGCCGGCGGCCGGTGGTGGTCCCGAATTCACGGCCGCGGTCGATGATCCCCTCGCCGATCTCGCCTTCCAGCTCGGTTGGGAACGGGCCGGCGCCGACGCGCGTGGCATAGGCCTTCATGACGCCGATGACTTCGTCGACCTGGAGCGGCCCGATGCCGCCGCCGGTGCAAGCACCGCCGGCGATCGGGTTCGAGGAGGTCACAAACGGGTAGCTGCCGTGGTCCAGGTCCAGCAGCGCGCCCTGTGCGCCCTCGAACAGAAGGTTCTCGCCGTTGGCCAGCTTCTCCTGGACCAGCTGCGTGGTGTCGGCCATGTGAGGGCTAAGGCGCCGGCCCCAGTCGGTGGCGAGGGTCACCAGCTCGTCCAGGTCGAAGCCCTCGACGCGATGCTGGCGCTGGAGGGTTGCGTTCTTCTCGGGCAGGATCCGGGCGAGCTTGCCACGCAGCGCCGGACCATCCAGCAGGTCCTCCATCCTGATGCCGATTCGCCAGGCCCGGTCCGCGTAGGCCGGCCCGATCCCGCGCCTGGTGGTACCGACGGCGGCCTTGGCCAGGCGGGCCTCCATGGCCCCGTCGAGAGCGATGTGGTACGGCATGATGACGTGGGCGTGCTTGCTGACCCGAACGCGATCCACCTCGATGCCACGGCTGGAAAGCATGTCCAACTCGGCGATCAACGTCGCCGGGTTGACGACGACGCCGTTGCCGATGATCGGAGCGATGTGCGGATACAGCACGCCGGACGGGACGAGGTGGAGCTTGAAGACCTCCTCGCCGAGCATGATCGTGTGGCCGGCGTTGTCGCCGCCCTGGTATCGCACCACGGCGGTTACGTGCTGGGCCAGCAAGTCGGTGGTCTTGCCCTTGCCCTCGTCACCCCACTGCAGGCCGACGATCACGGTGGCGGGCATCTAGTCCTCCCCCTGGCTCTTGTCCCGGCCGTCGTCTCCGCTCAGGCCCGGGGAAACTAAAAGGCCCTCGGCCGACAGGCCGGGGACCTGGGTAGACTGCCCCTCCGTTGGAGCCGCGGCTCCTGAGGGAGCGAAGGTGGTGGTTCGTCTCACGGGGCGAACAGCACGCCTTCCTGGGGCAACGTGGCCTCCTTGGCGATGTTGTCTCTGGAACCGTTGGCGCTCGGGCCGCGGGCAGCCGGAAGTATAGCAGGGCCGGTGGCCTCGTCGGCGGCCGGACGGAAGATGGCGCGGGCGATGCGCGGCGCCGTGCGCGATCCGAGGCGCCCGTGCCGTGCGCGATCCGAGGCGCCCGTGCCTGCCCAACATCAGGTTGGGTGATGCTAAGTAACCCCGCGGCCGCGAACCGACGGTATCCGACCCATCGGGATCCCGATTCGCCTGGCCTTGTTGACGAAAACGGCTAACACGGCCGGTCCGCACAGAGCTTCGGACCATGACTGATTGCCTACTACTACCCGGGCCAATGTTGAGCAACAACATGGCGGCGGCCACGTTCCAGACGAGCGCGGCTTACGGGTGCGCCAACCAGCCGCACGCCACCCGATATCTCCGCATCCCGCTCATCCCTGCCCGGGGCGATGGCCTCCCCTAGAACGAGCCCTCAGTTATGCCGGCCGCCTTCCCGGCAAGCGCCGCCTGGACCGCCTCGGGGCCGCGTTCCCGCCACTCCGCGGCGATCGATGCTGTGGCAGTCGCCCCGCACCGGCATGCACCCGCGGCGAGGACCGCCAGCAGAGCATCGAGCGTTCGGACGCCGTGGGCGGCCTTGACCCCGACGGTGTCGCCGACGACGCGCCGCATCAACGCGATCTCACCCGGCTCGGCGCCGCGCGGCGAGAAACCCGTTCCGTTCTTGACGAACGCGGCGCGGGCCTCGAGGGCCACGCGACAACCTGCTTCGACCTGCTCGGGGGTCAGATAGGCGGTCTCGAGGATCACCTTCACGGCCGTAGGCGAGACGGCATAGATGAGTTGCGCCAGCTCGTCGCGGACGTAGCCGAGATCGCCCGACCGCAGGGCGCCGATGTTCATGACGACGTCCAGCTCCACGGCTCCCTGGTCCACCGCCAGGATCGCCTCGCGCTCCTTGATCGCCGACACGTTGGCGCCGTGCGGAAAGCCGATCACAGTCGTGGGCCCGACCACGGACTTACGAAGCCGATTGACCGCGAAGACCAGGTCGGCCGGCCGGCAGCACACGGTCGCCGTCTCGTATTCCATCGCCAGGTCGCAGCCGGCCTCGACGTCGGCGCGGGTGAGATCCGGCCTGAGCAGAGAGTGGTCGATGACGCCCATGAGGGCCTTCTCGTCCAGCATCGTCAGATCGAGCGGGGCGCGATTGGCGAGCCGAACCTTAGTGGCTTGTTTCATGCTGCTCCTGGACCCCCACGCCGGAAGGCCGCGCGAAGGCGCCGCCGGCGTCGATCGTGAACGGGCCTGCATACCCTCGGAAGGCTGCGATCCCGATTCGTGGCGGCTTCAGCCTACAACGCTTCGACAGGACCGGAGAGCCAGGCCGGAACGCAGGCTTCGAGACGTCGCCGCAGGCGGTCAGGCCGGCCGGGCCTCCGTCTCGCCC
Organism: uncultured Chloroflexia bacterium; assembly: GCA_963789725.1. Lineage (GTDB taxonomy): Bacteria > Chloroflexota > Limnocylindria > Limnocylindrales > CSP1-4 > Fen-1039. Next base: position 942,665 of record CAWBLU010000003.1, read on the forward strand.
TCCACCACCGTATCGACGATCCCGACGACGACCGTCCGGATCGGGGCGCCGGGCGCGCCCAGGACCTGTCGAGCGCCGTTGCCTTCGTCGAGGATCAGGACGGTCTCCCCTGCGCCGGCCCCGACCGAGTCGACGGCGATGAGATAACCGCCCGACGGCTTCCCCGACGGATCGAGGAGGTCGCAGAGCAGGAGCGTGCGGTGGTCGAAGTCGGGCGCGTTGATCGTGGAGACGACCGTGCCCACCACGCGGCCGAGCTTCATGGCTCGCTTCCCGCCAGCGCCGAGACCGCGTCCACGATGCCGACGATAGCGTGGTCAACCGGGACGAAGGGATCCGGCATCGCATGGGCCGCCTCGCGGGCAGCGACGAAGTAGACGAGCTCGCCAGGACCGGCCATGTGAATGGCGTCCGCGGCGACCAGCTGGCCGCCGGTCGGCTTCAGCGATCGATCGAGCGGCTGGATGACCAGCAGCTTCACGCCTTCGAGTCCCGGCGCCTTGACCGTGGCTACGACGGTGCCGACCACACGTGCGAGCTGCATGGCGGCCTACCGGCCCCGGCGCGGAGCGGCCGGACGGGCGGCCCGTCCTGTCGTGCCGGTCGGCCCGGCGGCGGGCGCGGACGTTCGCACCCGGTCGCGGAACTGAGCGTCGGCCGCGAGATTCGCGGCCATTTCCATGTGAAGCTGAGGGATCACCCGCGATGCCAGGCCCGGCGCCCCGGGGATTCGATCGGTGCCGATCTCCACCGCGGCCTCGACCTCGGCGACCGGCCCATCGAACAGCAGGTAGCCCTTGCCGCCCAGGTCGTCGGCCAGGCGCAACTCCACGAGTCGGACGCGGGCGCCCTTGAGTCCCGCGTCGGCGGCCTCGATTATCGTGGCCACAGTGGCCGTCTCGATCACGCCCAGGGCCTCTCCGGCCGCCTCCCGGCAAGTGCCGCCGATCGCGGCGATCAGCTCCGGGTGGGCGTTCGGCAGGAAGACGACGTCCAGGATCGCGCCGGCCCCGGCTTCGCGGCCCGCGGCCACGGCCTCTTCTACGTCACCGACCGAGCCGCCGACCAGCACGAGGTACTTGCCGGGGTGGACTGTGCCCGCACGGAGCACGTCTATCGGGGCGCGCTTCGCCATCGCGTCGCCGGCCGCGATCCCGGCCGAGATCGAGTCGAATTCGAGTAGGGCGAGCGCCGGTTCGATGGCGCGGTCGATTGTCATCGTCGGACGCTTCGGATCGTCCATCAGACGATGCGAAGCGCGCCGACGACGGTGATCCGCCGTTCGCGCGAGAAGGTTCGCGGCCGGGTCAGGCCGTCGCCGGACGGGCTGGCGATCGAGAACGAGGTGAAGCCCTCGCCACCCTCGCCGAGGCCCGCGTAGTTGGGCCCGTTGGTCACGAAGATGCTGCAGTTCATGGCGCGGGCCATCCTTGTGATGGTGTCGACGTTGGTGGAGTGGATCGAAGCCGTGTGGCGGAAGCCGTGTTCCGCGCGGACCGCCAGGTCGATGGCCTGATCGACCGTGCCCAGGCGCACGACCGGCAGCAACGGCATCATCTGCTCGGTCCAGACCAGGCTGTGGTCGCGCGACACGTCGGCGATCAGCAGGCGCGGAACCGCGTCTGTCTGGACGCCGATCTCGGCCAGCATCTTCGCCGCATCTTGCCCGATCCAGGCCGTGTTCATGACCCCGGGCTTGCCGGGCTGGCCCAGCTCCTTGAAGACGACCCGCTCGAGGCGTCGGAGCTCGTGCTCCTTGAGCAAGTAGGCGCCGTTCTGGGTCATCGACCGGATCAGCCTGTCGGCGACGGTGTCGACGACGAGCACGAGCTTTTCGTCGATGCAGACGATGTTGTTGTCGAACGAGGCGCCGCGGACGATGTCTCGGCCGGCTCGCTCTATGTCGGCGGTGGCGTCAACGACGGCCGGCGGGTTGCCCGGTCCGGCCGTGATTGCCCGCTTGTCCGACCTGAGTGCCTCACGGACGACCGCGGGCCCGCCGGTTACGAGCAAGACCCGCACGCCGGGATGGGTCATCAGGGCACGAGCGGTTTCGATCGTCGGGTTGGCGGCGGCCGAGACGAGGTTCGGGGGCCCGCCGGCTCCGACGATGGCGCGGTTGATGAGGCGGATCGTCTCCGCGGAGCAGCGCTTCGCGCTCGGGTGTGCGTTGAAGACGACGGCATTGCCGGCCGAAACGATGCTGATCGTGTTGTTGATGATCGTCGAGGTGGGGTTCGTGACCGGCGTGATCGCCGCGACCAGGCCGAATGGGGCGAACTCTGTGACCATCATCCCGGCGTCCCCGGTCGTGGCCTGGACCTCCAGGTCCTCCGGCCCGGGCGCCTTGGACGACACCAGGCGGTTCTTGACGACCTTGTCTTCGACCCGGCCCAGGTGGGTCTCCTGGTGGGCCATCCGGGCAAGCTGCTCCGAATGGTCCAGCATCGAACGCCGGACGGCATCGATGATGACCTTGCGGCCGGCCAGGCCCTGGACCTGGAACTCCCGGAACGCCCGCGCGGCCGCGACGACGGCCTCGTCGATGGTGGCGTGGATCCCGTCGCCGAGCTCGGCGGTCGCGGCAGCAGCCGTGGCCAGCTCGGCCTCGGCTCGCAACCCTGCGCCGGGCCGCGCCTCACCGGCCGCGGACACGCGGCGGCGGACCCGTTCGATGATCTCGGTGATTTCGCGCTCGTCGAGCTCGCTCATGGTGTTCGCCCGCTACTTGCGGTACACCTCGGTACCGCCAATCTCCCACGTGTCCACGATGGCCATGATCACCGCGTCGCAGGGCCGGTCGCGCGTCGTTTCCGTCTGTCGCGCGGAACTGCCCGTGGCATAGAGGACGACCTCGCCGACGCCGGCGCCGACAGTATCGGCGGCCACGACATAGCCGCCGGCTTCCCGGTTCTCGGCATCGAGCTGGCGCACGATAAGGAGCTTCCAGCCCTCCATCAGCGGCTCTTTGCGACTCGCGACCACGGTTCCGGTAACCCGTCCAAGGAGCATCTCGTCACCGCCTGCTGAGGCTTGCGCGCCGGCACGGGGCCGGCGCGCCCGCCGCTCGCGACTACTTCTGGCCGGACTCCGCCTTGGCCTCTTCGAGCCGCCCGAGCGGCAGGACGAGGTCGACGTTGACGTGCGGCCGGGCGATCACATGACTGGCGACGACTTCGCCGACCTTCGCGGCGTTCCGGACGCCGGCGTCGACGGCTGCCTTGACGGCGGCGACATCGCCACGCACGACGGCGGTCACGTATCCGCCGCCGGTCTTCTCGTAGCTGACCAACTCAACCTTGGCCGCCTTGACCATAGCGTCAGCGGCCTCGACCACTGCCGCGAACCCGCGGGCTTCGATCATTCCAAGCGCTTCTGCCATCGACCCTGTCTCCTTCCGGTTCGGCCGTTCGACCTCTCGATCGCCGCCGCTGCTGCTACGCCTTTGCTTCGCGTCCTTCGAGTCCATCGATCGCCGCCAGCGCGGCCCGCCAGCCGACGTCGATGTCGCGTTCCTCGCCGCCGAGATAGATGCGGCCCATCGAACCGAAGGACCGGACTTCGAGGATGTTGATGTGGGCCGCCTTCTCCGCCTCGTTGGCGGCGAGAGCGGCATAAGCGGCCGGTTCGAGTTCCAGCACGTAGAGCGTCTGGCCGGGTATCAGCATCTGGCCGTGGCGCGTGCGGTTGATGAGCTGAGCCTGGTGGTCGTCGATCCGGCGGATGATCTGGGAAGAGAGCACGCGCGGCTTGATCCGGTCCGTCTCGGCCAGGCCGATGTCTGTGAGGATCGCGGCCCCGGCCGCACGCACCTCCGCCTGGGACGAAGAGTGGATCTCCAGCATGCCGTAATAGCGCTCGATGATCTGCATGCCGGGCTTGACCGTGGTCGACTTGAGAGCGATGTCGGTCAGCCGGTTGATCTCTATCCCGGGCGAGATCTCGATCTGCAGGGAAGCGTCGCCGGCGAGCGGCAGGAAGCCCTGCGCGACCGTCCCCAGGAAGGCGGCGTATTGGGCCTGGAGGCTGTCGAGGAAGACGTATGCCCGAAGGTCAATATTGGCCATGTGCGCCCTTCTCTCCCGTGACGATCTTTACGCCGGCCGAAGCCCCGATCCGGGTCGCGCCGGCGGCGATCATGTCGTGGACGTCCTCGGCGGTGCGGATGCCGCCGGAGGCCTTAACGCCCATCTTTGGGCCGACCGTCTCGCGCATCAGCGCGACGTCGAACACGGTGGCTCCACCCTTGGCATAGCCGGTGGACGTCTTCACGAAGTCGGCCTTGGCCTGCTGGGCCAGGCGACAGGCGATCACTTTCTCTTCGTCCGTGAGGAGGCCGGTTTCAATGATCACCTTGCAGATCGTGCCGGCCTCGTGGCAGGCATCGGCGACGCGGGCGATGTCCTCGCGTACCTGGACCTGCAGGCCGCTCTTGAGGGCCCCGATGTTGATGACCATGTCTATCTCGCGGGCGCCGTCCCGAATCGCCCGGCGCGCTTCGAAGACCTTGATCTCCGTAGGCGTTGCCCCGAACGGGAAGCCCACGACCGAGGCGACACCGACATCCGAGCCGTGCAGGTCATCCGCCGCGCGGCGAACCCACGTCGGGTTGACGCAGACCGCGGCGAACCGGAACTCGGCGGCCTCGGCGCAGAGCTTGTCTATATCCCCGACGACAGCGTCGGGGCGCAGGAGCGTGTGGTCGATGTAACGCGCGAGATCCGTCGGAACGTCCGCGGCCTGGCCGTGGTACTCGACGCGGGAGGCGCCACCGGCCACGACGTCGCGGACTCTCACGGCGCACTGGGCGGCGCATGCGCCGGTGCAATTGGCACAGACCCCGCTTTGGGTCCCCGGAGCTCCGGCCGTGGCCGGTCCGCCGAGCGACGCCAGCACCTGGCTGGTGATCCTCTCGACCAGTTCATCGTGGGTGGATTGAGTCTCGGTCATCCTCTAACCTCACCTGCCGCAGCCATGTAGCGGCGCTCTATCGCCGTGATCTTGTCCACACGGGCGGCGTGGCGCCCGGGTGCCCAATCCGTGCCGAGCCAGGCCCGCACGATCTCGATTGCCAGTCCTTCGCCGACGAAGCGGGCCCCCAGGGTGAGGACGTTGGCGTGGTTGTGCTCGCGGCTATTCCGCGCGCTCGAGAGGTCGTAGCACAGGGCGGCGCGGATGCCCGGCACCTTGTTGGCGACCATGCACGAGCCGATCCCGGCGCCGTCCAGGATGATCCCCCAGCGACACGTCCCGTCCGCGACAAGGCGGGCGACGGCGTGGGCGATGTCCGGGTAATCGACCGGGTCGCTGCCGTGAGTGCCGCAGTCCTGGACCGCAAAGCCGGCTTCGGTCAGCATCTTGGCGATCACGTCCTTGAGAGCGGCGCCGCCGTGGTCGGCGCCGATGGCGATGGCCACCGGCTGCGACCCAGGCTGAGCCGCCGGCGCGGCCGCCGCAGCGCTCTCCGCGCCCGTCCCGCCTCCGGCCAGCGCGGCATCGACGACCCCGCGCACGATCTCGCGGACCTCGTCGGCCGAGGCAGTCCGGCCTCGCTCGTCATGCATGCTCAATCACCCACGTAGCCGTGGTTTCGTCGGTAACCATCACGTTGACGCAGCCCGACCGGAGGGCGGCCAGAGCGATCGGCCCGCGTCCGGGACCGGCGGCGACTCCGACGGTCAGCGCCTTGGCGCCGAGCTCTTCCAGAGGCAGCCCGATGGTCCGGCGGTCGAGCGACGGCAGCGCGATGAGACCGTCGAGCGCCAGGAACCGCCCCAATACATCCCCGACGGCGCCGGCCTCGGCAAGCGCCGCAAGGTCCGATTCGCCGATGAAGCCCGAGGCGAGGTGGACACTCTCGGTGCCCAGGACGCCCATGCTGAAGACGGCTGTCTGGGCCGAACGCGCGGCGGCCAGCGTCTCGCCGACAGACGCGTCTTGCTCGAGCGCTTCTCGCAATTCCGGCGAGCCTACGATCGCGGGAGCGGGCATCAGCTGGATCGCCGCTCCGGTCGTGAGCGCGAACTGCTCGACGACTTCCTGGGCCCGGGTCGGGCGGGCGGAGCGGGACATCGCCCCGTTCAGTTGGACGATCTCCGACGCCACAGTCCAACCCGGGCGCAAGTGGGCGGCGATCTGCAGCATCGTCCGTCCCCACGACACGCCGATCGCTCCGGTCGGCCGCAACGCGGTCAGGTGAGCGGCCGCGGCTCCCGCGACACGTTCTCGCGCAAGAAGCTCCTGGTCAGCCGCCGACACCGCCGGCGGCACGTCCACGACCACTGCGCCGAGAAGGCCGAACCGGCCGACGAGGCCGTCCTCGAGCTCCAGGAGCCGGATGTCGGGATGGACGATCTCGATCCGGACGGCCTCTTCGCGGAGGGCTCGATCAAGCAGCCGCCCGACCTTGAAGCGGCTGATACCCAGCCGTTCGCCGACCTGGTCCTGAGTCAGATGAAGCCGGTAGTAGAGATGCGCGGCGCGGAGCATCAGCCGGGTCTCGAGACCCGGCTCGTCCTGTGCCGTGGGTGCCGGTCCGGCTCGCATGCTGCTCAAATGTGCAAATAGCCGCTCATATGTTTACAATGGCGCGACGGTCGGACGTTGTCAAGAGGGAGACAAGGTCGACCCACGCTGGCGAACGAGCCAGTCGGGCCGCGGGCTCAGGTAATGGTGCAATCGGCGCGCCTCCCTGGCCGTGAGCGGCACCGATGCGGCCGGGGCGATCTCGAACGCGCGCCGCCTGATGGGTCGCGTCGGAGGCCCAGTCGACCCGACCGGCCGAGCGGCACCGGCGGCCGTACCGGGCTCCGACGGAGATAAGCCGCCGATGAGCCGCGGTTGATTGGCCGGGGCTAGGGTTCGGGCACCCGCCGTCACACAAGGCGCCGTCTCAGGCCGGCGCAAGAAGAGGAGATTGGACCGTGAACAAGGTCCTCCTTACTGGCCGACTGACCCGCGACCCGGAGCTGCGCTCGCTGGCCAGCGGCTCGAGCGTCGCCACCTTCGCGGTGGCCACCAACGAATTCCGCGGCAACGGCAAAGAGCGAGCCGAGTACCACAACGTGGTCGTCTGGGACCGCCTGGCACAGGTCTGCGGTCAGTACCTCGGCAAGGGCCAGCAGGTCGCTATCGAGGGCAGGCTGCAGACTCGCCAGTGGGATGATGACCGCGGAACGCGCTAGTGGCTAGTTATTCCCAACCCCATCGGCCCGGACAGTAGAGCCTGCCCCACTGTCCGACACTATGTCCCCGGACGGTATCCCTAAGTACACCCTAAGCCACGCCTTCTAGGCCTCATTGTTTTGATCGAGATCGGGGGTAGGCAGGGTTGTCACGGCGCCAAGGGTGACCACGACACGGACCGCTCCAGACTCGAATGCTCGTTCTATGTCAGGCAGGATGGCCCTAACCCTCTCCACGTCCCTTGGCTCAGGAGTCCGGAGCCACAGGTGATGAATTCCACTCGAGAGGCAGCGTTTGGCCAGGGCTCTGTCATGGGTGAGCAAGACGAGTCGGCCGGCTGCGGCGTACGCAGCGACAGCCGAATCCGGAGCGTCGTGGGCTAGGACGCTGCGTACCTCTAGGGCGTCATGTTCATGATCGCGCAACAACCATGTCACGCCACGAGGCACCATGTTGTCGATCAGCCATCGCACCCCCCCAGTCCCCCGGCTCAACCGGCCTTGAGATCCGCGACCCGACGGCGGACAGCCTCGATGTCAGCCCTCGTCAGTTCGGGGTACTGGTCAGAGATCAACTGCTCGTCCCACCCAGCCATGAGAAGTCGCTGGACCGCGGCTGCCGTGATACGAGTGCCCGCCACTGCGAGCTTGCCAGAGACGACGCCCCGGGTCTTCTGTAGTTTTCCTACACCGCGGCGTCGTCGAAGCTCGGCTATGCGCTGATTGAGGTCGGCGCGGATCTCCGTGAGCGGCACGTTGAAGGTCATGACGATCTGGCCGGGTTGACGGACAGCTTCGGGGATCCCTTGCTGCTCCAAGTAGACCATCTCGCTCTCCGAGGTTGAGGCAAACCGGAGTTCCGCGAAAGGCGCCTCCACGTCGAGGGCGTCTTTCAGTCGGCGGAGTGCCTGGAGCGACAAACGGTCCCTGAGAAGCGCGGCGACCCTAAGCTGCACAAGGTCGCGGAACGAATAGAGTCGCGGCGCGCCCCTGCCATGTCGCGCGGCAATGGACGGACGGACGAAGTCGGTTTCGTCCCAGTATTGAAGGCGACGCGCGCTCAGTCCCGTCAAGCGCTGAGCTTCGCGAGTCGTGAACGCCAACGCCACGGCGCCCGTCTCTATCACATTCACCTCCTCGCCGAAAGTATAGAACACCCATGTTCTATACGCGCGCTCGGGCGAGACGCCGGCCCCCGACGCAGCCGGTGTAGCTCGCACGACGTAGCCGACTAGCGGAGCGGGGGCTGAACGCGCAGAGTAGTGAGCGCCGCTCACCAGCGGCTAGTGCGGGCACTCCGCAGGGAGGTGGGAAGATGAACTGGCGCTGGCCAACGTGGGTCTTGTTGATCTGGACAGGGCTCATGGTCCTGTGGATCGCTGCTGGGGCGTCAGCAGCCGACTGCGCAGACTCGGCATACCCGTCCGCCTGCTCGGCGGGCCTGGGCATCGGGATCATCTTCATCCTGTTCGTCTGGTTCCTCGTGGCTACGCCGCTGTCGATCATCTGGTACGCGACAAAGCCGAAGGGCCGAAACTGCCCCGCGTGCGGCCGATCGGTACGGGTAGGCGCCATCGCGTGCGTCTGCGGCTACAACTTCGCCGCGGCGGCCGGACTGTCGGCCGATGGCCGGGCGCCGCAGTGCTGGCGATGTCATATGCCGATCGCCATGGGCCAGACGCCGTGCCCGCAGTGCGGAGCTCCGATCGGCTGGTAGGGCTCGAAGGCATTTGGATCGCAGGCCACCGACGCCGGGCCGACTGCCCTTCCCGGCGAACCGGAGCGGCGACGGCAGAGCGGAGCGGGGGCGCTTGACCGTACCAACTGGCGATCACCTGCCGATCATCTGGGCGTATCGTGGCGCTACGCCAACTGCACAGGACGGGTGTGGTCTGCATGGGATTCTTGCGGCGGTTGTCAGGTAGCGGCGAGGCGCAGTGGCCGCCCCGTGGCCCGATTACCTTCTGGCCGGGCGATCCAATACCGAATGTTCAGGTGTCAGCCTACCGGTTCTCGCCGGTCGGACGATCCCATGTCGATGTGGTCGGCGAAGGGTCCTATCAGGGAACCCTAGAACGGATTGGCGGCGGCAAGACGATTGACGGGATGCGCGACCGCGACCACATGGCGTTGCTGATACCCGAACCGACGAACCCGTACGACCCGAACGCCGTACGTGTCGTCCTGATCCCTTCCGCCCCCGGCGCGCCGGCGGGCAGCATCGGCTACTTGTCCCGTGAAGATGCCGTGGCCTACCGCCCGATCATCGACTACCTTGCCGCATGGGGTCAGGTGATGGCCGCAAGGGCCAGCCTGGAGGGCGGCTGGGATCGGGGATCGAACGACCGCGGCAACATCGGCGTCATCCTGCACGTGAGCACGGTTGCGGACTGCTGGGCCGAGTTGGCGAAGGAACCGCCCAAGGCTTCGTGGACGTAGAGAGTTACACGGGCCCTAAGCGGGCCTTCCGCCCGGCCCCACGCAAGCGGCGGCGACTACAGCGAGTTGAGGATGACCGCTCGCTTGGCTCCGTACTCTTCGGCGGTGATCAACCCAGAGTTGCGGGCAATGTCGAGCTGGGCGAGTCGATCTGGCAGGGAGGCGGTACGTCTTCCGGTGACGTAGCGATAGGTCATGTAAAGGGCAAGCAGGTAGCCCACAACCGTGAACAAGCCGATTACCCACGCAACCGCGACTCCGAGAATGCTCGGATAGTGAACCTCGTGGCCTATTCGGGTGTCGGCAGGAAACAGCCCCCTTGACCCTGGTGCACGATGCCCGGTCGCGTATCGAAGAAGAACGTAGAGCGAGACAGGCCATACAAGCGGCACTATCGCCAGGAAAATCCAAACGAACATCGCAAACCCGCTCGGGTTGCTGAGTTGCTCGCCCAGGGAGCGTCCGCGGGTGCTTGCTGCTGCCATCGTCGTCTTCCTTCGCGCGTGAGGTATCCGGGCAAACGGGGCTACCAAGTCCACCGTCGGGAGAATAGGCCCGGCCACTGTCGAATCACAGTGAACCACGGCCCGATGAGCGCTCGCTACCGTACTTGTGGCGGCTTACTCCGGCTGCGGATCGGGGGCTCTGGGGAAGACTGGCCGGGGCCGATCACCTGCGGCTTATCGCCGGCCGGTCGGCTGGGGCACGGATGGGCACGTGGAGCGGCACGACGGCGGGCCAGGAGCGTTTCGCGATTGCGGGCCTTCCACTCGCGCGTTACAAGCAGGGCGCAGTCGTTACAGTTCGATCGCCAGTAGCCGCGGGAGTCGCGGCGGAAGCTGGCGAGCGGCAACGTCTCGCCACAGCCGGCACAGCGGCGCCGCCCGTCCGCGGCCTGCGGGTGGCGATGGCGGGGCGCGTTTTCTAGCGCTGGGCGTCTATACGACTCCCTGTTGCCAAAATCTCTCCCCCCACCTGAAAGCGCGATCTTTGCCGCTGGTAATTCAAGCGAACCGCCGATAGTTGCCGCTTTATGCCGCGAAACGCTGGAAGCTGGCGCGAGTGTCACTTTCGGCCTCCCAGGCGTCGATCGATGGCCGCAACGGTCCTCGCCTGGGTCACCAGGGCGCGGCGCAGTTCGGCCATGACCCGGCGCCGCTCGAACTCGGCCAGTTGATCGGCCGGTAGAACGTCCTCCCAACGCGGCGGCCGGGTGTCTTCGACTCGAACCGGCAGCTTCATGCCTTGCCGCCCTTCGGGCCGGCGCAACTGCCGCACCACGGAACGTCGACCGCGGCAACCGTCTCGGCCTCCGCCCCGCAGAAGCGGCATGCGGCCGGGTGGCCGTGCAAGAAGGGCCCGATCAGAACTCGGGCACGAAGCGCAGCGTCGACCATGCTGGGATAGGGCTTGCCGTTGGCTCGGATCAGGAAGCCGTCGGTAGTGCCGGGGTCCGGGATGAACTGGGCACCGTCGCCGAGTTTCGAGAGATGGGCGACGATCTTCGCTGCGCCGCGGATCGGGCCCCGGAAGCTACCGCCGCGAAACTCGGTCTTCGGGCCGAGTTGGCGGACTCCGCCGAGCTGGTCGACTAGTCCGGGCTTGGGCGGGATTCGCACATGGGCGACTGTTGCCTGCCTCGCCTCGAATGAGCCGGGCGCGTAGACATCGAAGGCGCGGTATTGCCTCTCGTCGCCGACTATCTCCACAACGAGCGGCGCGTTTGGCAGCACAACTTCGTCGGAGTACCGCCGTGGCCTCTCGGAGAGCTCGCCGAGCGGGTGCGTGAACCACGAGCGGCCCACGCGGTCTGTTCCGATCGGGTGGAGGTCGTGCGCGTCGATCGGAAACGGCATCGTGATCGAGGGCGCTGTCCATGGCTTCGGGGGACGGAGAATCTTGGATGTGATGGTTGTGGCGTTCATTCTGTCTCCTTGGCTTGATGTTGGTCTGGGGTGAATCGATGAAGCGTCAGATCATGAGGACACCTCCGGGGAGCATTCGAGGCAGCGCCAGCCGTCTCCGTATCGGGCGTGGCTGAACCGGTGGGCCAAGAAGTCGCTACAGGCGATGGTCGGAGCAGGCGGGGCACTTGGGACGCTTGGGACGCTTTCCCGGAAGGGGACAGCAGTCCAGAGAGATGCGTCTGTTTCCTCTATAGATACCGATACCCCCTCCACGGAACCTGTGGTGTCCCGGCGTCCCAGGCTGTCGTTGTCCTTCTGGGAAACCGTCCCATCCGTCCCATCCGTCCCGGGCAGGTAGCGGCGCCAGGCGTCCTCCAGGTCCATCCGGAAGTAACCCCGGCTCTGTTCGCCACGGACGCGGCGCTTGAGAGGCAGGACTCGATAGGGCCCGAGCAACTTCGCTAGGCCGCGGCCGGTGAGTGGGGAGCCGTACCAGTCGCCCCAGGGCGCATCCTCCAGGTCATGGAGACGGTGGAGCAACTCAGCGGTCGAGAGGTGATCTTCGTCGCCGAAGGCTTCCCGAATGTCGGCAAGGAGCCGCATGCCGGCGGAGATCGTCATCTCCTCTTCGCCGGATAGGGCCAGGGCTGCGGCTCGGGCTCGGGCCGGCCAGGTTCCGCCGGCAGATTCGGCGATGATGATCAGAGGTTCCCAGGAGTCGGCGGCGCGGTCGTTCAGCTCGGCCGGGACGTTGGCCTCGGACGCGAGGTCCACCGCATCCCAGTCGCAGCCGAGCGCTTCCGCCTCAGCCTTCGCGGTCCTACGACGGAACCGCTCTATCGGCTCCTCCGCCGTCCGGCGCTTCATCCGGATCGGGACGCTGCGATCGGCAACGGTCGAGGGCAGGTCGCCAATGCCCGCCACGGCCTTCGGGCCGAAGCAGTCGAACAGGTCGATCTCCCGGCGCTTGCCTTCGAGCTTCACCCGTGGCACCGGCGTCCCCTGGGAGTTGCCGCTGTTCAGGATCGCCCTCAAGCCTTCATAACGCTCGGCCGTCCGGGGTCCGAAGATCGCGTCTGCCTCGTCGAGCAGTAGCGTCGGCCGGGGCCGCTGCGAGAGGATCGTGTAAGTCACGGCCTCGGAGGGCATGACGGCACGGAAGGGCTGAGGAACCACAAGCTCCAGAACGTCGAGCACCTTTGTCTTGCCGGATCGCATCTCGGCCGAGGTGACGGCCAAGATGGGGGACACGTCGAATTGCTCCACGACGTGGGCGTGCGCCACCCAGAGGGCGATGGCGACCGGCTCATGCTCGGACGGAAACGCGACATACCTTCGGAGGAAGGTTTCGACGGCCGCCAGGTAATCGGCCAAGGCAAGGGGGCGGCCGACTGGCGCGAGGGCCATCTCGTCAACCTCTGCCATCTCGTCGGCGGTGAACGGCTTGACGCTCATGCCGGCCCCCCGTAGATGCGATCGAGGGCGGCATTGAGCCGGGCCGGATCGTTCTCTGCTTCGAGGATGCTCAAGTGGACATATGCGCGGCACTTCCAGGCCGTGAGCGGCACGGCATGACGCCATCCCGGGCCGAGGTCCCGGATAGCCGACCGCACGAGCTCGATGGCGTAGGCGGTCTCTGAGGCGGCCTCGTCGTCGGCCAGGCGGCGATCGGCCGCTGCATCCTCCGCAGCATGGTTCGCGAGGCGGTCCGCGAGTTCGGTCTCAAGATCCGACCGGACCGCTTCGAGAATGGCGCGGTACGAGTCCGGCCTCTTGTGGACATAGAGGAGATCATCGAGGCTGGCGAGTACCTGCCGATAGGCCCGCTGGTGGTAGCTCGTCGAGTCTTGCCGTGAGGCGGCAGCAGGCGTACGGTTACTGCGAGGCTGCGCGGTCATGGCGCACCTCGTCGGAAATCGCCTCGGGCTGCACTGGGGCGATTTTCATTGTGTCGATGAGGGCCATGACGACGGCGCGTTGCGCGATCGTCAAGGAGTCCAGTCGGACGGTTCTCGGGGGTCCCCAACGCGAGCGGGCCCCGCGGCGCCCGCTCTCCACGAATACGGGGTTACCAGACATGAAAAACGGCTCCCGGGGCATGCGCCCACGAAAGCCGCGTAATGTCGGCATCAACTGGCCGGTGGAGCGCCGTTGGTGTGCCGCTCCGCGTGCCCATCCCGTGAGATGGGTCTACTCCCTCCGAAGGGGAGAGCCGGTAGATCGATGCTAGACCCTTTGCCGATGGGCCGTCAACTAAGGCCCAAGCTGTACGTGTAGCCTCCGGTTCTCCATGCGATTGAGCGTCCCACACCGGCAGCGCGCAAGGGGAACCGATGGCCCCAGGTTGAGGTACCAGTCAATCCCATTGTCGTCGTCGGTGCCATCCTCCATCCTGCCGGGCGGCCGTCGGGTTGGCGTGTTCCCGCGGTCGTAACGGTTGCGCGATGACTCGCTGCGGGCGAGATAGTCGGGACCATCATCAGGTCGTTCCAGGCGCCACTCGCCGCCCCAAGTGAGAACGTGCACGTAGGGGCGGCCGCTATTCGACTGTGGATCTACTGCCACGCGGTCCCGCCGGCACAGTGATAGCCCGCAGGCGCCACAGACGGCGTACTTCCCGTTGATCGACAGAACGGCGTCGACAGTCATGATCGCCACTCCGGTACGGTCCAGCGGTAGCCACTCGGGAGCGGTTGGAATGTTGCCTGGTCCAGTTCGATCCGCTCGAACAGAGCCCGCAACAGTCTGTTGAGAGCCTTCGGGGGCCAGTCCCAATCGACCGAGGGCACGGCCATGACGACGGCGCGGGCCTCAATGGCCTGTAGCTCGTCTGTGACGGCCGCCAGGCGACGATCCCGGTCGGAACGCTCTATCAGTCCACTCTCGTACATGTCGATGATCCGGAGGCGTCGGGCCTCTAGCTCGGCCCGTTTGGCTTGCGAGCCCGTCTCCATTTCGACGGCCTCCGGGGTTCGCAGGTGGGCTACTTCGGCCATGACCGCGGGCAGGATGTGAGACTCCGTGACGGAGATGCGCGGATGCGGCAGGGAGGTCCCGAGACGGCAGGCGTAGCGCACCCGGCCGTGGTTCTTGCCGTCGAGCCGATCCCGCATCCCACTGAGCAAAGTTCCGCAGGTAGGGCAACGGAGGAGCCGGGCGAGGGTGAAGTCTGAGCCCCCGGCCGCTACGCCGCGGGTAGGCCGGAGCGTCGGCATCGTGGGATTGAGACGGCGGGCCACAACGGCAACACTACTCGGCCACCAGCCGCGCCGTGAGCCCCGCGGTCGGATGCCTCGGGCGTTGAGCAGCTTCGCCGCGCCGGAGAATGAGCCCGCCTCCGACACGGCCGCTAGCACGGCCTCGGGGTCGTCGCCGTCATGGTCGCCGTAGAAAGCCACCGTGCCGATGCGCTCGCCTCGGGCGCTCTTGGCGGTCAGGGCCGCTCTGAGGCGTTCTCCGTGAACGTCGGCCTCGAAGGTAGCCACCTGGGCGATGATCCCCGCCACGAGGCGTCCGGAGGCGGTGGATGTGTCGATTACGTCGGCCTCCAACCTGATCGGAACGTGCCGTTCGGCGCACGTCTCGAACAGTCGCAGCAGTTCGGAGACTGACCGGGCGAGCCGGGACATGGAATAGCTGTAGACGGCCGTACAGGTCCCGTTCTCGATGGCCTGCCAGAGTTGGTCGAAACCGGGCCGCTTGGCCCGTCCTAGACGGCCCGAGACGTTCCAGTCGGACAGGATCACCAGCCCGTCAGAGTCGCCGTGCCGCTCGGCCAGGCCCCGGACGGCGGCCTCCTGGGCCTCCGCGGAGTTGTGGGGATCATCCTGTCGGGCTACGGATTTCCTCAGGTAGGCGTAGGCGGTCATTCTGCCGGTCCTTCCTTGGTCGTCAGCGCGGCGTAGACCTTATCCATCCAAGCCTTGCCGGATTCGGTCAGGGCAACCCGTGAGGTCCGTCTGCGGCTCGGACCATCGGCGAATCGGACGATGTACCCACGGTCCTCTAGGCGCTTGAGCATTCGGGACTGGACGGCCGCGGAGGCTCGCCCCTCCGTCTTCTTGGGCCGGTAGAACTGCTCGCCCGTCTGCAGGTTGAGGTAGGCGCAGAGCAGGACGCCCCACTGCTCGGGGCTGAGGCGTAGTCGACCGAGGGAGGGGGCTATCTGGGAGTAGATGTCGATGCTAGGCATGATCGGAAGTTAGCACCCTGCTAACAATGGCGTACAGTGCCGTTTGGCATATCCTACCACTACGGCACGCGGCATTGGAAAACGGAGGTCGTTGCCTCTTCCGTCGAGATGCTCTCCGGCCGGCGCAAGCGCGACTACGAAGCCGATTCGGAGGCGGCTCAATCCGCCGCCGACGCCACCGCCCAGTCTGCAGGCATCTCTCCAAACGAAGCGGCCGAAGTCGGCGTCATGACCATGGCCGACACCCCGTCCGACGACACGGACGAGGACGCCACGGCCGAAGACGAGGCCCTCGTCCTGGCATAGCCCCCATCCCCGGAGCGCGGCCCGTTCTCCCCCAGGCGGGCGCGCTCCGGCTCCACCACCGACGAAGCGAGCCGCTCGCAGGCGGCGACTACCCGGCAGCCAGATCGGCGACGAATCGGGCGATGACCCTGGAGAGCCTCGGGCCGGCAGATTCCGCGGCCGCGAGTACTTCGGCGTGCCTCAGCTCCGCACTGGACAGCCCCGCGCCGGGATTCGTGACCAGAGATACGCCGCACACATGAATCCCAGCCCACCTGGCAGCCACGGCCTCGAGGGCGGTGGACATGCCCACTGCATCGGCGCCGAGGCGCCCGAGCATACGGACTTCGGCCGGCGTCTCGTAGTTGGGGCCGAGCAGGCAGGCGTAGATGCCCTCCCTCAAAGTCACTCCCTCGGCCACCGCGGCGGCGTGCAGCCGCAGACGCAACCTCGAGTCCCAGACATCCGTCATGTCAGGGAAGCGAGGGCCGGTCCCGTCCGCGTTGGCCCCGATCAGCGGCGAGCGGCCGGTCAGGTTCAGGTGGTCGGAGATGACCATCAACGTGCCGGAACCGTAGGAGCGGTTCACGCCGCCGGCGGCGTTGGTGAGAACCACGACGCTCGCGCCGAGGCAGCCCATCAGCAACACCGGCTGGACGACGAAGCCGGCCGAGTGGCCTTCGTACAGGTGAAACCGGCCTTGCTGGACCACCACCGGCACACCGGAGAGGCGCCCGAAGAGAAGCCTGCCGGCGTGACCCGGCGCGGTGGCGGCCGGCCAACCCGGCAACTCGGCAAACGGGACCACGGTGTCGATGTCGATCGCGTCGGCCAGGCCGCCGAGCCCGGACCCCAGCACGAGTCCGACCGCGGGCCGGAGGTGGGTGCGTTCGCGGACGGCCCACTCGAGGGCGGCGAGGCGAGCGGGCTGTTCGGCCGGCGAAACCTCCCGGCCGAGCTCGAAGCCGCTCACGGTGCGGGGCCCCGCGGCGCGTGGCTCGGTCATTGGGTGCCGCCTGCCGCGTCCAGGTTGTCCGGCCCGAATGACAACGGCAGCAGATCGCCCAGCCGAGCCGCGTACACCGCGTCGCTCAGGCTCGAGGCCGCGAATACCGGCATGTCCGTGCCGAACTCGCGGAGGAACTGGCGGCAGATGCCGCACGGGCTGGAAGGCTCGGCTGTGGGAGTGACGACGACGCAGGCCCGGATCGTCTTCTCGCCGGCGGCCACCGCCCCAACCACGGCTCCCCTCTCCGCACAGATCGTCGCCCCATACGACGCCGACTCGACGTTGCAGCCGGGGTACAGCGCGCCGGACCCGCCCAGCACCCCGGCCCCGACGCTGAAGTGGGAGTAAGGCGCCCGGGCCCGTCCCTGCGCAGCCTCGGCCAGACGCACCAGCCGCTCGAACTCCGGCAGGCGAGCCGCAGCCTCCGCCCGGTCCATCAGCTGGATCCCGCCATCCATCATTTGCCACACCTCATCGCGCGACTACCGATCCAAAGGAGTGATAGCGTCTGCCCGACCAGGAGGCCAACCCCTTGGAGGAGTGAAGGACCGATGGAAACGAGCGGCCGCGTCCCCGCCCAGCGTCGCGCCGACGCTCCTACCGACACGACAGGGTCACAGTATCACCTTCATCTCTCGGCCGGACAGATCCCCGAGACGGTGCTGATGCCCGGCGATCCCGGCCGCGTCGCGAAGATGCAGGCCACATGGGAGGGCGCCGAGGAACTGGCGTTCCATCGCGAATACCGCTCGGCCCGCGGCACGTACAAGGGAGTTCCGATCGGGGCCGTCTCGAGCGGCGTCGGGTCTCCGAGCCTGGAGATCGCTACGCAGGAGCTGGCGACAATCGGCTGCGGGACGATCATTCGGGTTGGCACGTGCGGCGCTCTGCGAGCGGAGATCGACCTGGGGGACCTCATCGTCCCGGTTGCCGCGGTGCGGCGCGATGGCACCTCCGATCACTACCTGCCGCTCGAGCATCCGGCGTTCGCCGACACCGAGGTCTACCTCGCCCTCATCGAGGCCTGCGAGCGGCTGGGCTACCGCTACCACCTCGGCATCGTCTGCAGCGTCGGTTCGTTCTATCTCGGCCAGGAGCGCCCCGTCGCCGGCGGCTTCTGGCAGTCCGGCGCCGACGGCTTGATCGAGGACCTCCGCCGGGCCGGCGTCGTTTGCCTCGAGATGGAATGCTCGGCCCTGTTCGTGCTGGCGCGGCTCTTCGGGATGCGCAGCGGCGCGGTCCTCGGCGCCGTTGCCAACAGGGCCACGAACGCCTTCGGCGACAACGGCGCCGATGAGCGGGCGATCAACGCCGCCAACGAGGCCGTGGCGATCCTCGACGAGTGGGCCGGCCTCAAGGCAGCCGCCGGCAAGGCCAGCTTCTACCCGTCGCTGCTGCGCGGCGCTTAGCCGTCCGGCCGGGCGGTCCCGGCGCAGCGCGACCGGCGCGGGCCGCCCGTCATCAGGTCGCTGATTCGCGCTCGTACGGCTGGCCGTCGGCGGCCGGGGCGATGCTCCGCCCGATGAGGCCCGCCAGCACCACGATGGTAATGATGTAGGGCAGGGCTTCCCAGAACTCGCCCGGTACTCGGGCCATCAGGCTGCCAAGGTCGCCGGTCGGCGGCGATATCGTGAGCGACGCGCTGAGGGCCGTCGCGGAGGCGAACAGCAAGGCCGCGCCGAAGGCCCCGAGCGGCGTCCAGCGGCCCACGATCATTGCCGCCAGGCCGATGAAGCCGCGCCCCGCCGTCATATTCGCGTCGAACTTGTTGCCGTGCTCCATGCTCAGCCAGGCACCCGCCAGGGCAGCCAGCGCACCGGCCATGACTACGTTGAGGTAGCGAAGCCGGATCACGTCTATACCCACGGTCTCGGCCGCGCGCGGATGCTCGCCGGCGGCTCTCGTCCGCAGCCCCCAGCGCGACCGGAAGAGCATGACCTGCAGGAAGATGACCAGGATGATCGTGAAGATGCCGATCGGTCCCTGGGCCAGAACCGCGTTCAGAAGCCAGCCGATCAACGGGAGATCGGCGATCTCCCTGGGCACGGTCAGCGGCTTGAAGCTCCCCGCTCCGGTGAGCGATTGGTTGGCGAAGAGGCCGTACAGGTAGCCGGTGATGCCGACTGCCCCGATGTTGATGATCGTCCCGCCGATGATCTGATCGATCCGCGCCGAGATCGAGAGCCAGGCATGCAGGAGCGAGACCAGCATGCCGATGCCGATCGCGGCGGCGACCCCGATGAGCAGCGGCAGGGTGATTCCGAAGACCGGCAGCGGATCGCTGCGGCCCAGTATCCCAACCGCGAACACCCCAACAATCCAGCCGGCGAACGCGGCCGTGAGCATGATCCCTTCGAGCCCGATGTTGACAACGCCGGAGCGCTCGCATACGGCGCCGCAGAGTGCCGCCAGCGCGATCGGCACCGCAACGGCGACGGTTGTCTGCGACATGAAGGTGATGTTGCTCACCACGTAGCCGAAGAACTGGAAGAGGAGACCGATGAGCGGTAGGGCGTTGAGTGCATCCGGAATCACGTTCATTCGGCACCTCCCACCGGCACGGCCCCGGCCATGGCCGGATCGCCAGTACCCGGCCTGGGCCTGCGCCTGGCCATCAGCCGCCTCAGGACGTTGACCACGAGGAAGAGCAGGATGATCGCCTGCAGCGCGTCGACCAACTCCGAAGGGACGCCCGCTTGTATCTGCATACTCTGGGCACCGGCACGCATGGCACCGAGCAGCAGGGACGCGAGGCCGACGCCTATCGGATTGGACCGGCCGAGCAGGGCCACGGTGATCGCGTCGAAGCCGATCGTCGTGTCGTAACCGGGGGTCATCTCGTGGACGACGCCCAGAAGCGTGGTCGCCCCCGCCAGCCCGGACATGAACCCGGCCAGTGTCATCGTCAGGACGACCAGCCGGCGCGTCTTCATGCCGCCGTAGCGGGCCGCGTCGGGATTGGCGCCGGCGGCGCGGATCTCGAAGCCGATCGTCGTTCGGAACAGGAGGAACCACATGAGCGGCACTGCCGCGAGGGCGATCAGCAAACCGAGATGCCCGTCCCTGCCGAAGAGTATGGGCAGTGCCCCGTTGCGGGTACTCACGTCGACGGTGATCGGCTGGGGGGCGCCCGGCAGCGTGAGGGGCCCGATAACGGCCCACGCCATCACGAAGAGGAGCACGTAGTTGAGCATGATGGTGGTGACGACCTCGTGGGCCCCTGAGGTCGCCTTGAGGAAGCCCGGAATGAAGCCGGCGAAGCCTCCGAGGGAGGCGCCGACCAGGAGGGCAAGCGGAATCGTTATCCACGGGCCGGCGTCCTTGCCGATCCAGGTGACCACGGCCATGGCGCCGACGCTGCCGATCAGGAATTGGCCGCGGCCGCCGATGTTGAACAGACCCCCCCGGAAGCCGACGGCCACGCCGAGCCCCGCCAGAACGAGCGGCGTTGCGTAAGAGAGCGTCGAAGTGATGCCGTTCGGGTTGGCGAAGCCACCGATCAGGGACGCATAGGCTGCGATCGGCAGCCCGAAGTCGAAGGCCGAATGGCCGGGTACATAGGCGCTGAAGAGGGCGATCCCGAAGCCGCCAACGATCAGCGCAAAGACAAGGGCCATGACCGGCTCGGCCACAACCTGGAGCACCCGGAGATCAACCGCTCGACCGAGCAGGCGGCGGGCCGCGCCCACGAGACCGCTCACGGCCTGGCCCCCTCTCCGGTGGCGGCCGGCTCGCGGCCGCCGGTGGCCATGTACAGGCCGACCTCGCTCTTGTCCGCCGTCCGGCCGACCATCTCCGCGACCATCCGGCCCCGATACATGACCACAATCCGGTCCGACATCTCGAGCACCTCGTCGAGCTCCGCCGAGACCAACAGGATCGCGGTGCCGGCATCACGCTTGGCGATGATCTGGCTATGGATGAACTCGATGCTGCCGACGTCGAGGCCGCGGGTCGGCTGGTCGAGCACGAGGAGCTTCAGCGGCCGGTCGAACTCGCGGGCGACGATGACCTTCTGCTGGTTGCCGCCCGACAGCTTGGACGTGGCGACATCGACAGAGGTCGTCCGGATGTCGAACTTCTTCACCTGTTCTCTGGCCGACTCGAGGATGGCCTCGTCGTTGCGGACTACGCCGCGTGAGAACGGCGGCCGGTAGTAGCTCGTGAGTATCAGGTTGTCGTAGAGCGGGAAGGCGAGGATCAAACCGAAGCGATGCCGGTCCGCGGGAACGTAGCCCACGCCGGCCTCGTTCATCCCGCGGGGCGATAGGCCCGTCACGTCCACCCCGCCGAGGGTGACGCGGCCGCCCGACGGCCTGCGAAGCCCGGTGATTGCCTCCACCAGCTCGTCCTGTCCGTTGCCGGCGACCCCGGCCACGCCCAGAATCTCGCCGGCTCGAATCTCGAAACTCACCCCGGGGATGACCTCGTGGTGGCGGTCGTCTGCGACGCGCAGGTCCTCGACACAGAGCACCGACTCGCCCGGATGCGAGATGCCCCGGTCGGCCGTCAGCTCGACCTCGCGCCCGACCATCAACTCGGCCAGCTCCTCTTCAGTCGTCTCGTCCGGCTTGCGCTCGCCGATGACCTTCCCTCGCCTGATCACCGTGATTCGATCGGCCACCTCAAGCACTTCGTAGAGCTTGTGACTGATGAAGATGATCGAGTGGCCGTCGACCGCGAGGCGCCGCAGCAGGGCGAAGATCTCGTCGGTCTCCTGGGGCGTCAGAACGGCCGTCGGCTCGTCCAGGACGAGGATCCTCGCCTCGCGATAGAGGGCCTTGAGGATCTCGACTCGCTGCTGAAGGCCCACCGAAAGCGTGGACACCCTGGCTTCTGGGTCGAGGTCGAAGCCGAAGCGCCGCGCCAGCTCGCCGATCCGGCGGCTGGCCTCCTTCCGATCCACGAAGATCGCGTTGGCCATCGTCTCGGAACCCAGGATGACGTTTTCAGCGACAGAGAGAACCGGGATCAGCATGAAATGCTGATGGACCATGCTGATGCCGCGGGCGATGGCGTCGGCGGGACTCGCGATCTGTACGGGCGTGCCGTCGAGCAGGATCGTGCCCTCATCCGGCCGAGCAAGGCCGTAGAGGACGTTCATCAGGGTCGTCTTCCCGGCCCCATTCTCGCCGAGCAGGGCGTGGATCTCGCCCGGGCGGACATCCAGATCGATGTGGTCGTTTGCGACGACGCCCGGATAGCGCTTGGTGATGTCGCGCATCTCCAGGGCCGGCGCGCTGCCGGATGCTCCGCCCTGAGTCATGGCTACCTCGATTCCCTGGGGCGTGCCGGATACGGCGAGCGGGCCGGCCGCATGAAGTGGCCCGGCCCGCTCGCGAAAGCTAAGAAGGGGTGACTACGGTTCGGTCCAGGTGCCGCACTTGTCCGGGCAGGTCTTGAGAGTACCCGCCTTCATTGCGGCAAAGGCCGTATCCAGCTTGCTCTGCAGGTCGGCCGGAAGACCAGCGGCCGACGCGTTGTAGAGCGGTGATCCGCCGACGCCGTCGTTGGCGGCATTGAACCGGGCGATGCCGCCCTTGGCAGTGCCGTCCGAGATCGCCTTGATCTCGTCCGAGACGGCCTTGGACAGCTTCTTCTCGGCGGAGAAAATGATGCACTTGTCGGCGGTCGGGTAGGACAGGTACTGGTCCACGTCCACGCCGATGCCCCAGATACCGGCGTCGCAGGCGGCATCGAGGGCGCCGTTTCCGGTGGCGCCGGCCACCTGGAAGACGACGTCGACGCCCTTCTGCGGGATGAACTGGGCGCTGAAGGTCTTGCCCCAGGTGGGATCGCCGTACGCCTTCACCGGATCGCCGGTGGAGAAGAAGGCGGTCTCGACCTTGATGTTGGGGTTGATCGACTGGGCGCCGAGGATGTAGCCCTGCAGGTACTTCACGACGGCCGGGTTGCTGTTGACGCCGCCGAGCTGGCCGATCACGTTCTTCTTGGTTGTGCTGGCGGCCACGATACCGGCCAGGTACCCGACCTGGTCCTCCTGGAACTGGATGCCGATGAGGTTGGGCAGCAGCGTTGCCGCATCACCCTTGCAGGCGAAGGTGCTGTCCGGCGCACCGGTCTCGTCCACGCACGGAGCGACGTCCACGATGATGAACCGGACATCCGGGTTGGCCTTGGCGGCCTTCACGACAGAGGTGCCCAGGTTGAAGCCCACGCCAACCACGACGTTGTAGCCCTGGTCGATGAAGCCCTGGATGTTCTTGTCGTAGTCCGAAGGGTCCTTCGGCACCACATATTGAGCCGTAGCGCCCAGGTCGGCGGCGGCCTGCTTGGCGCCCTCCCACGAGAACTGGTTGAAGTTCTTGTCGTCGACGCGGCCGACGTCGAGAGCCACGCCGATCTTCAGGTCGGACGTCGGCCCGCTCGGAGCCGCGGTTGTGCTCGAGCTCGAGCAGGCCGAGGCGACGAGGGCGCCAACTGCCAACAGCGCGAACAAGTGCCGGGTCTTACCGGTCATAAAATCCTCCCTGTCCTCCAGAGACGAGGTTTCTGGGTCAACCTCTCTATGCAGATTGTATATCTTGGCGCATTGCGGCCACAGCCCAAAGGCCGAAAGGACGAGGCTCCACGCGCACGAATCTGGACTCCGGAAACCGGTCAGTCCGGCCGGTAGAGCTCGTGACGGGCGAGGCCGGTAGCCGCCGCCACCTGTCGAGCGGCCTCGGATCGCCTGACGCCGGCGGCTACCAGGCGAGCAACTTCCGCTCTGGCGTCGGCCATGGACGCGGGTGCTTCCGCCGCCATCCGGGCCGCCGCCTCGGTCGCTCCCGAAACCGCCTCGACGACCACCACGAACTCGCCGCGCAGCGTGATGGCACCGGCCGCGGCGCGGGCCGAAAGGTCGGCCAGCGGTCCCCGAACAACCTCCTCGAAGAGCTTCGTCAGCTCGCGGCACACGGCCGCACGCCGCTCGCCGCCGGCGGCCGTCGCAAGGTCGGCGAGGGTGGCCGGCACCCGTGCCGGGGCCTCGTAGATCACGCAGGCGCGGTCGTCGGCCGCGATCCGGGCGAGGCGAGCTCGCCGCTCCTTGCCGCTCCGCGGCAGAAAGCCTTCGAAGCTCCACCGTGCGACGGCCAGCCCGCTCGCGACCAGCGCCGCCAGGACGGCCGAGGCACCGGGGATGGGCACTACCGCGCCGCCTTCGGCCGCCCAGGCCGATGCTAGTTCGGCGCCCGGGTCGCTGACCAGCGGCGTGCCGGCATCGGTAACCAGGGCGAGATCCAGCCCCGATCTCAGATGCCCGAGCAGTTCGGCCTCGCGCCCGCGGCTGCTCTGGGCGTGGTAGCTCACCAGGGTGGTGGCGATGTCGTACCGGGCGAAGAGCCGCCGCGTCAGCCGGGTGTCCTCGGCCGCCACGAGCGGCACGGCCCTGAGCACCTCCACGGCCCGGAATGTGACGTCGCCCAGGTTCCCGATCGGCGTGGCCACGACGAAGAGCCGGCCCCATTCGGCGCCCGATCCCTCGGCGCGATCCTGCGCGGCCGCGCTCCGGGTCGTCACCCTGCCGCGGTCTCCGTCGGAGTCCTCAGGCCGGCCGTCCGCAGCACGCCGGCGGTGCCGGCCCGCGCCGCCGGAGGCCGGGCGGCTCATCGGCGGGCCGACCCGGGCCGCCGGCGCGGGTAGAGGTAGTCCACGCCGGTCGTCCGCGGCCCGAGCTTGGCCACCGGCGGAACCTGGCGCTTGAACTCGGAGACCGCCACGAGCCGCTTGACCCGCGCGACGGCCGGCGCCTGGAAGCCCATGGCCAGCAATTCTTCGTCGCTGCGGCGTTTGTCGATCATCCAGAAAAGGAGGCGATCGAGTTCCGGGTACGTGAAGCCGGCTTCGACCTCGTCCGTCTGGCCGGGCCACAGATCGGCCGAAGGCGCCTTGCGGATGATCTCCTCCGGCACGCCGATCGCCGCGGCCACCTGCCGGACCTGGCTCTTGTACAGGTCGCCGATCGGGTTGAAGGCGCAGGCCGAATCGCCGAAGACGGTCGTGTAGCCGATCAGCGCCTCGGTCTTGTTGCCGGTGCCGGCGACGAGACCACCCCACGGCACCGAGCGGTCGTACAAGACGCACATCCGGGCCCGGGCCATGAAGTTGCCGCGCCGGAGCTGGCTTGCCTCACGTGAGGACGGCCAACCGTCGCCCGCCTCGTCGCCGTCGCCGAAGTAGCCGTCGACGATGCGGCTTATGTCCACGATCTCGCTGCGGCAACCGAGCTTCTCGACGACGAGCTGGGCGTGCTGGACCGATTCCGGCGAGGAGGTCTTGTAGGGCATCAGAACGCACAGGAGCTCGTCCGGCCCAACCGCCTCGGCCACCAGGAAGGCGACCAGGGCCGAGTCGATGCCGCCCGAAAGCCCCAGCAACGCCCGGCCGAACCCGGCCTGGTGGAGCTGGTTGCGAATGAAGCCGACCGTGACCCGTCGGGCGATGTCCGTGTCGATGGCCAGCTCGGGCGGCAGCTCGAACAGGCGCCCCCGTCCCTCGGGGCCGCCGTCCGGTCCCGGATCGATGCCGGAGACCATCACGTCCGCTCGCGCTCTCGGGCCGCGCGGCCGGCGCGTTCCGGGAGGGCGCCATCCGGGCCTGCGCCGCTTCCGTTCGCCGATTCGCTGGCCTGGGCGATGCCCATGTCCGTACGCTCGGCGAGGATTCGACGAAGCTCTCGAAGATGCAATTCGGGTCGTTCGTCGCGCAGCAACGGCAGGCCGATCCGCTCGCGCCGGACGTCGCCGAGTTCTATGTCGACGAAATGGAGACCCTCGTCGAAGAGCGACGCCGTGAAGACGGCCTCGCCGCTCGGGGCAATCACTTCCGACCCGCCCCAGAAGCTGACCGTCTCATCCATGCCGACGCGATTGCAGAAGACCACGAAACTCGTCGTCAGCTGGGCGTAGGTTCGCATCAGGGTGCGCCAGGAGGTGGCCGTGCCCAACCCCACCTCGTGGATGGCCGCCAGATCGCGGCCCGGCGAGGAGGAAACGTTGATCAGCATCTGAGCGCCGTCGAGGGCGAGCGTCTCCGGCACGGCAAGGTGCCAGAAGTCCTCACAGACGGCGATGCCGAGCCGGACGCCCAGGGCCGAGTCGATCGTCCGGAGCTTGTCGCCCGCGGCGAAGAACCGGCGCTCGTCGAAGAGTCCGTACGTCGGTAGGAAGAGCTTGCGATGGATGAACTTGACCCGGCCCTCTTCGAGCAGGGCGGCGCTGATGAAGAGCCTGTGGTCGGCCGCCTCCTCGACGAACGACACGACCGCCGACATCTCTCCGGCCGCCTCGGCCAGGCCCAGCAGCCTCGGGTCGTCCGCCCTCATCGCCACCTCGGCGGCGAGGTCCTGGAGCTGGTAGCCGGTCAGGCCGAGCTCCGGAAAGACGGCCAGGCGGGCCCCTCCCGAGCGAGCCGCCTCGAGCGTCCGCCGGTGTTGGGCGAGGTTGTCGTCAAGTGCGCCGAGTGTCGGCGCCAGCTGTGCCAGGGCGATGCGGAGCGGCTTCATGGCAGAAGTCTAGCCGCGACCCGACACGGGCGACGCCCACAGCGACCGCGCCGGGTGGCGATGGCTCGGCTCGCGAGGCGCGGCCCTCGCCGGGGCCGGCGCGGACCCGTTACTGGTCGAGCCAGACCGTGTTCAGGATTTCGTATCTGGTGCCCGCCCCGACGAAGCCCCTGACGAACGTGCGGGCGCCGGCCGGGAGCTTGGCGCTGAGGAGCGGCACGGTCGGCATGTCGGGGGCAATCAGATCCTGGGCCTTCTGCCAGTCGGCCTTGGCCTTCGCTGGATCGGTCTCCGCCAGGGCGGAGGTCATCAGTGTGTTCAGGTCGTCGTTCTTGTAGCTGAACATCGCCGACGGGGCGTTGTCAACATAGCCGAAGGATGTGAACAGGAAGTCGTCCGGGCTGGCCCAGCGGCAGGTCCGGCTCTGCAGCCACATCTGCAGCTTGCCGGCCGCTTGGTCGGCCAGGTAGTTGGGCGAGTACGGCTCTGTCTTGAGGGCGACGGTGAATCCCGCGGCGGTGAGGTCGTTGGCGATGGCCTGGGCGAAAGGCTTGGCGTCGGGAAACGCCGAGACCGGCGCGTCCGTCGGGAACCACAGATCCACGTTCAGGCCGCCAGCCGGAATGCCGTACTGGGCGAGGTAGCCCTTGGAGCCGGTGACGTTGTACGTGGGCAGGTACTCGCGCTTGTAGTACAGGGCTCCGGGCGGGAGCCAGCTGTCGGCGACTATGGCCTCGCCGGCGTAAAAGCCCGAAATGTAGGACGGCTTGTTCACGGCCGCCGCGATGGCCAGGCGCGCGCCCTTGTTGGCCAGCAGGTTTGCCTGGCCGTTGATGGTGTCGAAGTTGTTCATCCCCAGCTGGGTGAGATTGCAGCCTGCGCCCCGGTCGAGGACAACCAGGTTCGAATTCGCCGCGACCGACGTGACCGAAGCGGGATCGAGCGATTCGACGAGATCGACCGTGCCGTCCCTGATCGCCGCGAGCTTCTCCTCGGCCGTCGCGAACGGCTTGAAGACGACCTGATCGATGTACGGCTCGGCGGCGCGGTTCCAGTAGTCCGGGTTCTTGACGAGCGTGAGGTGATCGCCAGGCTTCCACTCTTGGAACATGAACGGCCCGGTCCCTACCATGGCCTTGCCCGCCCCGTGGGTGCCCAACGCATAGGCATTCTTGGACAGCGTGGGGTTGTCGCCGTCGTTCGCGGCGATCGCCGTCGGGCTCTGGATTCCGAATGCGGACGTCGTCTGGCTCAGCATGAAGTTGCCCAGAGGGTGCCTCAGGTGAAAGACGACGGTCGATTGGTCTGGAGCGTCGACGCCGGCCAGTTCCGAGTCGGCACCGAACCCGCCGAAGACGGCCGCGAAGTAGGTGGCCGCGTTCTGGAGATCGCCCTTGGGGAACGCCAGCCAGCGGTCGTAGTTGAACTTCACGGCGTCTGCGTTGAAATCCGTGCCGTCGTGGAATTTGATCCCGGATCGCAGCTTGAACGTGTAGGTCAGGCCGTCGGAGCTGATCGTCGGCAGGGCGGCCGCGAGGACGGGCACAATCGTGTCGGTCGTGCCCGCCGCCAGGCCGACCAGGCCCTCTACGACCTGATTGGCGACGTAGATGGACTCGCCGTCGCTGACAAGGGCTGGATCCGTGTATTGGATGTCGCCGTCGAGGCCAACCGTCAGGGTGCCGCCGAGCTTGGGGCCGAGGTATTGAGGCGTCGCCACGGGGCCGCCACCACACGCCGCAGCCACCAGAACAACCGCCAGCATCGACGCCCAACGCTTCACGTTCTCATCCTTCCTGAGTTCTCTGCCGCCTGAACCGTTCCGGCACACGGATAGCCCGTTGGCGCGCCCGTCCATGGTCCTCTCGACCAGAGTCTAGCCCTGGCGGCGATATCGCGGCCGAGGCCCCTCCGGGCCGGTGGGTGCGATCGGAGCGGCCGGGCCAGTGGCCGCGACTTCTTCCGCCCCGCTAGCATCCGCGGCGGCCCGGCGGGCCGCGCCCGCTCTGCCGGTCACCTGGACCTGCTCGGCCGTGCCGTCGACCTCCTCGGCGAAGTGGCAAGCGACCGCATGGCCGGTCGCCAGTGGACGGAGCACGGGTTCCTCGGCGACGCATCGCTCCGGATTGCCCAGGCGCTCGCGAAGCCAGCAGCGAGTGTTGAACCGGCAGCCGGACGGCGGATTCGAGGGGCTCGGGACATCGCCGCTGAGGATTATCCGTCGGCGGCGCCCTTCGACTGCGGGATCGGGAATGGGCACAGCCGACAGCAGGGCGACGGTGTACGGGTGGAGAGGCCGCTCGTAGAGCTCGCGCGAACCCGTCATCTCGGCGATCTGCCCCAGGTACATCACCGCAATCCGGTCGCTGATGTGCCGGACGACCGAGAGATCGTGGGCGATGAAGAGATAAGTCAGGCCGTACTCGTCCTGCAAGTGCTCCAGGAGATTGATGATCTGGGCCTGGATCGAGACGTCGAGGGCACTGATCGGCTCGTCGGCGACGATCAGGTCGGGGTGCAGGGCGAGGGCCCTGGCGACGCCGATGCGCTGACGCTGCCCGCCGCTGAACTCGTGGGGATATCGGTCGCCATAGTCGGGATCCAGGCCCACCGTCGCCAGGAGATCGCGGACGCGCTCGCGGCGCTCCCGTCCGCTCGAGGCCTCGTGGATCTCCATCGGTTCCGAGATGATCCCCGCGGCGGTCATGCGCGGATTGAGACTGGCATAGGGGTCCTGGAAGATCATCTGCATCCTGCGCCGGACGGCTCGGAGCGTCGATCCCTTGGCTCTGGTGATCTCCTGGCCGTCGAAGACGATCCGGCCCGCAGTGGGGCGGTAGAGCCGCAGGATGGCCCGACCGACCGTGCTCTTGCCGCAGCCGGACTCGCCGACCAGGCCGACGGTCTCGCCCTTCTCGATCGACAGGTCGATGCCGTCGACCGCGCGGACGTCGCCGATGTGGCGGCTTATGAGAATGCCGCTCGTGATCGGGAAGTACATCCGAAGGCCTTCGACGCGCAGGAGGGGCCGCGTCGTCGCAGCCGGCTCGTCCCCGGGGATCCCGGAGGAGACGCCGGTGGGGCTCGGTTCGGCCGAGAAAGGCATCGTCATCGGGGTGCCTCGACTGGCTCGGGGGCGGCCACGAAGTCGGCCCGCAGCGGCCGTCCCGCCGCCGCCTCCTGCGGTGTCGGCCGGTTCCAGCACGCCGACACGTGGGTTGCCCGAGGCCCGGTCCGCCGGATGTCGGACGTGGGCTGTACCGGGTCGAGCTGCGGCATCTCGGTCCAGCAGCGCTCCAACCGCCACGCGCAGCGCGGGGCGAATGGGCAACCAACGGGTGCGAAGCGAAGGTCCGGCGGCGTTCCCTCGATGGGGATGAGCGGCTCGCCGGGTTGGCCGTCGAGGCGCGGCATAGAGTGCATCAAGCCGACCGTATACGGGTGCGCCGGTGCGGCGAAGAGGTCGACCGTGGTCGCGCTCTCGACCACGAAGCCGGCGTACATGACGTTGATGCGACGAGTCATCCCCGCCACCACGCCGAGATCGTGGGTTATCAAGATCACCGCCGTCCGATGGTCCGCGGCCAGGCGGCTCAACAGCTCGAGCACCTGAGCCTGGATCGTCACGTCCAGGGCGGTGGTCGGCTCATCGGCGATGAGGAGCTTCGGCTCGAGGGCCAGGGCCATGGCAATCATCACGCGCTGGCGCATTCCGCCGCTGAACTGGTGGGGGAAGTCGCGCAGGCAGCCTTCCGGTTGCGGGATGCCGACCATCGCCAGCAGTTCGATCGCCCGCGCTCGCGCTTCCGCGCCGCTGACCTTCCGGTGGGCCTTGATGGTCTCGACCACCTGCTCTTCGATGGTCAGGACGGGGTTCAGGCTGGTCATCGGGTCCTGGAAGATCATTGCGATCTCCTTGCCACGAAGGTCGCGCATGGCCGATTCGTCAAGCCGGGTCAGGTCTTCGTCCTCGAAGTAGACCTGGCCGCTCACGATCTTCCCGGCGGGCGCCGGCAGGAGCCGCATCACCGCAAGGTTCGTGACGCTCTTGCCGCAGCCTGACTCGCCGACAAGGCCGAGCGTCTCACCCGCTTCGAGATCGAGGGAGACGCCGTTCACGGCGTAGACGGTGCCGTCGTGGGTCTTGAATCGGACCACCAGGTCGCGTACTGAGAGCAGGGCCATGTCTACCTCTTGAGACGAGGATCGAGTGCCTCGCGCAGGCCGTCGCCAAGGAGGTTGAAGCCTATGGCGCTGATGACGATGGCGGCGCCCGGGAAGAAGATCAGGTACGGATAGTTCTGGAGGAAGCTGGATGAGTCGGTCAGCATCTCGCCCCACTCGGCGATCCGAGGATCGCCCGGCCCCAGGCCGAGGAAGCCGAGACCGGCGACATCGATGATGGCTGTGGCTGCCGCGAGTGTTGCCTGGACGATGAGCGGCGTAAGGGCGTTCGGCAGCATGTGGCGCAGCAGGATCCTGGCTGGTGACGCCCCCATAGACCGAGCCGCGATCACGTAATCCGATTCGCGCAGGGCCAGGAGGCTACCCCGCAGCAAGCGCGCGAACTGGGGCGAGTACGCGATACCGACGGCGAGGATGATCTGGATCTGGCCGTGACCGAGCCACGACACGATGCCGATCGCGAGCAGGATGCCTGGCACGGCCAGCAGTACGTCCGTGATTCGCATCAGCACACCGTCGACGGCGCCGCCAGCCGCCCCGGCGATGGATCCGACCACCGTCCCGCCGATGAGACCGAAGAGCACCGCGACGATACCCACGGTCAGGCTGATACGGGCGCCGTACAGCACACGCGTGAATTCGTCGCGACCGAGTTTATCCGTGCCCATCAGGTGGGTGAGGCTGGGGCCCTGGTACCCGTCGGAGAGCACACCGAGGGTAGGGTCGAAGCGCGAGATATAGGGAGCGAGGATCGCGCCGAGCACGAAGACCGCGATAAAGAACAGGCCTACCAGCGCCGGTCCATTGCGCAGCAGCCGGCGGAGGGCGTCGTGCCACAGACCGCGGCTCGCCCGCGCGCTCGAGCGTACGACCGCTGCGGCTCCGGGGGTCGTCATGTCAGCTGTACCTGATACGCGGGTTGAGGAACGCATAGCCGACGTCCACGATCAGGTTCACCGTGATGAAGATGACCGCGAAGATCAGGACGAGCGACTGAACGACGATGAAGTCGTGGTTCTGAACTGAGGTCACCACCCACGAGCCGACGCCGTTCCAGGTGAAGACCGTCTCCGTTAGCACGGCGCCGGCCAGGAGCGCGCCTGTCTGCAAGCCGATGACCGTCGTCACCGGCAGCCAGGCGTTGCGCATGATGTGGCGACCGTCGACGCGGCGATTCGTCAGGCCCTTGGCCCGGGCCGTGCGCACGTAGTCCTCGTTGCTGACCTCGATGACCGAAGCCCGTGTGATCCTCGTGATCACCGCGAGAGGAATGGAACCGAGGGCGATCGAGGGCAGGATCAGATGGGCGATGGCGTCGATGACGTTCCAGTTGCCGGACAGCAACGCGTCGATGATCGCGAAATGGGTGACCGGGCTGATGTCCAAGCGGGGATTCAACTGGCCGAAGGTAGGCAGCCAGTGGAGCTGGACCCCGAAGATGAAGGCCAGCGTATACCCGAGGACGAAGACGGGGATCGAGATGCCGAAGAGCGAGATCACGGTCACCATGGCGTCGATCCAGCCGTTCGGATGGCGCGCCGCCAGCCGGCCGAGGGGGATCCCAAGCCCGACGGCGAAGATCATGGCGCCCATCGTCAGTTCGAGCGTCGCCGGGAATCGGATGAGGAAGGTGTCCGCAACCTGGCGGCCGTCGATGAAACTCGATCCGAAGTCGCCATGAAGCAGTCGCCCGAGGTAGATCAGATACTGCTCATAGAGGGGCTTGTCGAAGCCTTGATTCGCGTTGATCTGGGCCACGAGCTGGGGCGTGGCGTGCTGCCCCAGGATCGCCTCGGCCGGTCCCCCACCGGGCAGGAGGCGCAAGAACAGGAACAGGATTACCGACAGCCCGAACAGGATCGGTATGGCCACGAGAGCACGCCGGATGATGAACCTTGCCACGTTGTGGGGAGATTCCTCCGCTGATAGCTACCCCCCGGGGTCGTGGTCGACCCCAGGGGGCGGACTACCGCATTTTACAGCCCGGTGACGCGGCTCAGCCGCGTCACCGAGGCACTTCTCAGGCTGGCGAGGAGACCGCCGGAGCCTACTGGGACAGGGTTACGGAATTGAAGTACTCGATCCCGTTACCAGACCCCACGAAGCCGTGGACCTTGCTGGTCATGGCTCCGGGTGGCGTCGAGTTGACGATCGGAACGGCCGGCAGATCGGCCGCAAGAAGGTCCTGGACCTGAGCCCAGTCCGCGTTGGCCGCGTCCACCGTCGGCTCGGCGAGAGCCTTCAGCATGAGCGCGTTGGCCGCGTCGTTCTTCCAGCCGAACTGGAGGTTGGGCTGGCCGTTCTGGTAGCCGAACCACGCGGTGTAGAGGAAGTTGTCGGCACCGGCCCAATCGCAGGTCCAGCCGAACAGGTACAGCGAGAAGGCGCCGTTCGTGGCGTCCTTCACGTAACCGCCGTGCCAATCCTCGGTCTTGAGTGTGACCGTGAAACCAATGGCCTGGAGGTCCTGGGCCATGGCCTGGGCGATACCCTTGGGATCCGGCATGTAGGGGCGCACCACGTTGGACGGGTACTCAAGCACGATGTTCTTCTGAGCTGCGGTCAGGTTCGCAGCCTCCAGATCGGCCTTGGCCTTGGTGACATCGTAGGTGGGCAGCGTCTCGGCCTTGAAGCCCGCGGTTGCCGACGGCATGAAGCCAGTCGGGATCTTGCCCTGGCCGGCGTAGAAAGCATCGACGTAGCTCTGCTTGTTGACCGCTTCCGCGATGGCCAGGCGGACGTTCTTGTCGGCATAGATGGTCGGCGTGCCGTCCACGCTCTGGTTGATGTCCAGGTTCAGCTGGTTGCAGGAAGCTCCGCGATCGATGATCGACAGACCCGAATCCTGGGCCGTCTTGACGTCAAGAGGCGAGATGGAGAAGGCGAGGTCGGCGCCGCTTGACTGCAGAGCCTGCAGCTTGGCGGTCGAGTCCCCGATTCCCTTGAATGTGATCTGGTCCAGGTGGGCGGCGCCCGCTGGATCCCAGTAGTCGGGGTTCTTGACGACTGTGATGTGGTCGCCGGCGACCCATTCCTTGAACATGAACGGGCCGGTTCCGACCATATCCTGGCCCTGCGGAAGCAGCCCTTCGGCGTACTTGTTGTCCGTCAGCGGCGTGGTGTCCGCGTTGGCAGCCTTCAGGGCGGCCGGGCTCTGGATGCCGAAGACGGCCAGAGTCGAGGCGAGCAGGAAGTTCGACTGCGGAGCCTTCAGTTTGAAGACTACCGTGGTCGGATCCGACGCCGTCACCGAGTCGATGTTCGACTTGTCACCGAACCCACCGAAGACGGCGCCGTAGTAGTAGGCGTTGTCCTGGAGGTCGCCCGCGGTGTAGTTCTTCCAGCGGTCGTAGTTGTACACGACGGCGTCCGCGTTGAAGTCCGTCCCGTCGTGGAACTTGATGCCCGTCCGCAGCTTGAACGTGTAGGTCAAGCCATCGGAGCTGACGGTCGGAAGTTCAGAAGCGAGGACCGGAATAACGGTGCTGATCGTGCCGGGCTGCAGCTGGACCAGGTTCTGAACGACCTGGGCGGCAACGTACAGCGAGTTGCCGTCGCTAACGAGCGAAGGATCGGCAAAGACCATGTCGCCGTCGAGGGCGACGACCATGTTGCCGCCTTCGGCCATGGCGGCGGTCGCCGCCGCCGAGGGCGTACTTGTGCTGCTTGAGCATGCCGTCGCGACGAGGGCCGCGATGGCCAGCAACGAGCCTAAACGCTTCATCTCCACTCCCTTTCCTCGGAAATCGCCAATCTGGGAACCGGCAGCAATCGCACCTGGGGTAGCGAAAGGTTCCTCCACGTCGGCATTGAACACCGCCCTGCGTTCAGGGCAACCGAGAAGTGCCCTCACCGTACATCAGACGGGCAGATAGTGCATATGCGGTAATCAGACCGGTTAACTCGGGACGACCCCGCAGGGCACGCGCATCCGGCCCGGCGTCCGACGGAACACCGTGGCAGGTGCGTCACGAGTAAGGACGCCGATGCGTGGCAGGGCCGCCGAGACCGGCCCGGAGGCATCGGACTGGCGGATGGGCCTAGTCGTCCGCGGCCGAGGCCGTCTCTAGGATCGACTGTGCGGCCGCCGACTCCTGAACCGCCTGGGCCGTGACCTGCTCGGCGAAGTGACACGCAACCTGATGGCCGCTACCGACCGTTCGTAGCGGCGGCTCCGTCGCCGAGCACTCGGTCGGATTGCCAAGCCGCTCGCGCAGCCAGCACCGTGTATGGAAACGGCACCCCGAGGGCGGGTTTGCCGGCGACGGTACGTCTCCTCGCAGGACCAGCCTGCGCTTTCGGATACGCGGGTCGGGCACCGGAATGGCCGACAGCAGGGCAACCGAATATGGGTGCTGCGGACTCGCATACAGAGCGTCCGTAGTCGCAATCTCGACGACCTTGCCGAGATACATGACCCCGATCCGATCGCAGAAGTACTGCACCACGGACAGGTTGTGGGCGATGAACAAGTAGGTGAGGTTGAACTCGCCCCTCAGATCGGACAGCAGGTTCAGGATCTGCGACTGGATCGAGACGTCCAGGGCCGACACGGGCTCGTCGCAGACGACGAATTCAGGCGCCAGGGCGAGGGCTCTCGCGATGCCGATGCGCTGGCGTTGACCCCCGGAGAACTCGTGCGGGTATCGTCGTGAGTAGTCGCGGCGCAGGCCGACCGCTTCAAGGTAGTCCCCCACCCTATTGTCGCGGATGGATCGCGTGCCCCAACGATTGGCTTTGTCGGCCTGGGCAAGCAGACCCTCGCCGATGATGTCGCTGATCGGCATGCGCGGATTCAGCGACCCGTACGGATCCTGGAAGATGATCTGCATGCGGCGCCGCATCTTCTTCAATGCGTCGCCCTTGAGGGCCAGGACGTCCTGGCCGCCCATCGACACGGATCCGGCCGTTGCCTGCTCGAGACGGAGAATGGTCCGTCCGAAGGTGGTCTTGCCGCATCCGGACTCGCCGACCAGGCCGAACTTCTCGCCCCGGTAGATCTCGAGGCTGACGCCGTCCACGGCGTAGACGCTGCCGATCTGGTGGCGCAGAACCCCACCCATGATCGGGAAGTACTTCTTGACGTTCGAGGTCGAGACAAGCACCTCCACTCCGGGCGGAAGTGTTGCCGGATCCGGCGCCGGCGGTATGGCGGCAACCGGCTGGGCGGTCGCGTTTGATATGTGGTGCATGTCAGCCGACCATCCCTTCAACTGTCCCGGCGACGACCTTCTCGAAGGCCGGGAGGCGGCTGGCCCCTTCAGGGGTATGCAGGAAGCAACGCGACATCGGGCCGCTGGCCGTGGCCAGCAAGCCCGGCTCCTCCGCGGCACAGCGATCCCAGGCAAACGGACAGCGCGGCTGGAACTTGCAGCCCGGCGGCATCCGGAAGGGATTGGGGACCACGCCCTTGATGACCGACAGGGCCTCGCCGCGCTTCTTCACTCCCGGTATGGAACTCAGGAGCCCTTGAGTGTAGGGATGCTGCGGGCCGAGCAGGACTTCGTCGACCTTGCCCGTCTCGACTATCCGGCCGGCGTACATCACCGCGATCGTCTCGACTGTTTCGGCCACGACGGCCAGGTCGTGGGTGATCAGAAGCAGGGCCGTTCCCGTCCGGGCCTGGAGCTCCTTGATCAACTCCAGTATCTGGGCCTGGATCGTGACGTCCAGGGCCGTCGTCGGCTCGTCCGCGATGAGCAGCTTGGGGTTGCAGGAAAGGGCCATGGCGATCATTGCCCGCTGCCGCATCCCGCCCGACAGTTCATGGGGATACTGTTTGACGCGCCGCTCCGGGGCGGAGACGCCGACCAGACGGAGCGACTCGATGGTCCGCTCCATCGCTTCCTTGCGATCCGGCTTCGGGGTTTGATGGAGCAGCACCGCCTCGGAGATCTGGTCACCGATGGTGAACACCGGATTCAGGCTGGTCATCGGCTCCTGGAAGATCATCGCGATCTCGCCGCCGCGAACGTGCCGCATCTCGTCTTTTGACAGCTTCAGGAGGTCGCGGCCGTCGAACATCACCTCGCCGTCGACGATTTCTCCTGGCGGGATGTCGATGAGCCGCATGATCGTGTGGGCTGTCACGCTCTTGCCGCAGCCGGATTCGCCGACCAGCCCGACCGTGCCGCCTCGCGGGATCGAGAAGTCGACGCCGTCGACGGCCTTGACGGTCCCGTCCATGACGTGGAAGTAAGTTCGCAGCCCGCGAATGTCCAGCAGCGGCGCGTTCGGATCGTCTAGCAGCTCGCGATCGAGGGTTGATGATCGCGCGTTGTCGGGGCCAGGCTGGATGGTCACTCGCGGCTCCTCGGGTCGAGGGCATCACGGAGGCCATCGCCCATGAAGTTGATCCCTAGAACGGTCAGAACGATTGCCAGACCGGGGAACAAGGCCCACCACCAGTTCCCGACGATGATGAAGTTTTGGGCCGCGGTCAGGATGTTTCCCCAAGTTGGGGTCTTGGACGGATCGACCCCGTAACCGAGATAGTCGACGAACGCCTCGCCGACGATCACGCCGGCGATCGAGAGCGTCGTGTAGACGATGATCGGGCTGACCGCGTTGGGCAGGATGTGGCGGAAGATGATCCGCCTGTCGCTCACGCCCACGGCGCGGGCCGCGTCGACGAAAACCTCCGTTCGAAGGGTCAGGAAGAGCGAACGAACCAGGCGAGCCAGGCTAGGCCAGCCGAGACTGGCGAAAACGAGGAGGATCATGCGCCAGTCGCCGTACCCGAACACCTTCGCGAAGACGATGATCACGAAGAGAAGCGGCATGCTGAGGAGCACGTCCACGAATCGCATGAAGATCGCGTCAATCCAGCCACCGAAATAGCCGGCCATCCCGCCGATGATCGTTCCGAGGACGGCGGAGACGAATGAGGCGCCGATACCGATGAGCAGGGAGATCCTGCCGCCGTTGACCACGAGCGTCAGCAGGTCCAGCTGGAGGCTCCCGGTCGTGCCGAGCAGGTGGCCTTCCGTCAGGGGCGGGCAGCCGTTGTACGCGATCTGGTCCGTGCTGCCGGGGCAGAAGTGGAGAGGCGCCGGAACGTAGAAAGGGTCGTACGGGATCAGGAATGGCCCGATGACGGCAATGGCCACCATCGTGAGGAACAGGCCGGCCCCAAACATTGCGAGCTTGTGATGCCTGAATCGTCGCCAGGCAAGCTGCCATTGGTTCAGTGAGACGAGCGCTACTTCGAAATCCGCATCGGGCAATGTATTCGGCTCGTTGATGGTGGGATTCATGTCCACTGGCGTGCCCTAGTCGTACTTGACGCGAGGATCGACCACCGCGTAGATGATGTCGGCAAGCAGGTTCGCGGTGACCACGAAAACGGCTGCGATCAGCAGGATCCCCATGAGGACGGGATAGTCCGTATGGCCAACCGATTCGATCAACTGCCTGCCCATCCCCGGCCACGCAAATATCGTTTCAGTCACGATGGCACCGCTGAAGAGGAACGGCAGCTCCAGTCCGATGTTCGTCACCACTGGGAGCAACGCGTTTCGGAGCGCATGGCGCAATATGACACGCCGCTCGGGAACGCCTTTGGCTCGGGCCGTCTTGACGTAGTCCTGGTTCAGGGCGTCGAGCATGCTCGAACGAACGAATCTCGAGTCACCGGCGATGCTCACGGCCACGAGGGTAACGACGGGAAGAACGAGGTGACGACCGAGGTCGAAGATCGCGAAGAACGGGTTCGACGCCACGAATGCCCAGTAGTCGTGCGTCCCAAAGCCTGGCGTCGTGTACGCATCCGTCATCCCGCTGGCCGGGAACCAGCGTAATGGGGGCACCGCCAGGAAGGTGATCAGCATCAAGCCCAACCAGAATGTGGGCAGCGAGTAGCCGACGTAGTTGAAGATCGTCAGCCCCGAGTCGAACAGGCTGTACCGCTTCACCGCCGCGTAGACGCCGGCCAGAAGCGCGACCGTGATCCAGATCACGTACGCCACGCTCGTCAGGATGATCGTGGGCAGCGCTCGCTGTGCGATGACGTCCGTGACGAGGCGGCCGTCGAATATGGAGTAGCCCAGGTCGCCGTGGAGCATGCCGTTGTCACCGCCCCCGAGAGCGGCCGGCAGCGCGTTGATCAGGAAAGGCTTGTCGCCGCAGACGCCAACCCACTTGCAGTACTGCACGGGGAGTGGATCGTCCAAGCCCCAGCGATGTTTGAAGGCATCGATCTGAGCTTGCGTGACCTTCACGTTCTGGGAAAAGCGATCGGCCGGATTGCCCTGGACGTGCATCATCATGAACAGGGCGATCGTGATCAGGAATAGGACGGGTATTGCCTGGATGAATCGTCTGATCGTGTATTTGACCATGTGCTCGCTCGGGTTAAGAGGGGGCGACGAGCCCCACGAGCCCGTCGCCCCTTTGTGGTGTCGGGCTTACGTCCGGCACCTATTCCTTCGGGTCAGTCGGCAGTCCAGTCGCCGATGTTCCACTCACCGGCCGAGGTAGTCGGGTTGCCGGTGAAGTTGTGGATCCTCGGGTTGACGAGCCATACGTCCTTGCGCATGTAGAGCGGAAGTTCGTATGTGTTCTGGTCCGAGACGTAGATGTCCTGAACCACACCCATGGCTGCCTTGACGACGGCCTGGTCGACGCTGTTCTTGACGTCGTTGTAGGCCTTGTCGAGTGCCGGGATGCTGATCCGGGTGATGTTCTGGCCGTTGTGGGGATCGTTGTCCGGGTTGCCGGTGCTCGAGTAGACGTTGTAGCCGCCCAACGGATCGAGCGGGGAGACGTACGCGAACTCAGCAACGTCGAAGTTGCCGTGCTGGAGGTTGCACTTGGTGTCGGCCTTGACGTCGTTCCAGCCGCCGAACACGTCGCCGGCGGGGCCTGCGGTAACGTCAGCCTGGATACCGATCGCCTTGAGCTGAGAGGCCACGAGCTTGAGCGTGTCCTGGCGGACCTGTCGAGTCGTGGTGCAATAAGAGAGCTCGATCTTCACGCCACCCTTGGCCAGGACGCCATCAGAGCCGGCCGTGTACCCGGCGGCCGCGAGCATCGACTGGGCCTTGGCCGGATCTGCGGCCGTGGACCCAGCCTCAACCTTGTAATACCAGGTCAGAGGCGAGATGAAGTTGCTGGTAACCGAGACATTGCCACCCAGCGGGCCGGCGGCGATCGCCTGGCGATCGGTCGCGAGCTTGATGGCTGCGATGATCGTCGGGGCGTCGGCGCCGAACTTCTTGGTGAAGGACGCGTTGTTGAAGGCGTGGAGCTCGTACGTCAGCGAGTCGTGGATGACCTGCTGGTTGGTGTCGATGCCCTTCAGCGACGGGATGTCGGCGTCGTTGAGGTCCTGGGCGATGTCGTACTCGCCGGCCTTGTAGCCCTGGAGCATGGTGGCGGCATCGGCGTAGTACTTCCAGATGACCTGGTCGACGCCGGGGGCCTTACCGCTGATCGTCTCCCACTTGGAGTTGGAGACCGTGGTGATCTGGGAGTCGGAGGCGGCGTCGGTCGGGATGTACGGACCGCTGTAGACGCCGGACTTCAGGTCGTCCATGGGATAGAGCTTGGTCGGCGCGTCCGCCACCGGGATGGACTGGATGTACTTCGCGGGGAGCAAGGGGGCGACGAGGTACAGGTAGCCCTCGTAGACCTTGCTGAAATGCATGACACAGGTCGTGCCGGTGCCGCCGTCGATTCCGGAGATGTCTTCCCAGCCCGTGGTTCCGCCGGCGAGGCCGGTGTTGTCCGCGTCCATGATCCATTTCCACGTGCCGATCAGGTCGTCGCACGTGATCGCGCTACCGTCCGACCACTGCATCCCGGACTTGAGGGTCCAGGTTACGTCCATGCCGGCGCCGTTCATCTTGACGCCACCGTTCTCGATTGTCGGCACTTCGGTGACGAGATCGGGGATCGTCCTGAGGTCGGGAGTGACGTCCACGAAGTTCAGGAACATGCCGCCGGCGACTTCGATGTCGGTCTCGGCCTGTGCGAAGTAAGGGTTGACAGTGTCCGGGTACTGCCATTCCGCCACAACGATCTTCTTGGTCGGCGTGCTTGACGTACAAGCCCCGACGGCAAGGATCGTGACGGCGAGAATGCTGAATAGGCGTCTGAACATCTGTGTGCCTCCAACTCCACTTCCAACCTGATGGCCCCGGGACGAACCTCGTCTATGTGCCGAGCATATGTTCGACGCACCGCGGGGGACCGGTGACCAGGCTCTCAAATGAGCAACTCAGCAGACACCTTCGATCAAGACGCGGGCACGGG
This sequence comes from uncultured Chloroflexia bacterium, assembly GCA_963789725.1. Lineage (GTDB taxonomy): Bacteria > Chloroflexota > Limnocylindria > Limnocylindrales > CSP1-4 > Fen-1039. The sequence goes on from CAWBLU010000003.1 coordinate 983,628, forward strand.
GATGTCGGGAGCCCGTGCCGCATTCTCCAGAACTCAATGTCGTCCTAACGACACCTCCTCATCACTGGGCCGCCTTGTCGAAATGGGACGCTGCTGGCCGTGACGGCAATCGGTGGGCGCTTCGCACCCAAGCGAGGGCCGTCCGGACTCGACAGAGGGTCGCCTGGCAAGATCCTTTTCTGCGTGGGCCAGTTCTGCTGGCCCGTAGCCGACAGCTTACGATTTTGCCACCCTCCGGTTTGGCCCGTGGTGCCGACCGTCGGCCTCGCGGCGGGACCTCGGGCGTACCCGGCCTCAGATATGCGACCGATCATCCGACCCACCAATCGCCGATGTTCCATTCGGCGCCCGACGGGGCGGCGTTGCCAAGGAAGTTGTGCAGCTTCGGGTTGACCAGCCAGACATCCTTGCGGAAGTAGAGCGGCAGCTCGTAGGTGTTCCTGTCCGAGCCGTAGATGTCCTGGACGGCCCGCATTGCCTCCCGAACCTTGGCCAGGTCGGCGTTGGACGCGATCGTGTCGTAGTCGGCGTCCAGCGCCGGAAGGCTGATGCGGGTGATGTTCGCGCCGTCGTGGGGAGCGTTGTCCGGGATCTCGCTCGAGTGGTAGACGCGGTAGCCTCGCAGCGGGTCGAGCGGCGAGATGTACGCGAACTCGGCCACATCGAAGTTGCCGTGAGTGAGGTTGCAGGGAGTGTCGGCCTTGGCGTTGACCCAGGTGCCGAAGACGTCGGATTGAGGCCGTGAGTTGACGTCGACCTTGATGCCGATCTGCTTGAGCTGGGTCGCCATCAGCTGCAGCGTGTCCAGGCGGTACTGGACAGTCGTGGTGCAGTAGCTCAACTCGAGCACCTTCGCGCCCTTGGTCAGGTATCCGTCGGCGCCCTTGGTCCAGCCTGCGTTGGCCAGGAGAGCGGAGGCCGAGGCCGGGTCGGCGGCCGACGGGTCGGCGGTGGTGGAGCCGACGATGTCCTTGTAGTACCAGGACAGCGGCGAGACGAAGTTGTTCACCACGCTCACGCGTCCGCCGAGCAGGCCCTGGGTAATGGCCTTGCGGTCGGTGGCGAGCTTGACCGCCTGGATGATGTTGGGTGCATCGTTGCCGAACTTGGCCTTGAAGCTGGCGTTGTTGAACGCCAGTAGTTCGTACGTCAACGAGTCGTGGATCACCAGCTGCGCGGGGTCCATGGTGGACAGGGCCGGCAGGTTGGTGTTGGTGAGGTCCTGCCCAACGTCGTAGTCGCCGGCGCTGAAACCGCTGATCATCGAACCCGCGTCCGAGTAGTAGCGCCAGGTGACCGATGCCAGCCACGGCTCGTGGCCGCCGATCGTCTGCCAGGCGGGGTTCGGCTTCAGAGTAATCAGTTTATGCCCGTCCGTGCCCCCAGGGATGTAGGGTCCGCTGTACACCCCGCTGGCAAGAGTGGCCATCGGGTAGAGCTTGGTGTGGGCGTCCTTGACCGGAATCGTCGTGATGTAGTGGGCCGGCAGCAGCGGCGAGACCAGGCTCAAGTAGCCCTCGTACACCTTCTTGAAGTGCATGATGCAGTTGGTGCCGGTGCCACCATCCACGCCGGTGACATCCTGCCAGCCTATGGTGCCGTCGGCCAGGCCGCCGTTGTCTTTGTTCAGGACCCATTGCCAGGTCGCCGCGATGTCGTCGCAGTTGATGGGCTTTCCGTCCGACCATTGCATGAGCGGGCGCAGCGTCCACCTAACGTCCATGCCTCCGCCGACGAGAACGACGCCGCCGTTTTCGACGGTCGGAACGTTCACCGCCAGGTCGGGCACGTACTTCAGGTCCGGCGTCACCCTCACGAGGCTTTCGAACATGCTGTTCGCCACCTCGAAGTCGGTCTCATCGAGCGCGTAGTAGGGGTTGACCGTGTGGGGGAAAGCCCATTCGGCCAGGACGACCTTGCCGCCCTTCGTGAGCGCCGGGGCGGGCGTATACCCCGATCCGGCAACCGCCGCCGCGGAAGGCTCGGCCGTGGCCGTGGGAAGATCGATCGGAGCCAATTCCAGACCCTGCGAAGGCACGGTCGTGGTCGTGGTCGTGGTCGAACCGCATGCAGCCGCGACGAGGGCGGCGGCAGCCAGAAGGCTGATGAGACGCTCACGCATCCAGGCAGGTCCCTAGCGAGTCAAACCAATCGACCAAGGCAGGTGCCTTCGGCGTCTCGCCCTCCACCCAAAGAGATGCGACCGTGACGGGTCGCTCGGCGTCTGGGCGAGGCGGGACTGTCAATGGCGCCTACTATATGCCCACGCGCCGTCGCCGTGTCAAAACCGGCCCCACGCGAAGGGCTTGATTAGCGGGAAAAGGCATACGTCAAACGGATGAATTGGGCTTAATTCAGCCGGATATGAGCCGCTCCAGACGTCTGCATACGACATTGACTTCCCAGAGATAGCCGTCTGGCCGCGCCGGCCCGGAGATAATGTCAATCCGGGCAGGGCGTCTGTCCGCCGGTCATGGCCCGCCACCGGAGGTTGGGCTGGCGGGCCGCCGTGGTCTCGTCGAGCCTTCGCACCGGCGAACTATGCGGGGCCGAATGGAGAAGATCCGGATCGGCGTGGGCTTCGGCCACGATGTGCCGCAGGGCATCCGCGAACGAATCGAGCGCCTCGAGCGATTCTGTCTCGGTTGGCTCGATCAACAACGCCTCGTCAACGGTCAAGGGGAAGTAGATCGTGGGCGGATGGAACCCGTAGTCGATCAGCCGCTTGGCAACGTCGAGGGTTCGGATTCCCGTCTCGGCCTTCAGGGTGGCGGACGAAGCCACGAACTCATGCATGCACGGTCTCGAGAAGGGCACATCCAGCACGGCAGCAACACTGGCCTTCAAGTAATTGGCGGCCAGGACGGCATCCTCGCTGACCTCGCGGAGTCCTGAGCCGCCGTGAGCCAGGATGTACGAGTAGGCTCTGACGAGGACCCCGGTGTTGCCGGCAAAGGCTCTGACGCGACCGATGCTGGATGGCCGTTCGCCTGCCTCTTCCAGCCGGAAACGGCCGTCCGGCTCTCGCAGGACCCGCGGTGACGGCAGGAACGGCAGGAGCTTCTCCCCTACTCCGACCGGCCCGGCGCCCGGTCCTCCGCCACCGTGCGGCGTCGAGAAGGTCTTGTGAACGTTGATGTGCATCACGTCGAATCCGGCCTCGCCGGGCTTGAACCGACCCATGATCGCGTTCAGGTTGGCCCCGTCCATGTAGGCGAGGGCGCCGGCTTCGTGGATCGCCTCCAGCAACTCGCACAGTCGGGCCTCGAACAGCCCCAGCGTTGACGGATTGGTGATCATCACCGCCGCGGTGCGCGGCCCGAGGGCCGACCGGAAGGCATCGACGTCCACTCCGCCGTCCGGCGCCGATGGGATGGAGACCGTCTTGAACCCGGCCATGGAGGCTGTGGCGGGGTTGGTGCCGTGTGCGGAATCGGGGACGAGGACTTCGTCCCGGTCCGTGTCGCCGCGGCTGCGGTGGTACGCCCTCACCATGAGGATGCCGGTCAGCTCGCCCTGGGCCCCGGCGGCGGGCTGGAGCGTAACGGCCTTCATACCGCCGATCTCGGCCAGCGAACCCTCGAGCTCGAACAAGAGCTGAAGGGTGCCCTGCGACAGTTCGTCCGGCGCGAACGGGTGGAGCCCTGCGAATCCTTCCAGGCGGGCGGCCCACTCGTCGATCTTGGGGTTGTACTTCATGGTGCACGAGCCCAGCGGGTAGAAGCCCGTGTCGACGGCGTAGTTGAGCTGGCTGAGATTTACGTAATGGCGGGTCAGTTCCGGCTCGGAGACCTCGGGCAGGTGGGGTCCTTCCGATCGCAGCTGTCCGGCCGGAATGCGTGCCAGGGCGTCCTTCGGCGGATGCGGCACCTTGCCGCCTCCGCGGCCCGACCGGGACCGCTCGAAGAGCGTGGGCATGAGGCGATCGCCGGCGGCGGTCATCGGGCCGCCCCCGCCAGCTCATCCCCGAGGGCGGCCGCGAAGGCAGCGATCTCGTCGGCCGTGGTGACCTCAGTCGCGCACACCAGCAAGGCATCGGCCAGGGACGGATCATCCGGGATCACCCGCGCCAGCGGCAGACCGGCCAGGATCCCGCGGCCCAGAAGGTGGGCATGGACGGCGGGCGCGCCGGGAACGCGGACCGCGAACTCGTTTAGGAACGGCCCGGGATGCAACCGGGGGGCTCCCGCCGCGGCGAGCGCCCGTTCCAGCTCCGAGGCCCGCGCGGCCCCGAGCGCGGCCACGTCCCGCAGCCCGTGCGGCCCCATCGCGCCTACATACATGGCCGCGGCAAGGGCGCACAGGGCCTGATTGGTGCAGATGTTGCTGGCGGCTTTCTCGCGCCGGATGTCCTGCTCGCGGGCGCGAAGCGTCATAACGAAGGCCCTCTTGCCGTCAACGTCGGTGGTCATGCCGACGAGGCGGCCGGGGATCTGTCGGACGAGCGCCTCGCGGCAGGCCAGGATGCCCAGGTACGGGCCGCCGTAGGCCAGTGGGATCCCGAGCGGCTGCCCGTCTCCCGCCGCGATATCGGCCTCGTACTCGCCGGGCGTGGACAGCACGGCCAGCGAGACGGGCTCTACGACAGAGACGAACAGGGCGCCCGCCGCGTGGGCCAGCCGGCCTATCTCGGCCATCGGCTCGAGCAACCCGAAGAAGCTCGGATTGGCCACGACCACGCCCCCGACGGGCTCGTCCGGGTCGGCCAGCATCCGCTCCAGCGCCGCGAGATCCGTCGTTCCGGCTTTGGGACCGTCGCGCACGAGCGGTATATCGTCGGCCTGGAGCGACGCGCCGGCGAAGTACGTGCAGAGCGTTTCGCGGTAATGCGGATGGACACCGCGAGATACGAGGACCCGCAGGCGGCGAGTTGCGCGGCAGCTCATCAAGGCCGCCTCGGCCGTCGCCGTGGCCCCGTCGTAGTGAGAGGCCGACACGACGTCCAGGCCGGTCAGCTCGGCCATCAGAGACTGATATTCGTAGATGGTCTGGAGCGTGCCCTGGCTGATTTCTGGCTGGTAGGGCGTGTAGGCGGTGTAGAACTCCCCACGCAGCAGGAGCTGATCGACGACCGCGGGAGTGAAGTGGCGATACGCCCCGGCCCCCAGGAAGCTGGCCAGATCGATACGATTCCGACCCGCAAGTCCGCGCAGTTGAGCGGTCAGTTCGGATTCCGGCACGGGAGGCGGCAGAGCCAGCCCCGACGACCTGAGGGAGGCCGGTATGTCGGCAAAGAGATCGTCGACCAATTCGACCCCGATCGCCCGGAGCATATGGGCGCGATCTTCAACGGTATGCGGGCCGTAGGCCATGGTGTCAGCTCCCTACCCGAACGGACTCGTTTGGCGTCAGGCTTCGGAGGTCAGCTCGTCGTAGGCGGCGGCATCGAGCAGCCCGTCGAGCTGGGCGGCATCGCCGAGCCGGATCCGCAGCATCCAGCCCTTGCCGAAAGGGTCGCCGTTGAGGAGCTCAGGCGCGGTCGCGAGCTCGGCGTTCGCCTCGACTACTTCGCCACCGACGGGTGCGAAGAGGTCGCTGACGGCCTTGACCGACTCGATCACTCCGACCGCCTTGAACTGCGCAACCTTGCGGCCCGGCTCGGGCAGTTCCACGAAGACGATGTCGCCGAGCTGCGCCGCCGCGAAGTCGGTGATCCCCACTGTAGCTAGGTCCCCCTCGACGCGAACCCACTCGTGCTCCTTGGTGTACCGCAGCTCCTTGGGCACCATCGCCTTAGATTCCTCCTGTCGCCGGTAGCCGGCATATCTGGCCGTCGCCCGGCGGATTCCCGATTTCGCCGGCGACTGCCGGCATATAGGCGCCCGGGCCTAGGAAGGCCGTCGGTAGAAAGGCAGCGGCACGACCTCGGCCGGAACTCGCTGATCGCGAATGTCAACCGCCAGTATCGTACCGGGCTCCGCGTTGGAAGGCGCCACGTACGCCATCGCGATCGGTTCGCTCAGCGTCGGTGAGAATGTCCCGCTGGTCACGATCCCGGTGCGGCGGTCTTCGGAGAACACTCCGTATCCGCGGCGGGCGATCCCGCGGGCCTTCAGGGTCAGGCCGACCAGCTTCTTGCGGGGCCCGTCGGCCGCGGCCTTCTCCAGTGCCGCGCGGCCCACGAAGTCCCCCACCTTGCCGAAATGCACGACCCGGCCGAGACCGGCTTCTTCGGGCGTCGTGTCTGGTCCGAGCTCATTGCCGTACAGCGGCATCCCGGCCTCGAGGCGGAGCGTGTCGCGCGCCCCGAGCCCCACCGGGACGGTACCGCGGGCTTTGCCGGCTTCCAGAAGGCGGTCCCAGATGGTCCCGGCCGCGCCGAACTCGACGAAGACCTCGAACCCGTCCTCGCCGGTGTACCCGGTTCGGGCCACAAGGGCTGGGATGTCGGCGACGCGGCCTTCGGCGATGGCGTAGTAGCGAATCCCGTCCAGGGCCAGGTCGGTCAGCGGGGCCAGGATTTCCGCGGCGAGAGGGCCCTGGATGGCCACCAGGGCTGTATCGAGAGTTCGGTCGTCAAGGACCGCACGCCGGCCGGCCAGGCGCTCGGCCAGGGCGTCGCTCACGGCCGCGGCGTTGGCGGCATTGGCCACGATCATGAATCGCTCCTCGCCCAACCGGTACACGATCAGGTCGTCGAGGATGCCGCCGTCGGGCAAGAGGATCATCGAGTACTGGGCGCGCCCCACCGTCAGAATCGCCGGGTCGGTCGAGAGCGCATAGCCCAGGCCGGCCGCCGCCTCGGGTCCTTCGACGAACAACTCGCCCATGTGCGACAGGTCGAAGACGCCGGCACGACCGCGGACGGCCCGGTGCTCTTCGATGATTCCGGAGTATTGGAGCGGCATCAGCCAGCCGCCGAACTCGACGATCTTCGCCCCCAGCGCCGCGTGTCGCGAGGCCAGCGGCGTAGTCAGCGGCGTGTCGTGAGCCTGAGCCATCGAGGTCGACCTCCGGTCATTGTCTGTAGCGCCGGTTCCCCGGGGCGTGGCGGTCGGGACGCGAAGATCAGGCAGCTGCGTCCGGCAGCCTCGTGGCTGCCAGACCGACGAGCGAACGTTCCGTCTCGAACGAGAGGAGGTGGGCCGCCTCGTCGAACGAGATCCAGCGGACCTCTTCGAACTCGTGGTCGTGTTCTTCCAGGCCGCCGCCGGTGGGCTCCATCATGAAGTAGTGAACGGTCTTGTGGATTCGGGTGCCTCGCTGGACGAACGTGTACTTGATCGCGTCCAGGGGTGACAGGATTCGGACCGTGAGCCCGGTCTCCTCACACACCTCACGCAGGGCGGTCTCCTCGAGGCTCTCTCCGGGATTCGGAGTGCCCTTGGGCAGAGTCCAAGTGGAGGCGTCCTTCTCCCGCTTCCGACGGCCGACGACCAGCTGCGGAATCGAATCCTCGAACCGGAAGACGATGCCGCCGGCTGAGGTGGCGGTGGCGCTGCTCAGCCTCGCCACGATGCCGTGGCCAGAATCGCGCGATGGTCGGCCTGCGGCCGCCCACCGGACCAGCGAATCGTGACGGCAGCTCGCGGCAGACCGCTCCACGGGGTGTTCCGATGGGTGGTGACGGGACGCCAGCCCGTGACCTGAAGGCCGCCGTGCGATGGGCGCAGAATGGTCTGGCGGGTGGGCGCGCGCTGGAACGAAAGGCTGGAGTGGAGCCCAAGCCGTCTCTCCCACTCCCGACCGGCGGGGCGCACGAATCGAGCGGCTGGCCAGGCCACGTACTTGGCGGCAATGCTGTGCTGCATGGAGCCAATCGTACCCGGTCAGGGAACCTTTGCAAGGGCGGCCCGGACACGCTCAAGTTGCTCCGGTGCCAGGGCGCCCCGCTCTTCGGCAATCTGGACCTCCCGCCGTGCGGCGGCGAGGTACAAGTCCGTTACGCCGGGGGCCAACCTGCTCAGGGCGCCAAGGTGGGCCTCCACCGTTCCGAGATCGCCCCGCACGACCGGGCCCGTGAGGGCCGCGGCGACACCGTTGGCCCTGGCATTGGCCAGCGTCTGGTCCATGAGGCGCCCGTAGACGGTTAATGCGCCACGTTCGTCCAGGCCGGCGGCGGCGCCCAGTGTGACGATCGCGTCGAGCAGGGCCACGAGGCCGCCGGAGGCCAGGACGGCCGCGGCGTGATACGCCGGCTTGGTCCCGCGGGGCAGGCGCACCGCCACGCCGCCGATGGCTTCCGCGAGGTCGGCCAGGAGACCGATTACCGCGTCGTCGCCCTCGAGCGCGATCGTGGCGCCCCCGATCGCGGCGATCGACCGATCCAGGTCCGATGTGAACGACACCAGCGGGTGGAACGCCCCCACGTGGCTACCCGCGGCCAGTGCCGGCTCCAGCACGTCCGAACCGAGAAGACCGCTGGTGTGGATCAGTGTCTGTCCGCCGAAAAGCCTGAGGGGCTCGACGACCGAAGGGATCGCATCGTCGGGCACGGCCAGAATGACCAGCTCGACTTCGTCGACCACGGCCCCGGCCTCCATGAAGGACCGGGCGCTGGGGACGAGGCTGTGGAACCGTTCCCGCCGCCCCGAATCGCGACTGGCGACGGCGCTGACAGGCCAGCCCGCCCGGCTGATCGCCACCCCCAGTGCCGTCCCGACGGCGCCGGCCCCGACGATGCCCACGGTCGGGGCGCGCTCCGATCCCCGGCTCCGCGGGCGCGGTTCGACCTGGTCGTAAGTCTGGTCGTGATGACGATGCGGTCCGGAACCGGGACCGGGAAGGGGCAACAGGCGGCCGCCGCCGAGCCCAGCATCCTCGCCCCCGGGTCCACCCGGACCGTGCGTTGCACCGGCACGCCGCATTGGACGCGACCTCCCTCCCTGACCGCGAACTGGCGGTATCCTTCCGATGGACCCAGCATCGTGCAGCGGGCCGCCGGTGATCTCGAACATGAAATCAAGACGGCAGTCGCACCACGAGTGTAGCCCCGATTGACCGGTGGGGCGACTGGGTTCGCTCGGTCCAAACGAGTTCCCTGGCGGCAGAGGCGCACCCCCGCCGGGGCCTGGCAAGTACTGCACGATCGATCCGACGGTCGAGGCCAGGTCACTGTTCGCGCACCGCGGCCCGCGCGATCGCCGGTACGCGGGTGAGCAGCACAGGCGGGTCCTGCCAGCCTGAGCGTGACCCGGATTCGATCTCGACGGCGATCGTGCTACGAAGGAAGTGTCGCCCATGCCTGACAGCGATCCCTTCGGCGCCCGGGCCCCACTCGGCCCGGGACTGCCGGACTTCTACCGTCTCTCGGCGCTCAGCCGGTCCGGCACGGCGAGGCCGGCCATCGAGTTGGACAGCCTGCCGGTCACGATCAAGGTTCTGCTGGAGAACGTCCTTCGGCACGCCGGCGGCGGGATAGTGCGCGACGCCGACGTCGCCGCCCTGGCAGGATGGCGGCCCGGCGCGGCCGCCGCCCCGGGCGCGTCCGAGGTAGAGATACCCTTCCTGCCGGCCCGAGTAATCCTCCAAGACTTCACCGGCGTGCCGGCCGTGGTGGACCTGGCCGCCATGCGCGACGCCATGGCGGAACTGGGCGGCGATCCCACCCGCGTGAACCCGCTCGTGCCCGCCGACCTGGTCATCGACCACTCGGTGCAGGTTGACCGGTACGGCACGGCCGGCGCGTTCGCTTACAACGTCGAGCGGGAGTACGAGCGCAACGGTGAGCGGTACCAGCTACTCCGGTGGGCCCAGACCGCCTTTGACGACCTGCGCGTGGTTCCGCCCGGAACCGGCATCGTCCACCAGGTCAACCTCGAGTACCTGGCTTCGGTCGTGACCCGCCGCCGCGACGCCAAGGGCGAGGTTGCCTACCCCGACACGCTCGTCGGCACGGACTCGCACACGACGATGATCAACGGCCTCGGCGTGCTCGGCTACGGCGTCGGCGGAATAGAGGCCGAGGCCGTGCTCCTCGGCCAGCCGCTCTACCAGCCGATGCCCAAAGTCGTAGGCGTGCGTCTATCGGGCGAGCTGCCGGAAGGCGCAACCGCCACGGACCTGGTTCTGGTCGTGACCCAGATGCTCCGTTCCTACGGCGTCGTCGGCGCGTTCGTCGAGTTCGCCGGAGACGGTCTGGCCGGCCTGACCCTGGCCGACCGGGCCACCATCTCGAACATGTCGCCCGAGTTCGGGCCGACCTCGACGCTCTTCCCGATCGACGACGAGACTCTCACCTACTTGCGCCTGACCGGACGCGCGACCGATCAGGTGGCCCTGGTCGAGAGGTATGCCAAGGAGCAGGGGCTCTGGCGCCGGCCGGGCGTGACACCTGATTTCGATGCCCTCCTCACGCTGGATCTCGGCTCGGTTGAGCCGTCGCTGGCGGGTCCTCGACGGCCGCAGGACCGCGTCGCTCTGCGTGACCTCAGCGACAACTTCCGGGCCGCGTATCCCGCGTCGCTCGAGGAGAAGGCAGGGGCGCCGGTCGCCGCCGGGGCGCCGAGTTCGGGCGATTCCGGAGGCTCGGTGGCCGTGCCTGCCCGGGCGTCCTACCCGGTCGTTCGAATCGAGTCGTCCGGGCATTCGGCCGAAATCGCCACCGGCTCGGTCGCGATCGCGGCCATCACGAGTTGCACGAATACCTCGAACCCGACCGTCATGGTCGCGGCCGGGTTGCTCGCTCGGAACGCGGTTGCCCGCGGCCTGACGGTGCCCCCGACCGTCAAGACCAGCCTCGCTCCAGGCTCACGAGCGGTGACGGCATACCTGGAAGGGGCCGGGCTACTCGAGCCGCTCGAGAAGCTCGGCTTCGCGCTGGCCGGTTACGGCTGCACCACCTGCATAGGCAACAGCGGTCCGCTGGACGCTCCCGTCGCGAAGGCGATCGAGGAGAACGACCTGGTCGTGGCGGCAGTGCTGTCGGGCAACCGCAACTTCGAGGGCCGGATCCACCCGCTCGTCAGGGCGAGCTACCTCGCCTCGCCCCCACTGGTCGTGGCTTTCGCGCTGGCGGGGACCGTCGACACGGACCTCACCACGCGGCCGCTCGGGGTCGGCTCCGATGGGCAGCCCGTCTTCCTGCGGGATCTTTGGCCGTCGTCCGAGGAGGTCAAGGCGACCGTCGGTTCGGCCGTCAGCGGCGAGCTGTTCCGGACGGCCTACGCTTCGGTATTCGAAGGCGGGCCGCAATGGAAGGCACTCGACGTGCCATCCGGCGACCGCTATCGCTGGGACGCCGCCTCGACGTACGTGGCCCTGCCGCCCTTCTTCGTCGGCCTCGGCAAAGAGCCCGGTCTGATCGCCCCGATCCGTGGGGCTCGCGCCCTCTGCGTATTCGGCAATTCGGTCACGACCGATCACATCTCCCCGGCCGGCTCGATCGCGGCGTCGTCCCCCGCCGGACAATGGCTTCAGGCCCACGGCGTCGCGCCGACGGACTTCAACAGCTACGGCGCTCGGCGCGGGCACCACGAAGTGATGATGCGCGGCACATTCGGCAACATCCGCCTCCACAACGCCCTCGCCGGACGAGAGGGCCCGTACACGATCCACCTGCCCGACGGGGAGCCGGCGACGATCTTCGACGCGGCCATGGGTTACGCGGCCGAAGGCGTGCCGCTGATCGTGATCGCCGGCAAGGAGTACGGCTCCGGGTCGTCGCGCGACTGGGCGGCGAAGGGGCCGCGGCTGCTCGGCATCCGAGCGGTCATAGCCGAGAGCTTCGAGCGGATCCACCGCTCCAACCTGGTCGGCATGGGCATCCTGCCTCTCCAGTTCCTGCCCGGCGAGGGCGCCGCGAGTCTCGGTCTCACCGGCCGCGAAGCCTTCACCGTGTCGATGCCGGCCGACGGTCCGGCACCCCGCGGGCGGCTCACGGTCGTGGCCGTCAGGGACGGCGAAGGCGGGGTTGCAGGAACTGAGACGCAGTTCGAGGTCACGGCCCGGCTGGACGGCCCTATCGAGCTCGACTACTACCGCCAGGGCGGGATCCTGCCGGCGGTCCTGAGGCGAATCGCTCGAGAAACGAGCTAGGGACCGGCCAGGATCCGGGCGACAACTCCACCAGGAGGTCGGCGGCGGCAGGCCCATCCCGGCCCCGCGAATACCCCGAATAAGCAGGCCAGCCTGCAAATGGCGGGGCCGTAGTGACGGCGACACGACCCGTGACGTCAGGCCGTTCCCGAATGTCGCGCCGGCCACTTCTAGCACATCCGGCGCCCATGCGAGCACCGGATTCGCCGCCCGATCCTACTGCGACCAGCCGGTCGGCACGCGATCCCACCGATGCGCCCGAAGCCTGGCCATCAACTCCGGTGCCAGCGGCCCGGCGGCGGCCGCGGCGGCGTTGGACTCGACGTGGCCGGCCTTGCGCATCCCGGGTATGACCGTGCTTACGTCCGGGTTCGAGAGGATGAAGCGCAGGGCCAGATCGGGCATGCTCATGCCATCGGGCAGAAGCGTCTTGAGGGCATCGGCGTGGGCAACAGACGAGGCCAGGTTCTCGGGCACGAAGTAGGTGCCGCGCCAATCGCCCTCCGGCCACGTGGATTTCAGGGTCAACGTGCCCGTCAGGCTGCCCTCGTCGAACGGGACACGGGCGATCACAGCCACCCTGTTCTCCCGGCACGCCGGGAACAGCTCGTCCTCGGGCGCCTGATCGAAGATGTTGTAGATAACCTGGACGGAGTCGACCAGCCCGGACCGCACCGCCCGGACGCCGTTCCACGGCTCCCACCGGTTCAGACTTATCCCGAAGGCGCGGATGGAGCCTTCGCGCTTGAGCTCGGCGACGGTCTGCGCAAGCTCGCCCGTGGCGAGCCAATCGTCCTCCCAAACGTGGAGTTGCAGCAGGTCGATCGTGTCGACGCCGAGATTGGAACGGCTGATGTCGACATACTCGCGAACGTACGCACGCGGGTAGACCGCGGCTAGTGGCACGCCGCGGCGGCTCGGCCACTGCCGGTTCTTGGGCGGCACCTTCGTGGCGGCGAAGACCCGACGGCCCGGCTGATCCTTCAGCATGATGGCCAGCAGCTGCTCGCTATGGCCGTCGCCGTAGGCCTGGGCCGTGTCGAAGAAGTTGACGCCCTTGCCCGCCGAGAGCTCCAGCGACGCCATCGACTCCTTATCGTCGGACCCGGACCAGCCGCCCATGCCCCACATGCCGTATCCGAGCTCGCCGACCTGCCAACCCAGCCGGCCGAACGTCCGCAACTTCATCGTTGTCGCCTCCCGAGCGCCCGCCGGCGCGCTAACCTCGTCCGCCTGTTTCGTGCATCCTACCGTCTGGATCGGAGCTTCTGGCCGCCGTTGCACAGACATCTGGAGATCTCGATGGCCGAATGGATCTACTTCATACACCCTTCTCGAGAGGACTTCGCGGCGACGATGACCGACGAGGAGGTGCGCGTCTGGGGCGAGCATTTCGAGCGCCTCGAGAGGTTGCTCGCCGATGGCACGCTTATCCTCGCGGGACCGACACTGGGCCGGATCAACACCGGCGTGGCCGTCATCGAGGCCCCGGACGAGGCGTCCGCCCGACTGATCATGGACGAGGATCCGACCATCTCGAGCGGCTATGCGAGCGGCGAGCTTCGTGGTTTCAGGGTGTCGCTCCTGCGCGGCCGCGACGGCTGAGACTCCGGGGTTCGGCCCTCGTGGCATCGCCTGGCGAAGCGGCCCGTTTGTAACGTCTGGACGGACGGGGCCTTCGTTACTACCTGTGACAGCCCGACCCCGCGCCCTACCCCATGCGCGACCCCGAGGCCAGGGCCACTCCCCCCGCGCCGGCGGCGCAGCCTTCCGGCGGGCACTGACCCGCGCGGGGCGGCCGGCTCGCCTGGTCCAGCGCCCGGGGCGGCCTGCTACCGCGGGCGGCTACTCCGGGAAGATCTCCTCAACACTCAGGATCCGGACTCCAGCGGTCGCCAGGGCGGTAATGGCGGCATCCGGATCCTCGAATCGAAAGACTATGGCCGCCTTGCCGCCGCGCGAGGCCGCCCCGAAGTCGTACATGTACTCGACGCCCAGGCCGGCCTGCTCGATCGCGGCGAGGGCGCGAGCCAGGCCGCCGGGCTTGTTGTCGACCTCGACCGGGACGACTTCGGTCATGCGCACGACCATTCCGGCGTCCTCGAGGACCTTCTTGGCCCTGATCGGATCGCGAACGATGAAACGCAGGATCCCGAACTGGGCCGTATCGGCGAGCGACATCGTCAGCAGGTCGATGCCGGCCGCGGCCAGCGCCTCGCAGGGCTCACGCAGAACCCCGGGCTTGTTCTCCAGAAAGAGCGAAAGCTGTTGGAGCTTCATCGAGAGCCTCCATGGGCCGAATCGGCGGCCCGCCACTCTATATTCAACGTCTCAGACATTGCGCATGTCGCTGACCCGCCTGGCCTTGCCCTCGCTCCGGGCGAGCGATCGCGGCTGGACCAGGGTCACTTTCACGCGAAGCCCGAGGATGTTCTCGATCGAAGCCTCCAGCTGGTGCTGCAACGCCTCCAGCTTGCGTATCTCGTCGGAGAACACCTCGGGCGTGACTTCGACCCTGACTTCCATCTGGTCGAGGCCTTTGTCGCGCGTCAGGATGATCTGGTAGTGGGGCAGCGTCCCTTCGACTCGCAGGAGGGCCGTCTCCACCTGCGACGGGAACACGTTCACGCCTCGGATGATGAACATGTCGTCCGAGCGCCGGCCGATGCGGCGGATGCGGCGTAGGGTACGACCGCAGGCGCACCGCTCCGATACGAGGGCAGTGATATCGCGCGTTCGATATCTGATCAGCGGCATCGCCTGCTTCGAGAGCGTGGTCAGGACCAGTTCGCCCTCCGCGCCCGCCGGCAGGACTTCACCCGTCTCCGGATCGATGATCTCCGGGTAGAAGTGGTCCTCGAAGATGTGCAGGCCGCGGCGCTCGACGCACTCCACGCCGACGCCTGGGCCGATGATCTCCGACAGGCCGTAGATGTCGTGGGCGCGGATCCCGCTTTCGTCCTGGATCCGCTCGCGCATCGAGTCGCTCCACGGCTCGGCCCCGAACACTCCCACTCGCAGCTTCGTGAAGTCGGTCCTCGTATCTCGGGCCGACTCGAGCAAGTGCAGGAAGTAGCTCGGCGTGCAGCAGATCGCGGTCACGCCGAAGTCCGCCATGACCATGAGCTGGCGCTCGGTGTTGCCGCCGCTGATCGGGATGACGGTCGCACCCAGCGCCTCGCCGCCGTAATGGGCGCCCAGACCGCCGGTGAAGAGCCCGTAGCCGTAGGCGTTCTGGATCACGTCGCCGCGATGGATCCCGCAGGCGGCGAAGCTGCGGACCATGACTTCGGTCCAGACGTCTAGATCGGCCTGCGTATACGCGACGACGATCGGCTTGCCCGTCGTGCCCGACGAGGCGTGCAGCCTGACGATCTCCTCCATCGGGCTGGCGAAGAGCCCGAAGGGATACGTGTCGCGCAGATCCGACTTGACGGTGAAGGGCAGGCCGCCGATGTCCGCCAGCGTCGAGATCGAAGCCGGCGACAGGCCGCGCTCCTCCATCCGCGAGCGAAACAGCGGCACCAGATCGAAGGCACGCTCGACCACCGACTGCAGCCGCTGGAGCTGGATCACCGCCAGCTGCTCGGGCGGCAGGTAGTCGGGCGCGCTTATCGGGTGGAAGCCGCCCGGCGGATCGTTCCAGGTGCTCATGGGCCCTCCTCCCAATCCGGGTCCAGCCGCGCCTGGGCGGTCCGGCCAATCCGGGTGCCTGGTGCGGGCGCGGGTCCGCGTCTCTCCGATTGTGCCCCGACGCGCCGACCGGCATCGGGCCGAATCCGCATCAAGAGTCGGTTTCAGGCCCCGGAACCATCAGCTTCCTATGGACTTGCAGTGCAGCGACCACTTCACATAGTCGATGGTGCCGGGCTGAGGCGGGTTGGAGCAGTCGTAGGTGTCGCCACCGGTCGTCGGAGCGGGCGCGGGTGTCGGCACGTTGGTCGCCGCCGCCGTAGGTTCGGGCGTCGGGGTCACGGCCGAGTTGAGGAGCCGCAGCCTGCGCCAGTAGCCGTTGTCGTGCCGAGTGACGATGATCCAGGTGCCCCTGGCCGAGACGAGCAGCGTCCAGCCGGCCGAGGTCCCCCCTGCGATGACCGCCTGGGTCCCGTTGGTGGGTCTCAGCCCCGCCGCCACGAGGGACAACTCCACCATTCGCCCGGGTCTCACGGATTGGGCGATGCCTGCCGTGACGCTCCAGCGATCACCTGGCGCCGGCACCGTCAGGCTTTCCTGGACCTGGCTCGATACGTCGATCTGGCAGAACGCCGTCGCGGCCTCGATCTGCGCGTCGGTGAGCTCGCCCAGGGGCGGAGTGAACCTTGCCCGGACTCCCTCGATGGCCTTGCGCACGGCCAGGTCTACGCGCAACGTCCTGCCGCCGACCTCGGAGTCGCCCTGGGCCGCGGTCTCAGCGATGATCGCCTTGATGTCGGCGGCCGAGAGCGATGGGTCCACCGATCTGATCAGAGCCGCGGTCGCCGAGACCATGGGGGTCGCCGAACTGGTGCCACCGTTACTGTGAACGACCTGCCCATCCAGCCCGGTACCCCAGACGGCCCGGTCACCGGGAGCGCCCAGGGTTATCTCCCCGCCCGAGCCCGGCAGGACGCCGTCGCTGCCGGCGGCAGCCCCCGAGTGTCGCCCGCCGTCGTTGTCGATGTTGCCGACCGTGATCACGTTCGGGGCGGGGATGCCGCCCGGAAAATAGTTGCTCCCGTCCAGCGCGGTGTTGTAGTTGCCTGCGGCGTAGACGAAGAGAACCTGTGGGTGCTCGTCGGCCATCTGGGCGAAGAAGGCCTTCCACATCGCCGCGGCGCCGGCATTTGAGGCCGTGACCGAACTGCCGCCCCAGCTGCCGCTGATGACGGTGGCGCCCGACTCGATCTGGTCGAGCGTCTTGAGGAGCGCGTCGTCCGTGTATGTCAGGCCGTTGGTGGCCGTCCATTTCGACGACTGCCCCGGGCCGGCGGGGCCGTTCAGGACAGAGTGGCTGACCATGAGCCGGCTGCCAAGCGGGCTGTCGATGCCCGCGATGCCGCCATTCTGGCCGTCGCCGGCAAGTATCCCGAGCGTTCCGTCGGCATGTCGGTAGCCGGTCGAGATGGCTTCGGGCACCGGCTGCGTTGCGGGATCGCCGATGAAGGTGACGTCGTCGAACTCCCAAGGGACCCTGCCGCTTGGATCGCGAGTCAGTTCCGAGTCGAGGAAACCCACGTGAACCGGCTGGACGGGCAATCCGGACGCGTACAGGGCCTGCCACGCCGCCTTGACCCCGATCAAGTCATAGGGCGCCAGTTGTCGCCGGCGTAGACCTGATCCGCCAGGCCGGGGGCGCAGTCGGGACCGGCTTGCAGCTCCACCAGGCCGACGGTCGAAGCCGCCAGGACGTCGGCCCGCCGGCTCAACGTCTCCAGCCGATCGGAGATGATGGCGGCGTGGTAGTTGGGCCATACCAGCACTTTCCAGAGGCCCAGGTATTCGATGTGGCCCCCGATCTCGCCTCCGATCGACGCGGCCACGGCATCCGCTTTCTCGCGCGTCGCGGACCGATCGAGCATGACGAGGTACTGGTCCGGGGCGACCATCGTGCCGTCCGCCAGAGTTATGAACGCCTCCGGGTCGGGCTCAGTCGTCCAGGCCTCGCCGAGGTCCGGTCCGGTGTCAGGCGACGGGGCCTCGCCCGGCAGGACGTCGCCGCCTGAGACGCTTCCGGCGACGTCGGTTGCGCCTGGAGCGACGGGCGCGATCGACTGGCTCGTGGCCTGCGGCTGGTCACAACTCCAGCAACCCAGGGCCGCGATCAACGTCAGGACGGCCACCGCGGGCGCCCGAACGCGGCGCCGGCCGGACAGACGCGACGATCCCCAGGGTCGGGTCCAAGGGCCTCTCATGTCGGCGCCGCTAGGTCCGTGGCACCTTGACGACCGCCGCGGCCAGCTTGATGAACGTTCCCTTGCTCATGCCCATGCCGATCAGAGCGTAGTCGTGGCCGCGGCTGGGCCGTGCGAGAGCCAGATACAGCGTCGGTGACGGTGCGACCACGATGTTCGGCGTCATCGACAGCGCGAAGAGGTCCGCGCCCATGTCTCCGAGCCAGATTCGCCCCTGGTCCTTGAGCCCGATCTCGCAATCGCCGGTCGGACAGAGATTGCCCTGCTCGAGAACGAGCAGGAAATCCCTGCCGTTCCTGTAGTCCGTCTCGACGAAACCGCCGTCGGGGCTCTCCCAGCTGCCGGACTGGATCCAGTAGTCGGAGGGCACGACGGCGCAATAGACGGCGAACGGCAACCGGGAGGCAGCCTCCGCGAACAGGTTCTTGAACTGAGCCGTGCCGCTGCACGCCTGGGCGCGCGAGGCCGCATCCGGAGCCGCGCTGGGGCTCGGCGCTGCCGTCGGATCGGGGGTCGGCGCGGCCGTCTCGGTTGGGGCCGCGGTGGGAGTCGGAGTGGGAGTTGGGGTCGCGAGTTCCGTCGGTTCCGGTGTCGGAGTCTCGACCGGCGCGATGACGGCCGGCGTGACGATGGGGCCCTGGGTCGGAACGGGAGTGGGCGACTTGGTCGAGCCCGAGCAAGCTGCCAGGACCAGGCAGGCGGCCACTGCCAGGGACGCCCCGCTCAATCGACGCTGACCGACGGACTGCACGTTGACTCCTCTCGCGCGATGAACCCCGGCGATCCTGCCCTGGGATCGACATGCCGTGCCCATTGGGCCGGCTGGACGCATCGAGCATGGGGCCCTACATCGCCGCGGGCCCAGCGTAGCAGCGGCTCCGCGTCGCGCGGGGAGCCAGAAAGTACCGGTTCGCCCGGGGGACTGGTCAGCCCCGGCGGCGACTCAGCTGCGCCGCGGCGGCCCGTCCCGATGCGAAGGCTCGCTCGTTGACCCCATGGAGCCGCTCCGGCAGCGCCGCCCTCACGGCCTCCAGGATCGCCTCGGCCGGCAACTCGAGGTACGTGCTGAGAGCGCCGAGCAAAGCCACGTTGAGGCTGCGCTTGTTCGGCAGGTCGGCCTCCGGAATCAAATCCGGCGCGATCAGAACGCCACCCGTTCGAAGCATCGCCCGCGCCGCGTCCACTTCGGAAGCGGCGAGCACGACCAGGTAGTCGGCCTCGCCGCGGGGGACCATCGGCGAGCGGACCCGGTCGTCGACCGTACGGCCAAACCGAACGTCCGAGGTTACGGATCCGCCCCGCTGGCTCATGCCGTGGATCTCGGACTTCTTCACGTCGAGACCCGCTCGAAGGGCCGCGTCGGCGAGGATATCGGAGGCCTTTATCACGCCCTGGCCGCCCAGACCGGCCAGGACGACGTTGGTGACGGCCGAAGAGCCGCCGCCCCCGGGCCCGGCCGCGTTCTCGTTCTGGCTCATTGGTCCCCCATCGGGAGATCGAAGGCGGCCTGCTCCGCCGCCCTGGCCCGCAAACCGGCCGCCTCCTGCTCCCATTTGCGAATGTCGGCCGCCGCCAGGATGCACGGCCTGCGGGCCACGATCACCGACAGCTCGGGCGCCGCGAGTCGCTCGAGCAGGAGGCTCTCGAACGCTTCGGGTTCCGCAAAAGCGTCGATCACGGTCACGCTCGGGATGCCGACCGCGGTCGCCACGGCCTCGATGGAGAGCTGGTTGGTGGGACCGTGGTCCAGCCTGCGGCCCGTGCCGGGGTGTTCCTGCTGGCCTGTCATCGCGGTGGTGCCGTTGTCCAGCACGATGACCACGTGGCCGCTCGCCGGCGGGTTGTAGGCCATCTCGACCAGGCCGCTGATCCCGGAGTGGACGAACGTGGAGTCGCCGATGATGGAGACCACGCGGCGGGCCTCGTTGGCCGGCAGGACGTGGCGCAGCCCCAGGCCGACACCGATCGAGGCGCCCATCGCCACGCACGTGTCCATGGCCTGGTACGGCGGCAGCACGCCAAGGCTGTAACAGCCGATGTCGCCGGCGACGATGCAGTCGTGCTTCTTGAGAGCGGCATAGACGGTGTGATAGGGGCAGGCCGGGCAGAGCTCGGGCGGCTTGCCGCGGGCGGGAGCCGGCTCCGGGCTCGTGTCGGCGGCCAGGATGCGCCTGACGCGCGCCACGTCCAGCTCGCCGAAGCGGTACATGTCCGGCTTGGACTCGACCGCGATCCCAGCCGCGCGGAGTGAATCGGCGACGACGGGATCGCCTTCCTCGACGACGACCGCCCGGGCCACACTCTCGGCAAAGGCGCGAGCCCGCTCGATGGGCAGCGGGTTCACGAGTCCGATCTTGAGAATCGACGCTCCCGGTGCCGCCTCCACTGTGTGGAGGTACGCAACGCCGCCGGCGATCACGCCGAGGCCGTCATCGCCCGGCTGGGAGCGATTCAGCGGGCATGTCTCGCCCCAGGCCGCGATCTCGGCGAGTTTCGCCCGGAGCCGGCGGTGGGCCGGCCTGGCGTTGGCCGGGATCATGACCCGGCCGCCGATGTCGTGCTCGAAATGGGGCGGGGAAGGCGGCTCAGTGGCGGCGCCGGGTACCACGATCGACTTGGAGTGGCAGACCCGGGTTGTCATCCGGAAGAGCACCGGGACGCGCCACCTCTCGGAGATCTCGACGGCGGCCTGGAAGAAGTCGTAGGCCTCCTGAGAGTCGGACGGCTCCACCATCGGCAGTCCCGCGGAGACCGCGTAGCGGCGGTTGTCCTGCTCGTTCTGGGACGAGGCCATGCCCGGATCGTCCGCGGTCACGATGATCAGCGCGCCTGCCACGCCGGTGTAGGCCGCGGTGAAGAGCGGGTCGGCGGCTACGTTCAGGCCGACGTGCTTCATCGTCACGAGGGCACGGGCTCCGCCGAATGCAGCACCCAGGCCAACTTCCAGAGCGACCTTCTCGTTCGGCGCCCACTGGGCCCGCCCGCCGAGGGCGTCGAACGTCTCGAGGATTTCGGTGGATGGCGTCCCGGGATAGCCCGTCCCCAGGGCTACGCCGGCATTCAGGGCCGCAAGCGCAACGGCTTCGTCCCCAGAGAGAAGTTGTCGATCCATGCCGCGCATTCTCCCGCTTTGCCGCCGGCGCGTGGGCCTCCGACTGCGGCCTCCCGGGAATGACTCGGCCGCCTCAGTCGAGCCGGTACTCCAACTCGTAGGAAACCTGCATTCCGCCGGGCGCTTCGAAGGCGCCCTCTCCCGCGATGCCCGCCAATTCGCCCGTGCCCGACCCGGGGACGACCCGCCAGCGGCCCCTGGAGCTCCGCCCGTCGTGGTCGCCGACCGACTCCATGACGAGGCTCCCGGACCGACCCAAAACAGCGCCTTCGATCCGCTGGAAACCGGCGAACCGGGCAGATCGGTCGGGCAGATAACAGAACACCCAGTCGACCGAGCCTTCGCCGGCAACGTCGCCGTCGAAGCGCTGCGTGCCCGTAACGCGGGTCAGTCTGACCTCGCCTTCGGCCTCGCGGGTCATCTGCTCGCTGCCGCCGGTGACCGTGAAGTTGCCCGCCGCCCTGGTCATGACGCCGCTACCCGAGTGCGACGGGTGCGCTCGAGGCCGCGGAGCGATACAGCGCGTCTATGGTGCGCGCCTGACCGAGGGCGTCGGCCCGACCGAGAAGCGGCTGTCCGGTGCCGAGGATCGCGGCGCTCATGTTCTCCAACTCCAGGCGGTACGTATCGTCGGCAACCACGTCGACGTCGCGGCCGCCCAGGCTTATCCCGCCGAACTGGCCCAGCCACGGATCCCGCATCAAGAGCGTGGACCTGGTCCCGATAACCTCCAGGGACCGATGCTCGGAGGTGAAACCGGCAACGATTTCGGCGACGAGGCCCGAGGGGAACTGCAACATCCCCGAAAAACCCTCGTCCACGCCAGAGTCAGCCAGCGTCTGGCGGCCGAAGACCAGGGCGGGCTCAGCACCCGCGGCCAGGCGCGAACCGCTCACGCAATAGCAGCCCACGTCCATCAGCGCCCCGCCGTCCAGGGCGGCGTCGAGCCGAACGTCGCCCTTCTGCGTGAGCATGAAGCTGAACGTCGCCCTGATGGACTGCAGCTCTCCCACTTCGGGCAGCAACTCCATGAAGCGGGCGACCTGGGGTGCGTGGCGCCACATGAACGCCTCCATCACGATCAGCCCGGCGGCCTCGGCGGCATCGAACGCAGCGACTACCTCTTCGGGATGGCGCGTGTAGGGCTTCTCGGACAGGACGTGCTTGCCGGCGGCGAGCGCGGCCATCGTAAGGGGGTGATGGAGCGAGTTCGGGACGGCGATGTAGACGGCGTCGACCTCCGGGTCCGCCAGCAGCGCCTCGTAAGAGCCGTGGACGCGGGCGATGCCGAACCTCGAAGCGAACTCCGCCGCCCGGTCCCGATTCCTGCTGCCGACAGCCACGACCGTGGCGTTGGAGGCGCGGCCGATGTCACGCACCGTCCTGGCGGCGATCCCGCCGGGGCCCAGGACTCCCCAGCGGATCTTCTCGGACGACGTCATCTGTCGATCTCCTTTCCGCGAAACGCGACCGGCGCCGGATCGGCAGCGACGCGGTCGCTGTCGTCATATTCGCCGGCCGGAAGCTCGCGGTCGTTGTGCGCCGTGTAGTCCGGAACCGTTCGCCGGTACGAGCCAGTCATCAGCGGCGAAGAGATCATGAAGTCCGCCGAGGCGCGGTCGCACGCCACCGGGATGTTCCACACCACGGCGATACGCAGCAGCGACTTGACGTCGGTATCGTGAGGCTGCGGCTCGAGCGGATCCCAGAAGAACACCAGGAAGTCGATCGTCCCGTCGGCGATCATCGCCCCGATCTGCAGGTCGCCTCCGAGGGGCCCGGACTGCAGGGAGGTAATCGGCAGGGCCAGCTCGCGGCCGAGCATCGTGCCCGTGGTGCCCGTGGCGACGAGATCGTGGTTGGAGAGCATGTCCCTGTTGAAGCGAGCCCACTCGACCAGATCGGGCTTCTTGTTGTCGTGGGCGACCAGCCCGATCCTCTTGCGCGGCTTCAGTTCGAGAGCCATGGCGTTCCTCCTCCGGCGACGCCGATCCGTCGCTGCAGCCACAGCATGGCAGAGATGACCCGGACGCACGGTGGTCGCATCCCGCCAACCCGCCAGTCGCGAGCGGCTGCGCCGCGCCCGGACCCGCGTCCGCACCACCCATGAGCCGACGAGGCCCGCGTACCGCGAGACGCCAGTCTCGGGTAGCGCGCCGAGTCTGCCGCCCGATTGACAACTGCCCGCAAGGAGAGGATCACAGGTAGTGGACCGGTGGGTTGAGCCGACCAGATGAGCCGGCCGGCCGGCCGGACGACCTCCAGAGGTCAGTCCACCGTGGCCAGTTCATCAGTCGTCCGGCGTCGTGCCACAGTAGACAGCCCTCGAGGCCTTCGCCTACGGGAACGGCGTTCTGAAGATCTGCATCACGCGCAGCGGGTCGAACCCTCTTCGCTTGACCCTGGCGCTGACGCCGGTCCCTTGACCGCCCACCGGGACTTCCGTTTCGAGCCGGCACCCGAGTGGGCGCGCTGAAGGCCGCCCGCTGGACCTCGCTGCCGCGTCTGGCGGCGAGGGCGGAGGACTGGCTCCTCGCCGGCTGGAT
The DNA here is from genome assembly GCA_963789725.1 of uncultured Chloroflexia bacterium. Lineage (GTDB taxonomy): Bacteria > Chloroflexota > Limnocylindria > Limnocylindrales > CSP1-4 > Fen-1039. The sequence continues at coordinate 1,007,153 of CAWBLU010000003.1, forward strand.
AGCCCTGGCGGCCCCGCTGCTGGTCCTCGCCGGGGGAGGCACGGCGGGGCCGTTCGATACAGGGCACCCGCTCCAGGGCCTGCTGCAGCTGACCGGCTTCTGCGGTGCCCTCGCCTGCCTGGCGACACGTAACTCGGATGGGCCCGCACCCGCCGGCTCCGGCCAAACCGCGCTCCCGGGCCCGCTGGTCGCGGTAGACGCGCCAGAGGCTCCTCCGGCTCGGCCGGGAATCCTCGTCTCCGGGGCGGTGGGGCCCCTCGTCGGCGGCCTGCTCCTGGTAGGCGGCAGCGCCTTTTCCGAGCTGGGCCTGTCGCCCGAGAGCATCTTCGGCCCGACGCTGGTCGCGGTCGTGGCCTTCAGCCTGCTGCAATCGCACCTGCCGACCCTCCGAACCGGCGTCCGCCGGGCCCTGGTGACGCCCTATCTTCTGAGCGCCGGCGGCCTGTTCTGGGACGTGGTTCACCAGGTCACCGGATCACTGGATCTGGCGGCCCAGTTCGGTGGATCGATTGCGGGCTTCTCCTCGGGCGCCGCCACGGTGGTGGGCTTGCTCATCCTGGCCGCCGCGGTCTACTACGCCATGCTGATCTTCGCACCGCGCCAGATCGCCGAACGAGAGGGCGGCCCCATCGTCTGGCTCGTCAGGTTCGCCTTGTTCATCCTCAGCGTCACACTCGGGCTCGGCTGGATCTCGCTTCTCGCCGGTTGAGGATGCCGGAACCGGCACGGCCCACGCCGGCACGACCCACGCCGGCACGGCTCAATCCAACCGAACCGGCTCCCCCGCCAGGGCGGCCTCGACTTCCGCTGAGACCTCAGAATCCACCTCGGAGGCGAGGGTGGCCTCGATCGGGGCCCGAGACAGATCCGTCGCCAGGCGCCCCAGGGTACAGGTCAGGCATCGGCGGCGACTGTTACTGTGACAGGCCGCGAGGAACCGGGGTGCCGGAAGCAGCCCCATGGCCTCACCACGCCGCTTCTTCCGGCCTCAGCAGCCCTTGTCCTCGCCCGCGCCTCGCTGGACGGCGTCATAGAGGTGGTAGTTCGCTCCGCAGGCGGCCTGATTACCCTCGTGAGAAGCCGCGCTCAACTGATGGTCGTGGAGACTGGTCGCATCGCCGGCCGCGTAGACCCCGGACCCGCTCGTATGCTGCTCGGGGGTGACCACGATCTGGCCGGCGGCGGTCATCTCCAGCCCCAGCTGCCGGGCGAGGTCGCCGGTGGGCACGGTCGGGCGAATCGTGTAGATCTGCTCCACGGGGATGCGCGTCCGGGTCCGATCGTCGAGCACGAGGGCCATCATCTGGCCATCGCTGTTCTCGTATTGGGCTACGCCCGACGCATGGGCCGGGATGCCGCGAGCCGCCAGATCCTCCAATCGCGAGGCCGCGACGTCGAAACCTTCCGTCCGTCCGGCGACCAGCGTCACCCGGTCGGTGAAGACGAGAAGATCCAGGGCCGTCTGGACTGCCGCCTCGTCGTGGCCGACCACGCCGACGTTTCGGTCGATCGACTCGTAGCCCTCGCAATGCAGGCACCAGAAGAGACTGCGGCCGACGCACTCGTTCCGGCCCGGGAACTCGGGGTAATGGCCGGTGACGCCCGTGGCGAGAATGACCGTCCGAGCGATCACCTCCAGCGGGCCGCCGGCCGGGACTTCGGTGAAGAGCCGGGCCATCTCCGCGTCGCGGGGCACGTTCAGGCCCGGGATGCGGGCGAATATGCCGCCCTCGGGCAACCGTTCGATGCTCAGCCGGAACAAATCGCCGTCACGCGCCGCGGTCGCGACGTGGCCGATCAGCAGGCGCGTGCCGTAGCGCGCGGCGTGGCGCCAGCCGAGGCGTCGAATCTCGGTCGCGGGAATCCCGTCCGGGAATCCCAGGACGTTGTACGCGACGTGGTGCCACAGGAAGCGGTCACGCTCGTCGACGAGCAGGACGCTGCGGCGCATCCGGCCCATGTTGATTGCGGCCGAGAGTCCGGCCGCGCCACCACCGACGACGACGCAGTCGAAGTCCCTGGGAAGCGGCTCACTCTGTGAGGTGGCAACTGGCGAAGGCTCGGGCGATCTCATAGCGGAATAATGCGCCGAATCAGGCCCCTCGGTCATGTCCGCCGGTCGGATCCGGCCCGGCTGCCCTCGACGCCGTCGCCCGCGCGGGCCCGACGGAGCGGAGCCACGCCGGCCCGGATCACGCGTGAGCCTCGAAGCGCTCGACCGTGCGGCGGTCGACCTCGGGCCGGTCCAGGGCCAGGGCGCCCGGGACGGCCATCCGGCCTTTCACGATCGGCAGCGGCGCGGCCAAGAGGTCGTGGACGAGAATGCCGGCCGTGGCCAGGCCGTGAGCGATTTCGAAGCCGTCCCGTTCGGAACCGAACCCACGCGGCCCGCCTGCGCCACGGCCGGCCACGCGTCCGCTCGTGGCCCGGCCCATCGGCGGCCCGGCCGCGCCAATGGCCGCCGCGGTTCGAAGCGCCGCGGCGATGCCGACGCCGGTTTCGAAATGCGTGCCCAGCACGACAATGGCACCGGCAGACGAAGCCGCCGCGACGATCCGCAGAGTTGCGGCCGTACCGCCGACTCGGGCCGGTTTGACGACCACGACATCGGCAGCTCCTTCGGCCAGGGCCGCCCGCGCCGATCCCTCGGAGTCGATCGTTTCGTCGAGCGCGATTGGGACTCCGACGCGCTCCCGGAGCGCGGCGTGGCCGATGACGTCCCACGCCGGCAGCGGTTGCTCAACGTATTCGATCCGGAAAGGCTCGATGGCCGAGATCCGTTCAGCGGCGATATCCAGATCCCATGCCCCGCCGGCGTCGATCCGCAGGCGCGTCTCAGGCCCGATCGCGGCCCGGATCGCCCGCAGCCGGTCGACGAGCTGGTCGGTCGTGCGTTCGAACCCGACCCGCAGCTTGAGTGTTGTGAACCCGAGCTCTACGGCCTGGGCTGCGGCATCGGCACCGGCGCCCGGGCCGGCGAAGGAGATCAGCGCGCTGACTGGAATCGTGGCCAGGCCGCCGGCGAGCGGGTCAGCCGGTCGTGTTTGGTCCGGGCCGCTGGCACCGGTCGTCTCGAGCCGACGGAACAGCCGCGCCGCGAGCAGGGCCTCGAGCGCCCCGTCAACGCCTGCCATGGCCGCGCGACCCGGCTCGCCCTCGGCCGCCAGTTCGGACCACACTGGCTGCCTTCCGGCGGCCAGCGCCGGAACGAGGTCGCGGAGAAGTGCCGCCAGGGAGCCGATCGTGACATCGGACGCGGACGGACTAAGCGTGGCCTCGCCGAGGCCTTCGTTCCCGTCCACGTCCGCCACTCGCAGCAGCCACGAACGACGATGCGTGAACTCGCCTGTGGCGTCCAGCAGCGGACGCCGGAACGGGACGCGGACGTGGATGGCCTCGACCGCGGCCAGGCCTGGCAGGTCCGCGGGCTCAGGCGGACTCCGGTGTGTCGACTCGGTCATAGGGTTCGGCAGGGTCGCATCCGGTCCATTCTATGGCCGCTCGGCGGCCGCGCCCGGGCCGTTCAGACGCTGCCGGCGATCGCGATCACCGCCGCAAGAACGATACCGACGCCTAGGAAGAGCGCGCCCACGAGATACCTGGCCATGACGAGTCGCGACCGGCTGCCCCTTGTCAGCTCGAAGGGGCCGTTTTCGGTGGCCGCATCGAGAAGCAGCGGCAGACAGTCTTGCTCCACGTCATAGGCGGCGAACGCCCGGGTCATCGCCAGCCTCACCCGCCAGTATCGGCGCCGACCATCGTCCGCCAATTCGGCCAGGGCCGCATCGAAGGCCGCGGCGTGAAACTCGCCCGTCTCGAAAAGGTCCGCCATGGCCAGAATCTGCTCGCGCCGGGCGGGCGGTTGGAGGTCGGCCGCGAGGGCTCGGACCTTCGCCCACGAACCCGGATCGCCCGATCCGCCGGACACAAGGGCGTCGACCGACGCAATTCGGTCTTCGTTTGGGCCGGTTCCCTCCGGATACAAGCGCGCGCTCTCGGCCCGCGACCACAGGAAGATCGGCTGGACCGGCCAGTGCCGCCTGTTGACCAGGGCCGGGACTTCGTAGGCGATGCCAAGAGCCGCGAACAACTCGAGGATCGCGACCCAGGCCGCGCCGCCGGGGGTCACGATCAGAGCGCCGAGCCAGATGACGACGCCCAGAGCCATAGCCCCCAGGCTGGCTCGCATCGACGGCAGGCCCATGGCATGGCGTACGAACGCAACCCACTTCGCCCCGAGGTTGGATCCCCTGCCTGCCAATTCGCACCCGTCGTCGTTGCCGTTCGCTCGAACACGATCCAGGTTCGAGTCATCGGGAGAGTGGTGGGCGATACTGGACTCGAACCAGTGACCTCACGGATGTGAACCGTGCGCTCTAACCAGCTGAGCTAATCGCCCGCGCTTTGTGTCTGGCGTAAATCCTGTGCCTTGGCCCTATCTCTTGCCTGGCTGGCACTCAGGACTGAGATAGCTAAGAGATACACCGTAGCCGTTGGCGGCCATCCTTGACCCCACGGGGGTCGGACCCGTTCACGCCGAAGCCTGCGCAGCATACCAGCCAGCGCCGGGTGGTTCATGGGCAATGGGAAGACGGCCGGGCGCGGATCCTTTGTGGGATGCCGCCGTCGGGGGTCGATCAATCAACCTCGCCAAACCTGTGCGATCGCTCCTCCTGACCGCGCCCGGTCATGACGAGTCGTAATGACCGACCGCGCCGGATTGCCAACACTGTCGAGGAATGGGCCAGCAAGTGGATCCTCGTAAGGCTGGTCGCACCTGGTCCATGTCGCCCAATCGAAATTGAGACTCGGATGCCGCCGATGACGGGGCGGGTTCCGATGACAAAGCGGCCCGGGTCTCCCCCCGGGCCGCTTTGTCTATGCCGGCCCGGGGTTCCAAGCGGCGCTCGTTCCTACAGGCAGGCGTAGATTGTTTCGAGAGGGACATCGAGTTCGACTGCGGCTGGACTGGCCGCCGGAAGGCTATCCTGAAAACAGCACTAGGTCGGGCTCGAAGATCCCGCACGTGACTCAAACGGTCTTGCGGCCCGGCGGAGATCCGCGCCGGCAGGGCCGCGCGCTACAGCTAGACCTTGATGCCCGGCCACTGGTCGGCGACGATCTGCGGCGAAATACCCTCCACCATGATCAACTTGTGGCGACCCGTGGCGCCCGCGACCAGCCGGACCGACGTACGGGAGACGTCCAGCTCGTCGGCAAGAAGCCGGACCAGGGCGGCGTTGGCGGCGCCGCCGACTGCGGGAGCCGAGACCCGGGCCTGCAGCACTCCCTCGTCGGAGACACCGTCGACTCGGTCGGCCCCACCGCGGGGCATCAGCCGCACAGCAAATCGGGCGGAGGTGTGAAGGCGATCCATCCGGCGATCCCAATCCATGTCGCCTGATTATGGCGTCCGAACGGCAAGCCGCAATTCGGGAAGTTCGATCGGAGCGCCCCATGACCCACCCGCTCGGTCACGGAACGGTCTACCCGGGTCCCACCCGACCGGCGGTCCGGGCGCCGAAAAGTGCCTGACCGACACGGATGACCGTCGCGCCCTCCTCGACCGCGACGGTGTAGTCGTTCGACATGCCCATTGAAAGCCCCCTCCCGAGTCCTTCGAAGCGGCTCCGCAGCCGCTCCGAAAGCTGGCGCAGGCGGATGAAGGTAGGGCGGGCATCTTCGGGATGCTGCGCCAGGCGACCGACCGTCATCAGCCCGAGTAGCCGCAGGTGCGGCAGGCCGGCCAGCGCCGGCAACTCCGCCTCCAGGTCCGCCGGCAGGAAGCCGGCCTTGGCTTCGTCCCGGTCGACGTTAACTTGAAGGTAGACCTCCAGCGGAGCCCGGCCCTGTTCGGCGGCGATGCGATCCAGCCTGCGTCCCAGCTCGAGCGTGTCCACCGACTCGACGACATCGAACAGCTCCATGGCTCGGCGGGCCTTGTTCGATTGGAGTGGGCCGATGAGGTGCCAGTGGGCCGACGGCAGTAGCGGCACTTTCGACTCGGCCTCCTGGACCCGGTTCTCGCCGAGCAGCGTCAATCCCGCTGCCACGGCGGCGGCGAGCCGAGGAGCCGCGACTGTCTTGGATACCGCCACCAGCTGGACGTCGCTCGGATCGCGACCTGCCCGCGCACAGGCAGCGGCGACAGTCTCCAGAACCACGGCACGGGCGGCCCGAAAATCCTCTGTCGTGTCCGAATCCATCGGCGAGCCAACCGGCGAACGGTTAGCCCTTCTCCTCCTGAGCCGGCCGCCGCAGGAAACTCGGGATCTCCAGGTCCGTGTCGTCGTAGAGCGACCGGGGAGAAGGCCGATCCGGTATCGGCCGTCGAGGCGGCGTCGGCCGGACCGGGTCCGGGGCCGCCTGGCGTTCGATCTGGCCGTTGTAGCCGTAGGTCACCGGGCCCCGATTCCGCGTGCTCGGCGAGTCCGTCCGCAGAACTTCGTCGTCGAGTTCCCGCTGAAAATCGCGCACGTCGCGAGTGCCGGCGACTACGACCGGCACCGGGGTCCTGGACTCGGTGCGCTGTGGCTCCCGCCTGCGGCTCGGATCGAACCCGGTGGCGATGACCGTGATCATGACCTCGTCCGCGAGGCGCTCGTCGAAGCTGGTGCCGAAGATGATGTTGGCTTCCGGATCGGCCACCGACCGGATCTCCTCGGCTGCCTCCGTCACCTCGAACAGGCTGAGGTTCGACGAGCCGGTGATATTGAAGAGGATGCCCTGAGCGCCGTTGATGTTGATCTCCAGCAGCGGGCTGGCGATGGCCTGGCGCGTGGCGTCGATGGCGCGACTGTCGCCACTGGCCCGCCCGATGCCCATCAAGGCCGAGCCGGCATCGCGCATGACCGTCCTGACGTCGGCGAAGTCCAGGTTGATCAGACCGGGCACGGTGATGATGTCGCTGATCCCCTGCACGCCCTGGCGCAGCACGTCGTCAACGTAGCGGAAGGCCTCGACCATCGACGTGTTCTTCTGGACGACGTCTCGGAGCCGGTCGTTGGGGATGGTGATCAGGGTGTCCACCTTGGCCCTGAGCTCTTCGGAGGCACGCTCGGCAACGAGCTTCCGGCGGGAGCCCTCGAACGAGAACGGCTTGGTGACGACACCGATCGTGAGCGCACCGAGATCCTTGGCGATTTCGGCGACGATGGGCGCGGCGCCCGAACCCGTGCCGCCGCCGAGGCCGGCGGTGATGAAGACCATGTCCGAATCGCGCAAGGCGTCGGCGATCTTCTCCGAATCCTCTTCGGCCGCTCTCTGGCCGATCGTGGCGTCGCCGCCCGCACCGAGACCGCGCGTGATCTTGTCGCCGATGCGGATCTTGTGGGGCGCGTCCGACTGAAGGAGGGCCTGCGCGTCCGTGTTGCAGGCGATGAACTCGACCCCCATCATCTCTGCCCGGATCATCCGGTTGACGGCGTTGCTACCGCCGCCTCCAACGCCGATGACTCGGATAAGCGCGAAGTTCTCGGAATCGGACCGTAGCGGCATTCGTGATCCTCCGGTGGATCTCCGGCAGACGTTGTCGTTTCGGTCCGGCCCCCCCGGGACTGTAGAGCACCTGCGCGTGACGGGGCTGGCTCGGATGCCACGGAGTATACGCCTAACTGCAGGTTTCTGGGTCCATAACCGCACACTGAAACGGCATGCCCACGAAGGGCCGTCGAACGTGCGTTCGCAGTTTCGAGCGGGAGCGCCCGAATCGACGGGCAATCCGGTGGGAGGTGTGGAGGACGCGATTCAGCCGGACAGAAAAGCCAGCCTGACGGTTCGACGGGAGTTGTCCTGATTCGGGTCCAGGAGCGCTATCGACTGCCACGTCCCGAGCGTCAGACGACCCTCGACGACGGGGACGGTGATCGCCGGGGACGCAACCATCGAGACCAGGTGGTCGGCCCCATGCCCGGCCGAACCGTGGCGGTGAACCCAGCGCCCGTCGCGGGGAAGCAGCCTGTCCAGCGCCGCCATCATGTCCACGTCCGACCCGGCGCCCAGCTCCATGATCACCACGCCGGCCGTGGCGTGCGGCACGAAGATGGACAGGAGCCCGTCGCCTTCCCCGGCAACGAATCGACGGCAGGCCTCGGTCAGGTCGAACAGGCCGCGATGGCCGGCGGTCTGGATGGACAGCTCGGTCGTCTTCATCGCCCTGATCCGAGCAGGCCGCGCCCGGCGGCCCCGCCGGCTCTAGGGGAAGAGGCTGCGGATGCCATCTCGGACGCGCGACAGAAGCCCGCCCGCGGGGGCCGTCGGATAGGGACCCCGGTCGGCCGACTCGAGGCCCCTCGCTCCCCAGTAGAGCAGGCCGATGGCCGTGCTATATGCCGGGTTCATGATGTTGTCTGTCAGGCCGCCGACACCGGCCGGGCCGGCCACACGGACGGGCATGTTGAGGACCTCGCGGCCGAGCGCCGCGGCGCCCGCCAGCTGGGCCGCGCCGCCGGTCAGGACGACCCCCGCCGGAAGCATTCCCTCCCCCGATGCCCTTATCTCCTCCCCGAGCATCTCGAAGGTCTCGCGCATTCGGGCCTCGATGATCCCGCACAGCTCCATCCGGCTGACGGTTCGTCCGGCCGCCTCGCCCAGCACGGAAATGCCGATGTCGTCGTCTTCGGCCACCGTCGATAGATCGCAGCTGCCGTGCTGGAGCTTCAGCTCCTCGGCCACTTGCAGGCTCGTCTTGAGGCCGATGGCGATGTCGTTGGTGACGTTGTTGCCGCCCACCGGCAGGACCGAGGTCTTGAACGGCGAGCCGTCCAGGAACATGGCCAGATCGATCGTCCCCGCGCCGATGTCGGCAACGGCCACGCCCAGATCCCTCTCCGTGTCCGACAGGACCGATTCGGCCGAAGCCAGCGACGCGGCGACCAGCTCGTCGATCTTGACGTTCGCCGCCTGGACGCACTTGGCCAGGTTTCGGACCGCGGTCGAGGCGGCGGTGACCATGTGCGTCTCGATCTCGAGGCGCACGGCGCTCATCCCGAGCGGGTCCTTGACGCCCTCGAGCCCGTCGATGATGAAGCCGCGCGGCAGCACGTGGAGAACCTCGCGTCCGGATGGGACGGTGCCGGCCCGGGCAACCTCCATGGCCCGGTCGACGTCCTCGGGCGTGACCTCGCGGTGGTGGCCGCTGACCAGGACGGTGCCCCGCGAGTTCTGGCTCTCGACCTGCTGGCCGCCCACGCTGACGAAGGCCCGGTCGATCTGATAGCCGGAGATGCGCTCGGCATGATCCACCGCCCCGGAGATGGACCGGACCGTCTGGTCGATGTTGACCACGACGGCCTTCTTGAGACCGCTCGCCGGCACGACGCCCTTACCGACGATCGTCAGGCTTCCGTCGGAGGAGACCTCGCCGATGAGCGTGCAGACCTTGCTGGTGCCTACATCGATTCCGACGAGCACTGCTTCGCGTTCCACTCGCTCCCGTCCTCGGTGCTGGCCTCGATCGCGAGGCGGTGTCTGTTTGGACCGGCCGGCGCCGCCGTTTGGAACCCGCTTCTCCTGTGAAGGCTAACCGACCCGAGGGAAAGCGGGCAACCCGGGCCTGCGACCCACCTTTCAGCGGGAGAGATAGGTGTTCACACGGCCTTCCGAGACGTCGGCGACGAGGCGAACCCAGGCGACGTGGGACTCGCCGTAGTTGACGAACATCGAGCGCAGGTCCCTCACCTGCTCGGGGATGACGGTGACTTTGCGGACCGTCGGCGCGTAGAACCCGAACTCGGCCACCCAGCCAGGCGGGACGGAGCTGACGGTGAAGCCGCGTGCGTCGTCGACCACGACGGCAAGGGCCCCGGTCGTACTGCCGACGTCGGCCGGCGTCAACCCGGCCAGCCGGTAGCCGGCATCGAGATTGATCGGGTCGACGTAGCTGCCGAGGTCCAGCCCCGCGTCGGACGCGCGACGATCGAACACTACGGGCAGGCCGAGCGCGCCCGGGCCTGAACTGGATCCCGGGGCGGGCGTCGGGGCAGGCGCGAGAGACGGGATGAGCGACGGATCGTACGTGGCCGTCGGCGACGGGCTGGGACCGCTGCTCTTGGTTCCAGGCTTGGTGGTCGCCTTCCCCGGGCTCGGCGTGGGCGTCGGCTCGGAAGTCGGGGTGGGGGTCGGCTGCGGTGTTGGAGTCGCGGTCGGGGCCACCGGCGAGCCCGATCCCGAGGCCGCGGGGCCCGGTGTGCCGGGGGCCGGCGTGGCCAGCGGGCCGGCATCGGATGGGATGGGATTGCCCGCCGAGTCGACCAGTCCGAAGATCAGCCCGTCCTGGTCGACCACATAGCGGGTCCCGCCGACGACCCAGACGAGCTTCGGCTCGCGCTCGACGATCTGGACGACGACCGTCGACGGAAGCCGCACCTGGATGCTGGCCGACCTGACCGCCGGCAGCCGAACCAGCTCGGCGGCCGCTCCGTCGGTCTCGAGCCGGAAGACGTTGGGCGACCCGTTCAGGCCCAGAATCGATCTGATGATCGACCCGCTGGTGAATGTCGCGCCGTGGATCTCGAGCGTCCGCGCGGCGAAGGAAGGAGCCACGCTGACCGCGACCGTCCCGACCAGGCAGACGGCCATGAGGCCGGCCGCGAGTATCTGGACAGACCGCAGCGGCGGCGAATTGCGCCGCACGGGCTGGCGACGGACATGGGAGGCCGGCCGCCGGGATGGGATACGGGACGGGAGACGGCGGGCGTTCATGCGGTCTTCACGACGGCCGCCAGGCGGACCAGTCGCCGACGAACTGGACCTCATACTCGAGCTCGATGCCGAACTGATCGGCCACCTCAGCCCTGGCGCGCTCTGCCAGGCGCCTGATGTCGGAAGCGGACGCGGCCCCGAGATTCACGATGAAGTTGGCGTGCCGGGCGCTGATCTCGGCGGCGCCCATTCGCGTGCCGCGGAGGCCGCAGGCATCGATCAGACGGCCGGCCGAATCTCCAGGCGGGTTTCTGAAGACGCTGCCGGCGCTGGCCCGGCCGAGCGGCTGGTTCTCGCGGCGCCACCGCCTGATCTCGTCCAGCCTGGCCCGGACCTCGCCCGGCTCGCCGGGGGCGAGTCGGAAGGTGGCCGTCAGGATGAGCTCCCCCGCCGTGTGCTTGAAGCGGCTGTCGCGATAGCCGAGGGCAAGGTCGCGGGCGGGTTCATTCGCCTCCACGCCGTCTGCTCGCAGGATCGTGACCGACTCGAGGACGGCCGCTACGTCCGTCCCGTGCGCGCCGGCATTGGCCCAGACCGCTCCGCCCACCGTGCCCGGCACGGCCAGGCCGAATTCGAGGCCCGACAGGCCCGCGGCCTGGGTCATGGTCGCGGCCCGGGCCAGCGGCAGGCCCGCCTCCGCGATCAGCCGGTCCCCCTCGATCCGTGCGCCTTCGGCCCTGGACAGGACGGCCAGGCCGCGGAAGCCGTCGTCCGAGACGATCACGTCGCTACCGCGGCCCAGGACGATGACGGGGATACCGGCAGCGCGGGCGCCTCGCACCAGGGCCACGAGCGAGGCCACGTTGGAGACCGTCGCCAGAAGATCGGCCGGGCCGCCGACGCGCATGGTGGTATGGGCGGCCAGCGGCTCGTCGCGCTCGAGGCGGATGCCCGCGGCCCGCGCGATCCCGATCGCCGATTCAAGCCACGAGTCGGCGGCCGTGCGGGCTGCCGAATCCGTTCCGGAGCCGGAATTGCCGCGGCCTCCGGAGTCGGTCGGTTCCGCCGCTGCGCTCTCGGCGCCGGCCGACGATCCATTCACCGCGCCACTCCCCGCGATATGGCCTCGATGCGGTCGGCGTCGGGGAACGGGCGCCTTTCGGCAGCCGCCAGGACCAGTTCGGCCACCGCATCCGCGGCGCCCGGCCGGGCCATCGAGCGGGCCGCCGCCGCCATCGCGGCGTGAGCCTTCCGGTCGTCGAGGAGGCCGGCGGCGGCCAGAAGCGCCGCCGCATCGAACTCCTCGTCCTCGACCAGGCGGGCGGCACCGGCAAGGACCAGCTGCTCGGCGTTCCTGCGCTGATGGCCCGCGGCGTGCGGGTACGGCACCACTACCATCGGCAGGCCGAAGGCCGCCACCTCCGCCAGCGTCGAAGACCCGGCCCTGCCGACGACCAGGTCGGCGGCGGCGAGCGCCAGGGCCATCTCCTCACCCAGGAACCTCTCGGGTCGATACCGGTCCATCATGTCGGCCGGGAGGGCGTCTCGACCGGCGACCGCCTCGTCAAACCCGGCCTCGCCCGTGACGTGGATGACGCGGGCCTTCGCCACGAGCCGGGGCAGCGCCTCCGCGACGGCGGAGTTGAAGCGCCGCACGGCCTGCGACCCGCCGAACACCAGGATCAGCTTGTCCCTGGCCGGGATGCCCAGGGCCTTGCGGGCGTCCGGCCGGCTTACCGCGCCGGGGTCGCGAATCGGCGCGCCAGTGAGAAAGCATGGCCTCCGGCCTCGAACCAGGGCCCGGCATGTGCTCTCGAATGCCACGGCCAGGCAACCGGCCAGCCGGGCGGTCACGCGGACGCTCCGGCCGGGCACGACGTTGCCGTCCCACATGACGACCGGAACCCTCGCCGCCGAAGCCGCCAGCAGGACCGGCAGGGCCACGTAGCCCCCCGTGGTGAAGATGGCCGTGGGGCGATGCCGGAGCAGCAGCGCGAGTGCCTGCGGCACCGACAACGACAGGCGGATCGGGTCGAGAACCACGTTAAAGTCCAGCTCCACCGAACGGAGCGAGCGCACCAGCAGGCGGCTGAATGGAATCCCGGTCGCCGGGACCACTTGAGCCTCGAGGCCGCGGTGTCCTCCGACCCAGTCGATCGAAGGGGCGTCGGGCCTAGCTTGCAGCGACCGGGCGACGGCGAGAGCCGGGTATATATGTCCCCCCGTACCCCCGCCCACTATCAGCAGACGCACTAATCCAACCTCGTTCAACAGTCTCGCGCGAGATGGAGAGCAGGATGCCGACCGCGGCGAGGCTCACCGTCAGCGACGAGCCTCCCGCCGAGACGAACGGCAGGGTGATGCCTGTGACCGGCACGACGGCAACCACGACGCCGATGTTTATCAATGCCTGGAAGCATATCCAGGCTGTGACGCCGGCGGCCATCAGCCCGCCGAACGTGTCTGGGGCCCGAAGAGCCGTCCGAATTCCAGCGTAGGCGAAGGCGATGAAGAGAGCGATCACCAGCGCCCCGCCGACCAGTCCGAGCTCCTGGGCGATGACCGAGAAGATGAAGTCGTTGACGTTGCTGGGAACGAAGATGCGGTCGTTTCCCAGGCCGGTGCCGAAAAGGCCGCCCGCGCTGAGGGCCTCCAGGCCCCTGACAGTCTGGAAACCGGCGCCCTGGGAATCCTTCCACGGATCTATCAGGGTCTGGATTCGCTCCATCGGATACTTCCCGACCGCGAACATCAGCATGACCCCGCCGCCGATGCCGGCCGCCATCCCGAGGCCGAGGTGGACGAAGTTGGCGCCGGACACGAAATACAGCGAGAAGGCGATCAGGACGATGACGCAGGCGGTGCCCAGGTCCGGCTCGCGCGCCACGAGCAGCAGGAAGGGAATGATGATTATGGCGAAGGGGACGGTCCCGCGCCAGAAGCTCCGGATGCCCAGGCCCCTGGCGGCAAGCCAGTGCGACAGGTAGACCACGAGGGCCAGCTTCGCGACTTCGGCCGGGTGGATGTCCGGCAGGAACGGGCCGAGATGCAGCCAGCGCGCCGACCCGTTGACCGAGACGCTCATGTCCCCGAGAGGGCCGGGCAGCGGCACGAGCACGATCAGGAGCAGGGCCAGGGCGACTCCGGCGAGGGGAACGCTGGCCACGCGCAAGTAGCGATAGTCCAGGTTCATCAAGACCACCATGGCGGCGAAGCCGAGCAGGCCGGCCAGAACCTGCGGCGCAACCAGTTGGAAAGTGTTCTGATGGAGCGCGTATTGCGGAATGGCCGAGGCCGAGTAGACCATCAGGATCCCGATGGCGGTCAGCGCCATCACCGTCACGAGAATGATGTAGTCCGGCTCGTGGGCGTCTCGCTTGTAGGCGCTCGGATTGGCAAGCAGACTGGTCTGACGGGAGCTGACGGCACTGGGCCGGCTCGGGCCCAGGGCGCGACCGACGGGCCGGCGGGGCGGGCGCTCCGGGATCGGGTGCCGCACCGGTCCCCGCCTGAGCGGTTGCTCCGGGATGTTCCACCAGTCCTCGCGGGCGCTCATGCGTGGGACTCCACGCCGCGGCGCCGCTCGGCCAGGGCGGCGACGGCGGCCTTGAAGGACCGGCCTCTCGCGGCGTAGTCCACGAACATGTCGAAGCTGGCCGCAGCCGGGCTGAGCAGGACCGTGGCTGGACCGGCGACCCGATCGCGGGCGAGAAGCCCGCGGGCAATCTCGTCGGCACGGTCGACGGCTTCCTCCAGCGTCCCGGCCATCTCGACGCGCGACAGGCCCCGCGCCCGAAACATCCCGGCCAAGGCCGGCCCCGATTCGCCGAGCAGAATGGCCGCGTCGGCGCGTTCGGCCGCAACCGGACCCAGGCCGGACAGGTCGACGCCCTTGTCTCGACCGCCGGCGATGAGGATCAGGGGACGCGGGAACGCCCGCAGCGCCGCAATGACCGCGTCCGGCTGCGTCCCCTGCGAGTCGTTTACGAAGCGGACGCCATCCACTACCGCCACCTGCTCGAGACGGTGCTCGACGCCTGTGAACCCGCCCGCGGCCAGCCGGATCGCATCCGGCGCCACTCCGAACAGAAGCGCCGCGGCGACGGCCGCCAGCGCATTCGAGACGTTGTGCTGGCCGGGAATTTCGAGTTCGGAGACCGGCAGGATTCGGCCGCCCGGCCCGGTCCGGGCAGTGCCGCCGCCGGCAACAGCCAGGAGTTCGACCCCATCCGCGACGATCCAGCCGTCGTCGACGCCGAGTCCGCCCGCCTCGGGCCGGCCGCGACGGTAGGGCACGACCCGGGCGGTCCCGAGCGACCGGTATTCGGCCACGACCGGATCGTCGGCGTTGAGCACGAGCGCCCCATCGCGATCGACCAGCTCCGCCAGCCTGCGCTTGACCTTCCGGTACTGCTCCAATGAGCCGTGGCGATCGAGATGGTCGGCCGTCACGTTGGTGTAGACGGCCACGGTGGTCCCGCGGGACAGCGTGGGCATCTGGAGTTCGGACAGCTCGATGACGACCCGGTGCTCCGGCCCCAGCTCGGGCAAGCGCTCCACGAGGGGAATGCCGATGTTCCCACCCAGCATCGCCGGGTGGCGCGTGTCGGACGCGAGCAGGGCCGCTGTAAGCGAGGACGTCGTGGTCTTGCCCTTCGTGCCGGTGACTCCGATCGTCGGGCAGGGGCACATCCGAAGGACCAGATCGGTTTCGCCGACCAAGGCCGGCGAGCCCGTCGGGTCGGCCCGATGCGCCTCGACCACGGCCCGTAGCGCCGCCCGAAGGCGCGGCTCCGCCGTCGGGTAGTCCGGGTTGATGCTCGGCGACGTCGCGATCAGGCCGGCCCCGGCCCAGGAGGCCGCCGGGTCGACGTCCGGCCCGACTAGCAGCTCGACGGCGCGGCCGCCCAGGGCGTCGATGGCCGCGGCCAGGTCCGCCGCGGGGCGGCCGTCGTAGACCGTGACCACGGCCCCGGCATCGGCGAAGAACCGGGCCATGGCTATGCCGCTGCGAGCAAGCCCGAGGACCGTCACCGGCGTGCCGGCGAGCGCGCCGTCACGAACGCCGGCAGCCGTCAGGCGGTCGAGTTCGACGACGCGGCCAGACACAGCCGGCCTACTTCGGTATCGACGGTATCGAGGCGACGAACAGTGTCACCCCGAGCATGCCGGCAAGCGCGCCGACGATCCAGAAGCGCATCGTGATCTTCTCCTCATCCCAGCCGCCGAGCTCGAAATGGTGATGCAGCGGCGCCATGCGAAACACCCGCTTGCCGCGAAGCTTGTAGCTCCCGACCTGGATGATGTCCGAGGTCACCTCCAGGACGAAGATGATGCCGATCAGGGGCAGGATCAGGACCTGCCCGGTGATCAGGGCGATGACGGCGAGCATGCCGCCCAGGGAGAGAGCGCCTGAGTCACCCATGAAGACCTGGGCCGGGTGCACGTTGAACCACAGGAAACCCATGATCGCCCCGATCGTGATGGCGTTGACCATGGCCAGATTGGGCTGGAGGGGCTGGTTGAGAAGGGCGATGATCAAGAAGCTGATGAACGCGAAGACGAGCGTCCCCCCGGCCAGGCCGTCCAGGCCGTCGGTCAGGTTGACGCCGTTGCTGCAGCCGACGATCGCGATCACGGCGACGACGATGAAGAAGATCGCCCCGACCTCCACGCCGCGGTCCAGGAAGGGAATTGCGATCGTCTGGGTGTAGACGACGTTGCCGATGAACGGCACTCGAAAGCCGTTGAAACCGAAGTGGTTCTGGACGTAGACGGCCACGACGATCGCGACCACCAGCTGCCAGATGATCTTGTGGCGTCCTCGGACGCCGATGCCGGTTCGAGCGTTCAGGTAGTCGTCGACCGCGCCCAGGGCGCCGATGAGCGCCAGCACGAAGAGCGGCGAGTAGGTCGAGGCGTCGTACGCCGAGAAGACCGAGGCCAGGGCCAGGACGACGATGACGATGAGCACCCCGCCCATAGTGGGCGTACCCTGCTTGACAAGGTGCGTCCCCGGGCCGTCCTCGCGGATCTGCTTGCCCATCCCCAGAAACCGGAGCAGGCGCAGAAATGGCGGCATGAGGATGACCATGCAGCCGAACGCGAGAAGCAGACCCTGGATGAACTCGACTCCGTGCTCTTTCACCGAACCTCCTCACCGAGTCTGCGCCGTCCTCCCCGCGCGCCGGCCCCGGCAGTCCCACCCCCGAACGTCGTCTCTGACCGTTCGACCTTCGGCGCATCTACCGCGCCTGGCAACTCCCCGACCCGCACCACGCGACGGCGGGCCGATCTCCACGAGTCGACGGTAGCTCGTGCGATGGCCGGCCCGAGATGCGGGTCGTTCCGCCTGCCACCGAAAACGGCGGTCTCGACGTCGGTCGAGGCGAACGGCCCGCGGGACCGTGCCTCCCGGTAGCGGGGGTCGCTCACGTCTTCAGTGTCGCACAGCCGTTCGCGCTCGGTGCGAGGCCGGGCCATCACCCCAACGGCTTCGCTTTCTGACCGCTCGGGGCCGCGGGGCCGGCCTTGTTGGGCGGGATCTTCTGGCTCACGACCGCGTCCGTGGCCACCCGCCGGAACAGCTCGGTCGACTGCATCGGCATGGTCAGATTGCCCTGCCCGACCGTGGTCGCCGTCCCGTGGTATATGACGACGCCCACCGCCAGATCGGGTCCGCTGTGTCCAACCCAGCCGTAGAAGCTGTAGTTGTAGATGTCGTCCATCCAGCCGCCCTTGCCTCGGTTCAGGGTCGGGTCCCAGATCTGGGCCGTGCCCGTCTTCCCGCCGACGTAGTAGCCGGGTATGTACGTCGCCTGCGTGTACGACGGGACCGTCGACAGGACATGCCCCATCAAGCCCGTCAGCTGGGCCGACAACGGGGCGCTGATGATCTGCTTCGGGGCGGCCGACGCGGCAGTCACGGCAGCTGCCCCTTCGGCCACCGCCACGTGCGGAGTGACCGCCTTGCCGCCGTTGGCCATGACGCAATAGACCCGCATCATCTGGATGGGCGGAATGGCCACGCCCTGGCCGAACGAGGCGTTGGCCAGGTCGATCTGGGCCCATGGCAAGGCCGCCGGGTCGCGCACTATCCCGGCGCTCTCGCCCGGCAGGTCGATGCCCGTGGTGTGGCCGATGCCGTACTCCTGCCACGTCTTGTAGAGGACCTCTGAAGCGGCCGTCGTCGTCTTGCCGAGGCTGAAGGCGACTTTCGACACGCCGACGTTGCGGGACCAGGCCACGATGTCCTGGAAGGTCATCCAGCCCTTCGCCTTGCGGTCGGCGTCCGCGACCTCCTGGTCGCCGGGAAGCTTCAGGACGCCCGTGTCGTTGATCTTGGTCGTCAGGGCGACCGTCTTCGACTGCAGAGCCGCCGAGGCGGTCAGCAACTTGAACACGGACCCGGGCTCATAGACCTCGCTGATGACCGGATCGTTGAACAGGGACGGGTTCTGGGTCGCCACCGACGAGTAGAAATTGGCGTCGTACGACGGGTAGCTCGCCTCAGCCAGAAGGGCACCGGTGTGCGGATCCATGACGATGGCGGAAACGGTCTGGGCCCTGTCCGCGAGCCACGTCGAGAAGACCTCCTGCTCGATCTGGAGCTGCAATCCGGCGTCGATCGTGGTCCGCAGATCCTGGCCCGCGGTGCCGCCGTCGACGATGTGCATGCCGGCCGGCCCCGGGGTGTTGGGGTCGACGTCGACAAGCTCCGGCCGGCCGGCGAGGATCGTGTTGTACTGCTGCTCGAGCCCGTACTGGCCGACCCCGCTGCCGTTGACGAAGCCGAGCATCTGGGCGGCCAGCGAGGTATTGGGCGCACCGCCGGCCTGGGGGTAGATGCGCACCGGGGTCGATTCGAGCGTGATCGAGGCCAGATCGCCGCTCGCCTGGGCGGCGGTGATCTCGTTGGCGATATCCGCGTCGACGTTAGTGGCCAGGACCACGTAGTAGCCGTTGCCCTGCATCAGCTTACGAAGGCTCGCCTCGGCCGTCGGATCGAGCTCCAGGTAGTCAACCAGCGCATTCGCCCCGCGCGTTCGGTCGTCGTCGGGCAGCCCGTGGAGGTCGGCCACGACGCGGAAGCGATTGATAGTCTCGGCCAGCACGACCGTGCCGGTCCGATCGTAGATGGTCCCCCGGTGGGCCGGTATCGAACGCTGCGAATAGGACACTTCCCTCGCGGCGAGCGCCGTGAGCTGGTCATGGCGGTTCAACTGCCAGTAAGCCAGGCGCGCCGTCATGCCGCCGGAAAGCAGCACCAGCACGGCCAGCAGGGCCAGCAGGCGGCCTCGGGAATCCGTCCGGCCGAACATCGTCGCGGGCCTCTCAGCGGGCCGGGATGACGATCGGCGCCGGCAGTTGCGAGAGGCCGTTGGAGATCGCCTCGCGGCGGATCGCCGACTCCCGGTTCAGCCGGTTGATGTCGGAGAGATCCTGTTGACGCTGGTTCTGCAGCTGGTTGAATTCCTGTGTCAGCCGCTCCATGTCGTAGCCGGAAGCCGAGACCCGGACCGTCTGGACGAGCGAGAAGAAGCTCATCAGAAACGCGACGACGATCACGCCTATGGCTATGCCGAACAGGCGCGGGCGCCGCCTGGACCGGAGACGAACTCGCCCCGGTCGGTTGGGTCGCGCCGGCGCCTGGGGTCGGAGAAGAGTGTCTCCCGGGCTCCGCCGCGGAAGGAGCGTTGCGCGCGGGCGCGCGCCTTCGTAGACGGCCATCAGTCGATGCCCCGAGTCAGTGCCCAGCCGGCGCCGGTGGCGGATCCTTGCCGGTCCGGAGCGATCGACTCGGCTGTGCCTTGCGTGAGATCGACTTCCACCCAGCCGAGGAACCTGTCGGGACGCTCGGTCCGTTCGTGCATCTCGTGTTGCCTGCGGCCGTAAACTCGGCGGCGGTTGGCGTCGTGACGCTTGCTCATCGGTTCCTCCTTTCTCGTGACTAGGCGGCGATCCGCTCGGCGCCGCGAAGGCGGGCGCTTCTCGAGCGAGGGTTTGCGGTCACTTCCGCGGCGGTCGGCGTCTTCGACTTGCCGAGCGAGCGGAGGTTGGGCTGCCGACCGCAGACGCAGATCGGCACCTCGGGCGGGCAGACGCAGCCGCGCTGCTCGGCGGCGATGAATCGCTTGACGATGCGGTCCTCGAGCGAGTGGTAGCTCAGGACCACCAGCCGTCCGCCCGGCCGGAGCAGCACGAGCGAGGCGGCCAGGCCGGCCTCGAGCGCCCCCAGTTCGTCGTTGACGGCGATCCGAAGCGCCTGGAAGACACGCGTGGCAGGGTGGGTCCGGCGCCCGTTTGTCTTCGGCACGGCCCGCTTGACGAGAACAGCCAGCTGGTCGGCCGTCTCCACCGGAGATTGGCTCCTGGCCTCCACGATGGTGCGGGCGATGCGCCCGGAGAACGGCTCCTCCCCGTACCGGCGGAAGAGCGCCGCCAGTTCGTCCTGCCTCATGGTCGCCAGCAGGTCGGCGGCCGGCCGGCCTCGGCTCGTATCGAAGCGCATGTCGAGGCGGCCGCCGGCGCGGAAGCCGAACCCGCGCTCCACGTCCACCAGCTGGAAGCTCGAAAGACCCAGATCCAACAGCATGCCGTCCACCTGGCCGAACCCGGCGGCCGGTGCCACCTCGGCCAGCTCGCCGAAGTTGGCCTGGCGGAGCACGACGCGGCCGCCGAAACGAGCGAGGCGTGCGGCGCTCCTGGCGATGGCCGCCCCGTCGGCGTCAAGTCCGAGGAGGCGGCCATCAGGCGAGGAAGCTTCGAGGATGCGCTCGGCGTGGCCGGCTCCCCCCAGGGTGGCGTCGATATGGAGGCTGTCGGAACGCGGGGCGAGAGTCTCTACGACCTCGCCTGCCATCACCGGCAGGTGCCCTACCTCCTGTTCGGCGCCCCCCTCGGAAGAGCCGGCCGCGGATAGTCCCGCGTTCCTCTCGTCGAGCGGGCCCTTGAAGCTCATTTCCCGATTCACCTACAGAGCCGAGTTCTTGATTGCGCTGGCGAGCGCCTCTGGTGTGCTGACGACCTCCTGCGATGCCGCCCACTTCTCCGGCGCCCAGATCTCGACGCGGTCCCACTGACCCACGAAGACGGCCTCCGTCTTCAGCCTGGCCCACTCGCGAACCGGCCCGGGCAGTACCATTCGGCCTTGGCCGTCGCGCTCCACTTCGAACGCGCTCGAAAAGATGAACCGCGACACTGCGGTGGCACTCTCGTTGCCCAGGTCCTGCGAGATGAACTTCGACGCAACGCCCTCGAACGCAGATCGAGGGAATATCGCGGCGCAGCCTCCGAGCCAGCGAACGACGACCGCCCCCTCTTCGAGTTGCAGGCGGAATCGGGCCGGAATGGCTACCCGACCCTTGGCGTCCACCGTGTGCCTGTATTCCCCGGTGAACATCTATCGCTCGCCTGTCTACCTGAGCTGTGGAGGACTCCACGTCATTGCGAGGTGGTTGCCAACGGCTCCGTCTGACTGAAGCTCTTCACCACCCGGTCTCAATATCTAGGGCCGGAGCAGTCCTGAATCACCGCTGTTCACCACTTTTCCCCGCTCGATGGATCATACACCCGGTTTTCGGCCAGTCAACGGCTGGAAGCAGGTGGTCCGGCTGCCGGCACGGCAGTTCCGCGGGATCTGGTCCGGCGGCGGGACGGGGCCGGATCGGTGCGCCACAATACGGATCCAGGTGGCCCGGGCGCGCCGTCCCGGGCGGCCGCTCTGCCAACCGGCGACGATCAACGGGCGGGAGGTACCTGATGCGGATCCTCGCCATCGAGAGGCCAGTTGCGGGCGTGACCGGTGACCAGTTCACGCCCCAGATCGCGGCCGCGGAGGCACGCCGGGCATGGGAGTTGCATCAGTCCGGCCTGATCCGCGAGCTCTATTTCCACGCGTCAGAGCCGATGTCCGTACTCGCCCTGGAGTGCGCTGGCACAGCCGAGGCAGATGCCGTGCTGGCATCTCTGCCGATGGTCGCGGCCGGCCTGATCGAGTTCGAGGTGCTGCCGCTGCGAGCCTACCCCGGCTTCGCGCGGCTCTTCGGCGCTACTTCTGCGGACTGACGCAGGGCAGCTCTGTCACCGGTCCCGGTATGTACCGGGCCACCCAACCGGACAACTCGGCCGAGAGGTTCTCCGCCAGTGCGGCACTGGCGCCACGGTGCTCGTAGGACTCCCGGAAGCCGGACACGATCTTGATCAACTCCGCGCGGGCGGTGCCGTTCCACTTGATGGCCGGGCAGGTGCCGCGGAGGTGGCAATCCTCTTCCTGCGAGAAATGGCGCACCGAGTAGTCGCCGAAGTCGCGCAGGGCTCGCTCCACCGTCGGCCGGTCGGCGCCGGTCTCGATGGTCGAGACGAGGGCGTCTGCGCGCTCGACCAGGGTCCGGCGTTGCGCATCGAGCAGCGGCGCACCCGTCTCCATACTGGACTCCCAACGGATCGCCATTCGAAGGCTCCTTCATTCGCCGGTTGCGCTGTCGGGCGCCGACCGCCCGAACCCGCAATCCCGCTTGCGGGCTGCCTCTATGAGGCCCCAAGCGGCGGCTCCCCATGAAGTGCCATTGGGCCCGCGAAACTATGACGGGGCCGCTTCGGCTGGCGCCGTCCGGGTAGGACCTCGGCTACCGCTTGCGGGGTCAGGCGGCCCAGCGCGGGCGCTGGGCGGAGGGCGCTGCCGGCAGATCAGCCGGCGCGGACCCTTCGGCGACCTGCCCGGCATCATCGATTCTGAACCGCCCGGCCAAACCCTCGAGTTGAGAGGCCATGCGGGCGAGCGTGGAGGCCGACGCGACGACCTGCTCCGATTGGGCGGACAACTCCTCAGTTGCGGCGGAGACCTCCTCGGCCGAGGCAGAGTTCTCCTCGCTGATGGCGGCGATCGATTCGACGGCGCGGGCGACCTGCTCGGAACTGCTCGTCATCGACTCGGCGGCCGCGTTCGTCTCCTGGGCGATGGTTGCGATCGCGTCGGACGCGCTGACGAGGCCGGCGCTCGACGAATCCATGTCGGTCATGGCCCGCACGATCCGGGACACGGCCGCATTCGAGGACTCGACCGCGGACGAGATTTCGTCGAGAGCGGCCCCGGATCGAGAGGCCAGGTCGGCCCCGGTTTCGACCTCGCGGGCTCCGATCTGCATGGCTTTCACGGCATCCGTCGTGCCCTGCTGGACCTCGGCGATCAGGGCCGCGATCTCCTTCGTTGCCCGGCTCGAGCGCTCGGCCAGCTTGCGGACCTCATCCGCGACTACCGCAAAGCCCTTGCCCTGCTCCCCTGCCCTGGCCGCCTCGATGGCAGCGTTGAGGGCGAGGAGGTTGGTCTGTTCGGCGATGTCGTCGATGGTCTCGACGATGGCCCCAATCTGATCTCCCTTGGCGCCGAGCTCGGTGACCTTGACGGCGGCGCCTTCGACGGCCTGCTTGATCCTGGCCATGCCGTCGACCGTCTGGCGGACGGTCTGGGCGCCGTTGGCGGCGGCCTCGCCGGCCGCGGCACCGAGCCCCTGAACATCGCCCGATGCACGGGAGGCGGATCTGATGGAGTGAGTCATCTCGTTGACGGCCGCGCTCTGGGCTTCGACGCTGCGAGCGGTCTCGGCGGCACCGCCCCGGACCTGTTCGATGACCGACCTGAGATCGTTGACAGCGCGTGATGTGTCGCCGGCCGCACGAGCCTGATCGGCGGCGCCCGCGGCGACCTGGCCGATGGTCTGAGCTATCTGCGCCGAGCCGCGACCTGAATGGACGGCAGCCTGGTTGACCTCGGACGAAGTGCGGGAAACGGAAGACGCGGCCGCGTGGACCTCGCCCAGAGCCGTCGACAGGTTCTCGCGAGCTCGCTCGTAGCTGTCGATCGTGCTGTGGAGCTTGGCCAGCATGGCGTTGGTCGCGGAGGCCATGGAGCCGATTTCGTCCGAGCCCTGCGTCTCGATCGGCGCCGTGGTGGGTTCGACCTTCACCGTCAGGTCGTTTGACGCGAGCGCGGCCAGCCCATCGGCCAGATCCGTCGCGCAGCCTTCGGACAGGGACATCAGTAGTGTGTGGACCTTCCCGATGCCGACCACCAGGCGGTGAGTCAGGGCGTACGCCAGGATCGACCCGACGATGATTGCCAGGGCCGTGAAGAGGATCACGACCACGGGCAGGAGGCCGAGCAGCGAACTGGTGTCGGCGGAGGCAAGGCCGGCTCCGGCCGAGAGCTTGGTGGTCAGGTCGTCGAGGGCGACGTCGAGCGCCCCGGTGGCGGCGGCGGTTTCCGCCGATTGCATCGTGACGATGCCGGCGGCACCGTCCACTGTCGTGACGCCGCTCGTTAGGGAGGCGTAGGACTCCCAGGCTGCCCGAGCCCCGGCCAGCAACGCCCGCTCGTCCTCTGTCAGTGACAGTGCCGCCAGCTCATCCAGGGAGTCTCCGACCTCGCCGAGATGCTTGGCCAGCCTGGCCGAGGCCGCCGCGCGGGAGGCGGCGTTGTCCGCGAGGAGGAAGTTGGTCTGATCGTCATTAACTTCGACGGCCGCCAGGTGGAGCTCGCCCACGAGTAGGGCGGCCGGCACGTACTTGCTGTCCATCGCCGCAACGTTGGCGCGCGCGGCGCCCCCCATGACCACTGTCAAGCCCGCGGCCACGGCCATTGCGGCAAAGACGAAGCCGAACGTGGCCAGCAGCTTGAATCGTAGGGAGCGACGCATGACATCACCTTCCGCAGCCGCGGGCGCCGGTGCAGACACAACCGTCGGGGTCGGCACATCGCCCCGCCAGTCCCTCTGCTCATGAGTCCTGCCGATCCGACTCGAACGGCAGTACCCGTCGCATGGGCACGCTGGGGTAGTCGGCGGTGCCGCCGTGTGCCTGAAGGCTCACGCCTCGAGGCGCCCGGGCCACGCGACGGGGGAAGCCATGAGGCCCGCGGACCGGTCCCTCCCGCCGTTCGGCTACCGGGTCGGCGAGGGTATCTTCAGAAGGTCGCCCGGGTGGATCGTGTCGGAGCCGGCAAGCCAGGGGTTCATCTGCCGCACCGTGTTCAGGTCCACGCCGAACCATGTGGCAAGCGGGGAAAGCTGGTCGGCCACCGGCGAACCGTTTCCGCTCGGGGCCGGTCCGGGCCCCCTAACCGTGTACTGGTAGCAATTGGCCTGGCCCGAGCAGGGAGTCAGGAGGCTCATGCGGGAGAAGGTGGCGCCGGGCGGCCATGTCGGCGACGCGGCCGGAGTGGGCGACGCCGCGGGTGTAGGCGTGGCGCTGGTCTCCGCGGTAGGTGTGGCCGAAGCGGAGACATCCTGCGACGGTTCGGTGGTCAAGCTGGGCTCGACCGAAGCGCTCTCCGAGGCGGCGGCCATGATCGACGCTGAGGCCTGCGGCGGCTGCACGACGGACTTGCCACCTCCGAAGGGCGGCAGACCGAGCAGACTGCTGAGCAGCGTGCCGGCGGCGAGGATTACGAGCCCTACCCCCACCACTGTCAGAAGCGGTACGCGCCGCCAGCGCTGCTCGCTCGTCTTCGGCGCCGCCACCGTCTCAGTGGCGAGGACGGTACCGCGGGCGTAGCGGGGGCAGCTGACATGGACCCGCTGCAGGCACACGAGTTCTTGCTGGCGCAGCGACAGCGGCAACGGGTCGCCGAATGCGGCGCAGCGGTGCGCCGGCACGGCCGTGTTCTGGGCATCGATCAGCTTGCCGTCCGGCCCGACGGCACGGAGGAACTGGCAGCGGACGGGGCCTGGAGCGGCCGCCGTAGCGGGTTCGGACCAGGGACGGAAGCGAGGTCCCAGGTCTATCTGCTCGGTCGAGCCCGGACTCGATCCCGGGCCGGATCCAACCGAACTCGAACCGGCCGAGAATGACGCCTCACGTGAACTCCCGGCCCCGACCAGGCCGCTCGACCCCGCCGCATCGACCGAGCGCCGGTCGGCGGAAGAGTCCAGGCCGCGCGCCAGGCGAGCCCGTTCCGTCCGTATCTGCTGCTCGTCAGGCGTCGTTCGATTCCCTCGCCCGTCCTGGTTGTTCGAGCCTCCGCCTGCCTCCACGCCCACTCCTGAATCCCTGCGCTGTTCGCCCGGCGGTGGGGCCGAGCGGTCGTTGCGGCGCAGTCTAGTACCTTTCGATGGTTGCCGTCCCCTCGCAATGAGTGCTAGCGTGCCAACCTTCGGAGGTTACTCTTTCGTACGATGGCTCTGCCTCAACGCGTCACCGAGCTCGAGCCGATCGCGGCGCCGTTTCCGGCGCCGCGCATCCGGCGCTGCACGTATCGACTCCTCAACCGAGTCGGAATGGGCGTCGAGTCGGGATACGAGGTGAGTTGCCTCTACCCCGGCCGGCGCATCCCCCTGCCGCTCGGCGATCTCGAGGCCAGTGGCGAGATCTGCTCAGCCTGCACCGCCAACCACATCTTCCGCCCGGACGAGGACTGAGTTCGGCCGCCGGCCGATTCTCCTCGTGGCATAGGAGCTGAGAGGCGGTATTCCTGACTGGGGAGGGCGAGAGTCCGGCAGGGCCGCGCACGCCAGGACTCGATCTCGGGGGCAGGATGGGCGGCGAGCCGGCCTGTAAGCCGAGTTCTGTACCGGAGCCGAAGCTCCGGCGACGATCATCCATCTCTGGCCGGCGGTTACCCGACGGCTCAAGCGGCCGACCCGAGGACTGGGCAGCGCAACCTCTTCCGCCCGAACGCCCGGTTTCCCGCACGCTCGAGCCGCGTCCTCCTATTTGGCCTTGCTCCGAGCAGAGTTTGCCGCGTTTCACTCCCCGATCCGGGCAAGCCCAAACCGAGGCTACGTCTCTGTGGCACTGGTCCTCGCCTCACGGCGGACGGGCGTTACCCGCTACCCTGCGCTGAGGAGCTCGGACTTTCCTCGAGACCACGCCCGACGGGCGTTTCCTCGCGATCATCCAGCCGACTCGCCGCGGAAGAGTCTAGTCGATGCGGCCGGCCCGCCCGATAGGGAATGAATGCCGCGAGACCCCGCAACACGGAATGGGAGACCATCGAGTTGACCGAAGGGAACGACCGGCCCGACGTCGCGGGTTGCGCGTCGGAGGGGCCCGCAGCCGAGACGCGGCCGGCCGAGGCAGTGGCCGCGTCGGCTGTCGTCCCCGGGATCTCGATACGTCGGGCCACTCCCGCGGACTCGCGCGCCATCGCCGAGATTGGGGCGGAGAGCTGGCAGGCGGCCTATCGCCAAATCGTGCCGGCGGACTTCCTGGCGGGTCTGAACGTGGCGGCCCGGGAGGTGGCCTGGCGGGCCCGCCTGGAGAGCGAAGACGACGACGGCGCGCCATCGTGGGTGGCAACTCAGGGCGAGAGAGCGATCGGCTTCGCCGCCAGCGGTCCGCCCCGCGACGAAGACGTTCCGGAACCGGCCGCCGAGATCTACGCCATCTACGTCCGCCCAGATACATGGCGCCGTGGCGCCGGCCGGGCGTTGCTCGAGGCCGCCACGCAGGAGTGGCTCGGCCGCGGCGCCCGCACGCTCGCGCTGTGGGTCCTGGAGGCCAACGAGAACGGCCGCGCATTCTATGAGGCGATGGGCTGGCGGCCCGACGGCGCGCGACAGACGCTCGATCTGGGCGGAATTCCCGTCCTCGAGCTGCGCTACCGGCTGACTACGGCCTCGTAGCTAGGGCGGGCCGGCGACGCCACATCGATGCCCGTCGTTGGGGCGCGCTAGGATCACCGGATGGCGGGCGCGATCCCTTCGATCCGGCGGAAGAATGCGCGACGCCGTGAGCCGACAACGGAGAGGATGGCCATGTCGAACAAATCTGGCGACCGATTCCGCGATGAACTCATGGTGGGGCCCGGAACAGCGGTGGATCTCGCGCGATTCGACTGCGGCGCGACCCTTGGCCGCGCGAAGCGCCGGTCCGAGGCCGCCCTGACGGCGAACCTGGCTCGTCTCGCCGATCTGCAGGAGCGCATCTACGCGGAGGGCAAGCACGCCGTCCTGGCAGTCTTCCAGGGCATCGATGCGGCCGGCAAGGACGGAACGATCCGCGTCATCGCCGGCGCCTTCAATCCGCAGGGAACGCCTGTGGCTTCGTTCAAGGTTCCGACGCCCAAGGAAGCCGCCCACGATTTCCTGTGGCGAGTTCATTCGGCCGTCCCGGGCAAAGGGGAGATAGGCATATTCAATCGCAGTCACTACGAGCAGGTGCTGGTCGTGCGGGTCCACCACCTGGAGCCCGAGAAGGCGTGGCGGCGCCACTATCGTGAGATCCGCGATTGGGAGCGGATGCTCACCGATGAGGGCGTGACGATCGTCAAGTTCTTCCTGGCGATCGACAGTGACGAGCAGCGTCAACGCTTCCAGGAGCGGGTGGACGACCCCAAGAAGCGCTGGAAGTTCGCCCTGGGCGACCTCGCCGAGCGCAAGCTCTGGAACGACTACCGGGCCGCGTTCGAAGAGATGCTGACGGAGACCAGCACCGAATTCGCGCCCTGGTTCCTGATCCCGGCCAACCGCAACTGGCTGCGCAACCTGGCCGTCAGCGAGATCCTGGCCGACGCCATCGACGGATTGAACCCGCAATACCCCGAGCCCGAGACCGATATCGACGGCCTCCGAATCGAGTAACGCCGCTCGACGGTCCTAGCGTCTTCGGCGAGGGCTCCCGAAGAGCGTGCCCATGACGCCGCGCAGGACCGTGGTGCCGACCTGGGTTATCTCGCGCTCGCGCTGGAGTCGCGCCCGTTCCGCGGCTTTCCGATAGGAGGCCTCCGCCCTGGCCCGATCGCGGGCCTCGCGCTTGGCTTCCTTCTGGGCCTCACGGCCGGCCCGCTCGACTTCCCGCTGCGTGGCGCGCTGCTGGGCGGCAACAGAGGCGGCCGCGGCCCGGCCGGCCCGTCCCCCTGCCGCACCGCCGGTCACAGCCGCCTGAGCGGCGGCGATGCGGGCGCTTATGATCTCGTGAGCGCTCTGGGGGTCGACCGCCTGGGCGTATTTCGCGTACAGCTGGCCGGCCCTGATCCGACTCTGTAGCTGGTCGGCCGGCAGAGCCGCCATGAGTGAGTCGGGCGGGACGATACGCGTTGGTGCGAGCGGCGTCGGAACGCCGTTGGGCGAGAGCACGGTCACAAGGGCTTCGCCGGTCCCCAGCGAGGTCAGCCGCTCGCCCACGTCGAAGAAGCTCGTCATCGGGAAGGTGCGAACCGTCTTCTTGAGCTTGTCCGAGTCTTCGGGCGTGAAGACGCGCAAGGCGTGCTGGACCCGATTTCCGAGCTGAGCCAGCACGGACGAGGGCACGTCCGTCGGCACCTGGGTGACGAAGAAGACGCCAACACCCTTCGATCGGATGAGGCGCACCGTCTGCTCGATCTGCGAGAGCAGCGCCGGCGAGGCGTCGTCGAAGAGCAGATGGGCCTCGTCGAAGAAGAAGCACAGCTTTGGCTTGTCGAGATCGCCGACCTCGGGCAGAGCGTGATACAGCTGGGCCAGCATCCACAGCATGAAGGTGCTGAACAGGGCCGGCTTGTCCATCACGTCAGACAGCTCGAGGACGTTGACGACGCCCTGGCCGGCCCTGACTCCCAGCAAGTCGTCGACCTCGAACTCCGGCTCGCCGAAGAAGACCTCCGCGCCCTGCTGCTCGAGCGTGATGATCGAGCGCTGGATCACGCCGAGACTCGCCGGCGAGATGCCGCCGTAATCGGCCAGCACGGCCTTGGCGTCGTCGCTGCCGAGGAACTTGAGGGTGGTCGTGAGGTCCTTGAGATCCAGCAGGGCCAGGTTGTTGTCGTCGCAGTACTTGAACACGAGCGACAGGACGCTGGTCTGGGTGTCGTTGAGGCCGAGGACTCGGCCCAGCAGCAAGGGGCCGAAGGAATGGACGGAGGCGCGTATCTGGGCGCCGAGCCGGCCGGACAGCGACAGGAACTCGACCGGGTGGCCGGCTGGCCTAAAGTCGAGCTTCAGATCCGCGACGCGCTGTATGACCTTGGGAATCGAGGCGTCGCCGGGGGCGGCCATGCCGCTGACGTCACCCTTGATGTCGGCCACGAGCGTTGGGACTCCGGCCAGGCTGAGCTGGCCGGCTATGCCCTGGAGGGTCTTGGTCTTGCCGGTGCCGGTCGCCCCGGCGATCAGGCCGTGGCGGTTCAAGACGGAGAGCGCCACCTGGACCCGGACCTCGGGCAGGACGGTCGTGCCGTCGAGCGGGCTGCCGAGCACCATCGCCGGCTCGCTGAGGGCATAGCCGGCCGCCATCGCGTCCTTGAATTTGCCGGTCATTCGCCGCTCCTCCAAGTGTTCACTGCGTGGCACTCGATTTGGCGGCGAGGGTACCACCCACGGCGCCGGTCCCCGCGCAGGTGGCGGCCTACTTGGGGCGGACCACCACGACCCACGCCCCGCCGGCCTGGGCCCTGTCGATGGCCTCGTTACAGAGAGCGTCCGCTTGCTTGTTCTGGGCCCGCGGCACGTGAGCGGCGCTCCAGCGGGAGAAGCGTGACAGCAGACCCCTCACCTCGGCGTGGAGCGGTATCAGCTTGGCGTCCTTGACCCGCCAGCGGCCGTGGAGCTGTTCCACGATCAGCTTGGAGTCGAGCAGCATGTCGACGGCTTGCGCGCCCAGGTCGTGAGCCAGGGCCAGGGCCCGGACCACGGCCGTGTATTCGGCGACGTTGTTCGTCTGGACACCCAGGTACTCGGAGATCGTCGCGATCGGCGGGGCACCGGGACGGCGCGACGACGGGCCGGCCGCCTCGATCAACGCGGCACCGAGCGACGCCGGCCCGGGATTGCCCCTGGCGGCCCCGTCGGTGCGGACTATCAAGGTGCGCAGCGCCGGGGAAGCGGAGCCCGTGGATGGCGCCACGGCTGCGCCGGCGGAGCCTCGCGTTCTCTCGTCCGGCGAGGTGGCGCCGACGGATTCCCAGAGCGAATCCCAACCCGGCGGCTTCGCCGGTAGATCGCCGCTGCGCTTCAGCCGCGTCGCTCCACGATCGCCGAGGAGACCTCGAGGATCGCCCTGGTGATGTTGATGCCGCGGGGGCAGGCATCGACGCAGTTGAAGATCGTCCGGCAGCGCCAGACCCCGTTCTCGTCGGCCAGGATCTCGAGCCTCTCGTCCGCGCCCTCGTCGCGCGAGTCGAAGATGAAGCGATGGGCCTGGACGATCGCCGCGGGACCGACATATTCGGGTCGAGCCCAGAAGGACGGGCACGAGCTGGTGCAGGCCGCGCACAGGATGCACTTGGTGGTGTCGTCGTAGACGGCCCGGTCGGCCTGGCTCTGGCGCCGTTCGCGTTCGGGCTCGGGCTGCTCGTTTATGAGATACGGCTTCACGGAGCGGTATTTGCCGAAGAAGCCGTTCATGTCGACGATCAGGTCCTTGACCACCGGCAGACCCGGCAGCGGCGCGACCGATATCTTCTTGCCGAGCTGGTCGACCCGGACGCGGCAGGCCAGGCGGTTGCGGCCGTTGATGAGCATCGCGTCCGAACCGCAGATGCCGTGGCCGCAGGAACGCCGGAAGCTGAGCGAACCGTCCAGGTCGGCCTTGACCTTGATGAGCAGGTCCAGGACGCGGTCCATCGGATCGACCGAGACCTTGTAGTCGACCCAGTGCGGCCCTCGGACCGGAACGCCGGCCGCCTGGTCGGAGCCGGCCGGGGTGCCCATCGGGGCGTCGTGATCTGGATCGTAGCGGAGGATGCGCAGGTTTACGTCCATCACGGCAGCCTCAGTACGTCCGGGGCTTGGGCTGGAACCGGGTGATCGAGACCTGCTTGTAGCGCAGACTCGGCCCGTCCTTGCCCTTGTAAGCGAGGGTGTGTTTGAGCCACTTCTTGTCGTTCCGCTCCGGATAGTCCTCACGCGAATGTGCGCCGCGGCTCTCGGTCCTGGCCAGCGCGCTGGTGACCGTCACCAGGGCGATGTCCAGGAGATAGCCGAGCTCGTGGGCCTCGAGCAGTTCGGTGTTGAAGACCGAGCCGCAGTCGGCGATCGAGACCTGCGCGTACCTGGCTCTGAGCTCGTTGACCTTGGCCAGCGCGGCGGTCAGCAACTTGGCTTCGCGATATACGCCGACGTTGTCCATCATCACGTCCTGGAGTTCCGTGCGGATCGTGGCGACGGATTCGCCGCCTGTTTCGCGACCCTTGAGCGCTTCGAGCTCGGCTCGCACCGGCTCGATGGCATCGGCGATCGGCGCCGGTCGCTCCACGCGGCCCACGTAT
Source organism: uncultured Chloroflexia bacterium (assembly GCA_963789725.1). GTDB lineage: Bacteria > Chloroflexota > Limnocylindria > Limnocylindrales > CSP1-4 > Fen-1039. The sequence goes on from CAWBLU010000003.1 coordinate 1,038,972, forward strand.
CGAGCCATCTGCCGTCCGGCCCGCCGCCCGAAGACGAGCAGGTCGACGAGCGAGTTGGTCCCGAGGCGGTTTGCCCCGTGGACGCTGACGCAGGCGCATTCGCCCGCGGCGAACAGCCCGGGCACGACGGTGCCCTTGTCGTCGCGGACGACCTCGGAGTGGACGTTGGTCGGGATGCCGCCCATGGCGTAGTGGGCAGTGGGCTGGACCGGCACGGGCTCCTTGAGCGGCTCGACGCCCTGGTAGATGCGGGCGAAGTCGGTGATGTCGGGCAGCTTCTCCTCGATGACCTTGCGGCCGAGGTGGCGGACGTCGAGGTAGAGATAGTCCTTGCCGCCGATGCCGCGGCCGGCTCGGATCTCCTGGTACATGGCCCGGGAGACCATGTCGCGCGGGGCCAGCTCCATCAGCTTGGGCGCATAGCGCTCCATGAAGCGCTCGCCCGCGTCGTTGAGCAGGGTGCCGCCCTCGCCGCGGGCCGCCTCGGAAAGCAGGATGCCGATGCCGACGATCCCGGTCGGGTGGAACTGGAAGAACTCCATGTCCTGGAGCGGAATGCCGTGGCGATAGCACAGGGCCACGCCGTCCCCGGTCAGGCTGTGGGCATTGGACGTGATGCGGAACATTCGCCCGAAGCCGCCGGTGGCCAGCAGCACGGACTTGGCTCGGAACGTGTGGAGCTGGCCGTCGGCCAGCCGGTGGGCCACGACCCCAGCCGCCCGGCCGCCCTTGTCCGGCTCCCCGCCCTCGAACAACAGGTCCACGACCTGGAATTCGTCGAAGAACTTGACGCCGTGCTTGATGCACTGCTGGTACAGGGTCTGGAGAATCATGTGGCCGGTCCGGTCGGCCGCGAAGCAGGCCCGCCTGACCGGGGCCTCACCGTAGTTGCTCGTGTGGCCGCCGAATCGGCGCTGGTCGATCTTGCCGTCCGGCGTCCGGTTGAAGGGCAGGCCCATGTGCTCGAGCTCGATGACCGTCTCGATGGCCTCACGGGCAAGGACCTCGGCCGCGTCCTGGTCGACGAGATAGTCGCCGCCCTTGACGGTGTCGAACATGTGCCACTCCCAGTGGTCCTCCTCGAGGTTGCCGAGAGCGGCGCAGACGCCGCCCTGGGCGGTTCCGGTATGGGAGCGGGTGGGATAGAGCTTGGTCAGGACGGCGGTGTTGACGCCCTCACGAGCCAGTTCGAGGGCGGCCCAGAGACCGGCCCCGCCGGCGCCGACGACGATGGCATCGAACGGATAGTCCATCGTCCTAACGCTCCGGCAGCGATACGGTGAAGACGACCATCGTGCCCATGACGAACACGATCGCACCGAGCAGATATAGCCCGGAGAGCAGAACGGTGCGCCTGCCGCCCTTGACGTAATCCATCGTCACAGTCCGGATTCCCAGGAAGGCGTGGAGGATGACGAAGACCAGGAGCAGCCAGTCGAAGCCGCGCCAGAAGACCTGGTTCCAGCGCGTGTTGAATATCCAGTCGGCGGTCTGGTCCTTGGGGTCGGTGATGAAGTGCTGGAGGCTGAAGTGAGCCAGAGCCAGCACGAACAGGGCCACGCCCGAGATCCGCATGAAGTACCAGGAGGCCAGCTCGAAACCGCCGCTTTGCGGCTTGGGCCTGCCGGAGCGCGAATACATTGCCATCTCGACTACTCCCCTACAGGCCCAGGGCCGGACGCATGATGATGAACGTGGCGGGCAGGCCCAGAGCCAGGAAGATCGCCCAGTTCGCATACCACAGCTGCTTGTGATAGACGGTCAGGCGCGGCCAGAAATCCATCAGCAAGATCCTGATGCCGTTGAGCGAGTGGTACAGCAACGCGGCTCCGAGAAGAACCTCCAGGATCCGGCCCGGCAGGCTGCCGTAGAACGCCAGCAGGTCGTCGTAGACCTTGGGATCGCCGCCGGCCAGGTAGATGTCGAGCACGTGGAGCAGCACGAAGAGCCAGATGGCTATGCCCGAGATCCGGTGGAAGGCCCAGGCCACCATTCCCTCGGAGCCGCGGTAGCGAAGAAGCATGCAGCCTCCCGAACGTTGCCCGGCCGGGTCGAAACCAGACCGGTATTTGGCCCTGAGTCCCAGCCGGCCTCGCGGCCGTCTGGATTTCAGGCCGTCGTGGCTTCAGCGCCCAGGCGGGCGACGATCGCGTCTGCGAAGTCGCTCGTCCCGGCCGATCCGCCGAGATCGTACGTGACCGAGCGACCTTCGGCGATGACCGTTCGGATTGCGGCCTCGACTCGCTCGGCGGCGGCCTGCTGGCCGATGTGGCGGAGCAGGAGCACGCCCGAGAGCATCAGGGCGGTGGGATTGGCCTTGTTCTGGCCCGCGTACTTGGGCGCCGAACCATGGACCGCCTCGAAGACGGCCGCTTCGGTGCCGATGTTCGCGCCCGGCGCGACCCCGAGCCCGCCGACCAGGCCGGCGGAGAGATCGCTGACGATGTCGCCGTAGAGGTTTGGCAATACCAGCACGTCATACAACTCGGGCTTCTGCACGAGCTGCATGCACATGTTGTCGACGATGCGGTCCTCGAAGGCGATCTTGCCTTCGTATTGGGCGGCGATCGTCCGGCAGCTCTCCAGGAACAGCCCGTCGGAGAACTTCATGATGTTGGCCTTGTGGACGGCCGTGACCTTGCGCCGACCGTTGGCGACCGCGTACTCGAAGGCGAAGCGCGCGATCCGCTCTGAGGCGGCCCGAGTGATGATCTTGATGCTCTCGGCCGCGTCCGGTCCGACCATGTGCTCGATGCCGGCGTAGAGGTCCTCGGTATTCTCGCGAACGATGACCAGGTCGACGTCGTCGTAGCGGGTCTTGAGGCCGGGGATCGATCGAACCGGGCGCAGGTTCGCGTACAGCCCGAGGGTCTGCCGGAGAGCGACGTTGACCGAGCGGAAGCCGACGCCGACGGGCGTCGTTATCGGTCCCTTGATTGCGACCTTGTTGGCCAGGATGGAGTCGAGGACCGCCTGCGGGAGAGGTGTGCCCTCCCTGGCCATGACGGCCTCGCCGGCGTCCAGGACCTCCCACTCGAACTCGACACCCGAGGCGTCCATGACGCGCCTTGTCGCCTCGGCCAGTTCGGGGCCGATACCGTCACCGGGAATGAGCGTCACTTTTTGGGCCATGCCTCGCATTCTATCGACAAGCGGCCCGAGGCGAAGCCGCCGCGCGGCAGAATTGTCGAGTGATCGCCTGCTCGTTGGGCATTCGCCCGCGGCAGGCGTGCAGGAGACCGAGTACGAGTCCGTCTGGCGACCTTCATTGCCTGCTCGCCGGGGCCGGCACACCGGGTCTCGGGCGCTACCTCCCGATCCGATTCGGATCGGGTTCATGACGGGCTCCCCGGGGGCCCCCTCCCCGACTCCCGGACCGGCACAGTCGCGGGTCGCCTTGGGCACCCTCGCCCGCGCCTGCTAGGATCAACTCAAATGCCGCCGAGGCTGCTGCGGACACCGTCCTGCGCCCCCGGCTCGCAAGAATTGGAGCGCAGGGCGTGAAGATCCAGGAAGCCGACGCGAAGTCACTCATGCTGGCCCAGGGTTTGCCGGTTCCACCGTGGAAGGTCGCCCGGACAACTGCCGAAATCGAGGCCGCCGCGAAGGCGTTCCTGGACGCCGGCGCCGGAAGAGTCGTCATCAAGGCTCAGGTCCTGGTTGGGGGGCGCGGCAAGGCGGGGGGCGTGAAGCTCGCCGGTTCGGCCCAGGAGGCGGCCCAGGTTGGCTCGAAGATCCTCGGCATGGACATCAAGGGGATCACCGTCCGGAAGGTTCTCGTCGGTGCGGCAGCGGACATCGTGAAGGAGTACTACCTCAGCGCCATCATCGATCGCGCGACTCGGAGAATAGTCCTCATGGCCTCGGCGGAGGGCGGAGTCGAGATCGAGGAGGTGGCCCGCCAGAACCCGGGCGCGATCCATCGCGTCGCCGCGGATCCGCTGCTCGGACTGCTCGCCTTCCAGGCCCGGGCGCTCGGCCTGGCCATCGGGCTGCGCGATCCTCTCCTCAGTCCGTTCGTGTCGATCGCCCAGGGTCTCTACCGGACGATGAAGGCAAATGACGCCGATCTCGTGGAGGTGAACCCCCTGGCCATCGTGGCCGAGACCGGGCCCGACGGCAAGGCCACGCAGCGCCTCGTCTGCCTCGACGCGAAGATCACGATCGACGACTCGGGTCTGGCCCGGCATCGTGACCTCGAGGCCCTCCGGGACCTCGACGAAGAGGATCCCACCGACGCCACGGCGCGACAGCTCGGCATCAACTTCATCCACCTCGACGGGACGATCGGCTGCATGGTCAACGGCGCCGGCCTGGCCATGACGACGATGGACCTCGTCAAGCACTACGGCGGCGAGCCGGCCAATTTCCTCGACGTCGGCGGCGGCGCTCGTCACGAGACCGTCAGGGGGGCGATGGAACTCATTGTTGCCGACCCGAAGGTCCGGGCAATTCTGGTCAACATCTTCGGCGGGATCACCCGCGGCGATGAAGTCGCTCGTGGCCTCATAGAGGCCCACAGCGAGCAGGCCCGCGAGGTACCGATGGTCGTTCGGATCGTCGGCACCAACGCGGCACAGGCAGCCCGCCTGCTCGAGGAAGCCCGCTTCGAAACGGCCACCTCGCTCGACGAAGCCGCCGAGAAGGCAGTAGCTATGGCGAAGGGGGCCGCGCGATGAGCATCCTGGTCGGAAACGACACGCGCCTCGTGGTCCAGGGAATTACCGGACGCGAGGGAGAATTCCACACTCGAGCCTCGATCGCTTACGGCACCAACGTCGTGGCCGGGACGAGACCGGGCAAGGGCGGCCAGATGGCGATCGACGGCAAGGTCCCGATCTTCGACACCGTCGCCGAGGCCGTGAAGCAGGCGGGAGCAAACACGTCCGTCATCTACATTCCGGCGGGGGGCGCCCCCGACGCGATCATGGAGGCTCTGGACGCCGGCATCGGCACGATCGTGTGCATCACCGAAGGCATTCCGGCGCTCGACATGATCCCGGCGGTCGAGGCCGTCAAGAGAGCCGGAGCGCGCCTCATCGGGCCGAACTGCCCGGGCGTCACGTCTCCCGGGCGGGCCAAGGTGGGGATCATCCCCGCGTCCATTCACATGCAGGGTCGCGTAGGCGTGGTTTCGCGCTCCGGCACCCTTACCTATGAAGCCGTTCAGGCCATGACGGACGCGGGCCTGGGCCAATCGACCTGCGTCGGCATCGGCGGCGACCCGATCATCGGCACGACCTTCCTCGACGTGCTGAAGCTGTTCCGCGACGACCCCGAGACCGAGGGGATCGTCATGATCGGCGAGATCGGCGGGGCGGCCGAGGAAGAGGCGGCGGCGTTTGCGGCCGAGCATCTCAAGGGCGTTCCGATGGCGGCGTTCATCGCCGGTCGCACCGCGCCCCCGGGTCGTCGTATGGGCCATGCCGGGGCGATCATCTCGGGCGGTTCCGGCACGGCCGCTGAGAAGATCGCCGCGCTAGAAGCCGCCGGCGTGCGGGTCGCCGACTCCCCCACGCAGCTGCCGAGGCTGCTCCTGGAGGCCGGCTACCGGGCCTGATCGGTAGACTCGAATCGGCTCTCGCCGTCACCCCATTGGCGGGCCATACTCCGGTTTGTGATGGCTCCGTCGCCAGGCAGCAGGCAGCGATCGTCCCAAGTCGGGTGTCGTCATTAGAAAGGGGGTCGGGTCCGTGGGGATCCTGATGGACCTGATAGCGGGCGACGCCCGCGAGATCCTGCTGGCCGTCGGCATGGACGACTGGTCGGGTTTGCGCGACCGCAGTCGATTTCCGGCATACATTTCGCTAGGCGGTGGGATGGACCAGGGCTGGTTGGACCTGTTCGCTCAGGCCGCCCGCGAGGTGACGGGCCGCGATTCCCCGGGCTCGTTCACCGACGCCGCTTGCCCGCTCGAAAGCCGGCCGTCGAACGCCGGCGATCGCGTTGTCGAACGAGTGGATCCGCACTGGGTCGGCTGCGTCGCCATGCTGCCCGAACACCAGGTCGACCGGATCGCCGCCCGCTGGATTGACCTCATCGACTGCGAGGAGTGCCCGGTCGACGCCGAGGAGAAGCCGATGCTGCGGCAAGTCGCGGGCGACCTGCTCGAGTTCTGCCGCCTGGCCGACGGCGCCGAGGACGTGCTGCTCGCGTGGTCGATCTAGAGGCGATTACCTAGGCGTTTGCGCGCCCGCGCGGTCCGGCGCAGGCAACAGAGGCCTGATCAGAAGCAGCGCGGTGGTGTCGAAGGAGAAATGCGTCGCCATCGAGGCCGCGATTCCGAGGTTCGCGTACTCGAGCCCCAGGACGATGCCCATGCCGAAGGCGAGGGCCGCATACGCGAGCTTGCCCGGAGTGGGGTGCATGAAATCGGCGATGGCGGCGTGCGCGGTCATGAACAGGACTGCCGCGACCAGGATCCCGGCAGTAGGTTGAATCGCCGCTCTGAAGAGAGTCTCCTCGCCTAGGGCGGCCGCGAGGCCGAGGATCGCAAAGTTGACTACAGTCGGCGCCGAGGAGGTGAAGCGCGCCAGGAAGGGCTTCACCCTTCTGGCGAAGGCCGGCCGCGTCACGCCGAAACCGAAGGCGCCGCCGAGCGCCACCCCCACGGCCAGGCCGACGGCCACGGCGGCCGGCAGGGCTACCGGGGCCCCAAACGCGTCTGCAACCGATTGCCCCAGCAGGAGTATCAGGGCGATACCGATTACGCCGAACGCCAGCTCAACGATCGCCGATTGCACGACGGTAGGCGCGTCGGACCGTGGCCCTGCCGGGTGAGACACGAGGAAAACTCCCCCTTCTTCCGGCTCAGTAGGCGAGTCTGGTCCAAGCGGGGCCCCCGGGCGCCTCGATCAACTCGACCAGTACTCCGTGGCAGCTCTTCGGGTGGACGAAAGCCACGGGTCCCTCGCCGCCTTTGCGGGGAGCGGTGTCGACCAGCGTGAGGCCCATTGCCGCAAGGCGGTCGAGAGCGGCCTGGATGTCCGGGACCTCGAAGCAGACGTGATGGAACCCCTCGCCCTTCGATTCGAGGAACCGCGCCGATCCGGTGGTGATGTCGGTCGGCTGGACGAGCTCGATCTTGGTGTCGCCTACCGGAAGGAAGCCGATCGTGACGTGGTCGTACTCCATGTCCATGACCGATTCCACGTCCAATCCAAGCTTGTCGCGATACAGCTCGAGAGCGGCTTGGAGATCGCGAACGATGACCGCGACGTGGTGGATCTTGCCGATGCCGATGCCCTCAGGAAGGGCGGACTTGAGCTGATCCATGACTCTCCTGCGACTTTCGAAGCGGCTCGGGACCGGACAGGCGTTCGAGACCGGCCGTTGGGCGTGTGGCGGAGGCGGCTGGGCCAATGGTACGAAAACGGCGACACAGCGTGCCGGTTCGTCGGCACCACGATCAGGCTCCGCTCGGCGCCTGGGTTGGCACGGCCAGGTTGCGTCGGTGGTCCGCGGGCGTGGCAGCTGCTAGCAGCTGCCACGTTGTTCAGGGCCGGCAGCTGCTCGCAGCTATCTTCCTGATCGGCAAGGCCGTCCCCCTCCACTCCGGGGGTCAGATAGTGATCAACTCCCGGTGCTCGCCCCATACGGCCCGGAGCCGATCGCACACCTCTCCGACCGTGGCGTATGCCTTCACCGCCTCGATCATTGGTGGCAGCAGGTTCTCCTGGCCGCGAGCGCATTCCTCGAGCCTGGTCATGGCCGCCTGCCAGGCCGCCTGATCGCGCTCGGCCCGAACCTTCTGGACACGCTCGCACTGGCGCCGCTCCCCTTCGGGGTCGATCTTCTGGAGTTTCGGCGTGACGCCTGCCTCGTCGCGGAACTTGTTCACGCCGACCACGATCTTCGAGCCGCTCTCGACGGCGCGCTGAACTTGATAAGCCGATTCCTGGATCTGGCGCTGCTGATAGCCGGCTTCGATGGCCGCGAGCGTGCCGCCGAGGGCCTCGATCTCGGCGAGGTAATCGTCGGCAGCCGCCTCGAGCTGGTTCGTCAGGGCCTCGACGTAGTAGCTGCCGGCGAGAGGGTCCGGTGTTTCGGTAACGCCCGACTCGAAGGCCAGGATCTGCTGCGTGCGCAGGGCCAGGCGGGCCGCCTCAGCCGTTGGCAGGGCGAGAGCTTCGTCCCGAGAGTTGGTGTGAAGGCTCTGGGCGCCACCCAGGACGGCCGCCAGAGCCTGGACCGTGGTTCTCACCACGTTGTTGTCGATCGACTGGGCGGTCAGCGACGAGCCGGCGGTTTGAACGTGAAATCGGCAGACCATCGAGCGGGTGTTCGTGGCACCGAACCGGTCCTTGACGATCCGAGCCCACATCCGCCGGGCGGCCCTGAACTTGGCGACCTCTTCGAACAGCTCGCTCCACGAAGCGAAGAAGAAGCTGAGACGATCGGCGAAGTCGTCGATATCGAGGCCGCGGCTCGTGGCGGCCTCGACGTATGCGATCGCGTCGGCGAGAGTGAACGCCAGCTCCTGCGCGGCCGTCGCCCCGGCCTCGCGCATGTGGTACCCGCTGATGCTGATCGTGTTCCAGCGGGGCAGCTCCTTGGAGCAGAACTCGAAGATGTCCGTGACAAGGCGCATGGACGGCCGGGGCGGGAAGATGTAGGTGCCGCGGGCGATGTACTCCTTGAGAATGTCGTTCTGGGTCGTTCCGCTGACCTGCCCCCGAGCCACTCCCTGCTTCTCCGCGGCTGCCACGTACAGGGCGAGCAGCACGGCCGCGGAGGCATTGATCGTCATCGAGGTGCTCACGGTGCCCAGCGGCAGCCCCTCCAGCAGCACTTCCATGTCCGCCAGCGAGCTGACCGGCACGCCGACGCGCCCCACTTCGCCTTCGGCCTGGGGAGCGTCCGAGTCGTAACCCATCTGCGTAGGCAGATCGAAAGCGACCGAAAGGCCAGTCTGGCCTTGCTCAAGGAGGTAGCGGAAGCGGCGGTTTGTGTCCTCGGCAGTTGAGAAGCCGGCGTACTGGCGCATCGTCCACAGGCGGCCGCGATACATGGTGGGCTGGACGCCACGGGTGTACGGGTACTCGCCCGGACGGCCCAGGTCCCGGCTCTCGTCCAGCCCGGCCACGTCGGCGGGGGTGTACAGGTCCTGAATCTCGAAACCGGACGTCGACAGGAATCGTTCCTGGCGTTCAGCGGACCGAGCCACGGCTCTGGCCCGGGTGGTGGCGCGCCAGCGATCCCGTTCCGGATCGGCCGCGGCCTTCTCGCTTGCCCCGCCGTTGGTTGATCCCTGGTCGTCCGCCACTGCCTCGTCCTCTCGCTGTGCCCCGCCGCTAATTCGGGCGAGCGTGCCCCGGGATGATGGCACGGACTCGCCTGGACGTGCCAGATGGGCCTGAGCGCGCCGTTTCGAGGCAGCCGGACGCCAGGCGATGCAGCCGGGCTCGGGGAAAGCCGCTAGAGAACCTCCAGTAGGCCTGGGTGTCTTTGCGCAAAGACACCCAGCCCGCTCGTGCCATCGGTTCGGGACCGCCGGGTCCGGTCGGCGTCTAGTCCAGATGAACTCATGAACATGCCCCCTTCGAGTAATGGAGAACACGACACGATATCCACAGAATCGGTGAACAACTTCGCAATTCTGTGGATAAGCCAGAACCGTCAGCTAAGGTCAGTGCGGTAGCATCAACGAATTCAACAACCGACTCGACGATTGTCGCTTCGATGCACCACTTTGCGGAGCGGCACGTCAACGGCTGGTCGTCTACCGCGATAACGCACTCCGAGCGAGGTGAAACCACGGTGGCAAACGTCATCGCGATCGCAAACCAGAAGGGTGGCGTCGGCAAGACGACCACCGCCATCAATCTGGCTGGCGCCCTCGCCGAGCAAGGCCTGCGCGTTCTGTGCGTCGACATGGATGCCCAAGCGAATCTCACGGTCGGTCTAGGCATCAACCTGGCCACGGTCGAGCGGGCAATGTCGAACGTCCTGGCCGAACCAAAGACCCATCTGCGCGAAATCATCATTCCCACCGAGACTCCCGGCATCGACGTCGCCCCAGCCACTCTTGATCTGGCGTCGACCGAGGTCGACCTATTGAGCGCCATCGGCCGCGAGTACGCACTGGCTGAGGCCATCGACGACTGGGCCCAGGGTCACTACGACTTCATCCTGATCGACTGCCCGCCGACGCTGGGGCTTCTGACGATCAATGGACTCGTGGCCGCCAACGGCGTGATCATCCCCGTTCAGACTCAGTACTACGCCCTGAAGGGCCTGGCTGCGCTGGTCAAGGTCATAACCACGATCCGTTCGAAGCTCAACCGAAACCTCCGAGTGCTGGGCCTGCTGCCAACCTTCTACGACCCCAGGACCGTTCTCGGCCGGGAGATGCTCGACGAGATGCGCGAGAACGGAGACAACCACGTCTTCGCCACGATCATCAGGAACGCTGTGAAGCTCGGAGAGGCTCCTCTGACCGGCCTGCCGATCACCGCCTACGCCACGTCCTCCGAAGCCGCCAACAACTTCCGCGAGCTCGCCAGGGAGGTAATCGCGCTTGGCTAGGCCAGATTTCCGTGCCGCCGCCACCGCTCGGTTGAACGAGGAGCGGACCCAGGGGCTATCTCAGAACGTTCTGAGCCTGCTCAACGCCGACGCAACGACCGTGGTCCGGCCGGCTGCCGTACGAAACATCGGGGTCGACAAGGTCGTGCCGAATCCGAACCAGCCACGGCTGGCCATGGACAAGGCCGGGCTGGACGACCTGACGGCCTCCGTCCGAGAACACGGCGTGCTCCAACCGATCCTGGTCCGGCCCCGGCCGAATGGCCAGTACGAACTGATCGCCGGCGAGCGCCGCTGGCGCGCGGCGCAGGGGGCCGGCCTGGGCGCGATCCCCGCTCTCATCGAGGAGATCGACGATGAGACCGCCCTCGAGATCGCGGTCATCGAGAATCTCCAGCGCGAGGACCTCTCGCCGATCGATGAGGCCATGATCTACGACAAGATGATCCGCGAGCACGGCTACAGCATTCGCAAGCTGGCGCAGAAGCTGGGCAAGGACAAGGGCTACCTGGAGAACAGGCTTCGACTGGCCGACGCCCCGCCTGAGATCCGCGAGCTGGTGTCTCTGCGCAAAGACACCCTGTCACACGCCTACGAACTGCTCAAGGTCCAGGATCCCAAGAAGCGAAAACATCTTGCGGACATGGTCGCTCGAGGCGAACTGTCGCTCATTAAACTACGCGAGAAGATCGACAGCGCGCCGCGAGCCAAGCGTTCGCCTTCGGGGAGCGACCCTAAGGGTTCGTCCCGAGGCACGGTCGAGGACGCCATCGAGGCGGAGGCCGAGGCCAACTGGCTTGCCCTGGGTTCGAAGAAGCCGCTCACCGACGACTCCCTGATCGCCGTGCGCGCCCGCCTGACCGACGCCATGGCGGACCTCATCGCCGTCCTCCAGTCGGACACCATGAAGACGATCGACGACACTGACCGTCAGAACCTGGCCAAGTACTTGATGATCGTCCGGGTCCGCGTGGAAAACGCGATCGGACTGGTCCGGAGAGGCTCGGACAAGTAGGCTCAAACGCTATCCGGCCAGCAACCCGGCGGAACTCAGGGCCAGGAGCCAGGCGACGCCGAGGATCAGGATCCCGAGCGCCTGAATCTCCCAAACCAGCGGCCGCGCCCGGTCGTCGTCCACCGCCGCCAGGCCGAGGCCAAACCAGGCCACGATCGACCCGGCGATGCCCAGTTCGAGTAACGGAGTTGCCCCGACAGCCCCGTATGTAGTTTCTAGAGCAATGATCTGCACGAGAGCAAGCAGGCAAGCGTCGATCGCCAGTGTCCGTGCGGGTCCCAGAATGACGGCCGTGGAGACGATTCCGGAGGCTCGATCCGCCTCGATGTCTGCATATGCATTACCCAGCGCCAGGGCCGCCCCGGCGACAACCGCGAGGGCGGCTACTCCGGCGAGTGCAGGCGGCACCGAGCCGGTCGCCCCCAGCCAGGCATACAGCGGCAGCAGGCCGACTCCGGCCGCGAAGGGAACCCAGCCCGCGGGAGTCCGCTTCAACCACAGGTCGTAGGCCAGGCCGTCGATCAGGCCGGCGACTCCCACGAAGAGAGCGCCCATCCCGACACCGGCCGCGACCAGCAGACCGAGAGCGGCCGACGACGCACACGCAGCCGCTGCCGCGCGCCTCGACAGCAGGCCCGCCGGTATCGGCTTGTTCGGCTTGACCGCGGCGTCGGCTCGGGCATCCACCAGATCGTTGGCGGAACCGATGGCGAATTGGAGGCCGAGCATGCCCAGGCCCAGCCGTGCGGCAACGTCCCCGGAGGCGCCGGCAATCAGGGCGACGGCAGTCGCGGCCAAGGCGTCCAGGAACGAAGGGAACGGATGTACGACTCGGGCGAGGCCGGCGCCGGTGACGCGGAGCGACTGCGCCGGCTCAGACGTAGACGATCTCGTCGAACCCGGCCACGAGGTACGCAATCAAGCGATGCCGTGCGTCCGCGGCCTCGGCCCGCAACCCCGGCACGAGGAAATGGAGCGATATGGCGGGGACCATCAGGTGGCCGGCCGCGTCCGTACCCACGGTCTGTGGGGCGCCCCCGCCTCGCGCAAAGACCCGCCGCAGGCCGTTCTCGTCCAGGTGACAAATCTTCCGGAAGTCGGCGACGACCTTTATCACCCCGCGCCGCTTGGCGACGTCCCTCAAGAGCTCGGCGGTCCACGAGTCCAGCTGCTCGTCGGTCTGACCTTGCAACCGTTCGCGGTACTCGGTCGGGTTTGATGCGAGGCCGGTAGCGCCCACGTCTCCTCCTATGCTCCGCTCAAGTATTGCAGAATCGAGGACGGGGGCGGGGGGTGGCCCGTGGGTGTGGCTCGGTGCGGATCGGCCGGCGTTGCCGCGCTCCCGAACGGCCGGCTACCGGCCCGACGGGAACTCGATCCGACGGTGCTCGGCGGCCTCGCCGGTGATTGCCGGCCGCGTCCCCTCAGGCCATTCGTTGAAGAGCTCGGTGAACCATCGGCCCACCACGCCCGGCCTCGGTTGGTCGGGAAAGTCCGATACGAGCGCCTCCAGGGCTGTCTGGACCCGGGCGGTCAGGCCGGCCACCTCCTCCGATGTAGGGCGATTGGGTAGAGCCGGAACCTCAACCGGAAGGCCGACGCGGACCCGGACAACGCGTCGGAAACCCAGCCAAGTCGTCCCGTTGATGGCCATCGGGACAATCGGAACGCCCGATCGCAAAGACAAGTACGCCGGGCCGTGACGGAGGGGCAGCACGGTTCCTTCTCCGGAATGGATCCGTCCCTCGCCGGCGATGGCCACGACCGCCCCGCTCCTGATCGCACACTCCGCCCGCGCCGTCGCGGCAACCAGCCCGCGCTTGCCGGGACGGAACGGGACCACCACCCCGCCCCACCTCATCACGCGGTTGCGCAGCCCGCGGCGCATCTCCTCCTGCTCGGGCCCGAAGAAGTACATCCGCGGCCGGCTCGGCACCGCGGCCAGCACAAACATGGGATCGGCCCAGTTCCCGTGCGTGAAGCACACGATCGAGGGACCGGGAGGAAGCCGCTCCATTCCGTCCACTCGGACCCGGGAGTAGATCCGGGCGACCAGGCGAAAGAAGATCCGGATCGCCCTGTATCGGCCCATCGATCGAGCCGGCGCCTGGATGTCCATCCATTCCGGGCTCGATGGGCGGGTCACTCTCGAGCCGAGAATCCCGGCCTGGGCGGCCACTGGGTCTGAACAGGAAACGGCCATGCGGCCAGTATGCCAACCTGGCAAAGTACGTGCTGTCGGCTGGACGTCATTTTCGGCACGAAAGCTCACTTATCGTCAGTCACGCAGCCCCTGAAGATGAGATCGCTCCTACGGGACGATCCCTATTGACCCGTTCTCAGGCCTGAGTACGATTGTTGCCGTGCCCGAGAACGATTGTTCCATATTTGAGAACGCTAGTTCCATTCATGAGAACGAGCGTTCTCATGTTTGAGAACAGCCGCGCTGTCGAACTCGCCGTCGGCCGCTCCACTGTGCGGCAGCGGATCCTTTGGCTGCTCATGGACGAGTCGAGCGGCAGACTCCATCTCCGGGAGATCCAGCGCCGCGCCGGAACGAGCCCGGGCACGGCGAGTAGAGAGCTGGCCAAACTGGTCGCCGCCGGTCTGGTCGAGCGCGAGGCCGAAGGCAACCAGGTCTACTTCCGGGCGGCAACCTCGCCGTTCGCGACGATGCTCCGCTCGGTCATCGTGGCCATGCCGGCACCGCCCGTGCGGCCGCGGCCGGCCCGGGTGACTCGCGCTCCCGGCGGCCCACCCGACGACGCCGGCCCCGGTGGCCCAGCCGCCGGCGATGACATGGTGAGCACCCCGTCTGCCAGCGCTGCAATGGGCGCCCTTGACGGCGCCGCGACAGAGCCCGCCACGGCACATGGGACTCCGGGCCGGCAGGCCGAAGAGGCCCCGGCGGATCCGCCGACGGGACCTGCCGCCCTACCCGACGGAGCGGATGACGGGGCGGACTTGGGGGCGGACCTCGCCGATCCCCAGACACCGCGAGTCGTGCGACCGGCCTCGCCGGCGCCGGCCGCCAGGCCGGATCCGCTCGGGCTTCAGATCGCTCGAAGGCTGGCGGACTCGGTACGGCAGATCTACGGACCATCGCTGCGAGGCGTATACCTGTACGGCCGGCGAGCGAACGGGCCAGTCCCGGCGGACGTGGACGTAGACGTCGAGACGATCGTCGTCCTCGACCGAGTCGACCACTACGGTGCCGAACTAGAGCGGACAAGCCAGATCTGTGCCGCCCTGTCGCACGAGATGAACATCGTCGTCAGCCGGATATTCGTCTCCGAAGCGGACTGGAACGGCGCCCCGGACGGCGCCTCGCCGGCTGGCCGAGCCGAGGCGCTGGCCGTATGACACTCCGGACTGAGCAGCTGATCGACGGCGCCAACCGCGCCCTGGCTTCGGCCCAGCGTGAGTTGGATGCCGGCGATCTCGAGACCGCGGCCGAGCGCGCCTGCGTCACGATGCTCCGGCTCGCGAAGGCCTGCCTCGACGTGGAGGGCTTGTCGCCCGGGCCTGCCCAAGCCGTTTGCTCGGCCTACGGACAACACTTCGTCGAGACCGGCCGGATGTACTCCGCCTATTTCCGCTGGCTTCTGGACGCGGCTGATCTGCGCAAAGCTGCCGCCAGCGACATCACGGCTCGTATCGACTACGACGCCGCCGCGACGGCGGTCGAGCGGGCAGAGATATTCCGCGACGCGACGACGCGGTTCGTGGCCCGGAGCGCGCGATGACGGAGGCGGTCGATCCGGGGACCCAGACCACGCCGCGGGCGGTCGACATCCTGGACCATGAGCACGGTGACCTCGTCGGCGCCTCGCTCCGCTGGAAGCGGTACAGACGCTGGATCGGGCCCTGGCCAGGCCATTGCGAGCAGTGCGGCGCGCTCTTCGGGGAGGGCGGAACACCCGGGCTGAACTCCGGCTACTCGGTAGTCGGGGGCGGCCCGGCCGGACAGGACGACTACCGCTGGATCTGTGCCGCGTGCTATGAGATTGGCCGGGACGAGTTCTCCTGGACGGTGCTGGACACGCTCGGAGCATCTGTCCGGCCACCCGACCTGCTCGAGACGGTGATCGGCCTGGCGGCGGGGGCGGCGTCCGCGGGCGCCACGGAGTCCTTGCCGGCCACCGCGTGCCCCTCTCCCCTGCCCCGCCGGTGAGTTCCGACGAGAGACCGCGCTGCTGGTGGCCGGATGGCCTCGAGCGCGCCGACCCGCTGATGCTCGCCTACCACGACGCCGAGTGGGGAGTGCCCGTCAACGATGACCGGAAGTTGTTCGAGAGGCTCGCTCTCGAGTGCTTCCAGGCCGGCCTGGCCTGGGTCACGATCCTGCGCAAACGTGCGGCATTCCGGCTTGCCTTCGATGGCTTCGACCCGGAGAAGATCGCCCGATACGACGACGGCGACCGGGCCCGCCTCATGGCCGACGCCGCCATCGTCCGCAATCGGGCCAAGATCGACGCCACCATCGGCAACGCCGCCGCGCTCCTGGCCCTGTCCGCGGAGTGCGGCAGCTTCGGGGCCTACCTGAATGCACGCCTTCCGCGCCCGGCCCCCATGCTGGCCGCCAGTGCGGAGTGGTCGGACGTGCCGGCGTCGACAGACGAGTCGGCGGCGTTGTCGGTAGACCTCCGCCGGCGTGGTTTCCGCTTCGTCGGCACGACGATCGTCTACGCCTTCATGCAGAGCGTGGGCCTGGTCGACGACCACCTGCCCGGCTGTTTCCTGTATCGCGGCTGAAGGTCCGCACCGGCGGACCGCCGGCGAGTGCTCCACGACCCTCGCCCCGACGGAACGGCCGGCTCGAACCCGACACCGGACGGCAGGTCGATGCCGCCTCCGCTACGATCGCGAAATGCAATCCGACGAAGACGAAGTCCTGGAATACGACCTGTGGCGGTGGCATGTCGAGGGTGCCTTTCCCGAGAACCAGCCGCCCGAGCAGGGCTACGTCCACATCGGCGTCTTCCTCGCCTGGCTGATCGATCACGACATGCTCGACGCCGATTGGGTCGAGTCGTCGGGCGTCGACGAAGCCGTGGCGGCCGTTCGGAGCCGCGATGGGTCGCCGTGCGCGCTCCGGGATCGGACCGACGGCCGGCTGGCGGGCGAGATGCTGACGGTGGAGGGCCGGGCGTTCACCGGCGCCTATTACGCTCCCGAGTACGGATACCCCCGAGACTGGCGCCGAGCTTTCGGCCGGCGGGCGGACCGCTACGACGTGCCCGACGGATGGCCCACGTACGACGTGATGGCGCCGCTCATCGACCGGCGGTACCGGGCCTGGATCGACGCCGGCCGGCCTGAACTCATGCCCCTGCCGCGGCTGCTCTCGGCGCTGCTGCGATTCGTGAGGCCCAGGGCTCGCTAGACCACCCGGCGCGGAAGCCGGGCCCGAGCCTCGGCCCGATCCGGCGCGGGCGCGCCGAGACCAGGTTCGGTCGGTGGGGGTGGCGGCGACGCTTTCCAGTCAGCCTGCGCCGCCGCGTGAAGCGCAGCATTGCACAACTCGTCAGACCTTGCCGAGCACCCTTACGTCATCCTCGAAAATCGGGGCCGCGACCACGCGACAGAGGCCCCCGGAGTCGCCTTACGGCGCCCGGCCATCGCCAGACAGCGCCGATCGAGACCGGCCCGGAAGATTTCAGGAGGCGATGAGTTTCGCCTTTGCGGCCGCGAACTCCTCGTCGCTTAGCGCGCCCGCCGCATGCAGGTCGCTGAGCTTCTTGAGTTGTGCCGTCAAGTCCGCGGCCTGGTCCGTACCGGCAGCGCCGGCTGGGGATGGCCCCTTGCTGGCTCGGCCGGCCGCGAACCCGAGTCCACCCACGAGAGCCGCTCCCAGCAGCCTCGGCCGGCGTAGCAAGAACAATCGACGTCTGAACATCGGCGGCTCCTTTGGATCCCGGCGCCGCGCCACCCTGACGCATCGCCGAGACTGATAATGCGGTCATGTCCGGATCCGATTCTCACCCCTCCGGCCGTTTCGCGGCGAGGCCGGTCTCGCCCGCCACGACTCCCGTGCCCGGGCTCCACCAGGTGGAACAGATCATGGGCACGGCCATCGGGATCGACGTCCGAGACCCGTCGGTCGAGCCATCCGCTCTGGATCGGGCGTTTGCCTATCTGCGCGGCGTCGACGAGCGCTTCAGCCCGTACAAGCCGGAGAGCGAAGTCAGCCGTCTCATACGTGGCGACCTCCACGAGGGCGACTACAGCTCGGACCTCCGCGCTGTCCTAGACCTCTGCGAGGAAGCCCGCCGCACCAGCGAGGGCTACTTCGACATCAGGACCCACCGGCCCGACGGCCGGCCCGATCCAACCGGACTGGTCAAGGGCTGGTCGCTCGAGAATGCGGGTCGGATCCTCGAGTCGGGCGGGGCGCGCAACTACTGCATCAACGGCGGCGGCGACGTTGTCGCTCGCGGCCACGCGGCGCCGGGACAGGCCTGGCGGGTGGGGATTCGGCACCCGCTGATCGCCGATGCGCTCGCGACCGTCCTCGCGATCGTCGATGGTGCCGTCGCCACCTCCGGCGCGTACGAACGCGGCGAACACATCCGCGACCCGTTCACCGGCCGATCGCCGTCCGGCGTGCTGAGCATCACGATCGTCGGACCCAGCCTGACCTTCGCCGACGCCTACGCCACGGCAGCCTTCGCCATGGGCCCGACGGGCCTGGCCTGGGTCGCGAGCCTGCCCGATTACGAAGGCTGCTCGGTCACAGCCGACAGAGACGGGTCGAACGGTCGCCTGTTCTGGACTCCCGGCTGCGAGGCCTACTTTGCCGGCGGATGACCGGCATTCTCGGCTACCAGAGGAACGGGGAGCGACCCAACAAGATCTGGTCGGCGATGGTGAGCAGATAGCCCGTCCCAAGGAGAACGCCGAAATCTACTTGCAGCTGGATGTTTGCCGCGACGACGTTCGTGAGCTCGAACGGTTTGGCGTAGTTGCGGATCAAGTCCGCCCGCACCCGCCTGGCCATGGGGAGCGCGAGCAGGCCGAGGAGCGCCGGTACCGGCAACCAACCGGCAACCACGCCGAGCGCCAGGATCGCGAATGCGGCCGTCGCGGCCAGCTCGAATCCGAGCATGATCGCGCCCCTGGGCCAGCGCACCGGCAGCGTACGCCTGCGGGCCCGGGCGTCGCCGGCGCGGTTTGGGATCTCGTTCACGAGGACGACCAGGCCCGCCAGCAGCCCGACCGGAATCGAAAGCATCAGCGCCTCGACCGAGATCGGCCCACCGGACTGAACGGCATATGTCCCGGCCAGAAGAACGGGCCCGAATCCGATCGCCGCGGCCGGTCCGCCCAGGCCGTGGTCTGCCAGCCTGAGAGGCCGGTTGCGGTACTCGACGGCGAGGACAAGGCCGACCCCGGCCAGGAGGAGGAGTTCGGGCGAGCCTCGCAATAGAAGGAGCAGGAGGCTGAGCGTCGCGGCTACTGCATAGGCAGCGATTGCGCCGCCGGGCACGGCCCTGAGATCGGCCAGGCCGGCCTTCGCGAAGCGGCGTATGCCCTTGTCCCGAACCGAGCCGCGCCCGTCTCCGAGCGGACTGTGCAACAGGTCGAACAAACCCCCCGAGATATTGAGTCCCACGTGGACCGCGCCGGCCGCCCCAAGCGCCATCAGGGCCGTGACGAAATCGGGCAGCCCGGCCCGAACCGCCACGGCCAGGCCCAGCAGAACGGCCACAAAGGTAGCTCTCAGAAACGGCGCATGGGCCGCGCGGAAGAGGGCAAGACGGCCCGACAGCCGCGGCCCGGTCGAAACGCCGCGCGCGATCGAATCCGCCTCGAAGTAACGCCGCGCCTGGGCCAGCCGCCGATCATACGAGAGCGGCAACGGCAGGTCGTGCTCGCCCCAGACCCAGACGCGGCTCGGGCTGACGGCAAAGCGGCCGCGGGGCCGCGCCGAGGCCAATCCGAATACGGACACGTAGCTGCGCTCGTCGAAGCCACCCTCAGGTATCGCCCGCAAGTGGCTGCCCGTGATCGCGACCGGGATGCCGGGCGCGATTCGAAAGCCGGGCGGCTGCCCGAAACGGACCATCCCCTCCGCCGGCTTGACATCGATCTCGACGTCCACGTTCATCGGGTAGCCGTCCTCGGCCACCCAGCTCAGGACCGCCCGCCGGTAAGCGGCCAAAAGGGCTATTCCGTCGCCGACTGTGGCCCGGCGCACGTCCGGCTCGGGCTCGAGCGGCGTGGGCAGCGCGGGTGGTTCGTCCTCTTCGGTCGTGACATCGGGTGCGTCGGGTTCGGGCGTTTGCGGCGGCGAGGGCAGGGCGATCTCCGGGGCCTCGGTCACCGCAAACCCGGCCGCCGCCGCCGAGCCGTCGGGATGGCCGACGAGGATCTCCGCCGGTTCGGCGGCCTCAGGCTCCGGCGGATCCGCATCCGCCGTCCGGCGGAGTGGGCGCAACCTGATCTTCGGGCTCATCGGGCCACCTCGGCCGCGACCGTGGTCTGCGGCGGCTGGTCGGTCCTGCCGTCTGGCCAGAACCAGGCCCGGCGCGGCGTCAGTTCGATGAGGACACGTTCGAAGAGCAGCGGAAAGGCCAGCCGTTGCCTGAGCAAGCCCACCGTCGAAGGATCCTTGCGCCTCCAATTGTGGACCAGCTTCTCCCAGCCGGCGTACAGATCGTCCTCAGCCACCCGGGCATCGCACTGGACCGTGACTTTGCCGGCGAAGGTGCCGATCGCGTCCGGGTTGGTCACCGAGAAGCTCACCCGAGGATTGGCTTTGATGTGGGCGACCTTGACGCTATCCAGGACGCTCGAGGTCATGAATATCCGATCACCCCACAGCAGCGGAACCATCGGGTAGACGATCGGCCCTCCGTCGGGGCCGACGACCGTCAGCTCGGCGACAAGCGCGGCGTCTATCAATCTGGCGACCGGGTACGGGAGTGCGGGCAAGTGACCTCCGGGCACGGGGCTGCTGGGCCTGGCTGCCCATTCTACGGAAGGCGCACCAAACGCCGCGCCCACGCGGCACCGGCCGTGGGGGCAGCTCCGCCCGCTAGCGCGTCCGATCGCGGTCGGGAGTCCCGCCGAAAAGGCGGATCGAGGCCGCCGCGGCTTCTTTCTGGTCGGCAGATATGAGATGGCGGCGGTCGGTGGTGCTGTTGTGCGCGTACTCGGCGAGGGTCTTCTGGAGTGCCGCGAGACGCCGGAGCTGCGCCTCGAGGATCGGCCCCCAGCGGCCGGACTGCTCGCGCGGGCCGGCCGCGGCCACGGCCCAAAGCGCGTACAGGTCTTCGAGGCAGATCTCGGCCGTGCCGAGGGTGGTGGACCAGGCCGCATCGGCCGCCAGTTCCAGCAGCCGCTTCACCGTCAACCTCGCGGCCTCCTCCGCCCGCTCGCAGACGGGGCACCGGGGATCCGAGATCTCGGCCACTCCCCGGAGCTGAGACGAGGCGTCGCTCCTGGCCAGCCCGGCCAGCTTCGCCAGCCGCCGGCGCAGCACGGCGTCCAGAAGAACCGCGGTGGCGAGCTGGCTGCTTGTCTGAAGCAGCTCCATCTTCGAGAGGCCGACGCTGTGAGCCCGGCAGAACCCCAGGCCTTTGTCCATCTGGGCCCGCAGGCCGCGGTCCGTGGCTCCCTCGCGGGCAAGTCCTCGAAGGGCTGCGTAAGTGGCCTCCTGGCGCGCGTCGCAGACCGGGCAGCGACCACGCTCCAGCGCTTCGGCCAGGCGGATCTCCTCGAAGTCGCGCGCCGGCAGCCTGCCGGAACCGGTCACGTAGGGTCTCCGGGTGCGATCGGCCTCGTCATGCCGACAGCCTAGCGCGCCGTCAGCCTCGCCGCGACATAGCCGCGTACGTAACCCCGAATCCCAGAGCGCACCAGACGGCCAGCGTCAAGAAGGCGCCGAGCGGCAATCCGAACTGGTTTGGGGCCAGGGTGCCGCGAGTCACCTCGCCCATGGCCTGGACGGGCAGGACGCTGTGGATCGCCTCGAGCCAGCCGGGCAACTTGTCCGGCAGGAAAGTGAGCGGCGAGAACATGAAGACGAAGACGACGAGCGCCTGGGTCACGATCACCGTGAGCATGTAAGGCAAGACCGAGGCGATCGCGTAACCGACACACGTTGCCGTCAGCGCCACCAACAGCACGGCCGGGACGACGAGCGGGCTGACCTGCAGATCCAGGCCGAAGCGCCAGGCGCCGACCATCACGCCCAGGATCACGCCGGGGATCACGACCGCGAGCCAGACCGTCAGGTCGGCAACGAGGTAGGCCAGCCGGGCAACCGGCAGCGAACGCATGTAGGCGAGGCTGCCCTCGGCCTTCTGCTCTCCGATCGTCTGGGGCAGGGCGACCAGGCCCACGGACACCATGGAGATCGCCGGCGCGCCGGTCGCGATGAGGTAGATAGTCTTGGTATCGAGCGTTGGGAAGAGCAGCGGGTAGCCCAGGACGATGCCCAGGGAGAACAGCGTCTGGACAGCCATCATCAGCGGCAGGTAATTCTTCTTGCGGAGGGCCTGCCAGGTCACCAGGAGCCAGTAGCTACGCAGCAGTCGCATCGAATACCTCCTGCTCGGCGGACCGGGCGTCGGCCCCACCTACCAGCGCGACGTAGACGTCCTCGAGGGTGGCCGGCCCCAGGGTGAACTCCTCGATCGCACCGGCCGCCTTGAGGGTTTCTGCCCAGGCCACGGCCGGACCGGCCGCGTCGGTAGGTACGCCGACCATGAGCCGGTTGCCGGCCGGCACGGCGGAAAGGCCGAACGGCGAGGCCGGCAGATCGACAGGGTCCGGACCGAGCACCAGCTCCAGCCGCAGCGCCGCCCCAAGCCGGCCCTTCAACTCGGCCGGCGTCCCTTCGGCGATCACCCGGCCCTCGTCGAGGATGGCCAGCCTATCGACGGACCGTTCCGCCTCGATGACGTTGTGGGTGACCAGCAGGACGGCGGCGCCGTGGTCGGCCAGTGTCCGGACCTGGCGCCACATCAGGCGGCGGCGAAGGGGATCGACGTCGTTGGTCGGCTCGTCCAGCATGACCAGGCGGCCCGGGGCGACGGCCGCCATCGAGAACGCGACGAGGCGCTTGACGCCGCCGGAGAGCCGGGCCGAATCCACGTCGAGCCATTCATCGAGGTCCAAGGCTCCAACGAGCTTCTCGCGCCGGCGCCGGACCTCTGCCCTCGACAAGCCTCGCAGTTGGCCGAGCAGCTCGATCGCCTGACGAGGCGTCAGGCCGTCAATCGGCACCTGGGCCTGGGCCTGGAACGAGCACAACCGCCGAGCGAGGCCGGGATCGGCGACCATGTCGCGGCCGTCGATCAGGATCGAGCCCGACGTGGGGCGCAGCAGGCCAACGACCTGGTTGACGAGCGTCGTCTTGCCCGCGCCGTTGTGGCCGAGCAAGCCGAAGACCTCGCCCTCGCCGATGGCGAGAGTGATGCCGTCGTTCGCCCGCGTCCCGGTTCTGTAGACCTTCGTCAGTTCACTGATCTCCAGCAACATCTCTCGTCCCCTTGTTGATCGCCGCTCAGGCCCGGTGGCGTCCGGCCTCCCACCGGAAGCCATCTCTCGAGCTGGTCACAAGCGACTGGTGCGCTTCATTCCGGTTCCCGGTGCGGCCCGACGGCCCAGGACGCGAGCTCGTATGTACTCGCCCGAGGCTCTGACCGACCGGCCTACCGAGTCTCCTCCACTTGATCGATCCGATTCAGGCAACACCTATCCAGGCCGGGGGTCGAAAGGCCCTCGGAGTGCATTTGAATGGAATTGGCTGGCGGCGGTGCCGCCGGGCTACTCGATTACTATCCGAACCTCGTCACCGTGGTCCGAGACCTCCAGGATCGGCCCTGTCATGCCGGTCTGGATCGCCTCGACGATGCGCGACCGGTGGTCCGGCGAAAGACCGGGAACCTGGTCGATTGCGAAGCCCGCCGCGGCGAGCGGTATCTGCAGATTGATTACGGGGCGGCCGTCCTCGGCCACGAAGATGCGTATCCGTCGCCCTGACATGGCCTCTTGCGCCGTTCCACGGCGCGGACCGTCGTCCCGCTGAGGGGACTCCTGTCCGGCGCCGCGGCCCGATGCGGCGCCACCTCGGCCGGCCGGAGATGGGGCGCCCTGCGGCGCTCCCCGGGCCTCGAGCGCGGCGACGATGGGGGCTGCCTCTTCCGCGGTGAGCTTCCCTTCCGAGACCAGTTTGAGGAGCGTTTCGAGCTCGCCGGACATGGCGCCTAGCTCCCCGACCGATCGAGGCGGTCGGCCGCCTCATCGACGCCGATCTCGCCTCGCTCGAGAGCCTGGAGGACGGCCATGGCTTCGTCTTCGGCGGCATCCTGGCCGGGGTCGCCGGTCTCGTCGGGGTTCCAGGTCTCTTCGGTTTCCTGCGGCCCGGCCGTTCCCGATTCAGGCGAACTCGGCTCGGCCGAACCTTCGGGGCCGGCGGCCGTCGAGCCGTCGAGAGGCGCGGCCGGGACATCCGGAGCCGCCGGTGCGGCGGTGGTCGACGGAGCCGCCGGGGCGACGACGCGATCGCCCGGCTGCGGCGCCAGGATGCGAAGTCCTCCGGAGGTGGAGTTGGCCCTGAACACGGCTCCGCCGTCGCCTACGATCGATCGCCAGAAGCCGCGACCACCTTCCATGCGGTGCTCGACGTGGGAGATGATCGAGCCTGAGATCGCCCTCAGCTCGGCGGTGACACCGTTGAGCGGCGTCAGGTCCACGCTCCCCGAGATCGACTCGGCCCGGTGGTCGCCGGCCGGATCGAATTCGCCTACCAGGGCGATTCCGCCGCTGGTCGTCGACACGTTGGTGGCGTGGAACCGCCGGGCGCGTGCCTTGATCCTGCCGGAGATCGTATTGGCCTTGAGCCGAATGTCCCCGCAATTCTCCAGCGCGATCGATCCCGAGATCGATCCGGCCTCGATCAGGCCGCCGAGGCTCCAGAGCCGGATGTTGCCGGCAACGGTCCGGTACTTCTGATCGCCGACCAGGGAGACCGCCTCGATCGAGCCGCTCATCGTCTCGTAGCGGACTCGGGTGCCCCAGGGCACGTCGAGGCTGATGTCGGCGCCGACGCGGGCACCGCCGAAGAGCCAGGCCAGGCCGGTGGAGAAGCGCCGTTCCGGCGTCTCGACTGAGAGTGAGCCCGGACCGCGATCCACGATGACCCTGCCGGTCTCCAGGGCGCGCTCGGCCGATGCCTGGTCCATCGCGCGAATTCGATACGTGACCGTCAGGCGAGCCTCCTCGCCCTCTATGCCCCGGACTCGCAGCGTGCCGCTGACCGTCTTCACCGAGACCTGACCGTTCGTGCCGATGCGATGGGTGAGCGTCTCAGTTCGCTCCAGCGTTCCCATCTCTACTCCTTCCGAGAGCGGAGGAGGACCGCCGCCTCGTCTGCCGTGATCTCATGCCGTGCGAGTCGCTCCAGGACGTCGCGGCGCAACTCGGCGGAGTCGCCCGACCGCCTGAAACCGTCGTCTCCGTCGTCATCCTGCGAAGCTCCGTCGGCCAGACCGAGGGCCCTGACGAGCGCTTCGATCCGCGCTCGAACGGTCGGATACGACACCTTGAGCTCGCGCTCGAGTTCCTTGGCGTTGCCACGAGCACGGAGGAAGCTCTCGAGCAGCGTCACCTGCTCTCGGTTCAGACGCCCGAAGCGACCGACGCTGAATTCGCCCTCGATGGCCGTGCCGCAACCCCGGCACTGCAGCCGGGTGATTGCCAGCTCGCTGGAGCAGACGGGGCATGTTGAGATGACGTCGCGGGCCATGTAATTGGTGCCTCTTCCGCGAGCTGGTTCCCGGACTGCCGGATCGCTTTGCTCGCTGTGTTTGGCACTATGCCAGTCTAGCTTTCTATTTGTCAAGTTCCATCTCTCAATTTGATATTTATTGCGCACCAGGACAGATATGGTGACCCGGAGGAGCGGGACGCGGCCCGACCAGGCCCGGACGAACCTCCGTTACACCGGAAGGGTGTGGTTCAGTCTCCGAAGGTCAGGGGTTCAGGACCTACGCCAGACTCCCTGCGGCCCGCACCATCGACGGCGGTACGGCGAAATCGGCCGCGTTACATCGAGACAGGCCTCATAACGGACCGCGCGCGAGGCCGAGAGCACCGATGTGCCGGCGGGGTATAGATTCGGGTATGTCGGGGGCGGGTTCAGCCCGACACGCTGGAGGCCTGATGGCTCGACGCATCTTCAACTTCGACAACCCGGATCAATTCGTGGCCGGCACGGTCGGCCTGCCCGGCAGTCGGGCCTTCTACCTGCAGGCAAGAGACGGGGAACGGATCGTCTCGGTGTTGCTGGAGAAGGTCCAGGTGACGCTCCTGGCCGAGCGTCTCAATCAGCTGCTGGCCGAGGTCCGCGCGCGAGGCTCCGATGTGCCTGATGATCCGGCCCCGGCCGAAATTGACACGGCGCCTCTCGATGAACCGATCAACGAGACCTTCCGGGTCGGAACCATGGCCATCGTCTGGGACGGTGAGGACGAGTCCATCGTCGTGGAGGCGCGGGCCATGACCGAGGAGGCCGAGGCACCAGAAGCGGCGCTCGAGGCGGATGCCGGCGCGGCGGAAGACGAGGATGACGATTCGGACGTCGTCAGAGTGCATCTGACTCCCCGCACCGCCCTGGCCTTCGCCAGGGGGGCCCTGGACGTAGTGGCCGCCGGCCGGCCGCCGTGTCCTTTCTGCGGTCAGCCCCTAAATCCCGAGGGCCACATCTGCGCCCGGCGCAACGGCTTCATGCACTGACCGACATGGCGGCATCCCAGCGAGTCCGTTCATGACCCGACACGAGCGAGCAGGCGAACCAGTGGTCGCCGGGATGACTCAGGCCGAAATGGAATCCGCCGCGCTCGAAGGCCGCCAGGTTGCGGGCCGGCTGGACAAGACGACGGCGCTAAGGCTCCTGCGTGACGGCGAGTTGACGGTCGTCGGCAGGCTGATGACGGCGTCGAACGCGACCTTCTTCTGCATGGTTTCTGGCCTCGGCGTCGACCCGAACACGGCCATCGCAGCCAGCTGCGTCTACAAGCCCATACGCGGCGAACGGCCGCTCTACGACTTCCCGGATGGCACGCTCGCCTGCCGCGAGGTAGCGGCCCATGCCGTCTCCGAGGCGAGCGGCTGGGAGATAGTCCCGCCCACTGTCATGCGCGACGGTCCTTTCGGCGGCGGCATGGTCCAGCTCTGGATGGAGATAGACGAGTCCGTCGACATCGGGCAACTCATCGGTTCGGACAACCGGGCGCTGCGACGGATCGCCGTCCTGGACGCGGTCCTGAACAACGCCGACCGCAAGGCCGGTCACCTCCTGCCCCTGCCGGACGGAAGGATCCAGGGTATCGACAACGGCCTGTGCTTCGCCGTCGAGCCGAAGCTGCGGACGGTCTTGTGGCGCTGGCGCGGCCAGCTGCTCACAGACGAGGAACGCACTGTCCTCTCCGGCCTCCACGCCGCCCTGGCGGCCGAACTCGGCGGGCATCTCCGGCCCCTGCTCGACGAGGTGGAATTGGAGGCCACCTCGACGCGGATCGAGACGCTCCTGCGCAACGGCGCCATGCCCCGGCCCGACCGGAACCGGCCGGCGGTTCCGTGGCCGCCGTATTGACCTGACCGTCGGCGCGTCTCGAGCCGCGGCCGCGGTCGACACGACCGGGTACCGCGCCAACCGCAAAGGCGAGTTCGGCCGACGCGGATGAACCGGCTCCGGCACAATCGACCCATGGAGGCTGATGCGTGCTGAGGTACTTCGAGACCCGGACCCGGGTCATCGCGCTGGTGGCCGTCGGCGCCAGCGTCGCCACCCTGCTCCTACGGCTGGGCGAGGCGCCCGAGGTCGCGACATTCGTCGCGTCGGCGGTCGGGCTGGCCGGCCTGGCGGCGATGGTCGGCGAGGGCACGGACCAACTCGGCAACCGGCTCGGGACCGGAGCCACGGGGGTTCTGCAGTCGGCCCTGGGCAATCTGCCGGAACTCTTCATCGGGATCTTCGCCCTCCGGGCCGGCCTGGTGGAGGTGGTCCGCTCGGCGCTCGTCGGTTCGATCCTGGCGAACACTCTGCTCGTCCTCGGAGTTGCCTTCCTGGCGGGTGGTCTTCGGCATGGACCCCAGCATTTCGGGACCAGCCAGACCAGGATGATGTCGACCCTTCTGATACTGGCCGTCGCGGCAATCGCGATTCCCACGATCGCCACCTCCCCGGGGGAACCGGATCACGGCCACGCCACGGAGCTCTCGGTCATCGTGTCGATCGTGCTGCTGACGGTCTTCGCCGCCAGCGTCCCCTCCTCGCTCGGCCGCGGGACCACCGCGGGGGCCGAGGAGAGCCCGGAAGGGGGCGCCCCGGCGTGGCCTCTCAGGATCGCCGTCGTCTGCCTCCTTGGCGCGGGGACGGCGGCCGCCTTCGTCTCTGACTGGTTCGTTGAAGCACTCAGGCCCGCGATGAGCACGCTCGGAATGTCGGAATCGTTCGCCGGCCTGGTCATCGTCGCGATCGCGGGCAACGCGGTCGAGAACGTCGTCGGCGTCCGGGCTATGCTGCGGGACAAAGGCGACCTGGCGATCAGTCTGATCCTCAACTCTAGTCTCCAGGTAGCCCTGGCCCTCACCCCCGTCCTGGTCTTGCTCAGCCTTCTCGTCGGCGGCACAACCCTGACCCTCGTGGTCTCGCCGTTGCTGGTGGCGGCCCTTGCCCTGGCGACGCTGCTCGCCGCTCTCGTCGTCAGCG
Source organism: uncultured Chloroflexia bacterium (assembly GCA_963789725.1). GTDB lineage: Bacteria > Chloroflexota > Limnocylindria > Limnocylindrales > CSP1-4 > Fen-1039. Next base: position 1,067,240 of record CAWBLU010000003.1, read on the forward strand.
ACGGCGAGTCCAACTGGCTCGAGGGCGTGGCCCTGATCGGCTTGTACGTCATCATCGCCGCGAGCGTCTGGTGGGGCCAGCCGATCGGCTGAGCACTGGCCGAGTCTCGCCCCGATCGGTAGACTGACGCCGCTGTCGAACCACCTCCCTGGGGGACGAGTGAACTCCGCTACTCCTGTCGCTCGCGCGGGTCGCCCAGCCTCCGACGGCGGCGACGTCGGCGGAGGCGACCCGGGTCTTCGCAATGAGGGCCCCATCGCCCGAGCCGCCCATCTCGTCAGGCGTGTCGTGCCGACTCAGTCGCAGGCGGACACGGCCGGCTGGCTGGTCGCCTGGTTCGTGGTCGTCGCCATTGCCGTGCAGCTGGTCGCGATCCTGATCGAGAACCTGCGGTACTCCCTCTGGCCCGCATACGACACTTACGCCTACTGGCTGTCCGCCCGGCACCTCCTGAATGGCGAACCGCTCTACGCGCCGGCTCTCATATGGACCCAGGGGGCGTACAAGTACCCGCCGATCTTCGCCCAGCTCATCGTGCCGATCGGGCTTCTCCCGGAGCTGCTCGTCGATTGGGCCTGGCGCATATTCAGCGTCCTCTGCCTGCGCTACATGTGCGGCTCGTGGAAGTTCGCCATCGTCGCCGCCCTCCAATGGCCCATCCTGCTGGAACTGGGCTTCGGCAACGTCACTCTTCAACTCGGTGCCCTGGCGCTCTGGGCCTTCCACGACAAGCGGGCCGTCTACCTCCTGCCGTGGTTCGCCGGGATGAAGTTCGGGCCCGCCCTGCTCCTCCCCTACCTGTGGTTCACGCGGCCGGAGACACGGCGTCCCATCGTCGTGAGCTGCGCCGTGTTCGGAGCCGCGTGCCTGGCATCGTTCGCCGTCGCGCCGGGCCTGTGGTTCGACTACCTCGGCACGTTCGGCTGGGAGACGGCCTCGCAAATGCAGGCCCTCTTCGTCTACGCCATCGTGCCCGACCACGGCGGCACGGACTTCGCCATTCGGTTCGCCATCGCCGCGGTCGCGATCGTGGTGGCGATTCGCTGGCACCTCGACTGGCTGGCGTTCCTCGCCGCTACGGTGACCATGCCGATCTTCTCGTTGACCCGACTGGCGGTCCTGGTGGCGCTGTGGCCGCTGTGGCTCCGCGGCGTGGTCGAGCGCTGGCGGCGCATCGACGGACCGTGGCAGCGCTGGCTGACGGCCCCGCTCGTTCATCTCGACATGCTTGCGCGGGACCAACCAGGCGCGAATCCGGACGCGCCACCATTGACACCCTCGCCGGGAGCAGCCGGGGCGGCCACGGCGTAGCCGCACGCCGCCGAGAGTCAGGGGTGGGCGCGCCGCTCCCGCCAGACGCGATCGCCGTGGCTTTGTACCACCAGAGGCCGCGCGCCTACGAGGCCGACGTCGTGGCCGAGCTCGGCCGGGACGATCCGGACTCGCAGCGCCGGAATTCGCCAGCCGGTCCGGGCTACGGCCGCCCTGGCGGGCTCCAGCCAGCGGTCGCCCTGGCGCTCGGCCAGGGTTCCACCGACGACGATCCGCTCGGGGTTGAACGCGTTGACCCAGCCTACGCAGGCGATCGCGAACACCGAGCGGGCTCGCTCCATCAGCGCGATGCAGGCCGCGTCACCGGCCAATTCGGCGTCAGCGGCCAGCCCTCTCGGCTCGGTCACGGCCTTTCGGCATCCGGCGGCACGGGCCGCTCGGACTCGGCCCGCGGCTCCGGCCCGGCCGGCAGCTCCGGTTCGGAATCGCCGCCGGCGGCAGGCGCCGCGGCGCGCGTGCGCGTGGCCATGGTCGTATCCGCGCGGACGGCGCTGCGACCAAGCCCGATCCCCGGCCTGCGCAGGCGTCGGCGGAACCCGACGCCCTCGGCCGCGACTTCGGTAGCCGCGCGAGTCTCCTCGGGGTACAGCTCGTGGAGTGTGACGTTCAGTGCGGCCGCGACGGGTACACCGAGCAGTCCGCCGAGGACGCCCCAGGTGCTCAGACCGACCAGGACGGCGAAGATCGTGATCACCGGGTGCAGATGGACGGCCCGACCGATCACCAGCGGCATCACGACCTGGTCCTCGACCTGGCGGACGACGAAGTACACCACGAGGACCACGATGGTCGTATCGGTTCCGTGGGTGGAGAACGTGACCGTCCCGGCAAGGGCCGCGGCGACGATGGGACCAACCAGGGGAATGATCTCCAGGATGCCGCTCACGATCCCGAGGGCCAGGGCGTAAGGCACGTGGAGGATGGGACCGAGGACCATGTAGATGACGACGGCAACAAGCGCGATCAGCAGGAGCTGGCCCCGCAGCCATCGCCCCAGGACCACGTGGATGCGGTGAGTGATCCGGAGAGCATCGGATCGCTGGTCACGGTCGAGGAACCGAAGAGCGAACTCGCCGAAGCGGTGCCCGTCGAGGAGCAGATAGAAGGTGATGATCAGGCACAGGATCACCTGAAGCCCTATGTCGACCGCCCGTTCGGCCGCCTGGACGGCACTCGACGGCGAGTTCACCAGCCCCAGGAAGGCGTCTCGTATCTGCCTGGCCAGATCGTCGACGGAGTAACTGTTGCCCGCCACAACGACGGAATCGCCGAGCAGCTTGTGAAGGGCCGAGCTGATGATGTCGTGGCCGCCCGAGGAGAGTTCGGTCAGCTCCTTGCCGGCCCGATCGGCCGCGATATAGGCAAGGACTCCGGCCGTTGCGAAGAGCAGCACGTAACCGATGCCGATGACCGCCACTTTCGGCAGCCGCGTCCGGCTGTGAATCCCGGACACGACCGGCGAGAAGGCGTAAGCGAGGACGCCGGCGACGACGAACGGGCCGATGATGCCGCGAGCCAGCCACAGGACGGCGACCACGGCCGCGGCCAGGACGAGCAACCGCACGGACTGGTCGGACCAGGCGAAGCCCAGCCGTTCGGGCGCGGGTTGGGCCGGGCCGCCGGAGCTTCGGCCGGTCACGCCCGGCCCGCCTTCCCGACAGACCGTCCCGCGGGCGGGATGGCCAGGTGTGCCGTCGGGGCACCCCAGTAGAGAGACTGCACTCGAATCCCCTGCCTAGCGGCTGCGACAATCGTCAGCTTCGGGCCGAGTCCGGGCGCCGTCAAGTCGATCGTGGGCCTGCGTCTCGGCCGGTTGCCCATGCGATGACCGCCGCCGGAGCCGCGCCTGGTTCGGCCCGACGCGTCGATCCCGTGATTCGGCCTGCCGGCCGACGACCCGAGCTTTAGGGCACGTACAACTCGGCCGGAACGGTGGCGCCCCACGAGCCCGTGCCCCCGACGATCAGAACCCGGCCGTCGTTCAGGAGTGTGGCCGTATGGCTGCTGCGGAGCACGACCATCGATCCGGTCGGACTGAAGGTACCGCCGACCGGGTCGTACAACTCCGCTGAGGTCAGGTTCGGAGAGCCGCCGGCGACCAGCACGCGACCGTCCTTGAGGAGCGTGGCCGTCGCTTCGTAGTGACCGTAGGCCATGTCCCCGGTTGGCCCGAAGCTGGCCGTGTTCGGGTCGTACAACTCGGCCACGCTCAGGTCCGATAGCCCCAGAACGCGGCCGCCAGCGATCAGGACCCGTCCGTCCGGAAGCAGCGTGGCCGTCTGTCCCGATAGGGCGATGGTCATGTTGCCCGTCGTGACGAATCCAGCGCGCTCAGAGTCGTACAACTCGGACGACAGGTCGCCAGACCCGCCGACCATCAAAACCAGGCCGTCGGCCAGCGCGGTGGCGGTACCCGCATAGCGTGGCACGCTCATCGAGCCCGTGGCGCTGAAGGTGCCGGTGTTCGGGTCGTAGAGCTCCGCAGAAGTTGAGCCGGACCCGCCGGCGACCAGGACGCGACCGTCCGGAAGCAGCGTCGCCATCACTTCGTGGCGGACAGTAGTCATCTTGCCGGTGCGGCTGAAGGAGCCCGTTACGGGGTCGTAAAGCTCGGCCGAGGCGTCGCTCGACCCGCCGGCAATCAGCACGCGGCCATCTCGGAGGAGCGTGGCCGACTGTTCCGTCCGCGCCGTGGCCATCGAACCGGTGGCGATGAAATTGCCGGTCGCCGGGTCGTACAACTCCGCCGACGACAGCGGCGTAGAGCCGACGCCACAGCACCCCCCGGCGATCAGCACCCGGCCGTCGGCAAGCAGCGTGGCCGATTGGTGATAGCGCGCGGTCGTGTCGCCTGTGAGGACGAACTTGGATCCCGGGCCGGACGAAGCGGCCAGCGTCGAACTCGAACCCGCGCCGGACTCGGCCGCGGAGCCGCCGGAGCAGCCGGCCAGGCCAATTGCCGCGGCCATGGCGACGAGCAGGACTCGGGCCACGGGCGCCTTGGGCGAGCCGGGGCGCAGGCGGGCGAACCCGAACCCGAGCCGCAGGGCGGCGCCGGCGGTTCGAGATCGGATCGTCATGTGGCCTGGCTCCCTTGACTCGGTGCCGGGATCCCGGCACTTGCTAACCCGTCCCTCGAGCCGCGGCAGTCGACCCACGGCAGAGCCACTCTAGCATCGACGCCCGGGGCGGTTCTCGAAGCGCGCGGCGAGATGAGTGGCCGCCCATCTCGCGGATTGCCCGGCCGGCGGCTACGCTGCCCACGAAATGGGCCTCGAACAGTACAAGCGAAAGCGGGACTTCACCAGGACACCGGAGCCCAGCGGCGACGGCGCGCCGGACGCCGCGGCGCCGGAAACTCCCGCCCCGGCCGGCCACGCGGCCTCGGGAGCAGCCGGGGTGGCCACAGGTCGCTTCGTCGTCCAGCGGCATCGAGCCCGGAACCTCCACTACGACTTCCGTCTCGAGATCGACGGCGTCCTGGTCAGCTGGGCGGTGCCCAAGGGCCCGACCCTCGACCCGGCAGTGCGGCGGGGCGCCTTTCACGTCGAGGATCATCCGCTCGGCTATTTCGACTTCGAGGGCACGATCCCGGCGGGCCAGTACGGGGCGGGCGACGTCATCGTCTGGGATTGGGGCAGATTCAGGGCCGAAGCCACCAACGACCCCGGACGGGCCGTGCTCGACGGCGAGCTCAAGTTCGAGCTATTCGGAGAGAAGCTGCGCGGCCGGTTCACCATCGTTCGGACGAGGGGCGGCGCGGGACGGCATGGGGCTGGGCCACCCGAGATCGCGGCGGTTCGAGGGGACCGGGAGGAGTGGCTGCTCATCAAGAAACGGGACGCCGCGGCGGTCTCCGGTTGGGATACCGAGGCGGCCGGCAGATCGGTGAAGTCCGGCCGCACCAACGACGAAGTCGTGGCCGGCGTCGCTCCCAGGGCGGAGGCCATCGCGGCCGCGCCACCGTCCACCCTGCCGGTCTCCTCGCCTGCCGAAGTCCCGGGCGCTCGCCCCGCGCCGATGCCCGCTTTCATCGAGCCGATGAAAGCGACCCTTTCCGACCGCCCCTTCAGCGACCAGGCCTGGCTGTTCGAGTTGAAGTGGGACGGCTATCGCGTCCATGCCCATGTCCGCGACGGGCGCGTGGCCATCTTCACCCGCCGCGGCCAGAACGCCGCCACGTACTTTCCCGAGCTGACCGGTCCGCCCACGTGGCTGGCGGCCCGCGAGGCCATCCTGGATGGCGAGGTCGTCGCCCTCAACGCCGCTGGCGAGCCCAGCTTCGGCCTGCTCCAGGCCTGGCAGAGCGGCGCCAGGGCACGGCGGGCCGCCCATCGCGACGGCGACTCCAACGGCGCCCCGGAGCCCGCGACTCTGACCTACGAGGTCTTCGACATCCTTTACGTCGACGGCTACTCCCTGGTCGACGTGGCCCTCGAGGACCGCAAGCGCCTGCTTCGATCGGTCCTGCTGGACTCGGCGTCGGTCCGCTACGCCGGCCACGTCGCCGCCGAGGGCGACGCCTTCTACGAGGCTGTCGCCGCTCGCGGCCTGGAGGGGATGATCGCCAAGCTGCGCCGCAGCCGGTACGAGCCGGGCCGCCGCTCCCAGTCGTGGCTGAAGATCAAGCGCCGCCAGGACCAGGAGTTCGTCATCGGCGGCTGGACTCCGCGCGCCGGGTCCGAGGCGGATCTCGGGGCGCTTCTCATCGGCGTATACGAGGACGGCGTCCTGCGATCGACCGGTAAGGTGGGCACAGGCTTCGACGGTGCGGAGCGGGCCCGTCTGCTGTCGCTGATGGAACCGCTGGCACGCTCGACCTCGCCCTTCCGGACGGCCCCCCGAGACAGGGGCGTTCGCTGGGTCGAGCCGCAACTCGTCGCACGCCTGGAGTTCGCCGAGTGGTCGACCGAGGGCGCGCTGCGGGCGCCGTCGTACAAGGGCCTCGAACTGGACGCCGATCCAACACACGTGACCCGGGACCGCGGGCCGGTCGCCGCCCCTACCGGGGTGCCTGACGCGCCACGCACGCCCGCCCTCGGTCCTGATGGCGCCATCACCGGCGCGCCGACGGCGCAACTCTCCGGCGTGGCGTCGGACGAATTGGCCGAGGCGATCGCGTCCCTCGACGCCTTGCCCGGCAGTGGAGGCACGTGGAGCATCGGCGGCAGAGAGCTGAAGCTGACCAATCTCGACAAGCCGATCTGGGCAGCCGACGGGATCACCAAGCGAGACCTGATCCGCTACTACGTGTCCGTGGCGCCCTACCTCCTGCCGTACCTTCGCAATCGGGCGCTCACCTTGATGCGCCATCCCAATGGCATCGACAGGCCGGGCTTCTGGCAGAAGCAGCTGCCGGGCCACGCGCCCGCCTGGATCGCCCGCTGGTCCTGGGAGTCCGTCTCCGCCGGCGAGATGCGCGACTACGCCGTTGTGGACACCGCGCCGGGGCTCGCCTGGCTGGCCAACGAGGCGGCCATCGATCTGCATCCCTCCACTTTCCTGATCGATGCCCCCGATCGGCCGACGTGGGCCCTGATCGACATCGATCCCGGCGACGTGACGACCTGGGACGACACCCTCACCCTGGCCCGGCTCTACCGGACCGCCCTCGATCACCTGGGCGTGACCGGCTTTCCGAAGGTCACCGGTCAGCGCGGCATCCAGGTCTGGATCCCGATCCGGCCGGCCTACGGCTTCGACCAGACCCGCGATTGGGTCGGCGGCCTGTCGCGGGCGATCGGGGCGGCCGTGCCCGAACTGATCAGCTGGGAGTGGGAGAAGACGCGCCGCCGCGGGCTGGCTCGACTCGACTTCACGCAGAACGCGCCCAACAAGACCCTCGTGGCGCCATATGCGGTGCGACCAGTCCCGGGAGCCGCGGTCTCGGCGCCGATCTCGTGGGACGAGTTGGACGATCCGGCCCTCCGCCCCAACGGCTGGACGATCAGGACGATGCCGGCCCGTTTGGTCGAGCGAGGCGATCTCTTCGCGCCGGCGCTGACGCTCCGTCAGGAGCTGCCCGCGCTCTGACCCTCGGCCGGAGTGGCTGATGGTACGCTCAGGTCGTGAATGAACGGAGAGACGCGGCAGCCGAAGAAGAGACTCCGGTGACGGCCGCCCGCGAGGACACCGGAGAACCGGAAGCCGACGGAGAGGCCTCCGGGGTAGGCATCGTCGGCCATCTCCAGAACGCCGCGGAGCCGCTCGCCAACGCCGTCGAGCCGTTCATGGATCACGTCGTGTGGCCGGTGGCAGGCGCGATCGGGTCCGTGATCGGCGCCGCCGGACAGGCCTGGTCGGTACCCGAGGCTGCCATCGGCCGCTGGTTGAGGGGCCAGGCCGGAGAACCGCTGGCAAACCTGTACGAAGTCCACCCCGAGGTGCGCCAGGCGTCGCCTCGTGAACTCGGGATGCGGTTCGTGCCGGTCGAAGAGATCAGGGGCACGGCCGTCGCCGGCGCGGCCCAGCGGGGCGGCGACTTCCTGCCGTTGAAGCCCTTCCGCGGCGAGAATTGGGCGGCCCGCTGGCGTCGCATCATGGATGCCTACCAGGGGCTCAAGCCGCTTCCGCCCGTGGATCTGATCAAGTTCAACGACGAGTATTGGGTGGTCGACGGGCACAACCGAGTCGCGGCGACGCTTTATACGAAGGGCGCCGGCCTGGACGCCATGGTCGTCGAGCTGGTGCCGCTCGACGGGAGGGTCAGCGAGCAGCCGCGCCACCTCCTCGCCTACCTGGGCGAGTCGGCCGAACTGCGGACCGCGGCCACGGGGCGGCGACCCGCGATGGGCATGCGCCATGTCGAGCAGAACTCGGCCGATGAGGCCGCGGCAATGTACCCGACCGACCCGCAAGCGCCGGGGGACACCGACAGATGACTCGACGCGTGTCCCTGGAGTGGCCGGACCCGCGTCCATTCGACGGCCGAGAGGGCGAGCCGATCCGGCTCCTGGCCGTGTCGGACATGATCGAACCGACCCTGACCGACGCCCGCAACCGCGCGCGTCTCGGCTTCATCGACCTGATCGTCGGCTGTGGCGATCTCGACTGCGACGACCTCGCCTTCGTGGCCGACGGCGTCGACGCGCCCTTGATCTACGTCCACGGCAACCACGACAGCGACGAGCGGTGGCGGCAATGCGCCGACCATTGCCCCGATCCGATTCCCTCGAGCGCGGTCCTGCACAGGGCCGGTCTCGCGGTTGCCGGCCTGACCTGGCCGGGCCGCCGGGGAAGAGGGGCCCGGCGGAACGAACGCGTCGCCTGGGGCCAGGCGCTGCAGTTGGCTGCCCGACGGGTCGGCAACCACGATCCGATGATCGTGCTCAGCCACGCCCCGCCCCTGGCCGCCGGAGACGTCTCCACCGACGACTACCATCGCGGCTTCAAGGGTTACCGCTGGCTCCTGGATCGGATCGAGCCGACTCTGTGGCTCCACGGCCACACGCCCCTGGCCGCGACCGGCGACTGGAAGGTCCGGGTCGGCAGGACCACGCTCGTCAACGTGACGGGGGCCGTGATAATCGAGTTGCTACCGCCGGCGCCGGGCTCGTCGAGGCGGTAGCCCACCGAGGCGGTAGCCACCAGGCGGCACCTCGGTTTTGCCGGGTGCGACCTTCCGGCGCCCTACAGGGCGCGCGGATCCGTGTCGGCCGGGTCGATGCCGAGCTCGCGGATAGCGGCCTCGGCATCGGTCATGGCCAGCCCGCCGGCACGGGCCAAACCGGAGAGCGCGGCCGCCGCTACGTGCGGGGCGTCGATCTCGAACAGGCAACGCAGCGACTCGCGGTCGTCGGACCGGCCGAAGCCGTCCGTGCCCAGAACGATGCGCGAAGCGGGCAGCCATGGCGCGACGAGATCCGGATACGTCCGAATCCAGTCCGTTGCGATGACGATCTGGCCGCCGTCGGGCGGCAGGACCTCGGCCACGTGCGGGACCCGCGGCTTCTCCGCGGGGTGAAGGCGGTTCCAGCGATCCGTCGCCAGCCCGTCGGAGCGGAGCTGCTGGAAAGACGGGGCGCTGTAGACCTCGGCCGGGATGCCACGCTGGGCGAGGAGCTTCTGCGCGGCCACGACCTGCTGCAGGATCGAGCCGCTGCCGACGAGCCTGACAGGGGCGCCCTTAGTCCGCGCGTCCTTGCCCAACGACGGCGCCTCGAGAAAGCGGTAGATGCCTCGCGCGATCTGCTCGTCCGTCAGATCGGCCGGCCGCTTCGGCATCGAGTAGTTCTCGTTGTAGAGCGTGATGTAGTAGAAGACATCCTCGCCCTTGGCCCACATCCGGTCGATCCCCTCGCGCACGATCGAGGCAAGTTCGTAGGCGTAGGCCGGGTCGTAGGACCGGATATTGGGAATGACCGAAGCCAGGACATGCGAGTGGCCGTCGTCGTGCTGCAGACCCTCGCCCATGAGCGTGGTCCGGCCGGCCGTCGCCCCCATCACGAAGCCGCGGCCCCGCTCGTCGGCCAGGGCCCAGAACTGGTCGCCGGTCCTCTGGAAGCCGAACATCGAGTAGAAGATGTAGAACGGGATGAGGGGCACGCCGTGAGTCGCGTAGGCCGTGGCCGCGACCTGCAGCGAGGCGACCGAGCCGGCCTCGGTGATCCCCTCCTCCAATACCTGCCCGTCCTGGGCCTCACGGTAGCTCAGCACCAGGTCCGAGTCGACCGGCTCGTATTGCTGACCGTGGGCGGCATATATGCCGACCTCCTTGAACAGCGGGTCCAGGCCGAAGGTGCGGGCTTCGTCAGGCACTATCGGGACGATCGATCTGCCGATCTGGGGGTCGCGGATGAGGTTGCGCAGGAGCCTGCCGAAGGCCATGGTCGTGCTCACGGCCATCTCGGAACCGGCCGCGAACTCGGCATCGACCTCGGGCCGCGGCGCCGGCAGCGGCTTGGACCGGACCACTCGGCGCGGCACGGGCCCGCCGAGTGCGCGGCGCCGTTCCAGCATGTACCGGACCTCTTCCGAGTCGGGGCCCGGGTGGTAGTACGGGGCGTCGTGGAGGGACGCGTCCGGGATAGGCAGCTCCAGCCGGTCGCGGAATACGCGCAGCTCGGCTTCGGACAGCTTCTTGGCCTGGTGGGTGATATTGCGCGCCTCCACGCCCGGCCCGAGGGCGTAGCCCTTGACCGTCTGGGCCAGCACGACCGACGGGGCCCCCCGGTACTCGGTAGCGGCGCGATAGGCGGCGTAGACCTTGCGGTAGTCGTGGCCACCGCGACGCAAATGCGCCAGGTCGTCGTCGGTGAGATGTTCGACCAGGCTGCGGAGCCTCTGGTCCGGCCCGAAGAAGTGTTCCCGGATGTAGGCACCGCCGGCCACGGAGTACTTCTGGAACTCGCCGTCGACGGTTTCCGCCATCTTGTTCACGAGGATGCCGTCGACGTCGCGGGCGAGCAGGTCGTCCCACTCGCGACCCCAGATGACCTTGATGACGTTCCAGCCGGCGCCCCGGAACAGGCCCTCGAGCTCCTGGATGATCTTGCCGTTGCCGCGAACCGGCCCGTCGAGACGCTGCAGGTTGCAGTTGATCACGAAGGTGAGGTTGTCGAGGCCCTCGCGCGCGGCCAGGGAGAGGGCCGTGACGGACTCCGGCTCGTCCATCTCACCGTCGCCGAGGAAGGCCCAAACGCGACTGCCGGACGTGTCGATCAGGCCGCGGTTGGTCAGATATCGGTTCAGGCGGGCCTGGTAGATGGCCGCGATCGGGCCCAGGCCCATAGACACAGTCGGAAACTCCCAGAAGTCGGGCTGGGTGCGCGGGTGCGGGTAGCTCGGCAGCCCCACGCCCGACAGCGCCTCCTGGCGGAAGTGGTCCAGGTTCTCCTCGGTCAGCCGGCCCTCGAGGAAGGCTCGCGAGTAGATGCCCGGCGCGGCGTGGCCCTGGAAGAAGATCTGATCGCCGGAAGTGCCGCCGCCGGGCGACGCACCGTCCTTGCCGCGAAAGAAATGGTTGAAGCCGACCTCGTACAAGGTCGCGGCACTGGCGTAAGTAGCCAGGTGGCCGCCGATGCCGGGGGCTCGATTATTGGCCCGCAGGACCATCGCCACCGCGTTCCACCGGATCAGCCGCCGTATCCGCCGCTCCAGCTCTTCGTCGCCCGGGAAGAACGGCTCCTGCTCGGGGCTGATCGTGTTGATGTATCGGGTCTGAGTCAGCGGCGGGAGCCCGACGTGAAGCTGGCGGGCTCGTTTCAGGATCTTGTAGAGCAGGAACCGGGTGCGCTCGTCGCCTTCCTGGCCGTGGACCTGGTCCAAGGCATCCAGCCACTCCTGCGTCTCGGCGGGATCGATGTCGGGCAGCTGGTGCTTGAACTCGTCGAAATACATGGCTGGGGCAATGCTCCGGGCCGGTTCGGGACGCTGAGGACGCTTCGTGTCGACCATCTTGTGCTGCAGGTTAGCGGATCGCATCTTGGGCGTCGTGCCCGAGCGTTCGGCGGGTCACGTACTGGGAGACACCCGACCTCGGCTGGCGGCGGAACGGCCCCACCAGCCAGGGCAGGGAGTGACTAATCGCTACTCGCCATATCGCCCAAAACGGCGCACAGTAACAGCAACGATACTTCGTGTCGCCGGTCTACCGTCACACGCCCAGGAGGACCGGGCAGAGAGCGAGGTCATGAGCACCCAGCCCCTGGTACTCGTAGCCGACGACGAGCAGCGCATCACCAAGCTCGTTTCGATGGCCCTGACCGACGAGGGCTTCCGGGTAGTGACGGCTTCAGGAGGCGAGGAAGCCCTGGCCAAGGCCGAGGAGATCCGGCCGGACATCGTCCTCCTGGACATCGTCATGCCGGATCTGGACGGCATAGAGGTGATGCGCCAGATTCGCGAGCGCCGGTCCGTCCCCGTCATCCTGCTCACGGCCAAGGGCTCGGCGTCCGACAAGGCCAAGGGCCTCGATCTCGGTGCGGATGACTACGTCGCCAAGCCGTTTCATCTCGACGAACTCGCGGCCCGGGTCCGGGCCGTTCTGCGGCGGTCGTCCGGCGTCGCCGCCGGCAGCGGATCGGTCCATTTCGACGACATCGAGGTGGACCTGGAGCGCCGTATCGTCACCCGAGGCGGCGATCTTGTGGAACTGTCGCGAACCGAGTGGCTGCTCCTGCAGCACCTGGCCTCGAACGCCGGCAAGGTCGTCCTCCATACCGAGCTGCTGACCAAGGTGTGGGGCCCGGAATACCGGGACGACCTCCAGTACCTGCGAGTCTGGGTCAGCCGCGTCCGCCGCAAGCTGGGAGCCAAACCGGGGGAGTCGGGCCGCATCAAGACATTCCAGGGTATCGGCTACCTGCTGGACGTCGACCCGGGAGGGCCGGACGAATCCACGAACGACAAACACGCCCCCAAGCCGGTCGCGATCGAGGACAACAACGACGGGACCGGGCAAGATCCCGCCCGCCGGAACGGGCCCGGCCCAGCCTGACACCGATCGGCACCGCCTCGGCTCAAGACACAGACAAGCGGCCCGAGGAGGGGGACCCGGGCCGCTTGCTTCATCCAGAAGACGCCCCGTCACCGGCGTCTCCGTCTGTCCTGCTGAGAAGGAGCGGAGATTTGGATATCAGGGTAGAGGGATTCGCCTGACGGCCGCCCCATGCCCATCGACGGCGCCGTTGCAGCGACGTTGCAGTGGCAACGACGAGAACGGGGAGCGGAGATGTATCTTGGTCTGCCAGTCCTGTCCCTTGCGTGTGAGCCTCGCATCGCGTACAAAAAGAGCCATCCCGGGCGAACGTGTCAAGAAGCGACCCGGAGCGGAGGAGCACGCGACCATGGCAGGTGTCCGGAAGTCTCCAGGTACCGGGTCGTGGGCGGTCGACGATCCCGACGCGCGTTACGGACCGGACGTAGCCCTGGTGGTCGTGGACCTGCAGAACGACTTCGCCGACCCCGGCGGGAGCCTCTCGGTGCGGGGCGGCGCCGACATCGTGCCACTCATCAATGCCGAGTTGGCGCGGGCCCTCGAGACCGGGGCGGCGGTCGCGTACACGCAGGACTGGCACCCTGCCCACACACCCCACTTCGCCCAGGACGGCGGCATCTGGCCGGTTCACTGCGTTGCGGAGACCTGGGGCGCCGAACTGCATCCGGACCTGACCGTGCTGGGGCCGATCGTTCGCAAGGGCTCCCACGGGGAGGATGGCTACTCGGGCTTCTCGATGCGCAATCCGGCCGGCGGACTGCCGGTGCCGACAGAGCTGGACGCGACGCTGGCCCGGGGCGGCGCCAAGCGCCTGATAGTGTGCGGCCTCGCCACCGATTACTGCGTCAAGGCGACGGCCCTCGACGGCGTCCGCCTGGGCTACGAGACGGCCGTCCTGCTGGACGGCATCCGCGCGGTCGATCTCGTCGAAGGGGACGGCGACCGCGCGCTCGACGCAATGGCGGAGGCCGGCGTCACGCTTGTCGGCGCACGATCCGCGACGGTCTGACCGGCCCCGGGCGGGCGACTAAGGTAGACCCGTGATCCTCCACCTCGTCGACGCCACCTACGAACTCTTCCGGGCCCACTACGCGCCCAGGCCGGCCACGTTCGACGGCAACGGCCGCGAAGTCGGCGCCGTCGTCGGACTGATGTACACGCTCCTGAGCCTGCTGCGCGACGAGGGCGCCACTCACGTCGGCTGCGCCTCGGACCATGTCATCCGCTCGTTCCGCAACGATCTCTACACCGGCTACAAGACCGAAGCCGGCGTCCCCGCCGAACTGCTGTCCCAGTTCGCCCTGGCCGAGCGGGCCATGGAGGCGCTGGGGGTGGTCGTGTGGCCAATGGTCGAATTCGAAGCCGACGACGCCCTGGCTAGCGCGGCCGCCGTCTGGGGAGAGGCGCCGGGAGTCGAGCGCGTCGTGATCTGCACGCCGGACAAGGACCTGGCTCAATGCGTCAGGGGGGAGCGCGTTGTCACGCGGGATCGCCGGCGCGATCGAACGGTCGACGAGGCGGGCGTCATCGCCAGGTGGGGAGTGGCTCCCGCCTCCATACCGGACTACCTGGCCCTCGTCGGCGATACCGCCGACGGATTCCCCGGCCTGCCCGGCTGGGGCGCCCGGTCCGCCGCGGCCGTGCTGGGCAAGTTCCGACACCTCGAGGAGATCGCCCCGAACGCCGGCGAGTGGGCGGTGGATGTGCGCGCTCCCGCGACCCTGAACGCGACGCTGAGGCAGCACTGGTCTGAGGCGCTGCTCTTCCGGCGCCTGGCGACACTGGCCACCGACGTACGGCTCCCCCAGCGAGATCCCGAGGAATTGCGCTGGCGTGGCGCACGCCGGGCCGCCTTCACCGCCCTCTGCGAAGAACTGGGGCAGCCGCGACTGGCCGAACGGCCCCACCTCTGGCAGGACTGATCGGTCGCCGTCGGCGGCAGGGCCGGCGCCGCCGCCGCCGCCTCGGGCGAGGATCTCGCTACTTGAACATCGACAGCATGGCAGCGTGGTTTCTCGGTGAGGCAGCCAGGCAGGACCACTTCTTGGCCGGGTAGGCCAGGTCGAACCAGGGCTTGCCATCCAGGCTTGTGACCGTGGCGCCAGCTCGTTCGGCCATGAGTCCGGCCGCTGCCACGTCCCAGGCCGAGAGCCCCGCACCCTGGGCGTAGACGTCGAATCGGCCGCAGGCGACGTACGAGAGCGTCAGCGCCGACGAACCCATCGACCGGTGGGCGCGGATGGATTTCATTGCGGCGTGGCGCTTCCGGACCGTGCCGCGCCCCCCAACCGCCAGGGTGACCACGAGGTCCTCGAGCAACTCTTTGTCGGCAACGTGGATCGGTTCGCCGTTGCGGAGTGTCGGGCCGTCGATTGCCCCGGTGAAGGTCTCGTCCCGAGTTGGGTCGTAGACGACGCCGACCACCGGACGATTCTCGGCCGCGAGGGCGATGGAGATGCAGAAGAACGGGATGCCGTTGGCGTAGTTCACGGTGCCGTCGAGAGGATCCACGATCCATACCCGCCCGGACTTTTCCGTGCCCGTCGCGTCGACCTTGCCGATCTCCTCCGCATAGAACGCGTCGTCCGGGTAGCGGTCCTGGACGGCTCGCATCACCAGGCCCTCGCACAGGTGGTCGACTTCGGTCACGACGTCCCGAGGGCCCTTGGCTCGGATGTCCTCGAGATGCTCGTAACGTTCCATCTGGATTCGACCGGCCTGGTGAGCCAGGTCGATGGCCAGCTCGAGCTCAGGGCCGTAGGCGAAAGACCTTCCGAGCCGGCCGAGTCGAGCCTTCGACTCGGAGCCGGCCCCGGCGGTCCGGCCCGCCGTCATCGGTTCCCGGTCCCGGCGTCGAGCGCGATCTCGATCGTCCGCTCGATGGCCTTGTTGAGCTCGTCCAGCGGCAGATAGGACTCTTCCGAGGTCGCCTCTTCTGAAAGGACGTCGCTGACCGTCAGGATCGTGGCGGCGGCCACGTCAGCGCCGGCCGCCCGGGCCCGGGCTGCCAGGTAGTAGAGGACGGAAGTCTCCATCTCGAAGGCGAGCACGCCGCGGCTGCGCCACTTGGAGAAGTAGTCCGAGTCCGGGTTGTAGAAGACGTCGACCGTGGCGACCTGGCCGACGTGGGGTTTCTGGCCGTGCTTCTCAGACGTCTCGACCAGGGCGCGTACAAGCTCGAAGTCGGCCGCAGGGGCATACGGATCGCCGTGCAAGTACGTGGCCGTGGCGCCGTCGGCAGGCGTCGCGGCGGTGGCGATGACGATCTCGCCGGTCTTGATGCCGCGGCCGATCCCACCGCACGTGCCGACCCTGATGAAGCGCCGGGCGCCCAATCGGAGCAGCTCCTCGACCACGATCGCGATGCTCGGAGCGCCCATGCCGCTGGTCTGGACACTGACGGGCACTCCCTTGTAGGTGCCGGTGTAGCCGAACAGGCCGCGATGGGTGTTGACCTGGCGAGCCGCGCCGGCCCCGCCGTCGAACCGCTCCGCAATCCACGTGGCCCGGTTCGGGTCGCCTGGAAGCAAGACGACCGAAGCGTAGTCAGTGGACTCTGCGCGTAGATGAAGCTGAGGCATCGGTCTGCTCCCGGGCGGCAAGTCGGAGGGGCTGGACGGGGGTAATCGCTCGCAGGTCATCAATTCTAGACGCACGAGCGCGGATGCGATCCGGTAGCCGAGATCCCGTCCGGCGGGTGTTTGCCGGCGTCGTGGCCGTGAACGGCTCCGGTGGACCAAACCGATCCCAAGAGAGGTGCCACCTTTAGTGTGGACAAAGTGTGGAAAACCTGGGATACATATACACGTACCGCCCTTGAGAACGCCGCATCCGCCATATGGTACGAACAGCCTAGTGCGGTTACGTGCTTTGGATGCCAGGGTTTGCCCAAGGCAGCGCGAAATCGTGAGACTTCCTGGCTTTCAGTTGACCGGTCCGTCTCCCGGTCGAGGTGCCCGCCGCGAGAGCCAATAGTGAGCGAGGAAGCCCCCGTGCGGTTTGTTCATGCTCGGCAGGGTGGGGTCGAGCGTCTTCTCTGGTCACGCGACAGCCGGCTGGTTTCGCGCATCGCGCAGAAGCTGCCACAGGCCCGGATCATCGAGTTGGCCGACTCAGGATGGTGCGTCCTGGCCAGGGCGGGGGAACTGACCGAGAAGGTCGTCCTCCAGCTCGCCCAGACATCAGCCTACGGGCTCGCCGAGGTCGACTCCAGCCTGCCCGCCGCCGAGCGGTACGTCGTCGCCCTCGGCAACGCCGTTCATATCTCGGGGCTGGGCGATCGGATCGGATTGGACGAAACCCCGGAGATAGCCAAGAACAGGGTTCTCGACTACTTCTTTGCGCTCAAGGACAACCACCACGTCGAGTTCCAGCCGATCGTGGACCTCGGGACGATGCAGGCCTACGAGTGGGAGTGCCTCTTCCGTCCTCACATGCCGATGCTGCCGCAGACGATCGGCTCGATCGTGGACGCCGCTCTCGTGGCCCAGCGGCCTGTGGACTTCGACATGTTCGTGGTCGAGGCCACCTTGACCCGCATCTCCCAGCTTGCCAGGCCGGGTTCGATCGGCCGGCGCACCCGCTACTGCATAAACCTCCTGCCTGCCAGCCTGCTGTCGCCTCATTTCGAGGCCGGAGCATTCGCCGACCGCGTTCGCAGAGTCGGCCTCTCGCCCCGCCAGATCGTGGTGGAGTGCACGGAGCAGCAGGCCATCGCCGACATCGCCCGGCTCAAGAAGCAGGTCCGGGCCCTCCGCCGCCTCGGGTTCGGCTTCGCCATCGACGACGCGGGCGCCGGCTACGCCAGCTTCAACGTCATCGCCGCACTCGAGCCGTCGATCATCAAGATCGACCGCGAGATCGTCTCGCGGATCGGCAACAAGGACGGCGAGGCCAAGAAGGCCCTGGTCGAAGCATTCGTTTCGTTCAGCCGCCGCATCGGCGCCAAGGTGGTGGCCGAGGGGATCGAGAACCGCCGAGATCTGCTTGCGCTTCAGGAGCGAGAGGTCGACTTCGGGCAGGGTTTCCTGCTCGGCCGGTCGGCCATCGTTCCGGTCCAGCCGCGCCGAATCCGCACCGGCCGGGAGAGACGGATCGTCATCGCCACGGTCGGCGGCTGGGAGGGCGCGGTCGCGAATCGGGTGGCCTCGAGCCAGTAGCCCCCCCCGCCGGGCACTGTTCGGCGGTACCATCGAGCCCGGCCTCAGGGTCGGCCCGCCCAGCCCGTTTGGGCCCGAGTCGGGCGCACCGCTTCTTCGACAAGTAGGGTCGTTCGGTTCGCAACGGCCAGAGGAGACGGATATGGCCACCGCGAAGATCGGCTACGCGGCTATGCTCGAGCAGTTCGGGCCGGGCGAGGTCCTCGACATGTGCGCCCGCGCGGACGCCGCCGGCTTCTCCGGGGTGATGGCCGCCGACCACTTCCAGCCCTGGACTCCGCAGCAAGGACAGGCCTCGTTCGTGTGGGAAGTGCTGGCCGTTGCCGGGGCGCGCACCCGGGCCGACCTCGGGCCGGGCGTGACCTGCCCGTCGTTCCGAATGCACCCCGCCGTAGTGGCCCAGGCCGCGGCAACGCTCGAGGTCATGTATCCGGACAGAACCTGGCTCGGTCTCGGGTCGGGCGAGGCCCTCAACGAGCACGTCGTCGGCGGCTACTGGCCAGAGGCGCCGGAGCGGATCAACCGCATGTTCGAGGCCATAGAGATCATTACCAAGCTGTTCAGCGGCAAGGAAGTGAAGCACGACGGCCGCTTCTTCAAGATGGAGACCTGCCGTCTCTGGACGCTGCCGGAGAAAGCGCCGCCGATCTACGTCGCCACCGCCGGTCCCGTAACCTCGAAACGCACGGGTCAATTCGCGGACGGCCTCATCACGGTCGGCGCGCCGGAAGAGAAGATCGAAATGGTCTTCGGCAAGTTCGCGGAGGGGGCGCGCGATGCCGGCAAAGATCCTTCGACGATGCCGAAGATCCTGCAGCTCCATCTCTCCTGGGCCGAAACTGACGAGGCGGCAATCGCCAACGCAGTATCAGACTGGCCGAACGGCGGCATGAAGTTCGCCAAGCAGGACATCCGCTCGCCTCGGGATTTCGAGCAGATGGCAGCCCTGGTCGGACCCGATGATTTCAAGGGCCGGATGCTCATGTCGGCCGACCTGGAGATCCACCGCCGCGAGATCCAGAAGTATCTCGACCTGGGTTTCGACCAGATATACCTTCACAACGTGGGCCGCAACCAGAACCAATGGATCGACGCGTTCGGCCGCGAGGTGCTGCCCGGGCTGACGGCCTAGCCGCCGTCCCCCGACGTCGCCGGGCAGGCGCAGAACCAGTCGCGGCATTGCCGATCCGGCGCTACGCTTTGCGCCATCGATCCTGTCGGGACGGAGTAGTTATGCGCGTCGTGTGTCTGGCCGGAGGCGTCGGCGGAGCCAAGCTCGCGGTCGGACTCCAAGAGGTGCTCGCGCCCGGCGAACTGACGGTCGTCGTCAACACCGGCGACGACCTGGAGCGCCACGGCCTCGCCGTCTGCCCCGACTTTGACACGGTCCTGTACACGCTGGCCGGCATCGCGGATCCGGTTCAGGGCTGGGGAGTGGCCGGCGAAACCTGGCAGGTCATGGGCCAGCTGGGCCGGCTGGGCCACGACACGTGGTTCCGCCTGGGCGATCGAGACCTCGCCACGCATCTCTTTCGCACCGAGCGGCTGCGCGGCGGCGCTCGTCCTACCGGGGTCGCGGTCGAGTTGACGGCTGCGCTGGCCGTGCCGTCGCGAATCCTCCCGATGGCCGACGAACCGGTCCGTACCCGGGTCCGGACTGCCAACGGCTGGCTCGACTTCCAGGACTACTTCGTGCGCCTGCATCAGGCGCCGGAGGTGCTCGAGGTCCGGTTCGACGGCGCTGAAAGGTCGTCCGTCACGCCCGAGGTGCGGGCCGCCTTGAGCGCCGCCGAAGCGATCGTCATAGGGCCATCGAACCCGATCGTCTCGATCGGCCCGATCGTGGCGGTCCCGGGGATGCAGGCGGAGATCGCCGCCGCCCGGGCCCGCGGGGTGCCGGCCGTCGGCGTCTCCGGGATAGTCGGCGGCAAGGCTCTGCGCGGCCCGGCCGACCGGATGATGACCAGCCTCGGAGAGGAACCAAGCGCGCTGGGCGTGGCGCGCCGCTACGTCGGGGCCGGTCTTCTGGACGCGTTCGTCATCGATCGCGAGGACGAGGCGCTGGCTCCGGCTATACGCGACCTCGGACTCGAGGTCGTGGTCACGGACACGATCATGAGCGACGCCGGGTCGCGGGGGCTGCTGGCCCAAGAGATGCTGGCCGCCGCGGCCTGGGTCGGCGCCGAACACCTGGAAGCGTGGCACGAGGGGCGCGGGCCGGCCCGCCTCGAAGGAACCGCCGGCACCGGAGACGGAAGCGTGACTTCGTGACCGCGACGAGCCTCGAACGCCTGATTGCCCTCGTGCCGGTCCGCTCTCTGAGCGGGTCCAAGTCGCGCCTGGGCGAGCCCCTCGACGCCGAAGAACGAGCCGACCTGGTCCGAGCACTGCTGAGGCGGACGATCACCGAGGCCTGTTCCGCCATCCAGCTAGCGGGGGTACTGGTGGTCTCCATGGACGACGAGCTTCTGGATGAGGCCCGCACTCTCGGCGCCACTCCCCTCCTCCAGGTGCGGAACGGCCTCAACCAGGCCCTCGACGAGGCCCGACGGGCCGTCAGTCTGGACGCGACCGCGGTCCTGGTCCTGCCGGCGGACCTGCCCGGCGTGGCCGGACCCGCGATCGACGCCCTGGCCGATGCGGCGGAGTTGGCCCGACGCGCAGCGCCTGACAGGCCGGTCGTCATCCTGGTGACCGATCATCACGGGACGGGCACCAATGCCCTCCTGGTGGCCCCGCCTTCGGCCATCCAATTCCAGTTCGGCGAGGGCAGCCGCGCGGCCCATGCGGCGGCCGCGCGTGCCCGAGGGGCGTCATATGTCGAGATCGACGGACCCCTGAACTTCGACCTGGACACGCCCGAAGATCTCCTGGAGGCCGACATGCGCGGCCTCGATCACGGCGCCGGCCGGTGAGCCGCGCCTCCGCTCAGAACCAGCCGGGCGGCCGGCTGGCGGTCCTGGCGCTCGACGGCATCCCCGAGATCCGTCCCGGCGACGACCTGGCGGTGCTCCTCGTCCGAGCGTTGAGTTCCGTGGCGGGAGTCCTGCCTCTGCTCGAAGATGACGTTCTGGTCGTCACGCAGAAGGTCGTGTCGAAGGCGGAAGGGGCGGTCGTGGATCTCACGACGATCGAGCCGCGACCCGAGGCAGTGGCATTTGCCGAGCGCTGGGACCGCGACGCCCGACAGCTGGAAGTCGTCCTGCGCGAGGCGCGCCGCGTCGTCCGCATGGCCAACGGAGTGCTCATCACGGAGACTAGCCACGGCTTCATCTGCGCCAACGGCGGCGTGGACGCCTCCAACATGGGCCCCCTCAGCGGCAACGTGGTGACCCTCCTGCCGGTCGACCCCGATGCGTCGGCCGCCCGCATCAGGACGGCCGTGCGGGCCGCCTTCGGGGTGGACGTCCCGGTCGTCATCTCGGACAGCTTCGGCCGGCCGTGGCGGTGGGGAATAGTCGACGTCGCTATCGGCGTCAGCGGCCTCGTCCCGCTCGACGACATGCGCGGCACCCCCGACGCGGACGGCCGGATCATGAGAAGTACGGTCCGAGCCACGGCCGACGAGATCGCCACCGCCGCCGAACTCGCGCTCGGCAAGACCACGGGTCGGCCGGCCGCCATCGTCCGCGGCGCGCACCCCACCCGCGGCGAAGGCCGGATCGCGGATGCCCTGATGCCGCCCGAGTTCGACCTGTTCAGGTGACAGCGACCGGCGAGGAGGATCGCGGCCCGGAGGCCCCGCCGGACCCACCGCTCGAGGCTTGCTTCGATTCCGCTGATCCGATCGATCTCCGGCTTTCGCTGGCGACCTTGCGCCACGGCCCGGGTGACGCCACGATCCATTTCCGGCGCGACGGGGTGTGGCTTGCCCGCCGCACGGCGGCGGGGCCGGCCACGCTGCGCATATGGATCGAGCCCGGAGCACCGGCGGTCCGGGCCCAGGCCTGGGGCCCGGGCGCCGCACTCGCGATCGCGGCGGTCCCCGGCCTGGCCGGGCTGCTCGACGATCCGACCCTGCTGGCCTCCGGACACCCGCTCATCCGGGAGTTGCAGCGCCGCATGGTCGGGCTGCGCCTGCCCCGGACCGGCCAGTTGCTGCCCGCCATCGTCGCCGCCATCACCGAGCAGAAGGTCACCGCCGGCGAGGCGCACTTCGCGTACGCGGCACTCCTGGGCCGCCTGGGGGTAGTGGCCCCAGGACCCGTGCCGTTGCGGCTGCCACCCACGGGAACGAGCCTGGCCGGTCTCCCCTACTTCGAGTTCCATCCGATGGGCCTCGAGCGGCGCCGGGCGGACATGCTGAGGCGCGTCGGCCGTCTCGAAGTCGAACTCGATTCGCTGGCCGCCGCTCCGCCGGCCGAAGCTTTCGCCCGCCTGCAGCTGATCCACGGGATCGGCCCATGGACGGCGGCCGAGGCCTGCCGTGCGGCATTCGGGGATCCGGACGCGGTGAGCCTGGGCGACGCCCACCTTCCCAGCCTCGTCGCCTGGGCGCTCGCGGGTGAGCCTCGGGGCGACGACACCAGGATGCTGGAGCTTCTGGCCCCGTATCCGGGTCAGAGGGCTCGCGTCGTACGTCTACTCGAGGCGGCGGGCATCAAGATCCCCAGGTTCGGCCCGCGGTTCAGGCCCGGGCGCATAGCGCGACTCTAGCTGCGCGCTCGTCTGGCGGCTTCGGTCGAGCTAGCAACCCGCCAGGTAGAGGCACGGGTTGACCGCATTGGCATTGGTGCCCAGACCCCACGGCACGCCCAGCCAGACCTCGAAATGAAGATGCGGACCGGTCGCCTCGCCCGTCTCTCCAACCCTCCCGATCGTCTGGCCGGGGGAGATCTTCTGGCCCGCCCGCACCGACCAGGCCGACAGATGGTTGTAGGTCGTGTAGAGCTTGGTGCCCTGCATTACCCAGATGACGTTTCCTCCGCCGGTGTAGGAGCGCCAGCCCGCGAAGACCACGGTGCCACCGACGGCGGCGATCACCGGCGTTCCCATGGGGGCCGCGATGTCGATGGCGTGGTGGCCCGACCAGTAGTACTGGCTGATGTAGTTAGATCCTCCGACGGGCCACCTCCACGAGCCGACGGCGACGCGGCCGCCGGAGGTCTTGGGCGCCGGCATCGAGCCGCCGCTGGCTCCGGGGATGAACAGGGCTTGACCCGCAGCGAGGGCCGTATCGGGCAGGTTGTTCACGTCGACGATGTCCTGAGAGGAGACCTTGTACTTCTTGGCCAGGGTCGCGAGCGTGTCCTTCGCCCCGACCGTCACCAGGAGCCCATCCATCGGCGGGATGAGCAACTCCTGACCGATCCGCAGCGACGAAGGATCCGGCAGTTGAGACTTGTTGGCCCAGTAGACCGTCGCAGTGGCAAGGCCGAAGCGGGCCGCGATGCCACCGAGTGTGTCATGGGCCACCACCGTGTACTTCCTGAGGAGCGTCTTCGCGTCGATTCCCAGGCCGGGGTTCTGGAGCGTATTAGGAATCGATCCGTCGCCCAGGTAGATGTCGTTGTAATCCGCCGCGAGCGGGCCGTCGCCCTCGCCGAACTGAGGGGCCGGAGCGGCGGCCAGGTCAAGGGCGGCGGCCTGGACCCTGGCACCTGAGTTGCCGGCGGCCGAAGCGGAGGCGACCTCGGGCAGCGTACTGATCACCACGGCCACCGCCAGGAAGGCGCACAGCCCGATCGGGGCGAGACGCTCGATGCCTTCGCGGCGGGCCAGTCGCGCCGCGGCCTCGCGCAGGCCGGTGAAAAGGTCGGCTCGTTCGGCCCTACCGGGCCGGTCGGGCGGTACCTTCGCCAGAAGGACGAGTCGATGGAGAATCCGACTCACCACGGCGGATGCGTTCTGCAAAGCGGGAACTCCAGCGGGGAAACCGCTCCCGGATGAACGACGGGAGGGTCGTGTGTCGATCGGACGACACCCTACCAGAGGAGGTGGCAGGGCGCAAACGCCCTCGAGTCCGACCGACTCCGGCGAGTCGTCTCCCGACGTCGCCGTGGAGGTGGCCGCGTGCCGTCGCCGTTCGGCCGGCATCGGTCAAGCTCGGTCGGTGAGCGAAGGGTGGTTGCGGTGCTAACCTTTGTCCCCGGTCGAGGCCGCTCGCTCGCGTCGGTCCTTTGTCTTTCCTCGGAGGCGCTCGATGAAAGTTGGTCTCCAGGTTCCATCGTTCACGTGGCCCGGCGGCGATGCCGCAATCGGCCCGACACTCGCCCGGATCGCGGAGACCGCGGACGCAGTCGGCTTCGACTCTCTCTGGGTCATGGATCACTTCTATCAGATCCGCGGAGTTGGTCACCCCGAGGAGCCGATGCTGGAGGGCTGGTCGGCTCTGGGGTTCATGGCAGCCCACTCCAGCACGGCCACCCTGGGCCTCATGGTCGGAGGCGTTCACTATCGCCAGGCGGGGCTGTGGGCGAAGGCCGCGACGACCCTCGATGTCCTGAGCGGCGGGCGCGCGTATCTGGGCATCGGTGCCGCCTGGAACGAGGAGGAAAGCCGCGGCTTGGGCTTCCCGATGCCGCCGCTGGGAACCCGCTTCGAGATGCTGGAGGAGACGCTGCAGATCGTTCACGCGATGTGGCAGGGCGAGCGCGGTTCCGGCGAGGCCTTCCACGGCAGGCACTATCACGCCGACCGGCTCCTGAATTCACCCCAGGTCATCAGCAAGCCGCATCCCAGGATCATCATCGGCGGCGGCGGCGAACAGAAGACGTTGCGCCTCGTCGCCAAGTACGCCGACGCGTGCAACATCTTCGGCGGGCCGGAGCAGCTGACCCACAAGTTCTCGGTGCTCCGAGAGCGCTGCGCCGAAGTGGGCCGGCCTTTCGACGAGATCGAGCGGTCCAACCTCACCCGCGTAGACCTGGGCCGTCAAACGCCGGATGCGATCGTGGACGGCTTCGGCCGGCTGGCGGATGTCGGCGTGCAGCACGTGATCTTCAGCCTCACCGACGTCGCCGACGTTGGCAATATCGAAACCCTCGGCCGTGACGTGCTGCCGCAGGTTCACGCGATCACACCGAGCGCGATTTAGCGGGGAGCACCGGCGCAGATACTCCCGGGGAGTATCCCGGGCGTGATAGGATTACGCCATGAGCAACGACGCGACCTCGAAGAACAAGGGCCCGGCGGGGGGCCTGAATCTGACCTTCCTGCCCACGGCGGGGGCTGATGCGCCGATCGCCCAGGCCAGACCGGTACCGCCGAGTCGGCCGGCCGGCGCAGGTGAGCCCGTGAAAGCGCGCGTCGTCATCGTCGGCTCGGGGCCGGCCGGCATCACCGCCGCGATCTATGCCGCCCGAGCCAACCTGGAGCCGATCGTCATCGGCGGCGTGGTCGGCGGCGGTCAGCTCATGATCACCAGCGACGTCGAGAATTACCCGGGCTTCCCCGACGGCGTCCAGGGCCCGGAACTCATGGGCCTCTTCCGGGCTCAGGCCGAGAGGTTCGGCGCCCGCATCGTCGACGCCGACGTGGATCGGGTCGATCTCGGGATCAGACCCTTCCGGCTGTGGGCCGGCGGCGTGGATTACCAGGCCGACGCGGTGATAGTGGCTACGGGCGCGGAGGCGCTCTGGCTCGGCCTGGAAAGCGAGACGCGTCTGCGCGGCCGGGGCGTGAGCGCATGCGCGACTTGCGATGGGTTCTTCTTCCGCGACAAGGAGATCGCGGTCGTGGGCGGCGGAGATACCGCCCTCGAAGAAGCCCTCTTCCTGACACGGTTCGCCTCCAAGGTCCACCTGATCCATCGCCGGGACGCGTTCCGGGGCAGCCGGATCATGCAGGATCGGGCCGCCTCCCACCCCAAGATCCAACTCCACTTGAACCGCACCATCGAGGAAGTCCTCGGTGACGAGCACGTCGAAGCGGTCCGGCTCGCCCGAACGGACGAGCCCGGCCAGGAGACGCTACCGCTCGAGGGCCTGTTCATCGCCATAGGTCACCGCCCCAACGCGGCCGTCTTCCGCGAGTGGCTCGAGACCGACGAGAAAGGCTATCTGCATGCCGCAGGTGCCACGACCGCCTCGAACATCGACGGCGTATTCGTGGCCGGCGACGTCGACGACTCCCGCTACCGCCAGGCTGTGACCGCGGCCGGCGAAGGCTGCCGGGCCGCGATCGACGTCGAACGCTGGCTGGAAGCCCAGGAAACGTATACGGCTCAACCGAAGGAAGCGAGCGCCGCTACCGCCCGGTAGTGGACTCGAACCGGGCCGAACCCGGCAAGAGTCGAGACGGACGATCTTCGAGGACCGATCGAGGGCAAGGCACGGCTTCGCAGGCCGTACCTGACCATCGGTGTGATTGCCCTGATTGCCGCGTCCATCGTGGGCGCCGGATTCCTGGGGCCGCACATGGTCATCCGGTCCGCACCGACGCCGGCTTCGCCCAGACCCTCCCTGGCGAAGATGGATCTTCCGGGAATCCGAGAGCAATACCCCATCTACGGGCTGCACGGTCTCGCCCAACTCTCGCCGGCGCCTTTCGACCTGTTGTACTCCGTCCTCCCGAGCGGCATCGGCAACCGATCGCTGGCCGCTCTGGGCAGCCGTCTCTTCTATATAGTCGACGACAAGCGTGTCATGTCGACCGAGGTCGGCTGGTCGATCCAGCCGACCCTGATTGCCACCGCCCCGGCCTGCCATACGGTCGATCAGGTCGCGGCCGCCGGCAACGAGATCGCCTACGTATTGAGCTGGCCTATCGGAATGCCGCTCGGGCCGGCCGGCTGCGGGTCGCCATCGACCATCGCCTGGAGCATATGGCTCCTCGATCTGGGGGGCGGGGCGGCCCGGCTGGCCGCCGCGGGCGTGAGGTCCGGCGCCCCGGCCGCCGCGGCGCAGAAATCCGTCCATGTTGCCTTGAGCGGCACCGCCTTCGCCTTCGACCGGCCGGATTCTGCCACCGCGGAGTCGCCGGCCGATCCACGGGCAGCGCCATCGGATAGCAGATCGAGCGACGGCAGAGGCGGAGAGGCGGTCGAGGTTCACTCGGTGGTCGACGGCAGCCTGCTCTGGTCGACCCGGACCGACGGCGCGGTCGAGGCCTTGATGCTGGGAGGTTCGCGTCTGGCCGTCCTCGAATCCTCGCAGCCGGCCGGTGGCGCCCTCAGGCTGGGAATCGCGAGCCCGGGCCAGCCGGACCTGCGAGCAATCGCGTCGCCCGTGTCTACGGCTTCAATCTCGGACGACGGCTCTTATCTGGCCTGGGACGTGGCCGACGACGTCTCCCGGGGCACGCCGGCCGGCGTGGAGATGCTGTTCGTCGACTCGGGCACGACCTCCTTCGTGGCCGCGCAGCCGAGCACACCCGACATCAAACCCCTCCAGCCCGTGGTCTCGTCGGTCGCGTCCGGCCCGATCGTGGCCTGGCGCGCCACAGCCGATGGCGGCTTCGTCTACCCGGCCTTCCGTACCTGGTCCGCCGGCAACGCGACGGCGGTCGCGAGCGCGCAGACCACCGCCTGGCTGAGCCTCCAGGGCACGCTTCTGATCTGGATTGCCGCAGCGGTCGACGGCTCGCTGGGCGTCGCGTTCGCCATCGACTTGGCCGGAGAGCAAGCCCACTCGTAGCGGCGTTCGATCAGCGCCGGCCGACGTCCTTGCGGCCTTTGTCGTCGTAGACGCCGCGGTCCGCCTCGAGCGATGCGAACGACAGGGTGGCGCCGCTGCGGGCCAGCCCATAGCCGATCGAGGCGCTGACCGGAGGATCGCCGGCCGATGCGTGTTGGCCGCTAAGGGAGCGGCGGAGCGCCTCGGCGATGGCCGTCGTCCGGCCGGCGAGCGGTCCGGGCAGGAGGATGCCGAATTCGTCGCCACCCAGCCTGGCCGCGATCGCGCCCCCCTCGGTGGGAGTGGCTTCGGAGATAGCCGCGGCGATTGCCACCAGCAGCCTGTCTCCGGCGTCGTGGCCGAGGGTGTCGTTGGCGGCCTTAAGACCATCGACGTCGGCCAGGACGACGCCCACCGGCAGAGGCTTGTCGGCATGGCTGGCGATGGCTTCTTCCCAGGCCAGGCGGTTGCGAAGCCCGGTCAGGACGTCGCGCCTGGCCCTGTCGGCGCTCTGGGTGAACGCTTCGCTCAACACCACGGCGCGGTCGATGCGGCGCTCACGATCGTGCTGCAACATCGCCAGCAGACCGATCGGGCCGGCCAGGACGAGCAGTGCCACCGGGGAAGCGGGCGCGGCGGCGGCTGCCGCGATGCCAACCGTCGCGAGGGTCAGGTCTGCCAGGAAGGTGAAACGCAAGGCCTCGACGAGCTTGGCGGTCGGCACGCCGAGTCCGTAACAGTTGCGGACCCACGAGGCGGCCGCATCGCACCCAAACTGGGCCCCCAGGGCGAGGACGCACAACCAGACCATCTCTACGCCGGGCGACGGGACGCCAACGAGAGCGAAGACGACGGCCGGCCCCATAGCGTGCCAGGAGGATCCCGCCAGGACGGACAGCCGCTCGTGCCGATCGGGGTCGCGCCATCGAGCCGCGTAGGCGGCGCCCACCAGACCCGCCAGCGGCACGATCGGCACGAGCTGAGGCGGAAGCAGGAAGAGCGAGACGAACAGCACCGGCGTCGTCGGCAATGCTGTTCCGGGGCCGATCTCGAATTCGATGCTGGCCGCAGCGACATGGGCCAGGATGCAGGCGGCCAGCAGGCCTATCGGAATCACCGACGGAGGCGACAGGGCGAGCCACGCCCCAAGCGTGAGGACAAACGATCCGCCCGTGAGATATCCGGACATGCGGTCGGGAACGGCTCCTTCTGAATGAGCCCGGCCGCGCGCTTCACGGATCGTCGTGGCCTCGCTGATCGCCTCTACCAGCACCGGGTCGCGCTTCATGGCGGCCTGCAGTAGCTGCGGATGGCGAACGCGGTGCCGCGTCCCAACGACGATGGAGCGTCCCATCTGGAGCGATGCCATTCTCAGATGCCGGTGCGCTTTGCCGTCACCAGGACTTGAACGGATCCACGAAGACGTCGTCGATAGCCCACGTCGTGGGTGTTCCACGGATCGTGAACCTGAGTGTCAGTAGCTCGGTGCCGCTGCCGCCGAGAAGGTTGGGAAGGCCGAGCTTCATGGTCGGTGACCACGGCGCCGAGGGGACGTCGCCGTTGACGTCGAAGGCCGCATAGCCGAGGGCGCCGGTGTCCGGGTTCTGGACGATCGCGTCGACGTGGAGGATGGCGCCGCTGACGTGCGAGTTGTTGACGAAGAGCCGGATGGTGTCTTCACCGCGCGAGACGCAGAGCGTGCGCGACTGGGCGGCTCCGGTCGACGGAATCCTGAGGCTGTAGTTGTCCGAGGTGCCCGCCACCTTATAGGTCTCGTTACCCTTGACCACCTTCGCGCCGCCGGACAGAGCCCAGTCGGTCGATCCATTCTCGAATCCGCCGTTCGAGATCTGGAAGTAAGTGGCCTTGTCGCCCCAGGGCGCGAAGACGGCGGCTTCGGTGCGTGAGCCGCATACGAGCGGCGAGCCATACGCGAGGGCCGGCTGAGCGCCCGTGCCGAAGACCACCATGGCGAAGGCGGCGGCCGCAAGCGCCTGGGGCAGGCCGCCGAACATTGCACGGCTGCGTCGCTCAGGGGCCTCGGTCCGACTGCCTCTGGTCGGGGCGTTCATCGTGGCGTTTCCTCCTCTGGACCCCTGGCAAGGTGTCTAGTGTTGTGGGTCTGGGGGAGTGTGCGCCGCGGTAGTACGACCTGGCTATGGCACGATCGTGTAGTGCCGGTCCAGTGCGCCTGGGCAACGGTGCGCCGGGTCAACGGTGCGCCGGCACACCACCGGTACCCCCCACTACTAAAGTCCCGGCTGGCGCCACGCCCGCAAGTGCAGCGACGAGCCCAGCAGCGTAGCGCTAGCCTCGCCCCGAAGACTCCTGCAAAGCTGGGGCACTAGAAACGCTCGAAGATCGGGAATCCATCGAAAGCAGGGCACGCTTCGGCAGGCCTTACCTGAGGCTGGGCATCGCCTTTGCGGTCGCGACCCTCATCGTGGGTTTCGGCTACTTCGGCCCGCGCTCGGCTCCTCGAGCGAACCCTGCGGCGGCAGCGTCGCCAATAGCCGCCAACCCGACCGGCATCGCGTCGGTCGCGTCGATCCCCTCGCCCACCGAATCGGCGCCGACCGGAATAGACGCGTTGAGCGGCCTGACACAAGTGGCGCCGCCGCTCAACCGTATGACCACCTCATGGCTTCCCCTCCAGATAACCAGCCGCTCGCTTGCGATCGCGGGCCTGCGCCTCTTCTACATCGTCGCCTCGGACCGGATCGAGTCGAGCGTCATCGGATCGAGCGGCGACCCCGAGACGCTGGCCACCGCGGCGCGCTGCGAAGCCATCAGCCAGATCGTCGCCGCCGGCGACCTCCTCGCGTACGTGGTTATTTCTCCGGGCGGGCCGGCCGCCCAGGTCGACACCTGCGGGGCGAACGGGCAGGTCTCCTGGGCCATCCGGATCCTCGATCTGAAGAGCCGCCTGTCCACGCAGGTCGCCCACGGAACGCGGCCCATCGCGGACGTCAACGTGGCCGAGTTCCCGGTCCATGTCGCTCTCAGCGCGACCGCATACGCATTCGATCGGCCGCCAGACTCGACGGCCGCCGGTCCCGGCGAAGCCGTCGAGGTCCACTCACTCGACGGAGCGCTTCTTTGGACCGGCGAGACGCCGACGCGGGTGGCCGACGTCATGCTCGGCGGGTCGAGCCTCGCCGTCCTCACCACCGGCATCCCCGGCGGCGCGGGGCCTTTCGACGTGTGGGTGTCGGACGCGGCCCGGCCGGTGCTGTCGCTTGTTGGTCAGGCCAGGACTTCGGCTGCACTATCCGATGACGGCTCGTATCTGGCCTGGGATCTGACCGTCAATGTCGACGGCCCGTATTCCTCGAGCGTGCCGACCGTGGCGATCGAGACCCTCGCCTCCGGCCGGACGGAGTTCGTGACCACGCCCACGTCATCCCAGCTGTCGGGCCCGATCCAGGCAGCCATCTCGTCGACCAGCCGAGGCCCTGTGGTGGCCTGGTTCGCGACCGCGCCCGGAGGCACCGTGTACCCGGCGTTCCGCTTCGCCACGGGCGGTACCCCTGGCGTCTTCGAGAGTGTCCAGCAGCCGGTCTGGCTGCATGTCGACGGCAGCACCCTGATCTGGGTCGCCGAAAGCCACGACGGCTGGTCGGCGATGGCCTTCGCCGTCGACCTGATGGCCGTCCAACTCGACTGACCGCGCCGGCTGGTTTGGGCCGGCCGGGGCGCGAGCCGGCGGGAGTCGAACCCGGCTGCTAGGGTTCTGGCAAGCAACAGGAGTCCAGATGTCTTTTCCACGCGGTGGTGGCGGCGGGGGTGGCGGCCGCGGCCGCGGCCGCTACGACCGTTCGACGCTCCGCGAGCCGCAGCCTCCCCTGCCGCCGGGCCGCCGGTACGAGACGGCCCGCAAGATAATCGTCTTCTTCGTGCCGTACCGCCCCGAGGTCACGGTAGTGCTCGGCGCGATCCTGCTGACCAGCTGCCTCGGCGTGATCAACCCGATCCTGCTCAAGCTGCTGATAGACGTCGCCATCGGCCACCTCGACTGGGGCTTGCTCAACCTCTTCGTCCTGTTGATGATCGCGATCCCGATCGTCTCCAGCTTGATCGGCGTCGGTCAGAGCTACCTCAACAACAAGGTCGGTCAGAGCGTGATGCGCGACCTGCGCGGCGCCCTCTACGCGCACCTCCAGTCGATGCCGCTGCGCTTCTTCACCGAGACCCGGACGGGCGAGATTCAGAGCCGTCTGAGCAACGACGTCGGCGGCATTCAATCGGTAGTGACCGATACGGCGGCCAGCATCACCAGCAACGTGGCGGTCGTCCTCAGCACGATCATCGCCATGCTCTTCATCGACTGGCGCCTGACGGCTCTGTCACTGGCGATGCTGCCGGTCTTCGCGTTCATCGCCAACAGGGTGGGCAAAGTTCGACGCGAAGCGTCGACCGAGACCCAGAGATCGCTGGCCGATATGACCGCTGCGACCGAAGAGACGCTCAGCGTCAGCGGCATCCTGCTGTCGAAGACTTTCGGGCAACAGGCGGCGGCGAATGCCCGCTTCGCCGGTCTCAACGAGCGGGTGGCCAGGAACCAGATTCACCAGGCGATGGTGGGGCGGTGGTTCTTCGCCCTGATCGGCACGATCATGTCGATCATTCCGGCCTTCGTGTACTGGCTGGCCGGCTACCTCGCCATCAACCACGACCCGCATCCGCCCACGATCGGCGACATCGTGGCCTTCACGACGCTCCAGAGCCGGCTCTTCTTCCCGCTCGGCCAGCTTCTCAACGTCCAGGTGGAGCTCCAGGGCGCACTCGCGCTGTTCGACCGGATCTTCGAGTACCTGCAGATGAAGCCCGAGATAGCCGACGCGCCCGATGCCGTCGCGCTCGACCCGGCGCGCGTCAAGGGTTCGGTGCGGTTGCGCGATGTCTGGTTCCACTACCCGACGGTGAAGCAGCCGGCAGTCGCGCCCGCGGATGGCCTGGCAGGCGAGGTCGCTGTCGAGAGCCTCACTGGCGAGGTCGCGACTGCAAACGGCTCGAACGGCTCGGTCGACGGCCCAGCCGGTCGGGCTCAGTTCGCCCTTGAAGGGATCGATTTCGAAGTCAAGCCGGGCCAGCTCGTGGCACTCGTGGGTCCCTCGGGGGCGGGCAAGACGAGCACGACCTACCTGATCCCACGGCTGTACGACGTCGACTCCGGCGCCGTCGAGATCGACGGCCTGGACGTCCGGAAGATCGAACTGGCCTCGATCGGGCAGATCGTGGGTTTCGTGACGCAGGAGACGTACCTCTTCCACACGTCCATCAGAGACAACCTGCGCTACGCCAGGCCCGACGCAACCGATCTCGAGCTCGAGGTGGCGGCCCGGGCGGCGGCAATCCACGACCGGGTCATGGAGCTGCCGGAGGGCTACGACACCGTGGTCGGCGAGCGCGGCTACAAGCTCTCCGGCGGGGAGAAGCAGCGCATAGCCATCGCCCGCGTCCTGCTCAAGGACCCCCGTGTCCTGATCCTCGACGAGGCCACGTCCGCCCTGGACACCGTCAGTGAGAGGCTGATCCAGAGCGCCCTCGAGGGCCTCGAGGCAGGCCGGACGACGATCGCCATAGCCCACCGGCTTTCGACCATCCTGCGGGCGGACCTGATACTGGTCTACGAGCGCGGCCGCGTCGTCGAGCGCGGCACGCATGCCGAGCTGCTGGCCGCCGGCGGTTTGTATGCCAGGCTCTACCACGAGCAATTCGCGGCCCCGGATGCCTCGGAAGGCGGCATGCAGGAGAACGGAGCCACCGAACTCGCGGTCGAGACTTCGCAGGCGCGGTAGGCTGGAGGCCTGCCGGCCGGAGCCTCAGCCTGCCGGTGAGCTGAAGGAGAGACGTGGGCGAGAAGCGCGTAAGCCTCAGGCACGAGGGTGGGCTGAGGTTCGTTGCCGCGACGGGTTCGGGCCACGACGTCGTCATCGACAACGCCACCGGCGACACCGGGCCGCGACCCACCGAACTGGTTCTGGCGGCCATCGCCGGATGCACGGCCATGGACGTGATCGAGATCATGGCCAAGAAGCGCCAGGTCGTCGATGGCTACTCGGTCGAAGTGACCGGCATCCAGCGCGACAAGGCGCCGAACATCTACACGGACGTGACAATCGTGCACGTGGTCGAGGGCAACGTCGAGACGGCCGCGGTCGCTCGCTCGATCGAGCTTTCCGCGACCCGGTACTGCACGGTCAGTGCCCAGCTCGCCGGTGGACCCGCTCGGCTGACACACCGCTACACGATCAAACGACCCGGCGGCGACGGCGCCGCGCCGAGCGAAGAGTCCGGCGAGGTCGTGGTCACCGGCCCCATGGCGGATGTCCTGGCCGAACGGACGAGCTAGCCGGACCGCGAGAGCCCGGCCTGGGATACTCGCGCCGAGATTGCGCCGGCAGCCGGCGCACCACTGGCCCGGAGCGCCCCGGACGGACGTTCGAGCGCACACGCGCGCGGCTCGACTGGCATGATGTCGGCTGGCCCGCGAATCGGCGGGTGTCGCACCGAGGAACGGCTGGCGCATGCCCAGGGAGAACGCAGCGGCTCGTCCCGCGGACGGGGACGCCCACGCCGGCCGGCCGACCCGGATCTGGCGGATCTGGGGCGTGGATTTCGATGCCCGTATCGTCCAGATCGTCTCGTTCGCCACCGTCATCCTGATCGTCGCTTTCAATAACCGGTTCGTGGAGGCGGAGTACGACCGGTTCGTCCTCGAATTCATCATTCCGATCGCGATCATCGTCCTGGTGTGGCGCGAGGACCCGCGGCGCTACGGCCTGAGGCTCGGCGACTGGCGGCTGGGACTCCTCGTCGTAGCCCTGGGGGTCGCGGCGATGGCCGTGATCATCTGGTTCCTGGGCCGCCAACCGGATTTCCGCGCCTACTACACCGACACGATCGCCGGCCGTCCGATGTGGCGGCTGATCCTCGATACCGGCGTCGACCTGGTGGCCTGGGAGTTCTTCTTCCGGGGCTGGCTGCTGTGGTCCCTCGGCCGGAAGTACGGCACCGACGCCATCTGGCTCCAGGTCATCCCGTTCGCGTTGATGCACGTCTGGAAACCCGAGATCGAGCAACTCTCCACCCTCGTCGGCGGCGCCGTGTTCGGCCTGCTGGCGTGGCGGACGAAGTCATTCATCTGGGGCTGGCTGCTCCACTGGTTCATGATGGCCTGGGTCCTGATGGTGGCCGCCGGGTACGTGTAGCGGCGCGGTGGGGCGGTGGCGCCGCCGGCTCGGCCAGGCCCTGGCGCCGTTGCATGACTATTCATCGGACTGTATACTCACGCCACCATGACGACCCCGACGACGCCTGAAGCTACCCCACATGCCGTGCCTCAATTGGGCCCGGCCGCGGTTCGGGCCGGGCGTGGCGGCGGCACCATCACCGTTGGCATCGTCGGCGCGACGGGCTACGCCGGCGGCGAGCTGATCCGGTTGCTGCTCAAGCACCCCAACGTGAAGCTGGCTGGCCTGCACGGTCGCAACCGCGACAACCAGCCGATCGCGACGTCGCATCCTCACCTGAGCGACTCGGGGCTGGTCATCGATCAAGCCATCCCTGAAGCCGACGCCATCTTTACCGCCCTCCCTCACGGCGTCGCGGCGGGCATGGCCGCGGACATCGCGGCGCGCGGCTCGGCCCTCCTGGACGTCGGACCCGACTTCCGCCTCCATGATCCGGCCGACTATCCGACCTGGTACAAGTTCGACCACCCGGCGCCGGACATCCTGGCCACTGCCGTCTACGGGCTGCCGGAACTCCACCGCGACGAGATGCGCGCGGCGGCCGGGAGAACTCCCACGATCATCGGCCTGCCGGGCTGCTACCCCACCGCGACGATACTGACCCTCGCCCCGCTGGCCCGCGCCGGTCTCATCGGCGACCTTGCCGTCGACGCCAAGAGCGGCGTCTCCGGGGCTGGGCGCGAGCCGAAGGTCGATCTCCTATTCTCGGAGGTCAACGAGAGCGTCAAGGCCTACGGCGTGTTCAACCACCGCCACACGGCCGAGATGGAGCAGGAACTCCAGCAGCAGGGGGAGCGCGGCGCGCTCGGCAGCCGCGAGGCCAACCCGGGCGTGGCCACGGTCGACTTCCTGCCACACCTGATTCCGATGACCCGGGGCATCCTGGCCAGCTGCCACGTCCGCCCGACCCGCCCTGTGACGCAGGCCGAGCTCGACGCCATATACGACCAGGCCTACCGGGATGAACCGTTCGTCCAGGTCGTGGCCGACCCGCCGGCGACGAAGCACGTCTTCGGTAGCAACCTGTGCCGAATCTGGGTCAGAGTGGACCCCCGCAGTGGCAAGATCCTCGCTCTCGGCGTGATCGACAACCTGGTCAAGGGTGCCGCCGGCCAGGCCGTACAGGCCCTCAACGTGCTGTTCGGCCTGCCCGAGACAACCGGCCTCGAGCAATACCCGATCGCCCCATAGGGCCGAATCCGCCGGCATCCACCGGCGGCGGTCACCCCTGCGGCCAAATCCCCGCCATCCGACCATACGAAAGCCCAACTCGGAGGGAATCGAGCCAGATGGAGTCAGGTACCGAGCGGTCCCCGAGGGCCGGCACGTTTCCGCCGGCAGACCTGCCGCCTCTTCCCAACGGCCTGCCTCCGGTCGAGGAGCGCGCGGCCATGCCGCTCGGTTTCCGAGCCGGAGCCGTGGCTGCGGGAATCAAGCCCTCCGGCCGGCCGGACCTGGCGGTTATCGCCACCACCGGCGGTTCCGTCGCCGTGGCCGCGACCTTCACCCGCAACCAGGTCGTGGCGGCACCGATCAGAGTCTCTCGGGCCCACCTCAGCGCCACCGAAGTCGGGGGTGGGGGCCGCATGGGCTGGACGGACGCCGTGGTCGCGACTGCCGGCACGGCCAACGCGGCCACCGGCGAGGAGGGCGACGCCGATCAGGTCGAAGTCTGCAAGAGCCTGGCCACGCTCCTTGGAACCCGGCCGGAACGCACCCTGGCGCTCTCAACCGGCGTGATAGGCGTCCGGCTGCCGGTATCGAAGGTCCGGGCAGGACTGGCCGGCCTGATCCCGACCCTGGCCGCGACCGACGCTGGGCTCGAGGCCGTGGCCGGAGCGATGATGACGACCGACACCGTGGTCAAGCTGGCCACGACCACGGTCCAGCTGCCGGGGCCAGATAGCGATCCGGTCAGGGTGACGGTGTCCGGCATCGCGAAGGGCGTGGGGATGATCCACCCGCGCATGGCCACCATGCTGAGCGTCGTTCTGACGGACGCGAGCGTCGCCCCGGCCACTCTCTTCGGGCTGCTCTCGCCGGTCGTGCAGCGGACGTGGAACCAGCTCAGCGTGGACGGGGATACCAGCACGAACGACACCGTCTTCCTGCTCGCGTCCGGCGCCGCCGGCGCATCGGTGGCCCCGGCCAGCCGCGAAGCCGCCCTCATGGGAGCCGCGATCGAGGCCGTGGCCCGCTCCCTGGCTCGCCAGCAGGCGGCCGACGGCGAGGGAGCCACCACCCTCATCACCTGCCAGGTCAGCGGCGCGGCCGACGACTACGACGCCCGGGCCATCGCCCGCTCCGTCATCAGCAGCAGCCTCCTCAAAGCCGCAGTCCACGGCCGCGACCCGAACTGGGGCCGGGTTGCCAGTGCCGCCGGCAACGCCCGGTTGCCGGACGAGGCGATGCTGGAGGCGGCGGGCCTCCACCACACCGAAGCCATGCCTCGGGCCGGCCGCGGACCGGAGCTGGACCTTGGCAAACTCCAGATCGCGATCGCCGGCACTCTCGTCTTCAAGGGCACTCCCCTGCTCTTCGACCGTGATTCGGTTCGGCAGGCCATGGAGGCGCCCGAGGTGCTCATCCGAGTTCATCTCGGCCTGGGCGGGGGCACCGGCGAGGCCTTCGGCTGCGACCTTACCGAGGGTTACGTCATCGAGAACGCGGAGTACACGACGTGAGCGAAGTGCTTGTCCTCAAGCTCGGCGGAACCACGCTGGCCGACCAGGCTCACGTCCTCGACGAAGTGGCCGCGGTCGCCCGCAAGCGTCCCGTGGTGCTCGTCCACGGCGGCGGCAAGCGCATCACCGAATGGCTCGAACGGCTCGGCGTACCCAGCCGGTTCGAGGGCGGGCTGCGCATTACCGACCAGGCCGCCCTGGACGTTGCCGCGGCCGTTCTCCGGGGCGTCGTCAATTCGGAGCTCGTCTCGGACCTGCGCGATCGTGGCGTGGACGCGGTCGGTTTGTCCGGCGTCGACGGCGGCTTCATGATCGCCGAGCGCGTGCCGCACCTTGGACTCGTGGCCCACATCGTCGGCATCCGCCGCGACTTCCTCGACACGCTCCTGGTCGCCGGCCAGGTGGCCGTGGTTGCGCCCCTGGCCCGCGACGAGACCGGCATCGTCTGCAACGTGAACGCCGACGATGCGGCTGCCGGCATCGCCGCCGGAGTCGGCGCCCGCCAGCTCGTGCTGATGACCGACGTGGACGGCGTACGCAACGCCGCCGGGGAGAAGCTCTCCAGCATGACCGCGGACGAGGCCGAGCGGCTGATCACCGACGGCATCATCAAGGGCGGCATGGTTCCCAAGATTCGAGCCGCCCTGGCGGCAGTCAATTGGCCCGGCGCCGAAGCGGTGATCGCGGACTCGTCCGACCCGCACGCCCTGACCCGCGCTCTCGGCGATCCGACCTTTGGGACTCGGATCACCGCCTCTCGCGACGCCGGGCGGGCGCGGGCAGGAACGGCCTGATCGGATGACAGCGATGGTTCTCAACGGCAGCAGCGCCAACGTCAAGCAGCGCCGCCAGCGGGCATTACTCGATCTTGTCGCCGGGTCACCGATCGGTAGCCAGGAGGAACTCGTCGAGCTTCTGCGCGGCGCCGGTTTCGAGGTGACGCAGGCGACGGTCAGCAGGGACGCAGCGGAGCTGGGGCTGGTCAAGGTGCCGCGGGGCGATCGCCACGTCTACGCGACGCCCGAGAGCGCGGCCACGGGCGACATGTACGACAGCAGGCTTCAACGCCTGCTCGAAGACATTCCCGTGCGGGTCGGTCGAAGCGGCTTGAGCCTCGTCCTCCTGGCGACGCCGGGTTCGGCCGGAGCTATCGCCCAGGCGATCGATCAATCGAGCCTGCAGGACCAGGTCGGCACGCTCGCCGGAGACAACACGCTGCTGGTCCTCTTCGAAACCGAAGCCACCCTCGAGCGGTGGCTGATCCGTTTCCAGAGTCTTCAACCGGCCGGGGCGGCGTCGCTTCCAGTCGGCCGCCCTTTCGCGCATTCGGAGGCCCCTCGATGAAGAAGGTAGTGCTCGCCTACTCCGGTGGACTCGATACGTCGGTCGCCGTCGCCTGGTTACGCGAGCAGTACGACGTTGAGGTCGTCACCCTAACGGTCGATCTGGGAGGCGGCGTGCTCAAGGAGGACGTCGATCGCCGGGCCATCAGCGCCGGTGCCTCGCGGGCCTACGTCGTCGACGGCCGCGACCGCTTCGTGCGTGACTTCTGCTGGCCCCACGTCCAGGCCGGAGCGCTCTACCAGGGCGTCTACCCGCTGGCGACGGCCATGGCCCGGCCACTGATCGCGCAGCTGCTCGTCGAAGTGGCCCACAAGGAAGGCGCCGACGCCGTCGCCCACGGCTGCACCGGCAAGGGCAACGACCAGGTCCGCTTCGATGTCGCCACCCACGCCCTCGATCCATCGCTGGCCGTCATCGCCCCGATGCGCGTCGGGATGGGCCTGTCGCGCGAGCAGGAGATCGAGTACGCGAAGGCCCGCAACATAGAGATCACGATTTCGAAGGAGTCGATCTACTCGATCGACGTGAACCTGTGGGGACGATCGGTCGAGGCCGGCATACTCGAGGATCCGTGGACCGCGCCCCGCGAGGACGTCTACCGCTGGACGGTCGATCCGGATAAGGCGCCGGCGCCGGTCGACATCGTCATCGGGTTCGAGGGCGGCGTGCCCGTGTCGCTCGACGGCGAGCGGCTCGATCCGGTCACGCTCGTCGAGAAGCTCCATGTCCTGGCAGGGTCACACGGCGTCGGCCGCGTGGACCACGTCGAGGACCGCCTGGTCGGAATCAAGAGCCGCGAGATCTACGAGGCCCCCGCCGCAACGGTGATCCATCGAGCCCACCGCGCCCTTGAGGGCCTGACCCTCAGCAAGGACACTCTCCGCTTCAACCGAGTGGTGGCCGACGAGATCGCCCAGCTCACCTACGACGGGCTCTGGTTCAGCGCCCTCCACCGCGACCTGCGCGGTTACGCGGCCAGCAGCCAGCGCGTGGTCAGCGGTGACGTCCGGGTCCATCTCGACCACGGCAACGCGGTCGTGACCGGAAGGCGCAGCCCGCTGTCGCTGTACGAGAAGTCTCTCGCCACATACGAGGCCGACGACGCCTTCGACCATGCCGCGGCCGTTGGATTCATCGAGATCTTCGGCCTGCCGCTCCGCACCGAAGCGGCCCGCCACGGGGCCGTGGGACGGAGCCACGGCGCGGCATGGACCTGGACCGACCCGCTACTCTCCGAACTGCCGACGAAGATCTACGACGCTCCGTCGGCCGCGGTCAAGTAGGCCGTCTGCTCGAGAGCCTTATCCAATGGCAAACCCCGGTACCCGAGAAGATCCCCGAGATGGAAGACGCGGACGAACGGCGCCTGCCACGCCCTCGCCTGCAGTCCCTTCGCGGGCGGATCCGAACGATCTGATGGGGCTGGAACCGGAGGGGCCGCCGGACGGCCGCGATGGCGAGCGGAAGCTCCGCGAACTGTCGTTCCTGCACGAGTTCGCCAAGCTGCTGACGACTGCCCGGAACTGGGACGAGCTGATGCGGACGATCGTCGACCGCACCACCGATGCCCTCAACGTCGAGGTCTGTTCCGTCTACCTCATGGAGCGCGACAGCGACCAGATGCGCCTGGCCGCGACCAACGGCCTCGACCGCGACCAGGTCGGCTCCGTCCTCATGGCCGTCGGAGAGGGCCTGACCGGCCGGGCCGCGCTGATCGGCCGGCCGGTTGCCTCGCCCGACGTTCGCGTCGACCCTCGCTTCAAGTGGGTTCCCGGCTTCGACCAATCGCAGTTCGTGTCGATGCTGTCGGTGCCGCTGCCATGGAACGACTCGATCATCGGCGTAATCAACGTCCAGGCGATCGAGTCGCGGACGTTCTCGCCGGAGGAGGTCGAGTTCCTGGTCACGATCGGGGCGCTGCTGGGCGGAATCGTCGAGAAGGGCCGACTCCAGGCGGAAGCCGAGGAGCAGCTCCAGACGCTGACGGCGCTCGACGGCGCGCGGGCGGAGTTGCTCGCCGTGGTCACTCATGAATTGCGCACCCCCCTCGCCGTCGTCCGGGCCTACGTGGATCTGCTCGGCGACGCCGCCGTCGACGCGTCCGGGAACGGGCCGGGAGACGAGCCTGCGTCGGTCGATGGCAGCGCCGTCGGTCCGGGCTCGGCCCTCGTCGAGGAGTGGCGGGCCCAGGCCATAGCCCAGGTTACGCGCCTCGACCGGCTGGTCGACTCGATCCTGGCGTCCGTGCGTGGCGATGGCCTGGCCGCCGGGCTGGCCCGCGCTCCGTTCGACGTGGCCCGCGCCGTCAACGACACGATCGGCGAGATGGCGCCGTTGCTGCGCGGCCATCCGCTCCGCCGGACCGGGACGTGGGACTCGCTGATGGGAATCGGCGACGAGGGTCGCTTCCGCCAGGTGCTGGAACACCTGCTCGAGAACGAGGTGAAGTATTCGCCTGAGGGCGGTGCGGTGAGCGTGGGGATGTGGCGCGCCGACGAGGAAGTCCAGGTCTACGTCACCGACGACGGACAGGGCATCCCCGAGGAGGAATGGGAGTCGGTCTTCGAGGCCTATGTCCGGACGGCCAACCGGCCGCGCGGCTCCGGAATCGGCCTCTATGCGGCCCGGCGGCTGATGGATGGTATGGGCGGACGTGTCTGGTTGGAATCAAATGGGTACGGTGGCAGCCGATTCATGGTAGCGATCCCCCAGATGCGCCAGACTGACCCGGACACCGCCGGCCCTGAGGCGGGCGTCATGTCCGAGGCGGGTCCGGAAGGCTAGGCGGAGGCAGTCAGTGAGCGGTATGGGTCCTGGGGAGAGGAGCCTGCTCGTGCTCGTCGTCGACGACGAGCCGGCGATGGTCGGCGCCGTGTCGGCCCTGGTCGGCCGCGCCGGCCATCGCGTCGTCACCGCCTACGACGGCAACACCGCCCTGCGCCGCTTCAGCGAGGAGCGGCCGGACCTCGTCCTGCTCGACCTGGCCATGCCGGGTCTGGACGGAGTGGAGGTGTGCCGGGCCATCCGCCGCATGTCCCAGACACCCATCATCGTCCTGACCGGCGAGGCCGACGAGCGGGCCAAGGTGGAAGCGCTGGACACCGGCGCCGACGACTACGTCGTGAAGCCATTCGGCAAGCAGGAACTGCTTGCCCGCATCCGTGCCGTCATGCGCCGCCGCGGCAACGAAGCCGAACCGCACGGTGTCGGAGAGTTGCGATGGGGTGCCATCGTCCTGGACCGCGGCCGCCACACCGCAGCGGTCTCCGGCGACGAGATCATCCTGACCCGCACCGAATACAGCTTGCTCGCATCCCTGGTCGCGGCGGCCGGCCACGTCGTCTCGCACTCCACCCTTCTCTCGGCCGGGTGGCCGGGCGAGCCGAACCCGGATCCCCAGTGGCTGAAGCCGCACCTGGCCCGGCTTCGCTCCAAGCTCGAGGAAGCAGGCGCCCCCGTCCCCGCCTCCGTCCGCGGTGTCGGCTACCGCCTCGAGGACGCTGAGTAGGTCGAACGGATCGCGAGATCTCCCTGGCGGCCTGATCGGCATCGATCCATCCGGCCCGCCGCACCCACCCCTTCGGGTATTGGATATGCGCCTGACATTGCCCGACGAATAGGGTCAATATACCTTTCAGGTAGCGCGTGGCGAAACGCCCGCGTGCCGGCATCGCGATCAAGCTGTCGATCGCGGTTGAGGCAGTCCAACTGACCCGGAGGAGTTAAATGGGAGCGGTGAATGGACGCGCTTGATCTCGCGCGGTGGCAGTTCGGCATCACGACTGTCTACCACTTCCTCTTCGTCCCGCTGACGATCTCACTCGTCTTCATCGTCGCGGGTTTCCAGACTGCCTGGTATCGAACGGGCAATGACAAGTACCTGAAGCTGACGCGCTTTTATGGCGAACTCTTCCTGATCAACTTCGCCATGGGCGTCGTGACGGGCATCGTCCAGGAATTCCAGTTCGGCATGAACTGGAGCGACTACAGCCGATTTGTCGGCGACATCTTCGGCGCGCCGTTGGCGATCGAAGGCTTGCTGGCCTTCTTCCTCGAGTCGACCTTCCTGGGGCTCTGGATCTTCGGCTGGGACAAGCTGCCCAGGCGGCTCCACCTGGCCTCGATATGGATCGTCGCGGTGGGCACGCTGTTGTCCGCGTATTTCATCCTGGCGGCCAACGCGTGGATGCAGCAGCCCGTCGGCTTCGCCATCAACGAGGCGGCCCGGCGCGCCGAGCTCAAGGACTTCGGCGCCGTCCTGACCAATCCCACGGTGCTGCTGGCATTCCCGCACGTCATCGCCGGCGCCTTCATGACCGGCGGTGCATTCGTGCTCGGTGTTGCCGTGTGGCGGCTGGTGCGCCGCTCCGGCGAAGCGACCGAGGCCTTCCGCACGGCCTCGAAGGTCGGCGCCACGGCGCTGTTGATCGGTGGCCTGTTCGTTCTCGTGTCGGGCGACCAGCTCGGCAAGCACATCACTACGGACCAGCCGATGAAGCTCGCCGCGGCCGAGAACCTGCGCACAACGCAGTCGGCGGCGCCGTTCTCGCTGTTCACGCTCTGGGATCTCGACGGCAAGGAGATCATCTCCGTCAAGATCCCCAACGTGCTCTCCATCCTCGCCACGAACAACCCTGACGGGACGGTCCAGGGCATCGACAACCTGCAGGCCCAGTTCCAGGATCAATACGGCCCGGGCGACTACTCGCCGCTGGTGCCGGTCACCTTCTGGTCGTTCCGCCTCATGATCGGGGCCGGCAGTCTCGCCGCGCTGGCCGCGATCTGGTTCCTGTGGCGGATGCGAAAGGGCCGGGCGCCGGGCCGCGGCGCGGTGGCGATCGCACTGCTATTGCCGCTGCTACCGCTGGCGGCGAATTCGTTCGCCTGGATATTCACAGAGATGGGCCGGCAGCCGTGGATCGTGTACGGCCAGCAACTGACCGCCAACGCGGTTTCTCCGAGCGTAGGCGTGCTCGAGGTCGCCGTTACGGTCGTCGGCTTCACGCTCCTGTACGGCGCCCTGGCCGTGGTGGAGGTCGGATTGCTGGCGAAGCGGATCCGGGGCGAGATGCCGGCCACGCAGCCGGCAGGCACCGACTCCACCGACCGCCCCGCCCCGTTCGCATACTGAGGAGACGGCCGTGTTGCACGACATCTGGTTCTTGCTCATTGCCGTCCTGTGGGTCGGCTATTTCGTCCTCGAAGGCTTCGACTTCGGGGTCGGCATCCTGCTGCCCTTCCTGGGCCGCAACGACACGGAGCGGCGGACGCTCATCAACGCCATCGGGCCGGTCTGGGACGGCAACGAGGTCTGGCTCCTGGTGGCCGGCGGCGCGACGTTCGCGGCCTTCCCCCACTGGTACGCCACGCTGTTCAGCGGCTTCTACCTGGCCCTCTTCCTGATCCTCGTGGCCCTGATCCTGCGTGGCGTCGCCTTC
Source organism: uncultured Chloroflexia bacterium (assembly GCA_963789725.1). Lineage (GTDB taxonomy): Bacteria > Chloroflexota > Limnocylindria > Limnocylindrales > CSP1-4 > Fen-1039. Next base: position 1,111,444 of record CAWBLU010000003.1, read on the forward strand.
GAATACCACAGCAAGCGCGACAGCGCCCGCTGGCGTCAGGGCTGGGACTGGGCGATCTTCATCGGCTCGGCCGTGCCGGCTCTGCTGTGGGGCGTTGCCTTCGCCAACATCGTGGCGGGGGTGCCGATCGACGGCAGCGAGAACTACACCGGCAACCTGCTCACGCTCCTCAACCCGTTCGGCCTCCTCGGCGGAGTGGTGACGTTCACGCTCTTCGTGACGCACGGAGCCGCTTACCTGGCCCTCAAGACCGAGGGCGACATTCGCGCCCGAGCCAACAAGCTGCTCTTCCGCATCGGCCTGGTGGCGGCGGGCGCGGCCGTCCTGTTCCTCGGCTGGACCCAGTTCTCGAGCATGGTCGCGGCTTCCGCGCTGGCCTCCGTCGCGGCGGCCGTCGCGCTCGTCCTTGCGCTGGTGGCCAACCGGCTTCGCCGCGAAGGCTGGGCCTTCATCTTGACGGCGTTCACGATCGGGCTAGCCGTGGTGGCGCTCTTCTCGCACCTCTACCCCAATGTCATGCCGTCGTCGACCAACACGGCCTACAGCCTGACAATCAACAACGCCTCGTCCACGGACTACACCCTCACGATCATGACCGTCGTGGCGGTCATCTTCACGCCGCTGGTCCTGCTCTACCAGGGCTGGACCTACTGGGTCTTCCGCAAGCGAGTCACCTCCGACCGCGTATCCGAAGCTCAGATCGCCTCCCCGGCGGGCTCCGCACCGGCCGCGAACTAGGGATGGGTCGCTGAGGAGGATCCCCTGAGGGCCATCGACCCTCGGCTGCTCCGGTATGCCCGCGCAACGGCGGTGGCTCTGGCCGCCGCCGTTGCGCTTGGTCTGGCGACGGCCGCGTTGGCCGTAGCCCAGGCCTGGCTGCTGGCAACGGCGATCAGTTCGGCGACGCTGGGCGGAGCGGCCTTCGGGGAGCTGCAGCCCACACTGGCGGCCCTGGCGTTCGTGCTGGCCTCAAGGGCAGCAATCGCATGGGCACAGGAGTCGGTGGCGCGACGGTGTTCGGCGGCGGTCAAGTCGAACCTGCGGATGCGTCTGCTCCGGCAAGCCGCGGAGCGACTGCCGGGCAGCGGCACCGGCCCATCCAGCGGCGAGATCGTCGTTCTGGCAACCCGCGGCCTGGACGCGCTCGACGCGTACTTCGCCCGATATCTGCCGCAGCTCGTGCTGGCCGGCATCGTGCCGGTGGTGGTCGTGGCATGCCTGGCGACCGCCGATCTCGTCGCCACCCTGACCGTGGCCCTGACCGTGCCGCTCATTCCGATCTTCATGGTGTTGATCGGGTCGGCCACGGAGCGGCGCCGGCGACGCCGCTGGGATGCCCTGGCCCGGCTCTCCGGCCACTTCCTGGACGTGGTCGCCGGGCTGCCGACACTGCGGGTCTTCGGCCGATCCGGGGCACAGATGGAACGTCTCAACCGAGTGACGGACGACTACCGGCGCGAGAGCATGGCTACTCTACGCGTTGCCTTCCTATCGGCTTTCGCGCTCGAGCTGGCCGCGACGCTCTCCGTTGCCCTGGTTGCGGTGGGGATCGCCCTGCGGCTCGTCGACGGGTCGCTGGACCTACGGACGGGCCTGTTCGTCCTGATCCTGGCGCCCGAGGCCTATCTGCCACTTCGCCAGCTGGGAGCGAGCTTTCATTCGTCCGAGGAGGGGCTGGCAGCGGCAGCAGCCGCCTTTGCGATCATCGAGGCCGGCGGCGAGGTAACGCCTCGAGCGGGCGCCGGCGGTACGCCCAACCGCAGCTCGGGCGCGGCCGTGCCGGAGCTCAGGGGCGCCGAGATTCGCGTCGAACGGGTGACGGTCCGGCAGCCCGGACGGGCTCTGGACGCGCCGTTCGAGGCAGTGCTCGCGGTCAGAGCGGGCGAGATCGTGGCCGTCGCCGGGCCGAGCGGCTCCGGCAAGAGCACGCTCGTCGACGTGATGCTGGGCCTCAGGGCGGCCGATGGAGGTCGCGTCGTTATCGCCGGCCCGGACGGTTCGATCGACGACGTCGCCGCGCTGGACCGCGCAGCCTGGCACCGCCGGGTGGCCTGGGTCCCGCAGCACCCCTTCTGCTTCCCCGGAACAGTGGCCGAGAACCTCCGGCTCGCCGCCCCGGACGCGACCGACGAGGCCGTTCGCCGGGCGCTTGACGCGGTCGACCTGGCCGGCCTGGCGCCGTCGACTCGACTCGCGGAAGGCGGCGCCGGCCTGTCCTCCGGCCAGCGGCGCCGCATCGGGGTGGCTCGGGCCCTGCTCAAGGGTGGCGACCTGCTGATCCTCGACGAGCCCACGGCCGGGCTCGACGCGACGGCTGAAGCGACGGTCCTCGCGGCCGTCCGTTCGGCCGCCCGGCGGGGCGATCTGGCGGTGCTGCTGGTCGCGCACAGACCGGCCGCACTGGCCATCGCCGATCGCGTCGCGACCATCGAAGCTCGATCGGTGGAGGCCGTATGAGAACGGCCGGTGGACGTCGAACCCACGGTGCGCTCTGGCGCGTCGTCGGGATCGGGCGGCCCGTCACCGGCCGGATGCTGCTCGCCGTCGCCGCCGGCGTGGCCGCTGCGGGGGCCGCGATCGGCCTGACTGCCACGTCGGCGTGGCTGATCTCCAGGGCCGCGGAGCGACCGCCGGTCCTGTACCTGATGGTGGCCGTGACCGGCGTTCGCGCGTTCGGTGTAAGCCGCGGAGCCCTTCGCTACGCCGAGCGGCTGGCCGGTCACGACGCCGCGTTCCGTGTCCTGGCGAGGCTTCGAAGCTCGGCTTACGCACGCCTGGAGCGGCTCGCCCCGGCCGGTCTGGCCGAATTCAGGTCGGGCGACCTGCTGTCGCGACTCGTCGACGATGTGGATGGCCTGGCCGACCTCTGGCTTCGCGTCCTGCTCCCCTACCTCGTCGCCGGAATCGCCGGGGCAGTCACCGTGGCCATGATCTGGCTGCTCGTGCCGGTTGCCGCATCCGTCCTGGCCGGAACCCTGCTCTTCGTCGCGTTCGCGGTTCCCGCGCTGACGATCGATCTGGCCCGGCGCGGCGAGCGGCGTATATCCGCCGAGCGCGGCCGGCTGGCGGCAGCGACGCTCGAAGTGCTGGAAGGCGCGCCGGAGATCATGGTGGCCGGCGCAACCGAGGCGCGACTGGCGGCTCTGGCCGGCATCGACGCACGCCTGGCGGCCGCCGAGGCCCGAACATCCGCGGGTTCGGGCGCCGGCGCGCTCCTCTCCGGCCTGGCGACCGGAGTGGCGATCTGGCTCGGGCTTGTCGCCGGCATCTCCGCCCTTCGCGCGGGGGCCGTGGAGGGAGTGATGCTGGCCGTGGTCGCCCTCACTCCCATCGCGGTCCACGAAGCCGTGGCCGGGCTCGTACCCGCGGCGCAGCATGTGCCGGGCCTCTCGGCAATGGCCGCCCGCCTCCTGGACGTGACGTCGAGGCCCGACCCGGTGGCCGAGCCGGCCGAACCTGAGCCACCCCCCCGGGGGCCGTACGGGTTGTGCTGCCGGGGCCTGCGAGCCCGCTACTCACAGGCGGGGCCAGAGGCGCTGGTCATGCCCGACTTCGACGTGGGGCCTGGCGACCGGCTTCTCGTCACCGGTCCGAGCGGATCGGGCAAGAGCACGTTCGCGGCCGTGCTGGTGAGGTTCCTGGAGCCTTCTGCAGGCGAGGTCGAGCTGACCGGGTCGGACCGCTCGGTCGACGTCCGCAGGCTCGCGGGCGACGATGTCCGCCGGATCGTCTGCCTGTGCGGCCAGGATCCGCACGTGTTCGATACCTCGGTCGCGGAGAACGTCCGGCTCGCCAGGCCCGATGCCACCGATGAGCAGGTCGCCGCGGCGCTCGCCGCGGCTCAGCTGAGCGGCTGGGTCGCGTCCTTGCCGGACGGCCTGGCGACCCCGGTCGGCGAGCACGGCGCGCGCCTGTCCGGCGGCCAGCGTCAACGCCTCTCTCTAGCCCGGGCGTTACTGGCGAACGCTCCGATCGTGGTCTTCGATGAGCCGACCGAGCACGTCGACGAAATCATGGCCACCAAGCTCGTGGCCGACCTTCTCGCGGCCACAAAGGGACGGACCGTGGTCATGATCACTCACCGGCCCGAACTGATCGGCTCGATCGAATGGGCCGCCCGAGTGGACCTGAACCCGGCCGAAATCTAGCCGACGCCGGGATGCGTCGAGGGCGTTCGATCATCCGGACAAACAACAACCCGCGCTACCTGCCGAAAGGTGCGCGGGTCGATGTCGGAAAGGGGCTGGATCTACCGAAGGTCCGGTCCGCTACTGACCGGCGAAGCGGGTTACGACCGCAAGAACCTGAGCTTGAGAGTCCTACTCGGCCACGTGTGCGCGTGACGGAGCGACGAACCAGGCCACTACCAGGATGGCGAAGCTGATGAAGGCCGCTGCGATCATTCCTTGGCTCCTTCGGCTGAACCAGTCGGGATGTGCATCCCGTTCACTGACTGGAACTCTATCTGTGGAGTCGGCGCAAATCAGTAGCGCGCAGGTGGGATATCGGTAGCGCTCGGGTGACGCCAGGGTTGCCGTTCGGTACGAACGCGGCGTCGCCATGGCCGGGACCGCCGCATCGGAGCCTCGGCCGCCTCCCTGGGCCCCCGCTCCCTAAGACTGCCAGGCGACCTCGCCGTGTTGAGAGGCATCCAGACCGGCCTCTTCCTCCTCCGCCCCGACCCGAAGTCCAACCGCCAGGTCGACGAGTTTGAGGATGACCAGGGTCGCGACGGCGCTGTAGGCCCAGGTGGCGGCTATCGCCACCAGCTGCGTGCCGACCTGGCCGGGATTTCCTTCGACCAGGCCGCTCACGCCGCCGATGGCGGTCACGGCAAACACGCCGGTCAGCAGAATCCCCAGGGTGCCGCCCACTCCGTGGACCGCCCAGACGTCCAGGGCGTCGTCTATCTTGAGCCGCTCCCGCAGCAGGATGGCGCCGTAGCACACGACTCCGGCGATGAAGCCGATGACGATGGCCGAGCTCGGATCCACGAACCCCGAGGCGGGCGTGATGCCGACTTCGCCGGCGATGGCCCCCGAGACCGCGCCGATGACCGACGGCGAGCCTTTGTGCAGCCAGCTCATGGTCAGCCACGTCAGCGCGCCCATGCCGGCGGCGGTATTTGTGACGAGCACGGCGTTGACGGCATGCTCGTTGGCCGCGCCGGCCGATCCGCCGTTGAAGCCGAACCAGCCGAACCAGAGGATGCCGGCACCGATCACCGTAAGCCGGACGTCGTGCGGCTCGAAGCGGTCGGACTCGCGCCGGACGCGCGGCCCCAGGACCAGCGCGGCAACGAGTGCGGCTACGCCCGAGCTGATGTGGACGACCGTGCCGCCCGCGTAGTCGAGGACGCCCATGTTACGAAGCCAGCCGCCATCCCCCCAGACCCAATGGCAGATCGGAGAGTAGACGAGCAGGCTCCATAGAAGCGCGAACAGGACGAAGGCCTTGAATCGCTTCCGTTCAGCGAAGGCGCCGATGATCAGGGCCGGGGTGATGATCGCGAACATCATCTGGAAGAGGGCGAACGCGGCGGCCGGGATCGTGGGGGCATACGGGCCGGGCGCCGCACCAATGCCCTTGAGCCCGAGATTGTCCAGGTTGCCGATGATGCCCCAGCCGTTGACGTCCTTGCCGAACGCCAGCGTGTAGCCGACGAGAACCCAGGTAACGCTGACCAGGGCCAGGACGAACATGCACTGCATCAGGATGCTGAGGACGTTCTTCCGGCGGACCAGGCCACCGTAGAAGAGAGCCAGCCCCGGGGTCATCAACATGACCAGGGCGGTGGCCGTAAGCACCCAGGCGGTATCGCCCGCGTCGATCTTGGGGACCAAGTTCGGAACTCCTTCGCTTCCAACCCGCAACGAAACCCCCTCGCGAGTTTCGGTTTGGGAAGCGTAGGTACGCCGCGCGCTCGATTCAGTAGCGGTCGGGTGACTCCCCCGTAGCGGCTGGGTGACGATGGGGTTGTCTTTGGGGACGCGTTCTACCCACCGGTCCGCCGGGTCCGGCCTGCGGGCTCGGTCCGGGCCGCTCGGGGCCCGATCGCACCGGCGGGCGGGGGTGCCCGCGCCGATCCGCCGATCCCGGCGAGCGGCGCGGGCTCGAGGCCCTGCCCGGAGATGCCTATTCGATCTGCCAGGCAACCTCGCCGTGCTGCGAGGAGTCGAGACCAACTTCCTCTTCGGACTCCTCGACGCGGAGCCCGACGAAGCGATCGACGACCTTGAGGATGACGAAGGTGGCTATGCCGCTGTAGATCCAAACGGCGGCGACGGCCACCAGCTGCTTGAGGACCTGGTCGCCGTTGTTCTCGATCAGTCCAGATACACCCCCGACCGCGGCCACTGCGAAGACACCGGTCAGGATCGCCCCGAGCGTCCCACCCACGCCATGGACCGCCCAGACGTCCAGGGCATCATCGATCTTGAGCCGCTCCCGCAACAGGATGGCGCCGTAGCAGATTGCACCGGCGGCGAAGCCGATGATGATGGCCGCGCTGGCGTCGACGAAGCCCGATGCGGGCGTGATCGCGACCAGGCCGGCCACTCCCCCCGCCACAGCCCCGACTACGCTGGGAGTGCCCTTATGGAGCCAGCTGACGGTGACCCAGGTCAGCGCAGCCATGCCCGCGGCCGTGTTCGTGACCACGAAGGCATTGGCCGCGAGACCGTTGGCGGCAAGGGCCGAGCCGCCGTTGAAGCCGAACCAGCCAAACCAGAGAAGACCGGCGCCGATGACGGTCAGGCGGACGTCGTGCGGCTCGAACCGGTCGGACTCGCGGCGGACGCGGGGACCGAGCACGAGAGCCGCCACGAGCGCAGCGACGCCCGAGCTGATGTGGACAACGGTGCCGCCGGCGAAGTCGATGGCGCCGAGACCGCGAAGCCAGCCCCCTTCACCCCAGACCCAGTGCGCGATCGGAGAGTAGACCAGGAGGGTCCACAGCAGGGAAAAGAGGACGAAGGCCTTGAACTTCTTCCGCTCGGCGAAGGCGCCGGTGATGAGGGCTGGCGTGATCACGGCGAACATCATCTGGAAGGCCATGTAGGCCGTGCCGGGGATCGTCGGCGCGTACTGAGTCAGCGGAGCGACGCCGACGCCACGCAGGCCAATGTAGTCCAGTCCACCGATGAAGCCCCAGCCGTTGACGTCGGGGCCGAAGGCCAGGGTGAACCCGAAGAGCACCCACGTCACACTGACCAGGGCCAGGATGAAGACGCTGTGCATGATCGTGCTCAGCACGTTCTTGCGCCGGACCAGGCCGCCGTAGAAGAGCGCCAGCCCCGGGGTCATGAGCATGACCAGGGCCGTCGAGGTCAGGACCCAGGCGGTATCGCCCGAGTCAATGCCGGCTGCGGCTGTGAGCACGAGTATCTCCCTTCAGAATGTCGGTCGGGGCCGCGGAATGGTTCTCCCCCAGACGGCGTGGCCGCCCCGCTCGCCCGAAGGGTAAGGATGCGGTTCGGCGGAATCAGTAGCCGTCGGGTAAACATAGGGTCGCGGTCAGGTGGCGCCGGGGTTGCCGTTCAGGACGGCTTCGGGCAATACAGCCGGCATCGCAACCCGGCGTAGCAACCCGGCGTAGCAATCTGCGCCTCATGGAGTCGAACGTGGAGATCCGGGCGGTTCGGGCGGACGAGTGGCAGCGCGTGCGTTAGGTCCCGTTGCGCGCGCTCGAAGAATCGCCCGACGCGTTCGGCGCGACCCCGGCCGACGAAGGCTCGCTGCCCGACCGCGCCTGGGTCGAGCGGACCGAGCAGACGGCTGACAATGGAAATGCGGCGGCCTTCATAGCAGAGGCGCCGGCGGGTTGGATCGGCTTCGTCATGATCCGGCTTGACGACGGCGAACCGACTCGGGCCGGCATGTTCGGCTTGTGGGTCGATCCGGCCTCGCGGGGGCGTGGCGTCGGGCGGTCGCTGACCGAGGCCGCAATCAGTTGGGCGTGCGCTCGAGCCGCGCGCACTCTGACCCTGTGGGTCGTGGCGTCCAACTCGGCCGCGATCGGACTCTATCGGGGCGCCGGTTTCGTGGCGACCGGGAAGTCGATGCCGATGCCGCGTCAACCCGAGCTGATCGAAATCCAGATGGAGAAGGATGGCCTCGGCCGCGGATGACCGCCCAGCTGACCGCGTCTAGCCGGCGGAGGCTTCGAGCGACGTGATTCGATGCGGCTGATCGAGGCAGGGCACCCGGCAACCCCGGGCATCGTGGCCGGCCATACCCCAGAAATGCCGCCAGGCCGCGTCAGGACCTACCCCTCCCCCATCGCGGAGCGACTCGCGGGCGGTTAATCTGCAGCCGCAGGCGGCGCACGTCAGAACGAACGAGTCTTCGCGGTGCAGCGCGCGTGGACCGGTCGATTCCTCCACCGGTTCGAACTCGTACAGCTTCATTGAGTCTCCCGCCGAGCATGGGCACCCAGGCCCCATTCGAGGCTACGACCGCCGACCGGCGCGAACGAGTCCGGGGCGGTGCAGGTTCGGTTGAGAATGGGGACGGTCCGGCGGGCTAGATCTCCAGCCGCGCCTTCGCCGCGGCCACGGCGGCTGCCACCCGGCGCGGCGCCGTACCGCCGATCACGTCACAACCGGCCATCGCGCCTTCCAGGCCGGCCGCGGCTCGCAGTTGGTCCGGAACGGTGGCGTCGCCCACGAGCGCTATCGCGATCGAATCGTCCGAGCCGGCCAGCGCCGCGGCAATAACGGCGTCGTCGAGGCCGTCCAGCGCCTGCCCGGCCCGTTCCGCTTCGGCAACCAGCACACCCACGATGTGATGTGCGGCCCGGAATGCCACGCCGCGGCGAACAAGGGCGTCGGCCACGGCCGTGGCTGTGGTGTAGCCCTCCCCGGCCGCGGCGCGCATCCGGGCGCGGTCCACGCTCAGCGTCGTCACCATGCCGGCCATGACCAGCAGAGAGGCCTCCAACGTGGACGCGGCATCGAAGAGCGGCGGCTTGTCCTCCTGCATGTCCTTCTGGTACGCCAGGGGCAATCCCTTCAGAAGCGTCAGCATCCATGTAAGTGCACCGATGACGCGGGCGGACTTGCCCCGCACCAGTTCGGCCGGATCCGGGTTCTTCTTGTTCGGCATCATCGACGAGCCCGTCGAGAACGAGTCGGCGGCGCGGACGAAGCCGAAGCGCGGGTTCGACCACCAGGTGATCTCCTCGGCCAGCCGAGACAGGTGGACCATGCACAGGGCAAACGCCGCCAGGGCCTCAACGACGAAGTCCCGATCGCTGACGCCGTCGAGAGAATTGGCGGTCACGCCGTCGAAGCCGAGTTCGCGGGCGATCGCCTCTCGATCCAGCGGATAGCCGGCGCCGGCCAGCGCGCCCGACCCGAGCGGCGAGACGTTGGCCCGCCGCCTGCAGTCGGCCATGCGGCCGCGGTCGCGTTCGAGCATTTCGACGTAGGCCAGCAGATGATGGGCGAAGAGCACCGGCTGAGCCGGCTGGATATGGGTCATGCCCGGCAGGATCGCTTCGCCCTCGCGACCGGCCAGCCCAACCAGGGCCCGTTCCATCTCGACGACCGCCGCGTCCAGGCCGTCGAGGGTGCGCCGCAGCCACAGCCGTAGATCGGTGGCGACCTGGTCGTTGCGCGATCGGCCCGTGTGGAGCCGCCCCGCGACCGGCCCGATTCGCTCGCGCAGCGCCGCCTCGAGGTTCATGTGAACGTCCTCGAGAGCCGGGTCCCACGCCAGGACGCCGGCCTCTACATCTGCGCGCAATCCCCGCAGCCCACGCACCAGCGTCTCTACCTCGTCGGGCGCGAGCAGTCCGGCCCTTCCGAGGCCGTTGACGTGAGCGATGGACCCGGCAATGTCGTCGACGGCCAGGGCGTGGTCGAAATCGATCGAACGCGTGAACGCGGCCATCCTCTCGTCGGAAGCGCCTTCGAACCGACCGCCCCACATCCTCACGGGTTCTCCTCCGTCCTCGTAGCGGGCATGGTACCGCCCACCGGGCCGGCCGCGTCGCTCCGCCCGCCGGGGGCTACCCGGTCAGCCGACCAGCGGGACCGTAGCCGGGATCACGACCTCTGGCATGCGGCCCCGGCTTGCCGGCAGCGCCAGGAGCCCGATGCCGCCGCCGATGACCGCGCACGCGGCCCCGACGCCGAACACGCCGATTGGGCCGACCGCGCCGTAGAGGACGCCGCCGATCAGGTTCGCCAGGATGGCGCCGAATCCGAAGCAGGAAGCCTGGAAGAGCGTCTGACCGGTCGACTGCAGGCGGCCGGGTAGCATCGTGGCGATCGTCAGCACATACGAGACGAAGATGCCGGAGAAGAAGATCCCGGACACGAACCGAGTGGCCAGGATCGGGCCCGCGTCCACCAGGACGATCCAGCTGAGCATGCACAGGGCAAAGCCAACGGCCGAGACCGCCAGGACGATCCGCGCCCCCAGCCGGGCAACGAGCAGCCCGGCGAAAACCAGGCCTGGAATCTCGGCCGCGCAGCCGATGCCGTTGACCATCCCCACTTCCATCGGCCCGCCGCCGAGGTCCGCGATTCGCAGGGTTATGTACGTGCCCGTGGCCATGATGCCGAAGAAGACGAAGATGACCGACACGAGCACGGCCGCCAGCCTCGGGTTGATCTTGAAGGCCTCGCCGACCGAACCGAGCCTGCCACGCGCGTGAACTTCGTGGACTCGGCCGTCCAGCGCGGCGCGCGCCTTCCGGAAACGTTCGCTGTCGCGTCCGTGCGGAACGCGCTGGGCACTGACGATCGTCGCGACCATGGCGCCGAGGAAGATCACCGGGGCCGCCCAGTACCCGACCGCGGCGTAGACGATGCCGCTGAACACCGAAGCGACGGCCGCGGCGATGCTGGTGAGGAGCCTAAGCCGGGCATATTCCCGAGACGCGTCCTCGAGAACCGGCACGGTCATCGCGTCGGTGAGAGCCATGGCCGGACCGCCACCGGCGCTCAGCACGATCTGGCAGACGATTATTGCCCAGACGGGAAAAGGCGCGCCAAGGCCAAGGGCGAAGATCGCGGCCGGTATGCAGGCCAGCTGAAGGGTGCGACGCGGACCGCTGACGATGTCGCCGATATGGCCCCATGCCGGCAATGCCAAGGTGTACGCGAGCGAGCCGAGACTGGTCGTGAGGCCGACCAGGGCCGGGTCGAACCCCTTCGCCTGAAGCAGCACGGGGACGAATCCGTACATGGATCCGTAGGCGATGCCGTTTGAGGCGTATAGAGCCCGAAGCCAGCGCATCCGGAAATGGTAGCGGGCCTGCCGAACGGGGAGCCCCGTGGACCCCAACGTAGCCTTCGGCAACCCGGTTCGCGCCCTTGGGCTCTGTAACAGGAGGAGCCTGATCTGGGCAAAACCCTTGTTGCCTGCGGGCCGACCATGGCCTACCGTGCATGCGAAGGAGGCCCCTCGTGGCCAAAGCGCATCGCATCCACAACGACGACGGGGCGGCCTCGAAGAGCGATCCTCCCGCGCCGGCACCGGCGGCGGAACCTCGCCGGGCCCGCAAGGTGCCGCGTGCTGGCGCCTTCGATCCGACGACCGGGGATCTCGTCCAGGAGCGCCGCCACAAGCTCGACACCAGGGTCTACGAAGCGGATCTGGCCCGCCTCCAGGTCGAGATGGTGAAGCTCCAGGAGTGGATCCGGACGCGCGGGCTAAAGGTCGTTTGCCTGTTCGAGGGCCGTGACGCGGCCGGCAAAGGCGGCGTCATCAAGCGCATCACCGAGACGTTGAACCCACGCGTCGCCCGGATCTGCGCTCTGGGCATCCCAACCGAGCGCGAGAAGTCGCAGTGGTATTTCCAGCGCTACGTGGCCCAGCTTCCCGCGGCAGGCGAGTGGGTGCTGTTCGACCGCAGCTGGTACAACCGGGCCGGGGTCGAGCATGTCATGGGCTTCTGCACGCAAGAGGAATACGAGGACTTCCTGCGCACGGCGCCCGATTTCGAGCGGATGCTCATCCGCTCCGGCATCATCCTGATCAAGTACTGGTTCTCGGTCAGCGACGAAGAGCAGGAGCGCCGCTTCCAGGATCGGATCAACGAGCCCACGAAGCGCTGGAAGATCTCGCCCATGGACGTGACTTCCCGGTCCAAGTGGGTCGACTACTCGCGGGCCAAGGATGCCATGTTCGCCGCGACGGACAGCGTCGAAGCACCCTGGTGGGTCGTCGAAGCCAACGATAAGATGCGGGCCCGGCTCAATTGCATGAGCCATCTGCTGAGCATGATCCCCTATCAGGACACGACGCCGGCGCAGATCGTCCTACCTCCGCGCCAGGTCGCCAAAGGCTACGTTCGTCCGCCCATCAGAAAGCAGCACTTCGTCCCCGAGAAGTACTGAGCGGGTGGCCTTGGGCCGAGGTGGGCCGAGAGGACGAGCGTCCGCATTGCCCGGAGCTCGTCGGGATCGGCGGATTCTCTGCCCGAGTTGAAGCCTGGGCGGGATGACTTGTGGTAATGACATCGACCTCCATCGAGGCTAGGGTCAGTGTGGGCAGTTGGTTGGTCTGCCCGCCGTGGCGTCTCCGTCTGTTTTGCGGCGATCGTGGGCGGCTTGTGTGCGAGCAAGCTTGGAGGCAAGATGGGATGCCGGAGCGCCCAAGGGCCACTTCGCCGCGCCTTGAATGACTGACGCGACGGAGCGTCGGCTTCTCAATCCTGATGAGGCGACCCGGCGCGCCATCGTAGGTCGGTTCCTCAGGGTCCTGATTGCCGGTGCCGTGGTGTCCGGCGTGCAGCAGGCCGCCATCGGCTTGCTCGTCGGCGGTGTGCGCTGGTGGGCGGCGGCTCTCCTGTACGTCTCCTTCGCAGCCTGGGTCGCCGCATATCCGAGAAGGGCATTGAGCGTCGACGATGTCGGCGCCGTCGTCACTCGAGTGGCGGTCGGTCTGATGGCCGTCATCGTGGCCGCCGCGTTCCTCCAGCCGTTCAACGCACTCGTGGCGGCGACGGCGCTTCTGCTCCCGGTCGCCTTCGCGCTGCCCTATGTTGAAGCCGGACCGCTCCGCAGACTCGTGGCCATCGCGTGTGCGGCGATGATCGCCGCGGCGGCCGCGGGCACCCTTCCCGCCGACCCGACAACGCCCGCGCTCCTGACCGAGATCCTGCCGATCTCGTCACTGATGCTGGTGTTCGTAGTCGTCGTCTTCGTCCTGTACCAGTCGAGCGAGCGCCTCAAGGCTTCGAGTCGTGAGTTCCGAAGGCTCTTCCAGCTGTCCTCCGACCTCGCCGAGACCACCGAGCCGTCACTCCTTGGCGAGCTCGTGGCGCGCCACCTCGCGGAGGCGATCCGGTTTGACGACTGCGTCCTCTACTCGTTGGTCCCAGAGACGAACCGCCTCGCCCCATTCGGCTCGTACCCGGCAGGACGAGCACTCGAGACCCATCCCCAGTCCTTCGCCGAGCGGCCGGTACTCGCCCGCGTCATCAACGGCAGGTCCCCTGTCATCGTCAACGTCGCGGCCGGCGCCGACGACCCTGCCGAACAGGCACGCATGCGCGCGATCGGCCGCGAGGTGATGGTGCTGCTGCCGCTCGTGGCCCTCTCTGAGCCCGTAGGCGTTGCCGAGCTTACGGCCAGCGCGGCCCGCCCCCTCGACGAGCGGCAGCTCGCCCTGGCCCGGACTCTGGCCTTCGAGGCGGCGATGGCGATCGAGAACGGGCGGCTCTATGGCGAGCTTCGTCATAGATCTCTCCACGACCCGCTGACCGGACTGGCAAACAGGCGGCTCTTCGATGACCGCGTCGGTCATGCTCTCGCCCGGCGGAAGCGTCGAGGTGGGGCAGCGTTGGCCGTCTTGTTCGTAGATATCGATGATTTCAAGCTGGTGAACGATGCGCTCGGCCACGCGGGTGGAGACCGGCTCCTGTCCGTCGTGGCGGAGCGACTGCGCTCGGTGGTTCGGGCGGAAGACACCGCGGCCCGTCTCGGGGGGGACGAGTTCGGGTTGCTGCTTGAGGAGGTCGAAACGGCCGATGAGGCACTCGCGGTCGCGCAGCGGGCTATCGATGCCGTCGCCGCCCCCATCGAGATCGCCGGCCAGTCCGTGCACGCCTCCGTCTCGATCGGTGTTGCGTTCAGACCGGCAGACGGCGCGACCGTCGATCAACTCGTCGAGGAGGCCGACGCGGCAATGTACGCCGCCAAGCGAGCCGGCAAGGGCCGCGCCGTGGCATGTTCTCAGGCTCTGATCTACGCGGCGAAGACCGCCGGCACTCCGAGACAGCGCCGGACCGGCGGGTGGCGCCAGCAACACTCTGTTCCATCTCCCACACGTCCAGCGACGCCGCCCTCCAACGGGCTCCGCGGGCGGCTCGAGCGCCCCGAGAATCGTCTGGAGCGGCTTCCGCGCTCGCGCCGCGCTGAGGGCCTCGGCCCTCTCCGGCCGGGGACACGACCGCCGGGGGCGTAGTATCGCGGCGTGTCCGATCAGCTTTCGTTGAGTCTCACCGGCGATGTGGCCCACTTGCCGCGCTCGCTGCGGCCGATGCTGGCCCGGCCGGCCGACGCCGCATTCGACTCGGATGAGCATCTGTTCGAGCCGCGCTGGGGAGGTCGCCGCGTCCTCGCATTCATCGAGCCATCCGGCACCGCTCACGGGCCGCGCCTCAGGCTGATCGACGAAGCCGGCCGCGACCTGGCCCCGGCCGTCCCCGAGCTGGCGACCCTGCCTGATCTCGTCGGCGACCTGCCGGCCATCCTTGATGGCGAGCTCGTCATCCCGGACAGGATCGGCCGGATGGACCCGGTGGCCCTCGACGAACGCATCGGCAACGGCGTCACGACTGGCGTAGTTCCCGTATACCTGGCCTTCGATCTGCTGTGGGCAAGCGGCCGGCCGATAATCGCCCAGCCCCTCCTGAGACGCCGCGAGCGCCTGGCTCGGATCGTCCATTCCAGCGCCGAGCTGGTGGTCCTGCCTGGCGTCGTCCGGGATGGCCTGGATCTCTATTTCGCCGTCGCCCAGCAAGGGCTCCGGGGGGTCATGGCCCGCCATCTGCGGAGCCCCTACCTGCCCGGCAGGCGCAGCGACCTGTGGCGCTGGATCGCGTCTCAGCCCGGCGAGATACCGCTCCACATGGTGCCCGAGCCCGTTGCGGAAGCGCCGGCTCGGCCCGTCCTGGCCCTGATCCAGCGGCTCCCCCTCGAGGACTGATCCGGTCGCGTCCCGGCGGCCGCGGCCCGGCCCATCGCCCCTACCGCGAGACCCGCGCCGCCTTCAGAACCTGGAGCAGGCTGACACGCTGACCGTACAGAAGGACGCCGGCGCTGTAGATCCGCGCTGCCACGACCAAGGCCACGCCGATAGCGATCACCAGGAGCAGGACGGCCAGGCCGAATTCCCACAACTCCACGTGGCCGGTCGCGACGCGGGCCAGCATCAGGTAGGGGCTGAAGAAGGGCACGAACGACGCCACCTTGACCCACGTCTCGTCGATCGCCTGGAGTCCGAACACCGACATGAAGTAGCCGAGCATGATCAGGACCATCAGCGGCGACGTGGCACTCTGCACATCCTCCTGCCGGCTGACGAGCGAGCCGAGCGCGGCGTAGAGCAGCGAGTACAGCGTGAATCCAAGGATGAACAGGACGACGAACGCGGCCAGGACCGAGGGGCCGATGCCCCCCAGTTCCGTGCCGCTGCCCGACCCGACCACGGCCCGCTGGATCGGGCCCTGGGCGACAAGCCCGCCCACTACGGCGAGCAGGACTATCCCGTACTGGGTCAGCCCCGCCGCCCCGTTACCCAACATCTTCCCGGCCAACATCTGAAGCGGAGTCGTGGCGTTGAGCATCAACTCCATGACCCGGCTGCCCTTCTCTTCCGCCACGCTCATCGCCACCCAGACGCCGTACGTCACGATCGCCATGAAGATGAGCACGATCAGGCCCGTAGAGAGAATGCTGGCCGAAATATCGGCGGTGAGATCGTGAGTCTCGGTCGAAGTCGCCTTCACCGGCGTAACCGCCAGAGAGAACGGCGCGCGCAGGGCTTGCGTCGAAGTGCCGGCCCGGTAGAGCCGGTCCTCGATCTCGAGCGAGGTCAGGGCCGCCGTGATCACCTGGACCACTCGTCCGTCTCGAGGGCTGTCCGTCCGGAGTACGAATCGGAGGTCGTCTGCCGCGTCCCGGTCGACGAGGAGGAGGGCGTCGTACTGGCCGGCCTCGAGGTCGTTCTGGGTTGCGGCGACATCGCCGCCGGGCAGCCAGCTGATGACGAAGTCCTTGTGGACATTGGGGTCGCTCGATTGGCCGTTGAGTTGCGTGTCGAGCAAGGCCAGCGAATCGGACGACATGCCCGAAGCCGGGACGATCACCGCAACCCTGGTCTGGCTGGTGCTCATCGACAGGTCGATCAGGACCGGCAGCTGAGTCGCCGCGAACGCGATCGCGGCCAGCAGCACGGTGCCGATGACGAAGCTGCGGCTTCGGGCTCGGCTGCGGTATTCGCGGGCAGCAACGTACCAGGCGTTGGGGAAGAGAGTCCGCCAGCCCTTCATGCTCGAAGTCCCTTCGGGGCAAGAGTGCTCTCGCTGGTGTCGATCTGGCCGACACGCTCGATGAAGATCTGCTCCAGCGACGGATCGGCCATCTCGAAGTGCCGGATGTCGCAGCCGCGGCTAAGGGCCGCTCGCAGGACGGTGCCGGGATCGTGGCCCTGGGCGACCTCGGCCTCGATGTAGTCCTGGCCGCGGCGGGTGACGCGGACACCTTCCAGGGTGCCGAGCCATGCCATCTCAGGGTCGCCCTGGACCGCGACGCGAACCATCTGCCGGCCGGTCGAACGCCGCACCTGGCGAACCGGGCCGCCGACGACCACACGTCCCCGGTCGAGGATCGCTATCGACTCGCACATTTCCTCGACGGTTTCCATCTGGTGGGTCGAGAAGATCAGCGTCTTGCCGCGGTCCTTCATCTCCAGGAATGCCTGCTTGAGCAAAGCCACGTTGACCGGATCCAGACCCGTAAACGGCTCGTCCATCAGCAGGACCTGGGGGTCGTGAATGATGGCGGCGATGAACTGGATCTTCTGCTGATTCCCCTTCGAGAGCTGCTCCGCGCGGCGATCGGCGTACTCGGGAATCCGGAACCGGTCGAGCCACTCGCGGGTCTCCCGTTCGGCCGCCTTCGGCTTGACGCCGTGGAGCTTGGCGAAGAAGACCAGCTGATCCAGTACGGTCATCTTGGCGTACAGGCCCCGCTCTTCGGGCAGATAGCCCCACGTCTCGCGGGGCAGGTCCGTGTTGAGCGTTCCGTTCCAGACGATCCTCCCGGAATCCGGCCTCAGGATGTCCAGCACAATCCGCATCGCGGTCGTCTTGCCGGCGCCGTTCGCACCCAGGAAGCCGAAGACCTCGCCCGGCTCGATCTGGAGCGAAATCGCATCCAGGGCTCGGACGTCACCGAAACTCTTGGAGACTGAATCGATCAGCAGTGACATTGACCCTCCCGGGAACTAGACCCGAGTTAGCACGAAATGGTTCGGCCCCCTCGACGCCGGGCCGCGGATTCAAAGCCGCCATCGATAGAAGATGACGCCGCCGACATACGAAATGCCGATGACACCGGCCACTATGGCGAACCCGGACCAATCGTGCCCGGTGACCTCGGCGACCGCGAAGCCTGCGAGTGACACCAGGGCGGCAATAAGGCCGGCAGTGGCGAGGGCATGCAGGTTTATCTTCTCCCACCTTTCGTCCACGGGTAGGCCGGCGAGCGCGCTGGCGGTCTCGCTCCGCGATCGGAGCAGCGCCAGGACGAGCGTGTAGCCGCCCACTATCGCGACATCGGTGGCCACCCGGCCGGGCGAGCCGGACGAGATGTAGTCGGCCAGGCCGAGGGCCCCACCGATTGCAAGGCCGACGAGTACCAGCCACCATCTGCTGCGGAAGAAGCCTTTGGTCGACACGTCACTTCGCTCCCAGTTTCTGCTCGTCATCGCGGAAGATCTCTTCGATCGCCCGTCCGAAGTACCGCCCTATCGCCATCGCGAGGGGCAGCGACGGCAGGTACTTGCCGGTCTCGATGGCATTGATCGTCTGGCGCGAAACGCCCAGAAGCCTGGCCAGGTCGCCCTGGCTCAGGGACCGATCTTCACGGAGTTTCCGGACGTCGTTCTTCACGCTGTCAAGTTAGCTTGACAACCTCCCGCTTGTCAAGTGTGCTTTACAGTGCGGAAGGCATCACCCGAGCGACGGGCGTGGCCCCTTCAGGCCACCCACGGCCGGTGACGGACCGCGCGGTAGACCTCCGCCAGGGCCGCCGGCGCCAGCGCCACGGCAGCCACGAGTATCCAGTCGAACACGTCGAGCGGAGTGGCCTGGAACGCATCCTGGAGCGGCGGGACGAACGGGATCGCGATCTGGACCAGGACGGCACTATGCCGCCGAGCAGCAGCAGCGGGTTGGGCCGGCGCAGCACGACCGGAGACGACAGGCTGCGGTTGGCGTTGGCGCGCACGACCTGGCCGATTACCAGGGCGGTGTAGGCCAGCCAGCGAGCGTGGGTGAAGTCCGGGCCATGCTGCTCGATGAGTACGAGGGCCGCCACGGCGCTGAAGCCGCCGGCAAGGCAGATCCGGCTGAGGATCGTCCAGTCGAGGAGCGGCCGGGTCCGCGGTCTCGGCGGTCGCAGCATCGATCCCGGCTCCTCGGCCTCGCCCTCGAAGGACACGGCCGTGAGCAGGTCGATGAAGACCTCCAGCCACAGGATCTGGATCGGCAGGAGGGGTTGGCCGAAGCCCGCGATCGTGGCGATCAGGATGAAGCCGAGCATCGCCACGTGCGTGGAAACCAGGAAGACGAGCCCCTTCTGGACGTTGGCGACGAGCCTGCGGCCCTCGCGAAGACCGTGCATCAGCGTCACGAACGAGTCGTCGCCGAGGACCAGATCCGACGCTTCCCGGGCCACGGCCGTGCCGCTGCCCATGGCCACCGCCACGTCGGCATGGTGGAGCGCAGGGGCGTCGTTCACGCCGTCGCCGGTCACGGCCACGGTCCGGTTCGAGCCCCGAGCCACGTCGACGATGCGCAGCTTCTGCTCCGGGATGGCCCGGGCCACGACGTGGAGCGCGGGCAACTCGTCGGCGAGCCGGGCATCGCTCCAGGATGCGAGCTCGGAACCGGTGACGACGCGAGCGTTCGGCAGCCCCGCGTCGGCGGCGATGGCCGCGGCCGTAGCCGGGTGGTCGCCGGTGACGACCATTGTCTGGATGCCGGCGGCCGCGGCCTGGGCCATCGCCTCTCGTATACCCGGTCGAATCCGATCCGCGAAGGCCAGCACGCCGAGGGGCAGCCAGTGATCGCCGGCCGAGCAGCGAGCCAGCAGCAGCAGCCGCTCCCCCGCTTCCGCGCCCGTCTCGATGAGCTCGCGCCAGGTCGCAGCCTCCTGCTCGGCCACACCGGTGCACATCTCCAGGACCGCCTCGGGAGCGCCGAGGGCCAGCTCTTCTTCCACGGAGCTGCCATCGAGGTGATGCCGGCGCGCTCTGGTACGTGAGTACGGCCGGTCGTCGCTCACGGGTTCGGCGGCAAGCAGATCGGCTGGATCGAGGTCGAGAACCACCGCCTGTTCCGAGAGGAAGCCGAACAGCGATCGGCTGAACGAGCCCGGCCTTGAACCCGTGGCCACGCTCCAGGCGTCCTCCTCAGCTCTCACGGCCAACGTCGCCAGTTCCACGACCGCGGCCGGGTCTTCGACCGAGCCCGCGGGCGTCCGGATCGCGACCAGGGCCAGCTTGTTCTCGGTCAGTGTCCCGGTCTTGTCGGTGACGATCAGGTCCACCGACCCCAAGGTCTCCTGGGCGGACAGACGCCGAACCAGCACGTTCATCCGTAGCAGCCGGTACGCGCCGAGGCCGAGCACCACGGCCACGAGGGCCGGCGGCTCCTCGGGAATAGCCGCGATCGCGGCCGAGACCCCGGCAAGCAGGTTCTTGCCGGCTTCCTGGCCCCGCATGAACCCCAGACCGACGACTATGGCAATCAGACCGATGGCAACGACGAGCAGGATTCGGACGAGCCGGTCCAGCTCCCGCTGCAACGGGGACCGGCGCCGCTCCTGCCCGGCCAGGGCCTGCGAGATCCGCCCGAACTGCGTCCGCAAGCCCGTGGCCACGGCAACCCCCTCGCCTCGGCCGCCCACCACAGCGGTGCCGGCGTAGGCGATGCAACGGCCATCGGCAATGCCAGTGCCCTCCGGGTCCGGCTCCACCGAGGCGGATTCCGGGAGAGACTCGCCGGTCAGGACGCTCCGATCGAATGTCAGGGCCTCCGCCCTGATGAGCCGGAGATCCGCCGGAACGACATCGCCCGTCCGCAACAGGACGAGGTCACCGGGCACGAGGTCGCGCGTCGGCACGTCTTCGACGTTGCCCGCGCGCCTGACCCGAGCCAGCGGAGCCACGGCGTCCCGCAACGCCTCCAGGGCCTTCTCGCCGCGGTACTGGGTGATGACTCCGGCGCCGACGATGGGGGCCAGGATCACCAGAACGAGCAAGCCGTCCCTGACTTCGTTGAGGGCGATGGCCAGGCAACCCGCGATGAAGAGGAGAACGACGAACGGCTCGCGGGCCCCGTCCCAGAGAAGCCGCCACAATGAGGTCTTGCGTGACGGTTCGAGTTCATTCGAACCGAACTCGGCAAGCCGCGACGAAGTCTGTTCTTGCGTGAGGCCAAACGCGGCATCCGTGCCCAGGCGCGCCAGCACGGCAACGGCCGTCATTTGCGACGCAGTCTCGGAAAGGTCGGCGGGAGATTCGGAGAGCGCCACGGCGCCCTCGCGAGGAGCGGTCATCGCAAGCCACCATTTTGAGCCGGGTCCGCTGCTCTCGGGGTCACTCTACGGACGTCCGCCCCGACGCCGACCTTAGAATGAGGCATGGCCACGAACCCCGCAAACCAACCAACCGCGATCAATGCCGACAGAGATGCCGGGGTGGTGACAATCGATTGGACCGACGGTCACCGCACCACCTACGACACGGTCGCGCTGCGGCTGCTGTGTCCGTGCGCCTACTGCCAGGGCGAGGCCGGCCGGCCGGGCTGGCTCGACACGAACCCCACCCTCAGCGCCGACCAGACCCAACTCGTCGCCATGAGGCTGGTGGGCCAATATGCCCTGGCGCCGACCTGGGGCGACGGGCACGATACCGGCTACTACACGTTCGAGATGCTCCGCGCCGAATGCACCTGCCCAATCTGCGCCGCGGATCGGGCCCTCCAGCCTGAACAGCCGGCGAGCTGAGCAGTTCGAAAAGCCCAAGCCAACCGCCATCCGAAGGAGTCGCAGATGATCATCGCCACCACTCCGTATCTGTCGGGTTATCGGGTCACCGAGACCAAGGGCCAGGTCTTCGGCCTCGTCGTCCGGAGCCGCGGCTTCGCCGGCAACTTCGCGGCGGGCCTGCGCTCGCTCGTCGGTGGCGAAATCCACGAGTACACCCAGCTGCTCGAAGACACCCGCCGACAGGCCATCGACCGGATGGTCCAGAACGCGACGCTGATGGGAGCCAACGCGGTCATCTCGATGCGTTTCGACTCGTCGGAGATCGGCAGCACCATGTCCGAGATCGTCGCCTACGGGACGGCCGTGGTCGTGGTGCCCGATGCCGGTCCCGTGAACACGCCCGTCGAGTAGACAGGGGGCTCAGGAACCGGGCTACAGCCATGCCTGACGTCTACACCTGGATAGCCCTGGCCGTCGCCGCCACGGCGTTCGTCCTGGGCCTGCAGGTGTTTGGGGTGGCCGGCGGCTTCGCTCTGATCGTGATCGCGCTGGCGGCGCTTACCGCCGCCGGCGCCCTCATCGGAGCCCGAGCGCGCCACCGGCTGGCCCGCCGGGACCCGAGATTCCAGCCGACCGACGAGGTCTTCCGCGATCCGAGTACCGGCCGCGTCACCAGGGTCCATGTCGATCCGACTACCGGCGAGCGTCGCTACTGGAAGGAAACCTGAGCCGTCGCGCGTTGCGGTTCGAGTGCGAGGTAGACGATGCTCGATCAGACGATCCGAATCCTGGCGTTCATCCTGGGAGGGTTGTTCTTCCTGAGCGGCTTCGCCCTCATCGGTGCGCCCGGCGGAGATACCGGCTCCGGGTTGGGCGCGGTAGTCATCGGCGCGGCCGTCATGGTCGCGACCGTGATCCAGCGCTCCCGATACCGCTCCGAAGCGGCCGAACGTGGCAACGAGACACCCGGGCCGGGCGGGGGCGAGGTCGGATTCATGGAGCCGCGTTTCCTGCCGACAACCGAGGTCTTCGGCGATCCAACCAGCCATCGATTGATGCGCGTGTACGTCGATCCACGCACCGGAGAGCGACGCTACCGAGCGGAGGGATAGGATGCCCGCCCTGGCACGAACTCCGGCCACGGACTTGGGCCGGACCCCGAATCCGGGCTTTGCTGTGGAAACGCTCGGTGAGCCGGCCGACCCGGCTCTTGCGAACTGGCCACGACAGTCGAGAATGGGCCGATGCACTCGACGGCCGGTCGAGCTTCCAGCTCAGAGGCACCAGCGCACAACGTGACCGCGATCGTACGCAGAACAGCAAGTCGAGCCGCGCCCGCGACGGACGCGGCCGGTTCCGCGTTCCCATACATCAATCGCGAAATCAGCTCCCTGGAGTTCAATCACCGCGTCCTGTACGAGGGTGGAGACGGCCGCAACCCGCTGCTGGAACGCGTCAAGTTCCTGGCCATCTTCGCCAGCAACATGGACGAGTTCTTCCAGATCCGCGTCTCGGGCCTGATGGAACAGGACGAGGCCCACGCCGTCCCGGCCACGCCAGGCGAAAAGCCCGCCGCCGAGCAGCTGGCCGAGATCCGACGCCGTTTCCGTGAACTCCTCGACGAGCAATACGGAATCTTCAACGGCGTCTGCGCCGAGATGGGCCGGGCCGGCATAGACATCGTCGACTACGCGGACGTACCACAGCACCACGAAGCCCTGCGGCAGCGCTTCATCGACGAGATATACCCGGTTCTGACGCCGCTGGCGGTCGACCCGGGCCATCCCTTCCCGTACATCAGCACCCTCAGCCTCTCGCTGGCCATCCGGATGGAGGATCCGGACGAGAAGGAGGAGCGATTCGCCCGGGTGAAAATCCCAGAGGTCCTGCCGCGTTTCGTCCAGATCGAGCCCACCAGGTTCGTGCTGCTCGAACAGGTCGTCGCCGCGAACCTGGACATGCTCTTCTCGGGCATGACCATCCTCGAGACCCACTTGTTCCGGATCACCCGCGACGCCGACCTGGAGCTACAAGAGGACGAGGCCGACGACCTGATGCTGGCCCTGGAGGCGGAACTTCGAAAACGCCGCTTCGGCGAGGCGGTGAGGCTGGAAGTCGACACGGCCATGCCGGCACCGATGCGGCGGATCCTGGAGAAGGGCGTCGGCGTGGACCCGGCCGACTGCTACGAGATCCCGGGCATGCTCGACCACACGGGGCTGTGGCAGATCGCCAACCTGGACCGGCCCGACCTCAAGCTGCCCGGATACTCCCCCGTCGTTCCGCCGCGCCTCGTCCCACCCGACGAGGACGAGCCGGCCGACGTGTTCGCGGCCGTCCGAGCCGGCGACATCCTGGTCCATCATCCCTATGAGAGCTTCGCCGCTTCGACCCAGCGGTTCATCGCCCAGGCGGCATCGGACCCCGAAGTCCTGTCGATCAAGATGACCCTCTACCGTACCAGTGGCGACTCGCAGATCGTGCGCGACCTCATATCGGCAGCCGAACGCGGCAAGCAGGTCGTGGTCCTCGTCGAGATCAAGGCCCGCTTCGACGAAGCTGCCAACATCGTGTGGGCTCGCAAGCTAGAGCAGGCCGGTGCCCACGTCGTCTACGGCCTCGTCGGCCTCAAGACTCATAGCAAGACCTCGCTCGTGGTGCGGCGTGAGGGCTCGACCCTGCGGCGTTACGTCCATATCGGCACGGGCAACTACAACTCGGGCACGGCCCGCCTCTACACGGACTTCGGCCTGCTTTCGTGCCGGCCCGAACTGGGCGCAGACGTCAGCGACCTGTTCAACGTCCTGACCGGCCTATCGCGCCAGCGCGACTTCCGACGCCTGATAGTGGCCCCGATGAATCTACGCACCTGGATCCTGGAGATGATCGCCCGCGAGGCCGATCACGCTCGAGCCGGCAGGCCGGCTCACATCATCCTGAAGCTGAACTCGCTGGTCGACCCGGACTGCGTCGCCGCTTTGTACGAAGCGCGCCAGGCCGGCGTCGAAGTGGACCTGATCATTCGCGGCATATGCTCGCTCTGGCCCGGCGTGCCGGACGTCAGCGAAGGCATTAGCGTACGGTCGATCGTCGGCCAGTACCTGGAGCATTCCCGGGTCTTCTCGTTCGCCAACGGCGGGGCCTCCGAGTTGTACATCGGCTCCGCGGACCTGATGGAGCGCAACCTTGACCGCCGGGTAGAGGCGCTCGTGCCGATCGAGGATCCCGAGGCCCACGCCAAAATCGATGACGTGCTCGCGGTCATGCTCGCCGACGATCGGCGGTCGTGGCAGCTCGGCGCCGACGGGACCTATCGCCGGACGGAAGACATCCGCGGCACGGCCGGCACCATTGACACGTTCGAGGTGCTCAGGGAGCGGGCCCTGGAGACGACGGCGGCTGCGGTAGTGGGCCCACACAGGCCGCATGCGGGAATTGGATCGCTCGATCCCAGGGCGTAGCACAGCAGGGGGAAGTCGATGGCGTCGGCCCGCAAGATAGAAGTCGAGATGAAGTACGAAGTGGCGACGCTCGGTGGTGCCGACCGATATCTCGTCGCGCCCGAACTCGGCTCATTCGTCCCCGACGGGCCGGTCGGATCGATTCGTGTCGAGGACCGCTACGTCGACTCGGCCGATTGGGCGCTCAGGAGGGCCGGCTTCGCCGCACGCCTGCGCAAGACATCGCGCGGCACAGAGATCAGCCTCAAGGCCAAGAACACCTCTGGCGACCGTCTTCACCGCCGCGAAGAGATCGAGGGGCCGGCCATGGAGCGCCTTGTCCCCACCGAATGGCCCGCCTCCCCGGCTCGCAACGTGGTCCTCGAGTTGTGCGGCGACGAGCCGCTGGTCGAATCGCTGACGATCCGGCAGCTGCGGCGCATCAGGACGCTCCGGGCCGGCGCCACGCGCGCCGAACTGAGCCTCGACGAGGTGGAAGTCGTCGCCGGCGGGCGGACCCTGGACGCATTCGAGGAACTCGAGGTCGAGCTGAAGCGTGGAGACGAGAAGCCGCTCGCCGGATTGATCGAGATCTTCGACGCGGACCGCGTCCTCCGGCCCGTCTCGCGCTCGAAGCTCGACCGGGCGGTGACTTCGTTCCGGGAAGCCCTCCCTTCAATGCCGGCCGACGTTCGAAAGCGCTGGCTGGCGGCTCCCGGGGATATCCTCGACGGCCCGACGGAGCTGCCGCCGTACGATGGCCCAGCCGACCCCGCGAGCGAAGCCGCCCTCGTCGCGGCCGAGGCGGTCTCCGTCGAGGAACCGGCCGCCCCTCAGACGGGCCCGACGACTGAATCCCCCGCGCGTCCCAGGACGGGCTCTCGCACGATCGGCGTCGTCGCCGACGACAGCATGCCCGAGGCGGCGGTCAAGGTCCTTCGCTTTCACTTCGCGAAGATGCAGCGACGCGAGGCGGGGACACGCTCGGGCTCGGACGCCGAAGAACTCCACGACATGCGCGTCTCAACCCGGCGAATGAGAGCGGCCTGGCGGGTCTTCGATGGCGCCTTCAAGGCCGGCAAGACCAAGAAGATCCGGCGCCACCTCGAAACCCTGGCCGACCGGCTCGGCGTCGTACGAGACCTGGACGTCCTCATCGACGGCCTGGCGACCTACCGCTGCGGCCTGGACGAGGGCCTGCGACCCGGCCTCGAGCCGCTCTACTCGCTGTGGCGCCGCCAGCGGGCCAACGCACGGACGCAGCTGCTGACCGAGCTCGACTCGGCAGGGTACACAAGCTTCATCAAGGAAATGGACGACTTCCTGGAGGCCGGGGCCAACGCCGCCGCCGCCGTCGCCGCCCCCACCGCGCCCCACCGCGTTCGCGACCGGGCAGCGTCCGAGATCTGGGCAGCTTATGAAGCGGTCCGGGCCTACGAACTAGTCCTCCCCTGGGCCGACGTCGAGACGCTCCACGACCTTCGCATCGCCACGAAGTGGCTGCGCTATGCACTGGAGTTTTTCGGTGAGACGCTGGGCCCCGACAGCGATCGGCTGCTCGAGCGAGTCGTTGCCCTCCAGGACCACCTCGGCCTGCTCCACGACGCCGACGTGGCCACGAAGCTCGCTCGCGACCTCCTCGTCGCCCGGGCCGGCGAGTTGTCGAAGCTCGAGTCCGACGCGATCGGCTCATACCTCCATTCCCGCGAGCGCGAGGTCGAACGGCGGCGCCGCGGTCTCGGGTCGGTGTGGAGGGCGGTCAACGGGGGGCCGTTCCGGCGCGCCCTGGGTCGAGCCACCGCCGCCCTGTAAACTCCCGGGCATGACCGCCACATGCCCCGCCTCAGCCCGCGGTTCGCGCCGCCGCGGCAGTCTCTAGGCCATGGACCTCGTTCTCATCGGCGCGGGAGGCTTCTTCGGCGCAGTCGCCCGATATGTCGTCGACGGCTGGATCAGCGGCAGTACCAGGATCGGCGCCTTTCCTCTCGGCACGTTCGCCATCAACCTCAGCGGCGCCTTCGCGCTCGGTGTGGTGTTCGCGCTCACCCTCGAGAAGGCGGCGATCGACCCGCGAGTCCGAGGGCCGGTCATGATCGGCTTCCTGGGCGCATACACGACCTTCTCCACGCTCATGCTCGAATCGTGGCGCCTGGCCGAAGACGGCAGCTGGGGCCTGGCACTGCTCAACGTCGGCGGTTCGAGCGTGCTCGGAATGTGCGCCGTCTTCGCCGGCCTGACATTGGGGAGGGCACTCGTGTGAAGCTCGAAGGAACCGGACTGCTGGTCCGCATCTACATCGGCGAGAGCGACCACTGGCACGGCCGCCCGCTGTACCAGGCCATCGTCGAGTTCCTGCGGGAGCGCCACATCGCCGGGGCAACGGTGCTGCGCGGAATCGAGGGCTTTGGGGCCAAGTCGCATCTGCACACGACCCAAATCCTGAGGCTGTCGGAAGACCTTCCCGTCTTGATCGAGATCGTCGACGAGGAATCCCGGCTCCGGGCCGTCCTGCCTGAACTCGACGCCATGGTCACGGACGGCCTGATCACCCTCGAGAAGGTCGAGGTAATCGCCTATCGGGGGACGCCGCCGGCAGCTCCGTCGCAGGAGTAGCTGTCGACGGAAGCGGCCGAACGCATCGCGACCTGCCATGTCGCGTCGGCGCGAGGCGGCCGACGCAATAGCCATCGCCCACCCTCGTGCGGTCCGCGATCCCGTGAGATCATCGGCCCATGAACACGCCGCCCGAATTGCAGCTCTGCCTGCTCCGCCATGCCCACGCCGGCAATTCGATGAAGTGGGCGGGCGCGGACGAGAACCGGCCCCTGACCGAGAAGGGCCGCCGGCAATCCGAGCGGCTGGGCCGCCTTCTGGCTGGGTCCGGATTCAGGCTGGACGCCATCCTCACATCGCCCAAGATTCGGGCCGCCGAAACGGCCGGTCTAGTTGCCGCCCCCCTGGGACTTCGGCCCGAAGCGGTGCAGGCCCTGGCAGGGCCGTTCGACCTGGATGCCCTCGAGGAGCTCCTCCACGATGCCGGAGACCCGAGCCGGCCGCTGCTCGTGGGCCACGACCCCGACTTCAGCGCTCTGGCAGCGGAACTCGTCGGGCTGGCCGAGCTGCCGATGCGAAAGGCCGCCCTCATACGCATCGACGTGGCGAGGCCGTTGCGACCCGGGCAGGGCGTCGTGCGCTGGTTGGTGCCGCCGGATCTGCTGGGATCGGACGGCTGAATTGTCGATCGGGGGGATACTCGTCAGACTGTAAGCCAATCGAGTCGCGACCCCGCCGCCGCGGGCCTGTACTGAGGAAGGGCTTGAGAATGGCCAAGGAGAGTTCCAGGAAGTCCGGCAAAGCCAGGGGCAAGTCCGCCGAACCCGCTTCCCGGGCGGCCAAGGAGCCGGCCGCGGCGAAGGCAGGACCGAAGGTCAAGCCGGGTGTGCGCAAGCAGTTGAAGCGACTCGAAGGTCAGCTTGCCGATGCCGCCCGCCGGGAGCGTAAGCGCCTGCGCAAGCTGGAGCGAGCTCGCTACCGGCGCCAGCTGATCCAGGCGACCCTGGACGGGTTGCGCGGCGTGGCGACCGCTGTGGGCAAGACTTCCTCCGGGGAGCTAGCGTCCGCGAAAGCGGCCGCTTCCACAGCCCAGGCCGCACCCTCGGGGGCCGCACCGGCCTCGGCCCGCACCCCTGCCCCGAGGACCCCGAAAGCGGCGCCGGCGGTGAACACTTCGAAATCCGCACCGCTTCCGGCCGGCCGGCCGGCCACGTCTCCCGCCCGGCCTCGACCGGCCCGGCCGGCAGCGTCGCGCCCGCGAGTCACAAAACTGCCCGCCGCTGCGCGAGCCCGGACCCAGAAGGCCCCGCCGGCCGATCCGGGCGCGGCGCCGGAGCAGAAGGGGTAATCGGGCTCCGAAGACTCGCCAGAGTCAGACCGGCTGACCGCGCGCAGGCTCGCCCGGCCGCGATACGTCCGCATCGATCGAGGCGCTTGCAGGCGAGACGCCGTTGGAAAGGCCCGACCCGCGACCACGCCGTTTGGCGCCACTGCGCGGCGCCAAAGGCACGGTGAAGACGAAGGTTGAGCCCGAACCCTCTTCGGACTCGGCCCAGATACGGCCGGCGTGCGAGTCCACGACGTGCCGGGCGATCGACAGACCCAGGCCCGTCCCGCCCCGGCCGCGGACGCGAGCCCGATCCACCTTGTAGAACCTCTCGAAGATGCGGCCCAGGTCCGCCCTGGGAACGCCAACGCCGGGATCGCGGACCCAGACCCGAACCTTTCCATCCTCCTCGCGCACGCCGACGATGATGTCGCCACCGTTCGGGCTGAACTTCACGGCGTTGTGGAGCAGGTTGACCAGGACCTGGCCGAGCCGGTCTTCGTCGCCGCGGACGGGGGGTACGTGGTCCGGCACATCCATCACGATCCGCAGACCCTGCCGCTCGGCGAACAGGCGGAGCCGCTCGGCCGTCGATCGCGCCAGGCGGATCAGATCCACGTCATCCAGCAGGAGTTGGGCCGTGCCGCTTTCGATCCGCGAGAGATCCAGAAGTTCGTTCACCATTTGAGTGAGATGACCGGTCTCCACCTCGATCTTGGATATGCGGTCGCGGAGCCTCGGCGAGGCCGTCTCGGCGTCTCGGGCCGCGGTCTCGGCCAGCAGGCTGATGGTCGTGAGAGGGGTCCGGAGCTCGTGCGACAGATTGTCGATGAACTCCGCTCGGATGCGTTGCAGGCGGCGCAGCTCGGAAACATCCTCGAGGACCAACCAGACGCCCGAGACCGGGGAGCGGCGTGCCCTGACGGTGACGATCGCCCCTGAACCGGAGCGAACGGCCACTTCCCCGTTGGCCGAGCCGAACTCCATGGCCGTGCGGGCGATCTCTTCGATGCGAGCGTCGACGAATGCCTCGAGCGCCGACCGGCCCACCATGGCCCCCGGCCGTCGCCCGAGCATGACGTGAGCGGCGCCGTTGGCGAAGTCGACGGTAAGGTCGTCGCGCAGTCGAACGACGCCGGCCGTGAGGAGCTCCGTGAGATAGCCTGTGTCGTGAGCGGTCTGCTCGGCTTCCCAGCGCGCGTCTTCCGCCTCTTCGAGGGCGATCCGGACACGTCGTTCCACGTCGTCGGCATCCGATGCGCCGGTTGCGTCTCGGAGCCGATCAAGGGACCGGCCGCGAGCGATGGCGACGGCCAGGGACCAACCCAACAGGGTGGCCAGTCCGGCGATGAACAGGACCTCAGCCAAATCCATGGTCCGAGCATGGCACAGGCTGAGCCGTTCGGCACGCCCGGCGGACCCGATGTGGCAGTATGGCCCGCGGGCCGCTACCCTAAAGAGTGTTCTCGTCATCACGTGTGTAGAGGCCGAAACTGATCGCGGCCGCGTCGTCCAGAAGATCGCTTCATCTCTCGGAGGTTCGCTAAGGTGCGCTCGTTTCGACTGATCCCGCGCGAAGAGCGCTTCTTCGATCTCTTCGTGGCCGACGCGGCCAACGTCCTGGATGGCGCCCGCCAGCTCGAGGCCATGCTTCGCAGCTACGACAACCCCGACAAGGCGGCCAAGAAGATCCGCGAGACGGAACACAAAGGCGACGACATCAGCCACGACATCGGCCGGCGCCTGGAGTCCACGTTCGTCACGCCCTTCGACCGGGAGGAGATCCACGCCCTCATCAGCGGGCTGGACGACATCCTCGATCTGATCGAGGAAGTGGCCGACACATTCGTCCTGTACCGGATCGCCTCCCCGACCAAGATGTCGGTCAAGCAGGCCGCCCTGGTAGTCGAGGCTTGCGAGACCATCCACCAGGCCCTCAGCCACCTGCGCGGCTTCAAAGACCTGGACAAGTTCATCGTGGAAGTCCATCGCATCGAGAACGAAGGCGATAGGCTGGCCCGATCCGCCATTGCGGGGCTGTTCGACGACGGCGCGAAGACCCTCGAGATCCTCAAGTGGAAGGACGTCTATGCGCTGCTCGAAGACACCATCGACAAGTGCGAGGACGTCGCGGACCTGATCGAGCGGATCGTCGTCAAGCACGCCTAGCTCAACTCACAACCGGCGTCCGCGGCACCGACCCGGCGCTCCCGCGCGCGTCAAAGTTCACGGACCCGGAACACTCCGTTAACAAGTCGCCGCGAAATTCGATTCATGCTGCAGGCGCGCGACGGTAATCCTGCCGGGGCCCGGGCGGGCAACTCGCCCGGCGGGGCTCTGGGCTCGCGGCCGATCCAGCCGTTCTCGGGCTGGCTGGTGCTGGCCGACGTCGATGAACCGATCGATCTCCAGCGGCTGTTTCCCGAGGTCGAGGTCCGCGTCGAGATCGACCCGGCCGGCTTCTTCGGCGCCCTTGCGGCCGCTCGGCCGGGTCTCCTGGTACTGATATCGCCGCCCGCCGAGCCTGGGGACCTGCATCGCCTGGCTTCGTGGAGGACGGTCAACCCGGGACCGCGGGCCGTTTTGATGAGCTCACACGAGGCAGTCGCGATCCGCCTGCACGCCCTGGAACTGGGCTTCGAAGACGCCGTGGACCTCTCGTCGGATCCGATGGAGGTGGTCGGCCGCCTCTCGATTGCCGGACGCGGCGGACCGGAAGGTCGCCGGCCGAGGGACAGGATCCGGGTCGCCGAGGGAGTCGAGTTGGACCGCCTCGCCCGGGCGATCCGCCGCGACGGCCGGCTCATGTCGCTGCGACCGCGCGAACTGGCCCTCCTGGAGTATCTGGCCTTGCATCCGGGCCGTGCCTTCAGCCGCGAGGAATTGCTTGCGGGCGCCTGGAACCAGCGGGTCGGCAACGTCCGGACGGTGGACGTCTACGTCTCATGGCTCCGGGCCAAGGTCGAGGCCGACTCTGCCCGGCCGGTCCATCTCCTGACCGTTCGGGGCTCCGGCTATCTCTTCGACCCTCCCCGGCCTCGTTCATGGGCGGATCTGGCCCCCCTGCGGTCTCCGGCGAGCGTTAACGAACCGCCAACACGGCGTTAAACGCCCAACTTGACCATCCCCTTGGAACTGGGAGCAGGTTGGAACAGATAGCTGCCCAGCGAAGAGGAGTACTGAATTGCTAAACGGAAGTAAGCGCTTCGGCGCGCTGGCGCTGGCAGCGGCGATGGCCGTCGGCGCCTGCAGCAGCGCGGCCGCCACGCCGACGGACGCACCGGTTACGGCGGCTCCGGCCACCCCGACGGCCCTGGCGACTGAGGCCGCCATGGCCAGCGAGGCCGCCTCCACGGTACCGGTCACCTATCGGTGCACCAAGGCCGACGGCCAGCTGAACGGCGCCGGCTCCACCTTCATCTTCCCGCTGCTCTCCAAGATGGGCGCCGACTACAACACCAAGTGCGGCGTCAAGCTGAACTACCAGTCCATCGGATCCGGTGGCGGCATCAAGCAGTGGACCGCCAACACCGTCGATTTCGGCGCATCCGACGCGTTCCTGGCCGACTCGGAGATCCAGGCCGCAGCCTCCAACGGCGAGGCGGTTGAGATCCCCATGACCTTCGGCGCGGTCGTCGTCGCCTATAACCTGAAGGGCCTGGCGGCTCCCATCAAGATGACGCCCGACATCATCGCCGGCATCTTCGACGGCAAAATCGCTACCTGGAACGACCCGGCCCTGGCCGCGGCGAACCCGGGAGTCAGCCTCCCGAGCACGGACATCAGCGTCGTTCACCGGTCGGACGGATCGGGCACGACGAGCATCTTCACCACCTACCTGACCAAGGCCAGCCCCGATTGGGTGACCGTGGTGGGCCAGGGCGACGCGACCAAGTCGGCCGGCAAGACCGTCGAATGGCCCACGGGCCTGGGCGCCAGCGGCAACGAGGGCGTCACTCAAGGCATTGACCAGACGGACGGCGGCATCGGCTACATCGAGCTCGCCTACGCTCTCCAGAACAAGATCCCGTTCGCGGACGTGAAGAACAAGAGCGGCAACTTCATCACGCCTTCGCTCGAGTCCTTGACCGCCGCCGCGGACCTTCCGTCCTACCCGTCGGACCTCCGCTTCAACCTTGCGAACACCGACGCGGCGCAGGGCTATCCGATCTCGGGCACGACCTGGGTCATCGTCTACAAGGATCTTTCCAAGGTGATCAAGACGCAGGATCGGGCCAACGCTCTGATCGACTTCCTGTGGTGGGCAATCCACGACGGACAGGCCGACGCGGCGCCGCTCGACTACGGCTCCATTCCGCCTTCCCTCCTGGCCCAGGATGAGGCGGCGGTTCGGTCGCTGAACTGGGCCGGGACGCCTCTTCTCCCCTGAACCCTCAGACCAACAGCCGCCGCTCGGGTCCTCTGCCCGAGCGGCGGCTAACGACATTCTCCGGGAGGAAACGATGACCGCCCGAATAGAAAGCCCGGTAGGCTCCGGGCTGGGTCCGAACAAATTGAGGCGACCGGGCATCGCCGACGGCGACCTCGTCTTTCGGATCCTCGCGGCAATCGTGACCGGACTGGCCCTCGTGATGATCGGCCTGATGGTGGCCCAGAGCGTCGCCACCGCCCTACCGGTCTTCGATCGATTTGGCGTCCTGGGATTCATCACCGGACAACGCTGGTCGCCGACATTCACGGTCTACGGAGCCTGGCCGTTCATCTTCGGGACTGTCCTTACGAGCGCCATCGCCCTCGTGATCGCCGTCCCGATAGCCGTCCTCGTCGCCCTGCTCGTGACCGAATTCCTGCCGCCGGGCGTCGGCCAGCCAGTGGCCATAATCGTGGACCTGCTCGCCGCCGTACCGTCCGTGGTCTGGGGCCTGTGGGGGCTGCTCGTACTCGTGCCGTTCCTCCGGCCGATCGAGCACAGCATCGCCACGGGGCCGGGCGCGATAATCCCGTTCCTGGGGCCGCCCACGCCGGGACCGAGCTATTTCGTGGCCGGTCTGATCGTCGCCCTGATGATCATTCCGATCGTGGCGGCGGTCACCCGCGAGGTCTTCGCGACGACGCCGCGGCTCCAGCGCGAAGCGGTCCTGGCCCTCGGCGGAACCCGCTGGGACGTCATCCGGCGGGTGGTGCTGCCACTCGGTCGAACGGGCCTCGTCGCGGCCGTGCTTCTCGGGCTCGGCCGGGCGATCGGCGAGACGATCGCCGTGACCATGGTCATCGGCAACGCCCCGAGGATCGGCGGCTCGGTCTTCTCACCCGGCTTCACCCTCGCCAGCGTGATAGCCAACGAGTTCAACGAGGCCACCGAGGAGCTTCATCCCGAAGCCCTCATCGCCCTGGGCGTGGTCCTCCTGGCATTGGCCGTTGTGGTCAACGGCGCCGGTGTCGTGGTCCGCAGGCGTTTCGAGAGGAGCGCGGGCCGTGGCCGCTGAGTTCAACACCCTCCTGAAGCCGACCAGTCGCGCTCGCCGGCTGAAAGCCGACTTCGTCGTGGTCCTGGCGGTCCTGGCGACCATCACGGCCCTGATCCCGCTCGCCGCGGTCGGGTTCTATGTGATCTCGTCGGGCGTGGGAGTCATCAACCTCGACTTCTTCACCCAGGACCCGCCCGGAGACCTCAGCGCCGCCGGCGGGGGCATCCGGAATGCGATCGCCGGAACGCTGGAGATGACCGCACTTGCGACGGCCTTCGCCGCCCCAACCGGGATTCTCATCGCGATATTCGATACGGAGGTCGGTGGCAAGGTGGCCGCCGGGACAAGGTTCTTGATAGACGTGATGGCGGCGCTGCCCTCCATCGTGGTCGGCATCTTCGTCTATTCCCTGGTCGTCGTGACGCAGGGCCACTTCTCAGGCTTCGCGGGCTCGGTCGCCCTGGCCGTGATCATGCTGCCCGTGATCGTCATCTCGACGGAGGAGATGCTGCGTCTGATCCCTCGCTCGGTCAGCGAGGGCGCCCGAGCCCTGGGCCTGCGGCGATGGCGCACGTACCTTTCGGTGTTCATCCCGACCGCACTCTCGGGCATCTTCACCGGGCTGCTCCTGGCTGTGTCTAGAGCCATCGGTGAGACCGCCCCGCTCTTGTTCACGTCGCTCGGCAACAACTTCTTCACCACCGACATCAACGAGCCGATGCAGGGCCTGCCGCTCCTCATCTACCGCAACGCTCTCAACTCCGCGTTTCCGGCGGCCAGGGACAGGGCCATGGGCGCGGCCCTGACCCTGGTCGCGATCGTGCTCGCATTCAATCTGCTGGGCCGCTGGCTGGTCGCCAGACGCCGGCCCGGCCGCAGTCCCGGCCGATGAGCGCCGACATGGAAGAGGTAACCATGGTCACCGCGACCGACACCAGGCAGACTCCCATTCCCGCCCCGGACACCCAGCCTCCGGACAACACCCTGCCCCCCGAGGCGACGGCGCTGCGGCTCCTCCACCTCGATGCCTACTACGGCGCTCGCCGAGTGGTCAGGGACGTGTCGCTGGACATCGCCCGAAATTCGATTACCGCGATCATCGGGCCATCCGGAAGCGGCAAGTCCACGCTCCTGCGCTGCATGGATCGAATGCACGAAGTCGTGCCGCACGCCCGAGCCACGGGCCTTATCGAGTACCGCGGCGTCGACCTCTACGACAAGGGGATCGATCCGGCCGCCGTACGCCGCTCGATCGGCATGGTCTTCCAGCAGCCGAACCCGTTCCCGACGATGTCCATCTTCGACAACGTGGCTGCGCCGGCCCAATTCAACGGCCTGGTGCACGGACGCACCGGAGCCGCCGACCTGGTTGAGAGGTGCCTCCGGCAGGCGGCTCTCTGGGACGAGGTCAAGGACAAGCTGCGCCAGAGCGGGACGTCGTTGTCCGGCGGCCAGCAGCAGCGTCTCTGCATCGCTCGAGCGCTCGCCCTGGCACCGGACGTGCTTCTGATGGACGAACCGTGCTCCGCCCTGGACCCTGTCGCCACTCTTCAGATCGAGCAGCTGATGGTCGAGCTTCGGTCCGACTACACCATCGTCATCGTGACCCACAACATGCAGCAAGCTTCGAGGGTCAGCGACCGCACGGCTTTCCTCACCATGGGTGAGGACGGAGCCGGCTACCTGGTCGAAGAAGGTCCCACCGGTCGCATCTTCACTCAGCCTCGCGAACAGCTGACCGAGGACTACATCTCCGGACGGTTCGGATGAGCGCCCTCGAGCGCAAGGAGAGGAACATGGATTCGTCCGAGAACCGGCCGCACCCCCCGGTCATGGATCAGGCTATGGCAGAATCCCTCGCAGGCCTTGATGAAGCGGCGGAGCGTGCCATGCGACCAGATCCACACACGCCACATGTGCGTGGCAGCCTCGACGCCGAGATGCGCGACGTCAAGGACGGCGTCCTCCGCATGGGGTCCTACGTCGAGGAGCAAATCCTGGCCGCCCTGGAGGCGATCGTGCACCGCGACGCCGAGCTAGCCCAGAAGGTAATCGTCTCCGACGGGCGCATCAACGAAGTCCAGCGGGGCGTCACCGCCCTGGTTGCCATGACGATCGCCACCCAGGCGCCGGTGGCCAGAGACCTGCGCTTCCTGCTTGCCCTGGATCGAGTGACGTACGAACTGGAGCGCATGGGCGATCACGCCGGCTCCGTCGCGAAACAGGCTCGAAAGCTCGCCGGGGTCACGAGCATGGTCACATACGACGAGCTCACGCCGATGGCGACGCTCGCCGCCCGCCAGGTGCGCGACGTGGTCATGGCCCTGGTCGACATCGACCAGAACAGGGCCCGGGAGGTGGCCTCGCGCGACGACGACATCGACAACCTCTACCACAAGATCTTCGAGGACGTCCTGGGCGAAATGCGGACCGACCCGGCCAAGGTGGATCCGGGGACCAGGATCCTGTTTGCCGCCCACTACCTCGAGCGCATCGGCGACAGGGTCACCAATATCGCCGAGGACGTGGTCTTCCTGGCGACCGGCGAGGTCGAAGACCTCAATCCGTAGTCCCGCTCTGGACGGTGGGTGCTGACCCACCCGTTGAGTCAGCCAGAGGCAGCGATGCCCTCGACCTGATAGCCTCTAGGACGCGGCGCGATCAAGGCCGTCGACGCAGGCGCGAGGGAACGTCCGGTTGTCCGAAGGCGAGCTTCTGGGGCTTATCGCGATCTTCGCGCTGGCCGTCACATTCGACTACATCAACGGCTTTCACGACACCGCCAACGCCATCGCCACTTCAGTGTCGACGCGCGCCCTCAAGCCAGAACACGCCATTCTCCTGTCCGCCACGGCCAACTTCGTAGGGGCCCTTGTGTTCGGCACGGCGGTCGCCGGCACTATCGGCAGCGGGATCGTCCAGGACAACATGGTTCTCGGCGATGGAGCCGTCGTGCTGATGGCCGCCTTGCTCGGAGCGATCAGCTGGAACCTCATCACGTGGGTCCTGGCAATCCCGAGCTCCAGCAGCCACGCGCTGGTTGGGGGCCTTATCGGCGCCGCCCTGGCGGCGGCCGGTGGAGACGCCGTCCAGTGGGGCAACTTCGCGTTCAAGGTGGTCGTTCCCCTCGTGAGTTCGCCCGTCCTCGGGTTCGCCATCGGCCTGGCGCTGATGGTCCTCCTGCTCAACTCCATCGCCTGGGCCAACCCGCGTCACGCGCTGGCGTCACTCCGGCGAAGGTTCGGGCCGGATCCCGCGACCGCAAAGGCCGAGGCTGCCAAAGCCACCAATCCGCGCCGGATCAACGATCGCTTCCGGCGGCTTCAGATCCTTTCCGCCACGTACATGGCGCTGAGCCACGGCTCGAACGACGCTCAGAAGACGATGGGCATCATGACCCTGGCCCTGTTCAGTACCCATCAGATTCCCGACAAGACCGTGCCCGTCCCGGTCATCCTTCTCGCCGCCACGGCGATGTCCCTAGGCACGGCCGCCGGCGGCTGGCGGATCATGAAGACGATGGGCCAGAAGGTCGTGAAGCTCGACCCGGTCCACGGCTTCGCCGCCGAAACGACGGCCGCGTCACTGATCCTGGCGGCCTCGCATTTCGGCATGCCGGTCTCCACGACCCACGTGATCTCGAGCGCGATCATGGGCGTCGGCACCAGCGACCGTGCCAGCTCGGTCAGGTGGGGCATGGCCAGGAGTATCGCCACGGCCTGGGTGCTGACAATCCCATGTTCGGCCGCCATCGCGGCGCTTGCCTTCTGGATGCTGCAGTTGTTCTCCGGCCCGGCCGGCGGCGTCCTGCACATCTTCGGCGTCTAGCCGATCCGCATCCCGGCGGGCGGCCGCGCTCGACTCAGTCGGCTTCAGGGCGCCTCAGCACGTAGCCCACGCCGCGCACCGTCTCCAGGTAGACGGGGTTGGCCGGATCCGCCTCGATCTGCGCCCGCAGCCAGTGGACGTGGACGTCTACCGTGCGGGTCTCGCCGGCGTAGTCGTAGCCCCAGACCTTCTCGAGCAACTGATCGCGAGTGAACACGTGGCCGGCATTGCGCAGCAGGAATGTGAGCAGCTCGAACGCCTTCGGCTTGACCGGCAACACTTCGCCGCCCTTGAGAAGCCGGCGGCCGGCCAGATCCACCCTTACCCGACCGAGGTTGACAGACTCGATCTCCGGCGACTGGGCTTGTTTCTCCGACCGACGCAGCAGGGCCCGTACTCGGGCCAGCAGTTCCCGGAAGCTGAACGGCTTGGTGACGTAGTCGTCCGCCCCCAGCTCCAGCCCGACGACCTTGTCGACTTCCGCGCTCTTGGCGGTCAGCATCAGGATCGGCACGCCCGATTCTGCGCGAATGATCCGGCAAACCTCGGTCCCGGAGATCTCGGGCAGCATGAGGTCGAGAAGGATCAGATCCGGGTGATGCCGCCGAAAGGCCTCGACGGCCCCCCGGCCGTCGGATGCCTGGACGACGGTGAAGCCCTCCAGCTCCAGGCTGTCGGACAGCGTTTCGCGCAGCGTCGGTTCGTCGTCCACGACCAGGATCGTTCGAGCCATCCCCTGCCTCGCTCCTAAGGGTTGGCGGCCACTTGCCGAGAGAGCGTCTGTATCGCCCGATCCAGTCGGGCCAGCGTCCGCTCGTAGCCTAGCGCCGCCATGACGTCGAAGAGCGGCGGCGTTGCGGTTCTGCCCGTGACCGCGACGCGGATCGCCATGAACATGTCGCCGGCCTTCAAGTTGCGAGCCTCGACAAGGCGCCTCAACGGCTCCTCGATGGCGTGGGCGTTCCAGGACCCAGGGCCGATCTCGACGATCGTCTCCCTCGCCGCCGTCAGGCCGGCCAGGGCAGTCGCCGTGTCCCAGCGCTTGGGCACGATAAGGATCGCCTCGGGATCCACGTCGTTGACGAAGATGAAGCCGATCAGCTCGCCGATCGCCGAGAGGCGCG
Source organism: uncultured Chloroflexia bacterium (assembly GCA_963789725.1). Taxonomy (GTDB): domain Bacteria; phylum Chloroflexota; class Limnocylindria; order Limnocylindrales; family CSP1-4; genus Fen-1039. Next base: position 1,150,381 of record CAWBLU010000003.1, read on the forward strand.
GCAGCCGCTCCTGGACAACCGGCAAAAGCGCCCGCAGCTCCGCCTCCGATGGCATCCAAGCGATCCGGCCGGCCGCCAGCTCGGCCTCCAGGAACGGCCGGAGACGCGCGATCAGATCCTCGCCGGACAGCCGTCTGATCCACTGCCCGTTCAGCCACTCCAGTCGCTCACGGTCGAAGACGGCCCCGGCCCGGTTGACGGTCGAAAGGTCGAAGCGCTCGACCAGCTCGGCCAACGAGAGGACTTCCTCCTCCGTGCCGGTGGACCAACCCAGAAAGGCCATGTAGTTGACGAAGGCCTCCGGTATGAAACCGTCGGCCCGGTACGCCGCCACGGCCGTCTGCGTCTTGCGCTTGCTCATCTTGGTGCGGTCCGGGTTCAGGATGAGCGGCAGGTGGCCGAACTGCGGGATCGGCGCGCCCATGGCCTCGAACAGGAGGATGTGCTTGGGAGTGTTCGACAGGTGGTCTTCGCCGCGGATGACGTGGCTGATAGCCATCGCTGCGTCGTCCACGGCGACGGTAAAGTGGTAGAGCGGCGTGCCGTCCGAGCGGATGATGACCAGATCCCCTCCCAGGGCGCTCGCGTCTATCTCGACGTGGCCTCGGACGATGTCGTCGAAGGCGACCAGGCGGTTTGCGGGAATTCGGAAACGCACGACCGGCTTGCGGCCATCGGCAGCGAACGTGTCGCGCTGAGCCCCGGTCAGGTGGGCACAGCGGCCGTTGTAGCGGGTCGCCTCGCGGGCGGCCTCCTGGCGCTTGCGCTCCGCCTCCAGCTCCTCGGGCGTGCAGTAGCAGTAGTAGGCCTTGTCCTCGCGCAGTAGCCGAGCCGCGACCTCGGTGTAGCGGGCCAGCCGCTGCATCTGGCGGTACGGGCCGTACGAACCGCGCTCGGGCTCGTCGCCGATGCCGGGCCCCTCGTCCCAGCGGATGCCGAGCCAGTGGAGCTCCTGGAGGATGTCCAGCTCATAAGCTTCGGTGGAGCGCGCCTGGTCGGTGTCCTCCAGGCGGAAGATGAACGTCCCTCCGGCGTGGCGAGCGAACAGGAAGTTGAACAGCGCAGTCCGCGCGGTTCCCAGGTGAAGCGGCCCGGTCGGGCTGGGCGCGATTCGAACGCGTATGTCCGTCATGCGGTAAGTGTACGGGCGAGCGTGGAGGTCGAGGGCCGCGGCGTCATCGCCAGCCGAGTGCGGGCGGCGGTCGGCTACAGCAACTCCCCTACCGGCGCCAGCTCGAACGATGCGACCGCCTCCGCCGCCGGCTCGCCGCGCGGGTCGAGCGCGAGCGGGCGGTGGTAACGGCCCAGGGCGCGAAGCGCAGCCGCATCCAGGACGCCAATCTGGCGGAGCGTCTCGACGGAAGCTGCCGAGGTGGCGCGATCGAACCCACCGCCGTCCTCGATCTTGATCGCGACGCCGGACGCCGTCGACCGTCGGACGCCGGCCGTTATGGCGAAACCGCGCAGGCCCTCGGCCCCTCCCTTGGCCAGGATCCGGCCCGGCACGGCCTTCATGACCGACGTGTCCAGCCGGTCGCGCGTGCCGGCCACCATGTCCGGGTTGGCCATCATGGCGTCGCGGATACGGCGGAGCGGCTCTGTCAGGCTGGAACGAGTGTCTCCGGCCGCGATCGCGGCCGGGTCGGCCAGCATCGCGAAGGCCCGGGCGACTTCGCGCAACGGGAAGGCGTAGGTCGGCACGCCGCAGGCGTCGGTCGAGGTGACCAGCACCTCGGCCACGGTCGAGAAGCTCCTGGCGATCGTGGCCGCATAGAGGCGCTGGACGGGATGATCGGGCTTCCAGTACTCGTCGAACGGCCAGTCGTTGGCCCGGCATAGCAGCAGCATCGACGTGTGCTGGCCGGAACACATGTGGCGAAGCGCTCCCGGCTTCTCGCCGTCGCGCGAGAGCCTGGCGGCCGTCAGGGCGTCCAGCGGGACTCCCTCCGAGCCGCAACCGAGGTAATGCTGGGCGATGCCGGCGCGACGGAGGACCGCCTGCAGCGTTCGGACGTGGAGGTCCTCACCCGAATGGGAGCCGGCCATGATCGCCAGTTCAGCGTCCGACAGCTCGAATGCGTCCATGCCGCCGGCTTCGACGAGGGCGACAAGCCCAAAAGGCTTGACCGCCGATCGAAGGTTGACGACCACGTCGGGGTCGCCCAGCACGCGCCTGACCGCGCCGTCGATGCCCACTTCGACGATCGAACCGCGATGCCGGGCCTCGACCGTGACCCCACGCATCTGGCGAACAAGAATCGGCGGGGTGCGCGGCTGGTCCGGGGTTCGAGGCGGCGGCCGGGACCCACGGACGTTCTTGACGGCCGCCATCCGGCCCGGAATATGGGGCGAAGGCGGAGGAACCGAGCCGGCCGGGCCGGACGTCCGCGCCGGCGACAGCTGAGCGGCTGGAGAGGCTGGGCGGGCCAGCGGCAACCCGACCTTCGACGCGGCGGGCTTGGAGGCAGGCGAGGGCCATCCCGGATCATCCATGGCATCCGATCCGGGACGCGACGGCGACATCGACCCTCCAAGTGCGCGGCTTCGACCGGGCGCCCGAGGCCTGTCGGCGGGATCGGCACGCTCCAGGGCGAGGATACTCCGGAGCGGACCAGCTAGCCGGGGCGCAACCGTCCGGATGAACGAGGCGGCCCGGTGCGACCCGACTGTCGCGAGCCGCGCCGTTACAGCCGCGCTACGTCCCCGGCTCAAGCCTCGACTGAGCCCCGAACTTGAGCTGGCCCTTGGTTTCGGCCTCCGCTTCGCCTTGGACGTCGGCTTCGGCGGCCATTCGTGCGGCCTCTCCTTCGTCGTCTCCGCGTGCGACTTCGGCCGGGTCTTCCGCGGGCGCAGCCTCCGAGCCTTCGGCGGGGGCGGGGGCCGCTTCCGCTTCCGGATCGGCGGCGGTCTCTTCCGTCTCCACGGCCACCTTCGCCTCCGCTTCCGCGGCCGCACGGGCCGTCGCCGCCGCTTCGGCGGCGGCCTTTGCCGCGTTCGCGGCCCGAAGAGCGGCCAGACGGGCTGCCAGTGCCCGCCACGTCCATCGGATCACCCTCGCAACCGGGAGCACGAGAAGAGCCAGGACCGTCAAGCCCGTCACGACGAGCAGGATCAATTGCTCGGCCCCCAGCAAGCCCCAGACCGCGGCATCGCGCCAGGTGAACGCCACAGCGAAGCGGACCACCGCCCAGAGGGCCAGCGCCGTCAGATAGCGCCGCCAACCGGACAGGTAGCGCCAGTCATGCCGGGGCGCGAGGCCGGGCCGGACGATCGGCCCCCAGCGTCGAACCCGTAGACGTAGCAGGAACGGCGGGACGACCACGACCACAACCGCGGCCAGAATCAGGCTGCCCTCGATCACCTGAGACGGTATCGCCGGGAAACTCGGGTTGATGCTCCCCCAGTCGCCGGCATGGACATATCGGGTGGCCCATGAAGCGGTCGAGTAGTCGCCCTGCCCCGATCCGCCCAGTGCGGTCGCAAGCTTGCCCAGGCCGAGTCCGGTCAGAACCGGGATCGCGGCCACGCCCAGCCACCGGCCGACGGGAGCGGCCAGCAGGCGGGTCACGGCAACGGCTGTGAACGTCCCAAGGACGATCGCCAGTGTCAGGCCGTAGCCGCCCTGGGCCGGGTCGGCGATGGCCGAGGTGTTGGCCCGGTAGTAATCGAGGTGGAGCAGGACGTAGTCCAACCGCCCGCCTACGACCGCGCCAGGCACCGCCCCGAAGGCAATGAGAATCAGATCGTCGCGCCGGAGCTTGGGGAGAGCGGCCCGCGCCTCGGAGTCGGCCGCGATCGCACCCGCTCCCTTTCTCCCAGCCCCGATCGCCGCCAGCAACAGCAAGACCAGCACGGCACCGGCCAGGGCCAGAGTCTCCAGCCTGAGCGACAGGCCGAAGATGGTCGTTGTGGGGTCGAAGTCCAGACGGATGGTCGCTAGCACCCGGCGAGTGTACCGGCCGCGGCTCCTCCGGGTCGGTCGGGTCGGTGAAGTGTCGGCTGGCCGACAGCCGGAGTGTCGTATTGATGCTCTGTCGAGCGACAAATACGTGGCTTTATACGCACATCGGATGAGAGCCCGAGGAGGCTTCGGGACCTTGCCGTGTCCACATAGGGGGAGTTCGCCCGATGTGCGGTGACAACCGCCACCGAGGGGGATCGGTCGGGCGAAAGGCGCTGGTCCCGGAGTCCCGGGGGGCCGGGACCGGCGCCGACAAGCTCGATTGGGCCAGGGAAGCCCCGGCAGGACGGGACCGCCGGGGCTTTCCTATCGCGTGGTCGGCGGGGCGGCGGCCCTCACCACGCGTCCCGCCCGATCGCCTGGACTGATCAGCTCGGGGCGTTCTTCATCGTCTCGACCAGGCCCCGAACCGAGCCGGCCGACTGCTGAAGGGCGGCCTGCTCGTCGGCGGTCAGTGCGACTTCGATGATGCGCTCCACGCCCGCTGCCCCGAGGACGATAGGCACGCCCACGACGAGACCGTCGATGCCGTACTCGCCGCGGAGCAGGACTGCGCACGGCAGGACGCGCTTTCGATCGTTGAGGATCGAGTCGACCATGTGCAGGACCGATGACGCGGGGGCGTAAAAGGCGCTACCGGACTTGAGCAGGGCGACGACCTCGGCTCCTCCATTGCGTGTGCGCTGGACCAGGGCGTCGATCCGTTCGGGCTTCATCAACTCCGTCAGCGGAATTCCGGCGACGGTCGAGAGCCGCGGTAGCGGGACCATCGTGTCGCCGTGCCCGCCCAGCACGAAGGCCGAGACATCGGACGAGGAGACGCCCAGGTCCTGGGCGATGAACGTCCTGAAGCGACCGCTGTCGAGGACGCCGGCCATGCCTATGACTCGTTCGCGCGGAAAGCCGCTCGTCTCGAGGGCGACGTGGACCATGGCGTCGAGCGGATTCGTGACCATGACGATAATCGCGTCCGGCGAGTAGTGGACGGCCTGGGCGACCACGCTCCGAATGATGCCCGCGTTCTTCAGCAGAAGGTCGTCCCTGGACATGCCGGGCTGGCGGGCCAGGCCGGCAGTCACGACGATGACGTCCGACTCAGTAGTGTCCGCGTAGTCGTTGGTGCCGTAGATCACCTGGTCGTGGTGCTGGAGCGGGGCGGACTCGGCCAGGTCCAGAGCCTTGCCCTGAGGCAGACCCTCGACCACGTCGATCAGGTAGACGTCTGCCACGCCCGCCTCGGCGATCCGCTGGGAGGCCGTTGCGCCGACGTTGCCTGCACCGATGACCGTTACCTTGCGACGACAGACTGGCATCTGGATCTCCCTCTGTTGCGGGACGCCGGCCGAGGGAGCCGGCGCGATTCCGATCGCTTCGCCGGGGCACGAGATCGCTGCGCCCCGGCCATTACGGCCGATGTTAGCCGGAGCGGCGTGGCGGTGGAGCCGGTGACCTACCCAATCCGCTAGGCGCTACGACCGGCGAGACAAGGCAGCTGGCCCCTGTGCCGCTCCTGAATCAGGCGGAGGCGAATGCCGTCTTCAACTGGTCCAGCCGGGCGGCGAGTGCCGCCGGCAATTTCGATCCGAACCTGGCGTAATGCTCCTCGATCGCGGCCGCTTCGGCCGCCCAGGCCGCCGGGTCGACGGCGAACAGAGGGGCGATGTCGTCCGTCGTCATGTCCAAGCCGGTCGTGTCGATGGCACCCGGCGCCGGGAGGAACCCGATCGGCGTCGACACGGCGTCATCCTCCCCGGAGCAACGACCGAAGATCCATTCGACGACCCGGCTGTTCTCGCCGAAACCCGGCCATATGAAGCGGCCGTCCGCATCTTTACGGAACCAGTTGACCAGATAGATGCGCGGCAGCTTCGCGCCCGCCTTCTGCCCGATCTCGAGCCAGTGGCCCCAGTAGTCGGCCATGTTGTAGCCGCAGAACGGGAGCATGGCCATAGGATCGAAGCGCAGCTTGCCGATCGTGCCGAATGCGGCGGCCGTCATCTCCGAGCTCATGATCGAGCCCAGGAAGACACCGTGGTCCCAGTCGAAGCCCTCACGCACGAGCGGCACGGTCGAGGCCCTGCGGCCGCCAAACATGATCGCGTCGATCGGGACACCGGCCGGGTCCTCCCAGTTGGGGGCGATGGCCGGATCCTGGCTCGCCGGGGCGGTGAAGCGGGCATTCGGGTGAGCCGCCGGCTTCTCCGCGCCGGGCGCCCAATCCTTGCCGGTCCAGTCGATGACATGGGCGGGCGGCTCCTTGGTGAGGCCCTCCCACCACACGTCACCGTCGTCGGTCAGGGCGCAGTTGGTGTAGATGCAGTTGGCGTACAGCGTCCGGATCGCGTTGGCGTTCGTCGACATGCTCGTGCCGGGAGCGACGCCGAAGAAGCCGGCCTCTGGGTTGATCGCGTAGAGCCTGGCGTCGGCCCCGAACTTCATCCAGCAGATGTCGTCGCCCAGAGTCTCGACCTTCCAGCCTGGAATCGTGGGCTCGAGCATGGCCAGGTTGGTCTTGCCGCAGGCCGACGGGAAGGCGCCGGCCATGTGCTTGACCCTGCCGTCCGGCGCCGTGACCTTGATTATCAGCATGTGCTCGGCCAGCCAGCCCTCGTCGCGAGCGATGGCGGAGGCGATTCGAAGCGCCAGGCACTTCTTGCCGAGGAGGGCGTTGCCGCCGTAACCGGAACCGTAGGACCAGATCTCGTGGGTCTCCGGGTAATGGACGATGTACTTGGTGGCCGCGTCGCAGGGCCAGGGAACGTCCTTCTGGCCGGGAGCGAGCGGCGCCCCGACTGAATGAACGGCCGGGATGAAGTCGCCCGTCTTCACGATCTCGGCCAGGGCCGCCTCGCCCATGCGGGTCATGATCCGCATGTTCGTTACGACGTAGGGCGAGTCCGTGATCTCGATGCCGAGGCGTCCGATCGGGGATCCGACCGGTCCCATGGAAAACGGGATGACGTACATCGTGCGGCCGCGCATCGAGCCCTTGAAGAGCTCGGTGAGCGTTGTCCGCATCTCGGCCGGGTCGCGCCAGTTGTTCGTCGGACCGGCATCTTCCTCCTTCTGCGAGCAGATGAAGGTCCGGTCCTCGACTCGGGCGACGTCGGAGGGATCCGAGCGAGCCAGGAAGCTGTTGGGCCGCAGATCGGGGTTCAGGCGCGTGTACGTTCCGGCATGCACGAGCTGCCGGCACAGGCGCTCGTTCTCCGCATCCGAACCGTCGCACCAGTACACGGCGTCGGGTGTCGTCAGAGCCGCAATCTCGTTCACCCAGCGAACGGCTGGGTGCCCCGTAGCCAGACCCTGCGGTTGCCCTTCTACCCTGGCGCCGATCGATGTCACCATTCTCTCCTAGCTATCCCTGGCAATCGCCGTGCCGCAGGTTGTCCCGGGACCGATGCCGCTCAGGTCCGGCGGAAGGACATTTCTGTCTAGAGTTGCGACGTATTCGGGGGTGAAGGAATTGTAGGGACCCGAGCGGCAGTCGCGCAAACCCGGGCCTCCGCGTCGGCCCGCCCGGGGACGGCCGCGAACGAGACACGACCGATTTGAGTGGCCCTCATTGGGGTGGTAGGCGGCGGGGATACGATTCGGAGGCTCTCGACTCGCTCGGGGCCGCTGAAGCGCCCAACGGCGGGCCGACCCGCATTGGAGGCGTGCCATGATCGCTTTCCTGATCGAACTGGACAACCGCGCCGGCAGCGTGGCCGACGTGACCGAGGCGATCGCCGAGCGCGGCATCAACATCACCGGCGGAGCGGGCATCGGCAGCGGCCTGAAGGGCCACGCCGTCTTCACCACCAACGACGAAGCCGCGACGCGGCGGGTCCTGATCGGGGCCGGCTACAAGTTCCACGAGATCGAGGTCGTACCCCTCACGGTCACGGATACCCCCGGCACTTTCGCCCGGGCATGTCGCGCTCTCGCCGACGCCAAGATCAACATCGGAGCCGCATTCCCGATGGGAGGCGGCGCCGATCGCAACACGATCGCGTTTGCGACCGACGATCCGGCCAAGGCGCGCACGGTCCTCAGTCAGAAGACGCCGGCCGGCACCAGCCGCTGACCCTTCTCTGAAGCCCCCGCTCGACGAAGGCCCCGACGCAACGCCGGGGCATTCGGTCGTGGAGAGGGAGCCGGCAAGGCTCAGGTGGCGGGCGCCGGCTCGGCCGGTTGATCCGTCTCGGGCGTGCTCTCGAGCTGGCCGTCGGGGTGGTGGCGGACCCACCAATGCCGGAAGAGGATGGCCACGATCGCGGCGGCGGCGGCGCCCAGACCGATCAGCTGCGCGGTCGCGAGCCCGAAGATCGTCCAGTTCCAGCCGCTGCGGAATGTCTCGAGGACGCTTCGTTCGATGCCGTACCAGACGAAGTAGAGCAGGCCGACGTCGCCGACTATCAGCAGGCGTCCGCGAGCCGTGAACCGTCGCCACAGGAAGATGAGAACGAAGACGCCGAGAAGGCTCAGCATCGACTCGTAGAAGAAGAGCGGGATGAAGTGGGCGTCCACCGGGGTGGTGCCGCCCTGGGCCGGGCAGGCGTACTGCGGAACTCGATACTGGCACTCGATGGCGATCCCCCACGGCAGATTCGTCGGCGGGCCGTACAACTCCTGGTTCATGAAGTTGCCCCAACGGCCGACCGCCTGGGCGAGCAGCACGGCCGGGACGATCATGTCGCCCCACCGCCAGAACGAGACGTGGTGATGGCGGGCCAGCCACAGGATGGCCAGCATGCCCGTGAGAACGCCACCGTAGATGCCCAACCCGCTGTAGGGCGGCAGAAATATCTGGGCCAGATGATGCTCGTAGTCGAGGCCGGTCGACCACTGGTCGATCACGTGGTAAGCGCGCCCGCCTATCAGCGCGGCGATTGCGACCACAATGAGGCTGTCGATGATGAAGTCGGTCCGCTCGCCGCGCTTGCGGGCCTCCCGGAATAGGAGCCACGTCGCCGCGAGGATGGCGGCGACGTAGCCCACCCCGTACCAGCGGACCTCGAGGGGGCCGAATGCCAGGGCAACCGGATTGGGCGTGAAGTCGATCATGGTCGGACAGTGTACCGGCCCGCGCGGTTCGCCTCGCGCATGTGCCGCTGTCCGTATACTGGCCGGGACGCCGGACTGCCGGCCGGCACCGAGCCGGCGGCAATTGCCGGGTCCTCTGAGACCCTCGACTTAACCGCCCCACGGGAAGGGCCCGCAATGCCGTACTACTTCTTCTTCGCACTTGTCGGTCTGGTCATCGGCGGTCTGCTGACCTGGTTCTTCCTGGCCGATCATCCATTCGAGTCGCTCGAGACTCCCGGCGGCCCGGTCGATCTTCTCGAAGCGGGTCTGCTCGCCAAGGAGCTCGCGGCCGACGGCATCGACCTCGACGAAGCCACCATCGTGAAGCTGCTCAACCTGCACGGCGCCTATGTCGACGGCCAGATCCGGGAGGCGCGAGCGGCCGCGGAGGCCGAGCGCATCGAGGCCGAACGGGCGCGCCTCAACAGGGAGACGCCCGCCGACGACGCCGGCTGAAGCAGACCGGAGCACGCGGCACGGCCGCCGTACGGAGAACGGCTAGGCCACGGTGCCCGCGTGTAGAGCGACCGAGCCGAGGGCAAGTCGCTTGAACTTCACGTCCACCAGGCCCACGAGCCGCATCGTGGCGGCTATCTCCTCGGGGGCCGGAAATCCGTTCAGGGAGCTGGGCAGATACGCGTAGGCCGCACGCCGGCGGAAGAGCGCCCCGATGAACGGGGCCGTGAACCGGAAGAGGCCGATGTAGACCCGGCCCAGAAACCTCGGCCGGGGCACCGACAGCTCCAGACAGACGACCCGTCCCCCACTCCGCACAGCTCGGGCCATCTCACGGAAACCGTCTTCGAAGCTGGCCAGGTTGCGCAGGCCGAAGGCGATCGTGGCGGCATCGAACGATCCGTCGGCCACCGGCAGGGCCAGGGCGTTGCCGAGCACGAACTCGACGCCGGGCATTTCCCCGAAGGCCCGTCGAGCTTCGTCGAGCATGGCCGGCGACAGATCCACGCCGACGACCCGGCCTTCCGGGCCGACTGCCCCGGCCAGCGCGGCCGTCAGCTTGCCCGTGCCGCAGGCAACGTCCAGGGCCGTCCCGCCGCGTGACAGCCGGGCAGCCCGGACGGCGGCGCGGCGCCACCGGCCATCCATGCCCGCGGTCATGAGCGTGTTCATCCTGTCGTAGACGGGGGCGATGGAGTCGAACATGGTCGTCACCCGAGGCTCGGGCACGGTATTTCCCGTCCTGCTGGCCTCTTCCGCCCGGGCCCGCGCGGCGGCCGCTGCCGAACCCGGGTCGTCGGGCGCGCTCACGAGGTGGACGAACCCTGGAGAGGCTCGGCCTCACGCGCCATACGGATCGGGCGCCGTTCGAAGGCGCTGGAAAACACGACCTGGGTTTCGGTCGTGAACACGTGCCCGACCTGCTGGATGAGGTGGAGAACTCGCTCCAGGTGCCGCGTGTCGGTCGCCCGAACCTTGAGCAGGTAGTCGGCCTCGCCGGCGAGGTGGTGGCATTCCTCGATCTCGTCAATGCCGATGAAGTCGCCGGTCATGTCCGTGGCGATGGTTCCCGGAACCTGCTTGATGAAGATGAAGGCCAGCACGCCGTAGCCCAGTAGGGTCGGGTCCACCAGGGCCGAATAGCCGCGGATGACGCCGCGAGCCTCCAGCTTCTTGACCCGCTCATGGGCGGAGGGTCCGCTCATGCCGACCGCCTGCCCGACCTCCGCGTACGACTCACGCCCGTCACGCTGCAGGAGCTCCAGGATTCGAGCGTCGGTCTCGTCGATCCGTTCGAGTGCGCCCATCTAGTCTTGTGTCCTCGGCCAACGAATGAGACGGTCCAGCGCGCCTCGCACTTTCAGCCTAGCCGATCCCCGCGGAATCCACAGGCGGGGCCCGGACGATCCGCCAGCCGGTCCGGCGGCGTCCCGGTCATCGAGCTCGCCCGGACCGCCCGGGTTGCGGCCGCTACCAGCGGTAGCCCCGACCCCGGGCTTTCTGGCCGCAGGATCCCGCCTTGAGATGGGCTTCCAGGCAGGTGACGCCCTTTGCACCGACGACGGCGTCATGGCTAACGTTGGCCGGCAGGTCGAGTCGCTCACCGGGGCCGAGAACGAAGCCGACACCATAGCCCGTCAATCCGAACGTGATGGAGCCCTCCACGACGACGACGACCTTGTCGTACTCATGGACGTGCTGTTCGTATCGCTCGCCGGGGAGGTTCGACCAGGCGGAGGCCATCAGGCCCTCGGCCAGAAGCCTGGCTTCCAGGCTGGCTCGATCTACGGATGGGCTCATGTAGGTTGCACTCCCGAAGTGGTTGCGTCTTCCGGCTGCGCGCCGTGACGGTCTTCCTTGGCCTTGGGACCGGCCCGTCTCCCCTTCTCCGGGCCGGGCATCGTGGCCTGGCTTCGCTCCATGGCGATCCGGTCCGAAGCAGGTGGCAGGTCCGGGGCCGCGTCTTGCCAGGCCGCGTCCGCCGCCCGGCCCCGGGCATCGGTGCCCGTTGCCACGACGGCGAAGATCGACAGGCCGACCGCCGATCCGGCCAGCGCCGCGATCTCGATCGTGGCGTGAAGAGAGAAGTAGAGGATCGCCCCCAGCGGCACGCCCACGAGGGTCCCCGCGATCAGGCCGCGAACCTTCTGCAACCCTTCTCCTCATCTGTGCCCGCCCCGGTTGGCCGAATCGCCGACACTCCGTCCCGCGCACCATCGTACCGCTAGACTCCGGGCGTGCGCTCCGGCCGTAGCGCATGTCGACCCTATCCGATGACCGAGGCCGTCGCGAGCCGACAGGACGAGACGATGAAGACGCTCCGATACCTTTCCGGCGCCGATGTCGCCGCCGCGATGCCGCCTCTCGCAGAGCGGCTCGTTCTGGCCGAACGAACCATGCTCGCCCTGGGCGGAGGGGCCGAGTTGCCGCCGAAGATCGGGGTTCATCCACGCCAGCCGGGGTCGCTCGCGCACGCCATGCCGGCGCTGCTGCGGGGCGATGCCCCGGACGGTTCAACCGACCTCGTCGGCGCCAAATGGATCGCCGGGTTCCCGGCCAACACGGCTCGCGGCCTGCCTGCCTATCACGCCCTCGTCCTGCTCAACGACCCGGTGACGGGCGAGCCGCTCGCGGTGATGGACGCAGCCGCGATCACCGCCCAGCGAACCGCCGCGATAAGCGGAACCGCCATCCGCCGGTTCATGGCGGGTGGTTCGGGCCCGGGCGGCAAGGCGGCGCGCGTCGCCGTCCTCGGTGCGGGCGCACAGGCTCGGAGCCATCTGCCCGTTCTCGGGCACCTTCTCCCGGGCTGCCGGATCAGGCTGACGGACGTGGACTGGGGCCGGGCCGCGGCGCTGGCCGGCGAGGCGGCAGCGATCGCCGGCATCGCCTCAGCGGATGTGGCCTCCGATGTCAGGGAGGCGGTCGAGGAAGCCGACGTCGTCGTGTCGGTGGTCTCTTTCGGGCCCGATCGCCAGGCCCTCGATGCCGCCTGGCTGGGCTCTGAGACGCTTTTCATCGCGGTCGATTACGACATGCAGGCTCCCGCCGACCTGGCCCGCCGGTCGCTCTTCGCGGTGGACGATCGCGACCAATTCCTGGCCGCGCGCTCCGGCCTGGTCTTCGCCGGCTACCCGGATCCTGACGCCACGATCGGCGAACTGCTTCGGGGAGATGCGGCGGTGCCCGGGAGCCGGCATCCAGGCGGAGGCCGCATCCTCGTCTCACACCTCGGTGTCGGGCTGGCGGACGTGGTATTCGCCGCGGCGATTCTCGAGCGCGCTGGCCGGCTCGGTCTGGGGCGAATCCTGCCCCGCTAGGCCTAGCGGTTGACCTCGAGCGGGCCTTCCGGCACCTCGACCAGCACTCGGCCATCCTCGACCACGACCGGGTAGACCGCGAGCGGCATCTCCGCGGGCGGGTCGAAGACCTCGCCGTCGAGCAGCGAGAAGCGCGAGAGGTGAAGAGTGCAGATGATCGAATCGCCGGTCAAGACGCCCCGATCGAGCTCGAAGTATTCGTGCGAGCATATGCCCTGGCTGGCGTGGAACTGGCCGCCCAGGTTGGCCACAAGGACCATTTCGTCCTCGACCTCGCACAGCTTCATCGTGCCGGGTGGAACGTCGGCGGCGGCACAGAGGTCGATCTGGCGCAAGCCTTCGGCAACCTCCGTCATCGCCAACCTAGGCTACGGCCGCCGCGGCGGCTGCCGGCGGTGTGACCGTTCTTGCGTCCCACTTGGCCTCGAGGAGTCCGCGCAGCGTCTCCCGCGCCGACTCCAGCGGCACGCGCGCGACGACCGGTTCCAGGTAGCCCAGGACGATGGCCCGGCGAGCCGCCTCGGCATCCAGGCCGCGGCTCTCCAGGTAGAAGACCTGGGTCTCGTCGATCGGACCGACGGAACTGGCGTGGGCGACGCGGCGGCAATCCGGCTGATCGATCTCGAGGCTCGGGATGGCCACCGACCGCGCCTGCCTGGACAGCAGCATCCCGAACTCTCCGAGATAGCTGTCCGTGCCGTGGGCCGTGTGTTCGATCGTGGCCAGGCCCTTCATGTAGGCGCGCGAGCGATCGGCCAGAGCGCCCTTCGAGAGCAGGTTCCCGGTCGTGTCCCGGCCGACGTGGCGCGTGTATGAGGTGAGGTCGAAGACCTGGTCGGCCGAACCGAAGACGATCTCGGCCTGCTCGACCGACGAGCCGTTGCCTTCGAGGCGATTGTCGATCCGGCTGCGGACGACCCGGCAACCGAGCTGGGCCAGCGCCCAGCGAACCGTCGCGCCCTTGCCGAGCACGGCCGAACGATGCTGGAAGGCGATCTGGCCAAGCGACAGGTCCTGGAGACCGGCGAACGACAGCGTCGACCCCGCACCGATTTGGACCTCGGTTGTGCCGGCGAAGAAAGCCTGGGCGCCCGTGGCGGGAGCCGGCGAGCCGGCGGCGGCCGGGTGGGAGTCCTGGGCCGACGCCTGCTCCTCGACGACCGAGACCTCGGCATCCTCGCCGACCGAGATGACCGTCCTGGTGAGAAGGGCGGTGTCCGGGGCGCCGACGATCCAGCGTATGAATATCGGCCGCTCGAGCCGCGCGCCGTCGGGGACTCGCAGCAGCAGGCCGCTCGACCACAGGGCCCGCGTCATCTGGGCGAGCTTGTCGTTTTCGGGCAGGGCACAGCCGCCCTCGAGGAGGCTTCGCAGCAGTTCAGGATCTCGGGCGCCCGCGGCGGCGAGAGTTTCGACGATGACGCCCGCCGCGCGGGCATCGTCTGAGAGAACAAGCGCGGTGACGCGATTCTCCCTGATCTCCACGTAGGCGGCCGCTCCCTCTGGCAGCAGCTTCGGGGCGGCGGCGCCGGCGTCGACCGACGCGGGAGCGGCGTATGGCCGGGCGGACGCGAGTTTGGCGTTCCGCAGGTCGATGTACGTGGTGTACAGCCGGTTCGTCTCGACCGGCAGGGCGTCGAAAGCGGCCAGTCCGGCCAGCCGATCGGCCACGAGCCAGTCTGGATCGCCGGCGGCGGCCACGGCGTGGACGGACGACTCGTCCATGAACGAAATGGTCAGATCGGAAGGCGCCTGGCGAGCAGGCGCGGGCTTGGACGCGGCAGCCACCGCTGCGGGCTGAGCCGTCATCCGAGCGAACCCTCCATCTCGAGCTTCACGAGCCGGTTGAACTCTATCGCGTACTCCATCGGCAGTTCCTTGGTGAAGACCTCGAGGAAACCCTGGACGACCAGGTTGGTCGCTTCGTTCTCGGTCAGCCCGCGACTCATCAGGTAGAAGACCTGGTCCTGGCTGATCTTGCCGACGGTGGCCTCGTGCGTCATCGTCGTGTCGTCTTCCTGGATGTCGATGTACGGATAGGTGTCCGAGCGGCTGCCCTCGTCCAGCAACAAGGCGTCGCAGCGGACGCTGGCGACTACGCCCGTCGCGCCCGGCACGACCTTCAGCTGGCCGCGGTACGTGGTCCGGCCGCCATCCTTGGAGATGGACTTGCTGATGATCCGGCTGCGGGTGTTGGGGGCGAGATGGATCGCCTTGGCGCCCGTGTCCTGGTGCTGGTCCCTGCCGGCCACCGCCACCGAGATGACCTCGGCCGTCGCGCCTTCGCCGCGGAGCCAGATGCTCGGGTACTTCATGGTCAGCTTGGAGCCGGTGTTGGCGTCGATCCACTCGACGGTGGAGTTCGCGTGAGCGTGAGCCCGCTTGGTCACGAGGTTGTAGACGTCGTTGGACCAGTTCTGGATGGTGGTGTAGCGGACCTTGGAGCCGGGCAGCGCGATAACTTCCACCACGGCCGCGTGGAGGGCGTCCGTAGTGTAGATGGGCGCCGTGCAGCCTTCGATGTAGTGGACCTTGGCCCCCTCGTCGACGATGATCAACGTACGCTCGAACTGGCCGGTGTTCTCGGCGTTGATGCGGAAGTAGGCCTGCAGCGGAAGCGGAACCTCGACGCCCTTCGGCACATAGACGAACGAGCCGCCGGACCAGACGGCGCTGTTGAGGGCGGCGAACTTGTTGTCCTCGGGCGGGACGACCGTGGCGAAGTACTTCTTGAAGAGCTCCGGATACTCCCTGAGCCCCTGGTCCGTGCCCATGAAGACCACGCCGAGCTTCGACAGCTCCTCTCGGACGCTGTGGTAGACGACCTCCGAGTCGTACTGAGCGCCGACGCCGGCCAGGAACTTGCGCTCCGCTTCCGGGATCCCCAGGCGCTCGAACGTCTTCTTGATCTTGTCCGGGACGTCGTCCCAGGACTTCTCTTCACCCTGCGAGGCCTTGCGGTAGTAGACGATCTTGTCAAGGTCGATCTGGTTGAGGTCGCCGCCCCATTGCGGCATCGGCCGCGACAGGAAGTGTTCGTACGCACGAAGGCGGAAGTCGAGCATCCACGCCGGCTCGCCCTTGATGCGGCTGATCTCTTCGACCGTCTGGCGAGTCAGACCGTGTTTGGTCTCCTCGAGGTACTCCACGTCGTCGTGGAAACCGAACTTGTATTCACTGGAGACGATCTCGGGGCTGGTCGCCATGACGCTCCTTGGAGACGGGGCGGCGGTCCTGCGGAGGGGGGACGCCGGACCGCCGCGAGAGGTAATGCTAATTCCGAGTTATATTATCGGGATTACACCAGGTCGCGTCAAACCGCGTCCGGCGGCAGACTGGCAGGTCCTCCGGGCAGCGCGGGCATGCTATTCTCTGCCCGCCTTCCGGTGGCTGGCAGCGCGTCTGCGCATGATGCCTTTCCAGCCCTCGAATCCCGGAGATGCGGGCCCCGCCGTCACGGCCTTGTGGCCTTTCGTCGAGGAGCGCGCAGGGACACCCTCCCAGCAGTTCACCGCTCCCGGCGAGACAAAACCAGGCCCCGAAGATTGGGATGAGGCACGCCGGCCGGGCACGGGCGACACCAGAGGAACCATTTGAAGCAATTCTCCCCTCTTGCGGGTCTGATTGCGATAGCGGTCATGATCGTGGCCGTCGATGCCGCCATCCTGGTCGTGCCGAACGCGCTGGCCGATCCAGCCGCATCGGCTTCCGGGTCGCCGGACGCGTCGGCCGTGTCTGTGGCCGTAGCCTCCCCGACACGCTTCTTCGACGACCCGACCTGGTTCCCGGCCACGACCGAGAATGCCTACGTCCCGACATTCACGCCGGTGCCCGCGACGCCCACGCCGGTGCCCACCGCCAGGCCTACGCCGGTGCCGACTCCCCGGGACACCGTCTGGAATGCCCGCATCTACGCCAAGAATCGCCTCGGAGCGAGGGGCTACGACTGCATCAACGCCGTCTGGACGGCGGAGTCCAAGTGGAACCCGCGAGCTGAGAACCCCTACTCCGGGGCCTACGGCATTCCTCAGGCATACCCAGGATCAAAGATGGCGGCCTTTGGCTCGAACTGGCGCTACAGCCCGCTGACGCAGGTCAAATGGGGCATCTGGTACGTCACGGATCGGTACGGTTCGGCCTGCGGGGCGTACAACTTCTGGAAGTCCCACGGCTGGTATTGAGCCGGAGTCGCAACCGGCACGGTAGCCCCGGCGCTGCCGGAGCCGGGTCGGCCTCCGGTGGAGATTCCGTGGTCACATGTTGATACCTGCCGCGTCCTGACGCGGCTACCGCGACAATCACGGCATGCCGTACCAAATCAGCGGCGCGGTTGCGCGCCGGTTTCTGGCCCTCCGTCACCTCCTCGCGCCGCCGCGGGCACTACCCCCCACTCCGGAGAGTGTCCTGGCCGTGGTGGATCGGCTCGGCTCGCTCCAGTTCGATCCGCTTGACGTGGCCGGCCGCAACCACGATCTGGTGCTGCAGGCCCGGGTCGCCGGCTACCGCCGCGAACTCACCGACGAGCTGCTCTACGGCCGGCGCTTGCTCTTCGAGGCCTACAACAAGGCTCTCAATCTCCTGCCCACACGCGAATTGCCGTACTACCGCATAACCTGGCAGGACGGCGCCAACGGCCAGGCCGGACGGACCGTGGGCGAGCAGTCTGCCCTCGCCGAGAAGATCCTGACTCTGATCGCGGCCGAGGGCCCGAAGTGCTCGACTGACTTCGAGCGCGAAGCCGCCATCGAGTGGTTCTGGGGACCAACCAGCGCCGCCAGGGCCGTGCTGGAAGCGCTGTCCGTCTCGGGCCGGCTCGGCCTGGCCCGGCGCGAAGGCAACCGCCGCTACTACGACCTGACCGAGCGGCTGTTCCCGCCGGACCTGCTCGCGGAGAGGATTCCCGAGCGGGAGCAGACCCGCCACAAGCTGCTGTCCCGATATCGCGGCCACGGCCTTCTTGGCGCCGGCGGCAGCGGCGAACTGTGGCCGGGCACCGGTTCGGCCGCAATGCGGGCGGAGATGCGCCGCGAACTCATCGATCGTGGCGAGCTGGTCGCCGTCGGCGTCGAGGGGCTGCGTGGAGAACGCTTTGTCGTCGGCGACGAACTGCCGCTCCTGGCCCAGGCCGAGCGAGAACTGGCGCCCCCGAGCGACGGCGCGGTCAAGCCCGTTGAGGCCCCACCCGGCTGCAGCTTCCTGGCACCACTGGACCCGTTGATGTGGGATCGCGGGATCCTCGAGCCGCTCTACGGGTTCGACTATCGCTGGGAGGTTTACACGCCCGCCGCAAAGCGCCGCTGGGGCTACTACGTCCTGCCGATTCTCTTCGGCGATCGGCTGGTCGGCCGGATCGAGCCGCGCATCGACCGTTCGGCGAGGCGGGTGCGAATCCTCGGCCTTCACTGGGAGGCCGGCTTCGATCCCCTGGAGGCGCCGGGGTTCGTGACGGCGTTCGGCGATGCCCTCAATGCCTACCTGGCTTTCGGCGGGGCCGACTCAGCTGGGGCGCCCGGCGGGTCGGCGAATCGTCCCCTCTTCAAGGCGATCGCGTCCGAAGTCCGAATGGAGCGTCCGACCGCGACCGCGAGATAGGCGCCAACGCCGGCCGTCGCCCCGGGAGCGGGCACGTTGAGTTAACGGTCCGGCCGAGTCCGCAACGCTCGCGACCTTCGAGAATGGCTAGACTTGGCTCCGCCTTCGCCTATCACGAGGCGAGTGGCCGGAGTTGCACATGGCCCACGACTTACTCCATCGCGGATCCGAGAACGCGAACTCGTCGGTCGACTACGCCGGTTCACGCTCGAGGAGAGTCTTTGGCGCCGCGGAAATCGGGACCGGGTGGTTGGTCCTGGACGCCGGCGGCCTGAGCGTCGGCCATGTGGCCGGGCTCGAGGGCGACTACATCGCCGTCTCTCGCGGCTTCGGACGATCGCGGCTCTACGTGCCTCTCGCGGGCGTGAGAGAAGTGACCGAGGGAACGGTCGAGCTCAACCTCGACTCTGATTCGATCGATGGCAGCCGCTGGGCCGAGAAGCCCCGCGGGTACCACTGATCGTTCCGCGTCCCGGGCTCGGGCCACGGATCCCGACGCCCTCGGCGGGGCTCGTGAGACCATCGGTATGCATTCAATCCGAGCAGGAGATCCGAAGACATGGCTACAGTCAGAAGGGCGGCAGTCAGCTGGAAAGGCGATCTCGCGTCCGGCAGCGGCTTGCTGGACGCCGGCACCAGCAGGGCCTTCTCGGCATTGCCGGTGACCTGGGCTTCGCGTACGGAAGCCGCCGACGGCCGAACGAGCCCGGAAGAACTGCTCGCCGCCGCTCATGCGAGCTGCTTCTCGATGGCGTTCTCGAGCGACTTGACGAAGGCCGGATCCCCACCCGATAGCCTCGACGTCACATCCGAGGTCGCCTTCGACAAGGTGGACGGGAAATGGACCGTCGTGTCGAGCACTCTCAAGGTTCGTGGTCGGGTGCCCGGGCTCGATGAGGACCGATTCCGGGCCATTGCCCTGGGGACCAAAGACGGCTGCCCGATCTCGCGGGCAATTCAGGGCAACGTCCAGATCAGCGTCGAGGCTGTTCTGGACAAGTAGTTCGGCACGGCGGCCGAGCCCCCGGGCCGACGGTCGTGGCCGTAGCGAACCATCGGCCTCCCCTCAACCGCCCGGCCCTGCTACTCTCCAGCCATGAGCAGACAAGACCCGCCAAAGGCCGTCCGAGTCGACAGCTGGAATTTCGAGGGCAACTGGCCTGGTAGCCGGCCCGGCATACCGGTTGTCGGCATCTTCCTGATCGTCCTGGGTCTCCTGCTCGCCGCCGGCCAGCTGTTCAACCAGGCCCAGTTCGTCGGCTCGGCCTTCTTCCTGGCGCTTGGAGTGGCGCTGCTGGTCATCGGCATACGCGACCGCAGCGACCTGGCACTCTACGCCGGCGTATTCGTGGTGGCGATTGCGCTTTCGGATCTGCTCCACAGCGCCAACGCCATCGATGGCTCCGGCTGGGGACCGCTCTTCCTGGGCATCGGCGTGATGGCCGTCGCCCTCCTCCGATCGGCGCGAAGTCACCGCCTGGGCTGGGCCCTCGGCGTCGGCCTGCTGCTGGCACTCTGGGGCGGCAGCGACGTGGCCGCGACCTACGTGGACTTCCCGACCGATCGGCTCGTAGGGCCGCTCCTGATCGTGTTGCTCGGCGTCTACATCGTCTCGCGCGGTTGGAACGGCCGGCGCCGCTGAAGGGCGGCTCGGTCTGCCGGCGGCCGGGGCCGCGGTGCGCCGGATCCCGCGGCGCCACCCGTCACGCTACGTGGCGCGACCGGTTGGGCGGAACCGAGCCATCGGCCGCGACGACGATCTCACAGCCTTCGCCCGATTCGAAGATGGCGCAGTCCCCGCCGCCGGGCGCAACCGGGCACTCCTCCGCGGCACTTCTTGTCGTTACCGCGAGCGGTTCGAGAACCGGCAGGACGGCGAGCCGGGCGTGGAGGGCCTCGGTGGCTGAGAGCGGGACCTGAGCCCCGTCGCTCAGCGTTCGCTCCAGGTTCGGGCTGAGAGGCCGCAAGCGGCCGTCCTCGTCGACCACCTGCTCGAAAACGGCCACGATTTCGGGGTCGAACTGGGTGCCGCAATGGGCCCGAAGTTCCGCCCAGGCTCGCTCGTGCGGCATGGCGGGTCGATAGATGCGGTCGCTCGTCATAGCGTTGAAGGCATCGGCCACGGCGATGATCCGGCCCCCGAGTGGGATGGCGGTTCCGACCAGGGCGTCCGGATAGCCGCGCCCGTCCCATCGCTCGTGGTGGTGGCGGACTGTCCGGGCGATGTCGGCCATCTCCTCATGGACCTCGAGGATCGCGGCTCCAATCTCGCTGTGGCGGCGCATCTCGACCGTCTCGGCGTCTGTCAGCTTGCCCGGCTTGAGGAGGATGGCGTCGGCTATCCCGATCTTGCCGATGTCGTGGAGGTATCCACCGATCCTGATGGTCATCTGCTGGCGCTCGTCGAGGCCCAGCACCGCGGCCATGCGCTCGGATAGGACGCCCAGCTGCCGGCAGTGCTCGCCGGTCTCCAGGTTGCGAGCCTCGATCGCGGTCGAGAGGGTCAGCGCGATCGAGTCCAGGACCGGGCTCATGTACCTGTACTGCAGCGCTTCGTAGCGCATCTGGGACGCGGACAGGGCGCGCCGAATCTCGGCCAGCAATTCCTCGCCGGTGAACGGTTTGACCAGCATCCCCGAGGCGCCCTCGCGCAGGGCCTGGATCGCCGTATCGACGGTGCCGTGGCCGGTGACCACGACCACCGGGATCTCCGGCTGCATCTCGCGCAACGAGCGCATCAGGGTCAGGCCGTCCAGGCCGGGCATGTGGATGTCGGTGATGACGACATCGAAGGCTGCCCCGGCGAAGGTCGAAGCGGCTGCCAGCGGATCGTTGCAGGTGATTGCCTCGAAGCCCTGGACCTCGAGCAGCCGGCGAAGAATCTGGAGGATCACCGGCTCGTCATCAACGCAGAGGACCCGCGGACGCCCATGACCGGTCCTGGAGGGGCGCAGATCCCAGGTCATGCCGCGACGCTCCCGACGGACGGGCGACCATCAGCGGCAGCGCCCGGACCTGGACCGCCGGGTCGTTCCGGGGACCCTGTGGCACCGTCGGGCAATCCGGCCGCGACACCGGTGGGACCGATCAGAGCGGCGGGGTCGACCGCCTGATCTTCAGACTCGGCCGCGGCGCCTTCGAAGACCGATCTGGGCAGCCACACCGTGAAGGTCGAGCCGCTGCCCGGCCTGCTCTCCACCTCGATCGTGCCCCCGTGGCCTTCGACGATCTGAAGGCTGACCGACAAGCCGAGTTCGTGCCCGCCCGTGCCAGTCCGAGGGGTGAAGAACGGAGTGAAGATGCGGCGGCGTGTCTCGTCGTCCATGCCCACGCCCTCATCCGCCACCACGACACCGACCCGGTCGGGCTGGTCGACCGTGGCGACGCGAAGAATGCCCCCGCTGGGCATGGCATCGATGGCGTTGCTGTAGAGGCTCAGCAGAACCTGCCTGAAAGCGTCGGGATCGACTTCCAGACGGGGCAGATCGGCGAAGTCGGCGACGATCCGCACGGCAGCTTGGGAGGCCCGGAAATGGATGAGCTCCAGCGTCGAGCGAGCCACGTCGTTGAGGTTGGCCGGAATCCGCTGCGGCTGGCGCGGCCTGGCGAACTCGAGCATGGACTTGACGATCGACCGGGCTCGAACCGCCTCGTTTCGGATCACCAAAGCCTCCTCGTGGCGCGGATCCCCCTCCGGCAGCTCATCCATGAGAAGCTCCGAGAAGCCCAGGATTCCGGTCAGCGGGTTGTTGACCTCGTGAGCGACGGCTGCGGCCAGCTCGCCGACGGCGCTGAGCTTGGAGGCCTGGACGAGCCGCTGCTGGACCCGCTGGACCTCGACGAGCTGGGTGCGAACGCGGGCCACGAGGGCGTTGTTCTCCAGAGCTACACCGATCTGGTGGGCGACCAGCTGGGCCATGCTGACGAAGCTGGGCTCGAGGACTCTTTCGGAGGTGTGGTCGACCATGTGCAGCCAGCCCAGGCTCGCGCCGTCGTGACCTATGAGCGTGATCCTCAGACCCGCTTCGATCTCGGTGTCGGCGCCGGCCATATGCTCTCGCGGTACCGCTACGCCGACGTGGTGCCCGGTTGCGCTGTATGAGGCGATCGGGCCGCGGTTGGGATCGAGGCCGCCCCCCGGGAGAGGCAACGGCCGGCGGACCCCGACGACGACTGCCGCGAGCGGCCCGTGTGCTGCGACGACCAGGCCCTCGGTGCCCTCGGGGCCGGGGAGGACGAGGAATGACGTGGCGTCACCCGGCGTGATCGCCTCCAGGACACCCAGGTAGTCCACCTTGCCTTCGCCGGTCAGGACCAGGCTCTCCGAAGCCTTCAGAACGCGCGCCAGCTCGCCGGCCCGGGTTCGCTGATTGGCTTCGGCCGCGACCGCGCGCTCGACCGCTTCCCTCGTCCGGGCCTTCTCGGCTCGCAGGTCGCGCAGCCCGACGATGAGCATCACCGCAGCCAGAACGAAGCCGACGGCAAGAGCCGCGATCAGAAAGCCGCTGCCCAACTCGAACCCGTGTTCGATCGCCAGTACGGCGGCGGTCAGGGCGAGGGGAATGGCCGCGAGCTGGGCGAGAGCGGACGCGAAAGCAGATGCCGCCTGGGGCGCTCCACGGGCGCGTGAAGGGTCCCCGGGCACGAACTCATCAGGGTTCGCTGCGACCATGTCCGAACCCTAGGGGTTGCACACGCCTCTGCCATCACCAACATGGGCGATCCTTACTGGCCCGGAAGGCGTAGACAGGCCACCCGGACCGGCTGCCCAGCCGCGCCTCAATTGCCATCCGCTAGTGCCGTCCGGAGGGTCAGGCGGGCTTCTCCGCGGCCCGCCTGCGAAGGTCGGCGACCGTGTCCGGCATCGCCGCAGGCGCGCCGACGAGCAGTTCGAGCAGGGCATAGGCTTCGCGCCGTGCCTCCTCGACGGAGAGCGAGCCGGCCTCAAGGGCCCGGACGACAAAGCCGTCGATGAGCGTCACGAAGGCCGAGGCGATGGCGTCCGCGTCGATCCAGGCCGGCAACTCGCCCCGGACGAGCGCTTCCTGCAGCACGAACCGCGAGAAAGCGACCATCTCGGTCCGGCGATCGCGCAGGACCTGGCGAAGCTCGGGCGACTCATCGGCAACCATCCAGGCGTGCGCCCGAACGCTTCGCTCGTTGACGCCGAGTACGGCCGAGTCCACGGCGAAGTCGGTGGCTGCGCGCAGGCGATCCGTGACCGGGCCCAACTCGGCCACGCGGAGCCGGAGATCCGCCTTCTGGCGGTCGACTTCGCAGGCGCAGGAGACGAGGAAGAGCTGCTCCTTGTTCTTGAAGTACGTGTAGACGGCGCCGACGGACAGGCCGCTGGCCCGGACCACGTCCTGCACCGTCGCCCGCTGATAGCCCATCTCGCCGAAAACGTCGATCGCGGCGTCGATGATGCGCTGCCGCACTGCCTGCTCGTGGGCAACCGTTACACGTGGCATGTTTACCTCAAAACGAACCGCTATTCACTCAATCTTACCCCCTCCGTCCAGAAATGCAGAAGCGTTCTACGGGACGGGTAGTTGACAACGGGAATAGGGAATCCCTATTCTTTATGGGTCAGCACAAGGGTAGTGAGCGGCCGCGAACCGCTCCGAGCCTGCGCCTGGGCCGAGTGGCAAAGCGCCTCTCCGGATCCCGGCAGAAGGGCTCCAGCCACCCGGGAATGCTGGCTCAGGGTCGGCCGACCGTCCAGCGCGGATAGGGTACTCATCGGGGCTTTCGTCCCGAGGTGCCGACTTGCTCACGAAAGGGACGGTCATGTTTGGGCGTTGGGGGAAATTCGTATACCGGCGACGCCGGTGGGTCGCGACACTCGCAATCCTTGTCGCCGGCCTGTCATTCGGGTTCGCCGGAAGGGCTTCGTCGGTTCTCTCGACCGGTGGCTGGTACGACCCGAGCGCGGAATCCCAGCAGGTTGCGACGCGGCTTGCCGACGACTTCGGCCAGGGCGGCAGCACGCTGGTCGTTCTGTTCCAGGCTCCCGGCCGAACAGACGCGCGCACGCAGGCCTTCCAGGCCGAGGTCGCGACCGCGCTGGCCGGGCTGCGGTCCGACTCGCGAGTCGGGGCGATAGTCGGATACTCGCAGACCGGCAGCTCGCGCTTCATCAGCACGGCCGGTGACGCCACCTGGGTACTCCTCATTCTCAACCTGACGCAGGATGAGACCATCAACGCCGTCGACAGCCTCCGGTCCGAGATCGCCCCGCCCACGGGCCTCACCGTCCAGCTCACCGGCAGCGCCGCCTTGAACGCGGCCATGTCGGCTCAGTCTGAACGCGATCTGGCCCGGGCCGAGACCATCTCACTGCCGATCGCCCTCGTGATCTTGCTGCTCGTCTTCGGGTCGCTGGTCGCGGCCGGGCTGCCGCTCTTCGTGGCCGGCCTGACGATCCCGACCACGCTTGCCATCGTCTGGGTCCTGGCCCAGCAAATCACGATGAGCGTCTTCGTCACCAGCGTGGTGACGATGCTCGGACTGGCCCTGGCGATCGACTACTCGCTCTTCATGGTCAGCCGCTTCCGGGAGGAACTGGCCTGCGGAGCTACCGTCGAGGAGGCCGTCGAACGGACGATGGCCACGAGCGGCAAGGCCGTTGCCTTCTCCGGCTCGGCCGTCGCAATCGGGCTCTCCGGCCTGCTCCTCTTCCGCGCTCCCACACTCAGTTCGATGGGCATCGGCGGCGCCCTGATAGCCCTCTGCTCGGTCGCCTACGCCCTGACCTTCCTGCCGGCGGCACTCTCAATTCTGGGGCCGCGGGTCGAGCGGCTTCGCATCCGGAACCCCTTCAGGCGATCTACCGGCACGGCGACGGCGGCCCCGGAGGCGGCGACTTCGGTTTCGACCCCGGCCGCCCCCGCCACCGTGACCTCCGATCCGGTCGCGAAGCCGGGCCGGTGGGAGAGGCTGGCGGCAGCCGTCATGGCTCGACCCGTCGCCGTCCTGGCACCCATTCTCGTCCTGTTGCTGGCCCTCGGCCTGCCGTTCCTGGGCGCCAGCCAGGGTGTGCCGGGGGCGAACGTGCTTCCGGCCGGCATCGAGGCCCGAACCGCCTGGGACACGATCGAGACACAGTTCCCGGCCGGCGAAACCAGTCCCATCGACGTCCTGGTGACTGTATCCGGCGATCCGATGTCGAACGACAACGTCGCCGCCCTGGCCGGTTACTCGGCGCGGCTGGCCGGCATCGCCGGCGTCAGTCGGGTCGACGGCCCCTTCTCCCTGAGCGACGCCAGCGGCAGGCCGCTGGCGCAGGCAATGGTGGCGTCGGCCCTGTCCGCGCCCGCCTCCGCACGTCCCGCCGCCTTGAACGCGATGCTCGCGTCGGCCGTCCGCGGCTCGACCGTACATCTCCAGGTGATAAGCCCGCTCACGAGCACACAGGCCGGTCAGGCTCTTGTGGAAACGATCCGGGGCCTCACGCCAGGCGCCGGCCTCTCCGTCGCCGTTGGCGGCGTCGACGCCTCCGCGCTCGACTTCTTGAATGCCCAGAACTCGGAGATGCCGGTCGCCATCATCTTCATCATGGTCGCCATGGCCCTGATGCTGATGATCCAGTTCGGGTCCGTGGTGCTTCCCGTCAAGGCGGTGGTCATGACCCTGTTGTCGCTGACGGCGAGCTTCGGTGCCCTGGTCTGGATCTTCCAGGACGGCAACCTCAGCGGGCTGCTCGGCTTCACATCGCCCGGCTACACCGTCGCAACCATCCCGATCCTCATGTTCGCGGTCATCTTCGGCCTGTCGATGGACTACGAGGTCCTGCTCCTCTCCAGGATCCAGGAGTCGTACCGAAAGACGGGCGACACTCGCCAGGCAGTCGCCGAGGGCCTGGCCAGGACCGGCCGCGTCATCACCGGAGCCGCCCTGATCATGGTCACGGTCTTCGCCGCCTTCGGCCTGGCCGACATGATCATCATCAAGAGCCTCGGCATCGGCATGGCCATCGCGGTCCTGCTTGACGCCACGATCATCCGGGCCTTGCTGGTCCCGGCCACCATGCGCCTTCTCGGCAAAGCCGCATGGTGGGCGCCGTCGCAGCTTTCCGGTGTTACGCGCCGCCTGGGGTTCAGCCATGTCGCAACCGACTACGAGTGCGACACGCCCGAACCGGGAGCGCCGCCCGAGCCCGGCCCTGGCGGCCGATCCGGTCGACTGGCCGGGCCGCCCGCGCCCGCGGCCGGTTAGCGCTCGGCGGGGCCACGCTCCATCAATCGAAGACCGCCCGGCATCTCCCCGGGCGGTCTTTCACGATTCCGACCGGCCCACGTCCTGCGAAATAGCAGGGCCCGGGCCTCAGACCGGCCCGATGGCGACCCCGGCGCAGGCCTTCTCGACGGCTTCGCCCACGATATCGGCACAGCTGACCAGCTCCGCGTCCGTGATCACGAATGGTGGCCCAATGAGGATCGTGTCTCCGTTTGTGCCGTCGGCGTTGCCGGTGCCGTGATACAGCAGCATGCCCGCGTCCCGAGCCCGGGTCATGACGGCCTCGATCAATCGGGCCGATCGCGGGAACGGACGCCGGGTGGCTCGGTCGGCCACAAGCTCCAGGCCCACCATCAAGCCACGGCCGCGGATCTCACCGACGTTCGGGTGGCTCCCGATCCGCGCCTCGAGCAATGCCTTCAGCCGCTCGCCCTTGACGGCGCTGGCCTCGACGAGGTTCTCAGCCTCGAGGATCCGTAACACTTCCGCGGCCGCGGCGGCGCCAACCGGGGAGTGGCTGTAAGTGAAGCCGTGGACGAAGCCACCGCCCGTCGTGATCGCCTCGTAGACGGGACCGCTGGCGACGGCCAGCCCGAACGGGAAGTAGCCTCCGGCGGCCCCCTTGGCCGCGGCCATCACGTCCGGGCGGACACCCCAGTGGTCCATGCCGAACCAGCGGCCCGTCCGCCCGAAGCCGGTCATGACCTCGTCGGCGACGAGCAGGATGCCGTGGCGCCGGCAGACCTCGGCCATCGCCGGCCAGTAGCCGTCCGGCGGGGACACGGCGCCGAGGGTTGCGCCGACGATTGGCTCGGCGACGAACGCGGCAACTCTCCCCTGCCCCGCCGCGGCGATAGCCCGTTCCAGTTCCGCGATCAGCAAGTCCACGTCGCCGAGGGCATGGGCGGCGGCTTCGCCGGCACGGTACGGATAGGCGGCGCTGACATGCTCGAAGCGGCCGAGCCACGGCTCGTAGGGCCGGCGCAACGGCTCTCGGCCGGAGAGATCCAGAGCGCCCATGGAATTGCCGTGGTAGCTCCCCCACCGGGCGATCACGACCGTCCGATCGGGTTCGCGGCGGGCCAGGTGGTAGGAGCGGACCAGCTTGAGGCAGCTCTCGATCGCCTCGGAGCCACCGCTGACCGGGTAGATAGCCGGGTCATCGACTGGGAGAAGGCGGCCGACTGCCCGCGCGTACGACTCGAGCGGCTCGCTCGTAAAGGAGGTGCCGTGGACGTAGGTGAAGGCACCGGCCTGGCGGGCCATTGCGTCCACGACGGACCGCCGGCCGTGGCCGACGTTGACGACGATCGCCCCGCCCGCGGCATCGAGGTATGCCCGTCCATCTCGGTCCCAGATGGTGCAGCTCTCGGCCCGGACGGCGACCGGCAACTCCCGGCCCGTTACCCGCTGGAAGACCCGCCCTGTGACGGATAGTTCGGAGGAGCTCATTCCCGGATTGTATGCCGGCGCACTCCATGGAACTGCCCGCCCGGGCCGCTCCCGGCCATTCAAAGATATATTCCATATGGAATGTATATGATCTATACTGAGGCCATGGCGAATGAGCTCATAGATCAGCTCGAACGCATCGTCGTCGGCTCGGTTGCCATAACCGGCCGGGCGATCGCCGGTGCCGATGCCGATCTGACGCTCATGCAGTGGCGAGTCCTGTTTGTCGTTGGCGAACGCCACGAGGGCTCGGCCGTCGGCGAGATCGCCGCCCGGATAGGCGCCCATGCTTCGCCGACAAGCCGGTTGGTATCTCGGCTCAAGCGGCGTGGGCTCGTGCAAACCGACAGGAAGGACCGCGACGCCCGAATTGTTCGCGTGAGCCTGACCGAGGCCGGTCGCGAGCTGCGGACCAATGTCCTCGGGCGGCGCGAAAAGGATCTGGCCGCCGTCCTGGCCGCCTCGTCCGTGACTGCCGCCGACGCCGACACGATCGCCCGGCTGGCGCAGTCCTTCGGGCTGTTGGCATGACCATTGTTGCTCGGGCAGCCGTGGTCGCCATTCAAGCCAATGGCCTTTCACCGCCTTGTTGGAGCCGGCCGCACGGTCGGCCTCGGAGTCGGCGCAAGCCTGCACAGACGAGACTGGGGAGGAGACATGAGCGAAGGCAGAGTTGTCGTCAAGGTCGCAGGAGAAGAGTCCGTTGGCTTGCCGGGCGTCGGAGGCGTCGCCATCCGGGTCGAGCACCTGGAGAAGACCTACGGGAGCGGTGAGGTGGCGGTTGCCGCCCTCCGCGGCATCGATCTCGAGATCCCCGCCGGCCAGTTCGTTGTCGTCCTGGGACCAAGCGGCTCGGGCAAGACGACCCTGATGAACCTGATTGGCGGGATCGAACCGCCGAGCGCCGGCCGTGTGATAGTCGCCGGCCGCGATATCACCACGCTCGACGACGGAGCACTGACCGAATACCGCCGCTCCAACGTCGGATTCGTCTTCCAGTTCTTCAACCTCGTGCCGACACTCACCGCGTTCGAGAATGTCGCCCTGGTTGCCGAATTGGTCGGCCGCAAAGCCGAGGCGTCCGTGGCCGCCCTGCGCTCGGTAGGCCTGGAGGACAGGATCAACCACTTCCCAGCGGCCATGTCGGGCGGCGAGCAGCAACGGGTGGCCATCGCTCGGGCCCTGGTGAAGAACCCGACGATCATGCTCTGCGACGAGCCGACCGGCTCACTCGACCTGGCCACGGGCCGGCAGGTCCTCTCGGTCCTGCGCCGGACCAGTCGGGACGCCAACCGAACGGTTCTGCTGGTCACGCACAACTCGGCCATCGCCCGCATGGCCGACCGCGTCCTCCACATAGGTTCCGGCTCGCTCGTCGACGACACCGCACAGGCCCAGCCTCTCAAGCCCGAGGAGGTGGCCTGGTGACCATGCTGCGCCGGTCCCTGCTACGAGACCTGCGGGCTCGACGGGCCCAGTTCATTGCCGTTTGGGCCACGGTCCTGCTGGGCGTCGCTCTGTTCGGGGCGAGCTACGACGCCTTCCAGAACCTGAAGGCCTCGTACCAGAGTCTCTACGACAACCTGGCTTTCGCCGATCTGACGGTCAGCGGCGGTCCGATCGATCAGATAGCGTCCGATGGGGGCGGGCTCGACGGAGTCGTGGCCACCGCGACTCGCTCCGTCGGCGACGGGCTGATTCGTACCGCCGGCAGAGCCCAGCTCGGGCGGGTAGTCGGACTCCCCTCCGACGGCAACCCGGCGGTCGATCGAGTGATGGTGCTCAGAGGCCGGAACATCCAGGCCGGGTCATCGGACGAAGTCCTGGTCGAGCAGCATCTGGCCAGCGCCCGGAGCCTCGAGCCCGGCGACAGCATTGAGATCATGGCCGGCTCGGGCTGGCGGACAGTCCGGGTCGTCGGCGTCGTGGCCTCGCCCGAGTATCTCTGGCCCGCCCGGAGCCGCCAGGACGAATTGACTCCGCCGGATCAGTGGGGGGTCGTGTTCGGTCCAGAGGCGCTGGTCGAGGCCATGCCCACGTCGCAGGTTCACCGTGAGGCGCTCTTCAGGCTGGCGCCGGACGCCCCCTCCGGAACGCTCGACAAGCTGACGTCGCTGGCCCTGGCCGGCGGCGCCTCGTTCACGCAGACCCGCGCGGGGCAGCCATCGGACTCGGCGCTGCAGGAGGACGTGAGCGGCTTCGGCGAGATGTCGCTGATGTTCCCGGTCATGTTCCTGCTGGCCGGAGCGCTCGCGACGTCCGTCCTTCTCGGCCGCATGGTGGCAAGCCAGCGCGGGCAGATAGGAGTCCTGCTGGCCAGCGGCTTCGCGCGGCGCACGATCCTGCTCCACTACCTCGGGTTCGGGCTGCTGGTGGGCATCGCCGGCTCGATACCGGGCGCGGTCGTCGGCGCGCTCTCGGCCGCGGCGATATCGCATCTCTACACGAGCGCCATCGCCGTCCCAATCACGGTCGTCGACGTCCGTCCGCTGACGATCGCCATCGGTATCCTCATGGGACCGCTGGCTGGGGCCGCCGCCGCGTACCTGCCGGCCCGGCGCGCCTCGCGGACCAGCCCGGCGGAGGCCATGCGGGGACCCGTGCCCGTTGGGAGCGGCGGCACGAGCCTGGCCGAGCGCCTCCTGCCCCCCCTCCGCCGCCTCCCGATTCGATGGCTGGTGTCGCTCCGCGGCATCGGGCGCAGCCCCCGGCGATCGATCTCGACGATCGCCGGGGTAGCCATCGCCACAACCCTGGTTCTGGTGTCGTGGGGCATGATCGACACCGTCCAGATACTGCTCGATCGCCAGTTCCTGCAGGTCCAGCGCCAGGACGCGACCGTCTACTTCGCGACGCCCGTGGCGGCCTCGCAAGTCCCGGCGATCGGATCTTTTCCAGGCGTCGGGGCAGTCGAGCCGCAACTCCATCTGTCCGCCACGATCATCCACGGAGACCGCCGCTACGCGACGACCCTGGTCGGTCTGGAGACCTCGACATCGATGCACGGCTTCCAGTCTCCGGGGGGCGCGAATCTGGCCCTTCCCGAGAACGGGTTACTGCTCGGGGCCGCCCTCAGGGGAACGCTGGACGTGTCTCCGGGCGACACCGTGGAGGTGGATCCGGGCAACGGCGCCGCGACCGCGCAACTGCCCGTGGTGGGGTTCGTGGACGAGCCGCTCGGCACCTTCGCGTACGCGTCCATTCCAACCGTCGGCGGTCTGGCCGGCCAGTCCTCCGAGGATCCCTCGGTCGACTCGGCGCTGGTGCGTTATGCGGCCGGTGCGGACCGCGCCGCCGTGGCCGACAACCTGACCGCGCAGGCGGGGATCGCCGCGGTGCTGGACAACCGGACGCTCTACGACATGGCCCAGCAGTACATGAACCTGTTCTATGTCTTCATCGCGGTCATGTTGATCCTCGGCGCGATCATGGCCTTTGCCCTCATCTTCAACACGATGACCGCGAACGTGGCGGAGCGCGCCACTGAGCTGGCCGCCCTGCGGACGCTGGGCATGAGCCGGGCCACGGTGTCCCGACTGGTCACCGGCGAGAACATGTTGTTGACGCTGGCGGGCGTGGCGACCGGTCTGGTCGTGGGCTACGCAGTGGCGGCCGAGTTCATGGCCTCCTTCTCCAGCGATCTCTTCAACTTCGACCTGAACGTGCGGCCAACCACCTTCCTGTTCACCGCCGTCGCGATAGTGGTCGTAGGGTTCGTGTCGCAGTGGCCGGCGCTGCGCGCGGTCGGGCGTATCGACCTGGGCCGCATCGTGCGGGAAAGGTCGACCTGAGCGCGATGCCGCACGGCAACGCTGCCGGAAGCGGCTCAACAGGATGTGTCCGGCTTGATTGCGTCGACCTGGGTCTACGCCGCTTCATCGTGCCCGCGAGCTGACGCCGCGGCAAGCGCGTCGGATTCGGCCAAATTCATGAGTGAACCACTTAGGGCCATAGGACGCCTGGGTCGTGACAAGCGGCATCTTGGGACATGCATGTTTGTGATCTATTCATAGAACACGCATAGATCACCAGGCGGAGTCCATCAATGCCGAACCGCACCAGCCCATTGGAGTACTGAGCCATGTTGCGCCCGACGGACGGCATCTACGGACTCCAGGCCTCGCTCCTCAAGACGCTCGCCAGCCCGCGCCGCCTCGAGATCGTCCACTACCTCGCCGAGTCCGGCCCGATTGAAGTCCGCAAGCTGACGGAGCATTTCGGCTCGACGCAGCCGGCCATCTCGCAGCACCTGGCGGCTCTCCGCGGCGTCGGCATCGTCGAGGCGGTGAGGGACGGACGCGAGGTCCGGTATCAGCTGGCCGACCCGGAAATCGTCGCCGCCTGCGGTTTGATGCGACAAGTGCTGATCCGGCGAATTGCCCATCTGGGCGACATGGCCGCCTCTTATTCCAACCAGCCGCCGGTCGATCCGGCCCGGGTCAACCGGTAAGGCATCCAGGCTGGGTCACCAGTAGCAGGAGGTCAGAAGTCGTGGCCGAGAAGCTCGTGTTCATGGTCACACATGGGCCGGACCATCCCGAGCACGTGACGATCCCGTTCGTGATGGCCGTCGCGGCCCTCGCCTCGGATGTCGAGGCCGTTATCGGCCTGCAGGCCGATGCCGTCGAGATCGCCGTCAAGGGCCGCGCCGACTCTGTTGCCGCGGCAGGCTTCCCACCCCTCTCCAAGCTCATGAACGACTACAAGGAACTCGGCGGCAAGATCCTCATATGCGGCCCGTGCGTCAAGTCGCGCCAGATCGACGTCGCGACTCAGCTCGTCGAGAACGCCGAGGTCGTAGCCGCGGCCCGCTTCGTGGCCGAACTCGCCTCAGCAACAAACGCCCTCAGCTACTAGACCCAAAGGATCGGAGCGAACAAATGAGCCCCATGGAAGTTGCAGAACTAGGAACCCTCACCGCGGCCGAGATCATCGACGCCCGCGGCGCTGCCTGCCCCGGCCCGCTCCTCGAGGCCAAGAAGGGCATGGGCAAGGTCGCCGTCGGCGACGTCATCGAAGTCTGGTCCAGCGATCCGGTCACCAAGACCGACATCGGCGCCTGGGCGGGTAAGGTCGGTCATGAGTTGCTCGGCGTCATCGAGGACGACGGCTACGACCGCGTCTTCATCCGCCGCGGCAAGTAGCCAGGGGCGCCGGCGTCGGCCGGCGGAACCCAATTGGTGGGCGGCCCCCTCGCCCGCACTTCGTTGAGCATCGCAGGAGCACTTGACTGATGACTGCGCTCGCGGCACCCGTTGAAGAGAAGACGCCGGTCCAGGCGCCGCGAATCCTCGTCTTCTCGACCAACAACATCTCGGACCCTGGCATCGACTTGGCCGGGAGCAACCACCTCCACTACTCACCGGGGGTGAGAGTCATCAGCATGCCGTGCACGAGCGGCATCCGGCCGTCGTGGATCCTCCATGCGATCAAGCAAGGCTTCGAAGGCGTCTTCGTCGCTTCGGACGGCGACGAGTGCGCCCTGCTGCCCGACTGCGCCAAGCGAGCGTCTCGGATCATGGCCGAGGCCCAGGCGCTCCTGAAGGCCGAGGGCATGTCGCCTCAGCGCCTCAAGATGGCCGCCATCTGCTCGGTCTGCGCGGAGAACTTCGCCAAGCACATGAACCAGTTCTCAGAAGCCCTGATCGCGATGCGTTCGGCTGGAGACAAGTCATGACCAAGTACGACGCCCTCGTGGTAGGCAGCGGCATCGCCGGCATGGAGTCGGCCCTCAAGCTCGGCGACATGGGCTACAACGTCCTGCTCGTCGAGAAGGAGGCGAGCGTCGGCGGCCGGATGATCCTGCTGTCCAAGGTCTTCCCGACGCTGGACTGCGCGAGCTGCATTTCGACCCCGAAGATGGCGGCCTCGATCCACCATCCCAACGTCACCACGATGACGTACACGGAGGTCGACAAGATCACGCGTAGCGATGATGGCGTGATCAGGGCAACCATCCGTCAGAAGGCCAGGTTCGTGGACGAGGCAACCTGCACGGGCTGCCAGCTCTGCGAAAAGGCCTGCACCGTGGCCGTGCCCGACCAGTTCAACTACGACCTGGTCGCCCGCCGCGCCGCCTACATCGCGTTCCCGCAGGCCGTGCCGAAGAAGGCCGTGATCGAGCGCGAGGGCTCGTCGCCCTGCACATACGCCTGTCCGGCGGGCATCGAGGCTCACGGGTACGTCTCGCTCGTCCGTAGCGGCGAGTACGAGAAGGCGCACCATCTGGTCCTGGACGCGACGCCGCTCGTCGGCACCCTCGGACGTGCCTGTTACGCGCCCTGCGAGGGCGAGTGCACCCGCGGCTCACTCGAGGGCACGCTCCCGATCCGAAGGATCAAGCGCTTCATCTCCGACCAGCACAATGCGTCGGACAACGAGCTCGGGATCGAGGTCGCCCCGGCGAACGGCAAGAAGGTCGCTATCGTCGGCAGCGGGCCCACCGGATTAACGGCCGCCTGGCAGCTGGCGCGGCTCGGCTACGCCGTCAAGATCTTCGAGGCCGCCCCGGAGCCCGGAGGCTTCCTTCGCCTGGCCATCCCGTCCTACCGCCTCCCGGTCGAGACCGTGGAACGCGACATCCAGAACGTTCGCGACCTCGGAGTCGAGATCGCCGTCAACTCGCCTGTCCGCGACCTGCCCGCCCTCAAGGCCGAGGGCTACGACGCGATCCTGGTCGCCACCGGCACCCCACGCTCGTCTGCGTTGGGCGTGCCCGGCGAGGACAGGCTCGGCGTGCTCGGGGCCACCGACTTCCTGCGCAAGGTCAAGCTCGGCGAGAAGGTCGACTTCGGCGGCAAGCGCGTCGTCGTGGTCGGTGGCGGCAACGTCGCCATGGACGTCGCCCGAGTCTCGCGCCGCCTCGGCGCCGCCAGCGTGACCATCGCCTACCGGCGCACGCGGGCCGAGCTCCCGGCCCATCACGTCGAGGCCGACGACGCCGAGCAGGAGGGCGTGGGCTTCACGTTCCTCGTCGCCCCGGCGGAAGTCACGGGCGACGCGAGCGGCGCGGTCAGCGGCCTGCGGTGCACGAAGATGCGCCTCGGCGAGCCGGACGCGTCCGGCCGGCGCCGCCCGGAGCCTATCCCCGGCAGCGAGTACGTGATCCCGGCCGACATCATCGTCTCCGCAATCGGCCTCTCGGCCGACGCCGGCGCGTTCGGCGGCATGCTCGAGAGCAACAGGAACGGCACGCTGGTCGCCCGCGAGGGCACGCTCGAGACCCAGGTCCCGGGCATCTTCGCCGCCGGCGATGTCGTCAACGGCGCCACCGACATCACGCGGGCCGTCGGTGAGGGCCGGCGCTCCGCCCACATGGTCGACCGCTGGCTCAACGGCCTCCCGCTCGAAGGGTTCGACCTGCGCCTCCCGGTCGTCGACAAGAAGGCGGTCCTGGCCCGCCAGAGCGAGTACACGCCTCGCCCGGCGAACACGAACGGCACGTCGCTGGTGGCAGCCCCGACCGACTTCAGCGAGGTCGAGGCGGCGCTCACCGAGGACGAAGCCCGCTCGGGCGCGGTCCGCTGCGTCGACTGCGCCGTCTGCTCCGGCTGCCACGAGTGCGTGAACGTCTGCCCGGTGGACGGCTGCATCGATCTGCAAGCCCGCGACAAGGTCATGGAGATCGAGGCGGGAGCCGTGGTAGTTGCCACCGGTTACAAGCTGTTCACGGCCGACGCCAAGCCCGAGTACGGGTTCGGCAGGTACAAGAACGTCATCACCGGCACGCAGATGGATCGCCTGCTCGCGCCGACCCGGCCGTTCAACACGGTTCTGCGGCCCGGTGACGGCAAGGTTCCGGAACGCATCGCGTACATCCTCTGCACGGGCTCGCGAGACGAAACCGTGGACAATCCGCTCTGCTCGCGCTTCTGCTGCATGTACTCCATCAAGCAGAACCAGCTCGTGATGGGCGCCCTGCCGCTGGCCGAGGTCACGGTCCACTACATGGACATCAGAGCCCCGGGCAAGCGCTACGACGAGTTCTACGAGAGCGCCAAATCGATGGGCGCCACGTACGTCAAGGGGCGCGTGGCGAAGATCACCGAGACTCCCGACGGCAACCTGATCCTGCGCTATGAGGACATCGAGCACGGCGGCGCGATCGTCGAGGCCGAGTACGACATGGTCGTCCTGGCCGTCGGCGTCCAGCCCAACCGCGAGGTCGAGATGCTCTTCGACAACGGGGCGCTGGAGCTGAGCGACTACCACTACGTGCTGGAGCCGGACGAGGACCTGAACCCGGGCCGCACCAGCATCCCCGGCGTGTTCGTCGCCGGCACGGCCTCCGGCGCCAAGGACATCACCGACTCCATCCTCCACGCGGGCGCCGCGGTCGCCCAGGTCGCCGCCCATCTCGAGAGCGTGTCCGCGGCCGCAAGAGAGCGCGAGACGCAGACAGTGAAGGTGTCGGCATGAGCGGCAAACTGCCAGAGTTCAGCTGGAAGGACACGGGGAAGGTGGTTGAAGGCGGCGCGCCGGCCCACGAGGGCGACGCGAAGAAGGTTCTCGACGCTGCCCTGCCGGATCCGAAGGCGCGCCGCATCGGCGTGTACGTCTGCCACTGCGGCGGCAACATCAGCGACTACGTCGACGTCGAGGCCGTGGTCAACGCCGTCAAGAACGAGCCCGGCGTCGTCGTCGCAAAGACGACCATCTTCGCCTGCGCCGACGCCAGCCAGTCCGAGATGGAAGCCGACATCGTGGCGCAGAACCTCGACGGCCTCGTCGTCGCCTCCTGCTCACCCAAGCTCCACGTCGTGACGTTCCGTGGCGTGGCGAAGCGGGCCGGCCTCAACCCCTACGAGTACAACCAGGCCAACATCCGCGAGCAGTGCTCCTGGACCCACACCGACGACCACGAGGGCGCCACGGCTAAGGCCATCGGCCTGGTGAGGGGTGTCATCGGGCGAACACGCGAGAGCGCCCCGCTCGAGCCGATCGTCGTCGAGACCACCCAAAAAGCCCTCATCATCGGCGGCGGGATCGCCGGCCTCCGCGCCGCGATCGGCCTGGCGGACGTGGGACTCGGCGTCTTCCTGATCGAGCGCGAAGCGGAGCTGGGCGGCTGGATCGGCCGCTTCGGCCCGATCTTCCCGCACGACCGCAACGGTCGCGAACTGGTCGCGAACCTGGTGGCCGAGGTGAAGAAGCGCCCCTCGATCAACGTTTTCACGGAGGCCGAGATCGTCGCCAAGTCGGGCTCGTTCGGCAACTACCGCGTGGACGTCCGGATCTCCGGCGACAAGCTCCAGACCATTCCGCTCGAGATCGGCTCGATCGTGGTCGCGACCGGCTTCGACAGCTACCACCCGGAAGCTGGCGAGTTCGGCTACGGCAATGATGCCGTGGTCACGCTGCCCGACTTCAAGGAGATGGTGGACGCGGCCACGGGCCCCCTCGAGTACAAGGGCCGCCGAGTCCGCAGCCTCGCCTACGTCTACTGCGTCGGCAGCCGCGGCCATGGCGGCAACGACTACTGCTCCCGCTTCTGCTGCACTTCCACGGCGCATCTCTCGATCGCGGTGAGCAAGCTCGATCCGAG
This sequence comes from uncultured Chloroflexia bacterium, assembly GCA_963789725.1. Taxonomy (GTDB): domain Bacteria; phylum Chloroflexota; class Limnocylindria; order Limnocylindrales; family CSP1-4; genus Fen-1039. The sequence continues at coordinate 1,188,014 of CAWBLU010000003.1, forward strand.
CCTTCGGCAGTACCACCTCTATCGCGACATCCGCACCTACGGCACCTTCGAACTCCTCTACACGGAGGCGCGCGAGCAGGGCGCGATCTACGTCAAGTACCCCGACGATGCGCCCCCGGTCGTCACGACCGAGGCATCGGGCAAGCCGGTGATCAGCGTCCGCGACCTACTTTCGGGCGGCGAGGATCTCGAGATCCCGGTCGACCTGGTGGTTCTGGTCACGGGAATGGTCCCCCGCAAGAACGAGGGGCTTGTCTCGATCCTGAAGCTCCCGCTCGGTCGCGACGGCTTCTTCAACGAGATCCACCCGAAGCTTCGCCCGGTCGAGACGATGGTCGATGGCGTGCTGATCGCCGGTACCTGCCAGGGGCCCAAGAGCTCGGCCGAGAGCGTCGCCTCCGGTCTGGCCGCGGTCACCCAAAGCGCGTCGGTGCTCAAGAAGGGCGTCGCCGAGCTGGACCCGCTCGTTGCCGCTGTCGATCCCGACGTGTGCGAGTGGTGCGACAAGTGCATCGGCGCCTGCCCATACGGGGCCATCGAACAGCTGTCGCTCAACGGCCGGGAAGTGGCGATCATCAGCGAGACCGCATGCAAGGGCTGTGGCGGCTGCGTCCCGGTCTGCCCCGTGGGCGCGATCGACCTCCGCGGTTACACGAACGCACAGATACTCGCCGAGATCGACGGCATGCTCGAGGAGGCGATCGCATGAACACGAACCGCGACGACCGCGAAGTCATCCGCGAGGAGCCGTTCATGCGGAGCCGGATCCTGGACTTCTGCGCCGAGGAGGCGCACACGGTCCCGGAGATCGCGCAGGCGATCGGCCGGCCCAGTCACGAGGCCATGTTCTGGGTCATGGGCATGCGCCGCTACGGCTGGATCCGCGAGCTCAAGGACGCAACGCCGGAGGGTTACTTCCGGTACCTGGCCGTACCGGCGGAGGCACGGGCATGACCGTACGAGTCGATCACAACCTCTACCCCGAGCTCCAGCGTTTTGGAGCGACCGACATATCCGCCTGCTACAACTGCGGCGTCTGCACGGCAATCTGCCCGCTTTCGGTTGACGGCGCGTCGTTCCCGCGGCGAATGTCGCGCTACGCCCAACTCGGCCTGCGCGAGAAGCTGCTGTCGAGCCCCGAGCTCTGGTCGTGCTACGGCTGCTCGGAGTGCACCGAATCCTGTCCCACTCGGGCCGACCCGGCCTCATTCATGGCCGCCGCCCGGCGCTACGCGGTCGCGAGCTACGACCGAACCCACCTGGCCTACCTGCTGGCAACGTCAAGGCTTTTCGCCGGGGTCTTTGTCGTCGCCCTGGTCGGCTTGCTGGCCGCGTTCATGTATTCGGTCCACCGGCCGGTGGACGGCACGACGCTAGCCTTCTTCGAGTTCGTCCCCAACGACGTCGTCCACAACATGGGCATCGTGGCCATGGCCGTCATGGGCGTGGCCGCGCTCATCGGCCTGATCGAGATGGTCAGGCGTGTCCTGCGCGGACCCAAATCGAGTGCGACGAAGACGACGGCCGGCAAGGTGGCCGGAGCCGCGGTCTATGCCATCGGAACGGAGTCTCTCGCCCAGACGCGCTTCCGCGAGGACTGCGCCGACGGCGCCGAGTCCGGGGAGTCGGCCCCGACGCGCCCGTGGTACTCGCAGCGCTGGTTCATCCATTTCGCCACGATGTGGGGCTTCCTGGGCCTCCTGGGAGCCACGATGCTGGACTACGGCCTGGAACTGCTGGGGGTGAAAGCGACCGGAACGCCGGTGCCGATCTGGTATCCGGTGCGGCTGCTCGGAACCCTCGCCGGGGCGCTCCTCATTTACGGTACGACGGTCCTGATCGTTCGACGCCTGCGCAAGAGCGATCGCACCAGCCTCCATTCGACCACCTCGGACTGGACATTCCTGCTGATGCTGTGGGTCGCCGGCCTGACCGGCTTCGTCCTCGAGCTGGCGCTCTACCTGCCGCAGGCGCCGGCCTGGGGTTACCCTATGTTCCTCCTGCACGTCGGCGTCGCCATGGCCCTCGTACTGCTCGTGCCGTTCGGCAAGTTCGCCCACGTCATGTATAGGCCACTGGCTCTCTTCGCCATCAAGATGCGCGGCTGAGCCGGCCCGGGGAGCATGGCCCAAGCTCCCCGGCTAAGCTCACAACTGCACAGACCAGGACCCTCGGCCCGCGACGGGGGCAACAGCCCAGGAGGCCCCATGCGATTGCTCATCCCGACCGTCGACACCAACGGCGCCAGCGCCAGGCTTTCCGGCCACTTCGGACGAGCGCCCTTCTACGCCGTGGCCGATACGGAGACCGGAGAGGTGGTCGCGGTTGAGAATCCGTCCGTCTCCCACGGCCACGGCGAGTGCGTGCCGGCCTCGCAGGTGTTCGGCGGGAACGGTTACGACGCGGTGGTATGCCAGGGCATCGGCCGCGGAGCGGTAGCGCGCCTGACCGAGGCAGGCGTACCGGTCTTCGTGCACGAAGGACCCGATGTCGCTTCCGCCGTTGCGGCCTTCCGCAGCCGGTCCCTCCGCGCTGCGGGCTCGGACGACGGCTGCTCCGGTTCGGGTTCTTGCGGCGGCCACGGTCACGACCACGACAGGAACTGAGAGATGAGCTCCAGGAAGCGACGGAACTCGGCCGGCCGCGGGCCTTCGGGCCGGCCTGGGTCGGCGTCGGCGGCCACCGGCTCCAGGATTACCCCGCCGACCAGCGCGGCCGGCCGGCTCGCCCTGCTCGTCGCGGTTCTGGTTCTGGTGGCCGCGGTCGTGATCGCCGCCGATTTCGTATTCGGCGCGATCTCCGGCGGGAGCGGCAGCGCGCAGCCGGCCGCGGCGGCCACGACCTCGCAGGCTGCCAATGCCAGCCAGATCGGCATCGTTGTCCAGGGCAACGGCGGCCACTGGACCAACGTGACGCCCGATCAGCTTGGAGGCATGCTGGCGAAGAAGGACTTCACCTTCGTAAACGTGAAGACGCCTTACATCGGCGAGATCGCCGGCACGGACCTGTACATCCCGTACGAGCAGCTGGCGGGGCGAGCAGCCGAGCTGCCACAGAACAAGTCGGCCAGGATACTGGTCTACTGCCGGAGCGGCGCCGAAAGCGCCATAGCGGCCCAGACGCTCCTCGATCTCGGCTACACGAACGTCTGGAACCTCGATGGCGGGATGAACGCCTGGCAGTCGTCCGGACGGACCCTGATCCAGAAGAGTCGCTAGCGGCGCGGCGCGTGGCAGCGTCAGCCTCCCTGTCCACGTACCGAGAGGGCTCGCTCCACGCCTCGGCCAAAGAGATCTACGCCCGAGAGGGTGGGCTGACCGAGGAAAAGATCGGCGGCTACGTCGTGGACGTCGTGCGTGGGGACGAGCTGATCGAGATCCAGACCGCCAGCTTCGCCTCGGCCGCCCGAAAGCTGCGCCGCCTGGTAGCCGACCATCGCATCGCCCTCGTTCACCCCATCGCCGTCGAGAGATGGCTGCTGCGCGTCGACGCCGACGGCGTGGTGACCGACAGGCGCCGCTCGCCCAAGCGAGGCCTGCCCATCGACGTCTTCGACCAGCTCGTGGCGTTCCCGGAGCTGGTGGCTCATCCCAACTTCAGGCTCGAGCTGCTGATGATCCGCGAGGAAGAGGTCCGCGGGCCCATCCCGCCCGGAGCCCGATTCCGCTATCCACGTGAGTGGTGGCGGCTTGACCGGCGCCTGCTCGAGGTCGTCGACACGATCCGGGTCGACATCCCGGCCGATCTGCTCACGCTGCTGCCTGCCGGCCTGCCGTCGCCGTTCACCACGGCCGACATAGCCGCCGCCGCGAGACGATCCAAACGGCTGGCCGCGCGCTCCGCATATTGCCTCCTGAAGGCGGGGGCCACTCGGCCCGCCGGCCGGTCCGGGCGGCTGGTCACCTATGAGGCGGAGACGTCAGGGTCGCGAGCCGGCGCTCAGTAGATCCAGGGCAGCATGCGGCGCGTGCGGCTCCGGTACTCGCCGTAGCCGGCGAACTGCTCGGCCAGCCAGCGTTCCTCGCGGCGGGATTTGAGGTCGAAGAAAACGGCCAGGCCGAACGCCAGCAGGAGTGCCAGCGGCGAGGCCATGAACAGGCTCCACCCCACTGCCCCGAGTATCAGGCCGCCGTAGATGGGATGGCGGACGAGGCCGTAAGCCCCCGAATCCACCAGCGTGGCGTACGGCAGGGGCCTGGGGAAAGGTGTCAGGTTCTCACGGAGGTCGAACAAGCCTCGAAATGACAGAACGCCTCCGCAGCAACCGAGAACGACGCCCAATCCAACGCCGGCCACACGGGCCGCGCCGCCGACGACAGGGCCGACGGATCCGGCTGCCGCGATGGCGCCGAAAAGGACGAGCTGCAGGAGGAACCAGCCCTCGCCGCGGCGGCCGAGATCGGGCAGCCGGTAGCCGGCCAGGCTAGGCAACCACCACTGCCTGGAGCTTCTCCGACCCATCGGGATCGGCATGAGGACCCATCACGAGCACTTCGCCTTCGATCGGGGCCGCGCCATCGGGTCCCAGGATTCGGTAGCGGTGGTGGATCTCCACGGTGCCTGCGGATAGCATCGCGGCGACGGAGCAGTACTTCGTGGCGGACAGTTCGATGGCGCGCCGGACCGCGGCCTCGTCGACGGCCGGGCCCTCGACCACGTGGACGACGTCGGCTCTCGTGAACACGGCCGGCTGGCCGTCACGCTGGTCGGCCTCGACCGACACCTCGTAGCGGGTCACGTTCTGGCGCTTCTTCTGGAGGATGGACATCACGTCCATGCCGGTGCAGCCGACCTGGCCCACGAGGACCATCTCGACCGGACGCGGTCCGGCGTTGCCGTGCGCGTCGTCCAGGACGATCTCGTGGCCCGACCCCGTTCGGACGGTGAACTGCAGACCGGTCCCGTCGTAGCGGGCCGTCGATGACTTGATTGCCACTTTCTGATACTCCTTGAGGTTGTTAGGGCCGGCGGATGACGAGAAGAGCGTCGATAGGGCGCCGATCGAGGGCGACAGCCTGGCGGACGACCTCGGCCCGCTCGACCACGAGTTCCGGGTCGGCGGCTAGAAGCTGACGGCCGATTTCGTCGGCTGTGAACAGGCGATCCGGGTCCGGGCCACCCTGCCCTTCGGCGCCATGGAGGCGATCGTGGCCGACTATCAGCAACCGGCCGCCGGGCGCAACCGCAGCGGCGGCACCGGCGTATACCGGACCGCGCTCGTCCGGCGGCAGATGCAGATAGACGATCACGACGAGATCGAATGAGCGCGGCGGCGGGGTCCACGCCAGAAGGTCGCGCTCTTGCCAGTCGACGCTGACGCCGGCCTCGTCGGCCTTGGCTCTGCCGTTGGCCAGGCCCACGGACGACCAGTCGACGGCCGTTGTCATCCAGCCCGCGCCGGCCAGCCAAACGGCGTTGGTGCCGCCGCCGGCGGCTAGCTCCAGGGCGGTGCCAGGCTCCCAATCGGTCGCGGCGGCCACGAGCGTCGGGTTGGGGCCGCGACCCTCGAAGTCTCCTGCTCTGTGACGCTCGTCCCAGTCGAGCCGCCGCTGGTCTACCACTCCGTTCAATCCCTTTCCAACGGTCGACGCGACCGCATCCATGCGCCGGTGCCGCCCCTAACCGAGACGGCTCCATCAAAGCCCTGACCCAGAAGATAGTCGGTCGCGGCCAGGCTGCGACTGCCGCTCTCGCAGATGACTGCGTACGGCTTGTCGCGGGCCAGGCCGGCGGCCTGGGCGGTCAGCTTCCCCAGCGGGACGCTGAGGGCACCGGGCACGCGGCCGCGCCGGAACTCCCAGTCCTCGCGAACGTCGAGAACCCGGACCAGCCCGTTCGTCAGGAGGTCGTCGAGGTCGTCGACGCCGATCTCCGGGGTGCTTCGGCGAGAAAACAACTGCATACGTGGCTCCGCTGTGAGGGCTCAGGCGGCCGCGGCCTCGGCCGGCCGATCCCGAAGGATGGCCAGCAGGTCGGTGCTCTCAATTATCAGGTGATCCTCGGATTCGATCCGGATCTCGGCCCCCGTGTACTTGGGAAACAGGACCCGGTCGCCCACCGCCACCTTGATCACGTCCGTCTCGTCGCCGATGGCCACGACCACGCCGCGCTGCGGCTTCTCCTTGGCCGTATCCGGGACGTACAGGCCCGACTTGGTCACGTTCTCTTCGGGTTCCACGCGCACCAGGACGCGGCCGCCGAGGGGCTGAACCAGCTCTGACATTCGGGGTTCCTCCTAGTTCGAGCGCAGGCCAAGGGCGCTGTCGATTCGCGCCTGGTCGAAGCCGACGATCGGCCGGCCGTCGATCTCGATCACCGGCACGCCCATCTGGCCCGTCCGGCGGACCAGGTCTCGGGCGGCGACCGGGTCGCGGCTGACGTCGACGTCGCGGAAGGGGACACCGCGCCCGCGAAGGTACGTCTTGGCCCGCGTGCACCACACGCACGTAGGCGAAGAGAACACGATCACGCGATGCGTGCCGCCGGTCGAGGTCTGCTTGTGAGAGAGATAGCTGCCCATTACTTCAACTCCGAATTGAGAGACGCGATCACGCGAACGAGCCGATCCCGAGCCTCTCCGGCGACCCGCGCTATCTCGCTCGACTGGACGATTCCGAGGACTGCCCCAGGATCCATGGCCTCGACGATCGTGTGCCCGGACTGTTCGCGCAGCACGACGTTGCATGGCAGCAGCGCGCCTGTGGACGGATCCGCCTGGAGGGCCCGATGAGCCAACGGCGGGTTGCACGCACCCAGGATGAGATAGGGCGGCCCGTCCACGCCCAGCCTCGCCTTCATCGTGGCCGCGACGTTGATCTCGGTCAGGACGCCAAAGCCTTCAGCCTTGAGCGCAGCCTCGACGATCGGCCGCGCCTGGGCGACGGACATCTCGAGGCTCGTGCCGAACGTGTATCCACTCGCCGTGGACGTTGACGTGGTCATCTCACTCCGTTCGCGATCCGGCCGGTGTCCCCGACCGATTGAATGTTGGCCGCGCTCGCCGCACGGCTGGCCAGCCGCCGGCCGACGATCCGGTGGATGACGTCGCAGGCGTCGAGCAGCTCGGGCTCGGCCAGGCTGTAGAGGATCGTCGTCCCCGAACGCCGCGTTTCCACGAGGCCCGCGGACCGCAGCAGGGCAAGGTGCTGGCTGGCGTTTGCCAGGTTGCAGCCCAACTCGTCGGCGAGGTCGCCGACCGAGTGCTCGCCTTCACGCAGGACGTCCAACAGCATCAATCGTTTGGGATCGGTCAGCACCCTGCAGACCTCGGCGTGGAGCCGGTACCGCTCCGGATCTCTGGAACCCTTATCGTTCATAACTGCCTCTCGCCTGGCCCGGCGGTCCCCGCCGGCATGGGCTAAGATATCAGCAGTTGCATGCTTGCGCAAGTAGCTGAATAGGAGCGAATGAAGAGCGTGGCCGCCGAATGACTCCCGAGGCAGATCTGGGGATATTTGCCGTCAGCGTCGCGGCCGGGCTCATCGGCGCCCTCGCCGGCGTGGGAGGCGGAATCCTGGTGATCCCGGCTTTGACGATCATCTTCGGCGTGGACATACACCTGGCCGTCGGGGCCAGTATCGTCTCGGTCATCGCCACGAGTTCCGGAGCGGCCTCTGCCTACGTGCGGGATCGCATGACGGATATGCGCGTCGGCATGTTCCTGGAGCTCGCGACCACGACCGGGGCCGTCTGCGGCGCGCTGCTTGCGGCCGTCGTCGCGCCGGAGTTCCTATACGTGCTCCTCGGGGTGGTCCTTCTTGGGTCGGCGGCCATGCAGGTCGCACGCATGGATGAGGAGCTCCCGCCGGCCGACACCCCTTCGCCCCTGGCCGCCCGCCTGCGACTCGCATCCTCGTATCCCGACCGCCGGCTCGGTCGCGAGATCCCCTACTCCGCGCGCCGGATTCCCCTCGGGTTCGCGCTCATGTGGATCGCCGGCGTGGTCTCGGGCCTGCTCGGGATCGGGTCCGGCGTTCTCAAGGTGCTGGCGATGGACGGCGCCATGAGGCTGCCGCTCAAGGTCAGTTCGGCCACCAGCAACTTCATGATCGGCGTCACCGCGGCCGCCTCGGCCGGGATCTACCTGGGCCGTGGCGACGTCGATCCCCAGGTGGCCGGCCCCGTCGCCCTCGGCGTCCTGGCGGGTGCCCTCGTCGGGGCGCGCCTGCTCCAACGAGTTTCCAACCGCTCCGTCCGCATGGTGTTCCTGCCCGTCCTGGTGATCGTCGGTCTCGAGACGATCGGCCGGGGCCTGGGGTTCGGGCTATGACCCCGGAGCGCTTCAGGATGGTGATCAGCATCGTCCTGGTCGTCGGCGTCGGTCTGAGTGCCACCCTGGTCGGCCTGGGGTTCGCGGCGGCGCTGGCGGTCGGGTGGCAGGGGTCGCTGGTTGGCGCCGCAGCCTCCACTGCGGCCACGACCGACTTCTCGGACCTGCCGGCGCGACTCGCCGTACTCGAACCGGTGGCGATAAGCCAACTCGGGCTGATCGTCCTGCTCGCGACGCCGGTGACTAGAGTGGCCGCATCGGTCGTTGGCTTCGCGCTCGAACGCGACCGGCTCTACGCGGCGATCACGCTGGCCGTGCTGCTGATCCTGCTGACGAGCATCTTCGTCCTTCGCTAGCGCCCCGAATCGAGGTTGTATCCATTTCTCGTTCTATCTCGTCCTTGGAGTGTGAAGGCGGCAGACAGCCCGCCTCGACCAAGGAGACACTCGACAATGAAGCTCCAGACCAACGAAGGAACGATCGACCGCGCCATCCGAATCGGCCTCGGAATCGCACTCCTGGCCGTCGGCGTGACCGGCCTTGTTGCCGCTCCGCTCGTGTACGTCACGGCTCTCGTGGCCGCAATCGCGCTGGTGACAGGCGCCGTCGGGTTCTGCCCGCTGTATGCCATCCTTCGACTCAGCACCGCGCCCATTCGGAAGTGAGCTTATGACCCTCGTACCCGAGCCGGCAGCTCTCATCGGCGAGTCCGAAGCGGATGCCTTCGCGACTCGACTCGCCGCCGAGCTGCCGCGCCTGGTCGGTCTGGCGACCCGGCTCCTGGCCGATCCGGACGTCGCCGAGGACTGCGCCCAGGAGACGATCGTCGGCGCGTGGCGCCGGCGAGACCAGCTTCGAGACGGCACCGCGCTGCCGGCGTGGCTCAGACGGAGCCTCGTCAACCGGATCATCGACCGTTCCAGACGGCGGCGCGATGAACTCGACATCGACACCATCGAGGCGGACTGGCAGGACGATGCCTACTCCGTCCAACCCGAGATCGTCCTGGAGAGGGCCGAGCTTCGTGACGAACTGGAAGATGCCCTGGCCCGATTGCCGGTCATCTATCGCCTTCCGGTCGTCCTCCACGATGCCCTGGGCTGGACCTCGGTCGAGATCGCCCAGTCCATGGACGTGAGCCTTCCGGCCGCCAAGCAGCGGCTCAGACGCGGCCGCATGATGCTGGTCAGCGCCCTGGCGTCGTCCGACGGCCGTCGCGAGGCCAGCCTGGCCCAGCCGATGCGGTGCTGGCAGGCTCGCCGCCACGTCTCGTCCTACCTCGACGGCGAACTGGACGAGGCCACCAGATCCAGGGTGGAAGGCCACCTCGCCGGGTGCCCGACGTGCCCGCCGCTCTACACCAGCCTGGTGGGCGTGCGGGCCACCATGGGCGACCTGAGGGACCCGGACGCGGTCGTCGAGGACGCCATCGCGAGGCGCATCCGGGAACGCCTGGATAGCGAGTCCGCGCCGGAACAGGTCGGCTCCGCGGCCGGTTGAGGCGACCGCAAGCGCTTCGGCCGGTCAGGTCCGAGTCGGCGGCGCCGACGGCAGCTCGAACCAGACGCTTGCCCCACCGCCGGCACGGTTGCCGGCTCCGACTCGTCCGCCGTGCGCTTCCACCAGGGCGCAGACGATCGACAACCCGAGGCCGCTGGTGCCGGTCCGGCGGTCGCGCGACGGGTCGGCCTGATAGAGGCGATCGAAGACCCTGGGCAGGTCCTCGGCCGGGATGCCGCCACCCGAGTCCTCGACCGTGATTCGAACGCTTTCGCCGGCGGTGCGGCCGATGATTCGCACTTCCCCACCCTGCGGCGTGTGGCGCAAGGCGTTGTCCATGAGCGCGGCCAGGATCTGGGCCAGCCGGCCGGGATCGGCGTCGACGTCGCATCCGGGGTCGACCTGAGCGGAGAGTCCGACGCCCGCGGCCCGGGCGCTCGACTCAAAGGCCAGGCACGTCGCATCGGCCACTTCCTCCACCGCCACGCGGACTCGTTCCAGAGGGAGCTCGCCGCCTTCCGCGAGGTTGATGGTCCGGAGGTCGTCGACGATCCGGCTCAACATCTGAGTCTGCTCGCGGATCGTCCTGAGCAACCTCGGCTCGGCGGCGAAGATGCCCTCCTCTATCGCCCCGGCCGTGCCGTCGATCACCGTCAGAGGCGTCCGAAGCTCATGGACGGCGTCCTGTATGAAGCGACGACGCTGTTTGTCGGCCCGCTCGAGGCCCGCGCTCATGGCGTCGAACGCGCGGCCCACCTCCCCGAACTCGTCGTTTCGGCCGCCCAGGCCGGACGGGCGCCCGAGATCGCCCGAGGCTACGGCCCGAGACGAACGGGCGAGTTCGGCCAGCGGTCGCGCCATCCAGCCCGCGGCAACGAACCCGACCAGCGAAGCCGCCAGGGCCGCGGCGAGCCCGGCGGCGATCAGCGTCAGGATCGTGTCCTGCTCCACCTGTGCGGCATGCTCGCCGGCCTGGGGACCCGGACCGTTGCGGCCCTGGCCGGGCCCTCCGGGGGCTGTCGTCTGGCTGGCCGTGTCGGACTCGAGCAGAGCGAAACCCCTGCCGACGATGGGCGGGGTGACGATCGCGATGAGGGCAGCAGTTGCGAGGGCGACCCCGGCGAAACCGATCGCGATCTTGATACGCAGGCTCATGCCGGGCCGCCCGCCCTGGGTACGCGGTAGCCCACGCCTCGCACCGTTTCCACGTACGCTCCGCCGTCCGGCCTGGAGCCCAGCTTCGCCCTGAGGTTCTTGACGTGGCTGTCGATTGTTCGATCGAGGGCGTCGAAGGACTGCCCGAAGAGCTGCTCCCCGATCTGTTCGCGCGTCCAGACCCGGCCGGGCTGAGCGACTAGCACAGCGAGGAGGTCGAACTCGGTGCGCGTCAGCGGCAGCAGCTCGGATCCGCGGCGAGCCTCGCGCAGGGTCGAGTCGACCTCGACGTCGAAATGGCTCAACACCAGGCCGGTTACGGGGCGCTCGAGCCTGCGCAATACGGCCCCGACACGAGACACCAATTCGCGCGGCTCGAACGGCTTGACGACGTAGTCGTCGGCCCCGAGTTCGAGACCGGTCACGCGGTCGACGAGGTCGTCGCGGGCCGTCAGCATGATCACCGGCACAGACGATCCGGACGATCGAAGCGAACGGAGGACGTCGAAGCCGGACTGCTTGGGCAGCATGACGTCCAGGACCAGGAGGCTCGGATGGGCCGTCCTGGCGAGCTCGAGCGCGGTGTCGCCGTCGGCGGCCGTCAGGACTTCGTACCCGTCGCGTTCCAAATAGCCGCGGACGAATTCGACGATATGGGCCTCGTCGTCGACGACGAGGATGCGAGCGTTCATGGACTCACCATAAAGGGACGGCCGAGCCGCGCAAGGCCCGACCGTCCCCTATTGACTGGATCGCCGGCTACGGCTGTCCGGGACCGTGAGGCCCCGCACCGTCGCATGTTCCGGTGCCCGTGCCCGAACCGTCGCGGGCTCGGGTATTGTCGCCGTTGCCGGCTCCATTCCCGGCTACGCTGCCGGGCCCGGCGCCGACCGCCGCACCCTGCATGCCGCCCAGAGTGGTCTTGTTGACCAGAGCCTGGGCTTCAGCATTTAGCTTCGCCTGGAGCTGAGCCGCTTCGGCGGCCGTGAGCGCGCCGTTGGTCACTCGAGCCTCGATCCGCTCTTTCCATTGGGCAACCATGGCGTCGACTATCTTCTGGACGTCGATCCCGTGCTGCGACGCTATCTGAGCGAGGCTGAGGCCATCCTGGCGAAGGTCGTGGATCTGGACCTGGCTCAGGCCGATGATCCGGGCCACGGTGCCGACCGAGGCGGACGCCGGCGACGGCCTCGGAGTGGGATCGGCCGCAGCCACGGTCGCTACGAGCAAGAGGGAACCGAATGCCGCGCCTCCGAGCGCGGCGAGTATCTTGCGCATGTTCGTTCTCCGATAAGGCCCTTGCGGGCTTGGGCTCCCGGCCGGGGATAGCGGCCGGGAGTTGACGAATTGAGCATCGGAGAGACACATGGACCGACTGTGGAGCCATCGGCCAGGTTCCATGGACGGGGCGAAGGCGGTCGCCGGCGGTTCTACGACTGGGCGGCGCGACCAGGCGGCACGGCGCAAGCCCCGCCGCGGGCACGCAATCTCAGCCGCCAGATGAGCGTGCCGGCCAAAAGGGCGAGCGATGCCGCGCCGATGAGGGGCTGGATCGGCCCGAAGATGTTCGTTGCGCCGCTGGCTCCGAGCAGGACCAGAGCGATCTTGTTGCACGTCGGGCAGCCGATCGCCAGGAATGCCGCCACACCGCCGATCGTCCCGAACGCAGTTCCTTCGCGTCGAACCGCAGGTTGTAGCGGCGACGCCGCAACGGTCGGCGGCGGGGCGAAGTAGGTCGCCATCACGACGCCGATCAACGGCGCCGACAGGAGCCACACCGCGACGGCAAACGGCTCCGGGGCTATGCCGCGGCCGAAGACGGGGTTTGGAATGATCGCCGTAGTCAGGCCGAACGCGGCGAGAGTGGCGACGGTCCAGACCGCCGACCACGCCACCAGGGCTCTGTCCCGGATCGGGCAGTAGCCGTTGATTCCGACAAATCCTGTCAAACCGCGCCTCCGACGATCGCTGTTCAGGGTTGTGGCCCCGTCAATTGCGTAGTTGCGCAAGTAGCTTACAACACGCGACCCCAGCCGTCCTGGCGAGGCGGTCCGGGGTCGTCGTGAGCGATCTATTGGCCGATTTGGGAGATCCGCCCGCGTTCCGGGCGGCTCTCGGGTGGCTAGATGAAGAGGGTCGAGTCTGCCTCGGTCATGAGCTGGAGAGCAGTCGCCGCCCCGACGGGCTCGCCCATGCCCTCGACCAGGTCTTCGGCCTTGATGCCGAACATGTCCATCGTCATCTGGCACGGCAGGAACGTCACGCCCATGGCCTGGGCCATCTCGAGGAGTTCCTTGGGCTTGGCGACGTTGTACTTCTTGGCCAGCTTGAACATCATCCACGGGCCCATGCCCATGAAGTTCATCTTGCTGAGCTTGCGGTGGCTGACGCCCGGGCGCTGCATGAAGGACATCATCTTCTGCATCCAGTTGGAGCCCGTGATGCGCTTCTTGTCCTTCACAAACGTCTGAAGCCCCCAGAAGGTGATGAAGACGGTGCACTCCATCTCCATCGCCCCGGCCGTGGACGCCAGGATCATGGTGGCCCAGGTCTTCTCGAGGTCACCGCTGTAGTCGATGATGACGAGCTTCTTGGGCTTGTCGGCAGCAGCCTCTGCGGTCATTTGGGATCCTTTCGGGTGGAGGCGGGCACTTCCAAGCGCCCGCGGCTGACTACTTGTGGCGGACCACGAAGCGGAACTTGCCGTTGGCCGCGTCCTGCTCGACGAGCGCGTGGCCGGTCGAGGCGGCCCAGGCGGCCATGTCCTTCACCGAGCCGGGATCCGTGGCCACTATCTCCATGAGATCACCGGACTGGAGGGTCTTGATGCCCTGCGTGGCCTTCAGAATCGGGAGTGGGCACGAGAGACCGCTGGCGTCGACTTTGAGCTTGATATCCATGTTTCGCCCTTTCGCTGCTGACTTGCCCTCGAGAGGATCGGATGCCGGTCACCCACCGGTGATCGGCCGAACAGCCCCTTCGCTGCTCAACTAGATGAAGACGATCTGGCCCTCCCCGGCGTTGATGTAGAAGGCGGCCACGCCCTCGACGCCGTCGACGAGCGGATCGAGGTCGGACTGCTTGAGCTGGAGGATGTCCATCGACGCCGAGCAGGCCTGGATGTCCACTTCGCCGAGTTCCTTGGCCGCCCGAAGGGTCTCGACCCAGCTGGCCTGGCCGGCCTTGGCGGCAGCGTCGACGGCAGCGCGGCCGGCCACGCCCGCTTCGGGAACCAGGCCATGGTCGGCGTTGATCTGGTCCGCGCGGAAGGCCCGAAGGCCCCAGTACTGGAGGAAGAGCCGGACCGGACGGCCCATCGCGGCACCGCCGGCGGCAAGGACGGCTGCGGCCTGGAGCTTGTCGTCGGTCCCGGAGAAGAGAACTATGGAGATCGTTTCGTCCATGCGATGAGCCTCAGCTAGGTTGACTGTCGTTTGGGTTGGAGCCGGTGGGCGCGCCCGCGGTTCGCTCGGCCACGAGTTCGCCGGACGTTCGGGCCGCGGCCACCGAGATGCGAGCCAGCCTGCGGGCGAGAACGCCTCGCATCATTTCGCAGGCGACGATGATCTCCGGATCGGCGAGCCGGTAGCGGACCTCGCGGCCGTCGCGATCCGCCTCGACCACGCCCGCGGCTCGCATCAGCGCCAGGTGCTGGGAAACGTTGGGCTGGCTTATGCCCATTTCTTCGGCCAGGCGCGAGACCTCGCGAGGCCCGTCGGCGAGCAGATGGATCATCTCGAGCCGGCGCACGTTGGCGATCGTCTTGAGAACTTCGACCTGCAGCCTGTAGACCTCGTCCATGAATTGCAGTCTTGGACATATGCGCAGGTGCGCATAGGTACGCTGGTCCCGAGAGTTGGGGCCAAACGGCACGGACGCCTTTGAAACCGCGGTTTCGACAGGTATCCGCCTGCGACACTCGAGCCACGGGAGGCAGCGGGCAGGCGAACGCGGGCCGGACCATCGGCGGGCGCGGGCTGTGCCGGGGGCAGGGCTCGCTCGGGAACGACTAGCAGATACGAGGAAGCTGCTCCCCGACGAGCATGTCCACGATGCGCTGCGACCCCACGATGGTGCGAACGGTGACCATCCCGGGATGATCGGCTACCACGCTCCCGATCTCGACCGCCTGGGCTCCCTCGGGGAGCGCGCGCATGGCCGCCAGGACGGCCTCCGCGGCCACGGCCGGGACGATGGCGACGAGCTTGCCTTCGTTGGCGACGTGCAGCGGATCGAGGCCGAGCATCTCACAGGCTGCGCGCACCGGGCCCGGAATCGGGATCGTCTCCTCACGCAGATCCACTCCCACCCGCGATCCGCCGGCGATCTCGTTGAGGGCTGAGGCCAGACCGCCACGGGTCGGGTCGCGCAGGACGTGGACAACGGGGCAGGCGGCGACGATCGCTGCCACCAAGGCGTTGAGCGGCTGCGTGTCCGAGGCGATCTCCGCCTCGAAGCCCAGGCCTTCGCGGACGCTCATGATGGCGATGCCGTGCAGCCCGATCGGACCCGAGAGAATGACTGCGTCGCCCGGCAGCGCGCGATCGGCGCCCACGGCGATCCCTTCGGCCACCAATCCGATGCCGGCCGTGTTGACGAACAGTCCGTCGGCGGCGCCACGGCCCACGACCTTCGTGTCGCCGGTCACGATTCGAACGCCGGCTCGGGCCGCCGCGCGAGAAACCGACTCGGTCACCTTGCGCAACTCGTCGATCGGCAGGCCTTCCTCGATGACGTAGGCGAGCGACAGGGCCAGTGGCTGCGCGCCCATCATGGCCAGGTCGTTGACGGTGCCGAAGACAGCCAGTTCGCCGATGTCGCCGCCCGGGAATTCCAGCGGGCTGACGACGAACGAATCGGTCGTGAACGCCAGCCTGGACCCGGCGACATCCACCACGGCCGCGTCGTTGAGCGGCCCCTGGCCCGCGCCGCCCGCGACGGCCAGGGCCGGGCCGATGACATCGCGCATCAGCGCCGCCGAGAGCTGCCCGCCGGAGCCATGGCCCAGCAGAACTCGGGCCCGTTCCGGGATCGGGGCCGGGCAGGCCAGATTCGCCGGATCGGGCGCCCCGGCGGCGCCGCCAGGGCCGGGCTGTGGCGACGTTACGGAGTCGTCCGGAAATCCACCGAAGATGTCGGCCGCCCGGGCGGCATCGGTCCGCTTGTCGGTCATCGGGGCGCCTCGCCCAGCGGCCGCGACAGCTCGTAAAGGGGGAAGGCGGTCGGGGCCGCGAGCCCGCGGCCGGCGGCATGGTAGGCGGAGCAAACTCCCTCGGCGCTGACCATCGGCGCGCCGAGCGGCTTCTGCGGCGAGCAGAGAACCCCGTATGCCGTGCAGTCGAGCGGTGTCTTCGTCCCCTGCAGGATCTGGCCGGCGATGCAGGCCGGGTGCTCCTGAGTGTGGATGTCGCCGACTTCGAAGCGCTTCTCGGCGTCGAACTTCTTGAATTCGGGCCGCAGGTGGTATCCCGAGTCCGGGATCGTGCCGATGCCGCGCCACGTTCGCTCGCCCACGTCGAAGACCCGGAACACCGTCTCCTGGGCCTCCAGGTTGCCTTCCCGCTTGACGGCGCGGGCGTACTGGTTCTCGACTACCGCGCGCCCTTCCTCGAGCTGGCGGATCGCCATCAGGATCCCCTCCAGAAGGTCAAGCGGCTCGAAGCCGGTCACGACAATGGGGACGTGATATTTCTCGGCGATCGGCTCGTATTCGGTCCAGCCCATGACCGCACAGACGTGGCCTGCCGCCAGGAACGCCTGGACCTGGCACGTCGGCGAGTCGAGGATCGCGGTCATCGCCGGCGGCACCAGGACGTGGCTCACCAGCACCGAGAAGTTGTCGAGCCCGAGCCGGGCGGCCTGCCGGACGGCCATCGCATTTGCCGGGGCGGTCGTTTCGAAGCCGATGGCGAAGAAGACGACCTGGCGGTCAGGGTTCGCCGCCGCAATTCGGACCGCGTCCAGCGGCGAGTAGACGATCCGCACGTCGGCGCCGCGCGCCTTGAGCGCCAGCAGATCAGTTGTCGATCCAGGGACGCGGAGCATGTCGCCGTAGCTGGTGAAGATGACGTCCGGCCGCGCCGCGATCGCGAGGGCCTTGTCGATCTGCTCGAGCGGGGTGACGCAGACCGGGCAGCCGGGGCCATGGATCATGCGGACGCCCTTCGGCAGCGCCTCGTCGATCCCCTGCTTGACCAGGGTGTGGGTCTGCCCGCCGCAAACCTCCATCAGGGACCACGGCCGCGTGGTGATGCGGTGGATCTCGTCGACCAGCTTGCGGGCGATGTCCGAGTCGCGGTACTCGTCGACGTACTTCATGAGGTGGCCCCGAGCGCAGGCGGCGCCTCCGCATCGGCCGGCGTCTCCTCGGCCATGGCGCCAAGCTCCATGGCCATGCCTTCCTCGTCGATCATGCGGAGGAGTTCGAGCGTCTTGAGCGCCTCTTCCTCGTCCAGCTGGCTGATGGCGAAGCCGACGTGGACGATGACGTAATCGCCGATGACGACCTCGGGCAGGTACGCCAGGCAGGCTTCCTTGCGCACGCCTCCGAAGTCGACGCGAGCCATGCGCAACGCTCCGTCATCGCGGATTTCGACGACCTTGCCCGGGATGCCGAGGCACATTCGATTTCTCCTTTATCGGCGGCCCGGTGGGGCAGCCACTGAACTCTAGGACGCGGCGGCGCGCGGCGCCGAGGCCAGACGCGCGGCAGCTACCGCTGCCTGACCGTAGCTGATCCCGCCGTCGTTCGCCGGGACCTTCTGATTGGTGAAAACCTGGAACCCTTCTCCGGCCAGGCGCCGAACGAGGGTGGTTGCAAGCCATTGGTTCTGGAATACGCCGCCGGAGAGAGCTACCTTGCGAAGGCCGGTCTCACGGCCGATCTCGACGACCAGCTCGTGCGTGACTGCGGCGATCGTCACCTGGAACCGCGCGGCCAGGAACGACGGTGCAGCGTTCTCGGCGCGGCCTTCGAGGAGGGCACGGATTGTGGGCCGCGGGTCGTAGACGAGCAGGCCCTCGTGCCGGACGAGGCTGTAAGGCAGCGGTGCGGGGCTCCCTTTGTCCGCCAGCAGCTCGAGCTCGATGGCGGCCTGGGCTTCGTATTCGGCGACGTCGCGGATGCCGAGAAGGCTCGCCGCCGCGTCGAACAGGCGACCTGCCGACGACGCGACTGGGGCGTTGAGATTGCGCGCCAGCTGCACCCTGACGACTTCGACCTCGCGCGGATCGAGCCGGCCGAGGAAGGCCCGCGTTAACTCGGGGTCGATCGGATCCGGTCCGGCCGCGCCCTGGGGCTCGAAAGCCTCGGCGGCCAGCAGGTATCCGAGGGCCATCCGATACGGCTTCTTGACCGCCAGTGCCCCGCCCGGCATCGGCGCACGCCCGAAACGGCCGACGCGGCGGTAGGTCGCCAGCGTGGCCACGAGCACTTCGCCGCCCCAGAACGTGCCGTCGTCGCCCATGCCCAGGCCGTCGAACGCGACGCCGATGAACTGAGTGGCGGCGCCAATGCCCGCCTCGGCCGCGGCTGACGCGACATGGGCGTGGTGGTGCTGGACGGGGATGCGCCGGCTCTCCGGGAAGTGGCTCACGGCGTACTGCGTGGAGAGATATCCCGGGTGCAGGTCGTGGACTACATACTCCGGCTCGAGGTCGAGCAGCCGCTTCAGGTGAGCCAGGTTCGTTTCGAACGCGCGGTGCGTCAGCAGATCCTCGAGATCGCCGGAGTGCGGAGCCACGTGGGCCCGGCCGCCGCGGGCCAGAGCGAACGTGTGCTTGAGCTCCGCGCCGACCGCCAGCAACGTGGCCGGAGTGGCAACGGGTAGATCGAGCGGCTCCGGGGCGTAGCCGCGGCCCCGCCTGATGACGCTCTCGCGCCCATCCACGACGCGCGTGACCGAGTCGTCGTAGCGAGCCCGAATCTCGCGGTCGTGCTGGAGGAACGAATCCGCGATCCCGGACAGTCGATCCAGTGCTTCCGCGTCGTCGGTGGCCAGCGGCTCGTCCGATAGGTTGCCGCTCGTGAGCACGATCGGCCGGCCCAGCCCCTCCAGCAGCAGGTGGTGCAGCGGCGTGTACGGCAGGAATAGCCCCACTCGGCGGTTGAGGGCGGCGGCGCGTCCGGGCTCCGCGTTGACGACCCCGTCCGCGAGCGGCGCGGCGCCGCCCGCCGGCACCTCGCCGCGTCGCTCCACGAGAACGATCGGCCGTGCCGGCGACGTCAGCAGCGATTCCTCCTCGGCCGACATCAGGGCCTCGGCGCGTGCCGCGGCCAGATCGCGGACCATCACCGCGAAGGCCTTGGCCCAGCGATGCTTGCGATCCCTGAGCCGCGCGACGGCGACGGGATCCGTGGCGTCGCAGGCCAGGTGGTATCCGCCCAGCCCCTTTACGGCGACGATCCGCCCGGCGCGAAGGTCCGCCAGCGCGTCGGCCAGGGCCGCTTCCCGGTAAGCCGCCGGGGCTGCGTCGTCCGGCCGCCGGTAGCTGAGTTGCGGCCCGCAGTCGGGACACGCGACCGGCTCGGCGTGGAAGCGGCGGTTGGCCGGGTCTCGGTATTCAGCCTCGCACGTCGGGCAGAGCGGAAACTCGCGCATCGACGTCCGGGCCCGGTCGTACGGAAGCTCGTCGATGATCGTCGCCCGCGGCCCGCAATTCGTGCAGTTGGTGAACGGATAGCGGTAGCGCCTGTCGGCCGGGTCGAAGATCTCCGCGAGGCAGTCGTCGCAGGTGGCGATGTCCGGCGGGAATAGCCGCTCGGTCGAGCCGGCCGCCTCGCTCTCCTCGATCGTGAAACCGGCTCCAGGCTCGAACGACCGGTCGGTCTCGCCGGCCTCGACCGCTTCAACTCGCGCCCTGGGCGGCGCGTCGGTGGCCAAACGGCCGACGAACGCCTCGACTGCCTGTCGGGTTCCGGAGACCTCGATCTCGACCTGGCCGGCGCGATTGACGACCCGGCCGTCGAGCCCGAGCTCGGCCGCCAGGCGCCAGACAAACGGGCGAAAGCCGACGCCCTGGACCACGCCGCGGACATGGATTGCGCGCGCGACCCGGTCGGTCGGTGTGGCCGGCCTCGCAATCAATCCTTTGTCGCGCATCCGATGGAGCCTCCGTTCGGCGCGCCTCCCGATCGGGCGGGCACGCGGGGCCGCTGAAGCCCCGTCTATCTCACACCAATGCGCTGCAGTTTCCGCCTGCCGAGCGGCCTGCCGCCGCGGCCAAAAGGTCCCGACTACGGACCGATCTGCAAAGTGGGTGGGCCGAGTGGCGAGCGGAACGCCGCCTCTAGACGACGACCGGCGAGCTGTCCATGCCGAAGCCGGCGAGCGCATGCCTGCAGCGGGGGCAGCGGCCCTCGAGCAGGCGCCAGTCCGTCACCGAGAAGTCGGCGCGCGAGATCAGCAACTCACCGCAACGGGCGCATTGGGTGGTGGAGGCTTCTACCTCGGGCGCGTTGCCGACGTATACGTGGCGCAGACCCACGGAACGACCGATCTCGGCGGCCTGCACCAGGCTGGCCGCGGGAGTCGGCTCCACGTCGCCGAGCCGGTAGGCCGGCACGAATCGGCTCAAGTGCCACGGCGTCTCCGGCCCGACTGCGGTCGCGATCCACTCGGCCATCGCGCGCAGGTCGCGAGGATCGTCGTTCAGCCCGGGGATGATGAGGGTGGTCAGTTCGATCCACACGCCGCGCCGGCGCATCTCGATGATCGAGTCGCGCACCGGCTCCCACCGAGCCCCGCAGACCCGGTGGTAGAAGGCCTCGTTGGCGGCCTTGAGGTCGACGTTGGCGGCGTCCAGGTACGGCGCCACGAGTTCGATCGCCTCCGGCGTCTCGTAGCCGTTCGTCACGAAGACGTTGTGAAGGCCGGCGGCGCGCGCTCGTGCCATCGAGTCGAGGGCGAACTCGATGAACACCGTCGGCTCGACGTACGTATACGCGATGCTGCGGACCCCGGCCGCAACCGCCTCGTCCACGACCTCTTCGGGGGTGAGGTTGCGGCTCTGCGGCACGATGCCTTCGCGGTGAGCCTGCGACATCTGCCAGTTCTGGCAGTAGGCGCAGTGGAAGTTGCAGCCCTGAGTCGCGATCGAGTACGCGTAGCTGCCCGGCATGAAGTGGAAGAATGGCTTCTTCTCGATCGGCTCGGCCCTGGCGGCGACGACCTGGCCGTAGACCAGGGTGTAGAGCCAGCCGCCCCGGTTCTGGCGGACGCCGCAGATGCCGATCCTGCCGGGCCGGAGAACGCAGCGATGGGCGCAGGCCACGCAGCGCACGCTTCCAGGCACGATCGGGTCGTCGAACGGCTCGGCCAGCAAGGCCTGGCGGATATTCGGCTCGGACCCGGTACCGGGCCCGAGGTCTCCAACCCGCAACCCTTCGGGTGGCTGTTCCCCCGGGAAGCGAGCTCGGACGGGCGTCGGGGGGGTCGCGCCAGAATCGATCGCAATCGCCGGCGCCTTTGTGAATGTCTCCGCGGCGTCCGGCCGTTGCGACTCGTCGTCCATGCAGGCCCTCCGATTACGGTCTCCGCCAGAGACGGATTCGGGGCCTTTGGGGACTGCCCTACTCCAAATGCAGTATGCCATCAGATCGGTCCCAGCGGCGCGAGAGCAACGCCGCCATAAGTACCAATGTGGACACTCGTCAACAGAACTTGCATAGGCCGGACGTCGGAGCGTCGCCGCGGCAACGATATCAGGGCTCGCCCCGGAGTCGCGGGAGCCGTGCCGGACGGTGGCTTGGGCGCCGCCGGAACCACCCGCCCCATCGCGGCAGGTCCTTCGGCACTTGCCCCGAACGAGGCACCGCGGGAGGCTGACGGCAACAAGTCCCGTGCGCGGGACTGCCGTGGATCGAGAGGTCGACGGCTTGTTTCGCGACGGGCTCCGCACTCGAAAGCGAATAGCGAATGGCGATAAGTCCAGTTGCCATGGCTCTTCGGCCGCCCGTGCCGTGGGCCCCGCTCGTCGTCGCCGAGGAACACTGCAAGGGCTGTGAACTGTGCGTCGCGGCCTGTCCCAAGAGCGTTCTCGCCCTGGCCAGGGGCCGCGTCAACGCCCTCGGATACCATCCCGTGGAGTTGATCGACGCCGCCCGGTGCACCAGTTGCGCCTTCTGCGCCCGCGTCTGCCCCGACGCCGTGTTCACCGTCTGGGCCGCGCCCCGAAATGCTTCGACAGAGGAGCCGTCACGATGACGCCCAACCACGAAGCCGGCCCAGGCTCGCTTCCCACCACGACCGAGCTGGACGCGGCCCGGCGGTCCCGAGTCCTGATGAAGGGCAACGAGGCGATAGCCGAGGCCGCGATCCAGGCCGGCTGCGACGCGTATTTCGGCTATCCGATCACGCCGCAGGCCGAATTGCTCGAGTGGATGGCCCGCCGGATGCTCGAGCTCGGGCGCGTCTTCGTTCAGGCCGAGAGCGAACTGGGGGCGATCAACATGGCCCTCGGGGCGGCAGCGACGGGCGCTCGCGTGATGGTCACGTCGTCCAGCCCGGGCATCAGCTTGATGGCCGAGGCAATGAGTTACATGGCCGGCTCCGGCACGCCGATGGTGCTCGTCAACGTCATGAGGGCGGGACCCGGCCTGGGCGGCATCGGTCCGTCGCAGAGCGACTACTTCCAGGCCACCAAGGGCCACGGCCACGGCGACTACCGCGTGCCGGTTCTCGCGCCCGCATCGATAGGCGAGGCCATGGAACTCACGGCCACGGCCTTCGAGCTGGCCGAGCGCTACCGCACGCCGGTAATGCTCCTGGCCGACGGGATCCTGGGCCAGGCGATGGAGCCGGTCGAGCTGCGTTTCCGAACCCCCGATCGGCACGCCTTCGACTGGGCTCTCACCGGCGCGGCCGGGCGTCCCCCACGAATCGTCAAATCGATCGACCTCGATCCGGAAGTCCTCGAGAAGCGGAACCAGGCCCTCCAGCACAAATACCGCGAGATCGCCCGGCATGAGATCCGCTGGGAAGGCTGGCAGCTCGACGACGCCGAGTTCGCGATCGTTGCCTACGGCACCGCGGCGCGGGTCGCTCGCTCCGCCATCACCGGGGCGCGCGAGCGCGGCGTCAAGGTCGGCCTGTTCCGGCCGATATCGCTGTGGCCGTTCCCAGAGCGCGAACTGGCGCGACTCAGCCGCCAACTCCACGGCGTACTCACGATCGAACTCTCCTCCGGCCAGATGGTCGAGGACGTTCGACTGGCGGTCGAGGGCCGCTGCCCGGTCGCATTCCACGGCCGAATGGGCGGCCTGGTGCCGACGCCCGATGAAGTCATGGGCGCGCTGAAGGCTCTGCGCGCCCGCACCGAGCGCACTCGATCGGCCGGTCGGCACCCGTCGATCGAGCGGCCGCGATCGCACGCTCCGGCCGGCAGTGAGCCATCGGAGACGCAGCCGAGGATCCACGAAGGAGCCCGGCGAGGAGGCCGACGATGACTCTCGAGCCCTCGAGAGCGGTCGGGCCGGGCCCCGCGGATGCGGCAGCCGGCTCGTCTCGCGAGACTGGCGGCCCGTCGCTCGGGGAGGTCGGGGCTTCTGCCCGACTCGTGTATCGCAAGCCCGACATCCTGGCGGATCGCCCCACTCACTACTGCCCCGGTTGTGGCCACGGCGTCATTCACCGGCTCCTGGCCGAAGTCATGACCGAACTGGATCTGCCGGCTCATACCATCGCCGTGGCCCCTGTTGGGTGTGCCGTGTTCGCCTACGACTACCTCAGCGTCGATTTCGTCGAGGCGCCGCACGGGCGCGCCCCGGCCGTGGCCACGGGCATCCGGCGGGTCCGGCCCGAAGCCTTCGTCCTGACCTACCAGGGCGACGGCGACCTCGCCGCGATCGGAACGGCCGAGATAATCCACGCCGCGGCCCGCGGCGAGCGCATCACCGCGATCTTCGTCAACAACGGCATCTACGGCATGACGGGCGGCCAGATGGCGCCGACGACGCTCCTCGGACAGAGGACCACGTCGTCGCCGAGCGGCCGCGACGCCGCCCTGATGGGCTACCCGATCCGCATAACCGAGATGCTGGCCCAACTGCCGGGCGTGACCTACGCCGCCCGAGGCACGGTGGCCGACGTGGCGTCGATCGGCCGGCTCAAGGCCATGATCAGGCGGGCGTGCCGGATCCAGATGGACGGCGGCGGTTTCGCCATCGTCGAGGCGCTGTCGAATTGCCCGGTCGGGTGGGGCATGACGCCGGCGGAGTCGCTCGAGCATCTGAAGGGCCCCGTCGTCGAGGCGTTCCCGCTCGGCGTCATCGTCGATCGCGCGGCCCGTCCAGCCGGCCTCGGCCGAGCGGCAGCCCCGGTAGCGGGAACGGAGCCCTGACGTGGAGCGTTCCGTTGTATTCGCCGGCTTCGGTGGCCAGGGCCTCCTCTTTGCCGGCCAGGTCCTCGCCCGCGCGGCCATCAAGGACGGTCTCGAGACCTTCTGGATCCCGTCCTATGGGCCCGAGATGCGGGGCGGCACTGCCTCGTGCACGGTGATCGTTGGCGACGGCCCGATCGGCTCGCCCGTCGTCGACAGGTTCGACGCGGCCGTCGTGATGAACCTGCCGTCACTGCGAAAGTTCGCGCCGATGGTGGCGCCGCACGGCCTGCTCGTGATGAACGCGTCGCTCTTGGGCGAAGAGAGGGGCGGCCGCTCTGACGTGACGGAGGTGCACCTCCTTTGCACGGAACTGGCGGCCCGGGCCGGCGATGACAAGCTGGTCAGCGTTGTAGCCCTCGGCGCTCTCGTGGCCCGATTGGGCTGGGTCACACGCGAATCGGTGCGCGCCGCTCTTAGAGAGATGGCCGGTCGAAAGCGCCCCGAAGTCGTCGAGTCGGACCTGGACGCATTCACGGCCGGGCTCGAGGCCGGAGGTGTGGCAGCCGCCCTGTAACCCGGTATTCGCGCCCGGGGCCGGCCAACAGCTCCGACCCCAGAATCGGAACGGGGGCCCCGCGCGAGGCCCCGGTTCCGAGTGACGGCGTTGAGGGGCATGGCCCCGCGAGATTAGCGAGTGCCGGCCATCTCCTGGAGGGTGTGCCAGTTCTGGAGACGATCCTCCTGGGAGCGCTGCAGCTCGGCGGAGGCGTTGCCCTCCTTGTCGAAGTGCTGGGCGAAACGGCCCTCGGTCCTGGCGAAGCTGATGAAGTCGAATGTCGTGCCGTCGGGGCTCTTTGTCCAGTCTTCCTTGGTCGCGGGATTGCCCTGGAGCGAAAGCCGCTCGGAGAGCCGTGAACCGCGGCGCGGGTCGTATGTGAAGAGCGGGAACGCGCGAGAGTCGACCGCGAGCTTGGCCTGGCGATTCGCCGCATCGTCCGGGATGACGTGCTCGGGCATGCAGGGCGTGTAGGCGATGATGACGGCCGGGCCCGGATAGGCGTTGGCTTCCATCATGGCCTTGTAGAGGTGGTTGATGTTGCTGGCAGCGACCTGGGCGATGTACGCGTCGCCGTGGGCCATCAGGATACGACCCAGTTCCTTGCGCTTCTCCTGCTTGCCGTGCTCGGCCTTGCCGAAGGCGGAGAGCTTCGCGACCTGCGAGGTGAAGGACGAAGTCGAGGTCTGGCCACCTGTATTCGAATAGACGCCGGTGTCCAGGACAAGGACCTTGACGTCCATTCCCGACGCGACAAGGCGCGACAACGACTGGAAGCCGATGTCGTACATTGCGCCGTCGCCACCGAAGACCCACAGCCGCCGGTCGGCGTGGCCGGCCTGATCCCAGCGCAGCCGGATGCCCATGGCGTCGGCCGGGCCGTTCTCGAACAGCGAGTTGGTCCAGGGAACGGTGTAGGGGTTGAACGGGTAAGTGCTACCAAAGACGCTGTTGCAACCGGTCTCGGCGACGATGCCCATGCTCTCCGGTCCGTAGACCTGGAGCGTGGCGGCCATCAGCATTCGAACGACGGTGCCTTCACCGCAACCCGAGCACGAACCGGCCCCACCGACGAAGCCCCAGGCGTTGTCGCCGAGCATCAGGTCCGCGAGGGCCTTCTCGTTGCGATACTCGACCGGGGTCGGGGGGAGGGACTGGAGGAAGGAGATGTCCCGGCGATAGCGGTCCAGCGTGACTTCGCCACCGACCACTTCGGCGTCGCACTTCTCAATCATGCTCAGCGCGTCGTGGCCCTGGGCCACGCATACGTCCACGCACTCGGCGCAACCCTTGCAGTGCATCGGGTCGATGAACAAACCGAAGTCGGCACCTTCGATGCCCTTCTTGGCCGGCACGTCGCCGTACTTCGTCGTGTGGACGAAGTGCTGCCTGGCGGTCTTCTCGGCCTGGGCCGGATCCTTCTGGGTAGCGGCGAATGCGGTGATCGCCTTCGCCAGGGCGCCCTTGGGCTGAGCCGTAGCCATGATCGCGCTGTCGGGGCACGCGCTGACGCAGGCCATGCAGCCGACGCACTTCTCGGCGTCCAGCGCCGGGATCAGCGGAGACAGCGTCGAGAAGTCGCGGATTCCGGCCGTGGCGGGAGCAATGAGGCTGCGGCCCACGCTCTCATCGGACGGAAGCTCGACGTCCGCAACGCCGCGGCGATACGAATCGATGACGGTCGTGTTGAAGTCGTCGACGTACGCCTTGACGTTGAAACGCTGCGGGGAGATGAGCCCTGGGCCTGCCCCGAGCTTCTGGATTTCGGCGTTGGTAAGTGTTTCGGTCATCGCTCGCTCAGTCTTCGGACTACCGCAACCAGGACCGAACGAGGTCGCTGGTCGAGATGATACCGATCGGGGTGGCCGCATCGTCGGTTACGACAAGGCGGTGGACGTGGCTCCCTTCCATTGCCCTGGCGGCCTCTTCGAGAGTGGCCGTCATGGCAATGGTCAAAGCCGGCTTGGTCATGACCTGCCCGACCGCGAGGCCGGGCCAGTTGGAGGCGAGGTGCTGGTTCGCTCGGACCCGAACGAGGTCGGTCTGGCTCAAGACGCCGACCAGCAACCCGCTCGCGTCCACGACAGGAAGACCGGTGATCTTCTTGTTGTCGAGGATCCCGGCGGCCTCCTTGAGGGAGGCCGTCTCCACGATCGAGATCGGGTTGGCCGTCATGACTTCGCCGACGGTTCGAGTTTGGGTCATCGGGCGACCTCGGCGGCGACCTTCGCTGACCCGGCAGCCGACTTTCCGGCTACCGCGGCCGTCACGTCGATCACGCCGTCGTACGCGCCCTGAATAACGGCCAGGTTGGCGTCAACGACGGCTGCGCCCTTCTTCCCGAAGAAGCGAGCCAGGTTCTCGCGGACCGAGTCCATGAGAGCGGCCCGGTCGAGACCGGCGCGCTCCGCGAACGGCGAGACCTTGAGGAAAACTCCGACGAGAGCCACGCCCTGCATGCGGATCTCGAGATCCTCGCGAGGCGCGTATTGCCTGGCGAGCGCGGCGGCGTCGAGGGCCAGGAGGCGGAGGTTGCGGGCCTCGATCTCCGCTCGAGTCGCGGGCGGCAGGACCGCCCAGATCTCCTCCGGATCCGTCAGCGGGGTCGGCACGAAGACCGTGCCGCCGTCGACGAGACCGACCAGCGGGTTGCCCTGCTTGAACGAGTTCGTGTCGAAGAGCGGCACGAAGTCGACCTGGGTGAGCTCGTTGTGGAGCCGGATCGGCTCTTCCGCGATCGTCAGGAAGTACGTGGTGGGCAGGCCCTTCTTCTCCGAGCCGTAGCGCGGATAGGCCTGGACGTAAAGGTTGAAGAGTTCGCCGACGGTCGTTGCCACGAGCTTGTTGGTGGTAACGCTGCCGAAGCCGCCGACCGAATGGCCGCGCAGGCTGTACGCGCCTTTCGGGCGAATGTTGAGGTCGTTCTTGGGCAGGGCCAGCGGGTGGCGGATGCCGATGAATGCCCGGCGCGTCTTCTTGACCGCTTCTTCGTCGGCCATGAGGTCGAAGATCGCTCCGAGGTCGCCCGGCTGGATGTCACGCGAGCCGAGGCCGCCCGAAATCGAGATGACACGGGGCATCGCCGCCCCTTCCATCGCGGCATCGGCCAGAGCCGACTTGAGCTCTCGGGTGAGCGGGTTGTCCGCCGCCGCCGGCTCGTCGGTGCGCTCGACCACCGCCACGACCTTGGCCCTGGCAAGAGCCCTGGCGAGGCGGGTGGCCGGGAACGGTCGGAAGCTGGTCACCGTGACGCAGCCCACCTTGCGACCCTGCTCGCGATACGCGTCGACGACCGCGAGGGCGGTGTCGGCCATGGTCCCCATCGAGACCATGACGTAGTCGGCGTCTTCCGTGCGGTACTCGTTGATGAGGCCGTAGTGGCGGCCGGTCAGGGTCTCCCACTCGGCCATCGCCCGCTCGGCAATGTCCGTCAGCTGGTCGTACCAGGCGCGCTGCCCGACACGGCCCTTCATATAGGAGTCCTGATTCTGGACCACGCCCGACATCAACGCGTCCTTCGGATCGAACAGATCGCGGACGGTGATGCGCGGGTCGCCGACGAACCGCTTCAGGAGCTCGTCTTCCGGCAGGTTGACGTTTTCGATGGTGTGGGTCGTCAGGAACCCGTCCTGGGCTACGAACCAGGGGGTCTCGGAGTCCTCGGCGACGCGGCGGGCGATGGCCGTGAGATCGGCCGCTTCCTGGCAGTTGCGGGCAAAGAAGATGCCCCAGCCGCAGTCGGCAACGCCCATGACGTCGTCGTGGCCCGCATGGATGTTGAGGCTCTGGCTGGTCAGCGCGCGGGCCCCGACGTGGAAGACCGCGGGAAGACGCTTGCCGGAAATGACGTACAGGACTTCCTTCATGAGGATGAGGCCCTGCCCGGCAGTGAAGTTCGTGACACGTCCGCCCGCGAGAGCGAAGCCTTCTGCGGCTGAGGCGGAGGAATGCTCCGACTCCGGCTCGATGAACTTCAGGTGCGTCCCCCACAGGTTGGGGGTGCCGTTCGCGACTGCAACCTGGTAGACCGCAGCCATGGTCGTCGACGGCGTGATCGGGTAGGCGCAAGCGCCGTCGCTGATCCGAGTCTCGACGTAGGCGATGGCCTCGGAGCCGTCGATGATGGCTGGAATGCCTGGAAATTCGGGAGTCGGCGAATTCGTCACGATGGTCGGTTCACTCAATGCACGCAACTGGCGGGCCAGCGCGCTTCCGTCCAAATGCTTGAGCAGGGTGCCGCCTATCCCGCTGGCGACCGCCTCGCGCTGCTCGTCTGCATGCCAGTAGGAAGCCAGCACGGCGATCCGACCCGCCGGGATCAGATCGCGCAGGGCAGCAACCATCGGCCTCCAACCGCCGGTCACATCGGCATCGAGCAGCACCACGTCCGGTCGGGCGCCTGCGGCCTCGCGAGCGGCGGACTCGCACGACGCCTGAGCGACGGTGAAGCCATGGCGCGAGAGGTGGTCGCAGAGAGCCTCGGTGGCGGCGCGGTGCTGACTGACGATGAGAAGTCGGCGCAGAGGTATCTGGGAGTCAGCGAGCATGTACATAGGGTGCGCCCGAGGCCGTGCCGCACCGTAGCGACAGGGCTCCCTAATGCCGGGGGCCATATGGCCCGCGAAGGCGCGGGCCGGGATGGGCGGCGCCTCCCTGCAAAGGTAGCCCGCGCCCACCAACGGAGGCGGTCCACCTGGTCGGAATGGCCCGGTTGGCGGGGGGCATGCGGCCCCAGCGCCGGCCCCGTTTGGGCGGGGGAACACTTGCCCGCGGCTGAGGGCCATTCGGCACTGCCCCTTCCCCGGGGTCGGCCCGACACTTCTGCACGTGACGAACGCCGGAGGGGACGCCCGGCGTTCGTCCTTTTTTTGTGCCCGCCACCGGGCGGCCCGGTTCGCCGGTGCCCGCGCCGGCCTGGGAGCTGAGGCCCAGGACGCGCCCGGCCGGCCGAGGGCGCTGCCGGCGTCACGTCGAGCGCCCGCCGCCCACGCCGGCCGCAGTAGTTTCGTGTGCCCGGTGCACGAGTCTGACCGTTCCGAGGGGCGCGGCGGTCGGTCGTGTGCCCGGTGCACGTAACCGCCCGTGGACACGTGGCCGATCATTGCCGGCTGCCGTCCGGTGCTCCTCCTGCACGATTTCGTCGCAATCGCTCGTTCGAGGAAGCGATCGTGCGCCCGCCGCACAAGGTCGCGGCGTACTGCGTGACGTCTGCGGTTCGTCCGTCCGTTGTCTGCACTGGAGGCAACTGCGGCAGCTAGTTGCCAGCGAACGACAAGCTGCGCCGAGCTCCCCGGCTGGGAAATCGAACCGGGCGGCGCTTGGCCACGGAGTGGCTCGCGGCGCCCGGCTTGCGTCCGGGGATTCCGGCCTCGGGGCCGGGTTCCGTCGCGTCGACCCTACAACTCGTGGTACTGCTTGGCGTAGGCAGTGAGCTCGTCGCGGAAGTCCGGGTGGGCGATCGCGATGAGGCGCTTGGCCCGCTCGCGGAAGCTCTGGCCGAACAGTTCGGCCACGCCGAATTCCGTGACGACGGTGCGGACGTGGGACCGCGTGGTGGTGACGCCGGCGCCTTCTTTGAGGCTGGCCGTGATGCGCGAGAACTTGCCGTCGGCGGCCGTGGCCGGCAGCGCGATGATGGCCCGCCCTTCCTCCGCCAGGGCCGCGCCCCGCATGAAGTCCATCTGTCCACCGACGCCGCTGTACATGCGATGGCCGATCGAGTCGGCACAGACCTGGCCGGTCAGATCGACTTCGATGGCCGAGTTGACGGCGGTCATTCGCTTGAAGCGGCGGATGATCGAGGTGTCGTTGGTGTAGTCCACCGGCCTCATCTCGACCATGGGGTTGTTGTCGACAAACTTGTACAGGCGCTGCGTGCCCATCATGAACGAGGTCACGATCTTTCCGCAGTTGACCTCTTTGCGCTCACAGGTCACGATGCCGCGCTCGACGAGGTCGACCAGAACGTCGGTGAACATCTCAGTGTGGACGCCTAGGTCCTTCTTGCCGTCGAGGCACTTGCCGACGGCGCTCGGGATTGCGCCGATCCCCATCTGGAGCGTTGCTTCGTCCTGGATCAGATCGGCCACGTACTCGCCGATCCGGCGCTCCGTTTCGTCGGGTTCGCCGCCGCCGTGGTTGTACGGAGGCTGGTCCACCTCGACCGCGTAGTCGATCTTGCTGATGTGTATGAAGCTGTCGCCGAGCGTCCGCGGCATCGACTTGTTGAACTGGACGATGACCGTCCTGGCACAGCGGACGGCGGTGAGCATCGCGTCAACGGATGTTCCGAGAGAGCAGAAGCCGTGCTCGTCGGGCGGGGTCACGTTGGCGAATACGGCGTCGAGCGGCACGAGACCGCGGTCGAACAGACTCGGGATGTCCGAGAGGAAGACCGGGATGAACTCGGCCCGGCCCTCGTTGATCGCCTTGCGGGCGTTGGGGCCGATGAACAGGGCGCGGTGCAGGAAGTGCCCGCTCATGCCGGGACCCAGGTGGGGGTGCGGGCCCTCGGCATGCATATGCACGATCTTCACGTCCTCGAGCTCGGGTGCGCGCGCGACCAGCGCCGAGAGGAGCACCGACGGCGTCGCCGCCGCGGCGTGCATGAAGATCTGCTGGCCTGACTTGATACCTGAAACGGCTTCGTGAGCGCTGACAATTCGCATGAGCGGAGTTTACGGGGCAGACACCGCCACAGGAGGGCCTAATGCGACGTATCGGGGGGCCGGCCGGCACAGTTTGTGAATGGCCAGACTTCCTCGAGGGGCGACTTCGCGCCGGCCAGGAGTCTGCTCATTGCCCGCTGCGGCCGGCAAGCAGGAGATCCGAAATCTATGCGCCACCCTTGAGGCGATGCCGCGCGACGAACGCGGCGGCCTGGGCCCGGCGCTCGAGGTTCAGCTTCGAGAGGATCGAGCTGACGTAGTTCTTCACCGTCTTGTCCGAAAGGAAGACCTCAGCGGCGATCTCCTTGTTGGTCTTGCCTTCCGCCACGAGCAGCAGGATCTTCTGCTCCTGCTGGGTCAGCTGAGCCATCTCGTCCGTGTAGGTCCCGGTGGCGATGCGGCGGACGCGGTCTAGGACCTTCTCAGTGACCGCCGGATCGAGCAGCGACTCGCCGCGACCGACCGACTCGAGGGCACTGACCAGGTCGCGGCCGCGAATCTGCTTGAGGAGGTAACCGGACGCACCGGCGATGATGGCCGACAGCACGGCTTCCTCGTCCGGGTAGCTGGTCAGGATGACGACACGCGTGGCGGGGAATTCGGCCCGAATTTCACGACAGGCCTCGATGCCCGAACCGTCCGGGAGCCGGACGTCCATGACGACGAGGTCCGGCTCGAACTTGCGAGCCATCTCGACGGCCTCGGCCGCGGTGCCGGCTTCGGCAACGACCTGGAAGTGCTCACGTCGCTCGAGCAGCGAGACGAGGCCCTGACGAACGACCTCGTGATCGTCGACCACGAGCAGCCGCAGGGGGCGTGCGTCGATCTGGTCCGTCATTCCTCTCCTCGATCCATGGCCCCGCCCAAGAGATCGCGTCGGGGCGCCTCCACGATGATACGCGTGCCCGTGCCGGGCCCGCTCTGAATCTCCAGTCGGCCACCTACGGACGAGGCCCGCGCCCGCATGTTGACCAGGCCTTGATGGCCCACCCCGCGCGGCCTGGCAGGATCGAAGCCCACGCCGTTATCGCCGATAGTGAGCCTGACGATATCATCCGCCATCTCCACTCGAACGCTTCCGCGAGTGGCCTTGGAGTGGCGGGCGATGTTGCTCAGCGCTTCCCGGGCGATAGAGAGGAACTGACCCGTGAGGTCCGCCGGAAGGTCGGCGTCCTGAGCCCCGGCCGTCTCGAGGTCCACGTCGACCATGCTGTTGACGCGGAATTCATCGGCCAGGGCGGCCAGGCCGCCGACGAGCCCCGCCTGCTCGAGGAGTTCGGGCCGCAGGCCGAAGATGAAGTTGCGGATGTCGCGGATCGATTGGTCGAGCGAGTCGATGGCGCGTTCGACCCGGGCCCGGGCTTCGTCCGGTTCGTCCGTCATGAGATCCGGCACATCCTCGAGCGAAAGACCGACCGCGTAGATGCTCTGGATGATGCCGTCGTGGAGGTCGCGGCCGATCCGTTCGCGCTCCTCAACGATCGCCAGTCGCTGGACCTGGTCGTGGAGCCGGGCGTTCTCGATTGCGATGCCGGCGTGGAGGGCGAACATCTCGACCATGCGCTCGTCGTCTTCCGTGAAATCGCCGAACGGCTGCTTGTTGGTCAGATAGAGGCGTCCGATCGACTTGCCCTTGGCCCCGATCGGCACGCCCAGGAGCGAGTGCATCTGCGGGTGGTTGAGCGGGAAGCCGTAGCGCCGCGGGTCCGTGGCGATGTCGTGGACCCGCATCGGATGAGCCTGGCGGGCGATCACACCCAGGAGCCCGTGGCCGTGCGGCGCCGGCCCGATCCGCTCCCGCTCGGCGCGGGTGATCCCGCTGGTGATGAACCGTTCGATTCCGCCCTCCTGATCGACGATGCCGAGGGCGGAGTACTCCGCATGAGCCAGCTCGCGGACGCGGTCGGTGATGAGCTGCAGGACGCGGTCGAGATCGAGCACCCCGGCGATGCCGCGAGTGGCCGTATCGAGGGCCGCCAACTCATCTGTGGCCTGACCGGCGCGAGCCCGGGACCATGCCGATCCGATCACGATCTCGAGGCCGCGGGCGCACTCGTCTACCAAGAAGACCGCGGCAGGGGGAGCGTCGAGCTGAAGGCTGGCCAGGACCCGGTCGCCGAAGCGGAGCTCGTAGGTGCGGAGTCCTGCCGTCTCGGCCTGCTGGTCGAGCAGGCTTCCGGCCCGCAACTCGACCTCGGTCAGCGGCGGGGCATCGAGGTGAAGGTGCCCGCCACCCAGCCCGGAACTCGCGATGACATGGCCGAATGCGGATGACAGCTCCGCGTGGACCTGGGGCATCGGACGGCTTTGCCAGCTTTCGAGAGCGACCGACAACTCGCGCAGACCCAGCAACCCGGTCGAATCCCGACTCGAATTCGGTGTCATCGACGAGGAGCTCATGACCCGGAGACTAGCAGGCTGACGTGTCGCGCGCGACCGGCCCGGTCGAGTGTTGCGCCGGAGTCGAGTGGCGGCTCAAGATGAATCCGCCGTCCCCGGCTCGCGAATGCTCCGCGGCCCGGGGACGTTGTGCCCGCGCGAACGGGCCGGAGGTCCCTTGGCCCTCCACCGGACCGCGCCCAACCTTGCCGAGCACGCAGGCCGCCGGCATGCCAGCCCAACGGCCGAACGGACAGAGGTCCATGTCCCACCTCGAGACCATCTTGCTCGCGACCGATGGCTCGCCCGCCTCGGAAGGCGCAAGCGACGAAGCGATCGACCTGGCCGTACAGGTCGAGGCGCGGCTTCTCGTCGTCAGCGTCATGGGCGGGTCGTCCCGCCCGACCGGAGCGGCTGCCGACGCCGCCGGCCCGGCCGACTCCCGGGACACGCTGACGACCAAGGCCCAGGGCATCGTCCAGCGGGCCATGGCATCCGGCGCCAACGCCACGTTCCTGGTCTGGGACGGCGACCCTGGCGAGGCCATCGTCGCAGCCGCCGAGTCCGAGAAGGCCGACCTTATCGTCGTCGGCTCGCACGGACGGAGTGGTGTCAGCCGCTTCCTGATCGGCAGCGTCTCGGACTACGTGGTCCGGCACGCCCATTGCCCGGTCATGGTCGTCCGGGGCGGGCAGGACGGCACGCGGCGATAAGCCGGTCTTGGGCCGGGAGGGCCACGGCGTCCGGGAGCACGAGGCCCGGCCCTTCGAACCCCACTCCCCTACTTCGTGTAGGCGCCGTCGGGGTCGAGTTCCAGGCGGATCAAGCGCAGCTCCTCGGCGGCAGGGGCGGGCGTTGTCGCGAGCGGTTCGGCCACGCGCGGCTCCCAGCCCATCGTGTCGCGGACTTGCTCGAGCGTCGCGCCGGGGTGGATCGAGTCGAGACGCATCTCGCCCGAGTCGTCGAAGTGGTAGATCCCCATATCCGTCACCACGACTGACGGGCCGCGTCCCAACCACCCCTGCTCGCGCCTTGTTCGGGCCGCGGTCTCGGCGCCCCCCAGGTTGCCGGGCGAGGTTCGAAAGTCGATCTTCTCGACGAACGAGCGCTTCGACTGGCGCATGATCACGAAGACCTGGCGGGCGTTGATGGCTATCTCGCACGCCCCTCCGGAACCCGGCAGACGGGTCCTGGGATGCTCGTAGTCGCCGATCACGGTGCTGTTGATGTTGCCGTAACGGTCGATCTGGGCCGCGCCGAGGAAGCCGACGTCCACCAGCCCGCCCTGCAGGTAGAAGCTGAACAGCTCGAACATCGAAACGGCGGCGGTGGCGCCCGTGACGATCGTCGGGTCGCCGATCGAGAGCGGCAGGCGTGAGGGCCGGGCGCCGAAGGCCCCCGAATTCGTAGACGAGCTCGAGTGTCGGGGCTCCTGTCAGGCGGGCCAGATTGACGGCGATGTTCGGCAGTCCGACGCCGACGAAGCAGACGCGCTGGCCGGCCAGCTCACGGGCCGCGGCCACGATCATCATCTCGGACCTGGAGAACGCGGGCGCGGCGTCCGGCCCGGCGCCTCCGGCCGTACGCGACTGGCTCATTTGTACACTCCGTAGTCGACTGAGCCCGACGGCGCGGCGCCCGAGGGTCGCAGCGAAGCCGTCCTTTCGGCCCCGAGCTTGTCCATGTACTCGGCCCGGCCGCTGACCCCATGGACCCACTCGTCCAGCCACGCCTGTGTAGTCGCGGCGTCGCGGGCGATGGCGTCCCAGTCGCGATAGAAGTGGTTGTCGCGGTCGTAGGCGCCCTGGACGTATGACGGATGCGCGCCCCACGGCTCGACGACGACCGCGTCCACGATCAGGCCGGGGATCACGGTGCGGTTCGGGTCGGCTCGGATCACTGCCTCGTCGACGAGCTCCTCCACGACGACGATGACCCGATCGGCGGCGAAGGCGGCTTCCTTCTGGCAGCCGAGCAGACCCCACATCTGCGTGTCGCCCTCGGCGTCGGCCCTCTGGGCGTGGACGATGGTCACGTCCGGCCTGAGCGGCGGGACCGCGTAGACCGTTTCATCGCCGAATGGCGACTTGATCGGCCGGATCAGCGGGTTCGCCCTGGGAAGATCGGTCTCGAAGTAGGAACGGAGCGGAAAGAAGGGCAGGTTCGAGGCGCCGGCCGTATACCGCCCGACCATGCCGAAGTGGCTGTACTCCTCGAGTTCGAGCGGGGCGGGATCCGCGTCTTCGACTCTCCGGCGGATGGCGTGCAGCCCACCGACGCCCGGGTTCCCGAGCCAGCTGAAGACGAGCTTTCGAGCCGTGCCGGCCGCGACCATCTGGTCGTAGATCAAGTCCGGCGTGAGGCGGGCCAGGGTCAGGTCTCGTTTGCGCTGGCGGATGATCTCGTGGCCCGCGGCGAAGCAGATCAGGTGCGTGAAACCCTCGATGGCCACGATGTCGCCGTCTCGGACGAGGGCCGCGACTGCATTGCGCATCGACACGACCTTGCCCCGGCTAGTCTGGGGCGCCTCATCGGCACTCACTTGCGGCTCATCGGGACGGCCGGGCGGCCGGCGCAACTCGACCGGGCGGCCGGCGCAACTCGACCGGGCGTCGGCGCAACTCGGACGAGCCGGATCCGGCCGGGCAGCCGGGCCTTATTTCGCCGTCGTGCGGCACATTGTGGTCATTTGCCAACCCCGGTAGCACGAGCCGAGGATCGGCGATCGGCCGGCCCGCGACAAGGCCCGAATCGGCCGCGGAAGACGCCGATTCGGCCGCGGAAGACGCCGAATTCGGCCGCGGAAGGGCCCGAATCGGCCGTCCGGCGCCATCTCTCATCCGTTTTGGTCGATCCCAGGGTCCGAAGCGCTGTCACGTGCTACCCCGATTTGAATCTGACCAGATAGCCGTTGATCGTGGGCCGGCCTCGGCCTATTTGCCCGCGACCTGGGCTACGGCGTCGCCAAAGAGCTTGAGTCCGGTCGCGGCCTCGGCCGCCGTGAGGATGAGCGGCGGAGACACGCGAACCACGGTTTGGCCGGCCTCCAGGACCGCCAGACCGCGCTGGAAGCAGGCCCATTCGACTGCGGTCGCGTGCTCGTGCGAGTCGAACTCCACGCCGATCATCAGACCTATGCCACGGACGTCCTTCACGAGGTTCGGAAACCGCGACTGGATTGCGCGCAGCCCGGCCAGCAGCTCGTTTCCGCGGGCCGTGGCGTTGGCCATCAAGCCACCTTCGAGCAGCTTGATCGTCTGAAGCGCCGCGGCGCAGGCGAGCGGGTTGCCGCCGTATGTCGTGCCATGCGCGCCGGGGCCCCACTGGCTCATGAGAGAGTCGCGGGCAATGAAGGCGCTGAGAGGCATGCCGCTGGCGATGCCCTTGGCCGTGGCGACGATGTCCGGCTCCACGTCCCAGTTCTGGATCGACCACATCTTCCCGGTCCGGCCAGCCCCGGCCTGGACCTCGTCGGCGATGAGCAGGATGCCGTGCTCGTCGCAGATGCCGCGCAGGCCCTGCATGAAGCCATCCTCGGGGACGATGTAGCCGCCCTCGCCCTGGATCGGCTCGACGACGATGGCTGCAACCTCGGCGGCGGGCACGAGGTGGTTGAACAGCACCTCGTCGAACCACTTGAGGTCCTCGACGCGGCCGAACGGGGCGTGGAAGACGCCCGGCAGCATCGGCCCGAAGCCGGCGTGGTACTTGGCCTTGGAGGCCGTCAACGAAACCGAGCCATAGGTCCGGCCGTGGAACGCGCCGAGGAAGGCGACAAGGTACTGGCGCTTCGTTACGAATCGAGCCAGCTTGATCGCACCTTCGACCGCCTCGGTCCCGGAGTTGCCCAGGAAGACGCGGCACTTCTCCTTCATCGGCGCGATACGCGCCAGCTCGGCGCACGTCTCGGCGTAGATCGGGAGGTAGAAGTCGGCGCTGTAATGAATGAGCTTGCCGGCCTGGTCCTGGATCTCGCGCACCACGTCGGGGTGGCAGTGGCCCGTCGACGTCACGGCGATGCCGGCGTTGAAGTCGAGGAAGAGGTTGCCGTCGATGTCCTCGATGGTGCAACCCTCGCCCCGGACCGGCACGATCGGATACGCTCGCGGGACGCTCGGCGAAGTCCACTGGCGGTCGAACTCCAGGTGGGCGCGAGCCTTCGGGCCGGGCAGCTCCGTGACGATGTGGGGAACGACGGACGCCTGGGCGAGCTTGCCGGGAGCCATAGCCACGGTGCACCTCGAGTGATCCAGCGGGCCGCGGATCGGGCGCAGCTGCCGCAGTAACGGATAGCCTTTATGCAGGCTGGATAGTCCCATAAGTATAGCGGAGGGAGGACCTCGGGCACGGCCGGGCGAGGGTTGGCCGGGTCGCTCGGTATCATTCCGGGAACGGCGGCCGGGACGGCGCGTCGAGCGAAGGGAGGGACTCGGTGGGATTCTGGCAGCGTGCGATGATCGCCCTCGCGACAAACCGGCCGCTGGGGGCCGTGGCCCAGCGCCCTCCGTTCCTGGCCCGGCTGTCGAGACGCTTCGTCGCCGGGAGAGACAT
This sequence comes from uncultured Chloroflexia bacterium, assembly GCA_963789725.1. Classification (GTDB taxonomy): domain Bacteria; phylum Chloroflexota; class Limnocylindria; order Limnocylindrales; family CSP1-4; genus Fen-1039. Next base: position 1,226,412 of record CAWBLU010000003.1, read on the forward strand.
AGCCGAAGCCGTCGAGACGGCCCGGGAACTCGAGCAATCCGCGCGGCTGGCGTCGCTGTTCTTCCTGGGCGAATACGTGTCCGATGAGGGCGTCGTCGCCCGGACCGTCCGGGAGTACGAGGCGGCCGCGCCGGCACTTGCCCAGGCCGGGCTGGACGTCCACGTGTCGGTGGATCCCACCGCCATCGGCTCGTTGCTGGGCGGCTACATCTGGCGGGACAACGCGGTTCGCATCGCCAGGGCAGTGGCTGAGGCCGGCAAGGGATATTCGCCGGACCGCGTCTTCCTGATGCTCGACATGGAGGATTCATCCGTCACCGAATCCACCCTCGCCATGTACGAGGAACTCCGCGCCGCGGAGCTCCCTGCGGCGGTGACGCTCCAGGCGTACCTGCACCGCTACGAGCAGCACGTCCGCCGTTGCGTTGTCCCGGGCGGACGCGTTCGGCTGGTGAAGGGCGCCCTGGCCGAACCCGCGGAGAAGGCGGCGACGTCGCGCGATGAGATCGACCGGCGCTTCCGCGTCGCGGCGGAGATGATGCTCGCGCCCGCGGCCCGCGCATCCGGCTTCTACCCGATCTTCGCCACGCACGACGTGGCCATGATCCGGCACGTCCGAGCCATGGCCCAGCGCAGCGGCTGGAAGCCGGGCAGCTACGAGTTCGAGATGCTCTACGGCGTGCGGCCACGCCTTCAGGAGAGGCTCGCGGCCGTCGAGAAGGTGCGCCTGTACCTCCCGTTCGGCGAGGCGTGGTGGCCCTACGCGGTCCGCCGAGTGGGCGAGAATCCGCGCAACGTGGCGCTGCTGGCCAGATCGCTGGTCGGCCGGCGCTGAAGACGCCCCGGTCCCGGGCCGCCGGCCGGCAGCGGGGTCGTCAGTCGACCAGGGTTTGGGACTGCTCGCGCATGAACTGCTGGACGTAATACATGCCACCGGAGGCCTTGCCCGTGGTGCCCGAAGCCTTCCAGCCGCCGAAGGGCTGGATGCCCGGCCAGGCGCCTGTGGTCGCGCCGGCTCGGCGGTTGATGTAGATCACGCCCGCGTCGATCGCCTCCTTGAAGCATTCAATCTCGTCGTGGTCGTCGCTGAAGAAGCCCGCGGTCAGGCCATAGATGGTGTCGTTGGCCCGTTCGAACGCCTCATCGAGCGTCTTGACCGAAGTCACCGCCACCACCGGCACGAACAGCTCTTCGCGCCAGATCCGATGGTCGGCCGGCAGATCGGCCACGATCGTGGGAGCGACGTAGAGATCCGAGCCGTGGCCGGCCAGGATCTCGCCCCCGGTCACGACGCGGCCGTCGCGCTTCGCCTCGGCGATCGCCGCCTCGTACTTGGCCCTGGCCTTGGCATTGACGAGAGGCCCGAGCCAGACCTTTCGGTCAGTCGGATCGCCGATGGCGATGGCCCGGGTCTTGGCGACCAGGGCCTCGAGGAAGGCCTCATAGACCGGCGCCTGGACGTACACGCGGCTGCAGGCCGAGCACTTCTGGCCGCCGTAGCCGAATGCCGACCGCATGACGCCCTCGGCCGCCTCTTCCAGATCCGCCTGCGCGCTCACGATGGCCGGATTCTTGCCGCCCATTTCGACCACGACCGGCTTGGGAAACTGCTTGCTGAACGTCTTGAAGACGCCGTTGAAACCGATCTCGTAGGAGCCGGTGAAGAGCAGGCCGTCGATGCCTTCGTTCTCCTGCAGCTCGGCTCCGACGGTCGGGCCGGGGCCGCTGACCATGTTGAAAACGCCGCGGGGCAGCCCGGCCTGGTCGGCGATCTCGGCCAGCTTGACGCCGCACAACGGCGCGTCGCTCGAGGGCTTGTAGACGACCGCGTTGCCGGCTACCAGCGCTCCTCCGGAGGGGCCGCCGGACAGCGCCATCGGGAAGTTGAACGGGCTGATCACAGCCCAGACGCCGTGCGGCTTCAGGACCGAGCGGGTGTGAACGGTCGGGTCGCCTAGGTTGCCCATGGGGCGGTCGAAGCCGTCGTTGGCCTGCAGCTGGTCGCAGTAATAGCGGATGAGGTCCGCTGTCTCTTCGACATCGCCGAGTGACTCGAGCCGGTTCTTGCCGACCTCGATGGCCATCAGAGCACCGAGCTCCATCTGGCGCTCGCTGATCAGGTCGGCCATGCGGCGCATGATCGCGATCCGTTCCAGCCACGGCGTCCTGGCCCACGCCGGCGCGGCGGCTCGAGCGGCGGCAATGGCATCGCGAACGTCGGCCCGGGTGCCGGAGGCGAAATGGCCCACGAGCGAGCCGTCGATCGGCGAGAACTTGTCGAAAGTGGCGGCGGCCGGGCGCCAGGCGCCGTTGATGTAGAGGCCGTGGGTGCCGCCCAGTTCACCTCTGGCGATGGCCAGACCGACATCGTAGGACGCGTGCAGCTGCTCGTTGTCGTTGCGCAGCGTGGCGTAAGTGATCTTGAGCCGGGGCTCAGACGTCGCGGTCATCCGAACGCCCTCCTGGGTCGTGCACATGTCAGGCCGAGCCGCCTCGAGCCGCGCGCTCGCAGCAGGGCCGCAGCCTGTATTGGGCCTAGTCTAGCGCCGCGGCGGACAGACGCCCGAGGGCCGAATCGGGGCTTGATCCGGGGACGAAAACCCTCCCCGAGCCGCCCGAAATGGGTCGCGAGCGGCGAGGCGTAGCGGGCGGCGCGAGGAGCGGCTGCGGGGCTGGGCGGCCGCAACCGAGGCGTGGCGGGCGGCGCGAGGAGCGGCTGCGGGGCTGGGCGGCCGCAACCGAGGCGTGGCGGGCGGCGCGAGGAGCGGCTGGCGGCCGGGCGGCCGCAACCGAGGCGCGGTGGGGGGGCGCGGGGAGGGGCACGAGGAGCCGGCGCGGTCGAGGGCGGAGGGCGGAGGGGGCCGCGGCTGCCCGAGTCCGGGCGCCGTGGCTGCACCGCGCCGCACCCAACCTCAAACCAGGGCTTCCACGACCTCGCGGAGCGACGGCGCGACGGCAGATGGCGCGCGTCCGCCACGGACCGATGCAATGCGAGCCAGTTCGGCGTCGCCATGCTTTCCGGACCGTACGAACACGCCGCGCAGGCCGGCCTTCTGGGCCCCAAGCACATCGTTCCAGAGGTCGTCGCCGACCATCGCCACGTCGTCCCGCGGCAACTGGAGCTGCCCAACACCCTCCCCGAAGAAGGCGGGCGACGGCTTGCCGGTGACGAGAGCCCGTCTTTCCGCACCGAATTCCAGCGCGGCGACATAGGCGCCCGAGTCCAGCTTCACGCCCGACGGCGTTATCCACCAGCGGTTCTTGTGCATGGCCACGAACCTGGCACCGCCGCGCAGCAGGGCGAAGGCCGACTGGAGGTTCCGGGGCGTGAAATCCTCGCCGGCGTCGCCGACGATCACGGCCGCGGCTCGGGCGCCGGGCTGCGCGGCTTCGTCGTGACTCATCAGCGAGAGTCCCTCGAACTCCACCCGGGCATCGGCGCTCGACATTACGTAGAGGGGCTGCGTGCCGTAATGCCGGCGTGCATGAGCGGCCGCGGCCGAGGCGGCGCTCACTATCCGCTCCGGTGGTATGACCACGCCCGCCTGCGCGAACTGCCCCGACAGCGTGGCCCGGCTGAAGAGCGAGTAGTTGGTCGCTAGCCGGTACGGAAAGGGCGCGGCATCGAGCGCCGCAAGGGCCTCCGCCGCCCCCGGTATGAGCTTGCCGCGCAGCACGATGACACCGTCCAGGTCGAGAAGCAGGCCGCGGACGCCGGCGAGTCGGTCCCTGAGGTCTGAGGCTTCAGTCATCGCGGAATGGTCGCACACGAACGGTCGGATCGGCAGGGAGGCATGGTGCGGGGACGCCTCTCCTCCGTTTAGCCGTATAGCGACTGTTATCTCGCTACAGAGGCGTGTCCACGGCTCCTGCCGCCGCGATCATGCTCGGAATGGCGGCGCCAGAGGCGCGGGTCGGGACCACGTCGGGCGCGTCGTGTCTCTGGTCCGCCCGCCCGCGGCCCGTCGAAGGAACCCGACGACCGGCCCTCGCGTCGGGGTATCCTTCACCGGAACCGCGGCCGTCCCTGCGGTTCCACGCCTCCCGGCGGCGACCAACCCGGGAAAGCCTCGATACCCCACCCGCCAGGCGTTGCCGGGCGATCTCCGGAGACTTGGATGACACAACCGAGACCGATCCACAGCGTTGTCCTGGTGAAGCAGGTGCCCGACACGCACAACCTCAGCGGCGAGGTGATGACCAAGGACGGCACCATGAACCGTGGCGCCCTCCCTGCCATCTTCAACCCCGAGGACCTCAACGCCCTCGAGATGGCCCTCGAGATCAAGGAGCGCTTCGGCGGCACGGTCACCGTCATCACTATGGGCCCGCCGAAGGCCGCGAACATCCTGCGCGAGTCCCTCTTCCGCGGCGCCGACAAGGTCGTCCTGCTGACCGACCGCAAGTTCGCCGGCGCGGACACGCTCGCCACTTCCTACGTCCTCAAGTGCGCGGTCGAGAAGCTGGGCAAGTTCGACCTCGTCCTGGCCGGCCGCCAGGCCATCGACGGCGACACCGCCCAGGTCGGGCCGCAGACGGCCGAGAAGCTCGGCATCCCCCAGATCACCTACGCCGAGTCCATCGTCGACATCGCCGACGAGAGGATCACCGTGGTTCGGGCTCTCGACCACGGCTCGGAGATCGTGCGCTGCACCTTCCCGGTGCTCCTGACCGTCGTCGGCTCGGCCAACAGTCCCCGCCCGGCGAACGTCCGACGCCAGATGGAGCGCAAGCTCGCGGCCGTCCCGAGCGAGTACGCCGCCATCCGGACGCGGTGGCCCGAGTTCGAGTCGGACGAAGCCCTCGACGCCCACCTCACCAGCCACGATCTGAAGATCCCCGTCTGGACGGCCGAGGACATCGGCGCAACCGAGGGCAGCATCGGCCTCGCCGGTTCGCCGACCCAGGTTCACAAGGTCAACTTCGTGGTCCTCGAGAGCACGGAGAGCAAGACCATCCCCGCCAACGCCGAAGGAATCGCGGCGATGATCGCGGAGCTGGTCCACGAATACATCGTCGGGTAGGCCAGACATGTCAGATCACAAGAACATCTGGGTATTCATCGAGCACATGGACGGCCAGATCGCCGAGGTCAGCCTGGAGCTGACCGGCAAGGCCCGCGAACTGGCCGACCGGCTCGGGTCCCAAGTCGTCGGCCTGCTGTGCGGTCACAACGTCGACGCGCTCGCGCTGGAGGTGATCGCCCATGGCGCCGACCGTGTCATCCTGGCCGACCACGAGGAGCTGGCCCTCTACCGCACCCTCCCCTACGCCAGAGTGGCAATCGATGAGGCGCGCAAGCACGAGCCCGAGATCTTCCTCATCGGCGGCACGCCGAACGGCCGCGACTTCGCGCCGCGAGTCGCCAGCGCGCTGCGCTGCGGCCTCACGGCCGACTGCACGGACCTGCAGGTCGGCGACTACTACGTCAAGAAGGAAGACAAGACCTACAAGGACCTGCTCTTCCAGATCAGGCCGGCCTTCGGCGGCAACCTGATCGCCACGATCGTCAACCCGCACACGCGGCCCCAGATGGCGACCGTCCGGGAAGGCGTCATGCGCAAGCCGGTCGCCGACGCGACCCGGACCGGCGTCGTCGAGAAGATCACGCCGACCTTCGACCCGCAGGATCTCGTCCTCGAGGTCCTGAGCCGTCAGGTCCGCAAGTCCACGATCAACCTCAAGGACGCCCCGGTCATCGTCGCGGGCGGCGCCGGCGTCAGCACCGCCGACGAGTTCGCCCTGCTGCGCGAGCTGGCAAACCTGCTCGGCGGCGAGGTCGGAGCCTCGCGCGCCGCGGTCGACTCGGGCCTGATCGAGAAGGCCCACCAGGTCGGCCAGACCGGCACAACGGTCCGGCCCCGGCTGTACGTCGCCGCCGGCATCTCCGGCGCTATCCAGCACCGGGCCGGCATGGACCAGAGTTCCAAGATCATCGCCATCAACACGGACCCCAACGCGCCCATGTTCCAGATCGCGCACTACCGCATCGTCGGCGACGTCGGCGAGGTGCTGCCGCTGATCATCAAGACCCTGCGCGAGCGCGCGATTGGCCAAGCGCAGCCAGACCAGCGCACCATCGACCAGCGAGAAGCCGAATGAGCGAGAACTTCTTCACCGACAACCCGGACATCGAGTTCCGACTCGCCCAGATCGACCTGCGCGAGGCCCTGGAACTCAAGGAACACGGCTACACCGAAGCCGCTGAGTATCCCGGCGCGGCGCGCAACTACGCCGACGCCAAGGACAACTACGCCATCATCCTGGGGACGATGGGCGAGATCTGCGGCGAGCGAGTCGCACCTCGGGCCGCGGAGGCGGACGAGGAAGGCGCCCATTTCGAGGACGGCGAGGTCACCTACACCGCGCCCACGCTCGATGCCATCGAGGCGTTCAAGCAGGCCGGTCTATTCGGGGCGATGCTGCCCCGCGAGTACGGCGGACTGAACCTGCCCGAGTCCATCTACTCCATGCTGGTGGAGATCGTGGCCCGGGCCGAGAGCGGCCTGATGACCGTATACGGCCTTCAGGAAATCGCCTCGATGATCGACGAGTACGGCGATCCCGAGACCAAGGCCCGCGTCCTGCCGCGTTTCTCGCGCGGCGAGGTTTCGGGCGCGATGGTCTTGACCGAGGCGGACGCAGGCTCGGATCTAGGCGCCGTGGCGACGAGGGCCACGCTGGACGAGAACGGCCAGTGGCACCTGAACGGCGTGAAGCGCTTCATCACCAACGGCCTGGCCGACATCTCCGTCGTCCTGGCGCGCAGCGAGGAAGGCAGCTCAGACGCCCGCGGCCTGTCGATGTTCCTGGTCGAGCGCGACGAGACGGTCAAGATCCGCCGAATCGAACACAAGATGGGCATCCGCTCCTCCCCCACCTGCGAGATCCAGTACAACAACACGCCCTGCACGCTCATCGGCAAGCGCCGCTTCGGACTGATGCGCTACTCGATGAACCTGATGAATGGGGCGCGGCTGGCGGTCGCGGCCCAGGCTCTCGGCATCGCCGAGGCGGCCTGGCGCGAGGCCGACCGCTACTCCAGGGAGCGGATCCAGTTCGGCAAGCCGATCCGGGTCCTCCCGGCGGTCGGCCGGCTCCTGCTGTCGATGCGAGTCGACCTGGAAGCAACCCGGGCACTCCTGGCCGAGACGGCCAGCTGGGTAGACCTGTGGAAGGTCTACGAGAAGTCCGTGGGCGAGGCCACCGACGCGGACCCGGCCGCTCGGGCACGACTCAAGGCCTGCCAGGCGCTGGCCGAGACGCTCACCCCTATGGTGAAGTACTGCTCCACCGAAATGGGCAACCGCGTCTGCTACCAGTCCATGCAGGTCCACGGCGGCGTGGGCTACATGAAGGAATTCAACATCGAGCGGCTCTTCCGCGACGTTCGAATCACGAACATCTACGAAGGCACGAGCCAGCTGCAGGTGGTCGCGGCCATCGGCAAGCTGCTCAACCGCTCTCTCGATCCGCTCCTCGCGGAGTGGTCGGCCGCCGATTATCCGGAAGACATGGCCGCCGAGAAGGCGACCTTGCTGGAACTCACCGGCATCTTCCAGAGCGCGGTCGACTCGTTGAAGGCCCAGCCGGATCGGGCGAAGGTCGACTATTACGCCTGCGACCTGGTCGACCAGGCGGTCTGGCTCACCTGCTCCTGGCTGCTGATGCGCGACACGAAGGTCCTCGAATTCGAAGAAGTCGATCGCGCGCAGCTACATCGCCTCGGTCGCGCCCCGACTCCGCGCCGCGGCCGGCGTAGTGATGGAGACCAACGCAGTTCCGCTCGACGCGATCACCGCGCTCATGGCGTAGCACGGTCCCACGCAGTTCCGCGGCCGCCGGGCTTCGACCCGGCGGCCGTTCTCTTTGGCGGCGGAGCGGGCGCGGGGAAGATACGGGCTCGCCCGACGAAACTTGCCGCGAGTGAGGGTTCTCATCCTCGCGAGTGGAGTCGGGTCCAGGCTAGCCTCGAAACCGGCGGTCCGGATTCATGCTGGACCGGCGGATCCCCGCCCATCACCCAAGGAGACTCATGCGACTCAGTCGTCCGATGGAGATCACGTTCGTCATCTCCCTCCTCGTGGCGATCCTGGCCTTTCTCATCGCCGCCGGCGTCATCTCCAATCCGCTCAATACGATAGCCGTGGTGTGGATCGCTCTCGTCGCGTACGCGATTCTCGCCCTGGGAGTTCTGCTCAAGGGTCTCTGACCTCTTCTCCCGGCCGGCGGCCCCTCTTTCTCTCCCTGCTCGGGTTCCATGAAGATGTCGGAGGCCTGACTCCTCTCGCCCCGATCACTTACCGTGCCGCCGGTCCGCGCTATTCCACGGTTTACGGGTGGGGGCGGTGTTATGCGAAAGGCGCATGAGGCTAGGGCAGATTTCGAGCGCACGAAGCGCCGAATCGTCCGGTACAAGCCCAGTGGGCTGAAACGGAGACGCGTGCGGCGGCCGATTTCGGCGTCCGGAGGGCGTTCAGCGCCGAACCGCCGGGGCGCGGGCGGGCAGGTTTCAACTTAGTACCGCCCCCACCGGTATCCCGTGGCATTTGCCGGCGCCGAGGGCCAACTGCCGGCGCCGAGGGCCAACTGCCGGCGCCGAGGGCCAAAGGACCGGCCCTCCGGCCTTCAATCCGCAACGTTCGCCAGGTTCGATTGTGCAAGCGCCATGGTTGGAGCTATTCTCCCCGCCAGCCCGAGTGCGCCGTCACAGCGCGCCCGGCCGATCTTCCTTCGCGTAACGATTGGAGCCGGCCGGGGTTTGGACTTGCTGGACGGGCCGTAGCCTCGAGGCTCCGGCCACCGACTCGCCGCGGCCCGCCGGGATAGCGGACCCGCAGACAGCGATCCCGGAACGGCAGACAACGGAGGACCGACGGACTCATGAGACTGACAAAGCGAACGGCCAGATCGGTCGAGTTCGAGACTGTGGCCCAGGGGCCCGCTTCCAAGTCCAACGGTTCCACGCCGGCCGACGCTCCGGTTCCGGCTCCTGAAGCCACCTCCAGTTCTCGAGCCGTGGCCATCGAGGTTCCAGTCTCGACCTCCGTCGCCAGGCCGCGCGTTTCACGCCGCCTGACCCGACCGGCCGACGACTGCGTCAGAGAGGGCCTGCTCAAGGGCAAGAAGGCGCTCGTCTTCGGCGTCGCAAACGACCATTCGATCGCCTGGGGCATCGCCAAGGCCCTCTACGATCAGGGCGCCGACGTCGGCTTCAGCTCCATGGCGTCGCTGATCAAGCGCCGCGTTCGACCGCTCGCCGCCTCCGTCGGATCCACCTTCGTCGAAGGCGCGGACGTTCGCGACGACGACGAGATTCGCAAGGTCTTCGAGCACTGGCACGCTAGGGAAGGCAACCTCGACATCCTGGTCCACGCGGTCGCGTTCGCCGAGAGAGAAGACCTCGACGGCCACTTCACGGACATCAGCCGGGCCGGCTTCCACACGGCCTTCGACATCAGCGTGTATTCGCTCATCGCCATGGCTCGCGAAGGCCGGCCGTACATGAAGCCCGGCTCCTCGATCATGACCATGACCTACTACGCCGCCGAGAAGGTCGTGCCCAACTACAACGTCATGGGCGTAGCCAAGGCCGCTCTCGAAGCCACGACGAAGTACCTGGCGGCAGACCTCGGCCCGAGCGGCATCCGCGTCAACGCCATCAGCGCCGGCCCGGTCCGGACCCTGTCGGCCCACGGCATTGCCGGTTTCCGCACGATGTACGGCGGCTTCAAGGACGTCACTCCGCTGCGGTCCCACATCAGCATCGAGGACGTCGGCAACACCGCGGTTTACCTGGCCAGCCCGCTCTCCAGCCAGACCACGGGCGAGGTCATCTACGTCGACGGTGGGTTCAATATCCTGGCCCTGCCGGTCGCGGGCGAGGAATAGCCTTCTCGGGCTGAACCCGTCGGAAGTCCGGCGCGGTCAGGCGCCGCCGGGGTGGCGAGAGCGCCACGGCGCCCACCATCGAAGCCACACGGCGAGGGCGATCAGCGCGATCAGCGCCCCCAACGAGTCGATCGTAACGTCCAAGGGGGACGGATGGCGTCCGGCCGTGAACGACTGGTGGAACTCGTCCGAGGCCGCGTAGGCCGCGGCCAGGACCCAGCTCAGCGCCGTCGCGGGCAGCGCCGGCAGCGCCGGCCGGCCCAGCGTCAGTGCCCGCCATATCAGGACCGCCAGCGCCCCGAAGACGAACATGTGGCCGGCCTTGCGGACGATGAAATCCAGCCCGTCCTGGCTGACGAACCTCAAGTTCGGCTGCGCCGAGAACGTGAAGATGAGCCCCGCCCAGACAATCACGGGGAGCCAGGTCCGGAGCAAAGCCCGCGCCCCGGGCGCGAAATCACTCACGGCCGGCAAGTCAAGCCGATGGGGCGGCGCACGGGGTTCAGTCGCCGCCCGGCAGCTCGAATCGCGTCAGTTTGTAGGTCGACACAACCATGGCGATCACGATGACGGCCACGGCGAGAGTGATCCCGGTGTCCGCGTTCAACCTGGCAGTCTCGATCGGGAGCTTGTAGATCGCCGACGCCGCGCCCAGCGCGTATTGCCGGATCGAGTAGTTGGCTATGCCGGACAGCAGGACGGACAGCGCACCTTCCCAGATGAGCATGTAGCCGATGCCGATGACCAGGGCGCGGCGCGTGAACAGGCTCACGGTCATGAACAGTGCGGCGTAGCAGACCGAACCGACCACGACCGCGAGGACCTGAGCCTCTGTCGCCAGTAGTCCGTCCCCACCGTTCGAGCCCAGGACGATGAAGGCCGCCAGGCCCGTGGAGATTCCCGTCAGCAAGACGGACATGATCATCGCGCTCAACGCCTTGGCCAGCACGATCCAGGCCCGCCGGACCGGCTTGGCCAGGAGATAGACGATGGTACCTTCGTCTATCTCGGCGCCGAACGCGCCCGCACCGAAGAGGATGGCCACCAGGGGCATAAGGATCGTCACCGTGATCGCGTTGAACGAAGTCCGGGTGTAGCGATCGATTTCGACCGTTCCGGCAGCACGGAAGGCCAGCGCGAGCAGCACCGGCAGAGCCGACAGCAGGACCAGCAGAAGCGTTCGGCGCCGGCCCATCAGCTGGCGCAGGGTGATGCGGGAAATCTCGAATACGGCGACCAAGGGCACCAAGCGGCTTCCCCCGTTCATCTGCGCACCAGGTAGTCGAATACGCTCTCGAGCGACTCGTCGGCTGACACGACTTCGCTCAGCCGAATTCCCGCGTCGCGGCTCGTGCCCGCGATCAAGCGCCGGAATGTGCCGAGTTGGGTGGTCCTGACCGTCAGGCCGGCGGGGGCCAGTTCCACGGCGAACACCGCCGGATCGGCCATCAATGTCGCCGCCAGCCTGCGGTCGTCGCTGGACCGGATCGTGATCTGGTGAGGCCGGTCCGTCATCAACGCCCGGATCGCGCGGAAGTCGCCGGACGCGGCCAGGCGACCCGCGACGATGACGAGAATATCGGTCCCGACACGCTCGACTTCCTCCAGGATGTGGGACGAGAACAGGATTGTCCGGCCCTGCTCGGCCATCTGCCCGAGCAAGTCCATCATGGTCAAGCGCTGTCGCGGGTCCATGCCGTTGAACGGCTCGTCGAGGAGCAGGACCTGGGGATCGTGGACGAGAGCCCCGGCGACCTTGACGCGCTGGCGCATGCCCTTGGAGTAGGTGCCTATCGATCGATCCATCGAGTCGGAGAGACCGACCCGCTCGATGGCTGCTCGCGCAGCCTCGGCCGGCCGGGCCATGCCCTGGAGCCGGGCGTTGAACGTCACGTAGTCAAGGCCGGTGAGGAACGGATAGACGGCCTCGCGCTCCGGGACCAGCCCGATCTGGCGGTAGACCGAGGGATCGCGGTGGGGGCTCCGACCCATGACTCGGACTTCGCCCGCCGAGGGGGCGAGGAAGCCGGCCAGCATGTGCAGGAGGGTGGTCTTGCCGGCGCCATTCGGGCCCAGCAAGCCTGTGACTCCGGCGCCGAGCCTGAAGCTGATGTCGTTGACGGCCACCACGTTGCCGTACCAGCGCGCCGCGTGGTTGAGCTCGATGGCGGGTTGGGTTGGAGCTACGGCCGGGGCGGCAACGTCCGGCCGGCCGGGCCGGCCTTGAGCGTCGGGCTGCATCTGGGTCGTCATGCGGGGATCCTGCGGTATCGGAAGATGAGAACGCCTGTGAAGACCAGGATGCTGGCGAGTGCGGCAGCGAAATACGCGTCCGCCGTCAGCGTCCCCAGGAAGGTCTGGGGGTCGAGTGGCTTGCCAAAGAACCAGGCCGTCGCCCCGTCCAGAGACGTGATGGGCGTCAGCAGGAACAGCCGGTCCGTCCAGGTGTGGTCGTTGCTCGTCTGGCCGATGGAGTAGATCGCCGCGGGGACTGCTTCCATGAGCAGCACGTAGGCGACGAGGCCGATGGCCGCGTACGCCCGGCGCGGCGTGAACGACGAGACCGCCAGAGAGATGGCCGCGAGGCCCATGGCGACGAAGATGCTCGCCGGTATCGACGGCAGGGCCCTGGGCAACTCGTCGCCCATGGCTTTGAAGGTGTCCGTCTTCATGAGCACGTCGCCGATGAAGAGAGCCACGTTCGGGATCATCAGGACGATGAAGACCGCCGTCGCGAGCGAGGCGAGTCGCGCCCCCGCGTACTCGACCCGCCCCAGCGCGCGGGTGAAATAGAGCGGCAGGACCGAGTAGCGCTGGTCCCTGCACACGACTTCGGGGGCCTGCGCGACGCAGAAGAAGAACACGAAGAAGAACATGCTGGCGAAGTAGTTGCTGTAGTTGAGCAGACTGATCGACTGCCCTTGGGCGATCTCGTTGGCGAAGACCGAGGAAAACGCCAGCTGAATGAGGGCCACGATGGCGTACAGGCCCGTCAGGATGAGCGGCACGGCCTTGGCGGTCATCGGACGGCCAAAGCCCCAGATGCCGCGGAGGCTCTCCACGTAGAGGGACCACATCGCCCAACCACGACCGCGGCGCTGGCCGTCGTAGTGGCGATAGCCGAGGTCGTAGATGCTGCCGGCGGCCGAACTGGCCAGCACCGGGCTGTTGTTCGTCATCAGTTGCTCCCCGCTGCGGGGGCCGGATCGCGGAAGAGGTCCTCCAGGCGCCGGCGTTCTTGCTGGATCCGCACCAGCGGCAGGCTCAATTCCGCGACCGAATCCCGGACCGCGTCGTAGACGCCGTCGCCGTCCAGGACGACCAGCACGCACGAGCCGTCCAGCCTGGCGCGGGCGCCACGTCGCGTGACGGCAGCGGCCAGCTGGTCGGCTCCCTCCTCCACCTCCACCGCCAGCACCAGGGTGCGCTCGGTGAAATGCGCGATCGGCGCGGCGCGGAGCAGGTGGCCGCCGTCGATTGCCAGCAGGTATGTACAGACCTGCTCGATCTCGCCCAGAAGATGCGACGCGACCATCACGGTGATGCCGAAGTCCGTCCCGGTTCGCGTGATCAAGTCCAGCATCTCGTCGCGGCCGCTCGGGTCGAGGCCGTTGGTCGGCTCGTCCAGGAGCAGCACCTTGGGATCGTGGACGAGAGCCTGCGCGAGCTTGACGCGTTGCTTCATGCCCGTCGAGTAGCCGCCGATCTGGCGGTAGCGCTCCTCGTATAGGCCTACGTGGCGCAGGACTTCGGCCGTCCGCTCACGAGCCGCAGTCCTCGGCAGGCCCGAGATCCGGGCCATGTGAGTTACGAAGTCCGTCGCCCCGACATCCGGCGGCAGGCAGTCGTGTTCCGGCATGTAGCCGACAAGCTGCCGGATGGCCCGGGCCTCAGTGACCGTGTCCATCCCAAGGACGCTGGCCTTGCCGCTGGTGGGAGTCAGCAGTCCAAGGAGGATCTTGAGCAGCGTGCTCTTGCCGGCACCGTTGGCTCCGACCAGGCCGATGATTCCGGGCTCGACCGCGAGATCGAGCTTTTCGAGGGCCTTGACCGGACCGTAGTGCTTGGATAGCCCTTGGGTCTCAATAAGCGCCATGGCGGGATTATGGCGCCCGCACGCAACTCGCGAGTCCTACTTACGGGCGGGACGCGAATCATCACAAAGGCCGATCGCGGGCTGCGGCTTGAGGCATTCGGTGCCCGACTCTGGCATTGAGTCGCGAGCCGGCGCAGCCGTGGAATCGCGAAATATCGAACAGCCTGGCGGTTCAAGCCGGTGCGATCCGCGCCGACACCTTTCCCGTGGAAGTCTTGACCAGCACCACTCTCGATCGAGCGCGGCAGATCGTCCAGCACGCTCACGCCATAAGCCCATCCGCCAGCCTGCTTCGCCTGGAGCAGCAGCTGCGACAGGGCGACTCGAACGCGCGGCAGCTGGCGAAACTGATCGACGGCTCCCCCGCCCTGGCGGCCCGCGTGCTGCGCATGGCCAACTCCGCTTTCTACGCCCCGGCCGAGCCGGTGACCACGCTGTCGCGAGCCGTCGCTCTCCTGGGCGACACGGTGCTCCGCCAGCTGGTCCTGACCTCGCTGATCGTGTCGAGGCGAGCTGGCAACCGCAGTCCGCGCGAGGCCCTGGCCGCCGCCCGCCTGACCGGCGACGCGGTTCGCGCGGCGGTGGTCGGCAAGACGCTTGCCCAGATGTCGCGAACGGTCGATCCGGACACGGCCTTCGCCGCCGGGTTGCTCCACGATCTAGGCCACGTATACCTCCTCGACGACGTCGGCGAGCGCTACGCGAGCTATCTGCTCGACCCGCACGCCCACGACGCCCGCAACGCGGCCGGGCAGCTGGAGATGGAGATCGAGCTGGCGGGCACGACCCACCAGGATGTCGGCGCCGTCTTCGCCTACGAATGGAACCTGCCGCCGGTAATCGCCCGGGTCCTGTGGGATCACCACGTGCCGAGCCCCGGCTCCCTGGGCTCGCTGATCGCCGGATCCGACGTGCTGCTTCGCGAGCTGAGCTATCCGTCGGTCGTGGACGCGGCCGACCAGCAGCTCGAGGGCGACACCGTCCTGGCGGCACTCAAGATCACGCGGGAGCGCTGGGAAGAGCGGACGTCGGCCGTCCGCGAATCCTTCTCCGAGCTGCTCTCGATCTTCGACGTCCAGACCGTCTGACCTGTACGTCGCCAGTCCCTGCTCCCGCAAGCCCGTCCGGCGCGCGATCCACTGCCCGTCCGGCGCGCGATCCACTGCCCGCAGCGGCGCGCGGTCTACTTGAGTCGCCGGCGTTGGCGAGGTGGCGTTGCGCCGCTTGCCCGGAATGCGATCGCACCGCCGCCGTCCGCGGCGCGCGCGCCTTACCTGCTCACGATCACTCGATTGAACGCGAGCCAGACGCCATTCACTGCTGCCGGGGTTCCGTGGCCAGTCTCCCTGTCGAGTCCCACCTCAGTCGGAATCCGACAGCATCCCGGGCGGCCTGTCTCATCCGAACCCACCGGGGCGGCCAGCTGGGGCGAGGCACGCTTCGCTGCCACAGGCCTCCCGGCCCGCGCTTGGGCCCCGCGGGCCGATCAGCTGTGGCGCAGTTGGCGCTTGTCGTACCAGCGGATGAAGAGCCAGCATAGGAACAGGATCCCTGCGCCTACCGCCGCGGCGCCCTGGACCGGAGCGGACCCGACCAGCTGCTCCGCCGTGTCGACCACGGTCGAAGTGGTGGGAGGCTGAGGCGTGGCAAACGGTCTTGCCACGTTTGCGTCGGTGCCGGGCGAGGCGGTCGGGTCCGCGGCGCCCTGGCCCATGAAGAGGGACGAACCGCGGGGCACGGCGGCCATCGCCACCGGGGCCCGGTCGCCCGACATCTCGAGCGTCCGTTCGAGCGCTCCCTTGGCGTCGAAGACCTCGATCCCCGTCGCCTCCGCGACGTGCAGGACGGTACCTTCGTCGCCGGCGGCCAGGGCCAGGGTAGGCTGGCGCGTGGTCCCGAAGGTGGCGGCAGTCTTCCCGTCGACCTGCCAGAGGATCGTTCCGCCGCCGACGACGGCGGTCGAAGCGAGGGCCGCGACCGAGACCGGGGCCCCGGGCAGCACGACCGTCCAGGTGGCCACCAGGGACGTGAGGTCGACGCGGATGAGCGAGTCCGGGTTCTGAGTTGCCACGAGGGCGCCGCCGTTGCCCCGGTCGATCGCAAGAGCGACGATGCTTCCTTCGACCGTGGTCTTCCGCAGCGTTGAGGTTCCCGGATCGACGACTATGAGCCAGCTCTTGCCCGCCTCCGCGACGGCGACGCGAGCTTCGCGCCGGTCGGCCGCGAGCAGATTGCCGGCGCCCGGAAGCTCCGAGCTCTCGGTGATGGCCCCGCCGTGCTCGACGGCGAAGGCCAGGGTCCGGCGTGTCGGCATCGAGGCCACGAGCACCTGACCGGCGGGGAAGGCCAAAGCCGAGACCTGGCCCGGCATGACGATGCTGGACATGACGTCCAAGGTTGCGATATCGACCGGGATGACGCTGCTGCTACCGGCTCCGCTGGCATACAGCGTGCTGCCGTCAGGGCTGAAGGCGAGCGACTGTGGAGCCGGGACCATCGGTATGGTGCTGACCACGGTGGAGGTCTTGACGTGCAGTTCGAGGACGCCGGCCGAGCTGGCCACGTACAGATCCCCGACGCCGTTCGCCACGGCGGCGCCCGAGAGCGTCGCCAGGAACAGCGCCGAGAGCGCCCCACTTGCGAGCAGTTGTCTTGCTTTCTTCACGCCAATCCCCGCGTCGTTGAACGATGTCGGTGTAGGTATCGGTTGACACGTGGATCGTGAAAAGTGGCCGGACAGGCTTCAGGCCGGTCCGGCCACCGTGCTCATGAGTTCCGCCGAGGCGGAACGGCTACTAGCGCTTCAGGTTCACGAGTTCCTGGAGCATCTCGTCCGAGGTGGTGATGACACGGCCGTTGGCCTGGAAGCCGCGCTCGGCCGTGATCATGCCCGTGAACTGAGTGGCCAGGTCGACGTTCGACATTTCGAGGGCACCCGTAGTCACGGTGCCGCGGCCGCCGGTTCCGGCCGTGCCCACGTTGGCGGCGCCGGAGGCGGAGGTAGCGGCGAAGTTGTTCTGGCCGGCGCGCAGGAGGCCGGCGGAGTTGAGGAAGTTGGCGAGCGCGATCTGGCCGAGGACCTGGGTCTGGCCGTTACTGTAGACACCTGACAGCTGACCCGCGTTGCCGACCGCGAAGGTGACCAGCGTGCCCGAAGTGAAGCCGTTCGTCTGGCCCGCCGGCTGGCTCGTGCCGCTGAACTGGGTCATCTGGGTCATGTCGATGGCGGGCTGGGTCGCCGTGGCGCCGTCCGGGAAAGTAAAGCTCAGGGTTCCGGTGGAGGCCGACTCGATGCCCGACGTGGTGTAGGTCATGGTGCCGTTGTTGACCGGCAGGACGGGAGGCGTGGCGGCCGGGTCGGCGGCGATCTGGCCTATCGTGATGCCGGTGTCCGCTGCGTCATTGGTGGCGATCCAATCCCACGTGTTGGCCGCGGTCTTCGTGAAGGTCACCTTGACCGAGTGCGAGATGCCCAGGCTGTCGAAGACGGTCATGGTCGTAGGAACGGAGGTCCCGACGACGGCGCCGGCGTCGAGGTTGCCGGTCAGGTTGACGGCCGAAGTCGCCAGGGCGGTCGTGCGCTGGCCGATCGGGATGGTGATGTTGGTCAGCGGCTGGGTGATGTCGATGTTGCCGGCCGCGTCGGCCTGCCAGCCCTGGACCTTCATGCCGCTGGCCGGATTGGCAAGCGAGCCGTCGAGGGCGATGTCGAAGGCACCGTCGCGGGTGTAGTAGGTGCCCGAACCGTCGGACTCGATGAAGAAGCCGTCACCCTGGATGGCCATGTCGGTAGTCTTTCCGGTCGACTGCAGGTTGCCCTGGGTTTGCAGGACGTCGATGCCGGCGACCGTCATGCCGAGGCCGATCTGGGCCGGGTTGATGCTGCCCAGGCCGCCCTGCGGGGCCGTGGCGCCGTGGACCGTCTGAGAGAGGATGTCCTGGAAGTTGACGCGACCGGACTTGAATCCGACGGTGTTGACGTTGGCGATGTTGTTGCCGATGACGTCCATCATGATCTGATGGCCGCGCAGACCGGAGATGGCAGCGAACATAGAGCGAAGCACGGGATGCCTCCTGGAGCTGGCGTCCACACCTCACGGCGCGACGCAAGTGTTTGGCGTCCGCGGCCAGGCCAGCTTCCTCATAGAGGTCCAGCAATAGACCTGACACGCACGGCGGACTTGATGGATTTCGGTGGCGCGTTTGGCTCCCGCCAAACCGCCGGGCTGAGCGCCGTCAGGCGATCAGCACGCTGTCTATCTGGGTGAAGACACGCTCCTTGTTCTGGTCGGAGTCGACCGCCGTAACGACGGTGTGGGTCGGGACATGGACGACGTAGGCCACCTGGTCGAGCATCACGAGCGACTGCCGGCTGCCACGCTGGCTGAGCGTGTCCATGGCCTTGCTCAATCGATCCAGTTGATCTGCGTCGAGGGGTATCTGGCGCTGCTCGACCCGCCTGAGAGCGTGTTCCGACATCTGGACGGAACGCTCATCGGCGGCCGCGGACAGCGCATCCCGGAAGGCATGGCCGCCTGAAGGCGGTCCTCCCGAGGTGGGCCGGCCGAGCTGGCTCGAGCCTGACGTCTGGCCGGGATCCCGGACGAGACCTCCGCTCAGCGGCGCCGGTTCGGGTCCGATGCGATCGATCGTGGCTATCACCTCCGTTGTCTTGGGCGGCCAGGAGCCGCGGGTTCTAGGGTGTCGGGCCCGTCACAACCGTGATGCTGCCGGGCTTGATGTATTGGGAGCCAACCTGGAGGACCAGGCCGGCGTCGTTGGACTGGACGACCGAGGTGACGATTCCGCTCACCGCGTCGCCGTTGACGTCGAGACCAGTTACGTTCTTGCCGATCAAGGCCGAGCTCTGGGCCAGCTGGGAGCCTTCCAGCGCCGCCTGAACGCCCTGGAGGGTCTGGACCTGGGTCATCTGGGACAGCTGGCTGAGCATCTGCGAGTCGTCCATGGGCTTGGTCGGGTCCTGGTTCTGAAGCTGAGCCAGGAAGAGCTTCATGAAGTCGTCGGTGCTGAGCCCGTACAGGCTGGTGGTGCCGGTCCGGGCGAGCGTGTCGACGGTGCCGTCGCCGACCGCGCCGACGCCCAATCCCGTTTCGCTCGAGGCGGCCAGGGGAGACACGCTCGCTGCGGCGCTCATCCCGCCGAACGGCGAGAAGGGCGAGAAGGTAGTTGACGTGATGGTCATGTGTGGACTCCTGTCATGCCCTGACGTCGAGCGACGAACCGCCCGGAAGCTGCGCCCCGGATGCCGGCAGATTCGGCCGGGACCGCGCCGGCAGTGGGGCTGGGACTGGCTTGAGGGTTTCGTGCGTCCCATTGCTGCCGCGCCCGTCGGGGCCCGCGCCGTTGCCCGAGGCGGCCGCATTCTGATCGAGGCTCTGGCCGTGCCCGCCGTTTGGGCCGGACCCACTTCCGGCGCCGTATCCGCTGCCACCGGCCCAGCCGGCCGACTCGAACGCGTTGCTGCCGGATCGGCCGTTCGTGGACGACCCACCGGCTTCGCTCCTGACGGTCAGGTTGACGCCGGCAAGGCCGTCGCCGCTGCTGCGCATGCGGGTTGCGGCCGCGGCGATGGCATCGGCGGAGATGCGGTCTCGAACGACCAGCTGCGCCTGGACGATCTCACCGGCCCGGCCGGTGACGATCAACCGGACGTCGCCCAGGTTCGGGTCGCTGATGCGAGCCTCGAGCGATGGCCCGGCCGCGGTCTGGAACGTGTGAATCGTCCGAACGGCCTGGTTCATCAGGCGCTCGGCGGCGTCGGCCAGTCCGGTCGAGGAGGGGCCGGCGGCGACGCCGGCCTGTGCCATCGACGCGGCCGAGCCGACGACTGCCACGGCGCCTGAGATCGCGGAGGCAGCGGCCGAGAAGGAAGCGCCGGACCCCGCGACCGAAGCGGAGAGAGCATTTGCGCTCGCGGTGTCCGCTGCGTCTTGCCCGGCCGACGCGGAACTGGGATGGTCCGAGCCGCCCCCCTGGGTTCCGGCAGAGGCGGCTGCGCCGGTGGCTGTGACGGCCGCAGGCCGATCGGAGGCGCCGGTGGATTGGCCCGCGTCCGAGGCGTACGCGGCGAACGAGGGTCCTCCGTGGCGGATCACGCGCGGCGCGACGAGGGTTGCACCGGAGACATCTGCGGCCTCCGGCGCCGGCGCCGCGGCCACGACCTGAGTGGCGGGAGTGGCGGGAGTGGCCGCCGGCGTCGGGGCCGAAGCAGGGGCCCCGGAGGTAGTGGCCGAGATCCCGCCGGACGCGGGGCCATCGGCCGTCGATGGCGCGGCAGGAGTCGCGGCCGCCGCATCGAGGTTTGCCGCCACGAACGCGGAGGTGGTGACGGGGGTGGCGGGGCTGGAAGAGTCCGGCGCGATGGCAGGTCCGGTGGCGTTCGTCGCCGCGACCTGAGCGGCTCGAGCGTCCGCCTGAGGCGCGATCGGCCGGACGGAGCCGTCCTGGACGATTGCGCGGCCGGCGATCGCAGCGTACGCGGCATTCGATCCGGCCGAGCCGGACTTGTCGATGACCGGCACCGCGGTCGAGGCCCAGTCTCCGGGCATCCGAGAGCCGGCCCGAACTTCGGGCGCGGCGGGGGTACCGGGTGTGACGGCCTCGGCCTGAGCCTCGGGCGTCGTCGCGGCCGCGGGAAGGCTCGTCACAGTCTGGACCCCGGGCGCATCGTCGGCCCGCAGCTGGGGCGCAGTGGTCGGCTGGCTGAATCGCAGCGACTCCGCGGCTCGCATTGCGGCGGAACCGTCATCGGGGGTCGGGGCGTGTTCGGCGGCCCGGTTTGCGGACTTCGGCACGGCCGTCGTCGGGGTCGCATCCGGCCCGGCGGCATCGATCCCAGAGGTGGCCGGATGAACAGCCGCGGACGGCGCCACGGGCTCGCCCTCGGGCGCCGAGGCTCGGGGCGCAGCCGGAGTGGCCGGAGTGGCCGCGGCGGCGGGAATCGCAGGCGTTGCGGGAATCGCAGGCGCGACCGCGGACTGGACCCGGCTTGAATCGGCGCCGATGCCGGCCACCATGCCGGCAGGGGTGCGGTCTGAGCCAGGGTGTGCTCCGACCGGCTGTGCCTCGGTAGTCTCGGCGGGCATCTCCCGAGACCCGACTTGCGGCGAGGCCACGGCGCCGCCGGTACGACCCGCGTCGGTCGCCCCTGCTGCTGCCGAACTCGAGGAATCCGCGTCGGCGGATCGTGCGTCGACCGGCCCGGCTCCCCGGATTCGAGGGGAGCGTGCCACGTCGTCGGCTGATGCCCGGGTCGCCGACGCGGCGACCGCGTCGACTGCGGCGCCGGCGGCAGTCGTGCCGGTCGCGGCAGAAGCCACCGTCGGGCGCCCCGAAGTCTTGCCCGACGCTGCCGAAGCGGCGGCTTCGATCCCGCCCGCAGCTGGGGACGGTCCCTCAGCTATCGCCGTGAAGGCCGGCGAATGGGCCTTCGACGGTGCGTCCTCGCCCGTGCCGGCGGCAGTCACGGCTGCACCGGACGGCATCGAAACGACCGGCGTCTCGGACGTCGGGGCCGCCTCGCGGGCGCCGACCCTCGGGGATGCAGCGGCAGCGGTGCCGTCGGCCGCGTCTACCGCGTCTACCGCGCCGACCGCCGCAGCCACGGCGGAAGCCTCGGATGCGGAGCCGGTCGCAGTGCCCGTCGCTGCGGCCGCTGAGTCGACCCGGGCCGTAGTGAGCCCGGCCGGCAGCGGAGAGGCAACCGCGCTATCGCCGGTCTCGGAGGCGGCCGCCTTCTCGGCCGCTCGGGCGCGCCGAGAAGAGCGGGCCGATCCTGTCTTGCTGGTCGAGAGGGCTTCGTCGGTCTCGGACCCCGACCGAACCCCGGGCTGGCCGGCCACCGAGCCTGCGGCTGTCGCGACGGGCGGATTGGCCGCCTTCCCGGCGGCGCCTTCACTCTTCGTGGCGTGGCCGGTGCTCGACGTCGAAGCCCAGATCGGGTGGGTGGGCCGGCACGATTCGGCCGCGGGAAGGACGGACCGGACCCCGGATCGGGCCGATCGGTCGGGCTGAGCCGACGGGACGCCCTGGGCGCCGGCCGCAAATGCGTCAGCTGCGTCGCGACGGGCCGTCTGGGCCTCGGCGAAGGCGTCGCCGAAGCTGATTTCGTCCGCGCCGGGCGGTATGTTCACCTGGCCGGGAACCGGTACGACACCCGAGCCGAGCGTCACATTGGCATTGAGGCCGGCCATTGCTATCGCCCTCCAAGGACCGTGTAGAGCTGAGCGAACTTGCCGGTTATCAGGCGCGAGTCGGCCGAGTACTGGATCTGCGTTTGGGTCAGGGCCGTCATCTCGGTCTCGAGGTCGACCTGGTTGCCGTCGTTGCGGGTGTTCTCCGTGACGGAGTTGACCGAGGCCGAGGAGCCGTCGCCGAGGGAGCCGACGCTGGCGAAGTGCCTGGGATCGGTTGTCTTCATGGCGACCGCCGCGGACGGCCCAGACGATGGCGCGAGGGTGTTGCCCGGCGAAGCGTTCATGGTGTCGAGCTCGTTCCGGAGAGCGGTCTGGAAGTCGACCGATTTCGGCTGGTAGTTGGGCGTGTCGATGTTGGCGAGGTTGGACGAGATGACCGTCTGCTGGCTGGTCAGGCCGTCCAGGGCCTTGCTCAGGATCGACATCGTCGAATCAGTGATACCGCTCATACCGAAGGCTCCTGGTAGCTCTGCCACCTGTGAATGATCTTGTTGACATAGCCCCGTTTGCTATCGGGGACTACACCGAGACGGCTGATTGCCCCCGGTCCGGCGTTGTACGCGGCCAGGGCGAGATCGACGCGCCCGAACCTCTTGAGCTGGGTGGCGATGTAGCTGGCGCCGCCGTTGAGGTTCTGCTGCGGGTCGAACGAATCGGTGACCCCGAGCTCGGCGGCCGTCCCCGGCATCAGCTGCGTCAGCCCCTGGGCGCCGCACCTGGACACTGCGCCGGCGTTGAAGCCGGACTCGGCATACACGAGCGAGGCCAGCAGAAGCGGATCCATCCCGGCCGCCACAGCCGCCGATCGGATCTTCGAGGCATAGGGAATCTGGGCCGAGACGGCGTCGAAGCGAGCCAGGACGGCCGCGCCCGAGGCCTGGACCAGCGACGTCGGATCTCCGGGCGAAGGCGTGAGCAATGCGGACGCGCCGGTCATGTTCCCGGCGGCCAGCCACAGCGAGGGATCGACAGCCGTGCCGGCGCTCGTGTACAGGCCGAAGTGGAGATGCGGTCCGGTGGTCAAGCCGGTCAGCCCGACCTGGCCGATCGTCTGGCCGGCCGAGACTCGCTGTCCGACCGAAACCTGCAGGGCCGGGTCGAGGTGGCCGTACAGCGTCGCGTAGCCGTTGTCGTGGCGGATCCTGACGATGACCGCACCGTCCGAGGACTTGCCGGCCGCAACGACGGTGCCGGCGGCGGCGGCAAGGACGTCCGACCCGAGCGGGGCGGCCAGGTCGATGCCGTTGTGGTAGTGGGCGTAGGTGACGCCGTTCACGGTCACGGCCGGCTCGAGGCTGACACTCGTCGGCCCGAAAGACTGGCTCAGTCTCGCGCCCGGAAGCGGCGAGGTGAATGGGGTCGATGCCGAACCGACGACCGACGGCGACACCGAGCGACCGATGACCGACGGCTTGACCACCGCCGCCACGCTCTCCAGGACTCCGGAGAACGGTGATCCGCTGCTGAGAGCCTGCGCCGACTGGACAATCGAGTTTCCGCTCGTGGCCCAATTCGGGTCGTGGGCGCGGATCATCGAGTCGAGGGTCGAGATCCGGGACAGGCATTCCGAGTAGCTCATTGGCGTTCTCTCGCCACCCGGATGGCATGCTGCGTGGAGGAGATCTCGAGCATTGCCAGCGTGTCCTGGTGCTCGCGCTCCCGTCGCTCGGCGACCAGGAAGCGATCCCGCAGCCGCTCCACGACCTCGCGCTGCCGGGTGGCGTCGGCCAGCATGCGGCGGGCCTCGAAGAGCGCGCCGGTGGCCTTGGCGAGCCGTTCCTGGGCCCCGATGATCGCTCGCTGAGCCGATGCGACGGCGAAGACCGCCGACTGCAGCTGGGCGGCCTCGTTGATGCCGCCTTGCAGGTTGGAGAGCCACCGGAGTTCCTGGCCGGCACGGTTCTGGGCGGCCTCGACCGCCGTCAGCGCGCGCTGGTGCGAGTCGAGCGCGTGGCCGAGTTCGATTCGGGCGGTTTCTTCGGCCATCTCGCGAAGCCGCAGGACGATGCCCAGTCGGAAGCGGCTGCTCATCGCGGCGCCTCACCGCGCAGCATCGACGGAGCCGGGCCGGCTACCGGGCCCTGGGCCTGGGGCGGTGCGGGGTCGGTTGGCCGGGCGGACGCGAGTCCCGCGCCCGGACCCAGGAGAGCTCGCGCGTCGAGGACGCCCGTCGTCTCCATGGCATGTCGCGCCGAGACTATGTCGGAGGACTCTTCGAGCTCCTGGCACAGGAACGTCTCGAGCGCCGGACGCAGGGAGATGGCCTCGTCGATGGCCGGGTTCGAGCCGTGGGCGTAGGCGCCGACTTCGATCAAGTCTCGCGCGCTCTCGTATTCGGCCAGGGCGGCCCTCACCGCGCCGGCGATGCGGAGGTGGTCCTTGTCCACCACGGCCGGCATCGCCCGGGATACGGAAGCCAGGACGTCGATGGCCGGGTAGTGGTTGCGCTCGGCCAGCGATCGCGACAGGACGATGTGGCCGTCGAGGATCGAGCGGACGGTGTCGGCGACGGGCTCGGTCATGTCGTCGCCCTCCACGAGGACGGTGAAGAAGCCCGTGATCGTGCCGTATTCGGTGTTGCCGGCACGCTCGAGCAGCCGCGGCAGCATCGAGAAGACGGAAGGCGGATAGCCGCGCAGAGCCGGCGGCTCGCCCGCGCCGAGCCCGATCTCGCGCTGGGCCATGGCCAGGCGCGTGACCGAGTCCATCATGAACAGGACATCCTTGCCATCGTCGCGGAACGACTCGGCGATGGCCGTCGCGATCTCGGCGGCCTTGAGGCGCAACAGCGCAGGCTGATCCGAGGTGGCAACCACGACGCAGGATCGCGCCAGGCCCTCGGGCCCGAGCTGCTCGTCGATGAATTCCTGGACTTCGCGGCCTCGCTCGCCGATCAAGGCGATGACGTTTACGTTGGACGAGGCATGCCGGGCGATCATCGCCAGCAGCGTCGACTTGCCCACGCCCGAGCCGGCGAAGATGCCGAGCCGCTGGCCCTTGCCCGCCGAGAGGAGGCCGTCGAGCGCCCGGACGCCCGTGGAGATCGGGGTCGAGATGCGGGCCCGTCCGAGCGGATGAGGCGCGGTTCCGGTGACGACCTTGTACTCGGCCCGGAGCGGACCCAATCCGTCCAGCGGCCGGCCGAAGCCGTCCAGCACGCGACCGAGCAGAGCCGGACCGATGGGCACCCGGAATTGCTGCTCGCGCAGCCTGACCGCGGACCCGGGCCGTACCCCGGAGAGATCGCCAAACGGGACGAGCGTGATCAGGCCGTCCCTGAAGCCGACCACCTCGGCGCTGACCATGCCCTCTGGTTCCAGGTCTATCCAGCAGATGGACCCGAGCTGGAGGATGAGGCCGGCCGCTTCGACCGTGGTCCCCACGACGCGAACGACTTCGCCCGTGGCCTGGAAACGCGGTGCCGCTTCCGCCGCTTCCACCAGGTGCCTCAAGAGCGGCGACATGGTCTCGTCCCCACCGAGCAGGTGGCTTCGACCGGGCCGTTTGACCAGGACAGTGGCCCCTCCCCGACCGCCCGAGATCGTCATGCCACTTCCTCTTGGACCGAGCCGCGAGCCAGGTTGGGGATGGCGCGGTCGAGGGCGATGCCTATCTCCTCGAGCTGGGCCTCCAGGCCGGCCTCGACGAAGCCGTGTTCGTAGCGAAGCGTGCAGCCGCCGGCGGGCAGCGTCGGGTCGCCCTCGAAGAACCACTTCTTGCCGAGATAGGCGCGCCCGTGGAGCGCTTCCCAGGCCTCCTGCACCGGCTCCACCGCGGCCGGGTTGAGGAGCACGTGAGCTTCGGGCGAGCCGTTTATGGTGCTGACGGCCGACTCCAGGGACGTGCACAGCATGCTCGGCTCGATGCGGACTTCGTGCTGGAGGATCCGTTTGGCGACCGAGAGGGCCAGTTCGGCGATGGCATGGGCGATCTCGGATGTGCGCCCCGGGGCGATCGTTTCGAGCCGGTCGGCCAGTGCCGCGGCACCGTCGATGGCGGCCCTCAACTCCGTCTCGGCGCGGGCTCGACCGGTTTCGTAGCCCCGCTCTTCGGCGGCGCGCTCAATGCGCTGGATCTCCTCGGCCGTGGCCGCTTGGTCGAGACCGCCGGCGAGTCCCGCGGCCTGGGCCGCGCCCGATCCGCCGGCCGAGCCTCCTCGGTTCGACCCGTGGGTGCTGCCTCGACCGCTTCCGCGGAACACGGTCGCGCCGGAAGGCCCATCCGCGGCCGGAGCCGGTCGCGCGCTCTCCACCGCCAGGTCGGTTCGGCCCGAGCCGCCCGAAGGCGAGTCGGTGTGGATCAGGTGCCAATTAGACGAAGGCATCTTCCGAGCCTCCGCGGTTGATCGAGATCTCGTCGTTGTCCTCGAGTTTCTTGATCGAGTCGATGATTCGCTGCTGGGCCTCCTCGACCGCCTTCATCCGCACCTGCCCGGCCAGGCCCATCTCTTCTCGCAGCATCTCAGCCGCCCGCTGGGACATGTTCTGGAAGAACTTGAGGCGGAGCTGCTCGGTCGCCGGTCGGAGGGCCAGGGCCATGTCCTTGGCATCGAGCTCTCTGATCACGCGCTGCATCGCCCGGTCGTCGAGCAGGACGATGTCGTCGAAGACGAACATGTAGCGCCGGACTTCGTCGGCCAGCTGCGAGTCCTGCTCGCTGAGCGCGGTCAGGATGGAGCGCTCGTTGGTCCGTCCAACCTGGTTGAGGACGTGGGCCAGCGGGCGCGTGCCACCCACGGAAGTGACCTCGGTGACGACGGAGGAGAGCTTGCGTCGAAGCCCCTCTTCGACGATCTCGACCGCTTCCGGCGTGATCTGCTCGGTCAGGGCGATGCGCTTGGCGACTTCTACCTGGATCGGCGGCTCGAACTGGTTGAGGATCTTCGCCGCGCCCCGTGGATCGAGGTGAGCCAGGACGATGGCGATGGTCTGCGGGTGCTCGTCGGCGAGCAGACCGGCCGCCTGCATCGGGTCGAGATCCCGCATGAAGTCGAACGGAATGATCTGCTGGGCCTGGTGGACGCGCTCGAGGAGCTCGCGCGCCTTGCTCTGCCCGAACGCCTGGCCGAACAGTTCCAGAGCGTAGTTCTCGCCGCCGGGCAGGACCCCGGCGTGCGCGAAGAGGCCGGCGTAGGCCTCTTCCAGGATCGCATCGCGAACGCCGGAGTCGACGGCCGGCATCCGCATCAGCTCCAGGGCGACCCGATCGAGCGCCTCCGGCGGCAGGCGGGCCAGGAGCTTGGCCGACGCTTCGGTTCCGAGCGTGATGAGCAGCGCGGCAGCCTTGCGCGGGCCGCTCAGCGCCAGTGCGGACGAAGCCTCGGCGCTCATCGACGGCGGTCCTCTTCACGCAGCCAGCCGTGCATCAAGCCTACGAGGGCGTCCGGCCTCTCGTCGGCGACCATTCGCAGGCGTTCCTGAATGCGGGCCTGGGGAGTGGCTGCGGGTACGTCGGCGGCGGCCGGAGCGTCGGGGGCCGTGCTGGCGGGGATGCCGGCCCGGCTTATGCTCGCGGCGAAAGCAGCCGGCGAACCGGTTGGGCCGAGGTCGTAGACGGCCTCGTCGGCTCGGCGCTTCAGGGCGCCCATGTTCAGCCAGAACAGCAGCAACATGACCAGGGCGAAGACGGCGCCCAGGATCGTCCCGCTCATCCCGCTTACGGTCGATACCATGTCGGGCGCGGCGGCCGCGGCGATCGTCGCCTCGGATGAGGGCTGGGCCGCGAACGAGACCGCCTGGATGGCCACGACGTCGCCTCGCGACTCGTCGGCCCCGATGGCGGCGGCGATGCTGGTCTGGAAGGTGTCGACGGTCATCGAGCCCATGGCGGCCTGGTCGACGAATACGGCGACGGACAGCTTCTTCACGACCCCGGGCTGGGTGATGATGTGCTGGACGGTCTGCGAGACGCTGTAGTTGATCGTCGTTTCCTGATGGAGATAGCCCCCGCCTGTGGCGGGCGCCGCGGTGGCGGGCGCGGCCGAGCCGGACGCGGCAGGCGAGGATGCAGCCGAGGCCGCCGGAGAGGCGGTCGGCGTGGCCTCGCAGACGCCGGGGTAATTGGGCAGTCCGGCCACGTTCGAGTTCGTTCCCGGGACCCCGCAGGAGCCTGCGCTGGAACCGGCCCCGTAGGACTCGACGATGTTGTGGATACTCACCGGCGGGTCGCTGCCGGCCGGGGCGTAGGTGGTGACCTCGGCCTCGATCTTGCTCGTATCCACGTCCGCCGAGACGGCCACGGAGGCGTGGCCCGGGCCGAGGGCGGCGGCGATCAGGGTCTCGATCTTCGCCTTGGCCTGCTGCTCCACGAGGTCCTTGGCCTGGGCGGCCGCCGTGTCGGCGCTGTTGGCCGCTCCGGCCAGGACGTGGCCCTGATCATCGGTGACGACCACGTTGTCGGTCGACAGGCCCTGGACCGACCTGGACACGCTGTTGACGATCGCCTGCACTAGACCGTTCGACGGCGTGCCGCCGCCGGTCATGCTCAAGACGATCGCCGCGCTGGCGGGAGTGTCCTGGGACGAGAGCGCGCCCGTTTGCGCCAGGACGATCGAGACGCGGGCGGCGGCGATGCCCTGCATCGCCTGGATGGTCTTGGTCAGCTCGCCCTCGAGGGCGCGCTGATAGGTGACGTTCTGGTCGAACTGCGACTGCCCGAAGCCCTGGTTGTCGAAGAGATCCCAGCCCTGGGTGTCGTTGCCGTTGCCGCTCGTGACGCCGGCGTTGCCGGCGGCGATACGGGCATCGCCCAGGGCGGCCACTGGGACCTCGATCGTGGTCCCGGCGTCGGTCACCTGGTAGGCAATGTTGGCGCCGCGCAGCGCGCCTTCGATCGTGGCGGCGTCGGCGGCTGAGACGTTCGTGAACGCGGGTGTGTAGTCCGGCTTGCTGGCGAACATCACCAGGACGCCGATCATCGCCACGGCGACCAGCGCCGCTCCGGCGATGCCGATCCGCTGCGTGACCGAGATCTGCTTGAGGATCCCCTGGACCTGCTCGTTCATCGATCAGCCACCCTCACAGCTGGGTCCGCATGATTTCCGAGTACGCCTCGAGCAACTTGTCCCGAACGCTGACCGCTGTCTTGAGGCTCACCGACGCCTCTTCCATCTGGAGCATCACCGTGTGCAGATCGGCCGTACCACCGGCGGCGAAATCCGAGATCGACGCGTCCGTGGCGTTTAGCTGGCCGTTCAGCTGGCTGAAAGCGTCGTTCAGGGAGTTGAGGAACGAGCTACCCGGAGCCTCCGTGCCGGCCTTGCTGCCGTCTACCGCCCCGGCGCCGTTCAGCGTGCCGGCACCGGAGATGGATGAGACCGAACCCGTGCCGGAGATGCCGGAGATGCCGGAGACGCTGGAGATGGCGCCGATCGGGTTCATGTGGTTAGGCCTTGCCGAGGTCGAGGGCCTCGAGGGCCTGTTGCTTGGCGGCCTGGGCGACCGTGGCATTGACCTGATAGGAACGGGCGGCGCCCATCATGTCGGTCATCTCCGAGGCGACGTCGACGTTGGGGTAGTTGACGAAGCCGTTTAGGTCGGCGTCCGGATTGCCCGGGTCGTAGACGCGGGTGTCTGGCCTGGTGGACTTCACGACCGCAACGGCCGACACTCCCTGAGCGGCGGCCATGGGGCCCATCTGCTGGGCCTGGAAGACTACGGCCTCCGCCTGGTACGGCTGGCCGGCCTGACCGTTCTGGGTCCGGGTCGTCTGCGCGTTGGCGAGGTTGCTGGCGGCGATGTCCATCCTCAGACGCTGGGCCGTCAGACCGGAAGCTGCGATGCGGATCGTGTCGAAGACGCTCATGGGGCGGATCCCTGGTCCCCGCGGGGCTCTTGTCGGGAGTCGATCGACTGCCAACGAGCCTCTAGGAAACCTCAGGCATCTTCGGCTGGGTTCGGGAGCTTCGGTATCAGGGTCTACCCTGGGACCTGGGAGTCATTGGTACGACCCTCGCCGGCGCGAGAGGGCCTCCCCGGGCGGCCCGCCCGAGCGGCCCCCCCGAGCGGGCCGGTAGCCGGGGGTCACTCGAACGGGCACGGTGCCTCGTTCATATGGAGCGCATCTAGTCCGGCGAGTCTCAGGCCCGCCGCGAGCGCTCGAACCGGCCCGTGACGGCGGGCAATACACTGGCGCACGATGGAAGAACGCAGCGTCGCCCGACACCTCGCCGGAGCCGAGTTATGGGCCCGTATGGGCGTCGGTGGCTGGGGCGGTCCATTCGCGGGATCCGACGGGTCGGGCCGGCCGGAGGTCCCGGACCTGCCGCAGCCGGCCGCCGCCCTTGTCGCTGGCTGGGAGGACGGCGAGCCCTTCTGCGCCACGATCTGCTCCACGGACGTCGGCCTTCAGTACTGCCGCCGCTGCCCGGAGGATGTGGCCACCCGCGTCCTGGCCACGGGTCGTGCGGCTCACGGCCGCTGTCAGGCCGGCGGAACGATTCTGGGCTTCCCCGCGCCTCGTGGCTCCCGCACCACGGCCGCGATCCTCCGCGTCGGTCCGCCGAGTGAGCGTGAAGCCGCAACTGCCGCGCGGGCGACCCGCGTCGCAACGGCTTCGCTCCGTCGAGCGGCCCGCCAGGCGCCTCCGTCGGACGCGCGAGCGGCCCTTGCCGCGGCAAGGGTTCTGCGCGACCCGGCTCTACTGTTCGAGTGGCAGGTCCAGCAGCGTGCCCGCGGCTCCGATCGTCGCCGCACCGCCGCGGCTGCCCTGGCCCAGATGGTCGTCACAAGCGAGGAGTTCTACGAGCTCTACCGCGATTCGCAGAAGCAGCGCCGCGAGCTGGAGCGGAACCAGCGCCGCCTCGACCGCCTGGCCCGCCAGACCCTGCAGGCCAGCGACCTTGAGCGGGCTCGCATCGCCCATCAGATCCACGACACCGCGGCCCAGTCGATGGTCAGCGCCTTCCGCTTCCTCGACGCCGCACGCGCCTTCGCCGCCGGGCACCCCGGCGATTCCATCGACTCCTATCTCGAGAATGCGTCCGACCGCATGGTCACGGCCATCAAGGAGGTTCGAGCCGTTCTGGCCGACCTCCTGCCGCCGGGCCTCGAAGAGCTCGGCCTGGGCCAGGCGATCCGCAGCCGGATGAGGTCTCTCGCGGCGGAGTCGGGCATGGACATGACCCTCGAAGGCGAGTTGCCGCGCCTCGACGATTGGGTGGAGCAGGCACTCTACGGCATGACGACCGAGGCCCTGACCAACGCGGTCCGCTACTCGCAGGCGAGGTCGATCCGGACGGAGCTTCGAGTTGCCAAGAACAGGGCGGTCGTGACCGTGGAGGATGACGGCCAGGGTTTCGACCCGGCCGCCGCCGAGCGCCGGCGCAAGGGCGGCGGGCTCGGTCTGCTGGGCATCGCCAGGCAAGCTCGCTGGCTCGGTGGATCGTCGTCGGTGCGTAGTTCCATCGGGTCTGGCACCCTGGTAAGGATTTCAATACCAATAGCCCGACACGCGGCGACTCGGGCGGGATACCCTGGTACGAGCAGCGACGCCGCTGCCGGAGGACGGAACGGAGAAGTCAAGCCGTGAACGAGCATACGCGCGTACTTCTCATCGACGACCACGAAATGGCTCGCCGCGGCCTGCGCGCGATGCTGTCGGCCGCGGATTGGATCGAGGTCGTCGGTGAGGGCGACTCGTGCGAGTCCGGCCTCAAGCTGGCCGAGGAACTCCAGCCCGACATGGTCATGCTCGACATCCGCATGCCCGGAATGGACGGCCTGGCCTGTCTCGAGCGGCTGAAGGCCCGCTACCCG
Source organism: uncultured Chloroflexia bacterium (assembly GCA_963789725.1). Taxonomy (GTDB): domain Bacteria; phylum Chloroflexota; class Limnocylindria; order Limnocylindrales; family CSP1-4; genus Fen-1039. Next base: position 1,258,370 of record CAWBLU010000003.1, read on the forward strand.
CGCATCGCCGTTGTCATCGTGACCTTGTACGACGACCGCCGCTACGTCCTCGAGGCCATCCGTCGCGGCGCCGCCGGATACCTGCTCAAGGACGCCAGCACCGCCGAGGTCATCCAGACGCTCCACAACGTCGCCAACGGCCAGCTGGCCGTGGAGCCGCAGCTGCTGCGCGAGGCTCTGGCGATTCGGGACGACGCGCCGCCGGCCGGCGAATCTGCCCGCCAGCGGGCCGAACAGTACGCCCTGACTCCGCGCGAGCATGATGTTCTCGTTCTTGTGGCCGAAGGTCTCACCAACAAGGAGATCGGCGGGCACCTTTCGATCACCGAGGACACGGTCAAGAAGCACGTCCAGAACATCATCTGGAAGCTTCGGGCGGCAGATCGGACTCAGGCGGCCATCATGGCCCTCAAGTTGGGACTGCTCGAAACGACCGACTGACGGCGCTTGAGCCCTCCGAGCGGCCCGCGGGGCGAGAAATGTTGAGCGCAGGCACCGGTATCGGTGTTTTCCCTGTCAGGGATAGCCCCTAAACGGTCAAGTCGAGCCGTCAGCGCCCGATGACTCAACTACTCAGATGGCTACCAACGATCTGCTCCCAACGGCACTGGTCGCAGCCGGAAATGTTCCGGCGGCGAGCCCTCAGCTGGCCCCCGCGATGCCGGGTTCCCAGAAGGATCGGTTCGCCGAAGAGGCTGGGCCCGACGTTTCGTTCAAGGGGCCAGCTGGGTTGACCGAGGCGTACGCAGTCTTCAAGATCGACCCCGAGAGCAAGCAACTGCAGGTGATGGTCGTCGACTCGGACGGCCAGGTACTGCGGGTTATCCCGCCGCGGTCGGTCTCCGAGATGATCGAGTCGATGAGCCGCTACCGGCCCTAGGCTCGCACTCGCACACCCCATCCATCCGACCCGATCTTTCGGGGCGTCCGGCGCCGTGCCGGCCGACCCCAACGTGACACGGGCCGCGACCAGGAGCGCCAACCCTGAGACCGCGGCGGGCGGGGTGGGTCGGGCCGGCCGATTTCCCGGGCGCAGGTTCAAGAAGCCGGCCCCTCCGGCCGATGCCACGACAGATCAGGGCGGCATCTGCCAGCTCCGATCGGCGCCCCGAAAGCCCGCCGCGACTCCAGGATCATCACGTCGAGGAATCCGCAAGAATGGCGCTCACCCTCTCGGAAGCCGGTCAGAACGTCGTCGCGGGAACGTTCCGTCGTGCCATGAAGCGCGCCGGGGAAGCGCTCGGGTCGATGAGCGGCCAGGTCATCGACGTCCAGACGCCGATGCTTCAGCGCTGCTCCGCCGGCGACGTGCTCACCCTGGCTGGTGGACCGGAGTCGGTCGTGCTGGCCGTTTATGTGGGCATCTTCGGCTCGCTGGAGGGCCATGCCCTGCTGCTCTTCGCGCCCGCCGACGCCCACCGCCTGGCCCACATTCTGCTGGCCGGCTTGCTGGGACCGGGCGAGCTGCCGATGGAGGCGGCGACCGACGTTCTCGCCTACGACGAGCTCGAGTTATCCGCCCTCCAGGAGGCCGGCAACGTCACGATTTCCGCTTTCCTCAACGAGCTCGGAATGCATCTCCACGAGCCGGTCCAGCCCACCCCACCGCAGGTGGTGATCGAAATGGCCGGGGCCGTGCTCGACGCGGTGCTGCTCGACCTTGTGACCGAAGCCGATCAGATGCTCGCCGCCAAGACCACGTTTAGCGAGGGCGGCCGAGCGATCGACGGGACGCTGCTGGTTCTGCCACGCGCCGAAGGCCTCCGCACCTTGCTGGATGCTCTCGGAGCGCTCGGCATATGACCCTCACCGACAGCCCAAGCCTTCTCGTTGCCGGGATAGGCGAGATGGTCATGAGCTCCAGCTCGGACGCTCATCTCGTCGCATACGGCCTCGGCTCGTGCATCGCCCTGGCGGTCTGGGACCCGCGCACCAAGGTGGGCGGGCTGGCCCACTTCATGCTCCCGAACGGACCGGCCAACTCCGGAAGTCCGGTCAAGTTCATCGATCCCGGCCTGGATTCGTTCTTCACGGCCGTGGAGGCCAAAGGTGCCGTGCTGAGTCGGAGCTCGCTCAAGGCGGCCGGCGCGGCGGCCATGCTGACGGTCGGCGGGGGCCTGGGCATAGGCAAACGCAACTCGGAGGCGATGACCGCCGCCTTGGCTGCCCGGGGGCTCTCCCTTACGGCCTCCGCGTTCGGCGGAACGGCCGGACGAACAGTTCAACTCGAAGTGGTCGACGGCCGATTTCTCATTAAGAGCTTGTCCTCAGTCACCGAACTGTAGTCAGGATTAGGAGTACCGACGATGGCAAAGATCCTCGTCGTTGACGACGCGGCCTTCATGCGTCTGCGGGCGGCGAAGTTGCTGGTCGAGGCTGGCCATCAGGTCCTCGAAGCCGAGAACGGTAGGGTGGCCGTCGAGACGTATCTGCGCGAGAGACCGGACTGCGTCCTCATGGACATCACGATGCCCGAGATGGACGGCCTCGAAGCCCTCGCCGAGATCCGCGCCAAGGATCCGCACGCACGCATTGCGATGTTGACGGCGATGGGCCAGCAGGCGATCGTCATGGATGCGATCAAACGCGGCGCCAGGGACTTCGTCGTGAAGCCGTTTGCGCCCGATCGCGTTCTGGCGGCCGTGAACAAGCTACTCGCCGCCTGAGCCGGCCGGGCCCGGGGACGCGGCGACGCCACTCGGCGGCCACGGCCCCACCATCCCGACACAGTGAGATTCGGACCTTACCAATGGCCACAATCCGAGTCCTGATCGTCGACGACTCGGCGTTCATGCGCCACGCTCTCAGCCGCCTGCTCAACGAGGCTCCGAGCCTGGAGGTCGTCGGCGCGGCGGCGAACGGCGAAGAAGGGCTGCGGCTGGCCGAGGCTCTGCGACCGGACGTCATCACGCTCGACGTCGAGATGCCCGTGCTCGACGGTCTGGGGATGCTCAAGCGCCTGATGCTGGAGACGCCGACGCGCGTGGTGATGCTCTCGAGCCGCACCACTCACAACGCCCAGGTCACGCTCGACTCGCTCGAGTTTGGCGCCATCGACTTTGTGCCCAAGCCGTCCGGGTCGCTCTCGATCGATATCGGCCGGGTCGGGGCCGAACTCGTCGGCAAGATCGAGGCCGCCGCGGCAATACCCGCGGCCTCGTTCCTGAGGCATCGTCAGCTGGCGGCGATGACCCTCACCCTGGCCAACAACGCCGCGGCCAGGGCGGCCGCAACGGCACAGGCGGCGGAATCCGGCGAATCGGCGTCGCCCGAAGCCGGGCCCGACGGCCGGGCTCGCCTCACGTGCATACCCAATCCCCCGCCGGCCCGGCGGGCGCCCCGGACCGGCCCACGCGTCGCCGCTGTCAAGCTGGTCGTCATCGCGTCCTCGACCGGTGGGCCGAGCGCCCTCCACGCGCTCGTGAAAGGACTGCCCGAGACACTGGGCGCGGCCGTCGCCATCGTCCAGCACATGCCTCCGGGTTTCACTGCGTCGCTCGCCGCCCGCCTCGACTTCGCCGGGCAGCTGCGCTGCAGCGAGGCCACTTCCCAGGACGTCCTGGTCGAGGACGAAATCCTCGTCGCTCCCGGCGACCGCCACATGATCTGCTCGACAAGCGGCCACATCCAGCTCGTCCACCTGCCGCCGGTCAACGGCGTGCGGCCCGCCGCCGACGTTACCCTCCAGGCCCTGGCCCCGATCTGGCGGGAGCGGCTCCTGTGCGTCGTTCTCACGGGCATGGGCGTGGATGGCCGCGAAGGTGCCCGAGCGGTCAAGCATCACGGCGGCACGGTCATCTCACAGGACGCGGCAACCTCGACCATCTACGGCATGCCGGCGGCCGTGGTCGAGGCGGGGTTGTCCGATCGGGTCCTTCCTCTCCACAAGATCGCGGCGGCCATAGCTTCGTGGTGCGCCACGGGCGGAATCGATGCGGGAGACGCCACCGAATCCTCGACCGAATCCGCGCGGCGGAGCGATCGCGCCGACATCGCCTCCTGAATCAACGGATCAGGGAACGACCCTACTCCCGCGGCGGCTTCGAGAGCCGATAACTACCACATCACCCGCAGCCGGAGTGCGTCCGGCGCGTGACACAAAGGAGAAACGTGCCGTGGCCGAGAAACCGAACTCAGGCGGCAGCGGTCGATCCGGTGAGCTGCAGATCGTCGTCTGCGAGCTCGCCGACGAGCACTACGGTCTGGACATCGCCAAGGTCTTCGAGATCATCCGCCATCAGCCGATCACGCCGGTGCCGCGCGCCCCGGGCTTCGTAAAGGGCGTAATCAACCTGCGCGGCCGGATCATTCCCGTCGTCGATCTGCGCGGCCGCTTCGGAATGCCCGAAGTCGATCCGACCAAGGAGACGCGCATCGTCGTCGCCGAAAGCTCGCACACGCGCGTCGGGCTGATCGTCGACAGCGTGTCGGAGGTCCTGCTTCTGCCCCTCGACTCGGTCGAGTCCACTCCGGGCGTCGCCTCCGGCGCCGACGCCGAGTACCTGCGCGGTATCGCCAAGCTGGGCGACCGGCTCGTCTTGCTGCTCGAACTCGACGGCCTGTTCGGGCTCGAAGAGCAGGGCGCTCTGGCCGGAGCCGCCTGACGATGAGAGTCCAGATCGTCAACCGCTACGTCCAGGCCGCCCTGGACGTGATCTCGAAAGAGACGCAACTGCCCGTCCAGCGGGGCGGGCTCCTGCTCGAAGGCAACCCGTACGCCACCGAGGACGTCACCGCGGTCATCGGCATCAGCGGCCAGCTCTCGGGTTCGATCTACCTGTCGATGGCCGAGACCGTCGCCCTCAAGCTCATCAGCGCCATCCTCGGCCAGGACGCCGGCGAGCTCGACGAACTGGGTCAGAGCGGCATCGCCGAGATGGCCAACGTCATCGCAGGCTCAGCCGGCATCCAACTCGCCGAAGAGAACATCGAGACGATCATCAATCCACCGCTGGTGCTCGTCGGGCGCGGCGCCCGCCTCTCGACGGTGGAGATCCAGCGCCTGGTCGTGCCGCTCACGACGGCCTACGGCGAGGTCAAGCTCCACGTGGCGCTCCGAGAGGCCGTCTGAGATGCTCCTGACCTTCGATCTGCAACCGGGAGACGACCGTCTATTCACGGACGAGTCCATGGAGCAGATCGAGCGCATCGAACAAGGTCTGCTCGAACTCGAGCACGGCCTCGATGCCGGCGTGGTCAACGAGGTGTTCCGGGCCGCTCACACCTTGAAGGGATCTGCCGCGACCATCGGCCATCGCCGCATGACCGAGCTGACCCACGCGATGGAGGACCTGTTCGGAGCGTTCCGGAGCGGAACGCTCCACGACGTCAGGCCCTTCGCCGACGTCCTGCTGGCCACGATCGACGTCTTGCGGGCCCTGGTGGCCGAAGTCCAGGAGGGCGAGACCCTCACGGATGCCCCCGAGGCTCTGACCCGGCAGCTGCGCGACCTGCTCTCAACCGCCGCAGCGGCGGCAGCGGCTCGCTCGATGGCGCCGAGACCCGCGGCCAGACCGGCCCCCAGGTCGATCATCGAGCCGGACTCGCCCGCGCGATCCGAAGCAGATGGCTCGGGCTCGCTCGAGGCCGCCACGTCGGCCGCCGACGCCATCGCCGAAGTGGCCGGCTCGGACGGCGAAGGCGTCAGCAACATCGCCGTTGCTCCACTGATCCACAGGCTCCTGGTCGAGGCTCCGGCCGGATACGATCCCAGATCCATCTGCGTGTGCCGCGTCGACCCGATGAGCGAATGGCAGTCGGTACGGCTGCTCCAGCTCGTCCTCGAAGCGGACGAGACGGCGGGACTGGTCGCATCTGCGCCAAGCCGCGAAGAGATCGAGTCCGGGCTCGGAACCACTCTGCTGGTGATGCTGGTCCGCGGCCGGCCGGTCGAGCTGATCGAGCTGCGCAAGCGCCTGGCCGCGATCGACGACGTCATCAGCGTCGAGGCCGTGGCCGCGCCGCTCGGATCACCTGACGCGCAGGCCGCCGAGGAGCCGCTCAGCGTCGACGTGTACGGACCGGACGACGACGTACCCGCGCTGGGAGCGGCCCGGATCGACGATGAGACGACTTCTGGACCCCCCGGGTCGGCTGAGCGCCGCCAGGCGGACCTGGGCGCTGAGGCCCGCAGCCTGCCCCAGGCCGATCGGATGACCGTCGCCGGCGATCGCCTCAAGGCGGCCCAGCAGACGATCCGCATCGACGTCGCCCGCCTCGACGAACTGATGAATCTCGTCGGCGAGTTGGTCGTCCACAAGACCCGGCTGCAGCAGAGCGCTCAGCGGCTGACCGTCATGCTCGGCGACGATCCCCTGGCGAGGCAGGCGGACGAGGATTCCCAGCAGTTCGCAAGGATCGCCGGGCAGCTCCAGGACCAGGTGACCGGCCTTCGCATGCTCCCGATCGACACCGTCTTCAACCGCTTCCCGCGAGTCGTGCGCGACATCGCCGTGCGCCTCGGCAAGGAAGTACAGCTGGTCATCGAGGGCAAGGAAACCGAATTGGACCGGTCCGTCCTCGAAGAGGTCGGCGACCCGTTGGGCCACCTGGTTCGGAACGCCATGGACCACGGTGTCGAGCCGGCCGACGAACGGCGAGCGCTGGGCAAGCCGGTGCCGGCAACCGTGCGCCTGACCGCCCGTCACGCCGACGGCCGGATCCTGATAACGGTCGATGACGACGGCCGGGGCATGGACCCAGCCATCCTTCGACGTTCCGTGGTGGAAAAGGGCCTGATGACCCGGGAGGCGGCCGAGGCCACGAGCGACGCCGACATACTGCGAGTCATCTTCATGCCAGGCTTCTCCACGGCCAAGGTCGTGACCGAGATCTCGGGCCGCGGCGTCGGCATGGACGTGGTCCGGAACAACATCGAGCGCCTGGGCGGCTGGGTCGACGTCACCAGCACACCCGGCCAGGGCACGCGCGTCTCCCTGTCGCTGCCGCTCACGCTGGCCATCATCGGCGCGCTCCTGGTCAAGTCCGGGGCTCGGATCTGCGCCCTGCCGCTCACCGGCGTCGTCGAGACACTCCGAGTCGAGCCGGCTTCGTTCAGCCGGGTCCGCGGCTACAACGTCCTGACGCTGCGCGACCGCGTCATCCCCGTCGAACAGCTGGACAGCGCTCTCGGCGATCCGCCCCGCGCGCTCCAGCCAGGCGAGCGGGGGTTCGTCAACCTGGTCGTCGTGCGGTCCCGCAACACCGAGATGGCCGTGGCCGTCGACGCCTTCGTCGGCCAGCACGAGATCGTGCTCAAGTCGCTCAGCGAGGTCACCGGCCAGCGCGCCGGTCTGGCCGGCGCCACGGTCATGGCCGACGGCACCGTCGGGCTGGTAGTCGACATCGCGGCCTTGCTCGATTACTCCTCCGCCCGATCCGCGGCGGCGGCCACCGGGGTGGCGTCGAAGAAACCGCGGCGCAAGGTCGCTTAGCCAAGAGGGCTGGGTTCCTGACGTCGTGCCCGGTGCCGGTCTTCGGGCGCCTTGACTCGTCGCCGTTGCATTCGGATAATCGGGAAAATCCGAATCCACGGGTGTCTCATGAAGCGACTCCAGGAAACCCAAACCGCCGCCGAGGCGCGAGCCCTCCGCCTCCTGCGCGCGCTGGGCTCCCCAGTGCGGCTGCGAATCGTGGAGATCGTGGCCGAACGCAAGGATTGCACCGCATCGCAGCTCGCCGAGGAGGTGGGTCTGGCGCCGTCGAGCCTGTTCGCGCACCTGACGGCGCTGCGTGAGGCCGGCATCGTCGAGGCGAGCGGGGACGGGCCCAACCGCTACTACGGCCTCGACCCCTCTGCGCTCGATTCGCTATCCGCGTACCTGGGTGGGGTCGGCGGCCGGACGCGCGGCTGGGCCGTACCGGCGGGAACGGCCGCCGCGGGGGGCATTGCGATCCGCGACGCCGGCCTGGACGACGCCCCGGCAATCGCCCGGATCTACAATCAGGGCATCGAAGACAGGACCGCCACGCTCGAGACCGCTCTCCGCTCGGCCGAGGAGCGGGCGGAGTGGCTGGCTGCCCACGACGACCGCCATCCCGTGCTGCTGGCCGTTGACGCGGCCGGCGTAGCCGTCGGGTGGACCTCGATCAATCGCTTCAACCCCCGCGCCGCCTACGATCACGTCGCCGACATCTCGGTCTTCGTGGCCCGCGAGTCTCGTGGCCGGGGCGTCGGCGACGCGATGCTGACCGCGCTCGAGGCTCGGTCTCGGTCGATCGGCTATCACAAGATGGTGCTCGCGGCGTTCCCGACCAACGCCCCGGGCGTCCGCCTGTACCAGCGTCACGGCTTCCTGACGGTCGGCACCTACCACGAGCAGGGCCTTCTCGAGGGCCGCTGGGTCGATGTCGTGGTGATGGAGAAGCTCCTCGCCTGAGGCCGGGGAAGTGGCCACCGGTCGGGCGAGTCGCGGCCGAGCACCGGGTCCGGTCCGCGCGGCAATTCCTGGGTGGAGCCGCGGCCCTACCTCCGCCGGGTAATTGCCGGTTGCGGGGTCTTTGTGCCACCGTGGCTGCGATGACCTCACCGATCAACGTTCTCGTCTACGGCCCCCTCGACGCCGGCAGCTGCGACGTCTACCGCGCGGGCATGTACCGCGATTACCTGGCCGCCCTGGGCGTGAACCTGCGACCGTGGACCGAGCTCCGCGTCGATTTCGCGTCCGGTTGGGAGAATCGGCCTCAGGAGGCGCTGAATGGCGGCGCGTTCGAGATCGACAGGACCGACCTGGACTGGGCCGACGTCGTCGTCTTCCGGCGGTACTACTTCACCACCCCAGCTTGTGAGATGTGCGACTCGGCCTGGCGCACCGAGGCCGAGATGGCCGCTCACGCCGCCGCCACCGGCCATCGCGTCCGCGGACCGCTCGACCGGCTGCTGCGGCCGATGTGGGCCCGCCTGCTGGCCGATCCGGCGTTTCTGGGTGGTCGCGCCGTCGTCTACGAAACCGACGACGACGTCCTCGATACGCCAGCGTGGTCGGGCCACTCGGCCATAGCCGGTCTCGAAGCTGACCTGGTCCGCTCCATGCTGATCCGGGCCGATCTCGTGACGGTGTCGACGCCGCCCCTGGTCCGGATGGCGGGCGCCTACAACCAAACGGTGCGTCTGATCCGCAACGCCGTGGAGCCGGCGTGGTATCCGGACCCTGGCTCACTCCCCGATCGGGACGGCGATCCGCGCGTGCTCTTCTACGGCGTGGCCCAGCGTCTGCGCGACTACGCCGTGTGCCAGGGCGCGGTGGACGATCTCGCTCGCGCATTCCCCGGAGCTAAGCGCATCTGGATGGGCAGCGACGACCCGGCCGTTCGAGCGGTCGTCGACGAGGTGTCGGGCTACGTCCGGGGCGCGCCGGCCTTCGCTCGTCTCCTGGTCGAAGCCGGCCCGGACATCGGTCTGGCGCCGGTTTCGGACGCACCCTTCAATCGGTCCCGGTCCGAGTTGCACTGGCTCGAATACGCCATGGCCGGCGCGCCGACGGTCGCATCACGGCTCATGGGCGGTGGCCCGTACGAGGTCATCCGCGATGGCGTGGACGGCCTCCTGGCCCGCAACAAGGCCGAATGGCGAGAGGCCCTCCGGTCGCTGGCCCGCTCCCCTGCCCTTCGCGCCGAGATCGCCGGCCGGGCCCGCGAGCGCGTTCTGGCTGAGTATCGCGCCTCCGATCGGGCCGTCGAATGGGCCGAGGTCTACCGCTTGGCTGCCGAACACTCCGGCCGCGGGGCCCGAGTGAAGGCTTCCGACTCCTGAGATCGCGGCCGGCAGGGAGGCATCTCCGGAGCGTCTATCCGGCGGCGGTGAGCATTCCGGGCCAGCCGCCCGAGGCGAAGCCGGTGGACATGGCGGTGAAGCCGCCCAGCAGCGTTATGAACTCCCGCAAGATCTCGTCACTGAACTGACCGCGCATGGCCACGCGCATCAAGTGGAGCGCGTCGAACGCCGACACCGCTGCCCTGTAGGGCCGTTTCGTGGTTAGCGCGTCGAATGCGTCGACGATTGCGACGAGCTGGGCGTCCAGCGGGATTCCGGCCGCGCTCCGGCCGGCGGGATAGCCGGAGCCGTCACAGCGCTCGTGGTGCTCGGCCACGATGTGGGCGTACGACGGCGGATAGCCCAGGGCCCGGATGATCATGTCGTGGCCGGACTTGACGTGGGTGCGCATGATCTGCCATTCGGGCCCGTCCAGGGCCGAAGGCTTGTCGAGCACGGAGCGCGGAACGCGGTTCTTGCCGATGTCGTGAAGCAGGCCGCCCCGGGCCACGTCTCGGATCGTCTCGGCCGGTCCGAGGTGCATGAAGCGGGCCAGGACGATGCCGTACACCGCGGTGTTGATGGCGTGGGTGTGGGTGGCGAGGTGCTTCTGCATCGTGCCGACCATCGCCCACACCATCTCCTCGTCTTCGACGAGGCGGAGGGTGATCGAGTCGACAACCTTGTGGGTCAGCAGCAGCCCGTCGTGATCGAGCGGGTTCTCACGGGTGAACACCGGAATGAGCACCTTGGCGGCGATCGAGTAGGCCGTCTTGCTGCGCTCGGCCGGGCTCATGCGCTGGTTGGCCAGGACCCTGGGCAGGGACGCGGCGAGAGCGCCGCGGAGAAGATCGGAGTCCACCTCGCGGACCAGGAAAGACATCCCGCGGTGGGCCCGGGCGATGACCTTACGCAGGTCGCCACCGCGCGAGGCGTACAGGATCGGCCGGGGTCCGCGCCAGATATACAGGTCGCACGGCAGGTTCGAGATGTCGGTCAGCACCCGGGCGGGCACCGGCTCGAATCCCGGAGGCGCGGGCGTGATGATCAGTTGGGACATGTGGCGTTCTCGTGCCTGGGACGTTTATCAGTTGAGGTGTCGGGCCCTGCGCGAGCGCCCTTGAGGCCCCGGAACCCTCGAATCGTCCGACCCGATCGACTTCGCCTGGCCCTGCGCTCACTTGGGCCGTCGCTGTCGGGCTCGTCGCTCGCGAGCCTGTCAACTCGGGCCGGGAGGCGGCCGATACCTACTCCGATGGAGATGCAGCCTCGACCCGACAGGCCCATGGTGCTGGCCGTGTTCCCGCCCGCCCCGGACCTGGATCCGGTCGCCTACGACCGGATGGCGCGCGACGTGCGCAACCTGCTGGGCATCGACCTGACCCAGTACAAGCCGGCCCAGGTCTGGCGGCGCGTAAACGGCTTCGCCAGCGCCCGCGGCCTGCCCGACGCCGATGCTCTCGTGAAGAAGGCCCGCGAGGACGCGGTCCTGCGCCAGGCCTTCCTGGACATGCTGACGATCAACGTCAGCGAGTTCTTCCGCAACCCGGAGGCCTGGGACGCTTTCGTGGCCCAATTCCTCAGGCCGGCTCTCCTCGGCCAGGCGTCGGTCCGGATCTGGAGCGCGGGCTGCTCGCTCGGCTATGAACCGCTGACCCTGGCCATGCTGGCTCGGGAAATCGCGCCGCGAGCGGCCACCTACATCCTGGCGACGGACCTGGATGAGACGATCCTTTCTCGCGCTCGAAAGGCCATCTACGCCGAGAACCAGATGGGCGGCGTCTCCCCGGCCCGTCGGGCCCGCTTCTTCCGCAAGGTCGAGGGCGGCTGGCAAGCCAACCCGGACCTGCAGGCCATGATCACGTGGCGGCGCCACGACCTTCTGCGCGACCCGTACGAGCGGTCGTTCGACATCATCTGCTGCCGCAATGTCGTCATCTACTTCACCGAGGCCGCCAAAGTGGACCTCTACAGGCGCTTCACCGAGGCCCTGCGGCCGGAGGGAGTCCTGTTCCTGGGGGCCACCGAGTCGATACCGAATTCCCGAGCAGTAGGCCTGACGCCTGCCAATCTCACCTTCTACACGCGCTCATGAGACGGCCGTTGGCGGCCACTGCGGGTGGGTTAGGGGGAATACGGAGGCGCTAGGACAACAGTCGTAGTCGCCAGTCGGGTAGGCGCCAAGCATCAAGAAAAGGTTGCGATATCTAATCCATTGCACCGTAGTCCTGTTCAATACCATGCAAACACCGCATGCCGAGGTACCCGTCCGTGGGCTACCTTCTTGGTCTCATGACCGGCCCGACTCCTCTCCGCTCCATTTCATCTAGGTCTCCTTGCGTACTGGTCATCGACGATGACGAATACGTCCATGGAGCCCTGGAGGCCGCCCTGCGCGGACTCCGCGTTCATCTGCTGACGGCCCGAACCGCCGCCGAGGGTCATGCCCTGGCAGTGCAGTACCGTCCCCTGCTGGCCATCGTCGACGTCGGTTTACCCGATCGCGACGGCTACCAGCTGACCGCCGACCTGCGCGGGGTCACGTCGCTGGCATCGATGAGGATCCTGATCCTGACCGGGCAATCGCCGGACGAGCGCGCGGCCGCCCGGGCCGGCGCGAACGGCCTGATCCAGAAGCCGTTCCGGCTCCATCACTTCCTCGACCTGGTGCGCGAGCAACTCGGCAGCCGCGACCGCGAAGAGGCCCGCGTCCCGGCCGTCCTGGCACGCGGAGCCTGACGTTCCGCCTGCGCCTCGGGCGCCAAGGGTCACGATTTCGAGCTCGCCGCCTCGATCAGTTCGATCAGCATCAGGTTCGGCAGCATCGCGAAGACCACGCGACGCCCGTCACAGCTTCGTCCGGGCATTCTCAACGAGGGAGAGCGGCTTCGATTTCCAACCCGGTCCCATCCTACGCCGGCCCGGTTGCAGCCGGATGGCGGTGGTGTGCCTCGAGGTAGTGGCGGAATACGAGATGGTCGACGTAGCCGGCCCGGACGCCGGCCTTGATCATCCGATTCCACATGTCCCAGTCGTTTGAGACGGTCTCCCGCCAGCACTCCTCGTCCATGCCGATGAACCGGAGGGCCGAGGAATACAGAACGGCGCCGGCGCAGAAGCCGGCATGGGCAGGCGGCCATGAGCCCAGCCTGATCCAGGGCCCTGCGTGCGTTTCCATCCAGGAGTCGCCGTAGACGAACTCCAGCCGGTGCTCGAGGGCGACCGAGAGCAGCGTCTCGATGTGGTCGCGGGTGAACTCGTCGTCGTCGGCCTGGGGCGCGATCCAGGCGCCGCGGGCCAATTCGAGGGCGCGGTTGTAAGGCCGCGAGCCGACCGCTCGCCGGGCGGCCTCCGGGTCGGCCGGATACGGACTCCGCTCGGGCAGGTCCTCGAACCGGACCCTCGGGTCGTCCACGGCCCGAATGGCTTCGAGAGTCTCATCCGTGGCGCGGTCTCCCACCACCACGACTTCGAGGTTCGTATACGTCTGGTCCAGGACGGACGCGAGGGACCTCTCCACCAGGATTCGCCCGCGGCTGTACGTCGGGATGACGACGCTGACGAGCGGGTTGTCGTCGGCATCGTCGGGCCAGCAAACGTCGCGGTCGCCGCGAAGCCGGGCCAGCGTCCCGCTCTCTTTCACGCTCCTGGCTCTCACCATCCGACGATGGGCCAGGTTCGCCCGCGCCTCGGGCTCGACGGCGGACTCGCGGTCAAGGGCCTCGGCCCGGGGCAGGCCGCGGGTCAGGGTTCGCAGCCCGCCCCTGCCGGCATGGTCGGCCGCCCACCGGAATGCGTCGACCCACTCGACGACACGCCGGCGAACGTCGTATTCGGCCAGGACTCGTTCTCGCGCCCGCCCGGCCAGGTCCTCGCGCAACTGCGAAGAGGCGGCCACGCGGTTCAGCTTCTCGCGCCACTCGGCCTTGTTGCGGGCGAGGAGGCCGTCCACGCCGTCGCGGATCACCTCGTACGGACCGCCGCCCATCGTCCGAGACGCGACGGTGGCCGCCCCGGCGAGCGAGTACTCGAGCCAGTGGAGTTCCGAGCGGCACCGGCTGAAGTCATCCTGTCCCACCGGCGCAAGGCCGACGGCTGGCCGGATCGACATGAGGTCGGCCGCGAACTGCCGGATCTCGCCGACGTACGGGTAGGCCTCGTCAACGGCCGCCCGTATCCGCGGCTCGTCGCTGCCGAGCCAGACGCGCCTACCGCCGAGAGCCCGGGCGACGTCATCCACCGGACCCTGGCAGATGGCGTACTCGTGATACCGGGCGCCAACGCCGTAGTAGAGGAACGTGAGCGGTCGCGGCTCGGCGTCGTTGCCGGGAGGGACATACCACTCGGGCACGACCGCGTTCCGGATCACCCGCACGGCGGGGTTGTATCGCCCCAGCCGCGAGGCCAGGATCGGCGTCGTCACCGTCACGAGGTCGGCGCACCGGGCAAACCGCTCGATGAGGTCGAGGTCGCCCTGGATGCGGCGATAGAAGCCCAGCCGCGGCTGGGGTGACAGCAGGTCGTCGTCGAGCTCGTAGACCATGCCCCGGCCGCGGAGGATGGTCCGATCCTTCTCTATCGACGTCAGCAGCGATCGGACGATGCGGTCGCGGGTGACGATCCGGTGACTCTGCGTGTCGGCGTGCTTCTGCAGTATCTCGGCGGTCGGGGCGACGTAGTCACAGTCCTCGCACGCATGGACGGTGCCGTACCAGCGCCGGAATACGATGACGTCGGCCCACTCGATCGGCGACAGGTCGATGGTGGCGACACCTTCGCGGATGGCGTCGTCGAGCCTGTCGGCATACGCCGCCGGGACCTGGACCCCGTAGTCGTTGAATTCGCCCCAGGTCCGCAACTCGACGCCGTGTTGGGCCAGCAATTCTCGGTAGACGCCCAGGCGGACAGAGTCGCAGGCACCGGCGTCGACCGAGCCGTAGACGAGCACGCGCAGGAGTTCACCCATCCGGCGGATCATCCGATGCGAACGGCGGCCGGATAAGTGGTCACAGGGGGGGCCGAATCAGGGAGGTCCTGTTCTCCTAGGCTCGCCGGGGCGGCAACCGCGGATCGAGTCCGGGACGCGTGCCGCCGCCCGGTTGCGATCTCAGCTAGTGAGTGGCCGGGTGGTCCTCGCCGTCGAGGGCGCGGACGATGCGCTCGTCGTTGAGGAGCCGCAGTTCGCGGCGGATCTGCTCCAGCTGGCACTGCAGCGAAATCAGGAGCTCGCGATCGTCGATCAGGATGCGTTCCAGGCGTGTCTGGATGGCCCGAACGGACAGCGGGCTGAGGGCGGCGGCGAGAGTCTCGGCCGCGATCGCGCGTTCGATGCCGCTGCGCGGATGTCCGGGCATCATCGCCGCCCGCCTCCGGCCGCGTACGTGCCCGCTCCGACGTAGGCCGAGACCGCCACCGGGGTACGCGCCGGCACGACCTGGGTCCGGATCTGGGCAGGGACCGGCGTCGCCGGCATCAGGCCTCCAACCGGCCTGCCGGTCGGTTCGGGCTCGTCGACAAGGCCGCAAGCGGGCCGGGACGCCAGCTCCTGCCAGGCATCGAGGAGGCCGCGCAGGACCTGCAGAGCTTCTTCAGTCGGGCCTGGGTCCTTGGTGACGTTGCCGCTCTCGAGGCGACGCAGGACGAAGTCGTACAGCTGGTCCAGCTGGGCCGCGATCGGGCCGGCGGTGAAGTCGAGCGAGCCGCGGAGGGCCGTCACGATCTCCTGGCAGCGTATCGAGGCCCGGTGGGCAGACTCGATCTCATGGCGCTCCAGGAAAGCCACGTGCTGCGCCCCAAAGCGCACCGCGCCCTGGTACAGCAATACGATCTGGCCGGCGCGACTGGCGCTGACCACCTGGGACGTTCGATACGCTGCGGTCGGATCGAGCATGGAGCGGGGCCTCGTGACTCATTGTGGGAGACCAGCCGTACGGCCGTTCCACCATAGGTATCGGTTCCGGACCGGATCGCCTTGACCTGTTGGGGCCGGTCGGCACCACCAGTTGACGCAGCGCTCGGGAGACCTGGTCGGCGTCTGGCGCGGACACGCCGGGGCGGTGCTCGACCTGGAGGTGGCGGCCGCGACGCGGCTGCGACGAGTCTCGGGATGGTCCGGGAGGCGCGGGCGCGAAGTCGAGATCAGCCGCCCGACATGCTGCCGCTGTTGCCGTTCGAGCTGATCGTGTAGCCGAGCTGGGCCGCGATCTGCTGCGACTGCGACTGGAGCAACGACAGCGTCTTCTCCATGGCCGCGTATTGGGCCTCGATCATGGTCCTGTAGTTGTCGATCAGGATCTGGCGGTCCGCCTCACGGTGCTGGAGGTCGGTTATCTCGGTCGCGAGCCCGGCGGTGTGCGCCTGGATGAACGCGTTGGTGTTCGAAGGATCCTCGTAGCTCTGGGCCTGTTTCAGCAGGGCGCCCAGCGGGCCGGTGGCCTTGTTGAGGAGATTGGCAACGGCGTTCGGGTCGGCGGTCAGGGCTGCGGCGAGCTTGGTGCTGTCGAGCTGAAGCCTGTTCGTCGTCCCCACGGCCGCGCCTACCGCACCGGTGCTCAGCCCGATCGCGCCCAGGGAGTTGTAGGGGCCGGTGCCCGACGTCGCGAAGAACGTCTCGCGCAGGCTCAGGAACATCGTCAGGGCCATCGCGTCGGTGGATAGAGGACTCGCCGCTCCCGCCTGGCCGCCAGTCGTTCCCGGCGTGCTCGACGTGGCGCTATCGAGTATGTCGCCGACGTGGTTGAAGGCTGCCATCAAGCCGGTGAGCGCGTTGGTCACGGCCGTCTGATCGACGCCGATCGTGAGAGTCTCGGTCTTGTCAATGGCGCTCTTGGAGGAGAGGTTCAGGGTCACGCCGTCAATTGCGGTCGTGACAGTGTTGCTGGTGCTGATGATCGAGCGGCCGTCGACGGTGACCTGCGACGTCGATCCGATCGCCTGGGCATTCGTCGTGCCGGGCGCGAGCTTGAAGGCGGCGCCAAGTGTGCCGACGGTGTCGGTGATGTCGATGGCGAGAGCGCCGGTTTCCTTCTTGGTAAGGAGGATCTGGTCGTTGGTGCGATCGATCGAGGCGATCACTCCCGCGGTGGAGTTGTTGATGCGGCTGATCACGGTCGAGATCGAGTCGTCGGCCGTGCTGTAGGTGATGTCGACGCCGTTGATGGTCAGGACGCCGGTAGTCGTGGCGGTCAGGCCCGTCAGGCCGGCATTGTCCAGCGCCCCGAGCATGCGGGCCACACCCAGGTTGGTGGTCGCGGTCAGCGTCGGGTTGTCGGCGTTGGCTACGGACACGTTGGCGATGCCGAAGATGCCCAGGGCATTGCTGGCGTCGCTCGCCGCACCGAACGAAATGGAGTGGAGCAGTGTCGCGTCGGACATGGCCAGCTGGAGCCGATTGTCCACGACCGAGAAGGTCACCCCCGCCGTCGGGTCGGCCGATTTGTTCGCCCCGCCGGCCACGAGCTGGTCCGAGATGGCCTGGCCGAAGCCGGCCATCACCTCGGCCATGGTCGTCTTGGTCGGGTCGGCAATCGTGTAGTGGACGATCGTGCCGTCGACGATGGCGCTGATCTGGCCGGCCGTCACGGTGCCGGGCAGGTTCAGGGACCACAAAGACGGGTCGAGATAGGCCGTGGCGCCGATGGTGGCATCCTGGACGTCGGTTACTCCCTGGGTCTCGAGGCCGAGGGCCGTCGCCACGTTGCTCGTATCGGCGGGATCTCCGAAGCCGATCGAATGCGTCGTGGTGTTGCCGCTCACGGCCAGCTGGAGCTTGCCGCCGACTATCGTGGCCGATACGGTGCTGCCCGGATCGGTGGCCTGGAGTTGCGTCTGGAGCGCGCTCGACAGGCTGTCGATCACGGATTGCAGGGTCGTGGTGGCCGGGTCGCCGACGGTCACCTGGACCGTCGTGCCGTCGACGGTGAGGGCCATGTCACCGGCGGTGATGGGGGCCGCGAGATTCGCCTTGGCCAGGGTCAGGGCGGTGTTCACGGTGCCCGTGACCGCGGCTCCGATCGGGGCCATCGAGATCGCCCTGGTGGCGGTCGCGAGCCGGTCGACGGAGACCTGATAGCTGGCCACGGCCGCGCCCGTGGAAGCCGTTGCCGACAGGACCGAGGTGTTGCTGGACGCGGCGCTACGGCTGGCGCCGGCGCTGGTTACGGTGAAGCTCTTGATCTTGGCGATCAAGTCGTCCAGGGCGGTCCCGACCTGGGAATACGAGTTCTTCTGAGCGGTGAGATCGGCTTCCTTGGCCTGGAGAACGGTCAAGGGCTGCTTCTCGACCCCCACGAGGGCGTCGATGATGGCCTGGGTGTTGAGCCCGGAAGCTACGCCGCCGAATTGGATCGATGCCATCCTGGTCTCCAGGGATCGTGAAGGGGCCGGTCCTTCGCGCGAGAACCGCCAATCGTGGTATCGGATTGGTACGCCAAAAGCTTGAGCGGCGCCGGCACGATCGCACAGACGGGTTCTCCCCGAACTTGCGCCCGCCGGATTCCACCCTGCGCGATGCCGCGACTCGGGTCGTTAGCGATCATCGGACGCGCTCGGGGATTCGCTCGGGGGCGCGGTCGGTGCCACGGCCGGGCGGCCGATCGCCTGATCGTTCGCCGCTGCCTTCCCTGCCTCGCTCGGCCGGGCGGCTCGACGTCCGGTAGTCCTTCATCATCTGGCGAGTGCTGGCGAGCCGTTCGCGCAGGGATCCCATCTCCATGCGCAGTTGGTCGGCGGCCTCGCGGTCGAACTCGAGGATGCGGCGAAGCCGGGCGTTCATGTCCGGCGGCCGAGTCGACGGATCCGACCCTGCCAGGAACCGGATGGCGGACTCGCGGGCCTTCAGGGCCGCCGTCGCGGCTTCGAGGTCCGGATCGGGCCGCCGTCGCAACGCAATCATCATCGCGTCCGTGGCGGCTTCCAGAGCGAGGATCGTGGCTACCTGGTGCGCGGCGTCCATGCTCACCCTGAAGATGGGCGGGGAGACTCAGTGGAGTCGAACAGAAGGGGCCGGCGGAAGCCCGCCGGCCCCTTCGGAGTCTCAGTTCTGTGGCTCAACCGTAGCCGAGCCGGAAACCGGACTAGCGGAGCAGGGTCAGGATGTTCTGCGGAGCAGAGTTGGCCTGGGCAAGGATGCTCGTGCCGGCCTGCTGCAGGATCTGGTTCTTGGTGAAGTTGACCATCTCGGCCGCCACGTCGAGGTCCTTGATACGGGACTGCGACGCGTTGAGGTTCTCCGAGGCCACGCCGATCGCGGCAACGGTATGGGTCAGGCGGTTCTCGATGGCGCCGAAGCCTGCGCGGATGGAGCTGATCGTGGAGATGGCCGCATCGGTCACCGTGATCAGGGCGCCCGCGGTGCTGTTTGTGGGTGCGGACCCGAAGGCCGTGATGGCCGCATCGAAGCCTGCGAAGGCCGCCGTCTGAGCGTTCGCGAAGCTCGCGCTCATCGTGTCGCCTTCGTTGGCACCGATCTGGAAGATGGCACCGGAGCTGCCGCCGGTCTGGACGGTGAGGCCATCCATGTCGGCCGACAGATGCGCGGCGGTTCCACCGGCAGCGCCGGCGACGGTGATGCTGACTCCGAGCGAGCCGAAGTTGACGCTCTCCAGGCCCGAGGCGCCGATCGCGCCAAGGGTGACCTGCTGCGAGTTGCCGACACCGTCGGAGAGGGTCAGGGTACCGGCACCGCCGGCGCTGGAGAGGGTGTACGTGGTGCTGGCCTTGGCACCGGAGACGTCGACCGCGGAGATGGTGGCCGGGGCGGTCGCGAGGGCCTTGCCGACGACTGCGGTGCCGCCGATCTGCGCCACCGACAGGGCGCCGGTGAGCAGGTTCTGGCCGTTGAACGTGGTCTTCTGGGCGATGCGGTTGATTTCGCTCTGAAGAGCCGTGATCTCCAGGTTGACGCTGGCCGCGTCTGCGGTACCGAGGGTGCTGTTGGCGGCTTCGACGGCCAGCTCGCGGATGCGGTGAAGCATCGAGTGAACTTCGGTCAGGGCGCCTTCAGCGGTCTGGACCATCGACACGCCGTCCTGGGCGTTGCGCTGGGCCTGGTTGAGACCCTGGACCTGGGCCTGCAGCTTTTCGCTGATGGCCAGGCCGGCCGCGTCGTCGGCGGCGCGGTTGATGCGGAGACCACTCGACAGCTTCTCGACGCTGCTGGCGTACTTGCCGGCGGTGACGTTGAGGTTGCGCTGTGCGTTGAGGGCCTCGATGTTGGTGTTGATCCGCGTACTCACGGGGTTAGGCCTCCTAGCCTTGGATCAGTACGGCGTCCTTGCCGTCGGCGGACATCTGCCCACCACCTTAGGAGTCGGTCCGCGGAAGGCCCACTTGAGGTTCTTCTTGGCCGGCCGAGGGGGTCGCGCCCGAGGAAGCCGGATGCGGCGCGGCGGCCCTGGAGCGCGCCCCACCAAAGCCGCCGTGCGTCGCCGCCCAGTGGTATGCGTCGGCCCATTCCTGGGCTCGGGATGCGACCGTGTACTCGGCCAGGACGCGCTCCCGGGCCTTGCCCGCCAGCTCTGAGCGGAGCGTCGCGGACGAGGCCAGGCGGCGAAGCCGGCGCGTCCAATCTGTCGGCGTCCGAGCCAGCAGACCGTCCTCGCCGTCGCGGATGACGTCGTAGGGCCCCGGGCCGTCGAAGGCGGTGGCGATCGTGGCGGCGCCGGCGAGCGAATACTCCAGCCAGTGCAACTCGCTCTTCGCGCGGTTGAACGGTTCGTCCAGAAGCGGCGCCAACCCGATGTCCGGCTGCGCCGCCACCAGCGCGGTCCCGAACGCGGCCAACCCGTCGACCCAGGGCCAGGCCTCGTCGACGCATGCGACCACCCGGGGCTCGTTGGCGGCGCCGATCCAGATCCGGCGCAGGTCCGGCATGGCGCCGGCCAGCTCGTCCACTGCCCCCCTCGCAACTTCGTAGTCGCGCAGCCGGACGGGGACGCCGTGGTAAACGACGCGTGGATCGCCGGGCAGCCTGGGGGCGGGCCCGGCCGAATACCAGGCCGGATCGACGGCGTTGCGGACGACCCGGATGTCGGCCCGGGTGTGGTGCCGCAGCCGCTCGGCCAGAACGGGAGTCGCGCCGATCACCACGTCCGAGATGGACAGGATGGCGAGGGCCAGATCGCGCTCGCGCCGGGCCGCGGCCCCGAGGCCGGTCCAGTCGGGGTAGTCGAGGACGTCGTCGTCGGTGTCGTAGACCACTCCCCTATCGCCCAGCAGTTCGGGGTGAGCGGCGATCAGGTCCACGATCGGCCGGATGAGCAGGTCGGGCACGAGCGTCCGGTGGCCCGAGGAACGGACGTGGGCGGTCAGGGCGGGCCCGCCGTCGAAGCTCGACTCGCATTCGGAGCAGACCGGGTGCGTCGACCGCCAGCGTCGGAAGACGACGACGTCCGACCAGGCCAGGGCCGTCAGGCCGGAGTCGCGGAGCAGGTCGCCGCTCGGCGGCCCGGCCGAAACGGAAGTCGCGCCGCCGCCGAGGAGATCGTCGGCGAACGAGTGCCACGATCGGACTTCGATGCCGAGCCCGGCCAGCGGCTGGACGAAGATCCCGGCCCGCAGGCTGTCCGTCACGCCCGAATCCAGCGGGCCGTAGACGAGTACGTGGAGGGCCGGAGGATGGATTTCGCCGGTCATCGCAGGAATGCACCGTCCGCCGCATCGGGACGCACCATCGTCATCATGGCCGGATGGTCACCGCTGCCGACCTGGATGTGAATGCCGCATCCGGGTGCCCGGCCCGGGGTAGCCCGGAAGTCCCCGACTCTCAGGCGACGCCCGGCCCGTCGTCATCGGGGTCGATGGCCGGACCTGAGTCCGAATCGGTCTGGACGGCCGGTGCCGGCAGGGGCGCAAGCATGACCCTCAGCCTGGCGCGCGAGTCGGACGCGTCGCGGAGCTCGACCGAGACTTCCTCGATCAACTCGGAGCGGACGACGGCCACATGGCGAGGCGCGGCGATGCCGATCGTGACCCGGTCGCCCTCGATCCGGACGACTCGGACCTCTACGTTGGGCCCGATCCGGATGGACTGGCCGGATCGGCGAGTTAGGACGAGCATCAGCCCGCCTCCGATACCGGCGCCTGCAGCGGGAATTCGGGGTCTTCGATGACGAGCTGTCGCGCGACCGCCTTCTGCATGTCTATCACGAGCGGGCCGGCCAGGTTCGCGGTCACCGAGGGTGGTTCACCGTGGACGGCGAGGATGGCCAGGACCCACTCGCCTTCGCCGACCAGGCCGCGTTCACGCAGCCGATTGGTCGTCCCCGGCTTGACGTTGTCGGCCGCGGCGGCGATGAAGCCGACGGCCGGGTCGTCGTGCGAGACGATCTCGTAGAGGGCGGTATCGGGAACGGCGCTAAGGCGGTGGCTGACCAGCGCGGGCAATCCCACCAGGCCGTCGGGGAAGGCGATCTCGGCTGCAAGTTGTGAAGGGCTCACGGGCTGGACCTCGTTTGGCACGAAATACGGACGCGATTGCCCGGCCGGATGCCGGGTGCAATCACCTGAGATAGTCGAGCAGGCTGGTTTGCATCACCTTGGCGGTGACGGCGAGGGTCGCCTGGTAGGTGATCTGGCGTTTCGTCAGCTCGGTGATAGCCGAAGGCATGTCGGTATCCTCGAGCTGGCTGAGCAGTCCCTGGTTGCTGGTGACGAGGGCGGACTGCGAGGCTTTGGCGTCGTCCAGGCGGTTGGCCCGGGCGCCCACCGTCGCACGAGCCTGCGTCAGGGAGGTCAGGGCGGCCTGAATCTTGCCCAGGGTCGACTGCTGCACCTGCTGGCCGCTGTTGAGATCGGCCTGGAGCTGGGTCAGCGCGTCGAGGGACGACTGGAAGACGGCGTCGCCGGCCATGTTCACCTGCATTGTGCTGGCCGTTCCTACCCGCGCGATGATCACGCCGTGATCGCCCTGGTAGGCGCCGACCTGCCCGGGGCCCGTGACCTGGTAAGGCGCCTTGTCTACCCGGAACCCGCTGAAGATGTACTCGTCGCCCACTTTGGCGCTCGCGTCCTGGGCCATCGCCTCGATCAGCTGAGCGACCTCGGCCGCGATCGCCCGCCGCTGTGACGCGTCCATGGCCCCGTTGGCGCCCTCGATGGCAAGCTCGTTGGCGCGCTGGATGAGATTCCCGGCGCTGGCCAGGGCCGTGTCCTGCGCTGAGACACGGCTCGTCGCGGTATCTATGTTGCGCATGTACTGGCTGAGTTGAGCGAGGGTGTCGTGCAGTCCGATCGCGGAGCGGACGTCGGCCGGATTGTCCGACGGCCGATTGAGCTGCTTGGACGAGCTCACCTTCTCGGTGATCGCCTGGAGCGCCGATAGGGTCGACGAGAGGCTGCCCTTGGTGGAGCTGTAGATCATCGATTCGGTCACGCGCATCGGTCAGCCCTCCGTCACCGGCCCACGAGGCCGGTTTGATTGATGAGCGTGTTCAGCATCTCGTCCATCACGGTGATGACGCGCGCGGCGGCCTGGTACGCATGCTGGAAGCGGACCATGTCGGTCGCTTCCTCGTCGAGCGAAACGCCGCTGATCTCCTGGACACGAGCCGTGAGCTGGTCGACCACGAGCTGCTGGTTGGCCGCCATCTCACCCGCCTGGGCCGACGCCGTCCCGATCCTGCCGACGAGGCCGGCGTAGAAGTCATTGGCCGTCTGCGACGGCGAGAACAGCGAGACCGCCACGAGGGTGTTGTGGCCGGCTGCGGTCAGGTCCGTCACGAGGTCGGCGCCGGCCTTGGCCGAGGCGCCCGCATCGATCGACAGCTTGATCCCCAGCTGGTCGAAGTTGAGGATCTGGTTGCCGCCCGCGGCCACGTCGGCGACGGTGATGGTCTGAGTGGCGCCGTTCGCGCCGGTCAGGGTAAGGCTGTTGCCCGAACCGCTGAACGTGTACGTCTGGCCGACGGCCGAGTCCGCGGAAATCGTCATCAGCCGGGCCGTCGAATTGGTGGTGAGGTCCATGCCCCCGACCACGTCCGTGCCCGCGACTCCGGCCGCGTAGCTCCGGGCATTGGTGAGATCGGCGATCAGACCCGCCACGGAGCCGTCGCCGGGGGTGTTGGCCGAGGCCGCGGCCGCTACCAATCGCGGGTCGGAGGCCACCGTCGGATTCACGGCCAGAGTCCCGGCCACGTTGCCGGCGTGATACGTGAACATCGCCAGGCCGGCGTTGCCGTTGGCGTCCGTGCCCCGCATATGGAGCGCGTTGGTGGCATCGGCCACGCCCTGGGCCAGGCTGTCGAGCTGGGCGCGGTAGCCGGCCAGGTCGACGTCGCGAACGGTGATCAAGGCCTTGATCTGCCCGGATGGCAGGGCCACGGCACTGCCGTCTGCCCATGTCGGGTTGACGTGGCCGGTGGCCAGGTCCGTCGTTGCCGCCATCTGGCGGGCGTAAACGCCGTTCACCAGGTCGGTTCCGCCGACGAGGACGGTCAGGGTCCCGTCGGGCTGGGTCATCGCCGTGGATGGGACGATGGCGCTCAGCTTCTCCAGCAGTTGCTCGCGCTGGTCGAGCAGGTCGTTGGCGTGGTCGCCGGTGATCGTGACCCGCTGAATCTGGCCGTTGAGGCTGGCGATCTGCGTGGCGAGATTGTTGACGGTGATGATCTGCTGGCTGACCTGGCTGTCGATGCCGGAGCCGATCATCCCGAGCTGAGTGGCGTCTCGGTTCAGCTCCATCGCCATCGACGCGGCCTTCTCCGTCAGGGCCGTCCGGGCCGCGGTCGAGGTTGGGTTCGCGGCGACGTCCTGCCAGGCACTCCAGTACTTGCTCAGGGTGCTTCCCAGACTCGAATCCGACGGCTCGGGGAAGATCGACTCGACCTTGGCCAGCTCCTGCTGGCGGGTATCCCACTCGGCCTGGAGGGCCGTCTGGGATTGGACCTGGAGGTCCAAGTAGTTGTCGCGAACGCGTGTGATCGCAGCGACGGTGACGCCGGAGCCTATCTGGCCGGGCAGACCGCTGCGATTGAAGGCGGGGTACGTGTAAGGCGGCGACGCCACCAGCGAGACGCGCTGGCGGGAGTATCCGGGAGTGCTGGCGTTGGCGACGTTGTGGGCCGCCGTGTCGAGCATCTGCTGGGCGGCGCGGAGGGCCGATGCGCCGATGTCGAGCCCGTAGAAGGGGGAGCTCATCTCACGCTTCCCGATCCACGTAGGACGGACCCGGGTTCGCGGCGTAGCCACCGACGGTGCCGTCGGGGCCAACCTTGCCCAGGCCGAGCAGCAGCCGCATGAGGGCCGCGTCCACGGCCCAGGCCTGCTCGATCAGATATGCGTTGCGACGCGCCCCGCTCGCGAGACGCTCGCACAGGGCGCTGACGCCGACCTCGCCGAGCAGTTCCCGATCCTCCACGGTCAAGGCCGCGGTGAGGCGGTTGACCTCGTCGACCAGGGCATCGGCCTGTTCGTTGCAACGGCTGAGGGCGATGCGGTCGTGACGCGTGACGGCATCAGTGACGCCGTCGGAGATTTCCACGAGGCTGGTCAGGGCACTCGCAAGACGAGACAGCTCGGGCGAGGCGAAGCTGGCCCGAAAGCTGGCCGCATTGCCGGCGAACTCGACGTCGCCAGGCGCGATCATCTATGCCCTGGTGTCGAGGATGCCCCGGGCCACGACCTCGGCCTTGACCGTGTACGTGCCTTGAGCGATCCGCTGCTTGGCGTCGTTCACCTTGTCGGCTCGAACGTCGGGAGCGGCATTGGCGACCTCGAGGGCCTGATGCATCTCCCGGCTGCGCGGCGATAGCTCGACGCGGGCGGCCGGCTGGCTTACGGCGCGGTCATTCTCGGTTCTCTGGGCCTCGGGTCGAGCCGGCCCCTGTGCTCCCGGAGCGGCCGGACGAAGGCTCGGCGACGATGTTACGGACCGCGGGTCTTCTATCTTCATTGCTTACCTCTACTGGGCGTCACCCTAGAGATCGGCCTGTACGTTGGAGACTTGACCCGCGAGAGGGGTGGATGGTCATCGATTCGACGTATTCGTTGCGCAGGGTCGACGTTTTCATCGAACTCTGACCGGCACACCACACCCCGGCGCGCTAACTGGACCAGCATCGCACCTTCGCCGGGAACTCGGAAGTGGCCCGTTCGGGCCCCCCTGGAAGACGGAGAGTCGCTCATCGCAGCCGTCCCAGCTGGGTCGCGTCGCCGATCGTTTCGTCCTGGAGCGACAGCGCCCGGGAGCTCATCTGGAAGTTGCGCTGGAGCGAAATCATGTCCGACATCGCGAGCGCAAGGTCGGTGTTGCTGCGCTCCAGCATACGCTGGTGGATCTGACCTGCCGCGGGCGTCAGCTGACCGCCGGCCCCGTAGAGATTCTCACCCAACCGGGTCACGCCGCCGGGAGGCCAGGCCACCATGGCAATCCTCTGGCCGGTCTCGACGATGGTGCCGTCCGAGGCGACGGTGAACGTCAGTCCGGGCTGGATCGTGTGGCCGGCCGTGTCCAGGACCGGGTACCCCCGCTGGGTGACCAGGGTGCCGGCCACGTCCGTCACGAAGTTGCCGGCGCGGGTGTAGGCCGTGCCGCCGCCGGTTCGGACGACGAACAGCCCGTCGCCCTCGATGGCCAGGTCGGACTGGTTGCCGGTCTCCTGGAGAGGACCCTGGTTGATGTCGAGCTTGAGCCCCGACGGTATGGCGCCGGTGCCGAGCAAGCCCAATTCGGGGCCGAGCGAGTTCATGATCTGGAGCTCGAAGTCGTCCTGGGCGGTCCGGGACTGCTTGAAGCCGGTTGTGTTGACGTTGGCGATGTTGTCGGCAACGACCGCCTGCCGGGTCATCGACGAGATGACGCCCGAGAGGGCCGTGTAGAAGCCACGGATCATGACCGCGACCTCCGCCGTCCCAGCCGGGCGGCAACGTCCGGGTCGACCAGCCGGCCGCGCAGGACCAGGATCGCCTCGGTGTGGATCTGGCAGACCCGGGACTCGGTCACTCCGAGAACCTGGCCGATTTCCTTGAAGGTCATCTCGTCCTGGTAGTAGAGGGCGAGGACCATACGGGACCTCTCCCCGAGACGACCGATCTCCTGCACCAACGAGGCGATCGAGTCCCGGCGGGCCGCCTCGTCGGCCGGGTCGACTGCGTTCGGGTCAGGTGCGTTGTCGGCCAGCCTGTTCGACTCGTCGTCGCTGTCGCGGGCGTCGTGCTCGTCGAGCGAGATGGTCACGACCGACGCGGCCTGCAGGCGCTCGCGGTAGCGGGCAACCGGCATGTTCAGACGGGCCGCAATCTCCGACTCGGTCGGCGAGCGCCCGAACTCGTGCTGGAGGTCGCGTATCGCGCCCTGGATGGCCCGGGCCGCCTCGCGCCCGGCCCGACCGACGGTGTCGAGAGACCGGACTGCGTCCAGGATCGAGCCCCGGATTCGGAGGATGGCGTACGACTCGAAGGAAGCGGCCGCCTCGGGCTTGTAGGCGTCGATCGCCCGCAAGAGCCCGAGAACGCCGGCTTGCATCGCGTCCTCGTGGTCGAACAGGCCGGGCACGGAGACGCCCAACCGTCCGACCACGTACTTGACGAGGTGGGCGTAGCGCGTGACCAGCTCGTCCCGGCTCAGGCCCATGCCGGGGCCGGGCGTGTTGCCGTACGCGCCGTAGCCGGTCAGGTCCGGGCCTTCGTCCGGTGCCTCCGTGGCGGCGGCGGGCGCGTCGGAGGCCACGGCGTCCTGCGCCGCTATTTCATCGCTTTCTTCTCGCTGGCCGCCGCCATCCGGCGGTGCGCCTCCCGAGCCGGACTCGAGCTCGCGCCCGGATCCCGGAGGCGACTTCACCAGCGGCTCCACGAGGGCGCCGGCGCGGGCCTCGGCAAACAACCCCGAGGCGGGACGGGCTACCACGGAACCACCGAGCACGGCGGACGCGTGGAGCGGGGGTACGAACTGTCGGTCGAACATCAGTTACCTCAGCCTCACGCTGTTCTGGAAATGGTTGATTCGGACTGGCGAGCCCGTGCGGCGGCGACCGAATCGGCCGGCGCCCTCTTTCTTGTCTTGGCCCGCTTGGCCTCGCGGCGCCGGCGCATCTTGAGCATCTTCACTTCAGGAGGCTCCAACCAACCGAGCAGGAAGCGCCCGGCGAGGGTGAAGCCGACAGCGGCGGCCAGCGCCCTGTCTGCGCAGTCGATCGCCGAGGCGCCGGCCTGGTACGACACGAGTCCCACGGCCAGCGCGGCGGCAATTGCGATCCGCAACGTCCAAGTGGCGACGAACAGCTGCATATCTAGACCTCAACCTGGGCGTGCACTTGCACGGAGACACTGGGCAGGATTTCCTCGTAGGAGAGAACCGTGAGCTGCGGCATGTGCCGCTCGGTCAGGTTCCGCAAGGCCAGCCTGATGCGCGTCGTGCACAGCAGGATCGGCTGGTAGCGCTGCAGGGCCAGGCTCTTGAGGGCCCGGTCGATCGATTCGATCAGCATCCGGCTGTCCGAGCCTGAAAGCTCCAGGCCGACGTAGCCGGGCTGGACCATGACCGAGGCTCCCAGCCGCGTATCGAGATCCGGAGCCAGGGCGACGGCGTGTATGGCGGAGTCGGGTGCTCGATATCGCATCGAGATTGCCCGCGACAGGGCGTGCCGGACGGCCTCGGTCAGGAAGAGCGGCTCCTTGGTGCTGCGGGCCCCGTCGGCCACGGCCTCGAGGATCGTGGACAGGTCGCGGATCGGGACTCGCTCGCGGAGCAAGCCCTGCAAGACCTTCTCGACGTCGCCCATGCTCACGAGGTTCGGGACCAGCTCCTCGACCAGGCCGGGTTGATCGCGCTTGAGGGCCTCGAGCAGCTGGTTGGTCTCGGGCCGGCCGAGGATCTCGTGGGCGTGTCGCCTGATCGTCTCGGCCAGGTGAGTTGCCAGGACCGAGGCCGCGTCGACGACGGTGTAGCCCAGGCTCTCGGCCCGTTCGCGGTCGGCGATGCTGACCCATGACGCGGGCAGCCCGAAGACAGGCTCGGTGGTGGGTATCCCGCTGACGGCAATCTCGCCGCCGTTCGGGTCCATGCACAGCATCTTGGTCGGATCGACCGTGCCCCGGGCGATCTCGGATCCGCGCAGCTTGATCACGTAGGCGTTCTGTTCGAGGACCAGATCGTCGCGGATTCGGACCGTCGGCACGATCAGGCCGAGCTCTCCGGCGATCTGGCGGCGGATCAGGCCGATCCTTTCGACCAGCCCCCCGCTCGTGCCGCCTTCGACCAGACCCACCAGGCCGTAGCCGACTTCGAGCTCCATCGTCTCGACCTTGAGGGCGTCCATCGGGCTCTCCTGGCCGCTGCCGAGGGCCGGGAGTGCGGGACCCGCGGCGGCGGGTGCGGCGGCGGCCAGGGCCGTGGCCGCGGCCGTCTGCGACTGCGACATCAGGTAGCCGGCTCCGCCGACGATCACGCCGCCTGCGCCGAACACGAACGTCGGGAACCCGGGCACGAAGCCGATGAAGACGAGGGCTCCGCCGACGACCATGAACAGCTTCGGGCGGCTGAGCATCTGCGTTCCGAGGTCGGAGCCGAGGCCTTCCTCTGAGCCGCTGCGGGTCACGAGCACGGCCGTCGCCACCGACACGAGGAGGGCGCTGATCTCGTTGACCAGACCGTCGCCGACCGTCAGGACGGTAAAGGTGGTGAGCGCGGAACCGACGTCCAAGCCGTGCTGGAGAACGCCGACGGTCAGGCCGCCGACGATGTTGACGACGATGATGACCAGGGCCGCGATCGCGTCGCCCTTGACGAACTTGGACGCGCCGTCCATGGCCCCGTAGAAGTCCGATTCGTGCTCGATGGCGTGGCGCCGGTGGCGAGCCTCGTCGGGTGTGATCAGGCCCGCGTTGAGGTCGGCGTCGATGCTCATCTGCTTGCCCGGCATGGCGTCGAGGGTGAAGCGAGCGGCGACCTCGCTGACCCGGCCCGCGCCGTTGGTGATGACCACGTACTGGATGACCACCAGGATCAGGAAGACGACGATCCCGACGACGGTGTTGCCCCCGACGACGACCTTGCCGAAGGCGCTGATGACGTCGCCGGCGTGGGCGTTGAGGAGGATGAGCCGCGCCGCCGAGACATTCAGGCCCAACCGGAACAAGGTCACGATCAGGAGCAGGGACGGGAATGCGCTGAACTCGAGCGGCTCGCGGATATTGAGCGACACGAGCAGGATCGTCAGCGACAACGTGATGTTGAGGATGATGAGGATGTCCAGCAGCATCGTCGGCAGCGGGATGATCATCATCGCCACGATGCCGACTACGCCGGCGGCAAGGACGGCGTCGCTCCGGCGGAAGACGCTGACGGCAGGTTTGGCCTGGGCGGTCATCGCGGCTGCTCCTCGTCCTGGACGCTGTGGGGGCCGTCACCGTCTGCCAGCCCGGCCTCGAACTGGGCGATCTCGTCCACGGTCAGGTCGGCGAGCTCGTCTTCGGCCATCGCCTCGGCCAGGGCATCCTCGTCGACGTCGTCGAGATCGAGGGCGGCCGATTCGAGCCACTCGTCGTCTTCGAGCCCATCCCCGTCGGTGTCCGCGTCGACGCCGGCGGCCCGGCCCGACTTCCCGCCCGCGACGGGCGCGGGAGTCGGATCGATCACGGAGTCGAGGGCGGTCGCGGGCGCCTCGGTCGCGCCGCCGTAGAGATTGGCGGCCGAAGCGAGGTCCACGAACGGAAGGCCGTTGGGATGCCCGCCCGGCCCGCCGAGGCCGGCAGCGCCGGCGGCGGCGGTGGCGGTGGTGGCGTTCCACCACGATCGTGGCATCCGACCGGCCGTCGCCCCGGCCGGGTCCGGCGACCAACCGCGAGCGCCAGCCTGGGCCCCGGACCGGCCGCCCGCACGGCCGCCCGCGAATCGAGCCTGGTGGACCAGAACGAGGAGGCGAGCCACGGCCCTGTACAGATGGGCCGGGACCTCAGCTCCCACCGGACGCGAGAACAGGGCTCGGGCCAGGGGCTTGTCTTCGATGATCGGTACCTGGTGGTCGCGCGCGATCTGCTTGATGCGGTCGGCCATGAGCCGCTGACCCTTGGCCACGATCTTCGGCGCCCGCATCGTCAGCGAGTCGTACTTGAGGGCGACGGCGAGCGTAGTCGGGTTGGTGACCACGACGTCCGCGGTCGGGACGGCGTCCATCATTCGGGCGAACGCCATCTGGCGGGCGCGGCGACGGCGGGCACCGCGGACGTGAGGATCGCCTTCAGATTCCTTGTATTCCTGCTTGACCTCTTCCTTCGACATCCGGATCGACTGCTGGGCCTTGCGGCGCTGGACGACGAAGTCGGTGAGGGCGACGACGGCGAGCAGGATCGTGATCGTGAGCCCCAGCTGGAAGACGGCGGAGAGACAGCTGCCGGCGATGGCCGCGGGGCTCGAGCCCTGCGTCGCCACGATCGTCGGGATCCGGCTGCCGACCACCTGCCATGACATGAACGCCAGGATGGCCAGCTTGGCCGAGGACAATCCCAGCCGGACCAGGGCCTGCTTGTCCGCGATCCGCTTCATGCCGGTGAGCGGGTTGATCCGGGTCATGTCGAACCGGACGGCCCGATACGAGAAGACCAGGCCGCCCGAGACGAGGTTGCCGGCAACGCCGGAGATCAGTACCAGGCAGGCCAGCGGCAGGACCAGCAGTATCGCCGTCAGGACGGCGTCACCGGTCTGGCCGACGAGCTGGGCGTTGGTCGCCCGGGGCGACATATCGACGATCGCGGCTTGCGTCCGGGTCACCAGCGTGGCAGCGACCCCGGGCAGCAGGCTGGCAAGCGCCAGCGTGCCGACTCCAAGGGTCATGCCCATGGAGAACTCGGCCGAGCGGCCAATGCCCTGGCCCTTGGCGCGAGCCTCGTCGCGCCGTCGCGGAGTGGGAGCTTCGGTCTTCTCGCCGGCCATCGCGCGCCTACACCGACACGACGCCGCCGGTGGCGGCGTCGAATACGAAACGGAAGATGGAGGCCGCGCCGTTGACGAGATTCGGCATGGCCATGGCCAGAACGGCGATGCCAACCAGCATCTTGAGAGGCAGGCCGAGGATGAAGACGTTGATCTGGGGGATGGCGCGGGCCAGCAGGGCCACCGACAGCTCCACGAGAAGCAGCACCAGGGCGATCGGGAGAGCGACACGGACCCCCAGCTCGAGGGTCAGCGCGATCGTCTGGGCGCCGGTCTGGGCCAGGTCCGCGGGCCAGCCGCCACCCATCGGGTAGATCACGAACGACTGCGCCAGGGCCCTGACGACGGCCAGATGGAGGCTCATGGCCAGGAAGAGCAAGCCGGCGAGCACCGAGAAGAACGGGTCGATCGCCGTCGAGGCCTGTTCTTCGGTCGGGCTGAAGACGGAGGCCAGCGACAGGCCCAGCTGGATCGAGATCACGCGCCCGGCCAGCTCCACACCCTGGAAGCCCATCGAGAGCATGAATCCGAGCGACATGCCGACGATCAGTTCGATCGGCGCGGCCATCACGAGCGGCAGGCTTCCGGCCGTGGCGCCCGCGGTCTTGGCCAGGGCGACGGCCAGGGCCGCGGCCAGCCCGAACTTGACCAGCGTCGGGATCGAATGGTGGCCGAAGATCGGGGCGGTGAAGACCAGTCCCGTGCAGCGCAGCATCACCAGGAAGAGCAGGGCGGTTTGACCGCCGGCAAGGGCGAAGGTCATTGGCCGGCCTGCGAGGCGACCTGGAAGACGTACTGGGTGAAGTCGGTCAACTGGCTGGCCATGCCCGGCCCGAGGAGCATCAGGACCATGGCCACCACGAGCAGCTTCGGAACGAACGTCAAGGTGGACTCATTGATCTGAGTGGCGGCCTGGAAGACGGAGATGACCAGGCCGACGACCATCGACACGAGCACGATCGGACCGCCGACCAGAAGGGTCGTGGTCAGGGCTCGCTGGAGAACGGCGCCGACGTCAGATCCGCTCATGGCTAGCCGAAGCTCCTGACCAGCGATTGGACCACCAGGACCCAGCCATCGACCATGACGAAGAGGAGCAGCTTGAAGGGCAGGGCGATCTGCGTGGGCGAGACCATGACCATGCCCATCGACATCAGCGCGGACGCGACCACGAGGTCGATGATCAGGAACGGGATGTACAGCAGGAAGCCCATCGTGAATGCGGTCTTTAGCTCGCTGACGACGAAGGCCGGGAGCAGGACCTGCAGGGTCACGTCGTTCGCCGTCGCCGGCCGCGCTTCCTTCGACAGGTCGATGAAGACCTGGAGGTCCTCGGACCGGGTCTCCTTGAGCATGAACTGGCGGAACGGCTCGACGCCGCGGGCGATGGCCGTGTTCTGGTCGATCGTGTTGTTCAGGTAGGGCTGGATGGCGTCGTTGTTGGCCTTGGAAAAGGTCGGCGACATGACGAAGAGCGTCAGGAAGAGCGAGAGGCCGAGGATCACCTGGTTGGGCGGCAGGTTCGGGATGCCGATCGCGCTTCGCAGCAGAGACAGGACGACGGCGATGCGTGTGAAGCTCGTGGCCAGCATCAGGATGGCCGGCGCCAGCGAGAGCACCGTCATGGCAACGAGCAATTCCAGCGAGAGCGCGAACTGGCCGTTGCCGTTGGAGGCCTGGCCGTCGCCGACGGTGACCGAGATATCCGACTGACCGGTCGTAGAGGAACAGCCGGCGAGGAGGAGCGCGGCCAGTCCGAGCAGGAGGAGCAGGCCCAGGCGTCGGCGGTTCATCGGACCCGGCCGCCGCTCAGGAATCCGGCCAGCCGGCCGGTGACGGCGTCGATCGGACGCATCAGCCAGTCGAGGGCCGAACCGATAGTCTGCTGAGGCGCACCGTTTGGCCGGCGGCCGAGAAGCCCGGCCAGGTCGAAGGTCGGGGTGGCGGCGGCCGAGGCGTCTTCGGCCGCGACGGCCGGCTCAGCCTCCAGCTCGGAGGCGTCGAGTTCGGCCAGCGAGACCATGCCGTTCGGGGTGAGGCCGACCACGAGACGGCGGTCGCCGACGGCAACGAGGTGGAGCGAGGCCTTGGGCGCGAGCGGGCGGGATTCGAGGACCTCGAGCCTGCTGCCGCGCTTCGGCGCACCCGCGCCGGTCCGGCCGAGGACGCGCAGGGTGACGAAGAGCAGGGCCAGGCAGATCGTGCCCTTCAGGAGCAGGTCGGGCCAGTCGATGCCAGAGGTCACGTCGATGCCGCCCAGGCCGGCGCCGGCGTCCGCCGCCGCAGCGGCAGCGGCGGTCGCCACAGGGGCCTCGCCACCGGCGGCGGGCATCGGATGGAGCGCCCCGACGACGGCCACTCCGACGAGGGCAGTGATGCACGCGATCGCCACGACGCGGCGTCCGGAGCCCCAGCGGCCGGCGTCGAGCAGACGCGCCGAGGCACGACTCCAGACGGCCGGGGGGCCCGCGTTGGCCATCGTCAGCGCCCCGACGTGAGGCGCTGCTGGCGAGCGACGACATCGGTGATGCGAACGCCGAAGTTTTCGTCGACGACCACGACCTCGCCCTGGGCGATGGGGCGACCGTTGATCAGGATGTCCACCTTTTCGCCCGCCAACTTGTCCAGTTCGATGATCGAGCCCGGGGTCAGGGCCAGGACGTCCCGGATCGGGAGCGTGGTCCGGCCGATCTCGACGGCGACCTGGAGGGTCACGCCGAGCAGCAGGTCGATGTTGTAGCCGGGTCCGGCGCCGGAAGGTCCGGGAGTCAATTCGGGCAGCTGGGCCGGACGGACGTTCGACTGCAGAGGGCCGCCGCCGTTGCCGTTCGGGCCGGCGGCCGCCTGGCCGGAAGCAGCGGGCCGGCCCGCCACTGCCGCGCTGAAGTCCTGAGAGCGCTGGGCGACCGGCGCCGGTGCGGCCGGGGGCGGGGTCGAGGCCTCGGACGACAGTGCCTGGAGGGCCACGATGTGAGCCGACAGCTCGCCGGCGACCGCGGCGTCGTAGATGGAGATCAGGACCAGCTCTTCGTTGTCGACCGAGGTGATCGGCAACCGCAGCATCAGCATCGGGGCGTCGGGCAGCGCTGCCTCGACGGGAGCGCCGAGGTTCAGTCCCTCGCCGAGGATCGACTCGAAAGCCACGTCCATGCCTTCGAGGACGAGCTCCTGGAGCCGTTCGGCCGTATAGACGTTGCCGCCGATCTTGTCGCCCTTGGCCGGGTCGATCGCGGCCCAGGCGCCCCGCCTGTCCGTGCCGAGCAGCTCGAACGAGCGCGACGGCAACGCCGGCGTGGGTGCCTGGTCGAAGTTGGCGTGCCCGACGGTCATCTCGCCGATGGTCACCGGACACAGTGCGTCGGCCGAGATGCCCTCGGCGATGGCCGAGCGGAGCATCGGCCACAGCGGCAGGATCGAAGCCCCGGCACCGAGGGAGGCGCCGTCGGCGGGCTTCCAGTCGAACGATTCCCAGCTCATGTCAGGCCTCCGTGGGCTGAAGCGGGGTCACGAGGCGCAGGGCGACGCGATCCCCGACACGACCGGGCATCGCCCATGCCTGGGCCTGATCGGAAACCGCAATGAGGACAGGCTCGTCGAAGTGCTCGTCGAACCTGATGATGTCGCCGGGCCGCAACTCCGACAGGGCCTCGACCGGAATGTCGACCGCCCTGAACGACGCCGTGACCGGTATCTCGACCGAACGTACCTCGCCCTCGAGCACTTCGCGTATGCCGGCGCTGCCCGACACCTGACGGCGCTGCGCGTACCACATCGTGGCGGCGAGCCTCGGCAGGAGCGGCTCGATGGAGGCGTAGGGGTAGCAAATGGTTATGGGGGCCGTCTGGCCGGCGAAGCGGATTTCGTAGGTCATCACGGCAACGACCTCGGCCGGGGCGGCGATGCGCAGCAGGATCGGCGTCAGAGCCGACTCTGTGACCGCCACGTCCAGCGTCTGCAGGTGGGACCAGCCCTCGTTGAGCGCGGGCGGCAGGTGCCCGACGATGCGGGCGATGAGGTCGGCCTCGATTGGAGTCGGCTCGTTGCGATGGGCCGGGATCCGGCCGGGCCCACCCAGCAGCCGATCGACGGCGGCGAGGGCGAAGCCCATGTCCACGTCGATCATGAACGGCCCGGCCAGGCCCGAACTCGCCATGATCACGAGTTGGGTGGGCAGGGTCAGCTGGCTGACGTAGTCGTCGAAGATGAGCTGATCGGTGCCGGCCAGCTGGATCACGATCGAGCTCCGCAGGAAGGAGGAGAGCCGAGCCGCCGCGATGCGGCCGACGTTCTCGTGGATCGCCTGGAGCGTCCGAAGCTGCTCGTTGGAGAACTTGGCGGGACGGCGGAAGTCGTAAGTCTTGACGATTCGGCCGTCCGCGCTGAGCGACGGCGGCTGGTCCTCGGTCGGCAGCGAGCCATCGGCCACTGCCCCGAGGAGCGCATCGATTTCGGCTTGCGACAGCATCTTACGGCTCGCCTACTGCATCACGAAGTCGGTGAAGAAGACGTCGAGGACCTCTTCGGGGCCCAGGACCTTCTTCATCGCGGCCAGCAACTCGGCCTTGAGCTTTGCCCGCCCGTCCACGGTCGTGAGTTCGCTCGAGTCGTGGGCGGAGACGACGCCGCCAACGGCGTCGATCAGGAGCGGCACCTGCTCGGCGTGCTCGTCGAGCTGGGTCGTCTCCTCCTTGGTGCGGTCGGCGCCGTGGAGGTCGTAGAAGCTGGCGGCGCTCGGCCGCAGCTCGATCGTCACTCCGATCTTGGCGTACTTGAATCCGCCCGGAGTCGAAGAGGACAGGTTGATGACCTTGTCCTCCAGGGCGAGCATCGGGCCGAGCTGGCCTGGGCTCGGATCCGGAATTGCCGGCGGAGCCGTCGGGGCGGCCATGAGCTGAGTGAAGACCAGCGCGCCGGCGGCGGCCAGGCCCAGCGGTACTCCGAGAGCCAGGATGGCCCTGCGGCCGTGCGGTATCGGGAGACTCACTGGTGGCACTCCAGAGCGGTTGTGGATTGGCTGGCGCCGGCCGAAGCCGTGACACGGTTCATCAGAAGCTCGGCATGGCGAAGGGAGCCGGCGAGGACACGCCGTCGCCCGGATAGATCACGACGATGTCCACGCGCCGATTCTTGGCTCGCGAGGCGTCATCGGTGTTCGGCACGATCTGGTCGTACTGAGCGTTGCCCTGGGCCGCGAGACGGCTGGGGTCCATGCCCATGTCGACCATCGCTTCGAGGACGGCGAGAGCCCGGGCCGTCGACAGATCCCAGTTGCTGCTGAAGAGGACGCCGTCGGGGATCTGGTCGTCGGTGTTGCCCTCGATCCGGATGCGGTTCGGCAAGGGCTTGATGATGTTCACGACCTGGCTGACGAGCTTGAGGGCGTGGTCGTCGAGGTGGGCCCGGCCGGACGAGAAGAGCAGCGCGTCGTTGAGCCGGATGACGATCCCCTCGGGCGCCATGCCCACTTCGACCTCTCCGCCCAGGCCCTGGCCGATGGCGTAGTCCTCGAGGGCGGCCTTGATGGCCCGCAGGTCGGATTGGACGGGGCTCGTTCCCGCGGCGCTCGAGTCCTGCTGGATCGTCGTGTCCTTGCCGTCGTTGATGCTGATGGCCTGCTGGCCCTGCATCACATCGGCGTTGAACGCAGCCGAGACGGACTGGGCGAGCATGACGAACTTGCGCACGTCCGTGTTGCTGATGGCATACATGACGACGAACAGCAC
This sequence comes from uncultured Chloroflexia bacterium, assembly GCA_963789725.1. Taxonomy (GTDB): domain Bacteria; phylum Chloroflexota; class Limnocylindria; order Limnocylindrales; family CSP1-4; genus Fen-1039. The sequence goes on from CAWBLU010000003.1 coordinate 1,295,709, forward strand.
CATCAGGAGCGTGATCATGTCGGCGTAGGTCAGGAGCCAGCGCTCCTCGTTCTCGTGAGGGCCTTCGATGTGGGCTCGTTTGCGGCGCGACATCAGGCCGCCTCCGGGACCGTGGCCGCGGCCGCGGCCTGGTCGGTCGTCTCGGCCGGCTCGGTCTCCGACTCGGGTCCGGCGTGGGCGCGCAGCTTCTGGGCGACGATGCGGGGGTTGTCGCCGGCCTGGATGGCGAGGATCGCGGCCAGTGCCAGGCGGCGCTCCCGAGCCTCCGCGGAGTCCTTGCCCTTGAGGTTGCCCGAGACCGGCAGCCAGACGATGTTGGCGCTGCCGACGCCGATGAGAGTGGCGATGAACGCCACGGCGATGGACTCTCCGAGGCCGGACGGATCCGCCAGGTTCGCCAGGACGTTGATCAGGCCCATGACGGTGCCGATGACGCCCATGGTCGGTGCGTAGCCGCCCATCTTGGCGAACATGTCGATGCCCCTGGCGTGGCGGGCCTGCATCGACTCGATTTCGATCTCCAGGATCTCCTCGACCGTGTCGGGCTCGAGGCCGTCGATGACCATCTGCAGGCCGTGGCGGATGAACGGGTCCTTGACCGCCTCGACGTCGCCCTCGAGGGCCAGCAGGCCTTCGCGGCGAGCCCGTTCGGCGAACTTGACGAGCATCTCGCGGATCTCGGCGATGTCGCTGACCCGCGGTTTCATGCTCAGGGCGAACATCTTCGGGAAGGTCATGAACTGCTTGACGGACGTCGTGGCCATCGTGGCCCCGAAGGTGCCACCGAAGATGATCATGATCGCGGACGGGTTGAAGAACGCGGCCGGTGAGCCGCCTTCGATCAGATCGGCGACCAGGAGGGCGCCGATTGCGACCATGATTCCGATGCCTGCGTCCATGCAGCCGGCCTAGCTCTTGCTGGGGTCTTCGTAGGCGCGAATGCGCCCACGGTTGGGGTGCTCGTATAGAGCGGGATCGTGCTCCGTGGGTGGGTCGTACACCCGCCGGCCGCCGAAACGGGCGTCCACGTGGAGCGATCGCTGGTAGTAGTGGAACCGGGTCGCCACCTCGGTGGCGGTTTCACGGACGAGCATCTTCTTGCCGTCCGCGAGCGTCACCACCGTGTCCGGAGTCTCTTCCACGAGTTCGATGCGGTCGGGATTGACCAGGAACGAGGTTCCGTCGGTGCGGGTGAGCGGGATCATCGGATCACGCCAGGCTGCCGGTCAGGGCCAGGCGCATCAGCCCCGCGCGCGACCGGACGTTGAGCTTGCGGCTGAGATTGGCGCGATGGGCCTCGACCGTCTTGACGGACAGGACGAGCGACTCGGCGATCTCACGGTTGGAAAGGCCCTGGCCGATGAGGTAGAGCATCTCTCGCTCACGAGGTGTCAGCAGCGAAATGGGGCCCTCGTCGACGAGCGCGGCGTCGAGATGCTCGTTGGCGGACGGGAAGCCGGCGACGATCGGGCCGAGGCCATCCATGACCCGGCGGATGACCATCAGGAAGGTTTCGCGATTGACGTTGTCCATCAGCATCGCGGCGTCGGCGCCGACCGACAGGCAGTCGTTGGGCGAGACTTCGCGGCCGCGGGTCACCAGGGCGATAAGTCGCGGGCGCGGCCACAGCGCCGCGAGGAGGCGGCAGACTTCCGGTCCCTCGGCGGGAACATAGTCGAACAGGACCAGCTGCGGGTGGACGTTCGAGGCGAGGTGGAACGCCTCGTAGACGGAGGCGGCGCTGGCGACTTCGCAGGCCGATCCGCTCGTCAGCATCGTGGAGACTCCGAGGCGGACGATCTCGGCCTGGTGGATGATCAAGGCATGGGTTACGGCGCGTGCCGGCCTCGGGGGCGCCGCAGCCGAGCGACCCGCCCCGCGACGGTCCTGCACGGGATAGCTGGCGATCGACATCTGGCCAATCCTTGGGCTGCCTGGCATTTTGGCTGGCGAGTCCACCGGCAGGCGGCGTCGGGCTCGTCCTGGGATGAGGCCTGACCCTATGGATCAGGGCCGTAGCATTCGGCAGGGAGGGCGTGTAGGTGTATTCCCGGCTTGAGGCGGTCGTTCGGGGAGTGACCCAAGTTCCTGCCGGCGGCCGGTCGTACTGCCACGCTCGGGGGGTCAGAGTGGCTCGATTGGGCCAACTAGGAGCCCAGTTGGTTCGTGTCTAAGCAATCTGTTCAGTATTGACTGAACACAGCGAACGAATTAGCCTCGACAAATCGAGACGACCGGCGGGGCCGGCCAGGGCACGGGGAGCCACCGGCGCGGCGCCGATTCTCCCGGAGGAGGCTCGCGTGGACGACCTGTTGAGGCGTGACGAGACGAGGAGGACGCGCATCTCCGCCGAGCGATTCGTCGAGGAGATCGGCCTGGTCTTCGACTCGATGCACCTGCCCCGGATGGCCGGGCGAGTCCTCGGCGCGATCCTGCTAGGCCCGGCCGACGGCCCCACCGCCGCCGACCTGGCCGAAACGCTCGAGGCCAGCAAGGGTTCCATCAGCAACATGACCCAGCTGCTGATCCACTACCGCTTCGTCGAGCGGACGGTGCGCGCGGGCGATCGGCGCGACCGCTTCGTGATCAAGTCCGGGGCATGGGCCCGGATGATGCTATGGCGGCTCGAATTGCTCCAGCGTCTTCAGGAGCTGGCCGGTGACGGCCTGGAACTGCTCCCACCGGAAGGCAACCCGCAACCGCTGCAGGAGGTTCGCGACATGTACGCATTCTTGGAACGCGAGCTGCCCAAGCTCTTCGATCGCTGGGAGGCTGAACGTCCGCTCGCCCGAAAGGAGGCCCCCTGATGCCGGCCGCTATCGAGACCCACAAGCTGACCAAGTGGTACGGCAACTCGCGCGGCATCATCGACGTCGACCTGGTCGTCGAGACCGGCCAGATATTCGGCTTCCTCGGGCCGAACGGAGCAGGCAAGTCGACCACCATCCGGGTCCTGCTGGACCTCATCCGGCCGACGAGCGGCACCGCCAGCGTCCTCGGACTCGACATCCATCGGGATCGGCTGGAGATCGACCGGCGTGTCAGCTACGTTCCCGGCGAGCTGTCTCTTTACAGCGACCTGACCGGCCGGCAGCTGCTGACGTACCTCGGCAACCTGCAGCGCCGTGTCGACGTTGCCTACCGCGACGCGCTCATCGAGCGGCTGGAACTCGACCCATCCAAGAAGATCAAGAGCCTCTCGCGCGGCAACAAGCAGAAGGTCGGCCTCGTCGCCGCCTTCATGATCCGGCCTGAGCTCCTCATCCTGGACGAGCCCACGGCCGGGCTCGATCCTTTCATCCAGCTCGAATTCGAGCACCTCTGCGAGGCGGCCCGGACGGAAGGCAGGACCGTCTTCATTTCGTCCCATCAGCTGCCCGAGGTGGAGCATCTGTGCGACCGCGTGGGCATCATCCGCGAGGGCCGGCTGCTGGCCGTCGAGTCGATCGCGGCCCTCAAGGACCGGGCCCTGCGTCGCCTGGAGATCGACTTCGGCGAGCCTGTCGCCGTCGAGTCTTTTGCCGACCTGCCCGGCGTGCGCGACGTAACCATCGACGACCACGTGCTGCGATGCACGGTCATGGGTAGCCTCGACGCGATCATCAAGGCCGCGGCGCGTTTCGAAGTCCGGAATGTGCGGAGCGTCGAGACCAGCCTCGAGGAGATATTCCTGGCGTACTACGGATCCGGCGACGGAATCGCCGGGCAGGAGGAAAGCCATGCTGCTGCGTAACGTCTTCACCAAGACGGTCCGCGACCTGCGCTGGCCGACCTTCTGGGTGGCGCTCTCACTCGCGCTCGGCGGCGGCTACTTCACCGCGCTCTTCAAGACCTACACGCAGGTGTTCGATCTGAACGCGTTGATGCAGAACATGCCCGAAGCGATGAAGGCCCTCATCGGTGGCTCGGACCTCGACCTGTCGACGGCAACCGGCTTCCTGAACATCGAGCTGTTCCCACTCATCCTGCCGGCGCTGCTGGCCGGTTTCGCCGTGGCCCTGTGCAGCGGCTTCACCGCCGGCGAAGAGGCACGAGGGACCATCGACATCCTCCTCTCCTACCCCATCGCGCGCTGGCGAATTGTGATCGAGAAACTGGTCGCGTTGGCCATCTCGATCGCGGTCATCGCGGTCGTGATGCTGCTGGGCATTCAGGCCGGTGCGCTCATCGGCGACACCCCGGTCGATCTGCCCAAGGTCGCGGCCGGCTTGTTAATGGCGTCGGCAATGACACTGGCCTTTGGGACGATGGCCCTGGCCATCGCCGCCTGGACCGGCAATCGAAGCACTGCGGCCGGAATCCCGATCGGCCTGATGGTCGTCATGTACCTGGTCGAGTCGCTGTCGCCCCAAGTCGAATCGCTGCGGGCCATTAACTGGCTGTCGCTGTTCCACTACTACCTCGGCCACAGCCCTCTCCGACACGGCCTCAACCTGGGCGACACGGCCGTCCTGCTCGGCGTCGCGGCCGTCTTCCTGGCGGTGTCCCTGTTCGCTTTCGAGAGGCGGGACCTGGCGGCTTAGCACCGTGCCTCCGCGTCAAAACCGCGGCCGCGCCGACGCGATAGAGTAGTAATGTCCTTAACGAACCTTCGCGAAGACATGCCCGGCCATCGGCGGCCAGGCATGTAGCGCCCCACGGATACTTCGAAATGCCTCGCCGGAACGCCCAGTCCCACACGGAAGAAACGGCGTCGTCGCCGTCGGCGAGCTTCCACGACTATCTGGCTCGGGTCGTATCCGACGGCTATCGGCTCGCGGTGGCGGTGCTCGACGATCCGATCGAAGCCGGGAACGTCGTTCGCGAGGCGACCATGGCAGCCTGGCTCTCCGCCGCGAAGTCGTCGCCGGCCGAACTGGACGACGCCTTCCGGCGCCGCTTGGACGGCGATCTCCAGTCCGCCGTCCGCTCCGCCCGCTCGGGCGAGGGCATTCCCGTCATTTCGGTGGAATCGCTCGAAGCCGCGCTGGCCTCGATCGGCCCGCGTCTCCAGGTAATTCTCGCCCGCGCCTTCGGACCGTGGGATGAGATCGGCACCGCCGGCGTGGGCCCGAAACCGAGGTCCAAGGAACTCGCCGAAGCCGTGCGTGCTCTGCACGCCCGACTCGAGGCTCGTGATGCTCCGGTCCCTCCCGGCGGCGACGTCGAGCTGGAGCTCAGGGACCTGTACCGGGCCAGGGACCCGGGCGAGCCGGCGCCGCTGCACCTGCGCCTGAGGCTACAGCAGGATCTCAGGGAGGCGGAGGCTGCGGCGGGCGAGCGCGCCCGGCTGGCCCGAAGGGCAGGCTGGCGGTTCGTCGTGAACGCGTTCCTGGCCATCGTCGTCGTGGCCATGGTCGTCTCGCTGGCGAGCATCCTGGGAGTTCGGTCGAGCCCGGTCGCCGCGGGCGATCCGACCAGCGACCCCGCATCGCCGCTGACGATTTCGGGGCTCTCTCCCGTGGATGCGGCGGTCGGCGGCGGCGAGGTCCATGTCGTCTCGACGCAGCGGTCCTTCATCGTCGCGTTTCCGGCGTCGCCTCAGTGGCGGCTGTCGCCGAGGGAGTGCGACGCCGACATCTTCGGAGTCCTGGATTGGACGGGCCAGGCGACGTGGATCGGCCAGCATGCCGGCCACGCCGTCGCGATCGCGGGAGACCCATCGTCGATGAGCGCCTACGTCTCCGGGCTAGGCCAGTATTGCGAAGCCGGGCGGTTCGCCAGCCTCGACGGCGGGTTGACATGGTCGGGCGGCCCGCTGCCGGGTGATGGCACGACCGGCCCAACGTGGCTGTCCTTCGATCCCCGCCGAGCCCACCTGCTCCTGGCCTACTCGCCAGAGGTGTTGTACATGAGCACGGACTCTGGCATGAGCTGGACCTCCCGGGTTTCGACCGTGACCCCCCTGGCATTCGATGCGACGGGGCGGCTGGTCGGCTGGTCACAGGGCAAGCTGTTCGAGTCGCTGGACGATGGTCTCTCGTGGCAGGAGACCGGCCCGGGGCCGACCGACGCGCCGGTGGCGGCCGGGGCGAATCCCAGGGGCGTCCTGATCGGGGCACAGGACGGGCTGTGGTGGTATCCGCTGAGCGCGGCCCCGAGCCTGGTCGAAGCAGGCGGCGTCTTCTCGATCGCCACTCTTGGCGACGGCGCGGTGGTCCTTGGATCGGATTCGAACGGGCATCCCTGGCTCGGCACCGTCGACGCCGGCTTGCCGGGGATAGCGCTCGCGACGCTGCCGCGTGACCTCGCCGGCATGCAGATATCCGGGGGCGGCGTGGCCGCCAACGACAGCGGCGCGGTCGTGGCCTTCTCGGGTGCCAGTTCGGCCCTGGCCTTCGCTTCATTCAGCCGCTGACTCGGGGCGGTGCCGGCGGTTGCCGGCCGCCCGTCGCAGGTTGCCGAATAGAACCTAGGTTGCGATAGCCGCCCAGGCCACTCTCGTGTCGCAACCGAATGTGGACCGTCTCGCATATCAATAGGACCTCTTTCGCGACTGACTCCGCGCGGAGCCGCCGGTAGCCTCCTGATGACGACCGTTCGACCAGAACGGCGGCCGTACCTGAGGAGGCACGACATGCACGACATCGCGCTTGTACTTGCCCTCATCCTGGTCGCGGCCGAGATCGGAGCCGCGCTTGCGCACCTGGTTGGGCAGCCGCGGGTCGTCGGTCAGCTGATCGCCGGCATCATCCTGGGGCCGAGCCTCCTCGGCGCGATCCAGGACAGCCCCACCATCACCGCCCTCTCGGATCTCGGCGCGCTCGCCATCCTGGCCGCGGCCGGCCTCGAGACGAACATCCGGGCCCTTCGCTCGGTCGGCTTCGCGGCCCTGTACGCGGCCTTCGGCGGCGTGATCCTGCCTTTCGTCGGGGGCACGGCTCTCGCCGCCGCGGCGGGGTTCGACCTGCGCGCCTCGCTGTTCTGCGGAACGATCATGACGGCCACCAGCGTCGGCATCACGGCCGCCGTCCTCCGCGAGATGAACCTGCTCTCAGGTCGCGCCGGCATGGCGATCCTGGGCGCGGCCGTCATAGACGACGTGCTCGGCCTGATGATCCTGGGCTTCGTCGTCGCCGACACCACCGTGGGCAATTCACCTGTGACGGCGCTCGTGCCGATGGTCCTGACGCTGGCGGTGGCCGCGATGGCCCTGCGCTGGCTGCCGAACCACCTCTCCGGCATCGTCGAACACCTGCATCTACGGGGTGGCGGACTGGCGGCGACCCTCGGCTTCATCCTTGCCGTCGGCTGGGCGTTCCAGACCCTCGGCGGACTGGCGGCGATCACTGGCGCGTACGTGGCCGGCCTCGCCCTGGCCGGCTCGCCCCTCGCCAAAGAGCTCCAGACCGGCATCGGGCGCGCGGGCGAAGCTCTGCTGGTTCCGGTCTTCTTCGTGACGATCGGGCTGTCGGCGGACCTGCGGACGGTGGGTCCGGTCCTACCATTCGCGCTGGCGCTCTTCGGGGTCGCGGTGCTCGGCAAGGTGATCGGCAGCGGCCTTGGGGCGATGATCGGCGGCCTGCAGCGTGGAGCGGCCGGCCTGGTGGGGATCGGCATGGTCGCTCGGGGCGAGGTCGCCCTGGTTGCCGCCAGCCTGGGCCTCAAGAGCGGCGCGATCGACGACAGGCTCTTCTCGGCCGTGATCCTCGTCGCCCTGGCGACGACCGTCATAGCCCCGGTGGGCCTCGGACTGTGGGGCCGCCGACCGTCCATTCCACTTCTCAGCGACGTGGCCGCCGACGGCGGCCTGGCGCTCGCGAGCCACGATCCGGAGTAGGAACCCAGGAACGCCACTGGAGGAGGTCACCTCATGACGATCGCCAAAGAGAGGCCGGACCCGTACGGCCCGAAGCGCCGGGCCATCGTTTCGGCGCAGACCGACGCCGCCCCTCAGGAGGCCGGGACGAGAGGCGGCGAGCTCCTCAAGTCCGCTCTGAGGGCCATGCTCTACGAGCGGCCGGAGGAGGCCCGCGCCACCCTGGAGGCCCTGGCCACGCCCGAGGCCCTGGCCGCCCGCGACCCCTTCGCGGTGGATGCCCTGGCATATCTCAGCAGCGTCCGCTGGGTCCTCGGCGACGCCAACGGCTCGATGGACGCGGCCGACCAGGCCCTGGAGCTGGCCCCGGACAGGTTCGCGCCCAACCAGAAGGCCGGCGAAATGTCGCTCCGCCTGGGCAACGTCGATACCGCCGAGGGCCGCTTCCTGGCCGCTCTCAGGGCGAGCCAGCCCGGCACGGCCGACGCCAGGGCCGCCGAGTCATGCCTGCGCGAAGCCCGCCGGCGGCAGTCTCGTGGCATCCGGCACGAAGCTCGAGCGCCGCGGCTGGGCGGGTGGTTCAGCCGCCTGCGGCCGGCTCGGCGAGAAAGGACGGCCGCCGGCCCGGCGGCCGCGGAGGCCGCGCAGCTTCAGTAGCGCGGCGCCCATTTACGACCCCGGCTCGGCCCGGGAGTTTCACCCCGTTTCATCGTTTGAGAGGAGGTTCCTTCGTGTTACCCAGAATCAGAGAACTGAGTTCCCACTGGAGCCCAGCCGCCCGAGCCTTCGTCGTGGGTGGGTTACTCGTCCTCACCCTATTGATCGTTGGTGCCTGTTCGAGCCAGTCAACGACTCCCGGGTCTTCGACCGACGGCGATGCCTCGGGACTGACGACGAGCACCGTGTCCAACCTGGTCGATCTTCCGCCAGGGACCATCACTTCGGACGACCTGACGGCGGCCCAGACCAACGAGCCGTTCGCGACGAAACTGGGCGACATCGTCGATCAGAACCGTCTCGCCATCAACTTCGTCTGGCTTCTGGTCGCGGGCTTCCTGGTCATGTTCATGCAGGCCGGTTTCGCCCTCGTTGAAACCGGCTTCACCCGGGCCAAGAACGCGATGCACACCATGAGCATGAACTTCATGGTGTATGCGGTCGGTATCATAGGCTTCTTCCTGGTGGGCTTCGGGCTCGGATTCGGCGGGCTCGGCACCGTGGGGGTCGGCAACCTGGGCGGCTTGCACCCGCTCAACAACATGCTGTCGGTCACGATCGGCGACACGAGCTGGGGCGTCGCCGGCTGGAGCGGCTTTGCCCTGACCGGCGCCACTTACGATGTCGGGGTCATCGCCTTCTTCCTCTTCCAGCTCGTCTTCATGGATACTGCCGCGACCATTCCGACCGGCTCTATGGCCGAGCGGTTCCGCTTCAAGCCGTTCATCGTCTACGGCTTCTTCATCTCGGCCATCCTCTATCCGATGTTCGTCGCCTGGACGTGGGGCGGCGGCTTCCTCAGCCAGCTGGGCAGCATCGGCTTCGGCAGCGGCTACGCCGACTTCGCCGGCTCCGGCGTCGTCCACTCGGTCGGCGGCTGGTGCGCCCTCGCCGGCGCGATGGTCCTCGGTCCCCGCATCGGCAAGTACAACAAGGACGGCTCGGCCAACACGATCCTGGGCCACAACCAGATCCTGGCCATCCTTGGAACCTTCATCCTGGCCTTCGGCTGGTTCGGGTTCAACCCGGGCAGCACCCTCGGCGCGAGCGGCAACGGTGCCCTTCGCATCGGCATCGTGGCCGTCGTCACGATGCTGGCTTCCGGCTTCGGCGCCTTCTCCGCGATGGCTTACACGTGGTGGACCGAAGGCAAGCCGAACCCGGGCATGATGGTCAACGGCATGCTCGCCGGTCTGGTCGCGATCACCGCCCCGAGCGGTTTCGTCGGCCCGCTGGCCGGTGCGCTCATCGGCGCCATCGCCGGCGTCCTGGTCTGCCTCGCGGTCGCCTTCTTCGACAAGATCCACATCGACGACCCCGTCGGCGCGATCTCGGTCCACGGCGTCAACGGCTTGTGGGGCGTGCTGTCGGTCGGCATCTTCGCCGACGGCACCTCCAACTACGGCGGCTACTCCATCAGCGGCCTGGTCAGCGGCAACGTCGGCCAGATGGGCGCTCAGATAATCGGCGCCGCGGTCTGCTTCGTGTGGGCATTCGGCGCCTCGTGGCTCTTCTTTACCCTCCTGAACAAGGTCATGAAGCTTCGGGTCAGCCCCGAGGCGGAACTCGGCGGCCTGGACATCCCCGAAATGGGCATGCTGGGCTACGTCCCGGACGCGGTCCCCGCTACCGCCTAGCAGCTCGGAGCGGCGCCCCGCGTCGCTCCACCACCCTGGTCCAATACCCATGAGACTGGCGAACCCGCCGGCAGCAGTTGCCCGGCGGGTTCGTCGTGTTCCGGCTGGTACGGCGGGCGGTCTCCCTCGGACCTACCGGCCCGCCGTACCAGCACCGGCCCGCCGTACCAGCCGGCATCCGTGGCGCAACCACGTGGCAACCTGCCGTACAAGAAGCACAACCGGGCCGCAGCCTAACTGCGACCGGCGCACTGCTGATTCCCGCGATCGCAACCGCGACCCTACGGTCAGGCCCGGCAGCCACCCGGTCATCGGAAACGACTCTGCCGGTGCGCGAACAGGAGGACTGAAATGGCCGCCGCGCCAGGGACCGAAATGAAGCGAACCCTGACGATGACCGGGCTGACCATCAACGCCATGGCCCTCATCGCGCCGGGCGCGTTCCTGTGGACTACGTTCCAGGCCCAGGTCGTCCAGGAGAACGGTGGAGTGACCACCGCCTTCGACATGGTCCCCGGCTTGCTGTTCGTCCTAATCCTTGCCTTCCTGACCGCCTTCTCATATGCCGAACTGGCCAACATCTTTCCGGAGGCCGGCGCGGGCTCGTCGTATTACTTTGCCGAGGCCGCGTTCCTGCAGCATGAAGAGGCAGTCCACTACAAGTTCGCCAGGCTGGCCAAGTTCATCGTGGGTTGGGTTTCGCATCTCTATTACTGGATCTACCCCGGCATCATGGTCGCCTTCACGACAACGCTGCTCGTCTACATTCTCGGCCTCTTCGGGATCGCTCTCAATCAGCCTCTCGAGATAGCGGCCGCTGTCATTTTCGCGTCCCTGGTCGGCTTCATCGCCTACCGAGGTATATCCGGTTCGACGATCACCGCCGTCATCGTCAACGCGATACAGCTCACCGCTCTGGTCGGTTTCGCCGTCCTCGCGATCGCCTTCCGGACGAACCACCCCAACCTGGAGTATGCCCATTCCGGGCTCGCCTCCGTGGTATTGCCCCACAACCTCACGAATGTGCTCTTCCAGGGCACCATCGCGATACTCCTCCTCGTAGGCTTCGAATCGGTCACAGCTCTCGGCAGCGAGGCCATCAACCCCAAGCGGGACGTCCGCCGGGCCATCCTCCTATCCCTGACGATCCAGGGGGCCGTGGCCTACTTCCTCGAGTACGCCGCGGCCAACTTCTTCGTCAACACCAGCGTCACCGCTACGGCCGGCAACGGCGCCGCGGTCTCCGGCTACGGCGCCGCCGCGGTCTCGGCCGCCCCGATCGGCGACATGATCCGGTTCATCGGGGACGAGATGCTGGGCGGGACCGGTTTCATCCTGGTGATAATCCTGGCCGCAACGGTGATGGTGGCGCTCATCGGGACCACCCTCGCCTGCCTCAACACCGGCGTCCGGATCACCTACGTCATGGGTCGCGACAGGGAGGTTCCCGGGGTGCTCGGAATGCTCCACTTCCGGCACGCCACTCCGCACTACGGCGTGATTGCCCTGGCGATCGTCTCCGCGGCATTGGGCGGCTATGCCGTGCTCTCGGCCGACAACCTTCTCCAGGTCATCCTTGCCAGCAACACCGGCACTTTCCTGGTATACGGAATGACGAATGCGCTCGTGCTCGTCGCCTTCGGAGGTCAGCACAAGCGAAGCATCGCCAAACACGTGCTCATACCGATGGCCGGACTCGCGGCAAATATCACGATGCTGGCCGGCGTGCTGATGATGAGCGTATCCGCGGGTGGATCGACACAGACCGACACGCTAATTGCGCTGGCATTCGTCGGCGTTTGGATTGTCGTCGGTGCGGTCTGGCTCGTGTTCAACTCGACTTCGAACAACACTGGCATCCTGGTCAAGACACAAGTCATAAGCCCGGAACTATAGCCCATATCGCCAACGACGAAGAACCGCGCCGATGGGCGGGGTGGGCCGCCTCGGCGCGGTTTCGGTGCCGGATCACATACAACACGGTTGCCAATGCAGGCCGCGACTGAGATGAAATGCAAGCCGTGACGACAAACCCTGGTGTCGAATACGCGGGCCTGACAGTGATCGGAAACGTCCGCGAGCACAACGAGGATCGACTGGGCTGGGTCGCCGTGGACGGCGACTCGCCATACGTGACGCCGGCGGACGAACACGTCCTGGAGCCTGCCGTCGCGAGTTCCGGACTCGGGCTCGTTTTCGCCGTGGCGGACGGACTGGGCGGCTACGGCGGCGGGGACGTGGCTTCCGGCCTGGCCGTGGAAGCGAGCCTGAGCAGGGCCAGACAGGGCCTCACCGGCGGAGGTCGGGTGCCCGGAATCCTGAGAGACGCCTTCAACCGCGCCAACCAGGCCATTCTCGACGCGGCCATAGAGGGCCGGGGCGGCCGCAAGATGCAGTCGACCCTGAGTGCTCTGGTCATGACGCCCGGCGAAGCGCATCTGGGCCACGTCGGCGACAGCCGTGTGTATCGCCGTCGCGAGGCCGAGCTTGAGCTTCTGACCACGGACCACAGCCAGGTCATGGAGCTGCTGCGGATGCGCATCATCACGCCGGAGCAGGCCATCGATCATCCGGCCAGGTATGCCCTCACCCGCTCCGTCGGCGGCGGCATGATGGTCCGGACGGATGTCCGCAACGAGCGGCTCGAGCGCGGCGACGTCTTCCTGCTCTGCTCGGACGGGCTGTGGAGCAACGTTACTTCGAGCGAGATCGCCGAAGCCCTCGGCCGGGATCCCGCGGACGCGTGCCGGCGGCTCGTCGACCTCGCTCTGGATCGCGGCGGCGACGATAATGCGACGGCCATGGTGGTCCGCGTTCAGGAGGCCGGGCAGCGGCCCGAGACGGCGCAGGGATGGCGGAGGTTGTTCTCGTGACGGCCACCGAGCTCGAGCCGGGCGGCCGGCTCGACCAGTTCACCATCGTCAAGGCGATCGGGCACGGCGCCTACAGCGACGTCTTCCTGGCCGAAGACCCATCAGGGCACCAGGTCGTCCTGAAGTGCCCGCACGAGTCGATCATGGGCGACGTGGCCACGTTCGACCGCTTCCGGCGCGAACTGGAGATCGCCCGCCACCTCCAGCACCCCGGCATCCAGCGCCCCATCGAGTTCACGACCGACCGAAGCCGTCCGTACATGGTCATGGAGTACGTCGAAGGCGAGACCCTCCGCTCGATGCTGGGCCGGGAGAAGCGACTGCCGGTCGAAAAGGCGGTGGACTTTGGGCAGCAGCTGGCCGCGGCCATGGCCTATGCCCATTCCCAGGGCGTCATCCATCGGGACCTGAAGCCCGAGAACGTCCTGGTCACGCCGGACGGAAAGCTCGTCGTCACCGACTTCGGCGTGGCCTTGATGGCCGGCGCCCGACGGCTGACCTGGCGCTGGTTCTCGACCGCGCTGGGCACGCCCGACTACATGTCGCCGGAGCAGATCCAGGGCAGGCGCGGCGACACCCGGACCGACGTCTACGCCATCGGGGTCATGCTCTACGAGATGCTCGCGGGCCGCGTACCGTGGGAGGGCGACAACGCCCTGTCCGTCATGAGCCAGCACATCAGTGCCGCGGTCCCGCCGCTCCACGAACTCAACGCCGCGGTTCCGCCGCCGATCGATGGCATCGTCCGCAAGAGTCTGCGCCGGAATCCGGACGAGCGGTACGAGGATGCGACCTCGCTCCGGTCGGACCTGGAGCACTGGCGCGACCTGCCACTCAGCCAGTTCATCTTCGGCGACGAGCAGGTGATCTCGCCTCAATCGTCCGATCTCAAGCTCGTCTTGCTCATCTTCGCCATCAGTGCCGCGTTTCTCTCGGCCAGCATCTTCTTGATCGTGCTGGCATACCTCATCGGCCACCATTAGTAGCCGCGCAGGCGCCCCAGGACCGCGCGGGAGGGATCAGATGCCTCACAAATCAGGACGAACGCCGAACGGGGACTCGATCCCCTTTGCGCCCCAACACGCCGCCTTCATGAGCGCGCCGGACCAGACCGGCCTGAGCGGATCCGCGGTCGACGTGGCTCGCCGGGCGGTCGAGCGCGTCCTCGCCGGCGTGCGCGAAGCGGGCGTCCAGCAGGTGGAGCTGCAATTCGCCGACGTCACGGGGGCGGTCAAGACCGTGGCCGTGCCGGCCCGCCGCATCGCCGCGGTCCTGGCCGACGGGGAGTGGTTCGACGGTTCCGCGATCGAGGGCCTGGCCCGAGAAGTCGAGTCGGACATGTACCTGAGGCCCGATCCGACGACCTTCTCGATCATCGAGCCCAGCGGCGTGCCGTGCGCGCGGCTGATCTGCGAGGTCGTCAAGCCGAGCGGCGAACTGTACCCGGGCGACGGCCGTGGAACGCTCCGGTCCCTGCTCGACGGCGCCGAGTCGGCCGGTCTGGGCTATCTCGTAGCTCCGGAGATCGAGTTCTTCCTCTTCCCGGCGGACGCGATCGGGCCGCTGGCCGACGACCCCAGCAGCTACTTCGAGCGAAGCCGGGGTCGATCGCGGCGGGTCGAGATGGAGATCGTCCTGGGCCTGGAGGCGATGGGCATCCACGTCGAATCGAGCCACCACGAGGTGGCCAGCGGGCAGTTCGAGCTTGATCTGCCGCTGCTGCCGGCGCTCGTCGCCGCCGACATGGTCACCACCCTGAAGCCTGCCGTGAAGGAGTTGGCCCGCGAGCGCGGCATGCAGGCCACGTTCATGCCGAAGCCGCTGGCCGACGCCGCGGGCTCGGGCATGCACGTCCACCAGGTCCTGGTCGATCGCTCCGGCCGCAGCGTCTTCGACGATCTTGACGACGCCTACGGCCTCTCGACAATCGCCAGGGCGTTCCTGGCCGGCCAGCTCGACCATGCCCCCGGGATGTGCGCCCTCGTGGCCCCGACTGTGAACTCGTACAAACGGCTCGTGCCCGGATACGAAGCCCCCGTCGCAGGCAGCTGGGGCCGCCACAGCCGCGGCGCCCTGATCCGCGTGCCCACTCCCGTGCGTGGGGACACGGCCCCGGGCGAGGTCTTCGGGGCCAGGCTCGAGCTGCGCCTGGTCGATCCGAGCTGCAACCCCTATCTCGCGTTCACGGCGATGCTGGCCGCGGGGTTGGACGGCCTGGACCGCGGCTGCGAGCTGGGCCCGCCGCTCGAGGAGCTGGAGCACGGATTCGGCGGCGGCGGCCATAGCGTCACCAAGCCGCTCCCGGCCTCGCTGGGCGAAGCGCTGGCCGCTCTCGAAGACGACGACGTGATCACGGACGCCCTCGGCAGCGAGCTCATGGAGCTCTTCCGGTCCGCCAAGACACTCGAATGGGAGGGATACCGCCGCCAGGTGACGCCCTGGGAGCGGGACACCTACTTCCAGCGTTCGTAGACCGGGAGGGGGTCAACAGACGATGCGCCGGGCCGCGTCTCCGGGCCGGGGCGGGCGCGGGGCGGGGCGCGGGGCCGGGGCGCGGGGCCGGGGCGCGGGGCGGGGCGCGGGGGGCGCGGGGCCGGGGCGCGGGGCCGGGGCGCGGGGCCGCGGCGCGGGGCGGGGCGCGGGGGGCGCGGGGCCGGGGCGCGGGGCCGGGGCGCGGGGCGGGGCGCGGGGCCGGGGCGCGGGGCGGGGCGCGGGGCCGGGGCGCGGGGCCGCGGCGCGGGGCGGGGCGCGGGGGGCGCGGGGCGGGGCGCGGGGCCGGGGCGCGGGGCGGGGCGCGGGGCCGGGGCGCGCGGGCCGGGGCGCGGGGCGGGGCGGGGCGCGGGGCCGGGGCGCGGGGCCGGGGCGCGGGGGCGGTGGGCTCCGGCTCGCCCCCACTCGCGCCCGGGCCAACGTGTGGTCGGATTTGCCCCCCATGAGAGTTGTCGGAGACGGCACCCCTCGCGGCCCGACCGGACCCCTACGCGGCGCCGTTCGAGCCGCGGTCTGAGCTCCGGTCGTGCTTGAGAACCATCTCGTGCGGCCCGCGTACCCGCTGCCTGAGGGCGATTTCGCCGCCAACTTTCACTCCGGGCAAGATCGACCAGAAAGCGATGCCAGATTCGGCCCCGCGCTCGGGGTGTAGAAACAGAGGCCCGAAAGATCGACCGTCCCGTGGCAGAGTTGACGTGAGCAGGACTCGATGGTCGGCTACACGGCGACGGTTGGCGCTCGAGCCGGCCACGATCAGCCACGCGCTCGAAGACTTGGCTGGCCAGCCACGATCGGCCGCGATCCGAGGGGCCAGTCGCCTCTTGCGGTCCAATGTCCCAATCAGCTCGCTGACGTCCACGACGGCCGTCTTGAGCTCGATGACAACGATCGAGCGCGAGGCTTCGTGCCAGGCCATGAGATCGACGATGCCGCGCTCGCCGAAGAATGCAAATGACACCTCGGCCGCGACGATCCATCCGGGCCGCCGCACGATCCAGGACGCGACACTCTCGCCCAGAGCCGCATGCCGGGCGTTGGCAATTCGGGCCAACTCGCCCCCGGCCGAGCGCGGGGTGACTTCAAGGCTCACTCCGAGCCTCGCCGCGACGGCACGGAAAGTACGCAACGACAGCCGATCAAGATCCCCGTGCTCGAGGCGCGACACGAGCGAGGCCGAGACTCCAGCCTGCATGGCCAGATCGCGTTGACGCAAGTGGCGTTTGATTCGTGCCGCCTTCAACGCAAGGCCCAGGCGAAGGTCGTCCATCGATGCCAGGATGGACCCGGTAGGTCATCGGAGGCTTATCGGCACGCAATGGGTCGGAGGCGCCGGAGCGCCACCGGCACGCAATGGGTCGGAGCGCCGGGGCGCCGGGGGCGGCGGCGGCACGCAATGGGTCGGAGGCGCCGGAGCGCCACCGGCACGCAATGGGTCGGAGCGCCGGGGCGCCGGGGGCGGCGGCGGCACGCAATGGGTCGGAGGCGCCGGAGCGCCACCGGCACGCAATGGGTCGGAGCGCCGGGGCGCCGGGGGCGGCGGCGGCACGCAATGGGTCGGAGGCGCCGGAGCGCCGGGGGCGGCGGCGGCACGCAAGGGTCGGAGCGCCGGGGCGCCGGGGGCGGCGGCGGCACGCAAGGGTCGGAGCGCCGGAGCGCCGGAGCGCCACCGGCACGCAAGGGTCGGAGCGCCGGGGCGCCGGGGGCGGCGGCGGCACGCAAGGGTCGGAGGCGCCGGGGCGCCGGGGGCGGCGGCGGCACGCAAGGGTCGGAGGCGCCGGAGCGCCGGGGCGGCGTCGGCACGCTATGGGCTGTCGCGCCGGGGCGGCGTCGGCAGGTCGTGTCCCCACACTTGGTGTAACAGCAGCAGGTAGGCCGTGAAGAGAAACGGCCACCGCGTCATCCTCGCGTCGTTGGAAGTGAGAAACCGACGACGAAAGGGACACCACGATGGCCGACGACAGCATGGCTTTGCTCGAGAACGTTCGCAAGGCGATCGAAGAGGGCGACGGCGACTTCCTGCGTGAGACCGTGCATCTGCTCGCCCAGGGCGTGATGGAAGCCGAAGTGACCGAGATCACAGGGGTGCCGAAGGGCGAGCGAGCACCCGACCGCCGACTGACCAGCCGCAACGGATATCGGGATCGCCGCTGGGACACCCGAGTCGGCACGATCGATCTCGCCATCCCGCGTGTCCGAGACGGCAACTACTTCCCGAGCCTGCTTGAGCCTCGCCGGCGGGCCGAACGAGCCCTCCTCGCTGTTGTCCAGGAGGCCTACGTTCTGGGGGTCTCCACCCGCCGGGTCGACGACCTCATCCAAAGCCTCGGCATCACCGGGATCTCCAAGAGCGAAGTCAGCCGCATCTGCGCCACCCTCGACGCCGAAGTCGAGACCTTCCGGAAGCGTCCGCTCGACGACACCACCTATCCCTATGTTTGGTTCGACGCGACATACCTCAAGGTCCGCGAAGCCGGCCGGGTCGTGTCCATGGCAGCTCTGGTCGCAACAGGCGTGGCCATGAGCGGTGAGCGCCGCGTGCTCGGGATCGAACTCTCGTCCGGCAATGACGAGGGGTCGGCCTGGCCGGCGTTCATCCGCTCTCTGGTTGGCCGTGGCCTCCACGGCGTCCGCCTGGTCATCAGCGACGATCACGCAGGTCTGGTCAAGGCCATCCGCGAGCAGCTCCTCGGGTCAGGCTGGCAACGCTGCCGGGTCCATCTCACCCGCAACGCCCAGGATCTCGTGCCCCGCTCGGCCCGGAGCATGATCGCGAGTGCCGTCCGGTCGGTCCTCGAGCAACCCGACGAGCGGGCCGCCCGCGTGCAGTTCAGCTCTGTCATCGACTCCCTGGAACCGCGCTTTCCGACCGTCGCCCAGTTGCTTCTCGATGCCGAGTCGGACCTCCTCGCCCATTTCACGTTTCCCGAGACTCACAGGCGCCAGATCCGCAGCACCAACCCGCTCGAACGTCTCAACAAGGAGATCAAGCGCCGGACCGCCGTGGTTGGCATCTTCCCCAACCGAGCTGCGGTCATCCGGCTGGTCGGGATGATCCTCGCCGAGCAGGACGACGAGTGGCAGGACGGGCGACGCTACTTCCGACCGGAGTCGATGGTGCTCATCGACGCCGTCGTCGATGGAAAGGAGGCCGACACAGCGTTGCTCATGGCGAGCTAATCGATCAGACGCGAGGTGACGCGTTGTTACACACGTCCTGGGACTTGACCCGTCGGCACGCTATAGGCTGTCGCGCCGGGGCGCCGTCGGCACGCTATGGGCTGTCGCGCCGGGGCGGCGTCGGCACGCAATGGGTCGGAGGCGCCGGAGCGCACCGGCACGCTATAGGCTGTCGCGCCGGGGCGCCGTCGGCACGCTATGGGCTGTCGCGCGGGGGCGCACCGGCACGCTATGGGCTGTGGCGCCGGAGCGCCGTCGACCTCTAGCGGAGCGACTTCTCGTACAGGGCGGCTCGGAAGTCCAGCGACGCTATGTAGATCTCGCCCCGGAATTCGAAGCCCGTCGCCTCGTAGTAGCGCCGGATTCGCGAGTTGGCCGCAGCGCAGTCTAGCCGGAGGCAGGCCGCGCCGCCCTCCCGGGCCAGCCGCTCGGCCAGTGTCGCCACTTCTCGACCCAGACCGGCGTAGCGGCGACCGACGGCCAGCTTGTGCAGGTAGAGCGCGTGCCCGGGCGGCTCGTCCGGGCGCTCGCCCCAGAACAGGACGTCGGTCCGGTACAGGCTGAACGTGCCGGCCGGCGTCGTGCCGTCCGTGGCTAGATACGTGTTCCCGCGGGCAAGGTCCGCGGCCAGGTTCGACGCCGGAAAGGGTCGCGGCCACCCGGTCAAACCTCGCCCTTCAAGCCACGCCGAAGCCTCGTCCAGCAGGCCCGCGGCGGCCGGCATCTCATCGGGCCCGCCCGCAACCACGCCGATTCGACCCTCCGCGAGGTGCCATACCTTCGCCAAAGCCATTCGAGCTCCCCAAGACAGCGCCCTGCAACCGTTTCGATACTTTACCCGCGGCTCGTCCGCGAGCCCTGGGCGCTAAGCTAGTGGCGAGGGGCGAAGCGGCGTCCGGCGGTCGAGCCGGCGATCATGGAGGTCCGGGTGCGCGTCTCGATCGGGATAGATCTGGGGTCGTCGAGGGTCAAGCTTCTCGCGCTGGATGAGGCGGGCGAGTGCATCGGGGTGACGATGGCCTCCTACCCCACCGAGTCCCGCCAGCCGGGTTATGCCGAACAGAATCCCGACCGCTGGTGGGACGCCCTGCGGCTGGCCATGTCCGACATGCTGGCCAGACCGGCTCTCCGAGGGGCCGATGTGACCGCCCTCGGCCTGACCGGGCAGATGCACAGCGCCGTGTTCCTAGACGCGAAGGGCGCCGCGGTCAGGCCGGCATTGATGTGGTCGGACGGCCGGGCGGAGGCCGAGGCCGCCGAGATCGAGCGGCGCATCCCCCGGGCGGACCTTGTCGGCCAGACTGGCAACCGCTCGAACGTGAGTTTCACAGCTCCGAAGATCATGTGGGTTGCCCGCCACGAGCCCGAGGTGATGGCGCGAACCAGCTGGATCGTCCAGCCCAAGGACGCCCTGCGCGCCCGCCTCACGGGTCACGTGGCGAGCGACGTCTCGGACGCCTCGGCAACGCTGCTGTTCGACCTGCGGGCGCGGAAGTGGTCGGACGACATCTGCGGACGGCTCGAGATCGATCGGGCGAAGCTCGCGCCACTGACCGAATCGGAGGCGTCCGCGGGCGGCCTGCGTGAAGACTCGGCCCGCGCGCTCGGGCTCCCCACCGGAATCACCGTCGCAGTCGGCGGGGCCGACGCTCCGGCCGCCGCCCTCGGCTTGGGCCTCGCCCGCGAAGAAGACGCCGCCGGCACCGTGCTCGTCTCGCTCGGTACGGGCGGCCAGGTCCTGGCTCCCGTCAGCGTTCCCAAGGTGGATCCGGAAGGCCGGCTCCACGCCCTGTGCCACGTCGTGCCGGATCAGTGGTGTGTCATGGCCGCGACGCTCTCCGCGGCCGCGTCGCTCGACTGGGTCGTGAAGCTGCTCAAGCCGGACGATCCGAACGGCGCCCGCGAACTGCTCGCCGCGGCGGCCAAGGTGCCGGCGGGCAGCGACGGCCTCCTGTTCCTGCCTTATCTCCGAGGCGAGCGGACGCCGCACTTCGACCCATCGGCGCGCGGTGCGCTGGTTGGGCTGCGCATCGGCCACGGCCCGGCCGAAGTCACCCGCGCCGTTCTCGAGGGAGTGGCGTTCGCGCTGGGCGAAGGCCTGGACCTCATGCGCGGTCTGGGCCTCGAGCCCAAGGCCGGGGTCGTCGCCGGCGGCGGGGTCAACCGCCTGTGGCAGCAGATCATCGCCGACGTCCTGAACATGCCCGTCGCGCTCGGGGCTACGGAACACGCTTCGGCCAGGGGCGCGGCCCTGCTCGGCGCGGTCGCCGCCGGCATCGCCCCCTCCACGGCCGAGTCCACGTGGCCAATTCCCGGCGACACCCGCGTAATGGAGCCCGTCGCGGCCCAGGCTGACCTCTACGCCGAGCGCTCGATCGTCTACCGCGAGCTCTACGGCCGGCTGCCCAAGGGCTAGGACGGGGCCGGTTCGGACCGCGAGCCGCGTGGGGGCGCGGGAATCGCCGATCGGCGCCGGCGGCTAGGATCGAGGCGATGTCATCGTCGCCCAACCGCCTCGCCGCCGAGACCAGCCCCTACCTCCTGCAGCACGCCCACAACCCGGTCGACTGGCGCGCGTGGGGCCCCGATGCGCTCGACGAGGCGGTTCGGGCCGATCGGCCGATCTTCCTGTCGATCGGCTACGCAGCGTGCCACTGGTGCCACGTCATGGAGAAGGAGTCGTTCGAGGACGAGGAAACGGCCGCCCTCCTGAACGCCGGCTTCGTCTCGATCAAGGTCGATCGCGAGGAGCGGCCCGACCTTGACTCCGTGTACATGGCCGCGCTCCAGTCGATGACCGGCGGCGGCGGCTGGCCGATGAGCCTCTTCCTCACGCCGGACGGCCGACCCTTCTACGGCGGCACCTATTTCCCGCGTGAGCCGAGATCCGGCCTGCCGTCGTTCCGGCAGCTCATTGCCGCCATAGCCGCCGCGTGGACCGAGCGTCGCGGCGAGCTGGAGGCTGGGGCGGCCCGGCTGGTCGAAGAGCTGAGGCAGAACTCGACCGCCCCGGCCGGCCAGTCCAAGGCGGGGCCGGTGCTCTCGGTTCGGCCGGGCTCTCAGGCCGGCGATCCCCGGCCCGGGATCGTGGACGCGGCCGTCGAACGCCTGGTGAACGAGTTCGACTTCGAACACGGCGGCTGGTCCGGTCCGCCGCGCTTCCCGCAGCCCGCGGTCATCGAGTTGCTGTTGCGACGGGCCGGTGCCGCGCCGGACGACCGGATCCTGGGCGTGGCGATCCGCGCCCTCGACGTAATGGCTGCGGGCGGCATCCACGACCAGATCGGCGGCGGGTTCCATCGCTATGCCACCGACACGAACTGGCTCGTGCCGCATTTCGAGAAGATGCTCTACGACAACGCCCAGCTCGCCAGGGTCTACCTCCACGCTTTCCAGCTCACGGGCGAGCCCCGTTTCCGGACCGTGGCCGAGGCGACCCTCGACTACATGGTCCGCGACCTGCGCACCGTCGACGGGCTCTTCGCGAGCAGCCAGGATGCCGACACCGGCGGGATCGAAGGCGCGACCTACGTTTGGACCCCGGTCGAGCTCGCGGCCGTGCTCGACGGCGCGACGGCGGAGGACGGGGCGGAGAGTCGGGCCCCGGGCCCGAAGTTGAGCGCGCTCTTCGCGGCCGCGTACGGCGTCACGGCGGCCGGCAACTGGGAGGGCCGGACGATCCTCTCGCGGGTCATGAGCGACGAGCAGCTGGCCGCCGAATTCGAGCTTCCGGTGTCGACCGTCGCGAGCCGGCTGAACCTGGCCCGCGACCTGTTGCGGGCCCGGCGCGAGAGTCGGCCTCAGCCAGCTCTGGACGACAAGGCCGTGGCCGCCTGGAACGGCCTGGCCCTGGCCTCCTTCGCCGAGGCCATCCCGGTTCTGGACCGGCAGGCCGACAGGGTCGTCGCCGAAGGCGTCGCGGAGGCGGCCCTGGCTTTGCTGCGGTCCGCGGATGGCCGGCTGGCTCGGTCGTTCCGATCGGGCCGGACCGCGGGAAGAGGCGGTCTCGACGACTACGCCTGCCTCGCCGATGGCCTGCTCTCTCTCTACGGCGCCACGTTCGACGAACGCTGGCTGGTGGCCTCCCGCGAGCTGGCCGAAGTCATAGAGCGGCAATTCACCGACGCGGCCGGCGGCTGGTTCGACGCGGCTGCCGACGCCGAAGCGCTCATCGTCAGGCCGAAGGAGATTCAGGACGGCGCCACTCCGTCGGGCGGCGCCGTCGCGGCGGCCGTCTTCCTGCGGCTGGCCGAACTCACCGGCGAGGCAAGTCCGCGCGAAGCCGCGGATCGGGCTGCCGGAAAGGTGGAGCAGCTTGCGGTCCGATATCCGCGAGCCTTCCCGGCCTGGCTCGGGGCGCTCGATTTCGCTTCGGTCGGTGTTGCCCAGGTCGCGATCGCGGGCGACCCGGCCGCAGCCGACACGCGGGCCCTGGTTGGGGTCGCTCGGCGGGGGTTCCAGCCCTACCGGGTTCTGGCGGTCGGAGACCCGGCTTCCACGGCCGTGGATCTGCTTCGCGACAGGGTCGCCATCGGCGGCCGAGCCACGGCATACGTCTGCCACCACTTCACCTGCCGGCTGCCGGTTACGGAGCCAGGCGATCTCGCGGCCGAGTTGGCCGGAACCGGCGGCACCGCAGCGGCTCTTCGGCCTACTCCTCCCCCGCCATCTCGATGAACCGGCACAGGGCGTTGGCGAGCTTCATCTGGCGGGGAGTACGGGCGCGGACGCGAATGAGGGCTGGGTTGGCGACGACGACGGCCAGGCACCGGGCACGTGAAGTGGCCACGTTCAGGCGGTTGAGGCTGTACAGGAACTCCATTCCGCGCGGCGCTTCCTCCGGGCTCGACGTCGCCATGGAATAGATGGAGACCGGCGCCTCCTGGCCCTGGAACTTGTCGACGGTACCGGCGCGTACCCCGGGCAAGGCTCGGCCGATCTCGGCGACCTGCGCGTTGTAGGGAGCGACCACGAGCACGTCGTCGAGCGCCAGCCCGTGGCTGCGGCCCTTGCCGTCCGTCCATGAGCCGCGCCCGCCGGCCAGTTCGCGAACGAGGTCGGCCACGACCCCCGCTTCCTCGAGCGAGTTGTTGCGGTTGCCGTCGTGGTCGACGGCCACGAAGCGGATTCCGGTCCCGTCGAGCCGGCCCGGGCCCGCCAGCCCCTGCCGGGCCAGCCACGGCTCGGATTCCAGGCGTCCCTCGTAGAACGCCTCCGACGTGAACCGGCATAGGTCCGGATGGAGCCGCCACGTCTTCTCCAGGAAGAGACCCGATTCCGGCGGCATCGTGGACTTGCCGTCCAGGACGTGGCCGAGCGCCGACGCCTCCGCGCCGGGTGGGTGCGTGCCTTGCAGCGGCTGGTCGAGCTGCTGCGGATCGCCCAGCAGGATCAGGTTGCGTGCGGCCGGCGAAACCGCCACCGCGTTGGCGAGCGACAGCTGCCCCGCCTCGTCGACCATCAGAACGTCCACCGCGTCGGTGAATTCGGGCCGCGACCACAGCCAGCCGGTGCCCCCGACGACGTCCACCTCACGCGAGGCCAGAGCGTCGAGCAGGTCGCCGTATTCCGTGTACGGCGCGGCCGCGTCCGAGGTGCAGTCGCCGGAACGGTCGGCCTTCTGCCCGATCCTCACCGCCACCCCGGCCTCGCCGGCCCGCGCGGCAATCGAGTCGAGCAGATTCCCGATGACCCGATGGCTGTTGGCGGTGACGCCGACCTTCCGGCCCAGCCGGACCAGTTCGACTACGACCTCGGCGCCGAGGTAGGTCTTGCCCGAACCGGGTGGACCCTGAACCGCCAGCCACTCGCCGTCCAGCCCGGCCGCAATTCGCCGAGCGGCCTGCGAGGCCGACTCGCCGTCCCGGCACAAGGATTCCCCTGCCCCGGCCCGAGGCGGCCGCCTCATGAGCAGCTCCCGAGCCGCGGCGTAGTCGCCGGGTCCCTCCATGCCGTTCTCCACGACCCACTCGCCCATCCGCAGCAGGCTCTGCTGGAGCGGCTTCGTGTCCACGTAGTCGTTGGGCACCAGGGACGTTGGGTTAGGACCGTCCGACTTCGGGCCACGGCTCAGGTCGAGGGTGCCGGCCGCCGCGTCGAGGGCGACGACGCTGCCGGGCGACTTGCCCGTGGCCGGGTCGACGACGCTCGTCCCCACGTCTATCTCGTGTTCCTGTTCCGGGAACGTGTACCGGTAGACGATCGACCTGGCCTTCGCGCCGATCGAACCGACGAGCTGGAGCTGCCCGATCGGCTCGCGCTCGGCGACGCGTTCCTCGTCCGTGAGATCGTCCCTGAGGCGGAAGAAGTTCCACCAGAAAGACTTCTCCTCGCGCCGGTGCCAGCTCAAGAGCTGGGCCAGCAGCCACTGGCCGTGCTCCGCCGCCGTTCGTTCGCCCGGAACCTCGGGTACTCCGGAGCACAGCCGGTCCGCGACCTCTTCGACGTGGGCCAGCCTGTCCGAGAGCGGCGCCGCGGGCTCCGTCCCGGCACGGGCCGGCCGCGGCAGGGACTCGCCCAGCTTCGCCGCCAGCTCCTCTCGCCGACCCTCCAGCCAGTCGCGCAGCAGCCAGTTGGAGACGCAGTCGTCGCGGTTGTAACGCTCGATACTCTGGAGCGTTGCGTCCGTCGCCGGCGACCTCGGCACGGCCGAACCTGTGTCCACGTCGGCGAGCCAGCTCTCGAAGGCGACTATGCTCGATCCGGCGTCGCGCAGCGCTTCTTCGCGGTTCAGCCCGTACAGCGGCTCGAGCTTCTTGATGGAATAGCTCTCAACCGATGCCCTCAGCCCCTGCTTGACGGTCCGGAACAGGTCCACGAAGACGTCTCCGCGCAGGAGTCGATCGACCTCTTCTTCCCGAGTTGCGTGGCGACCCATGAGCCGCCCGGCCGCGGATGGTTCGTACGGCGCGTAGTGATAGACGTGGATCGCCGGATCCGCGGCCAACCGGTCGATCATCAGGTCGATCGTCGCCTCGAAGGCGCGCCGTTCCGCCTCGGGCGTGACCTGCCCCGCCTCGTCCACCGCCCAGAAGGCGTGGAATGTGGGCTCGCCGTCGGGCCCGATCAGCCCCGGCTCGAGCACGCCGAAGAGGTATTCGACCCCGTCCTCGAGCGCGAACGGGTCGCCCTCTATGTCGAAGAAGAGATCGCCCGGCCTGGGCTCCGGCAGGCTCGTGAGGCCGCGGTTGGGTTCGATGGTGCCGTCCGGCAGCCGCGCCTCCGGCAGAAGCTCGTACTCGACGCGACGATCGTCCTCGCCCCGGACCTGGATCGCGGCCTGCTCCCGGGCCGTGCTCAGCGCCGCCGCCCCCACGCCGTCGAGCGGCGTCGCGAGCGGCAACTCCAGGCCTGCCAGTCCGCGGCGGGTCGGCACGCCCGCGGCCTTGAGGGCCCGGCGCAGCCGTGACGCGGCGTTGGCTACGAGCGACAGGTCGTCGTCGGCCCGCCGCCGCGCGGCGCAGATCCGCTGCCAGCGGCAAATGTCGCAGTGTTCGACCGGCTCGGGATACGTGGCCGCCGGAGGATAGACCGCCGCGGCGTACCCGCCGTCCCCCTCGACCCGGGCCTCGAAAGCGGCCTTGACCGTGCGGTAGTAGGCCATGTAGTCCGCGACGCGATGATGCTCGACCGTTCGGGAACTACCGCCGAGGGCAACGTGCATCGTCTCCGGCTCGAGACCCTGCGTCTTGGTGAGCTGCTCTACGTACGAGCAGATCTGGAGCAGCGCGGAGGCCTTGACGTGGCGGGCCAGCTTCGTGTCAACTACTTCGTAGCTCCACGCCCCGAGATTGCTGGGCCGCTCCACCCGGAGCAGGAAGTCCGCGTGCCCGAGCCAGCGGCCGTCGAAGAACGTGGCCTGATATATGACGTCGTCGCCCCGCCGGAGAGCCGCCTCGGTGTCCGCGGCGGCCGCCCGCAGCTGCGCCAGGCGCTCGGCCGGGGGTATGTCCCGCCCGCCACCGTCCAGCCGTGTGACCGGCCTGCCGTCCCGTTCCAGGGCCTCGAGATAGCGGGTCTCGTGCTCTATCCCGCGCCTTGCGATCAAGTCAAGTTCAGGGTCGAGCCGGACCGGCTTTTCGACCAGGCCGGCCAGAAGAGCCAGCTCCAGCCCGACCAGATGCTCGCAGGCCAGGAACCCGACCAGGTCGGTCGCCGAGAAGACGGGATTGCCGCCGATCAACTGCATGGCACTCCACGATAACCGACCGCCGTGACAGCTAGCGCGTCATGCGCCCGGACGGGCGAAGCAGTACGAAAGTCCAAGCCACTGGACCTTGACCGCACCGGGCTGAGTCGTATTGACTGGCTCAGTCCGGTGGGTCCGCTGATCGCGCCCGTCACGCGATCCGTTTGTCGCAGTCGCCAGGTTAAGGGAAGGGGAAAGCCCGGTGCGTATTCGGCCGCTTTCGTTCGTGGCGCCCGTCGCGATCGCGGGGTCGTTGCTCCTGGCCGCGCCGCCGCAGGCCCTCGCCGCGAACGGCATGACCGAGACCGGCACGACCACATACGAAGTGGTCCCGGGCAAGAACGCGATCACCGTCACGATCAAGCTCTCCATCTACAACGGCAAGCCGAGCAGCGCTTCCTACTACTACTTCTGGAACGCGACCGAGATCGCTGTGGAGAAGGAGGCCGGTGCGGTCTCGGCTACCTCGAACGCCGGGCGCGTGTCGCAGTCGACGATCAAGACGGACCAGTACTACCGCTACATCAAGCTGACGTACCCGGACGTCTTCTACGGCCAAACCCGGGTGGTCACGGCCACCTACACGATCCCGGCGGGGCCGCACGCCCCCGGCGGGTTCCGGGCAAGTTCCGCCTACGCCAGCCTGTGCGCGGTCGGAAACGGCACCGATACCGGGTCCGTATCGATCGTCCTGCCGGCCGGCTTCGATCTGTACGTGGACCTCGGCAACGACCTCCCCAACAAGACCACGACCGGCCCGAAGCAGGTCTACTCGAGCGGGAACCAGGCCACCCCGTACAAGTTCTGGTCGTGCGTCGACGCGGAGGCGACGGCGAATCTGACCCACACCTCGCTTACTGCGGGCGGCCAATCGTTCGACATCCAGAGCTGGCCCGAGGACACCACCTGGAAGACGGCGATCCAGGAAGAGGTCGGGGCTTACGTGCCGCGTCTCGAGGACCTGACCGGCCTCGAGATGCCCGGTGGCAAGATCACGATCAGTGAAGCCGGCGACCTGCAGCTCGGCGAGTATGGCGGCCTGTACAACTCGGCGACCAGCACGGCGAGCATCCCCGAGTCGGCCGAGCCTTCCGTCGTGGCTCACGAGCTCTCGCACGTCTGGTTCAACCGCAAGATGTTCACCGACAAGTGGATGTCGGAGGGCCTGGCGGGATACAGCGAGAAGGCCGCGGGAGATGGCAACTACAAGGCTTGCGTGGATCCCGGGGCATTTCCGGGCTCCGGGTCGCCGGACCTTACCCAGTGGGTGGCGCTGGGAAAGGACTCCACGAAGCAGGACGAGAACGTTCTCGACTGGGAGTACTCAGCGGCCTGCTTCGCCTTCACGACCCTGGCCGACGCCATGGGCCCGGACGGCTTCAGGGCGGTGCTTGAGGCGGCCGCGGCCAACGAGATGGCCTACATAGGCGTCCAGCCCGGCGAGCAGCTGGAGGACCTGTCCCTCCCGATAACCGCCAACCAGATGCTCGACCTGATCGACGAGCGAGGCATGTTCCCGGCCGGAGTCACCGACCTCGACCAGGCCCAGGACCTCCTGGGCGGCTACGGCGTCTTCCTGCCGACGTCGCTGTCGGAGCGATCGGCGGCCAGAGCCGACTACCACGCCCTGGCGACTTCCGCCGGCAAGTGGAAGCTGCCCCTGGCGATCCGCGGCCCGATGTCCACCTGGGACTTCGTGGAAGCTGAGACGACGATGAGCATCGCCGGGCAGGTCCTGGACGTCGGCGCGTCGATCGTGGCCATGCTGCCCACCGTTTCCCTCGACGGCAGCATCATCCAGCGGAAGTTCGAGACCGCCGCAACCAAGGCCGATCTCGAGGCCGTCCTCGCCCTGGCCAACACAGAGGCCGAGGCGGCACGCAAAGTAGATGAAGCCACGAAGCTCAGCGAGGGGGGCAAGAGCATCCTCCAGAGCATCGGCCTCCTCGGCGCCGAGCTCGATACGCCGCTGAAGGGCGCCCGAGCCGACCTGTTGAGCGTCAAGCCGGACACGGCCACTGCCCAGGCCCAGACGGTCATCGACCTGGTCAACGGCTCGAGCAGCCAGGGCATTCTCCGAGCCTGCGCCGTCGGCGGCGGGCTGGCGCTGCTCCTGCTGGTGATCGGCGCGATCTTCACCCTCAGGCGCCGCAAGCCCGCGATCGCGCCGATCGGGCCGGACGGTGCCGCTGTCTTCGGGCTCCCAACCGCGCCGGGCCAGTGGCCCCCGGCGGCGCCCCCCACGGGCTACGACCCGTACCCCGGAGCGCTGCTCGGTCAGCCGCCGGCACCACCGACCGGTCAGTGGCAGCAGCAGCCCACGCCGACTTCCTTTGGCCAGTGGCCGCCGGCTCCGCCGGCCGGCCGGTGGCAGCAGCCGCCCGCGCCCCCCGCCGGTCAGTGGCCGCCCGCGGCGGACCCCGCGCCGTGGACGGACCCACGGCTGCTCGGCCTTGATGTGAGCCCGCCTCCGCACCCCGATGCCGGCTCGGAAGAGGAGCCGCCGCTCTCCTAGTCGGTGGCTACGCGAGGCGCGGCTGCCGGCCCGGAATCCGACACGGCCGGGGACTCGGGGCCGCGCCCCTAACCGCGCCTCGGCTGACCCGGCGGTGCGCCCTGGCAACACTTCATAGGGGAAAGCACCTAATCCGCGGACCCTACCCGCCGACTACTTCCGTATGGCCACCATCGGTTCCATCGCGTCGTCCGCCGGGCAATCGGCCCAGGCCGTTCAGGCGGCCCAGGCGAACGTAGCCGCGGCGACGGATCAGGGCAAGTCCCCGCCTGCCTGCCTGCCGCCGGTGAACCTGGCCCGGGCGGCGTCGACCAACGCCGTCAACGCGGAGCTGGTATCGAGCCAGTGGGGCGTCGATCCCGCCACGGTCGGCGGTGTCTACGGCGGCGCGGGCGCGGACGGCGGTCTGTTCGCCGGCGACACGCTGCTTCCGCTGCTGATGGCTCTCACCCACGCCAACGCCGAGCAGGCGCTCGCCCTCATCGGGGCCAGGACGCCCGGTGCGGCCGGCGCCACGTCGCCCGCGCCGGCGGCTGGCGGCGCCGGGTCGACCTCGACCGCGGGCCAATCCGCGCAGGCCCAGGCCGCCTCGGCGCCGAGCGGGCCGATGGTCGTAGATCCTCTGTGGGGCCGCTCCGCCTGAGTCCCGGCAGCCGCGGTCGATCTGTGGCACGCTCGCGGCCTCATGAACGATCGAGGCCGGACCACGGCCGGCCCAGTCGCCACGCCGTCATATCGGGCCCTGCTCGCAGTGCCCGCACTCGGACGCGTCCTGCTGGGCATGCAGATCTCCAGGATCGCCCAATCGATGATCAGCATCGTGATGATCCTGTTCGCGCTGCAGCGTTACGACGATCCCTCGCTGGCCGGCCTGGTCGCCTTTGCGAGCATATTTCCGGGGCTCCTGATCAGCCCCATCGCCGGCGCCCTCCTCGACCGCCACGGCCGGGTCAGGCTGATCATCCTCGACTACCTCGTCGTCACCGCGACTCTGGGCCTGGTCGCGGCTCTTTCGCTGACCGGCCACCTGCCGGCCTGGCTGCTGGTCGCGATAGTCTCGGTGGCCTCCCTGACGGGGCCCCTCAGCAGTAGCGGTTTACGGAGCCTGTTTCCGCTTCTCGTGCCGGAGCCGCTGTGGGAGCGGGTCAACGCCGTCGACTCGAACGGCTACGTCCTGGCGACCGTGGTCGGCGCGCCGCTCGGTGCCGTCGTTGCCCAGATCCTGGGCTTCGAGGTCGCCCTGGTCGGGATTGCAGTCGCGTACGCGGCGGCGGCGCTCATCATGTTCGGGGCACCCGATCCGCGCACCGACGTCGCTTCCACCGGGAACCTCGTCCGCGACGCGTGGCTCGGCCTCGTCTACACCTGGAACAACCGCACCCTCCGCGGCCTCGCCGTCTCGCTCTCGACGATGAACATGAGCTGGGGCGTGGTCGAGATCGTGGTGCCGGTCCTGATTCTCAAGCACCTCGGCATGGGCCAGGAGGTGGTGGGCTACATGTTCGGGCTGAGCGGCGCCCTGGGCGTCGTATCGGCCTTCCTGGCCGGCCGGATCGAGACCGAGGGCCGGGAGCGCCGGCTGATCCTGTTCGGGGCCGTCGGTTTCACCCTCTCCACGGCCGTCCTCCTGTGGCCCGACAGCATCGTGCCGATCGCCATTTCGATGGTCGTGGCCGGGCTGGCCAACGGACCGCTGGACATCGCCCTGTTCACGCTGCGGCAGCGCCGGACCGACCCGGCCTGGATGGGCCGCGCCTTCACGATCTCGATGAACCTCAACTTCTCGGGGTTTCCGATCGGCGCGGCCATCACCGGCGTGATCCTGTCGATCTGGCCGGCCGAAGTCGCCGTCGCCTTCGGTGTTGTCGCTAACCTGGCCGCGATCGTCCTCGGCTACGCCCTGATTCCGCGCGCTGAAGAGGCACTCGCCCCGGTCGTCGCGGTCGCCCCGAGTACGTAGGACCCGGCCCCCCGAATCGAGAGGCCGGGCTCGACGCCCGGCCTCTCTTGCGTGGTTCCAGGGAGTCGTTACGAGGCCGCCGCCTCCGCCTCCAGGTCCGTCTCGTGGCTCCCGACCCGGGCGACCAGCCGGCTCGTTCGCACCTTCGTGTCCTCGACCAGCGAGTACACGACCGGGATGACGATGAGCGTCAGGAACGTGGAGGTGAAGAGACCGCCGATCACGACCGTGGCCAGCTCGGAGGCGATGATTTCGCCTTCTGAGAGACCCAGGCCGAGGGGCATCAGGGCAAGGATCGTCGCGATGGCCGTCATCAGGATCGGCCGGACTCGAGTCCGACCACCCTGCATGAGGGCCTCGTACATGGGCATGCCCTTGTGACGATGTTGCTCGACCAGGTCCAGCAACACGATCGCGTTGGTGACGACGATCCCGATAAGCATCAGGAAACCTATCAAGGCGCTGATGCCGATCGGGCGCTGGGTCAGGAACAGCGCCGGGAACGCGCCGATCGTCGCCAGCGGCAGGCTGAACATGATCACCAGCGGATCCACCAGGGAGTTGAAGACCAGGACCATGACGATGTAGACGAGCAGGATGGCGACGGCCATCGAGAAGAACAGGCCGCCGAAGGCCTCGTTCATCTGCTCGGTCACGCCGCCGAGCTTCACCGTCACGCCGGTGAGCTTGCCGTCTGCCGAGAGCTTGTCGATGACCTTCTGGATCTCCATCGACACGCCGCCGGTGTCCTTGCTGGTCGTGTCGGCCGAGATCGTGGCGGCCGGCGACAGATCGACCCGGCTCACGCGAGCCTGGTTGTCGGCCGGAGTGACCGTGGCGATGTCGCCGAGGGGCATCTTGCCGACGCCCACCGGCAGCTTGGCCAGGGTCTCGATCGAGTTCAACTTGGCGTCGACCTTGATCAGAACCTCGGTCGGGGCGCCGGCGAGGTTGACCGTCCCGGCCCGGGTGCCGACGAGCGCGTTGTAGACCTCGGCCTGTACCTGGGCCGTGCTGGTGCCGTCGAGGATGGCCTTGTTCGGGTCGACGTCGATGTTGTACTGGGTGGAGGTCGTCGCCAGGTCGCTCTTGACGTTGATGAGGTCGGGCTGCTTCTTCAGCTCCGCCATGACCAGGTTGGTGGCGGCGGCCACGTCGCCGTTCTCGGGGCCGCTGACGATGACGCTGATCGAGCTGCTGCCGGTCATGCTCGCCTGGGCGACCTGGATCTGCCAGCCGTCCGGCTGTAGAGCGGCCATGTCGTCGGCGAGCTTCTTCTGCTCCGTGTCGAGGTTCGTGCTCTTGTCGAGCCCGACAACGATCGAAGCCGCATTGGCCGATCCGCCGGTGAAGGCCGCGGAGAGCGCCGAGAGACCGGTGTCGGCCTCGCTGGGAACGGTCGTCTCGATGAGCTTCACTTCGGAGTACGTCCGGAGCTTGGCCTGGACCGCCCGAGCCTGGTCGAGCACGACGCTGGACGGGGTGCCCGAGGGCGGAGCGACAGAGATCGTCAGGGTCTTTTCGGACCCCGCATTGAGGAACTGAGTCGGGATGGACGGCACGAGCATTCCGGCGCCGATCACGAGGATGGCGGCAATGCCGATGACGCCCCAGCGGCTGCGGCGGTTGTGGAGAGCCGCCTTGAGAAGAGGCGTGTAGACCTTCTGGACGATGGTCTCGTGGTGCTGGGGCCCTTCATCGGGATCGAGCTTGATGCGGTCGATGAATAGGCTTGCCAGGACCGGCACCACCGTCAGCGCGCAGATGAGCGACGCCAGCAGGGCGAACGTCACGGTCAGCGCGAAGGGCAGGAAGAACTGGCTGACGATGCCACCGACGAAGCCGAGCGGCAGGAAGACGGCCACGGTCGTGAGGGTGGAGCTGGTGATCGCGCTGGCGACTTCACGCGTGCCCGATATGCAGGCCTCGCGCATCGGATCGCCCTTGCCGCGGTGACGGTAGATGTTCTCCAGGACGACGATGGCGTCGTCCACAACCCGGCCGACGGCTATCGCCAATCCGCCCAGGGTCATGATGTTGATCGTCACGCCGGCGACGAGCATCAGGACCAGGGCCGTCATGATCGACACGGGGATGCTGATCGCCGCGACCAGCGTGGAGCGAAGGCTCAGCAGGAAGACGAAGATCGTCAGGATCGCGAACAGCGCTCCGAGCCCGCCCTCGCGGACCAGGCTGTCACGCGACTCGATGATGAACGAGGACGAGTCCGAGACGATGTCGATCTCGAAGCTGCCCTGGTTCTGGGCCTGCAGCTGATCGAGCTTCAGGGTGACGGCCTCGACCACGCTGACCGTGTTGGCTTCGGTCGTCTTCGAGATGCTGACGACCAGCGCCGGGGCGGCGTCGGCGTGTTGCGGATCCTTGTTTAGTTCCGCGTAGCCGGTCGGATAGCTCGGGACGAGATCGACGGAACCGAGATCGCCCAGAGTGATCAGCGTCGGCGCGGTCGTTGTCGCGTCGGCGGCCGAGGGCATCTTCACGCCGACGGCCAGGGACAGCAGCTGCTCCTTGCTCTCGAGCAGGAGCTGGTGCTGGGCGGAGACGGGGATCGAAATGGTGGTTCCGTCGGCCTTGGTGATCGGCAGCGAGCCGGCCGGAAGGATGAGATTGTTGGCCGCCAGAACGCCCTGGATCTGGGCGATCGAGACGTTGCCGGCGGCCAGCTTGGCCGGATCGAGGCTGACGACCAGGCGGTACTGCGTGGCCCCGGTCAGATCGACCTTGCTGACGCCGTCGAGGCTCTGGAGCGCCGGCACGATGCTCCCGGCGGCGAGCGCGTTCAGCTGGTCGGGCGTAGTGGAGCCAGTGCCCTTGATCGCGACGATCAACGACGGAAACGCGTTGATGTCGAACGATTGGATGGTCGGCGTCGACGCCAGGCCGAGCGCCTTCACGTTCGAGTCGACCGTCGCCATCGTGTCCTTGATGTTCGTCCCGTATGAGAACGTGGCGACGACGATCGACAGGCTGTTGACCGAGCTGGAGTTGATGTGGGTGAGCCGGGCGATGCTGCCGAGCGACCGTTCGACCGGCTCCGTCACCTGGGTCGACACGTCCTGGGCGCTGGCACCCGGGCTGGGCGTGATGACCACGACGAGCGGGAACTGGATGTCGGGCAGCAACTCCTGCTTGAGCTGAGACCACGAGAAGACGCCCGCCAGCAGCAAGCCCAGCGTGATCAGGACGGTCACGCTTCTCTTGGCTACGGCGAACTGGGTCAGACGGATCACGAGCTGCTCCTCCACTCCTTGGCGAACTCTTGCGGCGGTGGCATGGATGGTTCGCGGACGCCGGGGCGTCGATGATCTGGTTGCGTCGATGCGAGCCCGCGGGCGGGCGAGGCCGCCGTACGAGCCGGCCTATGTGCTTCGGGGGTCCTCCTCGATCGGTATGACTCGCGGGGCCGGGCGGACGTTCATTTCGTCTTCACCCTGGTGCGCTCCCGGACCACCCTGAGCAGGGCGGTCATCCGGCCGAGCTCATCGTCGTCGAGGACGCTCAGGAACTGCCTCATCATCTCGAGCCTCAGGCCGTAGATCTCGTCGACGAGGCGGCGGCCGGAATCCGTCAGCTGGCAGTCGACTACGCGGCGGTCGTCCAGGCGATGGTGGCGGACGACGAGGCCGTGGCGCTCGACGCGATCGACGATGCCACTCGCGGTCGGGAGACCGACGCCGAGCCACTCGGCGATACGGCTCATCGGCGACGGACCGTGCCTGCCCAGCAAGAAAAGGAGCCGCATCTGGCCGAAGGTCAACTCCTGCTCGGCCCAGGCGGGCACCTCGGGACTGTGCATCTCCCACTCGCCGCCCAGAGCGTCGAGCAGCTGTTCCATCTCTAGTTGGGCCGGTGATACTTCGCTCACAAGCGAATAGTATCATGAGCAGCGAATAGCTTTGCGTCATCCGAACGAATGAGATCGGCCTGGCACGACGTTGCATCCACGGCGAACGCCCGGTCGACGCCACTGCTAACTTTGTCGGGACGGACGTTGCAGGAGGTCGGGATGGTCAAGCGGGGGAAGCCGGACGGGCCCATCAGGTGGACGACGCTGGGCAACGCGCCCTATCCCAGGCCGGACGATCCGTGTTCCGGGTTTCTTCTCCAGGCCGGCGCGGCCAACGTGCTGGTCGACATCGGCGGCGGCGTGCTGGGATCACTCCAGCGCTACATCCGGCTGGAGGATCTGCACGCGGTCTGGATCAGCCACATGCATGCCGATCACTTCGCCGACATGCCTCTCCTGTATTACGCCTTTGCCTTCGCCCCAAAGAAGATGCGCAAGATCCCGGTCCTCGGACCGGTCGGTTGGGCGGAACGCGTGGAGGCGTTCGTCAAGAGCTCCACCGACCACCACATGAGCGACTTCTTCCAGGTGGTGGAACTGAAGGACCGCGGCATCGCCGAGATCGGCGACCTCAGGATCCAGGCGCGAGCGGTCGAGCACGCGGTTCCGGCATTCGGGTTGACGGCCCGCTACGGCGATCGGCAGCTGGCCTATACCGGGGACAGCGGCCCATGCGACAACCTGGTCGCGCTGGCCAAAGGCGCCAGGGTGCTCGTTGCCGAGTGCTTCGCCACCGACATCGAGATCCCGTCCGTCCATCTCTCGCCTGAGGATGCCGGTCTGGTCGCCGAGCACGCCGAGGTGAACCGGCTGGTCCTGACGCACCTGAGCCCGGGACTCAGCGAAGAGGAGGCCGTCGAACGATCCGCGACGACGTACAACGGCGCCATCGAGGTTTCAGGGCCCGGGATGATGTTCGAAGCCTGACGGCCGGGTTGAGGCCCGCCGGGCAGGCCCGGCGGGCGGCGGGATGGCGGGCGCGTAGATGTCCCGCCTACGCCCCCCGTCGGTAAGGCGTATCCAGCACCACGAAATCCTTGCGGCCCACGAGGGCGGCCCGGATGCGGTGGATGTTCTGGTTGTAGAGCAGGCGGTCCCACCAGTGGCGGGGCAGGTGCTCGGGCAGCAGCACGATCGTCAGGCGGTCCGGATCCTCGACCTGAGATACCTCCAGGTACCGGACAAAGGGCCGGACGAGGGCCCGGTAAGGCGACTCGACCAGCACGACCCTGACGCCTGGCAGCTGGCGCTCGACGCGTTCGCGGAAGCGCTCGCCCTCGGCCGGGTCCAGGGTCACGTGGACCAGCTGCACTTCCTCGCCCATCGTCTCGCCGACTTTGACGGCCTGGACCACGGCCCGGCTGAGCGCCTGTGCCGCGACGACCACTCTCTGGTGGCGGCGGGGCGGCCCAAAGACCATGCCCGGTTCGACGTCCAGGACACGTCCCTCGGCGTCGTATTCGTGCTTCACGAAGAGCATCAGCAGGACCAGGATCGGGACGATAACCAGGATGATCCAGGCGCCCTGGGTGAACTTCGAGACCGCGATGATCACCGCGACCACGGCGGTGACGCTCGCGCCCGCCCCGTTTACGAGCGCGCTCCGGCGCCAGCCTTCTCCGCCTTCGACGTACCAGTGCCGGACCATCCCGGCCTGGGACAGCGTGAACGAGGTGAAGACCCCGATGGCGTAGAGGCCGATCAGGGCGTCGGTCGATCCGTTGAAGGCCGCCACCAGGGCGATCGAGACGATGCCCAGCACGACGATCCCGGAGTTGAACGCGAGCCGCTCGCCGCGCAGCGCGAACTGGCGCGGGAAGAAGCCGTCGCGAGCCAGGATGGACGACAGCCGCGGGAAGTCGGCGAAACTGGTCTGGGCCGCCAGGACCAGGATCATCATCGTGAAGGCCTGCAGGATGTAGTAGAGCAGAGTCGGTCCGCCGAAGACGGTGCGGCCGATCTGCGAGAGCACGGTCTCGCCGTTGCCCTTGTCGCCGGTCGGGATGGCGCCGACGTGGACGGCCAGGAAACTCGTACCCAGGTACATGACCGTCAGCAGGATCGCGACCATGAGCATCGTCTGGCGCGCGTTCTTCCATTCGACCGGCTTGAACGCCGGAACGCCGTTGGCCACGGCCTCGGTGCCGGTCATGGCCGAGCAGCCGTCGGCGAAGGCCCGGGCCAGCAGGAAGAGGCCCAGGCCCTCTGTCGGGATTCCCGTCGCCGCCGAGACTCCACTAACGCGCGGCAGATCGCCCAGCAGCCAGCGGGCCACGCCCACGCCGATCAGCAGCAGCATGACGCCGATGAAGACGTAGGTCGGGCTGGCGAAGAGGGTCCCGCTCTCCTTGAGCCCGCGCAGGTTGACGACCATGACGAGAACGATGAACAGGCTTATCAGGGGCACCGCGTACTGTTGCAGCCCAGACAGCGCCGGCACGGAGTAGATGGCCGCGACCCCGGCCGCCACGCTGACCGAGACGGTGAGTACGTAGTCGGTCAGCAGCGAGCCCGCGGCCACCAGCCCCGGGATGACACCCAGGTTGGCGTGGGCGACGATGTAGCTGCCGCCGCCGTTGGGGTAGGCCCGAATCGTCTGCCGGTAGCTGAACGTAACCATCAGCAACAGCAGTACGACGACGACTGAAATCGGCATCAGGTAGTTGAAGGCGCTCTGTCCCGAGCCGAGCAGGATCAACATGCTCGCCCCGCTGGCGTAGGCCACCGACGACATCACGTCGGACGAGAAGACGGGCAGGGCCTTCCATTTGGGCAGCCGTTCGCTCAGCTCCGCGGCGGACGAGAGCGGGCGCCCAAAGAGATAGCGCCGAATCGCGGCCATGCGGCGCTGGTACGCGGTTCTCGGGGCTTGAGCCTCGAGCTTCGCCTCGAGTATCCCCGGGCCCAGATATCGGAAATAGCGGGCGTGCGGCCTATCGACGACGACGCGGCGGTCGCCGATCCTCCGGCCCTGGAGGGGCCGCGCCTCAGCCATCTACGGCTGGAGCCCTCGTGATGACGAGGTCCACCGTGCCTCCCGGTCGGGCGATGTCGGGCAGTATCTGGACGCCGACCGTCTCGGCCAGTTCGTAGGCCCGCCACAGCAGACCGGGCCAGGGCTGGAATCCGGAGAGCACGACCCGTTTCGCCACGTTGGCCGAGACGAGTTCGACGGCAGCCTCGAGATCGGCCAGTCCGGGTTCGGTCAGGGCAAGATCGAATCGAGCCCCGGAGCGATCCTCCGCCGCCTGCGCGTCACTCGGCGTTTCGGTCGGGCCCGGCAGGGTGTCCGTCGGGGCCGGCGGCGCGTAGGTCGGAGCCGGCGCAGTGTGGGTCGGAGCCGGCGCAGTGTGGGTCGCGGCCGGCGCCGTGTCGGCGAGGGCGGTGGCGGCCGAGTTGGTGGCCTCGCCCCGATCGTCCGCGGAAGCTCTCGCGTCCGCACCGTCAGGTTCGAGGCGAACCTCAAATCGGCCCAGTTGCAGGGAGTTGTCGGTGAATGTCACCTTCTCAACGTACGCGGCCACCCAAGAGGAAACGGCCGACGCAGTGCCGGGAATGGCTCAACAACTGCTCAACAGGGTGGGCCTGGGCCTGTGCTCGGCCCGGCGATCCCGACGGCGCGGCCCGGCTCGGTGCGCCTCAGATGGCCCTTGCGACCTCGCGCCTCAGGAATCGCTCTCGGGCCCGGCGGCGCTCCACTTCCCGGTCGTGCGGCGGGGTTGACGCCACGAGGCTCGCCAGCAGCTCGTCGGTCGCCGCCGAGACGGCTTCGACCGCGCGGTCGAAGGCCTGCTCGTTAAGGCGAGACGGGCGGGTCATGCCGCTGATCTTGCGAACGTACTGAAGGGCCGCCGCCCGCATTTCCTCGGGGGTCGTGGGCGGCTCGAAGTTGTGGAGCGGCTGGATAGATCGGCACATGCTGGTCTCCGGCTAATGCGTTCCGTTCAACCCTTCGATGGTCACTTCTACCAGCGGACTGTACGCCACCATGGCGTCGACGTCGGTCCGGTTCCAGGCGCGTGCGACATGCTCGAGGATCGCCCGTCGCTCCGTCTCGTCGGTTATCTCGCGCGCCGTCGCCGCGAGGTCGGCCTTGACGTCTCGCTTGAGATGGAATGTGAACTTCGGCTTCGACTCCAGGTTGTAGAGCCAGCTCCGCTTGCGATCGGCTCTGGGCTGGCCGCTGATGTAGATGCGACCGTCGATGTTGTGGTACACGATCTCGATGCGGCGCGGCAGGCCGGTCTTTCGTCCCTGCGTGGTGATGTCGATGACTCCGCTATGCGCCAGGGCGCCTCGGATGTTTTCGTCCATTTGGCCAGTTCTCTTGCTCCGGGTAGTTGACGCTACAACCGATTCTAGGCCCGGCCCGGAGATCCGCCCGGTCCTGGCCCTGCTGATCCGTACCGCGGGGAGATGCCGCCACGGGCATCGTCCCGGCATACACCCCCGGATGAGATCGCCGCCGGCGCTGCCCGACGGCCCCAGAGGCGAGGCCGAGGTGGCCTCGAGATCGGCCGGGGTCGGCGAAGGGCCGGAGCGCCGCGGCTACTCCTCCGGGAACTCCTCCGGGTGAGCGGCGAATGCCCACATCGAGGCCGGCGCGATCCGAAAGAAGGCGACGTCGGGCCCCAGGTCGTAGGGATCGGCGCCGTAGACCCTAATCCACGTCGCGACCAGCTCGGCGTTGTCGGGATGGTCGCGGCCGATCCATTCCACGGTGCCGTTGACCACGACCGCGATTCGCTCCCCCTCCATGTATACCGCCGAGCACGCCGAATTCGACCGCAGGTTGCGCAACCGCGATGCCGCCCCTCCCGTGCCCATGACGAAACGGCCGTGGATGAAGAGGGCGTCCAGCGGCGCCACGCGCGGCTCGCCACGTGGAGTTACCGAGGCGAAGGCAACGTGTTTGGTGTCCTGCAGGAAGGCGACCACCTGCCGCGCCGACAGCCGCCGCTCGGGCGTGACGATGCTCAGCATGTGGGTGTTGGCGCGGCCCAGCGTCGCGTCGAAGAGCCGCTGCAGGTCGGCGACTTCGGCAGGTGTCTCGAGCACGACGTCAGGTCCTACTCGGAGACGATCCGGTAGCCCACTCCCGGCTCGGCCACGATCAGTTTGGCTGCGGCGCCCGAAGGATCGGCCGCGGCCAGCTTGCGGCGCAGGCGCGAGACGTAGACGTGGAGGTAGTGGCCCTCGTCCGAGTAGGCCGTTCCCCAGACCGCGCGAAGGAGCCGGCCCGCCGTCACCACGCGGCCGGACTGCGACAGCAGAACCTTCAGCAACTCGAATTCGCGCGGCGTCAGCTCGACCGGCACATCCCCGACGCTGACCTCATGGCGCGGCACGTCGAGGACCACCGGGCCGAGCCGGAGACGCCCCTCGGTGTCGGCGTCCGGACCGGCGGCGCGCCGCAATACCGCCCGCATCCGGGCGTGCAACTCCGACAGCCCGAAGGGTTTGGTCAGGTAGTCGTCGGCCCCGGCGTCGAGGGCGGCCACTCGATCCTCCTCTCGGCCGCGCGCCGAGACGACGATGATCGGGGTGTTCGCCTCCCGGCGGACTCGACGGATGACGGCCTGGCCATCGAGGTCGGGCAAACCCAGGTCCAGCAGGATCAAATCCGGACGGCGGCCGTCCCAGAGCCGCAGGGCATCGCGAACGTCGCCGGCCTCGTCGACCTCGTGGCCTCGGGCGCGCAGATTGGCTGCGATCGCGGCCCGGGCCGGCTCGTCATCCTCGACGATCAGGACGATGGCGGCGCCCTCGCTCATTGGGCCTCGCCGGGCTTAGCGCCCGCCGGCTCGACTTCGGCCGCCGGCTCGGGCGCGGCTTCGGCCGCCGGCTCGGCTTCGGGCTCGGCCTGTGGCGCGGCTTCGGCCGCCGGCTCGGGCGCGGCTTCGGCCGCCGGCTCGGCTTCGGGCTCGGCCTGTGGCGCGGCTTCGGCCGCCGGCTCGGCTTCGGGCTGGGGCGCCGGCGCGGCTTCGGCCGCCGGCTCGGCTTCGGGCTCGGCCTGTGGCGCGGCTTCGGCCGCCGGCTCGGCTTCGGGCTGGGGCGCCGGCGCGGCTTCGGCGTCGGGCTCGGCCGCCGCTTCGACTTCGGGCGCGGCCACCGCTTCGACTTCGGGCTCGGCCACCGCTTCGACTTCGGCCGGCAGTCGAACGATCACCTCCAGGCCGCCCAGCGAACTCGGTCGGGCCAGAGCGGAACCGCCCATCGCCTCGGCCAGACCCTTCACAACAGCCAGGCCGATGCCGGAGCCACCTTCCGACCTCGCTCCCTGGCGTCGCGGCGCGCGGTAGAAGCGCTCGAACAGGTGTGGGATGGTCGCTTCCGGAACACCCGGCCCGGCATCCTCGACGATCAGCCAGACCTGGCCGGCGACCGCCTTGGCCGAGACCACAATGCGCTTGCCGGCCGCATATCGGGCCGCGTTCTCGAGCAGGTTGGTGAGTATCTGGTCCACGAAGATGCCGTCGACCTTGACTGCCGGCATGTCGGCCGCGATCGACACCTCGAGCTGGCCGGGGCCCAGGGTGGGCGTGACCCGCTGCACGACCGGATCGATGAGATCGCTGAGGTCGTACAACTCAGGCGAGGGGTGGAGCGCTCCGCCCTCGATCCGGCTCAGGTCCAGCATGTTCCGGACCAGCCGGCTCAGGCGCTGGGCCTCCGTGTCGATCGAGCGTGCCACGGTCCGCTGCTCTTCGGGCTCCATGGTGACGGCCGGATCCATCAAGTTGCCGGCCCAGGCCCTGATGGCGGCGAGTGGCGTTCGAAGATCGTGCGACACCGAGTCCAGCAACGCGGACTTGAGGGCATCGCTCTGGCGGGCTACCTCCACGGCCGTGGCTTCGGCCGCAAGTCGATCCCGCACCACGGATTGCCCGAGCTGGTCGGCGGCCGCGGCCATCAGCCGAGAGTGGGACCGTCCGGGGAACGGGGCGCCGCGAGGCCTGGTCGCCCATAACGAGCCGATCGCCTCACTGCCCACGGCGATGGGAACGCGCAGGATAGTCGGCGCATCGTCGACGTGGGAGCGGCGCAGGCGCGCGTCCCGCAGGCGGTCCTCGAG
This sequence comes from uncultured Chloroflexia bacterium, assembly GCA_963789725.1. Lineage (GTDB taxonomy): Bacteria > Chloroflexota > Limnocylindria > Limnocylindrales > CSP1-4 > Fen-1039. Next base: position 1,337,947 of record CAWBLU010000003.1, read on the forward strand.
ACCCCGTGCCCGCGCCTCGCTCTCGGGGCGGACGACGATCGTCTCGCGGACGTGGGCCCAGTTCGGCTGCCCGTCGGCACTGGTCGCGTGGAGCGTCCAGCGCGAGACATGCGACGGCCGCGGTTCGCCCTGGGCCGTGTCGGCGACGATGTGCTCCTCGGATATGGCCGAGCCGACGCCGACCCAGACGCGGCCCATCTCCGCGTCTCGGACCAGGCGGGCGGCCAGCAGCGGCGCCGCTTCGAGCGCGGTCGCGGTCGTGGCGATGTCCCGGCTCATCGCGAACATGGCCCTGGCCTCGGCACTCCGCAACTCCGCCTCGCGCCGCCGCTGGAGCTGCAACGCACTCAGGCGGCCGATGACGATGGCCACGACGAGAAACAGCAGGAGATCCAGCCACTCCTCGGGCGCCGCGATCGCGAACGTATACAGAGGCTGGATGAAGAAGAAGTCGTAGACGAGGAACGACGCCGCGGAGGTGGCCACCGCCATCCAGCTGCCGTAACCCATGCCTACGGCGACGACCGCCAGGATGTAGACGATGGCCGCGTGCGAGATGCCCAGTTCCGCCCGGGCCAGGGCGGTCAGGGCCGTGGCGACGGCAAGGCTGGCGGCCGCTACCGCGAGACCCGCAACCGGCGGCCGATGCGGAAGAGCCAGACCAAGGCGCGAGCGACTCAGCACCGGCCCATGGTAGGCCGGTCCGCGCCGATCCGGGACCCGAGATGGACGCGTGGCGACGCGGCCCTGGCTAGAATCGCGGCGTGATTCAGAAGGGCGGCGCAATCGAGGGGCTGCTTGCGAGGCTGGCGGGCTTTCGCCACCGGCTGGCGGGCGTGGCGGATCTGCGCTGGGCGAGGGTGGGCGGCTTCGATCTTGCGGTTCCCGTCGCCGTCGGGCTGGTGATCCTCGCCACGCTGGACCAGCTGGGTCGGTCGATTGGGGGCCTGCCGTTCGGGCTGCTGTGGTTGATCCTCACCGCGGCCTGCGTCGCCGGGCTCCGAGGTCTGCCCTTCGGGCGCCGCGCCGGCTGGCTCGGGTCGACGCTGGTGGCCGGGATCGTCGTTTCCTGGATCCTCTACGACGCCCTCCTGTGGGGCCAGACCAATCATCTCTACGACCTGGACGTCTACCTGGGATCGGCCGCCCGATGGATGAACGGCGGAAGTCCCTACATGACGGCGATCCTGTCGAACTGGCCCTCGGGGCCGCGCAGCGACTTCTTCCTCTACCCCCCGCCGCTCCTGCCGGCGTTCGGGCTCCTTTCGACGCTGCCCGAGGCTCCGGTCGCCGTCGGCTGGACCCTGGCCATGGCCGGCTGCGCGTACGCCGCGTACCGGCTCCTGGGCCTGTCCAGCGCCGCCAGCCTGGCCATGCTGGCGTTCCCGCCCGTGATGATCGGGTTCGAATCGGGCAACGTGGCCAGCCTGACGTTCCTGCTGTTCGCGGCCTCGGTTCGGGCCGGCGGAACGCTGGTCGTCGACGGCATCTTCAAGGTTCAGACCGGCCTGCCTGCCCTGTGGCTCATCCGGCAGCGGCGCGGCCGGGCGATTCTGGCCGGCGCCGCCGTCCTGGTTGCAATCGTCGTCGCCACGTTGCCGCTCGTTGGGCTGGGCGCATGGAGGGCATGGTGGGACGGCCTGGGCTACCGCGCCGCGTCGCAGGCGGCGGTGCCGGCCCTGTTCGGCTACTCGTCCGCGCAGCAGCTGCCCGGGGCCGTCTTCACCGCCGGCGCCGTCGTCCTGGTAGGGCTGGCCTTCCTGCTGCGCGGACGCCGCGGTCTGGCCGCCCTGGGCCTGGCTTCGATCTTCGCCTCTCCGGCCCTCTGGCCGCACGGCTTCGTCTTCGCCCTGCCGGCAGTGTTCATGCTCGAGAGCGGAACCGCGGTCTGGCTCCTGCTCGGCGCCGGCGCCGTCGGAGCGAACATGTGGCTGCTCTTCTACGGCGGCTGGCTCGCGGTCGCCGCCGCGCGGCGGCTGCCGTCGGGGTCGCTTCACCCGCTGGCCGGCACGGATGGAACCTGGCCGAACGAGGGCGTCCGCGGCGAGTCGCGGGCGCCTGAGCCGTCGCCCGGGCTGGCCGTCGCAGCCGGATCCGGAGTCGGCGCGGACTAGGCTCCGCCGAAAGCCTCCAGCAGCAACGCGGCGACCTCGTCGGGTCGATCCGAATGGACGTCGTGGTCGGCCGTAAGCCACTCGATCCGGACGCCCTGTACGGCTCCGCGCATCGCCGCCTCCGCGGAGCGCTTGGCCTCGGTCCACGATTCGTCACCCGTATCCGCGGCCACGACCACGGTCGACGCCCCGGCCTCCGGACCCGAGCCGAGGGCGGGCCACCTGTCGGCGGCGCGTGCCGCCCACAACTCGCGCACGAGCGCCTCGTGCCGCGATTCGGTCAGGCGCCACGAGACCGTCCCGTCGGCGTTGACGTCGAACGCGGCTATCGCGGCCGCCAGCCGGAGAGGGGACCAGCCCGGGTTGGACTGCCGCAGATAGCCCTGTAGCCTCGGTAGCGGCATGCCCGCCACCCTGGGCAGGGCCGTCCCGGCGAGGCACTCGTGGAGGCTGCCGAACTGGTCTCGGGCATCGACCAGGCCGCCTTCCACGAGGCCGACTCCCGCCGCGATGCCGGGCCGGCGGCCGACCGCCTCGAGGATCACGTTGGCCCCAAGAGAGTGGCCGGCGAGGATGGCTCGCTCGAGCCCCAGCCCGTCCAGGGCGGCGATCACGTCCGAGGCGAAAGTCGCCAGGTCGTAGCCTTCGTCCGGCCGATCCGACTCGCCGTGCCCGCGGAAGTCCAGGGCGTAGGACTCGCGGCCGGCCGACGCGAGCCGGATCGCCACTCCATCCCAACCCACGGCGGTCGAGGCGATGCCGTGGAGCAGCACGAAGGGCGGCTTGCGATCGACGGAGGTGGCGTTCCGGACACGCACACTCAGCCCCACGCCGGCGGCGACCGGCACGCGAACGCGCCGCGGCTCGTCCACCCCGGCGTCCTGGGATCCGGGCGCTTCGCCGCCCCGGCCGACCTGACTCACGAGCCACCTCCCGGGATATTCGACACTGGCAGATGCCCAAGGATACCGGCTGGATTCGGTCGCGGTACGGCCGCGGCCCTGGCCGCTGCCCTCGGGCCCGGCCCCCGCCGGCCCCGGCTCCGGCCCTCGCAGCCTGGCCGGGCAGGACGAAATCCCGCGGTACTCAGTTCGCCGTACTCAGAAGTGCGGGTTTCTGCCGATACCCGGATAGAGGCGAACCAGCTGGGGTTCGCGTCGGTGTGGGCCGTGCCTGGCTCATGCCCAAGCCGGCCACTCGGGACCCAAGCATGCGACTCAGTGTCCGAACGAAGCTCCTCGGCAGCGCCGCCATGCTGCTCGCATTCGGAGCCGTCATCGCGGCCGTCGGCTACTTCCAGCTGAGCGCCGCCGGCGACCGGGCCGCGCTGATGTACACGGACATCCTGATCGGAGATTCGCACCTATCGGCGATGAGCCGGGACGTGATATCGGTCGACTCGGCGACCCGCCAGATCCTGGCCAGCGACGACGCCGCGGTCCAAGCCACGCTCGACCGCAAGGTCGCCTCGCTGCAAGCCGACTTCGCCGCGCAGCTCGAGGCGGCCGTCGCCGGAGACATCGACGGCACGGACAGTCCGACCCTCAACCGCATCAAGCAAGCCCATGACGCCTACACGGCCCTGCTGAACGACCAGGTCCTCGGACCCGCGCGCGAAGGCCACATGAGTGTCGCCACCGGGGCTATGGCCGGCCTCGAACCCCTGTACCAGGCCCTCGGCAAGACCGTCGCCGACGCCGACATCGCCAAGCTGGCGGCCGCGCAGCAGTACTTCGACGAGGGCCGGACGGCCGCGGACCAGTCCAAGCTGGTCCTCCTCGGGATACTCGGGCTCGCGGTGCTGTCCGGCGCGTTCGTGGCGATGTGGCTCGCTCGCTCGATCACGCGCGGGGTGCTCGACGTCCAGCGGACGTTGACCTCCGTGACCGACAACTGCGTCACCTCGCTCGAGAACGGCCTGGGAGCCCTCTCGAGGAGCGACCTCTCCGTCGAAGTCCACCCCGTCACGCCGCCGATCGACAAGTACGGCTCCGACGAGATCGGCCAGACTGCGGCCATCGCGAACGTGATGATCGCCAAGCTGGGAACGACCATCGGGAGCTACGAGCTGGCGCGTGCCGGCCTGGCCGACGCCGTTTCGCAGGTCAAGGCCGCGGCCGAGGGGCTCACCCACGCCTCGGGCCAGCTCAACGCGACGGCGACCCAATCCGGCATCGCCTCACAGCAGGTCGCCCGCACGATCAGCGAGGTAGCGGCCGGGGCGAGCGATCAAGCCCGCGTGGCAACCAGGACGTCGACCGCCAGCCATGACCTGAGCGCGATAATCGAGCGGGTCGGCCAGGGCGCGGCCAGCACCAGGACTCGCGTCGACGAGGCGTCTCGCGCCTTGAACGCCACGACCCATGCCATCAGCCGAGCCGTGGCCGACTCCTCGACGATGTCGGCCCTCGGCGAACGAGTCACCGCCGCTCTCGCCGCGGGGACGGCGGCCGTGGGCCAGACGGCGAGCGGGATGACCCGGATCAGGTCGTCCGTCGAGGCCACCGCGGTCAAGGTCACCGAGCTCGGGGCCAAGTCCGACCAGATCGGCGCCATCGTCGAGACGATCGACGACATCGCCGCGCAGACGAATCTCCTCGCCCTCAACGCCGCCATCGAAGCGGCCCGCGCCGGCGAACAGGGCAAGGGCTTCGCGGTAGTGGCCGACGAGGTCCGCAAGCTGGCCGAGCGCTCGAGCCGGGCCACCAAGGAGATAGCGGCCCTGATCGCCCAGGTTCAAGCAGGCACAAAGGCGGCGGTTCAAGCCATGGAGGCCGGAGCCGGCGAAGTGGAAACCGGGGCCGAGCTGGCCGACCAGGCGGCGGGCGCCCTCAAGGAAATCGAGGACGCGGCGGCCGCGCGTGACGCCGTCCTCGAGGACATGCTGGCCGCGGTGGTCGAGGTCCGGACGCTGAGCAACGAAGTCGTGCTCGCGACCGAGGGCATCGCCGAGATCGCGACCGAGACGGACACAGGCGCGGCCCAGATGGGAGCCGCCGCGGATACCGTCGGCACGGCGGTGGAGGCGATCGCCTCGATCAGCGAAGAGAACTCAGCCTCGGCCGAGGAGGTCTCGGCGGCCACGGAAGAGATGTCCGCCCAGGCCGAAGAAGTGGTAGCGTCGGCAGCCACGCTCGCCGAAATGGCCCAGGGTCTCGACGAGCTGGTCGTCCGATTCCGCCTCGAGCCGAACGCGCCCGTAGCCCCGGGCAACGTCGTTCCGCGGCGACGCACCAGCGACTGGCAGGCGAAAGAGTCCACCAGGGTCAGGTCGGCCTGATCTCGTTCATGGCAGGGCCGCTTTCCCCCCAAGCGGCCCTGCCACCACCCCCGCCGGCGCCGCCCGGCCGCGCTCTCATCGCCGTCGTGGGGCGCATCGCCGGCCGCGAGAGCGACCCAGGAAGCCATCCCACGACGCGCATCTGGTGAATGGCACTGCAGGCCCGCGGCCCTCGCGCGTTATCCTGGTACACATGTCAGAGCCATCCGCATCCGCGACCGCGCCCCTCGTCGTCGTCACCGTCGCCGACCCGGATGGCACCAAGAACCCCGACCTAACCCGGCGCAAGAACGAGCTTTACGCCGACGGCATCCGGCGCCACGGCGGCGACCCTGTCTTCGTCTCTTCCGCCACTCCCGCCGCCGAACGCGACCACATGCTGGCCGGCATGACCGGGCTCCTGCTGACCGGTGGCGCCGACGTGGACCCGGCGCTGTATCGGGAAGAGGCCGCCGGCGCTCTCGACCCCGACCCGGCCCGCGATGCCCTCGAGCTGGGGGCCTGGCGCGAGGCCGAACGACGCTCCCTGCCGGTTCTGGGCATCTGCCGCGGGCTCCAGGCAATCAACGTCTTCGCCGGCGGTAGCCTGCTCCAGGACGTACCGAGCCACACGGGGATCTCCTACGGCGACGGCCAGGCCCACATCCACAGCATGCAGATCGATCCCGACAGCCGGCTGGCCCGGGCTCTCGCCGCGGGCGCACCCGAAGGCCTCGCCGCGACCGACACGGACGACTCGACGATCGAGCTGATGGTCAACACCTACCACCATCAGGCGGTCGATCGTGAACGTCTCGCCCCCGGACTGCGCGCCGTCGGCTGGGCCTCCAGCGAGGCCGGCCGCCTGGTCGAGGCCCTCGAAGGACGCGACGGCCGCTGGCTCGTGGGCGTGCAATGCCACCCCGAGCGGACCGAATCCACTCCCGACGCGTTCGAAGGGCTGTGGGACGCATTCGTCCGCGCCGCCCGCGAAGCCTCCGAGCAAGTCCCCGACCCGGTCTGACACCGGTCGGCGCGTGGGGCGCCCGGCGCCCCGTGTGGCGGCCCTTGTTCCGTGCCCTGCCCTCCGCCACTCCCCGTCGGCCGTGCCACTCCGCGTGGCCCGTGCCACTCCCCGTGGCCACGCCGATGGCCCGTGGCGCCGTGGCCCGCGCCGATGGCCCACATCCTGCGGGATACCACTGGCGGCGGTGCTATGCCGAACTGTCGCTCCCGAGAGGGGCCCAACGAGCTCAGGGAGGGTCAATTCCAGCGTGCCGGCCACTCTGCCAAGCTCGAACGGGGCCGGCACGGGGCGTCAGACGGATCGCGAAGCGACCAGGTCCCACCGAGTACCGCCCCCACCGGTAAACCGCGGTACCTCGGCGGGCGAAGGACGATGAGGTGGTCCGGAGCCGCCGGCGGCGTCTCCGGGGCAGCCGGGGTGATCGAAAATGGGCGACGCCTGACGACACGCGCCGCGCCACTCCCCGCCGGCCGGGCCACTCCCCGCCGGCCGCGCCGCCACTCCGCCACTCCCCGCCGGCCGCGCCGCCACTCCCCGCCCGCCGTGCCGCCACTCCCCGCCCCGGCCGCTGCTCATGTGCGCGGCCTTGACGCTATCGTTGGCGGTAACGGGGGCGTTTCAGCTTCGACCGCGGGCCAGTCGCCGTCGCGGGGAGACAGTCGGAGGAGGTCTTCGGTGTTCGTTCCCCTATCGGTCCTCGAGTTTCGCGATCGCGCGGAAACCTACTTCGGCGACAAGATCGGCGTCGTCGACGGCGAGAAGAGCTTCACCTACCGCCAGTTCGGCGAGCGAAGCCATCGCCTGGCGAACGTACTCGTGGACCTCGGCGTCAAGCCCGGCGATCGAGTCAGCTTCATCACCTACAACACCCACCAGCTGCTCGAGGCGTATTACGGCGTTCTCGAAGCAGGCGCGGTCCTCAATCCGATCAACATCCGCCTGACCCCCAAGGAGATCGCCTACATCGTCGGCCATGCCGAATCGAAGGTCGTCTTCTTCCACAAGGACTTCAAGCCGCTCGTCGAGGCGATGATCCCAGAGCTGCCGGTCAAGCCGCGCTTCGTGATCATGGAAGGCGCCCCCGACGGCGTCGCCAGCGACGAGTACGAGGCGCTGCTTTCCGGCGGCTCGTCCGACCCGCTGACGCCCGAGATCGACGAGAACTCGATCGCCGAGCTGTTCTACACGAGTGGCACGACCGGCTTCCCCAAGGGCGTCGCGATGACGCATCGGGAGCTGTACCTGCACTCGCTCTACGCCGAGGTCGGGCTGCTGTACACCCAGGACGACGTCGTCCTGCACGTGGTCCCGCTCTTCCACGTCAACGGTTGGGGCACCCCTCACTTCGTGACGATGATCGGCGGCCGCCACGTCATGCTCCGCAAGTTCGAGCCGCTGGCGCTCATCCAGGCGATCGAGCGCCACAAGGTGACGCGCATCCTGGCTGTCCCGGCGATCTTCAACGCCGTCCTGCACCACAGCGAGAGGCCCAACCACGACCTCTCGAGCCTGAAGCAGATCATCATCGGCGGCGCCCCCTCCTCCCCTACCCTCATCGCCGGCCTGGAGGAGGCCTTCCAGTGCCAGGTCTTCGCGGGCTACGGGCTGACCGAGACGTCGCCGATCCTCACGCTGGCCACGCCTCGGACATTCCTGACCGAATCCGAGCCTGCCGAAAAGAGGCATGGCCGGCTCTCCTGGACGGGCTGGCCGATCCCGGGCATCGCGCTGCGCGTTGTCCACTCGGACGGGCGCGACGTCAGGCCCGACGGCGAGCAGATCGGCGAGATCGTCGTCCGGTCGAACACGGTCATGGAGGGCTATTACAAGGACCCGGAGGCCACGGCCGAAACGATCCGGGATGGCTGGCTCCACACCGGCGACATGGCCGTCATCGACGACCAGGGCTACGTCCTGATCAAGGACCGCTCCAAGGACATCATCATCCGCGGCGGCGAGAACATCTCCTCGGTCGAGGTCGAAATCGCGATCGTGTCGCACCCGGCCGTGCTCGAATGCGCGGTGGTTGCGGCTCCCGACAAGGCGCTGGGCGAAGCTCCGGTCGCGATCGTCGTCCTCAACCCCGGCATGACCGCCACGCCCAAGGAGATCCGCGACCACTGCAAGGAACGCCTGGCCCGCTTCAAGGTCCCGCGCGACATCCATTTCCGGGACGCCCTGCCGAAGGGCGGCACCGGCAAGATCCTCAAGGCCGAATTGCGCGAGCCGTACTGGAAAGGCCACTCGGCCAGGGTCCAGTAGGGCCGACGCGGGCGGGGCCGGAGGCGCGTGTCATGGCTACGCGTCGGCTTATCGGCCACCGAGCCCGGCTGCTTCTAACGTGCGTCGGCTGTCTCTTGCTGGCAGCCGCCTGCAACAGGCCCCAACCCCCGATCCCGACCCACCTATAAGTGGTCGGCGGACCCGGGGCGGACACTGCCATCGGGGCATCCTGAACGACCCTCGGCGTCGGTTGTCAGGTGGGTTGTTCACAGACAAGTGAGCGGGTGCCGCCCTGCTCGACCCTCGAGCGACTTCATGACCAACGTCTCTATTCACGTCGAACTGGCTGCGGCTCACTTGGAGCGTCCAGGCGAAGGTCATGTTGGGGAGATCGACATGAGTTGGGTCACGCCCGAGGGCAAACCGATCCGGGCTACTCAGACAATCGCGGGGGTGGTCGTCGCGTTGGCGGGCAGCGGCCTCATGATCGCCGCCACCTTCCTGCCCTGGATGAAGGCCAACGGCAAAGCCCTGAGCGGCTACGACATTTGGGACGTGCAGAACCAGGCCGGCGAGAATCCCTTCTTCACGTTGAACATGTTCAGCGATTTCAGCCCATTCGTAACCGGGCTGACCACCTTGTTGGCGGGGGCTGCTTGGGTCCTCCTGGCGCTCCTCGTCGTCGTCGTGCCAAAGGTGCCACCGCCGAGCCGGCGCTACGTGCCGGCGTGGTTCAGTGCCCTCGTGTTGCTCCCGGTCATCGTCGTGGCCGTCACGCTCGGGTTCAACCTGAGCGCTTTGTCGTCCAATGCTGCGGCCGACCTCGGAGTCGCGATGGAGTTGGGGCTGTTCGTCCTCGCCGGGGGCATGGTCGTCTCGGGCCTCGGGTTCGCGTTCGCGATATCCAGGCCGGGTGCGCCCATGCTGCGGTCGGCCAGCTCAACTTGAGGTCGGCGCCGCGCACAGCCTCCGCTTCATCGCCCCGACCACGGGTCGCCTCTCTCGGGTCGTCTTAGGCGGGCCGGACGGACCTTATCAGTCAGCGGCCTCGATGAGTTCGGCGTCGATGCAGCGCAATTGCCGGCCGCCAGCCGTGCAGCCAGAGACCCGGCCGGTTACCCGCACCTGGTCGTACCACGAGGCATAAGAGCCATCAGCCAGACGGACGTGAAGATCGTCATGGGTGTAGGCCAGTGGCAGGTGCCCCATCTGATTGGGGCCGACCGTGGCGCCGGCCTGCGGGACCTTGATGCCAACGCCCACCCTTCGACTGGAGTCGGTGGGATCGAGAAGGTAGAGCCATAGCGTATCCGCATCGATCGGTGCGCTGGCTGGCAAATCGATCTTGCCGGTCAAGACCACCCGGCGGTGGTCCGGGACCTGATCGATGGTCGCGTGCGTTACCGGCGTCGTCGGTCCGAACAGCAACTCTGTCCCGCCGGTCGCCAGGAAGAGCCCACCCAGACCCGCGCCTACGACGAGGACGACTGCGAGCACGATGCCCAGGCGAGCCCGTACAGAGAGATCCATCCAGCCCATTCCGTCGCCTCCATGGTCCACTCCGCTGACGTTGTGAGCGTGACTGGGCGAAGGGCAACGGATCAAGTGCCGACCGTCCCGCGATGGTGCAGTGGACTAGTCGCGGCCCGATGGCGTGGGTCGCCAGCCAAGAGCCGCCAGAGCTCCGGCCGCGGCGTTCCGCACGTTCGCGTCGCCGTCTTCGAACGCCGCCTTGAGGGGCTCTACCGCACTCGGGTCGGCAATCCGGCCGAGAGCTTCGGCCGCGGCCCGGCGCACACTCCAGCCGCCGTCTTTGAGGGCGGCAATGATGGGCTCGACAGCGCGCTTGTCGCCGATCTGGCCCAACGCGTCGGCGGCGGCCTTGCGGGTCTCGACCGCCGGGCTTTCGAGGGCGACCACGAGCTGCTCGACCGCTCCCGGGTCGGCGATCCTGCCGAGTGCGCCGATGACTGCCAGGCGCACGCTCGCGTTGTCGTCTCTAAGCGCGTCGATCAGCGGCTCGACGGCCTCCGCGCCACCGATCTGGCCGAGAGCCACCGCGGCATCGCGACGCACGCGCCAGGGCCACGCGCCTTCCAGGGCGTCGATCAGGCCCGGGAAGTCCCGCTTGCCGATGAGCTTGTCCACGTTCGGTGGTCCGAATAGGGGCACGGCGTCTCCTCCGCTGGTAAGTCTGACACGGACTGCCCGCGCCCGGCGCCGCGGTCCATTCAGTCGCAAACAGACCACCTCGTCCGTAAGATTGACCAAACGGCCGGCCCGGCGCGCGCCACAACGCGGTCGCCGCGGCCCGGCCACGCCGCACTCAGGAGGTACCAATCGTGCTCTACGATCTGTCGCTCGCCGAGTGCCGCGCGTACAAGCCCGAGCGCGATGAACCGGCCGACTTCGATTCCTTCTGGGCCGACACCCTGAACGACGCCCGCTCGCACCCCATCGCGGCGCAATTCGAACCGTACGACGCCGGCCTCATGACCATCGACGTGTGGGACGTCACGTTCGCCGGCTTCGGTGGCCAGCCGATCAAGGGCTGGTTCCTGGCCCCGCACGACCCCGCGGCCTCCCCGTTCGCACGCAACGGCCGCCTCCCTTGCGTGGTCGAGTACATCGGCTACGGCGGCGGCCGCGGCCGGCCCATCGACTGGCTCCTTCCGCCCACCGCCGGCTACGCCCATCTCGTCATGGACACCCGCGGCCAGGGCAGCACGTGGCGCGCCGGCGACACTTCGGATCCGGACGGCGCCGCGGCCACCGGCCACTTCCCCGGCTACGCGACCCGTGGCATCGCCGATCCCGAGACCTACTACTACCGCCGCCTCATGACCGACGCCGTCCGCGCGATCGAGGCCGCCCGCGCCAATCCCCTCGTCGACCCGAAGCGAGTCGCGGTCAACGGCGGCAGCCAGGGCGGCGGCCTCGCCCTCGCCGCGGCCGGCCTCGTGTCGGACCTGCTCCTGACCCTGAGCGACGTCCCGTTCATGTGCCACTGGCGCCGCGCCACCGAGATCATCGACACGGACCCGTACCACGAGGTCGTGCGCTACTGCAAGATCCACCGCGAGCTGACGGATCGCGTCTTCCGAACGCTCTCGTACCACGACGGCATGAACTTCGCGGCCCGGGCCAAATCCCCGGCGCTCTTCTCGGTGGCGATGATGGACGTAATCTGCCCGCCCTCCACGGTCTTCGCCGCGTACAACCACTACGCCGGGCCGAAGGAGATCGAGGTCTACCCGTTCAACGGCCACGAGAACGGCGAGTCGATCCAGGCCGAGCGCAAGATGCGCCGCCTGGCGGCCGCGGCGCGGGTCTAGCGCCTATGCGGGGGGCCGGCTCGAACGTCAACTCAGGCCCGGAGGCGGCGCCCGGCGGACTGCCTTATGCCGGGCCGGTGCCGGCTCCCGGGCGGGACTCGAAGCCCGGCGGGCGGCGGAAGTGGCTCGCCTTCGGCGCGCTCGTGGCGATCGTCGCGGCCGCGATCCTGCTCCGCGCCTTCGACCTGGCGGTCAACCCCGGCGGCCTGTACGGCGACGAAGCGGCCGAAGGGCTGGACGCTGCGCGGCTGCTCCAGCAGCCCGGGTTCCATGCCGATTTCGGGGTCTGGTTCCAGAGCGACGGCGGGCGCGAGGCGCTCTTCGCCTACGTCGTGGCCGCGGTCTTCAACTTCGCGGGAGTGACCGTTCTCGCGCTCCGGGCCACCGCCGCGGCTTTCGGAGTGGCCGGCGTGCTGGGCATCTGGGTGCTGGGTCGCAGGTTCGGTACGTGGGTGGGGCTGACGGCCGCGGCCTGGGCGGCGGGCTCGCTGTGGCTGATCTGCATCAGCCGCGACGGCATGCGCAACACGATCGTGCCGGTGTTCGGCGCGGTGGCGCTGATCGCGCTGCTCCACTGGGCGGCCCGGCCGGGGCGGGCGGCGGCGATCCTCGCCGGTGGCGTCACGGCCCTGGCGTCTCTCTACACGTACCAGCCCGTCAAGCTCCTGCCCCTGCTCGCCGTCGTCTGGCTGTTCTGGCTTCGCCGCGCCGACCTCGCCCGCTACGACGACCTGCGCCGCGGCTTCGTCCCGGCCCTTACCGCCTTCCTGGTCGTGGCGGCGCCGATGATCGCCGTGGCGGTGACGAACCCGATCAGCTACTTCGGGCACACGACGGCGGTCAGCGCCTTCAACCCGGCCGTGGCCGCGGACAGCAGCATCCCCATCCACATCGTGCGGACGATCGGCATGTTCGGCTTCCTGGGCGACGGCAACGGCCGCCACGACGTGGCCGTGCTGCCGCTCCTGCCGCTGCCGCTCGTGGCCGTCGCGGCGTTAGGCGTGTGGCGGCTCTGGCGCCTCCGCCGCGACCCGGCCCACTCGCTGATTCTTCTGAGCCTGCCCGTCTTCATGCTGCCGCCGCTGATCGCCACCGAGGGCTTCTCGCCGCATTTCCTGCGCGTGCTCGGGCTGGCCGCGCCGCTCGGCGTGACGATCGGGCTCGGGGCGGTCGAGCTCGTCGAGCAGGTCCGGCGACGCTGGAGCGACCGGGCCGCCGGGCTGGCGATCGGCGCCGTCGCCCTGACCCTGGCCGCCGTCGCGGCGTGGAGCGGCTACGTCTACCTGGATCGATCGGCCGCCGACCAGTACGAACCCTTCCGGCTCGACATCGCCGCCGCCGGCCGGTACGCCGCCGACCACCCGAAGTCGGCCGTGGTCATCGATTCGTTCTCGGGCACGGACATCGAATTCACCTACTGGGCCGACCCGCCGGCGCTCTTCGAACCCGGGCATCGAATTCCCGATCCGGCCGCCTACGAGACGATCGTAGCCCTGAGCCGGAGCGACCTGACGACGGCGCTCGGGCCCGAGCTGGCCGGACGGGCCGCGCCCATCGCCTGGGATCCGGCCGGCAACCCGTCGGTCTGGGCCGTGACGCCGTGATCGGAGCCGCCGGCCGCCGGCCGGCCTACGGGCAGCTGCTCGCGCTCGTCACCGCCGTCGGAGCCGCCCTTCGCGTCGTCCTCGCGGCGCGTCAGGGGCTCGGTTGCGACGAAGACTTCACCGCCGTAGCCGTCTCGCACCCCATCGGGGAGACGCTCCGGATCGTGAGCCGCGACAGCGCGCCGCCGCTCTTCTACCTCGTCGAGCACCTGGCCGCGGGATTGGGGAGCGGGCCCTGGAACCTGCGACTGATCCCGATCGCGGCCGGGATCGCGCTGATCCCGCTGCTCGCGGCCCTGGGGCGCCGCGTCGGTGGCGACGCCGCCGGACTCTGGACCGGCGCATTCGTCGCGATCCTGCCGGCCGCGCTCTTCACCGCCGCGAACGCGCGCATGTACGGCCTGGCCGGCACGCTGGTAGTGGCCGCCACGCTGCTCCTGTGGCGGGCGGCCGAACGGCCCGGGGTTGGGCGATGGGCGCCTTTCGGCGCGGCCGCGGCGGCGGCGATCTGGACCGACTACTTCGCGGCGGTGGCCCTGGCCGGTGTCGTGGCCGCCGCGCTCTGGCTGAGTCCGGTATGGCGCATCCGCGCGACGGCCTGCCTCGTCTTCGCGGCCGCCGTCGCGACACTCGTGCCCTGGCTCGTCTATGCGGGCACGCAGCTGGACCACGCCGGGCAGGGTTTCTGGGTCGCGCCGTTGAGCCCGATCGGCCTGGCCGGGACGGCCGGCCAGCTATTCGCGGGCCCCGAGAACGAGGCCGGCTGGCCACTCCACGGCGTCCAGCTCGGGCTGCAGGTGGCGGCCGCGGTCGCCGGCTGGCTGGCCCTGGCCGCGCTCTTCGTCCGCCGCCGGCAACTGGCTCCGGGCGCCGCTCGGGCCGCCGCGTTCTGCCTGCTCGCCTGCGGCGGCGTCGTCGCCCTGGCGGCGGTCAGCGCCTGGCGGCCGTTGCTCGACGCGCGCTACGCCGGGGTGATGTGGCTGCCGCTCTTCGCCCTTGCCGGGACCGGCCTGGCCCTGCTCCCGCGCCGCGCCGCGGGGCTGTTGCTGGTCGCCGTCGCTGTCCCGGGCCTGGCCATGACGATCGCCGTCACGCACTCGGGCACGACCGAACTTCTGCCCGAGATCGAAGCCCGGGTTGGCGTCCATGACCTGGTCGACGCCGACCCCGACCACTACCTGCTCCTTCTGGCCGAAGGAAGCCCGCGGCTCACGGCCCGGCTGCACGTCGTCGCCGCGGCCGACCCGCCCTGGTACTTCGGCACGGCGGCCTATCCGGCGGACGCGGTCTTGCACTCAGTTCCGGACGACGTCGTGGCGAACGGCGGGCTGATCATCTACGTCGGCGATCCGGGCACCGAACCGGCGCTGCTACCGCCCGGTTACCGCGAGCAGACGCGGCGCTGCGTCACGGATACGTGCCTGGTGGTCTACGGCCCGGGCGGCTGAGGGCGGCAACGTGGCGGAGCACCGTGTTGGCGACACGAACTGTGGAGGTACAGCGCCAGAGTCTTGGACCTGACCCAAGCCAAGCCCGCGCACCTTCCGGACGAGATTACGAGCGGGGCCTGGCGCGACGCGCGCCATTTACCTGACGGCGTCTCGCGTGGCGCTACGGCGTCGGCGTTGGGGTCGCCGGGTCTGGCGTTGGGGTCGCCGGGTCTGGCGTTGGGGTCGCCGGGTCTGGCGTTGGGGTCGCCGGGTCTGGCGTCGCTGTCGCGGCCGCTGTCGCCGTCGCAGTCGCAGTCGCAGTCGCAGTCGCCGTCGCAGTCGCAGTCGCAGTCGCAGTCGCGGTCGCAGTCGCGGTCGCAGTCGCCGTCGCAGTCGCCGTCGCAGTCGGCGTCGCAGTCGGCGTTCCGGTCGGTGTCGGGGGTTGCGTACCGGTCGTAACCGGCCGCGCAGTGGAGCCCGGTCTGGGCGTTGATCCGGGGGGCGCGGTCGTGCCGGGTGCCGGAGTGGGGCCTTCCGTACCGGTCGGGCTCGTGGTTGGCGTCCCGGTGGCGTCGGCGATATAGGGCGAAACGTTGGGCGCGACCGTGACGGTCAGGGCATTCGGTGGGGTCGGCCCGGGTGTGAAGGTCGCGTCGGCGGGCGCAAGGTCGGACTGGCCGACGGCGCTCACGAGCAGGACTCCGCCTTCGATCGTCAGCAGGATGATGGCCATCGCCATGGCCGCGAAGCCCAGGTTGCGGCGGGTGTTTCGGCCGCGTGGCGGCGTGGCGGCGACGATCGGGCGCGGGATGTCCGGGATCGCCGGGGCCAGTCGCATCTGCGGCCTGACGACCGCACCGGTGAACGCCTTGCCGGCGCACGTCAGGCAGGTGCCTCGGGCCTTGCTCCAGCAATCGTTGCAGACGAACTGGCGGCATTCGTGGCAGAACCGGAAGCTCAGGACGAAGGCCTGGTAGGCCGCGTCGTCCATCCTGGCGAGGAGATCACGGCGGGCGTTGCTGATTCCCTCGCCGAGGCTCTCGTGCAGGCGGAACTTCCGGCCGGCCCCGGTCGTGAAGGAACGCAGCGTGCCCCTGACACCCAACTTGTGCCCGGACGGAGGAAGCTGGAATTGTCTCTTACAGCGCTCGCAGGAGTACTGGATGAGGTCGGCCGCGTCGGTGGTGGTCATTTACAGGCCTTGGCTGAATTCAGCGCCATGAGATTTCGGGCGATCGGATAAGTCCATCAACGAATAAACGGTCGCTCACGGGTCGCCTCGCCGCAATGGCACGGTGGTACGCGACAAACCGCCCCCTGAGCGTCCCGAGGATAGTACTTTCGGTCGGCGGCGTCGATTGAAATCCATCCTCCACCCTGGGCCTCCCGTCGTACCTAGAGCCGCGGCCGGTTGTCCGTTGGCCGGGCCCTGACCATAATCGTGGCGCCCGGACGGCCGCGCCAGCCGCGATCTCGCCGGCGGTCCGGCGTTTACGGAGGCTGTCAGTGCCGGAAGGCGCGCCCGGCAGCGGGCGACCGAAGTGGGCCCGGGCCGGTCTGGCCCGAACCCTCGCCATCGCCAATCTGGTCATCGTGGCGGCCCTTCTGCTGGCCGGCGCGGCGCCGGCTTCCGCAGCGTCCACGAGGACCTGGACGATCGACCTGTACGACTCCCGGGCCGCGCTCTGGCAGGACCCGGACGCCCTGGCATGCACCTCGGCCGTGACCCAGATGATGCTCAACGTCGTCGCGTTCGAGTCGCGGGCCGACTACATGGCGCCGCCCGACGGCCGCTCGAGCCGGCCCGTGCCGCGCTGGCACGTGGACACCTCGTTCGAGACGACGGAGAGCGTTCTGGCATACGAGCGGTCGAACATGACGATGCTGGCATCGTCGGCCGGGACCGATCCGCACGGCTGGCGCAACGCCCTCAACTACTACGGCTGGGGCTCAGTCAATGCCGGCGTATATCGCGACACCGCGTACCCCTCGTTCGATGCCGCGGCCCGGGCCGTGGTGTCGTCACTGGCCGGCACTCGCCGGCCGGTCGGCATTCTGGCCCGCGCCGGCACCCACGCCCAGCTGGTCACGGGATTCGTGGCCACCGGCGACGACCCGCGCGACGGCGGCGACTTCACGATCGTGGGCATCTACCTCACGGATCCACTCAAGCGCGTAGGCATGCGCGACGCCTGGGTTTCGCTGGAGGAGTGGCGGTCAGGTACGGTGGCGGTCCGCTTCGCCCCGTATCTCCAGAACGACTCGCCGTATCGTGACGTCATCGACGGCTCGGTCGGCGCGACCGAGTGGCTCGGCAAGTGGGTCATCGTCAACCCGGTGAGATGACCCGGCCGGGAACCATCCCTCGGGACTTCGCGGCCGGGCCTCGTGAGGGCGCGGCGCGCCGTGTAGGCTCACCTACCTCGGGGAGCCACGGGCGGACCGTCCATCCGCCCAAACCACGGGAGGTGGGATGAGGCGCCGGCCCGTTCTCTACGCCGCGGTCGTGCTGCTGGTTGCCTTCTTCTACGACGCCGTTCTTCGGTCGGCCCTGGCCTGGCTCGTGGTCCTGCCGGTCATTCCCGGCGGCCTCAAGATCCTGACCGCGATACTCGCCCTGTTCAGCGTTACGCACGCCTGGTACGCGCTCGGCGGGCGGCTCACGCTCACCTTCTTCGCCCTCAGCGCGGCCGTGTCGTGGGCCTACGAGCAGGTGGGCATCGCGACCGGGCTGATCTTCGGCGCCTACCACTACACGGACTACCTGGGGTCCAGGCTGGGCGACGTGCCGGTCCTCATCCCGCTGGCCTGGTTCATGATGATCTACCCCAGCTACGTGATCGCCAACCTGCTCGTCGACGGCCGGCCGACCGGGACCTCCGGCGGGCTCCGCCGCCTGCTCGCCCTGGCGGCGGCCAGCGCGGTGGTGATGACGGCCTGGGACCTGGTCGTCGATCCGATCCTCTCCGGGCCTTCGGTGAAAGCCTGGATCTGGGAGACGGGCGGGCCGTATTTCGGGATCCCGATCCACAACTACTTCGGCTGGCTGCTGACGACGTTCACGGTCTACCTGGCGTACCGCGCCCTGGAGCGCGGGCCCGGTCGCGAGGCGGCCACCTTGGCCTCGGACCTGACGGCGGCCCCAGCCGGCACCGGCGGAGCGGGGCTGCCTCTGTCTCGGGCGGAAGCGGCCCTGCCGGTCGCGGCGTACGGCCTGATGCTCGCCGCCGACCTCCTGTCCGGCGTCGCTCCGGCGGGGCTGGCGGTGATAGGCCCGATCGTCATGGGGGTCCCGTTCGCCGCGGCGACATGGCGCCTGCGCCGGTACTCGGAGGGTCCCACGCCCGCGCCGGTTCGGGCCGTAGGGGCAATCGGCCGATCGACCGTAGGCGTAATGGATCGTTGCCGTCGGGTAGTTTCGAGACTATCGTTGTAGCCCGCCCACGGATGGGGAGGCGGGATCACGAGGAGCCGTCGATGGCTCGAGGCAGCGCCGGTCACGGGCAGCCGAAGGAGCCCGAGTCGCACGGTACCTCTGTGGACGCGGCGGCCGAGCTCGAGCTGCTCAGAAAGGTCCTGCGGCTCACCCAGGCCCGGATCCTCTACTACGAACGAGACCACGGAATCCGTTACGCGACATCCGGCGCGAGCCGCGCCCTGGGAATGTCGCCCGAGAAGCTGGACAATGCCACGCTCGACGAACTCGGGCTGGCGCCCGAGCGCCGCCGGCCGTTCGACGCCATCTGGGCGCGAATCATGGCCACCGGGCAGCCTGTTCACGAGGTCGTGACGTTCGACATCGACGGCGAGCTGCGCGACACGGAGCTGCACGTCGAGCCGTCCCGGGACCCGCGCGGGGAGATCGAGGGCATCGTCGTCACGGCCTGGGACGTGACCGAGCTTCGCGAGGCCCTGCGCCGAATTCGGCTGCTCGACCGAGTCCGCGCCATCCTGAGCCAGACCAACCAGGCTATCGTGCGTGCCCACGACGCCCACGCGCTCCTGGCCGAGACCTGCCGCATCGCTGTCGAGCTGGGCGGCTTCCCGCTGGCTTGGGTCGGGCTGGTGGAACCCGACGGCGGCGTCAGGGTGGCCGCACGTGCCGGGAGCGACAGCTCCGTCCTCGACGCGGTCGCGGTCACGACCAGAGACGAGCCTTCCGGCCGCGGCGTGGTCGGAACCGCCATCCGCGAGGACCGGCCGGTGCTCGCCGGCAACGCGCCCGGCGAGGCCCGAATGACCGAGTGGCACTCGGATTCCGCCGGCGACGAGTTCGCGGCCGCGGCGGCGTTCCCTCTCCACCTACAAGGCCAGACTATCGGCGCGATTGCTCTCTATTCGGGCGAGCGGGGCTACTTCGACGCCGAGGAGACGGACCTGTTCGCGGAACTCGCCGGGGACGTCTCATTCGCGCTGGAGGCGATTCAAGCCCAGGAGCAAAAGGACCTGACCGAGGAGGCGCTGCGCGATTCGGAGCAGCGCTACCGCGAGCTATTCGACAAGAACCCGAACCCGATGTGGGTCTACGACTGCGGGTCGCTGGCCTTCCTGGCGGTGAACGATGCCGCCGTCGCTGGCTACGGCTACTCACGAGCCGAATTCCTGGCCATGACCCTGCGCGACATCCGCCCACCCGAGGACGTGCCGGCGCTCCTCGAGTCACTCCGCAGCTCGACCGGGGGCCTCCAGCCGGGCGAGGCATGGCGGCACGTCCGCAAGGACGGAACCGTGATAGACGTCGAGATCACGGGCCACGACGTCGGGTTCTATGGGCGCCCGGCCCGGCTCGTCTCGGCGATAGACATCAGCGAGAGACGCAGGCTGGAGGCCCAGCTGGCCGAGGCGACCCGGATGGAAGCCATGGGCCATCTCGCCGGCGGCATCGCCCATGATTTCAACAACCTGCTGACCGCCGTGAACGGCTACTCCGAAGCGCTCGTGAGCGAGCTCGGCGACGACCCGCTCGCCGAGGACGCCCGGGAGATCCGCCGGGCCGGGGAACGCGCGGCGGAACTGACCAGGCAGGTGCTGGCCTTCGCGCGACGCCAGGTGCTCGCCACTCGGGCCGTGGACGTGAACGTCGTCGTCGCCGGGGTCAGCCAGATGCTCGGCCGGCTCATCGGTGAGCACGTCCGGCTCGTCACCAAACGGTCCCGAGAGCCCGCCGTCGTCATGGCCGACCCGGGCCAGCTCGAGCAAGTCCTGGTGAACCTGGCCATAAACGCCCGGGATGCGATGCCGGACGGCGGCCGGCTGGAGATTCGAGTCGAGCGCGTGGAGGAGGCAGGCGGTCTCGGTCCCGCGGTCGCGACCGATCGAACGGGGCCGAGCCCGGCCATCACCGGCCCCGCGGTCTTGCTGACCGTCACCGATACGGGCGCCGGCATGGACGAGGCGACCCTGACCCACGCCTTCGAGCCGTTCTTCACCACAAAGGGGGCCGGCGCCGGAACCGGCCTGGGGCTGGCCTCGGTATACGGCATCGTCCATCAGTCGAACGGCGAGGTCTGGGCCGAGTCGGTCCCGGGCCACGGAACCCGGGTCTCGATCCTGCTGAGCGCGGTCGACGAAACCCCCCACGAGAGCGGCGAGGCCACCCTGGCGGTGCCGCGGCCGGCGGGCCAGGGGACCATCCTCGTGGTCGAGGACGAGCCGGCCGTCCGGGGCTTTGCCGTCGCCACGCTCGAACGGGCCGGCTACAAGGTCCTGGTCGCGTCAGCGCCCGCCGAGGCCATCGCCCTGATCGACGGCCTCCACGAACCGATCGACCTGGTGCTGACCGACATGGTCATGCCCGGGGGCAGCGGCCAGGCCCTGGCCGAGCGCCTGCTCGAGTCGCGCCCATCGCTCCACGTGGTGCTCATGTCCGGCTACGACGCTACTCTGGCCGCGATGCCGCCGGGCCGGCAGTTCCACTTCCTGGCCAAACCGTTCGGGGGCAGGGAACTGACCGCCATGATCGCCCGGGTCCTGGCGGAGTAGGTCCGGTCTGCGCGCCGGGTCGGCGTGCCTCAGACTTGGCGCATGATTGCCATCGTCGGCGGCCTTGGAGCTGCCGTCCTCTGGGCCGCGGCCAACCTGGCATCGTCTCGATCGACCCGCATGATCGGCGCCGCGTCCACCCTCGGCTGGATGATGCTGGTCGGGCTCATCGTCGCCACTCCCCTGGCCTACGCTTCGGGGCCGGTGCCGGAGATAACGCCGACGCTGGCGGTCTGGCTCGCCGCGTCCGGTTTCGGCAGCGTGATCGGGCTGATGTTCCTGTACCGGGGCCTTCGCCTCGGCAAGATCGGCGTGGTCCTGGCTCTGGCCTCCACCGAAGGCGCGATCGCCGCGGTCTTCTCCGTCATCGGCGGCGAGAACCTGACCCTGCCCACCGCGCTGGTGCTCGGGCTGATCGCCATCGGCATCGCCACCGTGGCACTCGCCGGCGGAAGCGCCGCGGAGACGGCAGAGCCGGAACGACCCCGGACCTCGGCCACGGAGTTGAGCGACGAGCTGCGCGCCGCGCTGTTCGGTGCCGGCGCCGCGATCGCCTTCGGATTCGCCATCTTCGGAACGGGCAAGCTCGGTGTCAGCCTGCCCGTGATGATGGCCGTGTTGCCGGCCCGCGTCGTCGGCGTGGCCTGCGTCTTCGTCCCCCTGGCCCTCACCGGGCGCCTTCAGCTGACCCGCCCGGCAGTGCCGCTGATCCTGATCGTGGCCGCCGGCGAAGTCTTCGGCAACGTGTGCTACGTCATTGGGGCGCAGGAGAGCATCGCCATCTCGTCGGTCATCTCGAGCCAGTACGCAGCCGTCGCCGCGGTTGCGGCCTTCTTCCTCTTCCACGAGCGACTGTCTTCGGGGCAGCGCTCCGGCTTCGTCGCCATCGCGATCGGCCTGGCTATCCTGACTCTGGTCCGGGGCTGACCGGACCACTTCCGTTGTCCGGGGCGCCGTCGTCCGAACTCGCGGCGCCGTCGTCCGGGGCGCCGTCGTCCGGGGCGCCGTTTGCGCGGCCCGCGCCGATTGCGCCGTTCGCGCCCCCGGAGCCGGCCGCGCCGGCAGCCCTGCGGCCGAGCAGGCACCACGCCAGGGCAATCGCAAGCGCAACGATGCCGGCCAGCAGACCGAGGCCGGCCTCGAAGGGCACCAGGGACTCTTCGACGACGTGCGACCCGGCCGGCACCCGGATCAGCGTTCCGGCCATGGCCCGATAGGTCGGCACGGTCTGGCCGTCGATGGCCACGCGCCAGGACGGATACCAGGCCCGATCCAGCCACAGCCATCCGTCGGTGGGCTGGTCGACCGTCATGGCCGCCCCGGTCGTGTCCCACCGGGTCAGGTTCGCGCTCACAGCCGAGGCAACCGCCGCGGCCGGGTCCACGGTCGCGTCCACGGGCCGGGTCGCCGGCCAGGCTGCGCCGGGCCCGCTCACCGTGACGGCCGCGGCGGCAAACCAGTAGGGCGGGTGGGCGGCCGCCGTGTCGCGGCATACCGTCGACGTGGGGTCCGTGACCTGGGCCAGGGGCGTGCCCGGGCAATCCTTGCCAAAGGTCACGATCGTGTCTATCCCGACCGCCCGGCGGAGCGCGGTGGCGTCGTCGGCCCTGAGCTGGCCCAGCAGCTGGTCGCTAGCGAGCAGGTTCAGGGAGCTGAACATGCGCACGTCGGGGACGCCGGCGGTGGCCAGCTGGTCCGGCATGCCGGCGTACCAGCCCGGTTCCCCGACGGTCAGCAGCCGGTGCGCGTCCGCCTGCTGGAGGGCCTGGGTGAACGGCGAGTCGAGCGAGATGAAGGCCTCTCGGAAACCGGGGCTGTTGGCCTGGGGAATGAATCCCACCAGCGGAGCGATGGCGAGGCCCACGACCGATATCGCCATCCAGCGCGCGCTCACGGCGAACGACGGCCTGGGCCGGAAGGCCAGGGCGGCCACGGCAAGCCCGATCACCACTTCGGCCAGCAAGGGGAACGGGCTCGTCAGGGCCGACTCGGCCAGCTTCGCGCTCTCGGTCGGCGAGTTGAAGATCGAGAAGGGCTTGATGAGGTCGGCCAGGGTTCCCTGATACGCGACGGCGAGGAGCGTCAGGAGGGCGTAGCCACCGAGCATGATCGCCAGGACGCCGGCTATCCGGCCGCGTGCGCCCTTCTGCCGGCCCAGCCGGGCCACGCCCACGGCTGCCAGCAAGGCGATCATCACGTCCACCACGACGTACGTCCGGACCGGCGAGCGCAGGGCATCGAGGAACGGCACCTCGGTCCACCACGATGGCCGGAATGCCGCGACTATCGGGATCGCGGCCATCACCATGGCCACGATAACGAGGGGCCGGGCACGCCTGACCGTGACTGCGATCGCGGCCAGGATCAGGACCGGCAGCCCGACGTACGCGGTGGCTTCGAGCAGGGCGAACGGGCCGTTGGGATACCACGCCGACGACAGGTTCCAGGCCTGCGAGTTCGACCTGACGAACACGTTGGAGAAGGCGAAGCCGAGCACGTCCAGCGGCGTCGACGAGCTGGCGAACAGGTCGTTGGCGGACAGGCCGGCGCTCCGGACGGACAGCGGCGTCAGAAGAAGCGTCGAAAGCAGCTGGATGGACCCGATGGCGCCACCCAGAAGCCCGAACCCGGCCACTCTGGCCAGGGACACGAGCCGCGGGTACGTCGCCACGATCAGGGTCGCCGCGGCGATGCCGGTGAAGAGCCACAGGTTAGGGTGGCCGGCGAGAGCCTGGATGCCCCAGGCGATGCCGGCGGCGACCAGTCCGACGCGAGTTGGGCCGCCTCGCCTCGTCAGCGGCAGCAGGACCCAGGGCAGCCAGCCGTAGGCGACCACGAAATTGGTCCACTCCAGCTTGGAGACGATCCCGCCCGAAAGGACCACCGCGACGGCGGCCAGGACCGCGCCCTTTTGCCCGCCGCTCAGCTTCAGGGCGATCAGACCCGCCCCGGTCCCGGCCAGGGTCAGGTGAAGGACGCGCGTAGCGTCCAGCGCCTGGAGTGGCGGCAGCAGGTAGATCAACCAGTTGGGCGGGTAGAACGCCCCGATCTGGCCCTCGGCATATAGCGGGTAGCCCAGGCCGAGCTGGTCGTTCCACAGCGGCAGACGGCCCTGCGTGAGAGCGTCGTGGAAGAAGCTGGCCAGCGGGTAGTCGATCTTGGGCATGTCAAGGTTCCACAGCCACGGGCCGTCCGAGCCGGAGACGCGGGCCGCGATCAGGGCGGCCGCGAAGCTCGCCAGCGCCAGCAGGACGACATTCCGGGCCAGCCGGACGCGCGGCGTGACCGGCACCCGCGGCCGATGCGGCGGCCGCCGCATCGGCGGTTCGGCGGCCGGGGCCGGAGCCGGGTCCGGCGGCTCGAGCGAGGGCTCAGGAGTGGGCTCGGCGAGCGGCGTCGGCTCGGCGGGCACGGGCGAGTCCGCGGCTCCGGTCCCGCCGCCGGGCGTGGCCGCGGCGGTGGCCATGGGCGCGCCGGCTGCCACGTAGGGCGCCCCGGCCCGGCCCAGCAGGTCCACCAATCCGCGGCTGCCGGCGGCGAGCCTCACGCCCACCACGGTGAGCCAGACGATGCAGACGACGGTCAGGGCGGAAGTCAGATAGATGCCGGGAGCCGAGAACACGGTGTCGTTGAGAAGGCCCGGGCGGCTGAGACCCATGTTACCGATGGGCAGCGTGTACACCCAGAACAGGTCCAGGAAGACGACCGCCGAGAGCGCCACGTACATGCGCCTCGGCCACGCCGCCAGCAGGACGAGCGGCGCGCCGAGAGCCAGGGCCGGGTAGAGGTAGCGTTCGTGGACTCGCGTCGGCAGGGCGAAGAACGCCACGGCAATGATCAGCGCCGCGAAGATGATCGTCGGCCCGTCGTCGTGGCGAGCGACGACAGCCAGGGCCAGGGCCACAATGGCCAGGAACAGCACGTTGCCGACCGCCTGCCAGGTCACGGTCAGCCCGCCCAGGGCGACGATGGCCACCGCGTCATTCACGACGTGGCCCTCGGTCAGCCCGGTCCCGCCGGAATGGATCACATCCGCCAGCGGGTTCATCCACAGGTTGAAGGCGTTCTGGGTGATGCCCGGGAAGGCCTGGCCGGCCGCCAGGAAGCGAGCCCACAGGCTGTGCGACTTGTCGCCGGCGGAGTAGAGGGCGAGCCCGACGGGCCAGCAGACGGCGACCAGAGTACCGAAGCCCGCGACCAGCGACCTTCCGATCCGGAAGTAGTCCCGGCGTGCCTCGATCGTGGGATCCTCGGACCGGCCGAACAGGTGCCGGCGGATCGCCACGACCGCGATGATCGGGATGATGAACGCGAACTGGAACTTGACCAGGGCAGCCACGACGGCCAGTGCGCTGGCCCATTCGGTTCGGCCACGGAGCAGCATGTACAGGCTCAGGACGACGAACAGGACGCCTATCGAATCGTCCTGACCCCAGATGGTCGAGTCGAAGAGAACGGCGGGGTTGAACACGAATATGGCCGCGGCGATCATCCCCAGGCGGTGGCGCCCGAGCTGGCGGCCCAGGCCGTACACCGCGGCGGCGGTGGCGATGTCGGCGGCGATGAAGGGCACCTTGAGCAGACCGACCGTCATGTCGGCGCCACCGGTCAGCGTGCTCATCAGGCGGGCGAATTCGGCCAGGGACCAGAGGACGTACGGGAAGACCGGCGGGTAGTCGTTGAAGTAGGGCGCGTCCGGCCGGTAGAAGGCCCCCGGGCCCGCGGCGTCGAGGCGGTGGGCCCAATCCGCCCACAGCACCATGTCCGACTTGAAGCCGGTCTCCGGCAGGAGCACGACGGCCAGGAGCATCCGAACGGCCAGACCCGCGGCCAGCAGGAGCCCGAGCTGGACCCACGGCCGTGCCGCCGCGTAGGCGACGGCGCGGCCCACCGATGCTGGCAGGGCCGTGCGGAGGATCGGGCTCAGTCCGTCTAGGCTCACGGCCTGGCGGCCGGGTGGCTCCGCGAGATGCGCGCCCTGGGCGGCCGTCCCGCCTCGTCCCAGTCGCTCACGCCAGCCATCCGGTCATGACCGCGTACATCCCCCAGGCGTTGACCACGAAGCCGAGCGCCATGTCCGCCCATCGCTCGGCGTTCATGCGGCCGCGCATGCCGTGGATCATCAGCAGGAAGACGAACGGGTAGAAGTCGATCGCGTAGCGATAGCCGAACTCGGCGCCGCCCGGATCGGCGTGCAGGATGATCGGGATGGTGATGGCCAGTATGGAGATCCACGTCCCGATCATGAACCACGAGGGACGGTGGGCACGGAAGGCCCACAGGAATGCCGGCGTCGTCAGGAAGATGCTCAGCCCACCCAGGTTCCGAGGCTGGACGAACGGGAAGGCGTCGATCTGCTTGGGCATCGACATGAGCATGGCGTAGAGGTTGCGGCCGATGCTTTCGATGGCCAGGAAGCCGAACCGGTACTGGTATTCCTGCAACAGGCCGGGGATGAGGCCGTAGCCCTCCTGCAGCGGCGAACCGAACCGGCCCAGGTTGTATAGGCCGTACAAGAGCACTGGTATGGACAGGGCGAAGCCGAAAGAGAAGGTGTCGAGGATGAGTTGCCGCCAATCCAGCTTTGACGACAGGATCGAACCGACCTTGCCGCCCAGCGCTCCGAACGTTTCCGCCGAGCGGCCGATGCGAGGCTGCCTGTCGGCGGCCCAGGCGAAGTAGCCCAGGAAGAAGGGCACCGCCAGGGCGGTCGGCAGCCTGGACAGCACCGCGCAGCCGAGCAGCAGCCCGAGCCGCCACGGCGGACCGCCGCGCTGCGTGTCCAGGATCGCCAGCAGCAGGAACGTCGTGGCGCACACGTGGGCGAAGTGCCAGGAGTTGCCCGACGCCACCTCGTACCAGACCGTCGTCCCGAAGCCGAACATGACGGCGAAGAGGACCCAGATCCAGCGGCGCGGGCCGACGACCCGGTACGCCACCATCGCGGCCAGGGCGACGTCCACCGAGCCGAGCGCGATGGAAGCCCGGGCCTGGTCGAAGTCCGGGCCGAAGATCGCGACTACCGGCATCAGCAGAACCGCCGGCAGGGGCGGGTACACCACGTAGTACTGGCCGCCGTACGGCACCAGCTCGTTGAGATACGACGGGTGGTCGATGACGAACAGGCGGCCGTGCAGGAAGGCGTCGGCGAGGGGCACGTAGTAGTCGAGGCCGGCGTGGTGGCCCTGGTTGATGAAGCTGTACCAGACAAACGACACGACGGCGAGGGCGAGGAGCACGGCCACCGGGGCGTCCGGTGTGGTCGGCGGGCGAAGCCGAGCCTTGAGAGCGTCCCAGCCGGCCCAGTCCATCGGGTTCGATACGGGGGGCGGCGGCGTCCGGCGGGGGGTCCCCGGCACGACGCGGCGCGCCCCGCGACGATTTCCCGGCCGATAGTCCGGACCGGACGCGGACCGGTCGGGTCTGGTGAGGGGCTCGTCCGACTGGGCCGGCCCATGTTCGGCGGGCCTGGATCGAGGCTGTGGCGCAACGGAACCGGCGAAACCGGGAGCGCGCAGGGGCGCGGGCGTCCAGGGCTTGCCGGCCGGGTGGGCCGGGTTCCGGAGGGGCGCTTCGCCCCCCGCGGCCGGGGTGGCGGGCTCGTTTCCGGCGGCAGTCTCGGCCCCGGCTTGCGGAGCGGCCTGAGGCTGACGGGAGCTACTCCGCCGCGGGGCCGCCTTGCGCCGATCCCCCTCTGCCATGCCTGCCCTCGACTGCGGAAACCAGTTGCGATCATAGACCGGCCCGATGCCCAGCGTCAGCGGTGGCACGCGGTGGGACCCTCGTCTCGGGGCGCAGTCGGTGCGTCGAGCCAACGCCTTTGAGGGAAAACCCTGGCCCGGGCGCGCCCGCCTTCCGACTACTCGGACATGAGTGGCCTCGGCTCGATCATCGCCCTTGCGTCCCAGGCAGCCCAGCCTCTCGCGTCCCAAGCCGCCACGTGCGTCGACCTCCCGACGGGGTCGTCGTATGCGGACGTCAGCGCGGCCGAGGCGGGCGATGCGGGAGCGGCCGGAGTTGCCGCGGCGCCGGGCCCCGCGTCGGGCGACTACGGCATGGCCGTGCTGGCGAAGATAACGCACGCCGGCGCGGAGCAGGCCCTGACCCTCATCGAGGGCTTGTCGGTCACCTTCGGCAAGTAGGCGCGGGCGGGCTGCCCCGGCGGCCCGAGTATCGTCGTCCGATCCCTCTATCCGAAGCCCGCGGGCGTCCCCTACCATGCTCGTATGCATTGGCGAAAGGTTCTCCTCGTGGCCGCGCCGCGCCGGTTGCGGCGGCGCCGGCGAAGCTCGAGATGACGCCCCCAGGCCCGCTCGATAGACCGGCCCTGCCGGACGGAATCCGCATCGGCCGGGTCCTGGCCATCGGCCGCAACCTGCCCCCGGCATCGCTGCTGGCGATCGCCGACGCCCTCCGCCGCGGCGGAGTCGGGGCCTTCGAAGTCACGATGAACACCGCCGCCGCGGCCGAGGCAATCGCCGCGCTGGCGGCCCGCTTCGATCCAAACGAGCTGCTGATCGGCGCCGGGACCGTTCTCGACCCGGCCCAGGCCCAGGCCGCGCTCGAGGCCGGGGCGCGCTTCTTCGTCATGCCGCACACGGATCCCGGGCTGATCCGCTGGGCCGCCGATCGATCCATCCCCACGGTTCCCGGGGCGTTCACTCCGTCGGAGATCCTGGCCGCGTGGCGGGCAGGAGCGGCCGCGGTCAAGCTCTTCCCGGCATCCGTCGCCGGCCCCAGGTTCGTGCGCGAGATGGCGGGGCCGCTCCCGGAGATCCCGCTCATCCCCGTGGGCGGCGTCGGCCTCGACAACGCCGCGTCGTTCATCGAAGCGGGCGCCATCGCGGTCGGGATCGGCAGCTGGCTGACCGGCGGGGCCGATCCGGCCACGATCCGGGACCGCGCGGCCCAACTCCTGGCCAGCCTTCCGCCGGCAACACCTCAGCCATAAGGGGACTGCGTGCGCATCACCGAGGTGAAGACCTACCTGGTCGGCAACGAGTGGAAGAACTGGCTGTTCGTGCGGGTCGACACCGATGAGGGCATCCACGGCGTCGGCGAGGGAACCCTCAACGCATTCTCCGCCACCGTGGCGGCCGCCATCGATGAGCTCCGCGACGAATACCTGGGGGCCGATCCGGAAGCGATCGAACTGCTGCTGCAGAGGATGACGCGCGACGTCTACAGCGAGGGCGGCCAGATCCACATGGCCGCGGTGGCCGCCATCGAGGTGGCTTGCTGGGACATCGTCGGCAAGGCCACAGGGCGGCCGGTCCACCAGCTCCTGGGCGGCCGCGTCCGGGACCGAATCCGGGCCTACGCCAACGGCTGGTATCGGACCGAGCGGACGCCCGAGGGCTTCGCCGATTGCGCCCGGGCCACGGCCGCGCTCGGCTACACAGCCATGAAGTTCGACCCTTTCGGGGCGGCATACCGGGTCATGGACCGGCGCGAGGAAGACCTCTCGATCGAGATCGTCGCCGCCGTCCGCGATGCCGTAGGGCCCACTGTCGACATCATGATCGAGGGCCACGACCGCTTCTCCGTGGCGACCGCGCTGCGCGTCGCGGACCGGCTGGCGCCGTTCCGGCCGGCCTGGTTCGAGGAGCCGGTGCCGCACCAGGAAATGGCGGCCATGGTGGAGGTCGCCCGGCGCTCCCCGGTCCCCATCGCCACGGGCGAGAGCTTCAGCTCGATCCACCAGCACGCCGAACTGCTCTCCCACGACGCCGTCCACATCCTGCAGCCGGAGCCGCTCTTCCTGGGCGGGTTGTGGCGGACCCGAATGGTCGCGGCGATGGCCGACGCTCATTACGCCGTCGTGGCCCCGCACAACTCCCAGGGCCCGGTCTGCAGCGCGATCAGCATGCAGCTGGGGGCCTGCGTTCCGAACTTCTACGTCCAGGAATCGTTCGACGAGACCAACGACGAGTGGACCCGCTCGATCGTGGACGAACCGGTCGTCCAGAAGGCCGGCTTCATCGAGGTCCGGGACCGGCCCGGGCTGGGCATCGAACTCGATTGGGAGCGGCTCGAGGCCCATCCCTATCAGCGCCGTCACCTGCTGCGCCTCTTCAGCCCAGGCTGGGAGAAGCGGGGCGGCGGCGACGTCGAGGGAGGCGATCCGGCATGACCGACCTTGTCACGTTCGGCGAGGCGATGATCCGGCTCTCCTCGACCGGCGGGCACCGCCTCGAGCAGGCGGCGTCGCTCGATCTCACGGTCGGCGGCGCGGAGTTGAACGTCGCCGCCGGGGTCGCCCGGCTCGGACTGGCGATCGGTGGCGGGGACGCCTATGCCGCGGGCTTCCTATACGGCCTGCTGACGGCCGACGTCGCCACGGGCGTCCGCTACGGCAACGCCTTCAGCGCCCTGAAGCAGACCTCGTGGGGCGACCTGGGATACGCCACGGTCGAAGAAGTCGAGACCCTTCTACGCGGCGAGCGATCGAGAATCGTCAGGTAGTCTCGTGGTCCAGGGGGCCGCGACTCCACGGTCTCCGCAGGCGCCTTTCACGTCGATGCGCAACGATGGTATGCACATGGACCGCCATCGGACATCCAGCGATGCCGTGCGCCCTGCGCCGGGCTCCAGCGCGCGCCCCCCGGGGAGCCCCACGCCGAAGCGCGCCTCGGAGGTCCGGCCGGATTGGTATCGGGACGCCGTCATCTACGAAGTCCACGTCCGGGCCTTTCGCGACAGCAACGGCGACGGGATGGGCGACTTCCGCGGACTGACCGCGCAACTCGACTACCTTCGCGACCTCGGCGTGACCGCCGTGTGGCTGCTGCCCTTCTACCCGTCGCCGTTACGCGACGACGGCTACGACATCTCCGACTACGTGGCCGTGCACCCGTCGTTCGGCACGATCCGGGACTTCCAGCGGTTCATCCACGAGGCTCATCGGCGCGACCTGCGCGTCATTACGGAGCTGATCTGCAACCATACGTCCGATCAGCATCCGTGGTTCCAGCGGGCCCGCCGGGCGAAGGCGGGCAGCCGATTGCGCGACTATTACGTCTGGAGCGATACCCCGGACCGCTACCCGGATGCCCGGGTGATCTTCAAGGACTTCGAAACGTCCAACTGGACCTGGGACCCGGTCGCGGGCGCCTACTATTGGCACCGGTTCTACTCTCACCAGCCTGACCTGAACTACGACAGCCCTCATGTGCGCGCGTCGATCATGAAGGTGGTCGACTTCTGGCTCGATCGCGGCGTTGACGGCCTGCGGCTCGACGCCGTGCCGTACCTGTTCGAGCGAGATGGAACCGACTGCGAGAACCTGCCCGAGACGCATCAGTTCCTGCGCGACTTGAGGCGCCACGTCGACGAGAAGTACGGCAACCGGATGCTGCTCGCTGAGGCGAACCAGTGGCCCGAAGACGCGGCCGCGTACTTCGGAGACGGCGACGAGTGCCACATGGCGTTCAACTTCCCGGTCATGCCGCGGATGTTCATGGCCATCCGCCAGGAAGACCGACGGCCGATCGTCGACATCGTCGGGCAGACGCCGGCCATCCCGGCTCCGGCCCAATGGGCCCTGTTCCTGCGCAACCACGACGAGTTGACCCTCGAGATGGTCACCGACGAAGAACGCGACTACATGTATCGGGTCTATGCCGGCGACCTCCGGGCGCGGGTGAACCTTGGGATCCGGCGGCGGCTGGCACCTCTCCTGCACAACCATCGGCGCCGCATCGAACTCATGTTCGGGCTGCTCTTCTCGCTGCCGGGGACGCCGGTCGTGTACTACGGCGACGAGATCGGCATGGGCGACAACATCTACCTCGGCGATCGCGACAGCGTCAGAACTCCGATGCAGTGGACCGGCGGCCGAAATGCCGGTTTCTCGTCGGCCGACCGGGACCTCCTCTACCTGCCCCTGGTGACCGATCCCGAGCACCAGTTCGAGTCGGTGAACGTGGCCGTCGAGCAGGCCAACCCACACTCGCTGCTGTGGTGGATGAAGCGGCTGATCGCGGTCAGGCGCAGGCAGCCGGCTTTCGGGCGCGGCGCCTTCCAGATGCTGTATCCCGAGAACCGCCACATCCTGGCCTTCATCCGACAGCTGGACGACGCGGTGATTCTGGTCGTGGCCAACATGTCGCGTTTCGGCCAGCCGTTCGCACTCGAACTCGAGCGTCATGCCGGCCGCAGGCCCGTCGAGATGTTCGGACGGATCGAGTTCCCGCTGATTGGGTCGACACCGTATCCACTGACCCTCGGACCACACGAGTTCCTGTGGTTCACCCTTGAACGCAGCCCCGAGGGTCAGACACCGGACGGCCGCACCCTGGCGCGACTCCCGGCGGCGGGGACGGCGGACTTCCTCGACGGCCATCTCGACAAGGCCCTCACTTCCGCCCTGGTGGACTGGATCCAGGCCAGGCCGTGGTATCGCGGCCGAGGTCGCCACGTGCATACGGCCGAGATAGTGGATCGGTTCGAGGTCGGGCAGGACGCGGGATCGGCCCTGTTCATTCTCCTGCGGATCGGCCACTCGGCCGGGGAGACGGACACGTACCTGGTCCCGCTGACGACCGCGACCGAGACCGATGCGGTGCTGGCCTTCGCCGACGGCACGGTCGTCTCGCCCGAACCGTCCGGAGCGCGGATAGCGGCCCTGGCCGCCCCCCAGGGCAAGGACCGGCCCTTCCTCGTTGAAGCTGCCGGCCACCCCGCCTTCCAGACGGCCCTGTTCGACTGGATTGCCGCCGGCCGCAGCCTCCGCACTGAGCGTGGCACGCTCGTGGGCCGGTCGGATCCCGGGGCGCGGCAAGCCTTGACCGGGGCCGCACCAGCGGAATCGCCATCGGCGAGCGGGCAGGATACCCCGACAGTTACGCTGAACCTGCGGCACGTCCTGGAGCCTGTTCCCGACAACGAGGTAGAGGTCGGCCGCGCCCTCGCCCACCAGGGCGTGACCTGGGTGCCGCGGGTAGTGGGCGAACTCGAGTACCAGCCGGCGGACGGAGAGGCGTACGGCGCAGGTTTCGTCGTTGCCGGCTTGTCCGGGACCGCCGGCCTGGCGAGCGTGGCCAGGCATTCGATGCTCGAATTCCTCGAGCTGGCGACTACCCGCCCAAGGCCGCTCACGACCCCCTCCCTCGCCACCAACGGACTGCTCCGGCTCGCGGCTGAGACTGACGAGATGGCCGGCGAGATGGCCGGGTCGTTGCGGGAGACGCTGCGATCTGTTGGGCGCCAGGTCGGCGAACTTCACCTGGCTCTGGCGTTGGGCTCGGGAGACCCGGCGTTCGCCCCCGAACCCTTCACCCTGCTTTACCAGAAATCGCTCTTCCAATCGATCTCTGCCCTATCGACCAGGGCCTTGCGAAGGCTGGAGGGGCGTGTTGCCGACCTGCCAGATCGTGCTGCGATGGACGCCCGCCTGATCATCGAACGGCCTGACCAGATCGACGACAGGTTGCGGTTGCTGCTCGAAAAGAAGTTGAGCGGCCGCCGGATTCGGACGCATGGGGCTCTGACGCTCGCGTCGTTCCGCCAGACGGAGCGCGGCACGATCGTGCTCGACCTCGCCAGCGAGCGATCCGGCCAGGCCAGCCAACGCCGGCTCAAGCGCTCCCCCCTCAAGGACGTGGCGACGATGACGATGTCCATCCACCAGATCGCTCTGACGCGCCTGAACGAAGCGGACATCGGAGCGCCATTGCGGCCGGAGGACGCCGACGCCGTTGACGTTTGGGCCCGGCAATGGTGCGTCTGGATGACCGGTGCATTCCTCGACGGCCACCGGGCTGCCGTCGAAGGCGCCGATCTGGTTCCGTCCGCCGAGGACGAGTGGGTCTCACTGCTCGATGCCCTGCGGCTACAGCAAGCCCTCGAGGAGCTCGCAACCGACCTCCACGACGATCCTGCTCGAGTCGCGACTTCGGTCCGGGCCCTCCGCGAGCTCACGGACGTCTAGGCGGTGGTTGTACGATGGGTCGGTCTGGAGTCGGCCGCCCGACTGTCGCGGCGACTCACGCGGGTCCGCGCCCATCGGCCGGATCCCGATCCACGAGTGACGTGGAGCACGTCGGCGCCGGGTGGCAATCCGATGCCGGGCACGCCCGGGGAGAGCGAGTGAAGCAAGTTGCCAGCTGACCGCGACCCGGCCAAAAGCGCCCCGCGCCCGGTGAAGGCCGGTCGAGTGATCCTCGTGTCCAACCGCCTTCCGGTGTCACTGCGAGTAGACCACGGCAAGCTGATCGTGGAGAGCAGCGCCGGCGGGCTGGCCACGGGTCTCAGTGGATATCACGAACGAGGCAACACCGTGTGGATCGGGTGGCCCGGGGAAACGTGGCGGCTCACTCCCGACCAGCACCGGACCATGCGCGAGGACATGGCGAAATCGCGAACCGTTCCCGTGGAGTTGACCCAGGGCGAAGTCCAGCGCTATTACGACGGCTTCTCCAACGGCGTTCTGTGGCCCCTGCTCCACTACCAGCTGGACAGGCTGCCGCTGACCAGCGAAGGCTGGGAGACCTACCAGCGCGTCAACCAGCGGTTCGCGGACACGGTGCTGGACGAGTACCGGCCCGGGGACCTGATCTGGGTCCACGACTACCAGCTCGCTCTCGTGCCGGGCATGATTCGCCAGCAGCTGCCGGACGCCGCGATCGGGTTCTTCCTGCACGTTCCGTTCCCGTCGGCCGAGGTATTCCGCCTCCTGCCGTGGCGCCGCCAGGTCCTCGAAGGGATGCTCGGATCGTCGCTGGTCGGCTTCCACACCGTCTCGTACGCGCTCCACTTCCTTACGTCGGCGGCCAACGTCCTCGGCTGCGAGACCCGGGCCGGGCGCGTCAGCCTGGCCGGGCGCTCGATCCGCGTCGGAACCTTCCCGATGGGCATCGACGCGGCCGCGTATGAAGCCCTCGGACGCAGCCCGGCGGTAGTCGAAGAGGCAACCCGGCTGAAGAGCGGCTCCGGCAAGGCGGCGCTGATCGTCGCGATCGACCGACTCGACTACACCAAGGGGATCCCGCGCCGCCTGCTCGCCTTCGAACGGCTGCTGGAGAAATACCCGCGGCTGCGCGGGCGGGTCCGCATGGTCCAGGTCGCGGCGCCGTCGCGCGCATCCGTCGCCGAGTATCGCGAGATCCAGCGCAACGTGGACGAGATGGTCGGCCGGATCAACGGTCGCTTCGCGCTGCCCGGCTACGACCCGATCCATTACATCTCGCAGAACCTGGACAGCGATCGCCTGGTCGCGTTCTATCGAGCCGCCTCCATCGCCCTCGTCACGCCGCTGCGGGACGGCATGAACCTGGTGGCGAAGGAGTTCGTCGCGAGCCGGTCCGACGGCGACG
This sequence comes from uncultured Chloroflexia bacterium, assembly GCA_963789725.1. Lineage (GTDB taxonomy): Bacteria > Chloroflexota > Limnocylindria > Limnocylindrales > CSP1-4 > Fen-1039. The sequence continues at coordinate 1,373,236 of CAWBLU010000003.1, forward strand.
GCGTGCTGATCCTGAGCGAACTGGCCGGCGCGGCCGAGGAGCTCATCGACGCCGTGATCGTCAACCCGTACGATCCGGACAGCGTCGCCACGGCCATCAGGGACGCCCTCGAAATGCCTGAAGGAGAGCGCCGCGGTCGAATGGCCAGGCTGCGGGAGAGGGTTCGCAGCCACGACGTCCACCGCTGGGCCCGCGAATTCGAGGCCGCCCTGCGCGCGGAGGCTCGACGGCAGGCCCTGATCCCGAGCAGCCCAATCACGTCCGACAGCCCGGCCGAGGTCGGGGCCGCTCTGCTCGCGGGCCCGGGCAGCCCGACGCTGATGTTGCTCGACTACGACGGCACGCTCGTCGGGATCCGGCCGTCGCCCCAGGAAGCCAGCCCGGACTCGGAGATCCTTCGAATACTCGCGACCCTGGCGCACCTGCCAGACGTGAAGGTGCACGTGATCAGCGGCCGCCGCCGCGACGACCTGGACCTGTGGCTGGGCAGCCTGCCGATCGGGCTGCACGCGGAACACGGCCTCTGGTCGCGCGCCCCGATGAGCGAATCGTGGATCCGCCGCGAGGTCCCCACGGATTGGATCAACGTGGCCCGACAGACAATGACCAGGTTTGCCGCCGACGTGCCCGGCTCGCTCATCGAGGAGAAGGACGCGTCAGTGGCCTGGCACTATCGAAACGTCCCGGTCGGCACCGGCAGGCGAGAGGCCGCCAACCTGACCCAGGCTCTCAAGGCCTCCCTGGGGCACTCGACGGCGACGATCGTGGCGGGCAATCGCGTGGTCGAAGTCAGGGACGCGAGCACGGACAAGGGCCTCGTGGTCAAGGATCTCATCGCCGCCTCGCCGTCCGCTCGATTGCTCGTGGTCGGCGACGATTCCACCGACGAGGACATGTTCCGGGCAGCTCCAGCCGATGCGGTCACCGTCCGGGTCGGCAGCAGCCCGACCGAGGCTCGGATGCGGCTCGTCGGCCCGGACCAGGTCCGCAACCTCCTGACCGAATTGATCCGCAACGCCCAGCTCGAGGGCCCCCCCGGACGGCAAGAAGCCGGGGACCTGGTCGCGGTCGAGCCGGCGGGCCGGGGCTGAGCGGGGCGGCGGGCCGGGGCCGAGAGACCGGGGCCCGGGACGGGGCCCGGGACGAGGCCGGCGGCCGCCGCGCTCACAGGTGGATGGTGATCGCCAGTTCCCCTTGCTTGGTCAGCACCTCGGCGCTGGTGGTTCCGCGCGAGCGATGGAAGAGCAGATCCACGGACGACTCCCCCACCGCGAGGTTGTTGATCGTCACCTTACCCAGCCAGGCCGGCAGGTTCGGTCGGGACAGCTCGAGTTCGCGCCGGTCGGCGTGAGCCCGCAGGCCCAGCATCGAAGTCAGGAAATGGAGAGGCGCGCCGGCAGACCAGGCCTGGGGTGAGCATGCGACCGGGTACGGGACCGGCGAGTCGAGGTCGGAACGCGCGAAACCGCAGAACAGCTCCGGCAGACGGAAGCCGTCGAATTGCTGAGCGGCCTCGAAGATGCGGCCGGAAAGCGTGTTCGCGGCATCGTGGAAGCCGTAGCGCTTGAGGCCGGCGATGACGATGGCGTTGTCGTGGGGCCAGATGGAGCCGGTGTGATAGCCGATCGGGTTGTAGCCCGGCTGCCCCGACGCGTAGGTCCTGAGGCCCCAGCCGGAATCGACGTCGGACGCCATGAGTCTGGCCGCCACGAGCTTGGCCCGCTCCGGGCCGATGAGCCCGCTCCAGAGACAGTGGCCCGCGTTCGTCCCAATGGCGTCGGCGAGGCGTCCGTTCCGGCCGATGGCCATGGCGTAGAAGTTCGCGTCGGGAAGCCAGAAGGCCGCCTCGAATCGAGCTCGGAGCTCCTCTGCCTCCAGCTCGAGTCGGGCCGCGAGGTCCAGATCGCCTCTCGCCCTGGCCAGACCGGCCATCCTCAGCTTGGCGTCGTAGACGTAACCCTGGACTTCGGCCAGGGCGATAGGCGGCTCGACCGTGTCGCCATTTCGATCCCGAATCGAGTCGCCGGAGTCCTTCCAGCCCTGGTTGTTGAGCCCCTGCGGCGAGCGGCCCTCGTACGCGACGAAGCCATTCTCGCGGGTTCCGAACTCGTCGATCCAGCGCAGGGCGGCCAGGGCATTGGGCCACAACCGATCGACCATGCCCAGATCGCCGGTCCAGTCGTAGGTGGCGCCCAGGAGCACGAGCCAGAGCGGCGTCGCGTCGACACTGCCGTAATAGGGCGTATGAGGCAACTCGCCGGCCCGGGCCATCTCGCCGGTTCGGAGCTCGTGGAGTATCTTGCCCGGCTCGGCGTCGCGCCAATCGTCGACGACGGTCGCCTGGCGGGCGGCCAGGACCTCGAGCGCTTCGACGGCCAGACGCGGTTCGAAGGCCAGGGTCTGGAGAGCGGTGATGATCGCGTCTCTACCGAAGAGGGTCGCATACCAGGGAACGCCGGCGGCCACGTACCTCTCGCCCGGGCTCGGGCCATCCGTCGACAGCAGGCGCAGGTCGTCCAGGCCGCGCCGCATGACCAGATCGAACAGTCCATTGTCCGAGGCGACCTGTGCCGACCGCTCTCCCCGGGCTCGATACCAGGCGTCTGCCGAGGTCGAGTCGATGGCCGGCCGGGGTGGAAAAGGAGCTGCTTCCGAAGTCGGTGTCAGGGCCGTCCAGACGCTCCACTCCACGGCCACGCTCGCCCCGGGGGCGATGCTCTCGTCCCATCGAACCGCCACGGCGCCGTCGCCCGAATCCGTTACCGCGGAGATCGCGGCGGGCAGGGTCGTCTCGACGAACGTCCATCGCGTCAGGCCGTCCACGCCCACGTGGCGGAAGGTCAGGCGGCCGTCATCGCGAACCAGTATCGGTGGGTTGACGCCCCTGGCGGGCCGGCCCTGGCCGCGGATCTCGAACATGTCCGCGGCATCGACGTCGACGACCAGTTCGATGGCCGCCGGTTCCGGGCGTTGGGTGTAGTTGGAGATCGTCAGCCGCTCGTGGAGCCCACCGGACACGACACGCTCGCGGTTGATACCGAGGGACCGGCGCACCAGCACGAGCGACTCGTCGATCTTGTGGGCCGGGTCGCCCACGGAGTCCGAGTTGGTCATCTGGACGGTGCTGCGGAAGCTGCCCGCGGTGCCGGCCCGGAGAAGCACGGGCCGGACCCCGTTCACCCGGATCTCCAGGCACGACACGACGCGCGTATCGCCCGAGTACAAACCCAGGCCGCGCGTATTCGGTCTGATGTCGCCGAAATCGTCGGTGAGCAGGTACAGGTCGTCGTGCTTTAGCACCTGCACGCCGCCCAGGTCCGTGGCTCGGACGATCTCCGTCTGTCGCGACGGGAGTTCCCGGGTACGTTCGTTCCGACTGTTCAGATCTCAGCCTCCATGGTCGCCGGGCCGCAATGCAGCCGGCCGCTTCCGACCCGGGTCATTGTCCTTTCTCTTTCGTGAGAACGGATAGCGGGAAAGCTCCGCGGACCCCAATCGTCATGTCTTGCTGGGCTCGGCACCGGATGCGCCCGGATTCGCGCCGGGCTCCGGCTCGTCGACCCCGAGTTTCGTCGGCCACCAGTTCCATCGGCCCAGCAGGACGACGACGGAGGGGACCAGGAGCGACCGCACGAAGAAGGTGTCCATGAGCACGCCGGCCGCGATGCCGTAGCCGATCTGCTGGATCTGCTGGGCCCCGGCCGTTCCGCCGACGGCTATCGCCAGCACGGCGAAGCTTCCGCCCAGGATCACGCCCGCGGTCGTCACCGTGCTGCCCGTCTTGCCTATCGCTCTGGCGACCGCGTCACGCAGGGGCAGGTGGTGGGCCTCCTCGCGTATCCGGCTCATCACCAGGATGTTGTAGTCGGAGCCGAGGGCCATAAGGAAGACGAACATCAGGAAGGGCAGGACGAAGTTCAGACCGGCGTCACCTCCAATGTGGACGAACAGGATCCCGGTCAGGCCGAGCGCTCCCAGGTATGAGATGACGACGCTGGCGACGAGGTAGATCGGCGCGACCATGCTCCGCATGACCGCCGCCAGCAGGAACGCGATCAGGACGGCGACGATAGGGATGATTCGTTCCAGATCTGATTGGGATATCTGGCGGATGTCATAGGAGAACTCGAGGTTGCCGAGCAGGCCGGTCGCGGACGCTCCGACGGAGGCGCCCACGCGATCGACCTCCTGGCGCAGCCCCACGACGGAATCGAGCGCTGCCGGACTCGACTGATCGCCGCCCCCGACCTCGGCGGAGTACTCGACCGTGAGACCGTCCGGGCTGATGATCTGGCCCTCAGCCCTGTAGGCGTTGTAGAGCGCCGGCTCCACGCTCGAGGCGGCCGCAGGCACCGGAGGCAGGTCGCGAGGCGCCCCGAGACTGGCATGGAGTTGGGTCAACTGGTCGAGCGTGAGGGGAATACCGTTCGGATTGAGCGGCCCGACCACGCTCTTGAATTCGGGCAGGGCCGACAGGCCGGTCTGGGCCGTCTCGAGCTTCGACAGTTGCTGCCATACCGGCGTGTCGAACTTGAACAGGACCAGTGTCCTGACGATCTTGGACGACGGGAAGTGGGCCTGTAGCACGGCCTGCCCGGCGGCTGAGTCCGTACCGCTGGCACTGGGAGAAACGTCGCCGAAGCCGGACGTTCCGGTTGTCAGCAGGCTGGCCGCCATGCCGCCAAAGAGAATCGCCCCCAGCACGAGAGTGACTGCCGGCCGGCGCGTGGCAATCAGACCGACGCGATCCCAGATGCCGCGCCGTTCGACTTCGCGCCGGCTGACGTTGCTCGGCCAGAAGACCGCTCGGCCGAAGATGGCCAGGAGGGCCGGCAGGAGCGTGAGCCCTGCCGCGAGCATGACCGCGATCCCGATCGCGAGGGCCGGGCCCATGCTCTGGTAGAGGCCGAACTCGGCCAGCGCGACACTGGAGAGGGCGGCGATGACAGTAAAGGCGGAGAACGTGATCGATTCGCCGACGCGGGTAACGGCCCGCCTGACCGCCTCCGGACCGGACAAGCCGCGGTGCAACTCCTCACGCACACGGAAGACCAGGAAGACGCCGTAGTCCGTGCCGGCGCCCAGTATCAGGACGATCAGCATGAACTCGGTTATCGACGAGACCTGCACGCCGGCGCCGGCGGCCTGGGCGATGAGGGGCCCCGAGAGGGTCAGCACGACGACGGCCGGAATGAGGGTCACGAACGGGGCCAGCAGGGCCCGGTAGGCAAAGACGAGCAGGATGATGATGAAGAGCAGCGACAGGCTCTGGGTGCGGTCCTGCGACGCCCCCGACGCACTCGCGTTGTCGACGAGCGTCGGGATCTCGCCCGTCAGGTGCGTCTCCAGACCGGGCGGCGCAGCCTCGGCGGCCGCGTCTCGGATTGCCTTCACGAGGGCGTCGGGGCCGCTCGTGCCGCCGAATGTGGTGACCTCGGCCTCGATGAGAACCTGCCGGGCGGCGCCGTCGCCGGAGATGCCCAGGTCCACCACGACCTTGACCGTGTCGATGGTCTTGATCCGGGCTTCGAGGGCATCGATCGCGGAGTTGTCCGCGGCGGTCAGCCCGCCGTTGCGGACGGCGACCAGCGAGGCGGTCCCGAGGCTGACGTCCAGGAACGGACTGGCCATCGCCGCCGCCTGCACGCTCGGAACGTTGGATGGGAGGAACCCGCTGGTGTTGTCCTTGGCGACGCTGCTGAGGGTTGGAAGCGCCTTCACGGCCAGGATCGTGCCGGCTATCCAGGCGATGACGATCAGGTAGCGGAAACGTACGCTGGCGACGCCGATCAGGGCAAAGATTCGATTCATGACTACCTCTGTCGGTCATGGTTGGCCGAGGTGGAGCGTCGAGGTTCACACCGAACGCCATTTCGCCGCGGCCGGGACCGGGTGGATTGCGCTGTGCGAGCCGCTCTGCGAACGTCACTGCGGCCCGAGGCGCCTGCCCGACCTACATGAATCGATCGTGCGTCAGGCGCGCCTCCACCTCGTCCGCAATCGAGCCGGCCAGCCTCATCGCGAAGCGGTCGGCCAGGCGGGCGAAGAGCGGGCGCCGGATTCGAACCGGCGCGGCCTCGGCCGGAACACCGGCCAGGGCGGCGGCTGCCTCGATGGCGTCTTCCATGTCGCCGGTCGCGTCGGCCAGCCCCAACTCGACCGCCCGGCTGCCCAGCCAGACCTCGCCCGTGGCCAGCTCCAGGACTCGAGCGCGTTCCAGCCCGCGGCCGGCGGCGACGCGATCGACGAACCTGTCGTAGAACGCGTCGACCAGCTCCTGCTCGCGACTCGCCTCTTCGGGCGTTTCGTCCCGCCACGGCGCGCCCATGCCCTTGAGCCGGCCGGCCCGATGCTCCTCGACGCGCACGCCGAGGCGATCGAGCAGCTGCGGCAGGCGTGGCCCGGCCGAGATGACGCCGATCGAGCCGACCACCGACGACGGCGCGACGACGATCTTCGCCGCGGCCATGGCCGCCAGGTACGAGCCGGAGGCGCCGGTTCCACGGATGTGCGCCACGAGAGGCTTCCGGTCCGCCAGCCGCTTGAGGGCCAGGTACAGGTAGTCCGAGGCGGCCGCCGAGCCGCCTGGAGAGTCGATGTCGAGAACGACCGCCGGGACGTCCTTGTGGCGTCCCACCCTCTTGACCAGGTCGACCCAGTCGGCCGACCGCGCTCCGCCGCCGATCTGCCCGTACAGCCGGATGATGGCGACCCGGCCGGGCCGGAGCCGAGACCGCCTCTTGATCAGGGCCCGGAAGGCGGCAGCGAAGGTGGACTGCGGCTGGGGTTCGTGGCTGTTCATAGCCGTCATCGTGACCACGTCGGCCGTGGCGGGACGGCGGGCGGGCCGGCGGACCGGCCGGCGAAACGAGCCGTTGCGGGGAGCCCTTGCGATCCCGACGCTCGGCACGAGCGAGGCGCCCGAGGCCCCGCGGCGAGGGACCGGTACAGTACCTCCATGGCCGCCTCCGCTCGTGCTTTCGTGCTGCGCCACACCCGCCTCCGGCCGGTACCGGGCCTGGAGGAGATCCGTCTCCACCTGGCCGACGAGGTGCTGCCTCTGTGGCACGCGGTCGAGGTGGAGACACGGGATCCCGACGCGGCCCTCCCCTACTGGGCCTTCGCATGGGCCGGCGGACTCGCGCTAGGCCGGTACCTGCGCGACCATCCGGAAGCCGTCGCGGGGCGGAGGGTCTTCGACCTGGCTTCGGGTTCCGGCCTGTGCGCGATCGCGGCCATGCGAGCCGGGGCTGCGGCGGCCACCGGCGTCGACATCGATCTGTTCGCGGCGGCGGCGATCGACCTGAACGCCGCCGCGAACGGCCGCCGGGTGGGCGTCATCCGCCGCGACGTGCTGGATGACGAGGCGCCCGACGTGGACGTCGTCCTGGCCGGCGACTGCTGGTATGAGGCGGGCCTGGCCGAACGCGTCCTGCCGTGGCTGCGGAGGGTCTGCGACGCCGGGATCGACGTGCTGGTCGGCGATCCCGGCCGCCGCTACCTGCCCGCCGGGCAACTGGTCGAACTGGCATCGTACGAAGTCCGAACGACCACCGAACTTGAGGACCTCGAGCTCAAGAGGGGCCTGGTCTACGCCCTTCGGCCGAACGGGTCGCCGGGCGATGAGATCGCGCCACCGACCCCACCGACCGCCGGTCACGAGACTTGACACTCCGGGCCGGAACATCAGCTGCTCGTCTCACCAGGCAGTCGAATCGGGCCGCGGAAACTGTCCGGACCGGCGGCGGGCGGGCGGCAGTCCACCCTTATCCCGAGCACCTCGCCATCACGGCGAATACGAGGAGGAGCGGATGTCGGACGGGACCGAATTCGACACTTCGATACCCCCCAGCGGATCGGGCTGCGTCGAGTGCCTCGAGTCCGGCGGCTGGTGGTTCCATCTGCGCCGCTGCGCGACATGCGGCCACGTCGGCTGTTGCGACTCTTCGCCGTCCCAGCACGCCCGCGGACACGCCACCGGAACGGGCCACTCGATCGCCTGCAGCTTCGAGCCGGACGAGGACTGGTACTGGGACTTCGGGACCGAGGAGTACCTCGACGGCCCGCGGCTGGCCCCACCGACCCACCATCCGCTCGACCAGCCGGTGCCCGGACCTGCCGGTCGCGTTCCGCGCGACTGGGAGCGGCGACTGCACTGACCTCCGCGGGATCGAACCGCGGTATCGCGGCCTGGATGGTGGAGGCTGATACGTGCTTGCCCTCGCTCTCGCGGTAGTCAGCTCGCTGGCATACGGCAGCGCCGACTTCGTCGGCGGCATGGCCGCGCGAGGAGCGCACATCCTTCGGGTCTTGGCCGTAACGGCGCCGGCCGGCTTCCTGACTGGGCTCCTGCTCCTGCCCCTGGTTGGCGGCGAGTGGTCGGCCGGCGCGGTGGCCTGGGGCGCGGCATCGGGGATCGCCTCGATCGCCGCCCTCACCCTGCTATATCGGAGCCTGGCGCTCGGGCCGATGGGCGTTCTATCGCCGATCACGGCCGTGATCTCTGCGATCCTGCCCGCGTCCGTCGGGCTCCTGGCCGGCGAACGGATCGACGCCGTCGCGGGCGTCGGGATCGGTCTGGCCCTCGTCGCCGTATTGATGGTCAGCGCGGGCGGAGGCGCGCTGGGCATGCGGCCTTCGCGAACGGCTCTGGCCCTTGCCCTGGGCGCGGGAGTGGCGATCGGCGCCAGCCTGATCTGCCTGAACCAGAGTCCGACTGATAGCGGGGTCGCGCCGATCGTGGCCGGACGCGCGGTCGCCGCCGCCGCCCTGATGCTTGCCTTTATCGCCGGCCGAGCGCACCTGCCGCCCGCCCGGCCGCGCTGGCAGCTCGCCGCCGGTGCCGGCGTCATCGATTCCCTGGCCAACCTGGCATTCCTGTTGGCCGTCCGGGAAGGAGAGCTGGCAATCGTCGCGGTCGTGGTAGCGCTCTACCCGGCCGCCACGGTCTTGCTCGCCCGACTCGCACTGGGCGAGCGCCTGGCGGCTTCGCAGCTGGCGGGGTTGGCGCTGGCCGCGGCCGCGGTTTCGTTGCTTGCGCTGAGCTGATCGGGCCCGGCGTACCCAGCACGCCGGCAGGCCCCAACCACGCCACGGCCACCGCCTGCCGGGACCCGGCTGGCGGCACGCATCCCACCGCCAATGCCGGAGAGTGGCAGGATTGCGCCCTCGGTGCCGGCCTCGTGCCGGCTTCTGCGCTGCCCGGAGGACCGTAGTCATGGAGTCGCGCACCACAGGCGTGAGGAGCAAAGCCAGCCACGAGAAGCTGATGCGCCGGACCGCGGACCTGGCCCTCGAATACCTCGACTCGCTGGCTGAGCGACCGGTCGCCGCGGTCGCCGGTCGCGACCGGCTGCTCGCCGATCTCGGCGGGCCGCTGCCCCGAGACGGCGTCGACGCCGTGCGGGTGATCGAGGACCTTGCCCGCGCCGCCGACGGTGGCCTCATGGCCAGCGCCGGACCCCGGTACTTCGGCTTCGTGATCGGCGGGTCGCTGCCGGCCGCATTGGCGGCCGATTGGCTGACCTCGGCCTGGGACCAGAACGCCGGCCTCTTCGCGGCAGGCCCGGCGGCCTCGGTGGCCGAAGAAGTCGTCGGGTCGTGGCTGGTCGACCTCCTCGGCCTGCCTGCGGAAACGAGCTTCGGGCTGACCACCGGTTGCCAGATGGCCCATTTCACCTGCCTGGCGGCGGCCCGTCATGCCGTGCTCGATGGGGCCGGCTGGGACGTCGAAGAACGCGGCCTGTTCGGCGCGCCGGAGATCGACGTCGTCGTCGGATCCGAGGCCCACGCCACGGTCCACACAGCCCTCCAGTACCTCGGGCTGGGACGATCGCGTGTCATATCGGTCGACTCGGACGGCCAGGGCCGGATCCGGCTCGATGAGCTCGCCCGCCACCTGCCCGACGGCGGCCGGCCGCTGATCGTTTGCCTCCAGGCCGGAAACGTGAACACCGGGTCGTTCGACCCATTCGCCGACGCGATCGAACTTATCCGCTCTCGCCATCCGAATGCCTGGATCCACATCGACGGGGCATTCGGCATGTGGGCGGCCGCGAGTCCCGAGCTGCGCCACCTCGTCGCCGGCTACGAGCGCGCCGACTCCTGGGCTACCGACGGCCACAAATGGCTGAACGTCCCTTACGACTGCGGCTATGCCTTCGTGCGGGAGCCGGCCGCCCATGCCGCCGCTCTCTCACCGCAGAGTGCCTCGTATTTGATCTTGGGGACCGCCGAGCGGGACGAGTTCCGCTGGGTGCCCGAGTTCTCCCGCCGAGCCCGCGGCTTCGCCACGTACGCGGCCCTCAGGTCGCTCGGCAGCTCGGGCGTCGAGGACCTGGTTACGCGCTGCTGCCGGCTCGCCGCCAGAATGGCCGACGGGCTCCGAGCGGCCGGCGGAGACGTCGAGGTACTCAGCGACGTGGTCCTGGACCAGGTCCTCGTCCGTTTCGAGGGACCGGCCGGCGCCGACCCGGACGAGCACACCCGCGAAGTCATCCGCCGTGTCCAGCAGGATGGCACGTGCTGGCTGTCGGGCACCACCTGGCACGGCATGGCCGCCATGCGAATCTCGATCGTGAACTGGTCGACAACCGACGCCGACGTGGACCGGTCGCTGGCGGCGATCCTGAGGGCCGCCCGCGGCTGAGGACCGGCAACCGGCTGATCGCCGTCCCGCGCGACGGTTCTCCAGCCCACCACACGATGCGGCAGGTACGAATTGACCACGATCAGGTCCCCCGCTGGTAAGTGGCAACTTCGGTCCGCAAGAGGATGATGGGCTCTATGGCCGGTCACCCCCCGCGAACGCTGGTCCTGGTGCTGATCCTGGTTACCACTGTGGCCGGAGCGTCGTGGCTGGCCGTCGCCCAGGTATCCGCCATGGTGCGGCTGCCGAATCTGGCCGATCTGGCGCAGATCGAGATCAGGCTTCCGAGCAAGCCCGTGCCGACGGACACGGTGTGGCTGTGCAAGCCCGATCTGGCCGACAACCCGTGCGCCGGCGATCTCAGCTCGACCGTTCTGGCCGCGGACGGCTCCTCGCGGCTGGAGCGGGCGACTCCCTCGACGAACCCGCGGATCGACTGCTTCTACGTGTACCCCACCGTCAGCCACCAGAAGGGCATCAACGCCGACCTGACGATCGAGCCCGAAGAGCGGAATGCCGCCCGGGCCGAGGCCGCTCGCTTCTCGCAGGCCTGCGACGTATACGCCCCGATGTACCCGCAACTGACGAGGGCCGCCATCGACGATCCGCAGGAGATCAGCATCGCCGGGGCCGTCAGCGCATACGAGGGCGTCTGGAGAGCCTTCCTCGACTACATGGCCCACTACAACCACGGCCGCGGCATCGTCTTCATCGGCCACAGCCAGGGCGCATTCCTGCTGAGCATGTTGCTCCAGGCGGAGGTCGACACGGTGCCTGCGGTGCGATCTCAACTCGTGTCGGCGCTTCTCCCCGGCAGCAACATCACGGTCAAGACCGGCGGGTTGTCCGGTGGCGACTTCCAGAACATCCCGGCCTGCGACTCCGCCCACCAGCTCGGCTGCGTCGTGGCGTACTCGAGCTACGCGTCGACTCCGCCGGAGGACGCGCTCTTCGGCCGGATGGATTCGCCGATAAACCCGTTCCACCAGGATTCTCCCGGCGAACTGCGGGTTCTGTGCGTGAATCCGTCGTCTCTTGCGGGCGGCCCGGGCCGGCTCATCCCGTACCTGCCCACCGGCGACCTGTCGTCGCTCATGGGAGCCGGTACCAAGGCCTTCCTCGACGCCGCGACGCCCTTCGTGTCATATCCGGACGAGTACTCGGCCCAGTGCGAGACCAGCGGCGATGCCACCTGGCTCCAGATCAACAGGACCGACGCGCCGGGCGATCCCAGGCCCGGCCTGGCGGGAGTCGAGAATCGCCGCTGGGGTCTCCACATGGTCGACGTCAGCATCGCCCTGGGCAATCTCGTCGACCTGGTCCGCTCCGAGTCGGCGGCCTACTCCGAACGCCACTAGACCCTGCGCCGTCGGCCGGTCGGCCGGTCGGCCGAGCTCCATCGATCCCCTATCGACCGGCGTCGACGACGCAGAAACGGTTGCCCTCGGGATCGGCGAGGATGACGTAGTCGGCGTCCGGCGGTCGCCTGTCCCAGTGGATCTCGGTGGCGCCCAGGGCCTTCAGGCGCTCAACTTCGCCCCCCTGATCTTCCGCGTACAGGTCGAGGTGGATCCGAGGCGGGATCTGCAGTTTCGAACGGACCCGGTCGAGCGACAGATTCGGACCGACCCCGTCCTGGGGACGCAGCAGGGCGAAGTCGTCGCCGTCGCCCTCACGAGGCGCATAGTGGAGGGCCGCCGTCCAGAACTCGACCTGGCGCCGCAAGTCGTCGACGCGAAGGACGATTGAGCCGACGCGGATCATGCCGGCCATTCTAGTCGGGGCACCCCGAGGCCGGCCGCGCAGCGGAACGGCACGACTCGGAGCCGATCCTCCTTGGGCGGCGTGGTTCATCGACCTGAGCCGAAACGTGCTTTCGGTGGTCCAGCCAGAGGGCTGAGAGCGGAGCTGCCGCGGTGGCGGGCCGGCCGGCTGGTGGCGCGAGCGAGGTCGGGTCGGGCGGCCGGCGTCAGGGTTCGAAGATGGGGCCGCTCTGGTCGCCGTCGTTGTTGTATCCCCGCTGCTCCCAGTAGCCGCGGTACGAGGTGTCGCTCGACAGCTCGATCTCATCGACCCATTTGACCCACTTGTATCCCCAGCGGGATTCGGCTACGACCTCGAAGGGGAAGCCGCGCTCCGGCGGGAGGGTCACGGCGTTCATCTTGAAGGCGAGCATGATGTCGTTGGCCTGTATGTACGCCAGCGGAAGCGAGGACGTATAGCCGTCGACGGCGTGGAAGACGACGACCGGGGCACCGTCCTTGACGCCCGCGGCCGCCAGGATGTCCTCGATCCGGACTCCCTCCCACAGGATCGTCGCGTCCCAGCCCTCGACGCAGTGCAGGGTGACGACTTTGCTGAAGTGGTCGTAGCCGAGCACCTGGTCGTAGGTCAGCTCCAGCGGTGAATTCACCAGGCCCGAGATCTTCAACCGGTAACCGTCCAGCGATACCTGCTGCGGGCCCGCGATCGAGTTCTCATGGAAGTCGTTCACCGACGAGAGGTTCTCGCCCTGGTATTCGCGGATTTCGACCGGCCCCGGAGAGCCGGCGGTCTGGCCGGGCCCTCCGCCCGCGCACCCCGCAACCATCCAGATCATCACGAGAGAAAGGAACTGGGCCGGTCTCCCGACCCTCACGCCACGCTGTTTCAATCCCGTGCCCCTTTGAAGCGCCACCACAGCGCTATGCCGACATGGAGCGTCACGAACGCCAGCACCAGAACGCCGACGAGCTCATGCCAGCGCTGGGAGACCGCCTTGCCCAGAACGCCGAACGTCAACGGATCCACGATCCGGAAGGCCGTGATGCCGTATCCGGTGAGGAGCGTCAGCAGCAGGAAGGTCAGCGCCAGCCAACCGAACCAGCGGCCGATGCGGCGGATCCTCTGTCTGTCCTTGGGCGACGCCAATATCCGCGGTCCGATCTTCCTCCGGGCGCACCCGGCAATGTCCCTCCGGGCCACGATGGCACCGCGTCCGTGCCCGCGTCAACGGACCAATGGCCCATGGTGGTCATGACTCCCCGCCGGGCGCGGGCCAATCCCCTCACCCGGACCGCGCCCTTCCGGCGACCTGACTTCGGGCGGCCGAGTGGCCGAGGCGTCGGTACTGGGACAGGCAACGCCGATCGCGCGATCGGCCATCCAACTGAGACCGCGGCCCGGCTTCGCCCGAAGCTAATCAGCGCCCTCCCCACAGCCGACAACTATGTGGCAGGGACTCGTAAGGGGAAACTCCGATGGCCGATTGTGAATGCCTTGGCAGTTGTCCGTTCTTCAACGACCAGATGAAGGACCTGGACGGCGTGGCCGCGCTATTCAAGAGGAGATACTGCCTCGGCGACAACAGCGACTGCGCCAGGCACATGGTCCTCAAGCAGCTGGGCAAGCCCGCCGTGCCCGCCAATCTCTACCCGAACAACGTCGAGCGGGCGAGGCTGATTATTTCCGGAAGCTAGCTCCTGGATCGTCGACACGCGCCGCGGTCCGAGTTCCCGTGTGGCCTCGTCTTGGGCGCGATCTCGTGGTCCAACCGGATTGTTCGCCGACGCCGGTGTGCCGGCGTACGACGCCATGGCCTCGACGGTATTCCGGCAACGGGTGTCGACTTCCCGGCGACTCGCTGACCTCATTTCGGCTCGGCTGGAGCCAGCGTCGCCCGCGGGCCGTCCGCGGCCCTCCTCGTATGGCTACTATGCGTCAATGCCGGGAGGGCTCGGGACGCGACCTCATTCGACGTCCAGGAAGGCGCGATCTTGGGTATGACTTCTGCCACGGGGCGTGACCGAGCCGTACGTGCTCGGTCGACGCGTCGCTCGACGCCGCCGACGGAGCGGGCCCGGACGATCGGCGCCGTCCCATGAGCAACCGCCTGGCCATGCGACTCCATCGACCACGGTTCACGGGGACGCGCACCCCTCTGGTCACCCCGCGCCAGAGCGCGGTGAGGCTGGCTTTGCTTGGTCTGGGTTCAACCGTCCTCGCCCTCGTGGCGTGGTTTAGCACGACCCAGACGCTGGCCGGCCAGCAACTCGCCGACGCCATCCTGTACGGTCGAGCGACGGCCGACCTCGGAATTCTCGAGGCTGCGACCGACACCCTGGCCGTCACCGGCCTCACGTCTGCGGCGATCGCCGCCCTGGGGCTGGCTGCCTTCGCGATCGTCCGCGGCGGCATCGGGCTGGCCGGGGCAACCTTGCTGATCCTCGCCGGCGCCAACCTCACGAGTTACGCCCTGAAGGGCACGCTCGAGCGTCCGGATCTTCTGGGGGTGTCGGCCTACGCGGTGGGGAACAGCTTCCCAAGCGGGACGGTTACGCTCGCCGCTTCGACCGCGCTGGCGGCGATCCTGGTCGCGCCTCGCCGTCTGAGGACGCTCACGGCGATCGGGGGCGCGACCATGACGGCTGCGGTCGGGGTCAGCACGATCGTGGCCGGCTGGCATCGCCTGGCCGATGTCGTCGGTGCGGTCCTGATCGCGCTCGCGTGGGCCTCGCTGGTCGCCGGCTTCCTGGTCCTGGGCCGCGGGTGGATGCCCCGGAGGACCTGGGGCTGGGGTGCCGGCGGTCGGATCGGCGCGCTCGTGACCGTCGTCGGCGCCGCGGCAGTAATCGCGGGCGCAGTCGGCATCGCGATCGTCGTCGCCGATCAGCCGCATCTGTCGGAGCTCATAGCGGCCCGCGCTCCGACGCCCGAGCCCTTCGTCGCCGGCCTGGCCGTCGCGGCCGGGACGGCCTTCATCGCCTGCGTGGGCTACGTGGTCGCGATGCGCGGCGTCGCGTTCGAGCGCCGCTGAGATTCGCGCCCGAGCCGGCGGGACCGCATGACGAGCCAGCGCCGGGCGCCGCGATTGACATCGCCGCGCTTCTGAGACCATCCGCGCGTGAGCGATCCAGCCGACCGCGGCACAATATCCACGGGAACCCGTGATCCCAGCGCCGCCCGCTCGGTCGAGCGCACCTACCTGGTCCTGACGCTTCTGACGACGCTGGCCGCCTCGTTCATCTGGGGCATCAACACCCTGTTCCTGCTGGACGCTGGGCTCAACAACGCCGAGGCATTCGCCGCCAATGCCTTCTTCTCTGCCGGCCAGGTCGCCTTCGAGGTACCGACGGGAGTGGTCGCCGACACGCGAGGCCGCCAGCTTTCGTTCCTGCTGGGCGCGGCCACGCTGCTGCTGTCCACGCTCCTGTATCTATTGATGTGGCAGATCCACGCCGCGCTGTGGGGCTGGGCCGTCGCCTCGATCCTCCTGGGCCTCGGCTTCACGTTCTTCTCGGGCGCGACGGAGGCGTGGCTGGTCGACGCCCTCAAGGCCACCGGCTTCACTGGCGAACTCGAGTCGGTCTTCGGCCGGGCGCAGAGCGTCAGCGGCGTGGCCATGCTGGTCGGGTCGGTGAGTGGTGGAGTCATTGCCCAGGCGACGAACCTCGGAGTGCCGTATGTCGCCCGGGCGGCGATGCTCGGCGTGACGCTCGTGGTCGCGTTCGTGTTCATGCACGACATAGGCTTCGCGCCGCGACGTGGAGCGAGCGTCGCCGCCGACATCCGGACCGTCCTGCGCGGCTCGATCGACGGAGGCCTGCGTAACCGGCCCGTCCGCTGGCTGATGTTTGCGGCCCCGTTCAGCGCCGGCGTGGGCTTCTATACCTTCTATGCGCTCCAGCCGTATCTCCTCCAGCTGTACGGCGACAAGAGCGCCTACGGCATCGCCGGGCTGGCCGCGGCCATGATCGCCGGGGCGCAGATAATCGGCGGCCTGGTCGTGCCGAAGGTTCGGAAGCTGTTCGTCAGGCGGACCGACGCGCTCATCCTGGGCGGCGCGATCGGAGTCGTCACGCTGGCCTTGATCGGCCTGACGAGCAACTTCGTCCTGGCCCTGATTCTCGTGGCCGTCCAATCCCTCGTGTTCGCGCTGTTGATGCCCTTCCGGCAGGCCTTCATGAACGGCCTGATTCCATCCGAGGAGAGGGCCACGGTGCTGTCGTTCGATTCCCTGGTCGGCTCGACCGGCGGCATCGTCGCGCCTCCGATCCTCGGCCGGACCGCGGACCTGTACGGCTATCCGGCCTCGTATGTCGTCGCCGCGGGAATCGAGGCCCTGGCGCTGCCGTTCATCTTCCTGGCCCGAAGCGAGCACGCGGTCTCGGATCCGATTGCCGGCCCCGTCGACGATGGCCGGACAATGCCGCGCTAGTCGAGACCGTCGGGCAACCGGCGGTCTCGTCGATTCTCGCGTCGTATCGTCGGCCGCTACCGCGGGAGTTCGTAGACCCTTGCCGCGATCGGAGGGTAGTGCTCGTAAGTCTCGGTCAGTCCACGCCCGCCATCGTCCGGGACGGCCAGGCGCGACGCCGCGGCTTCCGTGATGAGGGCATAAGCCGACTGACCGATCAGCTGGGCGGCGTGGTTCTTGAGCAGCCGGTGCGCGATCACGACCTCCGGGCCGGCCAGTTCAACGCCACCCCCGATCGATTGGACGACGTAGCTCCCGGCGTGGAGCACGAACTTGAGTTCGAGCCCGCCAACCCGTGAGCAGGCATCGCAACTGCACGTCCAGACCTCTTTGGCTCCGCCGAGCCGATCGCGGAACGACTCATAGCACGCCGACAAGCAGTCGAGGAGAGCCGCGCCCTTCGGGACGTCGTGGTCTTCGCGGGCAAACGCGAAGACGGCGTCGCCTTCGACCTTGGAGAGCGTGAAGGGCGGGATGATGCGCTCGATGATGCCGTCGAGGAGGGAGGACATCAGACTGTAGGCATCCGGTACCCGTCCGCCCGCGAAAGCGTCGTCGCGGTGAGCTTCGGCCACAGTCTGGAGAAAGCCGGTGTAGCCGGAGATGTCGGCGAGCAGCAACGGGCCGGATGCGAATCCCGCTTGCATAGGTCCGGTCATGATCCCCTCCGTGCATTGAAGCGAACGTGGTTCGCCGGAGGCGCTGTCCCATTTCGGGAGATCGACTTCACGCCAATGCGGGGGCGCCCGCTACTCCCCCAAGTATCGCCCGCGAGCGTGGCGGGGCGGCCTCGGTTGCGGATTCGATGTCGGCGGATGGGACTACCGCTGGCAACAGAAGCGATCGAGGTCGGCGCGCGACGACGCTCCTGTAGCGCCTGGCGCGAGGCCCCAGTGTGAGCACGGGCTTACCCGGGAACCGGCGAGGGGGGCTGATCGTCTGTGCTCCAGCAACATCCATCAACCCGGTGGTCGGCGCGTCCCGACCGCTATTCGGTCCCGGCCGCCCCCTTGGGAGGCGACACAACACAAATGGCACTCCGATCTCTTCTGGCAACGTTCTTGTGCGCATCGGTTCTCGCCGGCTGCTCCTCGACTCTGGCTGCCGAGCCCCTCGGCGCGACGTGCGACAAGTTCCAGGCCACCAAAACGGTCGAGCAGACCGGCGAGTTCGCGGCGGGCAGCGACGTCAGCGTCGTGCTCTGCTCGAACCCCACGACCGGCTTTGCCTGGGCGGATCCGCAGCTCGGCGACACGAGCGTCGTCCGGCTGGTCGAACGCTCGTATCAGGCTCCGGGCGGCGCGACGCTGCCGGTCGTGGGGGCGGCGGGCGGTGAGGTCCTGACGTTCCGTGCGGTCGCGGCCGGCACTACGACCGTTTCCGTCCGTTACAGCCAGCCCTGGGCCGGCGGCACCGAGGGCGAGTGGACGTACCGACTGTCGATCACGGTTCGGTAGGTCGCATCCCGGCTCCGGGCCCGGTAGCTCCAGGCCAGGTAGACCTCGATCCCCGGCCGCCCGGCGTTCACCACTGGCCCCCCGGAGAGGCTCTTCGGGGGGCCGCCGATTCGAGCCTCCGGGGCGGGCGACAGCCTTCGACGATGCCGGTCGTAGCCTCAGGGGTTAGCGCAGCAGGCGGCCGTAGGTTACTGGCGGCTTTCGTCGGCGGCCGGCTCCGGTGCCGGCCTGGGGCGTCGGACGATCCCCAGCACCACGAACGCCACACCCGAGCAGACGACAAGCCAGCCGATCGCCCCGAGAAGGAGCGAGATCGAGTCGGCAGTCGCGACGCGGTATAGGAGCAGCAGCCCGAGGGTCACGAGGAGGACGTCGAATCCGGTCGAGGTCCAGCCGGCCCGGCGCCGGCGGATCGAGGGGCCGGCGACCAGAAGACCCAGGAGGCCGTAGGCGAAACCACCCAAGCCCAGCGCGATCCTGATGCCCACCACGGTTATCTGCTGGAAGGTGGAGAGCCCGATCACCAGCGCTCCCACGACGATACCTACTGAGCCGCGGATCAGAGTCAGATCGCGTCCACGGCCACGGTCGAGGCGACGAAAGCCGAGGTACCACTGGCGGCATCCGTCGACGATAAGAGCCACCGAGACGATCACCCCGAGAATGGACTCGGCCCGTTCGCCGTCGACAAGGAAGTAGAGGCCGCCAAGAACCAGGAGGAACCCCTCCCCGATCTCAACCCTCCAGTCGGCACCGCGCCAAGGCGCGATCCGGTCTGCCGCAAGACCCACGACCCGAGTCATCGACCGCCTCCTGGCTCATGCCCGGACCCACGCCCGGCAAGCCCGACCGGGCGGGCTCATCGTGCTCGCACAAGCGTCGAAACGCAACACGGAAGTCGTGCCGCCGGGCTGCCAGCGGCCGGCGCTCGGCGGCCTGGCAAGGGACGTATCATCGGCGCCGTGCCCATGGAGACCTTACGCCACGCCGACCGGCCCATATCCGAGCTGTTCTCGCAGGGGCGCCCGCTCCGCTCGCTCGAGTTCTTCCCGCCCAAGGACGACGCGGGCGTCGAGGCGCTGCGCCAGACGGCCCTGGCACTCCGCCGGATCGAACCCGACTTCGTATCGGTGACTTACGGTGCGGGAGGCAGCACACACCAACGGACCGCCGACGTGTCCGCCCTTCTCAGGGACGAGTTCGGCTTCACCGTCATGCCGCACCTGACGGCCGTGAGCCACACCCGGGTTGAGGTCGCGGCCGTCGCCCAGGCGCACTACGAGAGGGGTATCCGCAACATCATGGCCCTGCGAGGGGACGTTCCCAGCGGCATGTCGGCGGCCGCCTCACTAAACGACGACCTGCGCTTCGCCAGCGACGTCGTCGCCCTGTTGAAGGAGCTCCACCCCGACCTCTGCCTGGGCGTGGCCGGCTATCCGGAGAAACACCCGGAAGCGCCGTCGTTCGACGCCGATCTCACCAACCTGAAGCGCAAGGTCGACGCGGGGGCATCGTTCATCACGACGCAGCTGTTCTTCGAGAACCGGGCCTACTACG
This sequence comes from uncultured Chloroflexia bacterium, assembly GCA_963789725.1. Taxonomy (GTDB): domain Bacteria; phylum Chloroflexota; class Limnocylindria; order Limnocylindrales; family CSP1-4; genus Fen-1039. Next base: position 1,393,133 of record CAWBLU010000003.1, read on the forward strand.
ACTTCGTGGATCGATGCCTCGCCGCGGGGATCGGCGTACCCATCGTCCCGGGCATCATGCCGGTACTTTCCCTCAAACAGATCACGCGGATCACGGCCATGTGCGGCGCCTCGCTGCCCGACGGGCTGATCAGGCACATCGAAGCCGCGGGGGACCAACCTGCGGGCATCGAAGCCGCGGGCATCGATTGGGCGCTCGACCAGATCCGCGACCTCCTGGCCCACGGAGCGCCGGGCTACCACCTCTACATCCTGAACCGGGCTCACACCGCGCTCGCCCTCGCCGCCGGCCTCGCGGCGTGAGGTAGATGCGGGGGCTGCCTACCGTGAGGCGAACAGGCCGCCCGACAGTCGGGTCTCGGACCCGCGACGTTCAGCTCAGCGGCCGTGGTGCGGGCGGACACCGGAGATGGCGATCGAGCCTCGAACGTTGGCGGTACTAGACCACCTGTAGTCCAAATGGCTCTCCCCATATGCCAAATGGCCTAGTACGTTTGTGTGACGTCAATCCGTTCATCGGCTCAATCGAGTCGGGCTCGGAGAAGCCGGCGGACTGAGACTGCCGCCGGTGGAAGACCAGGGGTTGGTCCATCAGGCGTCGGGCCGGCGAGGCGCTCGACTTGGTGTCATCTCGACCAGACGCGCCCGTCGGGCCGGCCCTGAGAGTCGGGCGATGCCGACTCATCCGCGTTCGAGCAATGGGGGAATTGCATCGAGTGTTCGGACCGCCAATGGATGCACTGAATCAGCCCGTACTCGTCTTCCTGCTGCTGGTCGGGGCCGGCGCAACGGTCGTCGTCGGCGAGTTGTTGACCCTGGCCCGCCGGACACCGGCGACCGGCGCGGGAAGCACCATCGAGTCCGCGGCGTCGGGCGGCCCAGCCGCGCTCAGGCGGCGCCATCGCCTCACCCTTCTGGCCGTATCCGTCCTTGTCGTGGGGGGCTCGTTCGGTAGCGCGTCGGCTTCTTTCGCGCAGCAGCAACTATCCGGCGGCTTGCACGTCGATGTGGCCTTCCCGCCGATTCAATCCGGCGCTGCCCCAACAACGGCGCCGACCAACCTGGTCACGAATGAGCCCACGGCGGCAGTCACGCCGGCCCCAGGCCGAACGCTCGCCCCGGGATCGACTCGGACGCCGGAGCCCAGGCCCACCGTGCCGGCTGGCACACCCGCCCCTGCACCCACCTCGGCGCCGACACCCACACCGACAACCAAGTCGACGGCCACGCCGACGGCCACCCCGACAGCCGCGCCCACGCCGGCACCGACAGCCACCCCGACAGCCGCGCCGACGGCCACCCCGACAGCCGCGCCGACGGCCACCCCGACAGCCGCGCCCACGCCGGCGCCGACCGATGCGCCCACGCCGGCGCCGACAGCCGCGCCCACGCCGGCGCCGACGGATGCGCCGACCGACCCGCCGACCGATGCGCCGCAGGCAGGGTAGCAAGACGCGATGATCCCATCCACCGCTCTGCCGCCCGACGGCGAATCCGCCTCTCCGACCACGGACTTCGGCGCGCACGGGCCCGAGTGCTATGACCAGATGGGGGCGCTGGCATGTGCCTGGCCCGAGCGGCACGACATCGCCTTCACAGAAGCCTTCCCCTACGCACCCGATCCACCGGCCGTGAAGGCTCGACCGATGGCATCGATCCTCGACCACCTGCTGACAGCGCTGATCGTCGCGCTCGGAGCGGCTGCGGTCGGAATCGGCGTCCTGGTGTTCGTCGCCAACCTGCACTTCCAGACGGTGACGAGCGGCTCGATGCGCCCGACCTTTTCGCCAGGCGACATGGCCGTCACCGAGGGCGTGCCGGTTGGGTCCCTGAAGGTGGGTGACGTCATCGTGTTCTTCCCGCCGGGCCATACCCAGGCCGTCATCCATCGGATCGTGTCGTTGGAGAACGGTGTGATCAAAACCCGAGGCGATGCCAACTCGGTCGAAGACCCGTGGCAGGTCACGCTCGCCGGCACGAGGGCCTACCGGATGGTCGCGGTCGTGCCGTTCATTGGCTGGTTGAGCCAACTGCAGGGTCCGGCGTTCATCGTCGCCGGTCTGCTGGTTGGCCTTGCGATCCTGATCGAGCTCTGGAAGGAGGTGAGGGGTAGGAGAACCCCGGCTCGGTCGGGCCGTCAACCTGATCTTCAAACGCAATCATGACTCTCAGGTGCCTCAACAAGGGGGAACTATGTCTCTACGGAAGATCGCAGGACTCTTTGCGGGCTTTGCCCTCACTGTCGGCCTGATCGGTAACGGCGTCATGGCCAGCTTCTCCGATTCGGTCACGGCGAATGAGAACATCAGCGTCGGCACATTCCAGTGCCTGGTCGTCCAGCCGAGCGACGGCCTAATCGCGGGCGACGGGAAGTCCGTGACGTACACGGCTCCTACCATCAACAGTTCCGCGGCGGGGAGCGCTCCGTTCTCCTTCTCCGTGCAGAACACCGGCTCCATCGACGCAGTACTCACGGTCTCGGCGAGCCCCGTGAGTGCCCCGTGGTCGATCATGAATCAACCTTTCGCCGCCGTGCCCCTGGCCGCGGGTGCAACCCACGTCTACAACACGGGCATCCAGTGGACTGAACTCGACAACAGCAACCTCGGTCAGACCGGCACGGTCACGTGGACCGTGAGCTGCAACGAGAACGGCCCGACCGCCATCTTCGACAACACGCCGACCGTGCTGCCGTTGAACCTCCCGAGCTACGGCGCGCAGGCGTACTCATTCAATGAGTGGGGCGGGGGGGTTACCTTCGCAGCAGGGCCGCGGAAGCTATCCACGGCGACCGTGATCATGAGCAGTTGGGCGTGCGAGTCCGGTGCCTGGAACGTGCCCTTCGGCACGACTGGCGCCTGCGTTACGACGCCCGGCGCGACCTACAGCGTGCCGATCACGTTCAATGTGTACAACGTCGCCGCCGGCAACACCGTCGGCTCTCTGATCACCAGCAAGACCCAGCCCTTCGTCATCCCCTACCGGCCGTCCAGCGTCGCCGGCGGCGACCTAACGACTTGGAACGGGTCCTCTCACGGCCTTGCAGTGGCCATCACCTTCACCTTCGCCGGCGAGACGCTGCCTGATACCGCGATCTTCGGGATCACGTACCAGACTCTGTCCTCCGGATATCCGCCTCTTGGCGGCACGAGCGGCCCCGCCGACTCGTTGAACATCGCCACCTATCCGGGCGAGGGCACCGCCACGCAGGCGGTCGTCGGCACCTGGCTTCCAGACGACACGCACAGCTACGTGGGCGTGCGCGGCACGTTGACCATGATTGGCAACGCTGCCGTGGCCACCATGCCGACCGGACCGAGCGACGACTTCGTCGGCTACATGCCCGCCGTCAAGATAACGGCTGGCTACTAGGCCTCACCAAGAGCCTCGCCCGGTTTGGCCGCGGCTGGCTCAAGGTCGGCCGGTAACGGTCGGCTGACTTCGACAGTTCAATCGCCAGGTGCCCGGGTGGCTTCGCTGCCCGGGACACCGGCGATCACCGGCGACGGGCAAGGAAGCGGGCGGCGACTCGATGGCAACGACGAGACGTGGTCACGCGCGTCGCCGCGCACCGGGCAATCGACAGGAGATGGAAATGTCTCTACGGAAGATCGCAGGACTCTTTGCGGGCTTTGCCCTCACTGTCGGCCTGATCGGTAACGGCGTCATGGCCAGCTTCTCCGATTCGGTCACGGCGAATGAGAACATCAGCGTCGGCACATTCCAGTGCCTGGTCGTCCAGCCGAGCGACGGCCTAATCGCGGGCGACGGGAAGTCCGTGACGTACACGGCTCCTACCATCAACAGTTCCGCGGCGGGGAGCGCTCCGTTCTCCTTCTCCGTGCAGAACACCGGCTCCATCGACGCAGTACTCACGGTCTCGGCGAGCCCCGTGAGTGCCCCGTGGTCGATCATGAATCAACCTTTCGCCGCCGTGCCCCTGGCCGCGGGTGCAACCCACGTCTACAACACGGGCATCCAGTGGACTGAACTCGACAACAGCAACCTCGGTCAGACCGGCACGGTCACGTGGACCGTGAGCTGCAACGAGGTCCCGCCCACCCCCGCGTTTGACGTCGCGTACTACGCCGTCAACAACGGCGGCGCCCAGTTCGCTGCAGGGACGTGGGTCCGGTCGACTTCGCCGATCGCGTCGACCGTCGTGACTGGCGGCGGTACAGCCACCCAAACCATCAGCAGCGGCAGCGTCAACCTCGCCATTACGGGCGGAGGCCCATATTCCGACAACGGGTTCTACGTGCCCCTCGGCACGATCGCGTCTCTGGCGTCGAGCGGGTACACCGTCACCGGTACCGGGTCCCAGTTCGGGACGAACGTGTACTTCGATGTCGACAATGACGCCTCCTTCTTCGGCTGGACTGGCAACAGTCTGTCCAGCATCATTCCCGACACCTACGGCCTCGGCCCAACGAGCGTGGCCGGCACCCTGGCTGTCACCGGGTCCTCGACGTACGCGATGACCTGCAATGGCGCCTATGGGAACTACAGCCTCACGACGCTCGCCACCACCGGCTGCACCGAAGGCGTCTCTCCCACCACCCAGGTGGCCGTGTGGGTCGGTATAACCAGCACCGGCGCCGCACTCAGCACAACGATCACCTCGGCGCCGTAATCGTCGCCAAGTCCTCCGGGCCAGCCGGCAAGTAGTTGGGGCCCCAGCCCAAGGTAATCCGCACATCGGGCTGGGGATCCCTTCTCGTGTTGCCAGGTCGCGTCGAGGTGCGACCAGGCTCGCGTCCGGCCGGCCAATTCCCGGGATCAAGCCTGGGAGTCGGCCGGACCGGCCCACATAGCACAGGCAGGTACCTCGGCCGGGCCGCCCTCGGGTGTCCGTTCGGCCGAGCCATGTCGCCAACGGCCAATCATCCATTCGAAGGTAGGGCCCTCGTGGGAAAGCTCGCAAAGCCTCTCGTCCTGGTCGGTCTCGCGGTCCTTCTGATGGGGGCCGGAGTCGGCACGCCGCCCGCTTCCACTGGGCAGGTCTCGCAAATCCTCGCGGACGGCCAGATGAGCCTGCGGCTCACCTCGACGGCGCCGGGCGTAACGTTCGACGGCCGAACACTCATCTGCCCGCCCATGCTGATCTTGACCTCGTCCGGCGTGAATAGTGCGGCGTGCAAGTTCACGATCGAGAGCACGGGAACCATTACGCCGGCCACGGTTTCGATCGACATGAGCGTCACCGGCATATCGGCCGGCCAGGTGTCCGGCCACAAGTTCGCGATCGACCCGAACCCGGGCCCACTGGTGTATCTGCGGACGACGTCTCAGCTCCTGTACACGTTCACAGGCGCGCAGCTTCCCGTCACCGTGGATCCGGCATTGGCCTGGGGCGTGAACGTCGGCAGTGCCCTGGACAATAGCGACCTGGGCGCCATGATCGTCGTCAGCTACACCGTGGTTGCCGAGGCGCTCAGCGGCGAGACGGCGTCTCCCGTCGCGTCGGGGTCTGAGGTCGTGGAGGGCGAGACCGCCGTACCCGCCCAGACCGCGACCCCTCCGCCAACCGGCAGTCGCCGTGACGGCTCCGGTGGCAACGGTTCCCTCCCCTGGCTCGCCTTGCTGCTTTGCCTGGTGTCCGGCGGGCTGGGTCTTGCGGCAGCCCGACTACAGCGCCGGAGCATTCCGCACTAGTCAGCCCGCGGACTCGCGACATTCAGCTTCGGGCACAAGCTCCAGCTCGCTTGGCAGATGAATCGAGGCGTGGGTCAGCCCCTGGGACAGGTGATGACGGCCCTGAACGTCCACGAAAGAGCGGGCCAGGAAGGTGACTACACGGTGCATTCCCTAGTCCATAGAGCACTTCTTGGAGATCATGCACCTGCTCACCATTCGAGGCGGCGCGCAGGTGCTTCTCTCGTCACGGGCATTGAGACCCGGCGACATTGATCCACCAGGCTCGCCTCACCGATGCACTCCGGCTGTTCCAGATACGGCGCGAAGTGGAGAAGGTCAGTCCTCCACCTGGGGGCACGGTCGGGTGGAGTCCCGCCGCAAGGACGGCACAGAGCAAGGAGGCTCGGCTATGACTCAGCGGTGGGAATGCATTGACGGGAACGAGGCGGCCGCGAGAGTCGCCTACGCCGTTAGCGAAGTAATCTCGATCTTCCCGATCACTCCCGCTTCGCCGATGGCGGAGCACGCGGACGATTGGGCGGCAGCGAATCGACCGAACCTGTGGGGCAAGGTTCCCGACGTGGTCGAGATGCAGTCCGAGGGCGGCGCCGCGGGCGCGATGCACGGAGCCCTCCAGAAAGGCGCACTGGCGACGACATTCACGGCATCCCAGGGCCTCCTCCTGATGATCCCGAACATGTTCAAGATCGCCGGCGAGCTCACGCCGGCGGTCATACACGTAGCGGCCCGCACGCTCGCGACCCACGCCCTCTCGATCTTCGGCGACCACAGCGACGTCATGCACGCCCGCGCAACGGGTTGGGCGATGCTGGCGGCCGGCTCGGTTCAGGAGGCGCACGACTTCGCCCTGATCTCCCACGCCGCCACGCTCCGGTCCCGAATCCCCTTCCTCCACTTCTTCGACGGGTTCCGCACTTCCCACGAGGTCAACAAGATCGTTCTGCTCGAAGACGACGACCTGCGGGCCCTCATTCGCGATGAGGACGTCCTGGCGTTCCGCGGCCGCGGCCTCACGCCGGACGCGCCGATGGTTCGGGGCACGGCGCAGAACCCGGACGCGTTCTTCCAGGCCCGCGAGGCGTCGAATCCCTACTACCTGGCGCTGCCGGGGATCGTCAAGGAAGTCATGGCCGAGTTCGCCGAACGAACCGGTCGGCGGTACGGGCTGGTCGACTACCAGGGCGCGCCCGATGCGGAGCGTGTCGTCGTCGTGATGGGCTCGGCGACCGGCGCCGTCGAGGAGACGGTCGAAGCTCTCGTCGCGGCCGGCGAGAAGGTCGGAGTGCTCAAAGTGCGGCTCTTCCAGCCGTTCCCGACCGAGGAGCTCATTGCCGCTCTGCCGTCGACGGTGCGCGCGATCGCCGTCCTCGATCGAACCAAGGAGCCGGGCGCCGTGGGCGAACCGCTCTACCTCGAAGTCGTCGCCGCCGTCGCCGAGAGCATGGACGGCGACACGCCGCCCTTCGCGACGGTGCCGCGGATCATCGGCGGGCGATACGGCCTGTCATCGAAGGAAGTCACGCCGTCGATGATCAAGCCGATCTTCGACGAGCTCGCCGCGGCGAAGCCCAAGAAGCACTTCACGGTTGGCATCGTCGACGACGTTACCCACCTGAGCCTGCCGATCGACGCCGAATTCCGCCACGCCCGCCCCGCCGGCGAAGTCCAGGCGATGTTCTTCGGTCTTGGCTCGGACGGCACCGTGGGCGCGAACAAGTCCTCGGTCAAGATCATCGGCGAAGGCACGGACCTGTTCGCCCAGGGCTACTTCGTCTACGACTCCAAGAAATCCGGATCGGTGACCGTCTCGCACCTGCGTTTCGGTCCGGAGCCGATCAGGTCCTCGTATCTCGTAGACGGCGCGGACTTTGTCGCCTGCCACCAGTTCGGCCTGCTCGAGAGAACCAAGATCGTCGAGTTCGCCAAGCATGGGGCGACATTCCTGCTCAACTCGCCGTACGGCCCCGACGAGGTCTGGGATCAGCTGCCCAAGAACGTCCAGCAGCAGATGATCGACAAGGCCATCGACCTGTGGGTCATCGATGCCTTCGCGGTCGCAGAAGAAGTCGGCATGGGCAACCGCATCAACACAGTGATGCAGCCCTGCTTCTTCCATCTGGCCGGCGTGCTTCCCCCGGCCGAGGCCATCTCGCGCATCAAGAAGTTCACCGAGAAGACCTACGCCAAGCGCGGCCAGGCCGTAGTGGATCGCAACTTCGCCGCGATCGACATGTCAATCGGGCGGCTCGGCCACGTCAAGCTCGGCGCGGCCTCGAGCAACAAATCGCACATGTTCGCGGTGCCCGACAGCGCCCCGGACTTCGTTAAGCAAGTGACCGCCGTGCTGATGGCCGGCGACGGCGACCGGCTGCCCGTCAGCGCCTTCCCGGTCGACGGGACGTTCCCCACGGGAACCACCAAGTACGAGAAGCGGGCCATCGCCCAGTCGATCCCGGTCTGGGATCCCTCGATCTGCATCGACTGCGGCAAGTGCGCCATGGTCTGCCCGCACGCGACGATCCGCATGAAGGTCTACCCGTCCGCGGCAGCCGCGAGCGCACCGGCAGGCTTCCTGACCAAGGAATTCAAGTCGCGGGAACTCACGAACCACCTGCTCACGATCCAGGTCGCTCCCGACGACTGCACCGGCTGCGGCGTCTGCGTGGACGTCTGCCCCGCCAAGAGCAAGTCGGATTCGAGCCATAAGGCCATCAACATGGAGCCGATCGAGGACCACGCCGAAGTAGAGCGCCGGAGTTGGGACTTCTTCCTCTCGATCCCGCAGCTGGACCGGAGCCTGCTCCCGCACGAAACGGTCAAGGGATCCCAGGTATTGGAGCCGCTCTTCGAGTTCTCAGGTGCCTGTTCGGGCTGCGGGGAGACGCCCTACCTTCGCCTCGTGAGCCAGCTCTTCGGCGATCGGATGATCGTGGCCAACGCCACCGGCTGCACTTCGATCTACGGCGCCAATCTCCCGACAACGCCGTGGACGATGAACGCCGCCGGCCGAGGGCCCGCCTGGAACAACTCGCTCTTCGAAGACAACGCCGAGTTCGGCCTGGGCATGCGCCTCGGTCTGGACGCTCAACATGACCATGCCCGGCAGTTGCTGACGCGCCTTGCCCCCGAGATCGGCGAGAAACTCGTCAGGGACCTGCTCGACAGCCCTCAGGAGACCGAACCCGAGATCGAACTTCAGCGCGCCCGAGTGGCGACGTTGCGTGAGAAGCTCGGGCGCATCGGTGGTGTGAGCGGCATGGACGCTAAGCACCTGCTGGGCGTGGCCGGTGATCTGGTCCGCAAGGGGGTCTGGATCGTGGGCGGCGATGGCTGGGCCTACGACATCGGCTTCGGCGGTCTCGACCAGGTGCTCAGCTCGGGACGAAACGTGAACATCCTCGTCCTCGATACGGAGGTCTACTCGAACACGGGTGGCCAGGCATCCAAGGCCACCCCGCGTGGCGCGGTGGCCAAGTTCGCGGCCTCCGGGAAGGCCACCGGGAAGAAGGATCTCGGCGCCATCGCCCGATCCTACGGCAACGTCTACGTCGCCCAGATCTCGATGGGGGCCAACGACGCGCACGCGACCAAGGCGCTCCTGGAAGCGGACGCCTGGCCGGGGCCGTCGCTCGTCATCGCCTACTCGACATGCATCGCCCATGGAATCGACATGACCAAGTCCATGTCCCACCAAAAGGACGCCGTGAAGAGCGGCTACTGGCCGCTCTACCGGTACCAGCCGAGCGAAAGCGAAGCCGGACAGCCTTTCAAGCTGGATTCGAGCGCACCATCGATACCGGTCAAGGACTTCGTGGCCACGGAGACGCGCTTCGCGATACTCCAGCGCACGAACCCCGAGCGCGCGGCCGAACTGGCGGCGCTCGCCCAGGCCGACATAGACGAACGCCGGCGCTTCTACGAGCAGCTGGCTGGCATTCACCGGAGCGTCCCGCACATTGACGAGTCAGGGCCGGACGCGGTCCAGATGGCCGCGGGCGCGCCGAGCGCAGGGGAGGAGCAGGCGTGAGCGTAGACATTCGCACCAGCTACCTGGGTCTCGAGCTGCGGTCACCGATCGTAGCCTCGGCATCACCCTTGACCGGCGAGCCCTACACGGCGCACCTCCTCGACGAAGCGGGCGTGGGCGCCATCGTCCTGCCCTCCCTGTTCGAGGAAGAGATCATCAACGACGAGATCGGGCTGAATAGCTCGCTCGAGGCTGGCGCCGGGCAATTCGCCGAGGCGCTCGAGTACTTCCCGACGGTCGATGCCATCCCGAACGTCGGCGAACGCTACCTGGCTCGCCTGGCCAAGATCAAGGCCGAGTCCTCGGTACCCGTCATCGCAAGTCTCAACGCCGCGACAAGCGGCGGCTGGGTCCGCTACGCGACCCTCATTCAGGACGCGGGCGCCGACGCGCTCGAGCTCAATCTATATCGCGTTGCGGCCGATCCGACCAAGAGCGCTGCCGAGATGGACGCAGCCGACCTGGACCTGATCGCAGCGGTTCGGGCGGCGACCACGATCCCGCTGGCCGTCAAGCTCAGCCCGTACTACTCGGCCTTCGCCAACTTTGCCCGCGGAGCGGTCGAGCGCGGGGCGGACGGTCTGGTCCTGTTCAATCGCTTTTACCAGCCGGATCTCGACCTCGAGTCACTGGAAGTGGTCTCGAAGGTCGAGCTCAGCAATTCGGCGGACCTGCGACTCCCGCTGCGCTGGATTGCGATCCTGCGGCCTCAACTCGGCGGGGCCGTGTCCCTGGCCGCCAGTTCCGGTGTTCATACCGGCGCGGACGTCGCCAAAGAACTGCTGGTCGGCGCCGACGTGGTCATGATGACCTCAGCCCTGCTGCGCCACGGTCCGGAGCACGTCAAGACCGTCGAAACCGAACTGCGGGCCTGGATGACCGAATGCGAGTACGAGTCGGTCGCACAGCTGCGAGGCAGTGCCAGCCAGGCCACGGCGTCGGACTCCTCCGCGTTCGAGAGAGCCCACTACATGCGCGCCCTCCAATCGTGGACGTCTCCCGCCGGCTGACCAACTTCGCCCTGGGCGCAGGGCGCGACTTCCTCGCCTGGCTATCGTGTCACGCGACAGCCAGGCCAACCTTTTCGAGCGGGCTACGGGTAGATCTTCTCGCCGCGATCCAGCATCTCCGTGAATCTCGCGATGCGTGCCGCTCTGGTTTCGGGGCGCTTGGCGTCCTGGATCCGATACAGGATCGCGTAGCGATTCGCGCTGTTGAGCGTTCCGTAGAATTGCAGCGCAGCCGGTTTCGCGGCCAGTGCGGCCATCAAGTCCGGCGGTTCCTGAGCGTCTCGTTGACCGACATATGAGTTGGCCCATCGGCCATCCGCCTTGGCCCGGTCTACCTCGGCAAGTCCGCTGGGCTCCATCAGGCCGGCATCGATCAGGGCCTGCGCTTTCTCGCAGTTGCGCCTCGACCAAACGCTCCGGGCACCCCGACGAGTAAAGCCCTGCAGCCAGAAGGTCGCGTCTTGGGGCCGCTTCTGCCCATCGATCCAGCCGAAGGTCAGCGCGAGCTCGAGCGCATCGTCGTATGTCACGGTGGAGACGCCGACGCCCTTCCTGGCGATCTTCAGCCATATGCCGTTGGAGGTGGCGTGATTGGCTGCCAGCCAGGCCCGGAAATCGCCGGGGCCCGCGAACTGTCCGATCGTTCGTTCGTCTGCCATGCGGCCCTCACCGGCTCACGCCTCGCGCCGTCAACCCGACCGAGCCTTCGCGTCCTATCCTGGCCCACCCTGGCACGAGCGCCCAGAAGAGCCGGTCGCTGGCAACGTCCGTCTCGCCGCATGAGCCCTCTCGCACCAGATCCTGGCGCGTCCCCGCAGGCTCGTTCGATCGGACAAAGGATCGGCCGCGATCGCGACGACCCCCGACAGGCCTGCGGGACGTTGGCCAGGAGGGTGGTTCGTGGGTGGGTGTATTCTCGCAGGCGCGTCCTGTTCAGAGCCGTCCAGAGAGGCGGGACGATGAAGACACGGGTTCGCGGTGCCAGATTGCCGCTTTCGGCTGGCATCATGGTAGCTCTAGCCATCGGCCTGCTCGCTGCCGCACCAATGGCATACGCCGCGGGTCCAGCGCCAATCGACCTTGGAACGGTCGCGTCATTCGCGGTCCTGGGGGCCTCGACGGTGACGAACACCGGGGGAACCTCTGTGACCGGGAACCTTGGCGTCTCCCCGGGTAGCGCGGTGACTGGGTTCCCGCCCGGAACAGTGAGCGGCGGAACGATCCACGCAGCGGACGCCGTCGCGGCGCAGGCCCAGGTTGACCTGACCGCCGCCTATCTTGTCGCCGCGGGACTGCCGACGCCGACCCTCCACGCGACCCTCGGTGGGTTGACCCTTGCCCCAGGCGTGTACAACTCGGCAAGTTCTATGGATCTGACGGGCACCCTGACACTGGACGCCCAGAACGACCCGAGTTCCGTCTGGGTCTTCCAAGCGCCGAGCACTCTCATCACGGCATCGACCAGTACGGTGCAGCTCATCAACGGAGCAAGCTCGTGTAACGTCTTCTGGCAGGTCGGCAGTTCGGCGACTCTGGGAACGGGCTCCACCTTCGTAGGGACCATCATGGCTCAGGCTTCCATCACGATTGCCACCGGCGTGGTGCTCCACGGTCGAGCACTGGCCAGGACCGGCGCCGTGACCCTGGACGCCAACACGATCACCACCACGTGCTTGACCTCGCCGGTTTCTGCCCCTTCTGCGTCGCCTTCGACTTCAGGGTCGCCTGTCCCTTCAGCGTCGCCTTCGACTTCAGGGTCGCCTGTCCCTTCAGCGTCGCCTGCGACTTCAGGGTCGCCTGTCCCTTCAGCGTCGCCTTCGACGACACCGCCGCCCAGCAGTACCGTCGGCAACGGTCCGAGAGACAACTCGACCCTGCGGCCGCTCGCACTGCCGATCTGCCTCGCCTTGGGGGGGCTGGGTCTGGCGGCGCTCGTAGTGCAGCGACGGAGAATCCGGCCTAAGCCAACCCGACGACCTCTTGGATAGGGAGCCGCACGTCGACTGCTGCGCGAGGAGTAGAGAGGCGGGCCTCCCTGGCTGCACCCCCGCTGGTCGCGCTCAGACGGTCTTGGACGAGCTATCAGACCTATTCGGTCCACTCCCCACGAGGCGAGCATGTCGTGTCCAGTTATCATGTCGCCGCTCGGCCCTTCGGGCTGCGCCGATACCAGCCGCAGTCATCCTCGGCCGGCGAGCCAGGCCGTGTCGCGCTCGACGTCCTCGTCGTCGCCCAGATGGCCTGCGTCTTCGTTGACCCGAGTGAGGACATGCGCGATGTTCGCGGCCAGCCAGTCGCCGTGAGCAGCCGGAACCAGGGTGTCGGTGCGGCCATAGGTCAGCAGGACCGGCACCTTGATGTCGGCGACATCGAAGCCCCACGGCTTCGTCAGTGCGATGTCGTCGTCCACCCAGCCGTCAACTCCGCTTCTCATACCAGCGCGAAGCTGGATGGCAATCAGGTGTGCGTACCTCGCCATCAGTTCGCGATCCGCTTCGGGCATCTCGTAGTCGCCGCCCAAGAAGTCGGAATCCCCCGAGTCGAAGTGCGCGAGCATGGCTGCCGATTCCGACTCGGCGATCTTGCGGATCTCGGCCTCTCCCCTCATCGCAGCCTCGAACTCCGCAACGTTGCCCTTGGTCTGGCCCGCCAGCCAGTCAAGCCCCTCCGCGTCGAATGGCGCGACGCATACATCGGCGAGGCACCGTAGGACACGATCCGGCAGCAACGCGGCGCAAGCGAGGGCGTGCGGGCCTCCACCAGACCCACCCGTCACGGCGAAGGAACCGATGCCGAGCGCGTCGGCGATTGCTACGATGTCGGGAACGATGTCGCCCACGATCCGGCCGGGCAGCCGTGTCGACTCGCCGTAGCCGGGTCGATCCAGGGTCAAGCGGCGCAGCCCGTGCCGCGCGTAGATCGTTGGGTCCTGCCAGAACGCGACTCGGCTACCCGGTGTGCCGTGGAGCGCAAACAGGGGGACGCCATTTGGGTCACCCCATTCCGCGACTGCGAGGGTCCGGCCGTCGTGCGATCGGATCCGGTGCTCGATGTGTGCCGGAATCGCCATATCGCTGTGTATCACTGGTTCGGCGGTCATATATCGTCCTCTGCGTCCGCGGCTGGTGTCATCGCGGTCACGCACCCGGATGGTGCGCCGGCCGCCGGCTGACCGGGCGCGTCCTAAGTGAAGTGGAGCCGGAGACGGGTCTCGAACCCGCGACATTCAGCTTGGAAGGCTCAAGGGTACATGCGCCGCGGCACCTCTCTCGGAGGAGCGAGCATTTCGGGTCCAGCTATCGCGTCGTGAGACTCCGGATTGTGTTCGGTCTCTTCGCGAACGCGGTGCCTCACGCCCCGTCGAGGGTACCCGGAGGGACTCCAAGGCCGCCAGCGCTTTGCGCGTCCGCGGAAGCGGCGGCCCAACCAGTCGAGCAGATTCATCTCGGATGACTTCGTAGCACTCGCACGCCGCGCCCTCGAGCCCGTCCCGATCCACGATCTCGATGAAGCCCCGGCGGTAGACGATCAAGCCTTGCTGGCAGAGGTGAGACGCCACGGCCGACAAGGTCTGACGGCGCACCCCAAGCATGGATGCCAGGAATTCATGGGTCATCGTCAACTCGTCCTGGGGCGCGCGGTCGTCCATCTCGAGCAGCCACCGAGCAGCCCGAGCCTCCACGGCGTGAAAGCGCTCGCAGCCGATGATCTGGGCGCGAATCTCCAAGACGGCCTGGGTGTACCCGTGCAGGACCGTGAGCAGCGACGGACTTCGGGCGACTTCGGCCCGGAACTCGGCAGCACGCATACGCAGGAACGTTCCCGACGCCTGGCAAATAACCTCCATCGGATTGGTAACGCCGCCCAGGTAGACGGCGAGACCTACCATGCCGTCACTGCCGACGAGGTTGACGGACACGGCCGAGCCGTTGCGCATCTGCTGGATCACAGACAGGACGCCGGTCTCCGGAAAGTAGACGTGTCGGATCGGCTTGTCCGGCGCCATCACGCGGGCATGGAGCTTCAGCTCGACCGACTCGAGGCCAACTCGCAACTGCGCCTCGGCAGCTGGGTCCGCGGTACGCAGCGCCGCGAGGAGACGGTTTCGGGCCGGGGACAGGTCCCCCATCCGCTAGTGATCCTTTCCGCCGTCGACCACGTGAGCTTCCATTCGCCCTGGACGAGTGATGGTGGCCGCCCAGGAGTCCGCGCGCTCAGCGGAGCACTGGGAGTCCCACCACGTGGTGGGACTTGATCGCGAGTGTCGCCCAGCAGGCAGACCAGCAACGGGCCGATGGACAGGTTTCGAAACGCAACTAACCAGGGCAGTGGCGTCGCCCACCGGGTTCTGGCTGGCAGCAGCCAGGTCCGTCGAGCCGAGTTTGATCCGCCACACAGAAGGAGGAGACCAAGTTGGACTCAACGAGAAAGATCGCGCTAGCCGTGGGAGTGCTCTTCATTCTCACGTTCATCACGTCGATTGGAGGCGTCATCGCCTACGGACCTGTCTTGAGTGATCCCAACTACATCACCGGCGCGGGCGCCGACACGCGCGTGTTCCTGGGTGCGTTCCTGGAGCTGTTTCTCATCGTCACCAACATCGGCTGCGCCGTCGTGCTGTTCCCGCTGCTCAAGCGGCAGAACGAAGGCCTCGCCCTGGGCTACGTCGCCGCCAGGCTCGTCGAGTGCACCTTCATCCTCATCGGCCTGCTCAGCCTGCTTGCGATCGTGACGTTGCGGCAGGGGGCGGCGAGCGCCGATGCGGGCTCGCTCGTGCTGATTGGCAAGGCGCTCCACTCGATCCATGACTGGACGTTCTTACTCGGCCCCGGCCTCACCGACGGCATCGGGACCGGGCTGATCCTCGGCTACCTGATGTACCACTCCGGCCTGGTGTCACGCCGCATGGCGCTCTTCGGCGTCGTCGGGGGGCCGCTGCTCGCCGCTTCTGGGATCGCCGTGCTGTTGGGAGTAATCCCGCAATTCTCCCCATTGCAGAGTCTCGCGACGCTCCCGGAGATCGTCTGGGAGGCGTTCCTGGGCCTGTGGCTCACCTTCAAGGGCTTCTCGCCATCTGCGATCACGTCCAGCTACGCCGGGCCTATCGGAGTACGCGAAGCCTTCCCGGCATCTGCTGCTGCCGTCTAGCTAGCCCCTCCCCCTACCCGCGCAACTTGAAGCCCGGCTTCGGCCGGGCTTCAACGCATCTGGCGTCCGTCACCTACCCAGTCCTTCGATGAGCGAGGTCAGGGACGCCCAATACGCTCGAAACTCTACGAGATGGTCCCGACCCAGCTCGGTCAGTCGGTAGTAGTTGCAGTCTGCCCAGGGCCAGTACGCACCCAGTCGTCAGACGGCGTGGGTTTTCATCCTCGCGCCGACGCCGGCTTGGGACTAGCGTGAGCGATCAGGCGGCGTCGAGATACCAGACTGGTATCGACTTAAGACCCCACGGCCCGATGAAACGCAACCCGGGCTGGAGCCGAACGAGGAATTCCATCATGCCTACTGCCGCGTTGATTATCGCCGCGGTCGGGATCGTCGCGATCGTGATCGTGGCCGCGCGCTTGTACTCCACCCAGCGAACTCGACAGCGGAACGAGACTGCGCAGCGGAGCCAGCAGCTCCGGCAGCGGTTCGGGCCCGAATACGACCGGACCGTGGCGGAGAAGGGCGACGTTCGCATCGCTGAGAACGAGCTCGCGGCCCGTCAGAAACGAGTCACGGGATTCAGCATCAGGCCCCTGGCGGCCGATGAAGGCAAGAGCTTCAACGACGAATGGCAGGTCATGCAGGCCACGTTCGTCGACGATCCGTCTGCCGCCGCTCACGATGCCGACGCGTTGATCGGGCGAGTCATGGCCGCTCGTGGCTACCCCGAGAGCGATTACGAGCAGCGCTCCGCCGATGTCTCGGTGGATCATCCGGCTATCCTCGACCACTACCGCGCCGCGCACGAGATCTCGCTCCGCGACGCAGAAGGCCAGGCCAACACCGAGGACCTGCGCCAGGCCATTCTCAATTCACACGCGTTGTTCAGCGAGATGGTCGAGGAGCCGCCGACGGTTGAGACTCTTCCGGAGTCCGTCGTCCCGGTTGCAGTCCAATGATCCAGCCGACGACGCTCGAACCGAACAAGACCCCGAACCCCAGCGCCCGGCCCCCCAAGAAGCGTCGGATCAGTCCACCGGCCATGCGCCGAACAACGCGGAGGAGCAGCATCCTGCTCTTCGCGCCTGGCGCAGCCAATTCCTTCCGGACTCGGTGGCTGGACATCCAGGCGAGTTTCGTCGACGAGCCCGGACGGTCGGTCGAGCAGGCCGACCTCCTCGTCGCGGAGGTCATGAAGCAACTCGCGAAGACATTCGCCGAGAAGCGAGCGAAGCTCGAACCGCAGCTGGTTCAAGGCGAGACCATCTCGACGGAGGATCTCCGGATCGCCCTGCAGCATTACCGGTCGTTCTTCGACCGGCTCCTCACGATCTGAACGCCCCCGGAGCGGAAGGTGCCCGAGGTCTGACGTCCCCAGACGCGCCTTCCGCAGAGCCGGCTTCCCAATTCCAGGAGAGCGGCTTCGAGAACCTCAACGCCGAGATGGCGGGTCACCGGGAGAGTTCCAGGGCAGGGGCACCGATCGTGTTGTCGGAACGGCGGACCGCTGTGAATCCTCGGGTGTTCTTGGTTTCCGCCGCGTATCACGCGTGATACAATGCGCCCGTGGCAGAAGTGACGATCCGTGATCTGCGCAACCATGGCGGCAATGTGGTCGATCGCGTTGCTGCAGGTGAGCGCCTGGTCGTTACCCGAGGCGGCAAGCCGGTGGCCGAGCTTCGGCCAGTTCGCACGCGTGGAGCCAGCGCGTCCATGCTATTGGCGCGCTGGCGGAGACTGCCGGCGGTGGACGGCGCGGCGCTCCGCGGTGACATTGACGCTACCGTCGACCCGCGCCTGTGAGCGACGTCAAGACAGGGTTGCTTGACACGAACACTCTGATCCTGTTGCCCCGGCTTCGGGACGCCACCGCACTTCCTGATCAGCCACTGATCTCAACGATCACGCTTGCGGAGCTGTCGGTCGGGCCGCTCGTGGTGGCCGACGAGTCCGAACGAGCCGCCCGTCTTGCCCATCTCCAGCAGGCAGAGGCCGACTTCGATCCCCTTCCGTTCGATGTCGAGGCGGCCCGAGCATTCGGCCAGGTTGCGGCGTCACTTCGACGTTCAGGCCGGAAAACAAACGCTCGAGCTTACGATGCGATGATCGCTGCAGTTGCCCTGGCGAACGGGCTACCCCTCTACACGTGCAATCCGGACGATTTCGCTGGGATAGATGGCCTGGTGGTCGTCGCGGTCACGCACCCGGACCGTGCGCCGACCGCTGGCTGACCGGGCGCGTCCTCGGCACTAGCTGCCCTCGGTAGCCCGGACGCGGTCCGCTCCGAAAGGCTGAGTGTCGCGCCAGGCACGAAATGGGAAGTGGAGCGGGAGACGGGTCTCGAACCCGCGACATTCAGCTTGGAAGGCTGACGCTCTACCGACTGAGCTACTCCCGCTCGATTGCCTTAGTTTGTTAGGCTACGGTGCTCTACAGATCTGTATAGCCTAACGAACCGTGGGTCAAAGTGGCCACCGAGCCCCTAGAGAACGCGATGAAGGTTAGCACCACGCTCCCAGAGCGTCCAACTGTAGCCGACTGCGGGCCGTCGACGTTCAGTAACAGCGCCGAAGTACACGCTGTCGCTCTGGCCAGATACTGGCCGCCCCGGTCGCTGCGGTGGACCAGGCCCACGAGATCGTGGCCTCTCGCGAAGCTGGCCATCTCGAGGGCGTCGAGCGCGTCTGGGCGCAGTGCCCGTTCACTCGGGCTGCGCTTGCGCGCCGCGTCGAACGTTTGAGCCTCGCGGGGGATGTTCAGGACCTGCTCGAGGACCGTATACACCGTCCTGATGCGCCTGCCCGCCAGATCGAGCTCGAAATCGTTCACGCCGTAGACGATTCTGGTCGCCTCTGCTGCCGTCGTTTCCATCGATGTATCGCCTTGGCAGTTTGACTGCTCTCGAATGGGTCGGCGGACGGGGGAGCGGCGGCCGGTCTATGGTATTTGTCGCTGGCCCCGCCGTCCGGGCCGCGACACCGGCGGGGACGATCACGCCGATGATCAGGGCAGAGGTAAGGAGACACTGAATGGTCTCTGGCTGGAACGATGACAGTCTGCGGCTGGTTGGTGTGGATCGACTTCACTATTACCGCACGGGCCATGGCGACAAGCGGCCGCTGGTCTTGCTTCACGGTTTCTCGGATTCGGGCCTGTGCTGGTCACGCCCGGCGCGTGATCTCGAAGCCGAATACGACATCGTCATGCCGGACATGCGCGGCCATGGTCTGTCGGCGCGGGCGCGACCGGGCGACCAGGTTGACATGGCGGCCGACGTGGTGGCGCTTATCCGAACACTGGGCCTTGAGCGGCCGATTGTGGGCGGTCACTCCATGGGCGCGATGGTCGCCTTCGAGGTTGGCACGCGTCACCCTGGCCTCGTCCGCGCCCTGGTTCTGGAGGATCCGCCCTGGTGGTTGGATCGGCCGGGTTCATCTCCCGCCCAGTGGGCCAAGGAGCTTGATGGAAAGACCACCGAAGGGCTGATGGCCGAGATCCGCGGCGAGCAGCCCAGCTGGTCAGATGAGATGGTCCGGCTGTGGGCCGAGTCCAAGAAGCAGCTCGATCCGGGGATCATCGACAGGGTGGTGGACAAGGTCGGTCAGGCGGGATTCGAGTGGCAGTCGGCGATCGCTGACCTCACTCAGCCACTGCTGCTCCTTACTGGCAACCCCGATCTTGGGGCCCTCGTGACCCCTCAGATCGCGGCCACGGTACGGGAGCTGAACCCCCGGGTGACCGTGGTCAACGTGCCCAGCGCAGGCCACCTCATCCGCTATAACGATTACCCGGCGTTCATGGACGCGGTGCGCTCGTTCTTGGAGAGGATACCCTCCTAAAGCCCTGTGGGCCCCCACGGTCCCCGTTTCGATGGGCATCCGACCCTCGGCGGGTTTGGATCAGAAAGTCGAGGCCAGACCTCGGAGGGCGTACGAATGTCACAATCCAGCCGGTGAGGGCCCCTGGCTTCGAGGGTTGGCAAACGCAGATGCGGCTCCGCAGGCGAGAGGCTGAAAGGAGGGAGGGCGGTCCCTTCGCGGCCTGGTCCTGGGGCCTGCACCACGTGACCCGGACCGACATCGAGGAACGCTCGGACCCCGCGCCTGTGACCCTGGAGAGGATCCATCGGACAACGCTGCGCCACGCTGGAGAGCGGTTGACGATGGGTCCGTCATTGAGCGGTCAGATCGTGGAGGATTGGCTGGATGAGGGGCGGGTCTACCCCGAGCCACCGCGCCTCGGACGAGCCACGCGCCGCGTACCCCGCCTCATTGCTCGGGCCTCGGCGCCACTCTGGCTGGTTGTAATGCTGGCCTGCGCTTCGTCCGCGGCCAAACTCGCGGATCTCTCATTCAACTCGGGATCCTCAGACCTGACAGGCGCCGCCATCCAGACGAGCGTGGTTCTCTCGGGCGCCCTCCTGCCTGCGGGAGTCCTGATCTGGCGCCCGGACGCATGGCGCTCCGCCAAGCTGGTGTTGCTCGGCGCGCTGCTATGGACGACTCTGCCGGCCTTCGCCGGCCTTGTCTGGACGCTTGCAGGCCGGTATCCGGGGCTCGACGATCGAATGGACTACGGCCTTGGACTGATGGTGTCGGCCGCCATCGCCGCCGGGTACCTGGGCCCGGTGTTCGTCTGCTTCGGGCTCGAGCGAACACGAAGGCGCAGGGCGGCGTGGCTGACCTGGGTGGCTCCCAGGGCTGTCGGCCTGGCCACACTGGCGACTGTCGCGATCGCCTCGAGGTGGTTCCAGGCGGTGCCTAGCCGGTCGGCCCAGCTGCCTGGTGGCCTCACCCTTCTGGGTCTACCCGAAACCGTTGCGGGCGCCGGCCTTTCGGTACAGCTGGTATGCCTCGCCCTCCTGGCGTGCGCCGGTGTCTCATCCCTTATGGCCGGCGAGCCTCAACGCCGGCTATGGCAGCTGGCCGCAACCGGCGCAGCGATCCTGACGGGTGTCGCCGCGCTGCAACTGGCCTACGGCGAGCTGCTCGCCAGCGCGGCTGTGAGCGTGGCGGGCATGAACTGGGGGGAGGGCGCCCTGACGGCGAGCATCCTGGTCGGGAACGTGGCGGTCTTGCTGGGCTTCGCTTCGCCAGTGTGGTCGGCCGCCAAGGATGCTGACGGCCCTTGGCCGACCGCGCCCGAACGGGTCTTCGTCTGGGGCGACGCGGCCGCAGGGACGGCTGGCGACCCGGTCAGGCTTGGCAATATCGCGGCAATAGCGGCCGGCAGAGATCACGCCCTTGCGCTGGACGAGGACGGCTGCGTAGGCGCGTGGGGAGACGATTCCTTCGGCCAGACTGACGTTCCGGCCGGGTTGTCGGGCGTCGTCGCAATCGCCGCCGGCGATGGCTTCAGTCTCGCCCTCGGCGTCGACGGGAGCGTCGTGTCATGGGGAGACGACTCTGTCGGCTTGACGCATGTGCCCGCCAGCCGGTCGCGCGTAACGGCCATCGCGGCCGGCTACAGGTCCGGCTTTGCATTGAGTGACAACGGGACGCTCGAGTGCTGGGGCGAGACTTCGATTGTCACCAACGTCCCATCCGAACCACGAGGACTGATCAGCGTTGCAGCGGGTGCCTACCATGCGGTCGCACTCCGACGAGACGGTACCGTCGTCGCCTGGGGCGACAACAGGTATGGCCAGTGCAACGTCCCTCCCGGGCTCCGTGGGGTGAAGTCCGTATCGGCCGGCCGTGACTTCTGCCTGGCACTCCGCGAGGACGGTACCGTCGTCGCCTGGGGCGACAACAGGTATGGCCAACTGGACCTGCCGGTCGGGCTGAACCAGGTGACTGCGGTGTCGGCCGGGGCGTTCCACGGCCTCGCGCTGGACGCGGACGGGAATGTGACCGGCTGGGGCGGTGGGGGCTACAGGCTCGACCGCGCCGATCACCCCTGGCATCTATTGCAATTCGACGCGATTGCCGCCGGGGACGGCTTCGGCATTGGGCTCCGGGCGGCTAAGTTGAGGCCCGTGCACCGCCACGATCGCAGCTGAGGTCGTGCTCAAAGGGTCTGAAGGTTCGCATGGCCGGCAACCCCCGGGACGGTCAGTGTCGCGATGGGTCGGGTTAAGAAGCGTCGGCGAGCGACACACGGCCGCCAATTCTTCTGGCCTTCTTGTGGCTTCTTCTCTGGACAGTTAACCTCCTAGGCGACAGCTGACCGCGGAGGGTCGTGATGCTTGTCGATCAAAGACCCGGACCGAACGACGTCGGCCCTCCTCGCAAGTCCACAGAGGCAGGGGGTCGGACAATGAGTGACTCGGACATTCACACTCACCTCAGCAAACTGTCACGCGCCGAGCAGTTTCTGAAGGACTACCACTCCTCGCGGGATACCGAGTGGGCAGAAACTCCACACTCAATGGCTGAGGTCGCGAATGTTCTGGAAGCCGCCTACTTTGAGCAGAGCCCGCCCCATCCCGACCTTCGCCTCGCTGTCGGCACCGCCAGCATGCCTGACGGTTGGTATCTAGCCCAGACCGCCGACGTCGCCGTCGTCGCGCACAACCGGTACATGCCGGTCTTCGTCCACGCCCATGACTTCATCGAGCTCATGTACATCTACGAGGGAAGCTGCAGACATTTCGCTGCAGGTTCGGTCGTTGACATGACGGCCGGGGACGTTGGCATTGTGGCGCCCGGTACGCCGCACGCGGTCGCGGTCTTCGATGACAGCAGCCTGTTGATCAACATCCTGGTGAAGCGATCAACGTTCGACACTGCGTTCTTGCAGCTTCTCACCGACGACGACGTACTATCCCATTTCTTCACGCAGCTCATATACCATCCCGGCCGATCCGCGCCGTATCTGTTCTTCCGTACAGGGGGTGACGACTACCTACGAGGGCTGGTCGAGGACCTGTACCACGAATCGAACGAGCAGAATAGGTATCGAAGCCGAATGCTCCATCTGCTCGTGACGATGTTCTGCACGGCTCTCATCAGGGCACACGAGTCAGACGTCACGGTCATCAACCCAGCGGGACGCGGCCGAGACGATCGCATCGTTCTGGCGCTGCGTTTTGTTCAGGTGAATTACGCAACCGTGACGCTCAAAGAGGCGGCCGAGCGGTTCAGCTACACTGAACCGCAGCTCAGTCGGCTTATCCAGAGCTACACGGGCCGCACGTTCAGCGAGATAGTGCGCGGGATGCGCATGCGCGAAGCCGCCGCGCTGTTGACTAATGGGGGACTTTCGATCCAGGCGATTGTCGAGCGCGTGGGTTACGCCGACATCAGCCACTTCTATAGATGCTTCAAGCGTCAGTATGGCCTTACGCCGATGGAATATCGCCGGAAGGTGGCGGCTGAGGTGCCCGAGGCCGAGTCGCTCTCCTGAGCTATCCGTCCGGTGGATCCAGCTCTTCGGGAGACTGGAGCGGGCCCCCATTCATGGAGATCGCGAACTCGACGACGTCGCGGATCGGCATTGACAGGAAGTAGTAGCTGAAGGTCGGCTCGCCAAGATCGGCGACCGTGTCTTCGCCCCCGAGTTGTCCCCGGAGGATGGAGCTCATTTCCCGGAGCAGTCGGGCGGCTCGCTGGCGCCCGACCGGATGTTGCAGCCAATCCTCCAGCGGCGACATTGTCGACAGGCCGGTTGGCAGAGGGTCGCCAGTCAGTTCGACGGTTGCAGATCCTCGGATGTCGGAAGAGGAAGATCCCACGAGAATCTCGAATTCGCCTGGTTCGGCCACCCAGCGGCGGAGCCCGGCATGCCAGAACTGGAAGGCTCGCGCATCGAGCGAGATCTGCACCGTTCTGGTTTCTTCCGCCTCGAGGCGTACTTTCGCGAAACCACGGAGTTCCTTGACAGGCCGCCGCACGCAGGCCTGGCAGTCGCGCACATAAACCTGGACGACCTCGCTGCCGGCCCGCTGTCCGGTATTCGTCACCTCAACACTGACTGTCAGACCGTCATCCGGTCGTATGTTCGACGATGAGAGCGAGGGCAGTCCGTACTCAAAGGTCGTATACGACAGCCCATGGCCGAATGGGAAGAGAACCGGCATCCGACGCGTCTCGTACCATCGGTAACCGACAAACACCCCTTCCGCGTATCTGACGCTCTCCAGGTCGCCCGGGAAATCGAGGAACGAGGGCGTATCCTCGAGGCGAAGTGGGAAGGTCTCCGGCAGCTTCCCAGACGGGTTCGCCTCGCCGAATAGGACATCAGCGACGGCCCCGCCGGACGCCTGGCCCGCCAGCCAGGTTTCCAGGACGGCGGCCGTACCGTCGATCCAGTCGCGCATCGCGACCGCCGACGCGCTCGACAGCACCACCGCGTTCCTGGGCTGTGCGGCGGAGACCGCGCGGATCAGCTGGATTTGGTGCAATGACAGGTTCAAGTCCTTGCGATCCCGTCCCTCGGTCTCCTCGTAGTCGGGCATTGCGACGAAGAGCAGCGCAACGTCAGCCTCCTGCGCAACCTTGACCGCCTCTTCGATCATCTTTGGTTGCTCGCTGTCGTCGGCCGGGTAGCCTTCTGTGTACGAGAGGATGGCCGAGGGAGCCAGTCTGGCCAGTTCATCCAGGGGGCAATCCACCTGCGGGGGCGTGATCTGGGAGCTTCCGCCGCCCTGGAAGCGAGGCTCCTTCGCCTGCCGCCCAATGACCGCGATCCTGGCGGTCTTCGACAGTGGCAGAACGCCATCGTTCCTGAGCAGCACGATGCCCTCGGCGGCGGCGCGCCGGGCCAGGGCGTGATGGGCATCGAGGTCGACTCGGGTTTCGTTCGTGTTGGCGCCCGATTGCTCCGCGAGTCGGACGATCCGCATCACGGCTCGGTCAAGTAGCGCCTCGTCGAGCCCACCTGATCTGACGGCTTCGACAATTGCGCGGCTCCGCCGTGGCCGAGGTCCGGGCATCTCGAGGTCCAGCCCGGCGGTCAGCGACGCGATGCGATCGTGGACGGCCGCCCAGTCGGACACCACGCAGCCCTCGAACCCCCACTCGTCGCGGAGAACATGTGTGAGCAAGCCCACATGCTCCGATGCGTACGTTCCGTTGACGCGGTTGTAGGCGCACATCACGGTCCATGGTTTTGAGCGTCTGACGGCCATCTCAAAGGCGGCCAGGTAGATCTCTCGCATCGCCCGCTCGTCGATCTCGGCGCTTACCGACATCCGCCGCGTCTCCTGGTTGTTCGCCGCGAAATGCTTCAGCGACGTGCCGACGCCCTGCGACTGGACTCCGGAGATCCACTCGGACGCGAGCGCTCCCGCCAAGAATGGATCCTCCGAGAAGTACTCGAAGTTCCGACCGCAAAGGGGGCTCCGCTTGATGTTCACCCCGGGCCCGAGAACCACGTGGACCTCGAGCGCGACCGCCTCGCGTCCGATTGCCTCGCCGATCTCGCGGACTAACTCAGGGTTCCAGCTTGCGGCCATGGATGCAGCCGTCGGAAAGCAGGTAGCCTGGTAGGCTCTCCGCGCCATCGAGGTGGGGTCCAGTGTTCGACGCAGGCCATGCGGGCCATCCGCCATACGGAGCGAGGGCAACCCGATGCGTTCAATGGGACTGGTAGTCCAGGCCGTGAGCCCGACGCAGAGCGCCGCCTTCTCGTCGAGCGTCATGGCCGCGACGCGCTCCTCAACTCCGGTCACGGTTCCTCCCAATTCGTCGCTCGAGTCCAGGCTCACCTTTCGGTCCACTGCCCTCTCAGCGCCTCTCCTGACCCCCGTCCACTGCGATCAAGCGATTCCCGAGGGTCATATCCTCATGGAACTGCTCCCCGCCGTCGGCACCCGCCAGCCGGGCCTCGCTCACGATGACGTCGTGGTGCCCCGGCCCCAGCTCAATCGGCCCAACCGACACAACTCCGTCCACGGTTACCTGCGACTCCTCGGTCGTCGGCGGTTCGAAGACCCCTGCCGTGCCGAAGGGCAGATCGACCTGGCAGGTGAGAGTACCGGCATCCACCCGCCAGTCGATTGCCACTCGTCCGTATCCGCTTTCCACTGAGGCGCGTGCCCAAGGAATCGCGATCGGCGGTTTGGGGGCGAAGAGGACATGGCGATAGCCTGGTTCGGCCGGATCGGGAGCCAATCCCGCCAGGTTGCGGTAGACCCAATCGATGACCGCTCCGTACGCGTAGTGGTTGAACGAGAGCATGTGCCCGCGGAGTCCGGCTCCTGGCGGATCCGCCGGCGACTGCATATCTCCAGGGTGAATGGAGCCATCGGGACGGATGGCATCCCAGCGCTCCCAAACCGTCGTCCCGCCCATGATCACCTGGTATAGCCACGAGGGCGATTCGCGCCGGAGAAGCATCAGATAGGCTTCGTCGATGAGTCCGGCACGGCTCAGCGCCGGGAGGACGATGGGCGTTCCCAGGAACCCCGTGGCTACGCGGCCATGGGCCTCTCTGACCAGCCGAGCCAGCGTGGCGCACACCCTGTCGCGCTCTGCCTTGGGCACGAGGTCGAACTCGAGGGCGAGAGCACAGCCTGTCTGAGTCGTGATCATATGATCACCCCAGCGCGACCACGTCAGAGACGCCATCTCTTCGGCGAGAAAGGCGTACCTGCCCGCCATCTCGGTGCGGCCGAGGACGGTGGCAGATCGTCCGAGGAGTCGGGAGCTCCAGGAGAAGAATGCGTTGGCGATGAAGTCCGAGTCGGTCTTCGCCTCCCACGGTCGGCTCATGGGTGCATCGGGGTCGAGCCAGTCTCCGAACTGCGGAGACGATTCGAGGAGGCCGTCCCTGCCGCGCCGGGCCGCCAAGGAGTCCACCCAACCCTGCATGCTTCCCAGCTGCGTCGCCAGAATGGCAGGGTCCCCGTAGGACTCGTAAATCGCCCACGGCACGATCGTCGCAGCGTCGGCCCAGCCCCCGCGCCCAAACGCGAGTGGACCGGCCACCACCACGTTCGGCACGACAGATGGCACGCCGAGCACCGGGTCCTGCTCAAGCGCAAGGTCGCGTAGCCAGCTGGTCCAGAAGGCCTGCGAGTCGAACAGGGTGCACGCGGTCATGCCAAAAGCCTGGGCATCCCCCGTCCAACCCAACCGTTCGTCCCGCTGGGGACAATCGGTCGGGACGGAGAGGAAGTTGTCCCGCTGCGACCAGATCACATTCTCGTGCAGTCGATTGAGGAGTTCGTCCGCACATTCGAAGGCGCTTCGCTGCTTTCGCGCGCTGCTCAGCGCCACGAGTTGGGCGCTCAGCACATCCGCGGTCGACTCGATTTCCGCGTACTGGAAGCCGTGGAACGTAAAGCTCGGCTCCAGCTCGACCGTACCGTCATCGGCCAGCACGTAAGTGTCGGTCGCCCTCGCCGTTCGCAGGCTGCGCGTGTGCAGCGAGCCGTCCGGCTCCACCACCTCGGCGTGCCGGACCGTGATCCGGTCGCCGGGCTTGCCCCTGACCATGAGCCTGACGAAGCCCGAGATGTTCTGCTTGCCATCGAGGACCATCGAACGCGATCCGGCGGGCACCTCCAGTGGGATGGTCTGGATCGCCGCCACCGGCGCGGCCAGGCGCGACTCGATCAGGCGCTTTTCGAGGTCGACTGTTGCCGCGGCAACCCAGGTCGAGTCGTCGAAGCCGGGCGATTCCCAGCCCGTCTGGCGCTTGCGCAGGTCGATATGGCAGCCGTCATAGATGTCTGCCTCGAGGATTTCCCCGGTGGACGCTCGCCATGACTCGTCCGTGGGCAGAAGCATGTTCGAGCCGTCCGACAGCTCGATCTCGAGCTGCGCCAGCAGGCCGAGTTCGGTCCCGTAGAGGCACCGCCCGCCCGGAGGCGCCCAGCCCAGACGACCGCGGTACCAGCCGTCGGCCAGGACACCCGAGACGACGTTCGAGCCGGCAACGACAAGGCTCGTAACGTCATAGGCGTCGCTCAAAAGTCGATGCTCATAAGCCGACCAGCCGGGCGCAAACAGGTCGGCCGTGACCGGCGTGCCGTTGACGCTCATCCGATTGAGCCCGAGCGAGGTGACATACAGCCTCGCCTTCACCACCGATGCGGTCACGTGGAACAGGCGTCGCAGAATCGGCGATGGAGCGGGTTCGGTGGCTCCTGGGTCGTCGGGCAGGGTAACCGCGCGTCCGACCCAATCTTCGGCCTTCAGCAGGCCAGCTTCGATCCGGAGAACGGGACTCCATTCAGACCACCCGGAGGCCGTTCGGACTCGGACTCGGAAGTACCGCACCTCACGACTGACCAATCGGCCGCCGGGAACCTCTATGCCGATCTGGGCGGAACCATCAACCACTCCTGACGTCGCCAGAACGGAGGTAAACGACGCGTTGGTGGCCGACTGGATCTCGTAGGCAAGCTGAGCCGGACTCTCGTCACTCGTGACGACGCGCCAGGACAGACGAACAGCGTCTGCCCCGGCGACAAGCAAGCCGTCGGGCCACTGGCTGTCCAACTCCACGACCGAGACAGGCCGCGTATTGTCGAGGCCACCGGTGGACGACATCGAGACCTTCCCTTCCGGCGATGTACACATGCTGACGGTGTCAGATGGGCCGACCATCTCCTCCGTCGCGGCAAGGCACTCTCTCCGACTCCTCGAATGAATTGGAGGAGGCGGTGAGCCGCCAGGCCAGAGACTGCGTTGGTTTGCTGATCAGCGGATCGCACCAGTCGACAGACCCGAGACGAGCTGACGCTGGAACAGGATGAACATGATGAGCGGCGGGATCGTGACGATGATCACATCCGCGAACAGCAGGTTCCACTGCGTGTTGTACTGGCTGATGAAGTTGTACAGCGTCACCTGGGCGGTCACGTTTTGATTGCCCGGCAAGAAGTACAGGGGCCCGGTGAAGTCGTTGTAGACGGCCACCGCCGCAACCACAATGACCGTGATGATGGCCGGCCGCATCAACGGCAGTATCACCTGGAAGAAGATGCGAAGCGGAGAGGCGCCATCGATGATGGCCGCCTCGTCCATTTCGCGCGGAATCGACGCCATGAAGGCACGGAACACCAGGACGGCGAAAGGCATGGTGAACGCCGTCTCGACCAGGATCATCCCGAGGAGCGTCTTGTACAGCCCGATGTGCTGGAGCAGGAAGATCGTGGGGAACACCGTCGGCGGGATGATCAGTCCGGCCAGCATCACCGAGCCGACCACGGATCCCAATCTGTCGACACGTCGCTGGAGAGTGAAGCCTACGAGTGCCGACAACAACACGATCAGGGTGACCGAGCCTACCGTCAGGATCATGCTGTTCAACAGGGCCAGCTGGGCCCTGCCGGAGGCGAAGGCCATCACTTGCTCAAGGTTCGGGAGCAACTCCCAGCGCGTCGGCAGCGTGAAGTCGAGCGTCGTAGCCTCAGTGGCCGATTTGGCGGCAATCAGGACGATGAACACGAAGGGGATGACGAAGAAGATCGCGGCGGCGGCCAGGGCAACGATATCGATCCACCACGCCGCGACGATCCTGCGGGCCGCGCTCACAGCTCAATCTCCCTGCGATTGAAGAGTCGCATCAGTGGGTAAACGACCACAGTCACGAGGACGAACAGGATGACGTTGCCGGCCGCAGATAGACCGTAGAACCCATACTGATACTGCTTGTAGATTACTGATGTCAGGACATCGGAGGCGAAGCCCGGTCCCCCTCCGGTCATCGTCCAGATCAGGTCGAACGTCCGCAGCCCACCGATGAACGAAAGCAAGATGACAGTGAAGGTCGCGTTTCGGCTGAGGGGGAGGATGATATACCGGAACCTGACCCATGCGCCGCCTTCCAGCCGGGCCGCATCGAAATACTCTTCGGGGATCGACACAATTCCTGCGATGAAGATGACCAGGGCGATTCCGACACCCTTCCACACGTCCACGATCGCGATCGCGTATAGCGCCAGGCTCGGGTCGCCGAGCCAATAGGGCTGCGGGAGACCCAGCAGACCAAGGGCGCCGTTGATGATTCCTGTGGGTTGCAGGAGCATGGAGAACGTGACGCCCACCGCAACTGTGCTGACGAGCACCGGAAAGAAGATGATGCTCCGAAGCAACGTCTTGAAGTGGATCTTCGACGTTACGAGAACGGCGAGCAGCAGGGCAATGATGACCTTCAGACTGCACGTCACCACCGCGTAGATGACGGTATGAATCAGACCGTCCCGCAACTGGGGATCGTTAAGGAAGTCGGCGAAGTTATCGAGGCCGATGAACGTCGAATTCGAAGAGAGTCCATCGGGTCAAGCTGAAGTAGAACGCCAGAGCGGTGGGAACGACGAAGAACACGCCGAAGACCACCGCCGCCGGAATATAGAACCAGTGAGGATATGTCCGCCGGAGGACCCGTGGACGAGTGACAGTAGCCACCGTAACCTCGCCGCTATAAGTTCAACGCCTACGTAAGATCCTGAGGGCCGACACGGATTCGTCGGCCCTCAGGCATACGCTAGACGTCCAAGATCTGGGCGCGAGTCTCAGCCCTCGGTGATTCCGAGTTGCTTACGCGCTGCTTCGACGTCCTGATCGTAGGTGCTGGCACCGGTCGCGGCGTTCATCTGGCCGGAACCGACTGCCACGCAGATCTGCTCGAGCTTTGGTCCCTTGACGGGGGAAAGAAACTCGAGCGCAGGAAGAGTATTGCCGGCATCAACGTAGGCGGCGAGATCCTTGACGGCCGGGAGAACGGCATCCGGAAGCTTGGCGCCCTTGATGACATACGGACCCATGGGCGGAACGACCAGACTGATGGCGTTGGCTCCCTGGACCGACGCGATGAAGGCCAAGAAGTCCTTGGCGGCGGGGATGTTCTTGCTGGTCTTGGGAATGTACATGCCGTTCGGCATCCAGATCGTCGCGCCGTTCTTCGAGGCGTCCGCACCCGGAAGCGCAAAGAAGCCGATGTCATTGACCTTGTCGGGGTATTCAGTCTGAATGTTCGCGAGGGCGAACGTCAGCATCGGATACATAGCGCCCTGGCCGTTCGCCAGAAGCTTGAGGGCATCCTCAAACTTCGTAGTCTGGTAGTTCTTCTCCCACCAGTCGTTCTTGAATCCTTCCTCGAGAACGGTGAACCCATTCATCGCGGCCGGTGTGGTCGCGATCTGGAGCTGGTTATGGGTGTACTTGTTTGCCCAATCCGGGACGGCTTTCATGACGTTGTAGTTGTCGGCCAGAATGAACAGCTGGGACGTCCAGGTGTCGCCATAGCTCTGGATGACGCCCGGCAAATTGGCGGCCTTGAGCTTGGCAACGGCTCCTTCAAAGTCGGACCATGACTTCGGTGGGGTGATCCCGAGCTGAGTGAAGACCTTCTTGTTGTACAAGACGCCACCGCCCATGGCCGTGCCGGTGGGAACGCCAAAGACGCCCTTGCCGTCAGTACCGGCGACCACCGGCAGATACGCGTCCTGGATGTTTGCGACGAACGGCTCGTTGGTCAGGTCGACGAGGGACTGCTCCGGGTGAAGGGCTGCAAGCAGCGCGCCGGAGTTGTAGAAGAAGAGATCGTCCATGTCTCCGGTGGCGAGCCGGGTCTTGACGATGTTGTCGCCGTCGGTGCCGCCCGGGCGCAACTCGACGTTGATCGTAACGTTCGGGTGAGCGACCCTATATGCCGCGACGAGAGCCCCGATCATGGCCTGGTTCGTGGCGTTGTTATCGACGAGCAGGCTCATGGTGACGGGCTGGGCCGCTGCCTCAGTGGCTGACGCGGCGCTGGTGGCTTGGGCTGGCGCCGTTGCCGGCGCTGGAGAGCTAGTAGCAGCGCTCGAGCTACACGCGGCGAGCAGTAATGCGGCACCGACTAGCAGGAACGGACGTGTCTTAGCGAACATCTTTGCGAGCCTCCTCCTTGCAGACAGGGCAACACGACGCTGGCTCATACGACGGTGCGTCCCCTATCGCACCGCATCGAGTCTCGTGGCGATTAGGCGATGTAGGCGCTTTCACCTCCCGTTTTGGCGACCGTTGCGGGCACTCGTCGCAGCCCGCGAACGCGGCGCTCCAAAGAATCAAGGCGGGCCACGGCGACCGAGTCGTTGGGCCATCCACCTCCTTCGGCGAGCGGTCACGGCCAGTAGACGTAGGCCGAACCGGCTATGTCCATGTAAGGGCCGCGGCGCGGGGCGGGCAATTGGCGCAGTTCCAATTCTGCCGACAACGATTGGCGGATCTTGCACCGCACTTCGGCCGAATTCGCGGCCGCCGGGCTAAGCGGAGACCCGGCAGACCACCGGCCTGAACGACTCGGCGCGCTGAAGAAGTGCGACCTCGGTCTCGTCCGAGGTGCCCGCCGCCCGTGCTGGCCTCTTATGGTTCGTCCGACCGCGAGGTTCGCGGTTCGCTCACTTGGTCGACGTCAAGCGGCTCGGACCGGCCGGTGCAACGTGAGCCGGATGTCTCGGAGGGCGGGTCCTGCCCAGGCGGTGGCAGTTCGGGTGCGAGCTCGTCCCGGAATGACTACCCGTTGGAGCGGCCTTTGGGAGCGTTGGCCGCCCGCCTCAACGTGGGCGTGGGACGACGGCCCACCTTGAGCGGGATGGCGGCCACCCCGTGGATCGGTCCGTCCGCCAGGCAAGACGGTCCGACTAAGAGTTTGCACTTAACTGCACCATTCGGACATAAATGCCTACCGCATGCCGGCGCGGGTCATGTCCCCACTCATCTGAGAGAGACGAGCAGTGCGAACACTCAACCTCCTAAGCCGTCCTCAGGATCACGCGAAACCCCCACTCTGCCGAGCCGCGCGGGCTCGGCGAAGTCGCCGTTTGCGGGCATTGGCCATCTCCGTGATCATGCTGGCCGGGATGGTCGCGGTCCCCGCGGTCGTGCGCCAGGTCGCGGCGGCAGGTGACCCTGTCATCGCGGCGGCCGGTGACATCTCCTGCGACCCGGCCAATCCCCACTTCAATGACGGTAATGGGACCGGAACGTATTGTGCGGAGATGGCGACCTCCAACCTGCTCGTGAACCATGGCTATTCCGCCGTTCTGCCACTAGGCGACAACCAGTACTACTGCGGCAGTCTGGCCGCGTACGAGGGCTCGTACGACGAGTCCTGGGGCCGGGTGAAGTCGATCAGCCACCCCGTCCCGGGCGTTCACGAGTATTTGAACCACGGCGGCTCGGACCCCTCAACTGGCTGCGATAGCTCCAACGACAACGGCGTCGGCTACTACGCCTACTTCGGCGCGGCGGCCGGCACGGCCGGCCAGGGCTGGTATAGCTACAACATCGGTGCCTGGCACTTGATCGCGCTGAATACGCAGTGCACTCCTGCGGGCGGCTGCGGCCCGACCTCGCCGCAGGGCAAATGGCTGGCGGCCGACCTGGCGGCGCATGCCAACCAGTGCACCCTCGCCTACTGGCATCTGCCGCTATTCAGCTCCGGCGGGCGGGCCAATCCCAACAGCCAGACGTTCTGGCAGATGCTCTACGCGGCTCACGCCGACGTGGTTCTTGGTGGCGACGACCACATCTACGAGCGCTTCTCCCCCCAGACTCCGACTGGAGCCTCTGACCCCACGAACGGCATAACGCAGTTCACGGTCGGCACCGGCGGAGCAAACCACACCACGATCCAGGGCCCTATCGCGGCCAACAGCGTAGTCCGCAACAACACCAGCTTTGGGGTCCTGGCGCTCACGCTTCACCAGGCCAGCTACTCGTGGCGGTTCGTATCCGCCACGGGGTCATTCACCGACAGCGGCTCCGCCTCGTGCCACAGCGCTGGCGCCGGGCCGACGGCCACTCCGACCGCGACCGCGACTCCGACGGCCACGGCCACGCCGACCGCGACTCCGTCGGCCACGAGCACGCCGACTACCTCGAGCAGCGGCTCCACATACATACCGCTCAACCCGGCCCGGATCCTCGACACGCGCTCGGGCACGGGGCTTTCGGGTGCCTTCAGCTCGCATGTGGCGCGGACGTTCCAGGTGAGCGGCCAGGGCGGTGTGCCCGCCGGAGCGACTGCGGTTACGGGCAACCTGACCGTTACGGGCCAAACGAGCATGGGCTATCTGTTCGTCGGTCCAGTGGCGATGAACGATCCGACCAGCTCGACGCTGAACTTCCCCACGGGCGACGATCGAGCCAACGCGATCACTGTGGCTCTGGGTTCAGGCGGGACTCTGTCCGCCACCTACGCTGCGCCCACTCCAGGTCAGACAGCTAGCATCATCTTCGACGTCACCGGCTACTTCGTGGCCAACTCGTCCGGCTCCACATACATACCGCTCAACCCGGCCCGGATCCTCGACACGCGCTCGGGCACGGGGCTTTCGGGTGCCTTCAGCTCGCATGTGGCGCGGACGTTCCAGGTGAGCGGCCAGGGCGGTGTGCCCGCCGGAGCGACTGCGGTTACGGGCAACCTGACCGTTACGGGCCAAACGAGCATGGGCTATCTGTTCGTCGGTCCAGTGGCGATGAACGATCCGACCAGCTCGACGCTGAACTTCCCCACGGGCGACGATCGAGCCAACGCGATCACTGTGGCTCTGGGTTCAGGCGGGACTCTGTCCGCCACCTACGCTGCGCCCACTCCAGGTCAGACAGCTAGCATCATCTTCGACGTCACCGGCTACTTCGTGGCCAACTCGTCCGGCTCCACATACATACCGCTCAACCCGGCCCGGATCCTCGACACGCGCTCGGGCACGGGGCTTTCGGGTGCCTTCAGCTCGCATGTGGCGCGGACGTTCCAGGTGAGCGGCCAGGGCGGTGTGCCCGCCGGAGCGACTGCGGTTACGGGCAACCTGACCGTTACGGGCCAAACGAGCATGGGCTATCTGTTCGTCGGTCCAGTGGCGATGAACGATCCGACCAGCTCGACGCTGAACTTCCCCACGGGCGACGATCGAGCCAACGCGATCACTGTGGCTCTGGGTTCAGGCGGGACTCTGTCCGCGACCTACGCTGCGCCCACTCCAGGTCAGACAGCTAGCATCATCTTCGACGTCACCGGCTACTTCGGACACTGAGCGGCGAGCGGCGGGTTCTTGCTCGCGGTCGGTCGGTTGGTCACGATCGCCCGGACGTTCGTGCCCCTGGCGTTCGTATGGACGACGATCACGGGGAGTCGAATGGGGCCGAACTGAAGGAGCGCGCGGTCCGAGGAAAAGAGCACCGCGCTCAGGAGCGTTTAACTTGGAAGGCTGACGCTCTACCGACTGAGCTACTCCCGCCCGATTGCCTCCGTTCGTTAGGCCACCCTTCCCAGCCTAACGAGCAGAGCCTCGTGCGTTGTCGAGCGGTTGGGGTCGCCCGAGCAGATAGCCCTGGCCGAGCCTGATGTCGAGGGCTCGAAGGGCAGCCAGTTCGTCCTCCGTCTCAATTCCCTCGGCGATCAGACGGCACCTGACAGAGCGGGCGAAATGGCTCAGGCCGACGATCATCGCCTTGCGCGCTTCATCGGACTCCAGGTCGGCGACGAGCCACCGATCCAGCTTCACGAAAGCTGGAGTCAACTCGAGGATGTGGCGCAGGCTGGCAAACCCGACACCCGCGTCATCGACGGCGAACTCCAATTTTGGCCCCAGTGCAGTCATCGCCGCGCGAAACGCCGGATAGTCGGCGATAGCAGTGTGCTCGGTAACCTCCACCACGAGGTGCCGGCGGGACTTGCGAAGGAGCGAGCGCAGCGGCTCTCCAGCGAGGATAAGTCCGGGCGAGGCGTTGAGGTTCAGCCACGCCGATCGGGGCAGAGCCTTCGCGGCGGAGAGCGCTGCGTCGAGCGTGACCGTCTCCAACCCCACACTCAGACCGACCGCAGCCGCTTCGGCGAACACGCCTTCCGGGCTCGAGCCATCGGTGAAGCGCGTGAGGGCCTCGTACCCAACGATGGCGTCGCGTCCAAGATCGACGATTGGCTGGAAGACCGGGACAAAGGCCCGCCTGGCGATGATGCTCGCTACGCGATCGCGACCCCGCCCGACCTCGGTCCGATCGGCCACGTCACGGCCGATGAGCGCGCCCGCGAGATCGGCGAACTCGGCGAGTGCCGGCAACGCTTCTGCGATTGGAGCCACGTCCACCCTATCGGTGGCCTGGACGGTGAGCAGACCGATGACCTGACCGTTGTAGCTCACGGGCGCATGAGCCAGTGAGTGGACGCCGACCCCATGGAGCGGCTGGTCCGCCGGATGGTCCTGCCGGAAAGTCCACGGCTCGATCCAGGGACCTTCGGAGGCTCGGCCGCGCAGCTGCCGGCTCCGCTGGTGCGAGAGCCTCAGCAAGGGCGGCTCGGCCTGGCCCGCGACGACAAAGCCTATCGGCGTCGCATGACCATCGGGCTCGAAGAGCAGAAGCTGCGCGGCGGCCATGCCGGTGAAACTCGCCACCTGGCGGCAGATCGCCTGTGCGGTGACCTCGGGCATCTCGCCTTTGCGCAGGCCACGTATCGTCTCCGCAATGAGCGCGCGCTGCCGAACGAGCCCGGTCGAGCGCTCTATCAGGGCTCGCTCGCGCGACACGTCGCGCTGGACGGCCACGTAGCTCGCGATCGCACCCGTGGCGTCGCGGACGGGCGACATGACCGCCTCCACGGTGTACAGCGAGCCATCTTTCCGCCGGTTGACGAGGTCGCCCACCCATGGCGAGCCGCTCATTAGCGCAGACCACATTGCCTCGTACAACGAGGGCGGCTGGAGGTCGCTCTTGAGGAGTCGTGGGTTCTGGCCCATGACCTCCTCGCGGGCATAGCCCGTCAGGCGCTCGAAGGCGGGGTTGACGTAGGTGATTCGCGCCTCGCGGTCGGCGATCACGATCGACTCTGCGACCTGCTCGATGGCGACCCTGAGCCGCTCGCTGTCCACCGCTTCGTTCGCGTACTTGGTAATGTCGACGGCGATGCCACCTATTCCGATGCTAGGGTCGCCCGTCTGCAGATGAAACTCTAAGCGCAGGATCGCGTGGGGCCCGTCCGCGAGCAGAATCTCATGCGAGAAGACCTGCGGCCCATCCCCAGCGAGGACTTTCGCGTCGTGCGCCCGAATCAGGGCAACGGCCTCATGTGGCCACATCTCGGCGTCGGTCTTGTCACGCCAGTCAGGCCCCATGCGGTCGCCCATGGTGGCGAGAAGATACGGGTTCGCATACAGGTAGCGACCCGTAGCGTCCTTCACGAACGCGGCTACCGGGGCCGTCTCCATCAGGTCGCGAAAGTCCGCCTCGAAGCCCTGGACCGGAACGGCCGGCCCACCTGGAGGCGGCGAGGCCACAGTCCCACGCGCCGTCTTCGTCATGCCTGCGCGAGCCGGCGGCGCGCTGCGGTCGCCCTCGCTTCCGGCTTCCGAACGTGACCGATCTCTCATCTCGGCGAGCCCCCCGATGAACCCTTCGCCACACCGGACACGTCGACCGGTAGGCCAGGTCTCATCACGCTGGACCACTCCACCGTGCCGAGTCATCCCTCAAAGTACGTAGTCGGCACACCACCACGCCACCGAACTGTGCAAATGCGCCCCACATGTGATCTTTCCGACGTAGCTGCTATCGCGAGTCGTGATCGGGCTGTCGGCCACAAGCCCCGCCAAGTCGCCGCCGTCGATCAATGAATTCCTGGCGTCGCGCGCCCGGCCGGCGACACCGTCCGCGGTCTCAGCGAGGCCGGTCGGTCGTCTCACGGACGCGCAGCGACGGCGTGATCACGATGTTGTGCGCGGGACGATCGGGGTTGCGGATTCGCTCTACGACGAGGTTCACGGCCGCGCGTCCGAGGGAGGCGCGCGGCGGCCGGACCGCGGTGAGCGGAGGCGTGAAGAGCTCGGCCACCTCGTCGTCGTAGGCGACGACGGACAGGTCTCCAGGGACGCTCAGACCTCGGGTCTCACATCGTTGCGTGATCGACGCCGCCGCCTGGTCCGCGTGGACGAGCAGGGCGGTCGTGCCGATGGCGAGGCATTTGTCGAGGATCACGTCGACGGTCGCGCCCCACGAGGACTCCCGCGAGCTTGCTACGGTCTCGTCGACGACTTCGAGATCGTCGATCCCGAGCTCCTGGCGCGCCATCAACCAGCCGTGCCGCAGGTGGGGAGCCGTCGGGCTGTCGCCGCTGATAACGAGACCGATGCGACGGTGGCCCAGTTCAGCGAGGTGGCGCATGGCCATGGCGGCCCCCAGTCGGAGGCGCGGGCGTGGGGCCAGGGCCGGTCGAGGTCCGCGAGAGCCCGCTCGCGGAGCATGCGCACACGCCGGCGAGCCGCTCGGGGCCGAGGTAATCGGCCAGGACTTCGGGTGAGACGGACTCGCCCCAGAGCCGCGTGAGCGGACCAGGCGGCGCGGCGCCCGGTGCGGAACTGCTGGTCACGCCACGTCCTCTCGACCTCCGTCGCCGAGCGAGGCATCGACGGGTCGGCGGCACGTTCGATTATCGCGTCGCCCGATACGATGGGCAAGCGCGCCGACCGTGGCGAGCGACGGGAGGCGCCGACCGTGGCGAGCGACGGGAGGCGCCGGCCATGACGGTGAGGGGCTCGGCGGTGATATGCCCCTGTCGCTCCGCCAGCCGGCGGGCGCTCGGGTCGTGCGTCGCCTAGCTGGGCTCGAGGTCAGCCCTGAGTAGCTCGAAATGGTCGGCCCGGCCCGCCTGCTCGAGGGCGGACGGATCGATGTCGAGGAGCGTTCTGTTGAGCCGGCCACCTGTCGCTGCGAGCAGCAGATCCCACTGCGCCCATGTGGTGAAGACGACGACGCCCGCCGGGCCATCGCGGCTCGCGGTCGGGTCGCCATCCATCTCCACACCGGCCAGGCCTACCGACAGGCCATCCCGGCCTGCCAGCCGGCCCATCGACTCGAGCGCACCACGCTCCCACGAGTCGACCGATTCCCTTGAGATCGATGTCCTGAACAGACGCAGAATGCCCGTCGATTCTCGACCCAGTCCGACCGAAGCCACGATCCGATAGTGGCTGATCGCGGCGTCTGTGAGCAAGGCGGACTTCTCCGCCAGATAGCGCGGAATGCCGAGTTCGTCGACCCCGGCCGTGAGCGCCGCCTCATCCCTCCAGATGGTGGCGACGACATGCC
The DNA here is from genome assembly GCA_963789725.1 of uncultured Chloroflexia bacterium. Taxonomy (GTDB): domain Bacteria; phylum Chloroflexota; class Limnocylindria; order Limnocylindrales; family CSP1-4; genus Fen-1039. Next base: position 1,431,936 of record CAWBLU010000003.1, read on the forward strand.
TGCGGCCCCGACCGCTCAACCGCCGACCAGCGAGTCGAGAGAGGAGCCCCTCGACCGGCTGCACGGCCGGCGCACCGTGCCGAAGGAAGCCCGTCACTTCGGCCCCGTGACCCGGGGCGATCAGACACTCCAGCAGTTGAACGATCAAACTCGATGTCCCCCGGATAGGCGTGGCCCTCTTGCAGAAGTCCATTGTAATGTGACCTGGGGCCCGCAACGTCTTTGCAAGCCGCCTGATCAGCAAGGCGGTGGCGCCTCGTGTAACGTCACGGCGTTCCCACGGCCCGGCAGCGCCGCGGTACTGAAGCGAACGAGGAAGGCGATGTCCCAGGATGTCATCGAGCTTTCGGACGCGATGTGGCAGCGCCACGACTTCTACATGCGCCTGGCGATGGTGGTCGAGTCGGGCGCAAAGTGCCTCGGCTCACATGTCGGGGCGGTCATCGTCCGTGACGACCGCGTCCTGGGCAGCGGCTACAACGGCACCCCGGCGGGCTATCCCAACTGCACGGATGCCGAGCGCGGCTGCCGCCGCTGCGCCCTCCGCGCCGAGCGGCCCGACGCGAGCCTTGCGGGCCGGCTCTACGACATTTGCCTGTGCGTCCATGCGGAACAGAACGCCATGGCCACGGCCGCCCGCTTCGGGACGGCGATCGACGGCGCGGTCCTGTACACGACACTCCAGCCGTGCTTCAACTGCCTCAAAGAGTTGATGCAGGTCCGGATCAAGGGCGTCGTCTTCCGGCGGGCATGGCAGGCCGGCCACCCGGATTACGCCTGGGTCGCCGAAGAGTACGAGCACCTGGCGGCCCACTACCGATCGAAGGGCAACCTCTTCACCCGACTCGAAGCAGTCGAGGCGGTCTCCGCCGTCGGCCTGGAGATCGGACACCCGGTGTAGGCCTCGTGCCGGGGCGGCGGGCGGCGGCGGCTTTGGGCCGCGGCTGGGGCCGCGGGCGGGGGCCGGGGGCGCCGGCCGGGCGGCGGGCGCCGGGCGGCCGGCGGGCTCCGGAAACCGCGTCTTCGCGTTCCCGGGCCCGGGTGCCCGCGTCCTCGCGTCGCGGTCTCGCGTCCTCGCGTGCTCATCCTCTTCGCGGTCCAGCGAGCCCGCGTCCCGACGCAACTTGGCCAGATACGAATTGGGGTAGTCATCGGGCAGCTCGGCGCTTGTCGCGCGGTCCGTGGGAGGGCTCAGGGCCACGAATCAGGCCTCACAGGAGCTCGCCGTCCACCCCGCCACGCTCAATGAAGGCCCTACAAGCGCCGGAGGAGGGTCCGTCTGCCGGATTCGCGGCCGCGATCACGACCAATCACTACGGGGATTCGCATCTGGCCAGAATCACCCGGCGATCGCAGGCGGCAGCATCCGCCCGCGAGGCCGCCGATCCCCGTCAGGAGATCGCGATCATCCGCTCCAGGGCGACGCGTGCCCTGGCGGCCACGGCGATGGGCACGTCGATCTCGTGGATGCCCAGCCGCAGAGAATCGCGCAGCTTTTCGAGCGTGGTCAGCTTCATGTACTGGCAGACCGCCTCGCGATTGACCGGCACGAAGCGCTTGCCGGGCGCCTTCTGTTCGAGACGATGCAGGATCCCGACCTCGGTCGCGATCAGGAAGCTGTCGGCCGGCGAACGCTCGGCATAGGTGACCATGCCCTCGGTCGACAGGATGTGGACCGGCATTCGAGTGGCCGGCCTGGCGAACGCGGCATCGCCGCCCGCGGCTTCGTCGTCGGCCGCGGCTTCGATGATCTGGCTGGTGCAGCCGCATTCGGGGTGTATCAGCAACTCCGCGTCCGGCAGGTCGCGGTGCCATTGCTCCACGTCTTCGGGCCGAATGCCGGCGTGGACGTGGCACTCCCCCAGCCAGATCGTGAGCTTGCGGCCGGTGACTCGTTGCAGCCACAAACCGAGGAACATGTCCGGCAGGAACAGGATCTGGCGGTCGGCGGGGATAGCGTCGATGACGGCGCGGGCGTTGCTCGAGGTGCAGCAGTAGTCGCTCTCCGCTTTGACCGCTGCTGTGGTGTTCACGTACGAGACGACGACAGCGCCGCGATGCTCGGACTTCCAGCCCCGCAGCTGCTCGACCGTTATCGAGTCGGCCAGCGAGCAGCCGGCGTTGATGTCGGGCAGGAGGACACGCTTGTCCGGGGAGAGGATCTTGGCCGTCTCGGCCATGAACGAGACGCCGCAGAAGACGATGGTCGACTGGGGCGCGGTCGCGGCGAGGCGAGAGAGACGCAGGGAGTCTCCGACATGGTCGGCGACGTCCTGGATTTCCGGACGCTCATAGCTGTGCGACAGGATGACCGCGTCGTGGAGGCGCGCCAGCTCTCGAATCTCGGCCTGGAGGGCAGGGAAAGTGGCCGGGTCGCCGGGCGGCGGAACGGCGACGGAGGTGGGACCGAAGTTGGCGCGCGGGACGGCGGGCTCGGCCGGCACACGCGGGACGGCGGGCGCGGTCGGAGCAGTGGGCGCGCGCGGGACGAGCGGAGCGGCCTCGGGGTCCCGTGGGGTGACGGCTGAGTCGGGCGAGTTCATGCGGAGACCTCGAGCGAGACGTCGAGGGCCTTGACCGAATGGGTCAGCGCCCCGAGCGAGACGAAGTCGACCCCGGTCTCGCCGACGGCTCGCAGGTTGGCCAGCGTGATCCCGCCGGACGCCTCGGATTCGACGTCGTGGCCGATCATCGCCACGGCCTCTCTCATGTCGTCCACGCTCATGTTGTCCAGCAGTATGCCGTTGACGCCGGCATCCAGGGCAGCCCGAACGTCTTCCAGGGTCTCGGCCTCGACCTCGAGGCGCAGCCGCGGAGCCGACCGGCGAAGACGCGCCACCGCATCTCCGATACTGCCGATCAGCCGCAGGTGGTTGTCCTTCACCAGAAGGGCTTCGCCCAGGTTGAGGCGGTGGTTGGTACCTCCGCCGCAGCGGACGGCGTACTTCTCCAGCTCCCGCAAACCGGCCGTGGTCTTGCGGGTGTCGAGCAACGTCGCTCCGGTCCCTTCCAGCTCCGCGACGCACCGGGCGGTCAGCGTGGCGATCCCCGACAGATGGGCCAGCAGGTTGAGCGCGGTCCGTTCGCCGGAGAGGATCGAGCGGGCGGGGCCGGCGATGCGGGCGATTTCGACCGGGACGTCCGTGACGCGGTCGCCGTCAGAGAGGCGCGGGTTCACGACTACGGCCGGATCGAGGGCCGCGAATACCGCCGCCACGATCCCGAGCCCACAGACGATGCCGGGAGCCTTGACGAGGAGTGACGTCTCCGCCACGGAGCCCGGCTCGAAAAGCCCATCGGTAGTGGGGTCGCCCAGGGCCAGATCCTCGGCCAGCGCCGCCGCGACGACGCGGGCTACGGCTTCGGCGTCCGGCGGGCGGACCTGGCGGCGCGGCGCGCCGGCAGGGGCAGCGGCAGCGGCAGACGCGGCAGCGGCAGCAGGGGCGGCAGACGCGGCAGCGGCAGCGGGAGTGGCGGGAGTCTCCGTCGAGGTCACGTCCATTGCTCCAGGAAGAGGCCGCGGCCCGGCCGCAGCACGAAATGCCCTTCCAGTACGGGGTCTGTGGTGGGCGCATCGATACGGTAATGGACGCCGCGGCTCTCGGCACGGGCCAGGGCGAACCTGGCCACGAGTGCGGCTACGGGATCAGAGCTCCGCGCCAGCTCGGCCAGCCCGGCCGGATCGCGCACGACGCCCGCCTGCCGCCAGACCTGCTCGCGCACCGCCTCCGGCACGGTACGCACCGACGGCACTACCACGGACGCCGCGGACGCCGCGGACGCCGCGGAGCCAGCCAACCTGGCCGCCGTAACAGGCTCCTCGTCCAGCGCAGCCAGCGCCGCCCGCCGCCCGAACACCAGGCACTCGAGCAGCGAGTTCGACGCGAGCCGATTCGCGCCGTGGACCCCGGTGGCCGCGCACTCTCCGGCCGCAAACAGCCCGCCCACGTCCGTTCGGCCGACGAGGTCCGTGACGATGCCGCCGATTGTGTAGTGAGCGGCCGGCGAGACCGGGATCGGCTGGACGGCCGGATCGAAGCCGGACTTCGCGATCTCGGCAATCAGACCGCCGAAGCGGGGACGATCGATCGAGCGGAGGTCGAGGAAGGCTCGACCGCGCCGGAATATCGCCCTCGCGACTTCGTCCCGGGGCGCAAGCTCGTCGACGAACCGCTCCCCCTTCTCGTCCAGCAGGGTCGCCCCGTCGCCCCGAAGCGCCTCCGTCAGCAGCAACCTCGACCCTTCCAGCACCGTCGGGTGGAACTGCATGAATTCCATGTCCGCGATTGCGACACCGGCCTTCAGGGCGATCGCCACGGCGTCGCCGACCTGGCCGGCCGGGTTGGTCGTGCGAGCCCAGAGCGCGGCGGCGCCGCCCATGGCCAGGATCGTGGCCCTGGCGGTGACCGGCCCTTCCGGAGTGACGACGCCCAGGCAGCGCCCGCCCGAAACGATGAGCGACAGGACCGCAGTGGCCTCACGCGTCGCGATCCGGTCGGAGCTGAGAGCGCGACGGCTCAGCAGGCTCGTCATCGCCCAGCCCGTGGCCGCCCCATCGACACTCGAGACACGCCGCCGGGAATGCCCGCCTTCGAGGTTCAACTCGGGATCGAACGGCACACCCAGCGCGATCAACTCGCGCACCCGTTGCGGGCCCTCCTCCACGAGTACCCGGACCGCGCTCTGCCGGCACAGCTCGCGGCCCGCCCGTTCCGTATCGACGGCGTGGAGTTCGGCCGTGTCGTCGTCGCCGATGGCCCCGGCAATTCCTCCCTGCGCGTGCCAGCTGCTCGAATCGGGAGCATGGCCCTTGGTCAGCATCAGGACGCCGGCTCCGTGTTCGGCAGCCGTGAGCGCTGCGGTCAAACCGGCCGCGCCAGCCCCCACGACGAGGACGTCGTATGGCTTCGTGGGCATCTGGGTTGTGACGAACCTCCGACGACCACCAGGCGGTGGCGTCCCTCCACCTTACGCGGAGCGGAGCGGGCCGGCTTGGCGCCTGCTTGACGACCTCTCCCGGCGCGGCCGTCCTTGCGGCGGCCGCCGCGCCCTAGCGCGAATTCAGCCGGACGCAACCCGCTCCGCCGCGCAAACGATTCGGACGGGCGCGTCGGATATGATGCGTGCTAGATGGATCACCCAGTTGAGGTCCCCACTCTCCCGGGCGCGTCCTTCCGGCTGCCACCGCAGCTGGAGGGTCTTCGCCGCCTGTCGTACAACATGTGGTGGAGCTGGAACCCCAGGGCCCGGGCGCTCTTCAGCCGGATCGACGGTCTCCACTGGTCGCGCTACCGGAATCCTGTCGAAGTCCTGTCGCAGCCGATCGGATGGGCCGAACTACTGGACGACCCAGCTTTCACGGCCGAATACACGCAGGTGCTGGCGGAGTTCGACCGCTACATGGCAGGCGGCGCGGAGCACTGGTTCAACCGGGAGTACGGCTCGGCCGTATCTGAGCCGATCGCCTACTTCTGCGCCGAGTACGGCTTCCACGAGAGCCTGGGCATCTACTCCGGCGGCCTGGGCGTGCTGGCCGGCGATCACATCAAGTCCGCCAGCGACATGGCCATGCCGTTCGTCGGCGTGGGCCTGCTCTACAAGCACGGCTACTTCCGCCAGACGATTGACGCCGACGGTCACCAGGAGCACGCCTACCCTGACTACGACCTGGCCACCCTGCCGATACTGCGCGTCCTCGGCCAGGACGGCGAACCGCTGACCGTTTCGGTCGAGCTGCCGGAGCGGGAGCTGTTCGCCGCGGTCTGGCTGGTCCAGGCGGGCCGCGTGCCGGTCCTGCTGCTGGACACGGACATCCCCGACAACGCCGAGTCGGACCGGCCCGTCACCCACATCCTGTACGTCCGCGGCCGCGAGATGCGCCTCCACCAGGAACTGGTTCTCGGGGCGGGCGGCGTCCGGGCACTCAAGTCCCTCGGGATTTCCCCGGCGGTCTGGCACCTCAACGAGGGCCACTCCGCCTTGCTCCTCATCGAGCGGACCCGCGCTCTCGTGGCCCAGGGAGTGGCAATCGACGACGCCCTGGAACGCGTCCGCTCCAACAGCGTGTTCACAATCCACACGCCCGTCTCCGCCGGCAACGAGCGCTTCGACGCGGACCTGGCGCGCCGGGTGATCGGCCCGCTCTACGACGGCGACGGCCGCAAGGGCACCGGCGGCGTGCCCATGGATCGCGTCCTGGATCTGGCCCGCGGCGCCGACGGCGACGGGCGGCAACTCGACATGACCGCCCTCTCGCTGCGGCTCTCGAACGCGGCCAACGCCGTCAGCAAACTCCACAGCGTTACGGCCAACAACACCTGGCAGGGCCTCGGCAACAAACAGATCCTGGCGGTGACGAACGGCGTCCACATGCCCACATGGGTTGGCCAGCCGATGCGCGACATCTTCGAGCGTTACCTGGGCGCCGAACTGGACAACGTGGATGCCCGTAACGGCTCGGACCGGTTCTGGGAGCGCACCGACCAGATCCCGGACGTGGACCTCTGGGAGGCACACCAGCGCCAGAAGCTCGAGTTGATGATCTTCGCCCGCAACCGGCTGCGCCATCAGTTCGCCCGGCATGGCGAGTCGCCCGGCACGCTCGAGGAGCTCGAGGACGTTCTCGACGTCGGCACGCTTACGATCGGCTTTGCCCGGCGCTTCGCGACCTACAAGCGCGCCGGCCTGCTCTTCTCGGACATCGACCGGATCTCCCGGCTGCTCTGGGACAAGGACCGGCCGGTCCAGATCATCTTCGCCGGGAAGGCCCACCCGGCCGACCGACCGGGCCAGGGCGTAATCCAGGAGATCTTCGCCCGGTCGCGCTCACCCCAGCTGCGGGGTCGAGTCTTCATCCTCGAGGACTACGACATGCGCGTGGCCCGGTTCATGGTACAGGGCGTGGACGTGTGGCTGAACAACCCGCGCCGCCCGCTCGAGGCCTCGGGCACGAGCGGGATGAAGGCCGCCTCCAACGGCGTCGTCAACCTCTCCGTCCTGGACGGCTGGTGGGACGAGGGCTGGGTCGGAGACAACGGCTGGGCCATCGGCGGTCGCGACACCAACCCGGACGACGGCGCCCAGGACTATGCGGACTCGCAGGATCTATACCGCCTGCTCGAGCAGGAGGTCATCCCGCTGTACTACGGTCGCGACGAGGACGACGTCCCGGAGGGCTGGACGGCGGAGATGCGCCGCTCGATCGCCAGCACGATCTGGCGGTTCTCGACCATCCGCATGCTCCACGAGTACGTCGAGAAGATGTACCTGCCCGCGGCCGGGGTCGAAGTGAAGAAGCAAGCCGGCCGGCGAGCCCCTACCGAAGCAGGCTGAGGCCCGGGTTGGGCAGCCGCGTCTCGCTTGCTCTCGTCATCCACAATCACCAGCCCGTCGGGAACTTCGGCTGGGTCATCGAAGACGTTTACGAGCACGCCTACTCGCCCATGCTGTACGCCCTGGAACGCCATCCGGGGATCCATCTGGGGCTCCACTACACCGGGCCGCTGCTCCAGTGGATGGCCGCGAACAGGCCGGAGGCGATCGACCAGATTCGGGGCCTGATAGATCGGGGTCAGGTCGAGATCTTGGGCGGCGGCTACTACGAACCGATCCTGATCACTCTCCCCGACCGCGACCGTCTGGGCCAGAGCGCCCGGATGCGGGACGAGCTGGCCAAGCTTTTCGGGCAGCGGCCCCGCGGCGCATGGCTGGCCGAGCGGGTCTGGGAGCCGTCGCTCGCCTACGACCTGGCGGCGGCGGGCTACGAATGGACCGTCCTTGACGACAACCACCTGCGCGCCGCCTCGATCCGCGAGGACGAGATGTGGACGGCGTTCACCACCGACGATCGCGGCAAACGGCTGACCGTCTTTGGCACCGAGCAAGGCCTGCGTTATCGCATCCCGTTCCAGCCGGTCGACGACCTGATCTCGTACCTGGCCACGCGCCGAACCGACGACGGCCGGTTCGTGGGAATGATGGGCGACGACGGCGAGAAGTTCGGCGCGTGGCCGGGCACGTTCGCGTACTGCTGGAGCAGCGAGCACTGGGTGGACCGCTGCTTCGACGCTATCGAGCGCAGCCGGGACTGGCTGTCGACGGTCACGCCGTCGCAGTGGCTCGACACCCAGCCGCCCAGTACTCGGGCTTACTTCCCCGCCAACTCCTACGTCGAGATAACCGAGTGGGTCCTGCCACCTGATGAAGGGCCGGTCTTCGAGGCGTTGCTCGGTCAAGCTCGCGAGGCCAATTCGCCAGCCGCCCGGTTCCTGCGCGGCGGCTTCTGGCGCAACTACATGGTCCGCTACCGCGAGATCAACGACCTCCACAAGCAGATGCTGCGGGTCTCGGACAAAGTCGATCGCATGGCCGAAGCGCCGGCGAAGGCGCGTGCGCTCGACCACCTCTACCAGGGCCAGTCGAACGACTGCTACTGGCACGGCTTGTTCGGCGGCATCTACATCGTGCACATGCGCATGGCCACCCTCGCCCACCTGATCGCGGCCGAGGATCTGGCGGACACCGCCGCGTCCGAAGCCGGCACGGATCCGTACGGGGCGCGGCTGGCTGACACGGACCTCGACGCGATCGACGAGGTCGTGGTCGCGACCGACGGCCAGACCGTCGTCCTCGATCCGGCAGAAGGCGCGGCCATCGCGTCCTGGGATCTGCGGGCGAGCCGGGTGGCCCTGGCATCCGTTCTGAGGCGGCGGCCAGAGGCCTATCACCAGAAGATGATCGAGGCTGATCGCGGCTTTGAGGGGTCGGCGATCGAACACGACGCCGCCTGGAATGTGGAGGCCGAGGCCCGCGCCCCGGCGTCGATCCACGACATTGTCACGATGAAGGAGCCGGGTCTCGTCGGGTTCCTCCACTATGACCGCCACGAGCGAAGGAGCGGCCTCGTCCATCTGCTCCCCTCGGACGGCTCCACCGGCGCGGTGGCGTTCGCGCAGGCGGCCTACGACGAGCTCGGCGACTTCACCGAGGGGACATACGAACCGATCGTGCTGGAGGCCGACCGGGTGGTGGCGCGCCGCAGCGGATCGGTGCGCACGGACGGCGGCGCGCGGCCGCTCGTCCTGGAGAAGACGTATCGGTTCGGCGGCGACCGCGTGAACCCGACGCTCTCTCTCGAGGTTGGCGTCGAGAACCCCGGCGATGCTCCGGTCGCGTTCGAACTCGCGGTCGAGTGGAACGTCAACCTGATGGGCGGCGGCCACAACCCCGCTGCCTACTACGAAACCGGGTCCGGCCAAGACGGCTCTCGGACTGCGCACGACGTCGGCGGCGAGGTCGCGGTGGCGGCGGAGATCGCGTTCGGCAACAACTACGAGGGCGTCCGCGTAGTGGCCCGGCCCGAACCGGCGGCCCGGCTGACGTGGTATCCCGTCGAGACCGTGTCTAACTCCGAGAGCGGCTTCGAGCGGGTGTATCAGGGCAGTTCGCTGCTCTTCCGCTGGCCCGTGTCGCTGGCGCCCGGCGGCACGCGCCGCTTCAGCGTGGGATTCGAGGTCACGCAATCGATCGACCACGCGGCCGAAGAGGCGGCCGGGTAATCGAGCCAGGCCGGTCTCCCTTCGCGGCGAAAAGTCCTGGCTCCAATTGACCCCTCGCCAGAGGGAGTGCCCGGGTGCCGCCGCTCCGGTACCATCGAGCCGGTGAGCCGCCCGAAGCTGGCCGTGCACGGCCATTTCTATCAGCCTGAGCGCCGCGATCCGTTCAGCGGGGAAGTCGCGCCTCAACCGGCGGCCGCGCCCTATCCCGATTGGAACGCTCGGATCGACGGCGAGTGCTACAAGCCGAACGCCGAGCGAGGCAATCTCCGCCACATCTCGTACGACCTGGGCCCTACCCTGGCCGACTGGCTCGACCGCCACGATCCGTCGACCCACAAGGGCTTCGTCGATTCGGACGTCACGCCCGGGACGGACGGCCCGGACTGCGGCAACGCCATGGCCCAGGCCTACCACCACGCCATCCTGCCGCTCGCGTCACTTCGCGATCGGCGGACCGAGATTCGCTGGGGCCTGCGCGACTTCGAGCTGCGGTTCGATCGGCGGCCCACCGGCATCTGGCTGCCGGAGACCGCGGTCGACATGCCGACCCTGCGCATCCTCGCGGGCGAAGGCATCAACTACACCATCCTGGCGCCGTGGCAGGCGGTCGACCCGCGCATCGACACCCGCCGCCCATACCGGGTGGAGCTTGGAAATCGCAAGTCGATCGCGGTCGTCTTCTACGACGCCGCACTTTCCGCCTCGGCCTCGTTCGAATCCGACGCCACCATGGACGCGGACGCCTTCGCCAGCCAGCGGGTCCTCCCCCGCCTCACCGGCCCGAGCTTCCCCGACGGGACGCCGCGGGTAGCGGTCATAGCCACCGACGGCGAGCTGTACGGCCACCATCAGAAGTTCCGGGACCTCTTCCTCGCGCGGCTCGTGAATCCCGGCCCGGATGCGCCCGAGCGGGGCTTCGACATCACCACCGTAGGCCGGATGGTAGGCGGCACGCCCGCTGGCGTCTTCCCCGCGGCGCAGGTCGCCGACCGGACGTCGTGGAGCTGCCATCACGGCGTGCTGCGCTGGTACGGCGAATGCCCCGACGCGGCGGACGGCCGCTGGAAGGGCCCGCTCCGAGTCGCTCTCGAGCGGCTGGCCACCGCGATCGACACCGTGGCCGGGGGGCTCGCATCGGACTTCATGGAGCCGTCCGCGCTGTGGCGAGCCCGCGACGAGTACGTCGACGTCATCTTCGGCGCCGAGACGCCGCAGGACTTCTCACGGCGGTGGCTGCCGATCGCCACCGATGCGCAGCGAGCCGGGTTCCTCGAACTGCTGGAGGCCGAGCGCTGGCGCCTGGCCATGTTCGCCAGCGACGGCTGGTTCTGGGGTGACCCGATCCGCCTCGAAACCAAGCAGGTGCTGCTGTGCGCGGCCCGGGCGGTCAGGATGATCGACGCCGCGGCGGGGACCGACCTGGAGAGCCGCCTCGTCGACGACCTGTCGCTGTTCGTGTCGCCTTCGCGCCGGATCGACGGGGCCGCGATCTACGCGGAGGCATTGACCGACGCGAAACAGCCGCCGGCCTCGCCGCCCCGAAACGGCAAGGACGCGTAAGGTGGCATCAGGCTACCCACCACACCCCCGGCGACTCCATGGAAGGGCCAGACTCTCGTGAAAGTGTCGCTTGCCGTCGTGTGCGACTACGCCGAGGTCCGCGAGAACCTCCTCACGCTGGTCTCGGCCGGGATCACGAGGCTGCGGCGCGATTCGCTGCCGGCTCCGCTGGCGGTCTTCGTCGCTCTGCAGCTCGAGGTCCAGGCCACGGAGCGGCCCTTCCCGCACGAGGTCACGGCGCGGGTGATCGGCCCGTCGGGGACGGAACTGGCAAAGATCGGCGGCGGCTTCCAGGTCGCCCCGACTTCCGATTTCGAGCAGGACGAAAGCGGTGTCGTTTCCCTCCCGTTCGACCTGCGCATGGTCGGCGCCACCGAGTACGGCTGGCACTCGGTCGAGATCACGATCGACGGCGCCAATCGACAGAACTTGAGGATCAAGGTCACGCGGCCGCCCGCCACGCCCGCGCCGGGTGGCGAAGCGATCCGGATCGCACCGCCGGACGCTCAGCGTCACTAACCGGCGCCGTCGGCCGGTCGTCGGCTTGGCCCGGATCACCCGAGAGTGTGAAGGCGCAACCCGCGCCGCCACCTACAATGCACGGGCGGATCGAGATCGCCCGCAGGTTGTGGGCTGTCCGTCGCGGGTCATAGTTGGGATGAGTGGTCGATGGATGCCTGGGTCGCGGGCGGGGTATTCCTGGTCGCCTACGCGTTGATCGCCTCCGAGCGTCTGGATCGGACGCTCGTGGCGCTGCTCGGCGGTCTGGTCGTCGTTGCCCTCGGCGTCATCCCCCAGGACGAGGCGTTCCGGGCGATCGACCTGAACGTCATATTCCTGCTCGCCGGGATGATGGTCATGGCCGGCATCCTCGCGCGGACCGGATTCTTCGAGCTGTTGGCCATCAGGGCAGTGAAGCTGTCCCGCGGCCAGCCGTTTCGGCTGCTGCTGATCCTCGCCCTGGTCACCGCGGTACTGTCGGCATTCCTGGACAACGTCACCACCGTCGTCCTGCTGGTGCCCGTTACCCTGTCGATCGCCGCGACTCTGCGCATCTCGCCATACCCATTCCTGGTCAGCCAGATACTGGCTTCGAACGTGGGCGGTACGGCGACTCTGATCGGGGACCCGCCCAACATCCTGATCGGCTCGCGGGCCGGCCTCGACTTCGGCGCCTTCCTGGTCAACCTGGGCCCGGTGGTGCTGATCATCCTGGCCGTCTTCATGGTGACGATGCGGCTCTTCTTCGCCGCGTCCATGACGGTCGAGGACGAGCATCGAGCCGAGGTTCTGGCTCGCAACGAAAGGCAGGCGATCCGGGATCAGCGGCTGCTCGTGGTCGGACTCATCGTCATCGGGCTGACCATCCTCGGCTTCCTTCTCCACCGAGCCCTCGGCCTGGAAGTGGCCACGATCGCCCTGCTCGGGGCCACCGTACTCATGCTCGCCGGCAGGATCGACCCGCACGAAGCCTTCCAGGAGGTGGAGTGGTCCACCCTGTTCTTCTTCGTGGGGCTGTTCGTACTGGTTGAATCGATCGTCCACACCGGCATCGTCGGCGGCGTCGCCGACCAAATCGTGACCGCGGTGGGCGGCAACTCCGGGGCCGCGACGATCGCCGTGCTGTGGTTCTCGGCCCTGGCCTCCGCGATCGTGGACAACATCCCTTACACGGCCTCCGCGATCCCGGTCATCGAGCGCCTGAGCCAGGCCGGGCTGCCGGCCGAGCCGCTGTGGTGGTCGCTGGCGCTCGGGGCGTGCCTGGGCGGCAACCTGACCATCGTCGGGGCATCGGCCAACGTCGTCGTGGCGAACATGGCCAGCCGAGCCGGCTACCCGATCCGCTTCACTGAGTTCTTCAAGTACGGCTCGGTCATCGTCGTCGAGTCGCTGCTCATCTCTACCGTCTACGTGTATGTTCGCTACCTGTGGTGATTCGAATGGACCGTCGAACCAGCATTGCCCGAGCCGGTGAACTCCGTGCCCTGCGAGATATCGGAATAGTCCTGACCGCCTTCCTGGGCTCCATCCTGCTGGCCGGGTTGCTGATGGCCGGCCTGGTCGGCCTGATGCAGTGGGCCGGCCTGCTCGAGTCCCAGGCCCTCCAGGAAGTCGACGCCCTGGACGGTCTCCGAAACGCGGACGTTGCGGCGCCCGCGTGGTTCCGGGGACTCGTCGCCCGGGGCGGCTGAGGCCCGACCCACCGGCTGGGTGGACTGGACCGGCTACTCCTCGGACCGATCGGACAGAAGGTCAAGTTCGAGGCACCTTGCCACTGCCTCGGTCCTGGATCTAACACCGAGCTTCCCGTAGAGGTTCTTGAGGTGCGACTTGACGGTGTTGACGGAGACGAACAGCGTCGCGGCTATCTCTTCGTTGGCGTAGCCAAGGGCCAGGAGGCCGGCGATCTCGCGCTCGCGCACGGTCAGTGACTCGCGGAGCGGCTCGGAGTGGTCGGGGCGGCGGCCGCGAACCGACTCGGCTCGTGCCACGAGCCGCGCCAGGCGATCGGCCTGAGGCGGGCGAACCTCCTGATGAAGAGCCTGCCGGACGAGCCTGCCGGCTGTCGCGGCGAGGATTCCCTCAAGGACGAACATGGCCAGCTGGACGCCGTCGAAGGGATCGTGGACGGCCAGCGCAAGCTCCGGCGGGAGGTAGAAGAAGACGGCGACCGCGGAGCTCAGGATCGTTGCCAGCAACCCGGGTCCAAAGCCTCCGGCCAGGGCCGCGACCAGGACCGCCAGTCCGAACGCCAGAAACGGGCTGCGATCGATGGGCTGGGTCAGCACGAAGGCGCGCAGCAGCCAGGCCACGCCAACGGCGCCAACGGAGACCGCGTAGCGCTGCCAAGTGGATCGGATTGGCCCGAAACGGGCCCGCGCCGCCGGGATCGACATCGCCGCGATCATAGCCCGGCCCGGGTGTCGGGAGCCGACAGGGGGCCGGAAACCCGGGTCACCATCGTTCGCGGGGCGTCCCGTGCCGGCCCGCCGCGTGGAGCGCCCGAGGCCGGTCCCCACGTCCGGCCCTAGGGGCCGCCTGATAGACTCGGGGCAACCCGCTCATGCCCGCGGTTGCGGCCGCCGGCTCCGCCGACTGATTGGGAGCGAATTCCGTGGCATTCGAGTTCCACATTTCGAAGGCGGCCCGTCTCCTCTACGAGTTCGACCAGGCGCTCTTCCAGACCACCGGCAACGTCATCATTCCGGACTTCCCCGCTGCGCGCGCCTTTGCCCGGCGGATGAACGAGCGGGCCGATCCCGAGCGCCACCCGGACCGCGTCGTCCACGCCGCCGAACTCAACGCCATGGGGCTGATCGACGAGATCCTCCACCACGCCGTGGAGATCTACCGTCGAACCGTCAACCCGAACGTCATGGCCGACGCGGTCGAGGCGCTCGGTGCCGGCCTTGAGCGCGACGCCTTCGACGGGGCCCTGACTCTGTTCGTCGAGCAGTTCCCGCCGCTGGCAGTCATCCGCGACGGTCGGGAGCCGTCCGCCTATCTCGCCGCCGAAACGGAAGGCCGGCCCAACCGCGAGATCGCCCTCGAAGAGCTGATGATGCTGTGGCTGGCCAACGTCAACCCGGCCTTCGCCACATTCGACGAACTCTTCGACGACGCGGAGCTTGTGCAACGGACCGCCTACGACGAAGTGATCGCCGGTTTGCGCGATTTCTTCGACGGCCAGCCCGGCTTCGGGCCGAGCGGAGAGTCGCTGATCGCCTTCCTGCGGGCACCGGCCCTGGCCGAGCCGAGCTCGCTGGCCGCGCAGCTTCGCTACATCCGCTCTCGCTGGGGTCTCGTCCTGACCAGCTTCCTGGACCGGCTGATCATCAGCCTGGACGTCCTCCACGAGGAAGAGGTCGCGCTGTGGATGCGGATGCATCCCACGCCCGGACCGGCGGCCCCGATCCATGGCCCCGGCCTCGGCGGCCTCGAGAACGAATACGAGCGGTTCAGCCAGGACCGCGAGTGGATGCCGCGCGTCGTCTTGATGGCCAAGACCACGTACGTGTGGCTCGATCAGCTGTCGAAGCGCTACGGCCGGGCGATCAACCGCCTCGACGAGATCCCCGACGAAGAGCTGGAGGCGCTGGCGCGTCGTGGCTTCACCGGGCTCTGGCTGATCGGCTTGTGGGAGCGGAGCCGGGCCAGTCAGAAGATCAAGCAGTGGCGCGGGAATCCGGAGGCCGCGGCATCGGCCTACTCCCTCATGGACTACCGCATCGCCGACGAGTTGGGCGGCGACGAAGCCTTCGCCCGTCTGCGGACCCGCTGCTCTGCCCGCGGCATCCGGCTCAGCTCGGACATGGTGCCGAATCACATGGGCATCGACTCGCGCTGGGTCATCGAGCACCCCGACTGGTTCCTTCAGCTGCCGGACTCGCCCTACCCGGCGTACACGTTCGACGGCGGCAACCTGTCGGACGACGACCGCGTGAAGATCCAGGTCGAGGACCACTACTGGGATGCCACGGATGCCGCCGTCGTGTTCAAGCGGACCGACAACTCGTCCGGCGACGTCCGCTACGTCTACCACGGCAACGACGGCACGAGCATGCCCTGGAACGACACAGCCCAGCTTGACTATCTCAAGCCGGAAGTCCGCGAAGCCGTCATCCAGACGATCCTCCACGTGGCCCGGCAGTTCCCGATCATCCGCTTCGACGCCGCGATGACGCTGGCCCGCCGCCACATCCAGCGGCTCTGGTATCCAGAGCCCGGACAGGGCGGCGCCATTCCGTCACGAGCCGAGCACGCCATCACCCGGGCCGTATTCGACGAGCGCATGCCGGCCGAGTTCTGGCGCGAAGTCGTCGATCGAGTCGCCGCCGAAGTGCCGGATACGCTCCTCCTCGCCGAAGCGTTCTGGATGCTGGAGGGCTACTTCGTCCGGACACTGGGCATGCACCGCGTCTACAACAGCGCGTTCATGAACATGCTCCGGGACGAGGAGAACGCCAGCTACCGGCAGGTCGTCAGGGAAACGCTCGAATTCGACCCCGAGGTGCTGAAGCGGTTCGTCAACTTCATGAGCAACCCGGACGAACGGACCGCGGTCGACCAGTTCGGGAAGGGCGACAAGTACTTCGGCGTGGCCACGGTCATGGCCACCATGCCGGGCCTGCCAATGATCGGCCACGGTCAGATAGACGGCTTCGCCGAGAAGTACGGCATGGAGTACCGGCGGGCCTATCGCGACGAGAAGCCCGACGGCTGGCTCATCGAGCGCCACGAGCGGGAGATCTTCCCGCTCTTCCATCGCCGCTATCTCTTTGCCGACGTCACCGATTTCCGCTTCTACGACTTCTACGATCCGGGCGGCTGGGTCAACGAGGACGTCTATGCCTACTCGAACCGGCATGACGACGAGCGCGCCCTGGTCGTCTACCACAACCGCTACGCCGAGGCCAAGGGCTGGATCCGCGAGTCCGTGGCATTCTCCGTCCCCGACGGCGGGGGCCGGCGCCTCCTGCGCACGTCTCTGGGCGAGGGGCTGGGCCTCCATCCCGATGGGGAGTGGTACACGTTACTGCGTGAGCAGCGCTCCGGGCTCGAGTTCGTCCGCCGCTCATCGTCGCTGTGCCGCGATGGGCTGTACGTGGAGTTGCACGCCTACGGCTGCCAGGTCTTCATGGACATCCACGAGGTGGAGGATGGGCCCTCGGGGAACCTCGGTCGGCTGGCCGAGAGGTTGAACGGAGCCGGCGTGCCGAGCGTGAGCGCCGCGCTACGGGAGATGCACCTCCGGCCGCTTCACGATGCGGTTCGGGGCCTGACCGAGAACGACTCTCTTCGGCGAGTGGCGCGAATCGGGGCCGCGCGCGCGGCTTCGGTCTGCCCCGGTGAGATCGTGGATCTCGGCCTTCACGGACCCGACGGCGGGCTCGCGGGCGGGACCGTGGCTGTCGCCGAAGCGGCGGGCCGGGCCGGCGGGGCGGAAGCCGCCCTGCCGTCCGCTGCGGAGGCCTCGGACGAGGAGCTCGCGGGCCTGCTCGACGATGCCCAGAGCCACGTCCGGCGGGCTCTCCGGGCGCTGGTCGACGTGGCCGGCGCGAGCGACGACGTGGACGCGGCCGTTGCCGGCTTCCGCGGCGGTCTGGAGGCGGCTCTTCGCCTCCGGGACCTCGGCGACGACCGGCTGTGCGCCGGGCTTGCCGACGAGTGGACCTGGGTCGCCGTCATGGGCCGGCTCGTGTCCCGGGCGCTCTCGGCGGTCGTGGAGCCGGGCGGCGGCACCGGCCAGGCGATCGACGAACTGGAGTTGGGCCCGGTCATCGCCGGCATCTTCCGCGACCTCGGCCTGGACGAGGGCGGGGCATGGCGCATGGTGGCTCTGATACGAGTACTCCGGCACCTTCCGGTGCCGTCGGCCGTGGCCGCGCTCCGTGCCGCCGAACGCGCGCCGGCGCTGGTGAGAGCCATCGTCGCCGACGAGTCCGTTCGACCCTACATCAAGGTCAACGTCTGGGAAGGCGTCGCCTGGTTCAACCGCGAGTCGTTCGGTCAGGTGCTGTGGTGGATGGCGGCCCTCGATGCTCTCGACGCCGCCGAGACGACCAGCGCCCACCGGACGGCCCGCAAGGCACCCAGCGTCGCCCAGCGGCTCCGCGCGGCCGAGAAGCTGACGCTCGCTCTGGCCAAGGCGGCCGGCGACTGCGGATACCAGCTCGACGATCTCGAGGCCGCGGCCAGAGGCTGATCGCCGCCCGGCCCGGGCGCGCCGTCTAGGCCTGGCTCGCGACCTCCGGATAGCGAGCCGCAAGAATGGGCGACGCCAGGCTGACGACCTCGAGGTGGACCTCGTCGGGCGATCGGGTGCCGTCGACGACCCGCACGTCTTCGCCGGCGACTCGGAGCGCCTCCATCGCGGCTTCGTAGTGTTCGGAGATCCGGACAAGCTCCCCGCGATCCTCCTCGAACCGCTCGAGCGCGACCCTGCTGCCGAACCTGGCCAATCCGACGTCTACCGGCACGTCGAGGAAGACCGTCAGGTCCGGCCTGACCGCAAACCGGTTGATCTCACGAAGCCAGGTTAGGTCCAGCGAAAGGGTCTGATAAGCCAGGCTCGAGAGATAGTATCGATCGGAGACGACCGTGATGCCCCTGGCCAGCGCAGGCAGGATCTCCGAGACAACGTGGTCCATCCGGTCGGCCGCAAAGGCCAGGGCTTCAGCCTCGGACCCATGCAATTCGGTCCGCCTGCCGAGGTGGAGTCGAAGCAGGCCGCCGATCGGGCCGCTGGACGGCTCGCTCGTAGCGGTGGACGGAATGCCGATCCGCTGCAGCCACTGCAGCAGCAACTCGGACTGGGTGGTCGAACCCGAACCGTCAATTCCCTCGATGACGATGAGCGCGCCCGGATGGACGTTCTGCGGGTTCATCGGTTATCGCGCTCCGTTGCCGGCCACCGGTTCGGGTCACGACGCCCGACTTCTGGTGCTGCCCGCCAGTCACATTGTCGCAGCCGCGAATGGTTGCTGTCTCCGGCGCCCGCTCGATGCGCGGGCGCGCCGGCGCGTGGGTCAGGCAGGGCGGCCGGGAACGCCGGGCCGCGTACTCACCGGCCCAGGACCTCCGCGATGCCGGCCAGCGGGATGCCGACCCAGTCGGGTCGCGAGTTCAACTCGTAACGCAGCTCGTACGACGCCTTGGCCAGCACGAGGGCATCGAGGAGGATCGTCATGCCCTCTTCGTCGGGTGGGAGGAACGGTGCGCCGTCCGTGGTGTCGCGGTAGCCGCGCAGGAAGGTTGCGGCCACCCAGCCGTACCAGAACCTGGCCCACCGCCGCAGGAGGACGGAGCCGGGCGCCTCATCCATCGCCTCGCGCTCGATGAGCGCCGCGAAAACAGCGTAATGGAAGGACCGGACCATGCCGGCGACGTCGGTCAGGGCCGGGCGCTTGAGTCGTCGCTCGCTGAGGGGCCGAGCCGGTTCGCCCTCGAAGTCGATGATCGCGATGTCTCGGCCGGTGTGAAGTACCTGGCCCAGGTGATAGTCCCCGTGGATCCGGATCTGCATGCCGCCGATGCGGTGCTCGAGGAGCGGGCGGAGGCGCGCGTCCATGACGCGGCCCAGGCCGAGGACCCGATCGGCGGCCGGCCTCAGATGCTCGGGCAAGGTATCGCGACGACGCTCCAGCAGGCTGAGCGACTCGGCGGCATTGGAGCGGATCGACTGGTACAAAGCACGCTGGTGGAACGGCGCGATCGGCTCGGGTGCGAAGGACCGATCGTTCCGATCAGAGGCCAGGGCCAGATGGAGCTGGCCGGTTCTGGTGCCGAGGAGGCGGGCCGTCTCGAGGTAAGCCCCGATCAGCCGGTGGGCGATCGGCGGTGGCGCCTCCCTGCTCCTTGCGACCAGCCCGCCGGCCGACGAGTCGTCCTCTGGCGGCGCTTCTTCGGCCTGGGCCTGGTCGAGGAACGCGGCGACGGCGTCGTGGGTCAGCGACCAGAGGTCGCCGCCGTTGGCGACGTAGGCCTGGATCATGGCGAGAGTGGCAGGCGGTGAACCAGCCCGCGTGTACTCGATCGTCCCGGCGATCGCCGGGACGTACGCGTATCCGTGCTCCGTGAGGAACTGGCTCATCTCCAGGTCCGGGTTGGGGCCGTGCTCCAGCGCCCGGTACAGCTTGAGGATGAGCCGGTCGCCGAAGATCGTGGAGCTGTTGCTCTGCTCGCCCCGTAGCGGGTTTGGTGCCAGGCGTTCCGAGGCGGGACCGCGGAGGGCCTGGAAGGCGCGCGTCTGGGCCCCGACCAGCTCGCCGCGAAGCGCCCGCGACCTGCGGCGACCAGAGACCAGCCCCAGAAGGGTTTCGCCGAACGCCGGCACGAGCGTTCCATCGAGCAGGATCGCCGGCGGCAACCCGGCGCAGCTGAGCCGTCCGATCGCCGCCTGCGGCGCCTCGGCGACCAGGCGCTCGACCTCGGTCTCGTCACGGGCCACGAGCGGCACGGAGTACAGGTCGGGTTCGCCGTCCGTGTAGGTCACCTGGAGGAGCGCTATGGTCGCCCTTCGAGGCCCGTCTGGTATGGGGATCGCGTCGACCAGATCGACGGCCTTTTCGTGGCGGGCCTTGCCCCTGAACCAGCGGCGAGCGCGCATCCAGCGCAGCAAGACGGCCGTGGTGGCGGGCGCCCGTGCGGCGTCCAGTAATGACGCGACGTCGCCGGTCCAGGCCAGTTCGGGCAGCCCTTCCGCGGCGGCCGTGCCGATGGACGCGGAGGTGGGGTCCGAGGCGAGCTTGAACCAGAGGAAGGAGTGCGGGCCGAGGCTCGTCAGCCATGGCTCCCGCCCGATCCGCGGGAACTCCACCGAACCGAACAACTCGACCGGCACCCGCCCGTCGAAGCGGGCCAGATCCAGGTGGGTCCAGTGGGAGAACCGCGACAGATTGGCCACCACCAGGAGAGTCTCGTCCTCGTACTGGCGAACGAACGCGAGGATCTTGCGGTTCTCGGGATGAAGGAACTCGATCGTCCCGCGGCCGAACGCCTGGTGCCGCTTTCGGAGGGCGATGAGCCTCCGCATCCACCACAGGAGCGCGTGGGGGTTGGCCTGCTGGGCGTCGACGTTGACCGCCTCGTAGTGATACTCGGGGTCCGTGATCACCGGCAGGAACATGCGCTGGCGGTTCGTAGTCGAAAAGCCGGCGTTCCGATCCGGGCTCCACTGCATCGGGGTGCGGACGCCGTTCCTGTCGCCGAGGTAGACGTTGTCGCCCATCCCGATCTCGTCGCCGTAGTAGACGACCGGCGTTCCGGGCAGCGAGAACAGCAGCCCGTTCATCAGCTCGATCCGGCGGCGGTTGTTGCCCAGGAGCGGAGCGAGCCGGCGCCGGATGCCGAGGTTGATCCGGGCCTGCGGGTCGTCCGCGTAGACCCGGTACATGTAGTCGCGCTCCTCGTCGGTGACCATCTCGAGGGTCAGTTCATCGTGGTTGCGCAGGAATAGCGCCCACTGTGACGACTCGGGGATGGGCGGCGTCTGGGCCAGGATGTCGACGATCGGGAAGCGGTCCTCCATCCGAAGCCCCATGAACATCCGCGGCATGACCGGGAAGTGGAACGCCATCTGGCATTCGTCGCCATCTCCGAAGTAGGGAACGGCATCTTCAGGCCACTGGTTGGCCTCGGCGAGCAGCATCCGGTCGGCGTAGCGGGCGTCGACGTGGGCCCTCACGTCCTTGAGGAAGCGGTGCGTCTCGGGCAGGTTCTCGCAGTTCGTGCCCTCGCGCTCGTAGAGGTATGGGACGGCATCGAGGCGGAGCCCGTCCACGCCCAGATCCAACCAGTGGTCCATCGCCCGGAAGATTGCGTCGTGGACCCGAGGGTTATCGAAGTTGAGGTCAGGCTGGTGGCTGTAGAAGCGGTGCCAGTAGTACGCGCCGGCTACGGGATCCCAGGTCCAGTTCGAGGTCTCGAAATCCTTGAAGATGATGCGTGCGTCGCCGTACCGGTCCGGCGTGTCGCTCCAGACGTAGAAGTCCCGGTTGGGGCTCCCCGGCGCGGCACGTCGGGCCCGCTGGAACCAGGGATGCTGATCGGAGGTGTGGTTGCAGACGAGTTCGGTGATGACTCGGAGGCCGCGGCGGTGGGCCTGGCGGATGAACGTCCGGACATCGGCCAGGGTCCCGTAGTCGGGGTTCACGGTCGTGTAATCCGAGATGTCGTAGCCGTCGTCCTTGCCGGGCGAGGGGTAGAAGGGCAGGACCCAGATCGCGGTAACGCCGAGGTCGCGGAGGTAGTCGAGCCTGGCGGTGAGGCCGCGGAAATCGCCTATGCCGTTGCCGTCGCTGTCCAGGAACGCACGGACGTGGACCTCGTAGATGATCGCGTCCTGGTACCAGCGGGGGTCGGGCGGCAAGCCGGTCCCGATCCGATCGGTACCCTTCGACCGGCGGGAGCGGCGGACCTCAGGCGCCACGGGTATGTCTCCGGCTCCTCCCGGGTCCCGCCCGAGGGCTGAGATCCAGGACATGAGCGTTCAGCCTGGCCGGGGCCAGTTCCACGTAGTTCCGAGGTCCCTGCCAGACGTATGTGGCGTCGTCGAGCATGTCGCGGACCTCGTAGGGACGCCCCAGATCGGCGCCCAACTCATCCAGCGGCAGCTGGAGCCACCCGGACTGGACGTGTAGCGGGTCCAGGTTAACCACGGTGACGACGACGTCCCGCAGGTCCCCAGTTCGTTTCGAGTAGGCGATCAGCTGGTCGTTCCCGGTCTCGTGGAAAGCGAGCCGCTCGTTGGACTGGAGGGCGGGATGCGCCCGGCGGATCCGGTTGAGCCGGGTGAGCAGGGGCGCCAGGCTGTCCGGGCGGTCGAGGTCCCAGTGCCGGCGCTGGTACTTCTCCGAGTCGCGATACTCCTCGCTGCCAGGCTCGCGCGGGGTGTGCTCGAGGAGCTCGAAGGCGGGCCCATAGACGCCGTACGAAGCCGAGAGCGTTGCCGCCAGGACGGCGCGGGCCGCCGAGGCCGGCCGGCCGCCAGTCTGCAAATACTCGTGCAGGATGTCGGGGGTATTCGGCCACGCGTTCGGCCGGAAGAAGTCGCTGATCGGCGGCCGGGTCAACTCGGTGAAGTAATCGGTCAGCTCGGAGCGCGTGTTACGCCACGTGAAGTACGTGTACGACTGGGAGAAGCCGACCTTCGCGAGCCGATACATCACCTTGGGACGGGTGAACGCCTCCGCCAGGAAGACCACGTCCGGGTTGTCGCGCTTGATCTCGCCGATGAGCCACTCCCAGAACGCAAACGGCTTGGTGTGGGGGTTGTCGATTCGGAAGATCCGGACTCCCTGCTCGATCCAGCCGCGGACGATGCCCAATAGAGCCTCCCAGAGCCCTCGCCAATCCTCGCTATCGAAGTCGAAGGGGTAGATGTCCTGGTACTTCTTCGGCGGGTTCTCGGCGTACTGGATCGTGCCGTCGGGCCGCGCTCGGAACCAGTCCGTGTGCTGGCGCACATAGGGATGGTCCGGCGAGGCCTGGAAGGCGATGTCCAGCGCGATCCGGATGCCATGATCGGCGGCCGCTTCGACGAGTCTCCTCAGATCGGCCATCGTGCCCAGTTCGGGGTCGATGGCGTCGTGGCCGCCATCCGCGGAGCCTATGGCCCAGGGCACGCCCGGGTCGTCCGGGGCGGCGGTCGTCACGTTGTTGGGACCCTTGCGAAACCCTCGTCCGATGGGGTGGATCGGTGGGAGGTACAGGACGTCGAAGCCTAGCCGGGCCACGTACTCGAGCCGGTCGATGACGTCCAGGAGGGTCCCGGGCCGGGTCGGGTCGGGCGAGGCGGAGCGCGGGAATAGCTCGTACCAGCTGGAGAAGCGGGCGTGCTCGGGTTCGACGTCGATCTCGAGGACCGGCTCCCAGACCGACTCCAGGAGCCGGTTCGGATAAGCAGTCATCAACTGGCCCAGTTTGTCACCCAGGGCCAGGGCGATCCGGCCGGCCATCCGGCCGCCACGGAGGGCCGTCGCCATCACCGCCAAACGCTCGGCCGCAGGGCCCTCAGCGCGCCTGGCCGCGGTCGCCACGAGCTCCGCGCCGATCAGCAAGTCCACACCGACCGCCTGCCCCGCGTCGACCCGCTTGCGCAGGTCCCCTACCCACGTGGTCCACTCGTCCACCCAGGCGACGACGGAGTAGCCGTAGCGGCCCAGCACGTCCACGACAAAGGAACCGCGCCACCGATCGTTGCCGAGGCTCTCCATCTCGGATTCGACCCAGGCGGTCGTGCCGGGTTCCCGGTGGCGGAGCCTGACGCGGATCGCGTCGTGCCCGTCGGCGAAAGCGTCGGCCTCGACGATCACCGTGTCGCCGAGGACACGCTTGACCGGGAAGCGACCCCCGTCGACCAGGGGAGAGACAGCCTCCACGACCGCGCGACGCGGCTCGCCGGTCATCTGGAGCACAGGTGCGCCGGCGCTCGATGCCTCATCGGTCGCGACCTCCTTGCCCGGATCGGGCGCACGCGGGACCGGGCCCGCCGGGGCGCCACGTCGAGCGGCCGGTCGACGATCTCCCGGCAACCGTATGGCAGCCCCTGCGAAGGTGTCAAGCGCAACCGGCCCGGCCGTTCCACGACGTTCCCGAGGCGCCCACGCCGCTACTCCCCCGGGCCCTGCGCACCCAGCAGGATGCGGCGGATGAGCGGGATCGGCGGCGAACCGTAGGCGATGACCGACTCGAGGTGGTCCTTGTAGGCGAAGCCCGGCGTCTCGCCGAAACCACCTACGACGCGCGGCGGTGGCACGGCGGCGGCTCCGCGCGGGTCTCCGGAGGCAACCGCGGCCCTGACGCGTCGCTCGCGCTCCAGACTCCACATCTCCATCGAGCCGACGAAATAGGTGGAGAGCTGGGTCGAAGTCAGCCTGGCGCGGTCCCACTTCTTGCGCGCTTCCGACTCCTCCTGGAAGCCGCCCTTGACCATCAAGACCATTGCCTCCGACTCGGTCATGGAGCCGGCATGGATGCCGATATCGATCATCGCGTTGGTGATGGCCCGCAGGTAGAACTTCCAATGGATGAGCAGGAGAGCCGGATCGTCGGCGTGGAAGCCCATGTCCATCATGACCTGGGTCACGTAGACCGCCCAACCCTCGATGAAGACGCCGCTGCCGAAGACTGTCCGGGCGAGCGAGGGGCAGCGGTTCGAGTAAACGAGCTGGAGGTAGTGGCCCGGCGAGCCCTCGTGGATCGTGGTCAGGTCTATCTGGCGGTCGTTCTCCTCCGCCAGGTACGACTCGACCTGGTCGGGGCCCCAGTCGTCGGGGGGCGGGGTGACGAAGTAGAACGTCTTCTGGCCCCTGTCCAGCGGTCCCGGCGAGTCGAGCATCGCGCCGGCGAATTCGCGCAGGAACGGCGGGGTCCACTCGATCTCGAGCGGCTCATCGGGCACGGTGATGAGGTCGTGCGTGCGAATGAAGTCAACGATGCCGCGATAGCTCTCGCGGCAGTACTCGACGAGCTGATCGGCCGGATGGTGGGCCCGGCCGACGGCGGCCGTGACCGACGCGACCGTCCTCGTGTCGGCGGCCTCGCGGCTGCCGTCCCGTTCGGGCGTGGGCATCGGCTCGCTCGGGATCCAGCGGCTCCAGATCTCGCGGGCGATGCGGACCATCTCGCCACGCACAGCCTCGTACTCCACCCGGGCCTGGGCCATGATCGTGTCTGCCGTCAGATCCGATCGGAAGGTGTGGCGGAGCTTGCGGGCGAACAGATCCGGCCCGAGCCGGCCTTCCCCCTCCGATCGCGGCAGCAGTTCCGAACCGAGCCACACCTCGAAGCCCGAGATCGCCTGGCGGGCGGTCTCGGCGGCGGCCCGCAACCGCGGCATGACGGCCTCGACTTCGGGCTGGTCCGCGGCGGCATCGGCCTGGACGATGGCGTCCTCGGCCAGGGCCACGATGCCCGGCAACTGCTTGATTGCCATCTCTGTGTGTAGCCGAGACGGCGGCCGCCCCGCCAGGCTCCCCAGTTCGCGCCGCGCGGCCTCCAGGATGGCCGGCGCCCCTTCGAGGCGCGACGCCACGGAGGCCAGGCGGATCGGAAGCGGCGCGAAGTCGCGAGCCAGGAGCGGGAAGATGCCGCCGCCCAGCAGATACACGTAGCCGAGCGGATCCCAGGCGTCCTCGCGGAGTTCCGTCTCGTCGAATACCAGGGCGCCCAGCTCGGAGATCAGCAGGTCTCGGTCGAGGCGGTCGTCCGGGGTCAGGTCCGCGTCCGCCAGGCCGCGCAACTCCCGCGTCCACCGCTCGGCGAAGTTGAGCCGTGCGGCCCGGCCGGCATCGCTCAGATCGGGCCACTCACCGTCGACCGCGTGCATGCCCGTCGCAGTCGCCGCCACCGGGTACAGGTGAAAGAACTCGTCCAGGAACTCGTCGACTCGAGCGCCGAACTGAGACATCGCTTCCTCGACTGCGGGTCAGCCGAGTGTAGCGCGGCCGGTGTCGAACGCGACCGCGCGGCGCCTACACCTAGAGGGCGGCGCGGCGGGCGCTCTCTACTGGGCGAGGCAGACGAACGGCGCGGTGCTCGGGTCGGTGTCGTGGCCGTGGGTCTTGAAGACGCTCGGCGTTGCGCACTTTGCGGCGGTCTCTCGGACGGGACAAACGAAGCCACCGTGGACCGTTCCGGGACTCTTCCTGGGGCCACGCCGGCCGTCGCCGCGCGAGAAGCTCAGGCAGCGGCTCGACACTCGCGCTAGCATCCGCCCATGGGGCGCCGCGATGTCGGCGCACAGTCGTCGGAGGAAACGCGATGCTCGACCTCGTCGTCAAGGTCGCCGTCAATGCCGCGGCGCTCCTCGTGGCAGCAAATCTGGTGCCCGAGTTCAAGCTCGTCTTCCAGACCGACAAGCCCGAAGACTGGCTGAAGATCGCCGTCATAGCCCTGGTCTTTGCCATGGTCAACTCCTACATCAAGCCGATCGTGAAGCTCATCGCGCTGCCCATCGGCTTCCTGACCATGGGACTGGTCGCCTTCGTCATCAACGCCGCGATGCTGCTCGGGACCGCCTGGCTGGTCAACCAGGCCGAGGCCCTGAACATCGGGTTCACCCTCGGTGGATACCCGCCGCACTGGGGTTACGAAGCGATCGGCTGCGCGGTAGTCGCCTCTGTTGTGATCAGCATCGTCGGCACCGTGCTGGAAGTGGTGCTCGTGCCGCGCAAGGTCGTGCGCCTGGTCGGGCGGTAGCCGGGTCGCGCCCATCGCCACGGCCTGCCGCCGGCCAACGCAGGCGTTAGGCTTGCATTCATGCCGTCGACCGACACGTCATCCCTGGCCAGCCTGTTCGCGGCGACGGGCGGTTCCGCACGCTCCGAGAAAGCGGCTCCCGGCACCCTGACCGAGCGTGAGCGATTTCGAATCCGGCTCCGCCGGCGCCCGCTGCTGATCGACGGGGCGATCGGGACGCTGCTCCACTCTCGCGGCGTTCCGCAGCGGGCCTGCCTCGACGAACTCGTCCTCACCAAGGCCGACCTGGTCTCGACCATTCATCGCGAGTACATCGAGGCCGGCGCGGACGTCATCGAAACGAACACGTTCGGAGCCAACCGCTTCCGCCTGGCCGAGTACGGCCTGGAGAAGCTGGCCGGGCGGATCAGCCGAAAAGGCGCCCAACTCGCTCGGGAGGCCAGGGAGACCTCGAGCAAGGAGGCCCTGATCGCGGGTTCGATCGGGCCGCTCGGGCCGGCCGCGCGGCTGCCCCACCCGCACCCCGGCATCGCCCGGGCCGCCTTCCGAGAGCAGATCGAGGGGCTGCTCGAGGGTGGCGTGGACCTCTTCATCTTCGAGACGTTCGATCGACTCGAACTCCTCCTCTCGGCCATCGAGGAGGCCAGGCGGGCATGCGACCTACCGGTCATCGCCCAGATGACCTTCTGTGAAGAGCTGGAAGCCAACGATGGGACCACTCCCGAGGCGGCCGCGGCCGCGCTGACGGAGGCGGCCGTCGACGCCCTCGGGGTCAACTGCGGCGCCGGGCCGCTCGTCTGCATGGAAGCCCTGGTCCAGACCGGGCCGCCCAGCGCGGCCAGCGCCCGCAGCGTCGTCCCTAACGCCGGCTTGCCGCAGCGCAT
This sequence comes from uncultured Chloroflexia bacterium, assembly GCA_963789725.1. Classification (GTDB taxonomy): domain Bacteria; phylum Chloroflexota; class Limnocylindria; order Limnocylindrales; family CSP1-4; genus Fen-1039. The sequence goes on from CAWBLU010000003.1 coordinate 1,459,639, forward strand.
CGCAGGCGCCTTCGTCTACTCGGCCGGACCCGAGTACTTCGGCGAGATGGTGCCGCGCATGCTGGCCGCCGGCGCTCGCATCGTGGGCGGCTGCTGCGGCACCACGCCCGAACACACCCGGGCGATGAGGGCGGCGATCGACGCACTCACTGCCGACGACCGCGGCGCCCCGGTCGTCCAAGCGCCGACCTCGGACCGAGGCAGCGCGGCCAGTGTTCCGGCCGGCAACGGCGCCACGACTGGAACCGACCTCGCCGCGGCGGCCGCACCTCGGACGCCTCAGATCGAGGCCCCCGGCAATGCCGGCGCCACTCCCCCATCCGGTCTCGCCTGCAAGCTCGCGGATGGCTCCTTCGTCGTCCTGGTCGAGATCGACCCGCCTCGTTCGATTCGGATCGACCGAACGATCGAGGCCGCCCGCCTGCTGAAAGAGGCCGGCGTCGACGCCGTCAACATCAGCGACTCCGCCACCGGCCGCGTCCGCATGGGCGCGATGGCGGTCGCGTTCGGCATCCGGCAGCAGCTCGATCTCGAGTGCCTCGTCCATCTGACCACCCGGGATCGGAACCTGATGGCGCTCGAGGCCGAATTGCTCGGCGCCCACGCCCTGGGCGTGCGCAACATCCTGGCCCTGACCGGCGATCCGCCCCAGGTGGCCGAAATGCCATCGACCACCGCCGTCTGGGACATGGACTCGATCGGCTTGATCGAGATCATCCGGCGCCTGAACAAGGGCGAGGACCCGGGCGGACGATCGATCGGGCAGGCCGCCGGCTTCACCGTCGCCTGCGCCCTGGACCCTACCGCCGCCGACCCCGACAGGGAGTGGGGCCGGCTGGAGCGCAAGCTGGCCGCGGGCGCCGACGTGATCATGACCCAGCCGCTCTACTCGCAGAAGCAGGTGGACGCGATGCTCCAGCAGGCGCGGACACGCTTTGGGCCCGGCGGCTTCCCCGTTCCGGTGCTGCTCGGCGTTCTGCCTCTCCACAGCGCGCGCCACGCCGAGTTCCTCCACAACGAGGTTCCGGGCATCACGATCCCGGACGAGCAGCGGGCGGCCATGCGCGCCGCCGGCGAGCGGGGCGCGGAAGTCGGCCTCGAGATGGCGATGAACCTTCTGGCGGGGTCGGAGGGTCGAGTAACCGGGACGTACGTGATGCCCAGCTTCGGCCGCTACGAACTCGCCGCAGAGCTAGTGAGGCGCATACGGGCAGCCGAGGCAGCCAGGAAGAGGACATAGCAATACCGAGGAGCGTCCAGATGGCGAGTTGGGGCCTGAGAAGCGCGGCGATGATCGGAGGCATGGCCTGGCTGCTGCTCATCGCCTCGGCGGGGCTGGCGACGGCGGCCCCTCCCCCCGGGCCGCCGTATCCCGACGCCGTCAGCGGCCAGCGCGTCTACGACTACGCGGGCCTCTTCTCCAGCGGGGCCGTCACATCGGCCGAGGAGACGATCCAGGCCATCGAGATCCGAACCGGTGCCCAGGTCGCCGTCTACACCCAGGTCAAGCCGGAGAGCGACACTCCCGCCGCAGCCGACGACGATGCCCTGGCCCTCCTCAACCAGTGGGGCGTCGGCCGCAAGGGCTTCGACGACGGCCTGGTGATCCTCTTCGACATGCAAGCCAGCCGGCGGCACGGCCAGGTCTCCCTCTACGCCGGTTACGGCTTCAAGGCCGCGTTCATGACCAACGCCGACCGCCAGGCCGTTTTCGACAACGACATGAAGCCCCTGCTCACCGAAAGCCCGCCGGACTTCGACGGCGCCCTCAGGATCGCCCTGGCCGACGTCGACGCCGCGGCCACTCCGGCCCACGCCGACGAACTGAGCCGTGCTCGAATCCTCAACTCGCTGGTCGGTTTCGGCGTAGCCCTGCTGGCCCTGCTGCTCGCCGCCTTCGCTTTCTATCGCTGGTACACGCACGGGCGCGACCCGATCTACGTGGACGACAACTCGATCCTCATGCCGGCCCCGCCGGATGGACTCACGCCGGCGATGGCGACGTTGTTGATGAGCGATCGAACCTCGAGCCGGACGGTGTCGGCGGCGCTGGTGGACCTCGCCGCGCGCGGCCTGATCCGGTTCCGCCAGGAGTCGCACTTCCTGGCCAAGAAGACCGAGATCGGCGTAACGGGACAGGTTGGCGAGGTCTCGACACCCGAACGCGGGCTTCTCACGGCCATCTGGGACGCCCGGGGCGGCGACGGCTTCGTACCCTCGACGAACGCCAGACAGCTCGTTCCGGCGATTGCCAAAATGAAGAGCGAGTTCGAGTCCCTGGCCGTGCAGAAGGGCTGGCTCACCGCCAGGCCGAGTCGGGTCATCGGCATCTGGATCGCCATCGCCATCGCGGAAGGTGTGGCGGCGATCCCGCTCTTCTACTGGACCTTGGCCCTGGACGCCAGCGGCGGCCTCCTCGGCGCAGCCGCTTTGCTCATCGCCGCCGGCGCTACCGGGGTGATCGCCTGGTTCATGCCGTGCCGGACGAAGCTCGGAGCGATGCTCCGGGCCATGCTGGCCGCGTACCGGCGGACACTCCAGTACACGCTGGCGCAGTCGTCGTCGATGGATGAAGTCGTCGGGCGGCGGGCGCTGCCGTGGGTGACGACGCCGGATGCGGCCATGGCCTGGGGCGTGGCCTTCGGGCTCAACGCCGACATCGAGATGGTCCTCAACCGCACCGTCGCCGCCAGTACCGCGTCGGGTCGCCAGGTCGGCTGGTATCCACTCTGGTACACAGGGCCCGTCCACAGCGCCGGCTTCGGGGGCGGAGGAGGCTTCGGTGGAGGGACGCCGGGGCTCTACTCGGGCACGGCGATACCGGATATCGGTTCGATGATGGCGTCCATCGGCTCGATCGGCTCCACCGGCGGCGGGAGCGGTGGTGGCAGCTTCGGCGGGGGAGGCGGGGGCGGCGGGGGCGGCGCCGGAGGCGGCTTCTAGCGCGGCTTGCGGGCGAACGCGTATCGGGGCCACGGGCAACGGGCAACGTCGGCTACACTCGGGCCATGGGTGCAGTCGACACGATGGAGCAGTTTTTCGACCTGCTGAACTCCGGCGATCGGGAGGGCGCGGTCGGGCTCATGGACGAACGGGCCGAGTTGCGCGTCCATATCGCCGGCAACGCCCGCACGCTCAAGGGGCTGCGCGAGGTCGGCGGTTGGTTCCTCCGCGCCGAGCCCGGGTTCCGCATGATTCCGGGAGACGTCCGGGACATGGGCAACACGTATCAGGCGAACCTCCTGGTCGTGCGGCCGGGCGCGGCGACACAGCAACTCGACGCCAGTTTCCGGGTCGAAGCGGGCAAGATAACGGCCATCAACCTGACGCCGCGCTAGCTACGCCGCGCTAGGTAGCGGCCGGGGCTTCCGGCGTGGGCGTGGCCGGCGGAGCGTGCCACCCGATCGGCGGAATGTTGATCAGCATGCCTTCCCAGATGACGTTGACGTTCTTGATCTGGGGATTTGCGGCGATCAGGTCGATGATCGACACGTTGTACTTGGCGGCGATCCCGGACAGGCCCGTAACGTCAGTCTTCTTCACGTAGTAGATCTGGAAAGTGGGGCCGGCGGTTGGAGTGGGCGACGGCTCCAACGTGATTTCCGGGGCGGCCGAGCCGGCCGACGGGGATCCACCGGGTCCGGCGGTCCCGCCCCTTGAGTTGAGGATCAGGGGGAAGAGCACGAGAGAGGCCATGACCAGCGCGATGCCGATCGCCACGAAGAGGAGGGGCTGGTTGGCGCGATGTTCTTCCCTGCTTCGTAGCCGCGGGAAGCTCTCCAGCCGCGGCGGGTTCTCCCAGCCGGGGTGGCTCGGGCCGCGCCGCGCCATCGCCACGGCCGGTTCACCCAAGGAAGACGGCGGCAAAGGGGCACTCGGCGTCGGCGAGCGTCGAACGTCACCGTCGTAGCTCCACAGGCCGGCGCTGACGTCGGCCGTGCGTCGTGAAGACGCGGGATCGTCCGCTCCGACATCCGACCTGGGCCGGCCGGCCAGGAAAGCCGGGGCGCCGACGTCGTCGTCCTCGGGCTCTCCGGCGCCACCACGGGCAATCGACGATGCGTCCCCGCCGCCGACCTTGACGCCGGCGGCTTCCTGGCGGGCCCAATCGAGGAAGATCGGGCAGGCGGCAAAACCAGAGGAGAGGCAGAACCTCTCCTGATGTGGAAATGCCCTCGGTTCCGGCTCCGGCGCGGCAAAACAGCGGTGCCGATAGTCCGGACTGCTGGAGCGGTGGTCACGGTCGTCTTCAAAGGCGACGAACGGGCAAGCGCTCGGGCCGCCGTCGAACGGGGGGTTCGGGTCCTCGATCACGTCGTAGATGATACCCGTGCCCGTCCTTCTTGTGCCACTCTGGCGCCCGGACCGCCCGGCGGGCCGCCTGGATTCCACCGCGCGGGGTCGTAGAATCGGGCGGACAATCCGCCATCCAGGACCGCGAGCGAGGTTCAAGCCAATGGCTAGAGGTCCGAGACTCGGCCGCGGCGGGCGGCTGCCCGCCATTTCGGGGTGGCTGGTCGCCCTGGTGGTGGCCGGCTGCGGCGCGAGTTCATCGACGCCGTCCGACGCGCCCGGCGGCTTCGCTTCGATCGCTCCGCCCGCGACAGCATCTCCGTCTAGCGAGAACCTGCCCGACGCCACTTCGACGGCTACCGCCACGCCCACGATAACGGCGGCCCCCACGCCAACGGTCGCTTCCAGCCAAACGCAACTGCCACCCGTCGAGATCGGCCTCAAGGCGGTCGTCGGTGGCTTGCCGAGCCCAATCGGCATCTCGACCGCGCCCAACGATCCGCGCCTGTTCGTCATCGGCCAGACCGGCCGGATAGTGATCGTCAGCGCCGGCAAGGTGGCTGGCACCTTCCTGGACATCTCCGCCCGCATGTCTTGCTGCGGCGAGCGCGGCCTCCTGGGACTGGCCTTCCATCCGGACTACGCCGCCAACGGCCGCTTCTTCGTCCGCTACACCGACCCCGCGGGCAATCTCCGGATCTCCGAATTCCACGTCGGCTCGAGCCCGGATAAGGCCGACCCGGCTTCCGAGAAGATCCTGCTGACGATCCCCCACCCGAGCTATGCCAACCACAACGGCGGCCGGATCGCATTCGGGCCCGACGGCTACCTGTACATCGGCACCGGCGACGGAGGCAGCGGCGGCGACCCCAACAACCACGGCCAGAGCCTGGCCACGCTGCTCGGCAAGATGCTCCGCATCGACGTCGACCACGCCTCCACGGACAGGCCGTACGCCATACCGCCGACCAATCCGTTCGTCGGGCGTGCGGGCGCGCTGGGCGAGATCTTCGCGTACGGACTGCGCAACCCGTACAGCTTCAGCTTCGACCGCGAGACCGGAGACCTGTGGATCGGCGACGTCGGCCAGGACAAGTGGGAGGAGATCGATCATGCCCCGGCGTCGTTCGGCGGCGGCAGCGGCATCGACTACGGCTGGAGCGTGATGGAGGGCAATCACTGCTACAAACCTTCGTCGGGCTGCGATTCGGTGAGCATGGTTCCACCGATCGCCGAGTACGCCCACGGTACGGGCGATTCGATCGGCTGTGCCGTCATCGGCGGCTACGTCTATCGCGGCAGCGCCCACCCGGATCTGTACGGGCGCTACTTCTTCGGCGACGAGTGCAGCGGGCGAGTGTGGAATATCACCGCCGCCGGCCCACTCTCACAGGCGCCGCAGTTGCTGCTGTCCTCCGGCTTGAACATCGTGGGCTGGGGCGAGGACAAGGACGGCGAGCTGTACCTGGTGGCGGCAAACGGAACAATGTACCAGCTGACCTGACCGCTCCGCGAGAGGTCGTCTAGTGGGCCTGGTCCAGAGCCGACTGGAGCGACTGCTGGTAGCCGTAGCTCGTGTAGGTCGCGCCGGAGATCGAGTCGATCTGGGCGCTTTGGGCCTGCAGGGCCTCGCTCCGTAGCTGGGGGGCGGCGTACGCGCTGATCTGAGCCGTGTGGCCGCGATCGCTGGGCATCTGCAGCGCCTGGACGTCGGTGATCGTCCCGTTCTTCATGGTGACCTGGACCTGGACCGTGCCGAACGGTATCTGGACCGGGTTGCCGGTGAGCTGTCCGGAGTAGTTGCTCCGGGATGCCGGCGTGGCGCCCGATCCGACATTGGTGTTGGCGGCCGGGGCGGGGCTGGTGACCGTAGGCGTCTTGAAGCTCAGGAGCATGGCCAGGGCGGCCGTGGTCAGGAAGACCGCCACAAGAGGTCGTTTCGTCATCGTCGTCTCCTCGGCCTCAGAACGCGAAGCGTTCGTAGTGGATCTGCTCGTCCGGGACACGAAGCCGGCGCAGGCTGCTCAGCGTCCGGGTCATCATGCCGGTGGGGCCGCACACGTATATGTCGCGGTCGTGGATGTCGGGCACGAGACGGCGCAACGCCCGCGGGTCGAGCGGGTCGACCGGCATCTCGTCCGTGCCACGGCGGCCGACGAGGTAGTGGACGGTGGCGCCGCGGAGGCTGGCCAGCTCATCGATCTCGCGCTTGAAGACCAGATCCTGCGGTCCGCTGGCGCGATAGACGAGCGTGAGGTTTCCACGTGACGCCGGCAATTCCTCGAGCAGGGCGCGCAAAGGCGTGATGCCGATCCCGCCGGCCACGAGCAAGACGCGGGCCTTGGTCCGGGCCGCGCCCGTCAGCGCGCCGTAAGGACCCTCGACGAAGACGGCGGTCCCGACCGGGATCCGCTGCAGTTTGCTCGTATAGTCGCCGAGCTCTTTGATCGTGAACCGCAGGTATTTGCCGTTGGGCGCGGCCGAGAGCGAGAACGGGTGGGCGCGGAACCAGCCTTCCCGGGTCATGAAGCGAAGACGGAACCACTGGCCGGCCCGGACCGGGAGCTCGCCGAGCTCTCGGCCGGTCAGATAGAGCGAAGTGACACCGGGCCCCTCCGCCACCACGTTGCCGACGTGGAAGCGGTGACGCCACGAGATCGCGATTGGCTGGCCGAGGCGGAAGACCAGCAGCGACCCGATCGCGACCACGTAGAGCCCGATCCAGAAGATACGGGCCATCAGGTCCGTGGTGAAGTCCACGCCGACGAGGAGCTGGTGGAGAAAGCCCAGGGCGATGGCCAGGTAGACATACAGGTGGATGGAGTACCAGGTTTCGTACGAGGCGCGGCGCCGAGCGGCGCGGACGGAGCTGATGGCGACAACGATGAAGAGGCCGAGAGCAACCGCCGACCAGAGCACGTACGGGTACGTGTCGAGCAGCGTCAGGAACTCGTCGACGACGGAGGCCCCGATCCCCATCGCGTAGCCGACCGTCGTAAGCACGGCATGGCCCACCAGGAGCCAGATGGCCGAGAAACCGACCCAGCGGTGAGCATCGGTGATCACGTCCTGGCCGAAGACCTGGTCCAGCCACGGGCTGCGGGACATGAGAATCAGCTGGATGAGGACAAGATAGGTTCCGTACAGGGCGCTGATCTCGCCGGCGGCGGTAAAGATGCCGGCCGTGGTGCCTAACTCGTTGAGCCCGCCGTGACGGACCCACATGGCTCCGATCAACACCGCAATCCCGCCCAGGATGGCGTAGAAGTCGTTGGCGGTGACCGGCCAGACCCTCGGCGTCGGCAGGCGGCGGGCCTTGCGGGCAGGCGCGGCCGCCATGGTCGTGTTGCGCGTCGTGGAGATGCCGCTCATCGAGGTTTCGAGGCTCCCGGTCTTGCTGCCCGTGTCTTGTGCGCTGCGGCGCTCCCTGAGTCTGTCCCAATTCGACGGTGAACTCATGCCGCTGCGGCTTGAATACTCGGGCCGCTTTCTGGAACGAGACTGAAAACTTCGTGGCGTCACTGTGTGCAAACCGTGGAGGCCGTGTGGAGGAGAAGCGCGTCTTGTCGACGCTCTGGCCGCATCGTTCTGAGTACGGCCTCCACCTGGCTCCGGCGGGCAGCATACGCTTCCCCGGGGCGGTTCGGTGGCCGGGCCCCCGCACCCTGGAGTTTGACATGCGGACGGAGCCATCCAACACTTGACCACGGCCGAGGCCGCAAAGCTGCCTGCTTGTTTCTCGCCCGGCCTGACGTCTCGCGTCGAGAGGAGACCCGATGTTCCGAATGACACGATGGCTGCGGCCATCGACGACCGCCCACGCGCATTGCGACGTTCCGTGCGGCATATATGACCCGCATCAGGCCGAGCTCGCGGCCCGAACGGTCGCCCGCATGGTCGAGCTCATCGGCCAGCTGCCCAAGGAGAACCGGAGCGACGCGGACCAGAACAAGTTCATCCGCTGCGTGACGGTCAAAGAGCAGCATGCCGAAATCGTCAAGCACGAGATCCAGGTCATCTGGAGTGACTACTTCAAGCCGGAGCACGTCGAGCGCTACCCGGACCTCCACGAGCGAACCTGGAAGATCCTCAAGCTGGCGTCCAAGAACAAGCAGAACATCGACGCCGCCGCCGCCGCCGAACTCGAAGCCGCGGTCAAGGAGTTCGCCGACATCTTCTGGTCGACCAAGAAGTAGCGGCCCGAGGACGCGCGGCCTCTGATGCCCGCCCTGCCGCTCCAGCAGACTGATCGACAAGACGCCGGAGGCGATCCCTCCGGCGTCTCCGCGTCACCTGCGGAGTCCGAGGGGCTCTGGCACCGCGCCAGCCGCGGAGTCTGGCGAGTCGCCGTGGCCGAACAGAGCATGGCCCCGGCTTTGTCTCCGGGTGACTGGCTCGTGTTGGACCCGACCGCTCGCCGCTGGCCGCGGCGGGGATGCATCGTCGTCTTCCGCGAGCCCGAAAGCGGGATCCTGGCGATCAAGCGCGTGGCGGCCGGGCCGGGAGACCGGGTCCGCATCTCGGCCGGCCTGCTCCACCTGGCGGAGGACGAAGCCTGGCTCCTCGGCGACAACGGCGCCGTTTCGCTGGACTCCCGCAAGTACGGACCTGTCTCAGTCGAGGCCCTGGTAGGGCGGGCCTGGTTCCGCTACGGACCGGTCGGACGAATCGGCCTTGTCCGCCGATTCCCAGCCGTCACGCCCGACCGATGAGCTCCCCGGCGGCCAGTTCGATCATGGCGTGGTCGCGCGGCAGGAAATCCTGGAACATCATCCGCTCGACGCCCGCGGCCGCGAACCGCGCCACCATCGCCCGGGCCTGATCCGGCGTGCCGGCGACCCAGCGCGGCCGGCGGACGTCCAGCCAGGCCTCGGCGTCGGAGCCGTCGGCCCCGACCGCGGCCACCATGGCCCGCGTCCGCCGCTCCACCTCCTCCTCGTCCGCTCCGACCAGCAGCCCGGCCATGACCGAGCGGTGCACGGCAGCGGGATCGCGGCCGATCTTGCGGCACTCCTCGTCCAAACGCGCAAAGACCGGACCGCACGTGTCGGGTCCGGCACTCGACATGTTGTACTCATCCGCATAGCGGGCCGCCAGCCGCAGCGACCGGGGACTGCCCTCGCCTCCGACGATGATCGGCGGGTGGGGCCGCTGGACCGGCTTTGGAATGAACTTGGCGTTCCGGAGCCGGACCTGTCGGCCCTCGAACGTCCAGCCGTCCGGCTCCTCCCACAACCCGTGCAGGATGGCCAGTTCGTCCTCCATCAGATCGGCGCGGCTGGCGATGTCCGGAAAGTCGAGACCCAGCCGGCTGTGCTCGGGCTCGTTCCAGCCGGCACCGACGCCGACTTCGATGCGGCCGCCGCTCATTTCGTCGGCGGTAGTCACGACCTTGGCGAAGGATCCGGGGTGGCGGAATGTGACCGGCGAAACCAGGGAACCGAGACGGATCCTGGTGGTCTCGCGCGCGATGCCGGCCAGCACGGTCCAGGCGTCCGTACTGGGCCGGTCGTCCCGCCCCGGAAAGCTCTGGTAGTGGTCCGACCTGAAGAAGGCCTCGAAACCGAGGCGTTCTGCAAGACGCGCCAGCTCCAGCTGTTCTGCGTAGCTGAGTCCCTGCTGAGGCTCGACCATGAGCGCAAAACGCATCTTCGTCCTCCAGCCGGTTCGATTCGAGGGTGCCTTCACGTACAGTTTGACTCGTCCGCACAGCACCGTTGTACGGGGCATTCCGGTGATGCAAAGATTCCGCGGCCCGTATAGACTTCGGCCGTTCCATCGGGAAGGGGGCCCGATTGGGTCCTCGGATTCTTGAGGGATCCTGAAATCATCTTCAGGCGGGCCGGCTCCCCCTCACCGGCCCGCCTTCTTATTTGTCGGCTCCCGGCCGGGCCGGGCCGATGCCGCCACCGGCGCACCCGACCCGAGATCGCAGCCGGGGCATACTGAAGCCATGACGGACAGATTGAGCCCACCGGATCCGCCTCTGAGCGACGGCGTCGTGACTTTGCGGCCATTCCGCGCGGAGGATGCTCCGGCCATCGCGGCCGCCTGCCAGGACCCGGAGATACAACGCTGGATCCCGATAATCCCGGTGCCGTATGCCGAATCCGACGCGCGCGGCTTCATCCTGATGACACTCCAGGGCTGGCACGACGGCAGCGGCTACGAGTTCGCCATAGCCGACGCCGGGACGGACAGCTACATCGGCTCGATCGGCCTGCACCTCGGCCCGAACCCGCGCCGCCACGCCGTCGGCTATCTGGTCGCGCCCGAGGCGCGCGGTCGAGGGGTCGCGGTCAGGGCCCTGCGACTGGTTACGCGCTGGGCCTTCGATCGACTCGAGATCGCGCGCCTCGGTCTCTGGACCCTGCCCGGCAACGTTCGCTCCCAGGCGGTCGCCGAGGAGGCCGGCTTCCGCTTCGAGGGCCTGGTCCGCAACTGGGAGTCGGACCGGGAAGACCACCCGATCGACGCGGTGATGTTCTCGATGACGCCCGCGGACCTCGCCGATGCGGCCGCCGCAGACGCGCCGCGGGCTGGGGCGAAGGTGCCGTCCGGAATTCGGGCCTCGATTGCGGCGGTGCCGCGGGAACTGCGCGCCCCAGGCACGAGAGCGGCGCCGTTCGTGGAGGTCGCCGCCCTGGCCGACCTCGCGCCCGGCTCGCTCCGCCGCGTAACGCGGGTAGACCTCGATCTGCTGATCGCCTGGACCGAGGATGGCATCGTCGTTACGGACGATCGCTGTCCGCACATGTCGGCGCCACTCAGCATCGGGGACCTGGACGGCTGCGTCGTGGCCTGCCCGCTCCACGAGGGCCGCTTCGATCTCGTGACCGGCGAGACGGTCCAAATGCCCACGACCGGTGGGCTCGACGCGGACGGCAGATACCACAAGCCCTGGTCGCCCACCGGCTCTGAACCCAAGCCGGAGCCGACCACGAAGAAGTTCGAGGCCCGCCGCCTTACGCGAGTGAACCGGCTGCGCTACTACCCTGCTCGAATCCGGGACGGCCGGCTGGAAGCCCAGCTGCCGATCCTGCCGCAGTAACCAGCCGGATCGGGCCCTGGGCCGCCGTTCTGCCGACGCCGGCCGCAGCGCGCTAGACGTTGTCGGTGGAGCGGCGGAACTTCGGACCGGCGGCCGCTTGGGCGGCACGTCGCGCCTCCTCGCGCCGGGAGTATCCCTCGGTCAGCCACCTGCAGGCCTGATCCATGTCGTCCGTGATCTCGATGAGATCGAGGTCCTCGGGACCAACGTTCCCGTGCGCGATCGCCTCGGCGCGAATCCAGTCCAGCAGTCCCGACCAGTACGCCTTGCCGATCAGAACGACCGGAAAGTGGCGGATCCTGCCGGTCTGGATCAAGGTCAGCGACTCGAACAGCTCGTCGAGAGTCCCGAAGCCCCCGGGGAAGATGGCGAACCCGTCGGCGTACTTCACGAACATCGTCTTGCGAGCGAAGAAGTAGCGGAATTCGACGCCGAGGTCCACGTACGGGTTGATCGCCTGCTCGCGCGGGAGCTCTATGTTGCACCCGATCGAGAGTCCTCCGGCCTCGTGGCAGCCGCGATTGGCGGCCTCCATGATGCCCGGTCCCCCGCCGGTGATCACCGCGAAGCCTTCCCTGGCCAGCAGCCCGGCCAGCTCGCGCGCCTGGGCGTAGTACGGGTCGTCCTCCTGGATCCGGGCCGAGCCGAAGATCGTTATGGCCTTGCCCACGGCGGCGAGAGCGTCGAAGCCCTCGACGAACTCGGCCAGGATCCGCAGCGATCGCCATGGGTCCGAGTCGAGGAAGGCCGGCCGGGCGCTCGAAGCCAGCAGCCTCTCATCCTCGGTCTCGGTCGGCACGGTCTTCATGGCCGCGGCCTTGGGCCGGTACATCACTCGGCCGCTGCGACGTCTGTCGTGGTTGCCGTTGCCGTTATGGTTCCCGGTGCCGGTCCCGCTGTGGGCCGTTTCGGGCTGCCGGATCCCGGCAGGCGGTGTGGACAGGTCGGCCTTTGCGGGCCGGCCGGACTCGACCGCCCGGGCCGCCCCCTTGTCCCTCTTCGGTAGTGACTTAGCCATCAGTCTCTCCTGGTCTTGCCGACAGAGAATGCCACGCCGGCAGATCCTCCGTTCGGCGACGCCGTAGGCATCGGCCGGCAGGACACGGACAAACACCCTAAATTCGCCGGCCGGGCGGGACAGCACGACCGGGGATCCGGTCCGCCGCCGGTGTTGGGGCGGAGCTCTACAACGGAACCGACCCCGGTAGGTCTACTTCGGCGCGGCGGCGAGCCAGGTCTTCCATGTCGCGTCCGCCGGGCCCGCCGTGAACGCGTTTCCAAACCTGACGAGAGGCAGCCGGAGAAGGCTGTTGTCGGCCAGGAGCCGGGCCGCGATCTCGTCGTCGTCGAGGCGCATGTAGGCCAGGCCGAGCTCCTTGTAGGGGCGGCCCTCGGTATCGAGCAGAACCGCGGCGCCGAGCCGCTCCACGAACCGGCGCAGCTCCCCCGGGGCGATGGGCTTGCGGCGCAGATCCACGAAGGTCACGTTCACGCGCCGCTCCTTGAAGAACCGCTGGGCGGCCTGCGTCGGGCGAGAGTCGACGAGCCCGAACATCTGAACGGTAGGACCTGCGGGTGCGGGCATGCGGTAAGCCTAGCGCCGATCGGCCGCAGGATAGGCCGCGAGACGCGAGACGGGAGACGCGAGAAATCATGCCTGGCCGGGACGGCCACACCACTCCCCTCCCCGACGGGCGCCGCGGCAGGTACCATCCACGCAGGAGGTGAGGCGTGGTCTGGTTCACCGTCGAATTGAGCGACAAGCCGGGGTCTCTGGCGGCGATGGCGACCGCCCTCGGCGCGCGTGGCATCAACATCGGCGCCATCGTCGGCATCGCCGAGGACACGGACGGAGCTCTGATGCTGGCGACGAGCGACGCCGACGGGACGCGCGCGGCGTTCCAGGCTCTCGGCCTGGCATTCGAAGAGCACGACTCCGAGGCCGGCCTGACGCTCGAGGATCACCCCCGGGTCACGCAGGGCCTGTCCGACCGCGGCCTCGACGTCGGCTGAGCTGACATGCCGCACTCGGCCCACCCCGCGCAAACCGTCGCCGTCCGTCTCGACTACGTCGACCGACCCGGGGCGATCCCGGCCACCGTGGCCGGTGTCGCCGCCGCCGGCGGCACTCTCCGAACCCTCAGCACCGTCAGGCGCTGGAAGGATGAGGCCGGAGACGCGATGGTCGAGGTCGAGCTCGAGGTCGAAGGCCTGACCGAGGACCAGGTCACCGGAATCCTGGACGCATTGCCCGACCTTCGCGGCTACCGCTTCACCAAGTCGCTCGACAAGGTCTTCGGCAAGCGGCTCATCGTCATCGGCGGCGGGGCCCAGATCGCCCAGGCCGTGCTGGGAGCCGTGAGCGAAGCGGACCGCCACAACCTCCGCGGCGAGAAGATCAGCGTCGATACCATCCCTCTCGTCGGCGAAGAGAACCTGGCTGCTGCAGTCCGAGCCGTCGCCGACCTCGATCGGGCCCGCGCTCTCCTTCTGGCCGGTTCGATCATGGGCGGCGACATAACTCGAGCCGTCCAGGAGCTGCAGGCGGTCGGGATCCCGGTCGTCTCCCTGAACATGGTTGGTTCAGTCCCCGACGTGGCCGACCTGGTCGTGACGGACCCTGTCCAGGCCGGCACCATGGCGGTCATGGGCATCGCCGACACTGCCAAGTTCGACTTCGCCCGACAGAAAGGCCGGCGCTACTAGGTGCGCATCGCGACCTGGAACGTCAATTCGCTCAAGGCTCGCATGGACCGAGTCGAGGAGTGGCTTGCGGGCAAGTCTCCCGACGTGCTCCTGATGCAGGAGACCAAGCTCGCCGACGAGGCCGCGCCATCGATGCCGTTCGGCATGGCCGGTTACGAGCTGCTCCACCACGGCGAAGGCCGCTGGAACGGAGTGGCCATTGCCAGCCGCGTCGGCATCTCGGACGTCGTCGCCAATTTCGGCGATGGCCCTGTGCGCCGCTCGCCGGGGCCGGAGTCGATCGTCGAGGCGCTCGAAGCCGAGGCCTCGGAAACATCGATCGACGAGGCCCGCATGGTATCCGCAGTGTGCGGCGGGATCCGCGTCGTCAGCATCTACGCTCCGAACGGCCGGGCCCTGGACACGCCCTTCTATCGGGCCAAGCTGGCCTGGTTCGAGCGGCTTGCCCGCTGGCTGCGCGAAACCCAGGACCCGGCCCAGGCGCTCGTGATCGGCGGGGACTTCAACGTCGCGCCCGAGGACGCGGACGTCTACGACATGGCCGACTATGGCGGCGCCACTCACGTCTCCACGCCCGAACGAGCGGCCGTGGCCGCACTTCGCGACTGGGGCCTGGTCGACGCTTACCGGCTGCACCACCCCGAGCCGGGCAAGTTCTCGTGGTGGGACTACCGCGCCGGCAACTTTCACAAGGGTCTGGGCATGCGGATCGACCACCTGTACGTCTCGCGCTCGGTAGCCGACCGGTGTACGGCAGCTGAGATCGACCGCGACGCCCGCAAAGGCAAGCTGCCCTCGGACCACGCTCCGGTCTACATCGACCTCGAAGACTGACACGGCTCAGATCGCAGGCTCCGGCCGCGATCTAGAGGCACGGCGTAAGGCGACGCGGCGCTAGGGAGCCGCGACTGTGGGCGACGGAGTCGGCGTCGGGGTGGGTTCGGGAGTGGGGGTCGGCGGGGCCATCTGGCCCGGCAGAGGGATGTTGAGGTACGAGTCCACGCGGACGTAGTAATTCGGCGCAGTGAGCTGCGGGTTGGCCGCGAGGAGCTCCCAGGTCTTCAGGCCGAACCTGATCGCGATCTTGGTCGCGTTGTCGCCCGCCTTGACCAGGTATTGCTCGAAGCTCCCGGTCGGCCTCGGCGGCCCCGGACTCGGGGTGGGCGTGGATACGACGGCCTCGCTGGCCGAGGCGTCGGCGCCCGAGGGGCTGACGCTGGTCGATTGGCTTCCCGTCGCCCGCGCCGATCCGCTCGCGACCGCGACGCCGCCGCGACCGCTGAGGGCCGAATAGGCGAGTACCAGCCCGGCGATCAGGGCAACACCGACTGCGGCGATCAGGAGAGGCTTGAGTGGCCGGTGGACGTTCTGGCCTCGGAGTCGCGGGTAGTCGAAGGCGCTCGGCGGCCTCTCCCATGCCGGATAGCTCGGAGTCCGGCGCGTCCCCGACGAAATCTGCAGCGGTCTCGGCGCGCTCTGCGGCCTCATGGGTCCGGGGCGAAGGATCGGTCGCGTTTGCGGGCGCACTCGCCGGCCACTCTCGAGATACTCGGGCAGCCCGGACTTCTCCTGCGGTTCCCATCCGGATTCCCGTGGCCGCTTTCGCTCCGTCTGCATCTCTTCGTCTCGATCCATCATTCCTCCTCGCCGTGGAGGCGCCCCCCGCAGGCCAGTACTTGGTGACGCGTGGAATCGTGGCTGCGCGGGTAATGATCCCAGGAGCCGGCCGGGTCCGCTCGCCGAGCACGATCGGCCCCATGACGAGAGTACAGGATGAGGCAGCGAGCGGCAGAACCGCAGCGTCGCGGCCCTGCCCGCGGCTGCGAGCCGACGCGGAGATGGTCGCTTCAACCGCCGGTGGCGGTCCAGACCTCGGCCGCGTGGGTGTCCGGCCAGCCCATCGTGCCCGCCACCATCAGCTTCGGCGAGCCGAGCACGGAGCTCAGACCCGCGCCGGAGAATGTAGCCTCCTGCGGCGTGTGAACCCAGGTCAGACCGTCCGAGGACTGCCAAACGACCGCGGACCCGTTGCCTGCGTCGGCCTGCCAGCCGGCGGCGACGACGCCCGAACCGGTCCGAGCTACGGCGGTCATGACCATCTGCCGGCCGCCGTTGTCCAATCCGGCCCGACCGGGCGATCCCCAGGTCGAACCCTCTGTGGAGTACCAGGCCACCGCTCCGGTCTGCATCTGCAGCTCGCCGACCGCGACCAGACCGGGGCCGCCCGCGGTTATCGCCAGCATCCGGCCGAGGGCGAAGGCCGGACTTGTGACCGACGACCATGTCGCTCCCCCATCGCTGGACAGCCAGACGGCGGAGGTGCCCCGCCGCTCGTCGCCGGCGATGCCGACGGCCACGAGCCTCTCCGAATCGACAGCGGCGATCCCGGTGACCTGGCTCGAGCCCGTCGGAAGATCGATGCTCGAACGGGTCCAGGTGGCGCCGTCGAGAGAGCGCCACAGAGATGCGGATCGGACGGCCGTCGCGGACTCGACATAGCCGCCGGCCATGTACGCGTCGCTCGTTGCGACGACGGCGGTGAGGCGTTCCGTGGCCTTGGCAGCAGGTGCCGGCAGCGGCGTCAGGGTCCAGTCGGCGCCGTGGAGGCCCTTCCAGACGGCACCCACGCCGCCGCTCTCCCCGACCGCGACGACCGTCCCATCCGGCCTGGCCACGGCCGCGGCGATGCTGCTCGCTTCCGGCGCCGGCAGATCGGTCGCGCGCTTCCAGCTCTCCGCCTCGACGGATGTCCAGAGGGCGGCGTGGGAGGGCGGCTGGTCATGGCCGAGTCCGAGGTAGCCGCCGGGCACCGAGACCAGAGCATCGATGTATGTGCCGACCACCGGATGGCACGGCGAGCAGAAGACTGGGGCGTCGGTGGGGGCGGCTTCGATGGCCTCCGGCTGCTCGACCCGCTCCGCGGTCCAGCTACCCGGACCCAGGGAAAGATATGGCGTGCCCGGCCCTGTGGCGACCAATGGACCGATCGGCGTGCACGCGGCCAGTAGTGGAGACGCCACCAGCAGAGCCAGCACGCCACGTAATTTCGCCAGTCGCATGCGCGTGTGCCTCCCGTGACCACCAGAATCTAGCGAACTCGCGCCGTTCCGGCGTCCTCGGGGCAGGGATGCGGCGACGGCCGCGACGGATGGCGGACACATCTGGGATTCGGGCCTCACGACTACGCCGGCGGAATGGCAGTATGCGCACATGGAAATCCACTTCCTCGGCGCTGCCAACACTGTCACCGGTTCGCAGTTCATGCTCGTCACCGAACGAGCCAGAGTGCTCATCGACTGCGGCATGTTCCAGGGCGGTCCGCACGAAATCGTGCGCAATCGCGTTCCGCTAACGTATGAGCCGGCCTCCCTGGACGCGATAGTCCTGACCCACGCCCACCTCGATCATTGCGGCCTGATTCCGCACATCGTGGCCGAAGGCTTCACCGGGCCCATCTACGCCACTCGCGGCACCATCGAGCTGGCCGCCCTCGTCCTGCTCGATTCGGGCAAGCTCCAGGCGGAATACGCCAAGCGCCATCGCCACTGGGCCGCCAAGCACCCGGACAAGGCGGCCAGCGAGGACAAGCGCGACGAGGCCGCGATCGAGGCCCAGGCGATGATCGCCGAGCAAGCGGACGAGACCAACCCCACCGACGCCATTACCGGCGCACCCATAGGCTCACATTCCGGCGATTCCCTGCCCGACGGCCGGGTCGTCGCTTCGGGCGTCGACGAGTTGAGCCTCCGCGACGAGCAGAGCCTGGGCACTCGCTTGGGCTACCCGCCATTCGGCCACCCGAACCACGATGCCGCGCTGGCGGGCCGCCCGGCCCGGCCCAACCTGGTCATGGAGGAGCCGCTCTACGACCAGGACCAGGCCCAGACGTCGTTGACCCATTTCCGGGCGACCGACTACGAGAAGCCGATCGTCGTGGCGCCCGGCATCACGGCCGTATTCCACGACGCCGGGCACATCCTGGGATCGTCGATCGTGGAGCTCAGGGTCGAGGCCCAGAATGACGTCCCGGCCCGAACCCTGGTCTTCTCCGGGGACCTCGGCCGGACGGGCGCGCCGATCCTGCGCGAGCCAGCGGTCGTATCGCAGGCGGACTACGTCTTCGTCGAATCCACCTACGGCGGCCGCACCCACGAGCCCGAGGACGAATCGCTGACTCAGCTCGAGCAGGCCGTCAACGATGTCGTCGCCCAGAACGGCGTCCTGCTGGTCCCCTCGTTCGCCATCGGCCGGACGCAGGAAGTCGTGTGGGCTCTGAACCACCTCCTCGACGCCGGCCGGATTCCCAAGATCAAGCTCTACCTGGACTCGCCCATGGCATCCAAGGCATCCACGATCTACCGCGAGCACAGGGACTACTACGACGACGACACGCTGCGCCTGCTCGCCAAGGGTGAAGGCCCGATCGATTTTCCCAACGCCAAGGAGACACCGCTGGCCGGCCAGTCGGAGATGATCGAGCGGTCGAAGCGGCCATACGTCCTGGTCGCGTCGAATGGCATGCTCACCGGAGGCCGGGTCCTGAACCACCTTCGTACGCTAATCGGCGACACGAAGGCCATGATCCTTTTCGTCGGCTACCAGGGCGAGGGCACGCTCGGAGCCCACCTCCAGGCCGGCATCAAGACTGCTCGCATCGACGGCCAGGAGTACACGGTTCGGTGCGCCGTGAGGTCGATCAGCGGTTTCTCGGCCCACGCCGACGAACCGGGCCTGCTGTCCTGGCTTGGCAACTTCATCGCGGGCCGGAAGCCCGGCGATGCGGGCGTCCCCCGCCGCGTGTTCATCGTCCACGGCGATCCGGAAGCTCAGGAGGCTATCACTCCGAAGATCGAGGCCCTGGGCCTGCCGACGATGGCCCCGCACTGGCATCAGCGCGTGGTCCTCGACTGACCGAACCACCGCGGCAATCGCGCGCGGATCGAACAGGCGGCGCCTCTGGTTCGTCATTACTGGTGACAGCCTGGACGCCTTGCGGGTATACGAGCGCCGTCGGGGTTCCGCGGAGCCGACGACACTCTCGGATACGAATTTGGCACCGAGGAGAAGCGTGAAACGCCGGCTCGATCACGGGTTCGATCTCGATTCCGAGACGCGTGCCGAAGAGCCGATCGAGGCGGTTCAGGTCGAGCCGCTCGAGGCCGGACCGGCGCGCCGAACGTACACGGCACCCCTCGTCATCGGGGGCCTGGTCGTTTTGGCGTTGGGCGCCGCGATCTTCGGCAACATGGGCTATTTCGTGGGCACCGTCACGCCCGAGCCGACGCTGCTTGCGCCGACGCCCATCCCATGGGTCGACACTACGGCCGCTCCAACGAACTCGGCCGAGCCCGGTCAGACGGACCCGGAACCCGGATCCACTGCCGCCACCCCGGCGCGGCCGCTGACGCTGCGAGGCCGACTGACCGCCGACAGCGTCCTCGTGCACCGGGGCGTACCCGCCCGCTTCACGCTCACCCTGACCAACCCCAACTACGCACCGATATCGATGGCGCCGTGTCCGGCATACCGCATGTACATCGCCAGCATCGACAACTCGACGGCGCCGATCCGGCTCCTCAACTGCGCCGCCATCGGCCCGGAGTTGATCCCCAACGGCACCATCACGCTCGAGATGATCTACACGCCGACCATGGACGCTCCCCTCACGGGCCTCAAGCTCGTCTGGCAACTTGAGTCGCCGGACAACGTTCAGGCTCTCGCGACTGTCGACATCTCCATCGGACCGTAGCCGCCGCGGGTGCTGGTCGGCTGGGGGCTATGCCGTGGCTGCGCCGGTGCTGCCCGGGGCGTGAAGCGGTACTCCGGCCGCGCATGCCGGGCACGTCTCCGGGCCGGGTTCGTGGGTGGGCAGCTGGAGCTGCCACAGGGCCCGAAGCGGGTACGAGCGCTGGGTCTTCGGGGAGCTGAGTGAGGCGAGGCCATCGGACCGATCGGCCAGCACGGCGCAGTCGACTATCTCGCCGCCGAACTCCTCCACCGCCGGCAGCATCGCCAGCAGCGACCCGCCCGTCGTCAGGATGTCGTCAACGAGCAGGACGCGTTCGCCCGGGGCAATGGTGAAGCCGCGGCGGAACTCGCGCCGGGTCGTCCCGTCCGACTCCTTCACCTCTTCCGCGAAGATGCTCCGGACCCCGAGCTGGCGGGCGGTCTCGAAGGCGAGGACGATGCCGCCGGTCGTTGGGCCGGCGACCACGTCTACCATCGGTGAGCCGTCCTGGTTCCGGTGTCGGGCGGCCCAGAAGCCGCACAACTCGCTGGTCGCGGCCGGATCCTGGAGGACGAGGAATTTCTCCAGGTAGCGCTCGGAATGCTTGCCGCTCTTGAGCAGGAAGTGGCCCTCCTTGAGCGCGCCGGAGCGGCGAAACAGGTCCTCCGTACGCGAAGCGATGGCCCTGGCTGCGGCCAGCTGGGCTTCCGACCGGATCGTCGTCATTTCCGTCTCCAATCGCCGCCATGAGACTCGGCCGGCCAGAGCAGCGCCAACAGGGCGATACCACCCATCGGGCCGAGGGTCACGGCCGGTATTCCGCGCCCTTGGCCGACGGGGCGCCGGCTCGTTTCGGCAGGGCGGTGCCGATCAACGGTCCGTAGGCATCGAGCCCTCGGCGCCGGCACTCCACCCTCAATTCCTCGGCCAGCCTGACCGGCAACTCCGGGTCGGCGAATATGGCCGTGCCAACCTGAACGGCCACGGCCCCGCAGGCGAGGAAGTCCAGCACGTCGTCCAGGTTCGTGACGCCGCCTATGGCCACGATCGGAATGGAGACGACCTGGGCCACCTCATACACGATGCGCAGCGCCACGGGCTTGATGGCCGGGCCTGAGAGACCGCCGTACGTGTTGCCGAGGAAGGCTCGAGTCCGATCGGTCGAGACGGCCAGG
This sequence comes from uncultured Chloroflexia bacterium, assembly GCA_963789725.1. GTDB lineage: Bacteria > Chloroflexota > Limnocylindria > Limnocylindrales > CSP1-4 > Fen-1039. Next base: position 1,480,592 of record CAWBLU010000003.1, read on the forward strand.
CCCGATAGCGTGTTGATGGCGCAGATGGCGTCGGCGCCGGCGTCTTCGATCGCTTTGGCAATGGGCCGCACGTCCGACACGTTGGGAGAAAGCTTGACGAGCAGCGGCAGATCCGTGGCCCGCCGAACTGCGGCCGTGACGGCGCGCGCGGCGTCGCGATCGATGGCGAATTGCAGTCCGCCCTTGCCGACGTTTGGGCAGCTGATGTTCAGCTCGATCCCCGCCACTCCCGGCACGCCGTCGAGCCTGCGCGCGACCTCGACGTAATCCTGGATCGATTCACCGGCAACGTTCACGATCACCGGCACCTTCCAGCTGCGCCAGATGGGGCCGTATTTCTCGATCACGGCCTCCACGCCGGGATTCTGCAGCCCGATCGAGTTGAGCATGCCGCCGGGCGTCTCGGTCACCCGGGGAGGTTGGTTGCCTGCGCGCGGCTTGAGAGTCGTGCCCTTGCAGCAGATCGCGCCGATCCGCTGGACATCCACGACCTCCCCGTATTCGACGCCGTAGCCGAAGGTGCCGGAGGCCACCAGGATGGGGTTGGCCAGCGGCAGGCCTCGCTCTGGGGCCAGGTCCACCGACAGATCGATCCGATCGAGGGCCTCGCGCTCGGCCATCGTGGGAGCGATCGCGGCCGACGTTCCCAGGTCGGCAACGGCCGCCGCACCGGTCTCAACCCGAAGTCGCGTGCCGGGCTGGACCTTGAACCGATCGACCGGGACGATGGCGCTCTTGATCTTGCGCACCGTAGGCGTCCGTTTGGAGCGGTCGGAGTCCTTGCCGAGGCGCATGTCGCCGAAAGCTACCACCACCTTCTTCGGCTTCATCGTTGCGAGCTCACGCCATGTTCGGCCATGCGATCTCCTCGGCCGCAAACACGGGACCTTCCCGGCAGACCCGCACCGGGCCCTCGACGCCGATCACGACGCAGCCCAGGCAGGCGCCTACCGCGCAGCCCATCGTCTGCTCCATCGAGACCTGGAGGAAGGACTTGCGTCGCGCCGACGCGGAGCCAATTGAATCGGCCTTGCCCGCGCCGCGCTTGCGTCCGAGCCTGGCCACGCCGAGCCGCTCACGTCTCCCCGCGGCGAGCTGGGCGAGCCGGGCAAGCATCGGATGCGGACCGCAGGCGAATGCCTGATCAGCCCAGGCCTCGTAATCCTGGACCAGTTCCGTGACGAAGCCGTGATGGCCGAGTGACCCGTCGTCCGTGGCGACGACGTATTCGACCTCGTCGGGGAGCAGGCTGGAAGGGTAGACGTGGCTCGCACTCAACGCCCCGAACAGGATCGTGACGCGCCGGCCGTCGCGGACGGCTTCGTCGGCGAGCATCCGGACCCCGGCCATTCCCAGCCCCCCGGCGATCAGGAGCAGGTGGCGGCTCCGCGGATCGACTTCGAACGGCCGGCCGAGCGGTCCGAGCATGTCGAGCCGTTCGCCCTCTCTGACGCGGGTCATCCATTCGGTCCCGCGACCGACGGTCCGAAAGTGGAGGGTGATGATCCCCGTGGCGGGATCGGACGTGTTGATCGAGAAAGGACGCCGGAGCACCAGGCCCGAGTAGTCGCCGGTACGGACGTGGACGAACTGGCCCGCGCGCGCCCCGGTAGCCAGCTCCGGGGCGTGGAAGGACTGGAGCCACTGCCCCGGCAGTATCTGCCGGCTTCCGACCAGCTCAGCCGCGACGAGGCGCATCGTCACCGAGGCTCGTCACCCTCCCCGCCCTCCTCGGACTCCTCCGTCTCGTCTTCGCCGTCTTCGCCGTCTTCGCCGTCTTCGCCGTCTTCGCTCGCTTCGCCTTCGTCGGAGACGCCGGCCGGCTCGCCCAGGGCCGGGAAGGCCTCGGCCAGCGTATCGGCCAGGTCGCCGAAGACGTCGGTCGGGTCGTAGAACTCGACCAGGTCGTCCGGCCCGTCCAGCTTTCGCCAGGTCCCGCCCTCGGCCTCGGCCTCCGGCACGACCTCGGCAACGAACGAACCGTTCGATCGCAGAGTAAGGCGCTCATCGTCGTCGTCGACGATGATCAGGTCGCCCAGAACGGACGTCAGCTGCGAGGCAGCGCTCTCGAACTGCTCGAGGAGATGGGCTTCGGTCTGCTGGCTTCTCTCCTGGAAGGCCAGGGCGAGGTCGTACAGCCGCTCCGCGGCCTCTTCCTCGTTGTCGGGCGCCTCCTCGTACACCTGCCCGGCCGCGGCCCAGTCGTCGGCGGCCGCCGCGTACGGGTTGTCGCCGCCGATGCCGACCGTCTCCGACGGCGCGATGTCGGCCGACTTGAGCAGATCGCCAGCGGCCGTGGGCTCTTCCTCGAGCCCTGCTTCGGCCTTGGTGGCCTCGGCGAAGGCGGCAAAGACATCGGCCAGGTTGTAGAGCTCGATCAGCTCGGCCGGGCTCTCGATGACCTCGGTCTCGCTGACCCACTTGCCTGTAGCTTCGTCGAGGTAGCGGCTGCGGCTCCTGAAGGTCAGGTCGTCCGCGATCGCCAGGTAGTCGACTTCGTCGTCGATAAGGACGAGGCCGCCGATGTCGGCGATTCGATCCGCGTTGGCGTCCAGGAACTTGCTCAGCTGCGCTGACGCCGCCGCCAGGAAATCGGCCCTCTCGAGAGAGGCGTCCGCGGCGAGTTCGCCGAGCTGATCGTTGCCGCTCGTATCCATCGCTGTAGCCCTCCTAGCCCTTGAACTCGAGATCCGGGCCGATTCGCTCCCGGAGGAACATGGAATGGTGTCGTTCGAACATCCACTCCCCGGCCCGGTGGCCGAGGGCGCGAGTCGCTTCGTCCCGCTCGAGCTTGTCGAGCGTGCCGTAATCCGGAAGGTCCAGCAGGATCACGTTGTCGAAATCCCAGCCGTGGGCGACGTTGTACCAGCCGATGAACTTGATCCCGAACTTCTCGCTGTACTGCTTCATCTGGCCGGGGAACAGGGTGCGCATGAAGAACTTGAAGAACGGGTCACGGCCTCGGCGGACCGAGAAGAAGGTCGCAAGGACTGGCACGGGCTCTGCGGTCTCCTGATAGCTGAGCGGGAGCGGTCGCCTGGGCGGGCCGCCGCGCGGGCTCCTATTCTCGCACGCCGGGGGGTCCGCCCCGCAACTCCATCCGCGCAGCCGGCTCGACCCCGTGTCGCAACCGGCCTCGATCGGCGCTCGACGATGGCCGATCAGCCCGCGTCGGGCTCTGGATCCTCGTAGGCGAGGCGGCCGGCGGCGATCGTCAGGACGACGCGGCCGGGCAGGTCGCGGCCGATCAGCGGTGAGTTCTTGCCGCGCGAGAGCAGCGCCTCCGGGGTCACCCGCCAGCGGTCGGCGCGATCGAAGACGACCAGGTCGGCCGGTGCGCCTTCGACCAGGCCTCGTGGCCGAGCGGCGGAAGTAGCAGCGGTACGGGCGGATGCGGCCGCCACCGCTGCCGGTCCCGTCGTCAGAGCCGCCACGGCGCGGGCCAGCGGCAGCTTGCCCGCGTCAACGAGTGATAGCAGTATGCCCAGGGCGGTCTCGATGCCGCTGATGCCGTTGGCGGCCTTGCCGAACTCGACTTCCTTGTCCACGACCGTATGAGGGGCGTGGTCTGTGACCACGGCATCGGCCGTTCCGTCGATCAGGGCGGCCAGGCACGCCGCCGCGTCGGTGGCAGTCCGCAGCGGGGGGTTGACGCGAAGCGATGTCTCGTATGGCCCGGCCGCCAGCGCTTCGTCGACCCACGGATCGCGGGGTGTGCCGTCGGACGAGAGGGCCTCCCACGACCAGCGGCGCGCGCCCGCTATCCACTCGTCCGTGAGGGCGAGGTGGTGCGGCGTGACGTCGCACGTGACCGGAAGGCCGGCGGCGCGGGCGCGGCGGACCAGGTCCAGGGCCGCGGCCGTGGACAAGTGAGTCAGGTGCAGGCGCGCGAACGGTTGGTCGGCAAGGGCGTCGGCCAGGACCGCCAGATCGCGCGACACGGCGTTTACCTCGCCGGCCGCGGGCCAGCCGGCCAGGCCCATGACCGAGGCTACATAGCCTTCGTGGGCCTCGGCCCCGGCGGTCAGTTCCGAGTCCTCGGCATGATCGACGATCGGCAGGCCGAGCATGCCGGCGTAGAGCAGCGCGCTTCTCAGGAGTTTCGGCGTCCTGACGGAAGAGCCGTCGTCGGAGTAGCCGACGACGCCCGCGTCGGCCAGCTCGCCCATCGCGGAGAGCTGCTCCCCGGCCCGCCCGGCCGAGACGGCCCCGTACGTCAGGATCTCGATCGGGGAGCCGCTCGAGCGCGCCGCCGAACGAATCCGCTCGACCACGCCCGGGTCGTCCACAGCCGGCGAAGTGTTCGGCATCAGGGCCACGGTCGTGTAGCCGCCGTGTGCCGCCGCGGCGGAGCCGGTGGCGACGGTCTCCGCGTCTTCGAAACCGGGCTCGCGGAAGTGGGCATGCAGATCGAAGAAACCGGGCGCCACGATCACGCCCTTGTCCGTGATCCCGGCGGCCTCGTCTCCCTCGAGCCACACGACCGACTCGAGGACGCCGTCGGTCACGACGATCTCACCTGGGCCCTCGCGCCCGCTGACGGGATCGACGAGCCAGGTCTTCTCCAGTTCGAACCGCTCGACCATTTCGCCGACCTTGGGCCCTGTGGCGCTCATCGGGCGGCCTCGACCCGGGCTGGTTCGTGAGGCGCCTCGCGTGCCGCTTCGTGGGCGCCGGCCAGCAGGTAGAGCAGCGCCATCCGGACGGCGACGCCGTTGGCCACCTGGTCCGTGATCACCGAGCGGCCGCTGATGGCCACGTCCGGGGCGATCTCGACCCCCTCGTTCATCGGCCCGGGGTGCATGACGATCGCGTCCGGCTTCGCCGCGGACAACCGCTCGGCGTTGAGCTGGAAGCGAGCCGCGTATTCGCGCATCGACGGCAGGAGGCCGCCTTGCATTCGCTCACGCTGGATCCGCAGCGCCATCACCACGTCCGCGTCACGGATCGCCGCGTCGATGTCGCTCGTCACGTTGAACCGGCCGTGGCCCGGAACCGCGCCGCCGGCCCACGCCGCCGCCCAGCGATCCATTCCCCGCAAGAGAGTGGCCGGGCCGCACAACCAGAGATCGGCGCCGGCCGCCGTAAGGGTCCAGATGTTGGACCGCGCCACGCGCGAATGCAGGATGTCGCCCACGATGGCGATCTTCCGGCCGCGCAGGTCGCCTCCGGGAAAGTGCTCTCGCATCGTGAAGAGGTCGAGGAGGGCCTGCGTCGGGTGGGCGTGCCAGCCGTCGCCGCCGTTGAGCACGTGCCCGCCGAAGATCTCGGCGGCCAGATACGGGGCCCCGGAGACCGAATGGCGCATGACCAGGATTTCGGCCCCGAGCGCCTCCAGCGTCCGGACCGTATCCACGAGGGACTCGCCCTTCGTGACCGACGAGGTGGCCGTGGAGATGCTGACGACGTCCGCGGACAGGTTGCGCGCGGCCGTCTCGAAAGAGACGCGGGTGCGCGTGGAGGCCTCGTAGAAGAGCGTCGTGACGCGGCGGCCGTTGAGAGCCGGGACCTTGCGGATCGGCCGGGCCAGAATGCCCTTCATCTCGTCCGTGGTCCGCATGATCAGCTCCGTCTCAGGCCACGTGAGGATATCGACGTCGATGAGGTGGCGGTGACGCCACGCCACGGCCGGGGTGTGGGTCGCCGCCGGGGCCGCCGTCGTCATCGGTCGACCGTTCCGGCCGCGTCCTGGACCCGGACCTGGCGGGCGATGCTGACTTCGTCGACGTCATCGAACTCGGAGACTCGGACGTGGACGATCTCTTCGCGCGAGGTCGGAACGTTCTTGCCGACGTGATCCGCCCTGATCGGCAGCTCACGGTGGCCGCGGTCGATGAGGACTGCCAGCCGGATCGCCCGAGGCCGTCCGAAATCGATCAGCGCGTCCATCGCGCAGCGGACCGTTCGGCCGGTATACAGAACATCATCCACCAGGACGACCGTCGTGCCGTTGAGGTCGAAGGGCAGGTCCGTGCCCTTGACCATGGGCTGCTCGGCGACGAGGGATAGGTCGTCGCGGTAGAAGGTGATGTCCAGCGCACCGACCGGAAGACGCACACCCTCGTGCTCTTCGATGGCATCGGCCACTCGCCTGGCGAGCGGAACGCCGCGGCGCTGGATCCCGACGAGAGCGAGGCCCTGCGTGCCGGCCTGCTTCTCGACGATCTCATGGGAGATCCGGACGATGGCCCGCCGGATCTCGTCCCCGGTCATGATCTGCCGGTCGGTCATCGATTATCGCTGCCCAGCAAGGCGCAGTCCTCCTTCCCGGCCTCACGGTGCCGGTCGTTAAAGGTCGTGCGAAGGATACCTCGCCGCGGAAGCCGTCGCCTGATGTCGCGATCTATGGAGCGCCCGGGGCTCGGGCTAGTTGCCGGGGCGATCCGTGGTGACCGGCGACGCAACGACCGGAGCAGACGCGCCGCTCGACCTGGGGGCCGGCGTGGGCGGCAACGGCGTGGCGGCGGTCGACGGCGGCACGGCCGGCACGGCTTGCATGTACGTCTTGCCGTCTATCGCGGAGGTGTAGACCAGGTGGCCGTCGTCGAAGGTGACGTTCGAGAGCACCTTGTTCACGGCCAGGAGCGGCTCATTCGTGGCCACGCGCCCTCCGGTCCGATCGATGGACAGCAGGCTGAGCCGCCCGATCCTGCTGCTTCCGGGATCCGAAACCCAGACCGCGACATGCCGGCCCGAAGCGTCCCAGGCTACGATCCAGTCTCTCACCATTCCGGGCGCGGCCGCGACGGGAAGGACTTGTGGCAGCGCGGGCTCCGGTTGACCGACCGTCGGGGATGGTTCGCTGGACGGCAGAACCGCGGTGGGGCTCGTCGACGGCGCCGGCGATGCCGGCGGACTGGCCTCGGCGAGCGGCGCGACAGACGGGGTCGGGGCTGGGGTAGGGGTTGACGTGGGAGTCGCTGACGCGCTTGGCTGCGGCGATGGACTCGGCGACGCCGTAGGAGGCGCCACGGGCACGAGCGACGTGCGCCGCAGCTTGAGGTCCGACCAGGGCACGAAGTAGAGGTCGCCGGTGGCCGGCGCCCACAGACCGGAGGCCTTGTCCAGCTGGATCTCGCCGGCCCAGTAGATCAGGTATTGGCCCGTCGGATCGACCGCCGGGAGCAGCATCGGGCGATCGATCTCGAATGCGACACCGCCGGCCGGATCGAAGACGTACGACCTGGCTGTCCCCGCAGGGGAGATCTGGCTGATCAGGATCAGCTTGCCAAACCAGCCGGCGAAGAGACCGGAGTGGCTGGACGTGATGCGCCTGGCCTGGCCCTGGCCGGTCCGCCAGACGAAGACGTCCGGCCCGGCGCTGTGGTCTGTCGGCCGGGCCGCGAACGCGACCAGGTTGCCGTCGGGGGAGAACTCGGGGTCGCGGCCGACTATCTCGTAGCCGGAGAGAATCGCCACCGGTTGAGTCAGGGTCGCGGTCGACGGAGCCGGCGTAGGAGTCGACGCCACTGCGCTGGGGGCAGGGGTCGCGGTTGGGGCAGACGTGGGCGCCTCGGTAGCCGCTGCGGTCGTGCCGCTCGGGACCGGGGCCTTGGACTCGGCCGCCGAAGGGCTCGGCACGGCCGTGGGGGCCGGCGTTGCGGAGATTGCGGTCGGGGTTGGAGTAGGCGCAGGAGTCGGTGTTGGGGTCGGCGTCGGTGCCGGGGTGAGCAGATCGATCGAAACCGTCGGCGGCTTTGCGCCCAGAGGCAGGATTACCACCTTGTCGGGGGTCCAGACCGCGGCCCGGCTTGCGTCTGGCGCGATCGCGGCCGAGACCACCTGGTCGCTGGCGATGGACCCCACAGTCGTCACCTGACCGCCGGCCACCGTGCAGCTGCCGTCGGAGGCGGCGCATTCCGCGGTCGCGCCCTTGATCTGGTACACGCCGGCATCGGCGGCGATCCAGTAGCTGGTGCCGTTGACTACGGCCAGCGGCGCCTGCTGGGCCTCGGGCGACGCAACCGACGAAGCGCTGGCCACCGCGATCGTGTCCGTCCGAGTGGGGTTGGTGGAGGGCGCGAGGATAGGCGTCTGGGCAAGCAGGGACGCCGAGGCAATAACGACCACGCAGCCGACGGCCACCGCGGTCGCAATCAGGGGCCGATTCCCCGCTCGGACGGTCCCGCCACTGCCGCGAGAACGGCGGGCCGACTTCGAGTCGATGAAATCGAACCCGGCAGCAGTTCTGGCCCACAAGTCCCTGGGCGGCTGGGGCATGGGGAGTGATCGAAGCTCGAGGTGGATGGCCCGATACTCCTCGGCCACGGCGGCGCATTCCTCACAGCCCGCGAGATGAGCATCGAGCCACTCGCCGTCGGCCGGCTCGAGCGGGCCGTCCACGGACTCGGCGGCCAGCATCCGGGCCCGGTCGTGGAGCGCATCCTCGGCGGGAACGAGGCGCTGCATATCCGGGCTCATCGTCCCGACCTCGACTCGTCCGTGGGGCGGTTCGGATCCACGGCCCGGATGCGCTCGGCGTATTCCGCGTCGATTTCAGCCTCGCGTTCCTTCTCTTGGCGCTTCTCGTCGGCCAGGGCGAGACGGAGGCTCTCCCGCGCGCGTGTCAGGAGCGCCCGAGCGGCGACGTGGCTTATGCCCATCGTGTCGGCGAGTTCGAGGCCGGTAAGGTCGTTCACTTCGGCCAGCAACAGGGCCGCCCGCTGACGCTCGGGAATGCGAGCCAGGGCGCGAGCGAGCGGTCCGGACAGCCGCATCTCCATGGCCAAATGCTCGGCCGAAGGCGCGGCGCCGTGGCTCTCACCCGTCCACGGCATGAAGCGGACGATGCGGCGACGGCGCATTTCGTCAAGGACGACGCGATGGGCGATCTGGTAGAGCCAGGCACGGGCCTTGGCTCGATCCTCGAGCGAGTCCTGGGCCTTATAGGCCTTGATGAAGGTGTCCTGCGCAAAGTCCGCGGCGACATCCGCGTCGCGGACCATGCGGAAGATGTAGGCGTAGATCTCGGCATGATGGAGGGCAAACAACTCCTCGATGAAGGCTCGGTCGCCGGAACCTTCTGATACGGCCGTCACGCCGCACTCCAGTCGCCAGCTTGTCGCGCTGATGGACACTCTTCCGCCGCCGCTGTCTTACGGGTCAACAGCCACAGGCGCGTCCCCGCGCGCCGGGAAACAGTGACGACGCGGTCGAGCCCTCTGTGACGGCACGGCTCGGATCCCCCAGTTCTCATGACAGGTCTGAGACTCCCCCCATTGGACCGTGGCGCAGCAATTCCTCCACGGCTTCCTCCGGCGAGACCGGATTGACGGGCAGACCGGTGCCAAGTTCGAGCCCTGCGATCTCGCGCAGCCGCGGGTGGACTTCCCAGTGCCAATGGTACGTCGCGTCGACGCGCTCCCGAAGCGGGGCCGCGTGCAGGACGAGGTTGTGGGGTGGGCCGTCGAGGCAGGCCAGCCGGGCCAGGACCTGGCGCAGGGCCTCCGCGGTGGAGGCGATGTCGGCGTCGGTGACCCGGGCGAAGTCGGCGGCGTGGCGGCGTGGCACCACCCAGACCTCGAACGGCGACCGTGACGCAAATGGCGCGAAGGCGACGCTGGCCTCGTCCTCCCAGATCATCCGAGTCCCGATGCGCGGCTCCTCGCGGGCCAGCCGGCAGTACGGGCATTCCCCCTCCCGGATCAGGAATCGCGCGGCGCCCCCGATCTCCTCCCCTACTCGGTGAGGAATCTGCGGCAGGTCGTACAGGTCGAGGCAGAGATGGTTGGTCCGCGCGCCGGCCTGAGCTCCCCAGTTCTGGACGACCTGGAGATACTCGGTCTGGCCGAGCTTCTGCGCGTCGACGAAGGCGGCTCGGACGTTGGCCAGCATGGCGCGCAGCAATTCGCTTCCGACCGTCTGGATGGGCCGGTGCTCACCCGGCGGGGCCACGATCGTCCGCCAGCTGCCTGACGCCCGGGCCTGAGCCATCGCAACCTGGGCCAGGCTGCGCTCCATTTGGCGGGCTTCGGGCTGGGCGCCGACGACGTTGAACGCGTAATCCTTGAGCGTCCGAACCCGCACCCCGTCGCCCGGCGGCTGGCTGCAGTTCTGGCACGCGGCGCCGTCGTCGACCGGGGCCGCGGCAAGGGCGAAGCGGCCTCGCCGGAACTCGCGATCCACGACCGTGGCGACCCACCAGCCGGTGATGTCGTCGCGGCGCAGTTCGAAGAGCCCAGCGCCCATCAGCGAGACTCGGGCATGAAGGCCGCGACAGTGAGGCGATCCGCCAGCATGGCTTCCAGGCCGGCTCGGGCGGGTCCGGGATCCGCCTGGGGCGGGAGTGCCCCGAGGAGAGGCGCGTCGAGCTTGCCGGCCAGTGCAAACGCAAAGGACGCCGCGGCTCGGGCCACCGACTCGGTCGAGGGCTCGGACGTGAGGCCCAGCTCCCGGTCGATCGAGGTGGACTCGACTCCGGGCATGCCGCAAGCATCGATCAGATCGAAGTCGGCGAGGCTGACAGTCACGTTGAGGGCGATGCCGTGGAAGCTGACGCCATGTTCGATGCGGACTCCGACAGCCCCGATCTTGCGCGTCCCCTCGCCGCACCAGCAGCCCGGAAAGCCCGGACGCGGGCCGGCCTCGACTCCGGCATCGGCGCAGGCGGCGGCAAGGCCCGCTTCGAGCGCCCGGACAAGGGGCCGGACCAGAAGCCCACGGTCCGCCAGCTTTATGATCGGATACCCGGTGAGCTGGCCCGGGCCATGGTAGGTGACTTCGCCGCCGCGTTCGGTCTCCATCAACTCGATGTGACGCGCGGCCAGCTCGGCCGGGCTCGCAATCACGTGCGTCGGATCGCTGTGACGCCCGAGGGTCAGGACCGGCTGGTGTTCGAGTAGCAGGAGCTGGTCGCCAATCAGACCTTCCCGGCGCGCGGCGACGAGGCGGTGCTGGAGATCCCAGGCATCGCGGTATTGAGTCCGACCCAGCCACCAGGCCGTGATCGGGGCAGCCGCACTCGCGGCGGCCGGCGGGTTGTCCAGCGCGGGTAGATCCATCGCCGCCAAGATAACAAACGCCGGTAGGCTCGCCTGTCACGACGCGATGGGTCTCCCCCATTCGGCCCGGGTTGCGGCCCGCGCGCAGCGACGTTCGTCCGCGGGCCCGGTGGTGCCCGACGTGCTAAGAGTGGGCGCACTCTTGCGCGTCTAGCGATCGTGGCTCGGGGAGGGCAGACATTGGAGATTGCACCGCGGATCCGCCGGATCGGCGGCGACAGCATCATCAACTCTTACCTGATCGAGGACGGCAGCGAGATCACCATCGTCGATGCGGGGCTGTCCGGGTTGTGGAACGGACTTCCCGCCGAACTTGCGGCCATGGGCCGGAACCTCGAAGACGTCCGGTCGATCGTGCTCACGCATGGGCACAGCGACCACATCGGCTTCGCCGAGCGCGGCCGACGCGAGCGCGGCTGGCCGGTCTGGGTCCATGAGCTCGATGCGGCGCTGGCGCGGGGCGAGGTGCCCAACCCCGCCCGGGGCATGGGCCCGGCGCGTCCGATGCCGCTCATGAGGTTCCTGTGGTGGTCGATCCGCCACGGCGCCCGCATCCACCACCTCGGCGCCGTCTCGACCTTTGGCGACGGCGCCACGCTCGACGTGCCGGGTTCGCCCCGGGTAACGCTCGTGCCCGGTCACACGCCGGGCAGCGCGGTGCTCCATTTCGCCGGCCACGACGCCCTCCTCGTCGGGGACGCTCTGTGCACGTATGCCGTCACGACGGGCTGCGGCGGACCGCAGATAGCGCCCTTCTCCGCCGACCCGGAACTGGCTCTGACGAACCTGGCACGTATCGAGGGCATTGACGCGGCGCTGGTGCTGCCCGGGCACGGTCCGGCGTGGACGAGAGGTCCGGGCGAGGCGGTTCGGGCCGTCCGCTCGGCGACCTCGAGCAGCCAGTCGGCAGCCCCATCGGCCGCGCGTGAGCTTTGAATCATCGCTTCACCGACGTCACGCTCCTGGACTAGACGACCCAGGCCCTATGAGGGCGGCTAAGAGTCGATTGGGTCATTGAGGCCTACTGTCAGGCCCCGGAGAGTTGAGCGATGGCGAACATGGCGAACCCCGCAGATTGGCATTCCTGGAGCCCGACGGCCCCGGCCTGGTTTACGGGGTCTATCGCGACGGACGCCGAGCGCCGACGCGGCGCCATGGGGCCTGTTGCAAGACGTTCTGCCGGCGAGGACAGTCACGCTCGATGGATCCGCGCGATTCAGACGTATCAGCCGGCGCCAGATTGCAACGTGATTGGCAGACAACTGGCCCAAAGCGAAGTACTTGGCCGGCCTCACTTCGCTGAATGTAGCGTCGTGGCAGATTCGCCCGACGGGGCTCCGGGAATAGTGGCCCGGCGTGCGCTCGTGTTCCACGACCGCGAAGTCGTCGTTGACGTCATTCGATTGACCCTCAATCACGGCGCTTTCGTGGTTCGAGCGGCGGTGGACCTCCAAGAGGCTGACGCGGTCATGGACGCCTGGCACCCGCACATGGCGATCCTCGACATGGACCACGACGACAGTTCCGCCTTCCTCCAACGACTTGCGACCACGAACACCATTCGGGGAAGCGCCACGCCGGTGCTGGGGCTTACGCGACGGGGCGATCTGGAGACCAAGCTGAAGGCCTTCGACCTTGGCGTGGACGACATATTGACGACGCCTTTCTCACCGGAAGAGCTGCTGGCTCGGGCGATGGTAATTACGCGCCGCGTATCCGGATTGAGACACCCAATCGTGCCGGTTATCCAGGTCGGTGATATCGAACTCGACATCGTCAAACGCCAGGTTCGAGCCGGCCAGACCGTCGTTTCCTTGAGCGGCATCGAGCAGAGTCTTCTCTACCTCCTGGCCAGCCGGCCGGGACAGGTCATAGGCAGGGAAACGATCCTCGACCACGTCTGGGGCACAGATTTCGTCGCCGAGAGCAACGTCGTAGATCGCCACGTCCGGACGCTCCGGATCAAGCTCAATGACGACTACAGGCATCCGCGGTTCATAGCGTCTGTTCCGGGACTGGGCTATCGATTCGTGCCGGCATTCTCGAATTGCGGTTGGGACCAGGGGGATCCCTCCGCCACATGAAGCCCGCCGCCGCACGCAGCCCTCGGCTGCCAGTGTCAAGCCCATATCCATAACCGGTCCTGACATCAACGCGGACGCCCTGCGGCGTCGCGGCCTCGCCCCGGCATCTTGCCGGCGGTCGACCCGGCAGATGGAATGACGGTTCGTAATGACGACCCGTCGCCGGGGTTGGAGACTGGTTTGCTGGCTTGCCAGCGGACAACCTATTTGGGGGCGCCGATATGAGGCGCAATGAACACTACTGGCTTCTCTTGGGTGCGGTCGTCGCGACCGGGCTCGTCACCGCCTTTCTGGCGGTGGCCAGCCTCAATCCATATCAGAATCCCTCTACAGGGGATATTCTCGCTGCGCCCGCGATCGCGAACTCACTCACTCTAGCCATTCTCCTGGTCGGCTCGATCGTCCTGCTCGGCCTCGAACTAGCGCGAGAAACGCGGCGCCGGCGAGGACGCGCCGGGCGGGCACAAGTCGTTGGCCGCCGGGAGCCCTTGACGATCCCGCAGCCCTGGCCGACCCTGCCGGACCGCGGCCCACACCCGCAGACGGTCGATACGAGATGACCACCCTCCTGACCGTGGCCAGATCTCGCCGGGCGCAAGCGGCCGCCGATCCAGGTCCGCATTCCGAGTGCCCGCCGCGCCAGCGGCCGGCCAGGAGTGGCTCACCTCGCGTGTCCATGGTTCGTCGCGGCTCCGGTCAGACGACCGGACGCTACGCGGGCGGGCCCTTCGAGGACCTCATGAGGAGGGCCCCGATCGCGGCCTTTGTAAAGGACGCCGATGGCCGATACGTGTATGCCAACCCGCACTTTCTGGCAACGATGGGCCGGATAATGGGCCCGGATTGGTTTGGCAAGACCGATGCCGACCTTTGGCCGCCCGAAGCCGCCGCGGTCATGAAGGCCAACGACGAGGCTGCCCTTCGCGAGGGCGGGGCGCGGGTCTTCTCCTACGCCATGCAATCCCCGGATCTCAGACACAATCTTCTTCTAATTGAGTTCCCCCTGCCGGGTCCCGCACAAAGCACGGGTCTCGGCGGCGTCGCCATCGACATAACCGCGCTTTCACAAGCCCAGAGCGACCGCGCGCAGCTGTCCGCGGCCGTCGACCACGCCGCCGAGTCGGTCATGATGGTTGACCTCGACGGACGGATAACCGATGTCAACGCAGCCTTCGAACTAGCCACCGGATACTCTCGGGACGAGGTCCTCGGCCAGAACCCACGCTTCCTCAAGAGCGGCCTGCAGCCGGCAGCATTCTACGAGCAGATGTGGGCCGCTATCGCTGCCGGCAGGCAATGGGCCGGCGAGATGGTCGACCGGCGCAAGGACGGCTCCTTCTTCATACAGGAGGCCGTCATCTCGCCGGTTCTCGACGCCGCTGGCCAGCCGACCAGCTACGTGGCCGTGAATCACGACGTCACCAGCAAGAGGGCTCTCGCGGAAAACTCCGCCAGGTTCGAGTCGGAGCATTCACGGATACTGGATGTGGTCCGAGACCTGCTGCCCGACTCAACACCGGAAGCCAAGGCAGAGGCGATATGTCGCAACGTGGCCGGCCTGGATGGCGTCGCCGCAGCGCAGATCCTCGTCTTCGAGCTCGATGGTCGTGCCCTGCCGATAGGCCACTCCCTCGCCGGACGACGCGGTCCACTGCCGCCCCATCTCTCCTTCCAGGTTGGCCGAAGACTCTACACCAAGGCCCTCGTCGGTCCCTGGATCGAGCCGTGGGCCAACCGGCAGGGCCGGGCGTACAACCCGCTCGTCGAGAGTGCCGGCCTGAGTGCCTTCGCGCATGCCCCGGTGCGCAGCGGCCAGCGTCTGATCGGGTTGCTCTCGGTCGAGTCGGTCGACGTGGCCAACAAGGGTGCGATCGCCGGCCTGTTGCCAACGGTCATCGAGTTCGCGGATCTGGCCGGGGCCCTGATGGGCCGAGAGATAGTCGACCGGATAGAGTCACAACGCGGCAGCGAGCACGTCTCGGGCATCATCGCCCAGCATTCCTTCATGCCCGTATTCCAGCCGATCGTGGACATGCACGAGAACAAGGTCGTCGGCTACGAAGCCCTCACGCGGTTCCTCGACGGCTCCGATCCTGAGGCGGTCTTCGCCGAGGCGTCCACGGTGCACCTCGGCATCGCATTGGAGAGCGCGTCACTGAGCGCTTCCCTGGCCGCAGCAAAGGATCTGCCCCGATCCGCCTGGCTGAACGTCAACGCCTCGCCTGAGTTCGTCCTCGCCGG
This sequence comes from uncultured Chloroflexia bacterium, assembly GCA_963789725.1. GTDB lineage: Bacteria > Chloroflexota > Limnocylindria > Limnocylindrales > CSP1-4 > Fen-1039. Next base: position 1,495,917 of record CAWBLU010000003.1, read on the forward strand.
AGGGCGGCTGCGCTCCCTCCTGGCGGGAAGCGGGCGACCCATCGTGGTGGAACTCACCGAACACGAGGCTGTGGTCGATTACCCGGCGGTTCGGGCGGCGATGGCGACGTGCGGTCCCAACGTGAGATTCGCGGTGGACGACGCCGGAACCGGGTTCACCAGCCTGCGCCACATCCTGGAACTGCGGCCGGCATTCGTGAAGCTCGATAGGTGGCTCGTCTCCGGCCTGGAGGCCGACGAGGCTCGCCAGGCCATGATCGTGGGCCTGCGCCATTTCGCCCGCACGACCGGCTGTCGGCTGATCGCCGAGGGGATCGAGACCGACGAAGAGATAGCCATCCTGCGATCACTCGACATCCGCCTGGGCCAGGGCTTTGCGCTGGGTCGACCGAAGTCCGCGGACGCTCTCGCGAAAGAGCGCCTGGCCCTCGTCGCGGCCGGCGGATAGGGGCAGCGCCATGGCCGAACGAACGGGCCTCCTCGGCGGGTTGCGCCGAGGAGAAGAACCAGATGAACGGCGCTACGGTGGCACCGTCTCGGACGGTAGACGCGGCTTGCCGTTCGCGCGGGCGGGAGATCCGAGCGCCCATCGCGGCCACCAAGGCGGCGGCGATTGGGGCAGCCCGACCTTCGCAGAGGCCGAGGGCGTGGTCGTGGATGTCGAACTCCTGGGTGACGGCTTCCAGATCTCCGGGCAGATCTGCATCGGCCGGTTCGACCGGCTGTCGGGCTGGCTCAACACGCAATCGGGCTTCATTCAGGTCCGGCATGTCGATCCGGTCCCACCAAACGACATCGACTCCGGCCAGCTGGACCGGACCCTGTGGGTCCGCGTGAACCAGACCGTCGTCATTGCCGACCGATCCGCAGTAAATCAGGTCCGTCCGGGCGCGCCGATCGTCGAGAAGCAACGCCGCCGGGTCTCGGTGGTCACCCGCGGATACGAACTCGAGGGATGCATCCACGTCCACGCCGACGGGGACATGACCCACTTCCTCGAGGCAGCCGACCCACGCTTCCTGCCGATGACGGATTTGACGGTGCGGTGGCAGTCCAACCCGCCGCGCGTCGCCCGCTTCCCGTTCGCCATGGTCAATCGCGAGCAGCTCGTGACCCTGCTCGAGGAGTCGGATGCGCCGTCTAGCAGCCTGGCGCCGCGACAGACCCGGAGTGCATGACGTGGCTACGCACGCCGTTGTGCCCAGTGGTCGGGAGAAGCGGGCAAGGCCGACTCGGTCGACACGCCCGCGCCGGCCCGGGGCCGCCAGACCGGCGGTGGACGCGCCTCGCGACGGTTTGGAGCAGCGCCGCCTTCTCCTCGACCATCCGGCCGACGCCGTCTTCGCGGCCGACGCGTCCAACCGGATCACGCAATGGACCCCGTCGGCGGAGCGCCTGTTCGGCTATTCGGCTGGCGAGGCGATCGGCCGCCCCTTCGGCGAGCTGCTGCCGTACCAGGTTGAGGGACTCGGCGGCGAACGAGACTTCCTGACGACGCTGGAGGCCGGGCGGACCTGGCGCGGAACGGGCACCGTTCGACTTCGAGACGGCCGCGAGCTCCAGCTCGACTCGACGGTCGAGCCGGTCATGGCTGCGGGCCGGATCACCGGCAGCGTCTCCGTCAGCCGCGACGTCACTGCTCTCCACGAGTTCCAGCGAAAGCTCGCAGATGGGGAGCGGTTCATCAGCACGATTCTCGACGTCGTCGGGGCCCTGGTGGTGGTCTTCGACGCGCAGGCAAGGATGGTCCGCTTCAATGCGGCCTGCGAGAAGCTGAGCGGCTACCGCTACGACGAGGTGGTCGGCCTGCGCATCTGGGACATGATGGTCCCGCCGGCCGAGATCGCGGACGTCCACGCCGTCGTCACCGATCTCCAGGCTGGGGTCTATCCGAAGACGCATGAGAGCCACTGGCTGACCCGCTCGGGCAGCCTGCGCCTCATCAGCTGGGTGAACACCTGCCTCACCGACGACAGTGGGGTCGTAACCCACGTGATCGCCACAGGGATCGACATCACGGAGCGCAGACGGACGGAGGAGAGGCTGGCCCAGGAGCTGGAGCTGATGCAGGGTCTCATGGAGTACCTTCCCGCCCACGTCTACTTCAAGGATCGCGACAGCCGGTTCACAAGGATCAGCAACAGCGAAGCAACGGCGTTCGGCCTCAGCGATCCCGAACAGGCGATCGGCAAGACCGACTTCGACTTCTTCACGGACGAGCACGCTCGGCAGGCTTACGAGGATGAGCAGGAGATCATCCGAACGGGACTGCCGCACACGATCGAAGAGAAGGAGACGCGGGCCGGTCTGCCGGACGTATGGGTTGAAACGACTAAGCTGCCACTGCGCGACACGGACGGAGCGATCGTCGGAACGTTCGGCATGTCCGTTGACGTCACCGACCGAAGGAAGGCCGAGCAGGCCCGGCGCGATCGCACGCGCCTCTTCGCGGCGCTCGCGGAATTCGCGGCGGACGTGAACTCGATCCGAGAACCGCAGCACCTCGTGACGGCCCTGGTCGACGCCGTCGGCGCAGTCGTGCCCTCCGACACCGTCGTGATCACCCTGCTGGATCTCAGCGATGGCGTATACCGCGTTTGCGCCGCCCGTGGGCTGGCTCCAGGCGCAATCGGCGCGATAATCGAACCGGGCATCGGGTCTGCGGGCCGGGCGATCGCCGAACGCTCGACGATCGTGGCCGATAGCCATCCGCGCTCACAGGCCACGCCGTCCTTGCGGGACTACCTGCCTCGCGGACCCATACGATCGGTGGGGGTCCCGCTCATCTGCCAGGACAAGGTGCTGGGTGTGGTCGCCGTCGGCCGGACAGACGAGATGCCGTCCTTTACCGAGGCCGAACTCGAGGTGTTCGCCCTGCTCGGCTCGCATGCGGCGCTTGCACTGGAAAATGCCAACCTCGCCATAGAGGTTGCGGCACTAGCCATCCGTGACGGGTTGACCGGCCTCTATAACCGCCGCCACTTCGACGCCGCTCTGGATCTCGCCATCGCCCGCTTCAAGCGCCATATGCCGGCGGGGAGTCTCGCCGCGATCATGTTCGACCTGGACCACTTCGGGGAGTTCAATCGTCGGCACGGTCACCTTGCTGGTGACGCCGCCCTGGGCGTCTTCGGTGAGATCCTGAGGCGCCGCATGCGCTCCGCCGACGTCGTCGCGCGATACGGCGGCGAGGAGTTCGTCGTGATCCTCGAGGACTGCGGCCTCGTCGAGGCCGCTCGGCGGGCCGAGGAGGTCCGGCGAGAACTCGAAAGCCGCACCGTGCCGGGCGCGGATGGCCGGCCGCTCAAGGTGACCGTGAGCGCCGGATGCGCCGTCGCCGACCCCGCGGATCCGACGAAAGAGGCGCTGATCGGCCTGGCGGACGCGCGGCTCTTCGCCGCCAAGAGAGCCGGCAGGAATCGCGTGGCCGCCGCGGACTGCAGCCTCGAGGCGGCGGCTTCGAAATGAGACGGCACGACTCGGAGGGACGGCCCGGCGAGGCGGGACGCTCGCCAGGATCCCTCGGGGCGGGTCATGGGTCCGTCGCCGATGACATCGACCGGACCCGGCGTCCGAAAGGCGCTGCGCCAGGCCGGCGCGGCGACACTCCGATGGAGAAAGCGCCTCCGCCTCTATCCCGGGACGGCCTGTCCATGGGCCACGTGAAGGTGGAGAGGCTGCACTCGGTCTTCGATGGTATGTTCGACGGCGTGTGGCTCGTCTCTCCCGGCGGTCGGACGACCTATGCCAACGCGGCCATGGCCAGGCTCCTGGGTTCGACGCCGGCCGACATGCGCAATCGGCCGATCACCGACTTCCTCGACGAGTCCCACCGGCCGGCTTTCGAGTCATTCCTGGCGGGCCAGCATTTCCAGGCCGGCGAACCTGTCGAACTCCAATTTCACAGGCAGGATCATAGGGATCTGATCGCCGTGGTCGCAGGCAATCCCATCACCACCAGCGAGGGCGTGTACATCGGAACGATGCTGGACGTCAGCGACGTGACCGGCAAGCAGTCCATGGACGCCCAGATGATCCAGAACCAGCGCCTCGAGGCCATCGGCGAGTTTGCGGGCGGGATCGCCCATGACTTCAACAACCTGTTGACCTCGATACACGGTTACGCGGAGCTGGCGCGCGCGAGCCTGCCAGAAGACGATCCGATCAGAGAGGACCTGGACCAGGTCCTCGGCGGCGCCGATCGAGCATCGGCCATCACCCGCAAAATACTGGCCTTCACGCGCAGACAGATTCTCGTCCCGGCGTTGATCGACCCGGCCCAAGTAGTCGCCGATCTCATCCCCATCCTGTCGCCGCTGCTGGGCCAGAGCGTGACCCTGTCGCTCGACGTCGCCGTCGGGCACGGCTGGATCCTGGCCGACCCGACGCAGCTCGAGCAGGTAATCGTGAATCTCGCCGTCAACGCGAGAGATGCGATGCCGTTCGGGGGCACCATGACCATCTCGATCGGCGACGTAGGGCCCGACGATCCGGCTCGGCCGGATCGTCCGCTCAACCTCGGCCCGTTCGTGCGGATAAGCGTGGCCGACACGGGGATCGGCATGGACGAGACGACGCTGGTCCGGGCCTTCGACCCGTTCTTCACCACGAAGGACCCGGGCAAAGGTACGGGTCTGGGGCTCTCCGCCGTGTCCGGAATCGTGGCCCAATCCGGTGGACTGATCCACGTCGACACTGCCCCGGGCCGGGGCTCCACCTTTCACGTGGATCTACCCCGCAGGACCGCCCCGTCCCCTCCCGACCGCCCTGGCATCGTCGAGGCGCAACCGTCGCACTCGGGCATGGTCCTCCTCGTGGAAGACGACATCGCAGTCAGGCAATTCGTCCGGCGGGTCCTCGAGACGGCCGGCTACACGGTCCTGGCAGGCGGCGGTGCGGGTCCCGCCCTGCGAGCCCTGGAGCGTTGGGGCGACGAGATAGCCGTCCTCGTAACGGACATGACCATGCCCGGAATGAGCGGGCTCGACCTGGCGGAAAAGGTCGGCGCCGAGCGGCCCCGCATCGGCGTGGTTCTCATGAGCGGCCGCGTCGACGCGGCCCTGAGTCGCGGGCGAGATCCGGATGCCGTCGGTGTGTTCGTCGCAAAGCCGTTCACGGCGGAGACTCTTAGCCGAGCGGTCGGTCGTGCCGCCGACGACGGCCGAAGGCGCTGGCGCGGGTTGACCGACGCGGAGAACGCCTCGACGGCAAGCCGGCGGCCGAGAGGGACGGGATCGCCGCTCCTGTCCGTTGTGGGCAAGCTGCGGAGCCATTGACGGAGCGCCGAGCCCGACGCGCCGTGCCCTCTGGTCGGTGGCTGCATCTCCAGGGCAACTGAAGTTGCCCCGATTTGCGGCCCAGGGCAATGACGATCTGAAGGCGAAGATGGTCTAGCCCGTGGGATTCGTCCATCCTATGGGTCGAGCACAAACACCCGGAGAGCTAGCTCCGGACTCGCGACGATCGGAGCGGGACGCCGGCTTCGGGCCGGTCCGGACGCTCCGGCCGATCCGCCGACGCCAGGAGAACCGATGCTGCTGCTAGTTGATCTCGATGGGGTCGTCTATCGCGGCGCCAGGCCCGTACCGGGAGTCGCCGCCGTGCTCGCGGCCCGAGCAGCGGCCGGCGATGACATCGTGTACGTCACCAACAGCTCGATCTGGTACCACGGCGACTTCGTGGCCCGCCTGGCGAGCATGGGCGCGCCCGCTTCGCCGGATCGCATCGTTTCGGCGGCGCGCGGCGCGGCTCTGTACCTCTCCGAGCAGTCGCCCAGGCCGTCCCTGACGCTGGTGGTCGGGACCGCGGGCCTCATCCGCGAATTGAGCGACGTAGGGCTCGAGATACTGATGGCCGCCGATGCCGCCGAGCGATGGACGGCGAGTGGGCGGGACACGGCGGCGGCGACGAGCGGCGTCGACTCCGTCGTCGTGGGTATCGACATGGACTTCGACTATGCCCGGCTGGCGGTCGCGTCCGGCGCCATCCGGGCCGGGGCCCAATTCGTAGCCGTGAACCGCGACCCGATCCACCCGCTGGAGCACGGCCTGGCGCCGGGGGCAGGAGCTGTGGTCGCAGCCGTCGAGACCGCCAGCGGCGTAGCGCCCACGATCATCGGAAAGCCCGGGCCATTGCTCCTCGAAGTCGCCGCCCACGCCGCAGGCTGCCCGGTCACCGATGCGATCATGATCGGTGACAGCCTCACGGCGGACATCCCGGCGGCAATAGCCGCAGGCGCGCGATCGATCCTGATGCTGACCGGCATCAGCACGGCCGCCCACGCCGCCGATCTCGCCGCCGCGGAGCGACCCACCGAGATCGCCGCGGATGCGACCGAACTGGCGGCCCTCCTGGAACGGCTGAGCTCCTCATAGCCCCGCTGCCGGCTTCCTCCGGCGCTACGCCGCGGGAAGCACCGAGTCCGTGGATCAGCCGGACCGACGTCGGGACAGGAGACCTTGGCCAGATGATCCTGGCCGGCGTGCCGGCTTCGGCTCGCGACAGCGTGGCGCCGCTCATTCCGAATATCGTCGCCGCAATCCATGACGCGTTCTCGATCGCGCTCGCGTCGAGCTTCCTGGTTGGGGTATTCGGAGCAATCCTGGGCTTCGCCATCGTCGCCTTCCTGCCGGAGGCACCGATGCGCGTCACGTTCGAGCAGGAAGACCCCCTTCCCGCGGCCCCGGCGGCCGGGGATGGCCAAACCGTCGAGGCGCCTCGGACTGCGGGAGAGTCGAGGCGAGGATGGCCGTTCAGGCGAGACAAGAGCCCCAGGCTGGAGGAACCCCGCCCGACGCTGCCTTGCTGACGGCGCGAGCCTGCCGGGATTTGCCGTAGCGTCGACAGGACTGGCCCGGACCGTCGACCCTCGCGGGCGCGCCCCGGCCGTACCGGAATCGACGGTCCAAATCCGGAGCCCCGATCGGGGGCCCGCTGCTAGAGTTGCGCGTGCGTGCGGCAGATCCCAGATCGGGGTGGATTTCCGCCGGCGCACGCAGCGCCTTTCGGCCCTATGAGGAGGCAGCCCGTGACGACCCCGGACAGGCCGATCAGCTTCGGGGCCGCGCTCTGCCGGACGCCGGATGCCGCCGTCGGGGACGGGTTCGCGACCATCGGCGGCGAGCGATACGCGTTCATCGGCAACGTCGACCGAATAGCGCCGTTCCTGATGACCATCGCCAGCGACAGCGACGCCTGGTTGTTCGTCGGCTCGAACGGGCCGCTGCTGGCCGGCCGCCGGAGCCCCGACACGTCCCTGTTCCCCTACCAGACCGTCGACAAGATCCTCCGCCACCCGGCGACGAGCGGAACGCACACGATCCTTCTGGTGTCCCGCGGCAGCACGACCTCGCTGTGGGAGCCGTGGGGGGACGCCCCGCGCGTCTACGCCATCACCAGGAGCCTGTACAAGCGGATCGACGACACGGCCGTGCTCTTCGAGGAGACCAATCACGACCTGGGCCTCCGGTTTCGCTGGCGCGCGTCGGCATGTGACCGCTTCGGGCTGGTCCGGAGCGCCGTGATCGAAGAGATCGCAGGCGAGCCCGCGGGCGTCCGCTACCTCGACGGCTGGCACCAGCTCATCCCGCCCGGCGTCGACCAGGAGACCAACAACCGGTATAGCTACCTCGCGGCCGCGTACATGCATCATGAACGGCTACCGAACTCGCCGCTCGCGGTCTACTCGCTCAACGCCGCGATCACGGACCGGCCGGAGCCTTCCGAGTCGTTGCGAGTGGCCGGGGCCTGGTCGGTGGGCCACCGCCAGCCCACCATCCTCTTGAGCGATCGACAGCTCTCGTCGTTCTGCCGCGGTGAGGACGTCCGGCCGGAACTCGACACCCGCGGCGAGATCGGCGCCTACCTCGTCGCCGACAGGGTGGAACTCGCGGCAAACGGCGAACACACCTGGTACACCGTCGCGGACACGAGCCTCGACCATGCCGCGGTCCGGGAGATCGACGAGCTTCTCGCGGCGCCCGCTCGGGCCGCGGCCGCCCTCGTGGACGCCCTGGCCGCCAACAGCGCGGGCGTGAGGAGGCGCGTGGCCGGCGCCGACGGGCTGCAGCACACGGCGGACGAGGCTGCAGCCGCGAGCCACCTTTCGAACGTCCTGTTCAACGTCATGCGCGGCGGATCGTTCGAGGACGGGTACCGGATCCCGGCGGAGGACTTCGCGTCCTTCCTCCGAGAGCAGAACCGGATCCTGTTCGAGCGTCACCGGGCCTGGGTCGAGAACCTGCCGGCCGGTGTGACCCTGGACGAACTCCGGCTCGAGGCTGCCGGACGGGGCGATCCCCATCTCGTACGGCTGACCGGCTCGTATCTGCCGTTGACCTACAGCCGTCGCCACGGCGACCCGAGCCGGCCGTGGAACAAGTTCTCAATCCATGTCCGGGATGCGGACGGCAAGCCCGTCTACGGCTATCAGGGCAACTGGCGCGACATCTTCCAGAACTGGGAGGCTCTCGGCCGGAGCTTTCCCGGCTACCTGTCTCAGTTCATCGGCGTCTTTCTCAACGCGTCGACCGCCGACGGGTACAACCCGTACCGCGTGGCGCGATCCGGGTTCGAATGGGAGATAGAGGATCCGCTGGATCCGTGGAGTCACATCGGATACTGGGGCGACCACCAGATCGTGTACCTGCTCCGGCTCCTCGAGAGCCACGCGCGCCACAAGCCGGGCGCCCTGGCCGAGGCTCTCGGCGATCGCGTGTACGCGTATGCCAACGTGCCCTACCGGATCGCCGGCTTCGACGCAATACTCGCCAACCCTCGGGCAACCATCGAGGTCGACACGTCACTCCATGCCTCGCTCCTGGCCGCGGGTCGAGACCTCGGAGCCGACGCCAAGCTGATCCGCGGCCCCGACGGGGAGGTTCGCCTCGTCAGCCTGTGCGAGAAGCTCCTCGTCCCACTTCTGGTGAAGCTCACGAACCTGGTTCCCGGCGGAGGGATCTGGCTGAACACGCAGCGGCCCGAGTGGAACGACGCCAACAACGCCCTGGCCGGCTGGGGCCTCTCGATCGTCACCCTGAGCGCCATCCCGCGCTACCTCGAGCTTCTCGGCGAATTGGCCGAGACCGATCGGGAGATCGCCCTCTCAGCGCCCGTCGCCCATCTCCTCCACAGCGTTACCGGAATCCTCGCCGACATGGGCGGGCGGCTCGACGACGCGCGGCGCTATCGGGTCATGGCCGAGTTGGGCCGCGCCGGCGAAGCCCATCGACGGGCGGTCTACGCGGGCGAGTTCGGCGAAGACGTGCCCTCGTCCACCCGAGCGGCGCGGGCCCTGGTCGCCGCGGCGGCCCCGGTCATCCGAGCGACCCTGCGCGAGAACCGGCGTCCGGACGGCCTGTACCACAGCTACAACCTGCTCCGGATCGACGGCGAGCGCGCGTCGATAGGACGCCTCGGTCCGATGCTGGAGGGACAGGTCGCGGTCCTCGACTCCGGACTGCTCGACGGCGGCGAGGCCGTCGCTCTCTTGCGGGCGATGCGGGCGAGCGACCTGTATCGAGCCGACCAGAAGAGCTACATGCTCTACCCGGACCGGGAGCTGACGCCGTTCCTGCAGCGGAACACCCTTGCCGGTGCGCCACCGATCGAAGATCGGGGGCTGTTCGTCCAGGATCGCGCCGGCGCATGGCACTTCCAGGCGGACCTGAGCACGATGGCGGACGTCAACCGCCGGCTCGAGCTCAGCGACGCTACGCTCGCTCAGGCCGCCGCCGTGCGGGACTTGTGGCGCTCCACCTTTTCGCACGATCGGTTCACGGGACGGAGTGGCACGTTCTTCGCGTTCGAAGGTCTGGGCAGCATCTACTGGCACATGGTCACCAAGCTCCTGCTGGCCGTCCAGGGCTGCCGTGGGCGCGCCACCGATGCGGCCGCCGCCGCGGCGCTGGCCGAGGTGTACGACGAGATCCGGGATGGTCTCAACTTCCGCAAGAGTGCCCAGGTCTACGGGGCGTTCCCGACGGACCCCTACTCCCACACGCCCGGCGGTCGAGGCGCGCAGCAACCCGGCATGACGGGCCAGGTCAAGGAACAGATCCTGACTCGCTTCGGCGAGCTCGGCGTCGAGGTCGTGGCCGGCCGTCTCCGGTTCCAGCCCTCCCTGCTCCACTCCGCCGAGTTCGGCGGCGACGGGGCCGAATTCCACTGGCTCGACGCCTCGGGCAGCGAGGCCGTGGCCGTTCTGCCGGCCGGCAGCCTGGCCTTCACCTGCTGCCAGACCCTGGTCTGCTATCGTTTCGGGGATGCCGCCTCGATCGAGCTCGAGCGAACCGATGGCGCGATCGAACGAACCACCGGCCTGGAGCTGGGCAGCGAGGCCAGCGCGGCGATCTTCGACCGGCGCGGCACCTATCGGCGGCTTACGGTCACGCTGACCCACGGCACACTCCGACCCTAGACCGCCTGGGAGATTGCGGACTCGCCGGGCCGGGACGCGCATCCGGGGCGGCGCGGGGTCATGCCGGGGCGCACGGTGTCGCGCTGGTGCGCGGCCATTCGCGACTGTCGGCGACCGGCGCGGTGCCTCGGCAGGCGGTTGTTCACGCCCAGGGAAACACCCGAGCCGCCGCATTCGGCCTTTAACGCCCCCGCAACCCGCCCCTGTGTCGTTCTGGCCAGCGGGCCGACCACACCGCGAGTCGAAACGATTGACAAAAGGCTAGCCTTGCACCTGGATATATGAGTAGGGTGACGCGCAAATGTTCACAGGCGGACCTGGCGACAAGGAGCGGCGAATGAGGAACTATCGAACAATGGCGAGGCTGGCTTTGCCGGTGCTCGCAGCCGGCCTCGCCGTGTCGATAGTCGGCACGGCGGCTGCCCATACGGGTAGCGGCACGGCGATCGCCGTCACCCCGACGGGAGGCACGTCGATCAGCGTTTCGGGGTCCTGGCACTGGGGAGGTATCAGCACCGCCACCGTACCGAGCTACGTTGGCTACGCCGTCGACTGGGGTGACGTCACCAGCGGCAACGATGTCGGCGCGTACCACATCGGAGACGGCACGGCCGCGACCAACGTAGTCATGCAGCCCACCACGCCCGCAACCGGCGGCGACGGTACGTGGGGCCCGGTCTCGCATACGTACGCCCAGGCCGGGACCTATACCGCCTGCGTGATCATCTACGACCTGGGTACCAACCCGTCATTCGCCACGACCGGCTACCACAGCACACAGGCCGGCGGCACCAATCACAACACCGACAACTCCGTGGACAAGGGCAGCGCGACCCCGGCCGTGTGCGCCACCTTCTCCGTGGTCGGCCCGTCGCCCAGCGTCACGGCACTACCTTCGACGCCACCGAGCGGCGCGCCGTCCGCCTCCGCGGTCCCGACCGCAACTCCGTTCCAGTCGGCCCTCGGCGCCACCAGCGATCCCGGCAGTTCGAGCACGCCTCCGCCGACCGCAACTCTCGGAACTCCGGTTCAGGGCGATGGCGGTTCGCCGCTTCTGCTCCTGCTAATCCTCGTAATGGCGATGTTCGGATCGGTCCTGGTCTACGGGACCTCTAGAGTTCGCCGCTAGTCAACCCAGCACGTCCCTGCGGCATCATCGTCAGTCCGGCGGCATCACCGCCGGACTGACGATTCACGGGGCCTCATGCGCCCAGCGCGCGGGGCAGCGGACCGAGTCCGGCCGGGACCTATGGTCTCGACGGCAGTCTCGCGAAGCGGTCGGTTGCCTCGACCAGGCGATCGACGATACCCGGCTCGAACGCGGCATGGCCGGCATCCGGAACGATCTCGAGCGTCGCCTCCGGCCAGCGCAGGTGGAGATCCCAGGCGTTTACCATCGGGCAGCACATGTCGTAGCGACCGTGGACGATCACGGCCGGGATCTCCCGGATCGCGGGCACGTTGTCCAGCAGCTGATCCGGATGATCGAAGAAGCCGTGGTTGACGAAGTAGTGGGATTCGATCCGGGCCAGCGAATCGGCCGCATCGTGCCGGCTGAAGTCGTCTACCAGTTCCGGGTCGGGCAAGAGCCGGATCGTCGTAGCCTCCCAAGTCGACCAGGCACGCGCGGCCGTCTCTCGGACTTCGAGGTCGTCGCCCGTCAGGCGGCGGTAGTAGGCGGCCAGCAGATCGCGACGCTCGGCTTCCGGGATCGGCGCCAGGAACCCCTCCCAGGCGTCCGGAAAAACGAAACTCGCCCCTTCCTGATAGAACCACCGGATCTCGTGCGGCCGGAGCATGAAGATCCCGCGCAGCACGAGAGCCTCAACACGGCTCGGATGAGTCTCGGCGTAGGCCAGGGAGAGCGTGCTCCCCCACGATCCACCGAAGACGAGCCACCGCTCGATCCCAAGATGGCCGCGGATCTTCTCGATGTCCTCAACGAGGTCCCAGGTGGTGTTCTGCTCGAGGGCGGCACGGGGCGTGCTGTTGCCACAACCGCGCTGATCGAAGAGCACGATCCGATAGGCGTCCGGGTCGAAGAACCGGCGCTGGTCCGGTGTCGTGGCGGCCCCCGGCCCGCCGTGGACGAACAGCGCGGGCCTGCCGTCCGGCCGGCCGCTCTGCTCGACGTAGAGTTCGTGCAGGTCGGAGACCTTCAGGCGTTCGGTCATGAACGGCTCGATCGGTGGATACAGCTGTCTCATGCCCCCAGTCTAGCCTCGCCCGACCGCCCGGACACCGCCGGCCGAGCCTCATGAGAACCATCGAGCGAGGTCGGCCGCGGTGAGAGGTGCGGGTCTCTCGACCACGCTGGAGATTGCCACGGCGGTGCCCTCGTCGCTGGCGGTCTGGATCGCCTCCAGGACATCGAGCGTGTGGAGCGCGAAGTCGCTGCCGCTGCGGCTGGGGCCGCCCGACAGGGACTCCACGAAGTCCATCACGCCCAGCCCGCGGGTCAAAGGGAACCGTTGCGACAGCTACGCCGGCTCACGCTCTGCCGCGCGACACGCCCAACTCGGCCGGCCGCCCCGTGCACACCGGCGACTCGGGCTCAGGGGAGGTGTCTACATCCATCAGGGATGCCCCGGACCATTGGCCGACTGGGTCTGGGGAGGTTTGAGGCGTAGCCTTCGAGACGGACGCTTGGAGCAGCGCCCGATCCGAGGTTGCCAGTCGATCGGCGCGGCTTGATCATAATGGACCAGCCGAAATGGCCCGAGGGCCCTACCTAGGCTTCCGCCCGACGGCTCGGAGCCGGGCAGCTCCCACTGAGGAACGACGCATGACCTTCCCGGACGGGACGCGGTCTGATCGTGAGTATGAGGTTCGGGCCTCGCGCGATCCGGCCGTTGCATCCGGCCACCCTGGCCGGTCCCGCCACGTCGCCGCAGCGGCCGCCACGGCCGTCCTCGCAATAGCTGTCACGGGCGCCTTCATCCTGTTCGGGCTCCCCCGAGCGAACGGAGCACCCCTGATGGCTGTGGCTGCGGCGCCTACGGTCACCGATGAGATCGAGGTCGTGCCGGACGCCACGTCAACCACGATAGCGCCCACAGAGAGCCCGCCGACGATCGCCACGCCCGATGCCACTACGTCACCCAGTCCGATGCCTACCGATGCACCGACTCCGGCATCGACTCTCGCCGACCCACCGCCCCCGCCGCCGCAGCCGACCGGCTGGGTGACGGTCGTGAACGATCAGTTCAACTCGGGCGGTCTCCCGAGTCGGTGGCACAGCTACGACGGGCCCTACGGTTCGGGTCCGCGGAACTGCGCCATCCCATCGCACGCGGTCGTGTCTGGTGGGTACCTCCACCTGCTGATGAGCTACGAGAGCTCGACCTCTCTACCCTGCGGGGCCGGGTGGTACACGGCGGGACTCAGGTTGACCGGGTACAGCTCGGTGGACCAGCAGGTGACGGTGCGTTTCCGTGTCGTCGACAGCGGCGTCGCCAGCCACTTCATCGTCCCGATGCGCTGGCCGGACGTCAATTCGTCATGGCCTGCCGCCGGCGAGGAGGACTACTGCGAAACGGACGTCGCCAGCGGCTGCACGACGTACCTCCACTACGGTGCGAGCAATTCGCAGAAGCAGCGCTCTTACTCGGTCGACCTGACGCAGTGGCACACGCTTCGTTTCCAGCGGCTCAACCACGTGGTCACGGCGTTCATCGACAACATGACCACGCCGGTCTGGACCTTCACGGGGAACTCGACCACCCTGCCCGACACCCTCAAACACGTAGTGCTGCAACAAGAATGCCACTCATCGTGTCCCACCGGGACGGCCGGCAGCGAGGACATCCAGATCGACTGGATCACAGTTGCGAACCCGGGGTGACGATCGCGTGAGGGATGATGATCGCGTCAGCTCTGGGTCGGGGCCGCCGGGATCGCGCGCCCGAGTATTCTCCCTCCGCCCGCCGCGGCGGCGTCAGGCCCGGCTGCTGGCGCTCTGCGGAGCCGTGGCGCTTTTGGTCGTGGCCCTGGCCCCGGCTGTCGCCCTCGGCGCACAAGTACAGCCGCAGGTCGCTGTGTCCGGCTCCACCTATCACGCTCTGACCCCGGCCCGGATCCTGGACTCCCGCGATGGCACCGGTGGCCTGTCGGGTCCGTTCAGCTCGCACGTGGCCCGGACCTTCACGGTCATAGGCCACGGCGGCGTGCCCGCCAATGCCATCGCCGTCACCGGCAACCTGACCGTGACCGCCCAGACCAGCGTGGGCTTCCTGTTCATCGGCCCCGTCGCGGCCAACAACCCGACCAGTTCTACGCTCAACTTCCCCAAGGGTGACGACCGGGCCAACGCGGTCACGGTGGCCCTGAGTGGGACCGGCACCCTCTCGATCACCTATGCCGCACCGGCCCTGGGCCCGACGGCTCATGCCATCTTCGATGTCACCGGCTACTTCACCCTCGATACGACCGGCTCCACCTATCACGCTCTGACCCCGGCCCGGATCCTGGACTCCCGCGATGGCACCGGTGGCCTGTCGGGTCCGTTCAGCTCGCACGTGGCCCGAACCTTCACGGTCATAGGCCACGGCGGCGTGCCCGCCAATGCCATCGCCGTCACCGGCAACCTGACCGTGACCGCCCAGACCAGCGTGGGCTTCCTGTTCATCGGCCCCGTCGCGGCCAACAACCCGACCAGTTCTACGCTCAACTTCCCCAAGGGTGACGACCGGGCCAACGCGGTCACGGTGGCCCTGAGTGGGACCGGCACCCTCTCGATCACCTATGCCGCACCGGCCCTGGGCCCGACGGCTCATGTCATCTTCGATGTCACCGGCTACTTCACCCTCGACACGACCGGCGCCGTATACGTACCGCTGACCCCGGCCCGGATCCTGGACTCCCGCGATGGCACCGGTGGCCTGTCGGGTCCGTTCAGCTCGCACGTGGCCCGGACCTTCACGGTCATAGGCCACGGCGGCGTGCCCGCCAATGCCATCGCCGTCACCGGCAACCTGACCGTGACCGCCCAGACCAGCGTGGGCTTCCTGTTCATCGGCCCCGTCGCGGCCAACAACCCGACCAGTTCTACGCTCAACTTCCCCAAGGGTGACGACCGGGCCAACGCGGTCACGGTGGCCCTGAGTGGGACCGGCACCCTCTCGATCACCTATGCCGCACCGGCCCTGGGCCCGACGGCTCATGTCATCTTCGATGTCACAGGCTACTTCGTCGCCTCGGGCCCCACCAGCTGGGTCACTGTTGTGAACGATCAGTTCAACTCGGGCGGTCTCCCGAGTTGGTGGCACAGCTACAACGGGCCCTACGGTTCGGGTCCGCGGAACTGCGCCATCCCATCGCACGCGGTCGTGTCTGGTGGGTACCTCCACCTGCTGATGAGCTACGAGAGCTCGACCTCTCTACTCTGCGGGGCCGGGTGGTACACGGCGGGACTTGTTCTGAGCGGGTACAGCTCGGTGGACCAGCAGGTGACGGTGCGTTTCCGTGTCGTCGACAGCGGCGTCGCCGGCCACTTCATCGTCCCGATGCGCTGGCCGGATAACGGCTCCGGCTGGCCTGCCGTTGGCGAGGAGGACTACTGCGAAACGGACGTCGCCAGCGGCTGTATGACGTTCCTCCACTACGGCGCCGACAACTCGCAGTACTGGCACTACTACTCGGTCGACCTGACGCAGTGGCACACGCTTCGTTTCCAGCGGCTCAACCACGTGGTCACGGCGTTCATCGACAACATGACCACGCCGGTCTGGACCTTCACGGGGAACTCGACCACTCTGCCCGACACCCTCAAACACGTAGTGCTGCAACAAGAATGCCACTCATCGTGTCCCACCGGGACGGCCGGCAGCGAGGACATCCAGATCGACTGGATCACAGTTGCGAACCCGGGGTGACGATCGCGTGAGGGATGATGATCGCGGGCCGGCAGCGCCTCAGACACAGACGACGACCCTGCCGATCAGGCTGCGGCAAAGCGATGGGATCGAGCCGACCTCGCGGCCGGTGATCACGCTCGGCCAGATGGCGGGCGCATCCTCCGCTCGAGGCTGAGGCGGGCCGAGCCCATTCGCTCGAGAGTTGCCCGTGCGGCGAGGCGGAGCCGAGGGTGCCGGAGCACCAGGTCGAAGACCATCTCTCGCGGCCTGCTCATCGCTCGACGAAGATAGCCGAGGAGGACCGGCCGCACTACCCAGCCCTCGCACACCTGGAGATCGTCGGTCATTAATTCACGTTTGTACTGCTCGTCGCCCTTGCCGAGGTCGTATCGCTGCAGTCCCGCGAGGCCCGCCGCCTCGATCGTGCGCAGCATGTGGACCGACCCTGGGGAGTACCGGCTGAACTCGCGGTCATATGCTGGAAACCAGCCGGCGATTATCGTCTCGGACCGCAGACTGAACTCGACGGCCACAAGCCGGTCGCCGGCGTGGAGCGTGATCAGCGTCCCGGTCAGGTCCGGTGCAGACGTTGCCGCCAGCTCCCGGACGAGTTGAACCGTGGCCTTCGAGGCGAACCGATCCGGTCGGCCCGTCCGCCGATATTGCTCGGACTTCCACGCCATCATCATGTTCAGAGCCTCGTCGTCGTCGACCCCGAATCCGAAACGCACCGGCCCGATCTCGCGGCCGATCTTGCGCTCCTTCTTGAAGATGTGGTGAAAGAAATGGCCGGCGCTGCTCACGTAGGCTTCGAAGCCGCCGGAGACATCGATGATCGGCGAGGCGTACTCAATCACGTTCGACCCGACCATCGCTCGCTGCGTCCCGACGAGATGGTCGAAGCGCCACGCCGCAAGGCCGCATTGGCCGAGGAGCTCGTGGACGTCGACATCGATGTCGGGCTCGCAGATGATCGCCTGGCTATCCGAGAGGCCCGCGCCGATCGGGACGGCCAGGCCGAGCGGGCGCCGCTCGAAGGCGAAGAACGCGACGACCCTCCCGCCGTCTTCGACGACGGCCACGCGCGCCTCGGGTCGGATACGGCCCACCGCGAGCACGAACTCAAGCGACAGGAAGGGATTGTCGAGGTCCGGGCGCCGGGACCTGATCTGGCGCCACCGATCGAGCTCGGGGCCACCCAGTTCCTTCGGCAGGCAGACGGTCGCTCTCATGGCTCGCCCCAGGGCGGGCACTCGCAGACCAGTAACGTGACGACGTTCGCCCGACTGACGGCTCGGGTGGCGCACACCATCGTCGCAATCGTCTGGACCGTCTCGACGGGCAACGGCTCCCTGAGGTCTCCGGCGCGCCCGAGATCGTGCCTTTGGCGGCACAGAATCGGGCCGACGTTGAGATCGCTCCTCACACCCGGCCCGACCGCGGGCGCATCTTCTGCTCGAGGCCGAGCCGGGCCGAGCCCATTCGCTCGAGAGTTGCCCGTGCGGCGAGGCGGAGCCGAGGGTGCCGGAGCACCAGGTCGAAGACCATCTCTCGCGGCCTGCTCATCGCTCGACGAAGATAGCCGAGGAGGACGGGCCGCACGACCCAGCCCTCGCACACTTGCAGATCGCCGGTCTTGAGCCATTGTTTGTACTCCTCGTCGCCCTTGCCGAGGTCGTATCGCTGCAGTCCGGCGATGCCCGCCGCCTCGATCGTGCGCAACGTACGGATCGTACCGGGGGAGTATCGGCTCATCTCGCAGTCATGTGCCGGGAACCAGCCGGCGATCATCGTCTCGGACCGCAGACTGAACTCCACGGCCACAAGCCGGTCGCCGGCGTGGAGCGTCATCAGCGTCCCGGTCAGGTCCGGCGCAGACGTTGCCGCCAGCTCCCGGACGAGCTGGACCGTGGCCTTCGAGGCGAACCGATCCGGTCGGCCCGTCCGCCGATATTGCTCGGACTTCCACGCCATCATCATGGTCAGAGCCTCGTCGTCGTCGACCCCGAATCCGAAACGCACCGGCCCGATCTCGCGGCCGATCTTGCGCTCTTTCTGGAAGATCGCTCGAGAGTGCCGCCCTTCGTGCGCGAAGTAGGCCTCGAAGCCGCCGGAGACATCGATGATCGGCGAATCGCACTCAATCACGTTCGACCCGACCATCGCTCGCTGCGTCCCGACGAGATGGTCGAAGCGCCACGCCGCAAGGCCGCATTGGCCGAGGAGCTCGTGGACGTCGACATCGATGTCGGGCTCGCAGATGATCGCCTGGCTATCCGAGAGGCCCGCGCCGATCGGGACGGCCAGGCCGAGCGGGCGCCGCTCGAAGGCGAAGAACGCGACGACCCTCCCGCCATCTTCGACGACGGCCACGCGCGCCTCGGGTCGGATACGGCCCACCGCGAGCACGAACTCAAGCGACAGGAAGGGATTGTCGAGGTCCGGGCGCCGGGACCTGATCTGGCGCCACCGATCGAGCTCGGGGCCACCCAGTTCCTTCGGCAGGCAGACGGTCGCTCTCATGGCTCGAAGACCTCGGCCGACCCGACGAACCCGCTACTCGAAACCTGACCGCCGACGATGAGGACACGGCCATCCGGGAGCAGCGTTGCGGTGTGGCCTGTGCGCGCAGTGGTCATCGAGCCAATCAGGCTGAAGGAGCCGCTGTTCGGAGCGTATAACTCGGCACTCGCCAGAATGTCGGTCCCGACGCTCCACCCTCCCGTGACCAGGACGCCGCCGTCCGGCAGCAAAGTGGCCGTGTGCCCCTCTCGAGCGATGGTCATCGAGCCGGTCGCGCTGAAGGTGCCGGCCTTTGGGTCGTAAAGCTCCGCCGAGGCGAGACGGCCCGAGCCGACAGTGCCTCCGGCCACCAGAACCCGGCCGTCGGCGAGCAGCGTGGCCGTGTCGCCGTTGCGAGCGGTGGACATCGAGCCGGCCGGGCTGAACGTGCCGGTCTTCGAGTCATACAGCTCGGCGGAAGCGAGATAGGCCGAGCCATCGTCGCCGCCGGCGATCAACACGCGGCCATCGTGGAGCAGAGTGGCGGTGTGGCCGTAGCGAGCGGTCGCCATCCAGCCGGTCGCGCTGAAGGTGCCGGCCTTTGGGTCGTAGAGCTCGGCCGAGGCTAGACGCCCCGATCCGGCAGTGCCTCCGGCGATGAGGACCCGGCCGTCGGCGAGCAGCGTTGCGGTATGGCCGGTGCGAGCGGTGGACATCGAGCCGGCCGGGCTGAACGTGCCGGTCTTGGAGTCATACAGCTCGGCGGAAGCGAGATAGGCCGAGCCATCGTCGCCGCCGGCGATCAACACGCGGCCTTCGTGGAGCAGAGTGGCGGTGTGGCCGTAGCTCCTCACGGTCTCCATGGAGCCGGTGAGGCTGAACGCGCTGGTGCTCGGGTCATACAGCTCGGCCGAGGCGAGCACACCTGAGCAGCCGGCGCCCCCGGCGATGAGGACTCGACCGTCCAGGAGCTGAGTGGCCGCGGGTTCGGCGGCGTCCGCACGATCGCCCTGGAATTCGCGAACCACGATCATTGAGCCGGTCGGGCTGAACCCGGACTTGTATGCATGAGAAGCGGGAGAGACCGGCGCGATACTGGAATCGGCACATGGCCACGGCGTCAGGGTAGGCTCGGGGCTGGACGATCGCGTGCCGGAGCTGCCGGAGCAACCCGCTGTGGCCAGGAGGGCAACCAGCCCTGCCAGGCCCAGGCGAACTATCCCAAGCGCCGGTCTGCGGCGGAGCGGGAGTCTACCGCGGTCGCGCGGGGCATTACCACTCGGCGTTCCGAATGGGCTTCTCATCGCGTATGCACCTCTCTGCCTCATCTCTGCACAACGATCCATTAGCCTCAGACCCAAGAACAACCGACCTCGGCCGGATGCACCGACGTCCCGCCTCATGACTGGGGACCGGCCGTCGCGGCAGCCCGACGATGCGCGAGGCGACACTGCACCGCGGATCTCGTCGGCCGGGCCGGTGAGTCAGCCTGCCCCAATGGTCACGTCGTCGAAGTACTCGACTGCCTTCTGGGCGACGTGCTCGGCCCCGAGCTGGACCGTGGTCAGGTGGGTGGTCGTGTGCAGGTTGAAGGTGCTGCTCGTGTACTTGCTGACGCCATCGATCCACACCTCGACGGTGCTCGACGCGCCGGCCGGTGCGACATGGAAGGTCACCTGGTGCCAGCTGTTCAGAGGCATCAACACGTTCAGCTGCACGTAGTTCCAGCCACCGCTGCCGTTTGACGTCCGCAGCCACGCGTCCCCGCCGGTGTTCTGGCGGAACACGTCGGCGATGCGGTTCGAGCCGTCGAAGAACCGCAGGTACGGGACGTCGTTGCCGGCCACGCCCCCCATGGTCACATCGAACCAGCCTGACGCCCAGACGTCGGTCTTCGCGCCCCCCAGATCCTTGGAGATGTACGCGATAGACGTGTCGGAAGTCGAGACCGTGAACTTGCCGGCGCACGTGCCTGTGTGTGCCGCTGTGGTGGAGACGGCCACAGTGCCATCACCGCCGGTGGTAACGGACCACTGGGCCCCGATCGTGCCCGCTTCGAAGTTGTCCGTCAGGATCTGTGGCACCGAGAAGGTGTAGGGCGGCTGGGACGTAGCCGGGCTGCAACTGCCCGCGGTCGCAGTCGCGGTCGCGGTCGCAGTCGCAGTCGCGGTCGCGGTCGCGGTCGCAGTCGCAGTCGCAGTCGCGGTCGCAGTCGCAGTCGCAGTCGCGGTCGCGGTCGGGCTTGGGGTGGGGCCCGAAGCGACGAAGTAGCCTGTGACATCGAAGATGACATGAGCCGTCGGGCCCAGGGTCGGTGCGGCATAGGTGATCGAGAGGGTGCCGGTCCCACTCAGGGCCACCGTGACCGCGTTGGCCCGGTCGTCACCCTTGGGGAAGTTGAGCGTAGAACTGGTCGGGTTGTTGGCCGCGACGGGGCCGATGAACAGGAAGCCCACGCTGGTCTGGGCGGTCACGGTCAGGTTGCCGGTGACGGCGATGGCATTGGCGGGCACGCCGCCGTGGCCTATGACCGTGAAGGTCCGGGCCACGTGCGAGCTGAACGGACCCGACAGGCCACCGGTGCCATCGCGGGAGTCCAGGATCCGGGCCGGGGTCAGCGGTACGTATACGGCGCCGGTCGTGTCGAGGGTGAAGTAGCCGGTGACATCGAAGATGACATGAGCCGTCGGGCCCAGGGCCGGTGCGGCATAGGTGATCGAGAGGGTGCCGGTCCCACTCAGGGCCACCGTGACCGCGTTGGCCCGGTCGTCACCCTTGGGGAAGTTGAGCGTAGAACTGGTCGGGTTGTTGGCCGCGACGGGGCCGATGAACAGGAAGCCCACGCTGGTCTGGGCGGTCACGGTCAGGTTGCCGGTGACGGCGATGGCATTGGCGGGCACGCCGCCGTGGCCTATGACCGTGAAGGTTCGGGCCACGTGCGAGCTGAACGGACCCGACAGGCCACCGGTGCCATCGCGGGAGTCCAGGATCCGGGCCGGGGTCAGAGCGTGATAGGTGGAGCCGGTCGTATCGAGGGTGAAGTAGCCGGTGACATCGAAGATGGCATGAGCCGTCGGGCCCAGGGCCGGTGCGGCATAGGTGATCGAGAGGGTGCCGGTCCCACTCAGGGCCACCGTGACCGCGTTGGCCCGGTCGTCACCCTTGGGGAAGTTGAGCGTAGAACTGGTCGGGTTGTTGGCCGCGACGGGGCCGATGAACAGGAAGCCCACGCTGGTCTGGGCGGTCACGGTCAGGTTGCCGGTGACGGCGATGGCATTGGCGGGCACGCCGCCGTGGCCTATGACCGTGAAGGTCCGGGCCACGTGCGAGCTGAACGGACCCGACAGGCCACCGGTGCCATCGCGGGAGTCCAGGATCCGGGCCGGGGTCAGAGCGTGATAGGTGGAGCCGGACACAGCGACCTGCGGCTGTACCTGTGCGCCGAGGGCGACAGCCGGGGCCAGGGCCACGACCAAAAGCGCCACGGCTCCGCAGAGCGCCAGCAGCCGGGCCTGACGCCGCCGCGGCGGGCCATCGACTCTGGCCCCCGACACGAGTGAACCTGCCTGACGGTGAACCCCGAGCGACTCGTGCGACTTCATCGAACCGGCTCCCTACCGCTCACCCTGGCACCGCTTCGGGACCGGTAGGTCCAGCTACGGCGCCAGGGATACGGCACTCACGCGAGTCGCTCACGGTTCTCTTCCCGAAGAGTCAAAGGCAGGGCCGCCGGTCAGCTGGCCCCGATGGTCACGTCGTCGAAGTACTCAGTCCCCTGTGCGGCGAGCACCTCGTTACCGAGCTGGACCGCTGTCAGTTGGCTGGTTGTCAGGGTGTATGGCCCGCTCGGGGAGACGGCCGTGCTGTCGATCCACACCTCGACGGTGCTCGAGGCGCCCGCAGGTGCCACATGGAGGGTCACCTGGTGCCAGGTATTCAGAGGCATCACCGTATTCAAGTTGGTGTAGGTTGCGCCAGTCTGCAGCCACGCAGCCCCGGTGCTGTTGACGCGATACACACCTGCGATGCGATTCGAGCCGTCGAAGAACCGCAGGTACGGAACATTGCCGTCCAACGCGCCATCCGCGGCCACATAGAACCAGCCGGAGGCCCAGACGTCGGTCTTCGCGCCCCCAAGATCCTTGGAGATGGAGGCCCGCGAGCCCGGAGAAGCCGACTCCGTAAACTTGCCGGCGCACGTGCCTGTGTGTGCCGCTGTGGTGGAGACGGTCGCCGTGCCATCACCGCCGGTGGTAACGGACCACTGGGCCGCGATCGTGCTCGCCTCGAAGTTGTCCGTCAGGATCTGTGGCACCGAGAAGGTGTAGGGCGGCTGGGACGTAGCCGGGCTGCAACTGCCCGCGGTCGCAGTCGCGGTCGCGGTCGCAGTCGCAGTCGCGGTCGCGGTCGCGGTCGCAGTCGCAGTCGCAGTCGCGGTCGCAGTCGCAGTCGCAGTCGCGGTCGCGGTCGGGCTTGGGGTGGGGCCCGAAGCGACGAAGTAGCCTGTGACATCGAAGATGACATGAGCCGTCGGGCCCAGGGTCGGTGCGGCATAGGTGATCGAGAGGGTGCCGGTCCCACTCAGGGCCACCGTGACCGCGTTGGCCCGGTCGTCACCCTTGGGGAAGTTGAGCGTAGAACTGGTCGGGTTGTTGGCCGCGACGGGGCCGATGAACAGGAAGCCCACGCTGGTCTGGGCGGTCACGGTCAGGTTGCCGGTGACGGCGATGGCATTGGCGGGCACGCCGCCGTGGCCTATGACCGTGAAGGTCCGGGCCACGTGCGAGCTGAACGGACCCGACAGGCCACCGGTGCCATCGCGGGAGTCCAGGATCCGGGCCGGGGTCAGCGGTACGTATACGGCGCCGGTCGTGTCGAGGGTGAAGTAGCCGGTGACATCGAAGATGACATGAGCCGTCGGGCCCAGGGCCGGTGCGGCATAGGTGATCGAGAGGGTGCCGGTCCCACTCAGGGCCACCGTGACCGCGTTGGCCCGGTCGTCACCCTTGGGGAAGTTGAGCGTAGAACTGGTCGGGTTGTTGGCCGCGACGGGGCCGATGAACAGGAAGCCCACGCTGGTCTGGGCGGTCACGGTCAGGTTGCCGGTGACGGCGATGGCATTGGCGGGCACGCCGCCGTGGCCTATGACCGTGAAGGTTCGGGCCACGTGCGAGCTGAACGGACCCGACAGGCCACCGGTGCCATCGCGGGAGTCCAGGATCCGGGCCGGGGTCAGAGCGTGATAGGTGGAGCCGGTCGTATCGAGGGTGAAGTAGCCGGTGACATCGAAGATGGCATGAGCCGTCGGGCCCAGGGCCGGTGCGGCATAGGTGATCGAGAGGGTGCCGGTCCCACTCAGGGCCACCGTGACCGCGTTGGCCCGGTCGTCGCCCTTGGGGAAGTTGAGCGTAGAACTGGTCGGGTTGTTGGCCGCGACGGGGCCGATGAACAGGAAGCCCACGCTGGTCTGGGCGGTCACGGTCAGGTTGCCGGTGACGGCGATGGCATTGGCGGGCACGCCGCCGTGGCCTATGACCGTGAAGGTCCGGGCCACGTGCGAGCTGAACGGACCCGACAGGCCACCGGTGCCATCGCGGGAGTCCAGGATCCGGGCCGGGGTCAGAGCGTGATAGGTGGAGCCGGACACAGCGACCTGCGGCTGTACCTGTGCGCCGAGGGCGACAGCCGGGGCCAGGGCCACGACCAAAAGCGCCACGGCTCCGCAGAGCGCCAGCAGCCGGGCCTGACGCCGCGGCGGGCGATCGACTCTGACCCCCGACGCGAGTGAACCTGCCTGACGGTGAACCCCGAGCGACTCGTGCGACTTCATCGAACCACCCTCCTAGCCCAATTGCTCTGGAAGCCTGCCCACCGGATTCGCGAAGTGGTCCGACCGGCAGCAATGCATACCCCAATGAGTAGGGGTTCGGTACTACCTACACCCCCCTCAAACGTACCAGCCACCACGCTATCACAGTTCCAAATGGGTAGCTAAAGGGGCGGGCCTTATGTGGTGACGGTAGGCACCGGCTAGTAGGCGAGTCCCTGCGCGAGGAGCGCCATAGTTATGAGCATCATCCCGTGGCCGAGCGAAACTCCCCATAGCGAGGCGCCCCGCAAGAGAGCGAGTCCAAACGCGCAACCCACAACGGCCATCAACAGCATGTATGGAATGGATCCCGAACCCCAGTACAGCGCCGCACTCAGCGCGGCCGTGAAGACCGTCCCCGTCCACGCGCATCCGAGCGCCTGAATCGCGGCGCTCTGGACCAGCCCACGGAACATGAGCTCCTCGAGCGCGCCTCCGAAGATGGGCAGAATGGCGAACAGCGCAAGGTAGCCGGCGGCGCTCGGGTGAGCAAGCAACGGGGTCGGACTCAGCAGGAAGTAGCCGACCATGCCGGCCGGGATCCCGGTCGCGGCAATCACGGCATCCAGTCGAGGAAGCTCGATGCGCAGATGCAATTCCGCGGCCCGGTCATCCAGCAGACGAGTCGCCAGCACGGCGCCCGCGAGCGTGGGCAGGCCGGCCAGGACGTACCAGGCCAGCTGGCCCAATGCCGGCACAGCGGCCGCGAGGCTGATCGGCCTGATGAGGGCTACGAGCGCCAGGACCGGCAGCAGTCGTCCGGACGCGGCGTCAGGGCGCCAGACAAAGGCGATCAGCAGGAGTGACGCCAGAGCGGCATCGAAAACGGCTCCCGGCAAGGCGCCGAAAGCCGACCCGCTCACTTCTGCTGCGGCGATGGCCACCCCCGTTGACCCCATGACGGCAGCCGCGGCTGGGCTCGTTGCGCGGACAGCCGCCGGGATCGTCGACAGCCTCGATCGCAAACTCGAAACCGAGTCGGAATGGCCGCGGACCTTGATTTGCTCCCGAGCGCGGCCCGACGGGATACCAACGAGGCTCAGGGCTATCTGCAGGGCGGGCGCGTTGGCCAGGTCGAAGGCATCACCGACCTCGGAGAGGCCTGGCGTCGCGGGTGTTGGTAGCGGGACACGAGGTGTTCGACCAGGTGGAGGGCTGGGAATCATCTGACCGTGTCGTCCGTGCTCATGAAAGCAACTCTGCCATTCGGGCGATCACGATGATCGCGAACACGATCAGCAGCGGCGCGATGGCCATGTCCAGGGCGCGTGTCTCTTGGGGAGCGACGCCGCTCCGGAGTATCGGCGCGAGTTCGCGCACCAGGAGCAGCAACACGAGGACGCCAATTACGGCGAGGCCGATTGTCGTGGAGAGGGCGTCATAGCTGTTCGAAGAGAGGGCCATGGCCGCCTGGCTCGTCACGCTCGTGGTCATGAAATGACCACCGATCGGCGCAGTCGAGTGGCGTCAATCAACGACACCATCGAATCGACGCCGTCAGCGATCGAGGTTGGCGTCTTCGCGACTGGGGTTCGCAGCTCGAATATCGTCGTGTCCGCATTCTGGTAGACCAGCTGGAAGTCAGGCGAGGCCAGCATCTGATTCACGAACGCGTCCCAGTCGCGTTGTTGCAGTCCCGTGAAGAGCTCGGCCTCGGCTTTCTGGCTCGCCGTAAGGATGAGGTACGAATGCGGTCGACCGGCCGCCCTCATGAGCGCGACGAGGTCATCGGGCTTGCCTGCCAGAATGTCGTAGGTTTCGGATCTGTACTCGTACTGCTCGAAACCCTGTGCCCTCCACGGCAGGTTGCCGGAAGGCGAGACCAGAAGGGAACCCGGCTGGGCGATCTTGTATATCTCCTGAACGCCCTGGACCTCGGCCGTGGTCATGATGTCCATTCGCTCGTTGCCGAATCGAGTAACCAGGAAGCCAACGGTTATGGCGGCACAGACGGCGATGACGCCACAGGTTCGAAGTTTGGACGGTATGGCGCCGGGTCTTCCGTAAACGGTGCCAGCGGCCAGTATCGCCATGAACGGGAGGGTGAACAGGTAGAGGCGGAGCACCAGTTCCCCGCCGTAGGCCTGCGCCGCCACGAGCGGCACGGGAGCAGCCGCGAGCAGAGCCATCGACAGGTCGCGTCTGCCGTCACGGAAACGGATCAGGAACCCGATCGCTGCGGCGATCCACAGCGAAGCCGAGAAGACCATGTCCAGCGTCACGACGAAGCGGTGGTCGGGGCTTCCGCCGAGCCGGCCCGAAACATTGGAGCCAACCGAGCGCCCAATTTGCCCGAACTCCTGGGCCAACGCGGCCAGGTGCCCTGAGAGGAAGGGCACGGTCATGTAGCTCACCCAGAGCACGGCGATTACGCCCAGCAGGATCGGCAGGGTACGCAGCCTTATCCGGTTGAACGCGAGGAGCGCCAGCAGGGCCGCCACGGTGAAGAAGGGCGTCAGCTGGTGGCTGAACGCCACGAAAGAGAACACCAGGACGATGACGACTACCACGCCCGCTTGCTGCCGCGGCGACAACTCCTGTGCCGGCAGCTGCTCCGGGGTCGCCAGCGAATACAGTCCGGTGAGGAGTGACGCCCCGCGTGGCCGCGTCCGCAGCCACTCCACGAATCGGGGGTGCTCGGGTTTCAACGTCCGGAAGTAGGTGAGGACCAAACCGACGATCGACAGAAACAGGAAGTAGTTGAGGCCCTGGGGAGAGAAGTAGTCCTGCCCGACCCAGTTGGTGAGCTCGAACAGCCAGAGCCCGGCCCACACCAGGCGTATGTCGCGCGTGATCGACCGGAAGATGAGCGCCAGTGGCCCCAGGTATAGCAGGTTAAGGTAGACCGGCGCCCAGCCCGCGAGATCCATCGTGGAGCCGAAGCCACTCGCCTGACGCAGGAACGCGGTCAGGACGAAGAAGCCCGGCCAGTCGAAGCGGGCCTCGAGCCCCGGAGCGACCGTGCCTGTGCGCGAGATGTACTCGGAGATCCCGACGTGGATGTAGGTCGCGGCGAAGCGTGGCTGCGCCTCGATGATCGTCGGGATCGAATACAGGAGGAAGATCAGGGCCACGAGATGTAGGGTCAGGAAGGGGACGCTCGGGTTATCCCGCCGCAGGTGCCACGCCGCACTTGACACGATCAGGACGACGGCCAGCGGCACTTGCAGGGGCAGGACGGATATCAGGCCCATGCCGTTCATGCGTGTCGTGTCGATGCTCGGCAGAGCCTGGGCCCACAGTCCTATGGCTACGGCTAGAGGGGCGAAGCCTGCAGCCGAACGTCGCCACGCTATGGCGGCGAAGCTCGACCTCAGCGAGGGGCGTACCTGCATAGCCACGCATCATAGGGGCGACGACACCGCCGTGGGTCGCTATGGGTCGCGCCTAAGTGTTGCGTGTTCGCAACGCCAAAGGTCCTACCCCTTTTCTTTCATCGGTCCACCTGTTAAGGTGGGGCCATCCCACCATAGTTCTTTTGGAGGAGTCCCAGTAGTACTCAAGTCCTCATCCTGGGGTTAATGCCCGGAATCGGGTAAGCCATTCAGGGGTCTGATGCGTCTCGTTGCGCGGGATGGGCAAGGTGAGAGCCACGACTTGAGGGCAGGGTGGGATGTAGCCCTTGTGTGTGGTTCGCGCCGCCTCTCCCAGGCATCCGTGGATGCGTGTTCGGTTTGGGGTGTGCCAAGTGACTGTACAAACCGCTGAGATTGGGACGACGCCTTCGCCGGCCTCGTCCGAGGGCCGCTCCTTTCGGGTTAGCGTCGTCATCCCGACCCTAAACGAAGCTCGCAACATCGCCTGGGTTCTGGAGCATATGCCCCTTGACGTAGACGAGGTTGTGCTGGTGGACGGCCGGTCGACTGATCGCACGGTCGAGGTGGCCTTGACCGTTCGGCCTGACACGGTCGTCGTCATCGACGACGCTCCGGGCAAAGGCTGTGCCATACGCAAGGGGATCGAGACGGCGACCGGCGACTTCGTGGTGATGCTCGACGCCGATGGCAGCATGGATCCTCGGGAGATCAGCCGCTTCGTCCAGCCTCTGCGCGAGGGCCACGACCTAGTGCGCGGTTCGCGCTTCATGCCGGGCGGAGGGACTTCAGATATGTCCCCGCTGCGCCAGGCTGGCAACCGGGGACTGTTGCTGCTCACGAGGATCCTGTACCGAGTTTCGCGCTCGGACCTGTGCTACGGCTACGCGGCGTTCCGACGCTCAAGCGTTCTGTCTCTTGGTCTCACCGCCGTCGGGTTCGAGATCGAGGCCCAGCTCTTTCTGCGGGCAGAACGCGCCCGCCTGTCGGTAGCAGAAGTGCCCAGCTTTGAGGCGATGCGCCACGCCGGCACCTCGAACCTGCATACATTCCGGGATGGGTCGAGAGTGCTCCGGACGATCATCGGCGAGCGCCTCCGCTCTCAACCGCGCCTTGGCGCCGCTGTGGAGGCGCCGGTCAATGTGGGAGCCGCTTCCTCCGTCGACCGACGGCGCCGCCGACCCGCGGTTGCCATCAACATCGAGCAGCCGTCATTCGGGTGGAGAGGTGCGACCGGGTCGAATCCCCGCAGGGTTGCCGCTGGCTTGAGCCCGTGGAGGAAGGTGATCCTGCTGGCCGCAGGTCGCGAGGCCCGCACCGGCGCCGCGCGAAGCGCCAACGAGCGCGCCATGGCGGCCGCGCTCGCGTGGTCTCTCGCAGTCAAGCATGGCAACGATCGGCTGCGGGCCGTGGCCCTGGCCGACTACCGCGACGCCCGCCGGCAGGCCGCGAAGGGGCTCCCAGTGCCCTGCAACCTCCGGCTCCTGGAGCTGCGGCAGGAACTGACACTGCTCCGAGCGTAGGAGAAGCGAAGGACTCCCGCCGGCTCGCCTAGAACCTCTCTTCG
Organism: uncultured Chloroflexia bacterium; assembly: GCA_963789725.1. Taxonomy (GTDB): domain Bacteria; phylum Chloroflexota; class Limnocylindria; order Limnocylindrales; family CSP1-4; genus Fen-1039. The sequence goes on from CAWBLU010000003.1 coordinate 1,525,441, forward strand.
GGCCCGGACTGACCGCGGCCCGCCGGCTCGGCAACGATGCCTACGGCTGCTCCGACATGAGCGATGGCGCCTCCAGTGAGCGGCGACGGGACCGTGACCCGCTCGACGGAGGCGCCGCCGAAAGCCCGCGCGAGCAGTCGCTCTTCGTGGCTCTCCACCTCGAGTAGGGCCTGACGCCAAGTGTCGCCACCTGCGAGTACCAAGTGCTCACGCTGCTCACGAAGCAGCCGGAGGGCATATTCCACCGCGTCGGCCACGGTCGCCGGTTCGGTGCGGAGTCCGCCCGGGGCAAGGGCCCGCTCGAGGATAACGACACGACGGATCGGCGCCCGATCGGGCTCGCTCTTCTGCCCGAGGACCGAAACAGGCACCGCGAGCGACGGTGCGATCGCGCCGCGCGAAAGGATCCGGACGAGCCGTCGAGCGACGAGTTGGGCACGGATGCGTCGCGGCAACCTCTCGTACGCTAGCGGCACACGCTCCCTCAGATCGGAGTAGAGCCGTAGCCGCCGAGGAAACGCCCGGCACGCCCCATCGGAGCTGATGAACACCTGGTCGTCGCCGAGCACCGGGGCCCCGATGGCCAGCGCATGCATCGAAAGGGACGTCTTGCCGCTGCCGGACCGCCCGAGGACGACGATCGCGCCGGTTTTGGCGCGGATGGCCGCCGCTGGCAGCAGAGTGGCACCAACACGCGTGGCCGCGACCGAAAGCAACGGTTCGATGAAGTAGCCCTGCACGAGCGCGCGAGCGAACGTTCGCGGCCAACCGGCGATCTCGATACGGACCCCGAGATTCGCCGCCTCGGGAGAGGTGAACTCGGTCCGCCAGCGCATGGTCTTGTAGCCGCCGGCGATCGAGTTGCCGGGCTGGTCGAGTCCGTGACCGGTGAATGCGACTTCGACGATCGTCTCAGTCGGCCGGAGCGTTGCAGGTCGGCTATATTCGCGGTCGAAGTGGCTCACCGTCGCCTTGTCGCCTTCGATCGCAAGGCCGAGGCCGGGGCCTAACTCGTACTGCGCTCTCATATTCCTTCAAGCGCTCGAGTGATGCTCTCAACGACGCGGCGCGGGTCGCTTGGAAATGGCGTCCGGACCTGAAGCGAGGCGGCGTCGGCCAGAGTGACTCGGAGCAGCTTCTCCTCTATCCCGGCGACGGACGAGCCGTCAGACCGCTCGCTGCTCGCCCCGCCGTAACGAACTCGATCGGTCACCGAAAAGTAGGCGCGCCGCTCAAACGCGGCGGCTTGTGCGAGGCGCCGAGCGACCAGGCCCACCTCGGCCGGGGCTACGACAGGTGCGGTCCCCAGCGCCGTCGTCGAGAGCAGAACGACAAGGCCGAGGGGCACGGGCCTGGTGACGTCGCCGACGGTGCCATATGCCGCGCGGACCTGGTCTACCGAAAGAGCCGCACGGTCGGCCAGGGCAGCGATCTGCGTCGAGCGCGAGCCGACCTCGCGCAGCACCGCATTTCGGAACGACCTCCGGAATGGGCGCGAGGCAAGAGACACGGCTGCGGCCCCAACGAGCTGGGCCTTGGAGGCGCGGGGCAGTCGGGCTCGAAGCCTCGGCAGGTAGGGCAGAACCCACCGCCGCACACCGACCGAGGCGGGGAACGGGCAGACAGAACCATCTGCTCGCACGATCGTCCACTTGTCCGAGAGGAACTCGGCCCCGGCTTCGGCAAGTGCCAGCGCAATCTCGGTCTTGCCACTCTCCGACCAGCCGCCGACGAGAACGGCCCGGCCGCCGATCGAGACGGCCGAGGCGTGGACGACGACAGCCTCGCTCCGCAGCGCGGCGAGCGCGACGGCCGGACGGACGTAGGGCCGGACGAGGTCGAGCATGGGGAAGCCCGGCATATACGCGAAGACGGCGGGGGCATCGCGAAGAGGGTCCGGCAGGACACAGGCATGCCGGCCGCGAACTATGTAGGCTCGTTGGCCGTCGTAGCCCGTGACCAACCCATCGCCCGCCGCACCCTGGATGTCCTGGAATGCCGGAACCTCCGAGGTAGGCAGCACCGACACGCTAACGGTGGACGCCGGCTCAGGCTGCGGCAAGTACGGCGCGAAAGCCCGCGAGATGCTCCGAGCTAGCGCCGGTTCTGCCTCAGCGGCAACGGCAATAGTTGCCGCACCGCCGATGTCGAGCCACATCAGCGCGTATCCGGCGGTGCCACCAGCGCGCCGAGCGAGAGCAGACAATCCTCGCTCAGCATCGAGCGAAGCAATCGGAGGGTTCCGCCGGCGCGACCGGCAGGTGGCCGGGGCGTCATCGGGCCTTCGTTCGTCGCTGGCGACGGCCCGTCGCGGCTGCCCGTAGAGTGGCAATCATTGAGGAGTAGTTGAACACGGCGTGGGCCACGTAGTAGGGGATGTACTGCGGCTCCAGGCGAAGCGTCGTGAGAGTGACGCCTCGCACCGTGTCGGCCAGAGGCATCAGGAGGAGCAAGCTACCGCCTCTGTGGTTGAGGGCCATCCGTCCCAATCCAGCCCCGTCGTCGCGCCACTGGCCAAGCGCGAAATCCAGCGTATCGTCGAAGCGGTGCCTCACGATGGTCTTCGATGAAACGCCGATGCGGACTCCGGCACGGCGCAGGCGCCATCTCAGGTCGATGTCCTCCCCCGAGAGGAAGGATGCGTCCAGCGGATGGGCCAGCAGCGTCTCGCGACGGAATATCGTCGCCATGACGCCCAGCCAGTTGCGGCTGCGGCCGGTGTTGTGGTGGCGGGCGAGCGCGCGACCCCAGTAGCCCGCCCCGGACGTGCTATGCAATCCCGCCTGGAGCGCCGAGTATCCCCCCCTCCGGAATTCAGTCAGCAGAGCCGCTAGCGCGCCGTCCGGCAGTACGACGTCGGCGTCGATCAGGGCCACGAATTCCGAACGCGCCTCCTGCACGCCCATCATCCTCGCCGTCGCGACTCCACGGCCGCCATCGCTGAGAAGGCGGACGTCATGACGTCCGACGATCTCGAGGGTTCGATCCGTCGAGCGGCCATCCACGACGATGATCTCCGCCGGTGCGGACTTCACTACTGAGTCCAGGCAGTCCTCGATGAAGTTCTCAGCGTTCCGAACCGGGATCACGACGGAAAGGGGCAGGACGCCGTGCGAATGTTCCGGGGGGACTCGAGGGGCCAGGTTCATTGGGGCGGCTCTCCCAAGGACGGGCTCGCCGCAGTCCGGGAGTCGCGGTAAACCCGAGATTCTGTCGGGGACTGCGGCTGACCGTCGCGCAGCAGCGGGTAGATCTGCGTAACAAAGGCGCCGAGCGCCACGATGGATTGCCCTACCAGGAATGCAATGCCGATGCCGGCGATCCCCAACGCCGGCAGGAAGACTACGGCCAGCGCCACGAACAAGCCTGACTCGGCCGCCTGTAGGAGGAAGAGCACGCGCAGCTGCCGCCTGACGCGCGCCACTCCCAAGCATACGGCGTTGACACCGTGCGGCAGCACACCCAGAGCGAGGAGCCGCAGCAGCATCGCGCCTTCGTCGGAGTACTCCTGCCCAAAGAGCTTGAGGATCAGCGGGGCGAAGATCGCGATCCCGACGATGATCGGCACCTGCAGCCCCACCAGCAGCTTGAGCATGCGGCGCATCCCCAGCCCCACCTGAGAACGCTGCTCGGCACCCTCCACGCTCAAAGAGATGGCCAGGTTCAGCGACAAGAGCTGCAGCGAATAAGCGATCGTCCAGGCGATGTAGTAGTAGGCGCTGGCTCTCGCGCCGGCCATTGCGAGCACGATCAGCGGCAATAGACTTGTCGACGCGCTGACAAGAAGCGAGCCCGCGAAGTCGGCGGCCAGGTACGGGACGATCATGCGCACGCTGCCCTCGGGAGCCACTTTGCCCTGGCGGGCCATGTGGCTGGGCAGGAACCACCGAAAGATCATCAAATTGATCGGCACGATGGACAGAACTGCCGGCACCGTCCAGGAAACGTAGATGCCTGCCCCCGTCAGCGATCCCGCCAGGCCCACCACGACCAAGATCTTGACCACGGCGAAGATCGTGTTCTCTACGGGCACCCAGACGGTCCGACGAAGCCCGGTCAGGACGGCGTCCTGCAGCGCAAACAGACTCCAGGCCATTGTCGCGGCCACGAACCACGCCGCGGCGGCCGGCGTGCCTAAGAGCGACCGCACCTGAGGCGCCCAGATCCCGGCGCCGGCGACGAAGACGCTCGCCACCACCGCCGACATCAGGAGCGCCACGCTGTATGAGGCCAGAATCAGCTTCGTCGTGGCCCGGCCGGCGGTCGGGATGAAGCGCGTCAGCGCCCCGGCGAGGGTCAGCTGGGCAAGGTACGAGAGGAGCATCATCGTGGAGATGACCGCGGCGTTGACCCCCAGGTCGCTCGCGCTGTAAAGGCGTGCGGCCAGGGTCCAATAGAGGAAGCCCAGCACCGCCGTCGAACCGCTGCTGAGGATCAGCGCGTAGGCGCGGCTGTAGACAGGGGCCCGCCAGTGGCCCGTCCCGCCGCCGATGGAAAAACGCCGCTCAGCCATCCAAGTCACCCTGGGCGCTGGCCGACGTAATCTGCTTCATCCGGCGCACCACTCGCCAGGCCTTCGTTCGCAGGCGCTCGCGGCGCCAGCTAAAGGGCAAGCCGTCTCCCCGGATCCAGGAGGCGAAGCCTTCCATCGATAGCTCCGAGTCCACGATCAGCCGGGCCAGGGCAAACCGGTCGTCGTCTCGATGGCTCAGCGCCTGCTTGACGCCGCACGCCGATGCGAACCCGGACGCTTGGAGGTACCTCTTGATGCGGCCGGTGTGGTAGCCGTATGGATAGGCGAACGTCGCGACCGGGTGGTCGACGATCTCCTGGAGTCCGTGGAGTGACCGGTCGATCTCGCCGGCGGCCTCCGAGAAACGCACCTCGTCCAGGGCAATGTGTCGGTGGCTATGAGCACCGATCTCGACGCCGGCCGCATCGAGATCGCGGACCTGTCCGGGCGAGAGCATGAGCCGCTCGCCCTCGCCCAACGACCCGAGCCAGCGGCTCGTGCCGCCCAGGTATGCCGTAGATATGTAGGCTGTGGATTGCAGACTGAGGCGTGTCAGGATCGGCAGGGCAACCGAATGCATGTCTTCGAAGCCATCGTCTAGGGTGATCGCGATCGGCCGCTCGGGCATCGCTTCGATCGGGCCCTCGAGCGCCGTCAGCAGCTCAGCCATCGTGAGGCTCGTGTAGCCCTCGGCCGCGATTAGCTCCATCTGCTCGGCGAACTGCCCGGGATCCATTGAGAAGGGCCGGTAGGGCTCCGTGGCATCGGCCGAGAGCGAGTGATAGAGCACGATCGGGATCGCCGTCGGTTGCCTCATGTCAGCGGTTCGCCTCGAAGGGATCCCTCTGTTGCTTGTCTCGCCGTCGCAGTTCCAGCCTGCCAAGACCATAAGCGAACGGTCCCCATGCCAGGCCGGCGAGTTCTCGGAACGTCAACTCGCTGGGATAGTCGGCGCGCTTGTGAGCATTCTTTGGCGACTCCGGAGAGAGAAGGTAAACCAGACCAGGCGGGATCCGCCGAGCAACCTCCAGGAGAGTGGCCGGTCGGTCGTAGACGGTCTTGGCAAGATAGGCGCCCAGACCAATGCCATAACCGAGGATCACCTGGCGCAGCTTGGCGTAGCTCGGGTGGTGCCGATGTCTGACCATCATGTTCGGCTCGTAAACCAGGCGCATCCCGGAGAGGAGGGTCGCGGTGAAAGCCGCCAGATCCTCGCCGCCGCGCGCCGCCATCCCGAGGCCGAGCGCCGGATCGAAGCCGTGGATCTTGACGATCGTTTCGCGGCGGAAGGCCATGTTGGCACCGGATCCGTAAGTCCCCGCGGCGTAGGGAAAGAGCGGTATCTGGGCGCGCGGATCGAACGGGTCGAAGACTTGGCGCACGAAGCCCTTGGAGAAGCCGCCGTATTCCTCGATCCAGATCTGCGCTTGGGTGTCCAGCTCCGCGGCAATGATCGGGCCGGTGACGCACCCCGCTTCAGGCTCCTCAAGGAAGGGAGCCACGACGCTGGCCGCCCAGCCGGGGTCGACCAGGACATCGTCGTCGACGAAGGCCAAGATCTCCGCCGTTGCGTATTCGATTCCACGATTGCGAGCCAGAGAGGAGCCGGCGCGCTTCTCCCAAACGTACTCGACATGAGGTTGCCAGTCGGCCCGGCCGGCGACGAGGTCGGCGGTCTCCGGGCCCGAAGGATCGTTGTCCACGACTATGACCCGGATATTCCGATAGCCCGTGGCCAGAATCGAGTTGACGCATTCGGCCAGCCTGTCGGAGCGGTTGCGAGTCGGGATGATCACATCGAGCTTCGGGCCCGAGTCGTTGAGGCTTGCCCTCACCCGCTCACACCTGGGCGCAGCGGCGAGCGCCACGGCGCTGCCGGTTATGGTGGCCGCGACGGCCTGCTCGTCCCACCAGCGATGAGCCATTGCCGCCTCGGCCGTTGCAGGTGCCACTAGTGCTTCGAGTTGCCTGGGTGAGTAGCCTCCAGGCGGCAGAGCAGCTACGACCGCACCAACGGGGCAGCCGTGGAGTCGCGCGAGGACCTGAATGCCCCCGGCCGGGGAAGGGTCGTCCGCCGACCCAAGGACCCGCGGCCAATCTGCATCGAGGTCGACTTCAACAAAGCGTACGGGCGGCGTAGGGATGGCCGTGGCGGCAGGTGCGGTCATGGCGCCTCCTTCCTGGCCTCGCTCGTCGGCGTTCCATTCGTCATCGGACGCCGCCTGACCATCCCGGTGGCGTAGCCAAACGTGGTGATACACAAACCCGCGACGATGGCAGCTGCCCGCTGTGCTCCGCCGCGATCGCCCCGCAGCAGCGCGCCTACGCCCCGAAGCACGCCGGCGGGAAGCACCCTGATCGTATAGGCGCGTTCCGACGAAAGCGGCTCGGTCGAGCCTTCGAGCCGCGACAGGATCGACTTGGAACGGCCTTCGTGGAAGCAGCGGGATCGAAAGTAGGCCCAGCGCGCTCGGCTCGCCGGAACATGGTGGCGCACGATGGAGGTCGGAGCGTACATAACGCGCGAGCCGGGTTGCCGACGGGTCAACCTGATCGCAATGTCGGTCTCTTCGCACCCGGCTGGGATCGTGCCGACGCGCCCAACTTCGGTCCGGAAGCTGCCCACATCCAGGGCGGCCTGCCGGCGCAGAGACATGCTGCAGCCGATCGGGTTTCGGGTCGGAGCCTCCGTCAGGGGCAGGCCACGGTATGAGCAGCCCACAACCCAGTCGAATTCATCGGGCATCCAGCGCGGCCGGGCCGTCTCCCAGTTCGGCAGGACCTTGCCGCCGGTGGCGACCACGCCCTCATCGTCGTACGGGGCGATGAGGGCGGCGAGCCAGCCGGGTTCGGCTTCCGCGTCATCGTCGAGGAAGGCTGCGATCTCGCCGGTGGCCGTCTGCAGGCCGGTGTTCCTTCCACCCGAGAGGCCCTTTGCTCCCGCGTTCTCCACGACCCGTACGCCGGACAGCTCGCGGCGGGCACGCGCCAGCAGTTGCGGGTTGTGGTCCACGACCAGGATCACTTCGATCGGCGGCGGTACCTGTTCTGCAGCCGAACGCAGAGCTTCGGTCAGCCAGTTCCAGCGGTCGAGCGTATACGCACACACGACCACCGAGACGTCTCGGGTCATCGCGAGTCCCTCACCCCTGCCGCTTCTCCCGGCGGAGACCGCCGCCCCGGTTTCAGAGCCGATCACAGCCCCCTCCCCCAGCCCGCCGAGCCGCCTGCGCGGAGCGGGCTGCGAAAGCTAGATGGTACGCTACCGGCGCTGATGTCGGGTGCCGACTGATCGTGCCCCGGCCACCCTTTCGTACAGGGAGTGAGCTTACGTCTCCTGACGCGGAGATCGAGGGTGCCCGTAGCTGGGATCAGCTCAGAGCGGAAATCTGGCCAGGGATCATCATCGCCTCCATTCTGGCGGTTGAGATCGCTTCCCTCGTCAAACTGGATCCGCTGGTACGCGGCCCGCTGGTCCTGTGGTTCTCCCTGGTCTGCACCGGCATGGCGTGGGTGCGTTTGCTGCGGATCAGAGACCAGGTGGCGGAAGCAGTGGCCGCGATCGCCCTGAGCGTTGCGCTGTCGGGGCTGACGGCCGCAGCCTTCCTGTATGCGGGCCGCTGGTCTCCGGACTGGACCATGGTCGCGCTCCAGGCCATCACCCTTGTCGGGGTCATACTCAGCCGCCGCTTCGGTCGGGCCGCCTGACCATCCTCGGACAGCCGCGGAGAACCAGGCATCGGATCGAGTCTCGCCGAAGCCGGCATTGTTTCAGGTCAAGTGACCGCACTCGAGCGAACTGGGCAGGTCTTCCTTAGCCGATTACGCCCGGTCCGTCCATCTTCTTGCGAGCAGTCCGGGGTCGTCGACGGGCGACCAAGCCATCACGCCTTTGGTCGTCGTTCACCGCTGGGAATCAGGACAACCAGCGCAAGCATCCTGCCTGCGGCGGATACGGCGATCACGCGGTCCCAGGCAACGAGCGGACTGCCATCCAGGGGCACTCGACTTCCGTGCGCGTCCCGCTGGACAGCGCGTCCGTTGGCCCCGGCTTGCGGACCCGGTCCGGCACTGGTGGAGAGCTGCCGGAGCAGACGAGAAGTGATCTGGGCCAGGCCCACCCCGAGGTGAGAGCGGTCGACGAGATCCTCATAGTCGGACTCTGTGAACACCTCGACGGCCGTCGTAGCCGGCGATGCGCCGAGCTTGGCGATGCCGTCCGAATGAGACCGATGGTCGGTGACCGCCAACCCTTTGTCCGCCGGTTCGAAGGACTGGTTCACCGTCCTTCTCCTTCACCCGCTTCGCGAATGGAAATGCGTGTTGCGAGGCCGCCATTGGACGATCACCGCCGGCGCAGATTCCATCGCCGGTTCATCTTCCGCCGTGTGGGCTTCTTGCCGAGACCAGCACTGGTCAAGAGGACCGGGGTGGAAGTCCGGCTGCGCCTCGTGCAGACGGCTTAGCCCGCCCGGGCCGATCCGCTGCCAGGGCGGAGTGCCGTCCGGCGGTGCCGGCCGGCCGAGCCGCCGGGTGGAGGCGCCCAAGCGTGGCCACGGTGTCGACCGACGCTGAGGCAGTCGCGTCGGTCAGACACGACTCGCCCGCTGCGACTAGAGTGACTCATATGGATGAGACGTCCGATCCCAGGCGCAAGCTGGCAATCCCGGATCACCGGCTGAGCGAGATCAACGCGTTCTTTCTGGATCCGGAGTCACGGCTGGTCAACGATCTGCTCGCAGTCGTCGCCCGGTACGGGACCACGGAGGAGATCAACCGACGGGCCCGGGAAGCCGGCGAGCTGCCCGCTCTGCTCGACCGCGTTCGCTCCGCCGCCCCGCACTACCTCGCGGAGCTCGATTGGCTGACCGAGCAGCGCGATCGCGGCGCCTTCGCGAGCGTCGGCGATTACCGGCGCTCGGTCCTCGGCGACAGAATGGACGCGATCGAATTCCATGACGATCTGGCCGTGACCCTGGAGGTCAGTGCCCTCCAGTACTTCCCCTGGGTCATCGCGGCCGCTCGCCGCTCAATCGCCGATCGGTCGCTCATGCCGGGCCGGTGGATCCGCGTCCGCAAGATGAAGGAGCAGGAGGCGGACGGCGACCTACCGGCTGTTGGGGCGGCAATGCGGATCATCGGCGCCAGCGTGGTCGAGACGCTCGACACCAAAGGGACCGACGGATCGAACGTCCACCTCAACGGTCCCGCCACCATAACTGGCTACTTCGGTGGAGTCGGCCAGCCAAACGACCATCCGCTGCGATGGGTCGACGAGTTCCTCCACTACTACACCGAATACGGCGTGCGCCAGGTCCTCAACGTCAACCCCGGCACGGTGCTGGCCGGGTTCCTTCTGTACCGGCTCGGCGTGGACATCGAGTTCAAGATCTCGGTCTTCATGGGCACCGACAACCCGTTCTCCGGTCTGTCGATTCTGCTGCTGGCGAAGCTGCTGGCCCGCGAAGACGGCAGTACCCCGCTCGCGGGGCTCAACTGGAGCAACTCGGTCGACAACCCGACCCTCGAGATCGCCGCCCAGACCCGCCGGGCGATCGGTTTCGAAGACGCCGTCAGGTTCGAGCACCACATCACCGAGGCCTACCGAAGCATCGTCTGCCAGCCATACGACCGGCGCGACGAGCTCCTCCACCTGGCCGACTGCGTGCCCAACATCTCGGCCAAGCACGAAGGCGGCGATCCCGAGGTCGAGGCTTCGCGGCCGCGCCCGTCCGACATCCTGGACTACTTCCGGGACAAGGCCGAAGTCATCGCCGCCGGCGACTGGGATGCGCTCCAACAGAACTTCATGGATAAGCTCGACGCCACGAATCACACGGCGCGAGCGCTCACCGAACACGGGCTGAGTTTCGTCGCCGCACGCGTCCACCACTGACCCAGGCCGGCGCCCCGCCAGGAGAATGAGCAGATGTCGAACGAAACCCTCCACACCATGGGCCAGCAACGCGGCCGCCGATCCTGGGCCGAGCCGTGGAAGATCAAGATGGTCGAACCGCTTACGGTGACCGAACGCCCGACGCGCGAGGCGGCTCTCCACCAAGCCGGCTACAACACGTTCCTGCTGCGCTCCGACGATGTCTACATCGATCTCCTGACTGACTCCGGCACCTCCGCTATGAGCGACCGGCAGTGGGCCGGGATGATGCTGGGGGACGAGTCGTACGCGGGGAGTCGCAACTTCTACCACCTCGAGGCCGCGGTCCAGGGCTACTACGGCTACGCCCACGTCGTGCCGACCCACCAGGGGCGCGGGGCCGAGCATCTGATCAGCCAGGCGCTCATCAAGCCCGGCGACCACGTGCCGGGCAACATGTACTTCACGACCACGCGCCTGCACCAGGAACTGGCCGGCGCCACTTTCCACGACGTGATCCTCGACGAAGCCCACGACCCGGAGTCCCTGCACCCGTTCAAGGGCAACGTGGACCTGGCCAAGTTGCGGGCACTCGTTAACGAGGTCGGGGCCGCGAAGATCCCGTACGTGTCGCTGGCAGGCACGGTCAACATGGCCGGAGGCCAGCCCGTCTCGATGGCCAACGTCCGCGCCCTTCACGAGTACTGCGCCCCGCTCGGCATCAAGGTCTTGCTCGACGCGACCCGGATGGTCGAGAACGCGCTCTTCATCCAGGAGCGCGAGGAGGGCTACGCCGGCCGATCGATCGCCGAGATTCTGCTCGAGTTCTGCTCGCACACCGACGGCGCCTGGATGAGCGCCAAGAAGGACAACCTCGTGAACATCGGCGGCTGGCTGGCCGTCAACGACGAGGCGGTGTTCGAGGAGCTGCGCAACCTCGTGGTGGTCTACGAGGGGCTGCACACGTACGGCGGCATGGCCGGGCGCGACATGGAGGCCCTCGCGATCGGTATCGCCGAGGCCGTCCAGGATGAACACGTCCGATCGCGCGTCGGCCAGGTCCGCTACCTCGGCGAGCTCCTGACCGAATGGGCAATCCCTATCGTCCAGCCAATCGGGGGCCACGCCATCTTCCTGGATGCGAAGCGCTTCTACCAGCACTTGCCGCAGGACCTCTTCCCGGCCCAGACGCTCGCCTGCGAGCTCTACCTGGACTCGGGCATCCGGTCGATGGAGCGCGGCATCGTCTCGGCCGGTCGCGACCCCGAGACGGGCGACCACAAGCGGCCGAAGCTCGAACTCACCCGCCTTACGATCCCCCGCCGCGTCTACACCCAGGCGCACATGGACGTCGTGGCCGAGTCGGTCAAGGCCTGCTTCGACGCCCGCGACTCCGCCCGGGGTCTGCGCATGGTCTACGAGCCGAAGTACCTGCGCTTCTTCCAGGCCCGCTTCGAACCGATCTGATGGGACCGCAGCACGGAGAGCCGATGCTGAGCGTGGAAGAGGCACTCGAACGGCTGCTCGCGGCGTCGGGAGATCCGTTGCCGACCGAGGCGGTATCGCTCGAGAATGCGCTCGACCGCGTCCTGGCGGAATCGATCCACGGGGCAGTGGACCTGCCTCCCTGGGACAACAGTTCGATGGACGGATTCGCGGTCCACGCGGCCGACATTGCCGGCGCCAATCCGGGATCCCCCATTCGCCTTCGCGTTGTGGGCGAGGTCCGGGCCGGCGGCTCGGCTGACATCGATGTGCCGCCGGGCTGCGCCGTTCGAATCATGACCGGCGCCCGCCTGCCGGATTCTGCCGATGCGGTCGTCCCGGTGGAGGCGACGATCGTCGAGGAGGCCCCCTTCGGCGCGGCGTCGCGCGACCTGGGATTCAGGGCCGGAGAGCCGCTGCCGGACGCATGCCTGGTGAGCGTCGCGGTCGAGGCCGGCGACTTCGTCAGGACCCGGGGACAGGACGTCCGAGCAGGAACGCGTTTGCTGGAGCCCGGCCGGCGAGTCACGCCCGCGCATATCTCTCTGGCCGCGGCCGTCGGCGTCGATTCCATGCGCGTCCACTGTCGACCCATTATCGGAGTGCTCTCCACTGGAGACGAGTTGCGTTCTCCGAGGCAAAGCCTCGGCCCATCGGGCATTCCCGACGCGAATCGGCCCGGCCTGCTGGCCATGTGCCGCGTGGAAGGCGCTTCGGGCGCGGATCTGGGCATCGTGGCGGATTCGCTGGATGCGATCGTGGCTGCCATCGTGCCGGCCCTCGAGAAGTCGGACGTGCTGATCGTCAGCGGCGGCGTATCGGTCGGACCCTACGATCTGGCCCGATCGGCGTTCGACGCTGTCGGCGGGGTCGACCTGTGGCGCGTCGCCATCCAGCCGGGCAAGCCGTTTGCCTTCGGCAGATCGAAGCCCCGTGAGTCGGACGGGCGGCGCGTCCTCATGTTCGGTCTGCCCGGCAATCCGGTTTCGGCTCTCGTGACCTTCCACCTGTTTGTCCGACCGGTTCTGGGTCGACTATCCGGCCTGGCGATGCGCACGGTCGACGTCGATCGGGCGATCACCGAGGATCTGCTGACGAAGGCGCCCGGGAGACGAGGCTTCCTTCGGGTCGTGGTCGTTCGAGACGCCTCCGGCGCCCCCACGCGCGACGCGGTGGGTCGACTTCGCGTCCGCCTGAGCGGCGGGCAAGGTAGTCACGTTCTGAGCGCGATGGCCCTGGCCGACGCCCTGGCAGTCGTTCCGGAGACAGTCGAACGGCTGGAGCCAGGTTCGGAAGTAGAGATCAGGTGGCTCCAAAGATGACCGACGGCGACCACGGCGACGGCGACGACCACGGCGACCGCGACGACCACGGCGACCACGGCGACCACGGCGAACCGGCGGGCCAGGCCATTGGGTCGGCGATGGCCGGCCAGAGCCCCTCGAGCGCCCGTCGCGCCCTCGTCGCCACCGTCAGCGATGGGGTCGCGGCTCACGCCCGCCTGGACCTGAGCGGTGAAGCGCTATCCAGGCGGCTGGAGGATCTCGGCTTTGCCGTCGAACGGGCCACCGTGCCCGATGAAGTGCCTCGGATCCAGAACCTCCTGCTCACCGAGGCGGAAGGTCACGACCTCATCCTGACAACGGGCGGCACCGGGTTGACTCCGCGCGACGTGACCCCGCAGGCGACGCGCTCTGTTGTCGAGTACGAGGTGCCCGGCTTGGGCGAGCTGATGCGATCCCAAGGCGGGCGAGCGACGCCATACGCCTACTTGAGCCGTTCCATGGCCGGCGTGCTGAAGCGATGCCTGATCGTCAACCTGCCGGGCAGCCCAGGTGGCGCGCTCGATTCGCTTGCTGCGCTCGAACCGGTCCTGGACCACGCGCTGGCGACTCTCGCCGGGCCGTTCGATCACGACCGGTTCGACCAAAGGGCACCCGGCCGCCACGCACCAGCCGGCTGACGCGGGCATCTTTCCGCTTCTTGTTGCCCAGATAGATACATAATCCTGGCCGATCTTGCTACGATAACTATGTATGAACGCAAGATCCGCCACCCGGGACGCCAGCCTGCGCATCGGCCAGGCCGCCGAGATGCTGGGCGTCTCGATCGAGACTATTCGACGTTGGGGAGAGGACGGCACCATTCGACTGGAGCGATCGGCCGGCGGACAGCGCGTCGTCGTAGTCGCCGAGGTATCCCGGCTTCTCGATGAGCGTCGACGCTCGAGGCCGGATCGTCCGATCGTGGCCCAGTCCGCCCGCAACCGCTTCCCGGGTGTCGTCACGAGGGTTGAACGCGACGGAGTCGCGGCGGTCGTGGAGGTCATGGCCGGGCCGCACCGGCTGGTCAGCCTGTTGACGGCCGAGGCGGTCATCGAGCTCGGACTCAAGGTCGGCGACGAGGTCGTGGGCGTCGTGAAGTCAACGAACGTCATGCTGGAAATCCCCTCGGCCAGGGAGACTCGGGCGTGACATCGCGTGCGGCGGCATCGCTCGTCGCCGCTGTTCTCGTACTTGCGGCATGTGCGAGCGAAGTCACCCCGTCACCGAGCGCGGCCGGGCCGACCACGCCGCCGGCGACCACGGCCCCGGCAAGCCTGACCATCTACGCCGCGTCGTCGCTGAAGCCCGTCCTGGCCCAGGTGAGGACCGCATACGAGGCGGCCGAGCCCGGCACCAGTCTGACCATCTCGACCAATTCGTCGACGGCGCTCGAGACGAAGATCGAACAGGGTGCCCCCGTCGACGTCTTCCTGTCGGCGGACACGGCCAACCCGCAGAAGCTGGTCGACAAGGGCCTCGCCGCCGGCGGCCTCACGAAGTTCGCGGGCAACCTTCTGACGGTCATCGTGCCCGCGGGCAACCCCGCCGATCTCCAGACGCCGGCCGACCTGGCGAAGACCGGCATCAAGGTGATCGCCGCCGCCGACTCGGCGCCGATCACGAAGTATGCGAACCAGCTGGTCGCCAACCTGGCCGGGCAACCCGGCTACCCGGCGGACTTCGTCGCCAGGTATGCCGAGAACGTCGTCTCCAAGCAGGACAACGTCGCGTCCGTGGTGTCCCAGATCGAGCTCGGCGAAGGCGATGCCGGCATCGTCTACCTGACCGACGCCACGGCCTCCGGGAAGGTCGCGACGGTCGTCGTGCCGGACGCCGCGAACGTAGCCGCAACATACGCGGGAGTGATCGTCAAAGCCTCGGCGAACCCTGATGCCGCGGTGGCCTTCCTGGCCTGGTTCTCCGGGCCGGCGGGCCAGGCGATTCTCGCCTCGTTCGGGTTCGTCCCAGCGTCCTGACAGAGAGTACCTATGCACGAACCGCACCGTACGCCGCGCCGAGGAGCGGCACGGGCGAACTCTCGCCCCCGGGCCGCGGCCGGGCATAGCCGGGGCGACCGGTCGCTCCTCGCTCTGGCGGGTCTATCGGCGCTCTTCCTGAGTCTGCCGATCGCGGCCCTCGTGGCCCGAGCGATCCTGGCAGGGTCCCTCGTCCATGCCCTCACAGCGCGGGTCGTCCTGTCGGCCCTGGCCCTGAGCCTGGCGACGACGGGGGTCAGTCTCGTCATCACCGTCACCTTCGGCCTGCCGCTCGCCTACGTCCTGGCACGACGGCGGTTCCGTGGTTCGGGCCTCGTCGAGGCGATGGTCGATCTGCCGTTGGTACTGCCGCCATCCGTGGCCGGCCTGGCCCTGCTGCTGGCCCTGGGCCGGCGCGGTCTTCTCGGCGGGACCCTCGATGCCATCGGAATCGAGATCCCGTTCACGACCCTCGCCGTCATCCTGGCTCAATCGTTCGTCTCCGCGCCCTTCTTCATCCGATCCGCCAGGACCGGAATCTCAAGCGTCGAACGAGACCTGGAGGCTGCCGCCCGAGTCGACGGCGCGTCGGATATCGAGGTCTTCCGCTATATCACGGTCCCGCTGGCCGGTAGTGCCCTCGCCGCGGGGCTTGTCATGAGCTGGGCCCGCTCTCTCGGCGAGTTCGGAGCGACGATCATGTTCGCCGGAAACATCGAGGGCCGGACACAGACTCTCCCGCTCGTCGTATATGGTGAATTCCAGGGTGGGGACCTCGATGCCTCGATCGCCGCCGCGGCGATCCTGGTGCTGGCCGCCTTCGGCGTGCTCGTCGCGGTCCGTCTGCTTCATTGGGGCCGAGCCCTGGACATTCGCGGTCTCAGCTGATGGCATCTGCCGTCAAGTCGACCGAAGTGACGCTGGGCGTCGATGACGGTGCGCCTCCCCGGCCCTCAGCGCCTCAGCCTCGGCAGCCCGCTCCGCTTCGAACTCGGCGATGGCGGATGCCGGCGTTCGGTCGCAGGTTCCCTCACCGAGCGCAAGGATCTCGATCGGGTCGCCTGCCCGGACGCTACCGGCGGTGCGAACCACGGCGAAGAGTCCCTCCTTCGGCATGACGCAGTCGCCTGCCAGGTAGAAGATGGCGCATTTCGTGTGGCAGACCTTGCCGATCTGGCTGATCTCGAGCGCGGCCGCGTCTCCGATCTTGACGACCGTTCCGACCGGCAGCGCCGGCAAGTCGACGCCCGAGGTCGTGATGTTCTCGGCGAAATCGCCGGGGCCGACGCTCAAGCCCTCCCCGACCATCTTGTCGATCGACTCGAGCGCGAGGAGCGATACCTGGCGGTGCCAGGCGCCGGCGTGGGCGTCGCCCTCGAAGCCCCGATCGAAGGTCAGGACGCCGCTGCCCACACTCGTCTTGCGAACGCCTTTCCGTTCGCTCAGATTGACTGAGACCACGTGTCCCGGACCCGACGGCGTCATTGGCTACTGCTCCCCCTCGCGGCTCCAGCGCCCCGACTTCCCACCGTCCTTCAAGAGTAGCCCCAGGCCGTCGATGGTCATGCCCCGGTCCACGGCCTTGCACATGTCGTAGATGGTTAGCGCCGCAACCGCAGCCGCAGTCAGCGCCTCCATCTCAACGCCGGTGGGGCCGCTCGTTTCGGCAGCGGACCGAACCAGCACGCCGTCCGCGGCCGGCTCGAAGTCCACGCTGACGTGGGTCAGTGCCAGTGGGTGGCAGAGGGGAATGAGCTCGCTGGTCTTCTTGGCCGCCATGATGCCGGCGACACGGGCGACCCCCAGCGCGTCGCCTTTGGCGGCCCGACCGTCCATGATGATGGCCAGGGTCTCGCGGCGCATGCGAACCACGGCCTCAGCCACCGCCACGCGGTGAGTGGCCGCCTTCTGCGTCACGTTCACCATCCGGGCAGCCCCGCGGCCATCGACGTGAGTCAGTCGCTCAGCGCCCATCGCCTAGCCTCCTATCTGCGACATGCCGCGCAGCGTACCGACGCGCATGTTGTGCGACTCCGGTTTGAGCGCCAGACCGGCCCGTATGATCGAGGGCAGGCCGACGTCCCGGCCGTCGCGGAGCACATGCCGGACATCGAGCTCGCCGTCCGAGAACAGGCAGGTTCGAAGCTTGCCGTCGGCAGTGAGTCGCAAGCGGTTGCAGCGGTCGCAGAACGGTTGAGAAAGGGCTGAGACCACTCCAACCGTCCCCACGGCCCCGGCAAAGCGATAGTACGTGGCCGGTCCCCAGCCTACGGGTAGCCTGTCGACAGGGGCGGGATGGAGCGGGCCGAGACCGGCAGCGATAGCGTCGGCACCCACGGTGGCCAGGATCTCGTTGCTCGGGACATGCTCCCCGGGATTCCAAGCGCCCGGGCCCTGACCCGGTCCGTCGCAATCATCGCCGCCGCCGACCGGCATGTACTCGATGAACCGCACGTGAATGGGGCGGTCGATCGACATCCTGGCGAGCGACAACAGGTTCTGACCCATTGAGCGCACGACCACCACGTTGATCTTGATGGTAGGGATGCGGGCCTCGATGGCAGCCTCGAGACCGGCCAGGGCGTCGGCCAGCCTGCCGCCTCTGGTGACCCCCGAATACACGCTCGGGTCGAGCGAGAAAAGCGACATGTTCAGACCGTCCAGGCCGGCTCGAGCCAGGTCCGTCGCGAAACGCGATAGAAGCGTGCCGTTCGTCGTAATGGCAATGGAGTCGATGCCATCGAGCCGGCGCAGGCGACGGACGAGATCCGCGATCCCCGGGCGCACGAGCGGCTCACCGCCCGTGAGGCGGACCTTCGAGATACCCTCCCCGGCGGCGGCCGCGGTGAAGCGCGATATCTCGTCAAAGGTGAGGATGCCCGAGCGGTCTTGCCACGCAACTCCCTCCGCAGGCATGCAGTAGAGGCAGCGCAAGTTGCATCGGTCGGTCACGGAGATCCGCAGGTAGTCCACGGAGCGGCCGGAGGCGTCGGTAGCCATTGGCCTAGTCACCATTCACGCGCATGTTGCCTCGGGCAACGTCGTGCGCAAGCTCCAGCACGGGGTTGTTCAACCTGCCGAGATGCCGGTCGAACAGTTCGTCGAGGATTGCGGCGGCGTCCCGAGTCAGGTCGCCGAATGCCCCCACCAGCCATGTCCCCTGCTCGGAGACGGTCGAGCATCCGCCTCCCCGGCCGCCGGCGTGCCGGACCATCAGTTCGAAGCCGAGATGCTCCTCGGCCCGTCGCACGATCTGCCAGGCCTTGCTGTAGGCCATGCCCATCTCCGAGGCCGCGCGGCGGATAGATCCCGTCGCCTCAACCCGCATCAACAACTCGCAGATCCCGATCCCGAACACCGGCTCACCCTGGTCCTCCAACCAGACTCGAAGCGCCGGTCGGATGCCCGCGGGAGTTGGCGCGGCAGAGGAGGCGCCCAAACCAGCTTCCCTTTCATCGGCTAGTCATCCGGATGGTTATTCTTCCTAGAGAATAACGAATACGCGTCGTAGCCCCAGGGCCGTTCGACTCCCATCGACCACTCGAATGGACCGGTCCCTGGGCGCCGCGTGACACCCCGGCAAGGCCGGCTCCGTCCAGATGCGTCGCCACTACGACTCGACCCCAAGAGATGCAGTATCCAGGCTCGCTCCTGGCGTCCGATTCTTGGCACCGTCCGAGGACGCAGACACGACAACGATCCCGACGAATGTGATCGCGGCACCGGCGAAGTCCAGGATCGTCAACGGTTCACCGAGCATGACGGAGGACGCGGCGAGGCCGACGACGGGCACGGCCAGGAACCCCATCGTCGTCGCCAGCGGGCTGAGCGATCGGGAGATCGATTGGCTCAGCCAGAACGCCAGCGCCGTTGCCAGCGGTCCGCTGTACAGAATCGCGGCGATCGCGGTCGGCTCCCAATGGATCGGCCGGCCGGCCTCCAGGACCACGGCGGCGATGAGGAGCGGTGGCAGTGCCACCAGCACTTGCCACGGCATCAGATCGAGCGGCGTGGCGCTCCACACGTGGCCCTTCAGATGGATTGTCGTTGCCGCCCACAGCGCGGCGCTCAGCAGCAGTCCTGCGCTTCCCAGTAACTCACCTTGTGAGGTCCAATCGATCGCTCCGGGGTTGAGCAGGAGCGCGATTCCGACCAGACCGACGATCAGCCCGGCCACTTGCCGGGCGGCACCGCCGGCGCGCAGCAGCGGCAACTGGATCAGCGCCACCCACAGCGGCATCGTGTAGACGAGGATCGCGGATCGGCCGGCGGAAACCAGCGGCAGGGCCAGGTTCATCAGCGCGATCCCGGCCGCCATCTGGCCGAGGCCGACGGAGAGGACGATCGGCATGTCGTGACGGGAGGGCAACCGAAGACCGCGGCGGGCGGCGACCAGGGCGACGATTACCGCCAGGCCGGTCGCGACCCGAAAGGCGCCGTACGTGAAAGGGGGAAGATCCCGCAGCCCGATCTTCGCGATCGGCCAGTGCATGCCCCATACGAGGCCCAGGCAGGCCAGCAGCAGATAGGGTCTGAACCTGGCGGCTCCGGCCGGCATCACAGCCCGGACGCGACCAGGCGCTCCACGACCAGATGCGGTCCCGGGCGAAGGATCGGAACTGTCGTGCTGCTGTCCAGGCGGGCGCAAAACGGAACGTCGTCGTGGGTGCCCAGCGCGGCCAGCAACCGTCCGGCCACCGAGTCTTGCAGTGGCGTGATCAGGTCGGCGTAGCTGGAGCGCAGCTGGACGGCAGCGACGGCCGACTCGGTCATGCCGTACTCGCCGCCTCGGGAGGAGATCGCCGCGACGATGTCCTCCACTATGACGCCCGCTGCGACTGCGTCGTCCAGGGCGAAGACGCCGTGGGTTCCGGCACAGACGATTCCGACGCGCGCGCTCATGCCGTCGGCCAGCTCCACGGCCGACGCGGCACATGCGCGAGCGTTCAGAAGGCAGCCCACCAGGGTCGCGGGGGCGTGCCGGACCCAGCCGAGCACCTTGGTACCGTTCGAAGTGGAGAGGATGACGACCCTACCTCGCAGGTTGGCCCGTGAGAGTGCGGCGGGAGAATTGTCGAAGTCGAAGCCACGCGGGGCGGAGCCGCCCCGTTCGCCGGCGAGCAGGCCGTCGTGCAGGCGAGCCAGGCGCCGGGCCGCGTCGAGTCCGGCCGTCACGAACAGTCGCGAGCACCCGCCGTCGAGGATCGTCGTGATCGTGGAACTTGCCCGCAGCTCGTCGATGACGATGCAAACGGTATTGGTCCAGGTGCGCGCCACCTGCGGCACGAGGGCCACATCTATCTCCATCGATCAGAGCCTCCATCTCGATCGCCCGGCCGGCTCGCGCCATCCGTTCGAAAACCGCACCGCGTATTGGGCGGCGGGGCGCCAGTCATTCTGGGCCCCGCCGCCATACAGTGAACCGTGTGGGCTTACCCGGCGTGGTTGGGTTAGGCCAGCTTGAGTTGCTTGAACTCCTGAACCTGGCCTCGGATTCCCCGCTCGGTTGGCAGCCGCTCGATGCTCGAGGCACCGAAGAAGCCTTGTACGCCGGGCATCCGCTTGAGGGCGGCCCCAACGTTTTCCGGCTCATCGAACGGGCCGCCGTGGCAGATGACGAGGATGTCCTTCCGGACCGATCGACCCGCTTCGGCGACTGCCATGACGCGGTCGATCGCCTGGTCCAGCGTCAGGGCGACCCCGGCGCCGATGGTTCCGGCCGTGGTCAGACCGACGTGAGCAACGAGCTGGTCGGCGCCGGCCTTGGCCATCGCCTTGGCATCGTCGGCGTTGAAGACGTAGGGCGAGGTGAACAGGTCGAGGTCGTGAGCGATGCGAATCGCCTCGATCTCCTTGTCGTAGCCCATGCCGGTGGCTTCCAGGTTGGCCCGGAAGCTACCGTCGATGAGGCCGACGGTCGGGAAGTTCTGGACGCCGTCGAAGCCCATCTCCTTAAGCTGCTTTAGGAATACGGGCATGAGCCGGAACGGGTCCGTGCCGTTGATGCCCGCCAGGACGGGCACGTCCTTGACGACCGGCAGAACCTCGGCGGCCATCTCGACGACGATGCCGTTGGCGTCGCCGTAGGCGAGAAGGCCGGCGAGCGAGCCGCGACCGGCCATCCGGTAGCGGCCGGAGTTATAGATGATGATCAGGTCACAGCCGCCCGCCTCGGCCATCTTGGCCGAGATGCCGGTGCCGGCACCGCAGCCGACGATCGGCTTGCCGGTTGCAGCTTGAGCCGTGAGTCGTCGCACGACCTCGGCGCGTGGAATGAATGGCATTGGCTCTTCTCCTCAAGGATTCCTGGATTCGCTATCTACTTGGCGAGCATTGCCTGCAGGCGATCGACCATGGCATCGGCGAAAGCGGGGTCGTTGATGGCGAGGTCGAGCTCGACGAGTTCGACCTTCGAGCGGTCGACGTTGGCACGAAGAGCACCGAAGAGGGCGGCATCCGCGACCGGATCGTGGAACGGCATGCCCTCGACATCGATCGCGCTCACGCCCTTGAGCGGGATGAATAGCGCGGTAGGCCCGGTCGCCTTGTTGAGTTTCCCGGCGATGATCTCGCCCAGCCGCTTGCACTCCTCGGGCGTGGTCCGCATCAGGGTTACCTGGGGGTTGTGGACGTAGATGTTCCTCTTCTCGAACTTCGCCGGCACGGTCTCCCTGGGACCGAAGTTGACCATGTCGAGCGCGCCAAGCGAGACGACCTGCGGGATGCCCGTTTTGGCGGCGGCATCCAGGCGCTCGGGCCCGGCCGACAGAACGCCGCCGACGAGCTCGTCGCACCATTCGGTCGTCGTGATGTCCGTGACGCCATCGAAGACACCATCGCCGATGAGCGCCTCGAACGACCGGCCGCCGCTTCCAGTGGCGTGGAAGACGAGCATCTCGTAGCCATCCGCTTCCATGCGCTCGCGAACCCGGTCGACGCACGGCGTGGTAACGCCGAACATCGTGGCTCCGACGAGTGGCTTGTCCTCGCCCTTCGGCATGGTCTGCTCGACCATGCCGCCGATCGCGCCGGCGGCGTTGGCGAAGATGCGGCGCGACAGGCGGTTGAGCCCGGACACGTCGACGACGGAATACATCATCGTGATGTCCTTGACGCCGACGTACGGCCCGACGTCGCCCGAGGCCATGGTGGAAACCTGGACCTTGGGCATTCCCACCGGGAGCGCCTGCATGGCAGTGGCACCGATCGAGGTACCGCCGGAGCCACCCATGCTGATCACG
Organism: uncultured Chloroflexia bacterium; assembly: GCA_963789725.1. Classification (GTDB taxonomy): domain Bacteria; phylum Chloroflexota; class Limnocylindria; order Limnocylindrales; family CSP1-4; genus Fen-1039. Next base: position 1,547,856 of record CAWBLU010000003.1, read on the forward strand.
CCGTCGAACTTGCCTTCGCCGGCGAGCTTGAGAGCCAGGGCGCGCGCGCCGCGACCCATGATGTCGATGGCATAGCCTCGATCGCGCTTTTCGCGCAGTTCGGCCAGCGTGCTGCCACCGGCTTCAGCGGTCAGAGCGGCCGGGCTGTCGGGCTTGAACACCGGTTCACCCAGGACGCCGGCGTCCAGCACGAAGGTTTCAAGCCCGCGGGCGCGGAGCAGATCGCGGACGTAGGCGTACTCGCGTCCCTTCGTATCCAGCGTGCCGATCAACAAGACGGTCTTCGACATTACTTCTCCTCCAAACGCTTGGATCCCGGGCTCGGACTGCCCGATGAAGATGCTTCGACCCTCCGTCCGGCACCGCTGAGCGCGTTGCGCATCAGGGAAGCGAGGCGGCAACTGCGGACGGCCGCTTCAGATGGGCTGCTGCTGTGGGGCAAGACTCAGTTGCGCTTGTTGACCGAGATTGCCCGGCTTTGTGACGACTGGTCCGACCTGCGGCTCTCGAGATCGCTCAGCAGGGGCGATGACCGGGCGCCGATTCGACCAGAGTGTCGGCTGCGAGCGTGCGGCACTCGACCGACCTGTGGATCACCGTTCGACCCGGCTCGTTCGGAGCCACGAGGCCGACCGTTGCGAAGTGCTCTCCTCGGGGCCATCGGGCGGGATCCGGCCGTTGGCGCCTCCATCGCTGAGGGAGGCATGCCCCGCATCGAGTTCAATGCTGTGCGGCCACCTCCTTCGACGCGTTCCGGCAGATCGCTGAGACCTGTTCGGCCACTCGGGCAGCCGACAAGCCGTACAGTTCGAGCAGGTCCGCGTTGGATGCCGACTCGCCGTAAACGTCCTGCATGCCCAGCCGCTTGACGACCGTCGGACGATGCTCGGAGAGAACCTCGGCCACGGCGCCGCCGAGGCCCCCAATTACGGTGTGCTCCTCCACCGTGACCACGATGCCGGTCCGGTCGGCCGCGGCTACGATCGCCGGCACGTCGATGGGCTTGATCGTCGGAACATGGAGCACCTGCGCTTCGATGCCCTGAGCGGCGAGAATCTCCGCAGCGTCGACGACGCGTGGAGTCTGGGTGCCCGTGCTGATCAAGGTCACGTCGCGGCCCTCACGGACGACCACGGCCCGGCCGAATTCGAACGAGTAGGAATCGTCGAAAAGCCGCTGCGTGGCCTCTCGAACCAGACGGATGTAGACCGGCCCTTCATACGACGCGCACCAGCGCAGCACCTGGGCGGCCTCGACATCGTCGGCGGGGCAGACAGTGACCATGCCCGGCATGGCCCGCATGATCGAAACGTCGTCGACGATCAGGTGAGTCTTGCCGGTCAAGCCCGTGAAGATGCCCGCATACCCGGGGGTGATCTTCACGTTGAGCCCGGTCTGGGCGATGAGGACGCGGATCTGGTCCAGCGACCGCACCACGGCGAAGGCCACGAAAGTGCTGACGAACGGAACGAGGCCGACCGTCGCCAGGCCCGCCGCCACGCCGACCATGTTCTGTTCGGCAATGCCCATCTGGAGATAGCGATCCGGGTGGCGGCCCTCGAAGATGTCGGCCTTGGTCGAGCTGCCAACGTCCGCGTCGAGCATCACGATGCGGGGATCCGTGTCGGCCAGATCGCTGACTGTCTGTCCGAATACCTCGCGCATGGCGCGACCCATAGGCAGCGTCATCGGGGGCCTCCGGTCGTGGCAGTGGCCGGCTCGCCCAGATCGACCATTGCGGTGGCGAACTCCTCGGCTGTGAGCGTGCGCGTGTGCCAGTAGTAGTGGCCTTCCATGAACGAGACTCCCTTGCCCTTGACGGTGTGGGAGATGACGACTGTCGGGCGGCCGTCACCCGCGCGCGCGCGATCGAGTGTTTCCACGACGTCGGGCATCGAGTGCCCATCGACCTCGAGGACCCGCCACCCGAAGGCCGTCCACTTGGCCACGAGTTCGCCCGGCGTTTCCGGTGGCAAGCGGCCGTCAGGACCGTCACCGACCCAGCCGAACTGCTGGAGCTTGTTGTGATCGACGATCGCGATCAGGTTGTCCAGGCCGTACCGGGCCGCGACCATGGCCGCCTCCCATACCTCCCCTTCCTGGCATTCACCGTCGCCGAGCATGACGTAGGTCCGAACGTCACGGCGACCCGTCAGGCGCGAACCCAGGGCGATCCCGATGGCGGCCGAGATGCCCATGCCGAGCGATCCGGTGGACATGTCCAAAGCCGGCAACCTGGTCATGTCCGGATGCCCTTGCAGCCGGGTGCCGGCTGAGTCGAAGGTCGCGAGCTCCTCGACCGGAAAGTAGCCGCGCAAGGCGAGAGCCGCATACAGCCCGATCGAGCAGTGGCCTTTGGATAGCACGAACCGATCGCGATCCGGCCAGCCCGGCTCTTCGGGCCTGACTCGCATGACCCGGAAATACAGCGCAGCAAGCATGTCCGCCGCCGAAAGAGGCCCGCCCAGATGGCCTGCTTTGGCCAGGTTGACGGCTCGTACGATCTCAACCCGGATCTGCCTGGCGGTCTCTTCGAGCTGCCTGATCTCCTGTTCGTGCGTCGCCGTGGTCATGACACTTCCCTTTGAGAGTTGCCCGCACCCCCGCGAACTGAGGACGCCTGCTGGCGCGAATTGACCGATCGAACGGACGGATCTGGACGCCCAGGCACCCCTGGACGGCGGCCGCCAGTTCCAGCCGGTGCGTGGTTTCGGGCTCGCAATCGATAATCGATAATACCTCGTGGGCCGGCCGATCGAAAGGCGCTGCGATCGCGCAGTCCGCTCATTCCCACACCTCTCGGACGGGCAGGTCGACCAGGTTGCGGATCGCGAACTCGATCTGGCTCATGCACGCGACCCGCCAGGTCCCGCTCTCGATGAACGCCCGATGCTGCTCCGGCGTCCGGATGTCATGACCCAGCAGGGCCCGGCAGTCGACCGAGCCGTACTCGGCTCGAAAGTCGTCCATCAAGCCGGCGATGACCTCTCTAGCGGCCTGCTTGGCCTGGGCGTGACTCTCGAAGCGGCGCGCGGCCAGGAGCCCGACGGCCAGTGCGGCTCCAGTGATGGCGCCGCAAACCCCGCCGCTATAGGCAACGCCGCCGTTGAGCGACATTGCGGCGGAGGAATTGAGTGCGTCCGGCAATCCGAAGGCCTCTTTGAGCACGACGAAAGTCGTCTCGGCACACCCGCACGAGTTGGACTCGTCCAGAAAGATCGTTCGGGCTCGAGATGCGGCTGCATCTGCGGTCATCGCCGGTGGCCCTCCACCTTGCCGAATCAACCGCCGGTCTTCTTCTCGTACGAGCCGGGCACGACGGGCGGCGTAAAGACACACAAGAGCTCGAGCGGCTCCGGCCCGTCGCACTCGGTGGCATGGAAAGTTCCGGCCGGGATAAAGACGGCGACGCCGGCCTCGAGCTCCGCCGGTCCCGCGTCGCAGACCAGCCTGCCTTTCCCGGATATGCAGTAGACCGTTTCCTCCTCGGCCTCGTGGACGTGGCCGGTCGGCCGCGCACCTGGCTCGTAGACGGAGACTCCCATCGAGAGGTGCGTGGTCGGGGCGGTGTGCGGGCCGATGTAGGAATGCCAGTCGCGGCCGGGCATGGGTGTGATCGCGGTCTCGGTCCGGCTCATTCGCGTGAACATGGCGTCCTCGCTTCCTGGCGCGGCGGGTCGTTCCGTCGCATATGGCCGACCTCGAAGGTCGGATTCTGGCTGCCTTGCGCGCCGGTCAGGCCCTACCTGCGGCCGTCTCGTCGGACCGGCGGCGCCCGGACAACCTTATGAGGTCCTCGTGGAGCTCGAACCAAACGCTGTGATAGCTGTCGACGCGGGGCGACGCCACGAATCGCTGGTCCCCGCCGCGGGCGGCAACCAGGGCTCGCTCCAGCCGGCCCTGGTACGTGTCCAGCCGCGGCAGCCTGCGGGCCAGCGGGCCGAGCCACTCCACGACGTCACGGTGCAGGTCCCTGAGTTGGTCGAGGAGCGGCGCGTCGTAGGCCGCGTCGGCATGGTCGTTGATGACCTGCTCGCCACCGACGCCGCGGATCTGCCAGGCCGTCACGAGATCCTTCATCCGCTTGTCGAGCACCAGGAAGCGATCGAGCGCCTCGGCGCAGACCGCCTCCCCGCCCAGCTTCTTGCTCTCGGCCGCGAAGACGTCGAGGGCCTTGAGCTTGCCCTCACCCGTCAGTCGGTACGAGCCCGTCGACATCTCGGCCTGGCGTACGGCGACCAGGCCGTCGAGGATGGGCACGATCTTCTCGGCAGTGCCGGCCAGCATCGTGCTCAGTCCGTCGGGCGCGGCCAAGCCCTTGATCATCAGGGCCCGGATGACGTCGTCGGGGCACAACTCGGCAGCCTCGGCCTCGGCTGCGGCCGGCGCCTCGGACTCGGCGATTGGGATACCGAGATCCTTCGCCCAGCCGAGCAGGATCTCCACCTCGGGCGCGACCTCGGTGCTACCGGCCACCTCGCCGGCGAAGACCTCACCGGTGCTGCCGTCGATCGTGATGACCTGACCGCAGGCCAGGGTCCGGCCGCCGATCTCGAGGCCGCTGTCTGAGACGTGGATGGCGGCCGCTCCGACGACCGCGGGGATCCCCCAGCCGCGGGCCACCACAGCCGCGTGACTGTTGAGGCCGCCCTTGGAGGTCAGAACGCCGGCCGAGACCTCCATCCCGTGGACGTCCTCCGGGGAGGTCGCCTCGCGGACCAGTATGACTTTCCGACCGGCGGCCACAGCGGCCTGGGCCGCGTCGGGCGAGGTCACGATCTCGCCGCAGGCCACGCCCGGGGATGCGTTCAGGCCGACGGTCAGCGGCTCCGCCCCGGCCTCACGTTGCCGGCTCACCAGCGGCGGATTCTCGAGCAGCTTCACCACCCGCCGGACCGCCTCCTCGCCGGTGAGGGGGAAACCCGGGTCGTCGGCCATCTCGACGGCCATCCTCAGGGCCGCTGCGGCCGTTCGCTTGCCGACCCGCTCCTGGAGCATCCAGAGCCGCCCCTGTTCGATGGTGAACTCGATGTCGCACATGTCGGCGAAGTGGTGCTCGAGCAGCGAAGCGTACTCGCGGAGCTGGCGCCCGACTTCGGGCAGCCGGGTGTCGAGGACTGAGACGGGCTCCGTCTGGTGCGTCCCGGCCACGACATCCTCGCCCTGGGCGTTGAACATGACATCGCCGTAGAGGGCGTTCGTGCCCGTGGCGGGGTCGCGGGTGAAGAGTACGCCGGTGCCCGAGTCGGAGCCGCGGTTGCCGAAGACCATGGTCATGACCGTGACCGCGGTGCCCAGGTCGTCGCTGATGTTCTCGTGCCGGCGATAGTCGCGCGCTCGTCGGCCGTTCCACGACCGGAACACGGCCTCCACCGCCCCGCGCAGCTGTGACCAGGGGTCGGCGGGCGCCTGCGTGCCGACGATCTCGAGGTACATCTTCCGGAACCGCCGGTACGAGTCCTCGGCGAACTCGGGGTTGCCAGCGGCCGCGCCCAGCCCGACCACCGTGATGTCGTTGAGGCCCAGATTGAGGATCGTGTCCATCATCCCGGGCATCGAGATCGGCGCGCCGGACCGCACGCTCACGAGGAGAGGGTCGTGGGCGGCCCCGAACTTCCGACCGACCGCGGCCTCGACCCCGGCCATGTGGTCGCGCAGCTCGGCCTCCAGGCCCTCCGGCCAGCCGTGCGCGAGGTAGCTCTTGCAGGCCTCGGTTGTGACGACGAAACCGGGGGGGACCGGCAGCCTGAGCCGGGTCGCCATCTCGTTCAGGCCGGCCGCCTTCCCGCCCGCGAGGTTCTTGAGTTCCTGCTGGGGCAGGTCGAAATCATGATCGAGGTCGTAGACGAGAGTCACGGTCCAGGGTTTCCTTTCTTGCCCTCCCCGCGCGTCGGGGTAACCGGTCGATCGGCGGGCCGGCGGAGCGTCGCGCGGCCCGCGGTGGTGACGGAAGCGACCCCTCAGGTCAGGGGGTCGGCTGGACCGCGGTGAGCTTTTCCCACAGCGAGCCCGCATTCAGCGTCTGGATGTAATCCATCATGTAGCCCTGCCCGACGTCGACCGGCAGGCGATCGGCGAAGCTCACCCGGGCCATCGTCTCCTCTCGGGACCAGCCCTTCGCCACAGCCAGGGCGACGTCCGTCTTCCACTCGAGGAGGATGGAGCGCTGCACGTCGATGTACTGCTTGGTGACGACCGGACCGTGGCCGGGCACGACGTGATCCACGTCGAGGGCGCGGATGCGATCCAGGGACACGATCCACTCGTCCACGTTGGACGTCATGAGCCAGGTCTGGCACTGCGAGAAGATCGTGTCGCCGGTGAAGACCGTCCGCTCCTCAGGTACGTGGACGGCGATCTGGCCCGGTGTATGCCCGGGTGTGTGGAGACAGTTGAACGTGTGGTCGCCGACGCGAAGGGTCAGGTCGCCGGTGAACACGATCTTGCCCTTGTTCGGGTCGGCGTAGTACTCGTCGCGATCCGGCCATAGCGCCACACCCTCGGGATCGTCGAGATCGGTGCCCTTCCCCTTGGGCGTGGGCAGAGCCTCATAGGCATATGCGAAGGGGTCCAACTCCGGGTAGACGACCATGAAGCGGTCGTATACGCCCTGATGGTGGACAACCGTTCCGGCGCCCTTGAAGTAGTAGTTGCCGAAGATGTGGTCGACATGGTGCTCGGTGTTGACGACGTAGCGGATCGGGCCGTGGGATTCGGCCTCCGCGCGCATCGCCACGGCCTTCGTGGGCAGCTGAGGGGTGTCGATGACGACCACGCCGTCGGCCGTGGCCACGAAGCTCGGGTTGCAGCCGCGCAGCTTCGTATTGGTATAGATGTTGCGGGTCACCTTCTCCATCGAGCTACTCCTGCGGCGGCTACTGAGTGGCGGTGAGGCCGCCGTCGATCGTCAGGATCTGACCTGTCACGAACGACGAGGCGTCTGATGCGAAGAAGAGGACGGCCCCCACCAGATCGTCCGTCTGGCCGACGCGACCGAGCGGGACACGGCTGACCAGGCCGGCCTTGAACGCCGGATCGCCCAGCAGCATCGCCACCTGGGGCGTGTCGACAAAGGTCGGCGCGATCGCGTTGACGTTGATCGCGTGCTTGGCCCACTCCGTGGCCCACTGGCGAGTCAGGGAGCTGACAGCGCCTTTTGCGGCCACGTAGGCGGAGTAGCCCGCATTGATGCCCAGCTGGGCCCGGACCGAGCTGATGTTTATCACGCGCCCGCCGCGACCGGCCTTGACCATCTCTCGGACCGCGGCCTGGGTCGCAACCAGGGTGCTCCGCAGGTTGATCTCCATGATCCAGTCCCAGGCATCGCGGGGATACTCCTGGGCGTCGAACAGCACCTTGCCGGCGCCGCCGCCAACGGCGTTGACGACGATGTCCAGCTGTCCGAACCGCTCGACGATGGCGGCGACCACACGCTGCGCCTCCGCCTCGCTGGTGACATCGCCCGCCAGCGCCAGGCAGTCGACGCCCACGGCGCGGACACGGTCGGCGGCGGCGTCGGCGTGGGCCTGATCGATGTCCGCGAGGGCAACCCTCGCACCGGCGCTGCCGAGCGCGACAGCCAGGGCCGATCCGATTGCCCCTCCACCGCCGGAGACGAAGGCCACGCGGCCGTCGAGCCGGAAGGTGTCCAGTGGATTCATAGGTGTTGCTCCTCCCATGTGATCGCCGGCGGCGGGCGGCGGATGGTCAGTTCCCCGGGAACACCAGACTCAGCGGTCCTTGCTTGCCGGGCTCGGGCCAGCGGACGGTGACCTCCTTCTGCTTGGTGAAGAAGCGCACTGAGTCCTCGCCCCGCATCTGCAGGTCGGCAAAGGCCGATCCGCGCGTCCCACCGAACGACAGATAGCCGGCCGGCACCGGGATGGGCACGTTGATGCCGATCATCGGCACGTCGACCTCGAGCTCGAAACGGCGGGCCGCGCCACCGTCGTTGGTGAAGATGGCCGTGCCGTTGCCATACTGGTGGCTGTTGATCAGCCCGAGGGCCTCGTCGAAAGTGGCGACCCTGACCATGCCCAGGACCGGGCCGAAGATCTCCTCGTCGTAGACCTCCATGCCGGGCTTGACTCCGTCGAAGAGGGTGACGCCCAGATAGAAGCCGTCGGGGTGCTCGCCATGGTGGAAGGGCCGGCCGTCCACGACCAGCTCCGCTCCCTCGGCCACGCCCTTCTCGATCCACTCGATGACGCTGGCGCGATGCTCGGCCGAGTAGAGCGGGCCCATGTCGGAGCCCTTGTCCATGCCGGGCCCGATCTTGAGGGCCGCCATCCGCTTCTCGATCATGGGCCGGATCTTGTCGGCCACGTCGCCCACGGTCATGACCAGGGTCTGGGCCATGCAGCGCTCGCCGGCCGAGCCGAAGCCACTGGCCACGGCCGAGTCCGCGACCAGATCGAGGTCCGCGTCGGGCAGGACGAGCATCACGTTCTTGGCCCCGGTATAGGCCCCGACGCGCTTGCCGTGGGCGGTGCCGGTCTCGAACACGTGCCTGCCGACAGGTGTCGAGCCGACAAACTGGATGGCGCTGATGCCGGGGTGGACCAGGATGGCGTTGACGGCCTCGCGGCCGCCATAGACGACGTTGAAGACGCCGTCGGGCAGGCCGGCCTCGCGCCACAGTTCGGCCTGGAGCTGAGTCGCTCCGGGGGTGTGCGAGGAGGGCTTCCACACGAAGGTATTGCCGGTCATCAGGGCGATCGGATAGATCCACATCGGGACCATGACCGGGAAGTTGAAGGGGGTGATGCCGGCGGCCACGCCAAGGGGCTGGCGCAGAGTGTGGGCGTCGACCTTGGTGGCGACGTTGGGGGTGTTGAGGCCGGCCAGGTGAACCGCCAATCCGCAGGCGAACTCGACCGTCTCCAGACCGCGCATCACCTCGGACAGGGCGTCCGGGAAGGTCTTGCCGTGGTCGCGGGTGATCAGAGCCGCCATCTCCTCGCGGTGCTCGTAGACCAGCTGGCGGTAGGCGAAGAAGATCGAGCTGCGGGCGATCAGGGGCATGTCACGCCAGGCCGGGAATGCGGCCGCGGCGGCCTTGACGGCGGCATCCACCTCGGCGGCCCCACCCCGCGGCACCCGGGCGATTACCTCGCCTGTGGCCGGGTTGTATACCGGACCGGTGTTCTCGGCAAGGACCTCGACCGGGTGGCCGCCTATCCAATGGCTCAGGATCGGGGGACTGGTGCGATCGACCGGGCTGGGTACCTTCGTGGTCACGATGTCTGCCTCCGTGGGTGACTTAGCGGCCGACTCAGGCGGGCCGGACGTCGGGATTGGGAAGAACGATGTCGCGGATTGCCGCCTGCAGGTCGTGGTATGACTTGATGAACGCCCGCAGCGTGCGGACGGTTGGGCCGAATGTGTCGAACTCGACGGGAGTCAATCCGTCTGGCTCGTAGGCGCGCCGGAAGTCGGGAATCTTGTCCATGAGCTCGGCCACGATCGCCGGGGCAACTGGTTCGTGCATCCGGGCGACGGGGTCGATCCCGCTGGCATTGAAGCGAACCTGCCAGGCGTGCGGGATGGTCAGGCTGACGTCGCCGCCGACCAGCTCAGTCCAATGGAGGTGATGGCGATAGGCCGCGGCCAGCAGCCGGCTGCGGTAGCCGCGCTCCTTGAAGATGCCGTATGCCCGCTTGAAGGCGGCGATCCCGGCCCAGTTGGGGGCCGCAGGATCCACGGACAGCCCGTCGCGATCAGCGACGATCTTCATCCAGTCATCGAGGCGCCCGATCATGATCGTGACGATCGGGACCACTTTGGCCGGATCGCCCCCAGACGCGGCGAATCTGCGTAATCCACGCTCCACGGCCTCGGCCGCTGCGATTGCCTGTGGGACGGTGAATGAGACGGTCGCATTGATGCTGACTCCGCGAGCGGTCGCCTCCTCGATCGCGACCATGCCGGCCGACGTCGCCGGCATCTTGGCGTGGAGATTGGGAGCCAGGCCGGAAAAGCGGACGGCCTGCTCCACGATTCGAGACGCGTCGGGATAGTTGGCCGGGTTCGTCTGGACCGAGAGCCAGCCCTTGCGGCCAGACTCGCGCGCATGGATCGGGGCGAGCAGTTCCGCCCCGCGGACGGCCATCTCCTCGATGATTGCCCAGGTCAGGTCCACCTCGCTCCAGACTGGGTTGGCGCCGGCCAGCTCGCGGACGCGCGGGACCCAGTGGGCCTTCTCCTTGCCTATCACCTCGAGCACGATCGACGGATTGGATGTGGCTCCGACGGCGCCACGTTCGAGGGCGTACGCCAGTTCTTCGACCGCGCAGGAGTCATTCCAGTAGTCGGTGGAGCCGAGACGGGAGGTTCTCAGCAGGGGGGAGTCGAGCATGTTTCATCGCCTCACAGAGAATCGGCTGGCTACCTATTGGTACAATAATCGATGATCGATGACAGTGCCGAACGGCACTTGATAGTCCGGGACAGGGGCACGACTGTTTCAGCGAGCGGCCCGTCTCGCTCGATCGTTTGACGGCACCCTCTGCGCCTCAATGGGGCAGCGGGCGTTGCGCTCTCAGGCGAGCCGAGTTGCAGTTCCGGTGGATCGCCAGCCACCAGGCTGGCTTGGAGATGGAGGTTAGTGTGGAGACCAAGAACACGATTCCGCTCTGGCTGGCTGTCGCGATCACTGTCGTCGTGGCCCTGCCGTTCGGGATCTGGCTCGACAAGCTAAACCTGCCCCTCTGGGCAGCGTTCATCGTGTGGGCCGAGTACTTTGTCCTCGGCGCCAAGCCCGACGCGCTCAAGACCATGGTTCCCGCGTACACCCTCGGCGTCATTGGCGTGATGGTGATTGGCCTGCTCTACCAGCTTCTCGTCAAGATCCTTGGCGATGGCAACGTGGTGGACTTCGGCCTGCAGACCCTCACGAACAACAACGTCGCCCTGTACGTATCCTTCTTCGTCGGCTTCTGCGCCTTGATCTACGCCATGAAGTACATGCCCATCACGAACGGCCCCGGGAGCCTTCCGTTCTTCAACGGCATCACGATGTTCCTGGCCTGCTACTTCACGGGCACCTTCCTTGGCTGGTTCAACGACCTTAACGTCGGCGCCGACATGCTGCCGTACGCGATCGTCATCTTCTGTGCCATCAGCGCCTTCCTGGGCGGGATGCTCGGAGCCTTCCTCGGCTGGTTCAACATCGTGATCATGTTCCCGCGCGAGGTCGAGAAGACCGCATAGCGGCACAGCCTTACGGTAATCCTTGCTGTCTGGCTCCTTCATGTTCCTCGCCGTCGTCTTGGCGGGCTCAAAGGAGTTCCGACCGTCTCCTGTCAGCACGGACCCTCGCCGCCCGTCACGGCGAGAAGGTCCCAGGGCCCCAATCTTGGCCGGCGGCAGGCGTCATGAAGCGGCGTCGAATTGGTGGATGTCTCAACCACACGACTAGCGATTGCGACCTCACGACTGGCGACTTCGGGTCAGGTCTGCCTCGCAACCGCGATGCCGACGTCAACTCACCGGTATCTGGAGGCTATGGCAATGGCGCAAGCCACAAAACTGGTAGGCCCGGGAGAAGAGATTCTGGGGCAGTTCCTCGGCGACAAGGACTTCCCGATCGAGTGGGTGTCCGAAACCGAGAAGGAGCTGTTCTGGGTCTACGACGACCTGCACTGTCCCCATCCAATCAGCCCGATGTACAACGACATCGGCGGCTGGTGGCTCAGCTGCGATCACATGTTCCGCCGCTTCGGCACCCCGTTCGCGACGGACTGGATCGCCAAGATCGTCAACGGCTACCTCTACACCGCGGCCATCCCGGCCCAGGCAGCCCTGACGACCCCCGCGAGCGAGTACGGCTCGGCGATCACTCCGGTCGTGCCCGAGGATCCGGACTACGCCGGCAAGATCGGCACCTATCTGGGCTTCGTCCTTCCCACCTACGGCGACGAGTTCGCGACGTGGTGGAACGAGCGACTTCGCCCGGAGATGGACCACAACTTCAAGTACCTCGAGGACAAGTTCGACCAGGCCTCCCAGATGAGCCTGGCGCAACTGGCCGTCCTGCTCGAGGATGCGATCGACATCCACGACCGGCACTGGAAGATCCACTGGATGCTCAACTTCGCCCAGCTCTCCGCGACGCTCAACCTGCGAGCCGTCATGGAGAAGACCCACGGCAAGATCAACGAGCAGATCCTCGGACGCCTCCAGAGCTCGGCCAAGGACCGCAACTGGGACTCGATCGAGGCCCTCTGGAAGATGAAGGAAGAGGCCATGGCGGATACCGTCCTGGCTGCGGCCTTCAAGCACGAGACCGCCGGCGAGATCATCGCCGCCCTCAAGAGCACCCCGCGCGGCAAGCGCTTCATTGACGAGCGAGTGGTCCCGTACCAGAAGGAATACGGCTGGCACGCGGTCTGGAGCCACGAATTCCGATTCCCGACCGTGCGCGAGCACATGGAGCCGGTGATCGAGCTGATCCGCGGCTACATCCAGACCAACTACGACTACCCCAAGACCATCAAGGTCCTGGCCGACGACATCGCCGCCGCCGCCAAGGAAATTCTTGAAGGCCTCAGCGGGGACGCGCTGGCCGAGATGAAGGTCGCCAACGACATCAACCTCAAGATGGCTCCGCTAACCCCGGACCATCACTTCTACATCGACCAGGGCGCCAATGCCCACCTGCGCATGGCCCTCATCCTGTGCGGCCAGAAGCTAGTGGAGATGGGCGTGCTCGACTCCCCCGAGGACGTCGTCTACTTCAAGTACAACGAGTTCCGGGTCTTCATCGGCAATCCGGCCGCCATGGACGGCAGGGCGCTCGTCGCTCAGCGTCGGGCCGAGCAGGACAAGGCCTACACCTTCCGCCCGAAGTCGTGGATCGGCACGTGCACGCCGACCCAGCTGGCTTTCCCCTACCTGAACCTGTGGGGCTTCCCCGACAAGTTCAACCGCAAGCCCTCGACGGTCAAGGGCCAGATCAACGGCATGGCCGCTTCACCCGGTGTCGTCGAAGGCACCGCGAAGGTCGTCCTCACCGAGGACCAGTTCGACCAGGTCAGATCAGGCGATATCCTCGTCTGTATCATGACCAACCCGGCCTGGGTCGTGCTCTTCACCAAGATCGTCGGCCTCGTTACCGACGCCGGCGGCACGGTGTCTCACCCGGCGGTCCTGTCGCGCGAGTTCAGCATTCCTTGTGTCGTCGGGACAGATGTAGCCACCCAGCAGATCAAGAGCGGTGACCGGATCCGCATCAACGGAACCACCGGTCTCGTCGAGATCCTCGAATCGACCGCCGTCCTCGCACCGCGCCAGGGCGACGCGCCAAGCGCGCCGAAGCTCTAGACCGGAGAAGTGATGCCGCCAGACCTCCAGATCTCTCGCAGTCCCCTGAGCGATCAAATCAAGGATCGTCTCCTGCAACAGATCATGGCTGGCGACTACTCACCCGGATCCCGAATCGTCGAGACCCGGGTGGCACGGGAGCTTGGCACCAGCCAGGCTCCCGTGCGAGAAGCTCTTCGAGACCTCGAGGCACTGGGGGTCATCGAGATCTCGGCATTCCGCGGGGCTCGCGTCCGGCATCCGAGCAAGGCAGAGCTTCTAGAGGCCTACGGGATTCGGGCTGAGCTCGAGTCCTTGGGCGCAAGGCTCGCCCTGCCCCTGATGTCGGACGCGGACTTCGAGGAACTTCAGGGGTACGTGGCCGATATGGAGCGTGCGGCTGACGCGGGCGACACTCACGCCGAAGCCGTCGCCGACGTCGCATTCCACGCCCGTGTCATCCAGATCTCCAACAACCACACCCTGGAGCGGATCTGGCGGCATCTGGAGCCGCTCTCCCGCACCTACATCACCCTGTTGGTACCGGGCGCGAATCGAAGGCACATCGCCAACCTTCACGCCCCCATCCTCGACGCCCTTCGGGGCGGCGATCCCGAGCAGGCGAGCGCCGCCTACCACACTCATTTCGAAGAAGCGGGCAACATGTTCCGCGAAATGTGGGTGGACGAGACGTCGGCATCCGTCGAGGATACCGACGCGGTATCGCGAACCCCAGCCTGAGAGCAACCGCGCCCGTCGAGTCGAACGCGGCCGCTGCCGTTCGGCAACACACGCGACGAGGCGGCTGTTGATCTACAGCTGTGCGATGGTCGGCGGCCCGCGGGGGTGTTCCGCGGACATCGCCTCGCTGCTACGAAATGCATCGGCGCCGTCCGCGGCCCAATGGACGACGCCCGGGCGACCGGAACCGGCCGACGCCGCCCACATACAACCAAGTTAGGACACGAAGGCGGCATGGGTCGCCGGAGAGGGAAAGCATGAACGAGCAACTGCAACTGTCGGAAGAGATGTCCGCGGAGACCGCCAGGCTGCGGGTGGACGTCTACGGCAGCCAGCCCCGCGAACACGTCCTGGAGGATCTGAACTTCCTGAACTACCGGTTGGCCGATGTTCGGATTTCGCCTGAAGTGACCCTGACCGAGCCCGATATCGTCCTCCATGAAGAGGGCGATAAGTCCGTCTCCTACGACGGCCGCAAGATCACGTTCCGCGGGCCGTGGCCGGCCGGTCCGATCCAGAAGGTAGTAGTCGCGATGCTCGCTCTGCGGATGGAGGCCAAGGGGCTCCACCCGTTCCACGCCTCGGCGGTGCGCTATGGCGGCAAGACCGTCATGTTCCTCGGCGGCGAGTCTAACCACGGCAAGAGCATGGGCCAGATAGAGGCATGCCGACGTGGCGCGCTCCTCGTCTCTACGGAGACGACGGTCGTGAACGAGGCCGGGAGCGCGGTCAAGGGCTCCAAAGAGCCCTTCATCAAGAAGCGAACCGAGGGAACGGAGCGCGCCGACAAGGCCGCGCCTGAGGCGGGCGTGGCCAAGTTCTTCGGCGGCATGCCCACATGGGAGATCTACACGGAGCCCAGCAACGTCGACGTCGTCGTCGTACCCGCGATCGACGGCAACTTCGAACCGAATCTGGCCCCGATGATCCCGTTCGAGCGCCAGTTCCAGACGCTGCACTCGCTCCAGAACTACTTCCTGCTCAACGAGCTGCTGGCGGCTGACTGGCCGATGCCGATGGTCGACACAGAGACGTTGCGGCTGGCACGAGCCAAGTGGGTCACCAAGTTCTCGGATCGGCCCTACTACTTCGTCCGGGCAGCCAACCCTCAGGTGCTGCTGGACGAGGTCGACAAGATCCTCTGAGTCGAAAAGGCCTTCGCCATGCAAACGTTCGCCTACGAGCGGCCCAACACTCTGGCCGAAGCGATCGCACTCCTGGATGCCCACGGCTCGGACGCTCGGCTTCTCGCCGGCGGCACGGACCTGATCATCCGACTTCGCGACGGGTCGGCGCAGCCGAAGGTCGTGATCGACGTCAAGCGTATCGCCGAGCTCAGCCCGGCCATACGCGAGCACAACGGGATCGTCTCGATCGGGGCCACCGCCGTGGTGGCGGACATCGCCGCGAACGAGCTGGTGAAGCGGCATTTCGAGGCCCTGGCAGAAGCTGCGGCCGTCGTGGGATCGGTCCAGATCCGCAACCGAGCCACGCTCGCAGGCAATATCTGCAACGCATCCCCGGCTGCCGACACGGCTCCGTCTCTCCTCGTTTACGGAGCCGTGGTCGTGGCTGCCGGGAGTGCGGGCAGTCGCCGAATTCCAATCGACGACTTCTTCGTCCGATCCGGCGTGAGTACCCTCGCCCGCGGCGAAATGGTTACGGCGATCGAGCTGCCGGTCCCGACTCATCGCATACACGCCGTGCATCTGCGCCGGACGCGCCGCCGCGGTCACGATCTTGCGTCGGTGACGCTCTGCTGCGGCATGGATGACACGGGAATTACTCGGCTTTCATACGGCAGCGTCGGCCCCCGGCCCCTGCTGGTTACGGACGCAACTGGGGTGTTGGCCGATCCGGAGGCGACCGGAGAGGCCAAGGCCGCCGTACTCGAGCGGATGTTCGCCGGCGCCAGTCCCTCAAAGAGGTCGATGCGGGCGGGACCAGAGTACAGGCTGGCGATGCTCCGGGTGCTCGGGTCGAGGGCAGTGCGGACGTTGGTCGAGCGAATGGCGGCGGAGCAGCGGGGCCAGGCATGAGCAGCATGGACAACACAATTCCTATCGAATTCACGGTCAACGGCCGCCGGCAGGCGGTTCGAGTGGCCCCGCACCACACCCTCCTCGAAGTACTACGGGACGACCTGCGTCTGACCGGGACAAAGGAGTGCTGCCTGGTCGGCGAGTGCGGCGCCTGCACAGTCAAGGTGGACGGGCGCATCGTCGACTCATGCCTGATGCTCGCCGTCGAAGCGGACGGCACCGACATCGTGACCGTCGAAGGGCTCGCCACAGGCGGGGCTCTGAGCCCGCTCCAGCAGGCTTTTCTGGACAAGGGGGCCGCGCAATGCGGCTTCTGTACCCCCGGACAGTTGATGGCGGCGCAAGCCCTTCTCGACGAGAACCCGAATCCCGGCGTCGATGAGATTCAGGAGGGCCTGGCCGGCAATCTCTGCCGGTGCGGGTGCTACATCCAGATCACCGACGCGATCCTCTCGGTCGCAGAAGGGGAACACCGATGAGCACCAGTGTCATTGGCACGTCCCCCAACCGGGTCGGTGGGATCGGTCGCGTAGCCGGTTTCCAGGAATACGTCGCCGATATCCGGCTCCCGGACGTCCTCGAGGCCAAGCTGGTCACCGTTGACTGCGCTCGCGCCCGGATCATTTCGATCGATACCTCGGCGGCGATGCGGGTTCCGGGCGTCCGCCTGATCATGACCGCCGCCGATCTACCGCAGCCCATGCCCCGATTTGGGCCGCAGTTCGAAGACCGTCCCGTCATCGCCACGGGCGAAACGAAGTTCCACGGGGATCCGGTCGCGCTCGTGGCCGCCGAGACGAAAGACGCGGCGGCCGAGGCGGCCCGTCTCGTGCACGTCGAATTCGAGGAGTTGCCGGCGGTCTTCACCGTGGCCGCGGCGCTCGATCCCGCGGCGCCGCTGGTTCAGGATCCCTCCATTCGACGCCAGAACTCCCTGGCCACTACGAACGTGCTGAATGAGCACAAAGTGGCCTGGGGAGACATCGACGCGGCCCACGCCGATCTGGTCGTCGAGAACTCGTACTCGTTCCCGATCGTCACCCAGTTCGCGATCGAGCCCCACGCGTTCATGGCGGCCCCCGACGGCGACGGCATCGCCGTCTGGAGTTCGATCCAGCATCCGTATTGGCTTCAGAAGATCGTTGCCAAGCTGCTCGGCCTGCCGCTCTCAAAGGTCCGCGTATTCGCCCCAGACCCGGGTGGCGCCTTCGGCGGCAAGCAGCACACGAAGTACGAGCCCCTCGTGGCGTTCGCGGCCCTCAAGGCCGGGCGGCCGGTTCGCCTCATCTTGTCGCTCGAGGAGAGTTTCCAGGCGGCCCGGCGCGCAGCCTGTGAGATTCATGTTCGAACAGGGCTCAACAACGACGGCAAGCTCGTCTTCCAGGACATCAAGGCGGACTACCTCATCGGGGCCTACGCCGACATTGCCGACCGGGTCGTAGGCAAGGGCAGCTACCCCGGGGCAGGGCCGTACAACGTCCCGGCGGTCCGCATCCTCGCCCGCAGCGTTCTGTCGCACACGCTGCCGTCGACGGCGTTCCGCGGCTTCGGAAACCCGCAGGTCAACTGGGCCGTCGAGTCAAACCTGGACGAGGGGGCTCGCGCGCTCGGCATCGATCGGCTGGAGATTCGGCTGCGCAACCTGGCCTGCAGGGGCGACGCCTTCATCCCGTTCGATACCCCCGCCGACGGCGATTGGGATCAAGCGGTGCGCCGAGCCGCCGAGTTGATCGGCTGGGGCAAGCCTCTCGCCCTCGGTCGTGGCCGCGGCATCGCCGTGGGCATCAAGTCCGGACCGACCACGGGCCTGTCCTACTCTACCGTCCGGCTCCTGAGCGACGGCAGCGTCGTCGTATTCGCCGGTACATCCGACATGGGCCAGGGAGCCCGGACGATCTTCGCCCAGATAGCCGCCCAGGAACTCGGAGCCCCGCTCGACTGGATCACGGTCGTGATGGGCGACACGGCCATCGTGCCCTACGACCAGCAGACGTCGGCCAGCAGATCGACGGTGCTGATGGGCAATTCCGTCCTCCAGGCCTGCCGGTCGATCCAGGCTCAGATTCGGACCATGGCCGCCAGGCTCAACGGCGTCGATGATTCGGAGGTTACGGTCGAGGGCGGAGTCGTCAAACTGCCCGGCCGGGTCCTAACGATCCCCGAGGTCCTCAAGCCGGGATTGGGCCGTCTCGGTGGTGAGCTGGTCGGAAACGGCGAGGCCCGTAAGGAGGCCGAACCCGACCATCCACTGGGTGGTGCGCCCGCATTCTTCGAGTTCAACTGCACCGCCGTGGAAGCCGAGGTCGACCGGGAGACCGGTGACATCACCATCGCGAAACACGTAACTGTCTCCGACGTGGGCAAGTCGCTGAACCCTCTCCAGGTCATGATGCAGGACGAGGGCGCCGCGATCCAGGGCCTGGGCCACACGCTCATGGAGCACTACATCTTCGACGAGACAGGCCGGATCCGAAACCTCGGCGCGATCGACTATCGGATCCCGACAAGCATGGACCTGCCGCTCGAGCTGCACAGCGAGACCATCGAAAACGGCGACGGTCCCGGACCCTACGGCTCGAAAGGAATGAGCGAGGGAGCGCTTCTGTGCGTCGCGCCGGCCGTCGCGGCTGCCGTCCGAGACGCGAGCGGCGCCGTAATCCGCGACCTGCCTCTTTCGCCCGAGCGCGTCTGGCGGGCGCTGGCTGAGCAGGACGGTCGGTCGACCGACGGGAGGAAGCCATGACGGAGAAGTCCGAGGTTGGGCTCATCGGCAAGATGCCGCCGGAGCAGCTGGTCAAGGCCGCGGGTCTGGTTCGCACGGGTCGCACCTACTCGCTGGCGGCAATCCGCTATCCGGGCATGCCGCTGTTTCCGGGCCATCCGCCGTTCCAGGTCCTCAACTACCGAACGCCGCGCGGCATCCGAGTGACCGGCGCGAAGCCGTGGGGACCTGTCAACGACGCGGGCTTGGGCTATATGGCCGAGTACGTGATGGCGACCTCGCATTCCGGGGCGCATATGGACGCGCTGGCCCACATGACCGTCGGCGACGACATGCACTGGTATGGCGGGGGCAAAGCCGACGACCACCTTACCGACTTCGGGCCGACCTACGGCGACGCCGCGAAGATGCCGCCTTTCTTCACGCGCGGCATCCTCATCGATGCTCCCGGGTATCGCGGCATCCCTTGCCTGCCGAAGGGCTCCCCCATCGACGCGGCCGAGATGCAGGCAATTTGCGAGGCTCAAGGTGTAACGGTCCGGCCGTGGGACGTCGTCCTGATACGAACCGGCTACATGGGACTGTGGCCGGATGCCGAACAGATGGCCGCTCACAAGACCGCCGGACCGGACATATCTGCGGCCCAGTGGCTGCTGGAGCGTGGCGTGGTCGCCACGGGCACGGATACCGAGACCTATGAGGTCCAACCCGCTCCCGACCCCGGCCCAACCGGTAATCCCCAACCGGTGCACACGCTTCTGCTCATAGACAACGGCATTCACATCATGGAGAGCCTGGACCTCGAAGCCCTCGCGCGGGACCGGACATACGAGTTCCTCTTCGTGGCTCTGCCAGTCAAGATCCGCGGCGCCACGGGTTCCATGATCGACCCGCTCGCTGTCATCTAGGGAGGAGTGATTCCGTGCTCGATCTGTCCCCGACCATGAAGGCCCTCGTCGTGCTCGAGCCCAACCGGGTTCAGATCCAGGACGTGGCCACTCCAAAGCCGGGTCCGAATGAGGTTCTCGCGCGCGTGCGCGCGGTCTCCATTTGCGGCACCGACGCTCATCTCGTCCGCGGCGACTACCCGGGCTTCTGGCCGCTGAGTTTCCCATTCATTCCCGGGCATGAGTGGGCCGGCGAGATCGTCGCTCTCGGGTCGGGTGCCGACCTGTACGGCTGGCAGATCGGCGACCGCATCGCCGGGACCTCTCACGACGCCTGCGGGTTCTGCCAGAAGTGCGTCGAGGGTCGCTACAACATCTGCGAGAACTACGGCAAGCCCGGACTCCACAAGCAGTACGGGCACAACTACCAGGGCGCCGACGCGACCTACGTCGTGCAGGGCGTGAAGACCATATTCAAGCTACCGGACGGCATCACCTACGAGGACGCGGCGATCATCGACCCGGCCTCGATCGCGCTGCATGTGGCTAACCGGGGTGGCGTGGCTCCCGGCGACGCCGTCGCGATCACCGGCGGCGGCGCGATCGGCCTCCTGTCCGGGGACGCGGCGCTGATCCGCGGCGCCTCCCGCGTCATCGTCGTCGAGCCCAATGAGGGGCGTCGGGCCAAGGCGGCACAGCTGGGCTTCGAGACGATCGATCCCGGTGCCGGCGATCCGGTCGAAGTCGTCCGAGCCATGACCGGCGGCCTTGGTGTCGACGTGGTCCTGGAATGCGCCGGCGTGCCGGTGACGGTGCAGTGGGCGCTGGGCATGCTTCGACGCGGCGGGCGTTGCGCGGCGGTCGGAATCCCGACCAAGGGCGTCGAGATCGCCATGCAGAGGATCGTGCTCGACGAGCTCGAGCTCGTCGGCTGCCGGGCCAGCGCAGGCGAGATGCGGCGCGTGATGCCGCTGGTCGAGCAAGGCCGGATGCGCGTCAAGGAGATGATCACGCACCGTTTCGCGCTCAGCGAGTACGAGCAAGCGCTCGCAACCTTCAACGATCCCAAGAGCGGCGCCATCAAGATCGTGATCGTGCCGTAGCCGACGGCGGGTCCACGCGACAGAAAGGAATCGTCGTGCCCCGCGGTTCAGGCCGGGTGACCGGCCTGCCTGCGCGGGAGATGTCTACGCGCCCCTCAGGAACGTCGTCCTGAGGGCGCGGAGAGTCGGATCGCCGAGGCCGATGCCATCGGCGAAGTATCCCTCGATCGTTCCGTACAGCCGTCGCGCTTCGTCGAGGGCCGCCTCCAGGTAGTCCGGGCGAACCCATAGGAATGACGCCAGGATCTCCGGATCGCCGCCGCGCGCCTCGAAGTCCGCGAACAACGTCTCGAAACCCGGCCGCAGATATCGGTTACTGGCGACGAAGTCGTCCATGACCAGATCCGGCGGCACCCCCAGAAACAGCTGCAGCGCGGCCACGGCCCAGCCGGTGCGATCCTTGCCCCCGGTGCAGTGAATCAGAACGGGCCTCGAGGGCATGTCGAGCACGCTCGTGAACGCCATGCCGAAGGCGCGTCGCGCGCTGTCGAGGCGGACGAAGTCGCGATACTGGTCGACGAATATCGCCTTGCCTTTGCCGTCGCCAAATTCCCGACCCGCGGATCCTGGATCTCGCATCGCCTCCATGATCTGGCCCGGGGTGCGCCCGGTCATGTCCAGCAGGACGTCGGCCACGACATGGCGCGCACCCGGCGGAACTCGATCGGGACGCTCCGCTCGCTCTGGCTCCGTTCGGAAGTCGAAGATGGTTCTGATCCCCAGACGGTTGAACTCGGCCGCGTCCGCACCGATCAGGTGGTCGAGCGCGCTCGAGCGATAGAGCAGGCCGGTTCTGACTGAACGGCCGTCGGCGGCAGGTAGGCCGCCCACATCTCTCAGGTTCGGAACCGAAGCCATTGGAATTGTACGGCCGTCGTCCGTGTCGGGTCTCCCATCGATGCTCGGCAAACGAGCGTGAGGTTGGCTGCGCCGGAGCGGACGGGACCGCGGCTCCGCTCGGTCTCTTGGGCACGGCGGCGGACTGCCCGTAGGGCGCGCCGCCCGACCAAGTCTATCCACTCGGCCGCCGGCCCGTGCCGGCCGAAACGACGTCACCGGCGCGAGTCGAGCGAGGCCTCCATGCTCGCCAACTCGTCGGGCGTGTCGATGTCCGGGTTGGAACCTTCGACGGCCACCTCTACGACGAGGTCGCTGTGATTTCGCAGGACCGAACCGAGGCCCCGATCCGACTGGGCCTCGCCCGCGAGCGGCCAGGCGGCGCGATGTATGAGCAACGGGTTCGGGCCGCCGCCCTCCCGATAGCGCGGCACCACGATCGGCCGGGCCGGAGAGGCGAGGCCGGCCAACAGCCGCCCGATGACGTCGACTCTGACTAGAGGCTGATCGCCAAGCAGAATCAGAGCCGCTTCCTGCGCCGGACCCACGCTGTCGAGACCGACCCGGAGCGAACTCGAGAGACCGGCCCCCGGGTTGGGATTGCGGACGCGCCGCTCCGACCGCCAGCCCAGCGCCGCCTCGATCGTTTCGGCGTCGCGGCCCAGGACCACTACTACCTCCGCGACACCGACCTGGGCCACCGAGTCGAGGACGTGCTGGAGCAGCGGACGTCCCCACAGCCGGGCAAGTGCTTTGGGGCGACCGAACCGCGACGAGGCGCCTGCGGCCAGAACGACCGCGGCGGCTCGACCGGCCTCCATCAGCTGCCGGACTCGGCCGCGGCGCCGACCGTCATCGACGCCCGCACGGCCTCGGCTTGGGCCTTGTCTCGGAGCACCCGGCCAGTCCCGTCGTAGCGCTCGGCCACGACCTCGGCCATGATGGCGAGCGCCGTCTCCGCGGGAGCGCGACCACCCAGGTCAAGCCCGATCGGGCTTCGCAGCCGATCGAGATCCTCTCGGCGTGCCCCGGCCGCGACGAGCCGCTCTCGCCTGTCGACCTGCCTCTTGCGAGAGCCGATTGCTCCGACATACCGGCAGCCCCGGGCGAGAGCCGCGATGATCGCCGGCTCGTCCATCTTGACGTCGTGAGACAAGACCACGACCGCGTCCGACGGGCCCATGCCGATCGTTTCGGCCACCTCGTCCGGCCAGCCGACAATGAGTCGATCGACGTCCGGAAAACGCGCTCGAGTGGCAAAGGCGGACCGCACGTCTACGACGATCGTCTCGAACCCCAGCGCCTTCGCGATCGTTACGAGAGGAATCGCGATCTGGGCCGCGCCGACGACGATGAGCCTCGGCTGGGGCGGAAAGACCTCGATGAACATCGAGCGATCGCCCAACTCAACGGTTCGCGAGGTTCCGCGGGCTAGCGATCCGAGAGCCAGCCTGACCAGTTCGGCATTCGATTCAGGGTTGCCCAGCGAGCCCTCGAGCCGCCCGTCGTCCCAGACGACCAACTGCTGGGCCGACGGCTCACCTTCGCCCCGCGGATGGGGACCGGCCGCGGTTCCGGGCGAGTCGACCGGAAGGGGCGTGACGACGACGCGTCCGTGGGTCGCCCCGGCGGCGGCCGCCGCCAGCGCCGCCGACTCGACGGGCTCCCCCACCTCCGGCTCGATCAGCACGTCGATCACTCCGCCGCAAGCAAGGCCCACATCCCATGCCTCTTCGTCGCTGATGCCATATCGCACGACGCGCGAGCGGCCGGTTTCCCGGGCGAGCCGGATCTCCTCCGCCGCGGCCCCTTCGACACAGCCGCCGCTCACCGAGCCGGCGATGCGGCCGTCGGCCGTAGCCAGCAACACCGCACCCTCCGGCCGTGGGGCGGACCCGAACGTTCGGACGACAACCGCCCGGCCGATTTCGGCGCCATCGGCCCGCCAGGCAGTAAGGGTCTCGACAAGCTCCTTCACGGCGACCTCTCTGGGTGCAACGGGGCTGCGGACCGCAGGCAAGATCGGTCCATCCGGGCGCGAACAGAGCGCCTTTCGACCGCTCCCGGCGTGCCCGATTGTACGTCGTGGCACCGCCCGACCCAGGCCCGCTAGGGCCGGCGATAGCTGCGGGACGAGACGGCCGGTGAGGCGACGACATCGTCGCCGTCCAAACCATGCAGAATTGACAGACCCTGCCGCCCGATGAATCGGCCCGGCCAGGACGACGACATCGAACGCAAGCGAGGGTGCTGCAGGCAATGAGAAGGCCCGCGATCGTCTGCGCCGGCATGTGCAACACGAAGAGCGCCGAGATCAAGTTCCTGGCCGAACAGGTTGCCGAACAGGGCGGCGAGCCGATCATCATGGACATCAGCTTGGGAGCCGCCGTCGATTGGGCGGACGTATCCCTGGCGGACGTGCTGGCTACCGACGGCACCCGAATCGAGGATGTCTTCGCCGCGCCTCGCGCGAAGGCCATCGACCTGGTCGGGCACGCCGGCGCCGCGAAGATCCTCGAACTCCGGGCCGCCGGCAGGTGCGACGGCATCATCTCGTGGGCGGGATCGGTTGGGACGACCACCGCGACTCAAATCATGCGGGCGCTGCCATTCGGTGTGCCGAAGGTGATGCTCACCGACATGGCATCGAGCGACGTCAGCATGTGGCTCGGAAACAAGGACATCTACATCGTCAACCCGACCGCCGAACAGGGCGTCAACGTCGTCACTCGAAAGGCTGTGGCAAACGCGGCCGCGGCGGTGGTCGCCATGGCCCTGGTCCCCGACATTCCACCCGGCTCGAAGCCCCTGGCCGCCATCACGTCCTACGGCTCCACGACACCGACCGTGCGGCGATGTGCGGAGTTCATGGAAAGGAGGGGCTGGGAAGTGAGCGTCTTCCACGCCGTAGGTGTGGGCGCCACGATGGAAGACTTGATCCGATCGGGTTTGATCAAGGCGCTCATGGATGTCACGCCGGCCGAGCTGACCAACAACCTGCTCCACAGCGTCTACGGCACGCCGAAGACGTGGGAAGGAGAGCGCATGACCGCGGCGGCAGCCATGGGCATACCTCAGGTCGTCGCCCCGGGCGGTCTGGATCAGGCGGCCCTTGGGCCGCTCCACAGCGTTCCGGCGCGGTACCTCGACGAGACCAGGCATGCGCGGCGCCCGTCCCACCGCGGCACCGGGCTGCCCTATCAGCACAACGACTCCGTGACCATCCTGCTTCTCACCCTGGAGGAGGTCGAGCAGATCTCACGGGAGATCGCGAGGAGACTCAACGATACTCGCGGACCGACGGTATTCGTCATGCCGATGCGAGGCTGGTCTGCTTACGACCAGAGCGAAGAGACGGCCTCTCTGGAGCGAGGCTGGGCCAAAGGCAACGGCGACGGGCCCACCTGGTCACCCGACGCGGCCCACCCGGGTTGGTCAGAGCGAGCCAGCGTCATGCTGTCCGTTCTGCAGAAGCGGTTCAATCGCGAGAACCAGAACCTCGACCTGCTGGTGTGCGACCTGCACATCCTCGACCCAGAATTCGCCGAGCTTCTGAACGTGTGCATGGGTGACATGCTCGACCATACCTGGCGCAAGGGCATGTACCGCGACTTGGCCGGCGTGATCGGCGGCTTCAGCCTCGGCGAGTGAGCGGGGCCAGCTGTCGGAGTTCCGCCAGCGGCGCCGTCGAGGGGTCCGCGGCGACTAGATTGAGGACGACCTGGTCGGCCCCGGCTTCGAAGCGATCGCGGACGCCGGCGGCGATACCGTCGAGATCGCCCCAGGCCACGATCGCCCGGAACAGCTCGTCCGAGCCGGGCTCCTCGAGTTCCGACTCGGGCCAGCCGAGACGAAGAAGGTTGTTGCGATAGTTGGCTGATCCCAGGTAGTAGGACAGGTGACGGTCGCCGATCGCCCGGGCACTGGCCAGATCGGGGGCCAGGACGACTGGCAGGTCGGCAGCCAGGAACGGCTCCGGCCCGAGAATGCCCCTGACCTGGCGAACGTGCGCCGATGTCGTGAAGTACGTGTAGGCTCCCGCGGTCCGATCGCCGGCAAGCCCGACCATCCGGGGCCCTAGAGCAGCCAGGACGATCGGCGGCATCTCCGCCGCGGGCCCACGCCACGGCGATCCGGCCATCGCGTCGACGTATTCGTGCATGGCCGAGTATGGTCGTGCGTACTCGTGACCGCGCATCCGAACGCTCGGGGAGTGGCTGACGCCGATGCCGAGGATGAACCGCCCGGGCCACGCTTCGGCGAGGGTCCGGCCGCCGTTGGCCATTGCCGCCGCGTCACGGGCCCAGATGTTGGCGATCCCGCTGGCGATCACCAGCCGCTCCGTCGCGGCCAGGTATATCGCGCCCTGCCCGAAAGCCTCTCGTGCCAGCGACTCACCGTACCAGAGACTGCCGTAGCCGAGTCGCTCCATCTCTCGCACGAACTCGCGCTGGACCGACGCGGGCTGGCCGTTGAGCGGACCGGCGAACACGCCAATGCGGCCCGGATCTATGCCGTCGAGTCTGGCCAGGCTCATCGCACCGAACCCGCGTCCCTGCCCGGCTTCATGGCCGTACGCTGCCGACCGGCACCGGCTCGCCGAGGTCGAGCGATCTGTACGCAGCCTGCACCACTTCCACGGCCCGCAATCCATCCAGTCCGGTGACCGGTGGCTCGGTGCCGTCCCGAACGGCTTCCACAAATGCTTGGATCATCGCCCGGTCTGGGTCGCTTCCCCAGAAGGCCCAGCTCGGACCGGGCTCCCGCGCGTCGAAAACGGTGAACCGCTGCCGGAACGCGTCGACGTCGAGAACGCCGCGCTCCCCGATGATCTCCAGGCCGAGCCCACCCCAGGTCGGGTAGTTGTCCGGTCGGCTCCAGCTGCAGTCGATCGTGGCGATCGTCCCGTCGTCGAAGGTGACGGCGACGATCGCGCCCGTCTCCACGTCGGTGCGGCCGGCGTGGAGGATGTGGTTGGCCGTGGCCCAGACCTCGGCCGGCTCGGCTCGGAGCAGCCATCGAAGCAGGTCCAGGACGTGGACGGTGTGGTCGGTTATGGCACCGCCGCCGGCAAGGTCACGATCGCCGAACCAGGCCCGATACAGCGTGGGGATATGGCCCTGGTTGACGGCCGAGACTGCCCGGACGGGCCCGATTTCGGAGGCGGCCAGCGAGGCGGCCACCTTCGCCATAGGCGGAGAAAACCGCATCGGGAAAGCGGTCATCAGCGTGACGCCGGCCTGGGCGCAAGAGTCGACGATGGCGCGGGCGTCCTCCACTGTGGTTGCCAGCGGCTTCTCACACAGGACATGGGCACCGCCTGCGGCTGCCGCCTCGACTTCCCAGCGGTGGTTCGCGTTCTCCGATGTGACAACGACCGCGTCGGGGCGCAGCGCGAGCAACGCTGGAAGCTCGCCCAGGAACCGGATCGAGTGGCCCTCCGCGAAGTCCCGGCCACGCTCGGCGTCCGCGTCGGCGACGCCGAGCAGGTCAACGTCGGGCATCGAGCGCAGGAGGTCCGCGTAGGTGTCGGCGTGGACGTGGGCAGCCGAGGTGAGCCCGATCGATAGCCTGGCGTTCATCGAGACCTCTCGGCCACAGCCGGATGGAGCCTCACGGGACGGCCGGTCCGTGCCGAATCGATCACCGCCGTGGCGATCCTCACCGCCTCGAGCCCGTCCTCCGCCGTCACGCGGGGCGGCCCACCGCCCTGGATCGACGCGACGAAGTCGGCCAGCTCGAGGGCCCACGGATTCTCTGCGACCGGGCTGTCCGGCAGCCCCGTGCTCGCCTCTCCCGCCTCGCGTTCGCCGACCAGGTACGGCGTAACGGCGATCGAGTCGGTCGACTCGTACTGGATCAGGCCGCCGTCGCCGGCGACTTCGAAGCCGGTCCGGAACACCGGCGAGGGATAGACCCAGCCACCAGAGACGTGGGTTATCGCCCCGGATACGTGGCGCAGGACGGCGAAGCCGTAGTCGACGTCGGCTCCGCTGGCGTCGCGCACGGTTCTGGCCCAGACCGACTCTACGTCGCCGGCCAGGTAGCGAGCGTAGTCGTAGTCGTGGACGAGCAGGTCCATCATCACGCCGCCGGATTTGTCCGGATCGAAGAACCAGTGGTCCGCGGGCTTCTTTGGCCGCGACAATTCCCGGCGGAGGCGGACGACGGCAAGCCGCCCCACGCGGCCCGCCTCAACAGCCTGCCGGGCCGCCACGTACTCGTTGATGTAGCGGACCACATGGGCCACGAATAGGGGGACGCCGGCGGCCCGGCAGGCCGAGGTCATCGCCTCGCCATCCTCGACCGTCCGGGCGAGCGGTTTCTCACAGATTACCGGCCGCAGGGCCGCAGCCGCAGCCTCGACGACCTGCCGGTGCAGATGGGTCGGCGTGCAAACGTCCACAACGTCGGAGCCCTGGAACAGGTCTCCCAGGGACGGTGCCGCCGTCGCCCCGAACCGGGCGGCGAGGCGTTCGGCGGCCGCGGGGACGCTGTCATGGATGGCAAGAGACGCAACGCCCAGCGACCGCCAGGCGGCAGCGTGCGCCTCGCCCATGAAGCCCGCTCCGACCAGGCCGACGCGGACTGCCGAAGGCCCGGGCAGATCTGGCCGGACGGTCGCATTCATCTGGGCTGGCACCTCCAGGACGGGCCTGTTGCAGAGGATACGTCGCGGGCCGGGTGGCGCTAGGGTCGGACGGCCTTGCCGGTGCGCTCCTCCGCGAGGGCCACCATGTGCTTGCGAGAATAGGCCGGCCCATCGGGCCGCGTCAGTTGGCCGAGCACGTCGAGGGGCAGGTCGTTGACGATCGAATGGTTCGGATTGAACAGCAAATGCTCGTCGACGGCCAGGCCGATGCCGGCGCCTTCCTTCACCGCGAAATAGAGGTTTCGCGGCCGCACGGAGTCTCCGACGTTGAGAACGTGAATCCCAGCCGCGAGAAGCTCTTCGAACAGGTCGACCTTCGGCCGGGTATGGCATCCGACGATACTGTCGATCGCGATGGTCGTCCGCTGGAAGTTGCGATCTTCGAGAACGACCTCGCCCTCTCGGATCTCGCGGACGGTCGTCTCGGTGAGGATGCGGACGGGGTGCTTGTACGGGGGCGACTGGAGGACCTCGGCGTCGCCCTGGGCGTAGCGCTTGCGGGCGACGTACATGTGGATGACCTCGACCTCGGCGGCGAACTCGCGGTTCTCGGTCACGACGGTCACGTCCTTGCCGTGAGCGGCCAGGAAAGCGATGGTGTCGACGGCCGCGTAGTGATCCCCCCAGACCAACACTCGCTCGCCGAGCTTGTGGAGCTTGCGGGCCCCCGGATGGCATTCGCAGGAGATCTTCGGACAGGCCATCGCCTCTTCGAAGGGGATCACGTCCTCGCCTCTGCCGATCACCTCCGGGATGTAGGAGACCGCGCCGGTCGCGTTCACGACGATGTCGAAGGCCCGCAGCTCCTCCACGGTCGGCATGTGGTTGAGGCGGATGTCAACGTGCAGGTCGATCAACTGGTCCCTGATCCAGTCGAGGTACCAGCGCATCTTCTCCTTGCCGGGCACCAGACAGACGTAGAGCATCGCGCCGCCGAGTTCTGCGTTGTGCTCGAACAAGGTGACCAGGTGGCCGCGCTCGGTGGCGACTCGCGCAGCTTCCATGCCGGCGGGGCCGCCGCCGACGACGGCGACCTTGACCGGCCGCGGGGAGGGTTTCATCTCGGAGAAGGCCGGGTTGCCGCAGCCCGGATTGATCGAGCAGGCGATCTCGTGTTTGGCCATGAGCGATTCCTGCCAGCAACCGCCAAGGCACGAGATGCACTTCCGGATCGAGCGGACACGACCGTACTGAGCCTTCAGCGGCCAGTAAGGATCGGCCAGCATCTGGCGCGATAGGCCGACGAGGTTCTGTTTTGCCTTCGGCGATGATCTGCTCACAGTAGTCGGGTTCGCGAAGCGAGTGGCTTGTTATGACGGGGATCCGGACCACTTTCTTGACGGCCTCGGCCGCGTAGGTCGCCCAGCCCTGGGGGTACTGCATCGGGTCAAAGCCGGCTCCGGGACTCTCCTGAATCCCCTGCGACAAGTCGACCGCGGCGCAGCCGGCACTCTCCAGCATCCGGGCGATCTCGACGCCCTCGTCGAGACCCCGGCCGCCGTCGCACCATTCCTCGAAGGAGTAGCGGACCAGCACCGGGAAGGTCTTGCCGCACTTCTTCTGGATCGAATCCACGACCGCCAGCGGGAACCGCATCCGGTTCTCGAGACTTCCGCCGAACCGGTCGGAGCGCATGTTGAGCAGCGGGCTCATGAACTCGGACAGCAGGTAGCCGTGGGCCGCATGCAACTCGACCGCGTCAAAGCCGGCCTGCTTGACCCGCCAGGCGGCCTCGCTGAAAAGATCGACGAGTTCGAGAATCTCGGAGACCGATGCGGCCCGGATCTCTTTGCCCTTCTCCTCGGCGTTCTCGTAGATGATCTCGTGGCCGGCCGACCACGGCAGCTTGAGCACCCGGTCGGTCGCGCCGAGGGTGTTATAGCGCGGGATCGCGCACTGGCGACCGGGATGCTGGAGCTGCACCGCGCACTTCGCGCCGTAGCGGTGCATGGCTTCGGCGAGGCGAGCCAGACCCGGTACGTAGTTGTCGCCGTCGGCGACCAGGCAGGTGACCGTTGGCCGGCCGGTCTTCATGTCGGGCGTCGTCGCGCCGACGATGATGAAACCCGCCCCGCCCCTGGCGATGTCACCGTGGTGGGCGATGTCTCGCTCGCTCACCTCACCGTCCGCATGGGACGAGCTGATGTCCGTCGGAACATGGACAACGCGATTGGCGAGCTCGAAGTTGCCGAGCTGGATCGGGCTGAACAGATGCGGGAAAGACATGTGCTACCTGCCTCGCGTCCGAATGGACGTCTGCCTCGCGGTCCCAGGACATGAGCGAGGGACGCGGCGCGCGGCATCCACCACTTCGTTGGAAAGCAGTGTCGGGCGGCGCGGCTGACCGGGCAATGACATATCCGGCCGCACGATTGGCAGTAACGGCTGGCACCCGCACGGCCGCATCCGGGCCGCCTTGTACTCCTCTCGATTATCGATTATCGTGAGGTCAGGACTTGGGCAGCTGGGGGTTTGGCGCTGCGATCGACGGCCCGTCGATCGATGGGATTCAAAGCAGGAGCGTCGCTTGGCCGTCTTCTTCTGGCGGTACGACCTTGAGCCGGAGTTCCCTCTCCGTGTGCTGGAGTACGAGACCGCACACGACGACCAGATGCACTCGCACGACTACCTCGAGGTCGCGGTTTGCCTCGAGGGTCGCGGCCAATTCAAGTTCGGCCAGCGAGCGGATCCGATCGAGCCGGGCGACGTCTTCCTGATCGACAACTGCGAGGCGCACGTCGCAGTAGCCGATCCCGGCGTCCATCTTCGGCTCCTCCTGGCCCTCTTCCTGCCCGAGTTCATCGCGGCTCCGGGATGCCGCCCATTCGACTCCGCCTACTTGGGCGCTTTCACGCAAGGCGGCAATGGGTCGCGGCGCATCCGGCACGACTCGGCGCTGGCGAGCGAGCTTCGGCCGATCATGTTCGATCTCAAGACCGCGGCCGAGGGCGCGAACCGGTCCGACAGGTATCTCATAGACGCGAACCTGCGCCGATTCCTCGGCGTCGTGATCAAGCGCCGCGGGCAGGAAGCGATACCCGCGGACCTCACGGCCGACATACAGCGCCAGCTGAGCCCAGCCCTCGCCTACGTCGCCGACCATTTTCGTGAAGCGATCACTCTCGACCAGATCGCCGCGACGATGCATCTGAGTGCCTCGCGAACCCGCCACCTGTTCAAGGACGCGACCACGGTCGGCTTCAAGGAGTACGTGACCAGGCTGAGGCTGGCCGAGGCCAAGCGGATGCTGCTCGAGACCGGGGCGAGCATCTGCGAGATCGCCTCCGCCGTCGGCTACACCAACATCTACCAGTTCTACAAGGTGTTCAACCGCTACACGCGCATGTCCCCGGCCGACTACCGGCGGCACTACAGCATCCCATCGGGAACCCGCACGCCCGTGGGACGACCTGGCGCGAGCAGCTACATCGGAGGAATGGTGCACGCCGACCAGGCGGCGAGCTAGCGCCGAGGACGCACCGCCTCGGCGGGAGGAGGATACGAGCCTACTGCCCAACTGATTGCGCGATCAATGGCCCGACGCGAACTCCAGCATGGAGTCCGCGGTAATCGTAGGGAGGTTCCGTTCATGAATCGAAACGGAATGGTGAGAACTCTGGGCGCGCTGGCAGCCGTCGCGGCCATCGTCGCCGGGTGCTCGTCGAGCAACGCAACCACTGCGCCGGGCTCCTCGACATTTACTATCGGCTACTCGAACGGCGGCGGCGTCGGCAACGGTTTCCGCGAGGAGCAAGTTTGCACCGCCAAGGCGCAGGCCAAGGTGTACTCCGACAGCATCAGCAACCTGACGGTGATCCACCGCAACACTGACGCTGCCGGCCAGCTCTCCGACATTCGCGACCTGATCGCGAAGGGCGTCAACGCCATCGTCTTCAACCCGAACGACCCCGATGCCCTCAACCCGGCACTCGCCGAGGCGCATGCAAAGGGAATCGTCACCGTTTCGGTTGATGCCTACGTCACCGACCCGAACACGTGGAACCTGTACAACAACCAGGTGAAGTACGCGGAGCTCGGCGCCAAGTGGCTGTTCGATCAGATGGGCGGCACCGGCACCGTCTGGTACACCCGCGGCCTCGCCGGTCACCCGGCCGACTCCGACCGCGACATCGGATTCCAGAACATTCTGAAGGAGTACC
Source organism: uncultured Chloroflexia bacterium (assembly GCA_963789725.1). GTDB lineage: Bacteria > Chloroflexota > Limnocylindria > Limnocylindrales > CSP1-4 > Fen-1039. The sequence continues at coordinate 1,580,302 of CAWBLU010000003.1, forward strand.
CGAACATCAAGGTCGTCCCGAGCAACTCGGGCGTGTTCACCGGCTGGGATCCGGCGACCACGACGAACCTGACCAACGACTTCATCTCGAGCGGCCAGTACGACAAGATCCAGGGTATCTGGGCCTCGGGCATGGGCAAGCAGATCGTCGACGCGATCAAGGCGGCCAACAAGCCGTTCGTGCCGATCGCCGATGCCGACATCGGCGGCTTCGTCACTCAGCTACTCGATCCGACCGGCTTCCCGGGCCTCAAGGGCGCGGCCGTATCCAACACGGCTGCCGTCGGCGGCGCGGGCATCACGATGGCCCTCAAGCTCCTCAAGGGCGAGACCATCGCGCAGTCCGCCGGCGCAGGTCGGCCGAACACCGTCCTGCTCGACCCCGCGATCCTCGACAACACCACCGACCAGGGCAAGACCGATCTCAAGGCCTGGCAGTCGGTTCCAGGTCTCGATCCGCTGTGGCCGCTGGCCCTCTCCATCAAGGATTGGACCACGTACGACCCGAACACGGTTCCCTCGACCTGCAAGGGCGCGTAGCCTAACCGGTGCATTACTAGCGCGGAAGGGGATGCCGGCTCCGCCGGCGTCCCCTTCCGACAACTAGGGGAACGATGACCGTCAACGCAGACCTGCTTCTCGAGGCAACCGGAGTATCAAAGAACTACGGTGCCGTCGTGGCGCTGAAATCGGCGTCGCTGGCGGTGCGCCCGGGAGAGGTGCACGCACTGCTCGGGGCGAATGGCGCCGGCAAAAGCACCTTCGTCAAGATCCTGACCGGCGTGGTCCGTCCCGACGCCGGGCGGATCGTGGTCCGGGGAAGGGAACGAACAGCCCACTCGCCGGCCGAGGCGCGCCGAGGCGGCCTGATGTCCGTGTACCAGGAGCCGTCCCTGATCCCGGACCTCGACATCCGGGCCAACCTGCGCCTGACCGAGACACCGCTGGAGCCCTTCCGCCATTGGCTCGGGGAGCTGGGCCTTCCGGACCTGGCGCTTTCGAGCCTGGCCCGGCGGCTGCCGCTGGCCACACTCAGAATCATCGATCTCGCCCGCGCGCTCGCGATCGAGCCCGACGTCCTCATGCTCGACGAGATGACCGCCGCGCTGCCGGCGAACCTCACCGAGCGGGTCCTCGAGGTACTCGGCGGCCAGCGCGGCAGCGACCGGTCGGTCATCTTCATCTCGCATCGCCTGATCGAGATCGCCGCCATCTGCAACCGGGCGACCGTTCTGCGCGAGGGCGAGACCGTCGGCGTGGTCGACGTGACCGCCGGCTCCGAGGAGAAGATCGTCGAGCTGATGCTCGGCCAGAAGGTCGAAGGCCTCTCGGCGCGGAGCACCGACGTTGCCGGTCCCGGACCTGGGAAGCGCTCGGCGACACCGCGCATCTCGGCCCGCTCGCTGGCATCAGGCACCAGGCTCCACGACGCCTCATTCGACCTGTACCCGGGCGAGGTGCTCGGCGTGGTGGCCCTGGAGGGTCAGGGGCAGGACGAGCTGTTCGACATCCTGGCCGGCTCGGAGCGTCCGAGGGGCGGCGAGCTCCTCGTGGACGGCAAGCACGCCTCCTTCCGGCACCCTGCCGACGCGATCCGCGCCGGTCTCGTATACGTCGCTGCCGACCGAGCCGAGGCACTCCTGATGCAGCGCTCGATCCGCGAGAACATCGCTTTGCCGTTCTCCACGCGTCTCCGCCGCTGGGGTCTGATCGACCTCGGCGGCGAGCGCGAGAAGGTCGACGGCGCCGTCGCCACGCTTCAGATCGACGCCCGCGCCGGCGGCGAGGTGCGCCGCCTCTCCGGCGGCAACCAGCAGAAGGTCACCATCGCGCGATGGGTCGCGGGCGGGGTCCGGACCATGCTGTGCTTCGACCCGACCCGCGGGATTGACATCCGCACCAAGACCCAGATCTACAGGCTGCTCCGGGACATGGCCGAGGCCGGCGCCGCCATCCTGCTCTACACCTCGGAGCTGAAGGAGGTCCAGCTCGTGTGCGACCGGGCGATAGTGATCTTCGGCGGCCGCGTGGTCGGCGAGATCAGCGCCGCGGAGGGGGACGAGCCCACGCTCCTGCGCGCGGCGTACAACCTCCACTCCGATGCCGCGGTGCCCGAGGTGGTCGCGGCGATGCTTGGCGCACCCTCGGCCGCTGCAGGGGCCAGGACCGCCACTGGCTCGAGCCCGGAGGTGCCTCAGTGACCGCAGCTCCACTCGTCGCTCGCCGCGGGACTATCGACGTGGTCGCGCCGTGGGCGCGCCGAAACGCATGGACACTAGGCCTCGTCGGGTTCCTCGCCCTCCTCCTCATCTACACGAAGCTCATCCAGTCGAGCTACGACGCGAGCGGCGTACAGGGCCTGGCGATCGGCGTGCTTCCGCTCGCGCTGGCTGCGGTCGCCCAGGCCGTAGTCGTCATGAGCGGCGGGATAGACCTTTCGATCGGATCGATGATGGCGCTTACCAGCGTCGTCTGCGCCTCCATGATGAAGGGCCAGAGCGAGGAGTTTGGCGTCGCGGTGGTCCTCGGCGTGCTGGTCCTCGGCCTGATACTCGGAGCCGTCAACGGCGCCCTCGTAGTCCTCACGAAGGTGCCTGACATCGTTGTCACTCTGGCGATGTCATTCGTGTGGGCAGGCTGCGCCCTGCTGGTGAGGGCGGCCCCGGGGGGCGCCGCTACAGATTGGCTCAAGAACCTTGTCCTGGGATCGGTTATCAGCGACTGGATCCCGAAGTCGGCGATCGTCTTGATAGTCGTGGTGGCCGTCATTTGGATCCCGATCGCGCGCTCCAGGCTGGGCCTGTCGCTTTATGCGATAGGCAGCAACAGCCTGGCGGCATTCCGTTGTGGCGTTCCGGTCGGCCGGACCAAGTTCTACGCCTACGCCCTGACCGGACTGTACTCGGCGCTCGCGGGCCTTTCGCTGACGGCAAGCACGGGGATCGGGACGCCGGTCCCGGGACCGTACACGCTGATGAGCGTGGCGGCCGTGGTCCTCGGCGGTGTGAGCCTGGCCGGCGGACGGGGCGGCCTCTTCGGCCCCATCGTCGCCGTAGTGGTCCTGCAAATGATCCGGACGGACATGACCTTCCTGAACATCGACACCAACTATGCCTACGTCGCTCAAGGCCTGATCCTCGTCGGAGTGGTGATGGTCGGTAGCTTCGCCCTCATGCGAAGGAACCGGGCATGACCGCGGCCGCGCGAGCCAACCGGCGGCTGGATACGGCCGTCTGGCGCAATCTCTTCCGAGACCGGCCTCTGATCCCACTGATCGGCCTGCTTCTCGTCCTGGTGGTCACCATCCAGATCGCCAATCCGGGCATCGTCACCCTGCCCTGGTTCGGCGTGATCATGCGCGCCTCCGTGCCGCTGGCCATCCTTGGCGGCTGCCAGACGCTGACCATGCTGACGGGCGGGATCGACCTGTCCGTCGCGACGGTGGCTTCGATGGCCGGGTTCGTAACCGCCACGTTCGTCCACAGCCCCGGAGGCTGGGTTCAGGGCGCGATCGTGGCGCTCGCAGCCGCGGCGCTCGCCGGCCTTGTTACTGGCGTCGGCGTCGGCGTGTTCCGCGTACACCCGCTGATCATGACCCTGGCCATGAGCTTCGTGGTCCTCGGCTTCGCGAACGTCTGGCAGCTGCAGATGGTTCAGACGGGCGCCGGGGTGCCGACAGAGCTGAGGTGGCTCGGCAGCGGCACCCTTCTCGATGTCATCCCGTACAGCCTCCTGGTCTTCGTGCCGCTCACGCTCTTGATCCTGCTGGGCTTGAGGCGGACCGGGTTCGGCCGGCTGCTGTTCGCGATCGGCGACAACCCGGTCGCGGCACGCTTGTCGGGCGCCCGTTCCTGGCAGGTCCTGATCGCCCTGTACGTCCTCTCGGCCCTGCTTGCGGCTATCGCCGGGCTTGTCATCTCCGGCTTCACCAACACGGCCAGCGTGTCGCTTGCCGACCCATATCTGCTGCCCTCCATAGCAGCGGCCGTAATCGGGGGAACCTCGATCATGGGCGGCCGGGGCGGGTTCTCCGGAACCATCGTCGGGGCGCTCATCTTGACCGTGCTGACGGCTCTGCTGACGGTGCTCGGACTGCCCGAGCCCACCCGGCAGATCGTCTTCGGGTCGATCATCGTCATCGTCGCGGCCGCCTACACCCGCGTTACGTTGGAGGCTTGACGGGACCGAACTGGACGGAGCGGCCCGATGAGCATGCGCTCTGAGTTGGGGGAAAGCCCGGCCATCGTCGGGGCGCTACTGAAGGCCGCCTCGGGGCCGATCCGGGCACTGGCACGCGAGGTTTCTCGGCGCGACATCGATCTCGTGGTGATCGCCGCGCGCGGTACCTCGGATCACGCCGCCTTGTACGGCCAGTACATCCTGGGTGCCCGCAACGGACTCCTGGTGGCGCCGGCCGCGCCCTCCCTGATGTCGCTGTACGGTTCGCCGCCCCGCCTGCGAAACGCACTGGTGATCGGCATCTCTCAATCCGGTCGTTCACCCGACGTGGTCGGCGTGATTGACGAAGCCCGCCGCAAGGGGGCGGTGACGGCCGCCATCACCAACGATCCAGCGTCCGAGCTGGCTTCGGCCGCCGAGCATCTGGTTGAGCTCGGTGCCGGACCGGAGCGAGCCGTCGCCGCCACCAAGACCTACGTCGCCGAAATCGCCGTTCTCGCCATGCTGTCCGCGGCACTGTCGGACGACGCCGCCTCCGAGGACGAGTTGCGGGCCCTGCCGGCCGCGCTGGAAGCCGCGCTGTTGGTCGAGGAGCGGGTGGCGAAGCTCGCTCAGGAGCGCGCCGGCGACAGCATGTGCGCCGTGCTCGCGAGGGGCTTCCAGTACGCCACGGCCCGGGAGTGGGCGCTCAAGCTGAAGGAGCTGGCCTACGTTCTCGCCGATCCGTACTCGGCCGCGGATTTCCAGCACGGTCCGATCGCGCTCGTCCACCCGGGCTTCTCGGTCCTCGGAGTGGCGACAACGGGACCAGCCCTCGCAGGCATGGCCGAGCTGCTCGAGCGTCTGGGCGAGGTCGGTGCCCGTCTCCTCGTGATGTCCGACGACCCGACCGTATGTGGCCTCGGTGACGGCGTCTCGCTGCCGAACGTTCCCGAGTGGCTTTCCCCGCTCGTCGCGATCCTTCCCGCTCAACTATTTGCCTATCATCTCGCGCGGGCGCGCGGCCTGGACACCGAGGCGCCGCGCAACCTGTCGAAAGTGACGTTGACCTTATGACTCAGATCTTCGGCCACCTCTACGCCCCCGACGACCGCGGGCTCCGAACAGTCACGGTTGATGACGGCAGGGTCGTCGCCATCGAGCCGGCCGACGAGCCGCCCCCGGGCTCGCTCGGGGGAGCCGGCGCGCGCATCCTGCCGGGCCTTATCGACATGCAGATCAACGGCGCCTTCGGCTACGACTTCTCGGATCCGGCGGCGGACATGCATTCGATCTGCCGGCGGCTGCCCCAATTCGGTGTGACCGCCTTCGTGCCGACGATCGTCACATCGGCGCTGGACGTGTACGAGCCGGCTCTCGCCAACCTGCGCCGTTCACCGGTCGCCGGCGAAGCCCGAGTCCTCGGGGCCCACATCGAGGGGCCGTTCCTCAGCCACGCCTACAAGGGCGCCCACGACCCTGCCCTGCTCCGACACCCGTCGATCGAGGAGGCCGGACGGTGGCTGGAGGTGGGAGACGTCCGCTGGTTCACGCTCGCCCCGGAGTTGCCGGACGCGCTGCCACTGGTCTCGTTCCTGGTCGGGCGCGGCGTCCGCGTCTCGATGGGCCACACCGATGCCACCTGGGAGCAGGCGGCGGCCGCGGCAGATGCCGGAGCGACGATGGTCACCCACCTCTTCAACGGCATGCGTCCGCTCCGCCACCGCGACCCAGGCGTGGTCGGCTACGCGCTCTCGAGCGGCCTCACGGCGGGATTCATCGGCGACGGCAAGCACGTCGCCTTCGAGACGATCCGCATGGTGGCTCGGATCAAGGCGCCCGACGAGCTGGTCCTGATCACGGACGCGCTGGCGGGCCTGGGCATGCCGCCGGGCCGCTATATCGTGGCCGGCCGCGAGTACATCTCGGATGGGATCCTGGGCTTCCTGCTCGACGGGACCCTGACGGGCTCTCTCCTGCCGCTCAACCTGGCGCTACGCAACCTCGTCGAGCAGGTCGGGCTCGAGCCCGCGATCGCGGTCCGGCTGGCGACGCTCAATCCCGCGCGCGCGCTCGGCCTCGACGGCACCCACGGCCGCGTGGAAGTCGGCCGCGTTGCCGATCTGACGATCGTGGACCAGGACTGGCAGGTGAAGGCCACGATAGCGGGCGGCTCCATCGCCTACCTCTGGGACGAAGATTCGGCTGCGGCGAGCCCGGCAGAGTGAGGGCGGGTCGGTCTTTGTTGGACCCACTCGATGGCTTCCTGGTCCAGGGCCGCCTTTCTCCGCCGCTGGACCCCGGCTTCAAACCGGCCGTGCTGGCGCGCCGGAAGCTGGCGGATGTGGCCGGGCGCTCGCGGCGAAGCCTCCCGGTATCGGTTGCCGTGGAGCAGCCCGGGGCCTCGGTCTATGTTCGAGAGACCTGGGTATTCCCCGAGGGCGACCCGGCGCGTCCGGCCGGCCACGTCCTCTGCGAGCGCCTGACCAAGACGATGCTCTGGGCTCGCGGCGGCTGCAGGATCTGGGTCGACGGGCCGGACGATCTCGTCACTGCGCTCCGCGGTCACTATTCGGATGTCGCGGCTGGCCGGTTCGACGCCGAGATGATGAGACGTGTGTACGACTCGCCGCTGGAGGTCGTCAAGGCCCCTCGAGCCGTCTTCCCCGCGTCTCGAGAAGCCAGCGTCTCGCTGGGCGGCGACCTGAAGGGTTGCCGGATCGGGTTCGATCTGGGAGCAAGCGACCGTAAAGCGGCCGCCCTGATAGACGGCAACGTCGTCTTCAGCGAGGAGATCCTGTGGGACCCCTCGCAGCAGACCGATCCAAAATGGCATTTCGAACAGATCATGGACTCTCTCCGGCGAGCGGCGGAGCACTTGCCCCGCGTGGACGCCATCGGCGGCAGCGCCGCCGGTGTCTACGTCGACAACGAGGCCAGGAGCGCCTCGTTGTTCCGCTCCGTCCCGCCGGACCAGTTCTATCTCGTTCACAGCCTGTTTCGCGACATCCGCGCCGCCTGGGGCGGGGTTCCGTTCGCGGTCGCCAACGACGGCGACGTGACGGCCCTGGCAGGGGCGATGGTCGCCGGAGTCGGCGGTCTGCTCGGCATCGCCATGGGATCGAGCGAGGCGGCGGGCTATGTTGGGCGCGATGGCGGTTTGACGGCCTGGCTGAACGAGCTGGCGTTCACCCCGATCGACTACGCGCCCGACGCTCCGATCGATGAATGGTCGGGCGACCGGGGCTGCGGCGCCAGCTACTTCTCACAGCAGTGCCTGCCGCGACTCCTGCCCGCCGCCGGCATCGAGACGAAGGGCGCGATGCCTCTGCCGGAACAGCTCGTGGCCCTCCAGGACCTGATGGCGGCCGGTGACGAGCACGCGGCCAGCGTGTACGAGACGATCGGGACCCATTTCGGATACGCCCTGCTCGAATACGCCGACTTCTACGACTTCGAGCACGTTCTACTGCTCGGGCGAGTGATAACAGGCAACGGCGGCGAGATCATCCAGACCCGGGCCCGGGAGGTTCTGGCGGCGGAGGGCGCCGAAAGGCCGGTGACGTTCCACGAAGTGTCGGAGCGAGACAAGCGCCACGGTCAGGCCGTTGCGGCAGCGAGCCTGCCGCGGATCGAGCCTCCGGCCTGACCGCGATGAAGAGCCCTGCCCGTCCGGCTCAGTACCCGACCGACGGCAGATATGCCCCGGCCGGTTCCTGGTAGATGCCGGTCGACATGAGCTGCGCCACGAAGTAGACCTTGAGGCCGTGGCCGAGTGCCCAGCGGAACAGGTCGGCGTTGGCCAGGGGGACGAGGAATCCGGGCGAGCCGAAGTCCTCGGCCTCGCAGATCAGGGCCACTAGGTCGTCGTTGGTTTCAGCCACCGAGTGGGCGAAGTAGTTGATCTTCGTGGTGTAGCCAGTGATCCGGCCGAGCCGCTCGACGACCCTGGCCGTTCCGGCCTCGATCGCCTCGCGGACCTCACCGAGCCGGTCGTGGCCGTGGACGCGCCGGCAGAGCGCGTTGCAGGCGGCCTCGTCGGCGGGCGTGGCCGCCCGCACCTCGTATCCGGGGATCTTCTCGTGGATCGGATCGCCGTACATCGCCGCGTACGAGCCGCGGACGTTGAAGCCGAGCTTCGCGTACAGGCTCAGGGAACGGTTATGGAAGGCCAGCTGTAACAGGCGCACGCCCAAGACCCCGCGCCCGCCGGCCCTATCCATGGCAGCGAGCATCAAGGCCTTGCCTACGCCGGAGTTCTGCTCGCCGGGTTCCACGGTTATCGGCCCGATCGCGGACACGGCCGACCGCTCGTCCATGAAGATGGATCCGATCACCTTGCCGCTCCGCACCGCCACCGCCCCGTAGAAGCTGGGGTGCTCGATCATCCACTTGAGCGGCAACGCCGCGGCCTCGACCGACGGGAAGTCGGGCGGGAAACCGTGCGCGCCCGACACCGTTGCGAAGGCGTCATAGCAGATGCGGCCGGCGTCCTGCCAGTCGTCACGCCCCGCCTCGCGAATCGTGAAGTCCATCAGCCTCTCCCTTGCTCCTGGGGCGGGCGGTCCCGGAACCTCAGCGCGGGATCAGTAGCCGCCGCCCAGCGTTCCCTTGCCCGCCGCGGCCAGCCCGGCCTTGCGGGCTCGGAAGTCCAGGATGATCGTCTCCGTGGCGGTCGCCCCGATCCTGGTGACGCCAACGTTCATGACTTCGAGGAGGGCGTCGAGCGTCCTCACCCCGCCCGCGGCCTTGACCCGGATGTGAGGCGACGTGTTCGCCCGCATCAGCTTCAGGTCCTCGATGGTGGCGCCGGAAGGCGCGAAGCCGGTACTCGTCTTGACGAAGTCGCCGCCGCCGGCCTCGGTCAGGTGGCACGCCCGGATCTTCTCGTCGTCGGTCAGGTAGGCATTCTCGAAGATGACCTTGACGATCGCCCCGGCCGCATGCCCGACCTCGACGACCGCGCGGATGTCCGCCTCCACGTCGGCGTCGCGACCGGCCTTCAGGGCGCCGATCTGGATGACCATGTCGAGTTCGGAGGCGCCGTCGGCAAGCGCCCGCACAGCCTCGGCGACCTTTATCTCGGTGGTGTGGTTGCCGTGCGGAAAGCCGATCGTGGTGCCGACGGCCACGTCCGTGCCGGCGAGGATCGCCTTCGCCCGGCGCACGTCGGCGGGACGAACGCAGACGGAGGCGACGTCGTACTTCGACGCGAGCCGGCAGCCCGCCTCCACGAACGCGTCGTCCAACTCCGGCCGGAGCAGGGAGTGGTCGATCGTCTTGGCGATGTCACGTTCCGTGAGGTTCTCGATGGACAGGCTCATGTCGCTCACTTCACGTACGGCCGGAGGACGTCCCTGGCGATCAGGAAGCCCTGCTTGACCTTTTCGTCGGTGCCCTCGAACCGCCGGTCCTCGTGCTCGATGATGCAGTCGCCCTCATAACCCTGGCGGTAGAGCTCCGAGAAGACGACGGACCAGTCGACCTCGCCGAGCCCCGGGATGCGCGGGACCTGCCAGCCTATGCCCATCGACATGATGCCCCGCTCATAGAGCCCGTCGCGGTCGATCATCAGGTCTTTGGCCTGGAAGTGGAGGACATGCGGCCCGAACTCCTTGAGGAAGCGGCGCATGTCGATCATCTGCAGGATCAGGTGGCTGGGGTCGAAGTTGAGCCCGATCGTGTCGCCCCACTGCTCGAGGATCCGCCGCCACATGCGCGGCGTCGTGGCGATGTTGTGCCCGCCTGGCCACTCGTCGTAGCTGAAGATCATCGGGCAGTTCTCGAGCGTGATCTTCCGCCCGTGATCCTGGGCAAACTTCACGATGTCGGGCCAGACCCGGAGCGCCTCCTCCCAGTTCTGGTCCTGGTTCTTGGCCGCGTCGCCGCCCATGAACGTGTTCACCAGGGGAACGTTCATCTTCTCCGCGGCGGTGATGACGTGCTTCAGGTGGCCGATGACCTGAGCCCGATGCTCCAGATCGGGGTGGAGAGGATTTGGATAGAAGCCGAGACCGGAGATAGACAGCCCCGCTGCCGCAATCTCACCCACGATCTCGGTCGCCTGGCCGTTGGTCAGGTTGGCGACGTCGATGTGGCTCGTGCCGGCGTAGCGGCGCGTGGGCCCGCTCGCGGCCGGCCAGCAGGCGATCTCTAGCACTTCAAAACCGGAACCGGCGGCCCAGCCGGCCACTTCCATGATCGGCGTCTGCGGGAACGGGGCGGTCAAGAACCCAAGCTTCATGGCAGTAGATCCTCTCTGGCCACAAGCAGTGGCGGTGGGGTGGTGAGCATCACGGAGCGTCGGGTGCGGAAGCCGCGGGCGCGGGCGGCTGCGCGACCTTCACCCAGCGGCCCGTGTGGGCGCTCTCCGCGACGGCGTCTCCCAGGAGCATCTCGACGTGACCGTCGGCAAACGTGGGGTATGCGGGCTGGGCGGCGGGCCGGCCCGCGATTACGTCGTCGTAAATAGAGATGAAGTGGGCCGCGAACGTATCGGCGAAGCCTTCGACGTGCCCGCCCGGAAGCCGAGCGGCCGATCGTCCGAGCACGTTCAGAAGTCCGGGGTCCCGGGAGAGAAGCTCGTTCGGGCGGTCACGATGCCCGATCCAGAGTTGGTCCGGCGTCTCGGAGTGCCAGGCTACGGCTGCGGTCGAGCCGTCGACCTCGTAATCGAGAGTGTTCTTCCGGCCCGGGCTCACCTGGGAGATCGCGACCGCCCCACGCGCGCCGCCCTCGAACCGTAGCGTTATGAGGGCCACGTCTTCCGTCTGGATCGTCACCGGTTCGGTCTCGGTCGCCCGCTCCGTGGCGAACGTTGCGACCGCCCGGGTCGGTTTGCGGCGGACGGGCACCACGGTGGCGAGGTCCGCCAATACCGACTCGACGTGGAGACCGGTCACGAACGTCGTAAGGTCGAGCCAGTGCGAGCCGATGTCGGCGACCGCTCTCAAGGCGCCGCCGTGCTCGGGCTCGAGCCTCCAGTTCCAGTCGGTGTCGTACAGCAGCCAGTCCTGGAAGTAGCGCCCCGTGACCAACCGAACGTCGCCGACGCCACCATCGCGGATGAGTCTCGCCACGTGCTGGTTGAGCGGGTAGAAGCGGATATTGAAGTTGACGGCGTTGATCAGGCCGCTCGACCGAGCCAGTTGGACGAGCGCGCCCGACTCGGCCGAAGTGAGCGCCAGCGGCTTCTCACACACGACGTGCCGGCCCGCCACAAGCAGCTGTCGGGCCTGGCTGTAGTGCAGTTCGTTCGGCGACGTCACGTGGACGACTCGAACGCGGTCGTCGGCGAGCAGTTCCTCGATCGACCCGTACGCCGTCGCGAGACCGAGCTGCGCAGCTCGGTCGACGGTCAATTCCGGCGTTGCGTCGAGCAGCCCGACGACGTTGACTCCGATTCGTCGGAGGGCCTCAATGTGGATGGTGCCGATGAAACCGCTGCCGATGACGGCGGCGCCGATCTCACTCCGGTGTGTCATAGGGAGAGGGACCACCTCCGACTCTTCGGATCGGGCACAGTCGCCGGACTTGCACAGTAGCCCCAGGTCGTCGCCGCCCCGAGGCTATTTGATCGTTTATCGATTGTACTTGCCGGGAACCAACGGCGCGCCCAATTCGGGCTCGGATCCAGTCCGGGTCAGCGAGTTCCCAACGGCGTGACGACATGCTCGGGCACGTCGGTGCCGCGACTGTCGGACTCCAGCTTGCCGCCGTTGGCGAGATCCCAGGTCTCCATCTCGACCAGGCGGATCCGAACCGCCTCGGGCCTGACCTTGAGGATCTCGACGGTGCTGGCCGTGACCGCCGCAACGTAGGCGCGCTTCTGCTCCAGCGTTCGGCCGGTGAACAGTTCGACGGTGATGTTCGGCATCGCTACACCTCTTGAGTCCAGTGCTTGTCGAGCACCCAACCGGGGTCGAAGGGTTCGGGTGCCTCCGGGATAGGCGGAGACAGGCGAGGCGTCGAGGAGGATCGCCCTGCAGGGTCCGCATGAGCGATATTTCGACCCGCCGGAATCCATTGGGTCCGCTTGGACCCACACTTGCGGGCAGCGTACCACTCACGGGCGATCGGTAAGGCGGCCCCTGCCCGTGGCCTTCTGCCCGCCCCGAATTCGCCGGAGCAGGCCCCGCGTCCCGTTCTTGGTCGCGCATTCGGCTCAACGATCGGGCCATGGAACCGACACCTCAGGCAACCTGCGACCAACAATGTCCAGGGTGAGCCCGGGTGTGCAGCCTGGACAGGAGCCTCAGTCGTGCCGACAATCGCCGTCTTCAGCGCCATTGTTGCTTTGACCTTCGTTGCGGCTCTCGGAGTCGCCCGATCCGGCGCCGGCAAGGAACTGGCGTCCCGCTCGGCCCTGGCCGCCGGAATCGTCGGCGCAGCCTGGGGCGCGACCGGCTTCGCCTTCGGGCTGGAGGGCCCTGGGTTCGTCGCGTTCGCCCTGGCCCTGGCCGCTGCCGCAGCGACCCTCGGTTGCGTCGCGCTCGCCCGGCGCGCGGTCGCGGCGCCCATAGCTCAAGCGGTTCAGATCGTGGCGTCGCTGGCGGATGGTGCTCCGGTCGACGGGATCGTGGCCGCCGGCTCGGGCGAGACTCGCGACCTTCTCGCGGCCCTGGCCAAGCTTGACGGGCGACTCGCGGAGCAGCTGAGCGTCGTACGTCGACTCGAGGCCGGAGATCTGGCGACCGAGGTCGTCGCGTCCTCGACGCGAGATGCTTTCGGGACCGCCCTGGGCGGCATGATCGTCTCGCTCCGGACCGCGGTCCACGAGGTGACGACCACGTCGGAGAACCTCGGCAAGGAATTCGGGCGCCTCTCCGACGCCTCGCAGAGCGCGAGCCTGGCCGCCCGGCAGATCAGCGCGCGCCTCGTTGACGTCACCTCCGACGCCGACGCCCAGCTCGTCCAGGTGTCGGCGACGAGCGAGGCCATCGACCTGGTGGCGAGCGCCATCGAACAGGTGAGCCGAGGGGCGCAGGAGCAGGCGTCGGCGGTCGAACAGGCCGTTGCGGTCACAGACCGAATCGGCGGCGAGATCGGCCGCGTAACCCAGAGCGTCGAGATCGGCGCCCAGGCGACGCGCCAGGCTTTGACTACAGCCCGTGGCGGCGCGGAGACGATCGACTCGACCCTCCGGCAGATGGACATCATCAAAGCCTCGACGCGTCTGGTTCAGCAGAAAGTGGACTTGATGGGCGAGCGCTCACAGCAGGTCGGCTCGATCCTGGCAACCATCGAAGGCATAGCCGATCAAACCAACCTGCTCGCTCTCAATGCCGCCATCGAGGCTGCTCGAGCGGGTGAGAACGGCAAGGGTTTCGCCGTGGTTGCCGAAGAGGTTCGCAAGCTCGCCGAGCAATCCGCCCACGCCACCAAGGAGATAGCCGGCCTCATCGGCGGCATTCGGCAGACCGTCGCCGAAACCGTTGACGCTATAGATGCCGAGGTACACGAGGTCGAGATCGGAGCGACCCACAGCTCGGAGGCGGCTTCCGCGCTCGTCGGGATAGTCGAAACGGTGGACGCCATCCAGGATCGAATGGCCGAAATCTCGACGGCCACCCGCGAGATAGGCGGCGCCACGACGCAGCTGTCCGAGGCGATGGCCACGGTTTCCGCCGTCGTCGAGGAGAACATCGCGGCGACCAACGAGATCGCCGGTCGTGCCGTCGAGGTCTCCAGCGCAGTGGCGTCGCTCAAGGGCCTCAGCAGCCATACCGGCCTCGCCCTGGCCGAGATCGGAGCAGCCGCCGCCGAGACGAGCAGGCAGGAAACCGACGTGGCGGACACGATCGAACGAATGAGCACGCTCGCCGCGGCGCTCGAGCAGCAGGTCATCCGCCTCAATGTCACCAAGGCCGAACGGAAGACCGCTCGGGGGATCGCGATCGTCGCGCGGATGGAGTTCTTGAGGCAGCGCTACCCGGATGCCGTGCAGCGTGTCCTCGGCTTGCTCCCTCCGGAGCGATCTCGAGCGCTGGCAGGCACGATCGACCCGGAAGAGGCATATCCGTCGGAGCTGCTCGACGGACTCGATCGCGCGCTGAAGGAAGAGATCGGCAAGGGACGACCCGACTTCCTGCGGGAAATCTCACGATTTCGGGCCCGCTACGATTTCTTACCGGGAGCGCCGGTGGCTCGTCACTTCCGGGCCGGCGATCCTGGCTTCGCGATGCGCCGAATGGATCTCATCCTGCGCCACAACTGGGGTGATGGCGTCGTCACCAAGACCGTTGACGTCGGGCCGAATCACGTCGTCATCGAGGTGAATCACGGCCTCCAGCAGTCTCGGGAGCGATGCACCCACAGCATGGTGGGCTGGACCGAAGGGATCGTCGACACCGCCGGCTGCGTACCCCACATCGAGAAGAAGGCCTGCATGCACGACGGCGCGCCTGCGTGCGTGTATGACGTCGCCTGGGAATCCGCCAAAGATGGGGCAGTCAGGGCGAAGGCGGTCGCAGCATGAAGCCCGTCGCAGCATAATGGTCGACGGGTCGGGCGGTTGGTGCCCACGGCCAACGCTTCGGCCGGGCGAGGCATCGGGAGGCTCGGCCGGTCGGATCCGGCAGGAGGACTTGCGGCATGTACCAGGGGACGAGCATTGCTCTCGTCGTGAACGGCATAGACCGCCGGCTCGAAGTCCCCGCCCAATGGAGTCTCCTCGACCTGCTCCGTGACGGCCTCGGGTTGCTTGGGACCAAAGAAGGGTGCGATGACGGCACGTGCGGCACGTGCACCGTCGTCGTCGACGGCAAGGCCGCCCGAGCGTGCCGGATCCCGGCGACCGAGGCGGCCGGCAAGAAGGTGCTGACGATCGAAGGGCTCGGGTCCACCGGGCGTCCGCACCCGCTTCAAGAGGCCTTCGTCGCGGCCGATGCCGTTCAGTGCGGCTTCTGCACCCCGGGAATGATCATGGCGGCTGCTGCCCTGCTCGACCATGATCCGCGGCCGAGCCGGAGCGAGATAATCCGCCGGCTCGGTAGCAACCTGTGCCGCTGCACCGGCTACAACAGCATCGTCGATGCGATCGAGTGGGCGGCCGGCGGCCACACCACCGGGCCGAGCCGGCCGGCGTCCGCGCCACGGACAGAGGCTCCGGGAACCGCGGCGGTAGATGGGCATCGACGCCTCGGGGCGATGGACAAGGCCACGGGACGCGCCGTTTACGCCGCGGACCTCGCGGTGGAGGGGATGCTGCACGGCCGGGCCGTGCGAAGCCCTCATCCCCACGCGGAGATCCTAGGCATCGATACCGCCGCGGCGCTCCGTCTCGACGGGGTCGTGGCCGTCTTGACCGCGCGAGACGTCCCCGGGACGAACAGCTACGGTCGCCGGCTGAAGGACCAATCGGTCCTTGTGGAGCGCAGGGTTCGCCAGCTCGGAGATGCCGTGGCGCTGATCGTGGCCACGTCGGCTGAGGCGGCCGCCAACGCGCTGCCGCTGGTCGAAGTCTCATACCGTCCCCTCCCAGCGGTGCTCAGCGCCGAAGATGCGCTGGCCAACGGGGCGCCGTCGATCGCGGCGGGCGGCAACCTGCTGTCCGAGAAGTGGCTGCGGCAGGGCGACGTCGTCGATGGGTTCGCCCGAGCCGAAGCCGTGGTCGAAGAGACCTTCACGACACCATCGAACGAGCATGCCTACCTCGAGCCGGAGGCGGCGCTCGCTTACTGGGACGGCGAGACGCTGGTCGTCCGAACGTCGACTCAGTTCCCGCACTATCAGCGCTGGGAGATCGCCAGCACGATGGGTTTGCCGGTCGAGCGAGTCCGGGTCGACCCCACGGTCTGCGGGGGTGCCTTCGGCGGCAAGACCGAGATTTCGTGCCAGTGCCTGGCGGCCCTCGCCGCATACCGGACCCGGAAGCCCGTCAAGATCGTCTACAGCCGAGCCGAGTCTTTCTCGTCTACCACCAAGCGCCACCCGTTCACGATCCGCTGCCGGGCCGGCGCCACTCGCGGCGGCGAGATCACAGCGCTGGCGATGGATATGCTCGCGGACACAGGGGCGTACGCCTCGTTCGGCGGGGGTCTCATGACCAAGGCTTTCGGGTCGGCCGCCGGGCCATACCGCTGGCCGAGCGTCGAGCTCCACGGCCGGGTGGCGTACACGAACAACCCGAGCGCCGGCTGCATGCGCGGCCCCGGCACTACGCAGGTAGCGTTCGCCGTCGAGTCGCTGATGGATCTGCTCGCCCACAAGGTCGGCATCGATCCGCTCGAGTTCCGGGAGCGCAACCGGCTTCGGAAGGGCGACCGAGCGCTGTCCGGCCAGATCCTCGATACCGACCCCGCCTACGAAGAGACCCTCGAGGCAGTCCGGCCCTACTGGATCGAAGCGTTGGAGCGGTGCTCGGCGTTCAACGAAGCCGGCGGCACGTTACGGCGCGGAGTGGGCGTGGCCTCGATCTGGTACGGCATCGGGGGCGGAGGCGGCGGCCCCGTTCCCGGCCTCGATCCGGCAGCGACGGTTGGGCGGGCACCGGGCCGGGCCGCGGTAGACCTTCGGGACGACGGCAGGATATTTGTCCGGTCTTCGGCGATGGACCTCGGCCAGGGCGCGTCGACCGCCATGGCCCTCATCGCCGCCGGGGAGCTGGGCCAGCCACTCGAACGCGTGTCGGCCGGCACCGGGGACACGTCGACGTCACCGGACGCCGGTCCGACAGTCGGCAGCCGGGTTACGTTTATAGTCGGCAACGCGGTCAGGGCTGCGGCCGCAAGCCTGCGCGATGGCATTCTGACCACGGCCTCGGAACTGCTGCGCGCGCCGGCCGACGAGCTCGATATCTGCGATGAGTACATCCGAGCCCGCCGCCGTCCGGAGGCGCAGGTAGCCCTGGCCGAGATCGCCCTCGCCAGGCGCAGCGCGGGTCTCCGGAACACGTTCGACGGCTACTACGACCCGGCTTTGCCGGAATTCGATGCCGGCGGCGACGTCGGCGAGCCCTACGCGATGTTCGTCACGGGCACGCAGATGGCCGAGGTCGAGGTCGATCCCAATTCCGGGAACGTACGCGTCCTGCGCATGGTCGCGGCCCACGACGTGGGGAGACCGGTCTTCGAGGCAGGCGTCATCGGCCAGGTCGAGGGCGGCGTCGCCATGGGCATCGGCTTCGCCCTCAAGGAGGAGTTCGTCCCCGGCCAGACCGCCGGCTTCAAGCAGTATCAGATCCCCCGGACTCGAGACGTTCCGGAGATCGTGACGATCCTGGTTGGAGGACACGGGGAGCCGCCGGAGCTGTCAGTGAAGGGTGTCGGAGAGTGTTCGAACATGGTCACGGCTCCCGCGATTACGAACGCGATAGCCCATGCCACGGGTTATCGAGTGCGCTCTCTCCCCGCGCGACTCCCGTCTCACGACTGATCAGTTTCGATAAGCCAGGTGGAATCCGGCCATCTCTTCGACCACGGTGATCAGGCCTGAGTGGTCGTAACCCGCGTGTCCCGCCGCGGCCGCCGCTCGCAGCAGCTGGTCGACCTGCGCGGCCGCCGACAGAGCCACACGATGACATCGGGCGACGAAGCCAGGATACAATCTCGGACAATTCCACCGTTCGGAGTACCCAGGCATCCCGAGGGCTGAGAATGCCGGAGCCAGGGGTCGCCCGCTTCGCCGGCCCTCGAACCGAGGCCGCCCCATGGCTTTGACGATGCGCGCGTTCGTTATCACCGGACCGAGCCGGGCGGAAGTGCGCAAACTCGCCCGCCCGGAGCCCAAACCGGGCGAGGTGGTGGTCAACGTCGAGCGGGTGGGCGTCTGCGGCACCGACGTCGAGTTCTACACCGGCGAGATGGCCTACCTGCACACGGGCCAGGCCGAGTATCCGATCCGCATCGGCCACGAATGGTCCGGAGTGGTCGCCGCAGCAGGCAACGGCGTGGATCCGGTTTGGGTGGGGCGCCGGGTAACGGCCGACACCATGCTGGGCTGCGGCAGCTGCGATCGGTGCAGGAATGGCCGCCAGCACCTGTGTTCGGACCGGTACGAGATTGGGATCCGGAATGGATGGCCCGGTGCGCTGGCCGAACAGCTTGCGGTGCCCGCCCGAGCGCTGGTGCCCTTGCCAGATGCCGTCGGTCCCATGGCGGGCGCCATGGTCGAACCTGGTGGCAACGCGCTGCGAGCCGTCCGCGGGGCGGGGCTGGCGTCCGGTGAACGGCTGCTGGTGATGGGCCCGGGAGCGATCGGATTGCTGGTGGCTCAGATCGCGGCCGCGCAGGGCATCGACGTCCACCTGATTGGTCGCAGCGAGAGATCTCGGGACTTCGCCCGGGCTCTTGGGTTCGACCACGTGTGGACTGAAGAAACGCTGCCCGATCTTCGATGGGACGCGGTCATCGACGCATCCAACGCCCCGCAACTGCCTGCCCTCGCGCTCGACGTCGTCGAACCCGGGCGCCGTGTGGTCTACATCGGGCTTGCCGGCCGGCCGAGCCTCATCGACACGCGCACCGTGGCCCTGAAGGACGTCACGGCGGTTGGCGTGCTCAGCGCTTCCGGGGGCCTCGAAGGCATCATCGACCTCTACGCCTCCGGCGCCGTCGACCCCGAGCCTCTCGTTGCGACCACAGTGGGTTTGAATGACGTCGCCGACGTCCTTGCCGGTAAGCGATTGCCCGAATGGGGCGATGCCCCCAAGATCCACGTCGACCCGAGGAGCTAGGTCGACCAACTCCCGGAGGGCGCTGACGTTCGCGGATCGGGCCCTCGTCAAGGGTCGCCGAGCGAGGGCGACTTCCGACCGCCGAAGAACGCGTCGAACGGAATCGAGACCGGCGCCCCGCCCAGGATCGAGATCAGATGGCGCATGAGCGGGAACTGAGTCGGCGAAGTCCGGCCTGACGCGTCGAAAGCCGCCAGAGCCTGCCCGAACGTCTGGATCGTCGCGGCCCCCTCGAGCGTCACTCCGGCCATCTCCTGGAGAGCCTCCTCAAAGCTGTAGCCCATGCCAAGCAGCCTGCCCAGCCGGACGCTCCGAGCATGGAGAGTGACGAGGAGGTCGCCGACTCCCACCAGCCCGAACGGCGTTGCCGGGCTGCCCCCAACCAGACCCACGAGACCGGACATCTCGGACACGGCCTCGGCGAATACCGCCGCCTCGACGTTGTGGGCGGCGATGCCGGGCGGCGCCGACTGCTCGGCCGAGAGTGTTTGCTCTCGCTCGTGGACGCCGCCGGCGAGACCCACGCCGACCGCGAACGCGTTCTTGAGCGCAGCAGAAGCCTCGCAGCCCTCGAATTCCGCGGAGGGCCAGATGTGGTAGTACGGCGCCGAGACCGCATCGACCCAGGCGTCGACGGAGGCCGCGTCTCGACCGGCGAACACCACACATGTGTCGCGCCGTCGGATCAGCTCACCGGCGGTACACGGGCCTGTTATCGCGACGGGATGCACGTTGGACCGGACCGGCTCGGGCAACCGCTCCACCAGAACGTCGGGCAGGACGCGGAGCCTGAGGCCGTCCCACTCCAGGCCCTTGGTGACCATGCACAGAGGTATCGCCGTGGTCAACTTCCGCGCGAGTGTGTCTGCGGCCCAGGCGATGCCGGCCGAGCTGACTCCAAGTACGAGCATCTCGGCGTCTTCCAACGCTCGGTCGAACTCATCGAACTGGTAGAACGAAGGACCGTCCGGAAGAGGATGTTCCAGCCCCGGATGAACGCCATTCTCGCGGAGGGCCTCGATGTAGGCAGCGTCGAGGTGCGTCCCGACGAGCCGGACTTCATGACCTCGATCCAGCAAGGGCGCGCACAACGCCGTGCCCATCCGGCCGGCTCCAAGAACCGTCACCACGGCCATGCTCAACCTCTCTGTGCGGTCGATCCGGCTGCGAGGTCCGGGACTTCCGCGGGGCTGCGGCCATCCTGACGCCGTTGCCGCCGATCTCCTACCAGAACTTCTCGACGTGGATTGTGCCATGGTCGCTGCCCCTGGCGAGGCTGAAGCCACGGCCTTCTGCCCACTCGATCACCGAGTCGATCATGGCCGGATTGCCGCTGAGGAAGAGCTCGAAGTTGTCGGGCGTAACCGCGAGGCCCGTCTCCTCCTCGACCGCGTTCGATGCGATCACGTTCTGGACATAGCCGGTCCGGCCGACCCACGTGAGGTCCTCTTGCGGGCGAGTGACGGCGGGAAGGTAGTGGAAGTTGTCGCAGCGGCGTGCCAGGCCCGTGAGCTCCGTCCGAAAGGCCAGGTCCCACGAGGTCCGGGCGCCGTGGACCATCACGAAATGCCTGGGCCCGTTGCATTTCCTCAGGCCACTGACCGCGACACGCCCCTGGCTGCGGAGCTTCAGCTCGTTACGGATCATGGACATGTACGGTGCCAGGCCCGTACCCGTCGAGACCATCAGGACATGCTTGGTCGACGACTTGTCGAGCGTGAAGATCCCTTCCGCCTCCGGGCCGACGAATAGCCGGTCTCCGGCCTTGAGGTTGAACAGCCGGGGCGTGAGCTCCCCGCTCAGGATCAACGTCATGTAGAACTCGAGGTACTCGCTGGAACGGCTGTCCGACGTCATGCAGAAGGCGCGGCGGATCATCCTTTCGCGATCGGCCGCCGCGCGGGCGGCCACGGCGGCCTGCACCTCAACCGCCAGCTGGCCGTCCGGCTCCCCCGCCGGTGCCACGGCCAGTTCGACAGCCGGCCGATCCGCGTCCGCTTCATCGACCCTCAGCTCGGCAGCCTTCAGCCCCAGCACGGCGTACTGGCCCGGCTCGAATTCGAACGGAAGCCTGTCGGGGGCAACTCGCAGGATCGCCGATCCGGGAGCGACCTCGGCCCGGCTGATCAAGGTTGCGTTGTACTCGGCCGCCATGCGATCTCCTCTGTCACGGCTGCGACCGGAGACCGGTGTGCGCTAGCCGATCGCGAGAATACTTGCCACCCGGGTACGTTCTCCGAGCGGGTTCACAGGATGGCCCGTGGATTCTGGCGCGTGTCCGGGCGTATGCTCGTTCGCGGGAGCGGACTGCGTGCCACTCCGGTGGCTCGGTATTCGGCGACACGACAGCTTGGTGGAAGCATGGCCAACGCTAAGCGCATCGGCATCCTGACCGCCGGGGGCGACAGCCCCGGGCTCAATGCCGCAATTCGAGGCATCGGGAAAGCCGCCATCGACCACTACGGCATGGAGGTCGTCGGCTTCAGGGATGGCTTCCGTGGCCTGGCTGAAGATCGCTCGGTGCAGCTCCACAGGAGGCTCTCCGGGATCCTCACCGTGGGTGGCACCATCCTGGGCACGAGCCGCGACAAGCCTCACCGAATGCTGGTGAACGGTGAGGTCGTAGACATGACCGGCGCCGTGGTCAAGACCTACGAGAGGCACCAGCTCCACGCCCTGGTCTGCCTCGGCGGAGGCGGCACGGCCAAGAATGCGCTTCGGCTGGTGCGAGCCGGTCTGAACGTCATCACCCTTCCCAAGACCATCGACAACGACGTAGTGATGACCGATACGGCATTCGGGTTCGCAACGGCCCTCGACATCGCCACCGAAGCCATCGATCGCCTGCACAGCACGGCCCACAGCCACCATCGGATCATCCTCGTCGAGCTCATGGGCCACCAGGCCGGATGGCTGACCCTGGGAGCCGGGCTCGCCGGTGGCGCCGACGTGATCCTTATCCCCGAGATCTCGTACGACGTGAAGTCCGTGGCCGACGCGATCGGCCGGCGCGTCCGGGCCGGATCGAAGTTCAGCATCGTCGCGGTCGCCGAGGGCGCCAGAAGCCCCGAAGACGCGGCGGCGTTTCGAGAGGCCGAAGCCCGCAAGCGAGCCGCCTCGACTCCGCAGGAGATACAGGCCGCGGTTGCGGCGCTCAGGGCCGTCGAGGCGGCCCACGCGGGCAACACCCTTCGGCTCGCCCGTAAGCTCGAGGAACTGACGGGGCTCGAATCGCGGGTCACCATCCTCGGCTACGTTCAACGCGGCGGCACTCCGTCGGCCGCCGACCGTCTGCTGGCCACGCGCCTGGGAAGCGCCGGTGCGGACCTGATCGGCAACGGCGTGTTCGGCGTAATGGTGGCAGCCCGCGGCGAGGGCACTGAGCCGGTGCCGCTCGACCAGGTGGCGGGCAAGCGCAAACTCGTTCCGCTCGATCATTCGTGGATCCAGGCGGCGCGGCACGTTGGGACCTGCCTCGGCGATTGAGCGAATCCCTCGCGCGGACCCGAGCGGCGGCAAGACCGTCGCCGCCATGCCTTCCGTGGCTTTCCTTCCGCTACGACGCCTAACGATCCTGACGAGGTCCGTCCTGGCTCAGACAACCTGAGACGATTGCGGGCACGCACTGCCAAGTCCGACCCTGACCGTCCCGGGGTGACGCTGTCGCTGGGCCACAGCCGAAAGTAGGGCTGGCTCTAGGGCGAACGGCTCAGTCGTCGCCGCCACCCGTGCCCGATACAGTGGAAGGTAGCCCTCGTGCCGGCCACGTCGAGCCGGCGCATGGGCAGTTGGAGAAGTCGGTGAACATCGACGAGTTACTTGCGCTCAGGCTGCGCGAGGCGCGGCGGGTCGATGAGTCGGCTCCATCCAGCCCGGAGTGGGACGCCGCTATGGCTGCCCTGGACGATCTGGATGAGCAACTACGAAGCCACGCGGTCGGAGGACCCGATGCCGCGACGCCGCAACCGCGTTCGACAGAAGACAGGATTCGCGATGCCGACGCCTAGGAGCCGCCTCGCCTCGCAAGAGCCGGGTGAAGGCGTCGCTGGATCGGGACAGGGTCGGCCCCGACCGATGGTGCACCTCAGGCGCCGGCTGGTCCTGCGGGCCCTGGAGCGACGCCTCGGGTTGGCGCTCGACCAGGCAGCGGCGGTGGGCCCTCTCGGCGGTCCCGCGGACGTCGTTGCGCTGCTGCCGGGGCTTGAAACGCTTTGCACGGCGGACTCAATTCAACTCCATCTGCTCGAGGCCGGAAGGCTCGCCCGCGTAGCCCAGTTCCCACCGGATGAGTCTCAACCCACGCCGAGTTACGACGAGGGCCCCGGGGCAGCCATCGAGCAAGCCGTCGCCGCGGGTCGTCCGGCCATCATCGAGCCCGATATGCGGTACCTGGCCTCTGCGCCGCGCCAGCCAGGATGGCTGATTCTGCCCCTGGTCGGAGGGGGCGTCGCCCACGGCGCGCTCGCCCTGCGACGGCGAGAGCCGTTCACTGGTGAGGATCTCACCGTGATGACCGTCTACACGGCTCTTCTGGGCGAGCGGATGACGAGCGCCGGCCGGGCGACACACGTTGAGAGCCAGCAGACGCAACTCGAACAACACCTGCTGAGCCAGCGCCGGCTTCTGGAGATCAACGAGCGCCTGCTCTCGAACGTCGATCCGGCGGGCGTGCTCGATCTGATTGCAGACTCGCTCAAGACCCTGGTTGCCTACGACAACCTCACCATCTACCGCGTCGATCGCGGTGCTGGGGTGCTCCGACCAGTGCTGGCGCGCGACCGGTTTGCCGCACTCATCCTCAGCACGACCCAGGCCCTGGATCGCGGGATTACAGGCTGGGTCTTGGCTCATGGGGCCGCTGAGTGCGTCAATGATGCGCATCTAGACCCCCGTGCGAACCTCATCCCCGGAACGCCGATGGAAGTGGAGTCTCTCATCGTGGTGCCGTTGCGCGTCAGTGGCGACGTCGTAGGCACTCTGAACGTCGGGCGGATGGGGGAAGTCGGACACTTCACCCCACAGGAGTTCGAGTTGGTCCAGCTGTTTGCCGGCCAGGCGTCCATCGCGCTGGCCAATGTCGAAGCTCACCGCGCGCTCTGGGCTCGGGCCGAAACCGACGCCCTGACCGGCCTACGAAACCGCGGCGCCTTCGAGCAGGATCTCGAACGTCTGCTAACGGACCCGCGGCAAGAGCCAATCCTGCTGGTGATGCTCGATCTCGACAACTTCAAGCTCTACAACGACCGCCACGGACACCCGGCCGGCGACCGCGTGTTGAGGACAGTCGGCGCGGTCATATCCGGCGTCGATGGCACGGGCTATCGATACGGGGGCGATGAGTTTGCCCTGGTCCTTCCCAACGGTACGTCGGCGGTCGCGTCCGAGATGATTGAGCACCTGGCGGACGGCTTTGCCGCCATTTTGCCTCCGGGCGAGCAACCCCTGACGGCGAGTCTCGGGACAGCCTGGTTCCCCGCCTCGGCATCGACGAAGGACGAGTTCGTTGCCGCTGCTGACGCAGACCTCTATAGAGCGAAGGCGAAGCCGGCGGCCTGATCGACGCTGGTCTGGCTGTCGCAGTCCCAGATCTTGCACCTGCGGAACTGCCGGCGACGTTCGCGCGAGTAGACTTGGCAGGTTGATCCGCAGGTGCCGGAGACGAGTCCTTGAAGCGGAACGCGTACAAGGCAACAACAATCGACGACCTCGCGGCCGCTCTCGGTCTGTCACCGGCCGCCGTCTCGGTGGCGCTCCGCGGCAAGCGCGGTGTCTCCAGCGCAACCAGGGCCCGGGTGATCGAGGCGGCCGCCAAGATGGGCTACCAGCCCACGTCCACGCCCTTCAGACGCAGCCGCGATCCCATGACCGTGACGCTGGTGATCCGGGCGCTCCCCGAACGGCCAACCACCAACGTCTTCTACGGCCCGATTCTCTCAGGCATAGAGGAGCGGTGCCGCGGACTCGATATCCGCCTTGTCTTCGGCATCATGCCCGTGGACGAGCGCAATCATCCGCTCGAAGTCCCGCGTTTGGTAACCGACCATCCCACCGACGGGCTGATCCTGGTCGGTGCGGACATCGGCACGCGGTGGACGTCGTTGCTTCGCGTCGGCGCGGTTCCGACGGTGCTCGTCGACGGATATGCTGAGGACAACGCGCTCGACACGGTCGATATCGACAATGCCTCCGGAGCTCGCACGGCCGTGCGCCATCTGATGAGCCGCGGGCACCGCGAGATCGCGATCGTCGGGACTGCGCCCAACGCATTTCCCAGCGTCCGTGAGCGTCGCGTCGCATACGAGCAAGTTGTGTGCGAAGCGGGCCTGACACCGCGCTACGTAGACGTCCCCTACTACGATCACGAACGTGCCGCGGCGGCGGCCGTGCAATACGTCACGGCGCACCCGGAGGTCACGGCGATCTTCTGCGCCAACGACCTGACCGCGATCACCTTCATGCAGGCTGCTCGCGTGGCCGGGATATCGGTCCCCGACCAGGTTTCGGTGGTCGGCTTCGATGACATCGACCTGGCCAGCATCATCTTTCCGGGGCTCACCACCATGGCGGTCGACAAACAGGGGATGGGCCGCCTTGCGGTCACGCTCTTGCTGCACCAGCTCGAGATCGGGAAGATCGCCGGTAGCACTACCCTGGTAAAGCCGACTTTGGTCGAAAGGGCGACGGTCCGCACGATCGATCGTGAGGCGCCAGAGGTTGGCACGGTGCCCGTCTCCGAGCAGGCGCCCGCATAGGCTCCGCGCCTCGTTCCGGCGCATGACCGAACCTCCGCTGCGCCAGCCCGGGCTCGGCAAGACCGAGCGAATGGTCCGAACCCTGCTCGACTGCAGGCCGCCCTACCGTTCCTCCGCAGCCGTCATCCGCTCGCGGAGGTGGCGCAGGCGGTCCGGGCGTTCGCGGACGAAACGCTCGATGGCTTCGAGGATGTGGCCCCTGTCCAGGTGAGCCTCCTCGATGACTTCCTCCACGGAGCCACCGGTCCGCCAGCGGTCGTCCCAATCGGCGCTGAGCGAGTACTCGCGCACAATCGGATCGTCGGCCCAGTCGCGCATTAGCTTGTAGGCGCCGTTGGTGATGACCATCGAGTCGCAGCGGTCCGCCGGCGCCACAGTGGCGACGCGGTATTCCAGATCCTGGCGCGCGAATAGCTGCGGGCTGATCGCGGCCACGATCTTGACGTTGAGCCCGCGCTTGTCCAGTTCGGGCAGGACCTTGACGAGATTGGCCGTGCTCATCGTTCCGCGGACGAAGATCGTGCCGGACTTGGGCTCTCCCTCGCGGAATGGGCGCATAACGTAGGCGCCGCGCGCCGCCGCGAAATGGCTCGGCATCCCGAGCGCGGCGCGGTCCGGGAGCTCGATAGGCGGCCGGGTCAGATGCAGGATGACAATCGGCACGTCCGTGGCGAAGGCCGCACCCAGGACGACCGGCACCTCGTTGTATTCCCAGGGGTGCAGATCGATGACGTGGCCCTCGGGGAAGAGCTGGGCGACTCCGGGCGAAAAGATCCCGAAGTGGGTGCGCGAGTCCTCCGCCGTCTCCGGCCCCGAGTGGCCGGCCACGTACAGCACCTTGCCGACGCATATGTCGCTGTCCTGGGCGAGTTGGCTGAAGAGGCGCAGCGGACCGTACTTGAGATAGCTGAAGGAGGCGTACGTGGAGCAAGCGCCCCAGAAGCCTTCGAAGCCATTGAACGGATCGGCCCGGAAGTTGACCGTCGCCAGGCCGGCCATCATGCCGGCGTTAGTGAATTCGGTGATCTCGGTCGGCAGCAACGCGCCGGTCGGGTTGGTGTCGCGCTCGAAGTTGCCAAAGCCCGGCATGTCGCCGAACGGCTTGGCGAAGCCGGCGATGTTGGTCGACTCAGCCAGGTCCGCCGAAGCCGCGATGAACAACGGCCGGCCGAAGTCGCGCTTGGCAATGGCGTTGGCGTACGAGGCCCAGGCGCCGAGGGCGGACCGGTTCGGTTGCTTCTCGCCGGGCTTGCGCCACATCGCCTCGGGGTAATGCTCGAAATCGAAGATGACCGGGTCCGCGGCTGGGCTGATCGGACGAATGGCCGCCCGTTCGGCCGCCGTCTGGGTCTTCGCGGCCGCGAGTCCGGCGCCCGCACCCCGCGCCACACGCAACCCTGTGATTTCGTCGGGCACGGTGGCCGCGATCTCGAGGAGCCGATCGGACAGCCAATCGACAAGGTTCTCGTCGCGCCGAAGAACGCTAATGGCCGTTGAGAGGTTCGCCTCCGCCTGCGCCACCAGCTCCGCCGGGTCCGCGGGAGCGGCCTCCTCAACGCCGCGGTATTCCACACCGTAGCGGGCCATGAACTGCTTGCGCGTGGTCCAGAATTCCGGCGAGTTAAGCTTGTGTGGCGTACCGTGGCTGGCCGCATCAGCCTTGCCGTATCCCCGACCCTTCTGGGTCCGGAACCAGGCCATGCTCGGGGCATGGTCCGGGTTGTCGCCGCGGCTAGCTTCGAGCACGGCGCGAGTTGCCGGGCCCCATTCCATGCCCTTCGGCGTCCCGTTGACGCGCCAGCCGTACGGCGCGAACCAATCCTTTGGCGTGCCGTGAACGACAGCCGAGGCTGGTCGCTCGTCGATGCCGAAGTCGTTCCAGTCGACCAGGAAGACCAGGTTCGAAAGTCCCAGGCCCCAGGCCGAGTTCTTGGTCTCGTGTGCTGCTCCGGGCGTAAGCCCGCCTTCGCCTTCGACGACGAAGACTTTGACTTCCTCGGCGCCCGCCGCCTTGAGCGCCAGAGCCTGGCCTGCCGCGAACGGCATGCCGTGGCCGGACGGGCCGGTGTTGGCCTTGAGGAAGAGGGTCCGACCGGCCGCCTCTGCGTGGCCGGGCAGCCCGCCGCGATGCCGCAGGCCGAGGAGATGCTCCCAGGTCAGCGCGTAGTGGCCGTCATCGGGAAAGGCGAACCGAGGATCGTCAGTCCGCTCGGCTCGGGCGCGGAGTCCCTCGTTGAAGATGGCCAGCGTGGCGTAGACGAGCGGTACGACGTGACCAGCGGACAGCACGAAGCGGTCGCCGAAGGTGCGCCAGGGCCGGCGGATGTCCCAGCGCATCGCCCCGGACAGGAGCAGCGCCACGAGCATGTGGACCTTGGACCGCGACCCGCCGGGATGGCCGCTCTGGCGATAGTTGAGCTCTAGGTCGATGCACTCGTCGATGAGGTCCTTGAGCACCTCGTAACGGCCGAAGTCGAGCTCGGCCAGAGAGTAGAGCCGGTCCGGGGCCGAGCCGGACCCGCGATCGTCAGTGCCCATTCTCAATCCTCCACCTTGGGTGAGTTCGTAACGGAAAGTGGTCGCCCGACGTTCACGCGGACTCCTCGACAGGTCCCGGTCTAGAGTGCCGACGCAACCCAAGCCGCGTTCACGGGCGATCGGCAGCGGGGTCATCGGACCACGAGTCTAGACCGACGGTCCCCCGAGACCCTTCGTCTCGAGCGCCCTCAACGCCGCGTCGGCTACGGCCTGGGCCGTCAAGCCAAGGTGCTCGAGAAGCTCGGCGGCAGTGGCGATCTCGGCCGCGAGCAAGTCGGTGTGCTGGTGCATCTGCAACTTCTCCATCGACGGTTTCGTCACCGCGTCCTACCACCGTTATTGATCAACTCTGCAAGCAGCGGCGCGCGAGGCCGCGAGCACGAGGGCGCCTCGCCGCCGAGCCCTCAGACGAAGGCCTTCTCGACCGATCCCAGAGTCGAGAAAGAGCCGACATAGCTAGAGCCGGTCACTATCGGGATGATCGGCGTGAGCGTGCCGGTCATGACGACCATGCCAGCTTTCAACCTCTCGCCGCGTAGCGCAAGCTTGGCGGCAAGCCAGGCGACGGCTTTGGCCGGGTGGCCTAGAGCCATCTCCCCCTTGCCCTCGGCGATCTGCTCGCCATCCTTGCGCAGGACCACGGTTTCGCCTAGGAGATCCACCTGCCCCACCGGCACCCAGCCCCCGGACAGCACGATTCGGGCGGAGAAGCCGTTGTCGGCGAAGAAGTCCGGATAAGGGCACTTCCAATCCCGGATCCGGGCGTCACACACCTCGAACGAGGAGCACACCACGTCAGTCGCGTCGATGACCTGGTCGATCGTCAAGCCGGGCCCAGCCAGATCCTTCCCCAGCCGGAAGCAGATCTCGGTCTCTATCTTCGGCGCGACGAACTCAGCCATTGGAATCGGGCCGCCGGACGGCAGAACCATGGAGTCGAGCAGATAGCCGTAAGTCGAGTCAGGCAGGCCCATCTTCTCCCGGACCGGTATATTCGTGAAGCCAACCTTGAAACCCGCGATCCGCTCGCCTTTCGCCAGGCGTACGCCGATATTTCGCTCACAGATCGCATGCGCCTGGTCCAGGCTCAGTCCACCCGGAACAAGATCGGAGGCCGGCCCGATCGCGGCGCGGTCGCGTTCCGCCTGGATGAGTATGTCTCCGACGTGTTCGATGTCGCTCATAGCGATCTCCTAGGGATTTGCCAAGTCTTGGCGCATTGCGTCCGAGACAGTCTGGGTACGCCCACGGCGGCTTTCACGATCGTCGCAAGACAGATAAGTCGTGGCAGTAGCAAATCCCCTGGTCGTGAGATAGCCGGCTCAACGTCAACCTGCGACCCCTCGCGCCCTTTGGATGCACGGGTCGTTGCGTGCCCCATTTACGATCCGTGCTACCAGCCTTCTCCCTCGTAAAGTACGTATGAGGCGGGGGTGGTTGGTGGGGAGAAGATGGAACACGTCCGCAGCCGAACGCGGCCGGTATTGCGCACCATGTGCTTTGAGTTCGCCGGGAAGAGAACGGCGTCGCCCTCGCGAAAGGAGGCCACCTCGCCGTCCACGAACGCTTCGCCCTCCCCTTCGAGGACGAAGAGGACTTCCTCGACATCGAGGTGACTGTGCAGGGGACGAACCGTCGAGCCCGCCGGGCAGTCCATGACTGCCATGCCCAGGTTGCGGGCACCCAGGGTCTCGGGCGTCACCAGCCACTGCAGCCGACGCCCGGGCAGATCCTGGGCCGGCATGTCACCCAGCGACGCGACGTGGACGGTCATCTAGCGTCCTCCCTTTGAGGCTAACTAAGAATCGGTGGTTTCGGCACTTCACAGGTCCTGGGACGCCGGCGGGAAGGGCCCTGCTCCGGAATCGGCAACCGACGCCTCGGCCGCCGAAGAGCCGGAGGCAGACGTCGAGTCCCCTCCCCTACCGGTGCCGCTCGATTGCGCGCGCGCCGCGCGTTCGGCAAGCATCCGACTGGTGACAGTCCGGCGAGCGGCGAACCCGGCCAGGCCTACCGCCGCAATCAACATTGTTCCGTTGAACAGCGGCTCGACGAAATACGAGGCCCCCAATTGCTGCAAGCCAGCGACAGCTACCGCAAGCACAAGGACGGCGATGATTGTCCCTGGCACGTTAACCCGGCCAGGATGAACGGAGGTCGACCCGAGCATAGCTCCCGTAAATGCCGGGAGCAGGAATTCGGGTCCTACATTGCTCTGACCCACGTGCAGGCGTGACGCAAAGACCACTGCTGCGAGCCCAGCGACTGCGCCCGAGCAGATGAAGGCCAGAGTCACATAGCGCCGCTGAGAAATACCCACCAGCTCGGCAGCTCGCGGACTGCTCCCCAAGACGTAGAAGAAGCGCCCGATGGATGTGTACTCCAGCAAAATCCACAACACCGCCGCAACTACGAGCACGAACAGGACGGGAGAAGGAATGCCTAGGGGCGTAGACGCAGCAATGGCGATGAAGCCGTCAGGCAGGGTACCGACCAGTTGCGCGCCGCCTGTATACCAGGCCGCGAGTCCCAGGAGGATCGTCCCGGTTCCAAGAGTCGCTATGAATGAATCCATGCGTGCCCGGGTGACCAGCAAGCCATTGAACAGTCCCACGAAGGCGCCAAGGAGAATGACAAGAAGGCATACGACCGGCCACGGCAAATGGGAGTTCACCTGCAACCCGATGGCCAGAACCGAACCCAGGGTCAAGACGTACGCAACGGACAGGTCCCAATGATTGGTAGCCATGGGCAACATCGCGCCGAGGGCCAGCAAGGCGACAGTCGATTTGTCGCTGAGGATCGACTTAGCGTTCAACATTGTAGGGAACGTATCCGGCAGCAGCAGCGAGAAGAACACAATCAGAACGACCAGGAGCACCGGCAATCCGTACGCGGAGATGAACCCGAGCGAGAACAAGATGTTGCGCGGACGAGGTATAGCCGGACCAAGGTCACTATCCCGCCGTGAAGATGTCATGCTGCCGATACCTCTGCGTCGCCCTTGATGTCCGCCGAAGCGAGCTCAGTCAGGCGGTGAACTGTCAATTCCTCTCGACCCAGACGCGCGACTATGCGGCCTCGGTTGAAGACGATGGCGCGGTGGCACACTCTGGCCACTTCTTCGAAATCGGACGAGACAAGTAGGACTCCTTTGCCGGTCGACAGCGACTCGTCAAGGATCCGGTAAATGTCGGCACGAGCTCCCACGTCTACCCCTGCGGTCGGCTCCTCGAGCACCAAACATCTGCTTCCGGCGGCGAGCCACCGAGCCAAAACGACTTTCTGCTGGTTTCCGCCGCTCAAGGATGCCATAGGTCGCTCAGGATCTCGAGGTCGTACATCGAAACGCTCGAGAACGACATCTGTCCGCGATC
Organism: uncultured Chloroflexia bacterium; assembly: GCA_963789725.1. Classification (GTDB taxonomy): domain Bacteria; phylum Chloroflexota; class Limnocylindria; order Limnocylindrales; family CSP1-4; genus Fen-1039. Next base: position 1,611,800 of record CAWBLU010000003.1, read on the forward strand.
GCTCCGCGGCGTGATGCATGAATGGAACCCTTGAGGTCGAATAGGGCGCCGGGTTCGGGAAGATGTTCTCCCTGACGGTCATGGACGAGAACACGCTCTCGTCTGCCCGCTGACTGGAGACGAACCCGATCTTGGACCTCATCGCGGCCGATGGCGAACCGAAGGAAACGGGCGTCCCATCAATTCGGATCGTGCCTGCGGTGGGTTGGACGTCGCCGAAGACGACACGGCCGGTAGTGTGGTGACCCGCACCGGTGAGCCCTACCAGTCCCACGATTTCACCGGCGTTCAGAGCAAAGGACACTGGGCCGACAGCCTCAGTCCTCACGCCTTCGAGTTCCAGCACTGTATGTGTAGCCCCGACCGGGCGAACGGGTGACGTCTCGGCCACCTGGTGCCCGACGATCTTCATAACGAGCTCGTTGGGCGTGATCTCGCTCACCGGCGCAGTTATGACATTTCGGCCGTCACGGAGAACCGTCACTCGATCGGCGAGGCGGAACACTTCATCGAGGCGGTGAGTAACGTAAATGATGCCCACCCCTAGAGATCTCAAATGATCGAGTGCGGCAAACAGATGAGCTACGTCCGCCTCTGGGAGCGCGGCTGTCGGCTCATCTAGAGCCAGCAATTCTGTGCCCAGTGCCAGCGATCTCCCGATCGCCACCAGGGACTTCTCCGCCGCCGACAGCGTTTCGACTCGCACGTCCGGATCGATGTTGAGGCCGGCCGCCTCGAGTACCTTGGCTGCATTCCGGCGGACCGCGCGCCAGTCGATGACCAACCTCCTCGCCCTTGGATAGCCGGCGGTGAGTGCGATGTTCTCGGCGACCGTCATCGACCCGACGAGGCCGAGGTCTTGATGGATGAAAGCGATGGGAAGACGCACAATGGCAGGGTCTACTTCCCGGTCGCGTACGTAGAAATGGCCTGCGTCCGCGGAGTACACGCCAGCAAGGATCTTGATCAGGGTGCTCTTGCCAGCGCCGTTCTCTCCGAGAAGGCCATGGATCTCCCCAGGTGCCACCTCGAAGTCGACGTCCGATAGCGCCAGAGTGCCGAGAAACCGTTTCGTTACACCTTCAACACGGAGTAGTGGCACCGGTTCAACCGGGCTCGGCAATCTCTGCGTAGTCGACATCTTGCTCCTGGGTATCGTCCGGAGTGGAGGATTCTCCACTCCGGACGGGCTACGCGCCGGTGGCTAGGACTGGCCCTTCCAGATGGCTGTGTAGTGGGCCTTGAAGCCGCTGCTGGGACTGAAAATGTTGTTCGATCCGCCCTCGGCATCTACGTTCGCCGCGCTCACGACGTAAATGGGAGGTGCGTAACCGCTTGGCGCGACCTTGTGGATGCCGCGGTTGACCTCATCGATGATCTGCCAGCCGAGCAACTCGGCCGGTTCGGGGACTGTGGCAACCTGATACTCATTGCCTGCTCGAATTCGCTCGTAGGCAGACGGGTTGCCGTCGGATCCCACCAACTTGAGCTGGCTCGTGGGAACCCCACCGGACGTCAGGGCAGGTACCGCGAAGTCGTAGTAGTAGTCCGTGATCGACATCACGTACTGGAAATCCTTGCCGTACTTTGACTGGTACGCGGTGAAGAGAGGGGCAGTGCGGGTCGTGACCTCTGCCAGAGGTGAGTTCTCATACCCGAGAAGCGTGCAGCCGGTGCACTTTGCAAACTCGGCCTTCATTGCTTCCGCCTTGGCGCGGGCAACGTCGAATAGATTGTCATAGAGGATCATGGCCTTGCCGGTGCCCTTGGAGTCGGCAATTATGTAGTCGGCCATGGCGACGCCGATTTGCGACGGGTCACTGGTGACGTTCGTGAAGAGGTGGAGGCTGGGCTGCGGCCCAGGAGTTGCCGCTCCGTGCACGCCCACGATCACGATCCCGGAGGAGTCTGCCTGCTTGAGGCAGTCCTGCAGGCCGACAGCGTCTCCCTCGAACGTGATGGCATCGGGCTTGAGTGTCAGGGCCTGGTTGCAGGCGGTTAGGCGCCCGGCAGTCGTGCCCTTGCCGTCCAGGACGGTCACCTTCCAATCAATGGCCTGGCCGGCCTGTTGCTGGTAGAGGCCCCAGAGGTGAGAGCCCTGGTTCGATTCGTCGCTGGAAATGTAGACGACGGTCTTGCCGGCATCCGCGGTCGGTCCGGTCGTCGGTCCGGTCCACTGGGTCTGAGCGGCCATTCGGGCATCGGTCGCATCGATCGCGGCCTGAACCGGATCGGTCGACGCCGTCGTCGTGGAGGGTGCCACCGTTGGAGCCGCAGTTGCGGGCGCGGTGGTGACGGTGGGGGCGGTTGGGATGGGAGTCGGAGTTGGGCTGGACGAACAGCCAGCGACTGCCGCCGCAATTGTTATTGCTCCGATGATTCTCAACGCTGCGAGACGGTGTAGCATATCTACCTCCCCGGGTTCAGGATAGCGTCCTGCGCGCGTTCCTTTGGACTCCAACGTTGGCTAATCTGTCATATTGAGTCCTCAAGGCGGGCGAGCAAGTCGGCGCGGCGATCTATGAACGTGCCTTCGACGGCAGAGGCCCGGCACTGCATGGTCGCTGGTATCCTGCTAAGCGGCGACTGGCCTCGCATTTCAGCGGCAGGGCTTGCGACTGCTCGGACGAGCCGCGGCGCGGCACTCGCAATTGAGTTGGGTTACTGTTCTTAGCGAGCAGGAGTCCAACGCTCCCCGCCCGGCGCCGATAGACCAGCGGGGCAGCAAACGCGCTGGGCCCTGAGGCGGGATGTGTGTCACGGCACGGGTTGGCACCGGACTTCCGAGCGAAAGGTCGGCAGGATCCCATGAATGTCGGCCGAAGCGATCTTGAATCGGAGGCTCGGTTGAAGAACCGGCGATGAAAACCACGATGAACACTCCAGGTGCCCCGAGATCAAGTGGGCGTGTGTGTCGCGTCTGGGCTCGGATGTCTTGACCTCTCGCCCTGATACCTGTAGGATGGTATACCAACTGATGGCCTATCGTCAAGGTGGGAAAGATGGAGTTTGAGAGGGTCGAGCGCGCACCGTCCCTGGTCGACGAGGTCGCGACACGAATCCTTCACGTCATCCTGACGGGTCGTCTCAAGCCCGGCGATCGTCTGCCGTCAGAGCGTGAGCTCGGGGCCCAGTTCGAGGTGTCACGAACGGTCGTGCGCGAGGCAGTCAGGTCTCTTGCCGGACGAGGGGTTGTGAGCGTCGTTTCTGGACGAGGTCTGACGGTAGCGCAGCTTGACGTGAACGCACTTCGCGAGCCGATGAATTTGTTTCTTCGCGCCAGCCCGAACGTAGACTATCGAAAGGTGCATGAGATCCGCCGGTTGCTCGAGGAGGAAGTGGCTTTTCTAGCCGCCGACCGCGCTACAGACGGAGACCTCTTGGGCCTCGAAGAGAGTTGCCTGGCCCTCCTTTCGGCCAAGGGGATTGAGGAGATCTCTCAGGCGGACGTGGACTTCCACCGGCGGCTCTCCATGGCGACGCACAACGAACTATTCCTCGTGTTGCTCGACGCGATAGCCGATCCTTTGCTCGCAGTGCGGCGCTCGACCTTCGGCAGGCCTGGTCGGCCCGAAGTTGCCCATGCATCACACCTGGCAATACTCGACCAAGTGATGGGGCGCGATGGAGTCGGAGCGCGCGCGGCCATGCGGGAACATCTCGAGGATGTCGAGCTGGCCTGGGAGGACATGGTCACGGCAATGTCGAAGCACTCGGAGCCTACTGCGCCCGGCGAGCCCGGTGCGGCCGAGGGAGTGGGTCCAAATGTCGTGTGATCGACCGAGCTCGTTGCCGGGAACTTGTCGGTAGCGTTGGACCAAGCGGTAGCGGGTTCTTCACTTGACGATCAGGATGCCGCAATCCAGAACCACATCGAATGATCTGAGGCGATCTCATGCGGCGGTCGTACTGCGTCTGAACGGGCCGCGCAGGCGACCACCTGCTATCGTTCCGAAGGCGACGCTGTGAACGGGCAGACAGCCGGCCGGATCATCGATGCCAGTCAAGGGCAGGCATTGCTGTTCGACGCCAACGTCTCGATCCTGTTTGGAGACAGGGCAACCCCGGAGCGCGCGGCACTGGCCCGCTCGGCAGGGTTCGACGCCATCGAGATGTGGTGGCCCTTCGATCGAAGCGTTCCCGGCGATGCCGAGGTCGACCGTCTGGTTGCGTCGGTGGCCGACGAGGGACTGGGGCTCGTTCTGCTCAATCTTGACGATGGCCACGGGGACGCACAAGAGCATGGCCTGCTAGGCGTCCCAGGCCAAACGCAGCGCTTCCGCGACAACGTCGATGTGGCCGTAGGTATCGCCGGACGGCTCGGCGGCCGCGCCTTCAACGCCCTGTACGGCAACGTGGACCCAGATGTGTCCACGGCTCTCCAAAGGGATACCGCGGTGGAGAACCTTGTTTACGCCACACATGAGGCCGCCACAGTCGGAGCGCAGATCGTTCTCGAGCCGTTGAACCCAGTGGATTTCCCGCGCTACGGGCTGCGCAGAATCGAGGACGCCATCGAACTAGCGGATCGTGCTCGATCCGAGGCCAACGTCAATGTAGGCGTCCTGTTCGACGTATACAACGTGCAGCGTACGCAGGGAGATCTATTGCGACGCATCGAGGCGTATGCTGCACGTTTCGGCCACGTACAGATAGCGGACGTGCCGCAGCGCTTGCATCCGGGGACGGGCGAGATCGCATTCGGTCCGGTCTTCGAGGGGCTCATCCGCGCCGGATACCAGGGCTTCGTTGGCCTGGAATATCGCCCCTCTCCCAACCCGGATGAAACCTTTGCCTGGCTGCCTCGGAAGTGGCGCGGCAGTAGTCGAGGGGAGGCCAAATAAACGGCATCCATCCGCGCCGCGGCTCGGGATCAGGCTCGCGAGGCTCGCACGGATTCCAAAGACCGTTCGAAAGACTGTCCGACCGCTTTGGGCGTATGGGAACTCGAAAGGGTGTTCGAGGCGTCGGCTGGAGAGAGCGCAAGCCCCGATCGACTCTGTGCGAACACCGGCCCGACGAGGGCGCCGCAGCGCAGATCTAGCTCTTCGACTGTTACTCGCTCCTGGCGCGGAATTCGTTGAGCCCGGTACCTGGCGGCACGTTCCACCGGCTGCCGGCAAGGAATCCGCCGTCCACGTACATGATCTGACCGGAGATGAACGAGCCGGCATCGGAGGCGAAGAGGAGACAGAGCCCGACGAGTTCGGCTGGATGGCCCGGGCGGCACATCGGCGTGCGATCCATGATCCACGGCGCTCGGGTGGGGTCGGTCCAGTGGGACGCGTTCATTGGCGTGTCCATGAAGCCCGGCGCAAGCGCATTGGCGCGGATCCCATAGCGGGACCACTCCACTGTCATGACCTTGGTGAGCTGCGTCAGGGCGGCCTTTGCGGGTCCGATTATCGACACGTCCTCAAGTCCGAAGACGTTGTTGAGTGAACTGATATTGATGATCGATCCGCCCCCCTGGGGGATCATCACACGTGCCGTCGCCTGAGAGAGCTCGAAGACGGACCGGTAGTCGACGACCCACAAGTCTTCCATGGTCTTGCGGTCGACCTCGAGGATCGGTATCCGCTTGTTGACCCCGGCGTTGTTGATCAATATGTCGAGGCGGCCGAACCGCTTGACGACGGCATCCACGATCGCCTGCGGCGCCTCGCCATCCGCAAGGTCGGCTGCAAAGGCGGCGGCCTTCAGACCGTGGGCGCAGATCTCGTCTGCGACGGACTGGGTGGGGCCGAAGTCGCGATCGGTCAGCAGCACGGCGGCGCCCGCCTGGGCAAGCCCCGCGGCAAGCCAGCTGCCGATGCCGCCCGCCGCCCCCGTTACTACGGCCACCTTGCCTTCGAGGGAGAAGAGCGTGCCCGGCGCCAGGCGGTCGAACCAGCGCGCCTCGAAGTGAGACGTCCGATCCTGCGATACTCCACTGCTTGTCATCGAGACCTCCGTATGTTGTCAGGGCGGCGATCGACATCACGATCTGACTTAGTCCGTTCTAGAGCTGCGCACACACCCCGCCGTCGACCAGGAGTGAGGCGCCGGTTACGTACGACGCTTCGTCGCTGCAAAGGAAAAGCATCACCCGGGCGATGTCGCCGGGGCTGGCCACACGGCCAAGAGGGATCGTGGGCAGCATTGAGGCGATGAACTTCTCGGGATCGCCGCCCCCCATAGCCGTTGCCGTGCGCAGGAACTGAGGCGTCCTGACGTAGCCAGGCTGGACGGCGTTTACTCGGATTCCAACCGGGGCCAGCTCCACCGCCAGGCTTCGGGTCAGCGCATCCACGCCGCCCTTCGAGGCCGCGTATGCGGCCAAAGACCCGCCACTCCTCAGCGAGTGGAGCGATGAAACGTTGACGATCGCAGCGCCTGGAGGCATGAGCCGCACCGCGTGCCTGATGGCGCGCGCGGTGCCGCCCAGATTTACGGCCATGACCGCCTCCCAGTCGGCCCCGCTCTCGGCGCGGACCGGCACGATCCGGGCGATGCCCGCGCAGTTCAGCAACCTGTCGATACGGCCGTACCGGTCCTCTATCTCCGCGATAACCGCGGCCAGGTCATCCTCGCGGGTAACGTCGGTGTGGAGATACGAGATGGCTTCCGCACCCGTGCCCGCGTCCGCTGCCAGCGATTGGCCGCGGCCGTCGTCCGTGTCGAGTACTATGACCGTCGCGCCCTGCCTGGCGAAGAGGCGGCTTGCCGCCTCGCCGATGCCGCTTGCGCCGCCCGTAACGACGGCGACTGGCGAGTCCACTCCGCTCATGGCGCACCTCTTTGCTCGAGTCCGCTGGTCCGCAGGGAGCAACTCATCTGGGCTTGCCGCTCGTGCCGCTCGTGCCGCTCGGGATGACGGAGACGATGAGGCGCGACGGCCGGGACGGGCCGTGGAGCACGCTATTGCGAGCCGTGCGCCATTGCGCGATGTCCTCAGTCGCTATGTCTCCGCCTGTGTTGGTGTTGCGGTCAAAGCGTGGGAAGTTGCTGCTGGAAACCTCCAGGCGCAGACGGTGGCCCGCCGGGAAGTGCGTCCCCGTTGCCCCCAGATCGATCCGGATCTCGTAAAGCCGGCCCGGCCGCATGAGCCGCGGCGCCTGGATCGACTCCCGATATCGGGTGCGCAGGATCCCTTCGGTCACGTGCTCGGCCCGCCCGTCGGGGCCGATGTCCACAAGTCGGCCGGTGAAATCCGTGTCTTCCGCCGACGAGGAGACGAACAACACCAGCTCCACGGGGCCGACGAGCTCGACCGGCGCCGCGAGCGGGTCCGAGGTGTAGCACAGGACGTCCTGGCGGCGCTCGGCCACTCTCGTGTCGCGCGGACCGGAGTTGGCACCGACCTCGATGCCGGGCAGGAACGTTCCGCCGCCGATCGTCGGCGCCGGGTGGGCGGGGTCGTAGAGATATGAGTCCTGGCCGTTCGCGGCCGGTTTCGTCCAGAACAGTCGACCGTCGCCGCCGGCCGTGTTCGCCCGACCGTCGCTGGTCAGATAGAGGTTGCGCGGCGTCGCCTCGGCCGGCGGCCAATCGGGGAACTCCCGCCACTCGTTCGCGCCCATGACGAACAGGCGGACCGACGAGACAGAAGGCGACGCAGGAGCAAGTCGGTTCGCAGGATCCAACACGGAGGCCAGCCAGGCGATCTGCAGGCCGCCAAGGTCCGACGCCTCGGTTCCGGCGGAGCGGCCGTAGCCTCGCTCGGGAAACGAGCCTTCCGTGACCCGGTGCGCCCAGGGGCCTACGACGAGCCCCGGTGTTAGCCCATCGGCGTGTGCCCGCCGCCGCACCATCGCGTAGTCCTCCAGAGCGCCGGCGAGGAAGACGTCGTGCCAGCCCGCGATCGTGAGCGAGGGCGGGCTGGCGGCGGGCACACGGCCCGCCAGCTGCCAGTAGGGATCGCCGGGCGGATGGGCGAGCCACTCCCGATAGTAGGGCGGTTCGCCGGGGATCGGTACGTTCGCGAGGGGCGCGAACTCGAAGAGCCCTCTGATTCCGTCCACGGCAGCTCCCACTTCGGCCGGGCTCGGACCTCCCCGGCCCTCGCGCTTGAGCCTGACCAATTCGCCTGGTACCAGCGTCGAGATCGTCCAGGTGAGCAGGAACCCGAGCTGCAGGGCACCGCCGCGGTAGGCCCATCGGCCGACGTCCGCCGCCGTCATGAAGGGCACGACCGCGCCGAGCCGGTCGCCCGCCTCGCCCGCGGCCGCCCACTGCGTCATCCCGCCGTAGGAGCCGCCGATCATTCCGACCCGGCCCGAGCACCAGGGTTGGCGGGCGACCCAGTCTAGCGTGTCGGCTCCGTCTCGAGCCTCGTGGAAGAACGGCCGGAACGTGCCGCCGGACGAGAAGCGACCGCGAGTGTCCTGGACCAGGACGGCGAAGCCGGCTTCGGCGGCCCGACGGGCCTCGAGGGCAAAGTTCCGCGCCTGGGCGCGACCCTTGTCGTACGGCGTCCGCTCGACGAGGGCTGCGACCGGCGTGCCGGTCTGCGGCAGGTACAGGTCTCCCGCCAGCCCGACGCCGTCTCGCATCGGTATCCGAAGATTCGTTTCGAGGTGGATCAGCATCGAAGTGAACCGCCGAGCCTCTGGCTAGCCGCGATACGGGTGCGTGGGCAGGCCGGAGACGCCCGCGCGCAGACGGAATAGCGCGCCGGAAGCCGGCTCACTCGCCAGCCTTGCGGCGTCGAATGGACCGGCCTCGGTCATGCTGGCGGTCGTCACGTACAACTCGTCCAGCCTGGGACCGCCGAAACAACAGCTCGTTACGTGGCTGACGGGGAACCTCACGACGCGGTCCAGCCGGCCATCGGGCGCGTATCGATGGAGCGCCCACCCATCCCACAGCGCCACCCAGATGAAGCCTTCCGCGTCCACCGCGAGCCCGTCGCCACCGCCCTCCGCGGGTGGGAGCAGAGCGAGAGGGCGGCGGTTCGAGACGGTGCCGGACGGGGCTTCGAAGTCAAAGGCGTCGAGACGGTTCGCGGCGGTGTCGATGTAGTACATCGTCCGGTCGTCCGGACTCCAGCCGAGCCCGTTCGAGATGCCCACGTCGTCCACGACCACGTGAGCCGTCCGGTCGAGATCGAGTCGGTAGAGCGCCCCCGCGGCCGGAGTGTGGTCGGTGGCCTGCGTGCCGCCCCAGAAACGACCGAACGAGTCGCACTTGCCGTCATTCATGCGATTGCCTGGCAGATCGATTTCAACCGGCGCGATCAGCTCGACGCGACCGGTCTCAGGGTCCACCAGGGCGAAACCGTCGCGGACCGCGGCCGCGTAGCCGCCGGCGGCTCGAATGACCACCGCGCCAACGGGCTGCTCGACCCGGACGTGCTCGTCCTTTCCGGTTTGAGGATCGAATCTTATGGATCTCCTGACAGATGATGTCTACCCAAAGCAACCGGCCAGACGTGTCGTCCCAGGAAGGTCCTTCCCCCAGCACGGCGTGGGCGTCGTGAACCAGCTCGAGCTCCGGATCAGTCCCGCGGTCGTGTGACATTCTCGTGCCGACCCCTTTCCTGTTGCTCAACTACGCCTTTCCGCTGAGATCACGGGCATCGGCCCCGTCTTGAGTTCCTCGCCTACCTCGTCGAGCTCCGTCAGCACGTGCCGATCGTAGGCGATGCCTTGCTGGCGCTGCTGGCGGACGAGGCGCGCCTCCGGCTCGCCGGGGACGAGGATTTCCACCCCACCCACCGCGCGAGGCGCTGCGTGCATCGTGTCGATCGCGCGGTCGACCGCGCGCCGGAACGCGGCCGACTCCCGGAACCGACGGATGTCTATCGCCTGCATATAGTGGCCGACGTTCTGCGGGTTGACGAAGTCCTCGTGGAGGTCTTTGACGTCCGCCCCGAAGGCCGCGTCGGATAGCAGCGCCGAAATCAGCGCCACGACGAACGCCATCGCGTAGCCCTTGTAGTCGCCGAGGGGGCGCACCATGAGGTGGTCCCACGCCTCGACCGCGTCGGTCGTCGGCCGCCCTTCTCTGTCGTACGCCCAATCCGGCGGTATGTTGCGGCCGGTCTTCGCCGCCAGCTGGATCTTGCCGCCGGCGACGACACTGAGGGCCATGTCGAGTATCACCGGGTCGTGGCTCCCGGCGGGGATGCCGACACCGAACGGGTTGTTGCCCAGAAGCGGCATTACGCCACCCCACGGAGCCATGATGTTCTTGGCCCCGATCGTCCCGGTTATGCCGATCATGTCGCGCTCGACGGCCATCTCCACGAAACGGGCACACGTCCCGTAGTGGTTGCTGCCCCGTACGGCAACGAAGCTGGTCCCGTGCTCCCGGGCCTTCTCGATCGCCAGCTCCATGGCAAAGACGCCGACGACCTGACCCATTGCATTGCGGCCATCGACGACTGCCACGGCAGCACTGTCGGTCACGACCTCGGGGCGCGCCGTCGCGCTCGTGACGCCGGTCTTGAGGCGTTTGACATAATTCGGGACGCGCATCAGCCCGTGCGAATACACGCCCCGGAGGTCCGCGCCTACGAGGTGGTCGGCGACGATCTCCGCATCGGCGTCGCTCATTCCGCAGGTGACGAAGATGGCGTGAGCCCAGGTCCTGGCCTGGATCTCGCCGACTCGCACTGGCTCGCTTCCGACCATCCCAGTCGCGGCTCCGACGTTTGCCGCGCTCATCGCACGCCGGCCCGAGCAGGCCCCACCGCCGTGTAGTCCCGGTATCGGGCGACGTATTCGGCGACGCCGTCGCGCATCGAGCGGAACTGCGGCTCCCAGCCGAGCTGGGCCCGAGCGTTCTCGATCGACAGCGGGGCGCGGAAGGACAGCTCGAAGTTGTCGTCCGGGCCGAGCGTGTCCCCGATCTCGATGTCCGCGCCGGGCACGACGTCTCGGACGATCGCGGCAAGCTCGGTTGCGGTGGTCAGCCGCTCGCCGGTCGCGGCGTAGAAGATGCGGTCTACGTCGTCCGGGGCGTCGATCAGCCTGGCGACGAGGCTCGCCACGTCCTCGACGTGGGTGTAAGAGCGCGGGAACGGGCCGCCGGTCGCAAAACGCAGTGGCCGGCCATCGACAGCGGCTTCGACCATTGGCTTGACGAACATCGGCCAACCCATCCCGAAGCCATAGACGCCCGATGGACGCACGGCCCGAAAGTCGACATCGAACGAGTCGTGGTACGCGTAGCAGAAGACCTCGCTGGCAGCCTTGGCCGCGCCGTAGAAGCTTGCGCCGGGCCCTTCCCGTGCCAGCAGGATCGGGTGGTTGACGTCTATCGGCTCGTACTGCACGCGGGTCAGCAGCCCGATCGATGACATGTATACCATCCGCCGCACGCCCAGCAGCCGAGTGGCCTCGAGCACATTGATTGTGCCCTCGACGTTCACGCGCAGCGCCGGAAGCGGCGCATGCTTGAGGAAAGCCGGATCGACGATGGCGGCGGCGTGGACTATGCAGTCGGGCTGAACGTCCTTGACCACCTCGAATATCCGAGGCCAATTGTCCACCCCACCGATCCGGAGATCGACGCGCTGGCGTAAGTCTCCCAGGACTTGTTCCAACTCCGGTGTCGGCGGCCGGATGTCGAAAACACAGACCCTACGACCAGCCTCGAGCAGCCTCTTCGCCAGGTATGTGCCGATGAAGCCGGAACCTCCCGTAATTAGAACAGGCGCGTTCGCAGAACCCACCGCGCGGCCTCCCTACACGCCCGCGACCCAAAGACCCGCACGGGCGAACACATCGGTCGATACGCCAGTTGGCATCGGATCATCGCTCACTCGATTTGAGCGTGACAACCACGAAAAGCTTGTGGCTCCCGGTTATCGAGGCTCCGCAAACGGAGCCAACTCGGCCAGGGCCTGGTCCCGGAGTGCGACATTGATCGGGCTGGCGTGCCATTCCATCACTCCCTCCATGAACGACACTCCTTTGCCCTTGACCGTGTGGCAGAGGAACACCCACGGCTCGGACCCAGTCTCCGCTCGACGGCGGTCGAAAGCAGCGCGCAGAGCTGCGAAATCGTGGCCGTCCACCTCCAAGACGCGCCATCCGAAGGCCCGCCATTTGTCAGCGAGGGGCTCGATGTTCATGACGTCCCGTACGAGCCCGTCAACCTGGAGGCCGTTGCAGTCAACTATCGCGGTCAGGTTCCCGGCGCCGTAGTGGGCAGCCGCCATCGCGGCCTCCCAGATCATGCCTTCCTGGAGTTCGCCGTCGGAAAGCAACGCGTAGACGTCGAACTTCCGGTGAAGATGCCTCGAGCCGAGCGCTATCCCAAGAGCGACCGACAGGCCCTGCCCTAGGGACCCAGATGTCATGTCGATCCCAGGCGTCTTGCGCATGTCGGGGTGGCCCTGGAGGATCGTGCCCGTCTTTCGCAGCGTGGGTAGGACGTCAATGGGAAAGTACCCTCTCTCGGCGAGGGCAGCGTAGACGATCGGGGCAGCATGGCCTTTCGAGAGCACCAGACGGTCGCGTTCGGGCCAGTGGGGCCGCTCTGGATCGATCCGCATCACGTGCCAGTAAAGCGTCGCGACGATGTCCGCCACTGACAGTGAACCGCCCGGATGACCGCTGCCGCCGCTGAAGACCATCTCGATGACGTGCGAACGGAGCCGGTACGCCTTTCCGCGGAGGTAGGCGTCGAGATCGAGTTCGATCGTTTGCATATCAGGCTCCCACCGCTCTTGATTCGCGCCCCGCCCTGCTCGCGAGCGCTTGAGCGGCGGCGACGATGGCTCGGGCACCCACGCCGTACTTGTCGCGGAGCTCATCGGCGGTTCCCGATTCGGCATAGGTGTCCTGGAAGCCCAGAGCCTGAAACGCGGGCGCAATGCCTGCTTCAATGAGGGCCTGACAGGCGGCACTCGCCAGCCCGCCGATTACGTTGTGGTCCTCGACCGTCACGAGTGTGCCGGTGCGGCCGACCAATTCGAGGAGGAGAGCCTCGTCTAGCGGCTTCAGCGAAACCATCTCCAGGACATCGGCCTGTACGCCGAGACCAGTGAGCGTCTCGGCCGCCTCGAGCGCACGTACCGTTGCCGTTCCGTAGGCTGCGATCGTTACCGCATCGCCGCGGCGCAGAAGGGACCCTCGCCCGATGGCCATTTGCGTGTCTGGCGAGTGGATTGTGGGAACCATCCCGTACTCGACCCGAACGTAAACGGGCCCTTCGTGCTCAAAGGCCGCCCGCAGAGCCAAGCGGGTCATGACGCCGTCGGATGGGGCCAGCACAACCATGTTCGCGAAGCTCCGCATGATCGCGATGTCCTCGAGCGACTGGTGCGTGGCACCGTCTTTCGCATTGCTGACGGCTGCGTAGCCGCCGATGACTTTCGCGTTGAGCCGCGGGTAGCAGATAGAGGTCCGGATTGGCTCGGCTGCACGCATCGATGCGAACACTGCGAAGGTCACTCCAACGGGCACGAGGCCGGTGCTCGCCATCCCGGCCGCGATGCCGAAGAGATCCTGCTCAGCGACGCCGACGTCATAGAAGCGATCGGGAAACCGGTCGCGGAAGCGTCGCGTCCGGCTCGTTCGGGAGACGTCCGCATCGAGAACCACGAGGCGATCGTCCTCATCGCCGATGGCGATGAGCTCGTCGACGAATGCCTCGCGCGGATCCTCCAACTCACCTATCTGCCGCACCGCTACCTCCGTTCTACCCCGACTGATGGGCCCAACGTGACCCGCAAGAGGTGCCGCCTCCGGCCGCCTTGTGGAAGCCACCCAATGAGACTGGGTTCTGGGATTGGATTGTGTATTGGAAGGATAGTATGATGGTATACCAAAGTAAACCATGCTCGTGAACGTCCCGTCTCTACCAGCGATCGGACATGGGCAAAGAGAGGAAGCCTAGATGAGCGAGTCGTACTTCCTGGCCCTGAAGAGCCGCATGCCGTCCCGATTGTGGGTGAACAACCCTACCCTCAACGAGGTCGAGCTTGCGCTCGGACAGGGGGCCGTTGGTTGTACCACAAACCCTGCTTACGGTGGCAACCTGCTCAAGCGAGCTCCAGGGGAGGCCCGTCCCATCGTCGAGGCCTGTGCCGCAGAGGTCCACGATGCCCAAGCAGCGGCCCACCTGGTCCAGCAGCGACTTGTGGGGAGGGTCGCCGAGCAGTTTAGGCCGTTGTACGAGGCCAGCGATGGGCGCGAAGGCTACGTTTCGATGCAGGGGGCGCCCGACGAGGACGAGGACGGGGAAGCGATACTCGCCCAGGGCCATGCAGCGAGGCGGATAGCCCCGAACATCGCCGTCAAGATCCCGGCCACGCCGCCCGGACTGTTCGCCTTCGAGAAACTCCTCCTGGAGCAGGCGCCCACCATCATCACCGAGGTATTCAGCCTCGCACAGCTCGTCTACGCGTGTGAGACCTACTTGAGGGTGACTGCGGCCACCGGCGTACGACCGCCGTTCTTCTTGAGCCCCATCACGGGAATCTTCGGTGACCACCTCAGGGCCGTCGCAACCCACAAAGGCATCGACTGCCCGGTGGATGTCACGAATTGGGCGGGCGTCGCTCTGGCGCGCGCCAGCTACGCACTCGTGGAGTCGCGCCAGTACCCGGTCACGCTGTTGTTCGGCGGAGCGCGGCTGCCCGTCGACTTGACCGGCCTCGTAGGCGGGCGCACTGGGGCGACGATCAACTACAGCACGGTGGCCGAGATCCTCGCTCTCGCGCCCAGGATCGAGGACTCGATCCACGAGCCCGTGGACGCCAGGATTCTCGCGACATTGGGCGAAAAGTTCGACGACTTTGCCCGCGCCCTGTCCATCGACGGGCTGACACCGGGCCAATTCGAGCATTTCGGGCCCGTCCTCCATTTCAGAAACCTCTTCCTGGCTGGTTGGCGGACGGTGGTGGATGCGTGTGCGGCCGCCCAGGGCGCGCAATCCGAGCACTTGCCGGCGACCTCGTAGCGCTGAGGACGCTCAGCCAAGCCGACCGCGGCGCCGCGTCTATGCGACCGCTGCCATGCTCAGCCGTCGGTTCTTCGCGGCATTGACGACAGCAGCCGTTCGCCGGCAGCCCTGAGGTGTGAGTCCACCGCCTGGGCCGTGGCGATCGGGTCGCGCGCCGTCAAGCCGCGGTAGATCGCCTCGTGCTCGGCGTATGAGTAGCTCACCGGCTCCCGCTCGACCTCGATATTCCTCTGAATCCAGGTGCGCTCCAGCTCTCGCAGCGTAGCGGTCACGCTCAAGAGGACGTTGTTGCGGGCCGCTAGGGCGATGGCGGCATGAAACTGCAAGTCGGCCTCAAGATATGCCCCGGGCTCCAGTGCACTTCCCATCGCCCGCAGCAACTCTCCAATCCCTGCGATCTCGTCGTCGGTCACCCTCTGAGCAGCCAGTCGCGCGACCGCCACTTCCAGTACTCGCCTCGCCTCGATTGCTTCGGTGGCCGTGCGGTTGCTGATTAGGATCCCCCAGGCCAGGGATTTTCCCAAGCCTTCCGGCCTTCCCCCCCCGACGACGATCCGCCGGCCGGCAGTCTCCACGACGCCAACCGTTCGCAACGCCTTGATAGCCTCACGAACCGTGGACCGACCCACACGGAACCGGGCACTGAGTTCACGCTCGGTTGGAACTCTGTCGCCCGCGGATAGTCCTTGGCTGACGATGTACGAGGTGATCCGTTCCGTAACCTCCTCTACCAGGTTGATCCGCTCGATCTGTTCGAGGCCACCCGTACGCGCCGGAGATCGCGCGGCCTCCGGCCCGGCCGCAGCATGAGCCCTTCCTTTTGAGGTCGTCTCGGCAGTCACGCAACAACCTTCCGTATGGTGCTCGGTCGCCAGTTGAGCTCCTGGATCCGGCGCGGCTTTCGCGGCCGGACTGGCAGGTCTCGAATTGCAGACGTTGGCCCTGATGCGGCCCGGGACCCATTCACTCGGAGATTGCCGCAACCACCGGCTCGAGAAAGGCGCGTTCATCGAGAACAAATGGGCCAGTGCCAACGCGAGCCACTACCAGGTCCAGCGAAGGGACGATGTAGCAACGGTTACCGGCGAAGCCCGAAACTGCTATCAGATCTGCCGGCAGTCCGGGCACATAGCCGCCGCGCTCATTCGTCCACCAACCATATCCATACGATGGATTGTGTTGCTGCGATGGCTGCGATGCCTGAACCAGCCACGCCGGCGGGATGATGGTTTCTGTGCCCCAGCGTCCGTGGTGCAAGGCAAGGTAGCCGAAGCGGGCGAGTTCTCGAGCGGACAAATGCAGGCCGGTATGAGGATTGGTATGCGGGCCCAGATAGCCTGCGCCACCTTGCTGGTCCCAACTCGCATTTTCGATGCCGATCGGCTCGAAGACGTAATGCTCGATGACGTCGGCAATCTCTCGTCCTGTGGCACGCTTGAAGGCGAGTGACAGATGGCAGAAGCCGGGATCGCTATAATCCCACCGGGTACCCGGGTCCGCCGCGAGCTTGTCTACCCAGAGGCCGAACCTGTTCGGGGCGAAGCCCAAGGCGTGCTCATAGGGTCCCGAATCGATGGCGGTCGGGGCGCCGACGACACCCCAGTCTTCGCCCTTGAAGCCGGCCGTCATCGAAAGAACTTGGCCAATTGTGATGCCTCGCTTGCGCGAGTCGGTGAGCGGGTTGCCTTCCTCGATAAAGTCGTAGATGCAGCTGTCGAGTGATATCGGCCCGGAGCGGTAGTCGGCCGGAGGAACAGTCCCAGCGAAGACCAGACCCCAGGCCGTCGAAGTGAATGTCTTGGTTCCCGACCAGATGTCAGAGCGCCCACTGGTCAAGACATTGAAAGTGGCAATCTCAGACACGAGATAACCGCGATGGATGACGACCGCGGACCACGAAAAGCCGCCATAAAGCAGCGACTGAAGTCGGGCCCAAACGCCTAGCCTGTCCGGATCCATTCCACCGAGCTTTCCGATGTCGTCGGCTTCCTTCAGCCAACGCCAGCCTCCTATTGACTCCGCCGGCGGAAAGTAGGTCTCATTTGGGTCTGACATAGGACCAGGATAGGGCCGATTGTCAAGCCAATCGCAGAAGTCGTGCGCCTTGACCCCGTGCTATTCTTGGACGGATGTCAGACCAATCAAACACTCATCTCGGGCCCGCAACGACAGTCTCTGCCGAACGTGCCATCGAGTGGGCGACACGGATGTTCACGACCTGCGGCATGGACGCGCCCGACGCCGAGGTCGTAGCTGTTCAACTCGTCTCGGACGATCTCCGTGGGGTTATGTCCCATGGCCTCATTCGTGTCGCCAACTACGTCCAGCGCCTTCAGACCCGGGCGATTGATCCAAAGGGACGCCCCGAAGTCGCGGAGGCTCACGCGGCGACGGCGGTTGTCGACGGTCACAACGCCATGGGTCAGGTCGTGGCCTCTTTTGCGATGGGCCTCTGCCTGGATCTGGCGGCCAAGCACGGCTCGGGTTCGGTGGCGGTCAGACGCTCAAACCACTTCGGAACCTGCGCCCATTTCGCCCAAATGGCCGTCCCACGCGACATGATCGGCATGGCGGCAACTGTCAGCGCTGGGAACATCATGGCTCCTTGGGGCGCGGTCGAAGCCCTCCTCGGAAACAACCCATTTGGCATGGCCGTGCCGACGCTGCGCTACCCCTCACTCGTCCTCGACATCTCGTTCAGTGTCGCGGCAGGCGGCAAGATTCTGCTGGCCGCGAAGCGCGGCGATCCCATTCCGCCCGACTGGGCGATTGGACCCGATGGGCAACCCGAGACCGATGCGGCTCGCGCCGCTGCCAATCTGTTGGTTCGACCGGTGGGCGACCACAAAGGGTACGGGCTCGCGATGATGGTCGCGGTGCTGTCCGCCCTTCTGCCAAACGCGGCATTCGGCAAAGACGTCCGGAACATGAGAGCGGATTTCGAGCCGCAAGATGTCGGACATTGGTTTTCCGCGGTCGACATCAGGAGGTTCTCGGATCCGAGGGAATTCCGCGAACGCGTCGACAGAGCTATCGACGCAATGCACTCCGCTCGACGCGCGGCGGGCGTGGAACGAATTCTCGTTCCGGGCGAACTGGAAGCAGAGGTTGAAGCGACGCGACGCCGCGAAGGTATCCCCTACCCCACGGCCTTGCGATCCGAATTGGACGCCCTCGGCCAGTCTCTTGGCGTCGGCGTCCTCGACGAATCCGTCCAGGCGTAGGCCGTCGGCGCCCCTGTTTCGATTCGGGCGACGCGAGCCGATGGGATCGCCCGACGCGAGGGCGATCTGAGTCATATGTCCCATGGGCCGGTGGACGCAGCGCCGATACGCGCGCCATCTCCGATCAATTCTATCCGCAACTCATGAACGAGCCGACGCCAGAAAGGAGTGCCAGATGGTAGACCTGCGATCGCTGCAGGTGACTAGGCCTGAACGCAGATGCACCGTCGGTGCTGCCGCCTCGCGCACGACATTACGCGGCACGCCATCTCCGAAGCGGTCCCGTGGTAGCTTCACGGCATGCCAGCCCGATCCTTCGACGCGGTGATCTTCGACATGGACGGCGTCTTGTGCGACTCCGAGCCTTTCATCGCGGCCGCGGCCGCGGCCGCGGCCGCGGCCGCAGAGATGCTCAGGCGCCGCTACGGGATTACCGCGACGCGCGCAGACTTCGTCCCGTTCGTGGGCGCAGGCGAGGACCGGTTCATCGGTGGGGCGGCGCGCCACGGCGTGACTGTCGACCTCGAGATCGACAAGTCTCTGACTTATGAGATCTACCTCCAGATGATCCCGGGATCGCTTCAGCCCATCGCAGGGGCACTCGACTTCCTCGCCGCCACGCGGGCCGCCGGGCTTCGGCTCGCACTGGCCACGAGCTCCGACCGTCCGAAGCTGGACGGCAACCTGGCCGCCATCGGCATCCCAGAATCGACGTTCGACGTTGTGGTCTCGGCCGAGCACGTCACGCACAAGAAGCCGGACCCGGAGACGTTTCTGCGGGCGGTCGAGCCACTGGGACTGCCGGCCTCGCGCTGCCTCGTGATCGAGGATGCCCGGAACGGAGTGAAGGCGGCCCGCGCGGCCGGGTGCGCCGTCCTTGGGATCACGTCGTCAGAGCCCGCGGCCTTGCTCCATGGCGACGGGGCGTTCGCCGTAGCGGCCGACTTCACGACGGTCCCGACCGGGGTGCGGGCGGCGCTCGGGCTGAACTGACCTACGATCTCGCGGCCGGCAAGAACGGCCGGGTCGGTCGGGCCGGCTGGCTCGCAGAGCGGTCAGAGGGGGCGGAGGATGCGGGCGCCTACCACATTGCGCCCTAACCTCAGCACATCACCGCGGCCATCCGGCGGCGCGAGAAACTCGGGCCCAGCGGACTCCCTGCGCATCGCCCGCGCTCTGTCGGTCCTACTCCCAGCCTCGTAACAGGCGCCGAGGAGCGCCGGGGCCGCGGCTAGCGAGCCAGGCGCAATGCCGCCACGAAACCCCGGGGTCGGACCCGCCCTTCTGCTCGGCCGGCAGACACCGTTCGAACCGGTTCAGCCTCGTCAGGGTCGCCGAGGATCGACTAAGCCGGCTGGATGCCTGCCATCCGCGCAGAATGTCCGAGCGACCGAAAGATCCTGGCCAGCCCCAATCCGCCGTCATCGCGCGATCTGCTATAACTACGCGTGCTCGCCGAGCGGGAGTAACTCGGCTGGCAGAGTGTCTGCTTCCCAAGGTGACTGTCTGTCCCGTGCCAGCCTCCCCCATGCCTTCACGACGGCCTGTACGCCTGCCTTCCATCGGGCGGTTCTGCGAGCTTTGAGAGCCAGATGAGGGAATGCGTGGGTGCTGCCATCCCTGGTTTCGTCGATCGACCGAGCCATCGACGCTCCTTAGCCCGACCGCTTGCTTCCACTGCCGCTGACTCATGCGTCCGCCCGCTCCGCTCGCTCGCCGGATGGCTCAGCTGTGTTGCTCGTGACCGTCCGACCGCAGTCCAGTCCCGCGTAAGTCCGAGCTGAGACCCTTCAGTCAGGGATTGCGATCGCAACTACCCCGTGAGCACAACGCCACTCGCCTGGCCAAGGCAGCATCGTGGGGCTTTGAGACCGTCGACGTTAACGCGGGCGATCCAGTCGCGGTCAAGCCGAGCCGCGCGACCGGCCGGCGATCAGCCGACCCAGCGGATCTCAGGCTCCCGTCGAGCGACGGGCGGTGTCTCTGCCTTCGGATAGCCGACGATGATCGGCGCGACGGGCACCCAGGCCGCTGGGAGGCCGAGCGCGTTCTTCCCCTTCGTGGTGTTGAGATAGCCCTGCGCGAGGCCAATCCAACAGGTGCTCAACCCGACTGAATACGCAGCCAGCATCAGGTTCTGGGCAGCCAGCGCGCAGTCTTCCGCGACCCAGGGTCTCTGGGATCTCCCCGAGATCAAGATCAGTACCGGGGCATGGTAGAAGAGCTGGAAACTGTCGTCGGTGAGACTCGCCCGGCGACGGTCTGACTCTGGGCCGGCGGGCAGGGCCGCCAGGAGGTAGGACTTCGCCTCGTCGGAAACCCGGTCGAGCAGAGTCTGATCGCGAACCACGGTGAAGGTCCATGGTTGCCCGTTCGAGGCACTCGGCGCCTGGACGGCGGCGCCAATGAGACGCCGGATGGTCTCGTCATCCACGGCCTGGGTCGTGAAGTCGCGAGCGGACCGGCGCCCCGAGATCGCCGAGTCGATATCCATGGATCGGTCCCTCACACTAACGAGCCCGCTGTGGACACCGTGCCTGGGTCCTCGTGTCGGCGGACCGAGCGCCTAGCCTATCGACGCCCGCCTTGTCGGACAGTCCTCCAACCGTACAGGTGCCCAACGCGCCCCGCTGGACCGGTCGGCTTTCGCCGGTTCGGGACGACGGTACCCAAGTATCGTCGAGCCGATCCAGGGCCCGCGGGCAACCGAGCGAGCCCTGGGGTGCGCCCTCCGGTCGGTCTGACCGATCGAGCCTGGACGGCGCTGCCTCGCCAGATCGAGTGGTCGCCGTCTGTTACTTGATCCAGACCGTCTTGGCATTGCAGAAGGAGCGGATCCCCTCGGCCCCGAGCTCGCGGCCATAGCCCGATGCCTTCACGCCGCCGAACGGCAGTCGCGGATCGCTCTTGACGAACCCGTTGACGAAGACGGCGCCGGCCTCGATCAGCGGCACGAGTCGCTCCACCTTGGCCTGGTCTTGTGTCCACAGCGACGCGCCCAGGCCGAAACGGCTGTCGTTGGCTATCTCGACCGCTTCCTCGGGGTCGGCGGCCCGCATGACGACGGCCACCGGCCCGAATAGCTCCTCCTGGGCGGCCACGTTCTTGCGTCCCACTTCCGTCAGGATTGAGGCTGGGTAGAAGGCGCCGGGTCCGGGCGGGACCTCGCCGCCCAACAGGGGTCGCGCCCCCTGGGCGATGGCCAATCGCACCTGCGCGTGCAACTCATCACGCAACTCAAGCCGCGCCAGGGGGCCCATATCCACATCGGGGGCTAGAGGGTCGCCCGCGCGGATTGCTTTCATGGCGGTGCCTAACCGCTCAAGAAAGGCGTCGTAAACCGGCGCCTCCACGATGAAGCGCTTGGCGCAGATACAACTCTGGCCGGCGTTCATCGTCCGGGCCGCGGCGGCCGTCCTGGCCGCCGCGTCGAGGTCGGCGTCGGCCAGGACGATGAAGGCGTCGCTCCCACCCAGCTCCAGCACCGAGGGCTTCAGCGACCTCCCGGCCGCCTCGGCCACTTGCCGTCCGGCTGGCTCGCTGCCGGTGATGGTCACGGCCGCAATCCGCGGGTCCTCAATCAGGGGCCGCACCTGCGATGAGCCGATGAGCAGCGTCCGGAACAGGTCTGTAGGGAAGCCGGCGTCCTGCATCAGCTTCTCGATAGATAGGGCGCACTGGGGAACGTTCGAGGCGTGCTTGAGGAGCCCGCCGTTACCGGCCATCAATTGCGGCGCTATGAAGCGGAATACTTGCCAGTAAGGGAAGTTCCAGGGCATCACCGCCAGCACCACGCCGAGCGGGTCGAAGCGCACGTAGCTACAAGAAGCGTCGCTGGCCTCCTCCCTCGGCGCGAGCAGGGATTCGGCGTTGTCGGCGTTGTAGTCGCAGACCCCAACGCACTTCGTCACCTCGGCGGCACCCTCTCGCAGCGGCTTCCCCATTTCGAGCGCCATGAGCCGGGCGAAGTCGTCGGCCCGCTCGCGAAGCAGCACGGCAGCGCGCTTCATCAGGATCGCGCGCTCGTCGAATGGAGCCTGCGCCCAGAGCCGCTGCGCCTTCACCGCTGCATCGAGGATAGGGTCAAGGTCCGCCGCAGACATCTCCGTGAAACGGGCGAGCTGCTCGCCAGTCGCGGGGTTCACAAATTCGATTGCCATTTCGCTCTCCTCGGGGTTGAGTCGGGCTGAAGGTGACGAAGAGGAAGGGCCGCGCACGAACTGGACTTCACTCCCCCGCGGCGCATGGATGTCTAGACATCCTGTGAAGGTCTCATTTGCGCAAAGCGCACTCCTCGGGAAGGCATCCACCGCCAGGCCGCCACACTGGCAGCGGCTGCTGCCGCCACGCCAATTCCGAAGAACGGGGTGTGACCCAGATGCCCGTAGGCCACGCCACCGCCAAGATAGGCGAGGATCGAAACGCTCGCGGCCGCAGCCCGGAGCATCGCCTGTCCGGTAGCCTGGAGCTCATCTGGCAGGACCATGCCGACGGCAACGACTCCGGAGACGGTGAAGGCGCCGTATGCGATGCCGGTGAGCGCCCGGGTCACAACGATGAGAGCCGGATTCTCGATCGCCATCCAGGACCCGAATGCGATCGCGTACAGCAGGGCTCCCAAGCCGAAGAAGCCACGCAGGCCCAGCAGCCGGGCGAACGAGTCCCCCCTCAGCATGATCGGGATCTCAAACAAGGCCGACACCGTTGCCGAGAGCGCAATGATCGACGGCGGAGCCCCGAGGTCGCGAAGCCGCAGCGGCAGGAAGGTCCCGCTCCAAAGAGTCGCGAAGCTCAGCAGGGCGATCGCGACCAGTATTCGAGGCAGCCTGGGCGCCACCCGCAGGCAGACGGCCACGGATCCCAGGCGTTTGGACCAGCCGACGACCCGCGGGGCTGTCGGCCCGCTCGGAGCGCGGTCTGGCTCGGACCTGGGGGGTCCAGCGGCTTTCGCCGCCGCTCCGGCCGCCCTCGTTGACCCGACCGGGGGAGGGCCAGCCAGTCCGGCGAGATTGGCTCGCGGAGCCTCGTCGACCCATCGCAATATGAGGACCAGGAACAGACATATGGCCACGAAGAGGACGTACATGAACGCGTATCCCAACAAGTCATAGAGGATGCCCGCCAGGAGCGCAGCGATGGCGAACGCCAGGCTCTCGAGGAGCCGGAAGCGACCGAACCTATCACGCCGCTCGCCGAGGGCGGCGAGCGCGATCGAATCGATGAACATCGTCAAGGCCGCCTGCAGGAGCCACCAGATAACAAGGCCGGCTGCCACGATCAACAGCGGCGCTGGGGCCCCGAACCAAAGCATCGCAACCGCAGCCAGAACGGAGGCGGCCTGGAGCGTACGTCGCCGTCCGAGTATCACGTCGCCGACATGGCCCAGGACGGGCACCGACACGACCGTGGCCAGCGAGGACGTGGCCAGGAGAAAGCCGATCGAGTCTGCCGAGAATCCGCGGGTCGCCAGCACCGGCGCGATGAAGGTCAGGGTTGCGCCCGCGGCTGCTCCAACCACGAGGAACGCCCCACCCAGCGCAAGCGTGCCTCGCGTCGGTCGTGTGCGGGGGTGGCCCGCCAACCGCGGAACGCTGGGCGGGCTCATCAACCCGTTGAACGGGCGAGGTCGTATAGGGCGTGCAGGAACGCCGGCAGTCCATTCCATCGAACCGCATCGGGCGCCCAATGCGGCAGCAGGTCCGAAGTGAAGGCTATCGATCGGCGCGGATTCGCTCGAGAGGCGATCAGCGCGGGCGCCCCATCGTCGAATTCCGCCAGGACTGTTGCCGTCTTGAGGGGTTCCACCAGGTTGTACCCGAAGAACGGCGGGGCCTCGGTCAACAAGCGCCCAAGTTCCTCAGGACACTCGGGGGTTGGAATCAGGCGAACTCCTCCCGGTCGCTCGGTGTCGTCGGAGAACGACCGCATCACCACGGGCAGTAGAGCCGCTCCCCGAGGGTCCTGCCAGCCACCGGCAGAATTGAGGCCGGCGAAACTGAACGCGCCGCCGATGGCAATCAGGCCGGACCGGCCCGGAACGTCCGCGGCGAGAACGTCCAGGATCCCGAGCGCGGCGGCCGAGATCAGCGGAAGATCGGAGATTATCCACACATCTGGGTGGGGGGCGGGATCGAGCACGGACCCGGATCGAATGGCCGTGACCTTGAAACCCCGGCCCGCCAGGGCGTGGACGAGCGGATCGAGGCCATACCAGGTCCTATGCCGGACCAAATGAGCGGGACCTATTTGGATTATCTCGGTGATCTCCCCGGACTCGCCCGCGATAGCTATGGTCGCCATCGTCATGCTCCTGGAGTTGGGTGCTTGGTGTCGGCGGCTCCGGACGGCAGGCTCGGCTCTCGTCCTTCTCGCCATGCCCGCGCATATTCGAGACAGGTCGTGAAGCGGGCGTCACCGCGGCCGACGACATGGTCGAGGAAGCGGCGGAGCATAGCCAGCCTGTGCCCCCGCCCGATCACCTGGGGATGGAGTGTCAGGACCATGACCCCGCCCCCCAGCGAGTCGGCCATGTAGTCGAACTCGCCGGTCCAGATCTCCAGGACCGAGGACGGCGGCCGGAGGCCCATGTTGAACACACCAGGAGCCTCGACGTGCTCGAAATAGGGATGGTCGTCCAGGTGCCAGGCGACCGGCATCTCCACGAGGCGAGTCGGCCGCCCCCAGCTGAAGCCATCCTCCGCCGAAGCCCGATCCCCGACGCGGCACCAGTAGGGTGTGTTGTCGGCGCCCATGAGCGAACTGTCGTACTCGAAATCTTGCTCGAGCAGGAGCTCGACGGTCGTCGGATTCATGTCCCAGCCCGGCGAGCGATAACCCAGCGCACGCACCCCCGTGACCCGCTCCAACTCGTCGCGCCCTCTGACCAGAACGGCCCGTTCCCGGTCAGTGGTCAGCCGGGTCAGCGGTTCGTGGACCCAGCCGTGATGAGCTATCTCGTGTCCGGCGTCCGCGATTGCCCTGACAGAGTCGGGGAAGGTGACCGCTGTGGATCCAGGGACGAAGAAGGTGGCTCGGACGCGGTACTCATCGAGCAGCGCCAGCACCCGGCCGAGCCCGATATGCTCGAACTCCCCGCGCGACAGCGGCCCGGGGGACACGGCGCCCAGGCTCCCGATCCAGTTCGAGAAGCCATCGACGTCGAAGGTCAGTGCCAGGTTGGGCCCTGCAACGAGCTGTCCGTCGGATGTCATCGGTGGCTCCACTTCATTCGAACGGCGTCGATGTGCTGACGACCGACCCAAGCATCGCGAATCCGTCGCGATAGGTCCCGGCCGCATGCGCCGCGCTGCGCGCCAGCTGCTGGAGCCGAACGAACGCCTCGAGGGATCGTCGGGGACTATCTTCCATTAGCAGCGGCAGCCAGGTGCCCGCCGGCGGGCCCTCATGCGAGACCCAGAGCTGATTGATCCCGACTCGCAAGCACTCATCCGATAGCAGGCGCATGTACGCGTCGCGGACGGGGGAAGGCGGATCCATCTCGATCAGGACGATCGCGTCCCCGCGTCCGGCGGCTTCGATTGGCCCGTGGCGGAACCCGCTGGGTGTCATCGGGATGGCGGGCCGGCAGACCTTCTCGTGCCAGATCAGGCTGACAGCCTCAGCCGCGCCCAACGCAGCCCCGAACCCGGCAAACCAGATCCTGCGCGCATCAGCAAGGTCGTGGCCGATCGCCCCGGCACGTTCCCAATCCAGAACGGCGGCCTCGAGCCCGCGGATGAGGCTCTGCGAACCCGGCCCGGCGCGCTCGATCAGGCCCCACATCGCCAGGAGCGCCGCGAGGGCTCCGAGTTCCGACTTCGTGGCCGCGCCGGCTTCTAGCCCGATCGGGACGAGAACCACTTCATGGGCTAGCTCCGCAAGTGGGGAGGCCTCGTCGCTGGTCACGGCGACTACTTGCGCGCCTGCTGCCACGGCCCGCCGCGATGCCCCAACGATCTCGGGGCTACTTCCGGTCTTGGACACGGCGACCACGCAGTCATCGGCCCGGAAGATCTCGTCGTCGGGCAGGCCCATGATGGCCGCAGAGGCTTCGCGGACCAGCAGCGGGCGGCTTCTGCCGAAGCTCCGATCGCTCGAACGCAACAATGGTCCGGCACACTCGCACACCGCGAGCGAGGCTCCGGTCCCCAGGACCTGAACACGTCCCGCACCGTCGATCAGCCTCGCAAGGGCCTGGCGCGGGCGCGCGAGTCCCGCCAGGGTCGCTTCGACGGCGGCCGGTCCCCCGGCCAACTCTCTTCCCATCTCATCGGGCCCATCGGAGAGCAGCTCGAAGCCGCTCCCGACGGAATCGCCTGTGCCCGTGACACGCCCGGCGTCAGTCATGCGGCGCCCTCGCTGATTCGGGCATCGCCGATGGCACGACGAGCTGCGATCTCGGCGCCGATAAGACCGGCCCTGGATCCGAGCTCGGCAACAACTATCCGCGGCGGAACGCGGCTCAGCTCGGTCGCCCGAGATCGGAGCTGGTCGAGGAACGGTGCGACATCGGTGACTAGCCCGCCGGCCAGGGCAATAGCCTCGGGATCGAGGATCGCGACGAGGTTGGCGATCGTCAGGGCCCAGCCCTCGATGGCGCGGTCGACGAGTTCCCTGGCTTGTGGATTTCCGGCTGCGGCCTCCCGGAAGACGTGCGGGGTTCGACGAGCCCCGCCCGCCGGACCGCCCGAACCGCCCTTCCGCGGACGCCGCGCCATGGCATCCTCGGCAGCCCGGACGAGAGCTCTGCCGCCAACGAGCTCTTCGAGCCAAGCGTACCCGGCTGGCGCACGGCTCAGGCCGACACCGAACCGACCGGCGTCGACGAATCGGCGCCCGTCGGGTTCGGGCGTCGTCCCCATCTCCTCGACCGGAACCAGGAGCATGCCGGCTTCCCCGGCGCCGCCGCTTGCACCGCGGAAGATCTGCCCCTCGACGACGGCACCCATGCCGACGTTCGTTCCGAGGGTCAGAAGGACGAAATTGGTCGTGCCGCAACCGGCGCCGCGAGAGTGCTCCCCCAGGACGGCCATGTTTGCGTCATTGTCGATCGCGACCGGCACTCCGACCGCGGTCTGTATCGCATCTCTGATTACCGTCCCAGACGGGAGGCTGGAGTCCAGAGTCCAGCGCAACCGCCCGTCGCAGTCGACTGCCGCTGGAACGCCGAGACCGACCGCAACCGGCTCCATGGCACCCTGGGCCCCCGATGGCTCACGGTTGCACGCGGCGCCCAGGACCTCCCGCATCGCATCGACGATGCCGGGAATGAGGCCGAGGGATGAGTCGGTGGCCAGGTCTGCAGTGCGGTGCCGCAAGACTTGTCCGAGTCGGCCATCCCGGGCCAGCGCGACCCGCAGATAGGTAGCTCCGAGATCGGCCACGAGGACCGGGTCGGCGTTTCGTGAGCCGCTCAAGCTGTGACCCCCATTGGACGGCATCGCTGCCGCTTGCGCCGACAACGTGCCGCGCCGCGACACGTTGCCGGCGCGAAGGGGATCTCGCCGATCGCGCCTTCGCAGGAGCGTCGATTCGGCCGGACGAGGTTCGGGTGAAGGTCAGGGTTGATCAATTTCGTTTGCAATCGAGATTCGGCTAGAACGGGAAGAAGCGCTGACGTGCCTCCGGGGTCAGAGGGGCGCCTAGCTCGCACACTTCAAACACCTCGGCGTGAGCGATTTGAGACCCCCGCTCGTCGCCGTACTTGGCGACCAGCTCACTACGGAACTGGTCCGCAGTCACGTCGAAGCGGTAGGCTCCAAGTTGCCTGCGCAGCCAGACTAGCCGCCCGGACGGATCGGTCGGGACATCCTTCACGTCGATGTCCCATGCAACGAAGGGCATCCACTCATACATCTGGCACGCGTGCTTGCCGAGGGCTTCGATCTTCTTGTCATACACGCTGTCGATGTCGAGGACCACATCGGGCTGCAACGGGTACGGCTTCTGGAAACTGTCGTGGACATACATGACTACCGGGTCGGCGTCGAGTCGATCATGGTGGGGGCAGACGTTCTGGACACGGACCATATAGATCGCGTCCTGAACGAGCTGCGCCGTGTAGCGATGGTCGGGATGGTAGTCATACGTTCGTGGGCAAAGGACGAGATCCGGCTTGAAATCGCGAATGATCCGGATGATCTCGTAGCGATTCTCAAGCGTCGGCATCAACTCGCCATCGTGGTTGTCGAGCACGATCGCCTCCGCACCCACCACGGCCGCCGCCGCTCGGGCCTCATCCCGACGTTTCCGCGCGAGAGCCGCTCCTCCCAGGGTCTGGTGGCCCTTGTCGCCGTTTGTCACCGCGACGTGGAGCACGCGGCCGCCCCGGGCGGAGGTCATGGCCGAGAAGCCCCCGGCGGTGAACTCGGCGTCGTCAGGGTGCGCCCCGATAACGAGCAGGGCTACTTGGTCAGACATCACTACCTCCAATTGGGGCTAAGTCGTGGCTCTCGAACGTGGTCGTCAACTCCATGACCACGCTGGCCTCGGCGGACTCCGTGGCCTTTACCATGATTTCCAGGGCATGTCGGGCGTGATCTGCACTCAGGATCGGCGGTCGACCCGTCGACAGGCAGTCGACGAGATGGTCGACAAGGATGGCGCGCTGGAGGGACTTGACTCGGTCGGGAGTGAACATCCGCTCCGTGAACGTCGGCTCTATCCAGCCTCGCAGACCTGGCAGGGCATCGAGCCGGAAGACCTCCATGTGCGGCTCGAACTGGTCGTCTGGCAGCGGCTCGTACACGTTCAGCGTCCCGCCCAGCCCGAAGAGTTCCAATTTCGGGCTCTTGGCCGCAAGAACGTTGAATGTGCCATCCACAACGGCGAACGTGGAGTCGCCGAAGTCCAGCATCAGGAGAACGTTGTCGTCCGCGGTTACATGAATCTCCTTGCCGGCGAACGGGCCACCCCGGACGACTCGGGTCGGCGCAGTTCTTCCTGAGTAGGCAACGACGCGCTTCGCGGGACCCAGAATTCCGGTGATCTCGTGGATGCCGTAGACACCCATGTCGAACAGCGGGCCGGACCCCTTCTGGTAGAACCACGTGGGGTCCGCCGGCCAGGCGTACGATGCCGCCCCACCATGGGAGGAACGGACCCGGGCGAACGCCACCTTCCCGATCGCGCCATCGCGAACGAGGCTCCGTGCGAGAGCCAGATCGGGGAACAGCATGTTGGGAGGCGAGGTCACCACGACGAGGTTGCGACTCCTGGCCAGTTCGCAGAGGACGTCCGCCTCCTTGAGGGTCGTGCTGATCGGCTTCTCGGTCACGAGGTGCTTGCCGGCCTCGAGAATGGCCAGGGACGTCTCGTAATGGGCCGGTATGGGAGTGAGATTCACGACGGCGTCGAGGTCCGCGCCCCTGAGCATCTCCTCGACGCTGGCGAACGACGCGGGGATTCCGAAGTCGGTCGCAACTTGCCGGGCGCGCTCCACGACAGGATCGGCGATCGCCACGATCTCGGCCCTGTCCGCAATCGGCCCGAAGTTGGGCAGAATGCCGTAGTGGACGGTCGCGATCATTCCGGCGCCCGCCAGCCCCAGACGAACCTTCCTTGTGCGATCTGTGTTCTGGTTCACGATTCGGGCACCTCCTTCACGCGGACGTCGGCTCCAGTCCTGGCAGCCTCATAGAAGGCGGTGGCGAAGGCACGCGTCTTCCAGGCATCCTCGACGGTCGCCAGTGGCTCGGCCCGGCCCATCAAGACGTCGGCCACGTAAGCGGCCACGACGCCGATGTCGTAGTTGGGCGGAACCTCGACATCAGTCCATTGATCGAGGGAGCCATCGCCCGTCGGGGTCTTCGCGAAGCTGACGCGGTATGCCACGTCGTCGATGCGAGCGACGCCCCTGGTCCCTGAGACCTCCCACAGGCTCTGGTACATGGCGGTCGCGGGCATGTACCAGTCATCGCGCAACTCTGCCAGCACTCCGCCGTCGAATCGGACCAGGGCGGCGCCCCAGTCCTCGACCATCAGGTTCTCGTACCGGGCGGTCGCCACCTGGCCGGAAACGCTCTGCACCTCCCGGCCGAGAGCCCACCTGAGCCGATCGATCTGGTAAACCGCGTGGTCGATCCAGCCTCCTCCGGCGCACCTGGCAGGGTCGACGAACCAGCCTGGGTCCTGTTCGTCCGGCCAGCTCCCGGGCAGGCCTGCCGAGACACTGCAACGTGCAAACGACACATCTCCGAGCTGCCCGCTCGACACCAACAGGCGAACCGCCTCCACTGGTCCCCGCCGGCCTCCCGGTCCGAAGGCCTCCGTCGACATGAATATGACTCCGGCCCCTCTGACAGCCCTAAGAACCTCGGTGGCCTCATCGAGCGTACGGGCCATAGGTTTTATGGCTAGTACGTGCTTGCCAGCCTTGGCGGCCGCGATGCAGAGTCCGGGGTTTTGGTCGGTGCTGGCGAAGGTCGCGACCGCGTCGATCGACGGGTCGTCGATTAGCTCTGCCGGGTCGGCTACCACGCGGCCGACTCCGATCTGCGAGGCCACCTCGTGGGCCCGCGCCAGGTCGCCGTGAGCGATGCCCGCGATCTCGATACGCGGCTCGGCGGCAAGACCGGGAACAAAGAGCAGCGCCGAGTACCAGTGGTCCAGCCCGAGAATGGCGATCCTGCAACCTGTCCTGCCCATCGTTCTCTCCTCCACGCCCTGACGCGCAGGCTATGACTGCTCGCTGACCACGCGCGCGTAGGCGGCAGCAACAACGAGGATGATTCCGCCGTAGATGATCTGCCCTATCTCCGAAGGCGCGTGAATTACGACCAGCAGCCCGGCCACGATCGTCAGGATCAGAGATCCCATGACCGTGCCTGAGTAGCCACCGGCTCCTCCGAGCACGGACGTACCGCCGATGACCACCGCGGCAACTGAGGGCAGCAGATAGGGTTCGGCGAGCCCTCTGTCGGCGACGTTCGTGGTGCCTGCGAGGACGATCCCGCCCACGGCGCTGAGGAGCCCGGCAAGTGCATACGTTACGAGGAGGACCTGCCAAACCCTGACCCCTGAAAGACGGCAGGCGATCCGGTTGTTACCGGTGGCGTAGAGCAGCCGGCCGTAACCCGAACGTTTGAGGCCGACGATGATCACGACTGCCAGCAGAGTCCACAGAATCAGGCTGTTGGGAACGACGCCGTAGAGGCGGCTGGCGCCCAGTTCGCGTATGAAGTCCGGCACGACCGGCACGGCACCCGCGGCGACGGTCTGTTGGGCATAGACGTTCAAGATTCCCGTCGCCACGAGACCCATGCCAAGGGTCATGATCAGCGGCTGAACCTGAAAGACCGCGACTCCAAAACCGTTCATGAGGCCGATGAGGAGACCCAGGCCGAGCCCGATAGCGATCGCCTGCGCCTCGCCACCGGGCGATTGCGTCGCCATCACATACCCTGCGGCCGTGGCCACAACGCCGACCGACAGGTCGATGCCGCCAGTCAGGATCACAAGGGTCTGGCCTGCGGCAATCATTCCCAGCGGCGCCGCGAAGATCAGCGTGGCGGCAACCCAGTCCGGCGAGACAGCCCCCGGGCTCAGGATGTCTACCAAGGCCGTAAGGAGCAGCAGTAGAGCGCCCAGAGCGACGAGTGGTCGGTCTTGTAGGAATCGCCCCCAGCCATTGGGTGCAGCGAGGGCGGAGAACCCTTTCAAGGTCGCTCCTCCTCCAACAGACGCGCTCATGCCGTGGTCCTCCGTAGAGCGGCCAAACCGCCCGCCATGACCACAAGAACCATGATCGTGCCCTGGATGACCTGACCGTAGCTCGGGCTCACGCCAAGCAGCACAAGATCCGTTGAGATGAGGGCAAGAACATAGGCTGCCGCCAGGGGGCCCAGCATTCCGCCGCGCCCACCCATGAGGTTGACGCCGCCGAGCACGACCGTCGCGATCGCGGTCAATGTGATGAAGCCTCCGCTCAGGGGATCGCCGGAGCCTGTACTCATCGTCAGAGCCAGGCCGGCCGCGCCCGAGAAGAAGCCACACAGCGCGTACGCCGTCAGTCGCGCACGCGCGACGTTCACGCCGCTCCGCATGGCGGCCTGAGGGTCGCTTCCCGCTGCATAGATGGCGAGGCCAACCGGGCGGGAGCGGATTGGGAGCCACACGATCGCCACCAGGACCAGG
The DNA here is from genome assembly GCA_963789725.1 of uncultured Chloroflexia bacterium. Taxonomy (GTDB): domain Bacteria; phylum Chloroflexota; class Limnocylindria; order Limnocylindrales; family CSP1-4; genus Fen-1039. Next base: position 1,644,055 of record CAWBLU010000003.1, read on the forward strand.
AGCATGATGAGCGCGTTCGGGATCCATTCGGAGAAGAAGGTCCCGGTCGCCAGCTCGACGAACCCGCGAGGGGCGCCGCCGCCGGGTCGGCCCATGATAATTAGGGCCACGCCGCTCCAGACGAACGACATCGCCAGCGTGACGACTATGTCTCGGGATTCTGGACACGACGATGATGAGTCCGTTCACCAAGCCCGCCAGAGTGAGCGCGGCGAGGACGACTCCGGCCAGCAGGATCGACTGGCCGAAGTCTGCGTTCTCCATCAAGGAGGCGGCGAGCACGTTGGCGACCGCGATGAGCGAACCCACCGAGAGATCGATACCGGCCGCGAACACCACAGCGGCCTCCGCCACGGCGGCCAACGCCGCGGGCAGGACGCCGAGCGCGAGGGAGCGCAGATCGTAGGCGCCGAACCTCGAGTGGATGGCGAACGTGAAAAAGAACAGAAGCGCCAGCAACGCATAGACGCCAATCGTCCATCCGTGGCGGACAATCAGGCGCCGGGCCAGCCAGACGTAACGGTGTCCGGCGGCAGTCGCCACAGGGGAGTTCATGGAAGGGCGCCCGCCAACGCCGGTCCCTGGTCGGCAGCCAGACCGTGGGCCGTCCGAAGAAGCGTTGCCTCGTCCGCGACGCGCGCGGGCATCTCTCCCACTACGGCACCGGCGAACACGACCACGACGCGGTCGCAGACGAGCTGGATCTCCGAGAGCTCGGATGTGAAGATCAGTACCGAGGCGCCACCGGCGGCTAGCTCACGAAGCAGGCCGTATATCTGGTTCTTGGTGCCAATGTCGATGCCGCGCGTGGGATCGAAGCACAGCAGGGTTCTGAAGCCCGACGCAATCCATCGGGCTATGGTGACCTTCTGCTGGTTGCCTCCCGACATGCGTCGGACTTCGGATCGTGCCCGCGTGTCGATCTCGAGTCGCAGAATTGCCTGCTGGACCCGCCGGCCCTCGCGGGCGAGGCTGGTTAGGCCCCAGTGAGATGGCCGGCTGATCATCGGCAAAGCTATGTTCTCCTGGGCCGAGCGGAGGCGCAGCAGCGCTTGAGCTCGATCTGCGGGGATCAGCACGATGCCGTGCCGGATGGCGTCCTGGGGATCCCGGAAGCTTGTCGCTCGCCCATCGACTAGGATCTCTCCGCTGTCAGGGCGCCGAACGCCCGCGAGACAATCGAAGAGCTCCTTCTGGCCCTGACCTTCCAGCGCCGCGACTCCCAGAACCTCACCCCGCCGCAGCTCCAAGGAGACATCGCGCAGGGTCGCGCCTACCTGCAGACTGCGCGCCGCCAGGACGGGGGCTTGATTGCTCGAGTGGGCTTCCTCTGCTTTGTCCGACGCTGCTCCGGCGGGCCGTGAGGCACTTCCCAGCATCAGGCCGACGATCTGGCTCTCATGACCTCGGACGGACTCGACGACCCCTGCCGTGACTCCATCCCGCAGGACCGTTACGACGTCACATATCGCCGACACGTCGGCCAGCCGGTGAGAGATGAATATCAGGGACCGTCCCGACGCCCGCCACTTTGCGAGCATGCGGAAAACCGTCTCCGTTAGGTCGGCAGGCAGCGCGGCCGTCATCTCGTCGAGAATCAGAATCTGAGGATCAGCAGCAAGAGCACGGGCGAGATCAAGTACACGCAGCGTCGCCAGGGGTAGCTCCCGCGCCGGCACATACAGGTCTACACCGCCCAGACCCAGCTGCTCCAGCCAGGGCTGGACCGCCTCCTGAGATGTACCCGTGAGGCGGAAGTTCTGCTGAAGGGTCAGATCTGGGATCAGCGAGGACTCCTGGTACACGGGCGATAGTCCGGCCCGCCGCGCGTCCCCGGGCGAACGGATCGCCAGCACTTGCCCGCCGACCGCAATGGTTCCCGCGTCAGGACGGACGACCCCGGTCAGGATCTTGACCAGGGTGCTCTTGCCCGCACCATTGGCACCCATGATCCCGTGGTGCTCGCCAGCTCGCACGGTAACGTCAGCCGAGCGCAAGGCTACAACTGGACCGTAACTCTTAGATATGCCGCGAACTTCAAGTATCGGCTCAGCCTGAATCACGTTTTCCATTGGCAGACCGAATCAACCCTCGTGCCTCAGAGATTGGAAGTGGATGTGGAGCGCGGCTCCAGCCGCGCTCCACAGACGTGGTCTCTACTTCCTTACGGACCCTGGCAGCCGAGCAGATCGGCCTTGGTGAAGGTCGTGTAGTTCGGGATGGTGACGGTCGTCGAGTAGAAGGGGCCCAATCGCGAGTCGTAGGCCGCCGTCATCGCTGCCATCCCATCGGCCGTGGTGCTATCCCAGGCAACGGGTGTGAGCTTGGTGACCTTGTCCTGAGCCTTCCCTTCCAGGACGTTCAGAGCAACGGTCACGCCGGCACCACCGACCACGGCCGGGTTGCTGACAGCGACCGCGGTGACGCCCTTGGTCGTGATCGGCCCTGCCAGGTCGCCGTTGTTGTCAGACACACCGGTCGGCACGAAGGGCTTGTTGGCTGCCGTATAGGCGTCCCAAACCACCTGGCCGGTCCCCGGAGTGAAGATCCCGTCCACCTGCGTGCCCGAGGCCAGCAGTTGGGTAACGATCTGCGAGGCTTTCGCGATCGACCAGTCGGTGAATTGCGAGATGACCTTGATGTTCGGGTAGTTGGCACGAGCGGCCTCAAAGCCGTTGTGGCGGTCGGTGTCAGCCGATGATCCAGAAGCGCCACGGAGCTCGAGGACGGTGCCCGTGCCATTGAGCTGCTTGAAGAGCCACTCGCCCGAGATCTGTCCGTAGGCAGTCTGGTCGTTGGTCATCAGATAGGCTTCGGGTGCAGTAACCGTCGAGTCGACGGCCACCACGATGATGCCCTTTGCGCTGGCTTCGGCTATCACCGAGTTCAACGCCTGCGAGTCCGCCGGGTTCACGATGATCGCGTTCACGCCGGCCGAAATCAGGCTTCGGATGTCCTGAACCTGGTCCGAGGCGCTGCCGTTGCGCGAGGCGTCGACAACCTTCGACACCATCCCCGAGACCCTCGCCTGGACCTTGATCGAGCAGTTCATTTCGTCGCGCCAGCCATTCCCAACGACGTTGTTGGAAATGCCGATGACGTACTGGTTCGCTGCAGCAGACGGTGCAGTTGTCTCCGCTGCAGCAGACGGTGCAGTTGTCTCCGCTGCAGCAGACGGTGCAGTTGTCTCCGTCGAACTGCTACAAGCTCCTCCCACGACAGCCACGACGGCCAGAATTGCCGCGAGTGACCACCCGCGACCCTTGCGTCCGGTTAGTTCTCTCATGTCCTCTGTCAATCCTCCATCCAATTGGTCTGTCGTCCGACCCTTGCGAATCAGCCAACGCCGTCGGATTCCCGGCCGCCACTCATCGGGGGCGCATCGAGGAGCCCCCCCCCAAAAAAAAGAAAAGAACCTCGCGAGACTGGCCGGGCGGTGGCACCAGCCGCATCGAATCTAGGTACCGCCCGCTTGATCGATCTGGGCGTTCCTCACTTCCTCCTTCCCTTGGACGTACGGCGCGTCGATCCTACACGGGACTTCTTTCCGCTCACACTGATAAGAATGTATCACCCGGTGTCAACCGGAGTGTGGCGAGCCGTTTAGGAACCCGCGGCTTGCCGTTCAGACGCCCGATCCAGGCGCCCCCGGCGCGCCGGCCACGTTCGAGCCCTCTTCGACATCATCGCCAGAGCGGGGTCGGAAGCCCTCACGAACGCATAGTCCGCTGTCCGCTCTATTGCCAGGGCTGCGGCGCCAGCGAGAACCGCATCGGCGCCGAGGAGGGATCGCTCGATGCGGGGCGGATGTGGAACGCGACCGACGAGACGCCGACCGACGGCTTCGATGATCGGTTCGATCGACTGGACGACGCTTCCCCCGATGACGATCAGTTCCGGATCGAGAAGCGAAGCGATGTTGCCCGCTGTGATGGCCAGCAAGTCGATGACTTCATCGACGATGGCTGCCGCTTTTTCGTCGCCCTGGTTGGCTGCCCTAAACACTCCGAGCACCGTCCCCGCGAGCGAAAGCCCGCTGACGCCGATATCCGCGGCCCGCTGAGCCAGGGCGACTCCGGCAACCCGCCCCTCGAGATCCCCGAAGCTAGGATAGATGTGCTCGAGCGACTCGCGACCGGTCAGCAAGTAGCCGACCTCGCCCGCGGCGGAGTTGGACCCTCGGTAGAGCTGGCCCTCGATGATGAGCCCACCGCCCAATCCTGCCTCTATTGCCAGTGCCACCATCGAGTGGGTACCGACGCCGGCGCCCCTCCGATGCTCACCGAGGGCGAGAAGGTTGACATCGTTCTCGATGAAGGTCGGCAGCCCGGCGCTGGACATGACGATTTCGCCCAGGGCCAACTCACGCCAACCGAGGGTCGGGGCCCACTCAACGATCCCCTGCGATCGCACGACGCTCGGCACGCCGATCGCAATCCCACGGGGACGCAGCCGGCGCTCGATCGCATGGGTCAGCATATCCTCCACGAAACCGATGAGATCCTTGACCTCCTGGCCACCCCCGGTCGCGGCATCCTCCGCATTCGTCGTCCGGGTCTCCCGGTAGAGGAACACGCCATCCAGATCGGCCACGGCGCCGCGTGTCTCAGTCGCACCGACGTCGACTACGATCACTGATTCGACCCGGGCGTTGTATCGGACGAGTCGGGCCGGGCGCCCGCCGGTGGAGGCCGCGTGAGAGTCAAATACCACGAAGCCGTCTCGGACGAGACCCGAGACGAGTCGGTTGACGGTCGCCGGGCTGAGCCCAGATGTCTCGACGATGTCGGCGCGGGACATGACGCCACGCTGCCGGAGCAACTCGATGATCACTGTGCGATTGACTTTGCCAACCAGCCCGGTGGTCGCCGTATGGATCCGGGGCATTGGTCACCTGTGATATCTGTGAGATCCACCCTCTGCGGTCCGGCGCTACGGGATTGTACTTCCGATTAGTGGGACAAGAAAGCCGCCTGATATCAATTTGACCGTCACGCACCAAATCCCAAAGACGCCTTGGCTGGAGAGCGCTTGCGCCGCTTGGCCGGAGACTTAGCAGACGCTGGGCCTTGCCATGATCCCGTTGCCAGCCGAGCCGCTGGTGGCAATCTCTCGGGCGCACGGAAACGTTGCCGCTGCCTCTCGAGCGGGAGTGACTCAGCTGGCAGAGTGTCTGCTTCCGCAAGCGAAGGGTGAAACCTAGAACCTCCCGACGCTTACGGGTGGCTGGTCAGCGGCGGCTTGTCGGCCGGTGTGCCACGCGGGTCGCCCAGAGGGTGGCCGAAGGGCTCGGCTGGTGCTATGATTAGAACGAATGATCTAGTTCGTCTAGCGGGGCCTCTCCTGGTGAGCGATCGTCTGGCCAGCTTGGCGCATCCTTTGTTCGTCGGCACGCCGGTTGACGATGCATTCGCTTCGCTGCGAGCGAAGGCGCTGGCGGCTGTCGATCAGTTGACCTCCGAGGTCCTGCTGACTGAGGACCTGGCACGGCTCCGGCAGCGACTCGTCGTCACCTACCAATTCCGCCCCCTCCTGCTCCACTGGGACCGACGCGCCGCCACTGAGGCCGACGGAGGCTCATCGCTCCGCGTGTTCGTGCCTTTCACAGGGGCGGAAGGTCTGTTCGACATGAGGCCGACACGGGACGACGGGGAACATCCGGTAGGATGGTTTAGCGAGGATCTTCTAGAGCCTGCCTTCCGCGCAGAATGTCCCAGCGACTGAAAGGTCCTGGCCAGCCTCCCTTCCGCCCGCCTCGCGCGATCTGTTATAACTACGCCTGCTCGCCGAGCGGGAGTAACTCAGTTGGCAGAGTGTCTGCTTCCCAAGCAGAATGTCGCCGGTTCGAATCCGGTCTCCCGCTCCACTTCCCATCCACGCTCATCGCGACACTCTCCGCGCGCGGACCGACCCCGTCGCCGGTGACCGGGCCCATGCTCAGCATCGCGATCATGAAATCGGCCGGGTCGTCGGTAAGCCATCGGCCGTTGGGGTAGCCGCCCGCAGCCGACAGGTCGTACCCGAGCCGGTCTCTGGATGGCGCGCGACGTTGACGGCGCGGACTCGCGACAGGGCGAACTGCCCTGAATGGCCCTAAACACCTGTCGGACCCTCCCATGCGCGGACACGATTACTGGACTGACTCGGGCGACGAGCGGCTATCGCGACTCGCCCGTATACGCGCCCGACCGGATCGAGACCGTCACTGGGATCGGAGATGGGTGAGCACGGCCAGGACCCTTCGATGATCGGTTGGTTCCGGCTCGAGCCCGAGCTTCGAGAAGATCGTGCGGATGTGCCCCTCGACTGTCTTCAACTCGAGGACGAGCCGCTCGGCGATCGCCTGGTTCGAGCGGCCCTGGGCCATCAGCGCGAGCACGTCCCGCTCGCGCGGGGTGAGCTCGTCGAGGGGCCCGTGGGGCCGGGCCCGGCCGAGCAGCTCCCCGACGACCTCGGGGTCGATCACGGACCCGCCCGAAGCCACCCGGCGGATCGCCTCCAGCAGGTCCGCCTCGCGCATGACTCGGTCTTTCAGGAGGTAGCCCACCCCCGCGGCGTCCGCTCGAAGGAGCCGGATCGCGTGGCGGGTCTCGACGTGCGCCGAGAGGAGCAGGACCGCGGTGGACGGGTGGCGGTCGCGGATGGCGATCGCGGCCTCGAGGCCCTCGGTGCGGTGGTCCGGCGGCATGCGGATGTCGAGGATGGCCACGTCGGGGCGCTCGCGGTCGACCAGCTCGAGTGCGCCTACCGCGTCCCCAGCCTCTCCGGCGACCTCGAACCCCTCGTCGGCGAGGAGGTGGGCTAGGCCGGACCTGAAAAGGACCGAGTCGTCGGCCAGGACGACGCGCAGGGGGCGGGCGACCGGGCCGGTCATGCGAGCGGGAGCCGTGCCCGGACGGTGGTCCCCCCGCCCGAAGGGCTCTCGATGGAGAGCGTGCCTCCGACCGCTTGTGCGCGGTCAGCCAGGCCGCGGACCCCGGTCCCCCCGGCTCCGTCATCGGCCCCGCCGCGCCCGTCGTCGGCGATCTCGAGGTCCAGCGCGTCGCCCACGAAGCCCCCGCGGACCGAGGCGCTGGTCGCCTCTGCGTGCCGCAGGACGTTCGTCAGGGCCTCGGCGACGATGAAGTAGGCGGTCGTCTCGATCGGCGTCGCGAGCCGCCGGTCCTCGATGTCGACCTCGACCGGGATCGGGAACCTGTCGGCCAGCTCGCGGACCGCCGGCGCGAGGCCACCGTCGGCGAGGGCGGTAGGGTGGATCCCGCGGGCGAGCGCGCGAAGCTCCCGGAGGCCGTCCTCGAGCTCGCGGTTCGCGCCGTCGAGCAGCTGCGCGAGCTCCGGGTCCGCATCGGCACGCCGGTTCGCGCGCCGGAGCGTGAAGCCAAGGGCCACGAGCCGCTGCTGGGCTCCGTCATGCAGGTCCCGCTCGATCCGCCGCCGCTCCTCGTCGGTCGCCTCGACGATCCGCGTCCGCGACGCCCGGACCTCGTCGAGCTGGGCCCGGAGCGCGGCGGCCAGCCGCTCGTTCTCGAGGGCGAGCCGCGACGCTGCGGCCGCGCTATCGACCAGCTCGGGGTCCACAGCCGGGTCGTGGATCAGGATCGCGATCGTGCGGCCCGAACCCTCGATCCGCGTGACGTCGCGGCGATCGGCGTCGCCGGAAATCTCGATGGGCCGCCCCGATGGATCGACGTAGCCCGTGCCGTCGGGGGTCGGGAACGCGAGCCGCAGGGTAGGGTCGTGAACGGCCCGCGCGAGCGCCGCCTCGAGATCGCCGGTCCTCACGACGTCGAGGTCGCGCACGAGATCGGCGATGCTGCCGCGCTCGAGCCGGGTCTGCAGCAGGCCGATGAGGAACGCGACCGGCAACAGGAAGTTCGAGAGCTGCGCGACCGGTCCCGTGGACAGTGCGAACAGCGTGTCGGAGCCGATCGCCTTGGCGAGAAAGAAGGTCCCGACGACGACGAGGGTGATCGGGCTCACCCAGAAGACCGGCGCCAGCGCCCGCCGGGCGACGGACGACCCGCGGCGCCAGCGGTCGAGGACCGTCGCCACGACGAGGATCGACAGGACCAGCGCGCCGAGGTTCGCGACCGTACCCAGTGTGTTGGCCAGCTGATCGTTCGGCCAGAGGAGCAATGGGTTCCGGATCGGCCAGGACGAGGGGTAGGGGTCGACGAGCCGCTGACCGACGGTGAGCGCGAAGAACGACGCGTAGACGGCGATGACGAGACGTCGGGACCAGCCCGATGTCCGGCCATCAGGGAAGGCGAGGTAGACGTTGGCGAGGACGACGACCCCCAGCGTGTTCGACATGTCCCCAATGGTCCACGCGAGCGCGTCGCGACCGTCGAAGCTCAGGAAGACGACGGTGCTCGCGAACCCCGTGAGGATCACGAGCGGCCCCACCCGGTTGCCGGGCCGCGCGTGCCACATGACCAGCCCCACGCCGATCGTGAACAGGTTGGCGGCGAGCTCGACGAACCAGTGCCCGTCGCTGTTGTCGCTGCTGTTAGTGCGGGTCGCGACGAGCGCCAGGCAGATCGCCCCGACGAGGAGCCCTGCGGCGACCACCCCTGCCGTGGCGATACGGCCCGGGCGGCTTGCCGCCCCGGCCCTGCGAGTTGCCGGCTTCGGGGCCACCAGCTCGCCGCTCACCGGTGCTTGCCCTGGCGCATCGACTCAGCTGACATGCGGGTCATCGTGACATCGGGGTCAACCCCTGGCCACGGTGCAGGCCCTTGGAATGAGCCGGCGATGAAGCAGGGTCGGCACGGGCGACGGCGCCCCGGCCTGGCCGAAGACTCCTCGGCACAGGCCGCGCTCAGCGGCCGCGACGGGAGATCGCCGATGGGCACACGAGTCGTCCTGATACCGGACCCCGCGCCGCAGGAGCGCGCGGGAGTCAGACGCCGCCTCGACCCCGCTAGGACCGCCCTCATGGTCGCCGTCTCGGTGTCGGTCCTGGCTGCGTCGCTGCTGATCGCGTCCCTGTCGGCCGGCCCCGTCGGGGAGCGGAGTTTCCCGGCGGGGATCCAGCCCGCGCCCGAGCCGCCGCCGACGCTTATTACGGCCGTCCCGTAGGCAGGGCGCATGAGCGATCCGGTCAGCGTGTTCGCTGCCACCGCCCAGTGACACCGATGAGTTCGGCGAGATGTCGGGCTATGCGGATGGCGGCACGTCCGCCAACCCCGGGCCCGGCGGCCGCCAACCACCGAACCGGGCCTCCAGCGAGGCGGCCACCGCCAACACCACGTCGTCCCGCCACGGCCGTCCCACTACCTGGACGCCTACGGGCAGCCCCTCGGCGGTCGTGCCGATTCGGACCACAGCAGCCGGATAGCCTGTGAGGCTGTACGCTAGCGTGTAGGCGATGCCGCCCTCATCGGCGCCGTGGAGCTGCGCGGGGAACTCGGCCGCAGGGGTCACGATCACGTCGTACGCTTCCATGAAGGCGATCAGCGCCCGTCGGAAACGGTCCCATTCGAAGAGGTTCTCCTCGACGCGCTCGCTCGAAAGGACGGCCGGGCCATCCGGAACCCAGCGGTCGGCCTCCTCGGATTCGGGGCGTCGCCAGTAGTCCTCCGTGATGCGGTATGTCTCGCCGATGCGGGGCGGCAGGACTTCGTCCACCCGCCGAGCCACCGACCCGAGCGCCTCGGCAGCCGCGACCGCTGCGGCCGCACAGTCCGGGCTCGGGTCGGCACCCTCGTGCCGGCTGTATGTCGCGACTCGAAGGGTTGACAGGTCGACCATCCTCCAGTCGCCCAGCGGCACAGGGAGGGCGCTCGGATCGCGGCCGTCGGGGCCTCCGATCAGCTTCAGACCAAGCGCAAGGTCCTCGACGAAGCGTGCCATCGGGCCGATCGTCGTCCGCGGATCGTTCAGGGCGCTGATCGGAGGGGCGTGCCCGGTAAGCGGCACGCGACCGGTCGTCGGCTTGAGCCCGGCGATGCCGCAGGCGTGCGCCGGCGTCCGGATGCTGCCGCCGGAGTCGCTTCCGAGGCCCAGCGGCGAACCGCCCGAGGCGATGAGCGCGGCCTCCCCGCTACTGCTCCCTGACGGGCTGCGCGCGGTGTCGTACGGGTTGTTCGTCCGACCGTAGACCGGGTTCGAAACAGCCACGTTCGTCTTGCCCAGCAGAATGCCGCCAGCCGATCGCAGTCGCGCCACCGCCGTGGCGTCGCGATCGGGCACGAAGTCCCTGCGGCGCTCGTCGCCGGCCGCGCAGACCAGTCCTGCCGTCTCGATCCAATCCTTCACGGAGAACGGAACGCCGTGGAGCGGACCCCGAAGCAGGCCGCGGGCCAGGTCGGCGTCCAGCTGTCGTGTCTCTGCCAGGGCCCCCTGGCCTGCCGGTTGCACGACGGCGTTGAGCGAGGAGTTCACGAGGGCGATTCGCTCGAGGTGGGCAGTCAGGACCTCCATCGCAGAGACCTGGCGCGTGCGAATCAGTCCGGCCAGGGTGACCGCTGATTGGTAGACCAGGTCGTCCATGGTGGGTTCCCCTTGAGGTGCGGCCTCGTGCGCGGGCAGTCTGCGACCGCACCGTACCGCCGGTCGAGCGTCATCGCAACCGCTCATGAGGGCAGGACCTCCCAAGCAGGATGTGGGGCGTTACCACACGATCCAGGAATTCAAGGTCGCCGGGACCGAAGGGTATGCACGGTCTCGGGCGTCGGGCCGAGATCGGTTTCATCCGGCCCCCTTGACGCCGCACTGACCACGCGTTTAGTCTACTGAACGTGAGTTCAGAGATCGACCCCGCCGACCTAACCGCCCGCGCCACCATCCGAAATGCCGCACTGCGGCTCTTCGCCGACCGCGGCCCGGACGCGGTGACCGTGCGCGAGATCGCCACCCAGGCCGGCGTATCCCCGGCCCTCATCATCCACCACTTCGGGAGCAAGGACGGCCTGCGCGCCGAGGTCGACGCGTTCGCCGCGCACGCCTTCGACGCGATCTTGGAGGCCATACCGACCGAAGATCTCGCCGAGCTGCTTACCGGCGGGGCGGCGACGGGCTCGCTCGCCGAAGCATTCGCTCGGGGCTTTCCGCGCGGCTCGCCGCTGCCCGCGTACCTCCGCCGGCTGCTCCTGACGAACGACCCGGCGGGAGCCGCGCTGTTCGGACGGTGGTACGCCGCGACCCACAGCCTTCTCGATGCGATGGTCGAGATGGGCGTCGCCCGGCCGAGCGAGGACCCCAGTGTCCGGGCGGCGTTCTTCCTGGTCAACGACCTCGCACTCATCCTCCTGAGAAACCAGATAGCCACGGCGATCGGTGCCGACCCGCTGACCCCCGAAGGGATGGAGCGGTGGGCCCGGGAGGCCAGCATCGTCTACGCCGAGGGCGCGTTCCGTGCCCCCGCGGAAGGAGTAACACCGCCATGAGCGCTGCCCCACCTGTCATCCGCGCCCAGGGGCTGACCAAGACCTTCGGACCGGTCCGCGCCCTCGACGGGCTCGACCTCGAGGTGGCCCCCGGAGAGGTCCACGGCTTCCTCGGCCCCAATGGAGCGGGCAAGTCGACGACGATCCGTGTCGTCCTCGGCCTCATCCACGCCAGCGGCGGTCACGTCGAGCTCTTCGGCGGTGACCCGTGGCGCCAGGCCGCGACGCTCCACGAACGGCTCGCCTATGTGGCCGGCGACGTCGCGCTCTGGCCGGGGCTCACCGGTGGGCAGTGTCTCGACGTCCTCGGCGCGACCCAGGGCGGGCTCGACGAGGCCCGCCGGGCCGCCCTCATCGAGCGGTTCGACCTCGACCCGACCAAGCGCGTCCGCGACTACTCCAAGGGCAACCGCCAGAAGGTTGCCCTCATCGCCGCCCTCGCCGCCGACGCCGACCTACTCGTGCTCGACGAGCCCACCTCCGGGCTGGACCCACTCATGGAACAGGCCTTCCAGGAGGTCGTCCGCGAGCGGCGCAAGGAGGGCTGCACGGTCCTGCTGTCGAGTCACATCCTCGGCGAGGTCGAGGCCCTTGCCGACCGGGTGAGCATCATCCGCCGGGGCCGGACCGTGACGACCGGAACCCTCGCCGAGCTGCGACGTCATACCCGCACCCACGTCCACGCGGTCACCGTCGACGCGCCCGCGGGCCTCGCCGACGCCCCGGGCGTCGCGGACCACGTTTCCGAGCGGCTCGACGGCCACGTCGACAGCCGGTTCACCATCGACGCCGAGCACCTCGACGATGTCGTCGGCCTCCTGCATGCCGCACGGATCCACACTCTCACCGTGACCCCGCCAAGCCTGGACGCACTCTTCCTGCGCGCCTATGACGGGGAGGCCGTTCCCCTCGACGCCACCGAGCTCGGAGAGCAGGCGGAGGCGCGACGATGATGGCGACCGGCCTGAGGGCCATGCTCGGTGTCCAGTGGCGGACGCACCGCCGAGGCACGCTCGTCTGGATGTTGGTGCTCGTCGCCGGTATGGTCGGCACGGCGGGGTCGATAGCCGGCATCTACACCACACCCGAGAAGATCCACACCTACGCCCAGGCCGTCACCGCCGGTGACGCCCTCGTCGCGATCAACGGCCGGGTCGAGGGGATCGACAGTCTCGGCGGGGTCATCGCGGACGAGTTTGGCTTCCTCGCTGCCTTCCTCCTCCCGCTGCTCGGGATCAGCCTCGTCGCCCAGGTCACCCGGAGTGAGGAGGAAGCCGGGCGGCTCGAGACGGTCCTCGCGGGCCGGGTCGCGCGCCACGTCCCGGTGCTGGTCGGGCTCGTGCTCGCCTCCGCCGCCATCTTCGTCACCGCCATCGCGTTCGCCCTCGGGCTCATCGCCTTCGGGGTACCCGCCACCCGATCGGTCCTCTACGCCGCCTCACTCGGCACCCTCGCCTTCGTCTTCGCCGGAATCGCGGCGCTGCTCGCCCAGGTCACCCTGCACTCCCGGGGTGTCTACATGTGGGGCCTGCTCGTCCTCGCCGCGGCCTACGTGCTGCGGGGCATCGGAGACGTGACGAAGACGTGGGTCACCTGGCTCTCGCCGCTCGGCTGGGCCGAGAAGGCCGCTCCCTTCGGGGACATGCGGTGGTGGACCCTCCTCATCCCCCTCGCCGTCGGCGGGCTGCTCGCCACGCTCGCCATCGTCGTGGCTGGACGCCGCGACCTCGGTAGCTCCCTCATCCGCGGCGGCGCCGGATCGGCGCGAGCGACGACATGGCTGCGCAGTCCGCTCGGGCTGGCGACCGCCATCCACCGCCCGGCGATCCTGGGTTGGCTCGCCGGTGCCGTGATCCTAGCGGGCATGATGGGCGCGCTCGCGCAGCAGTTCATCGACGCCGTCCTCGGCAACCCAGGCATGGCCGAGGCCCTCGGGGTATCGGGTGCACAACCCGTGGACGGAATGGTCGCCCTCACCCAGCTCTACATCGCCATCATCGCCACGGGATATGCCGTCCAGGCCGTCGGCAGTCTGCGCGGCGAGGAGACGGCCGGACGTCTCGAGCTCCGGCTATCCGGCACCCTGTCCCGCATGCGATGGCTCGTCGCCCACGGCCTCGTCATCGTCACGGGTCTCGTCGTCATCGTCGTCGCCTCCTCGCTCGTGCTGGCAGCGGGGATGGCGTGGTCGATGGGCAGTGCGGTGAACCTCGGGAGCGTCGTCGTGGCGGGCGTGGCATATCTGCCGGCCGAGCTCCTCGTGGGCGGTCTGGCGCTCGCACTCTTCGGCCTGCGGCCCAGGACGTTCCCGGTGGGCTGGGGGGCCTTCGCCTTCGTCGCCTTCGTCGCCTTCCTCGGCCCGGGCCTCAACCTGCCAGGGTGGCTCCTCGACCTCTCCCCGACGACCCACGTCGGCAACCCGCCACTGGGCACCGTCGCGGCGCTCCCGCTCGTCGTCCTCGGCGCCATCGCCGCGGTCCTCGGTGTCGCCGCGGCGGTCGGCTTCCGCCGTCGAGGGTTACCGCAGAGCTGAGCCGGCGGGCACCGCCGTCGCCCCGCGGGCGCGATCGTCGATCGAAGTCTATAGGCGCTCCACACCGGAGCCCACCGGCGCGGGCCGTTCCGCGCCGCCGCCCTGTCCACGGGCAATGAGCTGTGAAGCCGAGATTCGTGCCAACCTACCCCAGAAAACGGCCGAACAAGCCCCGTCGACCACGCGCGGGGGTAGGTACAGAGAGCGGACGGGGCCGACTCAGGACGAGCAGCTTGTCGATCTCCTTCTGGTACGCACGTCCGACCATCGTGCGCGCGAGCCACTCAAGGTAATCCGGGTCGTGACGGGCTAGATCGGCGAGCGACCGACCGGCATAACGTCCGAACTCCAGGACCGTGCCGGATTGGCCCTGCGCCGCGGCGCGTGCACCGAGCGGCTGGCGATTGATTGTTGGGCCTGCGGCTGGCCCCTCGGCGGGCGGAGCGACGGGTCGTCCCGGCGGCGTATCAGTCGTCGCCGCAGGAGCCCTCCGCGACTGGTCGTAGACGGCCCGGCGTTCGGCGTCACGGAGCACCTCGAACGCGGCATTGAGCTCGGCCATCTTCGAGGAGGCGGCGGGATCGGCGCTCACATCAGGGTGATCTCGCCGCGCCAGCGCCCGATAAGCCGCGCGGATCACCTCTGCGTCGGCACCGGGGTCGACGTTCAAGACCTTATAGAGGTCGGCGCCGGTCTGCGTTTCCTGGTCCGTCAACATTCGATCGCTCACATGTCGCAGTCACTGGGCCAACAACCCTTTCCCTACCCGAAATATGAGCCGTCCACTGCGAAAATGGACATCGAGACGAACAAATCTCGGCTGGTGGACCAGCGTTCCGTCGGGCGGGCGCCTAAGCCAGATCCCGTCAGGCGGCGCCTCATCGGACGATACGTGAATCCCCTGCCGTTGCAGACTGATTGCGCACTTGCGCAAGAACTAAACTATACTCAGCAACAGCGCGGATCCATCCAGGGCCATCCGGCGGCACGGCGACTTGAGAGGTAGCGACAATGGACATGATCATCGACTTTCCCGGCGGCGCGCGCGTCGACGCCCACTTCGGGCCCTTCGTGGTCCCGACGGACCAGCCCCCCACCGGCGGCGGGCAGAGCTCGGCGCCGACGCCGTTCGCGACGTTCCTCTCGACCGTCGGAACCTGCGCCGGCATTTACGTCCTGGGCTTCTGCCGGCAGCGCGGCATCCCCACCGATGACATCCGGCTGGTTCAACGCATCAGCGCCGACCCGTTGACGGGCATGGTCAACGAGATCAGCGTGACGATCGAGCTACCCGACAGCTTCCCGGCCAAGTACACGGACGCGGTCGTCCGGGCGGCCGACCAGTGCGCGGTCAAGAAGCACTTCGAGCACCCGCCGGTAATTCGGGTCGACAGCGTCCTCGCGGCGCGCGCCTGACGCCGTTCGCTGCCTCAGACCAGGTCGAACCGATCCAGGTTCATCACCTTGTTCCAGGCCGCCACGAAGTCACGCACGAACTTCTGCAGCGAGTCGTCGCTGCCATAGACCTCGGCGTAGGCCCGTAGCTGGGAGTTCGACCCGAAGACGAGGTCCGCGCGGGTACCGGTCCACTTCAGCTTGCCCGACCCACGGGCACGACCCTCGAACAGGTCGCCGGCTTCCGAGGTCGCCTTCCACTCCGTGCTCGCGTCGAGGAGGTTCACGAAGAAGTCGTTGGTGAGCTTTCCGGGACGATCGGTGAACACGCCGTGCCGCGTCCCTCCCGCGTTCGCGCCCAGGACGCGCATACCGCCGACGAGAACGGTCATCTCGGGAGCGGTCAGCGTCAGGAACCGCGCCCGGTCGATCAGCAGCGCCTCCGCCGGCGCGGCCTGCCCGGCTGCCACGTAGTTCCGGAACCCGTCGGCCCGAGGTTCGAGCACGGCGAACGACTCGACGTCGGTTTGCTCGGGCGAGGCATCCGTGCGTCCGGGCGCGAAAGGCACCTCGACCTTATGCCCGGCGTTCTTCGCGGCCTGCTCGACCGCCGCGCACCCGCCCAGGACGATCAGGTCGGCGAGCGAGACCTGCTTGCCGCCGGCTTGGGCGCGGTTGAAGTCCGACTGGACCTGCTCCAGCGTCTTCAGCACTTTCGCCAGCTCGGACGGGTCGTTCACCGCCCAGTCCTTCTGCGGGGCGAGGCGGATGCGCGCTCCGTTTGCTCCGCCGCGCCGGTCGGTGCCACGGAACGATGCCGCCGATGCCCAGGCGGTCGAGACCAGCTGGGAGACGGACAACCCTGACCCCAGAATCGTGGCCTTCAGGTCGGCGATGTCCTTCTCACCGATCAGCTCGTGGTCGACGGCGGGGACGGGGTCCTGCCAGATCAGCCGTTCGGCCGGAACCAGCGAGCCGAGATAGCGCGAGACCGGCCCCATGTCGCGGTGCGTCAGCTTGTACCACGCCCGAGCGAAGGCGTCGGCGAACTCCGCGGGGTGCTCGTAGAAGCGTCGCGAGATCTTTTCGTAGGCCGGATCGAACCGCAACGACAGGTCCGTGGTCAGCATCGTGGGCGCATGGCGCCTGGCGGAGTCGTGGGCATCCGGAACCGTACCGGCGCCACCTTCCGCGACCCACTGATGGGCTCCCGCCGGGCTCTTGACGAGCTTGTACTCGAAGCCGAACAGGTTTTCGAAGAAGTTGTTGCTCCACTTGGTAGGCGTCGTGGTCCAGGTGACCTCGATGCCGCTGGTGATCGCATCGCCGCCCTTGCCGGTGCCGAAGCTGCTCTGCCAGCCGAGCCCCTGTGCCTCGAGGGGGGCCGCCTCGGGTTCGGGTCCGACGTGAGTCGCGGGGCCCGCCCCGTGGGTCTTGCCGAACGAGTGCCCGCCGGCGATGAGCGCCACCGTCTCCTCGTCGTTCATGGCCATGCGTCGGAACGTCTCGCGAATGTCCGTCGCCGCGGCGACGGGATCCGGGTTGCCGTTAGGGCCTTCCGGGTTGACGTAGATCAGGCCCATCTGTACGGCCGCCAGCGGGTTGGCCAGATCCCGGTCGCCGCTGTAGCGCTTGTCCGCAAGCCACGTTGCCTCGGGACCCCAATCGGTGTCGTCGGGCTCCCACACGTCCTCGCGGCCACCGCCGAAGCCGAATGTCTTGAAGCCCATCGACTCGAGGGCGCAGTTGCCGGCGAAGACGATGAGGTCCGCCCACGAGATCTTCCGGCCGTACTTCCGCTTGATCGGCCAGAGGAGCCGGCGCGCCTTGTCGAGGTTGGCGTTGTCGGGCCAGCTGTTGAGAGGCGCGAACCGCTGCGCGCCGCGCGACGCGCCGCCGCGGCCGTCGTTGATCCGGTACGTGCCGGCGCTGTGCCAGGCCATCCGGATGAAGAGCGGGCCGTAGTGACCGAAGTCGGCCGGCCACCAGTCCTGCGAGGTGGTCATCAGCTCGAAGATGTCCCGCTTGAGGGCCTCGAGATCGAGCTTCTTGAACTCGTCCGAGTACTTGAAGCCCTTGCCCATCGGGTCCGTCAGAGGGGAGTTGTGGTGGAGGATCGCGAGGTCGAGCTGATTGGGCCACCAGTCCCGGTTCGATGTGACAGCAGTTCGGTCCATGGCTTCTTTCCGATCGTGGTTGGGTTCGCCGTGTCGTGTGCTGCTAGGGTACCCCGGAACCCGGCACGAGCCGACGACCGACGGGAACGACCTCCGACTCGAGCGGGCTGCCGTCCCAGGGCGCGAGACTGATGGGCCGGCTCAACTGCCGTCGGCCGCGGTCTCCCATGCGAATACCCCGACAGACGCGGCGGGGAGCCGAGCCTCGCCCGAGGCCACCTCGATCCCCGGTTCGGAGGCGAGGACGGTCTCCGGCCCGGTCGATCGAGGCAGGGGCATCGCGGCTTCCGCGGAGCCAAAGTTTGCCAGGACGCTGATGCCGGGCCGGTGCACGGCCAGCAGGCCCCGGCTCGCGTCCACCGTCACTTCCGGCCTGGTCCCGTCGCGCAGGACCGGGGTGCGTCGGCGGAGCGCGATCAGCTGCCGGTGCCAGTCCAGCAGCCCGGCGTGAGGTGGGCTCGAGAGTTCGGACCAATCGAGGCTGGACCGCCGGAACGTGGCCTCGTCCTCGGGGTCCGGGATCGCGGCGGGGTCCCAGCCGAACGCGGCGAACTCTCGCCGGCGCCCGTCGCGCACGGCCGCGCGCAGGCCCGGGTCGGAGTGATCGGCGAAGAAGAGGAACGGCGTCGAGGCCCCCCACTCCTCACCGGCGAACAGCAGCGGTACGAACGGAGCCGTCAGGACGAGGGCGGCGCCGACGCGGAGCGCGGCCGGGTCGACGAGCGCGGCCATCCGCTCGCCGGCCGCGCGGTTGCCGACCTGATCGTGGTTCTGCAGGTATCCGAGGAAACGGTTCGGAGCGAGGCCCTGGGCCGGACGGCCGTGGTTCCGGCCGCGGTGGCGTGAGTAGCCGCCTTCGTAGACCCATGTCCGCTCGAGCGCCCGGGCGACGTCGGCCAGCCCCTCGAAATCCTCGTAGTAGCCGCCGTGATCGCCGGTGAGTGCCACGTAGAGGCCGTGGTGGAAGTCGTCGCTCCACTGGGCGTCGAGCCCATAGCCGCCCAGTTCAGCCGGCCGAAGCAGCCGCGGATCGTTGAGGTCGCTCTCGGCGACGATCGTCAGGCTCCGGCCGAGAGACCGCTCGAGGGCCCGAACCTCCGACGCGAGCTCCTCGAGGATGTGGAACGCGGTCAGGTCTACGTAAGCGTGGACGGCATCCAGTCTCAGGGCGTCGACGTGGTAGTCGCGATACCACGCCAGAGCGTTGTCGATGACGAAGCGCCGGACTTCCGGCGCGCCACGATCGCCGAAGTTGACGGCTCCACCCCAGGGCGTATGGAAGTGATCCGTGAGGTACGGCCCGAACTCGCCCAGGTAGTTGCCTTCGGGTCCGAAGTGGTTGTAGACGACGTCGAGGACCACCCCCAGGCCGCGGCCGTGGCAGGCATCGACCAGCCGTTTCAGGCCATCGGGGCCGCCGTAGCTCTCCTGCGGCGCGAACAGCCCGACCGAGTCGTAGCCCCAGCCGAAGCGGCCGGGAAACGAGTGAACCGGCATCAGCTCGACATGCGTCACGCCGAGAGAAGCTAGGTGGTCGAGGCGAGCGGCGACGCCGTCGAAAGTCCCCTCGGGCGAGAAGGTCCCGACGTGAAGCTCGTAGACCACCCCGTCGGCCAGAGCCGGCGGCTGCCGGCCGGCATCGGTCCAGCGGAAAGCCGCGTGGTCGACCCGGCGCGACGGGCCGTGCACCCCGGATGGCAGGCGTGGCGCGCGCGGATCGGGCCGGGGCGGTCCCCCGTCCACGGAGAAGGCGTAGTCGGCGTCCGTGTCGACCTCCGGCGTCTCGACGTCCCACCAGCCCCCATCCGCGGGCTTCATCGCTCGCCTCTCCCCGGCGGTCACCAGCTCGACTCGCGATGCGGCGGGCGCCCAGACCCGGAAGCCGCTCACCGTCCGGCGTCTCCGTTCGCGGGTTCCTCGACGCGGACGAGGAGGGCCACCGGGAAAGCGGCGAGCAGGTCCGACAGCTGCCTTTCGCCGCCACGATGCGTCGCCCCGGTCAGCTCGTCCCGCCAGCGCCCATCGGGAAGCGGCAGCGACGTCGACTGCCAGTCTCCCCCCAGCGTCAGCGTCAGCCTCGGCGCGATCGTGACCGCCCCGCCCCCGCGGGCGAAGGCGATCACGTGGCCGGCGCGGGGTCCGGCCGCGAGAAGCGGCTGGTAGGAGCCACGAGCGTCGAACAGCTCGGGTCGCTCGCGGCGAAGCCGGAGGACCTGGCGGATCGTCCACATCTTCGGCAGACCCTCATCCCACCTGGCCAGGATCGCATCGTGGCTCAGGCCGGCCTCCAGCTCACCCAGGAGCCGGTCGCGGAGGGCGAAATCGATGGGCCGCCGGTTGTCCGGGTCGACCAGGCTCAGGTCCCAGAGTTCGGTGCCCTGGTACGTGTCCGGGATACCCGGGGCAGTCAGGCGAAGGAGTGCCTGGGAGAGCGAGCTGATGCGCGCGGCGGCGACGATCGGACCAAGGAACGACTCGAGGTCGCCGACGAAGGCCGGGTCGCCCAGCAGCCGCCCCACCGCACGTCCGACGGCTCGCTCAAAAGCGTCGTCGGGCGCAGTCCACGAGGTTCGCGTCTTCGCCTCGCGACTGGCCTTGATCATGTACGACGTCAGGCGCTCGCGGTCGATGGGCCAGGTTCCGACCAGGGTCTGGAAAAGTAAGTACTCCGTCGCCCCGTCGAGGCGCGCCCCGCGGCCCAACCGAGCCATGGTCCCCCGCCACCGTCCGACTGCCTCGGCCCACGCCTCTGGAATCTCCGAGAGGGCGGATATGCGAACCCGCACGTCCTCGCCGCGCTTGGTGTCGTGCGTGCTGGTGGTCAGCATCGTTGCCGGAGAGAGCTCGAGCCGCTGGGCATTGGCCGTGTGGAAATCTTCGGGACTGAGGCCGAAGCGTCCCGGGTCGCCGCCGACGTCGTTGAGCGACACGAGCCTCAGGTACCGGTAGAACGAGGTGTCCTCCACGCCCTTGGCCATGACGGCGCCGGTGAGCTGCTGGAAGCGCATGACGAAATCGGTCTCGAGCGTCCCCGGGACTCGCAATCGCAGGATGGACTCCAGAAAACCGAAGAGATCGGGGTCGACGTCCGGTCGAGCGGCCCGGGCGGCGCCGACCGCCTCCTCGATCGCTGCCTCGTCCTCCGGGGCGATGATCCCGGCGGCAGCCCGAGTGTAGGTCCGGTATACGGGCAGGCCCGCGGCAACCTCCCGCAGGGCCTCGTGCAGCTCGTGGCGGGTGTAGTCGCGGTGGCGCCGATGGCCTTCGCAAATGTCCAGGAAGAGCGCCGTGAGCCGGTTCAGTTCGGAGCCGAGCGTATCCCGCAGGACGAGCAACCGGCACTCTCGCGCGACCGCGGCGAAAGGCCGTGCCTCGCCGGTCACCTCGGTGTTGAGGGCCGTCAGCGCGGCTTCCCCTTGCGGATCGACGAACACACCGGCCACGAGGTTGAGGAAGTCGTAGCCAGTCGTGCCGTCGACCGGCCAATCCAGCCTGAGCCGCTCCTGGGAGGAAAGGATCTTTTCGACGATGATCCAGCCCCGCGGGGTCGCGGCGCGAAGGCGGGTCAGATACTCGACCGGGTCGTAGAGCCCGTCGGGATGGTCGACACGTATGCCGTCGAGCACTCCCTCGGCCAGCCAGCGCATGATCAGACCATGCGTGTCGGCAAAGACCTGCTCGTCCTCGACGCGCAGGCCGATGAGACCGGTCACGTCGAAGAATCGCCGGTAGCCCAGGTCCCGCCCCGCCGCCCGCCAGTGGGCCAGCCGGTAGTTCTGGACCGAGACGAGGGCATCGAGCGCCTCGACGTCGGCGTTGGTGCGGGCCACGACCTCGTCCAGCGCCGCGGCGACGCGCGGCTCCTCGGCAACGAGGCGCGCCAGCAGACGGCGCAGGACCTCCTTGTCGCGGTGGCGGCGGACCATGCTCGCCTGGTCGGTGGCGAAGGACGGAGGGAGTCGACTCGCGGCTCCGGCCAGGAAGGCCAGCTCCGAGGAGCGAGCGCGAGTCGCGGCGGCGGCCAGCAACGGCTCCAGCGAGGGTGGGGCGACCGGCAGAACGTGATCGTAATAGCGGATTCGGAACGAGCCGCCGACGCGCTCGAGGCGAATGTGCCCGGCTTCCAGAACGCGGCCGTAGTGGTCGGCGAGGATCGGGACGAGGATGCGGTTGCGCAGGTACGCCTCCGGCGGCTCCCAATCCACGTCGAAGTTCCGGGCGTAGCGACTCGCCGGGCCGTTCTCAAGAACGTCCCACCACCACGGGTTCTGGGCGCCGGGAATGGCCATGTGGTTGGGCACGATGTCGAGAACCTGTCCAAGCCCGAGCTCGCCGAGCGCGGCGCAGAATCGGCGATGACCCGCGGCCCCGCCCAGCTCGACGTTTACCCGACGCGGGTCCACCACGTCGTAGCCATGCTCCGAACTGAGCGCGGCCTGAAGATACGGCGACGAGTAGACGTGGCTGACGCCGAGCCGAACCAGGTAGGCGGCGGCGACCGAAGCCTCAGCGAACCCGAAACCCGGACGCAGTTGAAGGCGGTAGGTGCCCGTGGGGACGACCCGCGCTCGACGCTGCCGGCGCGGTCGAAGCGGGGCCGGCGCGGTCGATGCAGGCTGGGCAGCCAAATCCGGCCTCACGCCACGCGGACCAGAACGATGACGGATCGGGCCCGCGAGAGAATCCTGGAGCCGGCCCGGACGACGCGGCGTCGCCGCATCCAGGCAGGCTCCGCGGCGGTGTCGAGCAGTACTCTCCAGCGCTGGCCTAGCCGCCCGTCCGGGATTCGGAAGCGGACCGCCTTGGGGCCGGCGTTCAAGGCGAGGTAGAACGTGTCGTCGCTGATCTGCTCGCCGTCGGGCCCGCGCAGGTCGTTCCCGGACACAAAGACCCCGATCTCGCGAATGAGGCGGCCGCGCCAGTCGTCCTCGGTCATCTCGGTCGCGTCTGGCGAGAACCACTCGATGTCCCGAACCTGCGCGCCGTGGATCGACCGCCCGTGGAACCAGCGCCGCTTCCGGAAGGCGGGATGGGCGTGCCGGAAGCGGATGAGGCGCCGCGTGAAGTCGAGCAGGGCTTCGTCCACGTCGTCCCAGTCGAACCAGGCGATCTCGTTGTCCTGGCAATAGGCGTTGTTGTTGCCGCCCTGCGTTCGGCCGATCTCGTCTCCGCCCAGGAGCATCGGCACTCCCTGCGAGAGGAACATCGTCGCCAGAAAATTGCGGACCTGGCGTTTCCGAAGCGCCAGGATCGCCGGATCGTCGGTCGACCCCTCGGCCGCGCAGTTCCACGAACGGTTGTGGTCCTCGCCATCGCGATTGTCGTCACCGTTGGCTTCGTTGTGCTTGCCGTTGTAGCTGACCAGATCGCGGAGCGTGAAGCCATCGTGCGCGGTCACGAAGTTGATGCTCGCGTAGGGCCGCCGGCCGGTCGTCTCGTACAGATCCGAACTGCCGGTGAGCCGGTAGCCGAAGTCGGCCAGCGTTCCGGGCTCGCTCCGCCAGAAGTCCCGAACGGTATCCCGATAGCGCCCGTTCCATTCGGCCCATAGGGGCGGGAAGTTGCCGACCTGGTAGCCGCCGTTGCCGACATCCCACGGCTCGGCGATGAGCTTGACCTGGTTGATGAGTGGGTCCTGGTGGATGAGGTCGAAGAAGGCGGAGAGCCGGTCCACGTCCTGGAGGCCGCGGGCCAGCGCGGCGGCCAGATCGAACCGGAATCCGTCAACGTGCATCTCACGAACCCAGTAGCGCAGGCTGTCCATGATGAGCTGGAGAACGTGAGGATGGCGGGCGTTGAGGGTGTTGCCGGTCCCGGTGTAGTCCATGTAATAGCGCGGGTCCCGGTCTACAAGACGGTAATAGGCGCGGTTGTCCAGGCCACGCAGCGACAGGGTCGGCCCATCTTGACTGCCTTCGCCCGTGTGGTTGTATACGACGTCGAGAATGACCTCCATGCCGGCCTGATGAAGCGCTCGCACCATGGCCTTGAACTCGGCGACCTGGCTGCCGCGTGATCCGCCGGCCGAGTATTCGTTGTGTGGCGCGAAGAAGCCGATGGAGTTGTAGCCCCAGTAGTTGCGCAGCCCTCTCTCCAGCAGATGGCCGTCCTGCAGGAACTGGTGGACGGGCAATAGCTCTACCGCGGTCACGCCCAGGTCGACGAGATGCCGGATCGCGGCCGGATGGGCCAGGCCGGCATAGGTTCCACGCAACGCCCCCGGCACGTCCGGGTTGCGAGCGGTGAAGCCCTTGACGTGGATTTCGTAGATGACCGAATCGGCCTCGGGGCGCCGGGGCGATCGGTCGCCCTGCCAGTCGAAATCGGAGTCGACCACGATCGAGCGGGGAACGAACGGCGCGCTGTCGACGGTGTCCTGCACGTCCGGGTTGCCCTGCCGGCTGCCGAAGACGGCCGGGTTCCACACGACCTCCGACTCGATCGCCCTGGCATACGGATCGAGCAGCAGTTTGGCGGGGTTGCACCGGAGTCCCTGGCCCGGGTCCCACGGCCCGTAGACGCGGAAGCCGTACCTCTGTCCAGGCCCCATCTCGGGCAGGTAGGCATGCCAGCAGTAGCCCGTCACCTCGGACAACTCGAATCGGCTCTCGACCTGGTTCTCGTCGAACAGGCAGAGCTCGATCCGATCAGCAGCCTCCGAGAACACCGACACGTTGGTGCCCAGACCGTCGTAGGTCGCACCCAGTGGGTACGGCTGGCCAGCCCAGACCTTCACGAGTGGCGCACCATATCCCGATTGAGCGTCATGACATGGGCCTACCTCAACGGCGAGTATAGCCAGGGCTCCCCTACTGGCACGACCCGGAACCGAACGGCGAGTCCCGATCCGGCAGAAGCGCAACACCGGCGCGGCATCGCGGCCATCCCTACTGCCCACCGCTACAGCTGAATGGATGGAGACGTACGACGAAGCCGAGGCGGCCGGTCGCGGGGGCGTGGCAGTCGATGAGCTTGGCCGTCTGGGCCGAAACGGAAGCCTGATCCTCGAGGGTCAGGGCGGGCCGTAACGGGCCACGCCGCGGCCGCCCGTTCGGCGGATGGCGCCCGGCCCGGTATGCTGAGCGCATGGCCGCGGCAACCGACGTCGCCCGAGCGCTCTGATGGCCCATCCCCACCGTTCGGCTGCGGCTGCCAATCGCGGTCGGCTCGTCTGGGTCTTCCTCCTGAGCCTGATCATTCTGGCAGTGGAGGTCGCGGGCGGCCTTGCGGCCAACAGCCTCGCCCTGCTGGCCGACGCCGGGCATATGCTCACGGATGTCGCGGGCATGGCCCTGGCCCTCCTCGCCATCTGGTTCGCCGGTCGAAGCCCAACCGGCGGCCGCACGTACGGCTACCTCCGGCTCGAGATCCTGGCAACCGCCGCGAACGCGGTCCTGCTGTTCGGCATTGCCATGGTCGTCCTCCTCGGGGCGTGGCTGCGGCTTTCCCAGCCGCCGGCGGTCGGCTCGACTCTGATGCTCGCCGTCGCGCTCGTGGGCCTGGCCGGCAACGCGGCTTCGCTACACCTGCTTCGCGATGCCCAGCGCGTGAGCCTGAACATGCGCGGCGCATACCTCGAAGTCATGGGCGATTTCGCCGGATCGGCCTCGGTCATCGTGGCCGCCGCGGCCATAGCGCTGACAGGCTGGAACGCGGCCGATGCGCTCGCGTCCGCGTTCATCGGGGTGCTGATCCTGCCACGCACGTTCTCGCTCCTTCGGGAAGCCACCGACGTGCTCCTGGAGGCCACGCCCAGGGGCCTCGCCGTCGACGAGGTCCGGCTCCACATTCTCGAGGCGCCCGGCGTCGTGGACTGCCACGACCTCCATACCTGGACGATCACCTCCGGGATCGACGTGGTGTCGGCCCATGTCGTCCTGGCCGAAGGCGCGGACCCGTCGGTCACGCTCGACGCGCTCTGCTCGTGCCTCTCCGCCGACTTCGACATCGAGCACTCGACCTTCCAGCTGGAGACAACGGATCGCAGGCGACTCGAGCTCCGAAGTCATCCGTGATCTGAGCAGGTCGAGCCCGGATCGAAGCGACGTCGGCGCCCTCAGCCGCGCCGCCGGCCCAACCCGAGCAATTCGCGTGCCCCCAGAGGCTCGTTCGCTTCGGTCGGTGTCGGAAACCGGCTCGGCAGGCTGGTCCGCACGCGGAGCAGCGATCGGACGTCGGCGTAGCCCACGGCAGTGAACGTCACGCCGGCCGCGGGCAGCGCGGCGGCGAGCGACACGACAATCGATCCGCCGGCGGCGAGCACGACAACGCCCGCCAGCGCGCCAGCGATGAGGGACACGACCAGGCCGACCATTCCGCTCGTCGTGGTCAGCCCATGCAGCACCGCCCCAAGGCCTCGCCGATCGGCGCCGCCGTACGTCGCGGCAACACCCGCCATGTCGTCGTGGACACTGGTTATCAGATACGTAGCGATCGCCGGAACCATCTCCACGTACCCGTGGCGGATCCGGTTCATACCCAGGATCGCCCGAAGGTCCTCGTCGCGGGCATCGACGATCCGTCCGAAGGTCGCGAGCCCGACGACGAGGTCGACGAACAGGACGATCGCGGCAAGGATGAGGAAGTCGTGGCTGAATGACATCGCCGGTCCGGCCAGCCCGATCGCGACGAAGGACATCGACAGAAACGAGAGGAACATTCCGGCCCGGCTGAAAGCCTCGTTGTACACGAGCGCCCGCGCCGATAGAAGGCTCCAGTGCTCGGTCGTCAGTATCTGGAGCGCCCGCGGATCTTCGAGCTGACCCGACGAAGGCGGCGCCGAGCCGGCCGGCCTTCGCCCCGTTCGCCTGGCGGGCGGCATCTCGCCTGGGGTCACGACGACTGACTCCTGCATTGCCCGATCTCCTCCTTTGAGCACCGAGCGGACGTCGATATCGGGCAGTCTCGCAAACGATGGCCGGAAGGAGCGGGAATTGACCCCAAGCGGCCGCACAGCGGGCCGAGCCCGGAGTCCAGCGCCGACCGACCCGGTCACCTGTGCCGAATCGTGCCCCTGTAGGACCGCGTTGAGTACGAGACGGCACGCGGCTATGCTCGACCAAGAGGGCCGCCCAGGAGCTGCGACATGTCGGATCAGAGGCACCGTCCCCGCGTGGTCGTCCTTGGAGACCTCGTGGTGGACGTCGTGCTCGCGCCCGCCGTGGAACTTGCCACGGGGACCGACGTCCTCGGTCGGGTGATGCTTCGCCAGGGTGGCTCTGGCACCACCACCGCCCGCTGGCTCGGCCGAGGCGGGGCTCGGGTGACCTTGATCGGCGCGATCGGTCGGGACGCCGAGGGTCGCGCGCTGGTCGAGGCCGTCCGGAGGGACGGCGTGATACCCCGGATCGTTCGCATGGCCGGCCGGCGAACCGGACGCGTCGGCGTGCTCGTCGCGCCCGATGGCGAGCGCTCCTTCGTCCAGGATCGCGGCGCGACGCTCCATCTGACTCCCGAGCACCTGCGCGAGAACTGGTTCGCGGCGGCGGAGCTGGTTCATCTGCCGGCCTACTCCCTCGTAGGTCGGCCGCTCGGCGACGCGGGCCGGCGGGCGGCCGAACTCGGCCATGCCGCCGGCGCCCTGGTCACGGTCGACCTGTCGTCCAGCGGGCCGCTCCTCGCCCTCGGTCGTGAAGCGGCCCGCGACGCGATAGGCGGGGCCCGACCGGACCTCCTGTTCGCGGCCGGTTCGGAAGCCCGAGCGCTAACCGCGGACGACGACGATCTCCTCGACCTGGCCCCGATCGTCGTCCTCAAACGCGGTTCGGACGGGGTCGTGGCCCTCTACCGCGACGCCGATTCGGCCGGCCGGCTCCAGGTCGCGGCCAGGCCCGTGGCCGCAGCCGATACGACCGGCGCCGGGGACGCCTTCGACGCGGGCTTCATCCTGGCCTGGCTCGACGCCCGCCGAGAACGCGTCTCGATCACGGCCGCCCTGAGACGCGGGGCGCAAGCCGGAAATCGTCTGGCCGCCCGCCAGCTGCTCAGGCCGCGCGAGGAGCTCACGTTCCGTTGACGGGCTGGCGGCCGCGGCGGGCGGGTGCCGGCTGCGTTCCCCGGGCCGCGTCCGGCGCCGAAGGGAACCCCCGCCTGTACCATCGAGCCATGCACGCCAGCTCGAACCATCCGGCCCCTCGGGGGCTCCGTGACCGCCTCGCCATCGCCCCCGAGGTCGCGGCGGCGCTGGCTTCCGGGCAGGCCGTCGTCGCCCTGGAATCGACGCTCATCAGCCACGGCCTGCCTTATCCCCAGAGCGTGGAGGTCGCTCGCGCCGCGGAGCTGGCCGTCCGCTCAAGCGGCGCCGTTCCGGCAACCGTTGGCATCCACGCCGGCCGGATGATCGTCGGCCTGGACGAGGGTCAGCTCGTGACCCTGGCGACGACGGAGGGCGTCATGAAGGCGGCGCGGCCTAGCCTGTCGCAGGCGCTCGCCGGCGGGGGCTGGGCGGCGACGACCGTCTCGGCGACGATGATCGCGGCCGCCGCGGCGGGTATCGACGTCTTCGCCACCGGCGGCATCGGCGGGGTCCACCGGGGAGCGCTCGGGTTGCCGGGCCGGACCGCGAAGCCGACTCTCGACATCTCGTCCGACCTCGAAGAGCTGGCGCGAACTCCGGTCGCGGTCGTCTGCGCCGGGCCCAAGGCGATCCTCGACGTGCCGGCCACACTCGAGTACCTCGAGACCAGGGGCGTGCCGGTGGTGGTCGTCGGCAGCGGCGAGATTCCGGGCTTCTGGTCGCGCGAGAGCGGCGTTCCGGCTCCCGCCTCGGTAGACGGCGTCGACGCGGCCGCCAGGCTGGTCGCGGCCCACATCGGCCTGGGTCTCGGATCCGGGCTGCTTCTTTGCCTGCCCGTGCCGGCGGCGGACGCCTATCCCCTCGCGGAGGCACGCGCGGCCGTGGAGCTGGCCATCGCCGACGCGGAGGCGGCCGCGGTCGAGGGCCCGGCGCTGACCCCCTGGCTGCTCGCCCGCGTCGCCGAGATCACCGCCGGAGCCTCGGTCCGGGCGAACGTCGCCCTGATCGTGAACAACGCCCGCTTCGCGGGTGAGCTGGCCGTGGCGCTGGCTCGCACCTGATAGCCTCACCGGAAAGTCGAAACACGGAAAGGGCGACATGAGCGCAAGCAAGTTCGGGATCGTCGGCACCGGCTGGAGAGCGAGATACTACCTCCGGCTGGCGAGCCTCCTGCCGGACCGGCTCGAGGTCGTGGGCATCGTCGGTCGCAACCCCGAGCGCGCGGCGCAAGCGGCCGGCCAGTGGAGCGTGCCCGTGCACGCGTCCCTGCCCGAACTCATCGGCGCTCAACACCCCGATTTCGTGATCAGCGCCGTGCCGAAGGCGGTGACACCGGGCGTCACTACGACGGCGGTGGAGTTGAAGACGCCGATCCTCAGCGAGACTCCGCCCGCGCAGGAGCTGGACGATCTCCGCCGTCTTTGGGCGGCTGTCGGGTCGAGCGGCCTGGTCCAGGTCGCCGACCAGTACTCCCTGGTGCCGAGCCATGCCTCGAGGCTGGCCCTCGCTCGCAGCGGGGCGATCGGCCGGGTCACGTCCGTCCAGGTTTCGTCGACTCACACCTACCATGCCGTCGCCCTGATGCGCATCTTCCTCGGCGCCGGGTTCGAACCGGCCACGGTCCGCGGCCGGAACTTCGTGGCACCGCTGTTGAACCCGCTGGTCAGGGACGCCTGGACGGATGACGACAGCCTTCACGATGCCGTCACGACCATCGCCACCATCGATTTCGGCGCCGGGATGGGCCTGTACGACTTCACCACGAACCAGTGGCACAACCAGCTCAGGTCGCGCCGGATCGTGATCCGCGGTTCGGCCGGCGAGATTTCCAACGACGAAGTGGTCCGGCTGACCGCGCCCCGGACGATCGTCCGGTCGCCCCTCCTCCGCCGCCAGACCGGCTACGACCTGGACCTCGACGGCTACGACACGGACCACATCAGTCTCGGCGACACGATCCTGTACCGCAATCCGTTCCCCGGGATGCGGCTCAATGACGAGGAGATCGCCATGGCGACGATGACCCTGGCGATGGCCGCATGGTGTCGGAACGACGGCCCGCCGCCGTACCCGTTGGCCGAGGGCTGCCAGGATGAGCTGATCGCCCTGGCCATCGACCAGTCGGCGTCGTCGGGACAGACCGTCACAACCGCCCGAGAGGCCTGGGCTCCCGGCGTCTAGCCGACCCGCCACGGCGGCGGCTGCCGCATCCGGCGCCGGACCGCGGCCGCGGCCCCGTCCCCGGCCATGGCGCTACTCGCCGCCCTGCTCCGCCGAGTCCGACGACTGGATCGAGTTGTTGATGTCGTTGATCAGCTGATCGATCTCGTCCAGCTCGCTGGCGACCGCATCCGGGGTCGGCGGCGTGCTCGGCCCGCCGGATGGCTCCGCCGCGGCCAACGTCGAGACGGCATCGACAGTGGAGCCCGAGGCGCCCGGATCGGATGGAATCGAACTCGCGGTCTGGAGCGCGGCGGTCGCCCGGTCGGTCGGCTGGTCGGTCGGCTGGTCGGTCGGCTGGCGGCCGCAGCCGGCCAGGGCCAGGCACACGAACAGGATACCCGCGGCCGCGGCCATGGTCCGAGCGCGATTCCTTCTCACTCTCGAGTCTCCTTCCGGCCGAATCGAGCCGACGCGGAGATGATCGATCCTGGTGGTCGGCATTCCTACCAGGGGAGCGTAAGACGAGTGTAAGGGCCGTCGTGAGACTCGGGCGGAGCCCGCTGAACAACGCTTACGCTGGGGCTGCTGCCGGGCTAGTGCTGGACCTCTTCGGGAGTCTCGTACCAGCGCAGCCTCTCCCCCACCCGAGCCCGGGCCTTCCAACCGAGCGTCTTGGGGGCCGCCTGGATGGCGTCCAGGACCGCTCGGACCTGGGCGGCCGCGTCGAAGGGGGCTCCGGAGACCGGCTCGGCTGCGGCGAGTTCCGCGATCTGGTCCAGGTTGCGCTCGGCCGTGTGGCAGAAGCCCCAATCGGCGGCCAGGACGGAGGTTATCCGGTCCAGCCCGATCGAACCGTCCCCATCCGGGCCGAGCGGATGGTCGACGAGCAGGCACAGGGCGTCGCCCAGGTCCTTCCGGTTGATCTGCCAGATCTGGAGCTTGGTCAGCAGCAAGTCGGACAAGGGGATGGTCGGCTCGGGCCCGTCCAATCGACCGCGCAGGTTCAGGCGGTGGCTCATCGACAACTCGTCGATGAGGATGTCCATCGTCCAGCGGCCGTTCGGCTCGGCGTAGTTGAGCCGCTGGGCGCCGTGGATGGCATTGAACAGCTTCTCGGGGACGTAGCCCTGATCGTCCAGGAAGGCCTTGACCTGGGAGCGAGCCTTCGAGCTGACGGCGAAGTCCATGTCGGCGTATTCGCGGGCAAACGGTGGCTTCCTGACGGATTCCGAACGGACCCAGATGGCCAGGCCTCCCATGAGCCGCATCGGAATCTTCTCCGCCACCAGAAGCCGGGAGAGGCGCTCGGCCTCGGCCCTTATCTCGGGCAGAATGGCGACGGAGTCTGGCACTGGGGCTGCTCCATTTGTGAGAAGTTGGGCCACTTATGCAGAGAGTAGCAGCGACCCCGGCGCTTGGCCGGGGTCGCTGTACGTACGGGACAGACGGTACTCTCACTCGGGTGGGAGTTCCTTGTAGACGAGGGTGATGTCGATGCCCTGGGCGCGGCGCCAATACTTGGCCACCACGTACACGATCAGGCCGACGGCCACGATCATGCCCATGAAGGCCGGCACCCACCAGGAGTTGTCCGTGGTGCCGATTGCCAGAGGCGGATAAGCCAGGACACACCAGGTCAGGAACCCCATCACGACGACCGAAAGCGGCGCCACGATGTAGAGCAGTGGAATGCCGAGGACCTTGACGTTGGCCGGCGAAGCCTGGTAGAGCTCCGGCCGGCGGCTCGGGAAGACCACGGCCGCCACCGCCACGATCACGACACAGACGACACCGGCGAGTACGCCGAGCGCCAGCCAAGTCCCGAAAGTGGTGCTGACGATGCTCCATATGAGCATCAAGGTCACGATGACCATCTCCAGCATGATCGCCCAGACCGGAGAGTGGGTCCGCTCGTTGACCTCGGAGAGCTTCTCGGGGAGGAGCCGGTCGAAGGACCAGGCGAACCAGGTCCGGATCGGCATATAGGTGTTCCCGACCATCGCGGGCAGGCTCCAGAACAGGAACGAGCCGACGATCAGGAACGTCAGGATCGGGATGTTATAGGTCAGGGCCGACAGGAAGTGGTACCACGGCCCTGTCGGGACGAGGTAGCCGGCGGTAGCCGAGTTGACGGCGACCATGAAGTCGTAGCCGGTCACCTTGAACAGGAGCAGCACGCCGACGACGATGAAGATCACGTCCCAGGCAAGCGCTCCGAACATGATCGAGAGCTGGCGGGCGCGATTTGCGGCGCTCTTGAGTTCGCCGCTGAGGTAGACCGACCACCAGTTCCACATCATGAAGACCATGATCACGAAGACCGACGGCAGCGTGGCGTTCATGTCGCCGACGTTCGGGCCGGATCCCGGCGTCACGCCGGCATTGGAGATCAGAGCCGCCGCGCCGGGGCTGCCGTACTTGTCGCTGACCGAGTTGAAGTTGCTAACGAAGTCGGCGTGGTTGCCGAACAGGAGCACGACGAAGGCCAGGAACGTGCCGGCCGAGGCGATGATCCAGAAGACGTTCTGCCAGCGGAAGGTCGTCCGCAGGCCGGCCACCAGGATCGCGCCCATCAGGACGACCATGACCATGGCGCCGCCGAAGATCCAGTGGGTGTCCGTCTGGAAGCTGTTACCCCAGTCGACCAGGGTCTGGTTGTCGAAGGTGATGCCGAGGGTCGCCAGAATCGGGCCCAACGCATAGACGGGGAAGTAGCGGGCCCAGAATGTGGCGCCGATCGTGGCCGATAGCGCGGCTCCGAAGTTGGAGACCAGGGCCAGCGGGGGCGAGAGGATGCGGCTGACCCAGACGTAGTCCCCACCGGTGCGTGGCATGCTCGACGCTAGAAGCGACATCATCAGCAGTACTGGAATGTTGATGATGAATGAGATGATCGTCGCCCAAACCAGGTCGGACCCGGGGAAGGCCGACAGGGCGAAGAAGACACCCCATGCCAGGGTGGCACCAACTGGTGCCGAGAACACGGCATTGAAGATCGTCGCGTCCAGAGCGTTCGCTTCCCGTACCAAGCCGGTGCTCTGGCGGACGAAGAGCTGACCGCCTCCTGCCACTCGTCACCTCCATCACGGCCTCCGTTCGGAGGTCGCATTCACGGCCGAAGGTGTCGCTGCCGCTGAGGCCCGACGAATGGCCTGCCGCGTAGCAGTCAAATCGGCCCACGGGTAGTAAACACAATCGAACAGTTGGCGTCAACCAAAAGATGTGAGACATTACAGCGAATGATGTTCGAGTATGTGACCCACTCTACCGGCATCGGGCCGAATAGGCAGGTCCAGGTGCTCCGATGCCGCTAGCCGCCGATCGCCGCATCAAGATTCTCGAACGCGTGGCGGACGGCATGTCGATCCAGGTCGCCGACCTAGCTCGCGACTTCGGTTGCTCGGAAATGACCATCAGGCGAGACATCCTCCGCCTCGAGCGGGACGGCTTCCTGCGTCGCACCTACGGCGGCGCCACGGCCCACCTGACCCGCTCGCTCGACCTGGCGTTCAACGCCCGGGCGCTGGCCAATACCCGAGAGAAACGTGTCATCGCCTTGGAGGCAGTGCACCTGATCGACGACGCCCGAACGCTCTACGTGGGCATCGGGACCACCGCCGAGCATTTCGCTCGCTACCTTCCGGCTCGCCCCGAGCTCACCGTCGTGACCGGGTCGTTGCCGATCGCGAGCTTGCTCGGCACACGCGCATCACGCGCCGTGGTCCTGGGCGGGTCGGTCCGCCGCGACGAGCTCAGCTGCGTCGGTCCCGCGGCCCGGGCGACCCTGGAGAGGTATCGCTTCGACCTGGCCGTGCTCGGGACCGCCGGCCTGACGGCCCGCTGGGGTCTCACCGACATCAACGACGACGAGGCCGAGGTACATCGCATCGCCATCGAACGCAGCACGCGGCTGATGGTTATCGCCGACGGCTCCAAGTTCGGGCAGGTCGCCAGTTCGATCGTTGGGCCCGCAGCCAGCATCGACATCCTGGTCACCGACTCGAGAGCTCCAGACAACGAGATCGAGGAACTTCGGGCCCTCGGCATGGAAATCGTCATCGCATCCGCCTCGGGGCGGCGACAGGAAGGGAACCTGCCGGACTCTGAAATGGCCCAGGGCGAGATAGCCCAGTCTGGCGAGGTCGAGTGAATGGAGGCGTGAGATCAGTATGAGCAGCCTGGCCCGCATTTTCGGCGTATCGAAGCCGATAGTCGCCATGCTCCATCTCCCCGGCCTACCGGGGAGACCACTGCACGACGTGGACGGCGGCCCGGACGCCATTCTGGCTCCGGTCGCCCGCGACCTGGACGTGTTGCAGGAGGCCGGCGTCGACGGAGTCCTCTTCTGCAACGAGAAGGACTATCCATACCAGCTCAAAGTGGGAGTCGAGGTCGCCACGGCGATGGCGGCCACCATCGGCCGGCTGAGGGAGCGGGTCCACGTCCCGTTCGGCGTCAACCTGCTGTGGGATCCGGTCGCCAGCCTGGCGGTGGCCCGCGCCACAGGCGCGAAGTTCATCCGGGAGGTCCTTACGGGTGTCTACGAATCGGACCTCGGCATCATTCAGCCCAACATCGGAGACGTGTCGGCCTACAGGGTAGCGATCGGGGCCGCGGACGTTGCCCTGTTCGACAACATTTCGCCGGAATTCAGCAGCCCCCTCGGCTCCCGGTCCGTAGCCGATCGGGCCCGCGGCGCCGATTTCCTCGGCATGGACGCCATCTTGATCAGCGGCTGGGCCGCGGGCAGCCCCATGGCGATGAGCGACCTAGTCGCCGCCAAGGAAGCCGCGCCCAACACGCCGATCATCGCCAACACGGGCGTCCGGACCGATCGCGTGGCCGAGATCATGAAGGTCGCGGACGGAGCGATCGTCGGCACCAGCATCAAGGTCGACGGCATCACCTGGAATCCTGTCGATCCGAAGCGAGCCCACGATCTGATGGACGCGGTCCGCGCGGTCCGCGCCTCTTCCGGCGCCTGACGGGACTTCGATGGCCCGCAAGACTCGCCTCTACTTCGCCACGGACCTGCACGGTTCTTCCAAGTGCTTTCGGAAGTTCCTGAACGCGGGACCGGTCTACGGCGCCGACGTGATGATCCTCGGCGGCGACCTGGCCGGCAAGGCGATCCAATCGATCGTGCTCCAGCCCGGCGGCAAGTACCGCTGCACCTTCATAGGGTCCGGCTACGAGGTCGAAGACGGCCCCGATCTCGAGGCCCTCGAGAAGCTGATCGCGGATCACGGCTACTATCCCTACCGGGCCGAGCCGGGCGAACTCGAGGCACGCGAGAAAGCGGGCACGCTTGACGATTTGTTCCTCGATCTCATGAAAGCCAGGCTGACGCACTGGCTAACGCTCGCCGACGAACGGCTCCGGCCGCTGAACAAGCGCATCTTGTTCATGCTCGGCAACGACGATCCGCCGCCGCTCGCACAGCTCCTCGATACCGCCCCGTGGGGCGAGCACGACGAGGGCAAGGTCGTCTGGCTGGACGACGACCACGAAATGATCAGCTGGGGCTTCTCGAACAAGACGCCCTGGAACAGCTACCGCGAGCAGGACGAGCCCGACCTTGCGGCGTCGCTGGCGAAGATGGCCGCGGGTCTCACCCATCCAGAACGTGCCGTG
The DNA here is from genome assembly GCA_963789725.1 of uncultured Chloroflexia bacterium. Taxonomy (GTDB): domain Bacteria; phylum Chloroflexota; class Limnocylindria; order Limnocylindrales; family CSP1-4; genus Fen-1039. Next base: position 1,679,362 of record CAWBLU010000003.1, read on the forward strand.
GCCAACTTCCACGTGCCGCCGTTCGATACCCAGCTCGACGACGCCCCTGTCCTGGACGACAAGCTCCAGGTCCAGCAGGTCCTCGGCCAGGTCAAGATGGCGCCTGTCGGCAGCACGGCGGTCTGCGACTTCCTCACGGAGCGCCAGCCGCTGCTCGGCCTCCACGGCCACATCCACGAGTCGTCCGGGATCCGCCGCATCGGTCGGACCATCGCGATCAATCCGGGCAGCGACTACTCGACCGGAACCCTCAACGGCGCCCTTATTACGCTGGAGAAGGACAAAGTCTCCGCCCATCAGCTCGTCAGGGGTTGACCATGGACCGGACCGGGTCCCGTGCGTCCCGCGGCGGCGAGGTTCTCCTCGCGGTCGATGTCGGCACGTCCGGGGCTCGCGCCGTCGCCTTCGACCTGGCCGGCCGGCGGCTCCTCGAGGTCCGGCGTGGCTACCCCATCGAGACGCCGCGGCCCGGCTGGGCCGAGCAGGATGCGCGCCTGTGGCGTTCCGCGGCGCTGTGGGCCCTGGGCGGGGCGATCCGCCGGCTGGCCTCGAAAGCGCCCGGCACGAGCGTGGTCGCGATCGGGCTGACCGGCCAGTGTCCGTCGATCGTACCCGTGGATCGAAACGGCGAGCCGCTCGGGCCAGGCATGATGTATCGCGACAATCGGGCCACGGTGGAGGCTGCCGAGTTGCGCGAGCGCTTCGGCGAGCGGCGGATCCACGCTCTGACGGGACACCTGCCGGCGGCCTTCCACGTCGCCCCGAAGATGATGTGGCTGCGCCGGCATCGGCCGGACATCTGGGCCGGCGATCCGCTCTTCCTCCAGCCCCGCGACGTGGCCGCTCTGGCCCTGACCGGCGTCGCGGCGACCGATGGCACGCACGCGGCGGCGACGCTTCTGTACGACCTGCGGGCCCGCGGCTGGAGCGCTACGATGCTGTCCGGCCTCGGCATCGACGCCGCCGCCCTCCCGCCCGTCCGGGACTCGGACAGGGTGATCGGAGAACTGCGGCCGAGCCTTGTCCGTCGGTTCGGGCTGAACCGGACCGTACCGGTTGTCCTGGGCGGAGCAGACTCCCAGGCCTGCGCACTCGGCGCCGGCGTGATCGCGCCCGGACCTGTCAGCGAGATGGCCGGCTCCTCGACTTGCCTCAACGCGGTCGTGCTCGAGCCACTTTCAGAATTGCTCATTACCCATTACCCGCACGTCGTTCCCGGACCCTACACGACCGAGACGGGCATCAACACGACCGGCGCGGCCGTCGCGTGGCTGGCGGATCTCCTGTACGGGGGCCGGTCGGGGCACGCCGCCGGCGCCGACTACCTCGCTCTCGACGCGGACGCTTCCCGGGTCCCCGCCGGGGCCGACGGCGTCCTGGCGATGCCCGTCCTTGGCGATGGGGAGCGTACCGATGCCGATCTGCGCGGCGCGTTCACCGGTCTCTCTCAGCGGCACGGCCGGGCCATCCTGGCCCGGGCGGTCCTCGAAGGGGCCGCCTTTGCGATACGCAGCCAGCTGGAACTCCTCAGTGGTGCGGGGGCTCTCGTCACGGAGTTGCGAATCTCCGGCGGCGACGTGCGACTGGCGACGTGGAACCGCATCAAGGCGGACGTGACGGGCCTGCCGGTGCGGCCGATCGCCGGCGACGCAGCCGCTCTGGGCGTGGCGATGCTGGCCGGGATCGGGGCTGGAATCTACAGCGACGCCGGCGAGGCCATCGAGCGCTGCGTCCGGACCGATCTGTCGATCGAGCCAGCGCCGGCGGCTCAGGCCTCGTATCGGGAACCGTACGAAGCCTACCGGCACCTGGCCGCCTCCGAAGCCGTGAGACGGGCCGTCGTCGCGGTGCCGGACCTCGCCGCCGGCAGCGGCACCAGACCATGAGGGCTCAGCCATGACGATGCGGCTGCGACTCGGGATCAACACCTGCTTCGCGGTCAAGCGCTGGCCGCGCCCCGCCGACTGGGCGCCGATCGTCGCCGATCGGCTGAAGCTCACGCTGGTCGAGCACTCGTTCGATCTGGTCGAGGCGAGCGCGGGATCGCGCGATGACGCCGCCGCCGAGCTGCGCCGGGCCGCCGACTCGGCCGGCCTGACGATCGGGTCGACCTTCACCGGCCTGGCGGCGTACTCGTACAACCAGCTGTTGAGTCCCGATCCCGGCGCCAGGGTCGCCGCCAGGGAGTGGTTCGGCGGCGCGATCGACTTCACCGGACGGATCGGGGCTGCCGCCACAGGAGGGCACGTCGGTGCCTTCTCCGTGCCGGATTGGCGCGACGCGGGCCGACGGACCGAGCGCTGGGAGGGGATGCGGACCGATCTGGCCGATCTGGCCGGCGCAGCCCGGTCCCACGGTCTCGACGCCTTGCTCGTCGAGAACCTGGCCGCGGCCCGCGAGCCCTCGACCATGGCCATGGTCCGCGACCTGATCACGGAAGGCGACGCAACGCACGTTCCGGTCCGGCTCGCCCTGGACGTGGGCCACATGTGCGTCACCGGGACGTCGGGCGACGACCGCGATCCATACGCCTGGCTGCGGGACCTGGGCCGGTCGGCGTTCGAGGTTCAGCTCCAGCAATCCGACGCCGCCGGCGATCACCATTGGCCCTTCACGCCCGAGCTCAACAGACTCGGCCGCATCGACGCAGACCGCGTCATCGACGCCCTCGGCGAGGGCGGTGTCGAAGAAATCGGCCTGATTCTCGAGATCATCCCCGCCTTCGAACAGGACGACGACGCCGTCCTCGACGACCTGGCGGCTTCGGTCGACTACTGGCTCGATGCACTTACCGGACGAGGCGTCCTGGCCGGTTGAAGACGATGCGATCAGGAATACCTCATGCGCACCCGGCGAGATCAACCGTCCTCGTGACACGCCATGTCAGGTATGAGCCCCATCTTGATCGGAGACGGGGTCCGAAATCGGAGGAGGAAACGGTGGTAATGGAGATCGCGTATGGCGGCCTGGATTGCGGCGCCTGCCCGGCTTTCCACAGGGCGGAGCGGCTCACGCTGGAGGAGCGCGGGGCCGTCGCCGTCAAATGGCACGCGGCTTTCGGAGGCACCAACACGGCAGCGGACATTGACTGCGTCGGCTGCACCCACGACGGGCGCCATCCTCCCTTCTGCGAGAACGGCTGCGAAATCCGCGCCTGCGGCGCCGCAAAGGCCGTCGCGACCTGCGCCGAGTGCAAGGACTACGGCTGCGACAAGCTGGCCGGCTTTCTGGCCAACGTACCGGACGCGAGGGCCAATCTCGAAGCACGCCGCCCGAGTTAGGCCGGCCGCCGCTCGGTCGAGGAGGCCCGTGGGCCAGTTGCCCACCGATTACCCACACAGACGTGCGCGCGGGACGCGCGGAGCGCCTCCGTTCCTGCGAACCTTGTCGGACGCCCGGGTGCCCTTGGGAGAAGGGCTCGTCACGCCCGGCGGAGGAATCCATAGGGTAGGAGGTTGCGCATGGCTGCCGCCGTCGAGTATTTCCTCGGCATGTTCCACTGGACGGTAAAACGCGCGGGGATCATCGCCCCGGACGAGCGGCCGCCCGCCGCGCAGTCGGTGGCCCTGGGCGTCCAGCACATCTTCGCCATGTTCGGCGCGACCGTCCTGGCGCCTATCCTCATGGGCTTTGACCCGAACACGGCAATCTTCTTTTCGGGCGTCGGCACGCTCATCTTCTTCGTCTTCGTCCGGGGCCGTGTACCGAGCTACCTCGGCTCGAGCTTCTCGTTCATCGCCGTGGTCATCTCCGCGGAGGCGATCGGGGCCGGCAACAACATCCCCGCCGCCCTGGGCGGGATCATCGCCTGCGGTGCCGTCTACGCTCTGATCGGCCTGGTCGTGATGCTTGTCGGCTACCGGTGGGTCGAGTGGCTGATGCCGCCGGTCATCACCGGCGCCATTGTCATGGTCATCGGCCTCAACCTGGCCCACGTCGCCGTCGCGGACCTGAGCGGCGTCGCCTCCTGGTACGTCAATCCGGCGATTGGCCAGACCAACGACCTGTTCTTCATGTCGATGGGCCTTCTGACCACGGCGGCCGTAGTGCTCGTGGCCGTCTATGCGCCCGGCGTCCTGCGACGCCTGCCGATCCTGCTCGGCGGCATCGCCGGGTTCCTCATCTACTTCGTGGCGACGAACCTGCTCCACCTTGGCCCGGCCGGCTCCGAGATCAGCTTCGACAAGGTCAGCAACGCCGCCTGGATCGGCCTGCCTAACTTCACCGGACCTGTGTTCGACAGCCACGCCATCGTCCTGATCGCGCCGATCGCCCTTGTCCTCGTAGCCGAGAACCTTGGCCACGTCAAGGCGGTCGCGGCGATGACCGGCCGCAACCTCGATCCGTACATCGGTCGCGCCTTCCTCGGCGACGGCGTCGCGACCATGGTCGCTGGCGGCTTCGGCGGCACCGGCGTCACCACGTACGCCGAGAACATCGGCGTCATGGCCGTCACCAAGATCTACTCGAGCCTGGTCTTCCTGATCGCGGCCTTCGTGGCCCTGGCGATGGGCATCTGCCCCAAGTTCGGGGCGCTGATCGGAACGATCCCCGCGCCGGTCCTCGGCGGCCTCGCGATCGTCCTGTTCGGTCTGATCGCCGCCACGGGCGCGCGTATCTGGGTCCAGAACAAGGTGGACTTCGGCGTCACGCGCAACCTCGTCACCGTCGCCGCGGCCCTGACCATCGGCGCCGGCGACCTGACCCTGACCTCGGGCGACTTCTCGCTCGGCGGCATCGCCATGGCCACGTTCGGCGCCATCATCGTGTACCAGGTGCTCGGCCTGGTCCAGGTCAGCGACATCGTCGCCGAGACGGCCGACGCCTGATCCGCGAACCCTCGCAGACACGAAACGGGCGGCCCCGGTGGGCCGCCCGTTTCTCTTTGGCGAGGAACCCTCTAGCCGGCGCGGCCGGTCCCGAACTGGCGGTCGCCGGCGTCGCCGAGGCCCGGCAGGATGTAGCCGTGCTCGTTGAGCTGGCGATCCACGGCGGCGCAGTAGATCTCGACGTCCGGGTGCGCGGCGGTGACCGCGTCCACGCCCTCAGGCGCGACGATGAGGTTGACGAGCTTGATGCGCGTCGCGCCCCAACGCTTGAGGACTTCGATCGCTGCCGTCGCGGAGCCGCCGGTGGCGAGCATCGGGTCCAGGATCAGGCACAGGTCCACGGTCGCTGAATCCGGCAGCTTGTTGTAGTACTCGACCGGCCGCAACGTGCGCTCGTCCCGGAAGAGGCCCAGGTGCCAGACCTCGGCCGTCGGCATCAGTTCGAGCATCGCGTCGACCATGCCAAGGCCGGCGCGGAGAATGGGCACCAGGCCGATGCGCACGCCGAGCTCGGCGGCGTCAGTGGTCTCGAGGGGCGTGGTGACGGACAGCGGCCTGACCTCGACGTCCGCCAGCGCTTCGTAACCGAGCAGCCAGGACAGTTCGCGAACGACTTCGCGAAACTTCTTGGGCTCGGTCTTGTCATCACGCAGGATTCGGAGCTTGTGGAGAATCGCCGGATGCCGCGACACGTGGAGCGTCGGCCAGGCGACATCTCAAATCGGCAGTGGAGAACTCTCTGGCACCGTGTCTCCTCCGTGATGCGGTTCGTGGACTGTGACTGCAATCGTACGTTGACGGGGCCCGGACTGTAGGGCTGTGTCGGCGGATTCTCCGGCCGACGTCTACTGAGCTCCCGGGATCGACCCTCCCGCGGCCGGGCGGCGGCGCAGCCTCCGGGCCTGGACGACCCAGCCCTCCACCTCCGACCGGGCCTCGGCCGCGACGCGCCGCACGTCGCCCCAGGACCGCGCGCCGACCAGTGGCAGCGTGGCGATCATGATGCTCAGACCGCCGTACCAGAGGGCCGGCAGGGCAAGCATGGCCGACACGGGAACCGTCCAGCGCCGGTTCGTTCGGGCGCCCCAGATGACAACCACGACGGCGAAGGGCAGGCGGACCAGGAACGGTACCGGCACCGCCGCCCACGTCCCGCCTTTGCCCACGTTGTTGGCGAGGACTTGAGGCCACCTCTGCCAGGCATCGGGCATGAGGACGTAAGAAGCCGCGGCGATGGCCACGGTCGCTCCGAGAGCAACCCCAAGTGAAAGCCACTCACGTCTGACTACGAACCAGAGCAATCCCACGCCGGGCGCAATCTTGGTCAGGAGCACGAACGACCAGGCCGCCGGCCAGCGAAACCCGACGACGATCGCCAGGGCGACCAGCAGTTCGATGTTGCCGCCCCAGATCTCCATCAGCCCAAAGAAGGCGAGGCCCAGGACGATGAGGCGGGGTCCCGTCATGTAGGTCAGGGCGGCCATGAGAATCGCCGCCCACGACGCCATGAAGGCCTGCCACGGCAACAGGCGGATTGGCTCGACGAGCTGCAGGAACGCGGGCGAGTACGGGTAGGCGATCTGATCGAGCCAGTTCGAATGAAGGTACGGATCGGACAGCGTGGGCACCCAGTAGCACCGCGCGTCCATGCCGGAAGGCAACAGGCCGGCTCCCCAGGGCTCCGCGAAATAGACGATGCCCAGCCACGAGATGGCCAGGGTGGCGAGACCGACTACGACGGCAACGGGAACCTGCCGGCCGGCGAGCGCGACGGTCCGCTCGTTGGAACTGCTCAGCTTCTTCTCCTAGCTCCCTGTCCCCAGCCCGGGCATGCTAGCACCGAGTCACGTGGCCGCAACAGGTGAGGCTCGGGTCCAACTAGAGGAGCCGGTCAAGCAGTCTCGCGCCGGAGGTCGGATCGGACGAGCGCTCGACGACGGCCGATCCACCCAGCCTCTCGCTCTCGGCTCCCTGGCCGGCCGACCCGAGCAGGCTCCCCCACCCGTCCCCGTCGAGCCGCTCCAGGATGGAGGCCGCCGTACGAAGCGTGATCCCTGCCAGATCGGCCGCGTCGCCCCGAAGCTCTGCGACGCCAAGCGCCGCCTGCAGGGCTCGGGCGGTTCCGGCGGCCGCGGCCAGATCCGCGGCGGCACCGGCCACACTGCCAGGCCGGACCGGCTCTAGGACCATCGCTCCCTCGCAGCCGGCCAGGGCCGCAACCAACCCCACGGCCGATCGTGGCGACGCCAGCCAGCTCGCCGACCCACCGACGACGAACCGGTGGCCCGGGAACGTGGCACGTCGCAGTGAGGTTTGGAGCAGGACCGACGCGGCGCTGTCGTCGCCCATCGACCATTCGGGCACGGCGCCGAGCAGCAGCCGGTCCTCGGGCAGACCGTCGGCAAGGGCGAGCTCGAGGCCAAGGGCCTGGAGGGCGAGGGCACGACCGCTTCGTGTGGCCGAGTCCGCCGGGATGCCGCTGACGACATCCGCGCCGAGGGCGAGAGGTCCGGGGCCGATGACCACGCGACAGCCGGCGCGGGCCTGGAGGCGGTGGGCAAACGCGTGATCGGCGAGTGCGCGCTCGGGGTCGACGTTGTCTTCGACGATCTCGCGGATCGGATCCGCGCCGACGTAGTCGATGCGCTCGAATGCGGCCACGATGGCCTGCTCCGGTGCGGCGAAGGCGGAGGTCACGGTCATGAGGCAGGCGTAGCGGCCACGCCGCGCGGCTGCCTCGTCGGCGGCGATCCTGAGCGACGCCAGCCCACGCTGGCTTCCGGCCGGGATCGGCTCCCCGGGCTCGCGCACGAGCCGGGCCCGGGCTCGCCGATCCCCCCGGCGGGCCTCTCGCCGCCGATCTGGCTCCTCATGCACGAAACGCCCCGGCGTCTCGAGCCCAGCCTTGTTGCGTGCCCTCGCGAACTCCCAGCTGGCCGGCACCCTCACCTGGACCAGGTCCGCGCCGTCCACGATCAGTTCCTGTGTTTCGACGGCGGCGGCAGCCACCTCGGTGGCCCTCAAGGCGACGCCGAGCCAAGGTTCGGCGGGCAGTCCCAGGAAGTCGCGCATCTCGCGCGTCGCGGTCCGGTTGGTGTCGAATTGGTCCAGGGCGGCGGCGAGCAGCTCCGCGGCTCTCTTCTCGCTCGCGGCCAGCCGGTCGGGCCGCTCCAGCAGTTGCGCCTCGAGGGCCAGGTCGATCGCCCCCGCGGCGCCTTCCAAGGCGACCTCGCGTGCGGGCAGGTCGTATTCGATCATCGCCACGACGAACGGCAGGAGTACACCCCGAGCCAGACGTGTGGGATCGGAGCCGCAGTAGCCCTCGGCCAGCGACGCAGCCAGCGGACGGCCGGCGCGATCCAGGCCGTCCACGCCGAGCATTCGCAGCACCGCCCGCTCCTGGGCAATCGTCGCAGACCGCCCTGCGGCGCGAGAAAGCCCGGCGGCCAGATCGGCCGCCCGCCGGCGGACTTCCTCCGCCTGACTCGAGAGAGTGCCGGTCACGCGCATCTCGCTAATTGAACCACCACGAGGCTGGAACCCGTCCTCACCGCGCCGAAGGAGGGCGGACTATCGCAGGCGCACCACGGAAGGATAAGTCCTGGTGTCGTAGGCCACGACCATGTTGTTCTGCGAGTCCGGCCGAGGCACCTCGACCTTGACTTCCAGCATATGGCCTATGGCCAGCGTCGTTCCGGCAGGCACACTGACCACGATCGGAGTCTCGTACCACGTCTTGCCTATGGCGTATGTCGCCGTCCGTGTGGCGTTGGCGATTTCAACGTACGCGCCGGAGGTTGGGTTGTAGTCCCGGAGGTACGCGATCAGGGATCCCGTTCGGCCGTTGGTGCCGGTGTTGGTCTCAGACCAGATGTCCACAGTTACGTTGCCACCCAGGGTAAGCGCGGAGGCAAATGCCGGGGTTCGCCAGTTCACGTAACGGTTGTTAGTCAGCAGTCCCGGGCTCGGAGGGTTGTTCCTAGTGATGCCGCGACCCGGGGTGTTGGCGTTGTTGGTGTCATACCGGTACAGAGTCGTCGCCGTAGGCGCGGTCGTCGTCATTGTCAGGTTGTATTGCGCCGTCGTGTTGCCCGTCGGAGGCGTTGGGTTGTTGTGCAGGTAGTACGCCCACGTGCCGGCCGTGACCCCGTTGGCAACCGATTTCGATGCCTTGTAGGTGGCCATCGCCGAAGCCGCACCCGCGGAGAACAGGCAGGCCGCCGCGATGGTCAGGATGAGCAGGGCACGCGGGCGCGGTCGGCGCATTGTCAATCCACCGGCTCGCGGTTCTCACGGGCGTCGAGGACTCTAGCCAGTTCACTCTCATACACCTCGCGACCGGCCTCGCCGATGATCCCTCCTTCGTGGTCGCCCTCCAGGTCCTCGAGCAGCCAGATAGCGAAGAGCAGAGTCAACGACAGACCCAGGATCGCGAGCACCCCGACCGGGACTGTCAGCAGGTACAGAAGGTAGCCCAGGGTGGGAATCGCGAGATCGACCCGACCGGTTATCTGGGAGGCGGGGGTCAGGACCGGATCCACGGACTCGTTCGCATCGCCCTTGGTCTCGAAGTACAGACCATCGGCGAGCTGGACGACTCGGGTGATTCGATGGGAGACGATGACGCCGTTCGTCTCCTTCAGCGTGACGACATCGCCGGCGCGAAGGTCGGCAGGCTGAACGTGGGAAACCAGGGTCACCGAACCGAGATGGATGGCGGGCTCCATGGAGCCGCCACGGATGATAACCAGTTCGTGGCCGAACCTCGGACCGAGGTTCGTGGCCAGCACGAGTCCGAGCACCGCGACGACCAGGAGGATCAGCGCCAGATCGAGCAGGCGGCGGATCCATCGCGCTGCTGTCTTCATGTGGTCCTCACTTGACTCCCGCGTAAGTCCCGAGTCCGGTCCGGTCCGCCCCCCGACGAGCCGGACCGACACTCGGTGCAGCCGTACGTTACGGGTTGTTGGCCGTCTGTTCGGCGTTGAAGGTGAAGGTAGCGTTGGCGACCGCGCCCTGGAACGTGTTATCCGTGAGGATGTCCAGGCTCGCGGTGATGCACAAGTACTCGGTGGCGCCGGCCGCGAGGGCCCGATCGCCCGCCTGCGCACCCGCCGCCGGGTTGCCCACGGCGACTCCGGAGAGCTTACCAGTGTAGATGGCGGCTCCGGCGTTGGAGCACGTGTTGGGAGTCGGCGCAATGGTCACGTCGACCTGGTGGGCCAGGTTCTTGGTCTCCGTGAACGTGGTCGAGAGCGCGTAGCGCAGATTGCCCGTGCCGTCGTTCTTGACAGTCAGGACCTGGCCGACGGAGTCGCCGGGCATCATGGCCGTGACGTTGAACAGCGTCGTGCTCGGGGTTAGCGTGAGCACGATCGTGCCCGACGTGAAGTTGGCTGACTCGGCAACCGCACTCGAGAACAGCGCCAGCGACATGGTTGCGCCAGTGGCGCTGATGAGTGCGGAGCCCGCGACCAGCAGGGCGAGAAGACCGCGCCTACGACGGCGATCCCTACGAGGCGTTTCGTAGTAGTCCATAGTCATCCTTCCTTGGGCCAAAAACGGTGGAACTCCGGTGGGGACTTACTTGCGGCGACGGCCGCTGGTGCCTCGCGGCACCGTTCAACTCGAGATCGCCTCCGCAGTGCCACATCAAACCGCTCTTGAGATGAGCAGGCAACCGGACCTCAGGGCGTCATCGATTGGTACGTTAGTAACCTCGAGTTACGCGGCAAACGGCCGACAAGGGCAGCGGCGAAGATTCGCGGACGTGCTGACGGGCCACAGCGGGGGCGCGATTGTGGTCTTGCGACGCACCGGTACTCCAGGGTGACCACGCTGGTACCCGATCGTTACCCATGTCGGAGCCGGGTAGGACTACGAATGGCTCAAGGCATGCGGGCGCGATCCGACACCCCGATTGACGGCCCACGGCGGCCGGGCAGCATCGACTGCCCCGCTCGGACGCGCCTCCGCAAGTATTGGATCGACGGGGACGGGCGACAATGACTACCAAGGAGCCAGCGCCGGCGAAAACGGCCGTGAGACGCATGATCGAGACAGCCAGGAAGCCGTCGGTTCGCGACCAGGCTCTCGTCGAAGCCGAGATCGACGGGAAGATCATTCGATTCCGTGCCGTCGTGGTCAACCTGATGCCGGCGGCCCTCTGGCTGGGGCTGGTCAAGAAGGACCCGCTACTGGAGTCTCTGCGGCGCGGGGACCCGGTCGTGCTCACCTTCCAGCGAAACGGAGTGGGGATGGTGGCCGAATCCGCCTTCATCAGCCACCTCAACGCCGCCGAGTCTCGGCTCTTCGCGATCGAGTTTCCCACGGACTACCGCTTGATCCAACGCCGGGCGTATCTGCGGGTCGACGCCGAGTGTCCCGTCCAGTACCTGGTGGTCAGTCACAGCGAAATGGGCGGTGCGGGTCTGACCGGCGAGGGAGTAACGCGCAACATCGGCGCCGGCGGGATCCAGTTCGTGGTCGCCGCCGCGATCTCGGAGACGGTTCGCGAAGGCGACGCACTCGAGACCAGACTCGGGATCGGTCAAGGGACGGTCCTGGCCGAAGCCGAAGTGGTGCGTGTCGACGACGTAACGGACCTCGGGCCCGACCTCCGCCTGCTGCCTTCGTCGCCGAAACCTCGACCGCCGCGGACGCTGGTGGCCGTCAAGTTCGTCCATATCCCCGAGGCGGCGCAGGATCGGATCATCCGCCACATCTTTGCGCTACAGCAAATCCGCCGCTCCGGCAATCATCAATCCGTGCCCGAGAGCTGGGCCGGTCGCGATCAGCGTCGCGACAGCCGAAGAGCCTGGCGCTGACGCGTCGAGCCTACGGCGTCCAGCGACTGCAGACGATGGTGCCCCCGCCGACGGTGGTATTTGTGCCGTCCGTCGCGGTCACGACAACCGCCAGGTCGGTCGTCTGCTGAACACCTGCGCCGTCGACGCAGTTCTCCCCGAACTTGATCGTAAATGTGCCATTTGCCGCCGAGGTTGGGTTCAGGCCGTAGTCGCCGAGCGCGATCGGGATGTTCGTGCCGAACATGTAGGTGACGACTACGAGCTTCATGCCCGGCAGGAAGCCTGCCCCGGTGATCGTGTCGGTCAGCGTATAGGGAGCTCCGTACGGAGACGGACCGGAGTACACGCTGGAGAACGCGACCGACGCGCTGCTGATCGTAACCGTCGCCGGTGAGCTGGTCGCGGTCCATGAGCGGTACACGGCGGTGACCGTATAGCTGTGCGTGCCGAGGCTCAGGCCGCTATCCCGGCAGGTCAGAACCGAGGCGGGCGCGGCTGGCGTGGGGCAAGTGCCGGCCGCATTGCCGCCGTCGCGGCGCACGTAATAGGAAACGGCACCGGAACCAGGAGGCGTGACGGCGCCCCAGGTGATATTCGCCGTCGCCCCCGATCCCTGAATGGCGCTCGTGATCGAGGGATAGGCCAGCGTGCCCGCGGTGCCCTTGCCGGTGCCAGATCCAGGCCCGGTCCAGTAGGCGCTGACCTGCGAGGCCGTGGCGAGAGTCATGGCCATGGCCGCGAGCACCGCCGTCCAGCTGCTCCTCCCGAACAGGCGCCGGCGCTTGCGAGACGGCGCGGGCCAATTCACGAACGAGCGCTCCCGCTGTAGGTGAGGTTGAAGACCTTGCTCTTGCAGGCATCCTGGTTGACGTCGGCCAGGTTGAGCAGCGTGATCTGAGGGGCCGTCGGTGCGCTCGCCAGCGTGACGGCCGTTCGGGCGGGAACGGCGATCGGGCCGGCGTTGGAGACGCTGGACTGCGTGATCCGGATGTTGTCTCGGCTGCCGCAGCCGGCGGGTCCGCCGTCCGAAACGGTCACTTTCAGGGATGTGACGTAGATCGGAACCGCATTCGGGTTTGTCAGGGTCAGGCGAATCACGGTCGTGACTCCGAGCCTGAGGTTCTCCGCACCGCTACCGGAGATTCCGAAGTTGACGCTGCCGGTTCGACTAAGGCCGTCCCCGTCCCCGGTCCCGAATGCTCCGGGAACAACGCTTTCAGTGGCGATCGGGGCGGAGACCGTCGGCGAGCCGGGTACGGGCCTGCCGGCGAAAGCAGAAGGCAGCGGCGACCCGTTGCTCGAGAACTGGGACAAGCCCGCGGAGGTGGCCGGGAACACCCACGTCAGCGCCGTTGCGACGACGAGCAGGACGAGGACCAGCCGCCTGCGACGGCGCCTGGACTCGAGCCGAGTTTCCCGTGACAGCGAAGCCGTCATCTGGATCACTCCCGAGCTATGTCTCTTGAAAACGGACGGTCGCCTCTTGGCAAAGCCGATAGGCGACCGTCCGGTCGTGGCGTCAGGCTACGGGACCGAGTAGCCGAGATTGACCGTCGCGCCCTTGCAGGCGTCCTGGTTGACAGCACCCTTGTCGTTGAACTTGATAGTCGGCCCGGTCCAGGCGCCCTTTGCATTGCCGGCCGGGACCTCCGCATTCACCGTCGCCGTGGCACTGGCGAGCGTGAAATCGGTTGCATCGCATGTTCCCGCGGGAGCGCCAACGGCCTTCGTAACCGAGCTGATGCTTGCGGTCACGGTAGAGACGTAGACCGGGCCGGGGTTCGGATTGTTGAAGGTGCCGCTGATCGTCTGGGCGGTGTCGCCCGGATACATCGCCGTAAGGACGGTAGTCTGATTGACGGTCAGGGCGCTCGTGCCGGCGGCGGCCTGAGCCGATCCGGAACCGCTGCCACTGGCCGTCCAGTAAGCGTAGGCAACCCCGCTGAAGACGAGGAGTGCCAGCAGGGCGATAGCCACCGGGATCATCCGCTTGGGCAGGTGCCGCATATTCTCTCTCTCCTTTGCCTTGATCTCTATGTAGGTACGTGATGAGACCGCTTGGGATATCTGATCCCTCGCACGGGTGAGGAGAAACCCGACTATGGTCCGGGTGCTCTGGGTACCTTGGTCAGTTGACCGGTCGCCACGACACGACCGAATCAGGAGCCGGCGCCATCCCGCCACGAGGGATTGCGGCCGGGCCGGCCGATCGTCGTGGTGGGCAGTCGTCGCCACGGGCTCAAGTTGACCGCCTCGACCGCCAATTCCCCGACCGACACCTCATCATCGGCCTGGCCGGCCTCGCCGAAGGAGCCGACTCGAGGGAGAGCCGCCGGGACATGCAGCGCCGGGCCGGCCCCGGCGCGGCTCCTACTCCTCTGTGGCGCGGTGGTAGACGCCGGCGACCCTGACCATGACGGCCTCGCGCAGGAGGGCGGCCAGCGCGGCCGCGCAGTCCGGCGCTTCCGGGTCCGAGTCCATGTCCGCCCAGAAGACGTACTCCCAGCGGACTCCCCGGCTCGGCCTCGACTCGAGGCGCGAGAGGTTGATCTTCCGCTCGGCGAAGCAGCCCAGGCAGCGGTACAGGCTGCCCGGCACGTTGCGGACGGCCCAGACGAGGGTGGTCTTCATCGGACCGGCCATGGCCGCGGCGCGCAGCCATCCGTCCGGGATCGGGTCTCGGGCCAGAACCGCGAAGCGGGTCCGGTTGGCATCTCCGGTCTGGATGTCGTCGGCGATCACTTCGAGGCCGTACAGAGGCGCCACGCGAGCCGAAGCCACGGCCGCCGCACCCATCTCTCCCTTGTCGGCGATGGCCTTGGCGGCGCCGGCCGTGTTGTAGCTGGTCATGACCTGCCAGGGCCGCGACCTCAGGAACTCGTCGGCCTGGTCCAGCGCCTGGGCGATGCTGTAGACCCGCTCGATGCCGTCGAGAGCCTGGCCCGGCAGCGCCAGCAAGGCGAGATGGACCGGCACCGTTACCTCGGCGGCAATCCGGACCTCGTCGAACTGGAACAGCAGGTCGTAGATCTCCCTGACGCTGCCGCCCTTCGATCGCTCGATAGGGACGACGCCGGCATCCACGGAGCCGTCCTGAACGGCTTCGAACACGGCCCGCCATGTGGGCAGAGCCAGGGCCTCGGCCGACGAAAACGCTGCCAGGACGCCCTCCTCGCTGAAGGCGCCGGGCTCTCCCTGGAATGCGACCCGGGGCGCACCCGCGGTCGCCGGCGACTCCGTTGAGGGGCGAGTTCGCGACGCGGGCGACGTCATCAGTGGCCTCGCTACTCGGTCCGCGCCGGCCGCGCCGTGGGGACCGGCCCGTTCGGCTGAGAAGTGATCGTGAAGTGGCGCTCGTCGCGCCGCCGCACCTCCGCGCCCGTCTTCCAGATCGCGAACTCGAGGGAGTCGCACAGGGCCTGGCAGGAGGCCGCGATGATGTTCGTGCCGCTGCCCATCGTGGACCACTCCAGCGGGCCGTTGGACGAGTCGATGATGACTCGCGTCTGAGCGCCGGTGGCCTCCTCGCTGTCGAGGATGCGGACCTTGTAGTCGACAAGGTGGACAGCGTCCAGTTCCGGGTAGAAGGCGCCAAGGGCCTTGCGCAGAGCGCTGTCCAGGGCATTGACCGGGCCGTTACCATCGGCCGCGGTGTGGAGCACTTCACCGGAAACCTCCACCTTGACGGTGGCTTCGGCGAGCAGCTCGGCGCCTCCGCGCTGCTCGACGAGAACGGTGTAATCGCAAAGTTCGAACGGTGGCTCGTAGCCCGACTTGTGGCGCTTGACCAGCAGCTCGAACGAAGCTTCCGCGCCTTCGAAAGCTAGGCCGTCGGCCTCCATCTGCTTGATCACCTGGCTCAGGGCCTTCGGATCCACGCCGTCGAGTTGCTGCCCGAGCTGCTCCGCGCGGAGTTGCGTGTTGGCCTTGCCGCCGAGTTCGCTGACTACGAGACGCATGACGTTGCCGACGACGCCAGGATCCACGTGCTGATAGGAGCTGCTGGCCCTCGCGGTGGCTGCGCCGTGGACGCCGCCCTTGTGCGCGAACGCGGATCGGCCGACGTACGGCTGGTGGTCGTCGGGAGCGATGTTGACGATCTCGGAAACGTAACGGGACATCTCAGTTAGGTCGGCCAGGCGGCCGGAGGGTACCGGCTCGAACGGGGTCTTGAGCTCGAGATCGGCCAGGATGCTGACGAGGTTGGCGTTGCCGCAGCGCTCGCCGTAGCCGTTGATGGTGCCCTGGACGTGGCGAACGCCGTTGGCCACTGCGGCCAGGGAATTGGCGACGGCCAGCTCCGAGTCGTTGTGCGTGTGGATGCCCCAGATGACGTTCGGGACGCCACCTGTGGCGAGGTCGTCTTCGGCCAGCGTGGCCATGCTCATCCGCACGATCTGGACGAGATCATCGGTCATGGTACCGCCGTTGGTGTCACACAGGACGAGCGTCGTTGCGCCGGCGTCGCGGGCGGCTCGCAGGGTCGCGAGGGCGTAGGCCGAATCGTCCTTGTAGCCGTCGAAGTAGTGCTCGGCGTCGTAGATAAGCTCGCGGCCGGCCCCGCGCGGGAAGGCGACCGAATCGGCGACCATGGCCACGTTCTCTTCGGGCGTGGCCCCGAGGACGTCGCGGACGTGGAGAAGCCAGCTCTTGCCGAAGATCGTCACGACCGGCGTCTCCGCCGCGACCAGGGCCACAAGATTGGGATCGCTCTCGGCCCGATTGTTTCGGTGCCGAGTCGAACCGAAGGCAGCGAGCTTGGCCGTCTTCCATTCGATCGACTTGGCGGCGGCGAAGAAGTCGGCGTCCTTGGGGTTGGACCCCGGCCAGCCGCCCTCGATATAGGCGAAGCCGAACTCATCGAGCCGGCGGGCGATCTTGATCTTGTCGGCGAGCGACACGACCAGGCCCTCGCGCTGAGTGCCGTCACGCAGCGTGGTGTCATAGAGAACTACCTGCGGCTTCATCGAGCGGCCCCCGGCTTGGCCGGGCCGCCGGCGAATGCCAGCCACGAACTCGTCGTAGCGCCGGACGACTCGGCCAGCGCCGTCAGGACGGCCAGGCCCATCTCCCGCGTGCCGACCGGCTTGAGCCCGGTGGCGTCGCCGGTGGTGGAGAGCAAGTCCGCAGTGCGGTAGCCATCGTTGAGGACCGCGGTCACTGCCCGCTCGATCGCCTCGGCTGCGGCGGTCTGGCCGAGCGACCACCGCAGCATCATGGCGCCCGAGAGGATCGTGGCGATGGGATTGGCGATGTCCTTGCCGGCGATATCCGGCGCGGAGCCGTGGATTGGCTCGTACAGGCCGTGCAGACCGTGTGCGGTCCGCCTCTCGCCGATGGACGCCGAGGGAAGCATCCCCAGCGAACCCGCGAGTACGCTGGCTTCGTCGGAAAGGATGTCCCCGAACAGGTTCTCGGTCACCAGGACGTCGAATACGGCGGGCCTCTGTATCAGGGTCATCGCGCAGGCGTCGACCAGGCGGTGTTCGACCGTGACATCCGGGTAGTCGATCTTGACCTCATCGACGATCGTCCGCCACAACCGGCTCGAGGAAAGGACGTTGGCCTTGTCAACGCTGGTCAGCTTCTTGCGGCGGCCTCGGGCCAGCTCGAATGCGAGCTTCACGACGCGGCGAATCTCCCCCTCCGTGTAAGTCAGGGTGTCCACAACTTCGCGCCCGGCCGGACCCCGGCGCAGTTCCGACGGCTTGCCGAAATAGAGGCCGCCCGTCAGCTCACGGACGATCATCATGTCGACGCCTTCCAGGAGCGACTCCTTCACCGGCGAACTCGAGCGCAGCACCGGCTGGATCGAGACAGGCCGCAGATTGGCGTACAGGGCCAGCCCTTTACGGAGTGCCAGGAGCGCCTGCTCGGGGCGCACCTTCGCCTTTGGATCGTCGTACTTGGGGTCGCCGATGGCGCCGAAGTAGACGGCGTCCGCGGCCCCGCAATCCGCCAGGTCCTCGTCGCGCATCGGGATGCCGTAGGCGTCGATGGCCACGCCGCCAATCAAGACCTCATGCCACACGAAGCCGAACCCGAAGATGCGCCCGGCGGCCTCGAGCACGCTGCGGCCGGCCGCGACGACCTCGGGCCCGATCCCGTCGCCGGGCACGTAGACGACGTTGTAGTCTGTGCGCGCAGCGGCGTTTCCCGCCGCTGCGCTCGTCTGGTCGGTCACGGGAGCTTCTCCACCTTCTCGGGGGTGTGGCCGGAGGCACGCGCTGCTTCGAGGACGGCGGCCTGGGCGACGGCGTCTTGCTGCAGTTTCTCGGCGCCGGCCAGATAAGCGGCGACCGACGCTTCGATGATGTTGGTCGAGAGGCCGTGTCCGGTCGCGACGAAGGCCTCGGGGCCCTCCTCGGTGGAACGGCGGACGCGGACGATCACCTGGCCCTGGGCGTCTTCACCGGCGGACACGGCCTTGATCTCGTACTCGTCGAGGATCGGCTTCCAGCCCAGGACCGATTCGAGAGCCTGGTCGATCGCGCCGTACAGCGCGTCGACGGGGCCGTTGCCTGTCGCTTCCACGGATCGCGACTGGTCGCCGATCCCGAGGGATACCGTGCCCGTGGCGCGGCCGCCGTGGGAGCTGGTGACGCTCCAGCCGGCCAGAGTTATGGTGCCGGGCCCCGCGGCCGTTCGTTGCTCCAACACGGCCAGAAGGTCGGCGTCGGTGACATCCTTCTTGGCGTCGGCCAGGGCGATGACCTGGGCGTAGACGGCATCGAGTGCCTCTCCGTCCACGTCGTGGCCGAGCGTATGCAGCTTCTCGCGCAGCCCCCGCCGGCCGGAAAGCTTGCCGATCGTCAGCTGGCTCCCGGACAGGCCCACGGACTGCGGCGTCATGATCTCGTAAGTCAGCGGGTTCTTGATGACGCCGTCCTGGTGGATGCCGGACTCGTGGGCGAACGCGTTGGCGCCGACCACGGCCTTGTTCGGTTGCACGGCGAAGCCGGTCAGGTAGCTGACCAGCCGGCTGGCCGGCGTAATCTGCTCGGTCACGACCCGCGTCGCCAGGTTGGGGAATTGGGTGGGGCGAGTCTTGATGCCCATCACCACTTCTTCCAGGGAGGCATTGCCGGCCCGCTCGCCCAGTCCGTTGACGCACACCTCGAGCTGGCGGGCGCCGTTCTGGAGTGCGGCCAGAGTGTTCGAAGTGGCAAGCCCCAGGTCGTTGTGGCAGTGGACCGATACGGTCGCCGCCGACCCGAACCGCCCGACCACCGCACCGACCAGACCGCCGAATTCGGCCGGGATCGCGTAACCGACCGTGTCCGGGATGTTGAGCGTGCTCGCGCCCGCATCGACCGCTGCTTCGTACAGCTTCATCAGGAAGTCGAGGTCCGTCCGCGTAGCATCCTCGGCGCTGAACTCGATCTCGGCGTCCGGCCCCAAGGCCTTGCGCCCGTACGCGACCCATTTCGCCGCCGCAAGGAGTGCCTCGTCGCGCGAGATGCGGAGCTTGTGCTTGAGGTGGATGTCGCTGCTGGCGATGAAGACGTGGAGGTGGGGCCGCTCGGCGACGCGAATCGCCTCCACGGCGCGCTGCGGGTCGCCGTCCTTGCAACGGGCCAGTGCCGCCACGGCGACGCCGCGCGTCTCCCGGGCAATGGCCTGGACGGCCTCGAATTCGCCGGGTGACGAGGCCGGGAAACCGGCCTCGATCACGTCGACGCGCAGGCGAACGAGCTGGCGCGCGACTTCGATCTTCTCGGCTACGGTCAGCCCGGCGCCGGGCGCCTGCTCCCCATCGCGCAGAGTCGTGTCGAAGATTCGTACTGTTCCCGGGACCACGCCCGGGCCACTTACGTTTGCGGGTTCCCGCTCGTTCATCCGTGATCTCCCTTAGGGAGGTCAGTCCTTGGATCGGGCCGCGGCCTGCGGCTGGCCGTCCACGACTTCGACCGGGTTGAGGAAGGGCATGGCGGCGCGGAGGCGGGCACCGACCTGCTCGACCTGGTGGTCGCGACCGGCTTCGCGCATCTTCTTGAAGTTGGGCAGGCCGGCTTCGTTCTCGGCGATCCACTTTGCCGCGAAGCTGCCGTCCTGGATCTCGTGGAGGACCTGGCGCATCTCGTCTCGGACCCGGGCGTCGACGATGCGCGGCCCGGACACGTAGTCGCCGTACTCGGCCGTGTCGCTGACCGAGAAGCGCATGAAGTTCATGCCGCCGCGGTACATCAGGTCCACGATCAGCTTCAGCTCGTGCATGACTTCGAAGTAGGCCAGCTCCGGCTGGTAGCCGGCCTCGACGAGGGTCTCGAAGCCGTTCTTGATCAGGCTCGTGACGCCGCCGCAGAGAACGACCTGCTCGCCGAAGAGATCAGTCTCGGTCTCTTCCTTGAACGTGGTCTCCAGGACGCCCGCGCGCGTGGCGCCGATGCCGCGGGCATAGGCGAGCGTTCGAGCCCTCGCCGTCCCGGTCGCGTCCTTCTCGACGGCAAAGAGCGCCGGCACGCCGCCGCCCTGCTCGAAGACGGAGCGGACCAGGTGGCCTGGACCTTTGGGGGCGACCATGCCGACGTCGATGCCCTCGCCCGGCCGGATCCGGTCGAACCGGATGTTGAAGCCGTGGGCGAACATCAGGAGCTGGCCGGCGTGCATGTTCGGTTCGATGGAGGTCTCGTAGACCCTCTTCTGGATGGTGTCGGGGACCAGGATCATGATCACGTCGGCGGCCATGACCGCGTCGGCGATGTCCGCGACCTTGAGACCGGCCTCCGAAACGAGTGCGCGGCTCTTGCTCGTGGCGGGAAGCCCGACTACGACATCGACGCCCGAGTCGCGCAGGTTCTGGGCGTGGGCGTGGCCCTGGCTGCCGTAGCCGATGATGGCGACGGTCTGGCCGGCGAGTGCGCTCGGATCCGCGTCGGCGTCGTAGTACATGCGAGCGGTCATCGTTTAACTGCCTCCTCGATCGACCCGGCACCCCGGGACATGACGACGGTACCGGAGCGGACGAGCTCCTTTATCCCGAACCCGCGCAGGAGGGCGATCAGAGCGTCCACCTCTGCCTCCGTGCCGGTTGCCTCGACGATGAGCGACTCGGCCGCCATATCGACGATCCGGGACCTGTACATCTCGGCCATGGTCAGCACCTCGCCACGGTTGCGTTCGTCGGCCCGGACCTTGATCAACGCGATCTCGTGGTCGACGGTCGGGTCGTTTGTGACGTCCTGGACCTTGAGCACGTCGATGAGCCGGTACAGCTGCTTTGCCGCCTGTTCGACCAGCACGTCGTCTCCGCGCAGCGTGATCGTCATGCGGCTGACCTCCGGCTGATCAGTGTGACTGACCGCCAGGGTCTCGATGTTGAAGTTTCGGGCCCGCATCAGGCTGGCCACGCGGTTCAGGACGCCGGGCTTGTTGAGGACGATGGCCACGAGGACGTGCCGATGCGCCTCGCCGTGCCCGGGCAGCGCCCGCGCCGGCGGCGCAGTGTGTGCCGGCGCGGGGTGGCCCGGGTCGGCCTTGCCGGGGGTTGGGGGCGTGGGGCTCATTGCTTCGGCTCCTCGAACTGTTCCTCGAGAAGGTCGGACAGGCCCTTGCCGGCCGGCATCATCGGGAAGACGTTCTGCTGCTCGGCGATCTCGAAATGGACCAGGGCCGGGCCGTCCACGGCGCGAGCCGCGGCTATGGCGCCATCGACCTCCGCGGGTGTCGAGGCGCGGAAGGCGGCGACGCCGTACGCCTCGGCCAGCTTGAGCCAGTCGGGACCGAGCAGGTTGGATGAATGGTAATTGCCGGCGTAGACCAGTTCCTGCCATTGCCGGATCATGCCCAGCTTGCGGTTGTCGAGGAGGGCCACCTTGACCGGGATGTTGTCCTGGACGAGCGTCATAAGTTCCTGGGCGGTCATCTGCAAACCGCCGTCGCCGACGATCGCCCATGTCTCCTTGTCCGGCCGGCCGACGGCCGCCCCCATCGCGGCCGGAAGACCGTAGCCCATGGTTCCGAGACCGCCGGAGCTGATGTGGCTGTTCGGCCTCCGGAACCCGCCGTAGCGCGCGGTCCACATCTGGTTCTGGCCCACGTCGGCGCAAATGGTGGCGTCGTGGCCGGAAGCCGCGCCGATCCTGGCGACGACGAAGTCCGCCGACAGCTGGCCGTTGCGCCACGCCCCCGAGCCGTGCCACGGAGTCATCTCGGACTCCTTGCGCCACCCGGCGATCTGATCGAGGTAGTCGGCTCGCTGCTCTGCCGTGACGGCCTCGACTTGCGGCAGGAGCGCCTGGAGGACGCGCTTCACGTCGCCGACGATCGGGATCTCGACGGCCACGTTCTTGCCGATTTCGGCCGGGTCGATGTCGACGTGGATGATCCGCGCGTACGGAGCGAAGGTGGGGACGTGCCCGGTGACGCGGTCGTCGAACCGCATGCCCAGGGCGATCAGCAGATCGGACGATTGGATCGTTTTGTTGACGTGCTTCCAGCCGTGCATGCCGACGAAGCCCAGAGAAAGCGGATGCGTCTCGTCCATGGCGCTGACGCCCAGAAGAGTGTGGGCGACCGGGATCTGGGCCTTCTCCGCCAGCTGGCGAAGCTCCTCGGTGGCGTCGGCGATGAGGATGCCGTGGCCGGCCAGGATGACGGGACGCTGGGCCCGGGCGATCTCCTGCGCGGCCAGCTTGATCTGGCGGAAGTGCCCTTCGAGCTTCGGCTTGAAGCCGGGGAGGTCGAGCGTGGTCGGGGGTTCGGCCGTGCAGACGCCCATCAGGGCGTCCTTGGTGACGTCGATGTGGACCGGGCCCGGGCGGCCGGTTCGGGCGATATGGAAGGCCTCGGCGAAGACGCGCGGGATCTCGTTGGGGTCGCTGACCAGATAGTTGTGTTTGGTGCAGGGCAGAGTGATGCCGGTGATGTCTATCTCCTGGAAGGCGTCCTTGCCGAGGAGCGACGACACCACGTTGCCGGTGATCGCGACCATGGGCACCGAGTCGAGCATGGCGTTGCCGATGCCGGTAACGAGGTTGGTGGCGCCCGGACCGGAAGTGCCGAGGCAGACACCGACCTTGCCCGACGATCGGGCGTAACCGTCGGCAGCGTGACTGGCTCCCTGCTCGTGGCGGACCAGTATGTGGCGCAGCTCCGGGTAATCGCCGAGAACGTCGTAAAGGGGCAGGAGGACGCCGCCGGGGAAGCCGAAGAGGACGTCGACGCCCTCGGCGAGGAGCGCCTCGCACAGGGCGTCGGCACCGATGCGCGGCCGCTTCACGCCGCGCTCGGCCAGGCTCTTGATCTGCTTGCGTAGCGTGTCGGTGAGCATCTCGTGGCGGCCGGCGTTGATGGCGTCGGCCCGTGCCGAGCCCGCCCCGGGCATATGGTCTATGCGCCGTCGCTCGGGCCCTGCCGCGTCGGTGGCCGTCGCCGTACGGGCGTCCTCTTTGGTGCCCATCGCTGCGTCCCTTCCTGTCCTTCCTTGGGATCGCCGGCTTGGGTCCGGCGGCCTCGGAGCTACCTGGTCATGAAAAAACCCTCGCCACCGGCGAGGGTTCTGGTCGTTTTGGGCTCTTGCGCCGCTAGCGCTTGTCCCTGCGTCCAGTCTCCCGCCGGGAGCCGGTAATGAGTACGAATACGCGCTCAATGCCAAGCTCAAGCGAGCGAAGTAGACCGAGGAGGGATACGTCGACCAGGCCGAGGTCTTCCATGGGAACCTGCACACGACGACCATCGGACCTGATCACGATGGCGACGTGGCGGCGGTTCCGGCTGTTGAAGAGGCCCAACGTGGTTCTCCGTAGCTAGCGCCCGCGGGTTTCACCCCGCGATGTTCGGCGAGTGTAGCAGGGGCCGTCAACCCGTGCCCCATACCCATTCGAGGGGTCGGCGTGTGGTACGGAAGGTATCGCCACGTCCGCCGCCCTACTCGATTGGGGTTTGCCCTGGTCGCCGCCTGAGACGAAGGGCGACGGCCACAGCCCTCCGCGGCAGCTACGCGCCCTGCTTGACCGCCGGAAGGGCCTCGTCCAGGGCCGCTCGGAGCTTGGCCGCCGCATCGACGTCGACCTGGACGAACCGCATCCCGGCCGACTCTTCGACGCCGGCAATCTGTGCCAGCCGCCTCATCGAGTTCTCGAACGTAACGAGCGATACGTCCGCGCCGGAGAGCCGCTCGTAGTAGCCGAAGGGATTGTCCAGGTCCCTGATCAGAAGAAGCAGGAACACGAGCAGGTAGCCGATGACGCCGGTGAATGTGAGGGACTCGTGGAACGGATCCATCTGAGCGAGCACCAGCCCGACGCACAGAAGTGCCGTGATGATGTAGGCCAGCATGTAGCCGGACGAAACGAACGAAGTCTCTCTAATGGTCTCGATTCGGATCAGGCTTCGCCGAAGGTTGCTCTGTTCGGTCTTGAGCCGGGCAATGAACGTGCTCTGGGTCCACGGATCCAGCATCCCGAATGACGTCGTCAGCGCGTTGACCCGCTCGAGCAAGCCTTCCGTGTCCAGCTTCTTGTAGAACCAGTCATGGATCTCGTTGCTCAACTGGGCCAACGCGACCAGGCACGGCCCGACGACTGCGTCCGGCTTGGACAGCCTCATGCCGACCACTTCCTGGGCCATGTTCTCGAGACAGGCACCTAATTCGCCCGGCAGGCGCTCGCTCTCCTTGTAGTCCGACAGGACGCCGCTCAGCAGGAAGCCCATCAGGAACACGTTCGCGGCGATGATTCCGGTGAACAACGGGTTGATGGTGATGATCTCGACGCCGACGTAGTGAACCGCGACCTTTGCACCCATGAGGAGCAGGACGACGGCGACCACTCGGAGCAGAAGACGGTGGTGGCTCTTCATCGAAGCGCGGCTCTCCCTGAACCATGTCGAGGCGACCCGAACGGGCCGGTTGAGGGCGAATGCTACCCGGCCAAGGAGTCGGCGCTAATGGGACGGCCACCAGGTGCGATTGCTGGCCCGCGTTACCCCGCCAGCCTCGGCAGACTGGCAGCGGCGACTGCCTGGCCGTGGCGTTTGTCGCGCTCCGAGGCAACGTGGAAAGCAATCTCGGCGGCGACGTCGGGCGCTTCGGCCTCGAGCACCGCCCGGGCCCGCGCATTGATGATGTCCCCGCCAGGCCCGGTCGTTACCCGGCCGAGCAGGAGAACGTGACGGAAGTCGTAGTGGACGCGGTAGTCCAGCAAGGCGTAGCCGAGATAGGTGCCGATCGTCTCGTAGACGGGCACTGCCTTGGGATCACCCGATGCCGACAGTTCCTGGAGCAACACGAGCCGTTCGGGCAATGACGCGGCCGGGTCGGCCTCGATCCCTGCGGCCGGCAGAAGCCGCCCCACAGCCTGCTGGGAGAGGTACTGGACGCCGCAGCCGCGATCGCCCGACCATTCGTCGATCGGGGCGTCGGGACGGTAATCGATCGGCGTGAAGGCCAGTTCGTTGAGCCACGCGGTCAGCCCGCCATCGGGCCGGACGTAACCCGCGGCTTCGCTCGAGCCCAGGGCGATGCCGAGCAGCGAACCGATGCCGGCGCCGCTCGCGCCCGCGAGCGCAGTCACTTCGCCGTCGTTGACGACGACGAAGGGGAGCCCGCCCCAAGCCGCACGCAGTTCGCGGAAGATGCCGCGTACCCGGGTCTCGAACTTCTCCGGCGGGACCGACCGGAACAAGGACGCGACCCGGACTTCGCTGTCGAGGTATATGCCGGCCGCGCTACCGCCGATGGCGTCGACGCGTGGCAGGTGGGCAGCGGCCGTCCGGAGCGAGTCCATGATTTCGTCGAAATGCCATCGCGGGTCTTCGTGGCGGGACGGGTCCCATCGAACCTCCTGGCTGAAGACGACCTCGCCGTCGAGGACGGCCGCGACCTTGCGGTCGCTGGCACCCAGGTCGAAGCCGATCCGGCAGCCGTCCAGGTGGCCGCCGAGGTGCTCGGTGGCGTCGCGAGAAGCCGGAAAGGATGCACGCGGGGCGGCGATCACTTCGAGGGCAGCGCCGTACACCTCGCGGCCGAGGATCCGGGCGTCGAAGCGCCCGGCCGGATCCTCGAGGTAGTGACGGCGCAGCGACCTGACGAGACCGGCCGGACCATCTACCCAAATCCGGCAGCCGCCGCTCGACCACAGCAGGGATTTCACGACCCGCTCGCACAAGGCATGGCCCACGGCGGCGTCCGGATGGTCATCGCGGAACAAGGCAACATCACGGACGCAGACCGAGCCGCCCGGCCGTTCGACGGCGATGGCGGCCCGAACTCCCCCATCGCATAAGGCCGAAGCCCGGGCCATCTCGCGGATTGCCAGGATCGACGGCCGGAACCCGGGATCGAGCGGCGGAACTAGCAGTGGCGGCACAAGAAACCGTCCCCGGCCCCCGTGCGCGGCGCGAATATCCATTCGTTTCCTTCTGCCTCTCACAATCCGCTGCCGCGGTGACTCGTCGCCCTCCTCAGGGCACCAGGCGAACGCGGCCCCGGTAAGCCCGGAGGAGCCGCTCGTTGTGCTGGCGGCCGCCGACATCCGAGTTGGACCGTAGAACCGGCGCTTCCAGGCCCTTTGCCGCCATGCGCCCAACCGCCTCGCCGACTACCTCGTGCAGAAGCGCGGCGGCCACCACGGTCGAGGTCGGAGCAACCCAGCCAACGTCGACGGGGGTGGGATCGTCGTCCGGCGCCCCGTCGTCGAGCACGACGTCGGCGAGTTCATGGAGACGGCGCGGCGGGCTGGTGGAATGCCGGGCGGATCTGGGCGAGGTCACGGCTATCACAGCCGCCCCGGCCGCGCGAGCCCGGGACGCGACATCTATAGCGGCGACGGTACGGCCCGAGTGACTTATGGCGATCAGGCAATCCCGCGGGCCGGGCGCGGCGTCGCAGAGGAGGGTCTCACCGTACCCGGCCAGATGCTCGGCAGCCCCCCAGGTGGGATCGAAGACGACCTGCAACGCGGCGATCGACCCTGCCCGGCGGCTCAGATCCAGGACGGCGAGCTGACTGTGCCCGCTGCCGAACGCGAATACGATGCCGTCGTCGGCAACCACTCTCTCGACGATGGCGGCGGCGTCCGTTAGCGACCGTCGGTTCGCCTGCCGCGCGCGATCCAGAGCCGCCCCAAGCTCGTCCAGGTAGGGCCGCGGCATGGCGCCATCGCCGGTGGCACGCGTCATTCCACGCTCCCGGACATCTCGACGGAAGCGGCGGCCATGTACGCGAGGCTTCCGCGGGAGATCGTGGCGACCACCTCCCAAGCGTCGTCTACGACGACGACGTCGGCATTACGCCCGACCTCGACCCGCCCATGCGAACCTTCCATGCGGACGACCCTGGCCGGGTTGAGGGTGGCGAGGCGTACGGCGACGGCCGGGTCGAGCCCGGCGCCATTCACGAGATTGCGAATCGCTCGATTGAGGGGTAGGAGCGATCCCGACAGAGTGCCGTCGGGCAGCCGGCCGCATGTGCCGTCGGAGATGTACTCGCGGCCGGCCAGCCAGTACCGGCCCGGCGCGATCCCGAGCCCCGCCAGGGCATCGGTTACCAGGACTAGCTCGTCGGGGGCCTTGATCTTCGCGATCAGGCGGATCATGTCGAAGGCGAGGTGGTTACCGTCGCCGATGAAGCCCGCGACGACGTGCGAAGCGAGAACGAAACCGGCGATGCCCGGGTCACGGTGCCTGATTGGCCGCATGGCGTTGAACAAGTGAGTGGCCGTGGTGGCGCCGACATCGACCGCGGCGCTCGCTTGGTCCCAGGTCGCGTCCGTGTGGCCCATGGACACGCGGACGCCGCGGCGAACCAGGAACTCGATCAGCGGCAGAGCGCCCGGGAGTTCGGGTGCAAGCGTGACCGATTCGACATCGCCGGCTTCGATCCAGGCCTCGGCTTCGCGAAGATCCGGCAGGCGAAGCTGGGCCGGATCGTGGGTGCCGGGATGCTTGGGGCTCAGATACGGTCCTTCGACATGGACGCCGAGGACACTTGCCTGTCCAGCGGCAGACCTGCGTCGCAGGTTCGCCAGGGCGGCCGCATAAGCCGGCGCAGGCGAAGTCACGATCGTCGGCACGAACCCGGTAACGCCGAACCGGGGCAGATCGCGGCAGATCGCGTCCAGCCGCGCCGACGGATCGGCGAAGTCGTCGCCGAAGGCGCCGTTCAGCTGGATGTCCAGGAGCCCGGGAAGGATTCGGGCGCTCGGCCCGCCGATGCTGCCGGACGGCTGGTCTGCGGCCGCGTCGATGGAGACGATGCGGTTGCCGTCGACCGTGACCAGGCAAAGGCCGCGGTCGTCGGGTGCATACAGGTGGCCATAAAGTCGAATCACAGTGTCAGCGTCACTTTCGAGAGATTGCGTGGGGCTTCCGTGTCGAGCCCGCGAGCGCGGGCCAGGTGATAGGCGAAGAGCTGGGCCGGGACGATCGCCACCAGCGGCGCCAACCACTCGGGCACAACGGGGATTTGGACGAAGTCGCCGAACTCGTCGAGGGACGCGACGTCCGAGAGAACCAGCAGGCGCGCGCCCGCCCTCTTCAACCGGCCGAGCAACTCTGTCATTCCGTCCAGGGCAGGGCCCGTGGTCGCCACCGCGAGAACGGGGTAACCGCCGGTGATCAACGCGATCGGTCCGTGCTGGAAGTCGGCGGCGGAGTATGGGTCGGCGAGGACGTAGGCCAGCTCCTTGAGCTTCAGCGCCCATTCGCGCGCAGTGGCGTAGTGGAACCCTCTGGCGAGGACGGCGCATCGGCTTTCCCGAGCCCAGGATTCGGCGATCGGGATGACCGCATCTTCCTGCTCCAGGGCGTGCTGGAGGGCGACGGGCACGGCCAGCAGTTCGGTCCTGGACACGCTATCGCCCGCAAGCGCGGCGGAGAGCATGGCGATCACGGCGATTTCGGCGAGGTACGTCTTGGTCGCGGCGACCGCGCGCTCCACACCGGCCTCGAGCTCGATGACGAACTCAGCCGCGACGGCCAGTTCCGACCTGCGGTCGTTGGTGATGGCGACGGTCAGAGCACCCTGCCGGCGAGATTCGACGATCACGGCAACCACGTCGGGCGAGCGCCCCGACTGAGAGATGCCCATCACCAGGGCATTGCCGATCCTGGGCGGGGCACCGTACAGGGAAACGAGCGACGGCGCGGCGGGTGCGACGAGAAGTCCGTTGCGTGCGCCGAGGATGTACTGGGCGTACAGGGCGGCGTGATCCGATGTTCCGCGGGCGGCGATCACGGCCAGGTCTATCTCGCGGGCGCGAACGGCTTGGGCCACGGCCTCCACCTGGCCGGAGGCGGCCAGGAGCTGGCCGACGATCCGGGGGCTCTCGCCCAGTTCCGAGCGCATGCTCACTGTGCTGGTTCCAGTCTTACCGGCAGGCGCCCGGCGAATCGGATACGGCCCATCAGGGCGTCGGCCAGGGCTTCGATCTGCGGCGGCTGTATGCCGTAGGTGCAAGCGGAGGCGACCGAGGCCGGGTAAAGCGCGACGTCATACGGGCTGCGAAGGGCCACCGCGAAAACGCGCCGTGACGGTTGCGCCAGCTCGGATACCAGGGACACTTGCCCCGGGAAACTCACGGCATCGAAGGTGCACGCGATGGTGACCGAGTGGCCGGCTGTCGCGGACACCACAGCGGCGACTTCCACCGGGGTTGGATCCAGCGGTGTCGTGAACTCGTCCACCGCAAGTTCGCGGTCCCGCAGCGCGTCTGCCAGACCGATGCGCAGGTACGACGACGTTTCGGCCGGCGTCAGGTCCGCCGCCACCGGAGCGACGATTGCCACTCGGCCGGCTGGGCCGGCAGTACCCGCTCTGGCCATGGCCCCGGCAGCGACCGTGAGTGGCACGATACCCGCCGGGTCCCGGACCAGCGTCACGGACGCCTCGGCGATCTCGCGGGCCAGGGCTACGTGCTCTGCGCATCCGACGACGGCGAGTGGCGGCTGGGCGGTCTCGGCCAGGTGCGACCGCAGAGCCATGATTCTTGCACGTGCCTCCTCGGCGCGTCGGCGATCCACGGCACCGGTTGCGATTGCCCTGCGGAGCGACTCGAAGGCGGCTTCTTCGACGCCCCTGGGATGGTTGAGGAGCATCAGGTCCATGCCGGCCTCCACCGCGGCGCCGATCGTGCCTCCAAGCCCGGCATGGTGCGATGCGCCGGCCATGTCCAGTGCGTCGCTGATGGCCACTCCCCTGAACCCGAGTTCTTCCCTGAGCAGGCCTTCGAGGATAGGCCGCGAGATGGTGGCCGGGATCGCGGCGCTGCCGGTCAGGGCCGGAACGGCGAGGTGGCCCGGCAGGACGGCGCGCGCGCCGGCCGCGATGCCCGCGACGAACGGCGGCAACTCGATCTCACGCAGTTCGGCCACGTCATGGGACACGACGGGCAGTGCCTTGTGCGAGTCGGCGGCCGCCGAGCCATGGCCTGGGAAGTGCTTGAGCGTTGCCGCGATGCCTGCTTCCTGGAGGCCCGCGGTCATCGCGGCCGCCATCCGCGCCACGAGGCCGGGGGCATCACCGAACGGCCTCGTGCCGAGCGGCGTCGCCGACGATCGCTGGAGAACATCGCAGACCGGCGCGTAGACCAGCGTACCGCCAAGCGCGGCCACCTCCGCGCCGATCGCCCGGCCGGCCCGGAGGGCGAGTTCCTCCGACCCGGTTGCGCCGAGGGCGAGGTTCCCCGGCCAGGCAGTGGCCCCGTCGCCGACGGCCTGGAGCTGCCCGCCTTCCTGGTCGAGGCCGATGACGAGGGGCGGATCACCGGCCGGTCGCGCGGCCTGGAGCGCCGCGCACAGTGCCCGGACCTGCCCGGGCGTCGAAACGTTCCGCGCCCGAAAGAGCGTCACGCCGGAAGCGCGGCCCTCCCGGATCGCGGCGAGGATGCCGGGGCCCGGCTCCAGGCCGTCGAACGAGCGCAGGAACCGCACGCCGGCGAGCGCCGCGGCTGACGCCGCGCCCGTGCCGGGAGTCGAGCCCGGGTCCCCAGCCCACATGGACCCGGGCTCGTTGGCAGTGGAAGTCATCCCTTCACCGCTCCCGCGGTCAGGCCGCTGACCATCCGCTTCTGGATCAGGAGGAAGAACACGAGCACCGGGAGCGTGAACAGCGTCGAGGCGGCCATCGTGGCGCCCCAGTCGGTCCCGAAGTTCGTCCGGAACGAGCCCAGCCAGACCGGCAGCGTGTAGTTCTGGGCGTCCGTCATGAACACGAAGGCGTAGAAGTACTCGTTCCAGGCGGTGATGAAGCAGAAGATCGACGTGGCTACCAGCCCGGGTCCCAGGAGCGGCACCGTCACGCGCATGAATGCCCCGAAACGAGAGCAGCCGTCGACCATGGCCGCCTCCTCGAGATCCACCGGTATGCCCGAGATGAATCCCCGGAGCGACCAGATCGTGAACGGCAGCGTGAAGATGAAGTAGATAAGGACGAGCGACGGCAGCTGGCCGTAGACGGGCGTGTCCTTCATGAAAAGGAAGAACGGGATCAGCAGGGCCTCGAACGGCGCCATCTGGGCGATTGCCACGAGCAGCAGGAAGCTGCCCTTGCCGCGGAACCTCGTCCGGGCCACGGTGGCCGCAGCCAGGAAACCGACCACGATGGCAAGGCCAACGGTCGCCAGAGTGACCACAACGCTGTTGCGCAGGAAGTCCGAGAAGTGCGGCTGCGAGATCGCCTTGGTGAAGTTGTCCAGCGTGGGCGACGGGATGAAGACCGGAACGTAGGTCTGGATCTGGTCTGCGTCCTTGAACGCCGTGATCACCATCCAGTAGACGGGGAAGGCGAACAGGAGCGCGACGATCACCCCGGTGCCGTTGACGACCGCGCGCCTTGCCCGGCGGCTCACTGCTCCACCTGCCCCTTCGTCATGCTCCGTATGTACGGAATGAGTACGACCATCAGGAGCATCACCATCACGACGGAGACCGCTGCAGCGATGCCGTACTGGCTTTGGCTGAGGCCCTTGAAGTAGGCGTAGATGGAGAGGGTGACGGTCTGGCCGTCGGGCCCGCCCTGGAGCATCGTGTATATCTGGGTGAAGACCTTGAAGTCCCAGATGATCGACAGGAAAGTCAGGATCATCAGGAGCGGCCGGATCGCCGGCAGCGTGATGTGCCGGAAGACCTGGCCCTCCGAGGCGCCGTCGACTCGGGCCGCCTCGATCTGCTCCTTGGGGATGGCCAGGATCCCCGCGTACACGCTGAAGGCCACGAACGGGATGGACTGCCACACGATCAGGAGAGTGATGATCGCGAAGGTGGACAGGCCGGTGTCAAACCAGGAGTGATTGAGCCAGTCGCCGAAGACGCCCATGCTGCTAAGGGCCCAGTTGACGATGCCGAGCTTGCTGTCGAATAGCCACTGGAAGATGACGCTGCCGGTCAGCGCGGGCGTCGCCCAGGCGAGGACCATCGACACGGACAACAGGAGCCTGACTTTCGAGTGCAACCGCTCCAGCAGGATTGCGACGAGCGTTCCCAGCGCGATCGTCAGGGCGACGTTCACGGCCATGAACAAGAAGGTCCTGGTCACGACGGTGATGAATTCGGGGTCGCCCAGGATCGTCTGGAAGTTGGCCAGCCCCACCCAGGTTTGCCCGCCGTTGATGAGCTCGCGCAGGCCGAAGTGCTGGATGCTCGTTTCTACGACCAGCACCACCGGAATGCCGAGCAGGACCACGAAGGTGACAACCGCCGGCATTATCGCCAGGTACGGCAAGAGCTTGCCGGCGGCCCTCTGAACGCTTCTTCGCCGACGGGGAGCGAGGGAGCGCAGCGACGCGTCCGGGCGGTCGATTGCCATCCGCTGCGTGTCCACTGCGTCCGTGCTCCCTGTCGGCTACTTCGGTGCGATACCCGGAACGTGGCCTACTGGGCGGCGTTCAGAATGGCATTGATCTTCGCGTCCGCTTCCTTCGCGGCGTCCGCGATCGAAGACTGGCCGGTGAGGATCTTGGTGAGCATGGTCTTGATCGGGTTGTTGGCCTCGACGCCCGCCCAACGCGGATCGTTCGGGGTGAACCCGCTGCCCGCGGCGGCTTCGGTGGCCTGGACCTTCAGGATGGCCGTGTCTGCGGTGCTCGGGATGTTGGCCGCAGCAGACTTGAGGTTCGGGATCCAGCCGTTCGAGATCAGGATCTGCTGGCCTGCATCGGTGGTCAACTGCTTGAGCCAGTCGAGGGCCTGGGTCTGGTTCTTGCTCTTGGCAGCGATGCCGAGAACGGAGCCGCCGAGGAACACAGGCTGAGTCTTGCCGTCGTTGACGCTCGGGATGGTCATAACGCCGACCTGGTCCGCGGACTTGACGACGCCCTCGGCTCCGATGGCGCTGCCGATTTCCCAGCCGTTGCCGACGAACATGCCGACCTTGCCCTGCTGGAACAGGGTGTATTCCGGTGGGTTCATCTCGTCATTGTTCTTGGGGCCCGTAGAGCCGGCCTTGTAGTAGTCGACGTAGTCCTGGATGCCGGCCATGGATTCGGGGGACTCGAGCTGAGCCGCCCAGGTGCCGCCGGTGTTGGTGGCGAGAGAGCCGCCACGGTCCCAGATCATCTGGAGAAGTGAGTACCAGTTCTGGCCCGCGACGTACAAACCGGAGAAGTCCTTGACGCTGGCGTTCTTGGTCTGGAGCGTCTTGGCCGCGGCGATGAGCTTGTCCTTGCTCGTGATGGTCGTCGGGTCGATTCCGGCGGCCGTCATGAGGTCTTTGCGGTAGATGAGGACGCGGTCGCCGGCGTAGAACGGCATCGCGTAGAGCTTGCCGTCGTAGACGGAAGCGCTGTTGAGCGACGCGAGGAACGCCTGGTCGGCGCTGGCGCTGTCGTTGGAGCTGCCGCCATTGAGGTCCGCGCGGCTGCTGGTGAGATCCATGAGCGCACCGGCAGCCTCGAAGGTGATGGCCTGAGTGTTGCCCAACTCAACGACGTCGGGCGGGTTGTTGCTGGCCAGTGCGGTAGTGAGCTTGTCGACGATGCCGTTCCACTGCTGGACCTGGTAGTTGACCTTCCATCCGGGGTGAGACATCTGGAAATCGGTGTCGAGCTGGACGACGGAGTTGTCGTTCAGGGAACCGTTCATAAGCCAGACCGTCAAGGTGCCCGGGGTGGGCGTTGGGGTCGGGGCTGCGGTCGCCGCGGCGGTGTCCATCGCGGCGGCAGTGGAAGCCGCCGTCGCGGCGGCGGTTGGTGTGGAGCTGCTGCTGCAAGCTGCCACGAGCAGCGCAGCGAACGCGAGCGGAATGAACCTGGACTTGATCACTTGAGTTACTCCTCCTCGGATCTTCGAATGCTCCTCGTGCGAGGTGCGATGTCCGCAGAGATCGGGTTCTTCCTTCCTCCTTCGTTCAGTCGGGGACGCCTCCCTTCTCCGCGACGAGCCCTGCTGGGGCCAGTCCGGGAACCGCCGACGATTGGACCGGTGTCTTCTCAGTGGCCGCATCGGACACCGAAGGGCGCCGTCGCGGATGAAGCGGGCGAAGAGTCATGCCGAGTTCGCGCGTCATCAACAGGGCCGACGCACCCAGCACGACGATGTCGTCCATACGTCCAATCTCGAATGTCGTGTCTTCGGAGAGTGCTGCGAGAGCGTGGTCTGCCGCGGCCGAGGCGACGGCCTCGAGCCAGTCGTCGCCGAAGGCGGTCATCGTCCCCGCGAGTACGATGCGGCGCACATGCAGGGCGCCGACGAGGCCCCCGAGCGATTTGCCGAGGCAGCAGCCGGCGTCGAGCACTACCTGTCGGGTCTGAGAGTCTCCGGAACGGAATTCGGCGAGGGCCTGGTCCATGGTCACTGCCCGACCGCGGAGACCCGCCAGTCGGTTGAGGACAGCCCTGGCGCTGGCGACGGTCTCCAGGCAGCCGCGCCGGCCGCAGCGGCACAACTCCCCGTCGGGATCCACGACGGTGTGGCCGATCTCGCCGGCCCCGAACCCGTCTCCCTCGAACAGTTCGCCGTTGAGGACGAGTCCGGCGCCGATGCCCTGGCCGACCTTAACCGTGATCAGATTAGGCCCGCGGACGGCGCCGAAGACGTGCTCGGCGAGGCCGGCGGCCTGGCTGTCGTTCGCGACGTGGACGGGCAGATTGAACCGCTCAGCCACGATCGACCCGAGGGCCAGCTGACGCCAGTCCCGCTTTACAGCCTGGATGACGCGGCCGCTTTCGGTATCGACGAGCCCGGGCGCCCCGATCCCTATGCCGAGTATCGGCCCGGCCCCGGCGCCGATCACCTGCCCGATTAGATCGAGAGCCAGGCCGAGCGCGACGTCGCCGTCGGCGTCTTCCGAAGGCACGTCGACCCGGGCCAGAATCTCGCCGCGCAGGTTGACCGTCGCGGCCGTAAAGACGCGATCGCCGAGGTCGACGCCCACCAGCAGCCGAGCTTCATCCGGGACCTCGAGGAGGATCGGGGCCTTGCCGCCCGTCGATGGGCCACGGCCGACCTCGCGACACAGCCCGTCGGCCAACAGCCCCTCGACCACGTCCGACACGGTGGTCCTGGTCAAGCCGGTCAGGCGGGCGACGTCGGCACGGCTGGCGCGGCCGCCGTCGTAGATGGTCGCGAGGACGAGCCGCTCGTTGTGCACGCGGGCTTCGCGGAGAGTTGCTTTGACGGGTCTCTCCATGTTCGGGGCAGATCCCTTGTCGATGATGGGCATTTCGATTTCGGGCCTGAGCCGGACCGCGAGGCTTGCCGGATCGAGGCCGTGGCGGCTTTGTCCAGACCGCTGACAAAGTCAGAATACGGGCTTTGTCAAGAGTCTTTGCAAAGTTCGTTGGGGAATGGCTGAACGCCCTATCGGATGAGCCGGGGCCGTCGCGTCGAACGTCAGAGCAGGTGGCAACGGCCTTGTCGACGACGGCTACATCCGGCCCACGGGTTTCCGGTCCGTCACGCGCCTCGGCGATGGAATGGCCACCAGGCGCGCTCACCGATCCACGCGGTGATCGCCGGGACCAGCAGGCTGCGGACGACGAAGGTATCGATGAGGACGCCCAGGGCCACCGCCAGGCCGACCTGGAACAGCAGCTGGAGCGGCGAGGTCACGAGGGCACCGAATGTCCCGGCCAGGATCAGGCCGGCGGACGTGATGACGGTGCCGGTCCGCGCAGACGCCACCCGGATCCCCGGCAGCAGCCCGCGCGTGGCGCTCTCTTCGCGGACCCGCGACATCAGGAAGATGTTGTAGTCCGACCCGAGGGCCACGAGTAACACAAAGACCATGAGCGGTATGAAGTAGTTGATGCCAGGCTGGCCGAAGAGGTGCTGGAGTATCAGGGCCGACAGGCTCAGGCTCATGGCGTAGGAAAGCAGGACCGTGAAGACGAGGTAGATCGGCGCCACGAGCGCACGGAGCAGAAGTATCAGCACGATCAGGATCCCAACGATCGTGATAGCGGCCACCCGCAGGAAGTCGGCCGAGATGGTGTCCTGGACGTCGGAGAACTCGGCCGTGGCTCCGCCCACGTACGACTGGATCGCGGCGCCTTCCGCCGGCTGCGGCCCGGCGCCGATGCCGGACCCGAAGCCTCCTGGGTCGGTCGCCAGCAGCGCCCGCAGGTCGCGGACGGTCTGGAACGACTTCGTGTCGTAGGGGTTGGTGGTGGTCGTGACGTAGAGGCGGACGACGGTCCCGTCGGCAGACACGTAGGCGGCCCGCAGGTCCGGCGGCGCGTACAGGTCCGAGGAGCTGAACGCAGCGGCCAGCCGGTCGAGCTCGGCCGGGAGCCTCGCCCGTGCCGCGGTCATGGCCTGCTGCGCGGCGACCTGGTCCGCGGTCGGCTGCACCGAAGAGGGGGCAAAGTAGAACGCGGCCGGCTGCGCCTTGAACCACGCCGACAGGTCGCCCAGCGAACCGACGAGTTGCACGAACGCGATCGGGTTGGAGCTGGTGGCCAGCACGCCGACGGCATTCTCGGCCGATTGATAGGCCGCTACCGACTTGACGGCCGAATCCGCCATGCCCAGCTCGTCCAGGTATGACTTGAGGGCGGCGAGCGCCGTGGCGGTATCGGACGCCGACGCGGAGCCGGACGCCGCGGCGGCCTGGACCTGCCTGAGGATGGCGTCGAGCTGGTTTGGAACGAGTGCCTGGGCTCGCATCCCGACCAGCCCGTTCACGAGCGTCGCGAGATCCGCGCTGGCCTCCCCCAGGAAGTCCTCGGAGAGGGTCGCGAACGAGGTCCCGAGTCCTTCGACGTAGCTCGCGGCCGACTTGACCCCGGCCAGGCTGGCGTCCCCGAGCTGGACGTTGATGTCCGTGCTCGGCGGCTTGCGGAATGCGGTGGCCATCTGGCTCAACTGGATCGACGGCCGGAGAAGGTCAGAGACCTTGCCCTCGCCGAGCGGATCGACGACGCTCCGGACGGACTGGATGTCCGGCAGCGCGGCGATCGACTTCTCGAGGGTCCCGACGTCCGCCAGGCCAGGCGGCGACGTAAACGGTGCCGACGCGGTGGTGGGCGCCTTGACGAGCACCGTCAGCGGCATCAACTGGCCCTCGGCCAGGTGCTTGCCCAGCGTCTCGAAGCCCAGGCGCGACTCGGCGCCGGCGGGTAGTTCGTTGAGGACATCGAAGTTCTGTTTGAGCTGCGGCAGACCGAGAGCCGGGACGGCGAGCAGGACGAGGACGCCCGCGGCCAGAAGCCCGGGCCGGGCGGTGATACGGCGGGCCAGAGCCGCCCAGAAGCCGTGGTCCTCGTCGCCGGCAACGCGCGTCCGCTCGTGCAACGGCCAGAAGAGCCGCCGCCCGAAGATGGCCAGCAACGACGGCGTGAGCGTCAGGCCGGCCATAAGAGTCACGAAGATCGTGATGGCCAGCGCCGGACCCGTCGTCTGGATCATCCCGAACCGCGCCACCACCATGGATGTCAGGCCGACGATTACGGTCGCCGCCGATGCCGTGATGACGGCGCTGATGCGACTCACGGTCACTCTCAGGGCATCGGCGTGGCTGTGCCGCCCGAGTTCCTCGCGGAAGCGGGATATCTGGAAGATGGTGTAGTCGGTGCCGACGCCGAAGACGAGGACGACGATGAACGAGTCCAGCACCGAGGACAGCTGCCATCCGCCCTGGGCCAGGAAGCCGAGGATGCCCCGGGCCACCAGGAAGGCCGACCCGATCGTGATGAGCGGTGCGAGCGCGGCCAGCGGGGCGCGGTATATCAGCAGCAGCACCAGCACCACAAGAACGACCGTGACCAGAGTCGTGCGATCCGTTCCGTCCTCGATTGCCTGGAGGTAGTCGCGGCCGATCCCGGCCTGGCCGGTGACCTGAGCGACCAGCCCGACCGGCAGCACGCCGGATTCGGCCAGGTGCTCCCGGATGGTGTCGATCGCGGCATTCGTTCGCGGCAGGAATGACGGTGTGCTCAGGTCCAGGCGGGCCAGCTCCACCACTCCGTCTGAGCTCCGCAACATCGAGGCCAGCGAACTCGTTCCCTCGGCGGTGACGTAGCGCTGAACCGCGTCGGGTCGTGCCGTTCCGTCGAAGTAGCCACGCAGCCCCTCGATCGCAAGTCTGTCCTCGTCGGTCAGGCCGCCGGGCCGCGAGAAGACGATCAGCGCGGTCGTCGGCGCGGAGTCTTCGGGAAACGCCCCGGCGACGACGTGGCGGGCGGCCAGCGACTCGGCGTCGTGCGGCAGGAAACTGGTTTCGTCGGCGGAGCCGGCCTGCGCCAGCGACGGCGCCAGGGTTCCGAAGATCCCGGCCGCGATCAGCCAGCCGGCGACGAAGACGAAGCGGAGCCGGAGGACGAGCCAGCCGAGTCGTTCGAACACGAGGCCCCCACCTGCGACGGAGATTGCCCGGATTCTAGGGCCGCGCGACGGCCGGCGCCCGGTCGGAACGATCCCGAACAGTCACGACCGTGCTGGCGGCCCGCCATAGCCCGGCGCCGGCCGATAGCGCGAACACGAAACCGCCCGCGGTTGCGACGGCGAGCCCCGCACCGAGCCCCAAGGCGATGCAGACCGACCCCAGCAGCAGGCCAGCGCGCACAGACCGCGCTTCGGCTTCCAACCAGGCCGCAACTCCGAACGGCAGCAATACCACGAGGTAGTGATACCAGAACGCCGCCGGCAGGAGTAGGCCGGCCGCCACGCCCAGCAGGACCACGACGCGGCGGTCGCCCCCGCGCCGCTCGAGGAGCATCGCCCCGGCGACCAGGGCGGCGACCGAAACCAGGACGGCCCCGCGAACGGCCGTGACGACGGCGTCCGGTACGCCGCCGATGCCCGCGACCAGCTGACCCGGCGCCAGGTTGCTGGCATAGGCGGCGGAGCCCGCGAGCATGTTCGGCAGGACCGTGGCGTAGTCGAGCCACGCCTGCGGCGCGAAGAGCACGGACGGGACTACGAGCAGTGCCGTGATCGCGACTGCCCCGTAGATAGCGGAGCGGCGCCACACGGCGGGAGCCAGCCATACCGCCGGGCTGACCTTGAGCCAGGCGGCCGCCCCGGCCGCGACCCCCAGCAGAGCGTCGCCTCGGGTCGTGGCCGGGCCATGGGCGGTGACGCCGGAGAATGCCAGCGCCGCCAGCAAGGCGAGCGGACCGTCCACGTTGCCCTGCCAGAGGTCCGCGAAGACGGGGAAGAAATAGCACATGGCGACGCCGCACCACACGACGTGATGTGGCCGGATCGTCCGCCCCGTCGACCGGACCGCGAGCAGCAGCGCGACCAGGATGCAGCCCATTTGGACGAAGAGCCAGGCCGTCGCCGCGGCCATCGGCGGCAGGACCGCAACAGGGGCGACGAGCAGCGCGAACGGCGGTGGGTAGCGGTAGCGATCGACGCCCTGGGCCGGAACCGGTCCGGCCAGCATCTCCGGGGCGTAAGGCGACTGCCCGTCGAGGATGCGCAGGGAGGCCTGCCGGTAGTCCCCGAAGTCGATGCCGTACTGACCGTCGGGCTTCTGAGCCTGGCTCACCAGCAGCGTGCCCAGCATGAAGGCCCCGATGACCAGTAGAACGATGCCGGCGACGAGATGAAGGCGCTCGTTTCGGAGGGCGAGGCCCAGCCGGTTCCAGGCTGACCCGTCGGGCCCGGCGGCGCTCATCCTTTGGTGCGGCTCAGCTTGAGGCCGCGACTTCGCAGGATCCAGGCCAGGCCGATGGCCGACAGGATGACTGGGACGACCCAATATCGTCCACCCGGATCCTCCGGCCCGGCCGCGATTCCGGTCGCACGGACGCGGACGAGCGGCATCCCCTCGCATTTGCGCTCGATCTCGCCGGGGTCGTCGCGCCACGGGTTGCCCATGCCCATCATTGCGGCAATGACCCCCATGCTGCGCAGGAGGGGAGCCAGGACGCGCCGGCGCTCGTCCCGGTCCGTGACCTCCTCGGCCAGTCCCGAGAACGCTCGTCCGGGCAGGATCACCTCGACGTGGGGATCGACGAGGATGTTCTGGAACCAGTGTGTCGGCCGCCCGAAACCGGCCACGCAATACACGCGGTCGCCGGCGATCGTGTACCCGAGCGGGGCGTCGCGCATCTCGCCGCTCTTCCGGCCCCGCGTCCGGAGGATCATCAGGCAACCCGTCAATGGGTTGGACATGTAGCGGCCCATGCCCATCTTCAGGGCGGGCACGCCGACGTACTTGTTGACTACGGTGAAGCCGGCGTGAACCGCGGGCAAGAGCCCCTGGATCCAGTCGGGATACGCCAGACCCTCGCCCCAGTTCGCGGCCGCGGCGTGGTCCGCCGAACCGGCAAGCGGCTTCGCGAGTTCGTCCGCGACGACCATGTCGCCCCCTTGGCGCGAGGCGCCCCCGACCGGCCCAAGCGTCCGGCCCGGCACCCGCCACAGGTTATGACACCGGACGGCGGCCGGTGAAGCCGGAGCGCGACCCGGACGGCCGGTTCGGGGTTAGGATTCGCTCGATCCCGCCACATCCGGAAGGACCAGATGACGCAGCCGAACACACCCGCGCCGCACCCCGCCTTCTCCCTGGAGCGCATCGCCGAGCTGGTCGGGTCGCTGAGCATCGAGGATCGGGCGTGCCTCACGGGCGGAGTGGACGCCTGGCACGCGGCGGGGATCGATGCGATCGGCCTGGGCGCGATGCTGACGCTGGACGGCCCGAACGGCGTTCGCCGGGTCACGCTGCCCGCGGGATCAAGCGCCACGTGCACGCCCTGCGGCACCGGCCTGGGCGCGACCTGGGACCCGGATCTGGTGGCCGAGGTGGCCGCGCGAATCGGCTCTGAGGCGAAACGCGCCCGCGTGCACTACATGCTGGCACCGGTCCTGAACCTGGTTCGCTCGCCGCTGGCGGGTCGCGACTTCGAGTGCTACTCGGAGGATCCGGTCCTGACGGCCAGGCTGGGCGCCGCATACGTGACCGGGATGCAGTCCCAGGGAGTGGCCGCGTGCCCGAAACACTTCGTGGCCAACGATTCGGAGACCCATCGGACCACGCTCAATTGCATCGTCGACGAGCGTGCTCTGCGCGAGGTGTACCTCGCGCCCTTCGAGGCTGTGGCGGGAGCCGGAGCCTGGTCGATGATGGCCGCCTACAACCGCGTCAACGGCGTGCACTGCACTGGCAATCAAGACCTCGTCGGCGGGGTCCTGCGGGACGAGTGGGGCTGGGACGGCGTCCTCATGTCCGACTGGCACGCCACCAACGACGTGATGGAGGTCAATGCCGGACTGGATCTGGAGATGCCCGGGCCTCCTCATCACTTCGGTCGGCATCTCGCGGCGGCCGTCCGGCGGGGCGACGTGGACGAAGAGAAGCTCAACTGGGCGGCAATGCGGGTGCTGACGCTGGCCGCTCGGGTCGGGGCCCTGGGACCGGACGGGCGCGGCACGAGTGACTCCTCGGCGGCACCGGCCCGCGACCGCGCTCCCGACGCTCCCCTGCTCCTCTCCGACACCGACGGAGCGGCGCTGGTCCGCCGGGCCGCGGCGGACTCATTCGTGCTTCTCTCGAACCACGGCATCCTGCCGCTGCCAACCGCAGGTCTCCGCCGCGTTGCCGTCATCGGGCCGAACGCGGCCACTCCGTGCATCCAGGGCGGCGGCGCGGCCCACATCGACGCCCCGTACTCCGTCAGCCCCGTGGACGGCATGCGAGCGGCGCTGCCGCCGGGCGTCGAGGTCGTGCACGAGCCGGGGCCGGGCATCGACATGTTCCTGCCGGCTCTGACCCGGTCGGATCCCAAGGACCTCGAAGGCCAGTCCGGCCTGACAGTCGAGTGGTGGGTCGGGCAGGAGCCGATCGGCCGGCCGGTGTCACGCTACAACGTCCAGTCGAGCACCCTCCACATGTTCGGCGACCTGCCGGTCGGCATACCGCAGGATGACTTCTTCGCCCGGCTGTCGGCGTGGGTGACGCCGGTGGCCGGCGGCCCCCACCAGATCGCCATGCGGGGGCTCGGTGGGCAGCGTCTGTTCGTGGACGGCAAGCCG
This sequence comes from uncultured Chloroflexia bacterium, assembly GCA_963789725.1. Lineage (GTDB taxonomy): Bacteria > Chloroflexota > Limnocylindria > Limnocylindrales > CSP1-4 > Fen-1039. Next base: position 1,721,357 of record CAWBLU010000003.1, read on the forward strand.
GCAGCAGACGAATGGAATGCGCCAACGGGCGTGGACATTCCGACCGCCCTGTTCGCGGGTAAGGAGCACGGCGCGACGTTCGAGCTGGTGGCCGGCAAACCGGTCCTGATAACGGCCGAGGCCCACTCGACCAGCACCGATCCGAGCCTGCTGGCCATCGGCTGCGCCGGACCGGCGCCCACGGACGCGATGGCTTCGGCCGTCGCCGCAGCCGCCTCGGCGGACGTGGCGGTCGTGGTCGTCGGCAACGACGAGGTGTGGGAGAGCGAGGGTCGCGACCGCAAGACCGTGACCCTGCCCGGACGCCAGAACGAGCTCGTGGAGCGCGTGGCCGCGGAAAACCACAGCACCATCGTGGTCGTGAACGCCGGCTGCCCGATGGATCTGCCATGGGCCGACGAAGTAGCGGCCGTCCTCTACGCGTGGTTGCCCGGGCAGGAGTTCGGCAATGCCCTGGCCGACGTTCTGCTGGGAAGCGCCGAGCCGGGAGGACGGCTGCCCGTCACGATCGCCCGGCATGCGGCCGACTATCCCGCTTACGACACGACACCCGGACCTGACGAAGAGCTGGAGTATCGGGAGGGGGTCAACGTCGGATATCGCGGCTTCGATGCCTCGGGCGTCGAGCCGCGCTACGCCTTCGGCCACGGGCTCGGCTACACGACGTTCGAGTTCGAAACGCTCGACCTAGCCGCCGAGGGCCTGACCCTGGGCGAGCCGCTCGAACTGCGGGTGAAGGTCCGCAACAGCGGTGCCCGCGCCGGCAAGGAGGTCGTCCAGGTCTACCTGGCTGATCTCGAAAGCTCGGTTCCGCGCCCGCCGCGCGAGCTGAAGGGCTTTGCCGTCGTTCGCCTGGCGCCCGGCGAGGCGGCCGAATTGACTCTCGCCCTGGAGGACCGCGATCTGGCCTACTGGGACACCGAGCACAAGTCCTGGCGCATCGAGCCGGGCCGATTCGAAGTCCAGGTCGGCCGTTCGTCGCGCGACATCCGGCTGCGCCGGGTCTTCGAACTGGCATAGGCGCGGCCCTGGCCGTTCCGGGCCCGAGCGGTCTCGATTTGCCGCGTTCTGGTAACCTCGATCACCCCTGTCCGCGCGGCTGGCCAGGCCAGCCCATGAGGCGGGGCTCATCGAATTGCGAGAGAGACCATGGCTGAGAGACCGCGCACCCTCGTAGAGAAGATCTGGGACGCACACGTAACCGCGTCCGAGCCCGGCGCGCCGGCAATCCTCGCGGTCGACCTACACCTCGTCCACGAGGTCACCAGCCCGCAGGCGTTCACCGGCCTGCGCGAGCGAGGACTCAAGGTCCGCAAGCCGGGCCAGACCGTCGCCACCGCCGACCATTCGATCCCGACGCTGGATCCGTCCATCCCGATCGCAGACGAGCTGGCGCGCAAGCAGCTGGCCCAGATCGAGGAAAACTGCCGCGAGTTCGGCATCCCGTTCCACGGCAAGGGCTCGCCCACCCGCGGCATCGTGCACGTCATCGGGCCGGAGCTCGGGCTGACGCAGCCGGGTATGACGATCGTGTGCGGGGACTCCCATACCGCCACGCACGGCGCCTTCGGAGCGCTGGCGTTCGGCATCGGGACCAGCGAGATCGAGATGGTCCTGGCCACGCAGACGCTGCTGCAGCGCCGGCCGAAGACGTTCAACGTAGAAGTGACCGGCCGGCTCCAGCCCGGTGTCGGGGCCAAGGACATCATCCTGGCGCTGATCTCCCTGATCGGCGTCGGCGGCGGCACCGGGCACGTCTTCGAATTCACCGGCGACGCCATACGAGCCCTGACGATGGAGCAGCGGATGACCGTCTGCAACATGTCCATCGAGGGCGGCGCCCGGGCGGGCCTCGTCGCCCCCGACGAGACCACGTTCGCCTATCTGAAGGGTCGCAAGTTCGCGCCGCAGGGAGCGGCCTGGGACGAAGCAGTCGCCGCCTGGCGCAAGCTGCCGACCGACGAGGGCGCGACCTACGATCGCACCGTCGTGATCGACGGCGACAAGCTCGAACCGATGGTCACCTACGGGACCAACCCCGGTATGGGGATCGGCATCGGGGGACGGGTACCCACGCCGGCCGAAGTCGGACCGGCCGCATCGGCCGACCTCGAACGCGCCCTCGCCTACATGGGCCTCCAGCCCGGCCAGTCGATCGCCGGCCAGAAGCTCGACGTCGTCTTCATCGGATCGTGCACCAACGGCCGAATCGAAGACATGCGTATGGCGGCGTCGGTCCTCGAGGGCCGACACGTCGCCGATGGCCTGCGCGTCCTCGTCGTCCCGGGTTCGCAGCAGGTCAAGAGGCAAGCCGAAGCCGAGGGTCTCGACAAGGTCTTCACGGCGGCGGGCGCCGAGTGGCGGGAGTCCGGCTGCTCGATGTGCATCGCCATGAACGGCGACCAGCTCGAGCCCGGCCAGTACGGCATCAGCACCTCGAACCGCAACTTCGAGGGGCGCCAGGGCAAGGGTGGCCGCTCCTTCCTGGCCTCGCCGCTGACCGCCGCCGCGAGTGCCGTCACCGGCGTCGTCACCGATCCGCGTACGCTGGCCGGCGTCGCGCAGAACACGGCCGTGGAGGCCCACGCCTCGGAGGCGCTCTGACATGCCCGAAGCCTTCGTCAAGACCACCAGCCGGGTCATCCCGATCCCGCGATCGAATATCGATACGGACCAGATCTGCCCGGCCCGCTTCCTCAAGATCACGGACAAGGCCAATCTCGCCGACGCGCTCTTCTTCGACTGGCGCTTCACGCCGGACGGCGCCCGCCGCGTCCCACCCTCGTTCATCGACGAGCCGCACAACGCCGGCCGACAGATCCTGCTCGTCGGCGACAACTTCGGCTCCGGCTCTTCTCGCGAACACGCACCCTGGGCGCTCCGCGCCTGGGGCATCCGCGCGATCGTTTCGACGAGCTTCGCGGATATCTTCAAGGGCAACTCCCTGAAGAACGCGTTGCTGCCGATCGTCGTCGCTCCCGAACGCTACGCGGCGCTGCAGGCGCTGGTCGCCGCGGATCCTGACGGTGAATGGACCGTGGACCTCGATGCTCAGGCGGTCACGTTGCCGGACGGCGAATCGTTCGCCTTCGAAATCGACCCGTTCGCCCGGACGATGATCCTGGCCGGCACGGACGAGATCGGCTACGTGCTCTCCAGGATGCCCGCGATCGAGGCCTGGGAGGCCGCCCATGCCGCCCGAGTCGACACTCGCGCCTAGGCCGCTCCGTCCCCGTAGCACCTCGGCAGCGCGCCAATTCCACAGCGAAAGCCCGCCGTATCCTGGCGGGCTTTCCCATCTTCGCCGGGATACACTCCTGAAGGCTACTCATCCGCGATAGCACGCGGCGTCGGCGCGGGGATAGATGGACGAGCTCACCTGGAACAGCCTGGTGACGGTCGAGTCGAGGGTCGATCGGACCATCGTCGGCGCGCTGCGCGGCCGGGACCTGTCCGGGTTCGAGATCTGGCGCTGGCTCGGTGCCGAGCAGGGCACCGCCGGCGTCCTTACCGAGACGGCCCTCTACCCGACGCTGTACCGGCTCGAGGCCGAAAGACTCCTTCAGAGTGACTGGCACGAGGGCGATCGGACCCGGCGAACGTACCGGTTGACGGCCAACGCCCTTCAGAAGGCCGATGAGAATGGCTGGCCCGCGCTTCCCTTCCGGGCCACGCCCACGGTGCACGCCGCGCCGGTTCAAAACGCCAGGATGGCCAGCCCCGATCCCGAAGCCGGGGCGTGGTTCGTGCCGCCCAGGAGCGATCCCGCGCAGCTTGCGGAGCCTGCCTGGTGGAGCCGGCTTCCCGCCCCCACGTCGGATGGCGGCCGTGACGGCCGTCGAGGGGCTGTCACGGGCAGCGGCGCCGACTCCAGGTTCGCCGCCGTGGCCCGATACGCAAACGATCTGGGTTCCGCCCTGGACCTGCCTCGAATCGATGCCGGCCGCGTTCGCCAGGAGATCGCCGACCACCTGACCGACTCGGCCTCGATGCTCCGGCAAGGCGGCACCGACGAGGGGCAGGCGGCGACCGAGGCGATCGACCGCCTGGGCGACTTCCGCGACCTGGCGGCCCGCATCGGGCGAGCGCAGCAGACGAAGGATCGACGCGACCGAGCCATCCGCCGGGGCCTGCTCGAGTTCGTCGGCGAGATCGTGTTGTGGCTGGCCGTCACGGCCGTGCCTTTCGCCTTTGGTCCGGGTCTGGCCGACGCGGTGACTGCCCTTGGGCAGGCTGTCGGCCTCCACCTCGTCGTCCTCGGCTCGGCCGAGTGGGCAACCAACCAGATGGCCGCCCTGCTGTGCGTGGGTGCCTTCGCCGCCGGACGTCTGAGCCTCGGCCACGCGGCCCGCATCAGCCACCACAGCGACGCGTCGATTCGAAAGCGCTGGGGCGTGGTCGGGGCCCTGGCGGTGCTGGTGATCGCCCTTCTGCTGCCCGGTTGTCCGGACGGCCTGGTCGTCGCGACGCTCCTGGCGGCTCCACTCGCCTTCGTGGCTGGCACGTTGCGGCCCAAGCACCAGAACGAGAGCGCCTATACGTGGCGGGCGCTGGCCACGGTCGCGGTGTTCGTGGCGATGGTGACCCTCATGCCGGCCGCCCGCCTCTTCGCCTACGACCCCAACGGGACGCCCGGAGCGCCGCTGTCACAGGGCGTAGGGCCGGACCGGCTCACGGTCTTCCAGTTCCGCGACGGCACCTTCGGCTACGAGCTGCCCGGATCGACAACGTTCGCCGACGTCGAGGTCTGGCCGGCCTCGCCCGAAGGCTTGTTCATCGTCCCAGATCGATCGGCCGGGGGGCCCACGTTGAGCGCGGTTGCGGGCGTCGACATGGCCAAGCTGCCGCCCCGGCCGCAGTGGTGGATCGCGGCCGTTGTCGTTGGGCCCGACGGTCACCGCACGGCGGCGGCCGTGGCCATCCAGACGGGCAATTCTCCGGGATTGAGCAACGCGCTGAGCTGGCTCATTTCGAGGTTGTAGACGCGGGCCCCGACCAATCGAAGCCAGCCCCGCGGGCCGGCACCGCCGGGTTTCGACAGCCACGCCATGGGGCAACGGCACGGCGTCTGCTCCCCGGGCCTAGACTTGGTGGCGACCAGCAGACCCGCCCAGCCCCGCGGAGAAGACCATCATGTCGAACGACACGCCTCGGCCCCTGCCTTACGACCTGCCCAGCGACCCGGCCAAACGCCACAGCGCGGCACTCACCGACGGGCCCGATCGCGCCGCGGCGCGCGGCATGCTCAAGGCCATCGGTTTCGACGACAAGGACCTAGCCCGACCGATCATCGGCGTGGCCACGACCTGGATCGAGACAATGCCGTGCAACTACAACCAGCGCCGGTTGGCCGAGCACGTCAAGGCGGGCATCCGGGCCGCGGGAGGAACGCCGATGGAGTTCGGCACCATCTCCGTGTCCGACGGCACGACCATGGGCACCGAGGGCATGAAGGCCAGCCTGATCAGCCGCGAGGTGATCGCGGATTCGATCGAGTTGTGCTCGCGCGGCCATCTCTTCGACGGCATTGTCTGCCTGGTCGGCTGCGACAAGACCATTCCCGGCGCGATCATCGCCCTGGGCCGCCTCGATATCCCGGGCGTCATTCTCTATAACGGCACGATCTATCCCGGCGTTTATAAGGGCAAGCGCGACGCCACGATCGTGACCATCTTCGAGGCCATCGGCGCGTACCGGGCCGGCAAGATGTCGGCCGAGGAGTTGTACGAGATCGAGTCGGTCAGCTGCCCCGGCGCAGGCGCCTGTGGTGGCCAGTACACGGCCAACACCATGTCCATGACGCTCGAGATCCTGGGCCTCTCTCCGGCCGGCCTCAACGGCGTCCCGGCCCAGCACCCCGACAAGGACGCGGCCGCGCACCGCTGCGGCGAGATCGTGATGGACCTCGTCCGCCGCGACGTCCGGCCCAAGGAGTTCGTCACCCGTACGTCCATCGAGAACGCGATCGCCTGCGTCGCCGCGACCGGCGGCTCGACGAACGCGGTACTGCACTTGCTGGCCATCGCCCACGAATACGGCATCCCGCTCGACATCGACGAGTTCGGCGAGATCGCCGACCGCACGCCCATCGTGGGCGACCTTGTCCCGGGCGGGCGCTACGCCGCGGCGGACCTGTTCGAGGCAGGAGGACTGTCGCTGGTGACCCGCGAGCTGCTCAAGAAGGGCCTCGTGGATGGCTCCACGCCCAACGTCGACGGCGGAACCATCGCCTCCGCGGCCGCGGCCACGGTCGAGACCGAGGGCCAGAGGGTCGTCGTTCCGATCGAGTCTCCCCTCAAGGCGAGCGGCGGCCTGACGATCCTCCACGGCTCACTCGCGCCCGACGGCTGCGTCATCAAGCTGGCCGGCCACGAGCGCCGCTTCCACAAGGGTCCGGCCCGCGTCTTCGAGAACGAGAATGCCAGCTACGACGCCGTCCGCAAGAACCTGATCAAGCCCGGCGACGTTGTCGTCATTCGGTACGAGGGTCCGGTCGGCGGGCCCGGAATGCAGGAGATGCTGTCGGTGACGGCGGCGCTCGTGGGCGAGGGTCTGGGCGAGCACGTCGCCCTGCTCACGGACGGCCGCTTCTCCGGCGGCACCCACGGGTTGATGATCGGCCACGTGGCGCCGGAGGCGGCGCTGGGCGGCCCTATCGCGCTGGTCGAGGAAGGCGACGAGATCATCATCGACGTCGACCGCCACGCCCTGGACCTCAACGTCGCCCCGGAAATCCTGGCCGAGCGGCTCGCCCGCTGGATCCCGCCGGCGCCTCGCTACCGGAGCGGCGTGATGGCCAAGTACGCGGCCATGGTCTCCTCCGCCTCATTGGGCGCCGTCACCACAGGCGAGCGACTGGCGGAGCGGCTCAAGACCGCGGCCGCATCCCGGTAGCGGCGCCGCACAGGGTAGATTCCCGCCCATAGACCGGCGGCGTGGCTTGCTCTGCCCCGCCCGGGAACGACACTAGTCTGCCCGCTCGCCGGCCCTGCGAGTCGGGGCGCCGGCCCTGGTCCGCGGTCAGCCGCAGAAGCGGGTTACGGCGTCGTACAGGACCGGAAAGCCCCAGCCGATCGCATCGACGCCGAGACGCTCGTCGTCGGCGTGCATCAGGGCCAGGAGGCCGTCCTCACTGCCGGTCCTGAGAGGGGAGAAGCCGTATGTCGGCACGCCGATCCGGGCCAGGTGCTTGGCGTCGGTAGCGAATGGAGCGAGGAAAGGTAGTGGCACGCCGGCCGGGTCGTGGCTCGTGACGACCTGCTCGAGCAAGCGATAGAGCGCGTTGTCGAGCGGCGCCTGCACCGACGGCCCCACGACCTCGAGTTCGATATCGAGGCGTCCCCACAGCTCGTCGCCGATGCGGCGTCGCAACTCCTGGCGCATGGCCGGCTCGTCCGTGCCGGGCAGCGTCCGGCAGTCGAGTGCGATGTCGGCCACGCCGGGTATGACGTTGTACTTCACGCCGGCGTGAATGACGCCCACCGACACCGTGTCGCGGATCATGGCCGAGACGGTTCTGGCGAGGATCGGGTCGCACAAGCCCCGGAGCGCCGCTTCGACGCGGCTCGGATCGGTGGCCGCCCCGGCCGTCTGGTCGTCCGCGGCTGTGCCCGTTTCGGCGTCCTGCGCCAGCTCCCGGAGGGCGGCCGCAGCGCGCTTTCCCAAGTGGGGAATCGCCCGGAGCATCAGCACCCTCATGGGCTCGGTCAGGCGAACAGGGCCGGGCTCCGCCACGCGGGCGACGATCCGCGCGGCGAGTACCGCGGCGTTGTCCGCGGTCGGCACCGAGGCGTGTCCCCATCTGCCCTTGACCCTGACCTTGTAGACGGCAAGCCCCTTTTCGGCGACCTGGATGGGATAGAAGCGGACGCCGGCGTAGGACGTGGCCATGCCGCCGGCCTCGTTCAAGGCGCCGGCCGCGCGCACCCACTCGGGATGGTTCTCGACGATCCAGTTGGCTCCTTGCCAGCCGCCCGCTTCCTCGTCGGCCGCCGAGCAGAAGATGACGTCACGGCGCAGGCCGGGGATCGGGTCTGTCGCGGGGTCGCGGCCGGCAGCTCTGGCGGTTCGGGCAAGCCGCCGCATGATCTGCAGTTCCATCGCGACCATGCCCTTCATGTCCATCGCGCCGCGGCCCCAGACGTAGCCGTCGGCCAGGTCACCGCCGAACGGGTCGTGGCTCCAGCCCGCCGGCTCCGCGGGCACGACGTCGAGATGAGACAGGAGCAGCAGCGGGTCGCCGCCGGTGCCATCCCCGTGGACACGCGCCACGATCGAGCCCCGGCCCGGGTAGGGCTCCACCACAGTGGACGGAATACCCTCGTCGGCCAGAACCCGCTCGACGAATCTGGCGGCGTGGATCTCGTCCCCGGGCGGGTTCACGCTGGGGATGCGGATCAGAGCCCTGAGCAGTTCGACAAGCTCGGATAGCTCGCTGTCCGACATGGTCGCCGCTCCGCCGAGTTCGACCGTCATCAGGCCCTCCGCGTGGGTCCGAGCGCCCGAGCGGTGGCCCGGGCGGGCTCGAGGTGAGCATAGCCCCGGGGCGGGCATGGTCGCTCCCGCCCGTCGATACAATGGCCGCGATGGCGGCCCGACAACGAGGGACGGGACGCAACGGAGGAGCGATCGGGATGTTCGAAGAGCCAGCTTCCGGGACCGATCGGCCCGCCGATCCGACAACGCCAAATTCGCCGGCGGCTAATCGCGGCGGCGCCTGGACTCAGCCGCCTGCCGGCTCGATGCCACAAGGCTGGCCCCCGGGCCCGATGCCACAAGGCTGGCCGCCGGCTGCGCCGTCGCAGGACTGGGGCCAGCCTCACCCGAGGCAGGGTTGGGCACCGCCGCCGGGATGGTCGGGGCAGCCCGTCCCGCCGTATGGCTGGCCTCCGCAGCCCGCGTCCGAGTCGAGTGGAGTCAACGTCGGAGCGATCGTCGCGGTCGTGGCCTTCCTGTTCTTCGTTATCGTCGTGGTGCCGATCATCGCGCTGCTGTTCCTTGGTGGCGCGATCCAAGCCATTTTGAGTGACATCGGCAACCAGCTTTAGGCGACCGCTTCCCGTGTGAGCCGACTGTCACTAACCGCTCCGAACTAACCCGTCCACGCGAATCGCCACAAATCGCCGATCGGCGGACATACCATGCGCGGAGCGTCTGAAGCCTTCCGTCAAGGGCGAGGCGTGCAGCGGAGATCCCCAATGACAGTCGCATTGGCCGGACGAAACCTCCCGATCGGAGCCGTGGTGGCAGCGGTTGGAGGCGCGATAGCACTCATCGGCTCTGTGCTCGCATGGGAGAGCGTGTCGCTGCTGGGTGTCAGCGAGTCCGACAGCGGCCTCAGCAGCAACCCGGGCAAGATCATCGCGGTTCTCGGCATCGTCGCCATCGGCTTCGCCATCGCCTGGATCCAGGCGGTCAAGACTCCGGCCGCGGCGATCATTGTCGTCTCCGGAGCGGTGGTCTTGCTTCTAGCGGTTCTCAACTTCTTCAACATCTCCAAAGACGTCAACGACGCCAACGAGATCTTTGCCGGCGCAGGTTCCGTCGGTGTGGGGCTCTTCATCGACATCGCGGCCGGCGTCGTCATAGTCGTGGGCGGCGCCCTCGGCATGATGAAGAAAGCCGCCTGACCTTCGAATAGAGGCGAAGCGTAGCGGCAACTCGACAGCCACTCTTGCCCCGGTCGGCGCGGCCGCGTCGGCCGGGGTCCTTGATTCCAGGCAACCCCCGACGGCCCCGGCGGCTACCTGTCCGAGTGGGGACCACCCCGGATCGCACCACCCCTTGCGGCCGATGGGCGGGTTGGCCCCTGATTGGCCGGGTAATGCGGCCCTATCGGCAACCCGGCCTGCTTCCGAGAATCAAGACAGGCAACGAAGATGCGCAGCCCAAGCGAACCGTCAGGTCGACCTCGGAGCCGTTGCCGCCGACGCCGGCCCCGGAGTGCCCCCGGACCTGGGCCAGCAAAGCGTCCCGCAATGACCCGCATTCACCGGCCTGGCCGCAGCGGTCCCGGCCGACGACCCGCTGGATCCCGGCGCTCGCGCACGTGGAAGCCGCGAACGCTCGGGTAAGCACGCGGCCGCCGGTTCGGATCGTGGAAGCCGGTCCGGGGCACTACAAGGGGCAATTGGATGGTCGTGGCTCAGGTCCAGCCTCCCGTGACCGCGGATTCGAACGTGCGCTTCCTTGAGGAAGTCAGCGCTCGGACGGCCGGCGTCTCCCGTCTTGAGATGTGCATCCAATGTGGCACGTGCGGGGGCTCGTGCCCATCCGCCGACGACATGGATCACACCCCGCGGATGCTCTTCGCGATGATCCGGGCAGGCATGAAGGACGAAGCCCTGCGCAGCAATACGCCCTGGATGTGCGTGTCCTGCTACCACTGCGTCGTCCGATGCCCCCAGGGCGTCCACATCGCCGACGTGATGTACACGCTCAAGGGCATGGCCGAGGAAGCGAAGTCCTACCGCGACAAGACGCCGCCCCATTTCGCGGGCGTCTTCGTGGGCCAGGTCGAGACCTTCGGACGGAGCTGGGAGCTCGGCCTCACCGCCCGCCACTACCTGCGCCATTTCATCCTGCGGCTGCCGCGGATGACCCCGATGGCGATCGGCCTGTTCCTGCGGGGACGAATCGGGATCCTGCCGCACCGCATACGGGATAGAAAGCAACTCCACGCGATCCTGAGCAAGGCCGAAGAGCTGGAGAAGGTGTCGTGAGCCGCTATCTCTACTATCCGGGCTGCTCGATGGACGGCAGCGGTCGAGCCTACGGCGAGTCGCTGGGCGGTGTGTGCGAGAAGCTTGGCCTCTCGATGACCGAGATCGACGACTGGAATTGCTGCGGCGCGACCGAGTACGTCGGCGTGAGCCTCAGCCCGGCCTACGCGCTGATCGCCCGCAACCTGGCCCTGGCGGCAAACGCCAAGCAGGAGAGCGAGCCGCTCGTGGCTGCCTGCAGTGCCTGCTACCTCAACCTGGCCAAGGCCGACCACTACATGAAGGAGCGGCCGCTTCTCAACGAGCACGTCAACGTCGCCCTGGACGCCGGCGGCCTCCACTACGATCCCGGCTCCGTGGAGGTTCGCCACCTCCTGGAAGTGATCATGAACGACGTCGGCCTGGACCAGGTCCGAGGCAATGTCGTCAAGCCGCTCGCCGGTTTGCGTGTCGCGCCATACCTGGGCTGCATGCTTCCCCGCCCCGACCCCCAGAACCGCTGGAAGAACCACGAGCGCCCGGACGACCTGGACCGCCTCCTCGAGGCCCTCGGCGCGGACGTCGTGGACTTCCCGCTCAAGACCGAATGCTGCGGCGGCCATATGACTCAGATCGCGCCCAAGGTTGGGCTCGAGTTGATCAAGCGTCTCGTAGACGAGGCCGAGCACCACGGCGCCGACATGATGGTGACCGTCTGCCCCATGTGCCAGATCAACATCGACGCCTATCAGGGCGAGATGAACGCCCTCTTCCACACGAAGCACAAGATGCCGATCGTGTTCTTCACCCAGCTCATGGGCATCGCCTTTGGGCTGGACGAGAAGGCGATGGGCTTCGGCCGGGAGCTCACGGACGCGCGCAAAGCGCTGAAGAAGATCGGCCGCGCGCCGGAACTCTCCGTCGAAGCCGTCCCGGCACACAGGCCCCGACCCGACAAACGGGCCCTGCCGATGCCGTCTATGCCGAAGGACGCAACCGAATCGGCGCGCGAGGCCGTCGCCAGCGAGGTCAATCGATGAACGGGCATGGTCACGCGCCATCCGGCGCGCCGAATGGCGGACCGGCCGAGGGCGAGATCCGGATCGGCGTATACGTCTGCCACTGCGGCAGCAACATCGCCGGCACCGTCGACGTCGTCGAGGTCGCTCGCTGGGCCGGCGAGGCGCTCAAGGCCCAGGGCGTCGTAGTCGCCCGCGAGTACAAGTTCATGTGCTCCAGCCCCGGCCAGGAGCTGGTCACCGACGACATTCGCGATCTCGGTTTGAACCGGATCGTCGTAGCCGCCTGCTCGCCGCACCTCCACGAACAGACGTTCCGCACCGCCACCGCCCGGGCAGGGCTCAACCCCTACCTGTGCGAACTCGTTTCCATCCGCGAGCAGGACTCGTGGGTCCACACGGACAAAGCGGCCGCCACGGCCAAGGCAAAGGCAATCCTGGCGGGCGGCGTGGAGCGGGTCCGCCGCAATAAGCCGCTCGAGGAACTCACCGTAGACATCAACCCCGCCACGCTGGTGGTGGGCGGCGGTATCGCGGGCATCCAGGCCACCCTTGAGATCGCGGACGCGGGCTTCCCCGTCTACCTCGTCGAGAAGGAGCCATCGATCGGCGGCCACATGGCCCAGTTCGACAAGACCTTCCCCACGCTGGACTGCGCCGCCTGCATCCTGACGCCGCGGATGGTCTCCGCCGGCACCCACCCCAACGTCACCCTGATGACCTGGAGCGAGGTCACCCACGTCGAAGGTTTCGTAGGCAACTTCACCGTCACGATCCGCAAGAAGGCCCGCTACGTGAACGCGGACCTGTGCAACGGCTGCGGCGTCTGCCAGGAGAAGTGCCCCAAGAACGTCATCGACGAGGTCTACGAAGCCGGCCTCGGCTATCGCAAGGCGATCTACACGCCCTTCGACCAGGCCGTCCCGAGAACTCCGGTCATCGACCGCGAGAACTGCACTTACTTCATGAACGGTAAGTGCAAGGCCTGCGAGAAGTTCTGCGAGACCAACGCCATCGACTTCGACCAGCAGGACGAGATCGTCACGGTCGACGTCGGCAACATCATCCTGGCCACGGGCTATGACATCTTCGACGCCCGCCAGATCGCGCAGTACGGCTACGGCAGGCTGCCGAACGTCTTCACCAGCCTCGAATTCGAGCGGCTCACCAACTCCGCCGGCCCGACGAACGGCCACATCGTCCTCCGGGACGGCGTCACGGAGCCGAAGACGGTCGGCGTGATCCACTGCGTCGGCAGTCGCGACCGCAACTTCAACAATTACTGCTCCGCCATCTGCTGCATGCAGAGCCTCAAGTTCGCGCACATGGTCAAGGAACACACCGGCGCGACGGTCTACAACTTCTACATCGACATGCGGACGGCAGCCAAGGGCTACGACGAGTTCTACCAGCGGGTCATGGAAGAAGGCACGCTCTTCGTGCGCGGCAAGCCGGCGGAGGTCACCGAGGCCGGGCGTCTGCCGGGCGAGGAAGGCAAGCTGATCGTCCAGGTCGAGGACACGCTGGCCGGGCGCCAGCGCCGAATCCCGGTGGACATGGTCGTCCTCTCGGTCGGACTGCAGCCCCGCGCCGACTCCAAGGAGCTGGCTCACCGGTTCGGCATCTCCTGCAGCTTTGACGGCTGGGCCATCGAGAAGCATCCCAAGCTGGACCCGGTTGCCACGATGACCGAAGGCGTCTTCATCGCCGGTTGCGTCAGCGGTCCCAAGGACATCCCGACGTCGGTGGCGCAAGGCGCGGCCGCCGCGGCTCGAGTCCTGGGCCGGATCCAGATGAAGCAGATGAACCTGGAGCCCATCAAGGCCACGGTCCATCCCGAGCATTGCTCGGGCTGCCGGATCTGCAACACGATGTGCCCGTACAACGCCATCAGCTTCGACGATGCCCTGGGCGTCTCCAGCATCAACGCCGCCATGTGCCAGGGCTGCGGCACCTGCGTCGCCGCCTGCCCGGCCGGGGCGATCTCCGGAACGGGCTTCAGCGACGAGCAGGTCATGGCCCAGATCGAGGGTCTGCTCCAGGTCGGGGCCGATGGCAACCCCGCGGTCCGTCACGCCTACCCGGTAGCCGCCGGCGACGCCGTTCATCAGGAGGTGCGGGCGTGAGCGCAGCAGCATCGGTCGCACCCGCCCCCACCGAAGAGGGCGCGGTCGCGGCCACGTTCGAGCCGGTCATCATCGGCTTCACCTGCAACTGGTGCAGCTACCGAGCCGCGGACCTGGCCGGCACCGCTCGCACCAAGTACCCGCCCAACGTCCGGCTCATCCGGCTGATGTGTTCCGGCCGGCTCGACCCCACGTTCGTGCTCAAGGCCTTCGCCGAAGGCGCGGACGCGGTCATGGTCAGCGGCTGCCATCCCGGTGAGTGCCACTACATCGAGCAGAACTACAAGGCACTGCGGCAATTCCAGCTGCTGCAGCGGACGATCGAGGCGCTCGGCATCGAACCCGAGCGGCTCCAACTGGTCTGGGCAAGCGCCGCCGAAGGCGTTCGCCTGGCCGGCGAGATCGCCCGGGTAACCGAGGAAGTGCGAGCCATCGGGCCGCTCGACTGGCCGGTAGGCCAGATCGTCGACGTCGATGAGGTCGACCTCGAGAAGGCCTGGGAGGCGACCGGCGGCGACGCCGGCGGACCGCCCGAAGCCCCCGGCGGCGAGAACCCGGACCACGATGCCGGCACCCCGGCGGCGGAGGCGGTTAGATGAGCGCGCCCAAGCCCAAGCTCGCCATCTTCGGCGCCGCATCGTGCGGCGGCTGCGACATCGCCATCGTCAACATCCACGAGCACATCGTGGACGTCGCCAACGCCTTCGAGATCGTCCTCTGGCCCACGGTTATGGACGGCAAGTACAGCGACATCGAGGCGATGGCCGACGGCGAGATCACCATCACCCTCGTCTCGGGCAGCATGCGGACCGCGGAAGAAGTTCACCTGGCCAGGCTTTTTCGTCGCAAGTCGAAGTTCGTGGTCGCGTTTGGCTCCTGCGCGAACGAAGGCTGCATTCCCGGCCTCGCCAACCTGACGAGCCGCAAAGAGATCCTGGACACGGCCTTCTCGACGTCCAGCACGGACAACCCTCTGGGGATCCGGCCGGTATGGGAGTTCGAGGCCCCAGAGGGAATCCTGCACCTGCCCGAGTTCGAGCCGATCCTGCGAACGCTCGAGCAGGTCGTGGGCGTGGACTACACCATCCCCGGCTGCCCGCCCGAGTCCAAGCAGATCTGGGCGGCGCTCGAGGCCGTGGTCCAGGCGCTCAACGGCACCGGACCGCTTCCGCCGAAAGGCTCGGTCCTAGGTGCGGGCGACTCGACCGTGTGCGACGAGTGCGCTCGCAAGCGCGACGTCAAGAAGATCACCCGCTTCGTCCGGGTCCAGGAGGTCGCCCATTTCGACCCGGAGATCTGCCTCCTCGAGCAGGGCCTGCCCTGCAACGGGCCGGCGACGCGCAACGGCTGCGGGGCGCTGTGCCCGGCCGTCTCCGCGCCGTGCATCGGTTGCTACGGCGCGGCAGAAGGAGTGGTCGACTACGGCGCCCGCCTGATGTCGGCCTATGCCTCAGTCATCGAAGCGAGTAACCCCGAGGAGATCGACAAAGTGCTCGACGGCATCCCGGATCCCGCCGGCCAGTTCTACCGCTTCAGCCTTGCCGGTTCGCTGCTACGCAGCGGCCGCTCGGCCTGGCAGAACGACGGGGAGTAGCGGGACATGCAACGCATCACCATCGATCCCGTGACCCGCCTCGAGGGCCACGGCAAGATCGAGATATTCCTCGATCCAGACGGCGAGGTCGCCAACGCCTACTTCCAGATCCCGGAGCTGCGAGGCTTCGAGCGCTTCTGCGTCGGCCGCCCGGTCGAGGAGATGCCGACCCTGACCAACCGCATCTGCGGCGTCTGCCCGGAAGCGCATCACATGGCCGCCGCCAAGGCCGCCGACGCGGTCTATCACGTCGACCCGCCGCGGACCGCGAAGCTGCTTCGAGAGCTGCTCTACAGCGCCTTCTACGTCACGGACCACACCACCCACTTCTACGCCCTCGGCGGCCCCGACTTCGTGGTCGGACCGGACGCCCCGCCGGCCGAGCGCAACATCCTGGGCGTGCTGGCGAAGGTCGGCATGGAAGTCGGCGGCAAGGTCATCGAGGCCCGCAAGAACGGCCACCACGTCATCGAGATGATCGGCGGCCGCAAGATCCATCCCGCCACCGCGGTCCCCGGCGGAATGACCGCGGGCATCACCGAGGAGCAGCGCGCCGAGATCGAGAAGATCGGGCGATGGTCGATCGAGTTCGCCCAGTTCAGTCTCGGCATCTTCGACCAGATCGTCCTCGGCAACGACGCCTACAAGGAGATGGTCCTCTCCGACGGCTACACCCACCGAACCTACTACATGGGCATGGTGGACGGGAACAACCACAGCAACTACTACGACGGCAAGGTCAGCATCATGTCGCCCGACGGCGAGCGCGTGGGCACCTATGCCCCGGCCGAGTACCGCGACTGGATCGCCGAGCACGTCGAACCGTGGACCTACCTCAAGTTCCCCTACCTCAAGAAGGTCGGTTGGAAGGGCTTCGTGGACGGCGCCGATTCCGGCGTCTACTGCGCCACGCCCCTCTCGCGCCTAAACGTCGCCGACGGCATGGCCACGCCGCTGGCCCAGGCCGCTTACGAGCGCTTCTACGACACCCTTGCGCCCAAGCCAGAATCGGGCGGGAAGCGCATCGTCCACCACCGCCTGGCCACGCACTGGGCCCGCCTGATCGAGCTCCTCTACGCCGCCGAGCGCATGGTCGAACTGGCCACGGACCCCGAGATCACGTCGCCCAACGTCCGCACCGTCCCGACCGAAAAGCCCACCGAGGGCGTCGGCACGGTCGAGGCGCCCAGAGGCACGCTGACGCACCATTACCAGACGGACGAGCGCGGCATCCTGACGGCCGTGAACCTGGTGGTCGGCACGACGAACAACTACGCGCCGATGGCCATGTCGGTCAAGAAGGCCGCCGAGAGCCTGATCCACAAGGGCACCATCGTCCACCAGGGCCTCCTCAACCGCGTCGAGATGGCGTTCCGCCTCTACGACCCGTGCTTCGGCTGCGCCACCCACTCGCTCCCCGGTGAGATGCCCCTCCAGGTTGCCATCCGCAACTCTGACGGCGAGATCATCGAGGTCCTCAAGCAGCATTGCTAGATCGGATGTCCGCGTGGCGGAAGAGCGCCCTACTCCCGTGAGCGGCGATGCTCCGGTCTCAGCCGGCACCCGCATCGGATCCGGCCGCGTCATCGTGGTAGGGCTCGGCAATCCCGTCCTGGGCGACGACGGCGTCGGCTGGCACGTGGCCGACGAGGTCGAGCGCCGGCTTGCGGCCGAGGTGTCTACGGGCCGCACCGCCCCGAACGTCGAGATCGAAAGACTCGGCGTCGGCGGGCTGCGACTGATGGAGTTCCTGACCGGCTACGAGACTGCGATCCTGATCGACGCGGCGGAGTTCCCCGACCGCCCCATCGGCGAAGTCAAGGTATCCCCGCTCGAGGACCTGGCCGACTATGCGGCGGGGCATCTCGACTCGGCCCACGACGCCTCGCTGCGGACGGCGCTGGATCTGGGCCGCGGCCTGGGCGCGACCCTGCCCTCGACGATCCACGCGGTCACGGTCCAGGCGCGAAGCATCGATGAATTCGGCGAGGAACTCAGTCCCGAAGTGGCGGCGGCCGTAGCCGTCGCCGCCGACGCGGTGATGGCGCTGCTGACCCGGTCAGGCGGGTAGGCCGGCGGTCTCGCGCTACTGCCATGCCCGGTCCCAATTGACACCCAAAGGGCCGGCGGGCCGGGACCTATGGCACGGCCCCGCCAGGGGCCGCGGTGCGTAGTGTTACCCCCGTCGACCGCCGACTTCGCCCTCATCGCCGCGACGGCGGCACACGGCCAACGGCGAGTCCGGGTCTATCTCGTAACTGCCTGACGGGGGCGTCGGGAGGGAGCAATGAGCAATCAGTTCGTAGTCCAGCTGCCGAACCGCCCGGGCGAGCTTTCGCACCTGGCCAGGGCCCTGTGCGCGCGCGGAGTCAACATCCTCCAGATCCAGCAGACCACCGCCGGCGCCTTCACGTCGGCCCAGATATTCACGGACTGCTGCGATGACGACACGCAGGACGTCCTGCGCGGCATGGGTTATCCCTTTGTGGCGCGCACCAACCTGACGGTTGAGATCGAGGACACACCCTGTGCCTTCAGCGAGGTGAACGATCGCCTCGTCGGCGGCCGGGTCCGTCTGCACGGCTGCTGCGTCATCTCCCGGGCCGACGGCATGGCCACCTGGGCCTTCGCGGTCGACGATGTGACTCGCGCGCGTGAGATCCTGGGCCTCCCCGCCCTGGTCGCCGAGGTTGCCCACTCCTAGGTCTCGGGGCCTGCATCCGGCACATTCGCCATCTGCCATCTGGCCCGGTATCCGGCTCATCCGGCATCCGGCCTCGCTCGGCCGCCGCACCAGGCCGCCGGCGGAGCCACTTGCCCATGCCGCCCGGCCCGGTCCCCTGCAGTGGTCGGCTCTACGGCGCGGCTCCGGGTCGCTGCTTGATGAGGTGGCCGCGCCGGGAGATGGCATGGGTCGAGAGCGCGGCCACGCCCATAGCCACGACCGCTCGCTCGGCCGTCGGCAGCGGCCTGACGATGGACAGGAACTCCTGAGCACGCGCCCGGTCCACCAGACCGAGTAGCGCCTGGCCGCGGCCGGTGAGAGTCAGGGTCCGCACTCGACGGTCTTCCAAATCCTGGTTGCGCTCGATGAGCTGGCGCTGGACCAGGCCGTCCACCAGACGGCTCGCCGTCGACGGAGATCGGCCCAGGGTGTCGGCCAGATCCGCCACGGTCATCGTCCCACTGTCGGCGAGCGCATACATCGCGGCCAGCTGCGTGAAGCCGAGGTTCAGCTCTCCGAGTTGGGCCGCGAAGCCGATGACGAGGTCGCGCCATATCGCCCGGCCCATGGCGATCCGATCGGAAAGCTCCCGCGGATTCTGGAGGCGGTTGCGGGCCGCCTCGACCGGCGCGGAGAGGAGCTCTCTTGCCGCCGACTCGACTGCCGTCCGGCTTGGGACGGTGAGCGAAGGTATATGCAGAAACGGCCGCTGCGGGCCGCGCAGCAGTCGCAGCGACGCCGCGCCCCTCTGCCGCACGCTCGACGCCCCGGCGGCCGGCCCGATCGCCGCGTCCTTGTCCGTGGACCGGGCGTCATGATCTGGTGCATCTCCGGGAGCGGCCGGCCAGTCCCCGTTACCCACTTCCGGGCTCGACGGCTCCGGTCGCGCCTGCCTCCCGAGGCCGATCTCCAGAGGTCGCGGACCCAGGTTCGGAAGCTTGGGTCTGAACTGTGGCATGGCCCAAGCGTACGCAACTCCCTCGATCCATGCAAATCTGCACGCATTATTCCTCGTGGGCCGACTCAGAGGCGTACGATTCGGATCCGAGTTCGACCGCCCCCGGCCGGCTCTGACCATCTACCGCCGCAGCCCTGCTGGGTGCGTCGCCTCCCGACGCTCGCAGGCGAGCCGAAGGAGAGCAGACACACCGCATGGATCGCATCGCCTTCGTGTTTCCCGGCCAGGGATCCCAGTCGGTAGGCATGGGCCGGGCCCTGGCGGAAGCGTCGCCGGCCGCCGCCGCAGTTCTCGCCGAAGCCGACGACGCCTTGGGCGAATCGATCAGCCGCCTGGCATTCGAAGGGCCGGCCGAGCAGCTAGATCTCACGGTCAACGCTCAGCCCGCCCTGGTTGCCGTGTCGATCGCGTTCCTGGAGGCCATGCGCGAGCGCTGGGCCGCGGCAGGGGTCACGGCTCCCGAACCGGCCTACGCGGCCGGCCATTCGATGGGCCAGTACAGTGCCCTGGTGGCCGCCGGCGTGATATCGCTGGGCGACGCGGTGCGGCTCGTTCGCGAGCGAGGCCGGCAGATGCAGGCTTCGGGTCACGGCCGATCGGGCGCCATGGCCGCGATCATCGGACTCGAGGACGCCCGCATCCCGGAGATGCTCGCCCTGGGAAGCCCTCACGGCAGCATCGCGGTTGCCAACCGCAACTCGCCCGGGCAGATCGTGATCTCCGGCGATCGCGCGGCGGTGGAAGCCGCCGTGGCCGGCGTCAAAGACCTGGGCGCGCGCCGCGGAATCCTGCTGCCGGTCTCGGTCGCCGCTCACTCGACGCTTATGGCCGGGGCCGCCGAAGGGATGGCCCGGGTGCTCGCGCCGATCGCGTTCGCGGACCCGTCCATCCAGCTGGTCGCGAACGCCGACGCGTGCCCGATTACAACCGGCGACGGCGCGCGTGCCGAACTCATCGACCACCTGACCCGAGGCGTGGACTGGGTCTCCGCCGTCGACCGGATGGGCGCCGACGGCGTCACCACATTCGTCGAAGTCGGGCCCGGCAAGGTTCTCACCGGCCTGATCAAGCGGATCGCGCCGGAGGCAAACGCCCTGGCCGTCGACAATTCGACCGCGCCGGGGGGCATCTTCGTTCCCTTCATCGACGGCGCCGCCGTCAGCTAACCAAGCCCAACCCGGCTGCGTTTCGCCGCCGAAATTACCGGAGGAACCGCTACCCGTGCGCAAACCCGATTACTCTAGGCGAGTCGCCGTCACCGGGATGGGGGTTGTGAGCCCGCTCGGCAACGACATCGATACGGTCTGGCGGAACCTCGTGTCCGGCCGGACCGGCATCGGCGAGATCACGCATTTCGACACGACACCGTACGAGCACAAGGCTGGCGGCGAGGTCCACGACTTCGACGTTACTCAATACTGGAACTTCAAGGACGCCCGCCGCACGGAGACCACGGTCCACTTCGCCGTGGCCTCGGCAAAGATGGCGCTGGCCGACTCAGGCCTCGAGATCAACGACGACAACCACTACGACGTGGGGGTCGTCTACGGGTCGGGCGGCGGCGGTCAGGCCTTGTTCATCCTCAACCAGGAGATCTGGCACACCAAGGGCACGAGGTCGGTGAGCCCGTTCTTCATCGCCAACGGCCTGGTCGATGCCAGTTCGGGCACGATCGCCATCGAAACCGGCGCCAAAGGCCACAACTACTGCCCGGTCGCGGCATGCTCCACCGGCACACTGGCCATCGGGGAGGCGGCCGAGGCGATTCGCCGCGGCGACTGCACGGCCGTCATCGCCGGATCGGCCGAGTCGCCGCTGCTGGAGCTGGTCCACATCGGCTTCACGAACATGCGCGGCATGGGCACGCCCCTTCCCGGCCGGGCTATCGGCACCGTGTGCCGCCCGTTCGACCGCACCCGCGACGGCTTCGTGCTGGGCGAGGGCGCCGGCGCGCTGATCCTGGAGGACCTCGAACTAGCCAAGGCCCGCGGTGCGAAGATCTATGCCGAAGTGTTCGGCTACGGCTCTGCCGCGGACGGCTTCGACATGATCGCCCCCGCCGACGGCGGAGAAGGCTCCGCCCGGGCCATGAAGATGGCCCTCGAACGGCAGGGTGTTCCGGCCGAAGAAGTCGACATGGTCAACCCGCACGGGACCTCGACGCCTGTCGGTGACAAGCGGGAGAGCGAGGCCATCTGGGCGACCTTCGGCAGCCACACGCCCGACATCCTCATCTCGGCGACCAAGTCCATGACCGGTCACATGATGGGCGCCGCCGGAGCCTTCGAAGGCGTGGCGACCGTCCTGTCCGTCTACCACCAGACCGTGCCGGGGACGCTCAACTACCTCGAGCCCGATCCGGAGTGCAACATCAACGTGGCCACCGAGACGATCGAGAAGCCGATCCGATACGCGCTCTCGAACAACATCGGCCTGGGCGGCCACAACGCGGCAGTCGTCTTCAAGCGCTACACGGGCGACTGAGCCACGGGCTTGGGGGCCGCGGTCCGCGCGAGGTGCGGCACCGCCGGCCATCCAATCTGGGCGTTGTCGCGCCCGACTGGGAGCGGTAGGCTTCCGACGCTTGGACGGCCCGGGCGCGATGGGAGATCCTCGTCGATCGCCCGGCCGAAGGAGCGCGATGGCACAGGACCTGACAGTGGCCTGGGAGTTCGTTGCCGCGGTGGCCCGAGGGCGACAGAGGCTTGCGGCCGCACGCCCTCTCATCTGGGAGGCGGCGCGCCTTCCGACCGCCGAACACACGACCGTCGTCGCTTCCCCGCCTGTCGGCAACCTCGGCCGTCCCGCCGGTTCGGCCGAGACAGATCAGATTGCCATTCGGCTGACGCTCGAGACGCATCTCAAGAATGGGCGGCGGTTGGTAAGCACCCTGGACGTGGCGGCCCGGCCCCGCCGTTGGCGCGTCTACCCGTTCATCACCCTGGTGGACGGACCGGAGCAAGCGGTCTGGCAGGGCCAGGCGATCGAGCGAGACGACTCACCGGGCTTCGCCGACCTGGTCGACTCCGCGGCACAGAGCCTCCTCGAAGCCACGCTGGCTCTCGATTTCGCGGAACTGGACCGGGCTTAGCCGGCGCGACTTCGCACGGGTGGTCCGTTCCCAGGGGCCCGTACAGGTACCGAGCGGGGCGGCGACGGCTCCGGGCACTGCGGAGATTTCTTTGTCTTGGGCAACGTTTAGTAGAGTGCTTATGGTATATTTCAGTGCATGGGTGACAAGACGTCGGTAGCGACCAAATCGCCTGCGGCGACCGCGCCCGACCCGGCGCTGGAAACGAGCCGGCTTCTGGTCGAGTTCCTCCATGCCGCGTATGCCACGCGACGCCTGGACGCGGAGAAGACGGACGCGGAGAACCCGGACGCAGCCCACGAGCCGTCGAACGGTGGCGGCAAGAGAAGCCACGGCACGGATTCGGTCGCGGTCTCGACGCATGCGGTTCGCGCGGCCATTCACGTGTACAGGCACGGCGAACGGACCGTCGGCCAGCTGGCAACGGGCCTCGGAATCTCGTACGGCTGGGCGAGCCGGGTCGTGGAGGAACTGGAGTCCGCCGGCTACGCAATTCGAGAGCGAGATACGGAGGACCGTCGGGTCGTTCGCGTACGACTTAACCCGGCCAAGATCGACGAGGTCGAGCGGGCTTATCAGTGGCGAGGAGACGCCGTCCGCGCGGCCCTCGAGCCATTGAGGGATCCCGAACGAGAGGCGGTGCGACTATTCCTTCGCCGCCTGACCGACCTTCTACGCGCTGATGAGCCGGGGCCGCATTGACGCCTGCCCAGGAGCCAAGCCGGGTACAATCCTCAGGTCGGACGCCACATGCTGCGTGTGGCTCGGTGGCTCCGGCAGCCGTCCCGCCGGCGAACGCCGCTGCGTTTCGTCGGGCCTGATGTATTGGGCGCCGCCGGCGGTGGTCGCCTGCGTTGCTAGTCGTCTAGGAGATGGCCCGTGCCCACGAAGGATCCTGCTCGTCGCGCTGTCGTCACCGGCCTCGGCGCGATCACGCCTATCGGCAATTCCGCCAGGGCATACTGGGACAACCTCCTTGCCGGCACCTCCGGCGTGGGCCCGATAACGCAATTCGATCCGACCGGCATGGACGTCCTGATCGCGGCAGAGGTCCGGGACTTCGATCCGAACGTGTACATGGACCGGAAGATGGCGCGCCGCATGAGCCGGTTCATCCATCTGGCCATGGCCGCGGCCGGGGAGGCAGTCGAGGACGCCGGGGTCGACTTCAAAGCCTTCAACCAGGACCAGCACGATCGCACCGCTGTCGTGATGAACACCGGGGGCGGCGGCATGGAGCAGGTTCTCGAGGGTACCCGCGTCCTTGCCGAGAAGGGACCCGGCCAGGTTTCGCCGTTCGCCATCCCGGCCCTGTCGGGCTCGATGGCCGCCTGCCAGATCTCGATGAAGTACGGGATCACCGGACCGGTCATTGCCCAGGTAGCGGCCTGCGCCAGCAGCGTCATCTCGTTCATCGACGGCATGCGCATGATCCGCGACGGCGAAATCGACCTCGCCATCGTCGGCGGCACCGAGGGCTCGCTCCTGCCGATAGCCTTTGCCGCCCTCGGCAACATGGGCGCCCTGTCCCGGCGCAACGACGACCCGACTCACGCCTCCAGGCCCTTCGATCGGGACCGCGACGGCTTCGTATTTGGCGAGGGCGCGGCGGCGGTCGTACTCGAATCGGCCGAGCATGCCATGGCCCGCGGCGCCAACATCCTGTGTGAAGTGATCGGCGGCGGCATGACCGCAGACGCCTTCCACATCAGCGCCCCGGAACCCACCGGACGCGGCGCGTCGGCGGCGATGACCAAAGCCATGCGCGATGCCGGCATCGCCCCGGACGAAGTGGACTACATCGTCGCCCACGGGACGTCTACGCCGCTCAACGACGTGACCGAGACGCGTGCCATCAAGACGGCCTTCGGGGCACATGCGCACAAGGTCGCCATCAGTTCGCCAAAGTCCATGGTGGGGCACTTGCTCGGGGCGGCCGGCGCGGTCAGCGGCCTGGCCGCGATCGGCGCGATCCGCGAGGGCATCATGCCGCCTACGGCCAACCTGCAGAACCCCGACCCGGAGTGCGACCTGGACTACATCCCGAACGTCGCCAGAGCCAAGAAGGTCGACACGGCGATCATCAACGGCTTCGGCTTCGGCGGCCAGAACGCGGTCGCCGTCTTCCGCCGCTTCGAGGCCTGAGTCCCCGTCCGAGAGCCTGGACCGGCCGGTTCCTTACGGGGTCGGGTGCGCCTATCGCGCCGCTTCGCTCCGAGCCGGCCGAGATGGCTTGCCGTTCGGTCCGGCAGTGTACGATCCATTCGTGGCACAGCATCGGTTCCTCCCACTCTGGCTCCGGCGCGGTCTCGAAGCCGGTGTGCTGGGTGGGTTACTGGCCCTCGGCACGCCCGTCGCGTTCCAATTGAGCCGGCCCGCGCCACGCCTGACGCTTCCGAACGGCATCGACACGGCCCTTATCCTCACGCCCGCGGTGGTCTCGATCGGCATCCTCGCGGTCACCTACCCCACTTTCATGGCCGCGACGCGGCGAGAGGCGGTTCTCGGCATCGTGGCGGCGCTCTTCGTCGCGGCCGACGCGTTTCTGCTGGTATCTCTGGTCGCACGGGATGAGGTGATGGTCCACCCCTTCGGGCGGAGTCTCCCGCTCGGCGTCGTGGCCATCGGCATCGCGGTTCCGGTCGCCGTGGCCGCCACGCTGATCGGTCAACTCACATCGCCGCTCGGGTTCGGGCGATCCACCGGCCTTCGCTCGGCCCTGGGCGGCGCCGCCCTCGGGCTGCTGGCGGTATTGGTGGCCGCTTACTGGATCTGACGGTCCCGGCTAGCCGGCGCTCATCGCGGCCGGTGCAGGTTCGGCAGGACCGCCCGCTCGCACGCTCAGCGAGAACCGCCGCAGCCGCAGCGAATTCGACACCACGCTGACCGACGACAGGGCCATTGCCCCGGCCGCCAGGGCCGGGTTCAACGTGACTCCGAAGAGCGGGAAGAGCGCGCCCATGGCAACCGGGATCAAGACGACGTTGTAGCCGAAGGCCCAGATCAGGTTCTGGCGGATGACCCGCCTGGTCTGTCGGGACAGCCGGATGGCCGTCGCCACGGAACGCGGGTCACCGCCAACGAGCGTCACGTCCGACGCCTCCATGGCGACATCGGCTCCGGTGCCGATCGCGATGCCGATGTCGGCCCGGGCCAGGGCCGGCGCGTCGTTGATGCCGTCGCCGACCATCGCCACGCGGAGGCCGCGGGCCTGGATGGCGGCGATGGCGTCGGCCTTGCCTGCGGGCAGGACCTCGGCCAGGACTCGATCCTCCGCGATCCCGACCGCGTCGGCGACAGACCGCGCAACACGCGTCCCATCGCCGGTCACCAACCAGACTTCGAGACCGGCTGCCCGGAGTTCGCGTACGGCCGCGGCAGACTCCGGCTTGATGACGTCCACCGTCGGCAGAGCGCCGGCGGCCCGACCGTCCACCGCCAGGTATGTGATGGCCGAACTCGAGCCCACCGCGGCGACCAGCGGAGCGAGGTCCACGCCGTTGGACTCGAGGAAGGCAGCCGTGCCGACCATGGCCTCGCGACCTCCTACGCGGCCCCGCACCCCCCTGCCCGCGACGGCTTCGAAGCCGTCGACGGGTCGCTGCCCCAGTCCGGCCGCATCGGCCCGAGCCAGGATGGCCGCAGCCAATGGATGCTCGCTCCCACGCTCCACCGAGGCCGCGATGTCGAGAACCTCGTCCGTGGCGAAGCCCGTGGCCGCAACGACGTCACCCAGAGTGGGCCGGCCGCGGGTGAGCGTCCCGGTCTTGTCGAAGACGACGGCCTGGATCCCGGCCACGAGTTCCAGTGCCTCGCCGCCGCGGATGAGGATTCCGGCCTCGGCGCCCTTGCCGGTGCCGACCATGATCGCCGTGGGCGTCGCCAGGCCCATCGCGCAGGGGCACGAGATGACCACGACCGTGATGAACGCCACTAGGGCGTGTGTAGCCTTTGGGTCCGGCCCAAGCACGAACCAGAGCCCGAACGTCAGGGCCCCGATACCCAGCACGACCGGCACGAAGATGCCCCCGATCCGGTCGGCCAGGCGCTGGATCGGCGCCTTGGAGCCCTGGGCGCGCCGGACGAGTTCGACGATGTGAGCCAGGGCAGTGTCGCGACCGACGCGGGTGGCCCGGAAGAGAAGCGTTCCGTGGCCGTTCATGGTCGCCCCGATAACCTGATCGCCGGAGCCCTTCTCGACTGGGACCGGCTCGCCGGTCAGCATCGATTCGTCGACCTCGGAGTTGCCCTCGATGACTCGGCCGTCCACCGGCAAGCGCTCGCCCGGCCGGACGCGAACCAGGTCGCCCACTCGAACTTCCTCGAGC
The DNA here is from genome assembly GCA_963789725.1 of uncultured Chloroflexia bacterium. Lineage (GTDB taxonomy): Bacteria > Chloroflexota > Limnocylindria > Limnocylindrales > CSP1-4 > Fen-1039. Next base: position 1,747,898 of record CAWBLU010000003.1, read on the forward strand.
GGGACGTCTATCTCGCGCCCGCCGCGCACGATCCGGGCCGACTGAGCCTGAAGGCCCAGCAGTTCCTTGATCGCGCCAACCGTGCGCGCCTTGGCACGCGCTTCGAGCCAGCGGCCCATCAGAACCAGACCGACGATTGCGGTCGAGCTGTCGAAGTAGGTCTGGGCCTCGATGCCGGCCGATCGGAAGATGCTGGGAGCGAACGTGACGAGGACGCTGTACGCCCACGCCGCGCTCGTGCCGACGACGACGAGCGTGTCCATTCCGGTGGAGAAGTGAATCGCGGACCGCCAGGCCGCGCGATAGAAACGCCGGCCGGCCCAGAACTGGACGAACGTGGCCGGGCCGATCAATACCCAAGCCAGCTGTTCCATGGACAGCGGCAGGCTCGGGGCGTACATCAGGGCCATCGTCACCGCGGCGATGACGAGCGCGACCGCCGCCGTGAGACCGAGCGATCGCTGCTCGCGGGCACGTTCGGCGGCCTGGGCATCGGCCTCGTCGACCAGGCTTGCTCGGCTGCCGTCAGTCGTTGGGGCGACGTGGCGGACGTCGTAGCCGGCGGCTTCGATGGCTCTGGCGAGTTCATCGAATCCGGCGATCTCGGGCAGGTACCGGATCGTGGCGACCTCTGTGGCCAGGTTCACACTGGCCTCGGCGACGCCCGGCGTCTTGCGCAGGAAGCGCTCGATCCGGTTGACGCACGAAGCGCAACTCATGCCGTCAATGGGCAGCTGGATCTCGGCGGAGAGGTCGGGGGCGGTGGGGGCGGTGTCGATGGTTTGCATACTCCCAGGGAGTATACCTCGTCGCAGCTCGGAACGGCAACGAGTCGGGATTTCGGGCATCGCTGCGGGGCGTCAAACTGGGCCCGTGACGACGCCGCTTGCCGCATTCACGATCTGCGAGGCCCCCTGGGGAACGCTCCACGTTGCCGCGACCGACGCCGGCATCGTGGCCGTCGGGCTGGACGCGGAGACGCCGGAATTCGTCGACGGCCTCGCCCGCAGGCTTCACGGGCCCGTTCTCCCGGCCGTGGACGCGGCGGTGCCGCCGGACTGGCGCTCGACCCTGGAAGAAGCCACGAGGCAGATCGGCCGGTATTTCGCGGGCGAGAGACGCGGCTTCGATCTGCCGCTAGACCTGCGGGTCTCGGATTGGGACAGGCTGGTCCTCGACGGCGCGGCCCGGCTCGGGTTCGGCGAGACGGCGAGTTATGGCGACCTGGCCCGATACATCGGCCGGCCCGGGGCAGCCCAGGCCGTAGGCGGCGCCATGGGCCGCAACCCGGTGCCGATCCTGATCCCCTGCCACCGGGTCATCGCCGCGAACGGCGCACTCGGCGGCTACGGCGGCTCCACATGGGAGGACCGCCAGGCCGGCCTGGCCATCAAGCGGACACTGCTCGCCATCGAAGGCGTCGCGGCTCGAGGCTAGTCCTCCGGCGGGCGCTTGGCGGCGACAACCGCAGGCAGGTGAGCCGGCGATCTGGGAACGGCCGCGGAGTCCAGCCACGAGTTGGTCGGGGTCGCCCAGTAGCGGGCCATCGCTTCGAGGCGGCCGGCGTACACGGTCCGGGCCGCCTCGAACGCAAACCAGGCCTCGTCGGCCGGGACGAGGTCGTAGCCGGCTTGCAGGAGTCGATCCCAGGCCTCATCGAAGGCCGACCTGTCCACGCCGGACTCAGTCCAGATGGCGCTCCCTTCCCGGTTGAGGCCGGTCCGGAAGCCCAGATTCGTGATGTCCTCCACGAGGTGAGAACCCACCCGGCAGAAGAGTTCGGCCTCGCCGCGCGGTACATCCTTGATCGTCGTCAGGACCAGGCTCGCGGCATCGAGGACCGTACCGAGCGCGCTTATCCACGAGAGGTTGTCGTGGCTCGAGCGGAAGAAGCCGAGCATCGGATAGGCCACGTGCGTGTCCAGCACTTCGGCCGCCCAACGCTCCCACTCAACGAAGAAGCCCGGCAGCCGGCCTGTCAGGTCGAGCCGGGCGTATGTGTCAAGCAGCTGTACGGCCGACGGCGGGGCTCCGGCGGCCGCCTGAAGGGTGACCACCTGGACCTCCCGGCGCTGGTATGACCCGTAGAGCGAGAAGAGGAACGTGACCACGAGAGCGACGACACCCAGGCCGCTCACCGCAGCCACGATGACCACGGCTCGTGCCGCTCCACCGACAGCGAGGAGTTCGGCCGAACCGAGGGTCAGGATCGAGGTCGCGGCGTAGTAGCTCGTCGTGCCGACGTCCTGGGGAATCGGGCTGAGCTGATCGCGGATGGCGAACAAGACCAGGCCGTACCCGACCACCAGGGCCACGAGCCAGGTCGCCAGCAGGGCCAGGGTTGCCGCCGGCGCGAACAGCCCAAGGAGAGTGTCGCGGGTTCCGCCGTCGCTTCGACGCCCCAGCACTCGGAAGAAGCGCCACGCCCCGCGGACGACATATCGCCCGAGTCGAAACCTGCCGGGCGTCGGGCGCGGCACGACGATCGTCTGGAACAGATCCCAGGCGACGAGGACGAGCAACGCGGTGCCGACGATGAAGGCGATGGGTTCCATCGACGGCGATCATGCGCCACGATCGACGCCGGGCTTCCGCGCCCGACGCCCGGGGACCGCCCGCCGCTACAGCTGCGTTCCGGCACCGGTCTCACAGCTACGTGGCCGTCGATATGCCACGGCGGCCGCGGCGCCGTGTGGCCCGTGGCCCCCACCGGCCACCGGCCGATGGCCACCGGTCAGTGGAGCAATCCTCGCGCCCGAGAGCTCGCCGGGCTATCGGCGCGACGTTGCCGGGTAGCGGAAGTCCAGGTCCGGAAGCCCAGGCGCGCCTGCCGCAGCGATCGGCCGACCACGCTCACTTCGTCGCGGCCGGCCCAGAGTGCCAGAAACCGACCAGGGCCTCGCCGATGACTTTCTGCTGAGCCGCCGTCAACCTGCGCCCGAACTCACGCTCGATTACTTCGAGGTGGCCGATGAACGCGTCGGTGTGACGGCGGCGCCCCTCCGGCGTCAGGACGACGCGGACGCCCCGTCGGTCGCCGGGCACGCGCTCTCTGCGAACCAGGCCGGCGGCTTCGATGCGATCGACCAACCGAGTCATGCCGCTTCGTGTGAAGAGCGAGCGTTCCTGGAGTTCCTGCATCCGCAAGGCATTGCCATCCGCGTCATACAACTGAGCCAACACGTCCAGCCAGGTCAGCGGAAAGCCGTCCCGCTCGATCAGCTCCGGTTCCGCCATCCGGAGGACCCGCGCGCTGGCGAAGAGCACGCCGCGCCAGGCATCGAGCCAGAGCGCCTCCGGCCGGCTGGGATCGTCCTTCATGTCCATCGGTCTAGTGTACATGTCAACGACTGCACTTCCAATAATTGTTGCAACAGTTATTGACATGACAGCTAGTTAGGCTAGGCTTGCCTCCCGAGGACCGGACGGCTCGTCCCAGCCGTCGCCTCGAGCGGTCGGGAGAACATCACCATGGCGACTCTATTCGTTCGACATCACGCCGCCGACTACGCCACGTGGCGACGGACATACGACGACTTCGCACCAACGCGGCAGAAACTCGGCGTGCTCGATGCCGCGGTCTATCAGGCCGCGGACGACCCCAATGAGATCACGGTTACCCATGAGTTCGCCTCGGTGGAAGCTGCCCAGGCATTTGCCGGAAGCGCCGAACTGCGCGAGGCGATGCACGACGCGGGAGTGCAGGGCGCTCCCACGATCTGGTTCACCAATCGCAAGTAGGCCGTCTCGGCCTCCCCCAACCCGGCGCCTGCCCGGCGCCCGAGCGCCCGCCGTCCGACCACCTACTGCCGGGCGACGGGCCTCATCGGGAAGACGCCGACTACGGCCGGGCTCGTGGGATCCAGAAGGAGCTCGCAGCCGACCTCGCCGCCCTTGACGAGTTCACCGAGGAACCCGGCTTCGCGCTCGGGCAAGCCGACGAAAAGCGTGCGCTGGCCGGTGGGCATCGGGCTGACCTCGTCCTCGAGGCCCTCGATCAAGAACCGGCGGCGCAGCTCGTGGACCGGCACGTAGGGACGGCTCTTGATGAACCGACGCATCTGGGCCAGAGTGCAGGAAGCCTTCTGGCCGGGAGCGGGTTCCTCGCCTTCGACGTGGGCCGGGGCCGGGGCGTCCGGCCCGGGCCGGGGCTGGCGCCGCGGGGGCATCGAGTTGGCCCCGCCGCTGAGTCCCTGAACGCCGGTCACCGGGTCGGGGCCAGCCGTGGTACGTGGATCGGGCTGCGTCACCAACGCAGAATCCGTCGCTCCCTGCTCCGTGGCCTCGGCGTAGGGGGCACCAGTTGTGCCTGGGGCCGCGGCGACCGCAGGGCCGTCGACACCGCGTCCGCGGCCACGTCGCCTGGGGCTCATCGCCGGCCGATCAGTTGCGCGCCGCGGCCAGCTCGACGGCTTCGGCGGGCGCGGTGCCCGCCAGAACCTTCTCGGCGTAGCGAGCGGCAAAGGTGCTGGCGGCCTGCTCGGCGACGATCTCCTTGATCGAGCCCCGATCGAGGCCGTAGCCGTACTTGATGGCCGCGATGTTCTCTTCGATGTACTTCTTCGGCAACGCCTCGCGGAGGTGCTCGTCTGTGAAGTCCACGTCGCAGACGCACAGCAGCCGGCCGAGGGCGATCATGTTGCCGAAAAGGTCGCGCCCGAACTTCTCGACGCCGAGCTGCAGGAACGGGATCTCCTCCCCGGTCTCGCCCGCCTTTGTGAGGCCCAGGTCCGCGATGACGTAGTCCGTGCTCAGATGGACGGGCCCGCGATCGGCCAGGCGCAGCACGACGTCGGCGCACTCGACGACGAAGTTGTCGATCGGCTTGCGGTCATAGATCAGGAACGCTTCGCTCATGCCGCCTCGAACCGATGAGTCGTAGTCGAAGAGCAGGGTTACCTCGTAGCCCATGACGCTGAGCAGGCTGGCCATGGTGTTGCCGATGACCCGAACACCCTGTCCGCCCACCCCGTCGATGACGATCGATTTACCCGCCATTAGCCCTATTCCTCGCTTTGCGATTCGGGCCGGCCACACTGGGCTCGACGCCGAAGGCGGCGAACCCCAGTGGGCGGCTTTGAACCTAGCTCTTTCCGTTGCCCGGCGCGGTACCGGCCGCCACCTCGCCTTTGACGATGCCCAGCTGGTGCGGCTCCAGGTGCTTCGAACCGGGAGGCGCGGCCTTGTACTCGGTGCGGTAGTTCTGGAGCATGTCGTTGGCGCTGGCGAAGCCAATCCGCCGGCCGTTGTTCTCGATGCACTGGCTGGCGACGTCGACGAAGGCGAAGCCCGGCCACTCGAGGGCCTCCTTGATGGCCTTGCGCATCGGGCCCTGATGGTAGACGGTCGTCTTGGCGTAGTAGGAATTCGGGTTCGTGTTGACGACGCCCTGCAGGTTGATCGGCGAATAGGTCGATCCGCCGGGCGAAGAGATCGTGCTCGTGCCCTGTGGCGTCGTCGGCCCGGCCTGGCCGCCGGTCAGACCGTAGATCTCGTTGTTGTTGCAGATGACCGTGATGTCCGGGTTGCGCCGGATGGAGTGGAGCAGATGGTTGCCGCCGATCGATGCGGTATCGCCGTCGCCGGAGACGACTATGACCTTCAATTCGGGCCGGACCATCTTGATGGCCTCGGCGACCGGCAGCGTTCGACCGTGAAGCGTGTACACGGACTCGAAGTTCATGTACGCGCCCATCCGGCCGGTGCAGCCGATGCCGGTCACCAGGACGGTGTTGCCCTTGTCAAGGCCCAGATCGTCCATCACGCTCGCCAGCTGCTGCATGATCAGGCCGATACCGCAGCCGGGGCACCAGATAGTGGGAAACAGATCGGTCTTCAGCTTGTCCTTGACTGCCATTGTGATGAAACCTCTTCGGGGACGCGGGTCAGCCGACTCGGGCCGGACGGCCTGCGGCCGGCGACTCGGAACCGGGCGACGCTAGTTCTGCCGGGAGCATGCCGATAGCGCCGAGGCCTTCACGTATAGCCTCGATGCTCATTCGACCGCCCAGCAGCGGCACGCGCTCGACGCGACGCAGGAGCATCCGCTCCACGACGTTCGCGTACTGGCCGTCGCTGCCTTCGATGACGACGATCTTCTTGTACCGGCCCGCGATCTCGGTCAACTCCTTGTCCAGCGTCGGCCAGATGCGGATGGGCCGGAATAGCGCGAAGTACGGGGCCAGCGGCTGGGCGATGCGGCGGGTGATGCCGTACGCGATCACCAGCGTCTCGGCGTCCTTGTTCCAGCCGTACTCGTGGAACGCGTACCTGGCTGCCACCTCGAGGCGGTGATCCCGCCCCTCGTAATACTGCCGAATGAACTCGTCGGAGTCTGCCGTGGCCGGCTCCCCGTCGGCGTACGTGGCCACGCCCGAGAAGAGCCGGGTGCTGCCGGAAGCGAGGGGCTCGAGCGTGCGCGGCACGATCGGAATCTCGATCGGATCCAGGTCGGCGACCTCGTTGAGGTGGCCGAGGAACGCGTCGGACAGGATGATGACCGGGCTCCGGCTCTCCTCCGCCGCGTTGAAAGCGTGGATCGTGTACTCGTAGCACTCGGTCACGGTCGACGGATAGAACACGATGCTGGTGTAGTCGCCGGTCGAGCCGTACCGGGTCTGGTTCAGATCGCCCTGGCCCGGCATCGTCGGCATGCCGGTGCCCGGCCCGACGCGCATGACGTTGACGATCACGCACGGAATGCCGACCTTGTGGCCGTACCCGATCGCCTCCTGCATCAGGCTGAAGCCCGGTCCGGAGGTCGCCGTGAATGACTTCGCCCCGGCCAGGCTCCCGCCCAGGATGGCGTTCGCGCTGGCGATCTCATCCTCTTCCTGAAGGAAGCGGAACTCGGGATGGCTGCCGGCGTAGACCGAGGCCTGGGCCAGGATCTCCGACGAGGGGCTGATTGGGTACCCGGCAAAGAAGGTCGCTCCCGCTTTGACGGCGCCCAGCAGGACGGCCTCGTTTCCCTGGACGAGTCGCTTGGTCATCTGTATTCCCTGTCCGATCAGGTCTGGTTGTCGCGGTCGACCTGCGGATCGCTCTCCGCATCGGTGATTCCGCGATGTGGGTCGGTGCCGGCGACGGCCGGACCCCTGGCGGCGTCGGGGGCGTGGGTCGGCGGCGTCTGCCGGGCGGACACCGCCTCCTCAGCCTGGGTCGACTGAGGCAGCAGGCCGTTCTCGTCGCGCTTGGGCAGAACCTCGATGGCGAGGTCCGGGCAATAGCGCTCGCACAGGCCGCAGCGAATGCAGTCGGTGGCCTCGATGATGGCGTCGTGAGTCAGGACGAGGCTGTCCTTGGGGCAGATCTCGACGCAGATGTTGCAGCGCTTACACCACTCGTCGACCCACCGGATGTTGACGAAGTCGACGATCGTTGGGGCGCGGTGCGGGCGCCGTTCGGCGGTATATGGAGTGGTCGTGGCTGATTCTCCCGAGTCCTTCGGATGGAAATCTTGGGTTCGGCCCGACAAGTCTACGGAATTGAGCGCTACCGCGCTTACACAATCGCTCCGGGCCCGACGGGCGCGCCCCGGACTCTCTCGATCAGAGTCCGTGGAACGCCCCTCTACGGTCGACGAAGCGACCGGAGCGGCCTTACTGGACGCGCAGAACGGTCTTCGCCTTGGACCAGTGCCGCTCCAGCTGGTAGTACTCGCGTTCGGGAGGCGCGAAGATGTGGACGATTACGGCCCCGAAGTCGAGGAGCGTCCAGTGGGAGTTGGAGCCGCCCTCGCGGCCGATAGCCCGAACGCCTTCGTCGCGCAGCGTCGCGGCGATGCCGTCGCCGATGGCGCCCAGCTGCCTCTCGGAACCGCCCGAGCAGATCACGAAGTAGTCGGCCATGGAGGTCAGCTCCGAGACGTCCAGCAACACGATCTCCGCGGCCTTCTTGTCCTCGGCGGCGTCCACGATCTTGCGCGCGATCTCGAGGGCACTCAAGCGGTCGCCTCGGGCTCGCAGCGATTCCTCGATCTCGGGCTCGGTAGCGAGTTCCTCGGCCCCGGCCTCAGCCTCGACGGCGGCCTGTAGCGCGTCGGCCAGCGCCGCCTCGTCGGCGACGGGTTTGGCGATGGGCTTGCGCCGTCGCGGCAGGCCGTCGGGGCTGGGCGTCGTTTCGGTCGATGCTCCCGCGGGCGAGGGCGTTGGGTCGGTCACGTCAGGCGGTCCTCATAGGATTATCGGAACGATACAGCCGATGGTCGCGGATATACGCCTCCACACCGGGCGGCACCAGGTAGCGGATCGATCGGCCGGATGCCACTCGGGCTCGCACGTCCGTCGACGAGTGAGCGACCAGCATGGTCTTGATCAACTCGACGCGGTTCAGAACGGCGGCTCCACCGGGCAGAAGTGCGTCCAACCGGCGCCCGATCGGGATCGGCGTGCCCGGCCGCGCCACGACGGCCAGCCTGGCGAGTTCGAGCAGGCGAGCGGGCTCATGCCAGCCCTTGAGCCAGGCCAGCGCCTCGACCGAGAGGATGAAATGGAACTCACGCTCCACACCCTGCCGAGCCGCCTCGTCACGCAGGGTTGTCAGGGTATCGACGGTGTAGGAGGGGCCGGGCCGATCGAGCTCGATCTCGCACATCGAGAAGCTCGGGTTGCCGGCGATCGCAAGCTTCACCATGGCGGCACGATCGAGCGCGGGGGTGACCGGTTCGTCGAGCTTGTGTGGCGGTACGGCCGCCGGAACAAAAAGAATGCGGTCCAGCTGGAGCGCCTCGCGGACCTGGTCGGCGATCAGAAGGTGGCCGTAGTGAATCGGATCGAAGGTCCCGCCGAGGATGCCGACCCGACGGTCGGCCGGCTCGATCCAGGTCCGCGAGCCGGGAGGCCAACCGACGCCGGGCGTCGAGCCGCCGTGGGCCCCCAATTCGGTCACCGATCGTCCCAGTCGTCGGGCTCCCACTCGAGCTCGCTGGCGCCGATGCGGACGGTCTTCCCCGGAACCACGCCCTGGCGGCGCAACTCCTCGTCGACGCCGAGCCGGGCCAGCTCGCGCTGGAAGCGTTCGGCCGACTCCTCGACCTCGAAGTTGGTCTGGCTGGCCAGGCGCTCGATGCGCTTGCCGCGGACGACGAAGATGCCATCCTCCAGATCCACCCGGAAGGAGTCGCCCACAAATTCGATGTGGTGCACGACAACGCCTTCCGACCGGGGCGGCTGGGACAACTCGTCGGCGTCCGGCAACAGCGCGGCGAGATTCGCTTTCAGATCGGGCAGGCCTTCGCCGTCGGCGGCAGAGATGGCGACGGTAGGGATCCCCTGGGCGCGGCGGGCTTGGGCGAATGCCGGCCAGGCCTCGCGGGCCGCGGCCTCGTCCATCTTGTTGAAAGCAACCAGGATGGGCTTGGCCAGGAGCGCCGGGTCGTGAGCCCCCAGCTCGTCGCGGATCACGTTGTAGCTCCATTCCGGGTCGCGGTCCATGCCGTCGACCATGTGGACGAGAATGCGGGTCCGCTCCACGTGCCTGAGGAACGCATGGCCCAGCCCCGCGCCCGAGCTGGCTCCTTCGATCAGTCCGGGGACGTCGGCGATGGTCGGCCGTCGATCGTCGCCACCGCCCAGGTCGAGGACGCCGAGGTTCGGCTCGAGCGTTGTGAACGGGTAGTCGGCGATCTTGGGGTGCGCCGCGGTGATCGCCGCCAGGAGCGTGGACTTGCCGGCGTTCGGCAGCCCGACGAGCCCGATGTCGGCTATCAGGCGTAACTCCAGGACGATCCAGCGCTCCTCGCCCGGTTCGCCCTTCTGGGCGTGGTGCGGTGTCTGGTGGGTGGAAGTTGCGAAATGGACGTTACCGAGGCCGCCCTTTCCTCCGCGCGCCACCATGAGCGTCTGCTGCTCCGCGACGAGGTCGCCGAGCAGCCCACCGGCCTCGTCTTCGAAGATGCTCGTGCCCGGCGGCACCTTGAGAACGAGGTCGTGGCCGGCCTTGCCGTGCTGGCGCTGGCCCGAGCCACGGCCACCGGACGTGCCCTTGAAGTGGTGGGCGTGGCGGTAGTCGCGCAGGCTCGTCTCGCCGGGGTCCACCGTCAGGTAGATGGAACCGCCCCGGCCACCGTCGCCGCCGTCGGGGCCGCCGCGCGGCACGTGGGCTTCACGCCGGAACGTGGCTGCGCCGTCGCCGCCGTTGCCGGCGTGGACATGAATGCGAACTCGGTCGAGGAACATGGCTCAATTCTCGCACGCGTACTGCGCGCGCCCGGCACATCCGGTCTGTGGAGATGCAACAGCGCAAAACGAAGGGCGCCGACCTGTGGAGCTGGCCACCGCAACGGGATCTGCCGACGCGCCGAGCCGGCGAGTCGAGGGCAAGGCGCCGTCGAGCACCGGAGTGAGCGCACTTGAAGGTGCGTGAGCGAGGAGCGCAGGCAGCAACGTACAGCTGACGCCGGCCCTGCCATCGACCGCCCGCGAACGCGCTACTGATCCAAAGACTTCGTGAGGGTCGCCAGGAACAAGACGTTGTTGTCCGTCTTCGACAGTCGGTTGAGCAGCAGTTCGATGCCTTCGTTCGTGCCGACCGCAGAGAGCATTCGCCGCATCGTCCAGACCATCTTGAGGACCGGCTCCTCCAGGAGGAGTTCCTCGCGTCGCGTCCCGGATCGCTGGACGTCGATCGCCGGGAAGATGCGCTTTTCGGCCAGCTTGCGGTCAAGGATGAGCTCGCTGTTGCCGGTGCCCTTGAACTCCTCGTAGATCACGTCGTCCATGCGCGAGCCGGTGTCGACCAAGCACGTGCCGATGATCGTGAGCGAGCCGCCCTCCTCGATGTTCCGAGCAGCGCCGAAGAAGCGCTTGGGCGGGTAGAGGGCGATCGGGTCCAGGCCGCCCGAAAGGGTTCGACCGGACGGCGGCAGGGCCAGGTTGTAGGCGCGGGCGAGGCGGGTGATCGAGTCGAGAAGGATCACGACGTCCCGGCCGGTCTCGACCTGGCGCTTGGCGATCTCGAGTGCCATCTCGGCGACGTGAGTGTGGTTCTCCGTGGGCTCGTCGAAGGTGGAGCTGATCACCTCGCCCTTGACCGAACGGCGCATGTCCGTGACCTCCTCGGGCCGCTCGCCGATGAGCGCCACCATGAGGAGGATCTCGGGGTAGTTGGTGCTGATGCCGTTGGCGATGTGCTTGAGAAGCATCGTCTTGCCGGCCTTCGGCGGGCTGACGATGAGGGCGCGCTGGCCCTTGCCGATGGGGTTGACCAGGTTGATCAGGCGTTGGCTGAGGTTCTTGGGATCGGTCTCGAGGTTGATCAGGACGTCGGGGTGGACCGGGGTCAGGTCCGCGAATTGAGGCCGGCGGCGGGCGGTGTCCGGATCGACGCCGTTGACCCGGTCGACCCGGATCATGCCCCAGTACTTCTCACCTTCGCGGGGAGCCCGGACCGAGCCGCTGATGCGATCCCCAATTCGGAGGCCGAAGCGGCGGATCTGGCTCGAGGAGACGTAGACGTCGTCCGGCGTGGGCATCAGCCCGTGGCGGCGCATGAACCCGAAGCCTTCGTCGACGATGTCGAGGATACCCGTCGCGTAGGCGTGCCCTGCCAGCTCGCTCTGCCGCGCCAGGATGCGGTCGACGAGCTCTTCCTTACCGGCGGCCTCGGCTTCCATCTCGAGGTCCTTGCCGACAGTCTGGAGCTCGTTGACGCTCATCCCAATGAGTTCGTTTATATCCAGATCGCGGTTGTCGCCATCCTGAAAATCGTCGTACTCGGCCATGGGGGCACGCCCGGCGGGGCGTCGGCGAGGGCGGCGGTTGCGGGAGCGCTGATCAGGACCGTTGGCAGGCATAGGGTGAGGACTCATGTGGAGAAGGTGCCGTGCGAGCTTCGCGCGGAATCAGTCCGCAGCGGGGGATGCACGGTCGGGGCGAGGCGGAGAATACCTGCCCCTGCGAGTGGCGTCAACTCACGAACTGCGCCTTGCGGGTGGGCGCCGTCGGTGCCGGCCCAGTTTTGAAGGTTGCGGCCGGCCGGAGTTACGGGCGCAGCGTTCCGAAGAAGACCTGCCAGGCCAGCAGCGACTTCGCGATCAGACTGAACAGCATGTAGGCGTGCTCACCGTACAGGTAGTCGCGCCAGCGGCCGACCTTCCGATACTGCAGGACCATGTTTATCGCGAAGACATTGAAGCCGATGAAAAGCGTCACGAAGATGGCGATGACGAAACCCGGGATGGGCGCCGAACCCGGCTCGGTGGCCGAGATCAGAAGCGTCACGAAGATCACTATCCACGGCACCGCGCCGACGAGACAGCCGAAGATGTAATGCAGCCACTGGGGCCGCTCTCGGCCCTCGTTGGCGATCTCCATGCTCCAGCCAAACATGATCATTGCCGCGTTGGCGCCAAACACGGCGATCAGCGTGCCCACTTCCTGGACTCCCGCCAGCGCGGCTATGACGACGATCATTACGCTCGAGCTGACCGAATACTCGATCCACCGGATCGGGTTCTGGCCGCGGGCCAGGTGGGCCTCGTACCAGCGCCGGGCCGGGAATGCCATCGCGAAATGGGCGATGGCGCTCAGCAGGAAGAAGAGGGCCACGGCCGGGCCGATTGGCAGATCCCAGATCGAGCGCTGGGCCGTGACGAGGTGCTTGGTCGCTTCATCGAAGCGGAGGTACGTGCTCACGACCGGCGACGTCACCAGCGGGCTCTTCGCAAAGGAGAGGGCCAGGATGGCGGCGGCTTGGGCCAAGTGGAGGACCGTGAGAATGGCATTCCAGCGAAAGAGGTTCGCGGATCGATCCGACGGGATGGAAGTGACGGTTGAGGCGGACATCGGGGCTCCCACTCATGCAAGCGGGGTTGACACTACCCAAAGATACCGAACCGAGCCCGCGTGTCCATACCTGGCGCGGCCCGTTTCATACACCGCCCTGGCTTGGCGGCAAGGGTCAGGCCGCTTCCATGTCCCCGGCGGTCACTGTGAACCGTCGGGCCGAGACGCTGGCACCGGCGCTAGCGAGGGCTACGCAGGCGATAGCCACCAGATCGGGGACGTGCAGGACCTGCCCCAGCAAGAGAAACCCCACGGTCGCGGCGATCGCCGGTTCGAGGCTCATGAGGACCCCGAACGTGGCCGCCGGAAGGCGGCGCAAGGCGGCCATCTCGGCCGTGTAGGGGATCGCGCTGCTGAACAGGGCGATCGCGACGCCGCCCGCAATCGCAACTGGCGCCGCCGCGAGCGGTGCGAAATCCGAGAGCCCGAGGGCGACCGGCAGGACGGCGACGGACGCCACGACCATGGCCAGGGTCAAGCCTCGACCGTCGGGCCAGTAGCGAGCCATTCGCCGCCCGGTCACGATGTAGAGGGCCCAGCACCCGCCGGCACCGAACACCGCCATCAGACCGACGGCGTCGTCGGCCACGAACCGCCCGCCGGCCAGGGTGTAGATACCGGCGCCTGCAAGAACCACCCAGACGAGATCCAGCGGGCGGCGCGAGCCCAGGACGGCGACGGTGAGCGGTCCCCAGAACTCGATGGTGACCGCGACGCCCAGCGGGATACGGGACAGGGCGACGTAGAAGAGCGTGTTCATGGCGGCCAGGACGAGACCGAGGACCACGCCCGTAACCAGAGCCTCGCGCGTCGCACCCCTCAACCTGACGGGCTGGAAGGCAAGCAGAAGGAGCGCGCCGAAGGCGATCCGCATCGCGACCAACGGCAGGGGCCCGTATTCGCGCAGCAGCGTTGCAGCCAGGCCCGCCCCGAACTGGACGGACAGGGCTCCGCTCATCACCAGCAACTCCGCCGGAACCGCGTCCAACCGGGCGTGCGTGCTCATGCGGCCCGACTCCTCGGCCGGGCGGGAGCCGCCCGGGCCGGGTCCACCGGCCGCGGTGGATCCAATCGACTCTTCCGCGGTCATGCCACGTGCGGTCTGAAAGCCGTTGCCGGCCGGATCAGGCGCCACCGCGGGCGGCCTGCCGGGCGGCCTCCCAGTCCTTCTTGAACTGAACGATGCCCTTGTCGGTCAGCGGGTGGTGGACCATCTGCTGGAGGATCTTGAAGGGCAGCGTGGCGATGTGCGAGCCGGCCATGGCAGCCTGGGTGACGTGCAGAGGATTGCGGATCGACGCGGCGAGGATCTCGCTCTCGATGTCGTACAGCGAGAAGATCTCAGCTAGTTCGCGGATAACCGTCATGCCGTCCTGGTTGATGTCGTCGAGCCGGCCAACGAACGGCGAAACAATGCTTGCGCCGGCCTTGGCAGCCAGCAAACCCTGGTTCGTGCTGAAGATGAGGGTGCAGTTCGTCTTGATGCCCTCTTCGGCAAAACGTGAGATCGCCTCCAGGCCGTTCTCGCTCATCGCGACCTTGACGACGATGTTCGGCGCGAGCTTGGCGAAATGGCGGCCCTCCTCCAGCATGCCATCGACGTCGTCGGAAACGACCTCGGCCGAGACCGGCCCGGACGTGATCTTGCAGATCTCCTGCAGGATCGCGTCATAAGACCCGCCGACCTTGGCATACAGGCTGGGGTTCGTGGTGACGCCGTCGAGGACGCCCCAACGGGCTGCCGTCCTGATCTCATCGATCTCGGCCGTGTCGAGGAAGATCTTCATCGGGCTACTCCTGGCTCGCGGGGACGAGCCTGGGCCCCGTGGTTCGAGCCCGCGCTCTCCGCTCGCCCCAAAAAGGGGCCTCGTCCTGCCGCGGAATCGTATCATCGCCGGCCGGTTGGGCTGCGGCGTGCACTGGCTCGATCCACGAGAGGAGGAGACGCGCGGCCGGGATGCCTGGCGGGTCCTGGCTGCCGATTCCCGGGCGACCGAACGGTCCGGTGAGACCGCCACCTAGGTTCGGTGGCGGAGGCTGCGATTCGCGCTGGGCCGCGGTCCGCGGGGCCTATTCGACAGGAGCGGCTCCCAGCAGCGCGCCGCTCTGGGGCGGCTCCGGCGCGGGTCCCCGGAAGACGGGCTCGCGACCGTCGGCGACGGCAACGGCCGATCCGATGAACCCGTCGAAGAGCGGGTGCGGCCGGTCCGGGCGGCTCCGGAATTCCGGATGGAACTGGCTGGCCACGAACCAGGGATGGTCCTTGAGTTCGATGATCTCGACGAGCCGGCCGTCGGGCGACTGGCCGGACAGGACCATGCCGGCCGCCTCGAGCAACGAGCGGTACTCGTTGTTGACCTCGAAGCGATGGCGGTGGCGCTCGTAGATCAGCTCCGTGCCGTAGACCGTGGCCGCCCTGGAGCCCGGTGTCAGGCGAGCGGGATAGAGGCCCAGCCTCATCGTGCCGCCTTTCTCCTGCATGGCGCGCTGGTCCGGCATGAAGTCGATTACCGGGTGTTCGGTGAACATGTCGAACTCGGTCGAGTTCGCGTCTTCGGTGCCGAGCACGTCGCGGGCAAACTCGATGACGGCGCATTGGAGGCCCAGGCACAACCCCAGGAACGGAACTCCCCGCTCTCGAGAGAACCTTGCCGCGAGAACCTTGCCCTCGATGCCCCGATGGCCAAAACCGCCGGGAACGACGATGCCGGCGAGGCCGGCCAGCTGGTCGTCGACGGTCTCCCTCGTCAAACCCTCCGAATCGACCCATCGAATCTTGACGTCGACCTCATGGGCCCAGCCCGCGTGCTTGAGCGATTCGATGACCGACAGGTAGGCATCGGGCAGTTCGATGTACTTGCCTACGAGTCCGACGTTCAGCACAGGCTTGGGTCGCTTGATCAGCTCGACCAGCTCGGTCCAGGACTCGAGATCGGGTGCCTGGGCCTGGTCCTCCAGCCCGAGCTCACGGACCAGGAGCGAGCCCAGTCCGGACTCCTCGAACAGAAGCGGCACTTCGTAGATCGTCGAGGCCGTCTCCGCGGGGATGACGGCTTCGCTGGCGACGTCCGTAAACAGGGCGATCTTGTCGCGTATCTCCTGGCTGACCGGGTGATCGGACCGCAGGACGATCACGTCCGGCTGGATGCCGATGCCGCGGAGCTCCTTGACGGAGTGCTGGGTTGGCTTGGTCTTGAGTTCGCCGGTTGCGGCCAGGGCGGGCAGCAGCGTCACGTGGACGTAGATCACGTTGCGGCGCCCGACGTCCTTGCGCATCTGGCGGATGGCCTCGAGGAAGGGCAGCGACTCGATGTCGCCGACGGTCCCTCCGACCTCGACGATAACCACGTCCGGCCGGCCGTCGCGGGCCAGCTGCTGGATCCGCTCCTTGATCTCGTTGGTGATGTGAGGGATGACCTGGACCGTGCCGCCCAGGTAGTCGCCGCGGCGTTCTTTGCCGATGACCGCCTGGTAGATGCGGCCGGTCGTCACGTTGGAGAGTTGGGAGAGATTCTCGTCGATGAAGCGCTC
Organism: uncultured Chloroflexia bacterium; assembly: GCA_963789725.1. Taxonomy (GTDB): domain Bacteria; phylum Chloroflexota; class Limnocylindria; order Limnocylindrales; family CSP1-4; genus Fen-1039. The sequence continues at coordinate 1,764,214 of CAWBLU010000003.1, forward strand.
GTAATGGCCCAGGTCCAGGTCCGTTTCGGCGCCATCGTCGGTGACGAACACCTCGCCGTGCTGATACGGCGACATCGTCCCGGGGTCGACGTTGATGTAGGGGTCGAGCTTGAGGACGGAGACGACGAGGCCGCGGGCCTTCAGCAACCGGCCGATGCTGGCGGCGGTGATGCCCTTCCCGAGAGAGGAGGTGACGCCTCCGGTCACAAAGACATACTTCGCCATGGCGCGCAGTTCCTCCGGGGGTTTTTCCAATTCTACGGACGAGGCGAGCTAACCGCAAACGGGGTCGCGTTTAGCGAGCCGAGGGTGCGTCTGAGTCGCGCTCGAGTCAGGCGCCGCGGGGCGGTCTCGCCGACGTCGGCGGCGCCGCGCATCCGACCGGGACGGCTACTCCGACGGCCGAACTACGACCTTCAGCCCTTCCCGGCCCGCAGCTGCATCGAAGGCGGCTTTGTACTCGCTGAGCGGGAGGTTCGCCGTCACCACGCTGCGAACGTCAATCTGACCCGCGTCCACGAGGCGGATGACGTCCGGGTACACGCGGTTCATCCGTCGCGACAGCTTGATCGTCAGGCCTTTGCGGCGCGCCGTGGATGCCGTGAATGACGTCTGGTCGCGGGACGGGATGCCGACGACGACGACCGTGCCGGCCGGCGCGGCAAGAGCGATCGACGTTTCGAGCGCGTCGTCTTCGCCGGCGACTTCAAAGGCGATGTCAACGCCGTGCCCGCCCGTCGCCGCCATGAGTTCGCCGCGCTCGGACCCGCTGCCGGCCAGGGCCGCCGCGCTTGCGCCGGCCTCGCGGGCGGCCGCGACCCGATGCGGCAGCAGGTCGGTGGCAACGATTGTCGTGGCACCCGATACCCGCGCGAGCTGGATGAGGAATTGCCCGATCGGCCCGCAGCCGAACACGCCGACCCGCGCTCCGGGCCGGATCTGCGCCAGCCGAACCGCATGCAGCCCGACCCCGAGCGGCTCGAGCATGGCGATGTCGGCATCGCTGAGGGTGTCCGGTACGGGAATGAGGCACCGGGCGGGCCAGGCCATGAACTCGCGCAGCGAGCCGTCCGTGGCGCCGTGGCCGGCGAACCGAAGAGCGGAGCACAGATGGCCGTGGCCTGCCCGGCATTGCTCGCAGACCTCGCACGGGATTGCCGGGTCGATCGCCACGCGTCGACCCCGGCGCGGCCCGTCCTCGACGACTCCGCCGGCTTCGTGGCCCAGAACCAGTGGTCTGGTGAGGACCGCGTCCCCGATCCCCGACTCGGCATACCAGTGCAGATCTGAGCCGCAGATGCCGACCGCGGTTACGCGCACGAGTTCGTCACCGGGACCGGGCACGGGCGGAGACTCGTCCACCAGCCGCAGATCACCCCGCCCATGAAGTCGAAGCGATTTCATTGCTACGTCTCCCGATGACCGGCCACCCGCAACAACTCTTGTTCGGACGCCTTTGTCCAGCGTCCGTCGTCAAGTTTGGCAGCCACCGTTGGATACTGCCCGCCCAGTTCGGAGAGCCGGACCAACCCCAGGTCGGGCAAGAATGGGTAAACCATGATCTTGCCGGCGGCGGTTCGGCCTTCGATCGCGGCTAGTGCGTCGGCGACTCCTTCGAGGCCCGTTACGGCGTCCAGCGAAATGTTCGTGTCCAGCTCGCCACGCTGGAGCTTCGTCAGCACCGCCTTCATGTCGGGAATGACAGAGCCGCTCGTCCCCAGGAAGTAGCAGCGTCGCTCGAGGTATTGGTCGAGATCCACAGGTGCCCGGGTCCCGCTGGCAAAGCCGGCGAAAATATTGATCCTGCATCTTCGACCGGCGAGGGCGACGGCCTGACCGACGAGCGCCGGAGAAGGCACCATGAGCGCGATATAGCTGAAGCCCGCGCCGACCTGGGCGGTTCGGGAGTTGACGATTTCGAGCTCGACCCCGCGTGATCGGGCGATCGGCCTGGTCAGCTTCTCGAGATGCGCAAGCCGCGCGTCGTCGATGTCGATCGATGTGATCGAGAGGTTCGGTAATCCCGCCGACGCCGCGCGAACGACGTGCATGAGGCCCATCGGGCCGGCGGCGCCGATGACGGCCATTTGATCTCCGGAACGAACCTCGCCGTCGGCCGGGATCCCTTCATAGCCCTCGATCGCCGACGTGCCCGAGGTCCCAGTCCAACGAGTCAGGTCGTAGTGGACCCGGCCGACGTCGAGGGAGACGGGCTGGCCGATCGAAACTCCACCGGTGACGACGTTGATGAGGCCACCCAAGGCGAGCGAGTCCTGGAGCGCTTCGATCCTGGCGGCATCGGCTCCGAAGTAGACCACGTCGTCAAAGGCCGCCCGCGCCAGGGTCGCGAGATCCGTGATCGTCGTCGCGGCGAACCTCTCGAACGCCGCGCGCTGGGCGGCGGCGGCGATGACTGCGGTCAGGTGAGCGGGATTGGCTCGATCGAGCACCGCGGCCATGCCGTCGATCGAGTGACCCTCATCCGCGACCACGAGCAGCCGACCGCCCTGGAGGGGCCCCTGGCGCTCTTGATAGACGTATGACGCCTCGACGCACGCCCATGGCTCGACCAGCGCCACCGCCGATGCGCTCGGTTCCTCGTCGACGGGGATGAGGAAGCGTTCGCCGGTTTCGGGTTCGATGATCATCCTTTCATCGAGAAGGACGTACTGCTGGAGCCCGCCTTCGAAGTTGTACCCGAAGGCCGCGTTGGCGGAGGCCGTCAGGAGGTGCCTGTAGTCGGTCTGGATCAGGCATCGCTCGCCGACGCGATGGCGGGTCACCCGATCGCCCGCCGCAACGATTCGACCCACGGCTTCGTGCCCGGGGACCGTGAAAACCCGATCCGGGGTATACGAGGGAATCTCGGCCAGCACTTCCGCGTCCAGCCCTGAGAGGACCGGGCCCTTTCGAGGGTGGCTCGTGAACGCATGGAGCAGCTTCGTGTCGGAGAAGCAGAGCCCGCACGCCTCCATGCGCACGAGGATCTGGTGTGGTCCCGGCTCCGGAACTTCCTTGTTGCGGTTGTGGACGACCCGGCCCGCATCGACGATCTGGATGGCATCTTCTGTCGCGGGGATCGACCGATCGTCGGAAACCGCACCGGTGACATTTCGGCTCCTCATCACTTCAGCATCACCTGGCCGCCCGTGACCGGGATCGCCTGGCCGGTCTCGTATTGCTGAGCCACCACGTAGTAGAGGGCTTCGAGAACGTCCGCGGGGGCGCAGCCGCGACCCATCGGCACCTTGGCCTCGTAGAACCGGCGTACATCCTCGAGGGTTCGCGCCCCCGGCACTTTGCCCTCGCGGAGGTACTGGACGAAAAGGCCATTGTCCGGGTCGGCCCAAAGCGGCCCGTCGAGAAAGTTGCCCGGGCAGATCGCGTTGACCTTGATCCCGTCGCCGACCAGCTCGAGGGCGAAAGACTGTGTCAGGCCGATCCCACCGAACTTGCTGCCGGCGTAGGCGAAGTTGCGGCTCGAGCCTGCGAGACCCGACTTCGAGTTGATCTCGACGATGTCGCTCCAGTAGTTGGGTCGCACGCGATGCTGGCAGGCGAGGATCGGGGCGGCGTGTCGGACGCACAGGAAGTAGCCCCTGTAGTTGACCCGGGTTACGGCGTCGAACTCCCCGATCGACTGACTCGTGACGCTTCCGGCCTTGAGGATGCCTGCGTTCGAAACGAGCAGGTCGAGCCCGCCGTAGGTGCGCAAGACCTCATCGAAGCAAGTGGCCACAGAGTCATCGCTTGTCACGTCGAGCGAGACCCCCAAAGCCCTCCCAGAGCCGAACCGGGCAGCCAGGCCGTGCGCTTCGCTGGTAGCCTGCCCGGCATTGATGTCGGCCAGCACGACGTGGGCCCCGCTGGCGACGAGGTCGGCTGCGATGGCAAGCCCGAAGCCCTGGGCGGCGCCGGTCACAACGGCCACGAGGCCCTTCACCCTACCTGAGGACGGAGCACCGGCGCTGACCCTCTTTCGGTAGGCCTCGGCCTCCCAGCGCTCGATGAACTGCCTTTCCTTGTCCGCGAGAGGACGCAAGCCGCCAAGACGCTGAGCGTCCACGGACACGCCGATTGCGTCGAGGTAGACCTGACGAGCCGTGTCCGCCTGCGCCCACGAGTCGGCTGCGGTGAACAGGCCCAGCCCGGGCACGACAACGACGATGGGCGGCCCGGCCTCGGTTGCCCGGCGCGCTTCGATCGCGCCGGCGAGGGTCTCGACGAGCGACTCCGGCGTCTCGGCCTGCGCCGGCTCCAGAAGGAGCGGAAATGAGCCGGCGTAAACGATCTGATCGGGCGTGAGAGGGCCGCCGAGCACGAACTGGCGCCCGAGCGGTGAACCCGCCACCGATATGGAGAGTGGCGAGTCGTCGAACGTCACCAGTTTGAGGCGTTCGCCGGTAGCGAGGAGTGCCCGCAGCGCCGGAGCGATGGCACGCACGAGCGAGCGAGCTCCGTCGGTCTCGAGCCGCTCGGTCTGTCCCCAAACGATGGGCGGCAGGCCGCTCAGGTGGGCCTTCAACGCGGCAACCAGCCCGACCGAGGCTTCTTCGATTTCACGGGCCGAGTCACCGGTTACGATCAGGCCGTGGTTCTGAAGGAGCATCACCCGCGGGGCCGCCGAGTTCGTGCGCTCCTCATGCCTGCGCCTCGCGTCGCGGATGGCGCGCGCCAGAGGCAGCCCGGGATCCGTGTACGGCACCCACAAGACGGTCGTGCCGAAGAGTCGTGCCGCGATCTCCTCGCCGTGCTTCGCGCAGGTGAGAGCGTTGACGGTCGTCGGGTGAGTGTGCAGAACGAATCGTTCGGGGAAGAGCGCGTGGAACAGGCATTCGACGGATGGACGCCTGTCGTCGGGCACGCCTACCCGAGCCGCGACCGCGACCTCGAATACCTCGTCGGTGCCCCCGGCCACCGCCCGGCCAGGCGAACGATCGAGCAACTCCAGGAGGGGCTCGATATTGAGACCAATTAGGGATTCCGGCGTGAGTTCGAGGAGAGAAGTCCCACTCGGCTTGATGTACAAGACGCCGTCGATCTTGACTGAACTGTTGCCGCCGCCGCCACGGGCAAACTCGGCGTTCGCACCGAAGCGGCGCGACAAGCCGACAACCTCGTTGAGCAAGTCGGTCGCGGTGGATCGAGCCTTCGGTGTCGACTGGGTGCTCAAGCCTGGATCCTCGCAGCAGATCTGGTCGCGATGAGACGGGCGCCTATCTCGCGGAAGCTTCTAATTCTGCTTTCGACGTCGGGGAACCCGGCGGCCAGACGGCCATCGCTATCGACATAGCCCGGACGGCCCGCCCGGCCCATTTCCTGGTGCGCGGCCACGACGCAAGTTGCCTCCCAGAATGCCTCGCGCGCCAGGCCGGACAGCGGCGCTCCGCCCAGAGCCTGCGGCTCCAGGGGAATCATGCGCTGCGTGTTGTGCTCCGTGCCGGCCATCACGACGATGCCGGCTCGACGGAGCGCCGTTACATAGCGGTCGACGACTTCGGGCCGGTTGCGCACCGGTATCAACTCGGCACAGTAGATGGCGCGATCCAACAACCTCTCCGCAAGCGCCTCCGGCGGGTCCTCGAAGGCGCAGATCGGAGACGTTCCATCGGCGAGGATCGGATAGCACGGTATGCCGCCCAACTCGAGGATGAGCCGATACGCGTCGTCGAACGATGTCGCGGCCTCGGGCACGAACGCGGGCCCACCTGACTTCATCAAATTCGAGCGGAACGCCTCCTGAACCGCGACGGCGTCCGTCGTGTCGACGCCGGCCGGCGCGTCGAAAAGCCGGCCGAGCGCGGCGGCCCGCTCGTTGGGCGCGACGTCACGGAAGAGTGCCTCCTGGAATGCCTGGGCCACGTGGCGTTCCTGTAAGGCCACCCAGTCCAATGGAACGCCACACTTCTCGGCCACCGACGCCGCGATCGAGTCCAGGGTGGCACTGCCGTCGAGCCCCGCTCGCGCGAAGCGTGCCGCGACGAGCGAGGTCATACGTCGCAGACGGTCATCGCTCGCAGCCCTCATCGCGGCCATTCGGCCGGCCGCGACCGGGATCGGCGGGTCGACGCGGGTCAGGGCCTTGCCGCACAGGTACATCCGGTTGATGTTCGTCGGGTCGTTGACCAGAGTCCCGCCGCCCGGAAGGTCGTCGAGGAGGGTGATGATTTCGACCCCGAACAAGGCCATGACACCGGCGTCCGCCGCGGCGGCGGCAAAGCGACGGTAGACCCGGAAGTCGTGGTAGTTCGAGGTGCCGATCGCCGCCAGGCCTTCCGCGGCGGCCAGTCGAGCCGCCTGTTCCGGGGTCGCGAACGCGGAGAAGTTAGGCGGCAGGTGGATGTGGGAATTGACGATTGGCGGGCCCGATCCCGGAGTCGAATTCTCACTCAGGCGGTCTTTGTCTTCCACGATTTCCTCTCGACCGACGCCGCCCGGCGTGCCCGACGTCTCCAAACAATTCCACGATAGACGAGATTCGGCGCTGTTGTGGCGGTCTGGGGATCGACCTGACCGACGAGTTCCAACTCCAGCATCGGATCCCTGCGGGTCGCCCGATGAGCCGGCGGCGCTGGCGGCCGCGCTCCGGGCCGATGCCGGCCCGGCATCGACGGCGAGGTCACCGAAGACCCTGGCATGCGGTCGGGATCCCATCGTCAGGCCACCACCGTCGGCGTCTTGGCCGCCGGCTCATAGCGGCGGAGTGGTTGCGTCGCGCGAACGACTGAGCGCAACGCGGCCAGATCGCCACCGATCAAGCCTTGCGCTCGGGCCTGCACCAGAACGTTGCCCAGCGCCGTCGCCTCGACCGGCCCCGCGGTCACGGGCATTCCGCAGACGTCGGCCGTGAGCTGGCACAGGAGTTCGTTCCGGCAGCCGCCGCCGACGATGTGGATGGCGGCTATGTCGAGCCCGGAGAGACGGCCCGCATCGTCTATCGCCCGTGCGAACGCGCGAGCCAGGCTGTCGAGAATGCACCTCACCATCGCCGGACGGGAGGCCGGCACCGGCTGATCCGTTTCACGGCAGTAGGCGCCGATCCGGTCCGGTATGTCGCCGGGCGGAAGGAACCTGGGGTCGTCCACGTCGACGACGCTGCCACCGCGTGGCTGGGACGCGGCCGCGGCCAGCAACGAAGCCAGCTCCACCTTCTCGCCCTGGTGTTCCCAGACGCGAACCGACTCCTGGAGCAGCCATAAGCCGAGGACGTTTCGAAGATACCGAGTCCGGCCGTCTACTCCCAGCTCATTGGTGAAGTTCGCCTGCTGGCTCGCTTCGCTCAGGATCGGCGCTTCGAGTTCGACGCCGACGAGTGACCATGTACCGCACGAGATGTAGGCGAAACGCTCGTTCTCCGCCGGTACCCCGACCACAGCAGACGCCGTGTCATGCGAACCGACCGCGGTGAGGACGGCGTCCCGCGACAGACCGGCATCGGCGATCACCGCGGGCCTGATTGGGCCGAGCGATTCGCCGGGGTGGACGAGCCGAGGCAGGATGGTCGCGGGCAGGTCGAGCGAGCTCACGATGTCGACTGCCCATGACCCGGCGACCGGATCGAACAGCCCGGTCGTGGACGCATTCGTGGCCTCGGCGTGCATGCCGCCGGCCAGCCAGTACCCGATCAGGTCCGGGACAAGAAGCAGGGTCTGGGCCGCTTCGAGTTCCGCCGTCCCCACCGCAGCCGCCAGCTGGTAGACGGTGTTGATGGGCATGAACTGCGTGCCGGTCCGCGCATACAGGCGCTCCTGGGGCACGACGGCGTGGACGCTCTCGACCCCGCGCGCCGTCCGCCCGTCTCGATAGTGGTACGGGTTGCCGAGAAGCCGCCCGGCACGATCCAGGAGGCCGTAGTCCACGCCCCAGCCGTCGACCCCCACGCTTCTTGTAGACGGCGCCAGCCGAGCGGCGCGTCGCAAGCCCTCGATGATCTCGTGGTGAAGGCGCAATACGTCCCAATGCAGGCCGTCCGGCAACGCCACGGGATCGTTCGCGAAGCGGTAGGCCTCCTGGAGCTCGAGCGTCCGAGGCCCGACGCGGCCGACCATCACCCGCCCGGATGAGGCGCCAAGATCGACGGCCGCGACTGTTTCTGTCACTGGAGGGGGCTCACGCGCCCCACCCGGCCTGCTGGCCACCGACCCGCTCGGCCTCGATCCGCTCCGTGTAGCCGGACCGCGCGAACGCGGCCATCGGGTCGGGATCGAGTTTCATGTCAGCGCGAACCTCTCGCACCAGCGGGCGCACGTCGGTATCGTAGGCGTCCATCAACACCGCATGAGCCCCGAGGACGTCGCCTTTCTGCTGGGCCGTCTCGAGAGCCTTCTGATCGACCAGAAGCGCCTTGGCCGTCGCCTCCTGGACGTTCATCACGCTGCGGATCTGACCCGGGATCTTGGGCTCGAGGTTGTGGCACTGATCGAGCATGTAGGCCACCTGGGAGTCCGGCCCGAGAGCGCCGGCCCGCGCGCACTCGTACATGATCCGGAACAGCTGGAAGGGATCTGCGGCGCCCACGATCAGGTCGTCATCCGCATAGAACCGCGAGTTGAAGTCGAACGAGCCGAGCTTCCCGAGCCGCAGCAGCTGCATGACGATGAACTCGATGTTGGTGCCGGGGGCGTGGTGGCCCGTGTCGAGGCAGACCATGGCGCGGTCGCCGAGAGCCGCCACCTGCACGTAACTCGTGCCCCAGTCCGGAACGTCGGTGTGGTAGAAGGCCGGCTCGAAGAACTTGTACTCGAGCACGAGCCGCTGCTTCGGGCCGATCCGTGCGTAGATCTTTGCAAGTGAGTCCGCGAGGCGGTCCTGGCGAGCCCGCATGTCGCCCTGGCCCGGGTAGTTCGTGCCGTCGGCGAGCCAGATCTTGAGGTCGCGCGACCCGGTCTTGTTCATGATGTCGATGCACTCGAAGTGGTGGTCGATCGCCTTCTGGCGGATGCGCTGATCCGAGTGCGTGATGCTGCCGAGCTTGTAGTCGTCGTCCTGGAAGGTGTTGGAGTTGATCGTGCCGAGGGCAACGCCCTGCTCGTGGGCGTGCCGGGCCAGGTCGTCGTAGTCGTCGACCTTGTCCCAGGGGATGTGGAGCGCCACGGTTGGAGCGACCCCGGTGAATCGATGGACCTGCGCCGCATCGTCGATCTTCTCGTACGGGGTCCGCGGCACGCCCTTCTGAGCGAAGACCTTGAACCGGGTCCCGGAGTTGCCGAATGCCCAGGACGGGAGTTCGATCCGCTGAGTCCTGAGCAGATCCCTCGCCAATCGACTATCTGAAATCGCCATGGTCGCGGTCGCCTCCATGCCTGTCTAGCCTGCCGGACGCGCTCAATTGATGGCCGCGGTTCTCGGGCGGCCGAGTCCGCGCTGGGAGCCACCCTGTGGTGTTTGCCAGCTTGCCACAGGTTCCGATTTGTTTCAATCTCCTCGTTGACAGTTCGATTGCTTCTCATCTAAGGTTTCAGGACCGCGATCAAGTGAAGAGCCATCGTCCGCGGGCGCGGCTTCGCCTAAGGAGACTCGGGCCGGATGGAATCGAGCGAAGGACGGGATGTCTTCGCGCGTGAGCGCCAGCAGCACATCGCCCGAAGTGTCGAGGAGCACGGTCGGGTTCGAGTCGCCGACCTTGCGGAGCGATTTGACGTCTCCGAGGTCACGATCCGGAAGGATCTCCGTGTTCTTGAGGCCGAAGGGCGTGTCGTCCGGGCGCACGGAGGCGCACTGGCCCCGGGCCACAGCCGGCCCGAGCGTGCGTTCGAGGTCCGCGAGCGCCTCCAGCGAACGCAGAAGGAACAAATCGGCGCGGCGGCGGCGGCCCTCGTGATAGACGGCGAAAGCATCGCCCTGGACGCAAGCACCACGGCTCTGGCCATGGCCCGATCGTTGAAGGCACGCGGGCCATGGGTGCACCTGACCGTCATCACCAACGGCCTTCGCATCGCTTCCGAACTCGCCGGCCACCGCGGGATCACCGTGGCAATGCCCGGCGGCTTCGTCCGATCAGAAGCGCTGTCCGTAGTTGGCCCACTGGGCAGTGGGCTGCTCGAGCGGGTGAACATCCAGAAGGCCTTCATGGGTGCCGCCGGCTTCACTCTGGAGACCGGATTGAGCGACGCGACCGACGAGGAGGCGCAGATCAAACGCTTGATCGTGGAGGCGGCCCATGAAGTCGTCGCGCTCATCGACCACACCAAGTGGGGCCGGTCGGCGTTCGCGACTTTCTGCCCGACAGACCGTTTGACGGCCGTAGTCACAGATGTGGATGCGCCGGCCGGGATGGCGAACGCACTCCGCGAGCGACGCATCGTCGTTCACGCGACTCCCGGACTCGAGACGGTCCCGGCGCCCGCTCACGAACCGAGATCGGAGACCGTGAAGGGTGCGCTCAGATGAGTGACAGCCGACCCACCGAGACAAGTCCCGCCGCAGTGGCGACGCCCGCGGCGACGAGAGTTGCTCCGGCCGCGCTCGTGGGCGTATCGAAGCGGTTTGGGGCGACCCAGGCGCTCGCGGACGTTTCACTCGCTCTGCTTCCTGGCGAGATCCACGGTCTCGTGGGCGAGAACGGCGCCGGCAAGAGCACAGTTGTCAAGGTGCTCGCCGGCATGCACCAGCCCGACTCAGGCGATGTCGTCGTTGACGGCCAGCCGGTGCTGCTCCGCGGACCCGCCCACGCCCGCGCATTGGGCATAGCCGTCGTCCACCAGGAACCGCGCCTGTTCCCGGACCTCACCGTCGCCGAGAACGTCTTCATGGGCCATGCGCCGTCGGGCGGATTTGGCACCGTGAGCTGGCGCGAAATGCGGCGGTCGGCAGACAAGATCTTCGAGAGTCTCAGTGTCCACGTGGACTCCGGAGACATCGTCCGGGGCCTGTCGATGGCCGACCAGCAACTCATCGAGATTGCCAAGGCACTCTCCATCGAAGCGCGCGTCCTCATCCTCGATGAACCGACGGCCTCGCTGTCCGCACACGAGGTCGAGCGGCTCTTCGCCATCGTCCGCCAGACGCGCGAAAGTGGAGTGGCGGTCCTGTTCGTGAGCCATCGCCTCGAAGAGGTCTTCGATCTGTGTGATCGGGCGACCGTGCTGCGTGACGGGCACCACGTCATCACCGCGCCCACGAAGGAGTTCACCGCTCCGGCTCTCGTGCGCCACATGGTCGGCCGCGCCGTGTCGCTCTTTCCGAGGAGCGCTGCCAAGATCGGCGACGTCTTGCTGGAGGTCCGCAACCTGACCCGGATCGGCGCCTTCCGCGACGTCTCGTTTTCGGTTCGATCGGGCGAGATCGTTGGCCTCGCGGGCCTTGTCGGCGCGGGGCGCACCGAGGTCGCGCGTGTGCTATTCGGGCTGGACCGGGCCGACGCAGGCGAGGTTCGCCTCGACGGCAAGCGCGTCCGGTTCGCGACAGCCTCGGCGGCGCTGAGGGCCGGCCTCGCCTACGTGCCGGAGGACCGGCATCTGGATGGCCTGGTCGAGGGGTTCTCCATCGCCGAGAACGTGACCTTGCCGATCCTGCCGAGACTCTTCCCGCGCCTGTTTCTGCGTACCAGCCGGGAACGCGGCCTGGCCGACGGATACATCGAGAGGCTACGGATCCGATCGACCGGCGCCGGCGAATTGATCGAAGCGCTCTCCGGCGGGAACCAGCAGAAGGTCGTCATCGCGAAATGGCTGGCCACGAACCCGCGGGTTCTGATCCTCGACGAGCCGACCCGCGGCGTCGACATCGGCGCGAAGGTGGAGGTCCATCGGATCATCTCGGACCTGGCCGCATCGGGGCTCGGGATCGTCCTCATCTCCAGCGAGCTGCCGGAGGTCCTGGCCATGAGCGATCGGATCCTCGTCCTCCACGAAGGCCGAGTCGCGGCCGAGATCCCGAGGGCCGAGGCCACCGAGGAGAGGGTCATGTTCGCAGCCACCGGACAGGTAGCGGAGGGCGAGTCGAGTGGCGAGTAACGTCGCGGTTGCGAGAACCCAGCCCAACCGCGTCGCCGTGCTGATCGGCGGGCTGGCGCGATCCCGCGAACTGACGCTCGCCGCCGTCATCGTCGTCCTGTCGGCGATCGTCGCCGTATTCGCCCCGAACTTCCTGACGACCGGCAACCTCGGACCGGTTACGACGCTCGCCGCGATCATCGCTATCTCGGCCGTCGGCGAGACCCTGGTCATTCTGACCAAGAACATCGACCTGTCCGTCGAATCGACGATCGGCGTGGTCGCCTTTACCGTCGGCCTGATCCTCAAGCAGAACGCGCTCCCGGTCGAGCTGGCCTGGGTCGCCGGCATTGGGCTCGGCCTCGCCCTCGGAATGTGCAACGGCGTCATCGTCGCCATCTTCAAGGTGCCCTCGATCGTCGCGACTCTGGGCACTATCAGCATCTTCCGCGGCCTGTCCTTCGTCGTGGCAAACGGCAAGGAGATCAACCTCAACGACCTGCCGGATGGCTACACCAACCCGGCCAGCCAGAGCATCTTCGGCATCCCGCTCTTCGTCATCGTGGCCGTCGCCGTCGTGGCCGTCATGGCGCTGGTGCTGCGCTACTCCACGCTCGGTCGCCTGTTCTACGCCGTCGGCAGCAACGCTGAGGCTGCCGCAACCATCGGCATTCGCTCGCGTTTTACCGTCTTTCTCGCCTTTGCCCTCTGCGGGATGCTGTCCGGCATCGCGGGCGTGCTGTGGGGCATCAACTACGGCGCTATCTACGCCAATTCCGCTTCCGGCCAATCGCTGGCAGTAATCGCCGGGGTCGTGGTCGGCGGGGTGTCGATCTCGGGTGGCTCGGGGTCGGTGATCGGGGCCGCCCTGGGAGCACTGTTCCTGGGCCTGATAAACAACGCCCTGATCCTCCTGGGCGCTCCTCAGGAGTGGCTCCAGCTGATCTATGGCGCGGTGATCCTGTTCGCCGTGTCCACCGACGCACTCATCCAGGTGCGGACGCAACGTGCCAAAGCACGGAGTCGAATCCGATGACCGAGGATCCGAAAGCGGTGAGCCAACCTTCCGACGCCGCCACCGTCTCCAGTGCGCAGGCGCCGGCGCCGGCGGGAGCCGGCCGGCGGGAGGGCAACGCCCTGGCCGGCGGAGGCACCTTCCTGAGCGCGATCGCCCGCTGGGAAGTGCTCCTCGTCCTCATCCTCGCGATCATCGTGTGGTGGGGTTCGCAGATCTCCCCGTTCTTCATCCAGCCCGACTTCTGGAACTCGGCCAACTTCGGAGCATCGATCAGCGGCACGATGGAGGTCGCGATCATGGCCCTGGCCATGACCCCGATCATCATCACCGGCGACATCGATCTGTCGGTCGAGTCCATGGTGGGCCTGTCGGGGGCCGTCCTGGGCGTTTTGTGGGTGGCCGGCGTGCCTCTCCCACTGGGCATCCCAATAGTGCTCGTCGTCGGCATGCTGGGGGGCATGTTCAACGGCCTGCTGGTGACTCGCTGGGGCCTGCCGGCGCTGGTCGTGACGCTGGGAACACTGGCTCTATACCGGGGCCTGGCGAACGCGGTCCTGGGCACGAGCTACGTGACCAACTTCCCCTCCGAGTTCACGGCGTTCGGCTTCGGCTACGTGCCGGGCACGCAGATTCCCTGGACACTTCTGGCGTTCCTGATCCTGGCGGTGGCCTTCACCGCCGTGATGCACCTCACCTGGATTGGCCGCCAGGTCTTTGCCATCGGCAAGAACAAAGATGCCTCTCGATATTCGGGAGTGCGCGTCGCCACGCTCAGGACGTCCCTCTTCGCCGTCTCGGGCATGGTCGCCGCGTTCGCCGGAATCATGCTGGCGCTGCGATACAACAGCGTCCGGTCGGACAACGGCACTGGCCTGACTCTCACCGTCGTAATGATCGCCGTCCTGGGCGGCGTCGATATCAACGGCGGCAAGGGGACCATCCCCGGTGTCATCTTCGCAGTCTTCACCCTCGCCGCGCTTCAGAGCGCGCTGCGTCTCGCCGGTGTCTCGAGCGAGTACCAGAACGTTGCCATAGGGCTTCTTCTGATCGTCTCGGTCATCGCGCCCCAACTAGCTCGCCGGTCTCGGGCCCTGGTCGATCGCCTGCCTACAGGTCGACCGCGACAAGCGCAGGGTCCGCCGCCCGGCGAGATCGTTCGTTAAGGCTCGGAAGGGAGGAGTTGCTCGACATTCCAAGTCGGTCGAACGAGGAGACAGTCAGAGCTCCTCAGCACGCCAAGGAGGATCCGGTCAAATGTTCCACCGCATTCCGCGAGCCGCCGCAGCAGTGGCACTCGCACTCTTCGTAGTCGGTTGTAGCTCGACAGAGGCGACCCCGACCGCCGCCCCGATAACCGCTGCCCCCGCAACCGAAGCCATGGCGACGCCGACGGAAGCGCCGACGGCCGCGCCGATCACCGTGGTCATGATCCCGAAGCAGGTCAACAACCCGTACTTCGACGTCGCCTTCAAGGGCGCACAGCAAGCTGCAACCGATCTCGGCGGCGCGGTCAGCCAGGTTGGCCCGAGCGCGGCAGACGCGACGCAGCAGATCCCGTTCATTCAGACCGCAACCACTCAGAAAGCGTCGGCGATCCTCGTCTCCGCGGACGACGCGACCGCTATCGCTCCGGCGCTGCAGGCCGCGATGGCCGCCGGCATCAAGGTCGTTGGATATGACTCCAGCCCGGCCGTTGGCGCCTACAACGTCTTCGTGAATCAGGCCGACACCGCAGGTATCGGCAAAGGCCTCGCCGACATGGCTTGCGACGAAGCGCCGAACTGCACAGGCGAGATCGCCGTCCTCTCGGCCGCCCAGACGGCGACCAACCAGAACGCCTGGATCGCCGCGATGCAGGAGACGCTCAAGGACGCGAAGTACGCGAACCTGAAGTTCGACGGCGTCGTGTATGGGAATGACGACCCCGCGGTCAGCACCACTCAGGCGCAGGCACTGCTCTCCGCCCACCCGAACCTCAAGGTCATCATCGCCCCGACGACCGTAGGCATCGTTGCCGCGGCACAGGTTGTCAAGGCCCAGAACAAGACCGGTCAGGTCTTCGTGACCGGACTCGGCACGCCCAAGGGCATGGTCGACTACGTCAAGGGCGGGCAGGCCCCTGAATTCGCTCTCTGGAACGTCACCGACCTCGGCTACCTCGCGTATGCCGTTGCCGTTGACCTCCTCAACGGGACCATCAAGGGCGACCCGGGCGACAAGTTCACCGTCAAGTTCGCAGACGGCACCGTGGACTACACGATCGGTGCCGACAGCGTCGTCGTACTCGGTCCTCCCTTCGTGTTCAACAAGGACAACATCGATCAGTACGTAACGTCGTTCGGCTTCTAGCCACGATTCGTAGGCATAGCCACGCCGACCCCGGCCCGGATCTCCCCGGCGCCGGGGTCGGCGCTACTTGAAGGGGCTCCAATGGAACGTGTCGCGTTCGCGATGAAGCTTCTCCCCGGCGCGGAGGCCGAATACCGGCGGCGCCACGCCGCCGTCTGGCCGGAGATGCTGGACGCGCTTCGGGCGGCGGGAGCAACCAACTACTCCATCTACCTGCACAACGACGACGTGTTCGGCGTGCTCGATGTCGACGACTTCGAGCGCTTCCGGACGATGATGGACAAAGCCCCCGTGAACGATCGCTGGCAGGCTGACATGGCCGCGCTCATCGATCCTTGCACCGATCCCGCGACCGGATTCCACCGCCGCCTCGACGAGGTGTTCCGTCTCGACTGAGACGGAAGCGACGGGACCGTCCTGGGCCGGCGAAACCTCACTGCCGCGCCCGTGCCCCGCGCGGGCCGCCAACCCTGCGCCGCCCCGGCAAGGTGGCGCAACCAGCAGGAGGTCACAAGCGACATGGCGCTACCAGAACCATTCCCGGCCCTGGATGAGATCCTCGCCTCGATAGGCGCGGGCGGCAGGCACGTAGCCGCCATCGAAGCCAGCGAAGGCGCCGCGGGCAACATCTCCGTCTACATCGGCTGGCCGAGCGAGGTCCGTCGACGATTCCCGATCGTAGAGAAGATCGAGCTGCCGCAACCCGCGCCGCATCTCGCGAACGGCATCGTCATCGTCACGGGCTCCGGACGCCGGCTGCGCGAGATCCACGAGGACCCGACGGCCAATCTCGGAGCCGTCCTGATCTCGCCAGACGGCAGGACAGGCATGCTTCACACGGCGCCGAACAGGCTCTTCGAGACCGTGACCTCGGAGTGGAACTCGCATCTTGCCGTCCACGACGACACCGTCCAGAGAACCGGCACGAACTTCCATGCCATAGTCCACGCCCAGCCGCCGCGCCTGACCTACTTGAGCCACATCGCCGAGTATCAGAACGAGCAGTACCTCAACCGGCGTCTGCTGCGGTGGGAGCCGGAGACGATCATCAATCTGCCGGCCGGCATCGGTGCTCTCCAATTCATGCTGCCCGGTTCCACTCGACTCAGCGAGGCGAACGTCGAGAGCCTGCGTGGACACCGCATCGTCGTGTGGGCGAAGCACGGCGTCATGGCCCGCTCGGACATCTCCGTGAAGCGAGCCGTGGATCGAATCGAGTACGCCGAAACCGCGGCCAACTACGAATACATGGACCTGCTCTCCGGTGGCCGAGCGGAAGGACTCAGCGTCGATGACCTGCGGGCTGTCGTGGCGGCATTCGACGTCAAGACGACCCTCGTGTGATCTCGCGGGAGTGCGGGAGGCAGCGCGAGTGACCGGATCGGCGCCGCGTGTGTACGGCAGTGACGCTCATTTGAGCGCTTGCTGCTCAAATGATAGGCTGCTAGGATGCCGACATGACCTCGCTCGCCGAGGCGGTTTCCAATCTTCGGGGCCGTCCGTTGGGCGCCAAGAGGATTAGATGAACCCATCGGTGCGACCAGAGGGGCGTCCCGCGCGGCTGCAAGTGGTTACCACCGTGCTCGCCGCGCGCCGCTACTTCCTGGACGGGGTCAGCAAGAGTGAGATCGCGGAGGAGCTGGGGGTCTCGCGCTTCAGAGTCGCGCGCCTGCTCGATGCGGCACTCCGCGACGGGATAGTTCGGATCGAGATCGGAGCGCCGCCCGACCTCGACCTGGGCCTCTCGACCGACCTGGCGGGTCGTTACGGCCTGACGGACGCGCTGGTCGTCCGGACTATCGATGGCCCCGACGACTTCAAGAGACAGCAACTCGGACGGGCGTGCGCCGAGTTGTTGAGCGAGACGCTGGAGGCGGACGACGTCGTCGGAATCTCGTGGGGACGGACTCTTCAGTCGATGGTCGGCCAGCTGACGAGGCTGCCGGCCTGCACGGTCGTTCAGATAGTCGGCAGCGTCCCCACCCTCGACCTCGACGTCAACTCGATGGAGGTCGTCCGGCGAATGGCCGACTGCGCCGGCGGCCCCGTGTACCCGCTCCCTGTGCCGCTGCTCGTCGACAATCCGGCGATGGCCTCGGCCCTCCGAGACGACCCGCATGTCCACAAGACCATCGCCATGTTCGATCGTCTCACGAAGGCGGTCGTGGGCATTGGGTCCTGGACCGCCGGCGGCTCGACGGTCCGTGCCGCGCTGCCAGAGGAGCTCGCCGTAGCTCTGGACAAAGCCGGTGCCGCGGCCGACGTCTGCGCGAACGTCCTCGACGCGGATGGCGGCGAGCTACGGGCCGGCGGTCTGCCCGGCCGATTGATTGCCATCAGCCCGGATCAGCTTCGAGCCGTACCGAACGTCATCGCGATCGCCGGCGGCACGGCCAAGGCACCTGCAATTCTCTCTGCCCTGAAGAGTGGGCTTATCCACCAATTGATCACCGATGAGGAAGCGGCTCGCCTGCTTCTCGCCGTATGAAAAGGACAGCAGCCGAGCTATGAAGACGACACCCCGAACCAAGCCAGACGTAACGACAACGGTCACGGAGCCGGTATACCGGAGCGACACTCGACCCGACTTCACGCCGTTCGAGGAATCCCTCGGCTCGATCCGGGGCTTCGACTTCGCCGGCGATGCGGGCTCCGAGATCGCTGCCGGGCGGCTAACCCGCTCGGGCGCGCTCGACCTTCTCGACGACATGCTGGCGATCCGCGAACTGGAGGAGATGATCGTCCGGCTTCGCTCCGGCGGCTACGATCCGCTGCCCGGTTACGACTACCGCGGACCCACCCACGTCTCGATAGGGCAGGAAGCAACCTCGGTTGGCGCCTGCGGCGCCCTCCGGCCGGACGACCACGTCACCAGTTCGCATCGCGGCCACGGCGATGCCATCGCCAAGGGTTTCGCCGCGGTGCGCGCGATGTCCGACGACGCGCTCCGAGCCCGCGCCACCTGGTCGAAGGCCGAGGATCGGGACGGGCTGATGGCGGACGCGTTGGAGGAGCACATCTACCGCGTCATTGCCGAGCTGTTCGGCAAGGAAGAGGGCTATTGTCGCGGGCGTGGCGGCGGGATGCATATCGGCGATTTCTCGACGGGCCATCTCGGCGCGAACGCGATCGTCGGCGGAAGCGTCCCGATCGCGACCGGCGCGGCCATGGCGCTTCGATACCGAGGCTCGGACAAGGTGGTCTGCTGCTTCGCCGGCGATGGCGCATATGCCAACGGCGTCGTCCTCGAGTCGCTCAACTGGGCTTCTCAGGAGCAATTCACCAACCACCTGGCCGGAGCGATGGCAGCCGGACTGCCGGTCATCTACCTGATCGTCAACAACCACTACGGGATGACTCACCGCACCGACGAAGAGGTGATGGGCGTGAGCCACCTGGCCCGTCGGGGGGCCGGCTTCGCACAGAACAACATGCATGCCGAGACGGTCAACGGCATGGATGTGCTGGCGGTCCGCGACGCGATCGACCGGGCCGCGGCGCTGTGCCGGGAGGGCAACGGCCCCGTCCTGATCGAGGCCAGCACGTATCGGTACTACGGGCACTCCCTGTCCGATCCTCGCAACGAGTATCGGACGCGAGAGGAAGAAGCCGCCTGGCGGGCGGTCGACCCGATCGAGCGGCTCAAGGCCCAGCTGGTCGCCGGCGGCGCGGCCGACGAGGCCGCCATCGCGGCCGTCGAGGCCGGAGCGCGCGAGCGCAACGCTCGAGCCGCGATCCGCGCCTCCAAGGCTACGGACCCGGCCCCGGCCGACCTGCTCAAATACCTGTACACCGACACCACGGCCGACGTCGTGCCCGACCCTGAAGGAGCCGTCGTGACGTACGCGGATCCGCCGGTGGGCAAGCGCGTCAACGGGGTGATGACGTACAAAGACGCACTCCGCGAAGCGCTCGTGGAGGAAATGCTGCGCGACCGCCGCGTCGTGGTCTATGGGGAGGACGTGGCCGACTATGGCGGCGCGTTCAAGCTGACCAAGGATCTGCTCGAAGCTTTCGGTCGCCAGCGCGTCTTCAACACGCCGATCTCGGAGGCTTGTATCTGCGGCACCGCCGTCGGCGCATCCATGGTCGGCGTTCGGCCGGTCGTCGAACTCATGTACATGGACTTCGCGCTGATGGCGTCCGACCAGATCGCCAACCAGGCCGGCAAGTGGCATTACATGTCGGGCGCCCAGACTGAGGTGCCGCTCGTCATCCGTGCATCCGTCGGGGCCGGTAAGGGCTACGGCGGCCAGCACTCGCAGTCACTGGAGAGCGTGTTCACCCACATCCCCGGTCTGTACATCGTCTACCCGGCAACCCCGGCCGACGCGAAAGGGCTGCTGAAGTCGGCGATCCGGAGCAACAACCCCGTCCTCTTCGTCGAGAGCCAGGGCCTCTACAGTACCAAGGGCATCGTGCCCGAGGACGACTACCTCGAGCCGCTCGGCGTCGCGAAAGTAGTGCGTGAAGGTTCCGACGCCACCATCGTGGCCTGGGGCCCGGCCGTCATCGACGCACTCGCGGCAGCCGAGAGGCTCAAGACCGAGCAGGGCATCGAGACAGAGGTCATCGACCTGCGCAGCCTCGTCCCGCTCGACATGGAGACGGTCTTCACGTCCGTTCGCAAGACAGGTCGTTGCGTAGTCGCGGCCCAGGCCGTGCTCATCGGCAGCTTCGTCAATGAAATCGTGGCCCGAATACAACTCGAAGTCTTCGACTACCTGGATGCGCCCGTCGGACGGGTCGGCGCCGCCAACGGCATCTCACCCCAGGCCGAGGGCCTCGAGAAAGCCTTCCTGCCGAACGCCGGCGACATCTTCGCGGCGGTAGCCGCCCTGCTGTAGGTCTCAACCGATCGTCGACTCCACGAGGAACACCATGGCTCATCCGATCCTGATGCCGAAGCCCGGTCAGATGACCGAGGAATGCACCCTCGTCGCCTGGCTCAAGAGCGAGGGCGACGCGGTCAAGAAGGGCGACGCGCTCTTCGAGATCGAAACCGACAAGTCGAACATGGACGTGGAGGCGTTCGAGGAGGGAGTCCTCCTCAAGCGGCTCGTCCAGGAGGGCGAGACAGTTCCCGTCAACGCCGTGTGTGCCTACGTCGGTGAACCCGGCGAGGCAATCCCCGATGAGGGGCCGGCGATCCGCACGGCTGAGGCAGTCGTCGGGGCAACGTTGGCGGTTACATCCCCGCAGCCTGTGACGGCTGCTGCCCCGGCAGTGCCTGCGGCGGCGGCAGCAACCTCGGGTGCACCGTCGCTCGCGGATGGGGCCGGTCGCCTCAGGATCAGCCCCCGGGCCAGCAGGCTGGCGGCCGATAGCGGTATCGATCCACGAACGATCACCGGTACCGGTCCGGAGGGCCGCATCACCGAACGCGACGTTCGAGCGGCGGCCGAGGCCGTGGCCATGAAGGCATCCGCCATCCCCGCTTCCTTTCCCGCGACCACTGAGGCGCAGCCGGTACCACGCCGGGCGGCACCATTGGAGGCGCCTGCGCTCGCCGGTTCTGGCGCCGAGGAAGCCGGCCCTCAGCCGATGAGCCGGATGCGTCGGGTCATAGCGGAGCGGCTCACGCTCAGCGCGACGACCGTCCCTCAGTTCACCGTCACCGTGGCCGTCGACGCAACACGACTGCTCATGTTGCGCACCGAACTCAAGGCCGCCGGCAACACGCTGTCCATCACGGACTTCATCGTCCACGCGGTGGCGCAAACGCTAGCGGACTTCCCGGACGTCAACTCCCGCACCGACGGGGTATCGGTTTGGCCGCGCCGCCGCGTTCACGTCGGGCTGGCCGTGGCGCTGCCCGACGGCCTGATCGTGCCGGTGATTCGCGATGCCGACCGCCGCTCCTTGGAAGACCTGCACTCGCGGGCCGCCGAACTGGCCGATGGGGCGCGCAACGGAACCCTATCGCCGGACGACATGTCGGGAAGTACGTTCACCATCTCGAATCTCGGCATGTTCGGCGTCGACGAGTTCTCGGCCATCATCAACCCCGGCGAGTCGGCGATCCTGGCGGTTTCGAGCGTTGTCCCGACCCCCGTCGCAGTCGGTGACGGCATGGGAATCCGGCAGATCATGAAGTTGACCCTGACCGCCGACCACCGGCTCGTGGACGGTGAGCTCGCCGCTCGGTTCCTCAATGCGCTCCGCCGCCGCCTTCAGGATGCCGACGCAATACGCGGTGACCTGCTTAACGGTTAGCATTCGGCGGCACACAGGAGGCGACATGAACCGGACCGCGCAGCTCGGTCGGGTCGGGCAGAGCGTCTGGCTCGACAACATCACCCGCGACATGCTCACGAACGGGACCCTCGAGCGCTACATCTCGCATTTGTCCGTGACCGGCTTGACGTCCAACCCGTCGATCTACGACAAGGCGATCGGCGGCACAGCCGCCTACGACGAGGCCATCGGCCGGCTTGCGGCGTCGGGCTCCGACGGCGAGAACATCTTCTTCGAACTCGCTCTCGACGACTTGCGCCATGCGGCCGACATGTTCCTGCCGATCCATCGGCGCACGAACGGCGTCGACGGCTTCGTATCGCTCGAGGTGTCGCCGCTGCTTGCCCACGAGGCCGCGGCGACCATTCGCGCCGCGAGCCGCCTTCACTCGCTCGGTGGCCGGCCGAACCTGTTCATCAAGATTCCGGGCACGCCGGCCGGCCTGAAGGCGATCGAGGAAACGATCTTCGCGGGCGTCCCGGTCAACGTGACCCTGCTCTTCTCGACGGAGCAGTACCTCGCCGCGGCCAACGCCTACACGCGCGGGATCGAGCGCCGCGTCGAAGCCGGGCTCGACCCGTATGTCGCCTCTGTCGCCTCGGTCTTTGTCAGCCGCTGGGACGGTCCACTGGCGGGCGAGCTCCCGGCTGATCTGCACCTCAAGCTCGGCATCGCCACCGGTCGCCGGACGTTCGCGGCCTACCGCGAGCTACTCGAGAGTGATCGCTGGCAGCGGCTGCTCAACGAGGGCGCGCGCCCGCAGCGGCTGCTTTGGGCCAGCACCGGCACGAAGGACAAGACCGCGTCGGACGTCCTGTACATCGAGGCGCTGGCTGCCCCTCTGACCGTCAACACGATGCCCGAGGAGACGCTCCATTCGTTTGCCGACCACGGGACGGTCGGGGCGACACTCGCAGCCGGGCCCGATCCTCAGAACGACGCGCTCCTGGCGAAGTTCGCCACGGCAGGGGTGGACATTGAGGGACTCGGACTCCGCTTGCAGGAGCAGGGAGTAGCGGCCTTCGCGACCGCATGGCAATCCTTGCTGGCCCGAATCCAGGAGAAGGCCACAGCCATCGCGACGGCGTAGCCTCTCGCGATCGTCAACCGCGATCCGCTCACTACAAGAGGAACCGCCGGCCTCGTATGAAGCCGGCGGTTCTCTCTTCCCAAGTTGCTTGTTGCTTCCCCGGGGGAGACGGTTGAGATCCGACTCCTACTTCGCTTCGACGGCAGCGGTCACCGCGACTGCCGGCTTTCCGCCGCGAGCCGGGGCATTCTTCTTGACCTTGGGGGCGATGGTCTCGGTGCCGTTGAGGGCTTCGTTGTCCTCGCCGCGGATGAACGCCTGGACACGGTTGTAGGCGATGTCGTCGGGCATCTGGATGGGTGGGGACTTCTTCAGATAGGCCGAGGGCGCCACGAGCGTCCCGGCGAGGCCGCGGTCGAGTCCCAGGCGCAGGCAGCGCAGGGCGTCGATGACGACGCCGGCGGAGTTGGGGCTGTCCCAGACTTCGAGCTTCATCTCGGCCTTCAGAGGCACGTCACCAAAGGTCGTGCCCTCCATGACGATGTAGCAGTACTTGCGGTCGAGCAGCCAGGGGACGTGGTCGGACGGACCGACGTGGACGTTGTCGGGGTCGATGTCGTAGTCGAGCATGGACGTGACCGCGTTGGTCTTGGAGATCTTCTTGGACTCCAGTCGCTCGCGCTCGAGCATGTTGAGAAAGTCGGTGTTGCCCCCGAAGTTGAGCTGGTAGGTGCGGTCGACGCGGACGCCGCGGTCCATGAACAGGCGGGTCAGGACGCGATGGCTGATGGTGGCCCCGACCTGGCTCTTGATGTCGTCGCCGATGAGGGGCAGGCCCTTCTCGGCGAAGCGGCGCTGCCAGTAGGGCTCGCGGGCGATGAAGACCGGGATGCAGTTGACGACGCCGACGCCGGCGGCGAGGGCCTGCTCCATGTACCACTTGGTCGCCTCTTCGGAGCCGACCGGGAGGTAGTTGATCAGGACGTCGACCTTCTTGTCCTTGAGGATCCCGACGACGTCGGCGGTGGGCCCGGGGGCCTTCTCGATGATCTGGGATAGGTACTTGCCCAGGCCGTCGTGGGTCATGCCGCGCTCGACCTTGACGCCCAGGTGCGGGACCTTCTGGAAGACGATGGTGTTGTTGGGCTTCTCGTAGATCGCCTCGGACAGGTCCTTGCCGACCTTGTTCTTGTCGATGTCGAAGGCGGCCACGAACTCGATGTCGCGGACGTGATAGCCGCCCAGGTTGACGTGCATGAGACCGGGCACGAAGTCGGTCTCGGACGCGTTCTCGTAGTAGTAGCGGCCCTGGATGAGGCTAGACGCGCAGTTGCCGACGCCGACGATCGCGACGCGGATCTTCTTGCCGCGAGCCGGGGTCTTGCCGTTGCCGCTCACGGGTGCCGTCGCCTTGGCGGCGTCGCTGCTCAACATGTCGCTCACTGTGCTCCTTGCTCCTCTTTGCGAAGCTGCGTACGAACGTGCCAGGTTCTCTGGACGGCCATAACAACGCGTCTTTATATAAATGTAGATTGATGCTACGGCCGCCGCGCCACCCTGTCAAGGTGCGGGGAGGCGAGGGACGAGGCCGTAGGAGTTCGTCGGGCGAGAGGTACCGGGCAGGCCGGCCCTGCCCTGGACCCTGCTCGGCCGGCTACCGATGTGGCGGCGGGTCCGTTCGGCCGGGACCCCAGGCCTCGGGGCCGCAGATGTATGGCCGCGAGCGGTGGCCGGGCAGACTCGTCGGGTCCGTGCGCCAGGCGGTCACGGTCCGAGCAAGCCAGGCCTCCACCTCCGTGAAGTCGTGCCAGGGGGTGAAGGCCCAAGCATTCGCCCGGCAAAGATCGATGAGGGGCGGCTTGGCGAAGATCAGGTCTGAAAAGGCGGCGGCGTAGAAGTCGCTTGCCCCGTCTCCCACCAGGACAACCGTTCGGCCGGCGGCCTGGTGGGCCAGAACGCGCTGGCGCTTGCAGGTCCCGCAGACCAGGCAGTCTGGATGTCCGAACGGAAACTCCATCGAAGCACTCTGACCGTCGAAGATCGTACGGGCGGCTACGACCGGGATCTTGGGAACGCCCAGACGAGCCAGAGCTGGTTCGATGTAGAAGCCGAAACCGTCGCTGACGACTTCGACCGGGACGCCCAACCCGAGGGCCATCGCGACAAACGGGGCGAATGTCGGGTCGAGCGGCTGATCTGCGGCCAGTGCGGAGACCTCGTCCGGGGTCCCGGGTAGGAACTTCACCTCGCTGGTGTAGAGCGTCCTGCTTCCGACCAGGCCCGCTGTGTAGGCGGCGTCGTCCACCTCGTACTGCTCACCGAGGAACCTCAAGAGGATCTTGTCGGCGACGTCTGTTTGGGCGATCGTTCCGTCGTAGTCCACCAGGATGGCCAGCGGCGGCTGCCCAGGCTGGAGCGGCGGGACGGGAATGGCAGTGGGAAGGGCGGCGGCAGGGGCGTTCGGGGCGGGGGCCCGTTCGGAGCCTGGATTGGCGCTCGACATTCGGCAGAGGATACCGGCGGCGGCGGGTCAGCGCCTGACGGCCACCGAGCCCAGCCTGGAAACCAGGATGCCGGCGACGATCACCAGACCGCCGAGGATCTGGGCCATGACGATCGACTCGCCCAGCAGCAGGGCGGCCAGGATCACCGCAAAGGCCGGCACCAGGAACTGGAAAAGCATCGCCCGGGCCGGCCCCAGGACCTTAACCGCCTCGAACATCAGCACGTTGCCGACGGCCGCCACCAGCAAGGCAGAGAACAGGAAGATGCCGACCGAACCGGCATTGATCCTGGACACGTCGAAGGTGCTGGCCTGCAACAGCGCGAGCGGCAGCATCCCCAGGCAGCCCAGCCCGATCGCCCAGGTGGCCGTTCGCAGGGGCGAGTGGCGACGAAGCACCGGCGCGCCGAAGGCGACGTAGCCGCCCCAGCAGATCGTCGCCGCGAATGTCATCAAGTCGCCCGCCGATGCGCCCGACAGCCCGATGCCGTGCGTGGCCACGACCACCGCGACTGCCCCGGAGAGGGCGATGATCGCCCCGAGAACCTTCGGTAGGGAGAGGGTGTCCGAACCGATCGCGGCCGCGATAAGCATCGTCGACATAGGCGTGGCCGCCGTGATGAGAGCCGAGTTGGACGCGGTCGTCTGTCCGAGCGCCGTCGCCCACAGGTCCTGGTACAGCCCGAAACCGGCCAGGCCGAGCAGAAGCATGGGCACGACGTCGCGGCGCGGCAGGCCAACGCTGCCCTCGCGCCAGCGGAGCAGGGACAGAAGAACGACAAACGCAGTCCCGAACCGGGCGAAAGCGAAGAGCACCGGCGGAACGTCGGCCAGGATGGCCTTGACGGCGACGATGTTGGCGCCCCAGGAGAGCACCACGAGCACGATTGCGATTTCGGCGAGATGGCGGGCCCGCGGAGTTGGGACCGTACGCGCGAGCGGGCCGGCGGCCAGCGCCCCCGCCAGGGCGAGGTCTCCACCGGCGGCCTCGAGCCCCGGCGCGCGCGATGCGGGCAGCTGGTTTGTCATAGCCGGATAAGCAATCGCCCGGACCTCGCGGCCCGGGCGACCTCCTGGGAGCGTGGGAAGGGCTACACGTTTTCCTGGTCGAGTTCGAGCGACTCCTCGTCGCCCTCCTCGGTCAGCTTCAGCCAGACGAACAGCCCGGCAAGCACGAGAAGTGGAATGACGACCAGCGCGGCGACCATCACCAGCAGGAACGCCGCCAGAATCTTCACCAGTTTCATCGTCCTACCTCTCTACCCACCAGCCGACGCCACCGGGCCTCAGGCTCCGGGCTTTGTCTTCTGACCTCGAAGGTCTGGGGCCTGGGCGATCATCGCCTCGACCTCGTCTCGCATGAATTCCGCAATGGCGTGCCGGCTGCCGGTCGTCGTCCCTATCAGAAGGCGGAGCACGAAGGCCCCGTCCTGCTCGAAGAAAAAGATGTCGCGTGGCTTCTGTTCGTCCACATAGCGGCCGACGACACGGAACGCGGCTTCATAGTAGCCCGCCTGGCCCCAGGTGACGGCCCGGTGCTCATTGTCCCGCCTGGCCTCACCCTCTTCCATGAAGCGGGCGATGTCGTCGTCCAGGAAGGTGAACGTCTCCTTGGCCTGCTGGCCGACGTGTTCCGACCACGCTCCCGCCGAAGAGGTTTCGACCACGAGTCCTTGCACGATGAAGCCGTCGGGCGCCTCGACGAGCATGACCTCGCGCATACCGCGCTGGTCGAGGAAGGCGCCGATCGATCGCAGCACTTCTTCGTAGTTCTGCCGCGGACTGCCGTCGTAGATCCGCATGTCGCTTCCTCGTACTGTGCCGACCCCTGGACGAGACCGCCGGCTAACCAGTTGTCGGTCGGCGCAACTCAACCCGCAGGTATGGACGCCGCCCGCTGTCGAGTGTACCAGCCCACTCCGAGCCCGCAACCTTCCATGATTCGGAACGCGGTCGGATCATTTGGCTTTGCCCGATCCGGTGTGTGCGCCGCGGGCCGTAGAATGGTGTCGTAATCGGGCCTGAAGTGTCGATCCCACCGAGTCTGCCCTTTTGTGCCCACCTCGAGTCACGACGCCCGGCCGGGCTTCCCGGCTCCGACTGGGACTTCGATCGAGACGGTGGATTGTTCGGGTATGCGCGCCTGCGACCCCAGGTGGCGCCGTCCCGACCGCGGAATCGGCGCACCGAGCGATAGCGCCGCCAATAGGAGCTGCGGAACACATGACGGACGTGGCCGAGAACCTCGACCAGCTGGCGATAGACACGATTCGCACGATCTCCATGGACGCCGTCCAGAAGGCCAACTCCGGCCATCCCGGAGCCCCGATGGGCATGGCCCCCATGGCCTACACGCTCTGGACCAGGTTCATGCGCCACGCGCCCACCGAACCCAAGTGGCCGAACCGCGACCGGTTCGTCCTGTCCGCCGGCCACGCCAGCATGCTGCTCTACTCGATGCTGTATCTGACCGGCTACGGGCTGACGCTGGAAGACCTGCAGTCGTTCCGCCAGTGGGCTTCGCTCACCCCGGGCCACCCGGAGCACGGCCTCACCGCCGGCGTCGAAGCGACCACCGGCCCGCTCGGCCAGGGCTTCGCCAACGCCGTGGGCATGGCCATCGCCCAGGAGCACCTGGCCGCCGAGTTCAACCGGCCGGGCCACAAGCTGATCGACCACTTCATCTACTCGATCTGCTCCGACGGTGACATCCAGGAAGGCATCTCCGCCGAGGCGGCCTCACTGGCCGGTCATCTACGACTGGGAAAGCTTGTCTTCCTCTACGACGACAACGACATCCAGCTCGACGGCCCCACCGGCATGGCCTTCTCTGAGAGCGTCGTCGACCGGTTCGACGCCTACCGCTGGCACACCCAGCGGGTCGAGGACGGCAACGACGTCCAGGCCATCGGGGCGGCAATCTCCGTGGCCCAGGCCGACGAGCGACCCAGCCTGATCGCCGTGCGGACCCACATCGGCTTTGGGGCGCCGACGAAGCACGACAGCCAGAAGGCCCACGGCTCGCCGCTCGGCGAGGATGAAGTCCGGGGCGCCAAGATCGCCTACGGCTGGGATCCGGACAAGCACTTCTTCGTCCCGGACGCCGCTCTCGGCCACTTCCGCGCAGCCGTGCCGGCCGGCGAGAAGCTGCTGGCCGAGTGGCGCGACCGGCTCGCGGCCTACGCCACCGCATTTCCGGCCGAGGCCGCAGAGTTGAAGCGACGCTGGGACGGCAGGCTGGCGGACGGCTGGGACTCCGGGCTCAAGACCTATGGCCTCGCCGACGGCGTGCCGACGCGCAAGGCCAGCCAGGAAGCGATCAACGCCCTGGCACCTCGGCTGCCGGAGCTCTTCGGCGGCGCCGCCGACCTGTCCGAATCCAACTTGACGGACGTCGGCGGCGGCGGACTGTTCGAGGCCGGGAACCCCGCGGGCCGGAACATCCGCTTCGGTGTCCGCGAGCACGCGATGGGCGGCATCGCCAACGGCATCAGCCTGTACGGCGGGTTCATCCCTTACGCGGGTACCTTCCTCACGTTCAGCGACTACATGCGCGGTTCGGTGCGGCTCGCCGCGCTCTCCTGCCGGCAGGTCGTCTACGTCTGGACCCACGACTCGGTCGCCCTCGGCGAGGACGGCCCCACTCACCAGCCGGTCGAGCACGTGGCGGCCCTGCGGGCCATGCCGAACCTGCACGTGATCCGGCCCGGCGACGGCAACGAAACGGCAGCGGCCTGGCGCTGTGCAGTTGAGCGGGCGGACGGACCCACTGCCCTCGCGCTCTCTCGCCAGAAGCTCCCCATCCTGGCCGGCACCGCCGAGCTGGCCAGGGACGGAGTCGCTCGCGGCGGCTATGTCCTCCGCGACGCCTCCGGCGATGCCACGCACCCCGACCTGATCATCATCGCCACGGGCTCCGAGCTGCAACTCGCGGCCGGCGCCGCCGAGGCACTCGAGAAGGAGGGCATCCGCACCCGCGTGGTGAGCCTGCCATGCTGGGAAAGGTTCGACGCACAGGACCGCGCCTATCACGAGTCGGTTTTGCCCAGGGCCGCCCGCAAGAGAGTCACCGTCGAGGCGCTCGTGTCGTTTGGCTGGGAAGCCTACGCCGGCGACGAGGGTGCGATCATCGGGATCGACCATTTCGGAGCGTCCGCGCCCGGCGACGAGATCCTGGCCCACTTCGGCTTCAGTGTCGATCGAGTCGCCGAGATAGGCCGCAAGGTCGTGCGTGACGGGCTCAGCGGCCGCGTAGCGACCCTCGAGCCCGGCCCGGAAGCCTGCTGAGAGGAAGCGCGAGATGCGTATCGCATTAGCCGGCGACCACGCCGGCTATGAACTGAAGGACGAACTGATTACTCGCCTGGCGCCCCTCGGCCACGAGTTGATCGACCTCGGCGGCGATGGTTCCAATCCGGACGACGACTACCCGGACTATGCCCGGGCCCTCGGCCTGGCCATCCTCGAGGGTCGGGCCGACCGCGGCATCCTGATCTGCGGCAGCGGCGTCGGGGCCTCGATCGCGGCGTCCAAGCTGCCGGGGATACGGGCCGGCCTCGCCCACGACTATTACTCCGCCGGTCAGGGCGTCGAGCACGACGACATGAACGTGCTCGCGCTCGGTGCCCGGGTGATCGGTATCGAGACCGCCGTTTCGTGCGCGGAGAGCTTCCTCGCCGCAACGTTCAGCGGAGCGCCGCGCCACCTCCGACGCGTCGGCAAGGTCCGCGCAATGGAAGAGGAGGCCGCGCGAATGAATCTGTCCGGGCCTGCCGGGCCAAAGCTCCGCTAGCCGGCAACTGCCGATTCCAGCCATGCTCTACCAGTCAAAGAGGCCACCGCAATGACGGACAGAACCGACGCCGGATCGCTCGACCTCCACCTCACGCTCAGCGACCCCAAACTCGAAGCGGCCCTGGCGACGGCACGCGACCGCGCGGTCAAGGAGAACTGGGCCGATCGCGCCGTCGGCCGCCGCGACCCCTCGGTGTGGTCGGACAAGGACGTCGTCCAGCGCGCCATCGCCACGCGGCTGGGCTGGCTCGAGGCGCCGTTCCATTTTGCCGACGAGACCGCCGAACTGAAGGCGTTCGCGACCGAAGTCCGCGAAGAAGGGTTCACGACGGCCGTGCTGGGCGGGATGGGCGGCAGCAGCCTGGCGCCCGCCCTGCTTTCCGATGTGTTCGGTCCGTCCGAGGACGGCATCCCGGTGCGGGTCCTCGATTCCACAGACCCGGCCGCGGTCGCCGCCACGCTGGACGACCTGCAACCCACGGCGACCCTCTTCATCGTCTCAACCAAGTCCGGAACGACGGCCGAGTCGCTGTCATTCCAGGCGTACCAGTGGGAGCGGACCTCGATCGCCCTGGAAGAGGCCGGGATCGGCCGGCCCACTCAGCCGGGCGACTTCATGGCCGCGATAACGGATCCGGACGCGAGTCTCCGCGCCATCCCCCACCACGACAGGCTGCGTGAGCTGTTCCTCAACCCGCCGGACGTCGGCGGCCGGTACTCGGCCCTGACCTACGTCGGGCTCGTGCCCGGGGCTCTGCTGGGCATAGACCTCGAGGAGCTCCTGGAGAAGGCCAGGGCGATGGTCACGGCCTGCGGCGTCTCCGATCCGGCGAAGAACCCCGGCCTCGCTCTCGGCCTGGCCATGGGCGCCTTCGCCAAAGAGGGCCGCGACAAGCTGACCTTCGTCATCGACCGCGAGCTGGCCGCCTTCGGGCCCTGGGTCGAGCAGCTCATCGCCGAGTCCACGGGCAAGGCGCCAATCGGCTCCGCCGACGGGCGGGGCGTCGGCGTCGTGCCGGTCGATGGCGAGCACCTGGCCGGGGCGGAGGCGTACGGCGACGACCGTGTCTTCGTCCGCATCACCCTGGACGGATCGGTCGGTCCGAATCACACCACCGACTCGAACGTCGAGGCCCGGCTGGCCGAACTGGCCGGAGCGGGCCACCCGGTCATACGCATCAAGGTCGGCTCGAAGATCGAGCTCGGCGCCGAGTTCGTGCGCTGGGAGGTGGCTACCGCCCTGGCCGGAGCCGTCCTCGGAATCGACCCGTTCGACCAGCCGAACGTCGAAGAGGCGAAGGTCAACACCCGCGCCGTGATCGCCACGTTCGAATCCGGTAAGGGCCCGGGCCACGACGACACGGCCGTCCACGCCGAAGACTCGGCCGCTCTGACCGCGGCGCTGAAGGCCCACCTCGGCAAGCTCAAGCCGAACGGCTACGCCTCGATCCAGGCCTACGTCGCCCAGACTCCGGCCCGCGACGCGGCCCTGGCCGGAATCCGGACCTTACTCCGCGACACGACCAGGCGAGCCACGACGGTCGGCTACGGGCCACGGTTCCTCCACTCCACCGGGCAGCTCCACAAGGGCGGCGCCCCGATCGGCTGGTTCCTGCAGCTGATCGCCGAACACCCGGAAGACCGGGCCATTCCGGGCCAGGCGTACACGTTCGGCCAGCTGATCGACGCCCAGGCGATCGGCGACGCCCAGACCATCGTCTCCCACGACCTGCCGATACTCCGGGTCAACCTGGGCCGGGACGCGGACGCGGGTCTGGCGGCCCTGGCGCGGGCCCTCGCCGCGGCCCTCAAGGAGGCATGACGCCATGGACCTCGGCTTCGTCGGGCTCGGCCGGATGGGGGCTAACATGGTCCGGCGCCTGCTCCTGGACAATCACCGAGTTGTTGCCTACAACCGCACGTCCGAGAAGACGCGGGAGATCATGACCGAGGGCGCCGAGGGCGCCTTCTCCCTCGCCGAGCTTGTCGCCAGGCTCCAGAAGCCACGTTCGATCTGGGTCATGGTCCCGTCCGGAGATGCCACCGAGTCGATGATCGAGGAGCTGCTCAAGGTTCTCGATCCCGGCGACGCTATCGTCGACGGCGGCAACAGCAACTTCCACGACAGCGTCAGGAGGCACACCAGGGCCGCGGCGCGAGGTGTGAGCTTCATCGACGCCGGCGTCTCCGGTGCGGCGTTGGGCCTCAAAATCGGCTACTGCCTGATGGTCGGCGGGGAACCCGAGCCGGTGAAGCGCCTCGAGCCGATCTTCCGGTCGCTTGCGCCCGAAGGCGGATATCTCCATGCCGGCGGCCCCGGCGCCGGCCACTACGTCAAGATGGTTCACAACGGCATCGAGTACGGGCTGATGCAGTCCTATGCCGAAGGCTTCGAAATCCTCCACGCGTCCGACTACAAGCTGGACCTGGCCGGCATCGCCGACCTGTGGACGCATGGCTCGGTGGTCCGGTCGTGGCTGCTCGAACTCGCCGTCTCGGCTTTGTCGCAGGATCAGGACCTGGCCCACGTCAAGGGCTGGGTCGCCGACTCCGGCGAGGGCCGGTGGACTGTGCAGGAGGCCATCGACAAGGACGTCCCGGCGCCCGTAATCACGTTCAGCTTGTTGAACAGGTTTCGATCGAGGCAGGACGATAGCTATCAGGCCAAGGTCCTGGCCGCGCTCCGGAGCGAGTTCAGCGGCCACCCCGTGAGGACCGAGTAGCCATGCGCGTCTCCCGCCCCGACAGGCTCGCCCGATGAGCCCAAGCCGCGTCTTGGCTCCACCGCCGCCCGCTCGAACCGCCCTTCAGCTGAGGGAGGCGGCAACACTCGCGCGCCGCCGAAGCAGGCCAGACGCCGACACGAACCCGCTACGACAGGGCCTCCGCCTCGAGCGAGTGCCCGATCCATGCGCCTTCGTGCTCTTCGGCGCCACCGGCGACCTCGCCCACCGCAAGGTAATCCCGGCCATCTACCAGCTGTGGCGAACGAACCTGCTGCCGAGCGAGTTCAGCATCGTGGCCGTTGCCCGGCGCCCGTACACGAACGAGAGCTTCGCGGCCGAGGTGCGAGCGTCGGTCGAGAAGTTCTCGCGAGTCCAGCCGATCGACGAAGCCGCGTGGGCCGAGCTGGCCAGTCGGATCACCTACCAGCGGCTCGACTTTGCCGACGATGCCGGTTTCGACCGGCTTGCCGCGAAGCTGGACGAGCTGGACGCCCAAAATGGCACGGCCGGCAACAGGCTGTACTACCTGGCGACGCAGCCATCCCAGGTCACCGAAATCGTGCGTCAGCTCGGCCGGGTCGGCCTCGACCATGAGATGCGCGGGGGCGGCTGGCGGCGGCTGATCGTGGAAAAGCCGTTCGGCCGCAACCTCGAATCGGCTCGCCTTCTCAACCACGAGGTCAACAAGGTATTCCGGGAGTCGCAGGTCTACCGCATCGATCACTACCTGGGCAAGGAGACCGTCCGGAACCTGCTGGTGTTCCGGTTCGGCAACGGCATCTTCGAGCCGGTCTGGAATCGGAGCTACGTCGACCACGTCCAGATCACGGTGGCCGAATCGATCGGGGTGGAGAGCCGCGGCGCCTTCTACGAGGAAACGGGCGCCAGCCGCGACATACTCCAGAATCACCTGCTCCAGCTCATGACCCTCGTCGCGATGGAGCCGCCGTCGTCCTTCCAGGCCGACGCCCTGCGAGACCAGAAGCTGCAGGTTCTGCGGGCCATCGCCACGCCCGATGCGGACCAGGTCCGCCGCAACGTGGTTCGCGGCCAGTACGGCTCGGGCTGGGTCGGCGGCGAACCGGCGCCCGCTTACCGTCAGGAGCCCGAGGTCGAACCCGAGTCGGAGACGGAGACGTACGTCGCCGGCCGCTTCACGATCGACGACTGGCGATGGAGCGGCGTCCCGTTCTATCTCCGCGCCGGCAAGCGGCTGCCCAAGAGGGCCACGGAGATCGCGATCCAGTTCAAGGACGTGCCGCTGCGCCTCTTCCGCGAATCGACGGGCGATCCCGCCCCGAATGTGCTGGCCATGCGCATCCAGCCCGACGAGGGCATCATGCTCCGCTTCGCGGCCAAGGTGCCCGGTCTCGGCCTCGACGTCAGGTCGGTCAACATGGACTTCGCGTACGACACTTCGTTCGTGGTTGATTCGCCCGACGCATACGAGACGCTGATCCTGGACGCCCTGCTCGGCGACGCTTCGCTGTTCACTCGAGCGGACGAGGTCGAGGCGGCCTGGTCCGTGGTGACCCCGATCATCAACGCCTGGGCGGAGTCGGCCGCGCCGCACTTCCCGAACTACGCCGCAGGCTCCTGGGGGCCCGAGACGGCCGACGAACTGCTGGAGCGGGACGGCCGACGGTGGCGAAGGATCTGATGCCGGCCCGGCCGGTGGCTCGCTCCGTCCCCGAGATCGAGGACCAGCTGGGCAAGCTGTGGGCTCACGCCGCGGTCGCTCGGGCAGAGGCGGCGAAGGCCGAGGCTGCGCTCGTTGCCGCCCAGGCGGAAGCCGCGGCTCGTGCCGCAGCGGCCCTGGCGGCGGCCCGGGAGTCGAGCGACGCCGGCGGCCACCACGTGGCGGCCCGGACGAGCGTGCTCAACCTGGTAGTCATGGCCGGTGACGAAGAGACCGCCGAGGCCTGTGCGGCGACGATCGCGGCTACGGCCAACCGCCACGCATCGAGGTCGTTGATCCTCTCGGCCGCCGATCCGGACGGCCCGGCCCGCATCGAAGCCCGCATCGAAGCCCTGTCAACGGGGGTCGGCGGTGGCCGGGCGGAGACGGGTGCCGAGACGATCTACGTGACCGCTCACGGAGAGACGAGCCGCCATCTGGCCTCGATCATCGTCCCGCTGCTCCTCCACGATCTGCCCGTGGCCCTGTGGTGGCCGACCGATCCGCCATTCGGCTCGCACCGGGCCGACCGCCTGCTGCCGATAGCCGACCGGCTCATTGTCGACGGCTCGGCCTGGTCCGGCAACGGCCTCGCCTTCCTGGGCCAGCTCGCCTCGGTGGCCGCGGCACACCACCTGGTAGTCGTCGACTGGGCCCTGCTGCGCCAGGCCCGCTGGCGGGAGGCCCTGGCCTCGGTCTACGACCTGCCCGATCTGCGGCCGCATCTGGGCGCCGTTCGGCGCATCGAGGTGGAGTACGCCGCCACGACGCCCGGAGACCCCGACGGGACGACCAACGTGGTCAGGCCTCTGTACCACGTTGCCTGGCTGGCCTCGCGGCTGGGCATGAGCGTCGTCGAGCAGATCCGGCGCCAGGAGGGCGGCCTGCGGGTGGCAACTCTCCGCCAGAAGGATCACGAGGTCGGAGTCGTCCTCCGGCCGGCCGCGTCCGACCTCGGACCCGGCTCCACCGTGCGCGTCGAGATCGCCTCGCGGCTCAGAGGCGCGGAACTCGTCGGCAGCGTCCATGCGGGAAACCGAACGGTTGAGGTCCTGGTCCGCGACAACGGCCGGGATCGTGTCCGCCGCGTCTACGTGGCCCCTCGCCTGACCGACATCGACCTGCTCGGTCGAGCCGTCGAAGAAGGCGCCCCGGACCCGGTTGCCGTCCAGACGCGAGTAATGGCCCATCGCCTGCTGGGCAGCGAGGCAGGCCCGGAGGCCCGTGTCCGGCGGTCATGGTCGAATGAGCACCGAACCCAGGAGCAAGGACTGTGACTGAGCACGACCCGGACTTCTCGCCGCCGCCTGAGCTGCACTTCGGCCGGGCCACGTCGGCGCTTTCCACACCGAACCAGGGCGAGCCTGAACTGGTGGTCGCCGCGAGCGTCGAGGAGGCCGCCGGCGTGGCCGCGGATCGGATCGCATCCGCCCTGATCGCCGCCGTCGAGCGGAGGGGTCGGGCCGACTTCTGCACCACCGGCGGGAACACCCCGGCGCCCATCTACCGCTGTCTGGGTCGGGCCCCGCTGGTCGACGCGATCCCGTGGCCGCAGGTCCATTTCTGGTGGGGTGACGACCGGTTCGTCCCGCGGGGCCATCCGGAGTCATGCGTGGCGTCGTTCGACGAGGTACTGCTCGGTGGAGACGGCTCGACCGGCGGCGCCCCGATTCCCTCGTCGAATATCCACCCTATCCCGACCGACCTCGCCCTGGCCGGCTTGCACGACAACCGCTGGTGCGCCGAGCGGTACGCCGAGGAGCTGGGGGCGCAGCTTCCCCTGGTCGACGGCAACTGGCCCAGGTTCGACCTGATCCTCGTCGGTGTCGGCGACGACGGCCACGTCCTGTCTGTCTTCCCGAACTCCCCCGCTCTCGACAGCATGGCCTGGACGTTTGGCATCCCGGCGCCCTCGCACATCGGCCCGCACCTGCCGCGCGTCACGATCAACCCGCGGCTGCTCGATGCCGCGCCGGTCCTCGTGGCAACCTGGGGGACCAGGAAGGCCGAGGCGCTCGGCCACGTCTTCGCGGAGATCCGCGACGACCGCCGCTGGCCGGTCCAGCGGACGCGCCGGCCCGGGGCGGTCTGGATCGTGGACACGGCCGCGGCGGCCCGAGTCCCCAGCGAGTTGCGCGGGTAGAACGTCCCTCCCGCCGCGACGGCTCCGGCGGTGGCGTGGCTCAAGCCGGGGCGTGGATCCGGCACGGGCGCCACTCGCGGGCGCCACTCCGGCAGGATCGTGGCTCCGGCAGGGGCGTGGCTCCGGCACGGGCGTGGCTCCAGCCTGAGCGTGGCATCTTGGCCATATACGAATCCGGGTAGTAGCAGGCGGGTTCCAACTCGTTCGACGCCGCGCCAGGACGCTCGAATGGCCACGCCCCACGTTCAGCGGAGCGTGGGCCGGGTCGGTTCGAGCCCCAATGCCCGGGTTCCGGCCCCACGATCCCGCCTCGTACTACCCCGGTTCGGATCTGGCTAGATTGGGGCAACCGCGCGGCACGGTTCGGGCATTTCCGTCCGGGTCGTGCTCCGCTCGGGCGGCTGGCCCAGCTAGTCGGACGCTGCCGCCGTACCCGCGGAATCGAAGGACCGCCCCTCCGAAGAGAGGCGGTCCTGGCGAGTGACGGGGCCCGGAGGCCGGCGTTACGCGATGTCGGCGGCCTCGAACTTCGTCTTGCGCATGAACCATACGAAGATGATCGCGCCGGTCACGGCAAAGCCGGCCAGGCTGAGGTTGAGGATCGGGTACGACACGTCCGGGTTCGCACCGCTGACGAGAGCGGCCGGGATCCCGCCCAGGCTCGTGGAAATCGCGTTGAGCGAGTCAACCTGGTCGCCGGCTTCGACGCCGTAGACCTGGGGGATGATGTAGAACATCGACGCGACGACCAGGAGGACCGAGACGATCCGGAAGGTCCGGGGATCGTCGTCCGAATCCCCGGTCAGCTTGGCCAGCAGCGCCCAGAAGAGCACCAGCGCCGCCACCGGAGCCGTGATAGGTACGCCCAGATCGGCGCTCATGTAGACGTTGGGGAAGAGGAACACGACGCTGAGGGCGAAGGTCACGACCAGCAACCCATCGCGCATCAGGACGTAGCTGAGCCACCACACGTCGCCGCCGAACCGCAGGGTCAGGCCCTGAAGGTAGCGGATGACGTACGGGCGGGCGAAGTGGAGTGAAAGCGTGAAGGCCCAAAGGATCGGCAGCACCGCCGCGATCGACAGGAGCAGCCAGTACTGCGAGCCGGTGACCAGGGCCTGGGTCTCATCCATCGTGATCTCCTAGCTCTGCGCCGAGGGCTGGCTAACAGCACCGGCTTCGGCCTTGCGCGGCTCGGGCGAGGCAAGGCGGAGGTTGTAGGCGACGGCGATCAGGCCCATGGCTCCGACGAGGAACGCCGAGAGGTAGCAGAGCGCCAGGGCGATCGTCGGGTTCTGGGAGCTGACAAAGATGGCGGCCAGCTGGTCCGAGATGCTGCTGCCGACGGTGGTGGCCTGAGAACCGAGGAGGTACGGCACCAGATAGAGTGTGGCGCCGAGCCCGAGCAGGAAGGTCTGCGCCTGGAAGCTGCGCTTGTCGGCGTCTCCATTGGTCATCAGCTTGAGCAGCAGAACCGCGAACGCGCACGCGGCCGCCAGCCCACCGGTGATGGGGAGGTCGTTTCCGCCGACAACGTCGGGATAGAAGAAGATGAAGCTGCCCAGGAATACCTGGAGCAGAAAGATGTCTCGCATCGCGACGTAGATCGTCCACCACAGGTCGGCACCGAGCCGCAGGGTGAACTTGCGCGTCAGCGCGAGCATGTAGGGCCGGGCAAGGTGCAGGGCCACTGCCAGCAGCCACAGGGCCACGAGGGCTGCGGCTATCGTCCCTTCGACGAACGCCTCAGCTGCATCGAATGCGGCGGAATCCATCAGTCGCGACCTCCTGAGATCGACGGTGGAGTGCTCGCCGGCCCGGCGAGATTGGGCCGGCCACCAACCGCGGGCGCCGGTGTGTGGGGTTGAGCGCCGGGGCCGTCTTTGGGCCCGCGCCCCGATTGGACGTGGACGGTCTCGCAGCGGTATACCGCATCGCACCGGAAGCAGCGCGACGCCTCTGCCTTTGCCGCGGCCGGCTGGAGGCTCGGCTGAGTGGCCGCGAAGGAGCCCGGCTGATACGCCGGCAACTCCATCCCGACTCGTGGCCGCGTGTCGAGATCGACCGTCAGGACAGGCTCGGGGCCCTTCGGCACCCGGACCATGGCCATGATCTCGGCCTCGCCGTTCTTGCTGCCTGAGAGGTATTCGTGGATGGAACCGGCGGCGCGGCGACCTGCCCCGACGGCGTGGATGATCGTCTTCGCTCCGGAGACGACGTCGCCGCCGGCGAAGACGCCCTTGCGGCCGGTGGCCATCCCGGCGTCGGCGACGATGCCCGAGAAGCCGCTGGTCTCGATGCCGGCCCCGGCGGGAAGGATCGACGGGTCCGGCTCCTCGCCGACGGCCACGAGAACCGAGGTGGCGTCGATGACGCGGTCGCTGCCCGGGATGGGCTCGTAGACGGCTCGCCCGCCCTCGAACTTCCCGGTCGGCCGCTGGCTCATGTACTTGACCGATGCGACACCGTTGGCGGTGCCCTTGACTTCGACGACGGCCGCCTCGAGGACGACGTTGACGCCTTCGTGTTCGGCCGCCTCGACCTCTTCGGCCTGGGCCGGCATTTCCGCTCGGCCGCGGCGGTAGAGCACGAACACCGACGACGCGCCGGACCGGAGCGCGGACCGGGCCGCGTCCATCGCCGTGCTGCCTCCGCCGACAACAACGACCGGGCCCTTCAGAACGGGCTTCTCGCCGAGGTTGACCTGCTTGAGGAAGAGCGTTGCCGGCACGACGCCCGGCAAGTTGTCGCCCGGGACGCCGAGGTTCCGGCTACGGGACGCGCCGGTGGCCAGGAAGATGGCGTCGTACTTGGCTTCGAGATCGTCCAGAGTGAAGTCGCGGCCCATGGCGCTGTCGAGCTTCAGCTCGACACCGAGGCCCACGATCCGATCGATCTCCTGGCGCAGGACCTCGCGCGGCAAGCGGTACTCGGGAATGCCGATGGCCATCATTCCGCCCGGGACCGGCATCGCTTCCATCACGGTCACGGTGTACCCGAGCCGGGCGAGATAGTAGGCGGCCGACATGCCGGCCGGTCCGCCGCCGACGATGGCGACCGTTTCACCGCGCTTGTTCTGCGGTGGCGCAACCGGGGGCAGCTTGCCCTGTTCGGCGGCGAAGCGCTTGAGGCGCCGGATGGCGATCGGCTCGTCCAGGGTGCCGCGGCGGCAGGCCGACTCGCACGGGGCCGTGCAGATCCAGCCGCACACCGACGGGAAAGGATTGACTTCGGCGGCAACCGCGTAAGCCTCGTCGTAGCGGCCCTGGCCGATCAGGCCGACGTACCGTCCGGCGTCGGTTCCGGCAGGGCATGCTTCCTGGCAGGGAGCAATCGGGTCGACACGCGAATCTGCCACCATCGACCGCCAGACCTGCCAGTCCTGGGGCCGCTCGCTGGTCCGCCACTGGAAGAGATCTCCCCATGGCGACACACGCGCCGGCTTCAACGACTCACGAGTGACGTCGCCGAGCGGCTGCCAGGCGGGGGCCGGGTCCGCGGGCCGGTTGACCGGACCCTGGCGCGCCACAAGGGGCGTCGCCCCGGGCAGGCTGTCCAGGTTCACAACATGGGTCGGGCACTCGCGGACGCATATGCCACAGCCGATGCACTCGCCCACCTGGACGGGAAACTCCATCATCCAGTCGAACGGTCGTCCGAACTTGCCGGAGCCTTCGACGCCGGGACGTTGGGGCCGGCTCATGTCCAATGCCTGAACCGGGCAGACATCCATGCAGACGCCGCAGTTCAGACAGCCGCCGTTCTCGATCTGTATCCGATAGCCCATTGGGCGCCTCGGCCGTGCGGATTCCTCCGTCCGAGGATGGCGCGCGGGCATGTCGTCGACATGTGCCGTAGGAAAGGAACGTCCTACTCGACAAGGTAGCCCGGGCTCGCTACCTCAATTGGCGCGGGTCGGGAGCGACGCCTTCAGCGGTGCCGGTACGGAATGTCGCTGTGGCTCCGGTCGTGGCTGGCACCAAGCTCGCGAGGCGGGTCCGGCACGAGGCCCTCGCGCACCGCGCGGGCGGCCAGCTCGGCGCGGTTCTGGGCGTGCAGCTTCTCGACGATGTTCTTGAGGTGGAACTTGACGGTGTTCTCGCTGATGCCGAGCTCCACGGCGATCTCGCGGTTGCGCAGTCCGGCGGTGACGTGCTTGAGAACTTCCAGCTCACGATCCGTCAGACGCTGGCTTGCCTGAGGGCTGACACCAGGAGTCCGCAAGAACTCGTCGATGATCCGGGCGGCGGTAGCCGGGGTGATAGCCGGCTCGCCCCTTGCCACTCCCTCGAGCATCGACCGCAACTGGGGAGCCTCGAGGTTCTTGAGTAGATACCCCTGCGCGCCCGCCTTGATGGCGCGGAACAGGTCGGCCTCTTCCTCGCTGACGGTCAGCATGACGATTGCGACTTCCGGATGGCGCTGCTTGATCTGGGCCGTTGCCTCCAGCCCGGAGACATTCGGCATCCGAACGTCCATCAGCACGACTTCGGGCGAGGTCTCGTCGACCAGGTCGATGGCTTCGGCGCCGTCGGCGGCTTGGCCCACGACCTCGTGGCCCCAGGCGAGAAGCAGCGACGCGACGCCGTCGCGGAAGAGGGCGTGGTCGTCGACGAGCAGAGTTCTCATGGCGGTCAGTCTGCCTCCGAACGAGTTTGGGCGGTCGATCGGACCGCCTGGTGGGGCGTTGCCGGGCCATCCGTCTCGCTGGACGAGGCAACACCAAGAGGTAGGCCGCTCCACGAGGACGCGCCTACCGGAACACGCAGTTCGACGACCGTTCCGGCGCCGAGGCGGCTATGCCATGAGATTCGGCCGCCTACCAATTCGGCTCGCTCGCGCATGCCGGCGAGGCCGAAGTGCGGCCAGCGCTCCGGACCGGAGGCCAGGAGGTCCGCCTCGAAGCCGACGCCGTCGTCCTCGATACGTAGAACGAGAGCCGGACCGTCCATCGCCAGGTCGAGCCCAACGCGATGAGCGCGAGCGTGTTTCCGCACGTTGGTCAGGGCTTCGCGGGCGATGCTGAACACCTCGGCCTGGGCCGCGGCGGAGAGGGTCGCCTCTCTGGACTCTCGACTGGCCTGGAACCGGACCGCGAGCTTAGAGGACTCAGCGTACAGGGCCGCGTACTCATCCAGCGCAGCAACCACGCCCCTGTCCGCGACCGGTGTGGAGAGGCTCAGGATCGCCTCGCGCACGTCAACGTAGACAGATCGGGCCGCGGTCGCAAGCTCGGCGAGCTGCCGCCGGGCCTCGTCCGGTCGCCCGGTCGCGAGCATCTCCTCCACGGCCTGCGACTTGGTGTTGACATATGCGAGGACCTGGGCCAGGCCGTCGTGCATCTCGCGGGCGATCCGCTCCCTCTCGCCCTGGACGGCCAGGGCCTGGAGTTCGGTCCGGAGCCGATGGGCCTCTATGGCCAGCCCGACCTGGGTCGCGAGGGCCGATAGGGTCTCGATCTCAGTCGGCTCGAATCGGCGCCTGCTGTTCGATCCGAGAGCAACTCCCAGCATCCCGACCCGCTGGTTGCCATGGCGCACGGGCGTCGAAAGCCGGATCTGGTAGCCCTGCCGGAGGAAGCAGCCGAGGTCGTCCTCTTCCGCGTCCATGACCCCGACGCCCGGCTCCTCCCCGACCAGCACCCCCGGACCGGCGCTGGCGGCCCGCAGGTGGAGTTCGCCCGCGCGGCCATCCAGTGCCAGCAGAGCGCCGTCGACGCGCAGCATCGACCGGCAGTGGTCGACTATCGAGGCGATGGTCTTGTCCGGGTCCGCCTGCCCCGAGACCGCCAGGCTGACGTCGTAAACGGCACGCAGAACCGCGTTCCGCGACTCGAGGATCGCGTTGCGCTCGCGTAGATCGCCAGTCAGCCGGTCTATCTGGCCGAAGGCGTACGCCGCCCCCGTCCCCACTACGGCGGCCATGACAGCAACCGCGAGCAACGTGTGAAGAGGGAAGGGCAGGACCGCGTCGAAGGCGGAGTCGCTGAGCGCCTCCACGGTGCCGACGAAGACAACGGCGACGGCCACGAGGAACCAGCGACCTCGATGCATCCTCGACTCCAAGCCAGAAGCCTCCCAGCGGCGACCGGGCGGCAGCGACCCACCCATTCAGGCAGCACTATGCGCCGCGACGCCGCCTTCGGGCCGCCAGGGCCGAGATTGTCCTGCGGCGCGGCACGCTTGCCCGCCTGGCGTTGAAGGTCCGAGGCCGGCGGCCCCCCGCCCGAATAGGTCGTAGCGATCGATCAGATCCGTTGACGGGCTCGCGAACCCCGAAGATGATCGCTGCGACATGATCGCCACGAGCAGATCCAGGACTCCTCCGGCTCCGGCCGCTCAGGCCGCCGCCGGGTCGGACGGCAGCGACGCGCTCACCGCCGCCGGCCGAGTCGCCCGGCTCTTCCCGGAGGTGTACCGGCGATACCACTGGGCCAACCGGCTCCACGCTGGAGATCTGCCCGTAACGCGGCGGGCGCTGGAGGTGCTGCAGCACCTGGCGGCGAGCGGCCCGTTGACCGTCGGCGAGCAGGCCGAGCATCTGCGGCTGAGACGCAACTCCGTTTCAGAGTTGCTCCAACGCCTCGAGGCCAAAGGTCTG
Organism: uncultured Chloroflexia bacterium; assembly: GCA_963789725.1. GTDB lineage: Bacteria > Chloroflexota > Limnocylindria > Limnocylindrales > CSP1-4 > Fen-1039. The sequence goes on from CAWBLU010000003.1 coordinate 1,807,225, forward strand.
GTCGCCCGCGTCCGCGACGAGAGGGACGAGCGCCGAGTCCTCGTCTGGCTGACCAATTCCGGCCGCGACGTCGTCGCCCGGGTCGGCCAGGTCCTGGCGCCGGACCTTATCGCCCAGGTCATGGCCACCCTGTCTCCGGAGGAGCGAGCGACCGTCGTCCGCGGCCTCGAGCTGCTCGCATCCGCCGATGTCCCGAACCCACCCGCGCCCGGCCGCAGGCCGGACGCTCCAGCGACCGAAAGGAACCACACATGACAGTTGCCGTCAGCTGCGAGTCCTGCGGCATGCCCCTGGCCGGAGCCGAGGACCATGCCCTGGCCGACCCGACCATCCCCTACTGCGGCTATTGCGCCCCGGAGGGCAAGCTGCCGGCCGCCGAGGAGCGCCTGGAGCGGTTCACTCAATGGACGATGCGGCAGGAAGGCCTCGAGTACGACGCCGCGCGCAGCAAGGCTCGGGCCTACATGAAGACAATGCCGGCCTGGAAGGACGCCGCCATCTGATCCATCAAGCCCTGCGAACAAAGGCCGTCGGGGATCCGGCGGCCTTTCGCGTTCTCGGGGAGATGCCTCCGCGCCGAGGGCGGATGGGCGGCGTATCGACCCCAGGCAACCCGATGTCACCCTGGCGGCCGAGTCGGAAATCGTTCCTGCGGCCGACCCGACCCGTGCCGGGACGGCGATATGATCCAGTCCGGGCCTCCGACTTCGACACATCAGCCCTTCAGGAGCTCTCAATGCCTCACATGGACATAGTCGGCTGGATCGTCGTGGGGTTCATTGCCGGCGCCCTTTCAGGCGCGGTCGTGGATCGCGGCCCGGACGGCTGCATCGCGAATACGGCGGTTGGCATCCTCGGCGGCCTGCTGGGCGGTTGGTTCGCCACTGAGGAGCTCCACATGGACAGCACGCGCGGCTTCCTGGGCGCGTTGCTGGTGGCGTTCATCGGCGCCATAGCCATCCGGCTGATTCTCAACGCCCTAGAAGGCGACGACCGGCGGCGGCGCGGCCGTCACTCCTGAGGCTTCCTCCAGGCCCCGACCATGTAGCCCATTCCCGTGACGTCTGCTCGGCCGGGTTCGGCCGGGCACCGTTCGGCCGGGCACCGTTCGGCCGGCTGAGGGCTTCCGACGGACCCGCATCCACGCCGTGGGGCGCGTCGTACGGCCTGCCGACGACCTACCCGTTTCGTCAGGCTGGACGAATTTCGACGCGACCAGCGCCGGTATCGACGATCGCGGTACGATGCCAGTAATTGATTTGCGGTCAGCCGGGGCATGCTGTGAACTCCAGACCCCGGGATCGCCGTTCGTGCGCAGGCCCCAAGGAGGGCGACGATGACGACCAGCAACATCGATAACGCCGCGTCCCCCCAGCCGAAGGACGCAGCCGCCGCCCCGAAGGCAGCGGAGCCGAAACCCATCTCCGATCGGCCGTATTCGCCCGGATTGCAGGGCGTCATCGCGGCCGAGACCGCGATCGGCTTCGTCGACGGCGAGAAGGGCCAGCTCCTCTACCGCGGCTACCCGATCGGGCAGCTGGTCGAGCGTGGCACCTACGGCCGCGTGACCGAACTTCTCTGGACCGGCGAGTGGCGCAAATCGGCGCGCCTGGCCCCGGCCCAGATCCCCGAGCCGGTGATGTGCGCCCTCAGGGAGCTGCCGAACCACACCCACCCGATGGACGCGCTGCGCACGGCGGTCTCGGTCTGGGGCGCGTGGCGCCGGCCTCACTGGCCACCCACCGTCGACCAGGCCAGGGAATTGACCGCCTTCGCGCCCTCGGCACTGGCAGCGTTCCACCGCTTGCGGCAAGGCCTCGAGCCGGTGGTTCCGAACCAGAAGCTCTCACTCGCGGGCGGCTTCCTGCAGCAGCTGAATGGCAAGGACCCCGATCCCGCGGCCGCCCGAGCCCTCGACGCGTACTTCATCGTCGGTGCCGAACACGGCTTGAACGCCTCCACGTTCACATGCCGCGTCATCATCTCCACGAGGTCGGACCTTGCCAGTGCCGTGTGTGGAGCCATTGGGGCGCTCAAAGGCCCGCTCCATGGAGGCGCCCCGGCGGAGGTTGTGAGCCAGCTGCACGAGATCGGCTCGCCCGAGCGGGCCGAGAAGTGGGTCCGCGAAGCCATCGCCCGCGGCGACAAGATCATGGGCTTCGGGCACCGCGTCTATCGCGCCTACGACCCGCGGGCCGCGGCTCTCCGCAAGGTTGCCGAAGGCATGTCCGACATGGCCGCATGGCTCGACACCGCCGTCAAGGTCGAGGATGTCGTCCTCCGGATCTTCGGCGAGCTCAAGCCCGACCACGTCATCAAGACCAACGTCGAGTACTACGCCGCGGCGGTGCTGCAGGGTGTCGGGCTCCAACCCGACCTCTTCCCGCCGACGTTCGCTCTGGCCAGAATGGCCGGCTGGACCGCGCACGCCATCGAGCAGGCCTCGGCCGACAAGCTGATCAGGCCGGATGCCCGGTACGTCGGCCCGCCCGAGACCCAGGTTCCATCCTTCGCGCGCTAGCTGTAAACGTCAGGCCACGGCGCAGCCGCCTGGGCCTCTCAATCTGACGCCTCGGTCACTGGAGCGGTCGCAGCCGCGGCCGCGCCCGGCCCGGACGGCGCCACCGGCGCCTTTCTGCCTGTCCGCCCGACGAAGACCGCTGCCAGCACGGTGGCACCGACGAGGAATGCCGCCGCCACGAGGAATACGGCCGAGATCCCGGCCGTGACGACGCCGGCCCCGATTGCCGGGCCGGCAATTCCGCCGATGTAGAGCGGCAAGTAGATCAGGTTGAGCGTAGCCGAGCGGCGTTGAGCCGGAGTCTCAGTGGCCAGCAAGCCCGAAATCATGGCCGCCACGACCGTCCCAAATGCTATGGCCAGGCCGTACGTCACGGCCAACCAGGCCACCGTGGTGCCCATCGCCAGCAACGCAAACGAAACGGCCATGCCGGCGATCGCGGCCACCAGGACCATTCGGAAGCCCAGCCGGTCGGCCACCCAGCCCCCAAGGGGGGAGAGACCGGCACCCGCGATCTGAGCCAGGCCCAGCACCAGGCCAACCGAACCGGCCACCAGGAAGGACTTGTTCTCGACATCGTGGACCAGCACGGTCACGTACGGCGCCGACATCTGGCGGCCGACGAACACCAGGCCGTAGATGACGAAGAGCCAGCGCACGATCGGGTCGGACACGACGCCCCGAACGGCCCCGAACGCGAGACGGATCGTGCTGCCCACGGGCACGACCTCGGGCCGCACCTCTTTCGACCCCACGGCCAGCGCCAGCGCCACGGCAATCGACAGGGCGGCAGCCAGGGCGAACACGGAGGCGCTGGTGTAGTGAAGCTGGTCGATCATGAAGCCGCCGATCGCCGGCCCGGTCCCGAACCCGAGCGCGCTGCTTGCCGCGAAGAACCCCAGGGCCAGACCGAGCCGACGATGCGGCGTGACATCCCGGATCGCCGCCATCATCACGCCGCTGTTGCCCAGCTGGAACCCAACCAGCATCATTCCGACGACGAGCTGCCAGGTCGTCTGGCTCGCAGCGATGACGCCGAAGACCACTGCTTCCACTAGCGCGCTGCGGATGATCACCGCCTTGCGGCTGTACTTGTCGGCCCAGACCCCCCACAACGGGATCAGCGGCAGACCCGTGAGGAAGAACATGGCCCCCAGGATCCCCACGAAATGCGGAATGTCCGCGTTGGCCACACCGACTTCGCGCAGGCGGTTCGGCATGAAGGCGTAGATCTGGGCGACGCCAAGACCCTCGACGAACGACGTCAGCCAGTACACCGCCAGGAGAGGGCGCCAGTCGAGCGCGGATCGGCCGTTCATCGGAGCAAGCCTATCCGAGGGAAGGAGTTGAGGCAGGGCCGGCCATCACCCGGGCCGCCGGCAGGAGCCGGCGACTTCGGCCGAAGGCTGCGACCGGCCGTACCCAGCAGACTCCTGGTATCGTGACTGCCCGGAGCCCGGCGCACCCTGGGGGAGTGGGCAGCGGCCGTGGGAGCTCCCGGGCAGCAGATTTTTGGGAGTCTGGAAGGCCGGATCGGACCGTTTCGGGCATGCGTCCGAAAGCATGGCCACCCCGTCCGATTTCCTCGGAAGGCTCGCAGGCGGTATCTTTCGCAAGTCCATCGCCGACGGTCGATGGATCCGACAGGAGGAGCAGGGGTGGACGACAGAGTCTGGAAAAACATATCGATCGTGCTCGGCGTGGTCTGCGCCCTGCTAATCGGCGTCGCCGGAGCCCTGCTGATCGTTGGGCACAAGGGCGACACTGCCGCGGCCACATCGGGCCCGACGGCCGGCCAGGTGGCGACGTCCTCCTCCTCCGGCGACACGGCCGGGCCATCGGATACCCTCTCGACCCCGGCCGAGCCCACCGCCACCCCGACGCTGGGCCCCGTCAGCCCGGCCACGATCACCTTCAACGACCTGGGCCTGGACGCGCTCAACGACACGGACGGATCGGCCCGCACCTTCCAGTTCATCAGCGACGGCGCGGGCTCCGTCACGTTCGCCGTCACCAAGATCTCAGCCGGCGGCACGGCCAAGCTCTGTATCAAGGTCGATACCGGATCGTTCACCTGCCAGGTCGGCGGAGCGGGCAAGCTGCCCAACTTCCCGAAGGGCAAGTCCGACCCCGGCCACAACACCTGGACCGCGACGCTGGTCGGTTATGGAGCGTCCAGCCCTACGGTCGACGTCTCGTTCACCTGGCCCGCAGCCACGGCCAAGATCACGATGAGCCACGGCCGGTTCCAGGGTAGCTCCACCAGCGGCGTGTCCGAATCGCTGAACGGTTTCACCGCGACCTTCAAGCCTCGCTCAGGCGGCACCGTCAACGTGCAGTCCACCTGGACGGTGATCACCACGGACGCGAGCATGACTCTTCAGGACGCTACGACGCAGCCGGCCGTAACCGTCGACCAGCGAGCGTACAAGGCCGTCACCTACGTCAACCCGGCCTTCAGCGCCAACGTAGACCCGACGAAGACGTACGTTGTCAAGTTGAGGAATACGTCCGCGGACAGCCAGCGTCCGGATCTCACGGCCCAGGTGACCTTCCCGTAGCCCCGGGCAACCGTCGCCGAGTCGGCAGAGCGTCTCGCTTAAGACGGAGGTCGAGGCTTGGACGATCTGCCCGGGCGGGGTCCTGACACAGAGGCTGGGAACGAGCTCGAACGCCAGGGGCCCCCAGCCGACGCGGCCGCTCTCGCCGTGCTTTCGAGCAGCATGGCGGCCGAGGAAAGCCGAGACCCTGTCGACGACACGATGGGCCTCGTGCCGGCCGAACTCCCCGCGGGAAGGCTGCGCCACCTGAGGTTGCCCCGGGCCTTCACTGGCAGCTCCGCCGGCCGGCCGGCCGTGGAGTGGCGTCGCTGGCGCCGTCGCGCCACCGCACTCGTCATGGCGATCGCCCTGATTCTTGGATTCAGCGGCGCGGCGCCGCTTACCTCCGGCCCGGCCCACGGCCCATCAGCAAGCCCCGTCGCCGTGGCTTCCGGCAGCGCTACACCCGCCGCGACGCAATCGCCGGCCGGCTCCCCCACCGGCACACCGGTCGCGACTCCCAGCCGGACCGCGGAGACCTCCATGGTCGCGATCCCATCCCAGGCGGCGCCGACGGCCCGAATCACATTCGGCGACATCATGCTCGACTCGCTGACGGACGCTGCCCGGACGGTGCGGACCTTCACCTTCGTCAGCGACGGTCCCGGCATCGTCTCCGCCCAGATCGTCTCGACCTCGCCTATGGAAACGACCACGCTCTGCATCGCCGCCGACCGAGACGCGGCAGAGTGCGCCTCGAGTGCCACGCCGGGCTTCACCAGACCCGTTTTCACGGCGCACTCGAACTGGACCGTGACCCTGGCTTCCGCCAACGAGGGCACTCCTACGGTGGACGTGGCCTTCAGCTGGCCGAGCGGCCGGCCTTCGATCCACCTCGACGGCGGCCGCTTCCAGGGCTCGCCGAACCCGGAGTCACTCCGCTCCCTGACCGCCACGTTCGAGGCCAGGACGGCGGGGCAGCTGAAGCTGACGGCGGCCTGGCCGCCGGCCACGGTCGCGGCGACGCTGACTCTGGCCGATACCTCGAGCGACCCACCCGTCGCCGTCGACACGGTCGCCTACACAGCCGCCGGTTCGATCGCGGACGGCTACTCGCATGCGGTGGCTGCGGGTCGGACTTACACCGTGACGCTCTTCGACGAGAGCCGAGACACTTCCAGACCCGAGCTGTCGGCGACGATCGAGTTCCCGTAGCCGACGCGCCGGGGAGTGGCGCGGCGGGTCGGCTCGAGACCTAGTCCGCGGCGAGCTCCTCGATGCGGACGACGCGCCCCAGCGCGCGTACGCGGATCCCGGTCCACACGCCCGCTCGGAAGTAGACGTCGGCCTCGGCCAGAGCCAGGGCCTCTTCCTCGCTGGAGACCCGGAACAGGAGCAGAGACGCCGACATATCGGCGTATGCGCCCGCCTCCAACACGATGCCGGCATTGCGCAGCTCGGCGATGCGGGTCAGGTGCTCCCGGCGAACCGGAGTCCGTCGCGACGCGGAATCGGGCCCGAGAAGGCCCTCCACGGCCCAGATTCGTTCGATCTCGAGGCCCTCGGGGATCTCGCCCACCATCGCTCCTCCTACTCTTGTCTCGGAGCCGCGTCCGGCGCAGCCGCCGGGATCGGCGCCGCCCCAGCGTCGTCCGCTTCAAGCCCGCCGACGCCCGCCGGCTCGGCCGTGGCTGTGTTCGGCGTGACCTCCGCTTCGGTCGGGCCGGGCAGCTCGACGACCGCATCAGCCACGCCGTCGTACCGATTCGAGCAGGCCAGGTAGATGACCTGGAAGTCGGATGATAACTCGCGCAGCAGCAAGGCCGCTCGCGCCGCTCGGGCGTCGTCGAACGTGACGAAGGGGTCGTCCAGGATCAGCGGCGGCCGGCGTCCCTGCGTCACCAGCCGCACCAGGCCGATGCGGGCGGCGAGGAAGACCTGGTCGATGGTGCCCTTGCTCAGCTGGGAGACCAGGACCCAATCGTCGCGGTCGGGCGCCCACACCCGGATGTCGAGCGTCTGGTCGTCGATGCTGACGCGCTTGTAGCGACCACCAGTGAGCCGGGCGATGTCCCGCCCGACCTGCTGCTCGAGGAAGCGAGTCGCCTTGCGCATGGTCCCGCTTTCGGAAGCCTCGATCTCCGCCAGGGTCTTCTCATATATCCGGAGACGCCGCTTGAGAGCTGCCAGCTGGCTCTGCCAGGAGACGAGACGCTCCGCCTCCCCGGCCACCTGCTCGGCGTCGACCGGGTTGGCTTCCACGCGAGCCGTGGCGCCGGCCTCGGCGTCGCGGGCGCGCTCCAGGGCCGCGTGGCGATCCCGGGCCTCCGCTTCGAGGCGCTCCCGGGCGCGAGCGTCGTTGGCGATGGGCCCCAAAGCGTTGAGCGCCGCCGCCTTCTGTTCCATCTCGAGGGCGGCGCCATCTCGCAGATCGACGACGCTCCCGGTCTGGCCGGCCAGCAACGCCGCAACCTGGACCCGCAGCGTGGCCACCTCCTGGAGTCTGGCCTGCTCGCCAGTGAGCAGGTCCTCGGCCTGGGTGATGTCGCGCACGCCCAGTTCCCTGAGGATGTTCTGGACGCCGGACTGGGCCACTCGGAGGCCTTCCTCGGTGCCCACCCGGCCCTGGCGCCGCAGTGTCCGGTCACGGTCGCGGGACTGGTTGGCGCGGCGAGCGTCCATGGCCAGCAGCCGCCGCTCGTTCGTCTCCATGCCCATGTAGGCCGCCAGGCCCAGCAGCAGGACGCCCAGCAGCAGGACCGGAATGAGCGGACCGGTCACACCCAGCCAGAGGGCGATCAAGCCCGCGACCGCCACGCCTGCGACGATGGCCGCCGAGCCGAGGTACGACAGCACCGGCTCGTCGGGCTCGACCTCGGGTCCAAGCTCCTCACGCAATGTCTCTTGGAGGATGCTCACACGGCTCTGGAGCGTGCGCATTCGATCGAGCTGATCCCGCAGACCCGATAGCGACCGCGCCGGCACGGCCTCCAGATCCTGGAGGCGCTTCTGTGCCTCCGCGGCCTGGCGGTAGCGCTCGTAACGTTCGGCCACGACGGCTCGATCGGAGCGTAGCCGCTCGGCCTGGCGCGCGGCCTCGAGCATGTTGCGACTCTCCGCCAGGGCAGTTTCGGCGCGCAGGCGGGCGTCGCGAGCCTGGGCCAGCTGATCCCGGTCCTTCTCAAGCTTCTCGAGCGCGGCCTCGCCGGTGCGCAGCGCGGCCTCGGCCCGAGTGACTGCTTCCTGCGCGATCTTGAGACGACCAGGGTTCTTGTCACCCTTCGACTTCAGGACTCGGATTGCCTCTTCCAGGCGTGCCCGGGCCCTCGATGAGCCTTTGTCGCCGCCGCCGATGCTGGCTTGCAGGCGGTCTCGGAGGGCTCCTTCATCCCTGTCGAGATCGTCGAGCTCCTCATGTCTGATCGACGCCGTGGATCTGAAGAACGCCTCGGTGGGAATGCCCGTCAGGTCCGCGACGACCGCTTCGACCCGGGTGGGGTCCGTATGCGTGGCGCCGCCGATCTCCAGCGACACGCGGCCCTTCTGGCCGCGGAACTCCTTCTCGAGGACGCCTCGATCAGCCGGCACGCCGGGCGCGCCGGTGCCCTCGCCACCCGAAGCGCCGTCGTCGTCCAGGGTGAATTCCAGCCGCACGGCGGATCGGGCGTCGTCCGTCGCACCCCAGGATCGGAGCGCCTCGAGTTCGGCGGTGGCGGCGGTCGGCCGGCGGAACAGCGCCAGTTCGAGGCCACGCTGGATCGTCGACTTGCCGGCCTCGTTGGGGCCTCGAATGATCGTGAAACCCGGGGCAATGTCGATGTCGAGGTCGCGGTGCCGGCCGAGGTCTCGCAGTTGAAGTCGGGTGACCCTCATCGCCTCGCTCCACCACTCACAGGGTCACCTGGCGACCTTCCAGGAGGTGCCGGCCCAGTCGCAGGACTTCCCGCAGGTCGTCCAACTCCTCGGCGGGGTCCTGGCCGGACAGCCCGGCGGAGGCCGAGGCCGCCGGCCCCCTGCCCGCAGCAGATGGCTCAGGTTCGAGTTCGGAGATCCGGCCCTCGAGGCTCCGGACGAAGGCGCCGATGACGGTGTCGGGCGGCGGAACCTGGTCTTCGGACGCCGCCGGAATCGAGACGTCGCGAATGCGGAAGCGCAGGAAGGACGAAGAGAGGGCTCGCTCGACTTCCTCGAGGTCCAGGTCCAGATCGTCCGGGTACAGGCCGGTCAGCAGCACGTCCAGTACGAGATTCGAGTCCGCACGACGGCCCAGGGCATCCACCAGGGCGGGCTGGCTGTCGACTCCGCTCACGTCCAGATCGAGCTTCTCGTAGCGGGTCAGACCCACGCGCCGGGGTTCGATCGAGGTGACATGCCGCCCGCCCTGGTCGTCCAGAGTGACGAGCAGGACCCGGCCGGCGCCGTCCTGGTCCACCGCGACGGGCTCGGGTGCCCCCGAGTACGCGTACGAGACCGTCCCGGCTCTGCCCTCAATGGCCGAGTGCCAGTGGCCGAGGGCCAGGTAGTCGAGGCCGGTCCGGGCGATCTCCTCCTCTGTGAACACCACCGAATCGGAGTCGGTCCGCCCGGGGATCGCGAGCGCCCCATGGACCATGCCGATCTTCCACGTGGCTCGGGCGTCGGCCCTGGCATCGAGGCCGGCCAGGGGGCTTCGAGGTGAACGCTTGGTGTCGAAGACTCGGCCGTAGACGATGGCGTCGAGAGACGGGAAGACGACCTCCGGCACGTAGGGCGTCAGGACGACGACCCAGTCACTTCCGGCCTGGGCCATGTCGACCAGGTCGTAGGATCGATAGATCGAGGCGCCGTCGTAGACGTCGTGGGTGCCCGGGATGATGACCGAGCGGATGCTCGCTCCTGCCAGCCGTCCGAGTTCGGCGGCGACACGCTCCACGGAGCGGCGTGGCTGCGTGTTCGAGTCGAAGAGATCGCCGGCGACGAGGAAGATGTCGACCTTCTCGGCGACGGCCAGGTCGACCGAGGCCCGGAATGCCGCGAACTGGCGCTCGCGCAGGATGGCCGCGCGCTCGCCGAGATCCGTGTGCCGGGCCCCTAGATGGACGTCGGCCGTGTGCAGCAACCGCAGCATTGGACGGTTCGTTCCTCTTGCACTCCGACACCCCCGAGGGTTCGCGCCGGATCGCGACGACTGGTGCGGCTGCCGCCGGATCGAGCGCTCGGCAGAGGTCGGAGCGGCCGATGCCGCCGGGACGAGCCGACGGGGCGATTGTGCCAGGTTCGGAGGAGGCCGATACGACCCACTTGGATGGGTTCGGGGCAGCCAGATCGTTCTTTGTCCGGCCCTCCGGAACGCCTCTTTCAGTTGCGAGTGTTGCGCTGCTATCCTGCCGCCCTGCCGCTGCGCCCCAGACGGGCATGTCCGAACCGAAGAGAGCCATCCGGACCATCCGAACCTCCCGGCGTCCCCGGGACGGTCCAGCTCTGTTGAGGTTCGCCCGTCTACCCGGTCCGTCGGCGCCGAAACCGCGGCTCTCGGAGGAGAATCGTGATCTACCTCGATCGAACCCTGACTTGCGTCGACTGCGGTGCCGAGTTCATCCACTCGGCCGAGGACCAGGAGTACTACACCCAGAAAGGGTTCGTGTCGGACCCGAAGCGCTGTCCGAGTTGTCGGGCGACGCGGCGGTCGATGAGGGAGAACGGCGATGGCTCGGGCCGCTCCAACGGCGGCGCGGCAGGTCCGCGAGAGTACTTCGCCGTCGTCTGCACCCGATGCGGCAATCAGGCTCAGGTGCCGTTCAAGCCGCACATGGATCGGCCTGTCTACTGCTCCGACTGCTTCCGCGCCGTCCACGCCCAGGGCGCCTAGATCGATCGACCGCGACACGACGCGCCGCGACGAGCCAAAAAGAAGAAGCGGCGATCGCCCGGAGGCGACCGCCGCTTGTTTGCGAGTGGAGACTACGCGGCCTTGTTCGCCGTCCACTCCATGTATGCGGCGTAGCCCAGAAGGGCGCCGCCGCCGACGGCGACGATGTCGGCCAGATACATGAAAATCGGGGGCTCGGGGCCGAAGCCGCCGGCGCGGATCAGCTGCATGAGCACGATCAGCACGGCGCACGCCGCCGTGAAGGCGGCGACGGCCAGAAGGATCTGAGCATACGGGGCCGGCCACGTGATGTTCGCGTTCGGAGCGACGTGCAGGTACAGCACCACCAGGGTGGCGATTGCGCCGATCAAGGCCAGCAGAGCAAAGAGGCCTGCGTTTTCGGCCGTGAAGTAGTTGATGCTGACGCTGAACCCGGCCACGCCGTACGACTGCGTTCCCAGGATCATGCCAACCACGACGGCGACGGCGACCGCGGCAGCCCCATAGGCCATCAACTTCTCGCGGGCCGAAAGCTTTGCCCAGAGTTCCTGTAGCACGAGTCGAGCCTCCTTCTTGCATCTGGCCAGGATCGACCGTTGCCGGGACCGCCTGGCGCTACGCTCCTTTTCGGCCTACATGACGGGTCCCGAGGCCGACGAGAACACTCGCAGCCTACACCGCGCTCCTGACGGTTACCAGATGGGTATCGCAGAGTCGAGCAAATATCCAGTGGCCGACTTACACGTCGTTTCGGCGCTCCGGCGTCGCGGTCGCTTGGGCCGACTTGCGATGAGCGTTCGCCCTCGAAGACACGGTCGTCTCGGCCCCCGACGGCCCCTTCGGGCGAATACGCGGCCTTATCCACTCCACCGACCTGCCCGTTTCGGCAGGCGCAACCGAGGACTCGCCCGCTTCGGGCAACTCGGACGAGGAGCCTGACCGTGCCATGGCAACTACCCGCCCTGGAACCACGCGCGGCAGCTGGATGGATCGACCGGGCATACGGCGGTCGGCGTGCATCCGCTCCTCCGCCCGCAGAAGGGCGAACTCCAGGTCCGATGAAGCCGTTGGGCCTGACCAGCCGATGGCCAGCCAGAGCGGCACCGCGGACGACGCCAGCCACGGCTCGCACACGAGACGGATCCGCTCGACGTAGTTGATGGCCTGGATCTCGTCCGTCTCCGGTAGGAAGGCGGCGAAACGGCCGTCGCCGATCCGGGCGACCCAGTCCGTCGCGCGAGCCTCCCGTCGAAGCGCATCGGCGATGACGGGCAGCAGCCGGTCGACCGGGTCCTCGCCCAGCCGCTCGGCCAGCCGGCGCAGGCCCTCGACCTCGACCATGACGACGGTCACGGGTCGGCGGTAGCGGAGCAGCCTGGCGTTCTCGATCTCGATGATGCGGCTCCAGCTGGCCGGGCTCTCCAATCCCGTCAGCGAGTCCACGGTCAGGCCCGGCGAGAGGGGGCCGGACTGCACGGGCAGGTGGGCCAGGAAGCCCGACTCGCCGTCGCTTCCTCTCATGGCCAGGCTCTTGCCGGGATCGAGGCCGTCCCCCGTGGGCGTTGATTCGGCACCCTCCGCGTCGGGGGCAATGGTGGCCGGTCTCGTCAGGAAGTCGGCCAAATCCGCCGGTAGTGTCTGGGCGAGGGGTAAGCGCATCGCCGACATGGTGGGGGCGGCCGTGAACTGTACCGGGCCGCTCTTCAACGGCGCATCCCGGTCTGGGCTTTCGGCAACGAAAAGGGCTCGCCGCCGGGGCAAGGGCGGGTCGGGAACCGGGGGCCGCGAGCGCGACTGGTCGAGGGCTTCGCGGATGTCTAGCGGCCACCTCACCTTCACCCGCTCGGAGCGGCCCAGCCAGAAGAGCAGCGCGGCATTCGCAACCACGCTCAACAGTAGAACCCCTACCAGCAACTCAACGGGCATGCACGCTCCCTGGGGGCGCTTCCTCGCTGAATTGATTCTACGGCGCGGCGAAGTCCTACGTAGACCGCAGTACCAATTGCGGGGCAAACGTTGCCCCCAGTCAACACGAGTTTTGGACCCGGGCGGCCCGGAGGCGGCTGGGCCGGATTTGGGGGGACGGCCGCATGTCTGGTAGAATGGCCTCCAGTCCCCAATTGGCGCGGCCGTGTCTGAGTGCCCGCGGATCCGTCTGGCGGTGGTCGCCAAGCGACCAGTCACGGCGGCCGTGTCAGGGTTGGGAGATGGAGGAGGAACAATGGCTCGGCCAGTCCGCACGACGGTCGCCCCCAACCCTCTCCGACCGGTCAAGTCGCACCTGATCGAGGAGTACAACGCGCGGACCAACGTCGTCCGCTGCGACTGCGGCTGGTCGGGCAACGCCGACGAGTTCGCGGTCCATCGTCGCGCAGTAGGCGCCGCCAGCCCGTCCTGAACGGCTCGCGCGACGAATCTTCAGCCTCCGCCGCCTCAGGCGCCCCGCCGTTGACCGACCGGGATTCGCACCGCCCACCCCTGGCCACGTACGAGGACCTCGGCTACCGCGATGTCTTCTGGGCCACGCGGGCCTATGAGGACGAATGCGATCGCATCGCCCTGCGAGCCCTGCTGCCGCTATCGGGCGGCCGGCTGATCGAGGTTGGGGCGGGCTTCGGCCGGCTGGCCGGCGAGTACTGCGGCTATCGCGAGGTCGTCCTGCTCGACTCGTCCGAGGTACATGCGGCCGCGGCGCGCGAGGCCCTCGGCGGCGACTCGAGATACGAAGTCGTCCTTGGGGACGCGACCGCCCTTGCCTTCGGGGACGGCCTCTTCGACGCCGCGGTCTGCGTGCGGGTGCTCCACCACTTCGCTGATCCGGCGCCGGTGATCGCCGAGCTGGGCCGGGTGGTCAGGCCGGGCGGCGTGCTCCTCCTCGAATACGCCAACAAGCGAAACCTGAAGTCGATCGCCCGGCGGCTCCTCGGCCGCCAGGCCTGGTCTCCGTTCGAGACGGGCACCATCGAGTACAGGCCGTTCCACTACGACCACTCGCCGGTCGACGTTCACCGATCTTTGAAGACGGCGGGATTCGCCGTCGAGCGGGTGCGAGCCGCCTCACTATTCCGGGTCCCGGCTGTCACCCGGCGGTTTCCGCCGCGGGCCCTGGCCCGGTTCGAGGGTGCGCTTCAGGAGCCGCTCGGCTCGATCACACCCGGGCCGTCCGTGTTCGTGCTGGCCAGGCGATCGAGTCGCCCGTCCGCCCGCTGACGGCGGTCAGCACTCCTCCTGTTCCGGGGCTCGCTGGACCTGGCGGTAGAGGTGATAGTTAACTGCGCAAGCGGCCTGATTGCCCTCGTGGACGGCCGCGCTCACCTGGTGGTCGTGGACACTTGTCGCGTCCCCGGCCGCGTACACACCGGAAACGTTGGTGTGTTGTTCGGTGTCGACGATTATCTGGCCCAGGGTGTTCAGCGCGACCCCGAGTTCCCGCGCGAGGTCGTTTCGGGCCTTTGGCGTGTGGAACGTGAAGACCATGTCGACCGGGATTCGCGTTTCCTCGGCATCGTCCAGGACCAACGCCTCGATCTGTCCGTTCTGGTTGGGGTAGGAGGCGACCTCCGAACCGTAGGATTCGATACCGTTCGCGGCCAGGTCTGCCAACCTAGCCTCGGAGACCGTGAAACCGTCCTTGCGGCCTGCGGCGATGCTCACTCGATTGGTGAACTCGAGCATGTCGAGAGCCATCTCGACGGCCTCCTCGCCGTCGCCGACAACGGCCACCCGTTTGTCGATGGCTTCGTAGCCATCGCAAACGATGCACCAGAAGAGGCTCACGCCCACGCACAGGTCGCGCCCGGCGAACCTGGGGAACGGGTCGCGCACTCCCGTAGCCAGGATCACGGTCCGGGCCAGGATCTCCTCCGATGCGCCGGCCTGCACCTCTCCAAGGGCGCGGCCCAACTCCTCGTCCCGGACCACGTTGCTGTCGGTGCCCGCGAGGTCCGCGCCGCTGGTGTCGCCGCTCACGTGAAGCCTGAACAAATCCCCGTGGGGCTCCGCTGCGGTGACACGGCCGAGCAGGAACCGAGCGCCGTAGCGGGCGGCCTGCCGCCGGCCGAGGAGTCGTATCTCGGCCGCGGGTATGCCGTCCGGAAAGCCCAGGTAGTTTCGGTTGACCTGGCTCCACAAAGACCGGCCGTCCCGGTCGTCCACGACCAGGACCGAGCGGCGCATGCGAGACATGTTGACCGCCGCGGATAGCCCGGCCGGGCCGCCCCCCACAATCACGCAGTCGAGCACTCGGTCCACCGAGTTCATGAACGCCTCCGATCTGGTCCCGCGGGCCGGAATCGTGAATTTGATAATCATGCCTGCTTCGCTCCCGCGGGGCGAGGTTCACAAACCTGCGCGGCATCCCGAACCAGCGTCCGAGACGGACTGGGGTTGCGGAAGCGGGAGCGCGACGATCCCTGTCGTCGCGCGGTTGGCGGGTTTGCCGTGGCCGCTTGTGCCGCGCCTCGCGCCCTCCTCGGTACACTGCGCGCAGGAGGAGGCAGGAGCACCGAAACTCGGACTTCAACTACCACTCGTTCAGATGCCGATCC
This sequence comes from uncultured Chloroflexia bacterium, assembly GCA_963789725.1. GTDB lineage: Bacteria > Chloroflexota > Limnocylindria > Limnocylindrales > CSP1-4 > Fen-1039. The sequence continues at coordinate 1,822,681 of CAWBLU010000003.1, forward strand.
GGCCATTCCGCAGGCGCCGCCTGCGGGCGGGCGCGCCGGTGGCGCCCGTTCGCGCGCGGAGCGGCTGCCGCTGCTGCGGCCCCTGCTCGGGGAGCGGATCCTCGTTCTCGACGGAGCGACCGGTACGCTCATCCAGCGTTACGGCCTGAGCGAGGCCGACTTCCGAGGCGAGCGTTTCAAGAATCACTCGTGCGATCTGCGCGGCGACTCCGACGTGCTGTGCCTCACCAGACCGGACGTCGTGCGAGCGGTACATGACGCCTACCTCGAAGCCGGCGCCGACATCATCTCCACGGACACGTTCACCGCGACTCGCATCGCCCAGGCCGACTACGGGCTGCAGGACGTGGTGTACGAGATCCACGTCGAAGCGGCGAAGATCGCCCGCGCCGCCGCGGACGCCGCCGAGGCGCGCGATCCCAGCCGGCCGCGCTTCGTCGCCGGATCCATCGGTCCGACCAACAAGTCCGCCTCCATTTCACCGGACGTAGCCGATCCCGGGGCTCGCGCCGTTACCTTCCAGGAGTTGGCCCAGGCCTATGCCGAGGGCGCCCGAGGACTGCTCGTCGGCGGCGCCGACATGCTCATGGTCGAGACCATATTCGATGTCCTCAACGCCAAGGCCGCCATCTTCGGCATACAGGGCGTGTTCGAGGAGCTCGGCTACGAGGTCCCGCTTTGGATCTCGGGCACCATCACGGATGCCAGCGGCCGGACGCTCTCGGGCCATACCGTCGAGGGGTTCTGGAACGCCATCCGCCACGCCCGTCCGCTGATAGTGGGCCTCAACTGCGCGCTGGGGGCGCGACAGCTGCGCGCTCACGTGGAGGAACTCTCCGGTCTGGCCGACACCTTCGTCGCCGCGCACCCCAACGCGGGCCTGCCCAACGAATTCGGCGGCTACGACGAGTCGCCGGAGACGATGGCCGCGGTCATGCGCGACTTCGCCGCCGCCGGGATCGTCAACGTCGTCGGCGGCTGCTGCGGCACGGGTCCGGCCCACGTCACGGCCATCGCCGAGGCCGCCCGCGAGTTCGCGCCGCGGGTCGTGCCGATGCGCCCCGCGGCCCTCCGATTGTCCGGCCTGGAGGCGCTGAACGTCGGCCAGGGCAGCCTCTTCGTGAACATCGGCGAGAGGACGAACGTTGCCGGGTCGCGCGCCTTCGCCAAGCGTGTCGTGGCCGGGGACTTCGACGCCGCCCTTGAGATCGCCCGGAACCAGGTGGACGGCGGGGCCCAGGCCATCGACGTGAACATGGACGAGGCCATGCTCGATTCGGAAGCGGCGATGACGCGTTTCCTGAACATGGTCGCCACGGAACCGGCCGTCGCCCGGGTGCCGATCGTCGTCGACTCGTCCAAGTGGTCGGTCATCGAAGCCGGCCTGCGCTGCATCGGCGGCAAGCCGATCGTGAACTCGATCTCCCTGAAGGAGGGCGAGGAGCAGTTCCTCAAGCATGCCCGGCTGGCCCGGCGCTACGGCGCGGCCGTCATCGTCATGGCCTTCGACGAGCAGGGCCAGGCCGACACGGTCGAACGGAAGGTCGCGATCTCCAAGCGCGCCCACCGGCTGCTGACCGAGCAAGTCGGGATGGCCGCCGAGGACGTCATCTTCGACCCCAACGTCTTCGCCATTGCGACCGGACTCGAGGAGCACGCGGGCTACGCGGTGGCCTACATCGAAGCCGTCCGCCGGATTAAGGCCGAGATTCCGGGCGCCCGCGTCTCGGGCGGCGTCAGCAACGTCTCGTTCGCCTTCCGCGGCAACGACACCGTCCGTGAGGCCATTCACGCCGTCTTCCTGTACCACGCCATCGCCGCCGGCATGGACATGGGCATAGTCAATCCCGGCCAGCTCGCCATTTACTCGGAGATCCCGTCCGAGTTGCTGGAGCGAGTCGAAGACGTGGTCCTGAATTGGCGGCCCGACGCCACCGAGCGTCTCCTCGAAGTCGCGGCCAGGTACTCCGGTACAGGCGCGGCGCGGCCGCAAGCTGATCTGGGCTGGCGCCAGCTGCCGATCGCCGATCGGCTCCAGCACGCCCTGGTCGAAGGGATCGACACATGGGTCGTCGAGGACACGGAGGAGGCGCGGCAAGCCGCCGCCCATCCGATCGACGTCATCGAAGGCCCGCTCATGGCCGGCATGAACGAGGTCGGCGACCTCTTCGGCGCCGGCAAGATGTTCTTGCCTCAGGTCGTCAAGAGCGCGCGGGTCATGAAGAAGGCCGTCGCCCATCTCGTGCCGTATCTCGAGGCCGAAAAGGCCGCCCTGGGCGATTTGCGGCCGCGCGGCAAGATCCTCATGGCCACGGTCAAGGGCGACGTCCACGACATCGGCAAGAACATCGTGGGCGTGGTCCTGCAGTGCAACAACTACGAGGTCATGGACCTCGGCGTGATGGTTCCGGCGACTCGCATCCTGGAAACGGCCAGGGCCGAGAAGGTCGACGTCATCGGCCTCTCCGGCCTGATCACACCCTCGCTCGAGGAGATGGCCCACGTCGCCGGCGAGATGGAGCGCGAAGGATTCTCGCTGCCGCTGCTGATCGGCGGCGCGACCACGTCCCGGGCGCACACGGCGGTCAAGATAGCGCCGCGCTACTCGGCGCCGGTAGTCCACGTGGCCGACGCCTCTCGGGCCGTCGGCGTCGTATCCGAGCTGCTGGGGGGCGGAGCCGAGGTATTCGCGGCCGGCGTCGCGGCCGACCAGGAGGCCACGCGCGTCGAGCGAGCCGGGCGGCGCGAGCGGGTTATGAAGATCTCGCTCGCGGCGGCGCGCCGGAACGCGACGCGGGTCGACTTCGGCCGGGCGGCGCCGACGCCGTCGTTCAGCGGCGTCCGGGAACTCCACGTGCCGCTCTCGGATCTGGTCGACTGGATCGATTGGTCGCCTTTCTTTGCGGCCTGGGAGATGCGCGGAGGGTTCCCCGCGATCCTCGACGACCCGAGGTTGGGCCCATCCGCGCGGGCCCTGTACGAGGACGGGCGACGGTTGCTCGACCGGATCGTCGCCGAGAAGCTGCTGCGGGCTCAGGCGGTGGTGGGCTTCTGGCAGGCCGCTTCGGTCGGCGACGACATCGAGGTCTACCGCGATGCGGCACCCGGCGCCGAGCGGGGCGAGGTGCTGGCGGTCGTCCACACGCTCCGCCAACAGATGGAGAAACCGCCCGGACGGCCGAACGAGGCCCTGGCGGACTTCGTCGCGCCTCGCGCCCTCGACGTCCATGACTACCTGGGCGGGTTCGCGGTCACGGCGGGGATCGGCTCGGGCGAGCTGGTGGCGTCCTTCGAGGAGGCCCAGGACGATTACCACGCGATCATGACCAAGGCCCTGGCCGACCGCCTGGCCGAGGCCACGGCCGAGTGGCTCCATGCCCAGGTCCGGCGCAATCTGTGGGGCTACGCGCCCGATGAAGCGCTGGATAAGCCGGGGATAATCCGCGAAGAGTATCAAGGCATCAGACCGGCGCCGGGATACCCGGCGTGCCCGGACCACACGGAAAAGGCGACACTCTTCGCGCTGCTGGACGCCGAGGCACGCGCCGGGATAAGCCTGACCGAGTCGTTCGCGATGCTCCCGCCGGCGTCGGTCTCCGGCTTCTACTTCTGGCGCCCCGAGGCGCATTACTTCGGCCTGGGCCGGATAGGGCCCGACCAGCTGGACGACTATGCCCGCCGCAAGGGCTGGTCCTCCGACGAGGCGGCCCGCTGGCTGGCCCCCAACCTGGACGACGAGTAGAAGTGCTGGGAGTTCGTCGAAGGGCCTGAGCCTCGGCGCCGCGCTGCGCCGGTCTTTTCGCGCCGCAACCAAATCGCAACGGTGGCGGCGTCATCGGCGGGCACCGGAGCGCTCGCGATTAATGTCGTGAGTGGCTACTATTCCCGCACGACGCCACCACCGACCTGGAGATCCCGACGATGCCGACCGCGCCGGTCACCGCTCCCGAGCCCTCGATCGAGTCCGGGTCGGCGCATCTCGAGCTCCTGGTGTCGGAGTCTCGCTCTCGCGTCCCAGTCGCGAAAGACGTGACGCCAACCCAGCCTACGGCCCAGATTCATTGGGTCGGCGGCTTCGTCGACAGGCGCCATCCCGCGGATCTATACGCGGACATCGTCGCCGGCAGTCCGGACCTGATCGTCGTGGACGCCAGGTGGCCGGAGGCCTACGCGCGGGAGCATCTCCCAACCGCGATCAACCTGCCGGCGCGAGAGATCAACGAGGCGACCACGGCTGACCTGCCGCGCGACGCCCTCTACGTCGTGTACTGCTGGAATGCCAGCTGCCACGCCTCCACGAAGACGGCCAACCGCCTGGAGTCGCTCGGCTTCAAGGTCAAGGAACTCCACGGCGGCCTCGAGACCTGGCGCAAGCAGGGCTTCCCCACGGAGCGCGGCTGAGCACGCTCGCAAAGCCACTTCTCCCGCTCGTCTGATCGCCGCTCTCCTCGCAGTGAGTCGGGCCGCCGATGGGCCGGTCCCGGTAGACTTGCACCACCAAACAAGCGGGAGGTCGGCATTGGGCGACGGACAGGCGGCTAATCCAACGATCACACTCGGCGTGCCTGGGAATATCGACGCAGACTCCGTCGTCGTCCTCGACTTCGGCAGCCAGTACAGCCAGCTGATCGCCCGGCGCGTCCGCGAGCTCAACGTCTACTCGGAGCTCCTCCCGTTCGACGCCCCGTGGAGCGCGATCGCGGCTCGCAAGCCCAAGGCGGTGATCCTGTCCGGCGGCCCGAACAGCGTGTACGAGGCGGGCTCGCCGCATCCGGATCCGGCGATCTGGACCAGTGGCATCCCGATCCTCGGCATCTGCTACGGCCTGCACCTCATGGCCGAGGCTCTCGGCGGCGAAGTCGTCAACTTCGAGCGCAAGGAGTTCGGGCCGGCGGTCGTTTCGATCTCAGAACAGCGGGGCTTGTTCGATGGCCTGGAGGTCGAACAGTCGGTCTGGATGAGCCACGGCGACTCGATCCGGCGCCTGCCCGAAGGCTTCCAACCGACGGCCAGCACCGGTTCGACCCCGTACGCCGCCGTCGCGGACCGGACCCGCAAGATGCACGGCATCCAGTTCCATCCGGAAGTCGTCCACACGCGGCACGGCCGCGAGATCCTGCGCAACTTCGTCGTCGACATCGCGGGCGCCCGCCAGAACTGGACGCCGGCCAATTTCATCGCTTCCAACGTCGAGGAGATCAGGCGCCGCGTCGACGACCACAGCCGCGCCACCGGCACGGACGGCAAGGTCCTGTGCGCGCTCTCCGGCGGAGTGGATTCGGCCGTGGCGGCGACACTCGTCCACCGTGCCGTCGGCGAACGGCTGATCTGCGTCCACGTGGACCACGGCATGATGCGCAAGAACGAGACGGAGCTGCTCAAGACCGCGTTCGAACAGCTCGGCGTCCGCGTGATCGTCGTCAACGCCCGGGAGCGGTTCCTGCGCAAGCTGGAGGGTGTGGTCGACCCGGAGCGCAAGCGCCACATCATCGGCAACGAGTTCATCCGCGTCTTCGAGGAGGAAGCGGCCAAGCTCGGCCAGATCGCCTTCCTGACCCAGGGCACGCTCTACCCGGACGTCATCGAGTCGGCCACGTCGGACAAGGAAAAGGCTGCCGCCAAGATCAAGACCCATCACAACGTCGGCGGGCTGCCGGAAGACATCTCCTTCCAGCTGATCGAGCCGCTGCGATACCTCTTCAAGGACGAGGTCAGGGCCGTCGGCGCGGAGTTGGGCCTGCCGGAGTCGATGGTCCAGCGCCAGCCATTCCCCGGGCCCGGACTGGCCATCCGCATCATCGGCGACGTCACGGCGGAACGGCTCGATACGCTCCGAGAGGCCGACTGGATCGTCATCGACGAGATCAAGGCGGCCGGGCTGTACCACCAGGTCTGGCAGTCGTTCGCAATCCTCACGCCGCTGCGCTCCGTCGGCGTCATGGGCGACGGCCGTACCTACGCGAACGTGGTCGCCATTCGCGCCGTCACTTCAGAGGACGGCATGACCGCCGACTGGGCGAAGTTGCCCTATGACGTCCTGGCCAAGATCAGCTCCCGAATCGTGAACGAAGTACCCGGGGTCAACCGGGTCGTATATGACATAAGCTCTAAGCCGCCCGCCACCATCGAGTGGGAGTAGGGCAAGCGGAGCGCCGGCAAGCCCGAGCCGAGCCGATCGATCGTTCTGGTGCCGTAGGAAGCCGGCAGGAGACAGGGTGTACAGACTCTTCGGGGCAGTCGCGATTTTCGTGGGCTGGCTCACGATACCGATCGGCGCGACCGCCGGGCTCATCGTGTCCCAGTTCTTCGGCATCGGTCACGTCGAGGGCACGCCGCCGCCGGTGAACGTGTACGGCGTCTCTGGGATCGCCGTGTTCTGGGTCTACGTCTGCGCCACCGTCTTGACCGCCCTGCCCCTGATCCTGGCGTCGGTGGCGCTGGATCCCCGGCGGCCACTGCGCCTCGCGGCCCTGTCCATGGCGATATTCGGCCTCGCGCTTCTCCCCAGCGAACTCGGCCGCGCCTTTGGGTTGCCTCTGCTGATCGGGGCCGGGAGTGTCTGGGTCGGTGCGGAACTGGTACACCGCGGAGCCGGCGCTCCGGCCTTGTTCGGAGATCTCCGCCCGGGGGACGCCGCCCCACCTGCCGGGCCGGACTCGGCCGGCGTCGACGAGCTCGCGGATGCAGTCGCGGCAGCCGGTAACCGGGCCGCTCCGGAACCGGCGCCGGTCGCGGGCGTTGTCGGCTCGGCAGCGATTGCTCAGCCGTCGGCCGGTCGGGTCCGTAGCGCCCGGCTGAGGGCGCGCCGGGAGGCCAGGGTGGCCACTCGAACGTGCCCGTGGTGTTCGAGCGATGTTCCGGCGGCCGATCCCGAATGCGCCAGTTGCGGCGCTGCCCTGGGAGTGCCCGCCGTCGAGGAGCTGGCCATTCCGGGCGTGACCGAGGTCCCATCAGCGCTGCGCCGCTATGCCGAGAACGCACGCTCGGGAAAGCGGCGAGCCAGCCTGCTGAAGATGATCTTCAGCGACACGGACATACCGACTGTCGTAAACGGACCCCGCCCCAGCGATGCCGAGGCGCTACGGCCGCCCAGCGCCGCCCTCAGGGCCGAGATAGCCCGCCTCGACGCCGAGATCGCGGCCGGGGCGGTCTCGCCCCGGCGTCGGGACGAGGCCGGCACGCCCGGCGACGACGAGACCGAGGGCACGTCGCCGCCCGATCCTGCCGGCCCGGAGTCTTCTCACGGGGCCACCCTGGGCGCTTAGCCGGCACGCGCATGCGAGGCGGCGAGCGGCCGGACTATCCTGGGTGGCATGACCGACACCACGGCGCGCCTTCCCTCCCCAGGTCCGTCGTTTCTGCGTGAGATGGAACTCCGTCCGGGGGACGCCCGCCGGGTCGGAATGTCGCAGCCCCAGACCTTGGCCGACGACTGGTGGGTGACGCTGCTCTGGTGCGAGGAGAACGGCGCCCTTCTGACCTTCAACGACCTCGCGCCGTCCTACGGCGCGCCGCCCGGAACGCCGCTGATCAGACTCGGCCCGGGCCTCTCCGGCACGCTGTCGGGGCTGATCATGGAGGAAGGCGGCCGGCAGCAGCTCCGGCTCCGCCTCGGCCAGCCGCCAGAGGACGAACAGGCGCCGTGGGAAGCGCCGCTCGCGATCCTGGCTGGATTCCGGTTCGAGCCGGCCAGAGTCCTCGCGATGCGCGATTCCGAACTCGCCCAGACGGTCCTGCAAGCCTTTCGCGACGCCGTTCTGAGGCTCTCATACTGAGGATCGGCAGGATGGCCGGCTGCGGTGAACGCCTGCCGGACACCCTGCGCCGGGCGCGAGAGCGGGCATTCGAGCCGGCCCACCACGTTCGGGCAAGGTCCGACCGACACGTATTGAGTGCATAGATGCCGGTCAGGCCGCTAGACTCGACTCGTGCCAAACATATTTGACGACTTTTTGGAAGAGCTGCGCCGACGCCAGGCGGAGCAAGAGGCTGCCGACGCGCGGTCGGCCGGCGGGCCCGAAGGTGCCGAAAGCGGCCCGCCCGACGACGGAGAGCTGGAGGACAAGCCGATGAACTCCGACGGAGTCGGGTCCGACGACAACGAGCGCGACGAAGAGGAGCGCCCGAGCCCGATCTTCCGGCGAGGTGGGCCCGGCGGAGGATATCGGCGCTATTCGGGCGGGCCGTCCGGCGAGATGCCGGAGATCCACATAGGCCGGGCCTGGATCTTGCTCGGCATCATCGCCATAGTTCTGATCGGGTTGCTCGCCATCTTTGCGATGACGGTCGGCCTGGTGACAGACGGGATCTGGTTCCAGAGCATCGGGTTCGGCAGCGTGTTCTGGACTCGTTTCGGATCGGAGATCCTCTTCTTCGTGACCGGAACGGTAGTGGCCTTCGTCGTGCTATGGCTGAACCTCTGGCTGGCCGGGAGATTCATCCCGAAGGGCCAGCTCCGGCGGATCTCGATGGACGATCTGCTCGACCGTTTCAGCATCGACCGCTACATGGGCGGGGGCGGCTTCGGCAGCGGCCCATTCCAGGCGCCGCCCAAGCGCGCCCCGAAGGGGGAGACAGTTCAGGTGCCGGACATCGGCCGTCCCGTCTTCTGGAGCCTGCTGGCCATCGCCATCCTGGTCGCCCTTGGGGTCGGCGGCGCCGCCCTGGGAGCCTGGGACACGATCCAGCTCTTCCTTCACAAGGCTCCGTTCGGGCAGGTCGACCCCAACTTCGGCAAGGACATCAGCTTCTTCCTGTTCGAGCTGCCCTTCTATCGTCTCATCCAGTCGGCCGCGAACCTGCTTTTGTTCGTAACGCTGGTGCTGGTAGGCATCCGCTATCTCATCGCGGTCATTTCGGGCGCTCCGATGCCGACCGCTGCGCGCGTCCACTTGGGCTTGCTCGCCGCCATGTACCTGTGGTCGGTAGCCGTCGGCTACCAGCTCGACCGCTACGAGCTCTCGTACAGCGGCACGAGCGGCATCTTCCAGGGCGTGAGCTTCGCCGACGCCACGGCCAAGACGCTCTCGATCAACGTCATGACGGTCCTGACGGCCTTCATCGGCTGCTTCGTGCTGGGTTTCAGCATCACCCGCTGGCGGACGCCCCTGATCCTGACCCTCGTCTTCTGGGCCGGAGCCTTCCTCGTGCTCGACGTCGGCTATCCGCAACTCGTCCAGCGTCTTCAGGTCGAGCCCAACCAGCAGGCCCAGGAGTCGCCGTACATCACGAACAACATCGCCATGACCCGGCTTGCCTTCGGCCTGACCGGATGGGCGGGGCCCCAGTACACGCCACAGCCGACGGTGACCCAGACGGCCGTCGAAGCCGAGGCCGGCACCATCCAGAACGTCCGCTTGTGGGACTACAGGCCTCTGGGCCAGACCCTGGACGGCCTGCAGACCATCCGCTCGTACTACAACTTCTCCGACGTGGACACGGACCGCTACGTCTTCAACGACGCAGGCAGTTGCGCCCCGGCCACTCCGCCGTGCGTACGCCAGGTCATGATCGCCGGTCGCGATTTCGACCCTGCGAAGTACGCCAGCACGAACCCCGGCACCGTCAGCTGGGTGAACCTGCACATCACCTACACCCACGGCGTGGGCCTGGTCATGGTGCCGGTGAATGAAGTCGCCGCGAACGGCCAGCCGAACCTGCTGGTGAAAGACCTGCCCCCCGTCTCATCCGGCGGGGCGCCGACCGTGTCGGAGCCGCGGATCTACTTCGGAACCCAGGCCACCAACTACGTCATCGTCAACGCGGCCAGCGACGAATTCGACTACCCCGCCTCCGGAGGAACCGGCGGCGACAAATACACGCGCTGGACCGGCCAGACCGGAATCAAGCTCGACACGCCGCTATCGCGGCTGGTGTTCTCGGCCAGATTCGGCGACCTGAACCTGCTCATCAGCGATCAGATCACCGGTAGCAGCCAGTTGCTGATGAATCGCTCGATCCAGGCGCGTGCCAGCGCGATTGCGCCGTTCCTACGCTACGACAAGGATCCGTACCTCGTCGTCACGTCCGAGGGCCGGTTCGTCTACGTGCTCGACGCGTTTACCACCAGCGCCGCGTTCCCCGACTCGCAGCCCTACGGCCCCGGCAACGACTCCGCCTCGAACGGGCTTGCCGGAGATCCTTTCAACTACATCCGCAACAGCGTCAAGGTCGTCATGGACGCCTACGACGGGACGATGTCGTTCTACGTGGCCGACCCGACCGACCCGATCATCCAGGCCTGGCAAGGCGTCTTCCCCGACCTGTTCAAGCCCATCTCGGCTATGCCGGCCGACATCCGCGGCGATGCGACCAACCCCGGCCATCTCCGCTATCCCGAGGACATGTTCAACGCCCAGACGACCCAGTTCGAGAAGTATCACGTGACCGATCCTGGCGTCTTCTTCCAGAAGGGCGACGTCTGGCAGGTCCCGAGGAACACGAGCTCCACAAGCGGCAACGGCGCCAACCCGCCGGAGCAGCTCCCGCTCGAGGCCTACTACGTCCAGATGCGAATGCCGGGCCAGGCGGGACCGGAGTTCCTGCTCCTGCAGCCGATGGCACTGAGCGGCCGGCCCAACATGATCGCCTGGGTCGCAGCTCGGAACGACCCCGCTGAATACGGGAAGGTAGGCGTCTTCGACTTCCCCGTCAGCTCGAACGTATTCGGGCCGCAGCAGATGGAAGGCCTGATCGCCCAGAACCCCCAGATCAGCCAGCAGGTGACACTGTGGGCTCAGGGAGGCAGCCAGGTCATCCTCGGCAACCTGCTCGTCATCCCGCTCCAGGATTCGCTGCTCTACATAGAGCCCGTATACCTGGTCTCCACCAACAACCCGCTGCCGGTCTTCCAGAAAGTCGTCGTCGGCACGCCGAGTCAGGTCGTATGGGGCAATTCGCTCCAGGATGCCCTGAGCCAGATCTACGCCGGCCAGGGCGGGACGGCACCGGGAGGTACGCCGACGCCGGGCATTTCGCCGACGCCGCCACCCTCGGTGGGGCCGACTGCCACGCCGACCGAGGCGGTCAACCCGACGCCGTTGCCCAGCTTCACCCTCTCGGGCAACGCCCAGGAGCTGATCGCCGCGGCGAGCGACCACTATCAGGCGGCGCAGGCCGCTCTCCACAACGGTGACCTGGCCACCTACCAGAAGGAGATGAACATCGTCGGGCAGCTGCTGGCGCAGCTCCAGACGGTGGTCGGGACCCCCGCTCCTTCCGCGCCGTAGTCCGAATGGCCGAAGCAGCGGGGCCCGCGGCCCCGGCGCAAGGATCGATTCCAGCCCGTCAGGCCTGGGTCGCTCGTACGCGCGAGGCATTTGCCTTCGGCCTGTCGGACCTGAACACGACGGTCGTCGCGCTGGCCGGCTTCCTGCTGCGGGGCGGGATATTGCTGCTGGTCGTGCCGAGCGTCGTCCTCCCATCGGTGATCGACATCGCCGGAGCCACGGGGGTGGAAGCGTTCGGCATCGACGGGCATCCCACGCCGTGGCTCTTCGAAGTGGTGGTGATCGGGTGCGCCATCGCCGCCGTGTACCTGATCCTCTCGTTCGTGGCCGCGTCGCTCATCGACGTCTGGCTGATCGGCGCGGCGATAGATCCCGATGAAGGGGCGGCGGCGCGACGGCGCGCTCTGCCGGATCTCGGCCTCCTCCTGGACCTCGGGGCGATCCGCGCAATCTGCCTGGCGCCGGTCTCGGCGGTCGTGGTCTGGGCCGGCTCGCAGATCTACACGGCCGCCTACCTGGAGCTGACCACTCCATCCAACCTCGATACGCCGCTGGCCTTGCGCGTGGTCCAGAGCGCGGCGGGCGCCGTGCTGCTGCTCTTGCTGGCCTGGCTCGCATCCGAAGTAGTGTCGGCCGTGGCCGTGCGACGGTCGGTCCTGCTCGGCACGGGCGTCTGGCGGTCCGTCGCCGGGGCGCTCGTGCAGATCGTCCGGCGGCCCGTGTCAACCGCGGCGACCGTCATCGCCTCGTTCGGCGCCAGCGCCGTAGCGGTCGGGCTGGCGATGGCAGCCACGGCCGTTGCCTTCGACTGGTGCAGGGTTGCCGCCCGAAACCCCCAGTCGATCACCGTGACCCTGGGCGTCAGCCCGCTCAGCACCACTCGCGATTTCAGGCCGGTTGTCTTCATCCTGGCCGCGGCGGCCCTGTGCGTGGCCTGGGTGGCTGCCCTCGCCCTCTCGGGCATCGCATCCGCGTGGCGGAGCGCCGCCCTGACGGGCGAGACTAGAGCCGCAGTGCCAACCGCGGATGTGGACGCCGCGGCCGACAGATGCGGACTATTGGGCTCACCAGCGGAGAGATCGGGGGATTGACTCGGATAACCCGTCGCGGGGAACCTCGACGGTGCGCGGTCGAGACGCGTCGATCGTCTCAAACGGAGGATATCGGGTGGTGGAGTCGTATTGCCCAAGCTGCTCCAGGCCAGTCCTGAGCGGCCAGGCCTATTGCGCCGGCTGCGGCGCGTCGTTGCGCGGTAGCGCGGCCCCTGCCGTGGACGCCGCTCCAGGTACCCCGACAGAGATGGATCCCGCTGGAGCCGGCAGGCCGAGGTTCGAGGATCCATCGATCCAGATCGAAGTGGAGCCCGCGCCAGACCCAGCCGAACGACTGCCCGGCAGCTACGTGCCACCCTCACCCGGCCTGGAGCCGGCAACCCGGGCCATGCGCCCGTCCAGCGCCAGTTCCGCCTCCCAGGCCACGGGTCCCAGCATGAGCCTCCGGGTCGGCGCCCGACCGATCTCTCTGGCCGGCGGACCCGCAGCGGCCGAGACGCGCGCCACAGGCGAGTCCGATCCGCAACCCGCCGCGCCGCGCGCGCCCGACCTGACGGCGGCCGTTCCGCCACCTGCGGCGCCACCCGCGGCCGAGATCGCCCGGGCGATCCAGTTCGCTCCGTCGCCGCCACCGCAAGGGGCCGTTCCGCCACCGCCTCCACCCCCTCCCTACCGTCCGCACGTGGCACCTCCCCCGGCCTACGTCGTGCCCGTGCCGCCCACGAGATCGCCGTTCGCGGCCCCGGCCGTACCGGTCGCTCCCCCGGCCCCGCAGCAGCCGGCTGCGGTTGACGCGCCCGCGCGGCCGGCGCGCAAGGAATCAACCCAGGAGCTCGTCGCCTTCGGCCTCGTTGCCGCCGGTGCCGTCATCGGGATCGTCAGCCTCTTCCTGCCGTGGTCGGGCGTCACGGGCATCGGGATCGGGACACTCAGCGTCGCCGGATCGCCGCCGCCGCCCAATCAGTGGGGCTGGGGTATGCCGGCAGGATTCCCGCTCTTCCTGCTCAGCCTGCCTGTCCTCATCGCCGCGGCCGGCAGCGATCGAGCCCAGGAGCAGTGGCCCAATCTCGCTCAGGCCATGGGCCGCCTCACGGACTTGATTCTACCGATGGTCCTCGGCGGGCTGTACCTGGGTGTCGCATTCATGTACATGACGGTGCCCAACAGCTACGGCGCCGGCCTGTACGCCGGCCAGTATGCCCTCGTTCTCGGCGCCTGCCTGTCGATCGCGGGAGCAATCGTCACGATCTTCTCTCCGCCGGAGGCCGCCCAGGACGTCGCATGACGGGCGTGGCACGGGTCGCCCGGACGAGCGAGGGGCAGCATCGTCCGCAATGAGTCGCGCCGACGCGGGATCCGATCGTCACCCTGACGCCCTCGCCACCGTCACAGCCGAGTGGTTGGCGGCCGGCCGCCCATGCCGGCCTGATACACTGCCAGACGCCTTTCTGAACGCCCGCGAATACGTCGGAACGGCCAAGTCGAGAGAGAATCAAGCGCGATGAATGATCTTTCAGGACAGCTGGGGAGCGTATTCGGCTCGTTCTTCTCGAGCGCGATCGTCCAGCTAGTTCTGTACTCGACCGTTCTCTATCTGTTCGTCGTCTGGCTCGCGGCCGCCTACTGGGCCTTCCGAGACATGCACGACAGGACGGAGAACCCCGTCCTGCCCTACCTCGCCTCCGCCATCATCCTGGTGGCGACGCCGTTCTTCTTCGTCCTCGGCGTGGTGGTATACAAGGTCGTCAGGCCGGCCGAGCGGCTCGGCGACGTGTACGAGCGAAACCTGGCCGAGGAAGCGCTGCTGGCAGAGGTCGAGAACATCAAGACCTGCCGGGGATGCGACCGGCGGGTCGACGAGGAATGGATCATCTGCCCGTGGTGCCGCGCCCGTCTGAACCGCGTCTGTCCGAATTGCGAGCGTCTGGTCGGTCTGGATTGGACGTTGTGCGCCTGGTGCGGTAAGGACTTCGAACGAGCCGTCGTGGCCGAGCGTGTGCCGGATAACCGATTTGGGGCACCGGCACCGGTAACTGCAAGCCAGGCCGTTTCCAGCCGGCCGATGGCCAGCCCTGTGACCAACCGCAAGCCCGCGGCCGGGGGCTGACACCATCCTCGGAGGCATCATCCCGCCTCATGCCCGACGACCGGCACGGAACTGAAGAACAAGCCGCCCGTGGCGATGGCGAGTCAGGCGCACCGGCGCCGGGGACGTGGCCGGGGCCCGGCTCTTGGGACCCCGGCTCGACGTGGCAGCAGCCCAGCGCCGCGTGGCAGCAGCCCTGCGCCGCGTGGCAGGGGCCGGGCGCCGCGTGGCAGGGGCCCGGCGCATGGCAGGGGCCGGCACAGTGGCAGCAGCCGGGCTTCTGGCTGAGTCCGTTCGCCTCCGTCGCGGCGGCCTGGCAGGTGCCCTGGTCGATCGGCTCCGTGCCCTGGGGCTACGCCAACCCACCGGCCGTGCCGCCCGTGCTGGAGCCGCCCGGCAACTTTCACCCGCCGATCTCGCGGCCGGTGCTGTCGCTCAAAGGCCGCGCCTCTCCCCGGCTCTTCGGCCTGGGGGTTTTCGTCGGCCTGCCGGCCATGGTGGCGCTGCTGGCCTATGTGGCCGGCGCGGGAGCCGGGTACAAGCTTCCCGCCGGACCCGTGCCGCGGTGGCTCGCGCTCGAGGGGATCTGTCTTGCGGCAGGCGTGGGTCTGATCGCCTGGGCCGTGGCCCAAGCCAGGCAACGCCGGGCCGATGGCTGGCGCGACTATGCCGGTCCGTCTCCACTCCTCACGCTCGGCGCGCTCCTGGCCGTCCTGACGGCCCTGCAAATACCGCTACAGTCCGGCCTCGACGCCGCCGGCGTGGACCTTGACTCGGGACTTGCGACTTTCCTGCTGATGGTCCTGTTCCTTAGCAGCTACGTCGGCGTAGTCCACTTCCTGGCCGTCCGCCCGGGGTCCCTGTCCTGGCGGGACATAGCTCGACCCGGCCGGCTTGCCCCAAGTTCGGACGATTGGCTGGCCGCGGCGCCGGTACCGGGCTGGGGTCGCCGTTGGGGCGAGACGGTCGGGTCATGGCGGTCTCGCCTCTCGGGCAGCCAGCTCGGCGACCTGCTCATTCCGCTGGCCATGGTCATTCCCCTGCTGGTCGTGTCCAACCTGCTGTCGGCGGCGATGCTGTTCGTGCTCGGACTGCACCCCGAGGACATCGCCTCGCCGGGAAGCGCGACGCCGCCGACGGAGATCGATCGGGTCCTGCTTTTCGCGGCCGTGGCGATCCTCGCCCCGATCGGCGAAGAGATTTTCTTCCGCGGCTTCGCCACGAATGCCTGGGGCCGATCCCTGAGCCGCGGCTCTACGATCGTGAGAGCGGCGCTCTTCTTCGCCTTCATTCACGTCATGAACACGGCCACGACCGACATAGGGCTCTTCTGGCGGGCGGCGGTGTTCAATTTCGGCGCTCGGGTCCCCGTGGCCATCGCGCTTACGTGGATCTACATGCGGCGCCGCTCCATCCTCGCCTCGGGAACCCTGCATGCGGGCTACAACGGCCTGATCACCATCATCTCGTTCCTCTGAGAACACGCCCGCCGGCGGCATCCCCCACGCGAGGTCATCCGTGCCGACCCGTGAACTCACCCGAGCGGCCCGGCGACGTCCGGATAAGTCGCGGTTGGTCGGGGCGTAAGCGGCAACCGGTAGGCTCCGCTCGTTCCTGGAGCCGGATGGCGGGAGGAATCGGCGGGCTTCCGTCGTTCGGCTCCGGGACACCACGCTTCAGCCCCTGAGGAGGTAGTCGTTGGTGGGTCGGCCGGACGATTGGCCCGAGCCTGTCGCGCCTTCGGCGGCGCCGGTGCCGGCTCGAGCAGCGGCCGAGCCACATGGCAATGTCGCGCTCTTCCCGCCGCGGTACGAACGTCCCCGCGAGAGGCTGGCCATTCACGGCGCCGGAGCGCTGAGCGCGGCGGAGTTGATAGGCATCCTTTGGGGAACCGGATCTCGGGGCCGCCCAGCCGTGGATGCGGCGGCCGACGCGCTGCGGCGACACGAGGGCCTCGTCGGACTGGCGAGGGCCGCCGACGGGGAACTGGAGGCCGTCCCCGGGGTGGGACCCGTTCGAGCCGCGCAGCTCAGCGCCGCTTTCGAGCTGGGACGACGGGTCGTCACGGACTGGCCTCAGGGCCGCTGGACCGTCCGATCGCCCCGCGACGTCGGCGACAGGCTGGTGCCTCAGATGGGCTACCTGGAGCGAGAGGAGCTCCGGGTGGTGCTGCTCAACACCCGCAACGTGGTCCTGCGCCAGGTGACCGTCTACCAGGGCAACGTGTCGTCGAGCCTCGTCCGGATCAGCGAGCTGTATCGCGATGCCGTCCGGCTGAGCGCCACCGGCTTGATCCTCGTCCACAACCACCCGTCCGGCGACTCGACCCCGAGTCCGGACGACCTGCGCTTGACGGCCGAGGCGCTCGCGGCGGGGCGGCTCCTGGACATCCAGTTGCTGGACCACCTGATCATTGCCGGGGACGGATTCGTCTCGCTGCGCGACCGGGGTGTCGCCTTCGACCGGAGCACGTAAGCGTCCACCGATCGCGAGACGGTGACACGCCCGGCCGGGCGGGCTCGACGCCGCGCCCGCGCCGCTAGTTGCGCAAGAGCGGTAAACTGCCGCAGCCCGCCGAGCCTGCTCGACGCAAGGAGAGCCGGAACGGGTAGGGCGCGTATACTGCTCGCGCTTTCCAGGATCGAGCCGGGTTCGCGGAACGACCCGCAAGATGGATTGGGGCTCCCGTCACAACCCGAGGGCCCGGAGCCACTCGATCATCCGGGTCTTCAAGGCTGGCGGTCCCGTCACCACCATCGGGCGCCAGCGCCACGATAGAAGGAACAGCCTCGAATCATGTTCGGACTGCACTCCCTGCTCGGCCTCTTCTCCCGCGACGTCGGAATCGACCTGGGCACGGCCAACACCCTGGTCTGGGTTCGCGATCGCGGCATCGTCATCAGCGAACCAAGCGTCGTCGCCCTGGAGGCGAAGACTCGGAAGGTGCTGGCCGTCGGGGCGGAGGCCAAGCGAATGGTCGGCCGCAC
This sequence comes from uncultured Chloroflexia bacterium, assembly GCA_963789725.1. GTDB lineage: Bacteria > Chloroflexota > Limnocylindria > Limnocylindrales > CSP1-4 > Fen-1039. The sequence goes on from CAWBLU010000003.1 coordinate 1,840,034, forward strand.
CCCGGCGAGCATCATCGCCGTACGGCCCCTCCGCGATGGGGTCATCTCCGATTTCGACGTCACCCAGCAGATGATCGCCTACTTCGTCCGCAAGGTGCACGACCGCATCGGAATGGTGCCGCGGCCGCGCATGCTGCTGGGCATTCCGTCGGGCGTGACCGAAGTCGAGAAGCGCGCCGTCCGCGACGCGGCCATGAACGCCGGAGCACGCTGGGCCGGCCTGATCGAAGAGCCGATGGCCGCCGCTATCGGTGCCGGCCTGCCGATCAACGAGCCCACCGGCAGCATGATCATCGACATCGGCGGCGGGACGACCGAGGTCGCGGTCATCAGCCTCGGCGGCATCGTCGTCGCCCGCAGCATCCGCATCGGCGGCGACGAGATGGACGCCGACATCGTCGGCTACGCCCGCCGGGAGTACAACCTGTTCCTGGGCGAGCGCACCGCCGAGGACATCAAGATCGCCATCGGATCGGCCAGCCCCGGCGAGTGGGACTCCCAGCGAGTCACGCTCCGCGGCCGCGACCTTCTGACCGGCCTGCCCCGCAGCGTCGAGGTGGGCGGCGAGCAGATCCGCGAGGCCCTGGATCCGTCGCTGGCGCTCATCGTCGACACGATCAAGGACACCATCGAGGAGACGCCGCCGGAGCTCGTCGCCGACATCATGGACCAGGGCATCGTCCTGGCCGGCGGCGGCGCCCTGCTGGCCGGCTTCGACCGGCGCATCGCCGAAGCCACCCAGATGGCCGTCCACGTCGCCAACGACCCGCTGACCTGCGTGGTCCGCGGCACGGGCGTGGTGCTCGAGGAACTCGACCTGATGGAAGAAGTGCTGGTGGCGGACACGTACGCCCGCCCGGCCCGCTGACAAAGGGCCGGGCCACGGGGGCCCTATGAATGCGATCTCGGCTACTCGAAGAACAGTCCGGCGCGAATGGACGGCCTTCGGGACCCTTTTGATCATCAGCGTCGGCCTGATGGGCATCTCGGACACCAACACCGCTCACGACATGCAATCGGCCGTCAACTGGGTCGCAATGCCCGTCGAGACGGCCATCAACAACGCCGCCGACACCGTCGGCTCGTACTGGTCCGCCCTGACGCAGATCGACCGCCTGCGGACCCAGAACGAGCAGCTCAAGCAGGAGAACTTGACGCTCCGCGAAGAGTTGGATCGGATGGGCGCCATCTCCAAGCTCAACGACGACTGGACCCGGATCACCGCCGCGGCCGTGAGTTCGCCGTATCAGACGACTCCGGTCCGGGTGATCGTGCGAGACCTCTCGAACGTGGGCCAGCAGAGTCTGATCATCAACAAAGGCAGCAGCGACGGCCTGATCGTGGGCCAGGTCGTCATCGACGCCGGCGGCGCCCTGGTGGGTCGCATCCAGAAAGTCGAGGCCACGGTCTCCACGATCCTGCTCATCAGCGACCCAACCTCGGTCGTGGTCGGGACCGCGGCCGCCACCCCGGTCGGAGCCGCGGCCAGCGCGTCGGCCGGCGCTGTGCCCAAAGCCAGCGCCAGCGTGTCCACGCCGGCAACGGGCACGGTCACGGGGTCGATCAGCGGCCAGCTCCAGATGCGCTATGTGGACAAGGAGGCCACGCTGTCCAAGGGCGCGATCGTAGTTACGGCCGGCGAATCCCTGGCGGGCACGACGGACACGTCGCCCTATCCGCCTGGGCTTCTCATCGGCACCATCACGGCCGTCTCGGACGACCCGAACCTGGTCGTCCAAGGAGCGACGATCGAACCCGCGGCCCATCTGACCGATGCCACGTTCCTGCTGGTCATCACGAACTACCACGGCGGCTTCGGGCCGGCGGTGCCGTCGGGATGCGTGGCGGCGCCCACTGGCTCCGGCCGCTCACCCAGCGCCTCTCCGAGCGCGGCCGCCGGCCCGAGCAGCTCCGGCAGCCCCGGCCTTGCGTGTCCATCCGGCTTCGTCCCCTCCGGCGCGCCGGCCACGACCCCGACGGCTGTAACCCCCAAGGGTTAGCGGCCCCGATCGAGGCTCCGCGGGTGAGGGCGAGCGGCCGCGCAAACCTGCTACGCTCACGGCCGTGATGCCCAAGGAGCCAGAGTGAAAGGTCTCGTTCTGGCGGGAGGGACGGCAACACGCCTCTTCCCGCTCACCATCGTCACCAACAAGCATCTTCTGCCGATCTACGACCGGCCGATGATCTACTACCCCATTGCCACGCTCGCCGGGATGGGAATCCGCGAGGTGATGGTCGTGGTCGGCGGCAAGAGCGTCGGCGACGTGGTGGAGCTGCTGGCCGATGGTGAGCACTTCGGTCTGAACCTGACCTACCGCTACCAGCGCGGTGCCCTCGGCATCGCTCACGCCATCGGCCTGGCCCGGGACTTCGTCGGCGACGACACCTTCTGTTGCGTCCTCGGCGACAACGTCCTGCTGGGTCCTGACCTGGCCGACATCGCCGCCGAGTTCGAGAACGGGCCGTGGGGCGCGGGCACGATGCTCTACGAAGTCGCCGATCCCGAGCGTTTCGGCGTCGCGGAGCTCGATGCCGCGGGCGCCGTCGTCTGCTTCGAGGAGAAGCCGGCAAGACCCAAGAGCAACCTGATCCCGATCGGGGTGTACTTCCTGCGACCCAGTGCCTTCGACATCGTCGGCGGCCTGGTGCCGTCGCGACGCGGCGAGCTGGAGATCACGGACCTGCTGAACCACTATCTACCCGGCGGCCTTTACGCTCCGCGGTTCGATGGCCTGTGGACCGACGCCGGGACCGTTGCCTCGCTCATCCGGGCGGCCGAGTTGGCCGAGCAGGAATCGCGCGCAGGCCGCCTGGATGGCCCGCCGGCCAGGCCGACGGCGTGAGCGAGGCCCGGGCCCCGCGCTTCCCGCGGCTGCTCGTCACCGGCGGCGCCGGCTTCATCGGGTCTTGCTTCACACGCGACGTGCTGGCCCGCCGGGACGGGACGCGAATTACCGTCCTCGACAAGATGACCTACGCCGGCAACAGGGCCAACCTGGCACCGGCCGAGGCGGATCCGGAGCAGGCAGGTCGCCTCGGTTTCGTCATCGGCGACATTGCCGACGCCGCGGTCGTGGCTCCACTCGTGGCCGAAGCCGATGCGGTCGTCAACTTCGCGGCCGAATCGCACGTGGACCGATCGATCCTGGACCCGGAGGCGTTCCTGCGAACGGACGTGATGGGCGTCCACGTGCTGCTCGAGGCCGCCCGGGCGGAAGCAGAGCGGGCCAGGAAGGGCGGTCGCGCCGCGGCGCCCAGGCTCCTCCAGGTCTCCACCGACGAGGTCTACGGCTCGGTCGAGACCGGGGCCAGCCGCGAGAACGACCGGCTCGAGCCGCGCTCGCCCTATTCCGCGGCGAAGGCGGCCGGCGAGCTGCTGGTTCGATCGTATTTCGTGACGTATGGGCTGGACGTGGTCGTCACCCGCGGCTCGAACACTTACGGCCCTTACCACCACCCCGAGAAGCTGATCCCGCTTTTCATCACCAACGCCATCGACGACCAGCAGTTGCCCTTGTACGGCGATGGGCTGCAGCGCCGCGACTGGCTCTATGTGGCCGACCACGCCGGCGCGATCGGTCACGTCCTCGAACATGGAGTCTCCGGCGAGACCTACAACGTCCCGGGCGACAACGAGCGCAGCAACCGGGAGGTCGTGGCGGCACTCCTGGATGTCCTGGGCAAGCCCTGGTCACTCGTTCGTCGGGTCGAGGACCGGCCCGGCCACGACCGCCGCTACGCCATGGACGCTTCCAGGCTGGCCGCGCTCGGCTGGACCAACCGCATGCCTTTCGACGAGGGCCTGGCGGCGACGGTCGCCTGGTATCGCGACCATGAGGAGTGGTGGCGCCCGATCAAGTCCGGTGAGTGGTCCGACTACTACGAGCGCCAGTACGGGGCACGTCTGGCCGGCTCCAGCGAGGCGGGCCGGTGAGGTCGCCGCGCTGATGCGAGTCGCCGTCACTGGGGCCGGCGGACGGCTGGGCAGCTCCCTGGTCGGGCAACTCTCGGCGGCTTCGTTCGTGCGGGAGGTGCTGGGCTGGGATCTGCCCGATCACGACCTGGACGACCCGTCGTCGGCGGGGCGGCTGGTTTCGCGCCACAGGCCCGACGTCGTTATCCACGCCGCCGCCTGGACGGACGTCGACGGCTGCGCCCGGAATCCGGAGTTGGCCCTCCGCCGCAACGGTACCGCGACCGGCGAGATGGCGACCGCATGCGTCGAGGCGGGCGCGGCGATGGTCATGGTCTCCACCAACGAAGTCTTCGACGGCTGCCGCACCGACGGCTTGCCATATCGCCCGACCGACCCGACGAACCCGCCCAACGCCTACGGGGCCGCCAAACTGGCCGGAGAGGGGGCGGCGCGCGGGGCGTTCGGGGCCACCGGCCCGGACTTCGCGGCGGCGCTCGAGCTGACGACCGGCCCTGAAGCCAGCCTGGCTCCCCTTGCCATTGTGAGAACGTCGTGGCTCTTCGGCCTGCCGGGCTCTGACTTTCCGCGGAAGATCCTGGCCGCGGCCGAGAAGGCCCGCCTCGAGGGCGCGGCGCTCAAGCTGGTCTCTGACGAATTCGGCTGCCCCACCTACTCGACCGACCTGGCCATGGCAATAGTCGAGCTGGTCCGCGAGTTCGGCCGGACGGGCGGCCATGGGTTTGGCGGGATCCACCACGTCGTGAACACCGGCCCGGCTTCCAGGGCGGAATGGGCCCGGGAAGTCCTGCGCATCGCGGACATCGACGTAGCCACGCAGGACGTGCCGCTCGGCACGTGGCCGCGGCCCTCGACGCCGCCCGAGTGGGGGGTCCTGGAGCCCACGCAGCTGCCCGACGGGCAGCTGCGAAGCTGGCGCGAGGCTCTGGCCGACTATCTCGGGCGACTCCATTGAACCGGTAGCCGTTCGGGCGATCGACCCGCGACCGTGCCGGCGCGCAACCCGGCTCGCGTTCCACTACCGCTGTCGTGCCCGCTCGCTGTAGGCTGGCATAAGCAGTCGTAGCCGGCCGCTGCCCAGGCCGGTCAACTCGCAGCAGCGGAGATGGACGAGATGAGCGAGGAGCCGGGCGGCAAGACACCGAAACAGCCGGCGCAGGGATCCCGCACCCGTTCGGGGGCCGGGTCCGGCGAATCATCAGCGCCCAAGGCGCCGGCGGCATCGAGGGCGGCGGCAAAGGCGCCCGCAAGGGCCAGGGCTGCCGCGACGCCGGCGGCGAAGAGCGAGGCTGCGGCAGGCGTGGCCCCGGCCGTCAAGGCCGAGCCGGTCCAGGCCGCCGTCGACGTGGTGGGCGTGGCGGAATCCCGCATCGTGGCCACGACCGTGACGATCAGCCAGGGTGGCGCGGGCGAGGTCGAGGCCGAATCCATAACCGTCCAGCAGGGCGGCATCGGCGCCGCGTCGGCCGAGGACATCAGCGTCACCATGGGCGGGATCGGCATGGCCCAGGCCGACGATATCGCCGTTCGGATGGGTGCCGTCGGGGTCGCCCGCGGTCCGCGAATCTCGGCCGAGCTCGGGGTGATCGGGTTCGCCGTCGGTCGTGACGTCTCCGTGACGCAGGGCTACGCGCGGACCATCCTCGCCCAGGACGTCCACATCCGGCAGGGAGTCGCGGGGTCGGTCGTGGCGGCAAACGTGACCCTCGAGCGGCAGACCGGCGCCTTTCTGGTGCTGGCCCGGAAAGTCGAGGGTGACGTCAGAACCGTGCTCGACTGGCGCGGCGCCCTGGCCGCCGGCGCAGTCATGGGCGTCCTCGTGGGGCTGCTGGCGCGGCGAAAGAGAAGCTGACGCCGCGCCGCCCGAGGCTACAACCTCAGCCGTCAACCAAGGCATCGGCCGGCTGGGCGACGATCGTCCCTCGCCCGGCCCGACGGTCGAGGCCGAGGCGGCGGCGAGCACCGGAGCGAGCGCACCTGGACGTGCGTGAGCGAGGAGCGCAGCCGTCAACGAAGGCATCGGCGGGCTGGGCGGGCGAGGCCGCTATACTTTGGGGCCGGCTGAGCGGCGTCCCGAGGACCCTTCCGCCTACACCGATCCGCCACAGGAGTTCCTCGTGATCGACCCTACTGCGAGGGTTCACGCGTCCGCAGAGTTGGAAGCCGACGTCAGCGTCGGGCCCCGAACCAGCGTCTGGAATCGGGCCGTTCTGCGTAAGGGAGCAACCCTTGGGGCCGAGTGCATCATCGGTCGCGACGCGTTCATCGACGAGGGGGTCCAGCTCGGTGACCGGGTCAAGGTCCAGAACGGAGCGCTTGTGTACCACGGCGTGACCGTCGGCAACGGCGTCTTCATCGGTCCCGGGGCGATCCTCACCAACGATCGCTACCCGCGCGCCGTCACGGCCACGGGCGAGCTGGCTCGCGGCGACGATTGGACCGTGAGCCCGATCGAGCTCCACGACGGCTGCTCCATCGGCGCCGGCGCGGTCGTTGTGGCCGGAACCTCGATCGGGCGGTTTGCCACCGTCGGCGCCGGCGCCGTCGTGACGCGGGACGTGCCCGACCACGCCCTGGTGGCGGGCAATCCGGCCCGCCGGCTCGGCTGGGTGTGTGCCTGCGGGGCGCGGCTGACCGGCCCGGATGGCACCGCTGCGACCGCCGACCTATCTTCGAATGCTGCCCTCGCCTGCCCCCGGTGTGGCCGCCTTTTCGTGTTCAACGTCGAAAGCGGGTCGCTGGGGGAGCGGCCTGCAACGAGCACAGGAGTCTCAGCATGATCCCGCCCGCCCGCCCCGACCTTGGACCCGAGGAGATCGCCGCCGTAACCGAGGTATTGAACAGCGGCATGATCGCTCAGGGTCGCAAGGTCGCCGAGCTCGAGGAGCGCTGGGCAGCCTTCTGCGGCAGCAAGCACGCCATCGCCCTGTCCAACGGCACCGTCGCCCTGATGTCGATCTTCGCCGGACTCGGCCTGGGCCCCGGCGACGAGGTCATCACGGTCTCGCACACCTTCAATGCGACGGTCAGCTCGATCCTCTACACGGGCGCCCTGCCCGTCTTCGTCGACATCGAGCCGGATACCTACCTCATGGACGCGGGCCGGATCGAGGCCACGATCACGCCGCGGACCAGGGCCATCTGCCCGGTCAGCCTATTCGGCATAGTCGCCGACATGGACGCGATCCAGGCAATCGCCGATCGGCACGGCCTTGTGGTCGTCGAAGATGCCTGCCAGGCCCACGGAGCCCTGTATCGCGGGCGCCGAGCGGGCAGCTTCGGGTACGCGGCCTTCAGCCTGTACGGCACCAAGAACATGACCACGGGCGAAGGCGGCTTCGTCAACACCGACGACGACCGACTGGCCGACTGGATCCGGCTCTACCGCAACCAGGGCATGCGCGAGCGCTACCACCACGAGATCCTCGGCTACAACTTCCGCATGACGGACATAGCCGCGGCTATCGGGCTGGTCCAGCTGGACAAGCTCGAACGGAACACGCTCCGCCGCCAGGCCGTCGCCAGGCGCTACGACGAAGCCTTCGCCGATCTCCCGATCCAGCTTCCAACCTGGCCCGAGGGCCGAACTCACGTCTACCACCAGTACACGGTCGGCGTCGGCCCCGCCCGGGACCAGATCGTCGCGGACATGAAGGATGCGGGCGTGATCTGCGGCATCTACTACCCGATCCCCTGCCACCGCCAGGCCTACGTGATGGAACTCGGGATCGACGGCAACCTGCCGAACACGGAAGCTGCGGCCGCCGGCTGCATGTCCCTGCCGATGTATCCCGGGTTGACCGAGGTCGAACAGGGCCAGGTAATCGCGGCGCTTCGGGCATCGGTCCTGCGCAACGCCGTCGCGAGCGGCAACCGTCCGTGACCGCGCCCTTGCGGCTCGGCCTGGCCGGGCTCGGATCGATGGGTCGCAACCACCTCCGCGTAATTTTCAACCACCCGGAGACGACGCTCGCCGCCATCGCGGATCCGGACGCGCCCGCCCTCGCGGCGGCCGTGGCCCAGACCGGGGCCGCGAGCTACGCCGATCCCATGGGCATGATCGCGGCCGCGGAACTCGACGGCGTCGTCATCGCGGCACCTACGACAGCCCACGTCGCCCTGGCCCTCGCGGCCATCGAGCGTGGCATGCACGTCCTGGTCGAGAAGCCACTCGCCGCCACGATCGAAGATGGGCTGGCGATCGTGACCGCGGCAAGGAAGCGCGACGTCCGCGTCCAGGTCGGCCACGTAGAGCGCTACAACCCGGCCGTCCTGGAAATGGGCCGCCTGCTTCGCGCCGGCTGGCTTTCTACGATCTACGCCATTACCAGCCGCCGCGCGGGTCCATTCCCGGCCCGGATCCGCGACGTCGGCGTGACCGTGGACCTGGGCACTCACGACGTGGACATGCTCTCCTGGATCGCCGGCGAGCGGCCCGTACGGGTCTACGCCGAAACCGCCCAGCGGCTCCATGCCGGCCACGAGGACCTGACGTTCGGGCTTCTCCACTTCCCCTCCGGCGCGATCGGCTTCCTCGACGTGGACTGGCTGACGCCGGTCAAGCGCCGCAGCCTGGTCGCGGTCGGTGAGGAAGGCATGTTCGAACTGGACTACCTGACCCAGAAGCTGACGTTCACTCGATCTAACGTCGAGCGGCCGCAAATGATCGGCGGCTACGCAACCACCTTCAGCGGCGACGTCGCCCACATTGAGATCGAGAACGTGGAGCCGTTGCGGGCCCAGCTGGACGAATTCGTCCGAGTCCTGCGGACCGGCGAGCGGCCTTACGTCGATGGCGAGGACGGCCTGTGGGCCGTCGCCATGGCCAACGCCCTACTGACCGCGGCCGCCGAGCGCCGGCCGATCGATCTATCCGACCTTCCCGCGAGGCTTTCAGCCGAATGACCGTCGTCTCTCGCCCCAGCCGCGTCGTCAGCTTCCTCGGCGGCGCCATCAACCCACCGGCCAACCCGTGCGGTCACGGCATTGCCCGAACTGTCTCTCCCTGGACCGGCGAGCCGGGCACGGTTGGACGTGCGGTCGTCGTGGGCGCCGGCAAGATGGGCCTGCCCCTGGCGGTGCAATTCGCCCGCCACGGCTGGCACGTGACCGCGGTCGACGTCAATCCAGAGGTGGTCGCCGCGATCAATGCCGGCCGTTCGCACGTGGAAGAAGAGCCCGGCCTCGCCGAGGGAGTGGCCGATAGCCATGCCGCCGGCCGCCTCGTCGCCACTACGGACGCCGTGGCGGCCGCGAGAGCCGCCGACGTGGCCGTCCTGATCGTGCCGGTCATGCTCGACGACGCCCAGCGGCCCGACTATCGATACATGGACTCGGCCGTCGGCTCGATCGCGGGCGGCGTCCATCCGGGCCTCACGGTCATCTTCGAGACGACCCTTCCGGTCGGCGACACGCGCGGCCGGTTCGCGCCGCGGCTGGAGGCGGCTAGCGGGCTGAAGGCCGAAGCCGATTTCTTCGTCGCCTTCTCGCCCGAGCGCCTCTATTCGGGCGCCGTCTTTGCCAACCTCGCGACCTATCCCAAGCTCGTGGGTGGGATCGGGCCCGAATCCGGGCGGCGCGCCGCCAACTTCTACGACTCCGTGCTCGACGCCGAGATCGTGGCCATGAGCTGCGCCGAGGCCGCCGAGTTCAGCAAGATCGCCGACACCACGTATCGCGACGTCAACATCGCCCTGGCCAACGACTTCGCCCGCTACGCCGATCGCGTCGGAGTGGACATCCAGGAAGTGATCGACGGCGCCAACAGCCAGCCGTACTCCCACATCCATCAGCCCGGAATCGGCGTCGGCGGCCATTGCATCCCGGTATACCCCCACCTGCTCCTGAGCCGCGCGCCGGATCTCGAAGTCGTGGCCGTGTCACGCCGAACCAACGACGCCCAGGTCGGCCACGCGATCAAGACCCTCGAGACGATGCTCGGCGGTCTCGACGACGTGCCGGTCCTCGTCCTCGGCCTAACCTACCGCGAAGGAGTGAAGGAACTGGCATATTCGCGGGCCCTGCCGCTGATCGAGCGCCTCTCGTTCCACGGCGCCCAGGTGTCCGCGTACGACCCTCTCCTCGCCGACGAGGACGTCGAGCACTGCTGCGCCACGCCGTACCGGTGGGGCCGGCCGGGCAACTTCCGCGCCATCGTCACCCAGACCGCCGACAAGTCGTGGCTCGGCCTCGACTTCACGCTCTTCCCGGAACTCGAAGTCGTGCTCGACGGCAGAAACAGCCTACGCGGCGTTGACCTGCCGGCGACCGTCAAGTACGCGGGCATCGGCGTCCAGGCCGGGACCAGGCGCCGGCCGGCGGCAGGCCCCGCCTCGGCCCGGTAGAGCGGCTGACGATGCGCATCGTCAGCGTCGTCGGAACGCGGCCCCAGCTCATCAAGGCCGCCGCCCTTCAGCCTGTCCTGCGGCGCGACCACTCCGACCTTTTCGTCGACACCGGCCAGCACTACGACGACGCCATGGCCGGCAACTTCTTCGGGGAACTGAACCTGGCCCGCCCGGACCACGCCCTGGGCATCGGCGGCGGCGGCCACGGCGACCAGACCGGCCGCATGCTCATCGCCCTGGAGCCGCTCCTGAGAGATGCCGCGCCGGACGCTGTCCTCGTCTACGGCGACACCAACACCACGCTGGCCGGAGCACTGGCGGCGGCCAAGCTGGGCATTCCCGTGGCCCACGTCGAAGCCGGGCTGCGCAGCTTCGACCGGCGCATGCCCGAGGAGCTGAATCGCGTCGCCGCCGATCATCTGTCGCGCTGGCTGTTCGCCCCGACTCCGGCCGCGGTCGCAAACCTCGCCGCCGAGGGGATCACGTCGGGCGTGCTCGAGGTCGGCGATCTGATGCTGGACCTGGCGGCCCAGATCTCCCCGGCGATCGTGGATGCGGCAGTCCTGCGGCCGATCTCGGAGCGCCTGGGTTGCCCGCTACAACCGGGCGGCTTCCTCTTCGCCACCGTCCACCGGGCCGAAAACCGGGAGCCCCGGGCAATGGCCGGCTGGACCGGGTTGCTCGGCGCCGTGGCCACGGCCGAACGCCCGGTCCTCGTGGCCCTGCATCCCGGCACCCGGGCGGCGCTGGCCGCGGCCGGGCTGTCCCTGCCGGCAGGCGTCACGGCCGTCGAGCCGCAGGGCTACCGAACGTCGCTGGCCCTCCAACTCCACGCCGCCGCCGTATTGACCGACTCGGGCGGCGTCCAACGAGAGTCGGCGTGGCTCGGCGTCCCGTGCCTCGTTCTCCGGAGTACGACTGAGTGGGTCGAAACGGTGGGCACGGACGGCAGTTCCGCGGTCCTCGTCGGCCTGGACCGTGACAAGGCCGGGGCCGAGCTCGCGGCACGCGCGCCGGTGGCCCGGTCGAAGGCCCAGGCGGCCGAGCGCGCCGCGCACCTGCGCCTCACAAGTTCAGGCGCCGCCGAGCGCATCGTCGCGGCCCTCTCCGGCGCCGAAACCGAGGCTCGATCATGAGTTCCAACGCGCCGCGTCGTCCCGTCTGCATGATCGTCCACGCCTATTACGAAGAGGACCCGCGCGTCCGCCGCGAGGCCGAGACCCTCGTGGCCGCCGGCTGGGAGGTGGACGTATACGGCCTTCGCCGTCCCAGCGAGGCGCCCACGGCCGTGGTCGCCGGCGTGAAGCTCCGCCGCCTGCCGGTCGGACGGCACCAGGGTGCGAGCCTGCCCGTATACCTGGCCGAATACGGAGCCTTCCTGGCGCGATCCATGTGGGCCGCCACCAAGGCTCATCGGCACAGACACTACGGGCTCGTCGAAGTCCACTCGCTGCCGGACTACCTCGTCTTCGCGGCGCTGCCGATGAGGCTCGCCGGCGTGCCCGTGCTGCTCGATCTCCACGAGGCCATGCCCGAGTTCTTCCGAAGCCGCTTCCCGAAAGCCGCCAACCCCATCAGCTACCGGCTCCTGCGGCTCCAAGAGAAGCTCTCGATCGCCTTCGCGACCGAGGTCATGACCGTCAACGAACCGCTCGCCGAGCGGCTCCGAGGCCTGGGAGTGAAGCCCGAGCGGCTGACCGTATTGCTGAACAGCCCGGACCTGGCGCTGTTCGATCCGGCCGCGCACCCACGCCGGAAGTTCATGGCCGACCGCACCCTCCGCATCGTCTATACCGGCGCGCTCACTCCGACTTACGAGCTGGACGTGCTGCTGCGGGCCGTCGCCTCGATAGCCTCGGCCCGTCCCAAGCTGGCGCTGAGGGCCACCCTCTACGGCCGCGGCGACGCCCAGCCGGCGCTGGAAGCGCTCGCATCGGAACTCGGCATCGCCGACCGGGTGTTCTTTCCGGGCCGGATCCCGATCGAGGACGTTCCGCGCGCCGTGGCCGAGGGCGACATCGGCATCGCCCCGACCCGTCTCGATCCGTTCACCGGCATGAGCCTGTCCACCAAGGTGCTCGAGTACGCGGCCATGGAGAAGCCCGTGGTGGCGTCGCGGCTGCCGACCGTGGAACGGTACTTCGCCCCGGAGACGCTCTCGGTCTACGAGCCCGGCGATCCGGAGTCGCTGGCGGCCTCGATCCTCGGCCTGCTGGACGACCCCGCCGATCGACTCGGGCGTGTCGATCGGACCCGCCGGCGGATCGAGGAACTCAGCTGGACTCGCCAGGCCGAGACCTTCAAAGCCGTCGTGGAGCGGCTCATGTCGCGGTCGCGACGCGGGAGAGAGAAGCGCTGAGCGCGGTCGGCACGGGCCCGACCGTGAGAATCCAATGTTTCGCACCCGGCCCCCCACCGTTTCAGAAAGCGGAATGCGGTAGCATTCCTCTCCGTTACCCCGGTGACGGTCGCCGGGCCACGCTCGCACCCAGGACGCCCAGATGACCTTCCGCACCAGAACGGCCCCCAGGCCTACCCGACGCCGAGTTCGCCGCAGCGATACACGCCACGCGATCTACGTGACCCTGAGCTTCACGCTGGCCATCCTGTCCGCGCTGGCATTGATGGGCGGCGTCTTCCTGGCCAGCTACTACTCGGATCACGGGGCGCCCATCGCCGGGGTCAACGGCGAAGCCATCAGCAAGGATGCGGTGAGAGCGCGTGCGAGCATGAACCTGGCTCGCTTCCAGCGGCAGATCGCCGACTACACGACGATCCGAAACCAGGGCAAGATCACGACCGACGAGTACAACGCGATCGTGTCCCAGATCCAGACAAGCGAGGCGACGTCGACGATCTACAGCGACGCAGAGACTCAGCTGATCAACGAGGCCCAGCTGCGGCAGTACGCGGCCCAGAACAACATCACCGTCACGGATCAGCAAGTCGACGCCCAGGTGCAGGTTGACGCGATGATCCAGGAGATGCGCCACGTCAAGATCATCGGCGTGGCCGTCCAGGCGACGCCGCCGTCCAGTTCCCCCACCCAGGCCGACATCGACTCCGCCCTGGCCAAGGAGGAGGGCTACCTCAAGGAGATCCAGGGCGGCAAGACGTGGGATGACGTCGCCAAGGAGGCCGCATCCGACAGCTCGAATCCGGGCGGCAGCGTCGGCGATGTGGGCCTTACCACCAAAGACGACCTGGGGGTCGAGCCCGATCTGGCCGACGCGATCTTCTCGCTGAAGAACGCCAACGACTTGACCCCGATCATCAAGGGCTCGGACGGGGTCTACCGCTTCGCGACCATGACGGAGACCGTGCCGGCATTCACCGACGGCGAATGGGAGAGCTCGATCGCCGCGGCGTCCAACGGCGGCGAGTACCGTGCCTTTGCCAAAGCGGAGGCCACTCAGAAGGCGGTCCGTGACGCGATCGAGGCCAAGTACATCTCCGGGCCGACCGTCCAGCGCCACGTCCTGGAGATCGCGGTCCCGGCCGGCTACGGCCAGCCAGGTAACGGCGACGAAGTCAAGATCAGGATCATGGTCTTCGCCCCGAACCACGACCAGACCGCCGCCGGGAACGTCGACCCCTCCGACGCCGCCTGGACCGACGCCAAGAATCGCGCCGACGCCGCCATGGCCACCTTGAAGGCGGACCCCTCCAAGTTCGAGACGCTTGTCAAAGACACGACGGTCAACGACGACAAGTACTGGAACACCGTCGGAGGCGAGATCCCGTGGATCCCGGCGGACCTGTTCAACGCCACCACATCCTCCCAGCAGTCGGGCCTCGGCTTGAACGCGGTTCAGGCGGCGGTCTTCAAGGATGGGCTTGTCGCGGGCACCATCCTCGACCCGATCCAGGAGACCTCCCAGGGTTACGTCATTGCCCAGTTCCAGGGCCGCCGGCTGGCCCCCGATCTCCGCATCGCCGCCGCGCAGCTCGCCCTGAACAGCGGCGTCGACTTCGCCACTGAAGCCAAGACCGCGTCGGAGGCCGTAGACGCGCCTACCGGCGGCGACCTCGGCTGGGTTTCGCCCTATCAGATGGCCCCCGTGCAGCAGCAGGCCGTGTTCTCGACCCCGGTCGGGAGCGTTAGCAACATGGTCTCGAGCAACGGCTACTTCATCTACAAGGTCATCGACGAGCAGACCAGGACGCCCGACGCCACGCAGCAGGCGAAGCTGAAGAACGTCGTCTTCCAGCGCTGGCTGGCCGAGTTCCGGGGCACCGCTCTCGTCTGGAAGGATGCCGCGGCGCTCACCGCCATGGCTCCTTCGACGACGCCCTAGCCGCACGGAACAGGTGCTCGACGCATTCGTCGCCGAGGCTCGGATCCGCTGGGGATTGGACCCGGCGGCGGGTCTCCAGCTAGCCGTGCCGGAGCGGCTGGCGAGTACGCCGGTTGAACCTTCCCGACCCCTGCTGCTCGTTCCGCTGGCCCTTCTACGCGTGGAGGGGGTGGACGACGTCGCCGGCGCGCCGCTGCCCGGCCGGCACGGCTCCGATCGCGACGGGGCGGCGGGGGTGCTGCGACGTCTCTACCCCGCCGACCACGTCGTCGGCCGGATCGGCGTGGCCGCCACCACGACCATCGGCGACCTGGACGGGGCCGCACTCGCGTCTCCCCTCTTCGTGCCGTCTCTCGCCCCGGAACTGGCGGCGGCGAGCCCGTGGGCTCTGCCCTGGATATCCCACCGTCTGCGCCAGCCGGACGGCTGCCCCTGGGACCGCGAGCAGACTCACGCCTCGCTCAAGAAGCACTTGCTCGAGGAGGCCTACGAGGTCTACGACGCCATCGACGGAGGCGCCACACCCGACCTGGCCGGAGAGCTCGGCGACCTGTACCTGCAGATCGTCCTGCATGCCCAGCTGGCCGCCGAAGCCGGCGTCTTCGACATGACCGACGTCTACGAGGCGATCAGCCGCAAGATCGTCCGCCGCCATCCTCACGTGTTCGGCGAGACACACGCCGAGACCGCTTCGGACGTGAACCGCCAGTGGGAGCAGATCAAGCGCGTCGAGCGGGAAGACGCGGCTGCCGCGGGGGCGCAGGCCGGCGAGGACGACGCGGAGGTTCGAAGCGCCCTCGACGGAATATCCAGGTCGATGCCGGCCCTCGCGGCAACGCAGGAGATGCAGGAACGTGCCGCCCACCTGGGCTACGACTGGCCCGAGATCGTCGGCGTCGTCGACAAGGTCCACGAAGAGCTGGCCGAGCTGGAGGCAGCAACGACCGACGAGGAGAAGCGCGAGGAAGTCGGCGACCTGCTGCTGGTCGTGACCAACCTGGCCAGGCACCACGGCGTCGAGGCGGAGGGAGCGCTCAGGGCCGCGGCCGACAAGTTCCGGGGCCGTTTCCGGCGCGTCGAACGGATGGCCCGCGAGCGTGGCGTTCAGCTGCGTGATCTCTCGTTCGCCGAACTCGACGACTTGTGGGATGCTGCAAAGGCCGAGGCCCGGGCCGAGGTCGCCCACCGCCAGGCGGCGGCACGCCATCCTTCGTCCGAGGAGACAGCGCCATGACCATCGGGGCCCAGTCGATCCAGCGAGCCGACGGCCGCCTGCCGGGCCACCTCCGGCCTGTGACCCTCACCCTCGGCGTCCAGAAATGGGCCGAGGGCTCGTGTCTGATCAAGGTCGGGGGCACAGAGGTTCTGTGCGCCGCGACCATCGAGGACAAGGTTCCGCCGCACCTTCGCGGCAAGGGCACGGGCTGGGTCACGGCCGAGTACAGCATGCTGCCGCGAGCTACCAGCGAGCGCAGCATCCGCGAAGCGGCCAAAGGCAAGCTGGGCGGGCGGACGTACGAGATCCAGCGCCTCGTGGGCCGGTCGCTGCGCGGCATCGTCGACATGACCAAGCTCGGCGAGCGGACGATCACGGTCGACTGTGACGTCCTCAACGCCGACGGTGGCACTCGCACCGCCTCGATCACCGGCGGCTGGGTCGCCCTCGCCGCCGCGATGCGCACATACGGCATGGAACGATGCCTGATAGGCCGCGTGGCCGCGGTCAGCGTCGGCATCGTCAACGGCACGACTTACCTGGACCTCGACTACTCCGAGGACTCCAAGGCCGAGGTTGACTTCAACGTCGTCTCGACCGACGCCGGCCGATACGTGGAGCTTCAGGGCACGGCCGAAGGCAAGCCGTTCGAGCGGTCGGACGTCGACCGGATGCTCGATCTCGCGGCTGTCGGGCTGGAGCGGCTCTTCGCGGCTCAGGCCGAGGCGATCGCCTCGGTCAAGCGCTAGCGGCGCCGGGCAAGGTGGCCCGGGAGGACGCCGTCGAGCGGCCCGATCGATCGCGCCTGCTGGTCGCGACGCGGTCTACACACAAGCTCCGCGAACTGCGCGAGCTGCTGGGCCTGCGCGCCGAGCTGGTCGACCTGGACGATGTTGGAATCCAAGACGAGGCGGTCGAGGACGGCGCGACGTTCGAGGCCAACGCGGCCATCAAGGCCCGCTTCTACGCCGCCCTCTCTGCCATGCCCACGCTGGCCGACGATTCGGGCATCGAGGTCGACGCGCTGGGCGGCGGCCCGGGCGTTCGGACGCGGCGCTACGCCGGCGAGAACGCTACCGACGAAGAGAACAACGTGAAGCTGCTGGGGGCTCTGAACGGCACGGATTCCGGCCTTCGGGGCGCGCGGTACCGCTGCGTACTCGCTCTGGCCCTGCCGGAGGCTCGCGGCCCTAGGGGCGGCCTGCCGGTCCGGATGTCCCACGGAACGCTCGAGGGCCGCATCGCCCGGGTCCCGCGCGGCAACGGCGGCTTCGGCTACGACCCGATATTCGAACCCGCCGCCGAGCCGCCCGGCGGCCGGACCCTCGGCGAGTGGACGGCCGAGGCCAAGAACCGTATCTCCCATCGCGGCAAGGCCGCCCGCCGCATGCACCGCGTCCTGTCCGAACTCGGATTCTAGCCGCCGCCCTCGGCTGGGCCGGAGGCCTCGCCGCGCCGCGTCATCCGATACAGGGCGAAGGACGCCGCCATCAGGACCATCATCATCACGTAGTCCGAGGCCATGTTTCGCCAAGGCCGGTACATGTCGCCGGCGAAGGCCAGGCCCACCACCTGCCACGACAGCAGGGCGGCGAGCAGACCGCTCGCCAGCAGCCGGGCCGGCTGATCGGGCGGCGCTCGATACACCCGCCAGAGAGCGGCAAACGCGGCCAGATAGACGATCACATCCAGCAATAGGGCCGGGATGCCCAGTTCGGCCGCAACCTCGGGGTACATGGAATGGGCCCAGTCGAGGTTGTCCCTGGCCTGCGGCGGCCGGTAGTGACTCAGGTACTGGCCCTTGAACTGGTCCAGTCCCACGCCCACGAGAGGGTGGTCGACGGCCATCTCGAGCCCGGCCCGGGTCGCGTACCAGCGCTCCAGAAGCGAGCCCTGGCCGGCAAGGGTTGAAGGGTTCCAGGAGTCGTAGCGGCTCTCCCCCATCAGCGCGACCATGGCCCCGCGGTAGGCCTGCTCCAGTGGCGGCGCCACTTGCAGGAAGAAGGCCGGCCACGGAATCACCACGGTCGATATGAGGCACGTAGCGATGACTATGGCGACGCGGCGGCGCCAGCTGTGGACGACCAGCAGGATGAGCACCAGGACGGCCGCGAACGTCGCCAGGTATGCGCTCTTGGAGAAGGTCAGGAAGAGGCTGGCAAGGCAGACGAGGATCGCGGCGATTACCAGGGCCACGGCCCAGCGGCTCAAGCCCAGCCTCCTGCGCGCCAGCAGGGCCACGATCAGGAGGGGCATGGCCATAGCCAGCATCTCCCCGAACAGGCCCACGTTGAAATAGGTGATGCGCGAGAAGAGGAGCCGGTTGGCCTGGATCTCCGCCAGCGTCTTCATGTCCGGGATCGTCTGGGCCATGTTGATCAGACCCCCGACGGCCACCGAGATTCCGAGGGCAATCAGGAGGCCCGTGAGCTGGCGGCGGGTCGGTCGAAGCGCCAGCAGGATGAAGGCCATGGCCGCGGGCTCCACGATCCCGTGTAGGAGGATCGTGGCGCTCGTGCCTTGATCCGGTGACAAGAGCGTAGACAGCCCGGCCAGCGCGAGCAGGCCCGCGACGGCCACGGCGGCGACGTGATCCGGCGTTCGGTGAATCTCCAGCCGGGGCCTCGGCCACGTGGCAGGTACGGCGAGCCGGGCTCCGCTCACCCGAGCCCACCGCAGGACGACGCCGGTCGCGAGCGCCACGGCGTAAATCGTCTGAGAGATCACCTGAGCCGGCCCGAATTGCCAGGACACCTGCGGCACGTCAAACACGGGCGTCAGGAACAAGACTGCCACAAAAGCCGGCCACGGCCGGAGGATGGCGGCCGCGGCGACGACGGCCATCAGCAGCGGGGCAAGGCCGGCGATGGCCCGCGCCACCGGGCCGGCCTGGATGTCGTAGGGCGCGTGCTGCCAGATCGCCGTGATCCCGAACACGCCGAGGAATGCGACCGCGGCGGCGATCGCCCGGATCAGGTCCAGGCCGCGCAAGCCGGCCACCCTTCGCACGCCGGCCAGGCTTGCCGGACTCAGATCCCCTCTCAGTTGCCCGAGTTCGTGCAATCGATCCATCCAATTAGCGGCCGGCCGACCGGATACTACGGCACAACGCCACGCCGCGAGGGCCGCCGCGACGCCCGACGCCGCTCCGGCTATCAGGCGAGGCCGAAGCCCGTCACTTGACGACGCGGAACCTCAGGTTCGCGACCTGGCCCGACCGGGATACGTCGGCCATCTCCAGGTCCACCGGATGGATGCCGTCGAACAGCCGGACGCCGCGACCCAGCAGGATCGGGACCACACCGGCGCGCATGGGTCGCGGTCCCAAGCTCGAATGTGAGCGAAGTGCAAGTCCGCAGGGCTCCGGCCCCGCGTGGGCTGGCGATGACAACTATCCTTGGTTCGAGACCGCGACACCAGCCTGAGTTCGCGGCCGCGGTCGAGGTGGCATGAGAGTCACGGGTATCGCCTATGCGGCTCTGACGGTCTGGGCACTGGCCGGCTGCGTTCCGGGCGCCGGCGCGTCGGCGTCTCCGTCCCCACTGCCCTCGGGTGCGGCCGACCAGATCGGCCTGGGCGTCGACAACGGCACGGAGCTACAACTCTTCCTGGTCGTCAACTCGGCAGTGGTAGAAGCTCTCGCGCCGCACACAGCGGACAGGTCGATCCCCATGAGCGCCCTGCCGCCACTGCCGTGGGTCGTCCAGGTGAAGACCCCTTCGGGGCGGGCGCTCGTGACGATGACGGCGGCCCCGGCGGACCTCCAGGGGCCGGCCGTCGCGGGCGACGTCCAGACAGGACAGCAGGCCGGAGCCGAACTGTCGTGCGGCCCGCTCTACCTCTGGACCGGCGCTTCCGAGCCCATCTGGCCGGCCCCGGGGTCCGGAGCCCCGGGCGACTGCCTGCCCTGATCCGTCCACCGCAGGGCCCTGAGTCGCAGGTTCCGCTGCTCGCCTGCCGGGCCCAGGGTGGCCCGCGCGGCCGCCCCGAATCGGCTCGCTGGTACGCTGGAGCGGCTTGCCGGCAGGACGCCAACGGCCTGCTCGTCCCCGGGGCGGCGAGTCGGCGGCAAATCAAACGGAGGTCCCGACATGCTCGGCCGGAAGGATTACACCCGCGATGAGCTCGACCGCGCCAAGTCTATCATCGAGGCCCAGCTCGCCGCCCACAAGAGTCTTGTCGACGCAGTCTCCGGCGGGATCGACAAGCGCGCCGAGGCCGCCCTGGCGGACTTCGAACCTCTCTTCTTCAACAACATGACCCTGGTGCTGGACCGGTTCTTCGTCTACAGGCTGCGCATGGTGATCGGCAAGGACACCAACCCACTCAACGAAGTCGAGATGATCTGCGACTCGCTGATGAACAACGGCGGCATCCTGCGGGGCAACAACATCGTCCGGTATCTCCCGGTCGACTCCGTCTTGCGGCTCGAGCTCGGCGACCGCATCCGCCTGTCCGAGGCCGATTTCGAGCGTCTATCGACTGCCTTCTTCGCGGAGGTGGAGCGGCGGTTCATCTCGTCCTGATGGCTCGGGGCTGACCACGCCGGCAGTCCGCCGCCCAAAACGGCAGGCCGGCGGCTGGCCGCCCACTCGCCGGGCACAACACCACCCACCCTTCCGTGGGGCATCTCGCGCGTCGCCGTAGGGTTCGCAAACGAGCCTGGCGAGGTCGTCGTCCGGTACCGGCCTGCCCTGGCGCTCGCGTCAGGGAGTCGCCGCAGGTTGCGGGCAACCACGACGAATCGTCTAGCTCAGGGAGCCTTCGAACATGCGCAAATCTCTGATGCTGCTGGCCTTCGCGGCGGTGATATTCGCTGCAGGCAGCGGGTCGGCCGCGACGGGCGCCCCTCAGGCGGTCGCAACACCGGCCGGCGCTACGCCTGCCGGCGCGACACAGGCGCCCGCGGTCCCCACGGACGGAGCCACCCCCGGTTCCGCGACGGCGCTGGACCCATGCTCACTGATCACCACCGACGAGGCGGCGGCCGCCCTCGGCGAGCCGGTCGCTCCGGGACAGGTCCCCACGCCCGGAGCCGACAGCTGCCTCTTCTCCGGCCATCCGGCGCAGGGCTTCGACATCAACGGCGTCGAGATCTCGATCACGAGCGGTAGCGACTTCGATCCCGGGCAGAAGTCCATCGCCGGACTCACCGTAACTCCGATCTTCGGCGTCGGAGACGCCGCCTACTACGTCAGCGTCGGCGCCGGCCTGGTCGTGCTGAACGTGCGCAAGGGCCAGATCACGTTCGAAGTGTCGGTGCTCCTCGCGGGCGCATCGGACACACAGCTGCAGGCTGCCGAGAAGACCCTCGCTTCGGCGATCGTGGGTCGGATCTAGCCCTGGGGCCGATCTTGCCGTCGCGGTGTCAGCCGTCCCGGTGAGGTCGGCCGCCGCCGGGACGGAGGGCGTACGTGCTCGGCCGGGATCTCCTGCGGCTTGCCGCCGCCCGCCCTGACCTTAGCCGCTCGCGCCAATTCCTCCAGCAGATCCGGGTCTTCGGTGCTCGCCCAGCTGACGGCAGCCCGATGGGCCCGCCTCTAGTAGCGCATGAGCGTCATCACCGCGCCCACTCGATTGAACATCGCGAGCCCAAACGGCATGGTCACGATCAGGATGCACAGCGCGTAGGCGAGGGCCATCCAGATCGCACCGAACCACCAGCCGACGAGAATGAACCAGATCGCCCGCAGCAGCAGCGGGCGCTGCGCGACGTTCATCGAGGTCAGGTGCCTCGTCCCTTCGGCGTTGGCTTCGACCTGGTACGTCTTGGTCCGCTGGCGCAGGGTAAGGACTTCCGGGATGCGGTTGAACAGGGAGAAGGCGAACGGCAATCCCAGGATCGTGATCGCAAGTGCGTAGGCCAGGACGATGACAATTGCAGTCAGCCACCAGCCGACGAGGACGAACCAGATCGCACGGACGACGAAGGGCAGGCTCTGCTGCGGGACGATGACCGTCTGCGGCGACTGCACGTCCACGTTGCCGCTCTTGGCCGGCGGCGTCGCGGCAGGCGCGGGTGCGACAGGCGGCGGCATGACGGCTGGCGCGGATTCGGCCTGTTCGGCGACAGGCGCCTCGGGCTTCACCTCCGGCTCGGTTTGCTTGTTGTCAGACATGGCTCCCGACCTCCCACTGCTCGAACTGGCGCCACCGCGGCGGCACGCAGCCCCGAGGGACTCTCAGAATGCCGGCAGCCGCCAGGGCCGGTGCCTCACGGCAATCCTGAGCCGGATATGGAGCCAGCCGCGAGGATGAAATTCCGCGCTCGTCTCCAGCTTGCCTGGCTGCGGGATCACAAAGCCGAGTCGGACCGGAGGCGAGCGGGCCCGCCTAACCTACTCGGCGTCGAACAGGCCGACTGGGCAGCGGCAAGGGGACGTGAACGCTGAAGCTCAAGCCTCAACGGCCAGCCCGTCGAGTATCCTGTTATATCCACGCTCAAGGCGTCGGGGTGTGGCCTAGCGGCAAGGCACGTGCTTTGGGAGCACGAGATCGTGGGTTCGAATCCCACCGCCCCGACCATTTCTCACGTGTGTGGCGCCGTCAGCGACCGAGCGACGCCGTCAGAACGCGGCGCAGGCCCTCGACGTCGCCGGCCATGACCGCGGCCGCGCAGGGGCCGCAACAGAGCGCCGGCGCGCCCCTGGCGTAGTGGTAGGTGGCAATCGGTAGCGCGGCGAAGAAATGACGGTTCTTGCCGCACCACGCCGCGTGGGTGTCCCGGCGGCACTCCTTCTTCGGATACAGCGATGCTCCGCAGTTGTCGCAGAGCGTGGTCACCATCATCAGGTTCCTCCCGTGTCGGTGCATTGAAGCATGCGCGGCGACTGCGCGCGCAACGATCCCCGGCAGCGGGACTTCCCCGGCCCGCGAATCCGGCAAGCCGGTTGGCACTCGTTCCGCCACGCGGGTGATCGGGGGCATCTCGGCCGTTCCTCTTCGCCGCGCTGTACGGTCGCGGCCAGCGGGCGCCCGCCGGGCGCCGCAACTCTGGAAAGCAGATGGCCAGGAGGCGACATGGCGGCGGTCGGGACGAGCGGAGTCGGCACCAAAGAGAACCCGTGGCAACTCAAGACACCCAGCGGCACGTCGGACTACCAGATGTATCGCGACGAGGCGGCCGATCCACCGGCGCTGGTATGCACGGTCGGCACCACGGTCCTCCGATACCAGCTGCGTTGCCTCGATGACCTTCACGCGATGCTCAAGAAGCATGGCGACTGGATGCTTCTCGGCAGCGCCGACGAACAGAAGCCCGCTGTGGAAGGGACGGTCGAAGCCTGGGGTCGATCGGCCGACAATCCCGTCGGCGGCTGGTATGGCCTCAAGAAGGGCCTGCGCGGCCGATTCGGCATGTACGTGCCGCCGCTGATGGAAGCCCTGGGCCTGGCCGAAGTCGAGCACAACCCGAAGAACAACCGAATGAGGGCCATCTAGCTCTGATCGTGGCGTCTCGCGGCGAGCGCAGGAATCCGGCACGGTTCCCGCCAGGCACGGGTGGTCGGCCCGCCAGGGTTCCCGCCCGGCACGGGTGGTCGGCCCGGCCCGGCACGGGTGGTCGGCCCGGCCCGGCACGGGTGGTCGGCCCGGCCCGGCACCGGTGGTCGGCCCGGCCCGGCACCGGTGGTCGGCCCGGCCCGACGCCCCGCTTGCCGTCGCCCCCCGCCGATCGCCGCGCGGTCCGATGCCTCGCTTGCCCTCGCCCGGTCCGCCATCTAGTCAAACTTGCCCGACATGGTAATTGGGCGCAAAGAGCGACCCGATCGGAGCCACGGATGAAGGCCGTGAGCGTGGCCAGGAGCCCATGACGCCGCGCTCTCAGCTGTGCAGGCGGAAAGACCCGACTAACTCCCACCCGGGGCAAGTCTGACGAGATAGCGCCAGCAGGGGCAGTCGCGTCGCTGCCACATGGCGTCAGTCGCGTCGCTGCCACATGGCGTCAGTCGCGTCGCTGCCACATGGCGTCAGTCGCGTCGCTGCCACATGGCGTCAGTCGCGTCGCTGCCACATGGCGTCAGTCGCGTCGCGGCCACATGGCGTCAGTCGCGTCGCGGCCACATGGCGTCAGTCGCGTCGCGGCCACATGGCGTCAGTCGCGTCGCGGCCACATGGCGTCAGTCGCGTCGCTGCCACATGGCGTCAGTCGCGTCGCTGCCACATGGCGTCAGTCGCGTCGCTGCCACATGGCGTCAGTCGCGTCGCTGCCACATGGCGTCGGTCGTGTCCCCACACTTGGTGTAACAGCAGCAGGTAGGCCGTGAAGAGAAACGGCCACCGCGTCATCCTCGCGTCGTTGGAAGTGAGAAACCGACGACGAAAGGGACACCACGATGGCCGACGACAGCATGGCTTTGCTCGAGAACGTTCGCAAGGCGATCGAAGAGGGCGACGGCGACTTCCTGCGTGAGACCGTGCATCTGCTCGCCCAGGGCGTGATGGAAGCCGAAGTGACCGAGATCACAGGGGTGCCGAAGGGCGAGCGAGCACCCGACCGCCGACTGACCAGCCGCAACGGATATCGGGATCGCCGCTGGGACACCCGAGTCGGCACGATCGATCTCGCCATCCCGCGTGTCCGAGACGGCAACTACTTCCCGAGCCTGCTTGAGCCTCGCCGGCGGGCCGAACGAGCCCTCCTCGCTGTTGTCCAGGAGGCCTACGTTCTGGGGGTCTCCACCCGCCGGGTCGACGACCTCATCCAAAGCCTCGGCATCACCGGGATCTCCAAGAGCGAAGTCAGCCGCATCTGCGCCACCCTCGACGCCGAAGTCGAGACCTTCCGGAAGCGTCCGCTCGACGACACCACCTATCCCTATGTTTGGTTCGACGCGACATACCTCAAGGTCCGCGAAGCCGGCCGGGTCGTGTCCATGGCAGCTCTGGTCGCAACAGGCGTGGCCATGAGCGGTGAGCGCCGCGTGCTCGGGATCGAACTCTCGTCCGGCAATGACGAGGGGTCGGCCTGGCCGGCGTTCATCCGCTCTCTGGTTGGCCGTGGCCTCCACGGCGTCCGCCTGGTCATCAGCGACGATCACGCAGGTCTGGTCAAGGCCATCCGCGAGCAGCTCCTCGGGTCAGGCTGGCAACGCTGCCGGGTCCATCTCACCCGCAACGCCCAGGATCTCGTGCCCCGCTCGGCCCGGAGCATGATCGCGAGTGCCGTCCGGTCGGTCCTCGAGCAACCCGACGAGCGGGCCGCCCGCGTGCAGTTCAGCTCTGTCATCGACTCCCTGGAACCGCGCTTTCCGACCGTCGCCCAGTTGCTTCTCGATGCCGAGTCGGACCTCCTCGCCCATTTCACGTTTCCCGAGACTCACAGGCGCCAGATCCGCAGCACCAACCCGCTCGAACGTCTCAACAAGGAGATCAAGCGCCGGACCGCCGTGGTTGGCATCTTCCCCAACCGAGCTGCGGTCATCCGGCTGGTCGGGATGATCCTCGCCGAGCAGGACGACGAGTGGCAGGACGGGCGACGCTACTTCCGACCGGAGTCGATGGTGCTCATCGACGCCGTCGTCGATGGAAAGGAGGCCGACACAGCGTTGCTCATGGCGAGCTAATCGATCAGACGCGAGGTGACGCGTTGTTACACACGTCCTGGGACTTGACCCATGGCGTCAGTCGCGTCGCGGCCACATGGCGTCAGTCGCGTCGCTGCCACATGGCGTCAGTCGCGTCGCTGCCACGTGGGTCGGTCGAGCCGCTGCCACGTGGGTCAGTCGCGTCGCCACGGCAGCTGTCCGCTCGACCCGAGAGCCGCAGCCACGTGCGGTCGGTCGAGCCGCAGCCATGTGGGGTTGGTCGCGCCGCGACGGCCGCTGTCCGCTCGACCCGAGAGCCGCTGCCACATGGGGTCGGTCGAGCCGCTGCCACGTGGCGTCAGTCGCGTCGCTGCCAGATGCTCGATATCGGTTCGCCGCTCGCCGCGACGGCCGCCACCCTCTCGACTCGAGCTGCCCGCGTCGCCGGCCGTTTGGCCTGGTAGACCCACGCCAGAGCCGACCGTCTGACCGATGCGGAGCTGGCATCGAACCGGTCCCGCGCGCCAGGGCTATCGGACAGAGCCGCGGCGAGATCGTCGGGCACGACCAGCGAGTCGATGGCGTCCAGGGACTCCCACGACCCGTTGGCGCGGGCTATCTCGATCGCCCTGCGGCCGGCGTCAGTCATCAGTCCGGCCGCCTCCAACCGCGCCACACGCTCCTTGTTGGTCTTTGCCCACGTGCTCTTCGGACGCCTCGGCGCGAACCACTCCTCGAGGCGCTCGTCGTCGACGCGGCGCATCACGCCGTCGATCCAGCCGAAACAGAGCGCCTCTTCCACCGCTTCCTCGTACGCGACGGTGGGCCGGCCGGTGGCTCGCTTCCAGGTGACCAGCCACACGCCGCTCGACGCTCGATGGTTGGCGGCGAGCCACCCTCGCCACTCGGCGCGCGCGGCCGGCTGGACCCGAGGTTTGTCATCCATGACGCGCAGTATCGGCCAGGGGCGCGGCCGTGTCAGGCCGGTGGACTCCGCGACTACCCTATTCACGTGGACAGCCCCGACAGCCTCGATGTTGCCAAGCTCACCGGAGCGCCGGCCCGGATCGAACTGATCCAGGGCGACATAACCACGATCGGCGTCGACGCCATCGTCAACGCCGCGAATCAGGAGCTGGCCGGTGGGGGCGGCGTCGACGGAGCCATTCATCGCGCGGCCGGGCCCGAGTTGATGACCGAGCTGCGCGCCCGCTACCGGGGCTGCCCGACGGGGAGCGCCGTCATCACCGGCGCGGGGCGTCTGGGCGAACACGGCGTCAAGTGGGTCGTCCATGCCGTTGGGCCGGTCTGGCGCGGCGGCGGCCTGGGCGAGGAAGAACTGCTCCGTTCCGCCTACCAGAAGGCGCTCCATCTGGCCGATCAGGCAGGCGCCCGAAGTGTCGCCTTTCCGGCGATCAGCGCGGGCGTCTACGGCTACCCGCTCGACGAGGCGGCTTCCGTGGCTCTCGGGGCCATCGGCCACGGCCTGGCGCAGGCGCACACGACCGACCGCGCGATCTTCGTCCTTTTCAGCCGCGGCACGCTCGATGCATTCGAGCAGGCGCTCGGCGATCTGGCGGCGGACGTCCGACGAGCCCGACCTCCCGCGACAGGGCCGGCCGGATCGGAAGCCGCCCCGCATCCGGACCGACCCGAACGGGTATGCTCGGTCCCATGAGCGCGCTCGTCTTTCCCGAAGGGTTTCTCTGGGGCACCGCCACGTCCGCACACCAGGTGGAGGGAGGCAACTCCAACAGCGACTGGTGGGACTGGGAACGCCGGCCCGGCACTCCCTGCCGGGAGCCGAGCGGCGCGGCCATAGACCAGTACAACCGCTACGAAGCGGACATGGCCATGCTCGCCGGACTGGGTTTCAACACTCAGCGCTTCTCGGTGGAATGGGCTCGCGTGGAGCCGAGCGAGGGCGTGTTCGACGAGGCCCAACTGGAGCACTACCGCAGCGTCGTCCAAGCGGCGCGGCACCACAAGCTGATCCCATTCGTGACCCTGTACCACTTCTCCCTGCCGCGTTGGGTCGCGGCCCGCGGCGGCTGGCTCTCCGATGAGACGCCGGTCCTTTTCGAGCGCTACGTCCGCCGGGTCGTCGCGGCCCTGGGCCCGCTCGACTGGTACAACCCGATCAACGAAGCCGGCGTCGTCGCCTTCGGTGGGTACATGGGCGCGCTCGGCTTTCCGCCGGGGACGCACGGCGTGGCCACCTGGAAGCGGTCCGCTGGCATGCTGATCGAAGGCCACAAACGCGCTCGTGCCGCGATCAAGGCACTCCGGCCCGAGGCCCGGGTGGGCCAGGCCCATTCGATGCAGGAGTGGGAGTCGAACGCCGGCGGTCGACCGGCCATGGAGTATGCCCAACGGATGTCCGAGGAGGTCTACCTCGAGGCCTCGGTGGACGACGACTTCGTCGGTGTGAACACGTACAGCCGAAGCCGGCTGGAAATAGCCCGACCGCTGGGGTGGCTGACGCGGGTCGCGCTCTCGATCGGGCCGATCGAACGGCTGGTGGTCGCTCGGATCGTGGAGAGCCAGGCCGGCAAGGACCCCACTTACGATCGCAGAGCCGGCATCAGGCGTACCCAGATGGGCTACGAATACCGCCCCGAGGCGGTGGCGGCCACGGTCCGGCGCGTCGCCGGCCTGGTTCCCGGCAAGCCCATAGTCGTGACCGAACACGGCGTCGCCACCACGGACGACGCGGAGCGCATCGAGTTCATCACCCGCGGCCTTCAGGCGCTGCATCCCCTTCTGGCCGAGGGCGTTCCGCTGCTCGGGTACATCCACTGGAGCGCTTTCGACAACTTCGAGTGGGTGCTCGGCTACGACATGAAGTTCGGGCTCATCGCCGTCGATCGCGCCACCCAGGAGCGCCAGCTCAAGCCCTCGGCCGCGTATCTGGGCAAAGTCGCCGCGACGAATCGGCTCGAAATCCACGGGGCGTAGGCCGGCCGTCCGCCGGGGACCTCCGCCGGCGCCACGCGGCGCGGCCGCCGGCGCCACGCGGCGCGGCAGGCGTCGTCGCGGGCGTCGCGTTTCGGGACGGACAGCACAAGACCGGCGCTGTGGCGCCGGTCTCGGCAAATCATCGATCGCGGCAGAGGCACGTGGCCCCTACCGCGCGGATTTGCCAGCGCGAGTGTCACCGCTGAGGTTTCCGGCGCGGGGTCGCCATTCGAGGTTGAACGCACCGCGAGTCGGGTCGGCCGTGTACGGGATGTCCCCGTCAACACCGCGAGAAAGTCGCGAACCTGTGGCCGCCGCTGCCTGCATCTTGCCTCCGGAAACCCGTTGCGCGGATGAGACAACCCCACCGTACGCCCGCAACCGAGCCGATGCAATACCTAATCGGATGACACCCGCTGGGATAAGAGTTTGTCGCGAAACTCACGCACGCAGCCCTGCCGGCCGATGACTCCGGTGCGACGCAAGCGAGCGGAATCGCGCGCACGACGCTGCGGTTCGGCCGGATGCAACCGGCCCCAGAAGGAGCCAGGATCAGCTCATGGACGGCCCGGCGCAGCCGGGGCGAGCGGCCTCCCCGGTAACCGAATGGGCTCTCGATCCAACCGTGACCTTCCTCAATCACGGTTCTTTCGGGGCGTGCCTGAGGGCCATCCTCGAGGTCCAACGCGGCTGGCGCGACAAGGTCGAAGCCAACCCGGTCCGGATGCTCGGCCGCGATCTGGAGGACCTGCTCGACTGGTCCCGCTCCGAGATCGGCGGCTTCGTGGGAGCCAACGCCGACGACCTCGCCCTCCTGCCCAATGCCACCGCCGGGATCAACGCGGTGGTGCGGTCGCTGCGATGGAAACCGGGCGACGAAGTCCTCGCCACCGACCACGCCTACAACGCCTCCTTGAACGCCCTCCGCTTCGCCGCCGGTCCCTCCTCGGCCAGGGTCGTGGTCGCGCATATCCCTTTCCCGACCCAGTCCCCGGATGAGGTGTTCGACGCTGTCATGGCCGCCGTCACGCCGAATACTCGGTTCGCCATGCTGGAACACGTCACCAGTCCGACCTCGCTCATCTTCCCGGTCGAACGGCTCGTGCCGGCCCTCGCGGAAAGGGGCGTCGACGTCCTGATCGACGGCGCCCACGCCCCCGGCATGGTCCCGCTCAGGCTCGCGGAGCTCGCCCCCGCCTACTACGTGGGCACGACTCACAAGTGGGTCTGCGCTCCGAAAGGCTCGGCATTCCTGTTCGTCCGGCGCGACCGCCAGGCCCTGGTCAAGCCACTGGCCATATCGAACGGAGCCACCGACACCCGAACCGACCGGTCGAGGTTCCGCCTGGACTTCGACTGGACGGGCACCTTCGACCCAACCGCCTGGCTGACCATTCCGGCCGCGATCGACGGGCTGGGCGAGATGCTGCCCGGCGGATGGCCGGCCCTGATCGGCATCAACAGGCAGCTGATGCTGCGCGCGCGCGAGATGCTCGCGGCGGCGCTCCACACCGCCGTCCAGTCGCCCGACTCCATGACCGGGTCGATGGCCAGCCTCAGGCTGCCGGGCGGTCCGTGGCCCCGGGCCGAGGCGATCCGGCGCAAGGAGATGATCGAGGGTGCAATCTGGGGCAGGCGGTTCGAGGTTCCGCTGGTCGTCTGGCCCTCGCCGTGGCTGGTGGACTCGGGCGACCTGCCGGAGTCGACCGAGTTCGACCTCCTGGTCCGGATCTCGGCCCACGCCTACAACTACCTCGGCCAGTACGAGCGCCTGGCTTCGATCCTACCGGGCTACGCCGGAGTCAACCGACCGGCGGCTTGACGCGACCGGCTCCCGTCACGACCTCCACCGGGTAGACCTGGCCGGTCAGCCCGGTGCGGCGGCTGTACTCGCGGCTTACCGCGGCTTCGAGCGCCGGGATGGCGTCGGCCAGGACGAGGTGAACCGTGCAGCCGCCGAAGCCCGAGCCGGTCATGCGAGATGCCAGGACACCCGGGATCGACGAGGCCACCTCGACCATCGCCTCTACCGCGGGCGAGCCGACCTCGTACCGCTCGCCCAACGACACGTGGGAACTGGAAAAGAGGCGGCCCAGTTCGTCCAGGTCGCCGGTCTCGAGGGCGGCGGCGGTCTCTACCACTCGGGCGTTCTCCGAGACCACGTGTTCGGCCCGACGAGCCACCTTCTCCGGCAGGACCGAGCGGTGGCGGCGCAGCGAGGCCTCCTCCAGATCGCGCAGCGACGAGAGCCCCGGCATCCGCTCCGCCAGTAAGGCGACGGCCCGGGCGCTCTCGGCCCGGCGCGCCTCGTAGATGGAGCGGTCGCGGTCCACGCCGGAGCCTGTGTCGCAGACAACGACGCGAACGCCGAACGGGAGGGGTACGTATCGGACGTCGAGCGAGCGGCAGTCGAGCATGAGGGCTCGTCCCTGCCGCCCGGCCGCGCACACGAACTGGTCTACGATGCCGCTGTCCAGACCCAGGTAGTCGCGCTCTCCGCGCTGGGCCAGGGCCGCCAGGGCGGGGGCCGTGGCAGCGCCTTCACCGAGCAGGGCCACGGTGGCGGCCAGCTCGAGGCTCGCGGCCCGGGACCCCACCCCGACCGGGATGGTCGAGTCCACGAAGCCGTCGAAACCGCGAATCGGCAGGGCCGTCTCTCGCAGCGACCAGGCCGTGGCTGCCACGTACTCGCCCGTAGGGTCGACATCGCCCGCAGGGGTCGGGACCGGCGCGGCAGCGGCGTCGCGCGGCGGAACGAGGGCGTCGATCCAGAAAGACCGCAGTCCGGGAGATGACCGCGACACCAACCTCACGCGCCCGTCCCGACGGCTCCGGAAGGCGATCCACGTTTCCAGTTCGATCGCCACCGCCAGGACGAAACCTCCGTCCTGATCCATGTGATCGCCCATCAGGTCGACCACGGCCGGAGCGCGAACGATCTCGACCTGGCGACTCGTGTCGCCGGCCGAGACACTCTCCAAACCGAATTGGGCTTCCAGAGCGGCCGTCAGACTCTCGATTCGACCGCGATCGAACCTCTTGGCTGCCATCGCCAGATGCTAGCGCCCCAACAGAGCGCCGCGTGGCCGGGCCGTCGTGCGGACCAGGACCGGCGGGTCCCCCGTATGCGGTACACCTCACCACTCAAGACGTCACTCGAGCTACCCGGACCGCACCAGACAAGCGTTGCCGGAGCGCAACGAGATCCTCTCCTGAGGCCCGATCAGAGCTGCCCGCCGCATTAACATTGGCTTCCTGCGACGGCGCCAACAGCGGAACTTGACGCGAGCGCCCAGATTTTGGGGCAATGTTAGGGGTAGAGCCGGTCCTGGCGATCCTTGCGGCGGCCATAGTCCTTTTGATCGCCCTGGCCGTCTTGCTGGCCGCTGCCCTGATGGGTCGCGGTCCGCTTTACGGACGCTTCGTGGAGATCGATCACACTCCGAAGGGTTCCGACTCCGGGGACCAGACCGCCCCGAGACCCGTGCGCGTGCCGCTTGCGCCAGTGTCTCCCCAGATCGGCACGCGACTGCTGATACGTGAAAGGGTGCCCGGCGCTCGAGCGGACGCGCTGGCACGGCGCGGTCTGCGCGCCTCCGAAGATGAGCTCGACGAGGTCCTGCGCGGGACCTTCGCCATAGACACCTTCAATCGGGCCGTCAGGGTGATCGCCTGGTCGTTCATCCTGGTGGTGATGCTGATCGTCGCCGTCAGCCAGATCTGGCAGCCGGTAGAGCCGCAGATATTCGCCACTCTGATCCTGGCCGGGATATTCGTGCTCGTCGTTCACGAGCTGCTGCCGCCGGGCAGTCTGGGCTCGGCGCGCGCGGTCATGGAGGGCACGGCCGCGATCGTCTTCCTGACGATGCTGGTGCTGCTGACCGGTCACTCGATGAGCCCGTTCTTCTTCCTCTACCCGCTCCTGATCGGCGGAGCGGCGCTGATCGCGGCGCCCGAGGTCACGCTCACCCTGACCGCGGAGACGACGGTGGCCTACGCCGTGGCCGCTATCTCGGGGCCGATCGCGCCGGCGGACTATCCGGATTCGCTGACGCGCATAGCGATCAATCTCACGGCGCTGGTCCTGCTCGTCTACGCGGGCATGATCGTCTCGCGGGTCCAGCGTCGGACCAGAGACGCCGCCATCCGGCTGTCGACCGTCGATTCGCTGACCGACCTGTACAACCGCGCCTTCTTCTTCAACGCGGTCGACCGTGAGATCCAGCGCGGCCGGCGCTACCGCCGCGGCTTCTGCCTCCTGATGATGGACCTTGACGGCCTCAAGTCGGTCAACGACCGGTACGGCCATTACGAGGGTGACGTGATTCTCAGGGGCGTTGCCCAGCTCATCCGGGCCGGGCTTCGCGGCATCGACATCGCGGCCCGTTACGGCGGCGACGAGTTCGTGGCCCTGTTGCCCGAGACGGACCAGGACGGGGCCTACGTGGTGGCCGAGAAGATCCGCCAGTCGGCCAGCGAGCTGGTCGTCGATACGGGCGGCCGTCGGATTTCGACGTCGCTCTCGATCGGCGTGGTCTCGTACCCGGAGGACGGCCAGACCGCTGACGAGTTGATGATCGCCGCGGACGAGGCCATGTACTCCTCCAAGCGCCTCGGCAAGAACCGGGTGGTCGGCTACGCGACCGAGAGCGAAGCCACCGTGCCCGACCAGGCGCCGCCGTCGCACCGGCCGCAGGTCACGACGCCAGGTTTCCGGCCGCTGCCGCGAGAGGGCGACACGTGGAAGGGGCCCGGCGGAGAGCACCGGTAGCTTTCGAGGTCGCGGGGCAGAGCGCGGGTCCGCGCCGACCGTACGCCCCGCCGGCGGGGGTCCCATCGGCTAGCATTCCGGTATGAGCCGCTTTACCACCCGCGCCATCCTGGCCGCGACCCGGTCACCTCAAGTCAACCAGATACCGTCGGCGATTCCGATCTACCAGTCGGCCGCCTTCTCCACCGGCGACGCCGCGGAATTGGGCGACGTCCTGACCGGGGCCACCGCCGGCTACGCGTACAGCCGGATCGACAATCCCACGACCTCGGCGCTGGCCGGGGCAATCGCCGAGCTGGAGGGCGCCGAGGCCGGTCTCGCGTTCGCCACGGGCATGGCCGCGATCCACGCCGCGATCGTCTCGGTCGTTCACGCCGGGCAGACGATCGTGGCCGCGCAGGCCGTGTACGGCACCACTCGCGATCTCATGACCCGGGTGCTGGCCGGGCTCGGCATCGCCACCGAGTTCGCCGACCCGAGGGACCCGGCCGCGGTGGACGCCGCCCTGGCCCGAACCGGGGCGCCGGTCCTGTACGTCGAGTCCATCTCGAACCCGACGATCGTCGTCTCGGACATCGCCGCCCTGGCCGAAATCGCCCACCGCCACAGGGCGGGACTGCTCGTCGACAACACGTTCGCATCGCCGTACTCGTGCCGGCCGATCGAGCTCGGGGCCGACCTGGTCATGCACTCTGCCACGAAGTACCTCTCCGGCCACGCCGACGTGCTGGCAGGGGTCGTCGTCGGCAGCCGCGCCCGGATCGACGCCATTCGCCCGATCCTGGTGGACGTGGGTGGCGCTCTCGCGCCGCTGGCCGCCTTCCTCGTCCTGCGCGGGCTGCCTACGCTCGCGCTTCGCATGGAGCGCCACAGCCAGACGGCCATGGAGCTGGCGGCGTGGCTCCAGGGCCAGGAGGGTGTCGAGCGCGTCTACTACCCGGGCCTGCCGGGGGATCCGGGCCATGAGATCGCCGTCCGTCAGTTCGACGTCTCCGGCGGCATGCTCGCCTTCGAGTTGAGCGGCGGCCGTGAAGCCGGACGAGCCTTCCTGGACGCCATGCGGCTGGCCGAGCGAACGGCCTCCCTCGGCGCGTTCCGGACCATCACAACCCATCCGCCGTCCACGACGCACCGCCAGCTGGACGCCGCCGCGCTCAAAGCCAGCGGGATCGCGCCCGGCCTGCTGCGTTGCTCGGTCGGGCTGGAAGACGTCGAGGATCTGCGCGAGGACTTCGAACTCGGCCTCTCCGCTGCCCGCGAGGCCGCCCGGGTCCAAGCGAAGTAGGTCGGCCGCCCGGCCTGCCCAGGCCCGCCGCGAGCTCCGCCCCCCGGAATCAAAGAGCCTCCCCGGCCCGAAGACCAGGGAGGCTTCCTTGTCCCGGCGGGGCCGGGGAAGGCTGAACCTAGTACTGGAAGAGGAGCTCGCGGTACTTCGGCAGCGGCCAGAGCTCGTCGGCGACCAGCGTCTCCAGTTCGTCGGCCGCGGCGCGAACCGCCGCCTGGGCCGGGATTACCTGATCGTGGAATGCCTTGGCTTCGGCGTGGACCGAGCCGGCCTCGTGCGCGGCGTGCTGGGCGTGCTCCAGGCCGTGGATGGCGTCGACGAGCTGGTCGGTCAGCGACACGACCGTTTCGAAGATGTGCGAGACGCCCTTGGAGGTGCCCGCCCCCATCAGCTCGCCGAGGTACTTCACGGCGGCCGGGAGGATCATCGTCTTGGCCATGTCGAGCGTGCAGTTGGCCTCGATGTTCGAGACCTTGACGTAGCGCTCCCAGATGATCTCGACGCGCGCGGCGAGCTCACGCTCGGACAGGACGCCGAAGTGCGAGAAAACCTTCTTGGCCTTGGCGGTTCCGAGGGCCGGCAGGGCATCGACGGTGCTTCGGTTGTTCGGCAGTCCGCGCTTCGCGGCTTCGGCGTGCCATTCCTCGGAGTAGTTGTTGCCCTCGAACAGGACCTGCTTGTTGGCCTTGATGATCCCCGACAGGATCTTCGTCAGGCCGGCGAAGTCGTTCGGCTTGAGCTTCTCGAGCTCGTCGGCGAGCCTCTCCAGCGAGTCGGCAACGGCCGTGTTGAGAACGGTCTGGGGCCAGTAGATGGGGGCGGAAGAGCCGACCGCGCGGAACTCGAACTTGTTGCCGGTGAAGGCGAACGGCGAGGTGCGGTTGCGGTCCGTGGCGTCCCGCGGCAGAACCGGTAGCGTGGTAACACCAAGCTCCATCGTTCCGCCGGCCTTCGAGGCCGATGCGGCGCCCTTCTCGAGCTGCTCGACCACGTCCTCGAGCTGTGCGCCTAGGAAGACCGAGACGATCGCCGGAGGCGCCTCGTTCGCGCCCAGCCGATGGTCGTTGCCGGCGTCGGCGATGCCGGCCCGCAGCAGGTCCGCGTGCTCGTTGACGGCTCGGATCACGGCGGTCAGGAACGCCAGGAACTGGGCGTTGTCGTGCGGGTTGTGACCCGGGTCGAGAAGGTTCTCGCCGTCGTCCGTACCCATGGACCAGTTGTTGTGCTTGCCCGACCCGTTGATCCCCACGAAGGGCTTCTCATGCGACAGGAACATGAGGTCGTGGCGCGCGGCGAGGCGCCGCATGGTGCTCATGACGATCATGTTGTGGTCCGAGCCGACCGAGGTTGCCTCGTAGACCGGAGCCATCTCGAACTGGGCCGGGGCCACTTCGTTGTGGCGGGTCTTGGACGGGATGCCGAGTCGCCACAGCTCGCGGTCCAGATCCATCATGAAGGCCAGCATCCGCTCGCGGATCGTGCCGAAGTACTGGTCCTCGAGCTCCTGGCCCTTGGGCGAGGGAGCGCCGAACAGCGTGCGGCCGGTGAGGATGAGGTCAGGCCGAAGCTCGGCCAGGCGGCGGTCGACCAGGAAGTATTCCTGCTCGGGGCCGATGTTCGTAAAGACGCGCTGGGCGGTGGTGTTGCCAAACCACTTCAGGACGCGCAGGGCTTGCTTGCCCAGGGCCTCCTGCGACCGCAGCATCGGGATCTTGTGGTCGAGCGCCTCGCCCGTGTACGAAACGAAGGCGGTGGGGATGGTCAGGGTCACGCCGTTCGGCTCGACCTGGAGGAAGATCGGGCTGGTGACGTCCCAGGCCGTGTAGCCGCGGGCTTCGAACGTGGAGCGGATGCCGCCCGATGGGAACGAGCTCGCGTCCGGCTCGCCCTGGACGAGGCCCTTGCCGGAGAACTCGGCGATGGTCTGGTCCTGGCCCGTGGGGCTGAGGAAGGAGTCGTGCTTCTCGGCGCTGCCCCCGGTCATCGGGACGAACCAGTGGGTGTAATGGGTGGCGCCGTGGGCCATAGCCCATTCCTTGACGCCCTGGGCCACGGCGTCCGCGATCGCCGGATCGAAGGGCTCCAGGCCCTCGATGGTGCAGCGCAGCTTCTTGAAGACCGGCTTGGCCAGGTACTGGCGCTGGGCAGCTTCCCCGAACACGTACTCGCCGTAGATGTCGTGGCCGGCATGCTCCAGATAATTCTGGGTGGAGGCGACTTTGTGTTTGGAGATTGCCTCGATGGCCGTTTGGCGCGCGGTCATTTCGACTCCTGTCGACTGCATCGAATTGGTGTTGCCCGTCCCAAATTCCCCACAGCAGCGGCCGGGGAACCTCATCCACGGATCGAGTACAGAACGCTACCGGACCGAGCGGAAAGCGAGAAGCTTTCGGCCCGAGCGGAACTCAATTGAATCGGAATTGCAACGGTTCACGCTCGGCCGTGCGGGCCCGGCGCGAATCTGTGGCCTGGCGCCGTGAGCGGTGGCGGCCCACGCGAATCTGCGGCCTGGCGCCGTGAGCGGTGGCGGCCCGGCGCCGTGAGCGGTGGCGGCCCGGCGCCGACGCCATCGCACGGGCTCCCGGGCCGCCCGCCCGGCTGCGTCACCGTCCTGCCCATCTCGCCCCCCGCATCGGGCAGGTGCTCCGAGATACCGGTGGAGGCGGTCGTATGCGGGAAGTGGGCCATGGCCGGGCGGAAAGCCGCTCGAATCTCGGCTGGCGTCAGGCTGATAAGCGAGCCACAGGGCGAAATTGCGCCATCCGAAGCACAGATTCGACGTAGACGCCGGGCGGCGCTCGGACGCCCGCGCGATAGCGGCACCGGACGCCGTTCGACTTGCACATAGCACCGCCCGGGCCGGTATCCCGCTGAAAGTGGCGCGGGCGTGGGCGCCGGCGCGGCCGCGGCCCGTGGGCGTGGGCGCCGGCGCGGCCGCGGCCCGTGGGCGTGGGCGCCGGCGCGGCCGCGGCCCGTGGGCGTGGGCGCCGGCGCGGCCGCGGCCCGTGGGCGTGGGCGCAGGCGCAGGCCCGTGGGCGCGGCCACGGCCGTGGGCGTGGCCCTGAGGCATGAGCGCGACCCAGCGCAACCGGCGCCTCGGTCCCCGCCACTGCTCGCCCGGCCCCCGCGCCGCCACTACCCTACAGCAGCGCCGGCCGGGCCCACTCCTTGTCCAGGACGTATTCGTCGAGGAACGCCAGGACCGTCTCGTACCAGACCCGGGAGTTCTGGGGCTTCAACACCCAGTGGTTCTCGTCGGGGAAGTACAGGAACTTCGCCTCGACGCCGTGGCGGTGGAGGTCGGTCCACAGCTTCAGGGCCTCGCTGACCGGCACTCGGAAGTCTTGCTCGCCGTGGATCACCAGCATCGGAGTTTTGATCGCGGCGACGTTCTCCGACGGAGACTGCCGGTCGTATGCCTCTGGCTGGCGGTACGGGTCGCCGATTTCGCGCTCCCAGAAGACGCCGCCGTCCGTCGTGCCGTGGAACGGCCGCAGATCCCAAAGTGAGGCGTGGGTGACGATGCAGCGGAAGCGGTCCGTCTTGCCCGCGACCCAGTTCGCCATGTAGCCGCCGAAGCTGCCGCCCATGAGCGCCGTCCGCGACGAGTCCAAATCCGGCCGGGTCAGGGCGGCGTCGGTCGCGGCGATCACGTCCGTGAACGGAGCCCCACCCCAGTCCCCCCAGCCGCGCTGGACCATCTTCTGGCCGTAGCCGAGCGAGATGGCCGGATCGGGCATCAGGATGGCGTAGCCGCGCTCGGTCAGGAGGTGCGGGTTCCAGCGCCAGTGCCAGCCGGCCCACGTTCCCAACGGGCCGCCGTGGACCCAGACGACCAGCGGCGCCGGTTTCTCGGGCGAGCTGTCAGGCGGGAGAACCAGCCAGGACTTAATGGTCGTCCCGTCGGCGGCCATAGCGGTCAGCCGCTCGACCAACGACCCGGCGGCTACGCCGCCCTCGTCGATACCGTTGGGGAGCTCGACGGCCGATTGGTCGGCCGTGTGCGCATCGAAGCGAACGATTCGCGCAGGGGTCGAGACTGTGGCGCGAAGCGCGTACACAGTCTTGCCGTCCGGCGAGGGGCATATATCGCTCAGGGCCCCGCCGGCGACCAGATCGGTCACGGCGCCGTCCGCCAGATCGATTCGAAGAGCCGCAACGCCACCGTCGCGATCGGCCGTGCAGAAGACGGCCGTGGAGTCGGGCGCCCAGACGATCGTCTCGGGCCAGAGGCCCAGGTCCGGCGTCAAGTCGCGACCCTCACCCGAGGCAAGGTCCACCAGCCATAGGGTGACGTCGGCGGCCTGCTCGGGCGACCCGAACGTGCCGCGAAGACACGCCACGTACAGCCCATCGGGTGACACCTTCGGCTCCGCGTACCACGCGTCGCCGTGGGTCAGGTAGCGGCGTTCGCCCGTCTCGACGTCGATCGCCACCAGGTCCTCGGTGATTACCGGCAAGCGCGCGTAGTCGACCCAGCGGGTGTAGAGCGTCCTGCCGTCGGGCGAGAGATCGATCCCCAATTCGACCAGCGCGGCCGGCCCGGTGTCGCCCGTCAGGTCGCGCGGTTCGACCGTCGCTTCGGGGTCGGCATCGGGGGCAGGCGGCGTTGCCGTGAAGAGCCGTCGATTACGTGGCGCGAGCCAGGAGTCCCAGTAGCGGATGGGGTACGACTCGAGCAGGAGCGCGCCGACGCCGGCCTCTTTTCGAGCCCTGGCGCGCTCGGCGTCCTCGGCCAGGCCGGCCGCGGCCGGATGCACGCCCGCCCCAAAGACTATCGTGTCGGCCGCTCTGGCAGCCGCGACCCCATCTACGCCGCCGTCGGGCGCCAGCAGCAAGCGCGCTTCACCACCCTCGGCCGGGAGCAGCCACAAGGCATTGATCTTCTTGTCCGGGTCCGCCTTGACGTCCGGATTCGGCCGGGCGGAAGTGAAGAGGAGAGATCCGTCGCGCAGGAAGCATCCAACGGACTCGCCCGCGGCCGAACGGGTAATGCGGCGCGCCTTTGCCCGACCGGCGGGATCGACCTGCCAGAGGGCGGTCTTCATGTCCTTGCCCTCGGGGCCGGGCCGGCTCACCGCCACCACGAGCCGCTTGCCATCCGGGGAGATCTTCAAAGCCGAGAGTCTCGGCAGGGCCAGGAAACGATCGAAGCTGAAGGGTTCGCTCATGCCGTGATCATCCCTCAACCCGCCGTCTTCCGCCGGGGCGGCGCCCGGCGCCGCGGCACTGCTACTCGCCGCGGGCGCCCCTTTGCTATATCATTCCGGGGCCCTCAGCGGGCATTTCGGTCGGGGCGTGGCGCAGCTTGGCAGCGCGCATCGTTCGGGACGATGAGGTCGGAGGTTCAAATCCTCTCGCCCCGACCACTCTCGCCCCGACCATTCGAGTAGAAGGCATGCCTACCCATGAGCCGGCTCTGGCCTCCCCGAGCGGTTTGCCACGAGGGCCCTACCGCCTCCCGCCCACGTCGAAGCCAAGGCTCGCGTAGGCCGTGAGTCGCTTGGCGTGCATGCGGGCAAGTACGGGCACGCGAACATCAACGTAGTCATGAACCTCGACCCGCACCTTGCCGTCGATCGGTCTGAGCACGCGTCCGACGTACTGGACCAGGCGACCCCTGAACGCGATTGGGAACGCAAGAAACAGGGTGTCGAGCGGAGGGCAGTCGAAGCCCTCGCCAAGGAAGCTGCCGGTTGCGAGCAAGACGACGCCTTCGCCCGATCGGGCTGCCGCGAGCCGGTCGGTAATCAGACGCGCTTTCTTGCCGATGCCGCCCTGGAGTACATCCACGGCCAGGCCGCGCTCCTCAAGCACGGTCTTGAGCCGTGCGATGTGCTCGGTCCACTGCGACAGGACCAGGCAATTGCGGCCATCCCGCGCAGCCGCGGCGACGTCCGCACAAATCAACCGCGTCCGGTCCTCGTCCTCGACGAGACCTCGAAAGACCGACTGGATCGACATTCCGGCGGGTGATCCAACAGCGTCGGCCCCGGGCGGCGCGGCCACATGATCGGTCGGATGTACGACAAGAGCACGCACGAAATCCGAGTCGTCGGTCTGTCGCTCGCCCATGCGGTGCCGGATGGGACCGCAGTACATCGTGATCAGCCCCTCGAGTCCGTCGCGCCGGTAGGGTGTGGCCGTCAGCCCGAGCCACGCGGGCGCTCCGATTTCACGAACCACCCGCTCGAACGTAGTGGCCGGCACGTGGTGACACTCGTCGACGACGACGAACCCGTACCCCGCCGTCAACCCTGCGACATCGTCGCGCCGTGCCATCGACTGCACCATCGCGATGTCGACGACGCCGTGTGGTCGGCTTCGGCCCGCACCAACGGCGCCGATATGCTTTCGGTTCAGGCCGAGGTGGGTCACGAGGCGCTCGCGCCACTGCTCAAGCAGCGGTTGGCGATCGACGATCACGAGCGTGGGCACCGCGCGATGGGCGATGACTGCGCACGCCAGCACGGTCTTGCCGGCACCGGGCGGCGCAACGAGCACGCCCAGATCGTGGCGACAAAGCGCATCGAGTGCATCCTGCTGGCCCGCCGGCAGCGTCGCCTGCAACTGAACCTCGATCCGGGCCAAGTCCGGGTGTTGTTCCCGGACGACGAGTCGGCTGCCCGCCTCTGAGACGATCGCTTCGGCCGCTTCGCGCAGGCCGCGCGGTAGCAGCAGTCGGTCGAAAGACTCGCCGTAGCAGCGAAGAAAGCGCGGCGTCTTCCATGTCGAGAGGCGCAGCCGCTCCTTCTCGTAGTACTCGGGGTTATGGAGCGAGGCCAGATGCTTGAGTCCCGCGAGCAGGGCTGGCGGAAGGCCGATCCGGTCGACCGAGAGCATCGCCCCGGCATCGGCCATGATCGTCGCCGGCGCCTTCGGCATATCACGCCGACGCGGTGGCCGATAGGTGGGCTCAAGTGGGCCGGCGGCCACCTGGCGAACGGACTCGGCCATGGACTCGATCGCCTGGGGAGAGCTGCGACCGAGTGCCGAAAGGAACGCCCACTGGTCGTCGAATGGCCGAAGCGTCGACGGGTCCAAGAAGACGGTCGTGCCTCGGCGCCGGCACGCCCCCTGGAGCGGCAGCGCGATCAGGTTGCCAAACGATCCATTCGGCATGAAGTCCTGAGCCGGGAAGAGCCGGTCGTAGCTCGCAAGATCGATCTCTGCCCGGACAGTCATCGCCTCGCGCAGTAGGTAGGCGCCGACACGCCGCGCGGCTGTTGCCGCCATCGGCCCGCTGAAGAACATCCAAACGTGGGCACCCTCGCCCGATCGCGAGCTCTCCAGCGCCACCGGTATTCGGGCAGCCTGCGCAGCGTCGACGTACGCACCTACATCGAGAGGCCAGGTTGGGCCATCGAAGTCGCACGCGAGGAGCCGGCATCGGTCGTCGCGCAGCAGCGGGTACAGGCCGACGTGCACCCGACCCGTCAGGTGCGCCTCTATGATCCCGTCGTCCAGCGGCACGTACGACCGGTCGGGGCGTCGGGCGTTGGCGGGACCGCCGACTACAACCGGGCTCCATCCCGACTTTCCAGTGCGCTCGTTCTCCCACCTCACGGCGTAGACGTCGTTGCGCCCGGCGAACAGCGACCGGTAGAGCGCGACCTTGGCTTCTGGTGGCGAATGGCCGTCCACGGATCCGCGGCCGCCCGACGGCTTCGGATCGGGAAAGAGCGTCGGCTCCCAAGCAGGCGTTGACGGCGGAACGGCCGCGGCCCGTTCGGGTGAGTCCAACCCAAGCAGCGACCGCAGTCGCCGGTTCTCGGCACGGAGTGTCTCCAGCTCGAGGTGCAGCTCATCGGGCTTCGGGGAGTCGCGCTCACTCACGGCCGCCGCTCCACTCGCAAGTCAGCTCCCCAGGTATGACAACAGGTCGTGGCGGAGCCACTCGAGGGCGATCGCTGGGTCCCAGGCAATTCCTGGCCGGAGAAGTGGGACGACCTCTGCGAACACGCCAGAAGATCCCTTGGCCTCAAGGTTGCGCTCGAAGTTCGAGCGGCTCGGGGCGGCGAGCCCGGCACCCGCAAAATAGACACCGAAGAGCCGAACGATCTCTCGGGGGACGATCTTCCCTCTCTCGCTGGCATACCAGAGATCGAACAAGTCGCGCCCTTTGCGCCGTTGGTACAAAGCACGAAGCTTTGTCGCGAGGAGTTCGTCGAGCGAGTAGGTGGGGATCGCGACCGTTGCCGTTAGCGGGCTGGATTTCACCTTGAACGGCAGCTCTACGACACTCCCGAAGTGCTCGTGGGTGTTGACTTCGATCTTGACACGCCGCATCTGCCGCGTCGCCTCGGTGGCGAACTGGAAGCTCATCTTCGGGTGCTCGCCGATCTCCGAGCGGCCTCGCCCGAGCCAACCCAGGACAGAGCGCAGTCGATCGAGCGTCGGTCCGATAGGCTCCGGCTCGCGTTGCACGAAGTCGAGGTCCTCCGAGTAGCGGGCCGCGGGAGGAAGATGCAGCTTGTGGAGCGCTGTCCCGCCCCGGAATGCGAGACGCTCTCGGAGAAACGGGTCGGCGAAGATGTCGCACATGGCGCGGGTCAGGAGCAGGTCCTGCTCAACGTCGTCTTCGTCGGCCCACGGGGCGTGGTCCGCCCGCCAGGCCAAGATCTCCCCGCGCGGCAACATCAATCGGGCTCGATGGATTCGTTGACAACGATCCGCCAGCGCAGATCGCGAACTCCGGCTCGGCCGGACCCCGGCACGAGCGGTACCCAGCTCTCCGGGCGCGCATCAATCCAGCGGTGGAGTGACGCCGCCGTATCGGCCGCCCCGAGCCGATCGAGCAGATACCCGAGCCGCGCGATGTCTGCTGCAGCCGGCCGCATTGCTAGGACAGGCCGAAAGCGACTCGGGTGAAGCGCGGGCGCGAGGTCACGCAGAACGGTCACTACGTTCCCCCATCCTCCGGCACGCGAGCTGTAGCGAACGAGATCGAAGGCGGTGAGCTCCGGCGTCGCCATGCGGTAGCGACCCGACGTCGCGTTGACAAGTTCGACCGGTGCGTCAGCCATGTCGCGCCAGACGACGAACTCGATCCGGCCTCGGCCAACATCGATGGGC
This sequence comes from uncultured Chloroflexia bacterium, assembly GCA_963789725.1. Lineage (GTDB taxonomy): Bacteria > Chloroflexota > Limnocylindria > Limnocylindrales > CSP1-4 > Fen-1039. The sequence continues at coordinate 1,883,442 of CAWBLU010000003.1, forward strand.
CGCCGCTGTCGTGGCACAACGACCTGCGTGACCTGGGCCGCCTGCGAGGAAGCGCCATGGTGGGCGGCCGCGGTCAGAAGGCTGACGTAGTAGGTGAGGCCGAGGTGGGCCATCATTGGGTCAAGGAAGACACGCCAGGACGGTGCGCCAAGTCCGCGATCCTCAAGCGGGACGACGACGTGGAAACCGCGGACGGGCGTGACAATCAGACCCGCCGCTTCCGCTCGCGCGAGCGCCGCATTCGTGCTCGCGGCGCTCATGCCAGGTTGCCGTTTTCGAGCCTCTTCGGCCGAGAACGTGTACCGGCCCAAAGCGGGCAGCCCAAGCATCCAGTCCCGCAGGTCGCTCATATGCAGGATCATACACTCTACGTCTGCTTCTGCATACGAACGCACCGACGACGGAACCCCACCAGAAGTCTTACCTAAGCCGCCACTGCCAGGGCTTCGGCGATCCAGATTGGCACCGCGATCCGGCACTTGGGAACCGCCTGCCTCAATCCTCTCGCCCCGACCATTCGAGTAGGTAGCTCAAGAAGCTATCGTTCCTACGCTCGAATTAGCATTTTCGACACGGCTCCCTGGGCTTGGTCCGGCCTACCCCATCGAGGATGATCCTAAACCGCCCGACCTGCATGTCCCCAATCCGGGTCCCTCCGCGCGTTTGTGACTGCGGTTGTCACAGTTGTCACAAACCCGGCCCTTGAACCTGCTTGGACGAACCCGGGTTCACGAGATGGACTTCCAGGGCGGGATTCGCATCCATTAGCCGGTCGGCCAGCGACGGCCCCACGCTGAGCCCTCGCCTGGGTTCGCGCACCAGCACCAGATGTTCGACGCGGCGCTCCTCGATCACCTCCGAGAGTCCCCGGGCCATATCGCGGGCTTCGCCTCGGATGATCTCCGCGCCGAGGTCAACGGCAAAGTCAACATTCGCCTGGAGGTTCGCCATTCGGTCGTGGGACTGCTGGATGCTCGGCGATTCCAGGGCCACGGCCAGGAGCGGCGCTCGAAGTGAGCTCGATAGCGAGGCGGCGCGGCGAAGCGCTCGACGGCAATCCGGGGTCTCGTCGACGATGGCCATGACTCGCTCGGCAACCGGCGGCAGGTGCAAGCCTCGGTCGACGACGATGTCTTCCAGCGCCGCGTCGACTCGGCCGGCGACAAAGCGCAGCGACAGGTCCCGCAACGCCATCAGATTCGGCTCGGTGAAGAAGCGATCGAGCGCGATGGCAGTGCGTTCGGGCGGATACACGTTGCCGTGGCGCATCCGCTGACGGAGTGCGTGAGGGCTCATGTCGACGAGCTCAATCTCGTCGGCCGATCGAACTTCCTCGTCTGGGATCCGTTCACGGACCGGCACACCCAGTATGGTTTCAACGGCTGCGGCGACCGAGTCGACGTGCTGGACGTTACAGGTGCTGATCACGTCGATGCCGGCGTCGCGGATAGCCTCGACGTCCTGCCAGCGCTTTTCGCGCTGCGAACCCGGGACGTTCGTGTGGGCGAGCTCGTCGACGAGGACGACCGCCGGATGGAGTTGGATGATCGCGTCCGGATCCATCTCCTCTACGACCACGTCCCGGTATTCGAGGCGGCGTCGCGGCACGATCTTGAGGCCGTCGAGCAAGGCGGCCGTGTGGGCCCGACCGTACGTCTCCACATAGCCGACGACCACGTCGGTTCCGCGGTCGTGGCGTCGATGCGCCTCTTCGAGCATCGAGAAGGTCTTGCCGACACCCGGGGCCATGCCCATGTAGAGGCGCAGCCGGCCACGCTCTGGTTTCTGCTCGGCCTCGAGCCGGGCCAGCATCTGGTCCGCGCTCGGTCGTTCGGTCGCAGGTCTGGCGCTCACTTGAGGAGTCCGTCCAGATCGAGGTTCAGCTCCAGCACGTGGACGCGTGGCTCGCCGAGGAACCACAGGAAGGGCTGCTCGGTGTGGCGCGAGACGTAAGCCCGAACCTGATCCACCGTCATGTGTCGCGCGGCCGCGACGCGGGCAACCTGGTACTCGGCCGCCGCTGGCGAGATGTCGGGATCCAGACCGGATGCCGAGGAAGTGACCAGGTCTACCGGCACCGGTCCTCCGCCATTGGCCGTGCGTTCGGCGTCAACGCGAGCCGTGATCGTGCCAATGAGCTGCTTGTTCGTGGGCCCGAGGTTTGAGCCGGCCGAGTTGCTCGCGTCGTAGCCGCTCGGAGCGTCGCTGGAGACGGCATTGGATGGCCGGCCCCAGAAGAACTGCGGTTCGTCGAATGACTGACCGATCAGGCTCGAACCCATGGTCTGGCCGTCGACGGTGATCATCGACCCGTTGGCCTGATTGGGGAAGACGGTCTGGGCGACGGCGGTTACGGCCGCGGGATAGAAGATGCCGGTGATCATCGTCAGCGCGATCAGCATCACGATCGCGGGACGGAGAACGCGGACGACAGACGCGAGCATCGATGTCTCCTAAGCGAGGTGCAGCGCGGTGACCAGGAGGTCGATCGCCTTGATGCCGATGAAGGGTGCGACCAGGCCGCCTGCCCCATACACGAGGAGGTTGCGCCGCAGCAACTCCGCGGCCGGGGCGGCCCGAAAGGCCACTCCGCGCAAAGCCAGCGGGATCAGCGCCACGATGATCAGGGCGTTGAAAATGACCGCGGACAGGATGGCGCTCTGGGGCGTATGCAACCCCATGATGTTGAGTGCGTTGAGCTCCGGATAGACCGGCACGAACATCGCGGGCAGGATCGCGAAGTACTTGGCCACGTCGTTGGCGATCGAGAACGTCGTGATCGAGCCGCGCGTGATGAGCAGCTGCTTGCCGATGGCGATGACCTCGAGCAGCTTGGTGGGGTCGCTGTCGAGATCGACCATGTTGGCCGCTTCCTTGCAGGCGGACGTGCCGGAGTTCATGGCCATGCCCACGTCCGCCTGGGCGACCGCGGGGGCGTCGTTAGTGCCATCGCCGGTCATGGCCACGAGATGGCCCTCGGCCTGCTGCTCGCGGATGAAGCGGATCTTGTCCTCTGGCTTGGCCTCGGCGATGAAGTCGTCGACGCCGGCTTCTCGGGCGATGGTGGCCGCGGTCCGGGGGTTGTCTCCGGTGACCATGACGGTCCGGATGCCCATCTTGCGGAACTGATCGAACCTCGCCGGCAAGCCTTCCTTGACGGTGTCCTTGAGCTCGATCAGCCCGAGAACGCGACAGCGACCGTCGGAGTCAGTGCGGATGACCAGCGGGGTGGCACCCGCGTCCGCAATTTGATCGGAGGCGGCAAGGAGTTCGGCCGGCATGGTGCCATCGAGGTCCTCGACGATCGCGTCGACCGCGCCCTTGCGGATCGTCGCCGTGGCGGTTCGGGCGCCGCTCGATCGGGTCTCCGCCGCGAACGGAATGTCCTCGACGATCTCGGCGGTTAGGGCCGCGAAGCCCTTCTCGTCGCCCGTGCCGCCGGGCCGGCCGAGATCGGCAAGTCGTCTGCGAGCCAGCTCCACGATGGAACGGCCTTCGGGCGTCTCGTCCTTGATAGAGGCGACGAGCGCCGCGGTTAGGGCCTCAGTCTCGTCGACCCCGGGCGCCGCGGTGATCGTCGCTGCCATGCGGTTGCCGTATGTGATCGTGCCGGTCTTGTCGAGCAGGATGACGTCGACATCGCCCGCCGCTTCGACCGCCCGGCCACTCATGGCGAGGACGTTGAAGCGCGCCACGCGGTCCATACCGGCAATGCCGATCGCGGACAGCAGCCCGCCGATCGTGGTCGGAATCAGACACACGAGCAAAGCGACGAGCGCTACGGTGCTGACGGTCGTGCCGGCGTAGTCACCGAAGGGCCGGAGCGTCACGGTGGCCATCAGAAAGATGATCGTCAGACCCGCCAGCAGGATCGCAAGGGCAATCTCGTTGGGAGTCCGCTGGCGCTTGGCGCCTTCAACCAGGGCGATCATCCGGTCGAGGAACGTCTCGCCCGGGTTAGTCGTGATCCGGATCACCAACCGATCGCTCACGAGCGTGGTGCCGCCCGTGACCGAGCTCCGGATGTCCGTGCCGGGTTCCTTGAGCACGGGCGCGGACTCGCCGGTGATCGCAGCCTCGTTCACGAAACCGATGCCTTCGACAACGTCACCATCCCCGGCGATCGTTTCGCCGGCCGCGACCACGATCGTGTCGCCGCGGCTCAGCTCCGTCGAGGCCACCGCTTCGAGCGAGCCATCGAGGCGTCGCCGGTGCGCGGTTGTCTCCGATCGGGTCTTGCGCAGGGTGGCCGCCTGGGCTCGCCCGCGAGCTTCGGCCACGGCCTCGGCGTAGGTCGCGAACAGGACCGTGAACCACAGCCAGACGCCGATCTGGAACTGGAAGACCGAGTCGCTGCCCGAGCCTGTCGATCGCTGCAGGGCGGTCACATTGCCGAGCCAGGTAATCGTCACCAGGACCGCCGTGATCTCGACCACGAACATGACCGGATTTCGGATCAGAAGGCGCGGATCGAGCTTTCGGAAGGCGTGCGGCAGGGCAGAGCGCAGCAGATCGGGGTCGAGAATGCCGCGCGGCTTGGGCGCCTGACCGCCGGCAGGCTTGCTGCCTCGCAGTGTCACGAACCGCTGGAAACGGCGGGTACCGCGCCCAAGCTCGACGGATCGAAGAGTGAGGCTCATCGCTAGAACACCTTTCCCGCGTTCTGGAGCAGTTGCTCCACGATTGGCCCGAGCGACAGAGCGGGGAAGAAGGTCAGCGCGCCGACGATGATTACGACGCCGATGAGTAGCACGGTCCGAGCGGCCCGGTCGTGGGGAATGTGCCCATGTTTGGGGCGAGACGCCGTTTGGCGGCCATCGAACCTGCCAGCGCCAGGATCGGGACGATCATTCCGTAACGGCCGATCAGCATCGAGATGGCGCCGGTGATGTTGTAGAAGGGCGTGTTTCCAGACAGTCCTGCGAACGCCGAGCCGTTGTTGCCGGTCTGGCTCGAGTAGGCGTAAAGGATCTCGGAAAAGCCGTGCGGGCCCCCGTTGAGCGGACCCGCGCGTCCGGCCGCCGTCACGGTCGCCAGCGCGGTGAAGCCGAGGATGCTCGCCCCGAGAACCAGGGCCGTGATCATGGCCATCTTGATCTCGTAGCTCTCCACCTTCTTCCCGAGGTACTCGGGTGTCCGTCCGACCATGAGCCCGGCGATGAAGACGGCGAGGATGGCCCCGATCGTGAGCATGCCGTACATGCCCGCACCGATGCCGCCGGGAGTGATTTCGCCCAGCTCCATGTTGAAGAGAGGGACGGCTCCGGCGAGCGGTTGCGCGCTGTCGTGCCAGGAGTTGACCGCTCCTGTGCTGGTACCGGTGGTCGCGGCCATGAACAACCCGCCGACCGACGGCCCGAAGCGCACCTCTTTGCCCTCCATATTGCCGACGCCCTGCTGGGCCACGGTGGCGGGAAACTCGGGGTTGCCCTGGTATTCAATGTGCATCGCAAAGACCGAGCCGGCCAGCAGGATCACGGCCATCGCGGCGAAGATCGTCCAACCCTGGGTTTGCTTGCCCGCATATTTGCCGAACGTGTACGTCAGTGCGAACGGCGTCATGAGGACCGCGAAAATCTCGAGCCAGTTGGTCAGGGGCGTCGGATTCTCGAAGGGATGCGCCGAATTTGCGTTGAAGAAGCCACCGCCGTTGTTGCCCATCTCCTTGATCCACTCCTGGGACGCGACGGGCCCAACGGCGATGGATTGAGTTGCTCCCTGGAGGGTGTGCACGATCTGGGTTGGGTTCCATGTCTGCGGGACTCCCTGGCAGACCAGCACGAGCGCGCCGACCACGGACAGGGGCAGCAGCAGGTACAGGATTCCCCGGGTCAGATCCACCCAGTAGTTACCGAGGGTCTTGGTGCTGCGCCGGGTGAGGCCGCGGAAGAGCGCGATGGCGATCGCCATGCCGGTCGCGGCAGAAGTGAAGTTGCGGACCGCGAGCATGGCGGCCTGGGTGCCGTACGTGGCGGCACTCTCGCCGGCGTAGTTCTGCCAGTTCGTGTTGGTCTCGAAACTGACAGACGTGTTGAACGCGAGGTCCGGCGACATGGCCGGGATGCCGCCCTGGTTGCCCGGCAGCACGTTTTGGAGCCGCAGCATCACGTAGCCGACGGCGATGGCCACGAAGGCGAACGCGAGCACGGCTACGGCGTATCCCTTCCAGCTCTGCTCGGCCGTTTCGTCGACACCCGCCAGTCGATAGACCGCACCCTCCACGGGCCGCAGAACCGGGCTCAGGAAGACGCGCTGGCCTTCCATCACGCGGAAGATGTAACTACCGACGATGGGTGTGGCGATGAGGATGGCTGCGGCCAGCATCGCAAGGGTCAGGAAGTCGCCGAGGGACATGGCTAGAAGTCCTCAGGACGCAAGAGCGCCCACAGCAGGTAGAGGAAGCCGCAGGCGGCGGCAAGACCGGCCAGGAGATCCAGAACGTTCATCCGCGCACCCGGTCACAGACCCACATATAGACAAAGGCCAGCACAACGCAGGCGATGAAGATCAGCAGGATCTGAAGATCGGTCACTGACCGAACTCCTCTTGTTGAGTCGTCACGGGGACGCCACAACGTTCGACGATGTCCACCAGGGTCGACATTGCGAATGGCTTGGGCAGATAGCCGGCCAAGCCGAACTCGTGCAGTCGCGCGGGCGGAACGCTGGTGGCGGTAACGAGATAGACCGGAGGCGAGCCGACGGCCTTCAGCTCGCCCCTGCGGACGAGTTCCCAACCCGATGCGCCGGGGAGATTGATGTCGAGAAGAACGACGGTGGGCCGGAAGCCCGCTCGGAGCGTTTCGATCGCCTCTTCAGCCGACTCGACCGACCTCGCGTCGTGGCCTAGGGCTCGCAAGTGGCGTACGACGATGCCCGCCAGACCGGCGTCGTCCTCGACGAAGAGCACGCGCGCTGAGTCCTTACGCATGAGCGTGGTCCGACTGATCGGTGCCTGGTGAGCTCAGATAGATGTGGATGTCGCTGGCGACCACGTCGTCTGTCCAGAACTCGGTCTCGAGCGCGACTCCGACGAGGGCGGCCAACTCGGTCGACCTTTCCGCTATTACCCTGCCGAACCGCAAGCCGGTGAGCGTGACGCCGCTAGCAGCGCCGATTTCGACGAGTCGAATGGCTGCCTGGACATCGGTCATTTCGGCAGCGAGCTTTTCCGTCGCGATGTCGTTGTCGATCGAGGACGTATCCATGGCCCTATCGTCGCCAGGGAGCCCAAGAGAAACGGGAGCGGCGTCGCGGAACGGAGCGAAATACGGTCTAAACAAATCGCAGTCGAGCGCTCGTCAGTCCGCGGCCAATGACTCCTCATCGGCGACGCGGTAGCCCACTGCCGTCTCGGTCACGAACAGCCGGTCCGCGATGGCGGCCCCGGCGACGGCGGAGATCTTGCGGCGAAGGCGGCCGATGTAGACATGGACGTACTCGCGGGCGTCGGTATAGGCCAGGCCCCAGACGGCGCGGAGCAAGCGCTCCCGAGTCACGAGGCGACCCTGATTGGCGAGCAAGACCTTGAGCAGCTCGAACTCGCGCAGCATCAGTGGTAGCGACTCCTGCCCCACGCGGACGGTGCGCTGCACTGGATCGAGCTCGATCAGGCCAGCCGGGAGACATCCGTCCGGAGCGGTCCCGGGGCCGCCGGAGCGTCGCAGCACGGCGCGGATCCTGGCATTGAGCTCATCGATCGAGAACGGCTTTGAGAGGTAGTCGTCCGCACCGGCTTCGAGGCCTGCAATGCGGTCCCGTTCCTCGCCACGCGCCGAAAGGACGATGATCGGAGTAGCCGCTTCGCGACGGACACGCCGGATAACGTCGATGCCGTCGAGATCGGGCAGGCCAAGATCCAGCAGGATCGCGTCCGGTCGACCTCCGTCCCATAGACGCAAAGCTTCGGCGGGGTTGCCGGCCTCATCGACTTCGTAGTCGCGCCGACGCAGATAAGTGGCGATGGTCTTGCGGGCGGGGTCCTCGTCCTCGACCAGGAGCAGGTGCGCGCCG
>CAWBLU010000004.1:0-548887 GCA_963789725.1 uncultured Chloroflexia bacterium
GCGGCGCGACGATGACGCCGGCCGCGACCGCGACCGTGAACCCGAACCCGATCCCGACGCGCATTCCGACTGGGACGCGCACTCCGACCGCGACTCCGACTGCGACTTCGACTGCGACTGCGACTGCGACCGTGACCCCGACGCCCACCCCGACCCCGACGCCGACCCCGACGCCGACCCCGACCCCGACGCCCACCCCGACCCCGACGCCGACCCCGACGCCGACCCCGACCCCGACGCCCACCCCGACCCCGACGCCGACGCCGACGCCGACACCCACACCGACCCCGACGCCGACCGAGACCCCGACCCCGACTCCGACCGCGACTCCGACCGAGACCCCGACCGAGACCCCGGCCCCGACGCCGTGATCCGGCTCCGCTGAGACGGCGCGCCGGAACGAATGAGTTCATGTTCCTTCGCAGAGGAGATCGCGACCCCGCGCACGAGACCAAAGTCGGCGTCTCGGGCGCCCCGGCCTCCAGTGGCCAGGAACGCTGGACTCGCTGTCAGCGAACCGTGGACCCTTGACCGGCTCGTTGGCCGACTGGACCCCATTGCGCTCTCAGGTTTACGACTGATCTCTTGGACCTGCGGCGGTCCGTTGCGTTCGGGGAGGGCAACGGAGCCGTGGGGGTGTGCGAGCTCAATGGGCGACGGGCGGGCGACGATGTGATAGGTGGACGTCACCGGTTGCCCGACGTCGGTCATAGCGGTCGGGGCGAGTCCCGCCGCTGATCGGCAACCTCAGCGCCGTCCCACAACGCGAGCACACCGTTGGCCCTTCGTCCCAACACATCCAGCATTGGCACGGTTTATGGTCCCGGAACCAACAGATCAAGTTCACTTGTCGGCCACCAACTGGACGGTCATGGCTGCCACGTCATGCTTCCGCCGGCGGCGACCAAAACCGTCGCAAGAACCCACTTCGACTACCCATTCGCTCTACGGGTCGTAGGACCACAAACAATACGCCCCCATGTCCAATGCCGGGCAAGCTGCAAGTGAGCACAAGGGGCAGCTGCGGGCGACGCCAATGGCAAGTACCCAACTGGAGCGCTGCCAAGTCCTGCTCTTCCGCAGTCAAGGTTGGCTCGGCGACCCTGAGAGTAGCTCGTCCCTCGCGCAGAGGCCGGCTTGGTCCAGTGGGTCATAACAGGAGGCCGTGTCCACCTCGCGGGCGGCCTCCTTACCGTCGGCGGGACGTCAATTCGGCCCACAGTGAACCGGGAACCGGATCTCGTCGGTTGGGCCGATGAGTCAGCCTGCCCCAATGGCCACGTCGTCAAAGTACTCGACTGCCTTTTGACCGACGTGCTCGGCCCCGAGCTGGACCCTGGTCAGGTGGGTGGTCGTGTGCAGGTTGAAGGTGCTGCTCGTGTACCTGCTGACGCCGTCGATCCACACCTCGACGGTGCTCGACGATCCGGCAGGTGCGACATGGAGGGTCACCTGGTGCCAGGTGTTCAGAGGCATCAACACATGCAGCTTGACGTAGTTCCAGCCACCGCTGCCGTTTGAAGTCCGCAGCCACGCGTCCCCGCCGCTGTTCTGGCGGAACACGTCGGCGATGCGGTTCGAGCCGTCGAAGAACCGCAGGTACGGGACGTCGTTGCCGGCCACGCCCCCCATGGTCACATCGAACCAGCCTGACGCCCAGACGTCGGTCTTCGCGCCCCCTAGATCCTTGGAGATGTACGCACGCGACCTCGAGGAAGTCGAGACCGTGAACTTGCCCGCGCACAGGCCGGTGTGTGACGTGGTGCTAGAGATGGTCACCGTGCCATCCCCTTCCTGGTCGACGAGGGTCCACTGGGCCCCGATCGTGCCCGCCTCGAAGTTGTCCGTCAGGATCTGTGGCACCGGGAAGGTGTACGCGGGCTGGGGCGTGGCCGGGCTGCAACTGCCCGGAGTGGGCGTTGCGGTCGGCGTTGCCGTGGGCGTTGCGGTCGGCGTTGCCGTGGGCGTTGCGGTCGGCGTTGCCGTGGGCGTTGCGGTCGGCGTTGCCGTGGGCGTTGCGGTCGGCGTTGCCGTGGGCGTTGCGGTCGGCGTTGCCGTGGGCGTTGCGGTCGGCGTTGCCGTGGGCGTTGCGGTCGGCGTTGCCGTGGGCGTTGCGGTCGGAGTAGCAGTCGGCGTGGCGGTCGGAGTAGCAGTCGGCGTTGCCGTGGGCGTTGCGGTCGGAGTGACGGTCGGCGTTGGCGACGAGCCCTGGGTGACGGCGATGTCATCGACCCCGAGGGTGAATGCCTGAGCCGGCGTGTCGTTGCCGATTTGGAGGGTAGTGATCGGAGCCGTGCCAATCGAGGCGGAGCCGGTCTGGTAGATCGAGTTGCCGCCGAGGTGCACCTCGATCGTGCTTGCTCCGCCGTTGACGATTACGTGGACATCGGCTCGCGCCCAGGCTCCCAGGGGAAGGAGACCGGTCGTCGCTGTGTAGACGCCGTTGATCTGGATCCAGATCCGATTGCCGGCCCGGTTCTGGCGATAAAGGCTGATGACTCGTGTGCCGGTCGAAGAGAAGAGCCTCAGAAGCGGTGTGTTGCCGCCGGCCGCCCCCTCGGCAACTACCTTGAACGCCCCGGACACCGTCACATCGGTCATCGCGGGCAACGCGACCCGCGCATTGGCAACAGAGCCAGAGGACGATGTCTCCGAGAGGCGAGCGGCCCAGAGGCCAGTGGAAACATCCGCCTGGTTCGCCGCAGCTGAGCCTCCTGCGGCGGTCCGCACCGTCCACGCGGCCAGGGTGCCTGATTCGAAGCCGTCAGCGAAAACCGCCGTCGCGGCCCGTGCATAACCGGTCGGAACGACCAAAGGCACAGCAACGGCGGCCGCGAGGACGAGCAGGGCCCGCGCCCAGAAAGACACGCGGCGTGAGTGCGGCATTTGAGTCGTCCCCGAACGAGGAGGAACAGCGGAGCCGTACTTGAGTACTGCCCGATTGTACCCCCTCGAGGCGGCCGCTCCGGCGCAAAGTCAGCTGCTAGCCCGCCGTATACACATAGTCGCGCCAGTACAGGGGGCCGCTTGCCGACCCGAATTTGGTGAACAGCCGAACGTAGACCTTCCCGCCCGTCGGCCAGCCGGTCACCGTCACGGAGGTCTGGGGAGGGGGGTTGCCGTAGCAGCCACCCTGCCCAGTGCACCCGGAGTCGGAGTATTGGTGATATGCGAACTCGGTCGCAGGCGCTGTGCAACCGTTCGACGACGTACATGAAGTCGGTGGTTTGGAACTCCCGACGTAGACGCTGTACCAGAAGACGTTGGATGCCGTCGACCAATGGAAGACGGCGGAGGTGCCGATCGTCGACTGATTTGCGGGGCTGACCATGGATGCGGGCACGAAAGTCGTCGTCGGGGCGACCGTGGGCGCCACTGTGGGCGCCACTGTGGCCAGCGGCTTTGGCGTCGGCTTTGGCGTCGGCTTTGGCGTCGGCTTGGCCGTCGGCTCGGCCGTCGGCTCGGCAGACGGTCCAGCTGGGAAGGCTTCCAGCGAGCTCGATGGCGCAACGCTGGCGCCCAACGACGCGGATGAGTCGAAACTGGGTGAGGGATCAGACGACGGAGTCGCGGACTCGCCCGACGCTTCCGCAGTAGCGGCTGCGACCTTCGATCCCGGGCTGGGGGTAGGACTGCCGGTGAAGGTGGCGGCCATAACGACGCCAGTGACCAAAGCCACGATGATCAAGGCCGCTGCGACCGCCACGAACGGCCCCCGCCTGCGGCGTGGAGCCGCCGCATCAGGCGGTGCCATGGGACCCGGATCGTGACGTGTGCTCGAGACGCCCCCGGCCGGGGACGGCGGCCGTTGGCCGTCCCGCTTCACGGTGGCGGCAGATTCCTTAGACCCTTCTCCCATGATCGTCCGCTGACCGGCAAAGGAGGTCGTCAAGGGTCCCACTGCGATAGGTAAGCCGGCCGCGATTGGAGGGGTCGCGGCACTCGGCGCGTCGGCGCTGGTGGCCCCCAACGCGACGACCATCTTGGGATCGCCTCGCCTGGCAACCGGAATCGCCGGGAATGCTTCCCGTATCAGCTCCTCGACCAGTGGTGTTCGGCTCGCACCGCCCACGAGATAGATGCCGGCCAGCGTCGAAGCGTCGACCCCCGCATCGGAGATGGTCGTGGCCAGCATCTCCGTGGTCTCCAGGAGGTACGAGCGGACGAGATCGTCGAATTCGGCCCGCGTGACTTGGACCCGTTCGAGGCCGGTCGGCAGCCCGATGAGGAGCTCGGCCGACGACTGCAGCGAAAGCGCCTCCCTGGCACGACGGACGTCGGATCGGAAGGCGGTGAACGCCTGCCGCCAGCCCTCATCCCCCGAGGCCTGTAACGACGACCAGGCGGCCGGCGGCAACTTCGCACCCAGACGCTGAGACAGCAACTCGTCGAAGAATTCCCCGCCCATCCGACCGTCCCCGCCCGGACGGCCGATGACCGAGAAGCGGCCGGCAGTCCAGCGCAGGACGGCTGTGTCGAATGTCCCTCCGCCCAGGTCGTAGACCGCGATGTCGGCCCCTTCCGCTAGATCCGGAGCGGTCTCGCCGTAGGCCATCGCGGCGGCGATCGGCTCCGGCACGAAGCGAGGGTCCGCGATCCCGGCCGCCCGCGCGGCGTCGGCCAGGATCTGTAGTCGCGGCCGTCGCCATGTGGCGGGGTGGGTCAGGCAGACCACGCTCGGCGGAGAGCCGACCTGTTCCACCGCCTTCTGATACACATACCCGAGCAATGCCCCCACCAGGGCGCTCATCGAGTACGGGGTTCCGCCAAGGACGACCGGCGCGGGCTCGCCGAGGAGGCGCTTTGGCTCGCGCACGACCCGTCCGGGAGACACCAGGGCCTGGTTCTCGGCTGCCTTGCCGACCACGAAATCACCGGCCGCGTCCAGCAAGATCAGTGATGGCACCCTTCGGTCGCCGTCGATCTCGATGATCTCGGCGTGACCGTCTATCCGCGCGGCCGCGGTCGTATAGCTGCTGCCGAAGTCGATGCCTAGAATCCAGTTGCCCATCGGATGCACGGTAGGTGGCACGGTGCCAGGTCCGTCAGGGCATCCCGGCCGATGAAACGCCCGGACTGCCAGCCGAGCCGCTCGCCTCCGCGCCGCCGGTCCATAACCGTCCGTAGGCGGCCGCGGCGATCCGGGCCGCGTCTCGGGTCCGGTAAGGGGCACGCCCGCTCTCGACGAAGGTTCGCCAGCGCTCCGCCCCCTCTTCCGCGGCCAGCCTCAGTTCGCCCTCGGTCGCGGTGTCCGGGAGACCCAGGCGAGCGGCTCGGCTACCCACGGACAGGAGGCGCTCCAGATCACGTCCCAGATCCTCCGGCAACTGCATCTGCCTTGATCGAATCTGATCGAGCATGCCCAACTCCGCGACCTCCGGTTGGAGCCGGAGCGATTCCAGGCGGTCGCGGACGTTGTCGTTCTCCATCGCTTGGCCCGGCGTTCCGGAGGCGCTCAGCATGGACTCGAGTCGCCTGATCGCCGCTGCGGCCTTGAGGGCGAGGCGACGCCCTCCGAGCTGTGTCCGGACAGTCTCCAGCAATGCCTCCCAGCGCGGAGTCTTTTCACCCTCCGCCGATGGCGCAGGTCGCGGCACCGTCATGTGGCCCGGATGTCCGACGATTCGAGATGAGCCTTCAGGGCTGACCACGACAGTGTCGACACAGGTCAGGAAGCCCGCTTGCCGGAGTCGAGCGAGTTCCTCCTCGGCAATCTGATCCCGGTCGAGCGCCGCCCCGAGGACCATGATGATGGCGTCCGCGTCTCCAATCGCGGCCGAGTCCGGGTTGGCCGTGGCTTCGATACCGGGAAGACGGGCCTCCCGAAGGGCATCGACAACCATGGCAACGTCACTCGACAACCTGCCGACCACGCCGAGCCGGAGCGGTCGAGCCATCTCCCGGTCGATTTCCGACACCGGCGATGGCCTCCTTGGTCGCCCGGCCGAGGCGACTCGAGAACTCGCTCGCCCAAGCGCTTCAGCCCAGGCCTCAGCCGTCGGCCAGCGGTCGTCCAGTGCGATGGCGAGCCCTCTCTGGACGATCTCGACGACAACCGGGGGCACGTCGCCTCGCAGGCTGAGCAGCAACTCGGTCACGTCGGCAGGTGGTTCAGCCCCGAAGGCGGGGCCGGTCGCTCCCGACGACGGCAGAGTCCCGCACAGCAGCTCGTACAGGATCACGGCGGCGGAATAGATGTCGCTTCGGCGGTCGACGAGCGCCGACGTCTCCGAGCGTGCCTGCTCCGGCGCCATGTAGTAAGGCGTCCCGGCCGTAATGGTGTTTCCCGAGGCCGCTTCGAGCCGACGCGCGATTCCGAAATCCGCGAGCAGCATGCGCTCCGACGGGTCCAGTCCTGCGCGCCAGTTACCCCGGCGGCTGCCGGTGGTCAGGGACCGGAAGAGGATGTTGCTCGGCTTGAGGTCTCGGTGGACCACGTCGAGGTCGTGCGCCACCATGAGACACTCGGCGATCTCGGAGCTGATTCCGAGCGCCTCAGTGATCGAGAAACGGCTTCCTGCCTCGCGGTGCGCCTGGATCCGCTGGTCGAGACTGCCGCGGTCGGCGTACTCCATGACGAAGTATGGACGGCCGTCTTCGAGCCGGTCGATCAGGTGGACGGCCACGATCCGCTCGTCGTCGAGCCGCCGGAGGATCCTGGCCTCTTCGACAAACCGGGCTCGGATCGCAGGATCGGCGCTCCAGTTCTCGGCCAGGACCTTGATCGCGACGAGCCCATCGAGATCCTCGTCGAAACCGAGCCAGACGGTCGCGTAGCCACCAGCGCCGAGAAGCCGTTCGATCCGGTAGCGACCGATACGCCTGATGGATTCCACGCGTCCTCCGTCGGCATCCCGGCGCGGGATACGAATAGGCGAGGTCCGGATCGCCTTCACATCGCGGCCGATATGCTCAGCCGAGAACTGGGCCTCTGACCAGCGTCGTCAGGAATTCCTCGACCTTGGCAACACCCAGCAGCTGAGCATTGACCACGCCCGCCTCGCGATCCGGTTGGGCGAACCACAGTGCACCCGAACGATCCTCGATCGCTACGCCGGTGGTCGACAGGAGATGGTCACCGTCGATCCGGCGCCACACCTCTACCGAGGCTAAGGCCGCGGCATCGGCAAACAGCGCCTCCAGAGGCCGCTCGGTGTCGGCGGCTGGATCGAACGGGAAAGCTCGGGTCTGGCCGCCGCCCTCGCTGGTCGCGTCACCGCGCAGGAACCGCGCCAGATCGGCCAGGGCGCGCGCCGGCTTGCGGAGTCGAAAGACGTGGACGCCCGGGATATCGACGACCTCCTCGAGCGCGACCCCGTCATCGAGCATGAAGACCGAATGTGTGTACGTCGCGACGTCCGCATGACGGACGACCGAAGCGACTGAAGCGCTGCTCGTGCGGGCCTGGAGCACGAGACTCAACTCACCTCCGAATACGAGGTTGGTGTCGTCTTGGGGGGCCGCGTAGCCGCGAGCCACGAGTGAGCGCGCGGCGGCGGCCAGGACGCGGCTGTCCTCCGGATAGAGGTGAAGGTACGTTGGGGCATCGAAGAGCGCCAGCTCCTCGTCGGTAAATACGCCCAGATCGAGGTCGCCGGCGCCGAGCATCTTCGCGAGGTCACGAGCCGTCCGCGGCGGCGTATCAGCCAGGGGCTGGGATCCGGTCATTGGGAAATCACCACCCGTTCTCCTGAGGGGAATATCACCGCGATCTCGCGAGGGACTGAGCGATCGACCCGCAGGCCCGGATAGCGAGCCTGGAGTTCCCGCAGCGTGGCACCGATGGCCGCGCTGAGCTGGTACCGGTCGACCGGTTGGACGGCTTTCTTCACGCCGAACTGCATCCCGCCCACCTTGAAGTCGACGTTGTCGTAGTACTTCGTCCCGGCCCACTTCCAGCCTTCGTGCCAGACGTAAAGTCCAGTGTCGGCCTGCTTCAACGGGTTGACGACGAGCTGGACGGCATCGCCGACTGAGTTCACCGGGCCTCGACCCTCGGCGTCCCAACGCTCGTAGGTGTCCTCTCGCCAGAGCCCGATCGGAACGCCGATCGCGAAGCCGCTGAGGACCGTCCCGGCAACGGTCGCTCCCAAGCCGGTCAGGATCATCAGCGCCGAGCCGATTCCCGACACATGGCCGGCCCGCTCCATGACGCGGGCTCCCGGGTCCTGATGCTCTGGGCGGAACAGGCCGTACACGTCGAACCCGATAGAGATCACTGCCATGAACTTGCTGGCCTTCTCGAGCGCCGGCAACCATGGCGCGCTCGACCGGAGCGGCACGGTCACGTCAACGGAGCGGTCGACCAACACCGTGTCCCGGTTGAAGAGCACCACGTTCTCGCCACCGAACCGGCCCGGCTGCATCGTGACGACCGTGGTCGGGATTCTGATCGTCAGGATCCCGGGGATGAGTACCACGCGCGTACCCACGCCCATTGGTCCCCGAAGCGAATTGAACGTATTCCAGGTAGTCCAGAACGTGTTCGACGCGCCGAAACCTTCTCCGGTCCCTCCGGACGTGATCGCGGCAGGTGTGCCACGCCAAGGCATCGCCGGACCGAGGGGCGCGACCTTGTACGCGTCGTCGACCATGGCCATGACCTCGGCGTACTTGTTGACCAGGACGGCCTCCCTGCGGATCGCGTCGGCACGGGTCTTCAACAATCCAAGGGCGCGATCGTAGGCGCCCACTATCGCCGCGTGATTTGGCGTCGACGAGTTCCACGTCAGCATTCCGACCGCAGCCGTGAGGCTGGCTCGCTGTCCGTCCAGCTGGTTGGCAAAACCGGTCAGGCGGTTCGCATGGGCATGCAGGAGCCCCGTATTGACGTGGATGGGTTGCGCAACCGTCGTCATGCGGTCGGACCGGCCTTCGAAGCCTTCGCCGCGGCCGCGGCCTTGGCCTCGGCCGCGGCTTTAGCGGCTGCCTCCGCCTGGACGGCGTCATGTGCGCGGGACGCACCGACGTCGAGCGCTGACGCGAGTTCGCCGAGAACGGCACCGATCTTGGTCACGTCGGTGCCGAGCTGCCTCACCACCATGTGGTGGTTCGCCGCGGCGCCGCTCTGCCAAACCTGCATGAATACCGTCAGGCTCTCCCACTCAAGGGCGCCGGCCACCTCGTCAGTGCCGCCGCGGATCGAGCGGACCCGGCCCGCGGCCGTCCGCAGCAGCCCCTCCAGGGCCGGGTCGGTCATGGTCGTGACCCTCGTGGTCGCAAGCGGTCGTTCAACCGCCCTTGTAGGCGGCTTCCGTGGCGTCGTAATTGGCAGCCATCGTATTGGCGGCCTGCCCGAGCTTCTCCAGGGCGGCTTCGAGCGCTTTGAGGTTCTTGACGTAGGTCGTGTTCCAGTCGCCCTTGAACTTCTTGGCGGCGGGAGAATCCCAGTCTGTGCCCAAGATCGCAGAGTTGACCGTAGTGCGGACACCCGTGATCGCTTGCGCCTCGCTCTTGCACTTGGCACCGAGCTTGCGGAGATCGGCAGGACTGACCTTGATCGTGCTCACGTCGCGCTCCCTTCCGGCCCGTCCGCATTGCCCTGGGTGAGAGTTGGGATAGGCCCTCTGCCCAGCTCGGTCGGACCCGAACGATGATTAATCCCTGGACATCGTCGCCGACGGCGGCAGGACATGACCGACTACGAAGGCAGCGGCGATGCGCCTGACGCTCCTGATGCGCCTGATGCGCCGGTCGCGGCGACCTGGACCAGCTCGGGCGAGCCTGCGCGAATGAGATAGCCCCGGCCCGGCGGCATAGGCTTGCCTGATCCGTGCGGCAGGCGGGCGCCGAGAAGATCCCCGTCGACGTCCGAATCGGGATCGAGCAGAACGCCCTGGTCGGACGCGCGGATCTGCATCAGCCAGCCTGCATATGCCCGCTGCGCGGCGCGTGACTCTACCGCGACAACGAACCTGATGTTCTTCTCGCGGCCGCTGGCCACGATCTCTTCGAGAGTCGACGATGCCGGGGTCTCGGCCAGTTCTTCGCCGTCGTCGATGACGATCACCACGGGGGGGCCCTGATCGGGGATCTTCTCAAACTCGGCGGCGAGGGCCGTGATCCGGTCGTCGCAGGCGTCTCGCCCTTTCGTCGAGGAGGCCCAGAAGTCGAGGTCGGTCAGGATGCTCTTCCGCGGCGCCAGGAGGTGGAAAGTGGCGCCCGGCGTGCTGGCGTGGATGGCTTGGGTCATCGATACCAGCGCGGTCGAGCGTCCGCTCCGGACCGGGCCGGCGACGAATATGTGGCCATCGTCGAGATCCAGTTCCACGGGTGCGAGATCCTGGTCTCCGATCCCGATGGTGCCACGGCCTGCCGAGGCGATCGGCAAAGAGTCAAGCGCGACCAGGACGGGCAGGATCCCGATCCGCGGAGCACGATCCCCGGGCGAGCGGGCGGCCAGGCCGTCGGCGAGACGAACAACACCGGCCGCCTGGTTCGTCGGCGTGCCGTCATCACCGGCGACCGCCACCTGGACCTCCAGCGATCCCTGCGTGAAGCCGCGCCCGGGCGGCAGCTTGGCATCCTTCAGGGTCCGCCACGGCAGGCCGAACGAAGAGTAGTCATCTTCATCCGACATCCTCAGGACGATCCGCGCTGGGACGCTGGCGAACAGCGCCGTAGGCGTGGATCCTCGGCGCTCCGCCGAGATCACCACGTGGATCCCGGTGGCTCGCCCATCCGAAACAAGTCGGGGCAGGAGGTCGATCAACTCGCCGAACGCCACGCGCTCATACGTGGCCACGAAGCCTTCATAGCCGTCCAGCAGCACCAGGATCCGTGGCAGCGGTTCGACCCCGGGCAAAGTGTTGTGCTCGCGGATGTCTGAGACGCCGCGCTTTCCGAATAGCTCCTTGCGCCGAGCGATCTCTTTTCGAAGCATCCGGAAGAGGCGCTGGACACGCTCCTCATCTCCGCCGGTGATCACGCCGCCGCACGTGGGCAAGGCCTCCAGTGAGGCAAGGCCGCGGCTGCCGAAATCCAGGGCGTAGATCCACAGACTCGTCGCGTCTCCCCGGCGGGCCAGTGACGCCGCAAGCGTGCGGAGCGTGGTGGTCTTGCCGCTCCCACCGCTGCCGAACACGAGCAGGCTGCCCTCTCTGTCGAGGTCGAACGTCAGAGGGCGCTGGTCCTGCGTCGACGGTTCGTCGAGGAGGCCGAGGATCGCGATCGGGTTGGCCGCCGTCGACGCGGCCGGGTCGGGCAACGAGTCGAGTGAGATCAGTGGCGGAAGCGAGGGCAGCCAGGGCCGGCGTGGAGGGGCCATGCGGGCCTGTCGTGTCGCCTCTTCGACTGCGGCGACGACGAGTTGGAGCTCGGTGGAAACGTCGGGCGCAGCGATCGTCTGAGCAGATCCTCGGCTTCCGGGCAGCCCCGGGTCACCCGCCAGATCCAGGTCGAACACGCGGATGGCCGGTCCCGATGTCGATGTGACGACCCGACGTCCGGCGTAGCCGGCCTGGAACTCCACCAGCTCGCTATGGCCCGTTCGCGCGTACGCCCTTCCGGGCAAGTCACGGGGTATACGAGCCGCGTCCGGGACGCCGATGACGTCGTCGCTGTCGGTCGCGTCACTCACGCGCAGGGCAATCCGCAGATTCGTGTTGGCCCGGATGTTGGCAGTCACGACGCCCGCGGGACGCTGTGTGGCGAGGAGCATGTGGACACCGAGGCTGCGCCCCCGCTGGGCCACGTCCACAAGGCCCTCGACAAAGTCCGGAACCTCCTTCGCCAGGGTCGCGAACTCGTCCACGACAATCAGGAGGCGGGGCGGCGCTCCTTCCGGGTCCTTCCGGACCATGGCTGCGAGATCCTTGGCGCCGGCCCCACCGAGCACGTGTTCGCGGTGCTTCAGTTCCGCGTTCAATGAAACCAGTGCCCGATTCGTGAGATGCGCGTCGAGATCGGTCACGAACCCGACGGTGTGCGGGAAGGCGACACACTCCTTGAAGGCAGCGCCGCCTTTGTAGTCGATCAGCAGGAAGGTGAGGCGGGTCGGCGGCAACGTCGCAGCGAGCGACGCGACGAGCGTCTGGAGCAGCTCGCTCTTGCCGGCCCCGGTGGTACCCGCGATCAGGCCGTGGGGGCCGTCTCTGAGCAGATCGATCGACCAGGGCCTGTTGGCGGTCGCGCCGATCGGCGCGACGACGTCGGCGCCGGACGCCTGCCAGCGTGACGCAACCCAGCCGGCATCGGGTGTCGACACGCCCAAGAGCTCCAGGAATCCGACGGCGCTGGGAATCTCCGCCGCCCCGCGGTCGGCCGATGCGTCGCGCATCGGGGCGAGCGAGCGAGCCACCTCCTCGGCCACGTCTCCGGAGACTCCGTCCGGGATGACGTCGTGGCGGATCTGGTGCGCGGTGGTGTCGGTCCAGGTCAGGGCCACGACCTTCGGATCGAACTCGCCGATGGCCTGGCATTCCCCAGGCAGTTCCTGGGGATCGCTGCCGAGCCAAACCGCCACCACGCCGTGTGCGGGACCTTCGCTCAGGAGACGGGCCAGCGACGGCTTGGAGACTGGGATCGACTCGTCGATGACAACCACGACTACCGGGAGCGGTTGGGTTTTGCCCGCCCCGAGAGTCGCGCCGTGCGCTTCCTCGCGTCGCCTGGCGACCAGTGCCAGGAGGTGCTGGATGAGTCGGTCGGCGCCCTCTCCCACGGCCACGTGCTCCACGCCCAGCGGCGATCCATCCGGGTGTGCGTGGGGCAGCCATTTCAGGCAGTCCCAGTCACGCGTTCTGCCGTCCCCAAGCGCCGCCGCGATCAGCACGTGGCGCGGACTCTGCAGCACGGCGGCCTGAAGCACCAGCGACCGGGCCAGACCGGTCACTCGTTCGTAGTCGCCACTCAGACCGATCACGCCGAGGCTGGCGAGCGGTACCAGGAGTGGGACCGACGGCGCTCCCGCCGACGAGGTCAGGTTCTCGGCCTCGGTGCGGAGCGAGGCGGCCCCTCCGTCGGACAATTCGACGGTCACCATCGAGGGCTGATCCACGACGCCCGCCCGTAGCACCAGGAAATCGCTGTCCTCGGGGCGCCGCTCCCAGAGCCCCGGCTCGCGAAGGCAGGCTCGATCGAGGAGTACCGCAGTGTCCGGCACCGAGGAGCGACGTTCGCCGATCTCCCGCTCGCGCGCCTCCGCTGCCCGAGCCCGGATTCGCTCGATCTCCCGGCGCCAGGCTGCGACATTGCCCTTGAAGTCCCTCCGGCCACTTCGTCGATC
The DNA here is from genome assembly GCA_963789725.1 of uncultured Chloroflexia bacterium. Classification (GTDB taxonomy): domain Bacteria; phylum Chloroflexota; class Limnocylindria; order Limnocylindrales; family CSP1-4; genus Fen-1039. The sequence goes on from CAWBLU010000004.1 coordinate 13,226, forward strand.
CTCGAGATACGAGGCTACGGCCAGGATCGGCGTCAACGCCGCGAACGCAACCATGACCGTGCCCATCTGGGGCATGACCACCGCCAGGACGCCCGCGAAGACGAGCGGGATGAGCGAGGCGGAGAGCGGCAGCCGGAGTTTCGGTGGATCCTCGGGCGGGGCCGGCGCCTGGAGGGTTTGCGGTTCGGGGGGACGTGAGCGCCGTGGCGGCCGGTTGAAAGGAATGACGCCGTCGGTAGCCACGACCGCGCGAGCGGCCCCGTCCAGGGGATCGATGCGAAGAAGAGTCCGGCCGATCCGGACGATCGCACCATCGGCGACCGGGGTCGGCTCCGAGGGCCTGAGGGCGACCCCTTCTATGGACGTGCCGTTGTGCGAGCCAAGGTCCGTGACCACGGCCTGTTGGGGAGTCACCAGCAGGCTGGCGTGACTCGCGGAGACGGATGGGTCGTCGAGGACTATCTCGCCCGCGGGGTCGCGGCCGATCCGATGCCGGCCCGCCGCGATCCGAAATCGCCGTCCCTGGCCCGGGCCACCCACGACCGTAAGGTCGCGTATTGCCTTCGATGCCCCCAAGTCGTGGGGCAGGGGGCCATGGCTTCCCACCAGTTCGAGCTTGAGGCCGTCGCCTTGCCGGATGTCGATCGTCGACAAGACTGCATCTCTGTCTAACCACTCCTGCGTCCGCTGGAGTCGCGCCGACCATGAAGACTGACGAGCGGCAGGTCCGGCCGTGTGCGCGGCGATCGCGTCGACGAGTTGCCCGACGGTCGCCGACGGCTGAATGTCGATTCCGACGTCGCGCTGCCGATGGTCAGAGGCCTGGATGACGAGACGGAGTTCCACTCTTCACCACACCATGTCCGGGCGGCGCGGCCGATCGCGCCTGGAGCGGCATTGCAGACTGAGCATAGTCTGGCACTTTGCCCTCGGCCGGCGATCGTCGAATGCTCGGTGATGCCCCACCCGATACGGACGCCTCGGACCGCGCCGGCCGCCGGGGCCCGACCAGCGCCGCCCGTCGCCTGTTCTCTACCGTGCGGCCCAGTAAGTGACGATGGCCGTGCCGAAGGTCGCGGTGCGGACCAGTGTGTATCCGGGCTCTGTCACCTGCGGTCCGGTCGCCTGCACGAGCCAGAGGCGATCGCCCGGTCCGTTCTCCGATGGGGCGCAGGGCTGCCGCGCGAGGTAGTAGTCCATCGCGTCTCTCGACATCCCGTCATACGCGATGCGGGCCGAGCAGTCCGTGGCGACCAGCTGGGCCGCCCCCCGGTAATCCTGGTTATGCACCGCGGGTTCTCTGGCCTTCATCGATCCAGAGCGACGGCCATCCAATGCCGACGAGGAACGTCACGAAGGCGACCGACCCGCAGAACGCGGCAACGCCGGGCCGAAGACGGAACCACGCAGCGCTCCGGGGCCCGGCCGTTGCCGTGCTGACGGGGTCGCCTGTAATCAGGCTAGGGTATCGTCAAGCGGCGCCCCCGCGTGAGACGCCGGCGCGATCGGTGACTACTTCCGGGCGGAGCGGGCCCTCAGCAGGACGAGCCGCTGGCTGCCATCCTTCTCCTGGACGTCGACGACGGTGTCCTCAAGGTTCGGGGCAACCGCGGGCGAAACGAAGAGACGCATCCCTCCGCTGTTCGCGACGCGGTCGTCCGGCGCGGGCTGGGTTCGGAAGTCCAGCACCACCTTGCCGGCGCGCCGGGAGAGGCGTGGGACATATGAATTGGGCAGGCCGCGTAGCTTGCGGGTCTCGGCGAGACGATTAGTGGCACGTTCTGTGATCGCGGGCATGGCGCCTCCTGTGGACGAGTGGGACGTGGCGCGCGCCAATGCACGGCCGCCCTGGCTTTGGCGACTATCGGAAACAGGGCCGCTGGCGCCTGCTGAAATAGGTTACCACACGACAAGTAATTGCGATCCCACGAGGCAACGATGACCGACGAACAACTCACCGACGCTCTCGAAAGCCTTGCCTTTGGGGTCGTCGGGATGACGGCCAAAGCGCTCAACCAGGTCGGCCGGGAGAAGGAACTAACGCTCACCCAATGGCGGGTGCTTGTGGTCCTTGGGGCCGGCCCGCTGCGCGTGGGTGCGATAGCCGATCGCGTCGGCGTCGCGTTGCCGTCTGCCAGCCGGCTGGTGACCCGGATGGAGGAGCACGGCTTCGTCCAGACCGCCCGCGACGAGCAGGATCGCCGGGCGACTCTTGTGTCGCTGGCTCCACTCGGCGTCACCACGCGCGACGGGGTAATCAGCCGGCGCCGCAAGCTCATCGGCGACCTCGTGGCGGACGAGCCGGCGCTCCTCGATGTGAGCTTCGAAGGGGGCCTGGCGATCCTCGCCCGGCGGTTGGCCCGCTTCGAGTGACATTGCCGCACACGTACAGATAACCGGGACCGGCCGCGACTGATCGGACGACCGGCGCCATTCGAACGGAAGACCCGTTGCGGACCGCCAGCGTCCAGCTCATGGGCCTGGTTCTGGGGCGGGTGTAGCAGCGAGGCCTGGCGGTCCGGTCAAGGAAGCGGGCGCACGTCCGGCAGCCCGTCGGCGGCGCGCCTGAGGGCCGCCCGATAGGCTCGATAGCGGCTTGCGCCCGCCTCCGTCAGCCGGCACAGCGTGCGAGGGATCTTGCCCCGGTACGTCTTCTCGATGGCCACGTAGCCGGCACTCTCGAGCTTGCCCAGGTGGGCGCCGAGATTGCCTCTTGTCAGTCCGGTCTCGCCCAGCAGATACACGAAGTCGGCCGCCTCCACCGTGGCCAGGATGGCCATGATCATCAGTCTCGCCGGCTCATGGATCACCCGGTCGAGCGAGGCGATCTCGTTCGAGCCGTCGGCCGTCGCGTGTTCGTCCACGGCTACGTGTCCGTCGGTTCGGACGTGCGCTTGAGGTACGAGCTGAATGTCACTGCTCCACTGACTACGAGCGCGACGCCGCAACCGGCGTAGACCAGCGCCGTTCCGCCGCTGTCGCCCAGGGCGAGTACTTCGGCCGCGGCGCCGGCGAGAAGCGTCAGGATGGCCACGACGTAGAAGCGGCTTATGCCGAGCCTCGATCCGAAGGCCATCAGCACCAGCGCTAGGACCAGGCCCTGGAGCGCGGCCAGCGCCGTCGTCGCGGACCAGCCCGACACGGTGACCACGACGAAGACCGCTATGGACACCGCGGCCGCAAAGGCCGCCTTGCGCCGGGCGGGCGATCGCCGTTTGTACTCGACGTAACCTGTTCGGGGATACGTCAGCGATTCCTTTGCCGCCCTGACGCCGAACCTCAACGCAACCATGCCCGCGATCACGATTACCGGCAGTGCCAGAGCTGAGAAGGAGGGCGGCAGGGATCCGGCCGGAGCCACTGACTCTATCGCGAAGAGGAGGCCTACCGCCCCCAGCAGCGCCCCGAATCCCATCTCCACGATTCCGTCGTCGTACCAGTAGCGTTGGGCTCTGCGCCCGATCTGAGTCTCGGCTTCCATGACCGCTCCCTGCAAGTTCTGGTCTGATACACACAGACTAGTCTGCAGTGCAGACAATGTCAAGCTGGCCTCCTCTGGACGCGGACGACGGCGGCACGTCGGCTTCAGGCGCCGCTCGCAGCGTGGTGTTTCGGAGTCAGCTCGACCGCACGACGATCCAGCGGCACCCGAGAGCATCGACGGATCGGTCGTCGCCGGCCGGGGACGTGAGACCGATCCCCGGCGCAATTGGCCCTCCGTGCGTCGGCCTCAGTCGCACGATCTGGCGGCCGAGGTTGGCGTCCCGGGCGGCGCCGCCGGCGAGCGACGGGCGGAACCGCAGGTCAGCGGCGCGGCCCAGCGACTGGACGGCAGCGGGCACGTCGGGGACGGGGACTTCGAGCACGTGCAGTCGCACCGGCCCGCCGATCGGATGATGCTCCGAGCCACGGGCCGACCGATCCTGCTCTGTCCACTCGGCCGATAGAGGATCGTGTTCGATCAGGAACGGCGGTTCGGCCGGTCCAAGTTTGTCCCCGATCGCGAGCCGCCAGCGGACGACCGAGCCGTCGGGACGCTCCCGCTCTCCGGGTATGACGTCGCCCAGGTCGGCGCCGATTTCGCGCAGCGCGGCTGCGTCGGAATAGATTGAGGTGGTGGCGATCGCCCACGTCGCGAGGCCGCCGCCGCCCGCCAGAGCTGCGATGGTCGGGATGCCGAGCCAGGATCCCTCGGCGACGCGTCGATCGGCAATCGAGATCAGCTCGAGGTAGGAGTCACCGAGCCACACGAGCCGGTTCTGCGTGCCCAGGGCCGGGTGCCTGCCGCCGCCGGATGCCGCCAGGCCGACCGTCCGTTGGAGCTCGATGGCGGCTTCGTCGAGGTTCGGTACCGCGATGACCACGTGATCGATTCCCATCAACACGGGCCGAGAGTAGCACCTGCTTTCTCCAGATCCGGGCTGGCGTGACGCCGTCGGGGTCGGCCCGAACCCGGGTCGTGTTGCGCCACGGGGGCCCGGATCGATGCCGGGGGAACTGCCGTAACTTGTCGGGTACGCTCGTCGCATATCCATTCGCCACTGGCCAGGAGGGCATCTCGCCATGGCAAAGGGACTCGCCGTGCCGGCTCGCTCGGATGCGGTGCGCATCGTCCCTCTCCACATGCCCGACGAACTCGGCGTCGTCGGCGCGGTCGCCCCGCCTGCCGCCGGCCCGCTGATCTACCACAACGGCCCGCTGATCGAGGCGGTGGAGGTCTTCACGATCTTCTGGGGAGAGGCCTGGACTACGGCCGCCAAGCAGACGCTCGCCGGCCAGATCAACTCGTTCTTCGACACCATCCTGGCGGGTCCGCTCATCGACCAGCTGGCCGAGTACAGTGTCCCGGGCCACACCATCGGCCGGGGCAAGCTAGTCGGGTCGGCGACCGTCACCTCGCCAAGCCCGAGCCAATCAATCTCGGACGGGGCGATCCAGCACTTCGTGCAGCAGGAGATCGCCTCGAACGCGGCGGTGCCCCCGGCCACGCCGCACAGCCTCTACTTCGTCTACTTGGCGCCGGGGATCGCCGTCGCCCAGGGCGGCGCCCGCTCGTGTCAGGCATTCTGCGGGTACCACAACGACATTGCCGGCCGGCTGTTCTACGCGGTCATGCCGTATCCGGATTGCGCCGGCTGTACGGGGGGACTGAGCGACCTGGACGCGCTGACCTCCACGAGCTCGCATGAGTTGTGCGAGGCGATCACCGATCCGGTTCCGGGCCAGGGCTGGTACGACGACCGGGGCAACGCGGAGATCGGCGATCTGTGCGCGTGGAAGACCAAGACGGTGGCGGGCGCCACGGTGCAGCTGGAGTGGTCCAACAAGGCCGGGGCTTGCGTATAGCATGGGCGAGCGGTCAGCCGGCGCGAGCGGTCAGCCGGCGAGCGGTCGGCCCATATTCTGGAACTACGGCCAGATCACCGACCAGGGAGTCGTGCGTTCCCGGCAGGCCCAGACGCCGGCGCCCTGTTCCTCGTTCATGTCTTCGGTGACAGGCCGTTAGGATCTACCGTCTCAAGGCTTCGGACGAGTACGCTCGCTCGGTCATGACAAGGCTGGGCATTGCCACCGTTGCAGCTCTGGTGGCGCTGCAGTGCGTGGGGTGTGCATCCCCCGCTTCCCCGCCTCCCGAGCCTACCCCCGTCGACACTGGCCCGATCGCATACGCGACCGGTTCCACCGATCTGGTGCTACAGGTGAGCTCCGGCGGGGGCTTGTTGCCGGAGGGCATGCGCCTGGTCGAGATGCCGGCAGTGTCGATCTATGGCGACGGACGCGTGGTCACGCTCGGCGCTCACGGTACAGGGCCAACGGATCCGCTCCTGCCGGAGCTGATGGAGACTCATGTGAGCGCCGACGGCATGGGCCTGATCCTCGCCGTCGCGCGCGCCGCGGGAGCTCTGGGACCGGATCGGCACTATGAGCTGCCCAATACCTACGACCTCTGGACGGTGCGATTCACGGTAACTGCTGGCGGCAAGACGCATCGAGTGTCCGTCTTCGGCCTGGGCTTCGCCCAGGAGGACCGCCTGGCGCCGCCGGGCGAGATGCAGGCGCGCTCACTCCTGGCCAGCCTCTACGAACGGCTCACGAACCTCCAGGCGTGGCTCCCGGAGGTTGCGATGGGAGCATATTCGGCGTACGAACCCGGCCAGACCCGAGTCTTCATGGCTCCTCAGCTCGATTGGTCGAGCGCCGCCGGCGGCTCAACGCCGGCCCCTGCCAGCCCTCGAATCGGCCAGGAGGTCCGAGACTGGCCATTCGCCCAACCTCCTGAGTCGCTCGGGACCGTCCTCGACCCGCGCGGGACCTGGTACTGCGTGGCCCTGGACGTGACCACGCCCCTCGGCCTCGCCACCGCGACATGGGATACGCGCTGGCGAACGCCGGCCTCTCTCTATCAGATCGTGGCCCGGCCGAACCTGCCGGACGAGACGGGCTGCCCGGCCGGCGTCTGACGCCAATCCATCCCCGGTCGCTGCGCGCCCGTCGGCCTCACAGATTTCCGACGAGCACCCGCGTTCCGTTCGAACCGCCGCCGATCGGCTCGAGGCTCACCCAGAAGTGGCCGCCCGGAGCGAACGTGGCACCCCACGAGTCGAGGCTGCCGGCCCAGTAGGCGGTCGAGCCGCTGAAGTGCATCTCGCCCACGGCCACGCTCGACCCGCCATGCGCGATCCAGCATCGATATACCTGCCCGGCCGGTGGGCTCTGAAGGGCGCCGGTCAGGACGACGACCGTCGCCTCCGGAGCACTCCACGACACGCTACCGGCCGGAGCGCCGGCGAGGGTGGTGAGTTGCGCGACCTGGTGCCCTGGGTCCTGGAGGATTCGATCGAGGGTCGCCGTCACGTCGGTCAGAGCCGCCGCGTCCGCCCGAGCCTGATCCAGCTGCCGGGTGCGGTCGACGACGACGAAGGCGGCACTGGCGAACATCAAGACGAAGGCGGCCGCCAGCCCCAGCCAGACCGGCAGGCTCCGGGCCCTTCGGGGGAATGCGACGCGAGGGTCCGTCGTGCCGGTCCTCTGCCCGGCCGCCACGCTCGCCAGCGTTCGTGCCCGCAGCCCGGCGGGCAGGGCCGCCACGCCGGCCGTCGCCGCCAGTTCGGCGAGCGACGACCCGGGTACGTCGCCGGCGGCCGGGGTGGATCTCACGGCCGTGTCGAGCGCGGCAACGGTCTTCCGCCAGGCCGAGAGTTCCGCCCGGCATTCGGCGCAGGTGTCCAGATGCTCGCGCAACTCCGACGAACCGGCACTCACGTCACGGTCGAAGCCCCGCATGCGGGCCGGCTCAAGAGCCAGGTCCATCAGTCGGGTGCGGGCCTCAGCGTGGTCCATGTTGGCCTTCCTTCGAATCGACGCCGTTCACGGTCGCCGGCGCGGACCCTGAGGCGGGCCCGAGATCGGGCACGCTCTCGAGCATTGCCCGCAGGCGCAGCAGCGCCCGTCTCGTCCTGGTCTTGACCGTGCCAAGCGGCCAGCCGAGGCGCTCGGCGATCTCCGCCTGCGTGAGCTCCTGGTCGTAGGCGAGTTCGAGGGCCCGACGCTCCGGCTCGGGCATCTCGTCCATCGCGGCCCGGACCACGGCTCGGGCCCATCCGCGCTCGGCGAAATCGGACGGCTCGTCGGCGCCGCCCGCGAAGGCTACGGGCCGCCCGAGCGCCAGCAACCGCTCGATATCGTTCTCCTCCCCGGTGGAGCCGGCCGCGGCGAGCCCGACCAGGACCGGCCGGCGTCTCGCCGCCCTGAGCCGATCGATCGCCCGATGGCGCGCGATGGTGAGGAGCCAGCCGATGAGCGAACCCGCATCCGGCGCATAACCGTCCGACCGCTTCCACATCGCCAGGAACGTCTCCTGGACCACGTCCTCGGCGGTACCCGTGTCCCGGACGTAGCGCATCACGGTGCCGTAAACAGCCGGCGCGTGGCGGTCGTAGACAGAAGCGAACGCGTCCTCGTCACCGGAGGCGACGAGAGCCATCAACTCGGCATCGGTGGGCGTGGCCGAGACTTCGTCTCTCAAACCGAGCCCTCCCCGGAGTCCGGTGGCCATGCCGGGCACGGCGACGCCGCGTCGACCAGCCGGCAGCGGCGCCCGCAGGGCGTCAATGGTCGACTGGACGGCGGATCGACCGGTCACCGGGCGGCGTCCGGCAAGGCCTGGGCGAAGGTATTGCGGCTGGCTCCACACGTCCATGGTGGCGCTCCGATCCCCTCGCTTGTCAAGCGCCCGACCCACCCCTCGGGTCGCTGCCGAGCCTCCCGGCAACGCCGCCCTCCATCGCCACGACCGGCGCGGAGAAGACAACGAAGAATTGATGTCTGGGCATTGCCATGGCACTTCCTGACCTCAACAACGTCGAGACCACGGCGCCGGATTTGGTCCGACGCCACGTACGCGAAAGTGGCTCGAACGCACGCCCCGTGACGTCGCCGGGGCTGGACGCGACCTTGCGCTCAGCGGCCCGCGGGCGCCGGCGGCTCCTGGGGTTCGGCCTTGGGCTCCAGCTGGGAGGTCGCGACCGTGTTGCGTCCGGACGCCTTGGACCGGTACAGGGCGGCATCGGCGGCCGCGACGCAGTCGGCGGTGGAAGGTCTGTCCGGAACGTACGCGGCAACCCCGGCGCTCACGGTAATGACACCCCAGGGGACGTTGCGCCGATGGGCCAGGCCGAGGGTGAAGACTCCGAGGGCGATCCTGTGCGCCACCACCTCTCCTTCGGCCAGGTTCGTCTCCTTGAGCAGGACCAGGAACTCCTCGCCTCCATACCGGTACAGGCGATCGCTGGGCCGTATGTCGTGCTCGATCCGCTGGGCTACCAGACGCAGGACTTCATCGCCCGAACTGTGGCCGTAGCAGTCGTTGTATGCCTTGAAGTGATCGATATCGAGCATGACGACGGTGGCGGGCCGCCCCGACGTGGCGATGGCGAGTTGGACCTCCTCGAGGTCGGCGTCCATGACCCGGCGGTTGTAGGCCCCGGTCAGCGGGTCGCGGCGCAGCGCCATCTTGAGGTCGCCGGTCGCTATCTCGAGGGCACGGCGCTGCTTCGACAGCGTCGCGACAAGACACTGGAGGCTCGATGCCTCCGAGTTGAACGTGGCCACGACGACGCCCTGGTCGACGGCCCGATTCAGGTAGGGAACGAGAGCCAGGTCGTACAGCGGCGTCGCGATGGCATCGTAGTTCTCGCGCACGAGGATATCGACGACCGGGCCGCGTTTGGCGACGTCGAACTCGCGCCCGACCTCGGGCACGATCCAGTCGACCGACGCGTTGCAGGCCGCCAGCTCGGTGCTCGCGGCCATGACGCCATTGCGGACCGGTTCCCAGAAGGGAGTGTCGTCCAGCCCGAGGACCGCGATTCGGAGGTGCTGAGAAGACACTCCCAGCGGCTTCGCCCGGTGTTCCGCCACGGCCTCGGAGAGTTCGCCAAAGTAGGGTTGCCAGTCATCTCGGAAGTTGTCCCGCGTGACCGTTTCGGTAGCTGTTATGAGGCGAGGTTCGACTGGGCGCCATCCACAGGCGAGGCTGTTGAAGAGATGAATTACCGTGTCGTGGCCCTGTCCGAAGGGATCCTGGGTGATCGTGGCCGCGATGATGCCCGAGCGAACAGCCGCCATCGTCCCTTCGACGGCGTCGTGGCAGATCACCTTGACGCGCCCAGCCAGGTTCAGCTCGGTCAGGGCATCGGTGCAACCGACCACGCCCATCGCCTCGGTGCAGTAGATGCCGGCCAGCCTCGGGTGCGACCTGATGAAGGACTTCACCAGCGCGGACGTCCGAGCCCGGTCGAAACGGCTCTCGACTGCGCCCGCGATGTGAACTCCCGGGTACCGCTCGCGCAGCGTGTTCTCGAAGCCACGCCTCCTCAGCTCGATGCCGGCGTGCCTGAACCGCGGCGTCATCAGAAGGACGGGTCCGCCCTGCGGCAGCAGCGCACCCATTGCCTCGGCGCAACCGCAGCCGAGGATATAGTCGTCGGGACCGACGTAGAAGAGGCGCTTGCAAGCGTCCTGCGAGGCCCCGAGGAATTGATGAGCCCCGCCCTGGAGACGGGAGATCGTGGCGTTGAGGGCCTCGGCCAGTCGCCTGGCGCTCGGATCGGATGGCAGGACGACGGGCCTGGCGTGAACTTCGATCTGGCCCGATGGCTCGCCGTCGGCCAGGTTCGCGAACTCGTCGACCAGGGCCAGGACGTCGCAGGCGGCCAGCGTCTCCATCGATGTGGCGATCCGTTCGATCGGGCGATGGAGCGTCTGCCTGACCGTCAACCACGTGACCGCCCAGCCGGCGGCGGCGCCGGTACTGGCCAGCCCCACCATTCCGGCCAGCGACCACTCGCCCGCCAGCGACAGCGCTCCGGCGACGGTCAGACCGGCGACCGCAATCCCCAGTCCGAGGTGAATCCAGGTGGCCTTCGGCAGCCTGAGGTGGAGCGCCACCTGTCTCATGAGGCGCGCGAGTACCCGGTCCGCTCCCTCGCCGGAACCGGCGCCGAGCGGTACGGACACATATTCGTCCGAACCCGCACGTATCACTTTCGCCTCCACAAGCGAGTCCGGGCGCCCGAGGGACGGGTCACACCCCAGATTCGCCTGATCGAGGGCGCGCGGCCTCTTGGGTATGCGTCGGCTGGCGGGCCGCAAAGTTGACCCGTGTGCGGGCGATTGGGCGCAGGGACCGGGTCCCCTCGGCGCCGTCCAGGCCGCTCTCCGGCGCACCGGGCGCCGGGCGAGGGCCGTGGGCCTGACTCTCATCGTGGGACTCGCCTTTACATGACCGGTCTTCGAGGGGCACCCTGCACTCTGAGCGAATCCATGTGCCCGCGTACGGCGCCCCATCGGGAGCCGGGCAGTTCCCGCGCCGCCCATCCGTCGAGGACTCGCGCCAGGCGGATCCAACAGCGGACCCTCGACGAGCCGGAAGAGTAGGCCAAATGTCAACGAGCGTTCCGACGCCATCCCGCCGCCCGGCATCGCGCCGGCGCCTGCCGCTCCTTCGGCTTGCCGCGATAGCGGCCGGAATGGTACTGGCCGTGACGGCGGCCGCGACGGCGGCCGCAAGAGGGGAATCCATATCGATCCCAGGCTCCGCGGCCCCCGGGACGACGGTCGTCGTAACCGGGCAGGGCTTCGCGGCAGGCAAGACCGGGATCCTCACGTACAACGGCGGCGTCATCACCTATTTCAGCGCGTCGCAGGCCGGCAGGTTCAGCGTGCCGTTTGTGATTCCCACCAAGGCCGTCCCCGGAACGATGGGACGGATATCGGCCAAGGAGGTCTCGCGCCACCTCCTGGCTACGGCAACCCTGCTCATTGCCGTGCCGGACGCCCTGGAGCCGTCGCTATCCGCGCCCGCTCAGGCCGACCCAGGCACCGTGATCACGATATCGGGCGCCAACTTCGGAGCCGGGCAGTCGGGTTACCTGACCGTCGACGGGGTCGCCGTTTCGACATTCCTCGGAACCGCGGAGGGGGCATTCAACGCCCTGGTCGTCATTCCGGACACGGCCGCAATCGGCACCGACGTCGTGTCGGCCTGGGACGCGTCCGACTCGCTGATAGTGACCACGACGATGATCGTCGGCGGCGTGTCGGGAGCGACTCCGGAATCGTCGGCCGGGCCGGCCCCGGCGGGCTCCGAACAGCCGTCGGTCGCGCCACCGGATTCACCGTCGCCCACGTCCGTGCCTGAGCCGACCGACTCCGCCCAACCCTCCGACGCGCCGTCGCCCCCTGGCCCGCAGCCGACCGACTCGCCGCAGCCGACCGACTCGCCGCAGCCGACCGACTCGCCGCAGCCGACCGACTCGCCGCAGCCGACCGACTCGCCGCAGCCGACTCCAGCGCCGTCGCCGGCGCCATCCCCGTCGCCTTCGCCGCCCGCCCCCGCCGCCGGCCTTCCGAACTTCAGCCACGTGTACGTGATCGTGTTCGAGAACCATGAGTACTCGAGCGTGGTCGGCTCGAGCAGCGCCCCGTATATCAACTCGCTGATCGCGACCTATGGCATTGCCACCAACTTCACCGCCGAGACGCACCCCTCGGAGCCCAACTACATAGCCATGACTTCGGGTGGAACTCAGGGCGTCACCGACGACGGCATCCACAACCTGGGAGTGAATAACCTGTTCGACCAGGTGGATGCGTCCGGACGCACATGGCACGCCTATCAGCAGGCTTACCCGGGTGGCTGCTTCACCGGGTCCTCGTCGTCGGCCGTAGTCGACGGGGCCGGCAAGTCGGGGGCCTACGTCCGAAGGCACGACCCGGCGATCAGCTACACGAGCATCAGCGGCAACGCGGCTCGATGCGGCAACATCAGCAGCCTGGCCTCGTTCGATCCGGCGGCGGCCGATTTCGAGTTCATCACGCCCAACCTGATCAACGACATGCACGACGGCTCGATCGCCGACGGCGACAACTTCCTCAAGGCCTTCCTGCCCCAGATCACCGGCAGCGCCGCGTTCGCCAATTCCGTCGTCTTCGTCACCTTTGACGAGGGCTCGACCAACATCGGCGGCGGCGGCCGCGTAGCCACGATCGCGATCACGCCCAACATGACGCCCGGCTTCCAGGCGACCGGCTCCTACTCCCACTACTCGATGCTGCGCACCATCGAGCAGGCCTGGGGCCTGCCTTACCTGGGGAACGCCGCTTCGGCGACAGCGATGGATTTCCCGTACTGACCGGTCTCGAAGCGCCGCCGGCTTTGGTCAGCCGCCGGCCTGCACACCGATGACAGAACCGACGGCGAAGGTCACCGCCGCCGCGGCCCCGCCGAGCAGTACCTGCCGGGCACTCGCGAACACCGGCGGGCGATGAGTCAGGCGGCTGATGCCGTAACCGAGCAGCGCCAGCGCGCCGAGGCTCAGGCCCAGGCTCGTCCCAAAGGCGGTCCCCCCGGCCAGCAGCACGTACGGGATCAGCGGCACGAGCGCGCCGATCGTGAAGGCGACGAATGAGCTTGCGGCGGCCGCCGTCGGAGATCCGATTGAGCGGGCGTCGAGGCCCACCTCTTCGAAGATCAGCAGCGTCGCCGCATGCTCGGGGTCGGCGAAGACCCGGTCGACGAAGCGGTCGGCCTCGTCTTCGGTGAATCCCCGGCCCCGGTAGACACGACCGAGGATCTCGCGTTCCTGGTCCGGTGTGTCGCGTATCTGCGCCCGTTCGAACTCGAGCTGGTGGTCCAGGAGCTCGCGCTGCGAGCGAACTGAGATGAATTCGCCGACGGCCATGGAGAACGCGCCGGCGAGCAGCCCCGCCACGCCGGCAAGGACGATTACGCCGGCAGCCGGGTTTGCGCCGGCGACGCCCATCACCAGGGCAAGGTTGCTGACCAGTCCATCGTTCGCCCCGAACACGACGGGCCGGAGGACGGCATTCGCTTGCGTCTCGTGCGGCGACGTCTCGCGCTCCGGCAACCGAGCGAGAAACGGGATGCGATTCCAGAGTCGACGGTCTCTCACGCAACTGCTCCAACTGGCGCTAGGCCCCGCCAGTGTAGGCATTTCCCGGCGACGACCGCTCGCTCTCGTCTACCGCGATTGGATCGAGGCGGCCGTCGAGGCGGCGAGGCCCGTCGGTCCTGCTGCTTGAAGGCGGTTCGGGCGCTGGCGCGGCCCTGCTCGCAGACGGCGATCAGACGGTCCCGGCGCGTCCGCCTCGGCGTAGCTTCAGGTTCGAGCTGCATGCCCGACTACTCCCAGGCGAGTGATCGCCACAAGCGACGGCATGGATGCCGCCGCCACCGCACCGGCATGGAGGCCGAATTCCGTATGTCAACGCGCATAAACACCAACATCGAGGCCCTCAACGCCCAGCGCAATCTGACTGCAACCGCTGGGAGGTACGCCAGCAGCGTCGAGAAGCTGTCGAGTGGTCTCCGCATCAACCGCGCCGCGGACGACGCGGCCGGCCTGGCCATCAGCGAAAAGCTGCAGGCCCAGGTCGGCGGCCTCAACCAGGCCCAGCGCAACGCCCAGGACGGCGTGTCGATGGTCCAGACCGCTGAAGGCGCCCTGACCGAAGTTCACTCGATGCTTCACCGCATCCGCGAGCTGGCCGTCGAAGCCGCCAACAGCACCCTCGGGACCGCAGACGCGGCCAGCGTCAACCTGGAGATCACGGCTCTTCAGGCCGAGATCAACCGCATCGCCGCCCGGACCACGTTCAACGGCCAGAACCTGCTCACCGGCGCCCTGTCGGTGGGGCAGAGCGGCGGCAGCCTGGGCGTGGGCACAGCCCTGTCCACCGGCGCCAACGCCACGGTGGCCGCGGTCGACGTCTCCGGCGCCAGGGCCAGCACCACCTACACCTTCACCGCCCAGGGCGACAAGCTCACCCTTTCCGACGGCACCGGCAACTCCCAGCAGGTGACTCTCTCGGCGATCGGCGCCACCGGCACCGAGACCATCAACTTCGGGGCCATGGGCGTAAAGCTCACCGTCGTGGGCGACGCGGCCAAGACCGCGGCCGACCTGGCCACCGACCTGGCCACGGTTGGAGCCAGCCCGGTGGTCGTCGCGATCGGCGGAGCCACGGGCGCGGACCTCGTCGACGGAGATGTCATCTCGGTCACGGATGCCACCCCGGTAGTGGCCGGCGGCGGTGTTGGCTACCATCCCGCTGGTTTGGACCTGGACGGGGGGGCGAGCCCGGTCACGGCGACTGCGTCTGCAGGCGTCGCTCAGGGCACGCTGGTCCTTGCTGTAGATGCAACCGGAAACATCACATCGAATTCCCTCGGGGGCGAGACCTTCACCGGCAACATGGATCCGGTGCTGGCTCAGAGCCGTGACTCCGTGGTGACCCTGACAGGCAGCCGCGGCAACACGGTTACCCTCAACTACAGGCAGACTCCAAATCCTTTTTCCCCAACGATGTCCGTCGAATCTGCCGACATGTCCGGAGCCTCGTTCGACTTCGTGGCAGGCGCCGGTTCTGCCACGGTCAGCGGCCTGACCGCCGCGCCAAGCGCAACCGCAGGCACGTATTCGTTCACCTCCAGCGGCGCCGGATCGCTTACCTTGACTGGGCCCGGCGGCCCGATAACCGTGGCCGTGGGCGACATGGGAGCCAACGGCTCACAGACGCTAACGTTTGGAGACATCAGCTTCACTCTCACCGCGGACGCTAACGGGTACTCGGCAGAGTCGATCGTCTCCAACCTGCTCCAGCCGGCCAACGACACGATCGTCGTGACGAGCTCTGGCGGCGGGGCTGCCGGCACGATAACGACCGGCGGCAACTCCGGGGCCGTCTTCCAGATCGGCGCCAACGAAGGCGACACCATGAGCGCGAGCTTCGCGAACGCTCAGACGGCGGCCTATACGGGCTTCGATGCGGCCATCACCGCGTTCGGGACCTCTCCCACCAACGCTACTGCGGGCGCCCTGATAACGGCAACCGACGCGGCGATCTCCCTGATCAGCTCCATCCGCGCCGGCTTCGGCGCGACAGAGAACCGCCTGACCCATACCGTCGCCGCGATCGGCGTGGCCTCGGAGAACCTCAACGCGAGCCAGTCGCGCATCCGCGATCTGGACGTCGCGGCCGAGATGGTCACCTTCACCAAGAACCAGATCCTCCAGCAGGCCGGCACGAGCATTCTTGCCCAGGCCAACTCCGCTCCCCAGAACATCCTGACCCTGCTCCGCTGAGTCGACCCGCACTGAGAACCTCCCGGGCCGCGCTCGGGAGGTTCTTCTTTGTCACGCGGCCGACTCGGAACCGCGAGGCGCCGTCTCGGACCCGCGCGGGCCGACGAACTCGTAGTACGGAGCGGGACGCCCTCCGCTCAGGAGCGACGCTTGCGACCGTTTGCCTACTCTGCGTGAAGGCGCCGATCCACCGGGCTCGTGAGGCCACCCCGCGGCGGCGTGCGCCGGCAGCGGAAGGGTGTTCGCCATGCAGACGGCCGAGATCACGCCGGGCTCCGGCGGCGAGAGTCAGCGCGAGGAGTGGTACAAGCCGTCGGCCGGCGTCCTCGAGCAGGCTTACATAAAGGACTGGGACTCGCTGGCGCGGGCCGCCGACGCGGATTTCGTGGGATTCTGGGAGGACCGCGCCAAGGAGCTGATCGACTGGCACGAGCCCTGGACGAAGGTCCTCGACGACAGCGCCAAGCCGTTCTTCAAGTGGTTCGTCGGGGCCAGGACCAACATCGTCTACAACGCCATCGACCGCCATCTCAAGACTCATCGACGGAATAAGCTCGCCCTCATCTGGGAAGGCGAGAACGGCGATCAGCGTTCCTTCTCATACCACGCCCTCAACCGCGAAGTAAGCAAGTTCGCCAGCGTCCTCAAGGCGCTCGGCGTCAAGAAGGGCGATCGGGTCACGATCTACATGGGTCGCGTCCCCGAGCTGCCGATCGCCATGCTGGCATGCGCCAAGATCGGCGCCGTCCATTCGGTCGTGTACGGCGGTTTCTCGACCGAGGCACTTCACGGCCGCATCGAGGATTCGCAGTCGCGGGTGGTAATCACCTGCGACGGCGCCTTCCTCAACGGCAAGGTCGTGGAGCTGAAGCGCATCGCCGACGAAGCGATCAAGCGCGCTCCCATCGTCGAGCACGTCGTGGTCGTCAAGCGCACCGGCCTCGAAGTGCCGATGGAGGAGGGGCGCGACATGTGGTGGCAGGACCTCATGACCCTGCCAATCGCGGACTGGCGCTGCGCGACCGAGGTCCTCGACGCCGAAGATCCGCTGTACATGCTCTACACGTCGGGGACGACGGGCAAGCCAAAGGCCATCGTCCACACCCACGGCGGCTACCAGGTTGGCGTCGCGACCACGCTGAAGTACGTATTCGACATCAAGGACGAGGATCGCTACTGGTGCGCCGCCGATCCGGGCTGGGTGACGGGCCATTCCTACATCGTTTACGGGCCTCTCATCCTGGGCGCCACGAGCTTCCTGTACGAAGGTGCGCCGACGTATCCGTACCCGGACCGATGGTGGGCGATGGTCGAGCGCTACGGCATCAACATCCTGTACACGGCGCCCACGGCGATCCGCGGTCTCATGCGCTTCGGCGAGGCCTGGCCGAACCGGCGCGACCTGTCCTCGTTGCGGCTGCTCGGTTCGGTCGGCGAGCCGATCAACCCGGAGGCCTGGCGCTGGTACTACAAGAACATCGGCAAAGAACGCTGTCCGATCATGGACACCTGGTGGCAGACCGAAACGGGCATGTTCATGATCACGCCGCTGCCGTGCGTGGACCTGAAGCCCGGCTCCGGCACGCGCCCGTTCTTCGGGCTCCAGGCCGACATATACGACGAGCAGGGCAAGCCGGTGAAAGATGGTGAGGAAGGCTTCCTTGTCCTGAAGCGGCCGTGGCCGGCCATGCTCCGGACCATCTACGGCGACCCGGATCGCTACGTCCAGCAGTATTGGAGCAAGTACCCTGGCGTGTACCTGACCGGCGACTCGGCCAAGCGCGACAAGGACGGCTACTACTGGGTTATCGGGCGGGTCGACGACGTGCTGAAGGTGTCCGGCTACCGGCTTGGCACGGCCGAGGTCGAGTCCGCGCTGGTCAGCCACCCGGCGGTCGCCGAGGCGGCGGTGATCGGCCTGCCGCACGAGATCAAGGGCCAGGCCATCCATGCCTTCGTCCTGCTACGCCACGACTTCACGCCCTCACCCGAACTGGCTGAGGAGTTGCGCCAGCACGTCGGCTCGGAGATGGGCCCGATCGCCAAGCCTGAGGACGTCAAGTTCGTCGATGCCCTGCCCAAGACGCGATCCGGCAAGATCATGCGTCGCCTGCTGAAGGCGCGAGCTCAGGGCCTGCCGGAAGGCGATATCTCGACCCTCGAGGAATAGCGCCGGCGCTGGCCGGCCCGATACGGCGAACCACTCGGCGACTCGCACCATGGCGGACACCGAGTGGTTCGCGTCCCTTCCGGGAAGAACTGGCCGGCTACTTCGGTTCGTCCTCGCCCCAGCCGTCCCAGAAGTGCTTGATCTCCTGCCAGGCCTCTTCCGACGTGGCCTCGCCCTGGTAGAAGGCGCCGGGGAAGTCGATCGCGGGCGGGGTGAAAGAGCCGCGCTGGACCAGCCGGCGGATGTTGTCGCGGTAGATCTCGTCGACCGGCTCGTGCGGGAGCGGATCCTGCTCCATCCATAGGTTCTTGGGATGGATCGGCTGCTCGTACATCCGCCGGAAGACTTCGGTGCGCAGGTCCTTCATCCAGTTGCTGTTCAGGTTCATCGCCCGAAACTGGCGGAGGGCCTCTATGTCCAGGATGGCGGCGACCATCGTGTTCGCCCCGGATGCCGAGTAGGACATGATGTTGCCGTAGAAGTCGACGATGTGGGAGTTGCCGCCGGCGATATCGACCGGGTGGCGCATCTTCGGATGGAGATACACCGGGCCGACATTCGGGCAGACCATGTAGAGACTGTTGAACTGGGCGTGGCCGCGGTTCTGGACCATCCAGCCGCCGCCGCCCGGATACGAGTTGCCCGTCATCGGCATCGCTTCGCTGGGCCGGTATACGACCTCGGCGCCGTTGAACGCCAGGGCCCGGACCGCCTCGGGATACTCGCCGTCGCTGCAACAGATCGTGCCGACGTTGCCGATGTCGTCCGTCCGCAAGACCGGATAGAAGGCTTCGATGCCGTCGCCGAAGAGCTCGACCCAGCGGTCGTAGACGTCATGCGGCACGCACGAGCGCTCGCGGCACCAGATGTGGTTCTTGGCCGCTCGGTGGACCACTTCGCCGGCCGGCGACAGGATGAACAGGGTGTTGAAGAAGCGGTTGTCCATCACTTCGGGCCAGCGCGCTTTGCACTGGACGATGATGTAAGTCCCGTACATTTTCGCCAGACCGGCCAGGCGCTCGGTCTCCGGGCCGGGGATGTCGATGAACAGCTCGCGCGCGGCGAGCGTGTGGGGCAGATCGAAGGCTTCGTCGGTGAAGCCGGTGAGGGCGCCTTCGGCCAGCGCGATCAGCTTGACCGGCATGTTGATGTTGACCATCGACATGGCGGCATGGATGTTGTCCTCGATGATGTCGAGGTTGACCTTGATGTGTTTCCGCTCGGCCACGCCGTAGACGATCGTCGACAGCCCGACGGCCATATACGGCGCGACCGGGCGTCGAGCGGGCCTCACGACCCGCTCGACATTCTCGGTGCCGGACATGCTAGAGATGAGTCTCCTTGAGCTCGGGGAGCGGCTTCTGGAAGAACCGGCTTGTCCAAACGACATAGACGACGCCCAAAACGAGCCAGGCCAGCGGCGCGGCGAGCAGGATGTCGTCCGGGGCCTGGAAGTTGATCAGCCAGGCCATGCTCTGAAGGTTGAACCACAGCCAGATGATCACCACCGCGCCGACGAGCGGAGCGGCGAGATACCGAACGAGATCCTTTGGCGTTCGGTGGCCGCCGCGCAGCACGAAGTGGCTGATGACGGCCAGGTTCACGAGGAAGAAGGCGAACAGGGCGCCGAAGTTGATCATCGAGATGACGATCGAGATGTCCTTGGTCGCCAGCAGGACGGAGATGACGGCAATGATCGCGACGTTGAAGATGGGAGTCGCGGAGCGGGGCCACAGATAGCCGAACACCGGCTTCGGGACCACTCCGTCCCGGCCCATGCCGTAGAGCAAGCGAGAGGCTCCGCCGGTAGCGTCGGTCGCGTTTGCGATGGCGGCGACCACTACGGCGATGGCGAGCACCTTGGCCAGGACCTCGCCGCCTGCTTCTCGGAATATCTGCGTGAAAGCGTCGGGGCCGCCCGGCAGATCGGTGAAGTCGGGGTGCACCAGCTGGGCGAAGTAGGCCTGGGCGATGAAGAGGACGGTGACTATCGCCACGGCCACGACCATGCCGATCGAAACGCTCCGGCCCGGATTCTTGGTCTCCTCGGCCAGGGTGCTGATCGCGTCGAAGCCCAGGTACGAGAAGCATGCGATGGCGGT
Source organism: uncultured Chloroflexia bacterium (assembly GCA_963789725.1). Taxonomy (GTDB): domain Bacteria; phylum Chloroflexota; class Limnocylindria; order Limnocylindrales; family CSP1-4; genus Fen-1039. Next base: position 33,166 of record CAWBLU010000004.1, read on the forward strand.
TCCCGACAGGAGCATGTCGAGAGTGAGCCCATCGCCGAAGAAAGGCTTCGTCGAAAGGACGGTGCCTTCACCGCTGCCGCCGGCCAGGAAGCCGATGGACGAGAGAGCGAACCACGCGATCACGACCAGGCAGACGACTACCAGGATGGCCGACACGCGAGCCAGCCACCGGACTTCGACCAGGTTGAAGAAGGTGACGATCGCGATCGCCCCGATAACCCAGACCCAGTAGTCCACGCCGCCGATCAGCGTCGACGCCAGGTACGCCAGGATGATGTAGTTGAGGGTCGGGAAGAGCAGGTAGTCGAGCATGATCGCCCAGCCAGCGAGCAGGCCCAGGTACTGGTTGAGCCCGTTTCGCGTGAATGTGTAGGTGGATCCGGCCTTTGGAAACGCTCCCGCCATCGCGCCGTAGCTCAAGGCGGTGAACATCATGGCGACCATGGCGACGACATAGGCGATGGCCATGTGCCCACCTGTGGCGCCGGTCACGTCCAGGTAGACGGCGATCGGTGCCAGCGGGAACATCATGGTGACGCCGAAGAGAACCAGATCGCGGGTCCCGAGGACCCGTTTAAGGCCTACTCCCTCGGCCTGGGGGCCCTCGAGTTCGACGGCTGCGACTGACATGCGGTCTCCTCCTGTGCAGGACCTTCCTCGAAGAGTCGCTCCCCCGACCCGCGCCGGATCCCGGGCGAACGCCCCTGTGATGGTCGGCGGTGTCGCAGCGGCGCGGACGGGCGGCGAGGGGCCGAGACCAGAGAAGCGCATCATCGCGCCACGTCATCCGCCGCACAGGACGCGGTGGCAGGGCCGGCAGTTGACGAATCGCCGGGCCTTGCTCGAGGGCGGACAGCGAGCACGGGAACCCGAGTCAGGCGGTGGGCGTACCCACGCCGCTTTCTTACGCCCGCGCCGCTCCCCGTGTCACGGGCATTTCGCCATCACATTAGGGCCTAAGGTCACTGGCCGGCGCGACTCGGATGGCTGGTTGGTCCACGACCTGGCGCCGGGATCACAGCGGACGAGCGGCTAGGGCAGGCAGGCGTCGATCTCGGCCAGTTCCGGCGGCGAGAAAGGGGTCCCGTCGAGGGCTCGAACGTTGGCCTCGAGCTGCTCGACGGAACTGGCTCCGATGACCGCCGACGTCACCCGCGGATCGCGAAGCACCCAGGCCAGCGCCATCTGCGCCAGCGTCTGTCCGCGCCGCCCGGCGATCTCATTGAGGGCCCTGGTGCGCGCCAGGTTCTTCGCCACGGTCTCCTCGGTCAGGAAGTCGGAGTGCGTGACCCGCGACCCGGCCGGGGTCCCGTTGAGGTACCGGTCCGTGAGCTGGCCCTGCGCCAGCGGCGAGAAGACGATGCAGCCGACGCCTGCCGTGCCCAGGACATCCAGAAGCCCGTCCTCGATCCAGCGATCGAGCATCGAGTAGCGGGGTTGGTGGATCAGGAGAGGAGTCCCCAGATTGCGCAGGACCTCGATGGCCCGTCGCGTCTCGTCCGGCTTGTAATTGGAGATGCCGGCGTACAGCGCCTTGCCCTGGCGGACCGCCGTATCGAGCGCGCCCATCGTTTCCTCTATGGGCGTGGCCGGATCCGGGCGGTGAGAGTAGAAGATGTCCACGTACTCGAGGCCCATTCTCTTCAGACTCTGGTCGAGGCTGGCGAGCATGTACTTGCGGGAGCCGAAATCGCCGTACGGGCCGGGCCACATGCCGTACCCGGCCTTGGTCGAGATGACCAGCTCGTCTCGATACGGCCGCAGGTCAAGGTCCAGGATCCGGGCCAGGTTCTCCTCGGCCGACCCCGGCGGCGGGCCGTAGTTGTTGGCCAGGTCGAGGTGGGTGATGCCCAGGTCGAATGCCCGCCGAACGATGGCGCGCTGGCGGTCGCGGGGAACATCCGGACCGAAGTTGTGCCAGAAGCCCAGCGCGAGGGCCGGCAGCATCAACCCGCTGTTGCCCGTGCGACGGTACTGGATCGAGTCGTAGCGTCCCGGCGCGGGTACGAAGCTCCGCTCCGCGGACCAGTTCATTTCAGGCAACGGACTCAAGCCCCTTTCGCGAGCTTGTCGATGGCATCGGCAAGACCTCGCTGGTAGGCCGCGATCAGGCGATCCCAATCGGCGTCCATCTCAGCGTCCACCTTCTGCCGGGTGGCATCGGCGTCGAACCAGGCGATCGTCTGCTTGATGCCCTCGGAATAGGGCGTCACGGCCCGGAACTCAGGCACGAAGCGCTTGAGCTTGGTGGTGTCGAAGACCGCGCTGCCGGCCTTGTCGCCGATGAGCGTGCCCGTCATGTCCGGCAGGCAGGCCGCGATGAAGTCGGAGGCGATGTGGACGATCACAGGTTCGACGCCCGCGGCCGCGGCCGTCTGCCGGTAGATCTGGTCCCAGGTCAGGACCTCGTCCGACATGATGTTGAAGGCGTGGCCGATTGCCGCGCGCCGGCCCAGCAGGCCCACCAAGCCGACGGCAAAGTCGCTGTTGTGGGTGATGGTCCACAGAGAGGTGCCGTCGCCCGGGACGATGACGGGCTTGCCGGCGCGCATCCGGGCAACCGCCGTGTAGGGCATCTGCCAGCTGTTCACGCACAACGGTATCTGGCTATCGCCGTAGGTCAGCGACGGGCGGACGATCGTGACGGGGAAGCCGTCGTCGCGATATGCCCGCATCAGGCGCTCCTCGCAGGCGATCTTGTTGCGCGAGTAGTCCCAGAAGGGATTCGCGAGCGGCGTGTCCTCTCGGATGATCCAGTCGCCGAGCGGCTTGAGGTAGGCGCTGGCCGAACTGATGAAGACGAACTGGTCGGTGCGGTCGGCGAACAGCCGCAGGTCGCGTTCGATGTCCTCGGGCGTGAACGCGACCCAGTCCACGACCGCGTCGAACCTGTGGCCGGCCAGTGCCCGGTTCGCCGCGGCTTCGTCGCGGGCATCGGCCAGGATCGTCGTCGCGCCGCGGGCCCGGTCGGGATCGTTGCCGCGATTGAGAAGGAAGAGATCGATGCCGCGCTCCACCGCCAGATGGGTGGACGCACTGCTGATCAGGCCGGTGCCACCGATGAACAGGACCTTCATGCCCGACCTCTTCGTGCGCGGCTTGCCCGTCCGCGGGGCGTGCGCATGTGCGCGCAGGCGCTCGACCAGAATAGCGTCTCGTCGGCGGCGCCCCGTCAGACGCGGGACGGCGCCGATCAATCCGGTGGGATCGGCGGTCGTTCAGCCGGCAGGCGGGGCGGTCGACTCGCGGACGATCAAGGTAGGCTCGAAGTAGGTGACGGAAGGCTCCCGGGAAGCGCCCGGGTCGCGGGCCAACTCCACCGCCAGCCTGACCCCTTCGGCCACGATGTCGTGGGTCGGCATCCGCAGCGTCGTGAGACCGGGGATGGTATACGCGGCGATGGCCAGGTCGTCCCAGCCGACCACGGACAGCTCCCTCGGGACGTTGCGGCCGAGACGGTAAGCCGCGTGCAGGACACCGACGGCACTGAGGTCGGTCGAAGCGGAGACGGCCGTCGGTGGTTCCGGAAGCTTCAGCAGTTCGTGGAGGGCTGCCTCCCCGCCCGCGAGTGAACTGGGCACCCGCTGGACGTAGCCGTCGGGCAGGTCGCCGAACCGGCCGCGCATGAACTCGACGTAGGCCTGCTCGCGTTCCGTGTTGTTGCCCGGCAACTCGGCGCTCACGAACCCGATTCGCTCATGGCCCAGGCTCACCAGATGCTCCAGACCGATGACCGTGCCGTTACGGTCGTCCGGGTTCACGGTGGGAAACTCCAGCGGGCTGATGCCCTGCCAGAGCGCCACCACCGGCAGAATCGAATCGCGAAGATCGGCCAGCAACCTCGGCTGGTCCTCGAGGTCGCCGACCATGATCAGAGCGTCGCAATGGCGGGTTTCCAGAACGGTGTTCAGCGAAAGCCCCTGCTGCCAGCGCCCCTGGCCGCCCACCACGATGTTGTACCCGTGGTTCGTCGCCTCGACGGCCAGCGCCTCGATGGCATCGGCGAAGAACGGGTCGCTGAAGTCCCGCATGATCGCGCCGATCAGCATCGTGGCCGCCCCACGAAGGCCCCTTGCCAGAGGATTGGGCCGGTAACCCAGGCGGCGCGCCGCTGCGTTGACGCGCTCCCGCGTCTCCGCCGCTATCGGTATCCGCGTGGGCGCATCGTTCAGGATGCGAGAGACGGTGCTCCGGGACACTCCCGAAGCCAGGGCAATGTCGCGCATCGTGGCCGGCGACACGGTCTGCTGGGCCGGCACCGGCCGTCGCTTGTCACCCGAGTCCACGGGCACGGTTACGACCCTCCCTGGTTGACGTCGGCCTGGGCCTGGGAGCCCTTCCGCCGAGCCGGTCATTGGTAGCGTAGAGGTGCTGAAGGTAGCCTACAACGCACGAAATCAGTCGCCGCCTTTCCGTGGATGCGTGGGCAGCCAGATACGCATGCCGAGTCCGGCTCGGTTGGCCCACGCGAAGTAGGGCAGGGCACGAACCTTCGTCTGAATGCCGGCGGTCGGGCCGGACGTTCCGGTCTGGCCGTGCCGATAAGGCCACCTGTTCACCGGCGGGTCACGGCGTACTGTGGCGTCCAGTGAAAGCCACGTCATCTCGCCGAGGCCGGGCTCCGATTCAACCGACGTCTCCAGGGTGGGCGACGGGGCGACCTCGAGGGACTCGACCGACGTCCCCGCCGGAAGATCGGCGTCCTCGACGGCGTACACGAGGGGACCGCGCTCCAGGGCAATCGTCCCGCGTACGGCGTCGATGCGCGGGTCTGGGATCGTGGCTCGGGCCGGCATGGCCATGTTGAGGACCAGGCGATCGCCGGCCGACCACGCTCGCGTCAATTCGATGGTGCCCGGTCCGGACTCGGCGAGCTTGTCCGCGCCGAGGCTGACGGTCGCGCTGGAGCACCATTCCGGAACGCGGACGGACAGCGTCCATGGCTGGGCGACGCTCTGGTCGACCGCGATCTCGACCGACCCTTCCCACGGGTACGAGGTATTGGTGGCCAGGCGGACGACGCCGCCGTTCACCGGCGCCTCGACAGACCCGGTCACGAACTGGTGGAGCTGGATCCCGCGCCCGTCGACGGTTGCGACCAGAGCCGGGAAGCAAGCCAGGAAGCGCATCAGATTAGGCGGGCAGCACGAGACCGGGAACCACTTTGCCCGCCGCGTCGATGCGGCACCCTCTTGGACCTCGGCGCCGGCCGATCGGCGCATCAACGGGTTCGAGTAGAAGAAGTGGCTTCCGTCGAACGCCAGGCCCGGCAGGACGGCATTGAACGCGGTCCTCTCGATGAGGTCGGCGAATCGCCTTTCGCCCGTGGCGAGAAGCAGGCGCCAGGCCAGCATGACGCTCCCGATCGCGGCGCACGTTTCGCCGTAAGCGCGGTCGGGCGGCAGTTCGAAGGCATCGCCGAACGCTTCGTCGCGGTGGTGCGCGCCCAGGCTGCCGGTCAGATAAGTCCGCGACGAGACCATGGCGTCCCAGCGCCGTATGGCGGCATCGAGGAGCTCACGGTCGCCGGTCTCGACGGCAACGTCCACGACGCCGCAGTCGAGGTACATCTGGCGCACGGCGTGGCCGGCCGGTTCGGGGGCGGTCCGGACGCTTTCGTGGTCCTGCCAGTACCGCGGCCCAAAGCGGTCGGAGCCGAGGAGGCCGCGACCGCGGCGCTCCACGAGAGTGCGGGCCAGCTCCAGGTAGCGGGACTCCGCGGTCGTCCTGTACAGCTCGACCAGGGCCATCTCGATCTCGGGGTGGCCGCAGACGAGTTCGCGCCGTCCCGGACCGAGCTCGGACTCGATGCGCCCGACGTATCGTTCCGCGATCTTGAGGAGCCGGTCGTCGTCGAGGCCGCGCTTCCAGGCCACTGCCGCCTGGGTCAGGTGCCCGGCGACGTACAACTCGTGGCCCCACTCGAGGTTCGTGAATTCCTTGCCCGGGCGAACCACCTGGAAGAACGTGTCGAGGTACCCGTCCGAGCGTTGCGCCTTCGCCAGGAGGTCGATCGCCGGCTCGGCCAGGGCGAGGAGACTCTCGTCCGGCGACTGGGCCAGTTCCCACCCGACCGCCTCGAGCCACTTGTATACGTCCGAGTCGAGGAACGGGGCGAGGGATCCGGACTCGTCGGCCCTGCCCCTGTAGCGGCCCGTACCACCCGCGGCCAGCCTGAAGTTGAAGAAGTTCCCGGCCGCCTCGAGCTGGGCCGCTCCGTGCGGGATCGTCACCTCGTGGTTGGTACGTCGTCGATCCGCCCACAGACCGCCGTCGATCTTGCTCTCGAGCAGGCCCAACGGCCGCACCCGAACGGCCGCGTCTCGCGTCGGGACCACCGGCCCGACCAATCCGGCGGTCGCAATCGCGACATCGGATCGCCCAATCCGGTCGTCGGGCCTGCTGGTTGAGTTCATCATCGGGTTCCTCGGCACTGTCGGTCTCGGCGGTTCGTGGGTCCATCTGAGCCATCGAGAGGTGGACGAACTCTCGCGGTCTCGATTGTGCGCACTCGTGTGCCGTCACGTCAACATGGAAAAATCACGATTGTGCGCACTCGTGTGCGGTGTTACTCTCTCGCCGATCAGGAGCGCCACCGTCGAGTCAGTCTCGCGGTCGGTCCTGGGAAACTAGGATGTTCAGAAGGAGAGGAGCAAGGGATGAGGAACCCGTTCAGGAAGTCGCCCGCCCTGGCGACCCTGGCAACCATTGCCATGGTCGCGGTCGTGGGCTGCAGCTCCACGGCGGCGACGCCGACGGCCGTCCCGGCGACGGCGGCGCCCGCGACCGAAGCGGCAACACAGGCTCCGCAGGAAACCGCAGCGCCGACGGCTGCCAGCATCGGCACCGATGACGGCACCAAGCTCACGATGTGGACCCGCGCCGCCACGCAGGCTCGCGCGGAGCCGCTCGTGAAGGCGTACAACGATTCCCACAAGAACCAGGTCTCCCTAACGATCGTCCCCACGGACGACTACGTGGCCAAGGTCGGCACCGCCGCCGCGGCCAGCGGCCTGCCCGACCTGCTCTCGGGCGACGTCGTTTTCATGCCGAACTGGACCTCCGCGGGCCTGTTCCAGGACCTGACCGCCAAGATCGATGCGCTGCCGTTCAAGGACAGCATCGCCCCCGGCGCGATCCAGGCTTCCACCTGGAACGGCAAGGAATACGGCCTGCCGTTCGTCATGGACCTGTCCGTCTGGATGTACAACAAGAAGCTGTTCACCCAGGCCGGCCTCGACCCGGACAAGCCGCCCACGACTCTTGCTGAGTTCCAGGCCGACGCCAAGGCGGTGTCCAAGCTCGGCGGCGACATTCACGGCACGTTCTTCGGCGGCAACTGCGGCGGCTGCGAGGTCTTCACCTGGTGGCCGATCCTCTGGGCCGACGGCGAGAAGGTCATGAGCGACGACGGCAAGACCGCGAATCTCGCCAGCGACGATGCGAAGGCCGTCTACAAGGCCTTCTCCGAGATGGTCGCGGACGGCACCGCTCTGATGCCCGACTCCAAGACCGAGGCTGGCCCGACGTGGACCAGCTACTTCCCCAAGGGCAACATCGGCATCATGCCGATGCCGGCCAGCCTTGCCGGCGTGGCCAACTCCGCTCTTGCTGACGCGGATATCGGCGTGGCGCCGATCGCCGGCGTCAAGGGCGGCACCGCCACCTTCATCGGCGGCGATGCGATTGCCATCTCCAAGGACAGCAAGGTCACCGATCAGGCCTGGAACTTCATGGCCTGGCTCCAGAGCGAAGATGCTCAGGTCAACGTGATCGCGAAGCCGGCGGCGGACGGCGGCCTCGGTGCCGTCGTTTCGCGTAGCGACTTGGCCAGCAACAAGTACTCGTCCGCGGACCCGCGACTCGTGCTCTTCAACACTGTCGCTGCCAAGGGCGTGACTCCGTTTGCCGTCAACTTCAATGCAGCCTTCAACGACCCGCAGGGGCCGTGGCTCAAGCTGCTCCGCGACGCCGTGTTCAACAAGGCCAATTCGGCCACGATCGACACGGAGAACGCCGCGATCACCAAGGTTCTCGGTTCGTAGGCCCAGGATGCGCGGTGCGAGCTTCGCTTGAGGCTCGCACCGCGCCTTTCTCTACTCGGAGGTTCCTCGAGTGTCCAGCGTCGCGTCGGCCCGGGCGGCAGGCTCCGGGCACAGGCTTACGTGGAAGAAGGCACGCCAGATCCTCGGCTTCCTCTATGTGCTGCCGACGTTCGTCTACGTCGCCTTCCTCTTCTTCCTGCCGCTGCTCCTGGTCGGATGGATGTCGCTGCATGAATGCGACCTGCTGACCTGCACCGTCGCGAACCCGGGGCCGGTCAACATCCCCGACAACTACTCGTCCATCAGCGAGAACGACCTGTTCTGGCCGGCCGTGTGGTTCACGCTCGAGTACACCGTCCTCGTCACGGTGCTCCTGATCGGCATAGGCCTGGGGTTGGCCCTGCTTGTCCAGACGGGCGGCCGCTGGGTAGGAGCCCTCCGCACGAGCTTCCTGATTCCCGGCGCGCTCGGCCTGGCGACGGCCTCTCTGCTGTATTGGGGCCTGTACTCCGGAGCGATTGGGCCGTTCAACCCGCTGATCGACGGCATCAACAGCCTGGGCAGGCAACTGGGCATGGTCAGCCAGGAAAGCCAGGTCAGCTTCCTCGGGTCCCCCAACACAGCCCTGCTGTCGACGACGATCCTTATCGTTTGGAAGTACTCGGGCCTCTACATGATCATCCTGCTGGTCGGCCTCCAGGCGATCCCGCGCGACGTGTATGAGGCTGCGGCCATCGATGGGGCGGGCCGCTGGCAGACCTTCCGCAGCATCACTCTTCCGTTGCTGCGCCCGTCGCTGGCCCTGGCGCTGATCCTGTGCGTCACAGGATCACTACTGGCCTTCGACCAGTTCTTCATCCTCACGAAGGGAGGGCCGGACAACTCCACGGTCACGGTCGTCCAGCTCATCTATCGCGAGGCGTTCACTCGAGGCAACCTGGGCACAGCGGCCGCGGTATCGATCGTCGTCCTGGCGGTGCTGCTGGTCCTCAACACGCTGCAGTTCCGCGGGCTCAACCGTTCCGCGGAAGAGAAGTGACCGACATGCAATCAAGTGGACTCTCCAGGACCCCTTACTACGTCGTGACCGGCGGGCTGGCGATCATCTTCATGTTCCCGCTCCTGTGGGCGGCGATCGCCTCCGTGAGCCCGTCGCCCGGCACCAACCAGGTCAACGGCTACGGCCTGGGCAACTACTCGACGCTTTACAACTTCGGCCCCGGGCTTCCCACCTTCGTGTGGAACAGCGTGATCATCTCCGTCTCGACGGTGCTATTCGTGCTGTTCACCTCTCTGTTGGGCGGGTACGCTTTTTCGAAGTTCTCGTTCCCGGGCAAGAACGTCATCTTCCTCGCGACGCTCGCGATCCTGATGGTCCCGTACGCGACCCTGCTGATCCCTCTCTACGTGCTGCATAACTACCTTCGCGACTGGCCCATCATCGGCCTCGATCTGGTGTGGTTGTCGCTGGTGCTCGGTTTGTTCCAGCTGCCGTTCGCAACGTACATGATGCGGATCTCGTTCGAGTCGGTGCCCCACGAGCTGGAGGAAGCGGCGCTCGTAGACGGCTCCGGAACGTGGGGCGTCTTCCGTCACATCCTCCTGCCGTCCGTGCGACCGGGCATCGTGACCGTCGGCCTGTTCGCCTTCCTGGCCGCCTGGAACGACTTCTTCGCGCCCCTGGTCCTTATCAACCCGACCTCCGAGCAGCCGCTGCCGCTGGCATTGGTGAACCTGCGCCAGCAGACGATGGGTGCCGTCGACTTCGGGTCCACCGAGGCAGGCGTGATGGTCATGGCCATCCCGTGCCTGATCCTCTTCTTGCTACTCCAGCGCTACTACGTCCAGGGCTTCATGTCCGGGGCGATCAAGGGCTGATCGACAACAACAACGGCCGAGTTGGGCGGCCACCTCACTCCGTGTCGGAAGGCCAGCGGATCCTCCTCCCGCTGGCCTTCTGCTTTGCCCTGAGAGCTGCGGGAGTAAACGAAACGGGCGGCCCGGTGAGGGCCGCCCGTTTCGGGTTCCGATGATGGATGGGGCCTGGCGCCTGACCGGCGAAATCGCTTGATCGTAACGACCGCCAGAGCGGCCACCAGGCCGGCGAAGTACAGCCCCGTCCAGCCCCCGGCAGCGGATCGGGCCGGAGGCCGGGACAGCCGTTGACCGTCGATTTCGGAGCCCCACAATTCGAGCCCTTCCGCCCGTGCCAAAGCCCGCGCACGGCGCGGCCAGCGATCACAGACACGACAGAGGAGCCCCGCATATGACTGAGACATTGATGGCTGCCGTCGACCGGCCGGTCTGGGTTGGAAAGCCCGTCTGGATCGACCTTGCGGCCTCCGACGCGGCCGCCGCCCGCGACTTCTATGCGAGGCTCTTCGGCTGGCAGGTGGAGGTCAATCCCGACCCCCAGTACGGCGGCTACGCGGTGGCGAAGCTGGGTGGCAAGGACGTGGCCGGGATCGGGCCGAAGATGACGCCCGAGGCACCGACGGCCTGGTCCGTCTACCTGGGCACTCGTGACGTGGACGACCTGGCAAAGCAGGTCGCTGCCGCCGGTGGGGCCGTCGTCGCCCCGCCGATGATGGTCGGAACGCAGGGCAAGATGGCGGTCTTCCAGGATCCCTCCGGCGCCTTCATCTCGGCCTGGCAGCCGGCCGCGATGGGCGGTATGGCTACCGGGGCCGCCGGCTCGTTCGGCTGGGCCGAGCTGAACTCGCGCGGCCTGGACAAGGCCGTGGCGTTCTACGGCACGGTCGCCGGCTGGACCGGCAAGACGGTGCCGATGGGCGAGGGGCAGCCTCCCTACACGGAGTTCTGGCTCGGGGACGAGCGGGTCGCGGGTGGCATGGAGATGAGCCCGACGTTCCCCAAGGAGGTGCCCAGCTACTGGCTCGCGTATTTCGCCGTGAACGACGTCGACGCATCGTTCAACAAGGCGGTCGGGTTGGGGGCCACCGAGATGCTCGGCCCTACCGACTTCCCAGGCGGTCGCTTCGCCATCGTCGCGGATCCGCACGGCGCGGCCTTCGGCCTGCTCAAGCTAACCCAGCGCTGACCGGATCTCGCGGCCCGGACTCCGCCCGACTTTCCGAGTGGCCGGGACGTGCGCATCCTATGCCCGCAGGATGTGCGCGTCCCGGCGGCCCGTCGGAGGCGTGCGCCGTCCGCGGCAGGCGTCTCCACCCTCCACGTGTGGTCCTCGAGGGGTAATCTGCACCTACGAGCCGATCGACCACCCGTATGAACTGACGACGCCAGCGACGAGATGGAGCGCCGCCCATGAGCACGATGCCAAATCTCCCGGCGGCGCTCGATGCGGTGCGCATCCTCTCGCCTCTCAGCGACTCGACCGTCCACGGCGAGGAGCACTGGCGGAGAGTCGCCAGCAACGGCCTGGACATGGCCGAGGAGGTCGGCGCGGACCCTCTACTGGTGGTCCTCTTCGGAATATTCCACGACTCGATGCAATTCGCCGAATACAGCGATCCCGGTCACGGAAAGCGCGGCGGCTTCCTGGCCTGCTGCCTCAACACCGAGCTGATCGGCCTGGCCGACGATCGGCTCGACCTCCTGTACGCGGCCTGCGCGGGCCACACGGACGGGGAAACCAGCGACGACGCCACGATCGGCGTCTGCTGGGATGCGGACCGGCTCGACCTGTGCCGCCTCGACGAGCACGTCAATCCGGGCATGATGTCCACCGCCACCGGCCGGACGATTCGAGCCCAGGCCCGGGCCGAGGCGCTCCTGACCGACACGCCCGATTGGGCCTCTATCTTCCGCCGTCTCGACGCCCGAGTCCGAGGGGTGTCGGAGGTCGCGGCGCCGGTGGTCGCTCGGCCGGTGGTCGCGCCGCCGCGTCCGGAGCCGCAACTCGTCGAAAACCGCCGCATTCCGGTTCAGCCAGTGGAGGGCCACCACTACTGGACGGCGACCCTGCTGAATGCGCCCGAGCCGGTCGACGAGACAGCCCGGGCCGCAACGGGGGACGAGAACCGGCGCGCCCCGTGAAGACGATCGGGCTGATCGGCGGGATGAGCTGGGAGTCGTCCGCCCACTACTACCGGATCGTCAACGAAAGAGTCCGCGACGCCGCCGGCGGGCTGCACTCGGCTCCGGTGCTGATGCTCTCGGTGGATTTCGCCTCGATCGAAAAGTGCCAGGTCGAGGGTCGCTGGGACGATGCCGCCGCCGAACTCTCCGCCGCCGCCCGTGCCATCGAACGCGGCGGCGCTGACTGCGTGGTCCTGTGCACAAACACCATGCACAAAGTCGCCGACCAGATCGCGGGCGCCGTCCAGATACCGTTGCTCCACATCGCCGACGCGACCGCAGCCGCCATACGGGCCGCGGGCCTGGGCCGCGTCGGCCTGCTGGGGACCAGGTTCACGATGGAGGAGGACTTCTATGTCGGCCGGCTGGCGAGCCGAGCCGGGGTGAAGGTGCTGGTACCCGACTCGCCCGACCAAGCCATCGTAAACCAAGTCATCTACGACGAACTCTGCCTCGGCCACGTCGTCGACGAATCTCGCGCCGAGTATCTGCGGATCATCGACGCGTTGATAAGGGGCGGCGCCGAAGGCATCGTCCTGGGCTGCACGGAGATCATGATGCTGATCGGCGGCCTCTCGGTGGGCGTGCCGTTGTTCGACACGACGACGCTCCACGCCGAAGCCGCAGTTGACTTCGCCCTCGGCCGGGCCGCCGGTTCCACTGGCACGGCCACCGCCGCGCGACGGGCCGAGCCCGCCCGAGGAGCCTCGAGCGCTACCAGCGTTGGTGGACCAGGGGCTTGATCCGCTCCTCGTAGAGGCGCGCCATCCGCTCAATTGCGGCCGCCGGCAGCGGGGCGAGGTCCGCGGCCGCCGCGTTGGCCCGGGCTTGGTCCGGCGTCTTCGCGCCGGGGATCGCCGCGGTTATCGCGTCGTTCATGAGAATCCAGCGCAGGGCCATCTGGGCCATCGTGGCGCCGGCCGGAACGAGCGACCGCAGTTCCTCGACGGTGGCCAGGCCCGTCTCGTAGTCCACGCCCGCAAACGTCTCGCCGACGTCGAAGGACTCGCCGTGGCGGTTGAAGAGGCGATGGTCCGACGGGTCGAAGACGGTATCCCGGGTCAGCTTGCCGGTCAGAAGGCCGGAGGCCAGCGGAACCCGGGCCAGGACGCCGACGTCTCGCCGCGCGGCTTCCGCCAGGAAGCGGTCGGCCGGCCGCTGGCGGACGATGTTGTAGATGATCTGGACAGATGCCACGCCCGGGAACTCGATGGCCTTGAGCGCCTCCTCGACCTTCTCCACGCTGACGCCGTAGTTGGCGATTGCGCCGGCGGAGACGAGGTCGTCCAGGGCGGCGAACCTCTCCGGGCTGTAGTAGATGTCCCGGTGGAGGCAATGGAGCTGGACCAGGTCCAACCGGTCAACGCCCAGGTTCTCCCGGCTCTGGTCGACCCAGCCGCGGAAGGCTTCGGGCGTGTATTCGGTCATGTCCAAGGGCACGCTCCGGCCCATCTTCGTCGCCACGAAGAACGATTGGCCCTTGCGCTCGCGCAAGAACTGCCCGATCAACCGCTCGCTGTGCCCGTCGCCGTACACGTCCGCGGTGTCGACGAGGGTCACGCCCGCGTCGGCGGCGGCATGGAGGGCCTTGAGGCTGGTAGCGTCATCGACGTTGCCCCAGCTGCCGCCGATCGCCCATGCCCCGAAGCCGATCGCGCTCACGCTACGTCCGGTCTTGCCGAACCTGCGGTACTCCACTTCTCATGACCTCCTGCAGTAGTCGTCGAGGCAAGGATAGGGCTCCCGTCCCCATCGCCCCTCGGCTGCTCGGTGCGGCAGCCCGCGTTCGCAGTGCCCCACGAAGTGACCGCGACGATGTGATCGCTGTCCGCCGGCTGGAAGATCGGCCCGCCCGAGTTGCCGCTACAGTTTCCGCCGCGACTGTCACCGTTGCTTTGGGCCGGCCATGCCGGACTGTCAGCGGATGAATAGCTCCAGAGCTTCGTCGTCTCTGGGAGACAGGTGGCCGTCTCGGGACTTGAGCTCGAGTTGGGGCACCGAAGTCTTTCCGGCAAGGGCCGCCCGCATCTTCGGGAACTGGCTGCCGGTCGCGAGTTTGTACGTCGTGAAAAGCGCGACCTGAGGGCCGCCTTCCGCGGCGAGAGGCAGTTTCGGCATGTCGCGGGCGAAGGCCAGCCACGGCTCGTCGGGATGCTGCATTACGACGAAGAGGCCGCTGGTCCAGCAGCCCAGGAACAGGAAGTCGGCTTCGGCAAGGGTGGACATGTCGCATTCACCGACCGATGTCACCGTCGTCTTGACGCCCTTCAGCCCCAGGAATGCGGCGATCTCCTCGCCGTACCGCCGGGTCACGCCGGAGTGGCTACGGTAAACCACTATCGCCCTGGCCACGCTGTCTCCTTACGCTTCTCGGTGCCCCGCGCCGCGCCCGCGTCGGCGCCAGACCCGTGATCAGCCAGCGGCCCGGTTCGACGGCTCGGCCAGACACGGTTTGCGCGGACCAAAGCGTAATCACTCGCGCGATCGACCGTGGGCCCGCCCCGGAAGGGCGGGGGAGGGCCATGGGCCCGTCCAGGATCGGTCCGTCCGGCCCTTCGACCGTGCTGGCGGCCCGGCCCAAACTGTCACCCGCAATCCCGCACTCGAGGACCGCACATGACTACGAAACAGCAGGTGGACGACTTCCTGGCCCTGAAGCGCATCGCGGTCGTCGGCGTCTCCCGAGACCCGAAGGGCTTCGGCACCGTGCTCTGGCAGGAGTTCCGCCAGCGCCGCTATGAGGCCATCCCGGTCAACCCGTCGGCCAACGAGATCGACGGCCAGCCATGCTTCGCGAAGGTGCAGGACATCACGCCGCCGGTCGACGGCGTTCTGATCATGACCTCCAAGAAGGCGACCGATCAGGTAGTCCACGACTGCGCCGAGGCCGGGATCAAGCACGTCTGGATGTACGGGGGCATGGCACCTGGTGCGGCGACCCGGTCGGCAGTGGCCTTCTGCGAGGAGAAGGGAATCGACGTCGTCGAGGGTTTGTGCCC
This sequence comes from uncultured Chloroflexia bacterium, assembly GCA_963789725.1. Classification (GTDB taxonomy): domain Bacteria; phylum Chloroflexota; class Limnocylindria; order Limnocylindrales; family CSP1-4; genus Fen-1039. The sequence goes on from CAWBLU010000004.1 coordinate 48,269, forward strand.
ATACATGTTCCTTCCGGGAATGCCGTCCTTCCACGCTCCGCATCGAATGTGGAAGAAGCTGACCGGCAGCTACCCGAAATAGCCCCCGCCCTCTCGAGACCAGGCCCGGCGGCAGCGATCGGCGCCTGCTAACCTCGCGTCGTGGCTGACCCTCCGGACATCCTGGGCGGAGCCGTCGGGCGGATCGTTCTGGCCGACAATCTGGCCGTGCTCGGCTCGATACCGGACGATTCGATCGACCTCGTCTACATCGACCCGCCCTTCAATACCGGCAAGCGCCAGACCCTGCGGCAGATGCGGACCGTGCGCGATCCCGAGGGCGGCGACCGGACGGGTTTCGGCGGTCGGCGCTATCGGACCATCCGGCTCGGATCGCAGAGCTACGCCGACGTCTACGACGACTACCTCGACTTCCTCGAGCCTCGGCTCGTGGAGATTCGGCGTGTCCTCCGTCCGAGCGGGAGCCTCTACCTGCACCTGGATCCGCGCGAGGTGCATTACGCGAAGGTCCTGTGCGACATCGTGTTCGGGAGGGAGTGCTTCCTGAACGAGGTGGTGTGGGCGTATGACTACGGAGCGCGGGCACGGCGGCGCTGGCCGGCCAAGCACGATGACATCCTCGTCTACGTGAAGGATCCGGATCGCTACTGGTTCGACGACGAGGCGGTCGAGCGCATCCCGTATATGGCGCCCGGCCTCGTGGGGCCCGAGAAGGCGGCCCGCGGGAAGCTGCCGACAGACACGTGGTGGCAGACGATAGTCCCTCCCGGCGGCGCGGAGCGGACCGGGTATCCGACCCAGAAGCCGGTCGCAGTCCTGCGGCGAGTGGTCTCCGCATCGAGTCCGCCGGGGGGCCTTGTCGCGGACTTCTTCGCCGGCAGCGGCACGACCGGGGCGGCCGCCCTGGAACTGGGCCGCCGCTTCCTCCTCGTCGACTCGAACCCCGAGGCTGTGGCGGTGATGACGCGGCGACTGGGCGGCCGGCCGGACGTGGAAGTGGTCGGCGGGGAGTAGCGGGCGCCGCATCCGTCGCCACGGGTCCGTGTGTTCGGTTCCAGCCCGGTTCCGGCCGGGCAATATCTTGACAGTGCCACTGTCTCAATCGCGTGACGCGAGAGGCGCGGCCGAGAGACTTCCGCGCCTGTAGAGGCCTCAGCCGCGGAACGCCGCCGCGTCTGTCTGGGGATCGGCCGGCCGGCGCGACCCGGGCCCCGCCGGCGCGGACGGAGGCTGGTTCGGAACGGTGGCGCCGGTTGCCATCCCCGCTCCCGCCGGGCCGGCGCCGGTAGCGGCCACGCCGCTCGCGCGCCGTTCGACGTGCACCGTCGGCATGTACCGCAGCGCGACCGCGGCGACGACAACGGCGTCGATCGCCACCAGGATGAATACCCACTCCAACCCGGCCGAGAGGCTCGATCTCATCGCCGCCAGCTGCGCCGCCGGAATGAGGTTGCGTCCGATCGGGTCGAGGATGACGCCCGAAGCGTTGCCGGCAGCCGCGGTTACGAGGCCGCCCAGAAGACCGACGCCCACTGCTCCGCCGATCGTCCGGCTGAACTGCACCAGGCCCGTGGCTACGGCGCGGCGCTGCCACGGCACGGACGCCTGGACCATGACCAGGATGGTCGTCGACGAGAGGCCCATACCCAGTCCGGTGATCGCGACGCCCACCGCGGCCACGACCAGCCCGCCCTCGAGGGTGCCCGGCCGGATCGCCTGAGTGACCACGATCGTGCCGGCGACCAGCATCGCCATCCCGACCAGGACGGTCGGCCGAGCCCCGAAGCGCAGCAACGCCCGCCCGCCCACGATCGACCCGATCGGCCAGCCGATCGACATGGCGGCCACGGCCACGCCGGCCTGGAGTGCGGTCCCGCTCATCACTCCCTGGACGAGCGGCGGAACGTAAGTCGAGAGGCTGAACATGACCACGCCCGACAGCGCGCCTATGGCCAGCCCTGCTCCGATGACCGGGATGCGCAAGAGGCTCAGGTCTATGAGCGGCTCCGCGACGCCGCGTTCATAGACGGCGAACGCGGCCAGCAGGGCGATCGCAACGACCGTGAGCCCGAGAGTTAGAGGTGAGGTCCAGCCCCACAGCTGGCCGCCTTCGACGGCGGCGAAGAGGAGCGACACGAGCCCGAGGGTCAGGATCGCGGCGCCGCCGATATCGAGCCTGTGGCGGTGGTGTTCGACGTTCTCGTGCAGGAAGCGGCCGATCAAGAACGCGGCCAGCACACCCACCGGCGCGTTGACGAAGAAGACCCAGCGCCAGCCGATGGTGGTCGTGATGACGCTTCCGATAGCGGGCCCGACGACGGCGGCCGCCCCCCACACGCCCGAGAAGAGGCCCTGGATGCGGGCCCGCTGCTCGCTCTCGAAGACGTCCCCAGCGATAGTGAAGGCGATAGGCTGGACGGCGCCGGCGCCCAGGCCCTGGATCGTTCGGAAGATGATGAGCAGGGCCATCGAACTGGCCGCTCCACACAGCATCGACCCGCCGATGAAGAGGGCGATCCCCGTCAGGAACACCGGCTTGCGGCCGTACATGTCGGCCATCCGGGAGTACAGGGGAACGGTCACGGTCGAGGCCAGCAGGTAGGCCGAGAAGACCCAGCCGTATTCCGAGAGTCCGCCGAGATTGCCGATGATCGTCGGCATCGCCGTCGAGACGACGGTCGAGTCGAGGGCGGCCACGGCCAGGGCCGCCATGACTCCGGCCGCGATGACGAACTGCTCCGGGGTCATGCCGATCCGGCGGGCGATGGTGTGGTGGCGGCGGGCGGGGGGCGTCCCGGCGGCCGCCGGGTCTTCGGTTCGGCTCACGGACTTCTCGGCCGCGTTGGGGGCATGGGCGACAGTCTACGAGTTGCGCCGCCGAGGTGGTCCGGGAGCCTTGAGTGCGCGACAATCGACCCATGGAGCGAGGCTGGGAGCGCAGATACTCCTTCGCGGAACTGTCCACCGGGCAACTGGAGCGGCTCGTCGGCCTGGCGTTGCCGGGCGCGGTGGTGGCGGCGGCGCGGCCTCTGACCGGGGGCCTGCGGAACACCAACTACCGGATCGAGCTCGTGGACGGGCCGGTCGTCGTTTTACGCCTGTATCTCGCCGATGCGGCAGCGTGCGCTCGGGAGGCGGCCTTGCTGGCGGCGATGGCGGGGCGGGTTCCCGTTCCGCGCGTGTTCTACTCCGACCCTGCGGCCGAGCCGCCGTGGGCCCTGACGGAGTGGCTCGACGGCTCACCCATGCACGAGGTGCTGGACGACGTCGATGCGGCTACGGCGATCGAGCTCGCATCGACCTGCGGGTCCGCGCTGGCGGCCATCCACGAGTTGCGATTCCCCGAGCCGGGCTTTCTGGGTCCGAACATGAGCGTCGTACAGCCCATGTCCGCGTGGGCCGCAGTGGTGCTCGAGGCGTTGGCAGGCGACGTGGCAGCGCGCCTCGGTCCCGAGTTGGCCGCGGCCGTCCGCAAGGCTGTGGCATCGAATGCGAACCGGGTCGAGGCCGTGTGGTCGGAGGCGGTGCTGGTTCACGCCGACTACAAGCCATGGAATCTGCTGGTCGGACGGGCCGCCGCGAAGGCCGTCCGCTCGTCGCCGGGCCCGTGGCGCCTGACCGGAATCCTGGACTGGGAGTTCGCCTGCGCCGGCTGCAAGCTGATCGACTTCGCCACGTTCCTGCGCGACGATTACAACCGACCGGCCGGATTCACGGACGCCTTTGCCTCCGCGTACTTGGGCGCCGGCGGAACTCTGCCGGACGACTGGCGACGGCTGACGCGGCTCGTCGACATCCTCAACCTCGTACAGATGCTCAGGTCGGGCGGGCGGATTGCCTCCGATGACCTGGCCCGTTTGCTGGCACTGACCATCGCCTCCGCATGACGGGTGGCGACACGTATCAGCGGATCAGCGGCGCCGGAGGCACGAGGTCTATCAGAGGGCCACGCGCCTGGGCCACCGCATCGGCTACCAGGGGCAGTGCGGCAAGATCTGCCTTGACCTCCCGAACGAGATGGGGCAGGTCGATGCCGGCGCCGATCGCGACCGAATCGTCCAGCCGGAGCGAAGTCTCGAGGTGATCGAGCGCGCCCCGCAAGTTGCGCGAGACGCCGATCAGGTTGCCCCTTACGGCGTGGACGTAGCCGGCGGCGAGCTTGATCAGGCCCTGGTAGAGCGCTCGCTCGGCCAGGTTCGACGTCCCCATCCAGGCAGGCTCGAGCAACTCGTGGGCGAGGAAGAAATCGCCCCGGGCGAAGGCGGCCAGACCCGCCTCGAGGGCGTCCCGTCGCAGGTCGGGTGGAATCGGCCGGTATGCCTTGCGCCGTCCCCCCTGCATGACCGTCCCCCGGGCCCGCTCCGCGCGCTCGCCGCCGGTGTCGGAGGCCGGGTGCTCGTCCGTCAGACGAGATCCTCGATCCGGTGCCGGCCGTCGAAACCTTCCGAGGTCTCGTGCCACCACTGGACGCTGTCCTCGCCGAGGCGCCAGCAGAGCCACACCGGCCGGCCCGAAACCAGGGCGGGGAAATCCACCAGGCCGGTTTCGATCTCGCGCAGCTGGATGCCCCAGGTGTCCATCTCCAGGACGCCGGCCTGCATCTGGTCCACGAGGCCCTGCATCTTCATCCGCAGGCGCCCGGTCTCCTGGGCCACCTCCGGCGTCACTGCGGCGGGGAAGGCGGCGGCTCCTCCGGCCAGGGCCGGCGCGTTCAACTCCACGATGCGGTCGCGTACGGCCACGATTTCGTCGCGCTGGGCCCGCAGGCGCAGAAGCGTCTCCCGGACCTCGGGTAGCTTGGCGTTGGCCTTGTCGAAGTCGTAGAAGATCGGCACGTCCGAATGGTAGCGAAGTCGCCGCCCGAAGCGGCGTCGCGGGCGATTCGGCCCGACGCCCGGAACTCGCGCGGCGGAGCAGGCGCCGCTCCTATCCGGTCGGACTTGCCTGCACAACGTCACTTGGTTCGCCGGCCATTGGCGCCGCTGCCACCTTCCTCGGTGCGGGGCGCACGTCCACTTCGATGCACGCGTTCCCCGCTGCCGAGGCTCGGCCCGGCCGGACCGGGCTCAACGGGCATGCGACTGCGCCCAGGGCGCGCCACAATGTCCGCGGCGCCGGGAAGGCCGTCCGTCCGGCCGTGGCGCCATGGGAGTGGAATGGGGCCGCATCCGCCGCGAGAGACGTATCTGAACATTCGGCTGCTCCGCTCCGTCTGGACTGGCGGCTGCGTTGGGCAGCTGCGATCCACACGACCAGGAGGCGGGCCACGGTCGAGGCGTCAATCGCCGTCGTTGTTCGTTCCGTGACGTTCGTCGACCAGGCCGAACGTGTTCTTGACGATGCCTACCGGCTGGCGGGCTACCTGCTGGGCGACGCGACCGAGGCCCAGGACGCTGTTCAAGACGCGCTGACACGCAGCTGGCAGGCCTGGTCCACCCTCCGCGATCAGGACAGGTTCGAGGCTTGGTTCGACCGAATCCTGGTCAACGTCTGCCGCGACAAGCTTCGAAAGCGTCGCGGCGTCCGGATAGAGGAACTGAACGACGAACTGGCTGTGTACATGGACGACCCTTTCAAGGCCGCTCTTGCGAAGAGCGAAGTCACCGGCCTGATGCATGTCCTGAACCCCGACCAGCGTGTCGTGGTGGGTCTGCGATTCTGGCGGGACCTTTCGCTTCAGCAGATCGCCGATCTTCTCGGCGTACCCCTTGGGACCGTCCAGTCCAGGCTCCACTACGCTCTCCGAGCCCTTCGTGACGAGGCGGATCGCGCGGCCCGGATCTCTGCCCTGTCCCCGGAGGCGCAGCGATGAGCGAGCGCGACACCCGCGACATAGAACGGCGGCTGCGTGACGTCGTCGACGGGCCGCGGCCCGCGGCGCCCCAGTCACTCCACCGTTTCCTGCTCCAGATGCCTGAGAGCGAGGCTGCCCGCCGCCGGCGCAGACTCGGCATCCTCCGCGCAGCCGTCGGACTCCCGCGTCTGGCCCCGACACAGCCTGCCGCCCGGCGGCTCCAAACGGTGTTGGGCGTGGCGCTGGCGGTTCTGATCGGCCTTGCCGGTGGTGGGCTGCTGATCAACCTGCGCCAGAGTCCGGCGGTTCCGCTGGCCAGCGGATCGCCCCTCGTCCCGTCCCCCCAGGCGACGTCGCAGCGGTCGATGAGCACCCGTCCCACCGCGCTCACGGCCAGCCTTGGGCTCATGAATCTCGTCTGTACGGGCGTTCCGGTCGGTGCGGAGGGAATGGCCCTGCCCAAGGCCGCCGTTGTGACTCGGGCCGGCAAGTACCTTGGCGTGACCGACGGCATGCTGACCGGGGCGTCGGGTACGAGCGGAATGGTCGTTTCCACGGACGGGCTGTATTGGGACTGGAGCCCGCCGTCCGCGATCGACCCGCAGGCCTCTGCTCTGACGTCGATCGCGTCGGACAACCTCGACACGATCGTCGTCACCGGGTCGGTTCAGGGCGTCGACGGTTCGGCGGACGGGCGGATCTGGGTCTCCGTCAACGACGGCGCGACCTGGCAGGCCGCTGCCGATGAAGCCGTCTTCAAGGGCATAACCGTGCAGACGGTCGTGTACGGCTCGGGCCAGTTCGTGGCCCTGGGGTGGAACGAGGTCAGTCCCGCCGACTCGCTCCGCCAGGTGGCCGAGTGGCGCTCGGTCGACGGCCGCAGCTGGACCCACGTGACCACTCCGGTCAAGGGCACCACCGCCGTCATCGTGCCGACCGCGGCCGGGTTCCTGCTGTCGGGAACGCCGCTCACCTCGGGCGCGATCGACGAGCCGCCGATGTGGCACTCGCCGAACGGCGTCACCTGGACCCGCTCCAGGACGAGCGACACCACCGCCCAGTCGATGGGACCGCTTTCGAGCGTGGCCGTCACGGGCCAGAGCCATGTCTATGGGGTGACGGCCTCAAACGACGGCACGAGCCACGGCCTGGTGACTTCGCCGGACGGCGGGCTGACCTGGGCAACTGTCCGGCCCGACACAACGCTGCCGTCCGCCAGGTCGCTCTCGGATGTGGCCTCGCTCAATTCCAACGACACCCAGTACGGAGCGGTCGAGTACCTCTTTGCCACGCTCGGCCAGGGCGGCCCGAACATCTACGTATCCACGAACGGCGGCGTCACGTGGCAGGTGCTCGAGAACCCGAGCGGTGGCGGACCGGCCGGGACCACGCTCCTTCAGCTCGGGAACGGCTACCTCGTCGGCCAGACGGGGATCCTCACGTTCGGAGCGCCGGGCTCGGGCCTCGGGATCTGGCTAATCGGGTTCCCCACCGGGTCCTAGCGGCGCTCGGCGGCGTCCAGTCGGGTGCGCAGGTTCCGCAGTCGTTCGGGCCTCTCGCGGACGAACCGCTCGATGGCCGCGAGGATGTGGGCGCTGTCGAGGTGGGCCTCTTCGATGACCTCGTCGACCGAGCCGCCGGTTCGCCAGCGGTCGTCCCAGTCCGAGCTGAGCGAGTACTCGCGGACCAGAGGGTCGTCGGCCCAGTCGCGCATCAGCTTGTAGGCGCCGTTGGTGACGACCATCGAGTCGATGCGGTCGGCCGGCTCGATCGTTTCGGCTCGATAGCGCTCGTCCTGGAGGGCGAAGAGCTGCGGGCTGATGGCCGCGACCACCTTGACGTTGAGGCCGAGGCGGTCGATGTCCGGCAGGACCTTGACCAGGTTGGACGTGCTCATCGAGCCGCGGACGAAGACCGTGCCCGCCTTCGGCAGTCCCTCGCGGAACGGCCTCATCACATAGGCGCCGCGCGCCGCCGCGAAATGGCTCGGCATCCCGAGCGCGGCGCGGTCAGGGACCTGGACCGGCGGCCGGGTCAGATGCAGGGCGATGATGGGCACGTCCGTGGCGCAGGCCGCGGCCAGTACGACCGGTACCTCGTTGTACTCCCAGGGATGCAGATCCAGGACTTGGCCGTCGGGGAAGAGCTGGGTCACGCCCGGCGCGAAGACGCCGAAGTGGGTGCGGGAATCCTCGGCCGTTTCGGGGCCGGAGTGGCCGGCAACGTACAGCACCTTGCCGACGCGGAGGTCGCAGTCCTGGGCGAGCTGGCTGAAGAGGCGCAGCGGCCCGTATTTGAGATAGCTGAACGAGCCGTACGTGGACGTGGCGCCCCACATGCCGTCGTAATCCACGAAGGGATCCTCGGCTAGGTTGACGCTGGCGACGCCGGCCATCATGCCCGCGTTTGTGAACTCGGTGATCTCGGTCGGCAGGAGCGCGCCGAACGGGTTCGTGTCGCGCTCGTACCAGCCGAAGCCCGGCAGGTCGCCGAACGGCTTGGCGAAGCCGGCGATGTTCGTCGAATTCGGCCAGGTCGGCCGAGCAGGCGGTGAAGAGCGGCCGGCCGTAATCGCGCCTGGCCATGGCGTTGACGTACGAGCCCCAAGTTGCCAGGCCGGCACGGTTGGGGTGCGACTCGCCGGGAGCGCGCCACATCTCGGCCGGGTAGCGCTCGAATTCGAAGAGGCGGTGGTCGCAGGCGGGACTGAGCGGGTTACCGCCGAAGCGGCCCGAACTCGGCTTGACGCCGCCGATCGCGCTCTCGGTGTCGACCGAAGCAGGCGCCGGGGCGCCCGCGGCCGGCGCCTTTCGCCCGATCCGGGCGCCGTCGATCTGGTCCGGCACGGTTGCGGCAATCTCGAGAAGACGGTCGGAGAGCCAGTCCACCAGCGCCTCGTCGCGGCGCAGGACCTCGATGGCGGCCTTGAAGCTGGCCGTGGCTTCGGCCGCCTTCGCTGCCGCGTCGGTCGGTGCGGCCTGGTCCGCGCCCTGGTACTGGACACCATAGCGAGCCATGAATTCATGGCGAACGGCCCAGAACTCAGGAGCGTGCTGCTTGTGCGGCGTGCCGTGGCTGGCTGCGTCGAGCTTGCCGTAGCCGCGGCCCTTGCGGGTTCGGAACCACGCCATACTGGGGGCGCCGGCCGGGTTGGGGCCGCGCGCCGCGTCCAGAACGGCAGGAAGCACGGAATCCCATTCCATGCCCCGTTCGGCGCCGGTGACCCGCCAGCCATACGGCTCGAACCAGTCGACGGGCGTGCCGTGGACGACCGAGGAGGCGGAACGCTCGTCGATGCCGAAGTCGTTCCAGTCGATCAGGAAGACCAGGTTCGACAGCCCCAGGCCCCAGGCCGAGTTCTTGGTTTCGTGAGCGGCTCCGGGCGTCAGGCCACCCTCGCCTTCGACGACGAAGACCCGGACGCCCCCGGCTCCGGCCAGCTTGAGCGCCAGCGCCTCGCCGGCGGCGAAGGGCATGCCGTGGCCCGATGGCCCGGTGTTCGCCTTGAAGAAGAGCGTCTTGCCGGCCATCTCGGCGTGGCCCGGCAGGCCGCCCCGATGGCGCAGGCCGGACAGGTTCTCCCACGTCAGCGCGAACCTCCCATCCTCGGGGAAGGCGAAGCGAGGGTCGCCCGTCCGCTCGAACCGGGCTCGGAGCGCCTCGTTGAGGACGGCAAGCGTCGCGTAGACCAGCGGCACGGTGTGGCCGGCCGAGAGCACGAAGCGATCGCCGAAGCGCAGCCACGGCCGGCGGATGTCCCAGCGCATCGCCCCGGACAGGAGCAACGCCAGGAGCATGTGGACCTTGGATCGCGAGCCGCCGGGATGCCCGCTCTGGCGGTAGTCGAGCTCCAGGTCGATGAGCTCGTCGACCAGATCCTTGAGGACCTCGTAGTGGGCGAAGTCGCCTTCGGCGCGCGCCAGGAGTCGATCGACTTCGGCCTCGGCCGCGCGATCGGCCGGGGTCGGTGGGCCGGCCGAGGCGCCGTTGGCAGCAACCGCGGCGCCCGAAACGTTCCGTCGGGTCGACGTCATCGGATTGCCGCGCCGCCGGTCACGGCGCCGTGTCGCGCCTCGACAAGCGGCTCAATGACGGCGCGGGTCCGCTTGACCGCCTCGATGAGGTTCTCGCGCGAGTTCGCGTAGCTGAACCGCAAATGGTTCACGCCGACGCGCCCGAAAGCCGTCCCGGCCAGCGCGGAGACACCGCCTTCGTGGAGCAACCGATCCGCGAGGTCGGCCCCGGTCCAGCCGGTGCCGGAGATGTCCGGGAAGACGTAGAACGCGCCCTCCGGGCGGAGGCATTTCACGCCGGGGATCGCATTGAGCCCGTCGACGATCAGGTCGCGGCGCACCTTGAACTCGGCGACCATCGCGTCCACGGCGTCCTGCGGCCCGGTCAGGGCTTCGACGCCGGCCCACTGCGTCGCCGCGTTGGTGCAGCTGACGCTGTTCACGATCAGGCGGCTGAAGGGCGTGATCAGCGGCTCAGGCACGATGGCATAGCCGAGCCGCCAGCCGGTCATCGCGTACGTCTTGGAGAACCCATCGAGCACGATCGTCCGCTCGGCCATGCCGGGCAGCGACGCGATCGAGACGAACTCGCCCTCGTAGAGCATGCGGCCGTAGATCTCGTCCGCAAGGACGATCAGGTCGTTCTCGCGGGCAACCGCCGCGATCTGCTCGAGGTCGTCGCGGGTCAGGACCCCACCGGTAGGGTTGGCCGGTGAATTGATGATGACGAGCTTCGTGCGCGGCGTGACGAGCGCGGCGAGTTCGTTCGGGTCGAGCCGGAAGCCGTTCTCTTGTCGGATCGGGCAGGGGACCGCCTTGGCGCCGACGTAGCTGGCCATCGACTCGTAGATCGGGAAGCCCGGGTCCGGGTAGATGACCTCGTCACCTTCGTCGACCAGAGCCAGGATGGCGAAGAACATGACGGGCTTGCCGCCGGGCACTACGACCACGCGGTCCGGCGTGACCGCGAAACCCTTGCGGGCGGTTGCGTCGTTGGCGATCGCGGTGCGCAGTTCGGGGATGCCGACGGTGGGCGTGTAGTGGGTCGCGCCGCGGTCGAAGGCTCGCTTGGCCGCGTCCCGGATGTTCGCGGGTGTGTCGAAGTCGGGCTCGCCAATCTCCAGGTGGATCACCGACCGGCCGGTGGCCTCCAGGGCCCTGGCTCGCGCCGCGGCCTCGAAGGCAGTCTCGGTGCCGATGCGGGCCATTCGTTCCGCGAGCTTCATGGTGCATCTCCTCATGTGGCTCGATCGCGCGCAGGCGCCGGTCGGTCGTGCCCGGGCGTGCCGGTTGTCGGACAGCCGACGAGCCGGTCTTCGACCGAGCATGGCAGTGAGGTTCTGACAGGTCAAGTTCAGCTTCCTCACCTGAATATGTAGTAGAGCTAAACTATCGGGCGACCGGGCGGGCCGGCCCGGCCGGCTTCCATCCATCTCGGAGGCTTTGGAGTGCTCGGTGTCTGGCGGCTTCAACTACTTCGCGAAATCTCACGGCGCGGCTCGATCAAAGCCGCGGCCGAGGCGATGCAGGTCACGCCGTCGGCGGTCTCTCAGCAGCTCGCCGTCCTCGAGCGCGAGGCCGGCGTCCAGTTGCTCGAGAAGAGTGGCCGCCGTGTCCGCCTGACCGCGACCGCACAGAGACTCGTGCGCCATGCCGACGCGATAACGGGGGCGATCGCGGCCGCCGAGGCGGACCTCGCGTCGTTGCAACAGACCGTGACCGGGACGCTGCGCATATCCGCGTTCCCGACCGCGGCGCGAGCGATGATGCCGCCGGTGATGACCGCGCTGAGCCGCCTTCATCCGGAGCTGAGGGTCACCCTGCGTGACCTCGAGGCCGACGAAAGCCTGACCGCGCTCAAGAACGACGAGATCGACATCGCCATCGTCGACGACTACGGCGACGGCTCGCGCGTGACCGACCCCGGGCTCGAGGCCTGTGAGTTCATGCGCGACCTGATCTATCTGGCGACGGCGACGGAGATGGAGACGACGCCGACGGGGAAAGGGCGCGCGCCTGCCATCGGCGCGGTCATTCCACCGCCGAGGACGCCGCGAGCCGAGCAAGCTCGGCTGCCCGGAGAAGCCCGGCTCGAGGAGTTTCGCAACGCCTTCTGGATCATGGACACCGACAACAGCCACCTCTCGAGAGTGGTGCTACAGGCCTGCCGCAGGCTGGGTTTCGAGCCGCACATCCGCTCGAGCTGCAAGGACTTCAGCGTGATCATCGCTCTCGTCGAGGCCGGGCTGGGAGTCGGCGTGCTACCCGGCCTGGCGTTGCTGGATCGCCCCGTCCGGGCCCGCGTGTGCCCGATCGCCCCGCCTCTCGCCCGGCGCATCTCGTCGGTCATCCGCCCGGAACGCCGATCGCACCCGATGATCGTCTCCGCCCTGGCCGAGCTGGAGCGGTTCGGGGCAGGCTACGTGCCCGAGTTCGGTGGCGCGGGCGAGTAGCGGCCGGGCATCTCATCCGCGGGCCTGACAGGCGCGATTGGCGGCCATTTCAAGCGATCCTGCGGCGACGTTTGGAGGTAAGCTGCCCGCGACAGGGGGAATCCAACGATGCCGAACGCAGCCGACTCGCGTTGGTGGCCGCTGCGGCCCCGGTTCCGGCTTCACCGCGATCGGATGGCCACCGCCCCGGCTGAGGCGAGCGCGGACCAGCCGGCCGCCACGAGTCACAAGCGGTCGCCATCTCTGGCAGCCCTGCTCTCTTTCTTGTGGCCCGGCCTTGGACAGCTATACCTGGGCAATCGACGCCTGACGGCGACCTTCGCCGTACCGTCCTTGCTGGTTGTCGTTCTGCTGGCGTACGCGCTCCGCCGTGGACTGGTGGTATTCGCCGTCGAGCTCTTCGCCGAACGGATCTTCGGCCTGGCCGCCGTCGCAATCCTGGTCGCGTTCGGCGCCTGGCGGCTGCTCTCCCTGGGACATGCCTTCGTGGGCGCAAACCGGACCTCGCCGCGCAGGGTATTCGATCGGGCGGTTGTGCTGGCGCTCGGCGCCGTCATCGTCGTGACCCACCTGGGCGGCGGCTACTACCTGCTTGCCATCTCCGACGCCGGAGCCGAGGTTTTCGACACTCAAGGGTTTGACGCCATGGACCTCACGACCATCGCCGACGCCACGCCCGCGCCGAGCCCCCCGCCCGGTGCGACCGCCATGCCCAGCACTCCCGCCCCGACGGACATGCCGGCCCCAACGGGCACGCCGGCCCCAACGGGCACGCCGGAGCCCATGGTGACCCCGCCAAGCGACGGGCGCGTCACGATCCTTCTCACCGGCGCGAGCAGCGGGGCCAACGCAAACCTGTGCGACACGATCATGGTCGTGAGCTACAACCCGACGACCAACTCGATCCAGATGGTGAGCGTGCCACGCGACAGCGCCAGCTTCCCGTTCTACTTCGGCGGTGTCGACGCGCCCGGCGACCGGATCAACGCGTTGCCAACCTACGTCAAGAACGGCCACATCAAGTCCCCCGACTCTCCGTACTGGACGCTCGTCAAAGAGGTGCAGTACCTCCTCGGCGTCCAGATCGACTACTACGGTCACATGTACTTCAGCGGGTTCGTGGCGATGATCGACAAGCTGGGCGGGATCGACGTCGTCAACCCGAGCCTGATCGACGACCCGACGTACAACTGGCTCGACGGCAGCGCGCGGGGGTTCTATCTGACCGGTGGACTGCAACACCTGGATGGCAGGACCGCTCTGGCCTACGTCAGGTCGCGCCACGGCGGCGGCAGTGACTGGAGGAGGTCGTCGCGTCAGCAGCAGGTCCTGGTCGCCCTGATGCGCAAGATGTCCTCGCCGCGCCAGATCCTGAAGCTGCCGAGCCTGGTCAAGCTCCTCGGAGCCAGCGTGGTCACCAACTTCCCGGCGGGCCAGCTGGCCGACTACGTGTCGATGGCCCTGAGTGTCCCCATCGACAACATCACCCAGGTCGTCCTGGGGCCGCCATACACGATCACCGGAACCAGCACCACGAACTCGGCCAACTGCCTGCTCAACGACAAGGTCGCCGCGCTCTCTATCCAGCTATTCGGCCAGGACAGTCTCTGGTACGGCCGACCGGCGCCGGACAACACCTGTCCGTAGGGCGGATGAGCCGGCTCGACTCGCTTGGATCTAGACCCCCGCCGCTCCTGGAAAGGAACGCCTGGGATGGCGTCGCCGACTTTCTGCTCTATACGGACGGGGGCGGTACTAAGTGGAGCCAGGCGGCGCCGCCGGCCGATCTCCCAACACCGATGTGGCAGACCGGACTACCTGGGGCCGCTCCGCTGCGTCGATGAGCACGGTGCGAGCGTGAGCCGAGAGCCACGGCCGCGCTCACGGCTCGCACCCGCCTCCCCGGTGCAACCGCGAAAGCCGTTTACCACCGCATAGCACCGCGCCCACCCGTATTCGGCAGGATCGGCGCCCGACGACACCGGGATGCCCGGAGTAGTCCCCCCTCGCAGCTCGAGGGCGATGCGCCCCTCTCGAGAGTCCATGCCTACGGCTGAGCCGAACCCGATGGTGCGGCCGAGGGCGCCGCGACCGAAGGCGCCGCGCTCGGCGCGGGCGCCACAGTCGGTGCCGGCGGGGCGCCGCACGGGTAGTACTGGTGCAGCAACGACGACGTGCAGGCCTGATACGAGTAATCGCCCGCGTTCTGCTGGCCGGGGCCGAAGAATGGGAACGCGGCCACGATCGAGAAGACCAGGTAGACGGCCAGCAGCGCCAGCGGGTTGACCCGACGCTGCAGCAGCCACCACGTCATGACCACCAGCCCGAGGGCCAGCGCCCCGGGGAAGAGCGGATCCAGCACCGCGGCCTGCAGGTTCATCTGGGCGCCGGCGATCGTGACTGTGGGGGCGAGGTTGACGATCACGAACTTGGCCGCCAGCGCGCCCAACACCATATTGCCGAGCACGCCCGCGCCGATCAGGACGCGGTCTATCGCGCCGGACTTCAGGATCTCGGTCACGAACGAGCGCCCGCGCGCGTAGCCCTGCATCCAGGCCGTGTACCCGATCGCCACGATCACGATGGACACCAGGACGGTGTAGATGATCGGGCCGAGTACATTGCCGGTGACGCCGGAGATGACCGGCACCGCAGACCCGCTCGCCGTCCCGCCGGCGATGCCGATGCCGAGCGCCAGCAGGATCGGCGTGATCGTGCTCTGGCTGAGCGTGTCGCCGATCCCCGCCATCGGGCCCATGAGCCCCGACTTTACGGAGTTGATGGCGTCGTCGTCGATAGCCGCGCCGTTGGCCCGTTGCTCCTCCATGGCGATGACCGTGCCGTGGACCACGTTGCCGAAGTTGGGCTCTGTGTTGAAGAAGACCAGGTGGCGCTTGAGCGCGGCCCGGATCTCGTCCTCAGTGGTGTAGAGGCGCTTGATGATCGGTGTCATGGCGTGGGCGAAGCCCGTGCCTTGGAGTCGCTCGTAGTTGTAGTTGGCGTGGGCGAAGAAGGTCCACAGGGCCCAGGAGCGGATCAGATCGCCGCGGGTCAGCCGGACGCCCGGCTCGCCCGGGGCGCCGGCGGCGGCAGCGGGGGCCGGCCGAGAAGCCGCGGCCACCGCGGCCCCTTCGGCCGCGGCGACTTCGGCCTTGGGTGCGGCCGGCGCGCGGACGAAGTTGAGGTGCAGGTACGCCAGCGCAAGCCCTATCGCGGCAACGACGACCAGCGAGATCGACTGGTTGGTCGCCGTCATGAGGATGAAGCCGATGAAGAAGTACGGGATGACCGCGCCGCGGAAGATGAAGCGCATGTTCAGGGCGATGCCGATGGCCGGCAGGATCCCGCCGGCGATGACGAGCCCGTTGACGGTCCAGAGAGGCAGCTGGTTGAGGGCGTCCTGGACGTAGGTCGGGCCGTTGAGGGCGAACAGGAAGACGGGCACGAAGCTGATGACGAAGAGGAGGATCTGACCCGGCAGCCAGTTCATCAGGGCCACGCCGGCGATGTCGGCCTTCTCGGCTCGGGCGTCGGCCCAGTGCGCGAAGACCGAGTCGAGCGCCATTCGGCCGTAGAAGATGATCGTGCCCACGAGGCCCAGGCCGAAGGCGATGGGGATCGCCTTGGTGGCGTCGAGGCCGCTGGCCAGGGCGACGGTGGTCCCGACCCAGCCCGCGAACCCGGCGTCGGCCGGCAGGTTGCCCCCGGCCGAGATGAAGCCCAGGTAGGGGATGTTGATGGCCGCGCCGATGAGCGTGCCCTGGGCCGGGTCGCCCAGGATCAGGCCTACCAGGAATCCGGCGACGAGCGGCCGGTACAAGGTGAAGAACGCAAGCCCGAACAGCCACGGGCTGTTGGCCAGGTAGTAGCCGAGGCCGATGAGGGCGGCCTGCCAGACGGAGACGGTGAAGGTGTGCGCGCTGCTCGCATCGGCCGAGCCGGCGGCGAGCGCCGCGCCCGGAAACGCAACTGCCACCAGGGCCACCGCGACCAGGCCCGCGCCGGCAGCCGCGCATCTCCTCTTCATCAAATCCTCCCGACTCCGCCCCGCGGCTCAGTTGCCCGTATCGATTGACCGGAACGGGATCGGCCGATCGTCGGCGACGATCTGGACGACCACCCGCGTCCCGAGTTGCTCCAGCTCTCGAAGCTCCCGCAGCTCGTCCGGGCTGGCCGAAATCGTCTTGTGGAGGCGCCTTCGGCCGGGTCCGGAACCCATGCCGCCCAGGTCTACGACCTCGATCGGAACACCGGCCTGGCGCAGGCCCAGGATGGTTCGCGGCGAGCGGGCCAGGACCATTACCGGCTCGGGCGTCGCGGCCAGTTCGATCAGCCGCACCGCTCCATCGGCCAGGGCGTGGACCTCAACCGGCACGCCCTGCGGCGCGGCGAGGGTCAACACCTCGCTCAGGAACGGGTCGCGGGCCGTGGCGTCGTCCACGATCACGATCCGCCGGGCGCCCAGGGCCCGCAGCCAGACGGCCACGACCTGGCCGTGGATCAGGCGGTCGTCGATGCGGACGAGGCGGAGGCTCACGGGATTACAGCCGTCAGGATGCGCGTCGGGCGCGGTGCCGCTCAGTCTCGACGATGCCGCTGCGACCGACTTCGAGCAACCGCTCGACCGACGCCTCGTCCAGGTCGCCGTCGGCGAGGGCCGCCTCAACGGTCATGGCCAGGTTCACGCCCGAGAGGCAGGCGACACGCGGCGACCGGCGAGCGATGGCCGAGGCCACGTTGAAGGGCGTGCCGCCGAGCAGGTCGCACAAGACCAGCACCCGACGGTGATCGCCGCCGATGACCGCGCGGAGGGCATCGGCATATCGGTCGGGCGAGTCGGTCGGCCCGAGACCCACGGCGGCGATGTCGGCGATCGGGCCGCAGATCAGTTCGGTTGTGGCGAGGAGGGCGGCCGGGAACGTCCCGTGACCCGCGATGACTATCCGGAACGCCCGCACCGATTGCCTCCGCCGGCCGCGCCATGGCGGCCGATCCGCACTGCCGCCGGAAAGCCGGCGCCTTGACTCTGCCAGTCGTCTCTGCAAATATTGTCACGCAATGACTTGCACAACTGGTTCTGGCGATATGATCGCGGCTGTCGGTTCGACCTGTCAAATGGAGACCGATTGATGGCCGACGAGGATGGCGAAAGCAGGCGGTCGAGCCGGCCTGAACCGGTCGACGGGCCGGCGGGTGCCGGCGTCTCGGACTCTGCGCCGGCCTCGGAGGCGACCGAAGCCACCAGCCAGCGGGAGATGATGCGGCTGGTCGCCCAGCTCTACTACGTCCGAGAGCTGGGCCAGCCGGAGATAGCGGCCCTGACGGGCTTCTCGATCTCGAAGGTGTCGCGATTGCTGGCCGCCGCCCGATCCGTGGGCGTAGTCCGCATCTCCGTCGAAGGGGCCCCGGCATCGCCCAGTCCAATCGCTCGAGCTCTGTCCGATGCGCTCGGGCTGGAGGTGTGGGTAACGCCGGGCCACGAAACCTCGCCCGGGCTTGCGGCGCGGCTCTGCGCCGTAGCCGCCGCGCCGCGCCTCGCCGACGAGCTGCCGCAGGAAGGCGCCATCGGGCTGACCGGCGGCTACACGGTCGAGTCGCTCGTTGCGGCGCTGCCGGCCGCTTCTCACCCGGCCGCGATCGTGGTGCCGCTCGTCGGCGGCTGGGACTCGAGCAATCCGCACCTGAACAGCAACGAGATCGCCCGCCGCATGGCCGAAAGAATTGGTGGCGGCGCGCGGCTGCTTCACGCCCCCGGGCTGCTCGACAACGAGGCCACCACGGCCGCTCTCCTGTCGGATAGCGCCGTTACCGCCACCACGCGTTTCTGGGGCCAATTGCGTGTCGCCCTGGTGGGGATGAGCGGAGCGCCGCGATTCTCGCCGGGCTACGGCACGGTGATGGACCGCCTCGACGAAGCCGGCCGAGCCCGCCTGACGGTCAAGGGTGCGGTCGGCGACGTGGCCGGCCATCTCGTCCGCCTCGACGGATCCTTCGTCCGGGACGAGTGGGAGCGCCGGACCATCTCGATTCCCGTCGAGACACTCAGGCTCGTGCCGCGGGTGATCGGCATCGCGGCTGGGGCTAACAAGGTCGAAACGATCGTCGCCGGCGCGCGGACCGGTCTCCTCCACGTCCTGATCACCGACGAGCCGACGGCCGCGGCCGCCCTCGAACTGCTGGACCAGGGAGCGCCGCCCACGTCCGACCGATGACGGCGGCGGTATAGTCACGACCGGGCTCGCTCCGGAAAGGTGGCGCCGCCGGTCGGCGGCGCGGCCCGGGTCCCGGGCGTCCCAACCTGATCGGGGGATCGAATGGCGGTCGAGCGGCCGAGGCAGGCGCCGAATGCGCGAGCAGCCCGCTACAGCGGCGCGGCATTCGCGATCGGCGGCGCCGCTGTGGTCGTGGCCGGGGTGCTGTCCATTCTCACGGGCAGCCCGAACCCCGCCCACGACCTGACCCCGCTCCATGGCCTCGGCGACATCGCGAGCAGGTTCGGCCAGGTCGCCCTGGTCCTCTCCGCGGCCATCGCCGCGGCGGTCGCTGCCGTCGTAGCCGCACTTCTGGCCACGAACCGGCTCACGCCGCTGGCGGCCGCGGTCGAACTGCTGATCCTGGGCCTGGCCATCGAGGTCTGCATCGGTGCGGCGCTCGGACGCGTCGGCTACGCCACGGACGGCTCGGTCCTCGGATCCACCATTGCCTGCCTCATGGGCGGCACGGCCGTGGTTGCCGGCGGCATCATCGCCGTGCTCGGCCAGGAGTGAGCGCCGCATGAAATCCGAGAATCGGCGCGGACAGATGCCCGATCCGATCGGCAACCCGCCGCGCGGCCCGCAGGGCGATAGTCCGGCCGGGCCCCCGCCGGACGCATTCGACCCCTTCGGCGAACCGGCGCCGGAATCGTTGCCCAAGCCGTCTCGGGCGCGCCGGCGTCGCCGCGGGCGTGGGTTCGAGAACGGTGTGGGGGCGGTCCTGCTGGTCGATCTGCTGGCCCTTCTGCTTGTCGCGGCGTCCGCGCCGGCCGCGTACCTCTGGCTCGACCAGTCGCACCCAAGCCCGATCGCGGCCGCTGCCACTCAACCGCCCGGCCCCACGCCGGCTCCCGCCGGCCCGTCACCGGGCGCTTCCGGGGCGTCGGCGTCGGCCTCCACCTCTGCCGCCGCGTCGCCGCGGCTCGCCTACGGCGACGGCTCGTGGGCCTCGACCGCGCCGCTCTCACAGGCCAGGTGGGCCGCGGCGAGCGTGCTGCTGCCAGACGGCCGCGTCATGGTGGTCGGCGGCACGATAGCCAGTTCGAGTTCCAGCGCGGTCGCCTCGGCCACGATCTTCGATCCGGCCACCGGCTTCTGGGCGTCGGTTACCGGCATGCTCCAGCCCCGTGCCTATGCCATGGCGGTGGTGCTGGCGGACGGCTCGGTGCTCGTCGCCGGCGGGTCGCGCGACGGCCAGCCCCTCGACACCGCCGAACGCTACTTCACGGACACCGGCACGTGGGTCGCGGCCGGGCGTCTCAACCTGCCCCGCACCCAGGGCACGCTGACCCTCCTCCGGGACGGCCGCGTCCTGGCAGCGGGCGGCGGCGTCGAGGGAGCGCCGGGCTGGAACTCGACGGCGTCGGCAGAGGTCTTCGACCCGAGCCGCGGGGTCTGGTCGGTCACGGCTCCGATGTCGGTTGCCCGAGCGCGGCACACCGCAACTCTGCTGCCGGACGGCGAGGTCCTGGTCGCCGGCGGCGCGACCACGTACCACGGCGAAACAGGCTCCGTGACCGCCACGGCCGAGCTATACGACCCCGCGACCGGAAAGTGGCGCGCCGCGGCGCCGATGTCCAAGCCGCGCTACGTCCACGGCGCGGCTCTGCTCGACGACGGTCGCGTTCTCGTTGCCGGCGGCTGGTACGCGACGAGCAACACCGACCCCAGCCACGAGACCGCGGAGATCTACGACCCGGCCGCGAACAACTGGACTGCCACCGGGTTGATGAAGGCCGCTCGAGCCGAATACGGCCTTGTCCGCCTGCCCGATGGGCGAGTCCTGGCCGCCGGAGGGATCGACACCCATTACCGCGTCCATACGGCGAGCGAACTGTACGACCCGGCTACGGGGGTCTGGGAGGCCACCGGCGAGCTCGCGGTCGGCGCCATGGGCTCGGCCTTCCAGACGCTCCCCGACGGCCAGGTGCTCATCGCCGGCGGCGCAATGGACGCCCTGGCCTCGAAGGTAACCGGCGTCTGCGAGATCTACACCCCGCCTGCCCCGTAGCCCGTCGCGGCGGCGGTACAACCCGGTCGTCGGCGGCATACAGTTGGCATCGCGGCGCCGATGCCGCTCAGCGGAGGCGGCGGACAGAACGTGGACTCCCTCAGGCGTGGCAGGCGCGAACGTCCGAGCCCCTTTGCGCCGGGGAAGCTGATCGTCGTCCAGGCCGGCCGCTCGACTCCGTTCGACGTCAACCCCGGGCAACGCGTCGTCGTCGGCCGGGGGCCTGGAGCGGATCTCGTCGTCGACGACGCCAGCGTCAGCCCGACCCACGCCCTGATCGAACGGAGCGGGACCGGCTGGCTCGTGAGCAGCCTGGATCCGGCCAACCCCACGTGGCTGCTCGACCCGACCGGCCGCGCCCAGGAGATAGACACCGACCTCGGCCTGCGCCAGGGCGAGCTGCTGATCGGCGCGTGCCAGTTGCTGCTCCTCACGCCGGCGGCCTGACGGTCGTGATCGAGGGTTGGAGGGCCGTGTGGGATTCGAACCCACGACCAGCCGATTAAAAGTCGGCCGCTCTACCGCTGAGCTAACGGCCCTCGAGCGCACGCCGCCGGGGCGGCAGGCACGCATAGTACCGCCCGCCGCCCTATGCCCGGGCCCGATCGGCCCCGGGCCGGCTATTTGCTCAGGTCTTTCACCGCGGCCAGAAGCTGGGCGTCGCCGGACGCGTTTAGCTGGGCCACCGACATCGTCGAGAGAGCGGTCGAGTCGAGCGGCAGGGTGCCGGCGGCCATGGGGACCGTCTCGTCGGGCTTGATGCCCACTCCGAAGATCTTGTGGCCGTGCGGCGTGAGCCACCACGAAGTGCCCAGGATGATGACCGAACCGTCAGACAGGTCGAAGGTCTGAAGCACGGTCCCGGTCCCGAACGTGGAGACGCCGACGATGCTCGCCCGTCCGGAATCCTGGAGGGCGCCGGCCACGATCTCCGCCGAGCTGGCCGAGTCGTGATCCACCAGCACGACCAGAGGCAGGTCCGTGTGCGTCCGAGAGGTGTCGACCCTGACGTCTGTGTTGTTGCCGTTGGCGTCCTGCTGGATGTACACGACGCCGCTCGAAAGGAACTCGCTCGCGACCGCCTGCGCTTCCTCGGCGTATCCACCCGGGTTGCCGCGAAGGTCGAGGATGATCGAGGTTGCGCCGGCTTTCTCGGCTTCGGTGATGTCGGCCTGGAGCTGGTCGGCGGCGCCGGTCGAGAACTCGACCAGGACGATGTCGGCGATGTGAGTGCCGGGCACCATGCCCCAATCCGCCAGCGGAACGTCGATGTTCGCGCGCGTCAGGGTGATGTCCACCGGAGTGGTAGACCCGAGGTGGAGGATCGTGATCGTAACCTTGGTGCCGGGGGTGCCGCGAATCTTGCCGCCGACGTCGCTCATGGTCATGTCGGTGGTGGGGGTGCCGTCGACGGCGGTGATCGTGTCGCCGGCCTTGATTCCGCCTGCGGCCGCGGGCGAGCCGGTCAGGACCCGATCGATCCTGAAGACGCCGTTGGCGCTGGACATCACGACCCCGATGCCCGCGACGCTGGCGCTGAGTGATCGCTGGAAGGCTGCGTATTCGTCGGGGGTGAGGAAGGTCGAATGGCCGGTGTCGCCCAGGCTGTCGACCAGACCCTTGATGGCGCCGTACAGGAGCTGCTGGTCGGTTACGGATGCCCGGCCCACGAAGTGGTCTTTGACTATCTGGAGCGCTTCGTTGTACAGCTCTGAGCCCTGGACCGCCGCGGAGGCGGTGCTGCCCGGCTGATTGCCCCCGGATTCCGTCCGCGGGAAGAACGAGTGATCCACCAGCATTCCGCCGGAGAACGCGATGAGGCATGCGGCGACGACGGCGAGGTAACCGGGCAGCCGGCTCGGGCGCCTGGGGCGGTCGGTTCCGGCGGGGGCAAGGTCGGGACCATCGGAGGCGAGCGGCTGCGGAGGCTGCCACACAGGCGGCGCGGGCGGTACCTGGGGCGACCATGCCGGCGGAGCGGGCGGCTGCTGAGGCCGCCAGGCCGGCGGAGCGGGGGGCTGCTGTGGCCAACCGCCCGGCTGCGATCCCCACGGGTTCGGGCTGGGCTGCCCCCAACCGCCCGGCTGAGACGGCTGCCACGGCGACGGGGGAGCGGGCGGAGCCCACGGTGCCGGCTGGGAAGCCCAGGGCGCGGCGGCGGGCGGGGCCCACGGATCGGGCGGTGCCGGCGGCGGTTCGACTGACGGGCCGGGCGCCGGTTCGGGCTTCCAGCCGGCCGAGCCGGCGTCGGTGCCCAGCGGCCCCGCGCTGTCTGCGTCGGGTTCGGGTCCCGGCCCGGGGCCCGGGATCGCGGGATCGGCCGGGAGCTTTGCCCCGGCGTCACCACGCTTCATGTCGTCGTCGAACTGCATTCCAGGCCTCCAAATGTCGCTGCAACGCACATCATGGCGTACCTGACCCGGGGAAGATTCTGAAGTCGAGGCCGTTGCGGCCTGGAGTCGTAGGATTGACCCGGGAGACGACTCGATGACCGACAGACGCGGAGCCGTGGAGGGGCCGCCGGGCTGGCTGGCGCACCTGGACTCGGTCCCGCCCACGATTCTCATCCTCGGCGGATTCCTGACCGCGCCGCCGATGTACGGGCCGTTGGTGCGGCGCCTGATCGAGCGCGGAGCGGCCGGCGCGGTCGTGGCCGAGGTTTGGACGCCGGACTGGCTGCTCGCCGGAGCCCGCGGCATCGGCCCGATCTGCACCCGTTCGGCCCGGGCGATGCGGGCGGCCGTCCGCCTCTCCGGCTCGCTCTCAGACGGCGCGCCGCTGCTCCTTATCGGCCACTCCGCCGGCGGGATCACGGGCCGGCTGCTGACCGCCCCCGAGCCGCTCCCGGGGCGCAAGTTCGGAGCTGCGGGCCGGGTCGGCGCGATCGTCACTCTCGGCACTCCCCACCGCCTCTCGGACGGGGCGGGGATCGGCCGCCGCGTCAAGGAAGTGGCCGCGGCCGTCGCCGACTCGGTAGCCCCCGGCGCCTTCTTCGCCCCACGTATCGGCTACCTGTCCGTGGCTTCGCGCGCAATTCGCGGCGACCCCACGGGCAGCGGCCGCGAGCGAGTGGCTCACCTCATGTACCGCTCCGTAATCGGCCGCGCCGCGGTACCGGGGACGGAGGGCGACGGCCTGGTGCCGGTGGCCGCCACGCGCCTGGATGGGGCGCGGCATCTCGTCATCGACGGGGCCATCCACGGTCCCGGCGCCTACATGGCGTGGTACGGCACGGATGACGCCGTTGACGCCTGGTGGCCGGCAGCCCTGGAGACGTGGCGAGCGGCCCTGGCGCACCGAGCCGGGGAATACGAAAGCCCGCGCGTTTGACGGGCCACCGATCGGAGGCTACAGTTCCCGGCGCGGGGTGGAGCAGCGGCAGCTCGTCGGGCTCATAACCCGAAGGTCGGCGGTTCGAATCCGTCCCCCGCAACCAACGCCGAAAACTGAAACCCGGCCTCAGGGCCGGGTTTCGTGATTCTCGCCGGAGCCCCGGTCGCACGGACCCCCCGAGGGCCGGCCGGTATGAGTGCCCCGGGTCAGATGGTGCCGAGAATTCTGGCCAGGATGCCTCCGACAGCGATGGCGATGGCCAGCGAACTCCCGGCCATGATCAGAGACGGCCTCCAGCCGAACTCGCTCCGCAGCGTCGCGAAGGTGGCTGCGCACGGCAGCGAGACCGACGTCACGATCGCATACACGAATAGCTGGCTCGGCGTCATGATCGACCCCAGCCCGGCAGCTCCGGCGCCCAGCTGAACGACGGCAAGCGCCACGAGCAGCTGCAGAGCCAGTTCCTTGCGCAGAAAGGCGAAGACCAGGGCCAGGCCCGCGATCGACGGCAGGCCGAGCCAGCCCACGACCAGCGGATCGAGGATCGCGGTGGCGCCCCAGATGAGCCCGCTCTGGTAGAGGAGTCCCAGCACAACGGAGCCGACGAGCATCAGCGGGGCGGCTGCTCGAACGAACTCGGCGAAGCGGCGCCAGGACTTGATAGCCACCTGGCGGGCGATCGGCAGGCGGATCGGAGCCAGTTCCAGGATCAGGGCCGGCTGCCGGCCCGGTACGAGAGCGTTCGCCGCGAGGCCCGCGGCGAATGTGATGGCGGCGATAAGCCCGAAGGCCGCCACCGCCGCAACCGGTCCGGCAAACGGCGCTACTGCGGCGACTACGACCGCGGATCGAGCCGAGCACGGCGTCATGGTCACGAGGAACGCACCGAGCAACCGCTCCCGGCGTGTGGGCAGGACGCGAGTGCCATATATGGCGGGGACGTTGCAGCCGCTCGCGGCGAGAAGTGGGATCGCCGTCCGGCCCGGCAGACCCATCGTGTTGAAGAGCCGATCGGTCAAGACCGCCGCACTGGTCAGATAGCCCGAATCCTCGAGTGCGGCCAGTAGCACGTAGAAGGTCAGGATGTACGGGATGCCAACCGACAGCAGGGCAAGCACGCCGCCGTCGAGGCCCCACAACAGGCCGGCGGCAATTACCGTCTGGGGAACCACCGCATGAACTGCAGTCCCAAGATAAGGCGAAACCGCCGCGGTCCAGGCGCCCGTGAGCAGCGTGGACAGGGTGCCACCGACCCACATCATCGTCCCGAAGACGGCGGCGGTCACGGCGGCGAAGATCGGCAGACCCGGCCAGGGCGAGGTGCTCCAGATGGCGATCCGATCCGCGAGTCTGACCGGCGCGTCGCTTCGGCGTTCGACCTGTGTCGCCCAGTCGGACGAGATGCGCCACCGGACGGGCTCGAGCAGCGCGGCCAGCCGGATGGAGGCTGCGCCACGAGCCGAGATGATCGACTCGTCGACCAGCTCGTTCAGACCCCAACCCATCGTGTCGAGGGCGGCCGCGCCGAGCGAATGACTGGCGGTCGCCGTCTCGGCCATCGCCGCGATCTGCCGCTCGAGGGCCGGTCCGTAGATTCGGGCCGGGACCGTGCCGCGAGGCGCCGCCCCTCCGAGGAAAGCCCGGCGCTGGCGAGCCAGACCGACAGCGCGAGACATCGCCTCGCCCACGCCCGCGCCGGTCCGGCCGACGGTCAGGTGGACCGGTGCCGCCAGCAGTTGTGACAGTCTTCCCGCGTCCACACCCACGCCCCGGGCCGCAGCCTCGTCGGCCATGTTGGCCACGAAGACGACCGGCAACCCGAGATCGCGGCAAGCCAGCGCCATTGGCAGATGGCGCGCGAGATCGCCGGCATCGCCGACGAGCATGATCGCGTCGGGCTTGACATCGAGGAGATCGCGCCAAAACTGCTCCGCTCCGGTGGGTCTGTCGAGCAGCGACAGAGTGCCGGGCAGGTCGACGATGGTGGCATCGCCCGCGGTCGTGTGTATGACGCGCCGCTCCGGGGCGATGGTCGTACCCGGGGCATTGACCGTCTCCGCGAACCGACCGGTGGCCAGGCCGAACAGCGTGGATTTGCCCACGTTCGGGCGGCCAACGAGGGCCACGACCGGCCCATCGTCGGGCATTGGAGGCCGGTTCCGGCGCCACTTCACGGGCACTGCTCCGTGCCCACCACTTCGCCGGCAACAGCCACCCGGATCGTTGCCGCCACGCTCTTGGCCAGGGCCAGTCGAGTGGGACCGAGCCGCACGATCAACGGACCGCCCGGGGCCAGGCGTCGCTCGAGGGTGATCTGTGCGCCGACTCCGACACCCTCTTGAGCCAGGGCCGACTCGTGGTCGGATCCCACCGCAACGACGCGCAGCCGCCGCCCGGGCGTGGCATCGACCAACCGGTCGAGATCGGTCGAGCCGGCTGCCCGCGCACGGTCTGATATCCGAGTTGCTGGATCGGGATTGCTCACAGGCCTATTGAGCCAGACCGGGCCGCCGTCGCGAAAGGGACAAATGGCCCCTGCCGACAGCCCCACGGTCCCACCGGCGACAACGACCGGGTGGGGCCGGGCGTGGCGACGGCGGGCGAACTCCGCCTCGGCCTGTCTCGCCTACAGACTCGCCAGCACCATGCCGCCGGCGCGGATCGCGAGGGCCTTCGAGTCCTCCGCCGGATCGGCCGACATCGTGATTATCGTCAGGATCGTGGTCGCCTTGACGAGGATCAGCTGGCTCGAGCTCCCGGCCCACAGCGCCTTGTCGGCGGAGAGGCCGGCGACGGGCTCGCCGTACAGGGCGAGGGTCGGATCGTAGGTGTCCACGCCGATCGACACGGTGGCGTGGGTCGTCGGGTTCTCGTACTCGCATCGGTGCGTTGCGGCGCTCAGGGGCTGCTGGACGGCGCCCGCGCCTATCAAGTCGGCCGCGACGGCAGGGGTGAGAAGATCGCACGGCATCGGCAGAGCCGTGACGTCGGCGGGGGTAGTCGCCACCTGAGTGGCCGGCGCCTGGGTCGCACCCGCCTGACTCGGAGCCACGGTCGAGCCCGCGGTCGGGTCTCCAGGTGTAGCCACCGCCGAACTGCAGGCGGCCATTACCAGGGCCAGGCCCAGGGCCGTAACGATTCGGGCGCTGGAAGCAGCGGTGGTGCGCATGAATTTCCTTGGTGTTGAAGATGTGGGCGGCCTGCTTCGTTTCGAAGGGGGGCGCAGAACAGCCCTGTCAGCGGCGGTTCTTGGAGTGGCAGTCGATGCAGTCCGAGGCCCAGGGCAGGGCCTCGAGGCGCTCGGGGTTGATCGGCTTGCCGCAGGTCTGGCACGTCCCGAACGAGCCGGCATCGATTCGCCTGAGCGCGCCCTCAATCTGGACGAGGTGCAACTCGTCGCGCTCGCGGAACTGCTGGCCCCGCTGGCTTTCGGTCACTTCGGTCGCGGCCGCGGTCTGGGCGCCGTGCGCGACCTTCGGGTGCTCGACTTCTTCGGACAGCACCAGCCGGATCCGATCACGCTCTGATTCGAGCGTGCGGCGGGCGTCGTCCACTACCTTCGGGTTCATGCGTCGCATCCTACGCTGCTCGATGAGGTAGCGCGAGGCCCAATCGGATCGGAACATAGTCCTCGACAGCCCCGGACGCGGGAATTCGGCCCGACTCGATGGCCGGCCACACCTACCGCGGTTCGCCGGGCACGTCCGGCCGGTCGGGCCTAGACTCGGCTCAGCGTCTCCGCGTTCGCGGTTCGAAAGAGGTCGGTCGGTGGCCGGCCAAAGGAGCAACCATGGCGACAGCGACGGATCCCGTTTGCGGGATGGAGGTCGACACCAGCACCGACCTCAAGTTCGAATACAACGGCACGACCTACTACTTCTGCAGCCGCGGCTGCCGGCTGGAGTTCGAGGAGGACCCGGAGAAGTACCTCGATCCCAACTACGAGCCGCATATGTAAGCAATCGGCGTGGCAAGCTTGGCCGCGCCGACGGGCCCCTGCGTGGTACGCTCAGACTAAGCGTTGGGAGTGCCGCTGGGCCTCCAGCCTGATGATGAATCCACGACCTCCAGGAGAAGCCCGATGGCCTACATAATCGCCGAGCCCTGCGTCGATACGATGGACCAGGCGTGCGTGTCCGTCTGCCCCGTCGACTGCATCCACTTCGATGAAGGCACGGACCGCACCCTCTTCATCGACCCGAACGAATGCATCGACTGCGGCGCCTGCGAGCCCGAATGCCCGGTCAACGCCATCTTCGCCGAGGATGCCCTCCCGGCTGAGTGGGCCAACTACACGGAGATCAACGCGCTCTGGTTCACGGACAAGGACGCCGCCCGCGCCCTCGTGAACGCCGCCAAGCCGGCCTGAACCTCGCATCTGCTCGATCCGCGCCCGGCCCTCCGGCCGGGCGCTTTCGATTCTCCGCCGGGCGCGGGCGGGAGGGGAGTGGCTACGGGCGCGCGGGGCTGCCGAGGCGGCCACCGCTAGACTTGGCCGATGCGCATCGTTTCCCTCCTCCCCTCCGCCACCGAGATCATCTGCGCCCTGGGCCTTCGCGACCAGCTCGTTGGGGTCAGCCATCGCTGCGACTTCCCGCCGGAGATCGAGGGCGTGGCCGTCGTCACCCGGCCCAGGGCCAAATCGGGAATCGAGGCCGAGGCCGCGAGCCTGGACGACGAACTGGGGCCGGGCGAACTCGACCGGGCCGCCCTTCTGGCCGCCCGGCCGGACCTGATCGTCTTCCGCGAAGGGGGCGCCGGGCCCGACGCGCGTCGGCTCGAGGCGGCGCTCATCGGCGCCGGAGGGAACCCGACCCTGATCACGCTCGATCCCATCGCGATTGAGGGAATATTCCACTCCATTACGACGATCGGGGCGATGACCGAGTCCGAGGACGACGCCATCGAGCTGCTCGAAGAGCTGCGCGAGGACATCGGCGAGATCGAGCAGGGCGTGGTGGTGCGGCACGACCAGGGGCGCCGCCCCAAGCGGGTCGTCGTGCTCGAAGGCCTTTCTCCGCTGCTCGCCAGCGGCCGATGGATCCCGGAGCAGGTTCGGCGCGCCGGTGGCTGGGATCTCCTGGCCCGCGAGGGCGAACCGTCGTCCGTAACGACCTGGGAAGCGATTCGGGACGTCGATCCGGAGATGCTCATCTTTGCCCCCGCGGGGATGACGCTGCTGCAGGCACAAGCCGTCTGGCAAGGCACGACTCGACCCGAGTTCTGGCCGGACCTCGAGGCCGTCCGGCAGGGCCACGTCTTCTTCGTCGAGCCGGTCTATTTCTACCGGCCCGGCCCGCGCGTCGTGGACGGAGTGGCGATGCTGGCCGAGATCTTCGACCCCGAAGGCTTCGTCGAGACTTCGCCGCCCGATAGCTGGACGCCGCTGGTCGAATGACCGGGGCTTCGCCCCGACCCGCGGCCGGTTTTCGCCCCCGGCCAGCGGATAGGTCCAGCCGGTCTCCACGGAACCTCCATGGAACCTTCAGGGTGCCTCCAAAGGCCGGCGCCACTATCGCGGTGGTTCGTCGCCGCTCCTTCCAGAGCCAGGACGAGATCAAGCCGGTCGCCCTTCCCCTTGAGCGACCGGCTCTCGTCTGTCAGGGCCCGGTTTCGGGAACCCTTCAACCGGCGTAAGATTTTCAGGATCACTTCAGCGGGCTCGGACAGTATTCTCGTCAGCTCCCTCCTCCTCGAGCCAAGACGAGAAGCAAACGCCGGTCGCCCTTCCTCCCCCGAGCGACCGGCTCTCGTCTGTCTGGGGCCCCACGATGATCGGTCCGGCCGGCTTGTCGACGGCCGGAAGACCTCAATTCCGCGCGAAACCACCTGCCGCCGGCCTCGAACCGGGCCTATACTCGGCGACATGTCGCCACTTTCGAACCGAACCGTCGCGACAATCGGGTCCGGGGTGATGGCCGAGTCGATCATCGCCGGGCTCCTGCGCGGCAAGCTGGTCGAGCCCCGGCAGATCGTCGGCAGCGAACCGCGAGCGGATCGGCGCGACGAACTGACTGCCCAGTACGGCGTCCGAATGGTCGCCTCGAACGTGGGGGCTGCCCGCGACGCCGACGTGATCCTGCTCTCGGTCAAGCCCCAGACGCTGACGAAGGTCGGCCACGAGCTGGGCGGACAGCTTCGGCCGGAACAGCTCGTCGTGTCGATCGTGGCCGGCGCCACATGCCGTGTCCTGACCGGTCTCCTGGACCACCGGGAAGTGGTCCGCAGCATGCCCAACACGCCGGCCCAGATCGGTCGCGGCATAACCGTCTGGTACGCCACGCCGGAAGTGACCGAGCAGCAGAGCGCCCAGGCTCGAGTCCTGCTCGGCGCGCTGGGTTCGGATCTCCAGGTTGACGACGAACGCTTCGTCGAAATGGCGACGGCGGTCAGCGGCACCGGCCCGGCGTACGTCTTCCTGGTAATGGAGGCCCTCATCGACGCCGCCGTCCACCTCGGCTTCCCGCGCCATATCGCCCACGACCTGGTCATCGAGACCCTGGAAGGCAGCACGGCGTTTGCCAAGGCGACCGCCCAGCACCCGGCGGTCTTGCGCAATATGGTCACCTCGCCCGGCGGAACCAGCGCCGCGGCCATCCACGAGCTCGAGTCAGGCCGGCTTCGAACCGTCCTTTCGGAAGCGGTCTGGGCTTCCTACCGGCGCACGGTCGAGCTAGGCGCCGATCTCGAGAAGGGCCTCGGCTTCGACGAGGGTGGAGTCGAGGCCAGGAACGGCAAGACGGCCGACGCCGGACGGGCGGCCGCGACGCCGCGACGAGCGGGGCGCTGAGATGGCCGGTTCGAGCGGCTCCGCCGTGCCCGCCGTCCCAAGCGGCCTGCTGGCGATCTTCGCCCACCCGGACGACGAGAGCTACGGCGCCGGCGGCGTGATGGCCCTGGCGGCGGCCTCCGGCAACAAGGTCTGGGTCCTGTGCGCCACCAACGGGGACCAGGGCGGGCGGCCGGGCGAGGTTGGCGTAGACCACTCCCTCGATCCCGAGATCCGGCGAACCGAGCTGGCTTGCGCCTGCCGTGCGCTGGGAATCGCCGAACCGATGTTCCTCGGCTACCGCGACTCGGGCATGGAGGGCTGGGGAGCGCCCGAAGGGTCGCTCAGCCTGGCCCCGACGGACGAGGTCGTCGAGCGAATGCTCAAGGTCATCCGGGAGCTGCGGCCGGCGGTGATCGTGACTTTCGATCCGGGCGGGGTTTACGGCCATCCCGACCACACGGCCTGCTCCGCTACGGCGACGGAGGCGTACCACCGAGCTGCCGCCGAGCCGGGCGGCCCCACCGCGCTGTACCACCAGGTTCTGCCCCGCTCGCATGTGGCGAGCATGCGAGCCGCCATGGAGGAGGAGCGGCGCCGCTCCGGCGACGACACCCCTCCCACCGAAGACGACGTTCGCCAGCAGGCGGCCTTCGAGAAGCTCGCCCGGCCCGACGTAGAGATAACGACGATCGTGCCGATCGCGTCCGTCCTGGAGCGCAAGGTGGCGGCCCTGGCCTGTCACGACAGCCAGATGCGGGGACGGCAGTGGGACGATCCGGAGGTGAGGGCGCAGATGGAGCAGATGTTCGGGACCGAAACCTTCGTGCGAGTCGACCCTCCCTTGGAGCCCGGCGCCATGGAGGATCGGTTCACGGGCCTGGAGTGGGGATCGCGGTGATCGAACGACGCGACGGGCGAGCCGAATCGTCCGCCGCAGCCCGAGACGGGGCCTCGCCCGAGGCCGTGAACGGCGTGGCCGCCGTCACTCTCAACGGGACCTCGGCGGCGATCGAGCTGGCGGCCGGGTCGCCGCCGTCGGCCGCGACCAACCCGCCGAACGAAGCCCGCACCGTCGTGGATCCCATCCGCCCGGCCGCCGAGGGTCCGCGGGCCCGACGACCGGGCCGAGACGGCCTCACGGTCGAGCAGGCCGGCGCCGTCGAGTCGCCGCGCGAGTTCCGGCTCTCGCCGGATGGACGCCGCGTGGCCTTCACCGCGGAAGCAGGCGGCGCGCGTCAGATATTCCTGATGCCCGTTCGGGGTGGATACCCGGAGCAGCTGACCGCGACGGAGAAGTCCGCGTCGGATCCGCAGTGGTCGCCGGACGGCCGGCGCATCGCCTTCGTGCGTGACGACGCCATCTGGATGACCGACGTCGAGGGCTCGCATCAGGTTGTCGTCACTCAACACCCGGCCGGCAACCGCTCGCCGAGATGGTGTGCGGACGGGCATCAGATCGCATTCCTGTCGCGCCGCCGCGGCTGGGATCAGGTCTGGGTCATCGATGCGCCCGTCCCGCGCCGCGGCCGTCCGTCCACGCGACCGCGCTCCGCAGAACCGTCTCCCCTGACCCAGACCGGCGTGGACATCGAAGATTGCGTCTGGTCGCCCGACGGCAGCCACGTCGCCGTCACGTCCCAGCGTCTGCCGGACCTGCTGACGACGCAGATCCACGTCATCGAGGTGGCCACGGGCCAGGAGCGCCTCGTCGCGGGGGCCTCGGCCTGGGAGACGGGGCCGCGCTGGTTGCCGGACGGCTCGGGGCTGCTGATGGTCTCGGACCAGGATGGGTGGTTCCAGGTCGTGCGCGTCTCAGCCGACGGCTCGGCGAAACAGGTCTTGACGTCGGGCGCGCGCGAGCACGGCGAACCCAGCGGCGGTTGGGGCTACGTGCCGCTGGCCTCTCCGGACGGTCGCCGCTTCGTCCACGTCGAGATACACGACGGCCTCGTGGACCTGGTCGTCGACGACCTGCTCGAGCCGGTGGGTTCCGGCGCGCTCTGGGCGGCGCCGCGGGCGCCGCAGGGAGTCTCCGCGGGGGGGCCGGCTGAGGCCGACCGGCGAGCGGTAGTCAATCCTTTCGACGGCGTCTGGATCGCCGTCGGCTGGCTGCCCGACTCGTCGGCCGTCCTGGCCATCGGTTCCGGGGAACGAGCTCCCGAAGACCTGTGGCTGCTGCCGATGCCCGAGGCCGTGGCCGACGGGGCCAAGCCTCGCCAGTTGACTCATTCTCTGCCGACCGTGGTCGACGCTGCCCACTTCGCCGCAGGGACGCGCATCGCCTTCAACGCTCGCGACGGGCTGGCAATCGGAGGAACGCTGTACCTGCCCGCCGCTGCCGTTGGGGAGGAGGCGACGCGCGTTCCCTGTGTGGTCCATTCCCACGGCGGTCCGACCCATCAGTCGTTCCGCGACTGGAATCTGCTGCGCCAGCTCATCGTCGAGGCGGGCATGGCGTTTTTTTCGGTGGATTTCCGGGGCTCCACCGGCTACGGCCGGGAGTTCCGCTGGCTCAATCGCGGCGAGTGGGGCCACGCCGACGCGTTCGACGTCATCGACGCTGCCAATTGGGCGGCAAGTCAGCCCTGGTGCGACGGGCGCCTCGGCCACTACGGCGCCTCGTACGGCGGCTACATGACGCTGTGCGTTCTGACCGAGGAGCCGGGCTTGTGGCGAGCCGGCATAGACCTGTACGGCGACTCCGAGATCGCCGAAAGCTACCGCCACGGCGATCGGCCCGGACGCATCGACCTGGAGCGGATGATGGGCCGGCCGGACGATCCGGATGCCGCGCCGGCATATCGCCGCGGGTCACCGCTGTATCGGGCCGAACGCATCGAGGCGCCCCTGCTGATCCTCCACGGCCGGAAGGACAAGCGCATCGCGCCACTGATGACAGAGAAGATCGTTGAGGCGCTCGAGATAGAGGGCAAGCACTACCAGGTCCACTGGTACGAGGAAGAACAGCATGGCTGGAAGAAGCGCGACAACCGGCGCGATGCCTGGAAGCGCTGCCTCGACTTCCTGCGCCGGCATCTGCTGGACCACGTGGACGAGGACTGAGGGAAGGGGATTGGCCGATGTGGGGACGGCGACGTGGCGTGAACCTGGTCGATACGCCGGAGATGAACGCCCTATTCGATCGGCTGGAACGAATGAATCGAGTTCAAATGCTCGGCCTGCGGGCGGCCTGGCACGAGGTCCCGACCGCTGAGCATGAGGCCGCCTGGGGGGCAGTCCGAGCCGTCGGCGATCGCGACGGCCTGGCCGGGGAGATCGACCGCGTTCGTGACAAGGCCCTGGGCTGGAGCCGGCGAGGTTCGGATCTTCTCTCGTATCAGATGAACGACGAAACCACCGGTCTCCAGATAAAGATGGACGCCGGCGAGGCGATCGTGGACGCTGCGCTGGCCGTGGCCTTGGGGAACCGTCTCGACGCTGCTACCCGGGACACTCTGCTGGCACCGTGGATCCGGGCAACCGAGATCGTCCCCTAGTCGCGCTGGTGCGTCTCGGGCCGGAGAGCCGGGACGGGCCGGCGCCGTCGCGCCTGGTTCGGTAACCCGATGTAGGCTGCGCTCGTGGCAGATCTGCGCGTCGAATTGCTTGCCGTCGAGGACTGCCCTCACCTGGAGACGGCGCGCCGCGACCTCGAGGCCGTGCTTCACAGGGGCATCATCGAAGTCCCAATCCAGGTGATCTTCGTGTCCGGCCCGGACGACGCCGAGTTCCTCGGGTTCCAGGGTTCGCCAACGATCCGAATCAACGGCGAGGACGTCGTCCCGCAGCCTGGATTGCCCGTCGCCGTGGGCTGCCGCATCTATCGCGACGCGGAGGGTGGGATGCTGGGATCGCCGCCCATAGAGGCCATACGCGACGCGGTCGACGCCCACCGCCGCGGCCGGCTCGAAGCCTTCCAGCGCGAGGAGGCGGCCAAAGTCGCCGCATTCGCCCGCGACGCCGACGCAGCCGAAACCTCAGCTGAGCCCGACCACGATCCGCCGAAAGGCTAAAGCATGACCGTCGCCGACGACGTCCGTCTCCTGCCGACCCGCGCCATGCGGTCGATGCTCATCTCCCTGTCGCATCGCCGGTCGCTCGCCCGGCTGGCCGTCCGGAGCCCCCTGACCCGTGGCGTCGTCGACCGATTTGTGGCCGGGGAGACGCTCGAGGAGGCATTGCCGTCGATAGAGGCGTTGAAGCGAGCCGGATTGCGGACCACGGTCGACGTGCTCGGCGAATCGGTCGCCGCCCCCGAGCAGGCAGTGGCAGCGGTCGAGCGCTACCTGGCCACCGTTTCGGCTCTATCCGAGCACGGTCTGGACGTCAACGTCAGCGTCAAGCTGTCGCAGATGGGCCTTGGGATCGGCCGCGAATTCTGCCGCGACAACGTCACGCGCATCGTCGACGCCCTGCGAGGTGTGGACGGATTCCTCCGCCTGGACATGGAAGACCACACGCAGACCGACGTGACCCTCGAGATCTGGCGGTCTACCCACGAGGCGTACCCGCGGGTTGGCGTTGTCATCCAGTCCGCCCTACGCCGCAGCAACGCCGACGTCGAGGCGATCATCGCCGCCAGGGGCACCGTCCGGCTGTGCAAGGGCGCCTACGACGAGCCGGCCGGCGTCGCCTATAGAACCAAGGCGGCCGTCGATGCCAACTACGAGCGGCTTATGGAGCGGCTCCTGCTGGCAGACTCGTGCCCCGCCCTCGCTACGCACGACCCCAGGCTCATCGCCAAAACGATCCAGTTAGCCGAGCGAGAAGGAATCGGCCGGGACCGCTTCGAGTTTCAGATGCTGTTCGGCATCCGCCGCGACCTGCAGCGGACGCTCCTCGACCGGGGCTACACCGTCCGGATCTACGTCCCGTACGGCGGCGAGTGGTATCCGTACTTCATGCGCCGCCTGGCCGAGCGGCCCGCCAACGTCGGGTTCATGGTCCGGGCTATCGTCAAGGAAGAGGGCCGGCGGCTGCGCGGCCGGTAGGTCCGTCCCGAAAGAGCCCAACGCCGCCCGGCCGCGCGGCCTCTACTCCACCGGCTGCCGAAGTACCGTCTTCAGCTTCGTCGGGTCGGTCCGGCGCGGGTCGCCGAGGTAGATCTCGTGGTGGGCTCCCCGCGGCGTCAGGCCCTGCTCGGCGATGAAGGCGGAGAGCCGCTCGATGGTCGGGCGCTCATCCGCGTAGGGGCCCACGTGCATGATCTGGGCGCACCGGCCTTCACTCCAGCGTTCGAAGCGCAGCCGGCCGAGAGTCTCGCTGTCGCCCTTCTTGCGCCGGACTTCGGCGACGGCTTCCTCGAAGAGGACCGGGGTGACGTCGTGCGACACGGCCATCAGAACGCGCCAACCCCACTGGTCGGGGGTGACGTCCATGTCGAAGCTGCCGTCCGGGCCCGTGAACCAGATCGCTTCCAGCGGCAGGATAGGCATGACCAAACCGTCCCGCTTCAGCCGGAACTTGATCGTATAGACGACCGGGAAGATGGCCTGGAATGCCTGCTGGAACTCGGTCGTCGGCCGAGTCGCCGATTCCTCGGGCGCGCCGTGCCCATCGACCATCAGGTAGCCCAGCTCCGGCACGTCCACCAGAACCGGGTTGCGGGGTGGGCCGTAGAGCGACGAGAGTGCCTTCTTGAGATCGGGCCCGGCCGCTGTGGCGGCATCGATCTTGACTGCGACGGCCATTTGACTCCCTCCTGCGGCGTGACGCGACCTTTCTACGGTCTTGCCCAGGGTGAGAGTCAAGCCCTCACGGCGCGCCCCGCCTCCAGGGCGACGGCGAGCTGCCTGGAGTGCTCCTCCAGGTGTTCGGCGAGCATGACCTCGACGATCTGCTTGACCGTCATCTCGCCCCGCCTCTTGTGAAGGCCGCGGCGGGCGACCTGGCGCTCGTCGAGTTCGAGCAACCGGCGCAGAACCCGCTCCAGCGAGTGGTCCAGCCGCGCATACAGCTCGGGGATCGGCAGGGTTCGATCGCGATCGACCGTGAGAGTGCGCACCAGGTCATTCGACTGGCGCCCGAACGGGACCGGTTCCACGGGGCCGACGAGTACTCTCTCGATCTCCCCCAGCCAGTAGGGCAGCATCTCGTCGATGTGAGCCAGGACTTCACGGCCGACCCACTCCCGGTGACGCGGCAGTGACTCCGGCGGCGGGGCGCTCAACTCGACGCGATTGCGCATCCGAACCAGGTTGTCCCTGGCGGTTCGCAACCGTTCGACCTGCGCGTATAGGGTCGCCATCTGCGATGCCTCCCGCGGAGTTCTCGGCCGGGCGATAGTGCCGGCAGTCAACGCGAAGCGTAGCGACTTACGGCCAGAATGTGGCCCTCGACGTCACTGGTTCTCACGCGCACCGGCATGGTTCCGGCACGCACCGGGCGGCCCTCTCGACGGCCGGGCCCTCAAGCGAGCCGCTTCGGCCTCCCGGCGACTTCTCTATGGCTCTTCAAGAACGACCGGTCTCGATTCGGCCGGCGTCGCGAATTGGGCCAGCAGGACGCCGGTCAGGACGATGACGGCCCCGAAGGCGCGGATCGGCGCAAATGCCTCGCCCAGGAACGTGATCCCCAGAAAGATGACCACGATCGGCTCGACCGTCGCCATAAGAGAGGCTTGAGCCGCTCCGATTCTCGCGGCCGATGCGTAGAAGGCCTGGATCGCGACGGCCGCCGCGAAGACCCCGATGCCCACCAGGCCGGGCCAGGCGGCCGATGGTATCTGCGTCGGCAGAATTGGCTCCTGCGCGGCGATGCCGACGACCAGGGTCGTCAACCAGGTCCCGGTCATCATGATCGCGCCGGCCACCGGCGGCGACACCTGGGCGCCCCTGCCCTTCGAGCGCATGTCGGCCGTCTGGCCGGGCCGCTCACCCGCGGTCCAGGCCGTGAACACTATGTAGCCGGCGTAGAAGACGGGGGAGAGCAGGGCCAGGACGATGCCGCCCTGGTTGGTGTCGGGGTTGACGCCGCCGATCGTCAGGACCGTCCCGCAGATGACGATCGCCAGGGAACCCCAGGCCAGCTTGCCCTCGAAGCGGTACCCCAGCCGGAGGGAGACGACCGCGACAAGGGCCGGGTAGGCGCTCATCAGGAGGGCTACCAGCGAGATGTCGATGCGCTCGATGGCGGCGTAGTACACGCTCGCATTGACGACGAAGAAGGCACCGTTGAAAAGGAGCCGGCCGACGGTGCGGACGTCGAGCTCGCGCAGACTCGCCCGAGCGCGCGGTTGCGCGGCCAGCCACAGCCAGCTGACGAGGGTTGCGAACGCGAAACGCCACACCAGCATGGAGATCCAGTCCACTCCCGCCGGGAAGACGTAGGCCTTGAAGAAGAGCGGTCCGGTTCCGTACGCGGCGCCGGCGAGCGCTCCCAATCCAATTCCCACGACTCGGCGTCTATCCATCTCGCAAGGCTATCAGGACCCGGTCCGACCCCGCTCGAGGACCTGCCCCAATGGGTTGGTACGGCGAGTGCAGCACGGCGGTGACAGAACGCACATCCGTGGTGACGCCGCGCACGCTGCGTTTGGACCAGTACCTACCCACCCGCGATCCCCTCCATCAAGACTACCGTCCGAGTACCGTTTGGAGGGTACGAGTGACTCATATGCCCCGCGCAAAGCGGCCTCTAGGATCTCAGCATCGAGACGGCCAGATGGCCGCCAAGTCTGAGGTCGATGCGATGACTCGGGCCCGCGAACGCTGCCCCCGCTGCGGAAGGCGCCTGGTAAGCACGCGCTTCGACACAACGTTCCGGCTCCCCGATCGAAGCGAGCGGCTGTGCTTCGGAATCCCGGGCGGGCTGTGCGAAGACTGTCACCAGCTCTACATCGACCCCGAACTGATCGAGCTGCTCGATCTGGGCCAGGGCCGCTGCGTCTTCGCCATCGAGAGCGATCTGGTCCTCCAGGAACAGGCCTGGTCAAGCGCCGAGTAACTCGGCCCCGTCGCTCGCTCGTTGCCCCCGGTCTCGCACCTTCTATACGCGCGACCTGGCCAGGCCCGATTCGCAACCAGGCCGACCGAGTTCCGCCGGCCGCAAGACGCGGGCGTGCGCGGGCCGGGCTTGCACCGGCGGCGCACAATCGACCAGGTGAATGAGCCAGATCGTCGTCCTTCCTTTCCGGTCCCGGACGGCGGCGCCCCGGGTCGACGCCCGGCCGCCGTCTGCCGTGGCCCGGGTCATCTAGTGGCCTACGGCAACCCGGCGTTCGTGGCCGCGTTTGGGGCAAGGGCGGTTGGGTTGCCGGCCCGCGAAAGCCTGGTGGATCTGCCGCCTGCCGCGTTCGCGATGCTCGACGCCGTCCTTTCCCGGGGCAAGCCCCTGGCCGCATGGATCCGCTTCGCCGGGGAAGACTGGCGCATGACGGTTGCCCCCCGGGTCGATCTCGGCGGCGAGGTCTACGGAGTGGCGTTTCACCTGCGAGCGAAGTCGGACGTGCCGGCGATTCCGCTCGAACCCGGCTGAGCCGGGCCCCGACTCAGAGCGGCTCTTCTTTGGGGCTCGCGCTGGCCCGCCGCCCGCGCGACAATGGGTTCGAGCCGAGCGGTGACCGAAGCGTCGCTCTCGGAGCGGCAGACAGCCCTTCCAGCATGGAGTGACCATGTCGACTGCAAATGGGGGCACCGGCCCCGGTTCGTCGCCGACCGACGCCGCCTGGTACGAGGGCGCTTCGGGCTGGCTACCTGTGTCGCGGGCTTTCATCGATCTGGAGTTGGCTAAGCCCGAGCCGGACTATCGCTCGTTCGCCGACCGATTGGCCGCCTACTCGGCCGCTGAGCGACATGCCGGCTGGATAGGGGTCGCCCAGTCGGCTCCCACTCGGATGGCGCGGACGAGGGCCTACGTCGAGGCGCTGTACAACGACGCCGATCCAACCTCGGTTGCGTGGAGCTGGCTAGACGGGGACTTCGATCTCATGGAGCGGGTCGAGCACGTCATCAGTCCGAGCGACGAGCACACGCCCGCGACGGTGGAGGCCGTGCGCAACCGCATCGGCTCGATCATCGACTTCGGGGGCGGAGAGATGGCGATGGAGCCCACGAGCACGGCAGGGGCGGCCACGGACGTCGGGGAACAGGCTGCGGGAGTCGCCTCAGCCGCCGAAGGCACCCCGACCGCGGAAGGGGCCGCAGCCTCGGCTGCGGTAGAGGTCCTTGAGGTGGCAGCCGCCCCGGAAGCGGCCGCGGGGCCGGCCGAGCAGCCGGACGCTGTCCCGGCTACGGCCCAGGACCAGGCTGCCGCTGCGGCCCAGGACCAGGCCGCCGGCCCGGCCGGAGCCCATGCGGCGCAGCCCGTCGCGGACCAATCGCCGTCCCCCGCCTGGTTCCCGACGCACTTCGTGCCGACTGGAGGCATGGCTGCCTGGGACTATCCCGATCCGTCTCGCCAGCCCAGGGTCGTCCTCAGCGCCGGCCTGGGCCTTGTCGTCGACGGATCGGCGGGTGAGTGGGCTCTCGTTCGGGCCGTGAACGGGTGGCGTGGCTGGGTCGACGGTCGCCGCCTCGCGACACGCCCCTGACCGCTGCCCCGGTCGCTCGCTCGGCCCCGGTGCGCCCGGGCGCTCGACTCAGCGTTGACCGGGCCGCCGGACTCGCTCGGCGATCCAGAGGCTGACCGCCGCGCGGCGCCGAATCTCGCCGCCTCCCGCGTGGCCCTTCAGCGTGGTGTCCAGCTCCATCAACCCGTCCATGGCCCCGTCCAGCTCGGGCAGCGTCCAGGCCCGTGCCTGGGCGGCCAGCTTCTCGGCGACATACGGGTTGAGCTTCAGAGTCCGGACGAGCTCCCGCGCCGGCGTGCCCGAGTCGAGCATGTCGGCGACCTCGATCAGCTGCTTGATACGGCGGTGCAGGTACGTGACGAAGAGGGGTGCGGGCACATCGTCCAGCCGTTCGGCCAGGTCCGCGGCCTCGGCGGCGCGGCGCAGCCCTACGGCGTCGAGGAACGCCCAGGTCGATCCGGGCACTGCGTCGGCGACGAGGCTCTTGACGTCGTCTGGGCCGATCTGGCCGTCGAGACGGTAGACCGCCAGCTTCTCCAACTCCGCCACTGCCAGCTCGCCCTGCCTGCGCCGATCGACGTCGCGTTCACGGACGTTGGCTCCCACCCGGCGGGCCAGTTCGGAAGCCCCCGCCGCGGAGATGCGGATGTCGCGTTCGCGAGCCCGATCCACGATCCAGTGGGCCATGCCCTCCTGCGTTGGCGCGCGGAACTCCCGGACCTCACCACCCGCCGCGGCGACGGCGTTGCGGAGATTCTCGAGCGAGGCCGGCCGCCGAGCGGTGCCGTCGACGCTGTCGAGGAAGGCCAGGCCGTTCCCCTGCGCCACCGTGTCCAGGGCCGAGACGAGTGCCGCGGCCAGCGGCTTGGTTGCGACCAGGGGGCCGGGTTCGGAGACGGAGACCAGAGTCCCGCCCCCGAAGAGCGTAGCCGTGGCCACCTTTTCCGCGATCTCCGCCGCTGAGGTGGACGAACCGGTCAGCCGCAGACGATCGAGGGGCGGCCCATCGCCCGCCAGCCTGGAGGCCAGCGCCTCGGGGGCGTGGTTCACGCCGTACGAATCGTCGCCCCAGTAGTAGCCAAGCGGCCCGGTCGGCGGCATCAGCCCTGCCTCGCGGCGGCGATCGCGCGGCCGGTCCACGCGAGTCGGCGTACCTCGCCGGGCTCGACCGCCGCGAGCCGGCAGGCCCGGCGCTCTATCTCCCCGGCTCGCTGCCGCACCTCGGCCACGATCTGCGCGGTCCACCCGCCGCGAGCCCGCGTCACTCTTTCGGCCGGCGGATAGCGGCGCTCCCAGGACGCGAATCGCTCGGCCATTGGTTCGAGTCTCTGGCCGGCACGCTTGTCCGCGTAGGCCACGATCAGCGCCTCCGGCGTCGCCGTCCCGATCCATTCGTCGAACCACGCGGCGTCGGCAAGACGAGTCACCGGGTGCCCGACTATGACCGGCCCCAACTCCTGGTAGCCCTGCCCGGCCAGCCACTCGGCTGATGCGTAGGCGTGCGCGATTCCGGCCACCTGCCCTTTGACGCTCTCCAGCTTGTCGACGTCATGCAGCAGCGCGGCCGCTTCGACCAGGCGGCGATCGAGCGATCGACCCGCCGACTGCGCCCGCCAGGCCAGCCAGCCGGCCGTCTCGGCGACGGCCCGGGAGTGGCGAAGGTGCCACTCCGGGGGCTCGAGCGAAAGTAGCAATGCCGCGCTCTGTCGACGGCTGGGGATGGACATCGCGGGCATCGTACACGGGGTAGAGAGGGTTGGCGGTCGGCCGCGACGCTACGCCGGCTACGGCTGAGCCGTCGGGACGGCGCGACGTGGTGACCGTGACGCCGGCTCGATCCAGCGTGGTCTCGACGTCGCCCTCCTGGTCGGTCCGGGCTACACGAGAGGAGTTAGCTCGCAGGCGCGCCATCGTGCCGGCGTTCGGATGGCCGTACCGGTTGTCCGCCCCGACCGAAACAACGGCGACGCCCGGCCGGACGGCCGCCAGGAGCGGCTCCGACGAAGCCGTCCCGCTGCCGTGGTGGGCGACCTTGAGCATGTCCACGGCAGGCAGCCCCCGGGCGAGCAGGATCGGATCGACGTCCTCCTCGGCGTCGCCCGTGAGCAGGAAGCGCCGGCCCTCGTAATCGCCCAGCAGGACGATCGAGGCGTCGTTGGCCTTGCGGTTGTCGGTCGCCGCTCCATCCAGGTAGGCCGAGCGCGTCGCTCCGTCGTCCGGCCACACGACGTCGAGCGTGGCGTCGTCGAGCCGCAGGGTCTGGCCGGTCGAAAGGCGCTCCGCGCGGATTCCTTTCGAGTCCAGCGCCCCGATCCAGGCTCGATAGACCGGGGTAGCCGCCGGCCACCCGGACTCGAAGGCGCGGCCGACCTGGTAGCGCTCCAGCACGGCGACCAGGCCGGCGACGTGGTCGTCGTGCGGATGCGTCAGGACGACGGCGTCGAGGCGGCGATCCCAGGTCGGTATGTAGCGGTCGAGGCTGGTCATCAGGGCGCTTGCGTCTGGCCCGCCGTCCACGAGGATGCGGCTGCCGCGGTCCCCTTCGAGCAGTATCGAGTCACCCTGGCCGACATCGAGGACGATGACGTGAACGCTCCCGTCCGGTCTGGCGGCGACTACCGAGGCGGCCAGGACGGCGAGAACCGCGGCGCAGCCGATCGCCAACCCGTACCTCGGCCGCCTGGGGCGCGCTGCCGCGGGCTTGGGCACTGGCAGCGCGCCACGGTCCCGGTTACGCGACCGCGACCCTCGAGAGAGTGCGCGGTGCATCAGCATGACCAGCGCGGCCGCTCCCGCGGCGGCGGCCACGTTCGCCGGAGAGGGGAGTGTCTGACTCGCGCCTGGGACCGAGGCGGCCGCCTGCACGACCCCGACGAGTGCGGCCAGCAGCAACCCCGCCGGCATCGCGGCCACGCCCGTGAGCAGGCTCGGAACCCCGAGCATGGAGGCCCAGCCGGCGACGAAGGCGATCGCGCCCATGGCCATGACCGGTGGCACCAGCGGGACGGCAACCAGGTTGGCCACGGGGGCGATGACCGCCAGCCGACCGAAAGTCAGCAGCGCAATGGGCAGCGTCGCGGCCTGGGCGGCCAGCGAGACGCCCAGGCTCTGGCGCAGTGTTGCGGGTAGTCGTGGCGCTCGCGCCTCCAGCCAGCTGGTGAGCGGCGTCGCCCAGGCCAGCAGCCCGGCCGTGGCGGTGGCCGACAGCTGGAAGCCGACGTCGGCGACCGTGGCCGGTTCGACGACGATCATGATCCCGACGGCCCAGGCCAGCCCGACGAGGACTCGCGAACCGCGGCCGGTCTCGGCGCTGGCAAGGGCGACGCCGGCCATGACCGCGGCCCGGACCACCGAGGCCGAGGCGCCCGCAAAGAGGGTGTAGCCGACGATCGCCGTGATGGTGACGAGGGCGCGCCGGCGGCGCGTCACGCGGCTGCGGAGGAGCGCCGCGACGGTCGCGGCCACGATGGCGATATTCCAGCCGCTGATGGCCACGATGTGGCTGACACCGGCGGAGGTGAACGCCGCGGCCACATTCCGATCCACCCGGTCTCGCAAGCCGATCAGGATGGCCGCGGCCAGGCCTCCCTCGGGTTCCGGAAGAACCCGCTGCAGGGCGTCGCCCGAGGCCTGGCGGAGGGCTTCGAGGCGGCCCGCCGGAGAATTGTCGTGGCTCGTCACCGTGAGGGTGGTGGCCCGGCATGTGGCGGCGATGCCCTGCGCGGCGAGGTAGCGATCGTAATCGCCGTCCGTCAGGGCCGAAATCCCGCCCGACCACGAGACCGTATCTCCGGCGATCAGTCTCGGGTAGGCGGGCATCTGGGCGGAGCAACGGACGCCGGAGTCTG
Organism: uncultured Chloroflexia bacterium; assembly: GCA_963789725.1. GTDB lineage: Bacteria > Chloroflexota > Limnocylindria > Limnocylindrales > CSP1-4 > Fen-1039. Next base: position 92,255 of record CAWBLU010000004.1, read on the forward strand.
CCAGCGCGATCGTGGCGATCTGCTGCCCTCTGGACAGGTGAGCGCCCTCCACTCTCGCCAGCCAGGGGCCGTCGCCGGCGGGCAGTGCCGTCGACTCGGGCGGAACGCCGCCCCCGAGCGCCAACCCGAGGGCCAGTCGCGCAGCCACGAGCGACGCCCCGAGCGAAGCCGCCGCGAGGGCGGACCCGAGTCGGCGGCTTCCTCCGGCACCGGCCATACCGGCGGCGACGGCGAGCACCGCGACCGTCGCCGCGGCCGCGGCCACAGCCAGTGCTCCCGCCGCCTCGCCGCCAAGCGGCCCATACGAAGCCGCGCCGGCCGCGACGACGACACCAAGCGAAAGCGACGCCGGCCGGGGCAGCATCGGCCGCTCAGACCGTGACCTGGTCCCGGAACTTGGCCAGCGTGGAGGCGGCCACTATCTTGCGGGTGACCAGGTCGTCGACACTCTCGAACGGCTTCTCCTCCCGCGCCGAGATGATCTTGGCCGCCGTCGCCGGCCCGATTCCGGGCAGCGTGTCGAGTACGGCGGCCGAAGCCGTGTTCAGGTTGATCGGCCCGGTCGCGGCGGACGAACTCCCCGGGCCGTCCGAACTTGTGGTCGGGCCAGCCGCAGCGTCGCCCCGCCGCGGGACCACGATCAGCTGCGCGTCCAGCAGCCTCGCCGCGAGGTTGAGCTTCGCCTCCGCTGCCCGCGGATCCACATCCGTCGAGTAGCCGCCGGCGGCGCCGATCGCGTCGGCGACGCGCGACCCGGACGGCAACGAGTACACGCCCGGCCTCGCCACGGCGCCGGCGACCTCGACCACGACCATCGCCTGCGAATCTCCCGCTCCGCTCGGGGAGCCGCCGCCGGGCCGCTCGACCATCTCGACCTGTCCGGCCGGGCGGCTCTCCACCAAGACGATCGCCGCGATGGATCCGGCCGCCAGTACGGCCGCGCCGGCGATCATCAGCAAGAGAGGGGAGAGCCGGCCTCGCGCTGCGACCTCCCGGGTTGCTTGCTCGTCCGTTTCGAGCGCCCGCCAGGGCGCGTCCATGCCCATCCCTCATCTCCGATCGATCCATGCCGGCGAGTTCGGGCCAACGCTACCGATGGCCGCTTATCGGCGGCTTACGGGGATCTAACGGAGCGCGGGGCGGCTAGCGGCCGTCTTTCCGGTCGCGGCGGCAGAGCTTTACGACGCCCGCGCGGCGATGTCCTTCAGGTATGCGTCGATCTCCGGCACCGACCGCAGGGCCCGCTCGAAGTAGTCGTTGACCGACCTCAGGGCCGCGTCCTGGATGCCGGCCATGTCGGTCGCGCGCTCCGATTCGCCGCTCCGATTCTGAATGGAGTTGCGGAGCTTCAGCAGGTGGCCCACCATCACCGCCTCATCAGGCCCCTCGAGCGCCTGGATGGCCGACATGATCAGCTTGTCGACTTCGGCCGTCATCGTCTCGACGTCGAAGTCCTCGCCCGAGTTCGCGGCGTCGTCGAGCGTCCGGATCAGCGCCGCGACCTGGTATAGCGCGGTGACCGGCTCGTCGAAGAGCTCTCGTATGTACGCGGCCTCGGCGTAATGGCCGTTCATGCGGAAGACGTTGTACAGGCGTCGGGCGACCTTGCCGTAGTTGGGGTGCTCGACCGAGTACTTCCAAACCTCGTGCTCGAGCGCATCGACGTAGTCGTCGACCGTGTCGGCAGACAGCTCTTTGACCAGCTTGGAGAAGATCGGGATCGAGTCGGCGTCGAGGTAGACCTCCTGGAAGTAGGGGTCCAGGAAGCCGTCCAGCGGCACGATCTGCCCGTCCGGCGCCTCCCAGGTGGTGTCGAGGACATTGCTCGCGTTCGCGAGCTTGCCGCGCGTCGAATTGGCGATGACCCAGTCGAGCTTGCACCAGCCCGGATCGCGGGTCGCGTCGGCCCAGGTGTACGTTGCCGCCGAGCCGTCCATCAGCTCGACTTCCATCTGGCCGGCGCGGATCTCCTCGAGAGTCCACGACATCGGCGACTTCACGCCGACGGGCTTGCCGGCCTTCCTGGCCTCGACCGGATGCTGGCCGAACTTGACCTCCCACAGCCTCAGGCCGGGCCCGGTCGCCGTCGCCAGCGCCTTCTCGCGGATCATGTCGGCCAGAATCGAGCACGCCTCGTCGCGGGTGGCGGCCTTGATATTGATGCGCTCGAAGAAGTCGCAGTCGGCCGGAAACGAGTTGATCTTGCTCTGGGCGGCCGAACCCGAGATCGACAGCGCGGTCAGGACGTTGGGCGGCCTGTCGTCGAAGCCGACGATCTTGCCCATCTCGCGGAACCGAGCCAGGTCGGCCGGGACGAAGTCCAGCATCGAGACGCGGTGTCCGTACACGCCCGTGTTGACGTCCACCACGAGATCTCCGCCCGAGTTCTCGTTGGCCATGGCTTCGACCCACTTGCGGGCCTCGTCCTCATCGAGTTCCACGCCCAACCGCTGCGCCGACTCGACCACTCGCGAAATCGCATCCGCGTCGTCGACGAACTTCGGCTTCGGGGCACGGGTCGTGGGGGCGCTGCCCGACTCCGGCTGACCGGCGGTGCCTGGCTTCATGGCTGCGGCTCCTTCGCGTGCGGCGTCCCCCTGACTGCCTCGATTGTAGAGCCGTGGTCACGTCGCCCCTGTCCGTGTCGCCGGGCGCGTCCGGACCGCCCGCCGGCGCGGAGCGCTGTCCCCGGCGGGCGCAGCGCCGCTCGCCTGCCGCTACCGGACGACCACGTTTACGAGCTTTCCGCCGGCGTGGATCACCTTCAGGGGCTCCTTGCCCTCCAGCGCGGCCACGATCTTGGGCCGTGCCAGGACGACGGCCTCGAGTTCGGCCTGAGACATAGCCACCGGAATCATGACCCGGTCGCGCAGCTTGCCGTTGACCTGGATCGGCAGTTCGCGCTCGTCTTCGGCCGCGGCGAGCTCGTCGACCGTGGGCCAGGCCTGGGTGTGGATCGAGGTCCACTCCTCTTCCCGGGCCGCCGCCAGGCGGGACCACAACTCTTCGCCGATGTGCGGCGCCGCCGGCGCCAGCATGAGCAGCGTCAGCCGGATGGCCTCGTCCCAGGCCCTGGTGCCTGCCACGGCAGTGCCGCGGTAGCGCTGGAGCAGGTTCGAGAGCTCCATGAGGTGCGCCACCATGGTGTTGAAGCGCAGTCCGGCGTACCCCTCGGACACCGTCCGCAGGGTTTGATTCGCCGCCTTTCGCAAGGCTTTCTCGGCCTCGAGGCGGTCCTGGCCCGCGGGCAGACGGCCGGACTCTGGGTCCCCCGGATCAACCCCGTGCGGATCGAGCGTCACCACCCAGACCCGGTTGAGGAACCGAGTGATGCCGCCGATGCCCGTCGGGCTCCACGCCCCGCCCTGGTCCCACGGGCCCATGAACATCAGGAAGAGCCGCACGGTGTCCGCGCCGTGGCGCGCCACGAGCGCGTCCGGATCCTCGACGTTGCCGCGCGACTTGCTCATCCGCTCGCCGTCGGCGCCCAGGATCTGGCCCTGGTTGAAGAGCCGCTTGAACGGCTCGCGCTCGTGGACCATACCCGTATCGGCCATGGCCTTGGTCCAGAACCGTGCGTACAGCAGATGCATCACCGCGTGCTCGGCGCCGCCCGTGTATTGCGCAACGGGGCACCAGCGGGCTTCGATCGCCCGGTCGACCGGCGCGGACTGGAAGGCCGGTGATAGATACCGGAACCAGTACCAGCTCGAGTCGATGAACGTGTCCATCGTGTCCGTCTCGCGCCGTGCCGGCCCGCCGCACCTGGGGCAGCTCGTATTGACGAACGAGGCGTCCGAGTTGAGCGGGTTGCTGCCGCTTCCGGCGTAGTCGACCTTGTCCGGGAGGCGGACCGGCAGCTGGTCGTCCGGGACCGGCACTATGCCGTCCTTGTCGCAGTAGACGACGGGGATCGGCGTGCCCCAATAGCGCTGGCGGCTGATCAACCAGTCTCGGATTCGATAGTTGACCGCGGCCTTGCCCCGGCCTTCCTTTTCGAGCATCGCCACGATGTCGGCGAGCCCATCCTTCGCCGACTTCCCGCTGTGCGGCCCGGAGTTGACGAGCCGTTCCTCGGTGCCGTGCGCGGCGTAGGCGACTTCCATCTCTGCTGCGACGTCGGCTTCCGAGACGTCCGGCCCGGCGACCACCCGGCGGATCGGCAGGTCGAACTTGCGGGCGAAGGCGAAGTCGCGCTCGTCGTGCGCGGGCACGGCCATGATCGCGCCCGTGCCGTACCCGGCCAGTACGTAGTCCGCGATCCAGATCGGGATGCGCTCGCCGTTGACCGGGTTGATGGCGTAGGAGCCGCTGAAGACGCCGGTCTTCTCTCGCTCCGTGGACATCCGCTCGATCTCGGTCTCACGACCGGCCGCGGCGACGTAGGCCTCTACTTCGGCCTTGCGTTCCGGGTGGGTGAGCTTCGGCACGAGCGCATGCTCGGGCGACATGACCATGAACGTGGCGCCGTAGAGGGTGTCCGGGCGGGTGGTGAAGACGCGCAGGTCGTCGCCGCCCGGCTGGGCGTCGTCGGGCGCCGTGGTGAAGACGACTTCGGCGCCCTCGGACCGGCCGATCCAGTTTGTCTGCATGATCCGGATCGGGTCGGGCCACTCGATGCTCGAGAAGTCCAGCAATTCGTCGGCGTATTTGGTGATGCTCAGGTACCACTGGTCCAGCTCGCGCTTCTCGACACGCGCGCCGCAGCGCCAGCAATGGCGGTCCAAGCCCTCGACCTGCTCGCGGGCCAGCGTGCCGTCGTTGGGGCACCAGTCGACCGGCGACTTGGCCCGGTAGGCGAGTCCGGCCTCGAGGAAGCGCAGGAACATCCACTGGTTCCAGCGGTAGTAGTCCGGGTCGCAGGTGACGACCTCGCTGTGCCAGTCGAACGTCGCGCCCATGGACCGGACCTGCCCGCGCATCTTTTCGATGTTGGCGAGGGTCCACTGTCGTGGGTGGATCTTGTTCTTGATGGCGGCGTTTTCCGCGGGCAGCCCGAACGAGTCGAAGCCGATCGGGAGGAAGACGTTCTCGCCGTGCATCCGATGGAAGCGGGCCAGGGCGTCCGTCGGGGTCATGATGTACCAGTGCCCGATGTGCAGGCTCCCCGATGGATACGGGTACATAGTGAGCAGGTAGTACTTGGGCCGCGCGTCGTCGTTGAGGTCCGTGTCGTACAGGCCGAGCTCCGCCCACCGCTTCTGCCAGCGCGGCTCGATGGCCGCGGGATCGTAGCGATCGATGCGGATGCGCTCTGATGCCGACACGGTTGACCTCTTGCTCTGTGGATCGCGGGCGGGCGGCGAGGCGATTGGCGGCGCCCCAGCGTCACCGCCCGCAAGTTTAGCGGACAGGGCGCCGTGGTCGACCACGACCCCGTGGCGCGGGCGCGGCGTGAGGCGCGGGCGCGGCGTGAGGCGCGGCGGGGCGTGGGCGAGGCGTGGGGCGAGGCGCGGAGTGGCGTGGCGCGGGCGGGGCGCGGGCGGGGCGGGGTTCCCCTGCCCATCCATATCCCGCCATCCGCTAACCCGGGCAGCAGTACTTCTGCAACCCGGCGACATTCGTGCCACTTGCTAACCGGGGTAGCACGAGTCCGGCTGCTACCGAGTCACGCCGGGATCTTGGGCTGCGAACCGTGCTCTCGTGCAGCGTGGCACCGCTCAACCGGCCCTGTGACTGCTCTTCCCGACGGTTTGGACGCCGCGAGGCAATCGGACCCTGGCCGGGTCGCGGCCGGATTCGGGACTCGCGCTACCCCGATTGGAATTTGTCCAGAATGCGAGTCCGGACGTGGCCTCCGCAGGGTTTCTTAGGAAGGGTCGGAGCTGCCGGCCGTCCAGCCGTAGCCGGCTTCGCAATAGAGCAGAGTGCTGGGCGGCGTGGCGCCGGTTGGTCCGAGTCTCGGACACGATCACCCAGTAGCTCAACTTGCGCGCCGTCCAGCGTCGATCGGCCGCCACGGTTCGGGCCAGCCGAATCTTCCGATCCAGCGTGCCGAGCATCTCGTTGATGTCGACGAACTCTGTCTTGAGCTCGATCACGAGCAGGTGGCCGGTGGCCGGGTGCCACGCCAGCTCATCGATGACGCCGCGCTCTCCGTAGATGGAGAACGAGACCTCCGCCTCCGCGATCCAACCCGCTGCGGTCCTCATGAACGAGGCAAAGCTATCTGCCAGCAGGGAATGGCGGTGGCTGAGAAGCCGATCGACGTCTCCGCCGCGCCACCTGGCAGCGACCTCGATGCGAACATCCAATGCCGACGCGATGCCTCGGAGCGTCTCCAGCGACAGCTTTCGGCAGTGACCGCGCTCGACCAACGACACGGTGGCGTGCGACAAGCTGGCCGCGCTCGCGAGATCGACCTGCCGCATGCGTCTGCGGAGCCGAACCGCCCGAATGAGCCTGCCCAGCTGTTGGTCGTCCACAGGGCCAGTCTCCCGCGGGCCGCTTAGCGGACGCTTATCGACGCGAGGCGGGACCCAGGCTCCGCCCGTCTGGCCCGCGGAGGGCAGGGAAGACGCGTGGAGCTCGGATGCTGCCACGCCCCACGCCCCACGCCCCGCCCCACGCCACACCCCTACCCACGCCTCGCCCCCGCCCGGCGCCACGCCCGCTCCGCGCCCCGCCGCCCCCGCCCGGCGCCACGCCGCGCCTCGCTCCCCGCCGCCCCCGCCCGGCGCCGCGCCTCGCCCCCCGCCGCCCCCGCCCGGCGCCACGCCCGCTCCGCGCCCCGCCGCCCCCGCCCGGCGCCGCGCCCGCTCCGCGCCCCGCCCGCTCCGCCCCCCGCCGCCCCCGCCCGGCGCCGCGCCTCGCCCCCGCCGCCGCCCCCGCCCCCGCCGCCCCTGGCAAATGATCCGTTTGGCCCTGGTTTGGCCGGATCTTCGGGCCAATATATGCGTGAGACATATACCATGCACCACCCACCCGACCACCAACACCATCAGCACCAGCACGGCTGGTCGCCCGGCGGGCCCAGGCGCCGGTTCCTGGAGCCTTTCCTGCTCGCCTTGCTGGCTGGAGGGCCCGCGCATGGCTACTCGTTGCTCGGCCGGCTCAACGAGCTGGGCGTGGCGGCGGCCGGCGTCGACGTCAGCCAGCTGTACCGCACGCTTCGCGACCTCGAGTTGGCCGGGCTGGTGCAGTCGCGCTGGGAGACGCCTGAAGCTGGAGCTGCCCGGCGAGGCTATGTCATCACCGATGCCGGCCTCAGTACCCTCGATGACTGGGCGGCTGTGATGCGGGAACGGGCTCGCCTCGTTGGCGAGTTCCGGCGTGAGTACGAGCGGTCCGGCCGGGTGGTCGGCCAGACGGATTCGACCAAGGAGGGCTGAGATGAGATACCACCACGGCTGGGGCTGCTACGGCCACGGAGGCTGGCACGGGGGCTGCGGGTCGGATCCGGTCTACGGGCCGATTTCCGGCTACGGCCGGGGCTGGGATGCGCCGGACGAAGATCCTCGGCCCTACCGGCGTCGCGGCGGCCTCGGAACCGCCGCTGCGCGGCGAACTACAGCCGCACAGCTGGAAGCCTACCTGGCGTCCCTGCGCGACGAGATTCGAGCCGCCGAGCAGGACCTGCATGATCTCACCGCGGAGGGCGCCGACGCTCCCGTTCAAGACAGGTCATGAGATCTTGAACAGGGTCTCGGTACTGCAGCTGCGGGCCTGATGCCAGTGGCGGGGGCCGATCAACCTGGGCGCCCGGAGGGACCCGGGCGAGTCAGTCAAAGATGGAGAACCTGCTACATGAAGATCGCGATTGCCACCGATGACGGACGCACCGTCACCGGCCACTTCGGACGGGCCGGACACTACGCAGTCCTGACCCTTGAGAGCGGCGCAGTTGTCGGGCGCGAGATGCGGCCCAAACACTCGCCTCACGTGGCCGCAACCGACACGCATCAGGACAGCGAGAAGGGCTCCCATGGGGTGGGCCCTGCCTCGGATGCGCGTCACGACCAGATGGCTGCTGTCATCGCCGACTGTTCCGCAGTGATATGCGGAGGGATGGGCAGGGGCGCATACGACCGAATGACGGCCAACGGCATCACTCCGATCGTCACCGATCTTCGAGACGTCGACGAGGCGGCCATCGAGTGCGCAGCTGGACGGATCGTCGACCACGTCGAGCGCCTGCACTGATCGGAGTGTTGTTCGCATTCGACCCCATACGCATGGCCTGCGTCCGACGAGGACGTCAGGAGCGCGTTCGGGACCGCGAGCCGTGGACCTAACCGGGGCTCGACCATGGAGGACATCGATGCTGCATATCGTGGTGATGAAGCACAACGCCGAGAGCCTGGCGTTTCGCTCTGAGGAGCATCGGAAGACCGAGCGTACGGCGTTCACGCGGCTCCAGGAACTGGGCAGAGATCACGGCGCCACGCTGCAAGGCGCGTGGGCCAACACCGGTGCGCACACGACCTTCGCCCTTATCGACGCGCCCAGCGCGCACGTCGTCAACCAACTCCTCGAGTTGTCCGGTATCGTCGCCTGGGAGGACGCGACGGTCTTCGCCGTCATACCCGTAGAGACGTAGCGGACCGCCACGGCGACCGACAGCGGGACCTGCGGCTAATGCCTGAGGCCCAGTCCGGGTGTAGGCGGAAGCTACAGGCGCGTTGCGGCGAGATGGTCGAGGGCACGACCCAGTGCGGCGGCTCCGCCCGGGGTGAGGGTGTCCTCCAGGATCGGAAGGTAGAGTTCCTCTTCGGCCAGGTGAGTCTTGAGCAGGACGTGAAGTCGGAGCATGACCCGCCGCAACGCCAGGACCGAGCCTCGCTCGAGCCGCGTGTCGGCCTCGTCGACTATCTGCCCGATGGAAGCTACCAAGTGCCTGATCTCCTCGTGCTCGAGGCGCATCGGCGAGTTCGTCTCGCGATCCTGCATAATCCGTTCCAGGGTGGGGTAGACGGCCGCCTCGACGGCGTCCATGTGAGGGATCAGCATCTCCCTGAGGCCACGTTGCAGCTCCCGGAGCTCGGTCAACTCGGCCAGCACCCCGGGCGTGTCCAGGCAGTCGGCGCCCAGGCAGTCGGCCAGAGCGTAAAGTGCTTCGACGTAGTCGAGTAGCCGCGCATGGTGCTCGTGCGACACGCTAGATAGGGCGTGCATGGCTCACCTCCCAGCAAGCCCCGGGGTCAGATCCGGCTGCCCGGAGGCTTGGTTGGCGTCCGAAAGCGGGGCGCTCGCTTCGATGAGGTATTCGGAGATGTCGCGGAAGCGCATGCCGTCGGCGGACTTGCGCAGGTTGACCAGGCATATCGGGCACATGGTCACGCAGTCCGGGGCGACTGCTCGGAGCTGTGCGACCCGGGACGCCGCAACTGCAGCCGCCCTGGCGGGAAATAGAGCTTCGGCCGGACCGCCACAGCACCAGGTAAGCAGGCGACCGTTCACGGGCTCGCCGACGTCCAGGCCCGCCGCCGTCAGCAGATCGCGGGGTGGCTCGACGACGTCCTCGTAGCGCGCGTAGACACACGGATCGTGAACGACCACCTTGCCGGAGAGCGGAGCGGAGAACTGGACGTCGCGCTCGGCGAGGACCTCCAGGTAGCTGCGGACTCGGACGTCAAAGTCATCGACGAGGCCGGGATAGACGCTCCGCAGCATTTGCGTCGTGTGGGGGTCGATCGTGATGACCTCTCGAACGCCGTGCTTGCGAAGCAGCGCGGCCACGCGGCGGGCATGCAGGGCGACGACGTCGTCCGCGCCCAGATCGTGGGCTAGGGCTCCCGCATACAGGTCGTCTTCGTACAAGTAGCCGAACTGGACCCCTGCCCGCTGGAGGAGCCGGGCCACATTGGCGGGGATACGGTCGTATTCCGCGCGCTCGCGGGCCGAGGGCCGGGCCACGAAGGCAACGCCGTTGATGAACCTGTTGACGCGCCGCCCAACGCCGGTCAGCCGGGCGAGCGGCGTGTTCCCGAGCCGCTGCTCCAGGGCCACGAGGCGCTCGATGTAGGGGATCAGCTGATACATGAGCCCGGTGTACAGGACCGTCTCGCCGCCCCTGGGCAGGTCCAGGTCGCGGGCCCAGCGCGTCGCCTGCTTCGCGGGGATCGGCAGAACCGAGCCGCGGATACGCAGGTTGTCCGCCAGGATGCCGACGACGTCGCGCGTGGGTAGAGGCATTAACGTCCCTCCCGAAGCAGCCAGCCGCGCAAGAGGCGCACGTTCTCGGTGATATGCACGCCCGCCGGGCAGGCTTGTTCGCAGGCCCGGCAAAGCAGGCACGAGAAGATGGCATCGCTTTCGGCCCGAACCTGCTCCTCCATCCCGAATAGGACGTAGCGGAAGAGGCGCCGCGGCAGGAGGTCGATACCAAGCGGGCAGGTCGCACTGCAGAGGCCGCAGTTCATGCAGGCCTCGGCGTCGAAGGACCCAAGCTCCTCCAGCTCCCCGGTCAGCCACGTGCCGACGAGCGTGCTCATGGCTTCCTCACGACGGCGTAGCGGTACTCGACGACTCGGCCGGGACTCTTCTCCTCGACGACGTAGCCGTACTTTCGCAAGCCCATCATCCAGACCACCACCTCGGCGTCCGGCTGGCCTGCAGCCGCCGCCAGTGCCGGGACCGTCAGAGGGCCGCCGGCAAGCAACTCCAGCAAGTGGTCGCGCATCAGCGGCTCGTCCCGGACTACCTCACGGATGTCGCGGCTCATAGCGCGCTCCCGGCCAGGAGGCCGACGATCATGGCCCTCACCTGGGCGTCGGTGTAGCCCTGCAGGTCGATCGCGCTGGTCGGACAGATAGGTGTGCAGGCGCCGCAGCCCTTGCACGCCGCCGCCTCGATCGCGGCGAGCGTGGATCCGTTGCTGCCGCTCAGCGATATGGCTCCGAACGGGCAGGCCGCCAGGCAATCGCCACAGCCGTCGCAAGCCGCCTGGCGCACGACCGCGACCTGCGGATCGAGGAGGGCGGTGCCACACTTCAGGACGGCCGCCGCCTGCGCCGCCGCCGCCAGCCCGGAGCCGACGCTCTCCGCCGACGTCTTGGGCGATTGGCACGTGCCGGCGATCAGGACGCCGTCGACGACCGTCTCCACCGGCCGCAGCTTTGGATGGATCTCGTTGAGGAACCCGTCCCTTCCCACAGGCAGCTTGAGGGTGGAGATCAGAGCGTCGTTCTCGCGGGGCACCATGCCCGTGACGAGGACCAGGAGGTCGGCGGCGATCGTCAGTTCGGCCCCGGCGGTGAGGAGGTCGTGGACTGTGACCATGACCCCGCCGCCGTCCGTCGATACGGCCGGCGGATCGTCGTCCGCGAAACGCAGGTAGTAGGAACCGCGGTTTCGAGACGCGCCGAACATCACCTCATTGCGGCCGTAAGTCCGCATGTCGCGGTAGAGGTGGTACTGGCTAACCGCGGGATCGCGATCGGCGGCGAGCAGCGAAGCGTGAACCGCGGCGCTGCAGCAATAGCGCGAGCAGTAGGCCCTGTCGGGCCCGCGGCTGCCCACGCAATAGATGTAGGCGATCGTCGAAACGCGTCGGCCGTCTCGACGGATCGGGCCGTCGGCCACGTCCAGCATCCGCCGGAATTCCGGCAGAGTGACCACTCCCGGGCTACCGTAGCCAAACTCGCCGGCGGGCGGCTCATAGGTATCGAAGCCGGTTGCGACGACGATCTGGCCGACTGTGACTTCGTGGCGCTGGTCCCCTGTGCCGATGACGACCTTGTAGTTGCCGTACGAGCCCGACTTCTCGATGACTTGCGCGTTCGTGTGCACCTGGATGGCCGGCCGACGCGCGATCTCAGCGCGCATCCGCTCGACGAGCGCCCGCCCAATGACCCGGCGTGGGAACATCTCTCCGAAGCCGCCGACCCAGCCGCCGAGGCCCGCCTCGCGTTCGACCAGATCGACGCCGAGGCCGACGTCCGCCAGGCTGATGGCCGCTCGCATGCCGGCAACTCCGCCGCCGATGACGGCGACCCGCGGCGTCGTCTTGACCGCGACCGGCTCCAGGGGCTCGCTCAGCAGGGCGTGCTCGACGCCGGCCCGGACAAGCTTGACGGCCTTCCTCGTGGCCCCGGCGGGATCGTCCGTGTGAGTCCACGAGCATTGCTCGCGGATGTTCACTTGGGTGACGCGGTAGGGATTCACGCCGGCGCGCTCGGCGACACCGCGGAAAGTGAACGTGTGGAGCTTGGGCGAGCAGCAGGCGACGACGAAGCCGTCCAGATGCTCCCGGGCGACGTCGTCGATCATCTCCTGCTGGTTTGTGTCGGAGCACGTGAACATGGCGTGCCGCGCCACGGAGACGCCGGGCAGGCTCTTGACGGCATCGATGACGCGATCCGTGTCGACGTAATCGCCGATGTTGCCGCCGCACTGGCAGACGTAGACGGCGATGCGCCCGCTCGGGCGGTCCATCGGGGCGTCGTGCTCGCTCATACCGGCGCCTTCGGTGTCTGGCTCTGGCGGGTACCAGCGGCGCCAGAACCGGCCTCAAGATGGGCGGCCGCCTGCACGGCGGCGGCACCGGCATGCAGGATGGATTCCGGGATGTCGCGCGGACCTGAGATCGCACCCGCGACGAAGACGCCCGGAATGCTCGTCGCCCCCGGGTTGAAGTCCTCGTCGAGCTCGTCGACGTAGGCCCATTCGTCGAGGCTGGGCTTCTCGCTGCCGAACATGCCCTCGACGTCGACGTTCGGCCGGACGCCCACAGCCAGGACTACCAGATCGTATTCGGCTTCGGCCAGGACGCCGCCGTGGTCGATGTCCTCGAAACGGAGGATGAGGTTGCCGCCGTCGGTCTCCCTGACGCCGGCGACGCGTCCCTTGGTAAAGGTGACCCCCATACCCTTGGCCTGCTCGAAGAACTCCTCGTAACCCTTGCCGACGGCTCGGACGTCCACGTAGTGAACGGTCACGTCGGCGAAGCGGAGAACGCCCATGATCAGCTGGTTCTGCTTGAGCGAGTACATGCAGCAGAACTTCGAGCAGAGCGGGTTGCCGACGCTCTCGTCACGGGAGCCGGTACACATCACGTAGGCGATCCGCACCGGCATCCGTCCATCGCTGGGCCGAAGGAGGCTCGTGTATGGTCGGGTCGGAGCAAGGAGGCGCTCCATCTGCATGCCCGTGATCACGTTGGCGAGACGGCCGTAGCCGTACTGCGGCTTGAGATCGGCGGGGAAGAGCCCGTAGCCGGTGGCGACGATTACCGAGTCCACGTCCAGGTCGAGATCCTCGCCGCGCATGGTCAGGTCGATAGCGTTCGCGGGACAGGCGGACACGCACTGGTGGCATTCGGAGCAGACGCCGCAGTCCAAGCATCGTCCGGCTGCCGCGCGGGCCTCGGCCTCCGTTATCGGCGCCTCGAGCTCGGCGAAGTCACGCGGCGCTCGGGCGAGGCTCGTGGGGGGCAGCGCGGATTCGCGGCGCGACTGCGATTTCTGGCGGGCCAGGACGTCGGCCTTGGCCACTACTGCCAGCTGGTCGCCGAGGCCATCCGGCCCGCCGGCAGCGGCGAGGTCCAGACCGCTGAGCCAGCGATCGATCATGTACGCGGCGCGCCGCCCCTGCCCGACGGCGCGTGCGATGTCGCTGGCTCCAGTTACCACGTCTCCGGCGGCGAACAGCCATGGGACGCCAGCCTGAAGGGTGCGCGGGTCCACGGCGGCGCGGCCGTCCGGCCTCGTACCCATCGACGCCGCCAACGAATCGGTCGCGGGCTCGATCCCGACCGCCGCGATCACGACGTCGCACGGCAGAGGGAACTCGCTGTCCGGCAGTGGCTCGGGCCGGCGCCGCCCCGACTCGTCGGGCTCGCCGAGGGCCATGCGCCGGCAGCGCAACTCCGCCACGCGACCTTGTTCGTCGCCACTCACCTCGGTGGGCGCGACCTGGAACATGAACCGGACACCCTCGCGCTCTGCGTCGGCCACCTCGGCCGGGTGCGCGGGCATCTCCGCGCGGCTTCGCCGGTATGCGACCAGCGTCTCGACGGCGCCCAGGCGGAGGGCGGTCCTGGCCGCGTCCATGGCGACGTTCCCGCCGCCGACAACAACCACGCGCATACCGTCGAACGCGGGCGCACGCTCTGTCTTCGTCTCGCCCAGGAAACCGACGCCCGAAACGACGCCTCGCAGGCGCTCTCCCGGGACGCCCAGCGGTCTGGACCGAGGCGTTCCGGTCGTCACCAGAATCGCGTCGTAGCCTTCGGCCTTGAGGGCGTTCAGATCCTGGATCGGCGTGCCCGTCGAGATCTCGACACCCAGCGCGGTCACGTTGGCTATGTCTTGCTCAACGACCTCGACCGGCAGCCGGTACCCCGGGATCGCCAGTCGCAGGAAACCGCCGGCCACGGGCGCCGCTTCGAAGATCCGGACGCCGCACCCCCCGCGCGCCAGCTGCCAGGCCGCGGTGAGGCCCGCCGGGCCCGAGCCCACGATGGCCACGCGCTTGCCATTGGGCTCCGGGGCCTCGATGCCCGGACCTCTCTGGCGCGCGTAATGCCGTTCGGCCACGAACCTCTTGAGCCGCCGGATCGCGACCGGCCCCTCGAGTTCGGCTCGGGTGCACTCGCCCTCGCACGGGGCGTAGCAGGCGTGTCCTAGTGTCCCGACGAGCGGGGTCGCCTCGAGTACGAGCTGGAATGCCTCTTCGTACAGGCCGCTCCGGATCAGCGACACGTAGCCATGGGCCTTGATGCCGGCCGGGCAGGCGTCGATGCAGGGCGACGTTCCCGGACGATCGATCAGGGCCTTCTGCGGGATGGCCTGCGGAAAGGCTATGTAGGCGGCTCGCCGCGAGACCATCTCGCCATTCCATTCGTCCGGGATGGACACCGTGCAGGCCTGCTCGCACTGCCGGCAACCGGTACACGCGGACAGATCCACGAAACGCGGCCTGCGGTGAACCCGGGCATGGAAACCGCCGTCGCCGTCGCGCGAGATGCCGGTCACCTCCGAGTCGGTCATGACCGTCACGTTGGGGTGATGTGCGGTTGCCGCCATCTTCGGCGTGGCGATGCAGCTGGCGCAGTCGAGGGTTGGGAAGACCTTGCTCAGCAGGACCATCCGACCTCCGACGCTCGCCTCCTTCTCCACGACGAGAACCCGGTACCCCATGTCGCCGAGCTTGAGCGCCGACTCCATGCCCCCGATCCCGCTGCCGACGACCAGGACGTCGTAATCCATCTAGGCCGCCTCCAGACCCGAGATCGTGGACGTGAACTCCCGGATCTGCCTGGTGAAGGACTCGGCGCAGACGGAGCAGATCGCCGCCATCTTGAGCCGCCGCTCGTCGATGCCGCGCTCGGCGAGAAGGTCCAGGGCTCGATACATGATCTGTGCCGACCTCTTCGCGCAATCCGAGAGGTAGGCGCATTCCTCCCCGTCGGAGGCGATGAAGACGCCGTCGAATCCCTGTTCGAGCGCGAACAGGATCCAGTCGGGCCTGAGCGCGCTCGTACAGGGAAGGCTGATCACCACGACCTCGGGCGAGTAGTGCATGTGCAAGCTGCCCGCGAGGTCGATCCCCGGGTCGGAGATAGCGTTCGTGGAGAAGACCAGCACCCGAGGCGCCGAGACCGCGGTTGCCGTGCTCTCCGGTGCGGCCGAGGTCACTTGCCGCGGCGGATGAAGAGCCGGTCGTATCCACGCGCGGGTGTGACGCCCAGGAAGGCGTGGCCCGCCATCTCGGTCCAGTAGTCCATGTCCTCCTTGGTCTGGGAGTCGCCGGAGAGGAGCTCCATGACCCCGCCCAGGCCGATCCCGCCCATCGCCTTCTTGGCCTCGATCATCGGACCCGGGCAGGCCACGCCGCGCGCGTCGACGACCGTTGTCTTGCCGAAACCCGCGACCTCGGCCTCGGTCAGCACGGTTGCCATCAGAAACCTCCTAGTAGACGAGGGCGTTCGTTGCCGAGACGATCTCGGCCACGAAACGGCCGGCGGTGACGACATGGGCTCCCTCGACGAGGTCGTCCTCGGCGATCCCGCGGCTCTTGATGCACGGGGCGCAGACGAGGAAGGTCCCTCCGAACTCCCGGATCGTGCTGAGCAGCTCGCCCAGCGCCTTGAACTCCGGCGCCGCGACGGTCTCCGCGACACCCTTCTTGACGAGCAGGACGCCCTCGCCCTGGAAGCCCATGATCACCGTGACGTCGGCCGAGGCCGCGGCGCCACCCATGACGAACGGGATGGTTGCCATCTCCGGATGGTCCGGACCGTGAGTGACCATGATTACCAGCTTCCTGGTATCAGCCATCGATAGCCTCCTATGGGACGCGTCAGACTGGCCGGCCGGACCCGTCCGGCCGGATGTCACCACCCCGAATCGAAGCTATCAGGCCGTGTCCGTGCCGCGGGGAACACAAGCCCGGCCCCTGGCCTAGACTTGTGGCCGATTCTGGACAGGCCGGCGAGGCGGCCGCGAAAGGACCCATGGCAGATCCAGCCGAGCTCCGGCAAAACAAGCTTCTGGCGGCCATGCCGACGGCATCGCTGGATGGGATTGCGGCCGGGCTGACGGTTCTCCAGGTGGCGCGCGGCCAGGTCTTGTACCGGCCCGGCGAACCGATGGAGCGGGTCACGTTCCCACTTTCCGGGATCTTCTCGCTCGTCGTCACCGATCCCCTCGGCAGCTTCACTTCGATCGCAACCGTGGGCCGCGAGGGCGCCATCGAGCTGGCGCCTGCTCTCGGATCGATACCGGCGCCGACGGAGATCGTTTGCCTGATCGCAGGCAAGGCGACGCAGCTGCCGTCCGACCTCTTGCGCGACCTCATCGGCGGCACGCCCGTGTTTCGAACGGCCGTCTTCCGCTACCTGGGGGCCCGGTTTGCCGACTGTGTCCAGGTGTCGGCCTGCCATCGGCTTCATTCGCTGGAGGCCCGGATGGCTCGCTGCCTCCTGACGACACGGGACCGCGTCGAGCTTGACGAATTCCCCTGCACCCACGAATTCCTGGCCCAGATGCTCGGCGGCTCGCGCCCGAAGGTGTCACTGGCGCTCGAAGCGCTGCAGCAGTCCGGCGCCGTCGTCCACCGCCGCGGAACCATCCGGATTTGCGATCCTGTCGCGCTCGAGGCGATGACGTGTGGGTGCTATCGGATCATCAGCAACGCGTTCGCCATCCCGCGGCAGCTCCAGACGTGACCGGAGGGCGCCGGTAGCCCACGGCTCCGCGCGCAGGTTGGCCCGGCGGTGTGTGCGGTGGCCCGTCATGGACGCGACGCAGGCACTCCGCCGGCCCCACTCGCGGCTCCTCCGCATCGTGATCGAGGCCCAACAACTGGCGCGCACATCCGAGGTTCGTAAAAGCCGGGGGTTTGGTGGAGCTACAGGGACTCGAACCCTGGACCTCCTGCATGCCATGCAGGCGCTCTTCCAGCTGAGCTATAGCCCCACGCGACCGCGAATGTTACAGCAACCGACGGGGATTGCGCGACCGGCGGGCGCCATCGGGCCGCAGACCGTCGCGATCGGGCGCGGCTAATGGTGCTGATCTGCACGGAGGTACCTCTTGGTGCGCGAAATCAGCGTCGCAGGCGACCTATACTCTTGGAGCGGTGCAGGGTCGAAAGCCCATCCCGGTCGGGCTCGCGGCGGTGCGTCGCGGTGCGCGTCCATCCGTGAAGTCGGGTCGCCGGGGGTAGCCGGCGCCTGGGAGGAAGCTGTGGAACCCCGCTTCTGCCCTGCCTGTGGTACTGCCTGGGTCGCAGGATCCCCCGCCTGTGTCACCTGCGGCGCAGGCCTGCCTGCAAGTGCGCCGCCGCCTCCGCCCGAAGCAGCGGTCTCCATCATGCCGCCGCCTCCGCCCGAAGCAGCGGTCTCCATCATGCCGCCGCCTCCGCCCGAAGCAGCGGTCTCCATCATGCCGCCGCCTCCGCCCGAAGCAGCGGTCTCCATCACGCCGCCGCCTCCGCCCGAAGCAGCGGTCTCCATCACGCCGCCGCCTCCGCCGTGGCCGGCATCGACTCCGATCGAAACCACGCCGGTGGCCCCGCCGCCACCCGAGCCGCCGCCCTCGACTGCGTTCTCTCCGACTCAACCGCCGGCTCCGCCGGCCCCGTGGGCTGAGGGGCCATATCCGGCCCAGCCGCCGGTTCCGTTCGCGCCGCCCCCGCCGCCGCAGGACGGCTCGCCCGTCGCCTGGGGTCAACCGGTCGTGGCCGCTACTCCAGCTAGAGCCGGCCGATCTCGTCGTCCACTTGCGATCCTCGCCGGACTCGGGGTCTTTGCCGCCGTCGCGGTCGCCGCCTTCGTGTTCTTCGTCGTCCTCGCCGCATCGAGTTCGGCCCAAATGGCCCAGGACCTGGTCACGAAGATGGCCGCGCGGGACGCCACGGCGTCCACGATGCTCACCTCGGGCGATACGTTGCGCAGTGTCGCGGTCAAGATGGGCCTGGCCAACCTGCCGGGTTCGATCACCGTCTCGATCAAGGACATGAAGACCGTACCGGCCTCCGGCACTGCCGCCAAGGCACAGGCCGGAGACGAGCCTCTCACCATCACCTATACCGTCAACTGGAATGGTAAGGGGGTGAGCGGACATGTTGCTCAAACGCTCAGAACTATCGCTCGCAAGGACGCCACCGGCGCGGTCCACCTCGTCAACATCTCCGTGAGCGGCCCTGTCGTCCTCTATTTGCCTACCTACTTCGGCACGACCGGGACGTCTGAGGCTGATGCCACCAGGGCCGCCGACGACCTTAGGGCCGGCGTCAAATGGCTACCCGGCGTGGTCGTCGTCGTCGACACGATCGATACGGAGCTGACCCTGGACGATGTGATCGTGCCGGATCCGCACCACTTCACGAACTGGACTGACACCCTGACGCCGGGCGTTCCGGGCAACCAAAGGACCTGGACCGTTGGCCTATCGATCGAGGCGGGCGCATCGATCGGCACGGGTGCATCGATTGCCGGCGTACCCGTGGCCACCGCCCAAACTGAGGCCCCGGTGGCGGCGCAGGTTGCCCAGGGCTCACTCGAAGAGGCGGACGCCGTTCTCCAGGCCAAGGTCGTCCTCGACAAGTTCGCCGCAGCCGTCACCGCGGGGAACGTCGACGGCGCTAATGCGCTGTTTGCACCCGGCGGACTATCAGTCACTAAAGCCGGCCTCGACATCATGGTCACCTTGAAGACTAGCGTCGTCGATATCACCGACAGCTCACCCCGAGAGGGCACCGCCGGACCCCAGGTTCGCAACGGCGTCTTCGTCGTGGTAATGCAGCCTGACGGTTCCTGGTTGATCGACGCCTCGCGCAGCCAGATCCCGATCTCGCTCCTGGTCACCTCGGCCCCGTCGACCTACTGGCAGCTCACGGCCAAGGGGCCGAGCGGCTGCAGCGGCGAT
This sequence comes from uncultured Chloroflexia bacterium, assembly GCA_963789725.1. Taxonomy (GTDB): domain Bacteria; phylum Chloroflexota; class Limnocylindria; order Limnocylindrales; family CSP1-4; genus Fen-1039. The sequence continues at coordinate 111,568 of CAWBLU010000004.1, forward strand.
ATCAAACTGCGCTTCCAGGGCGTCCTGTTCTATACCAACGGGGACGCGGACGGCGTCTTTGACCTTACTTCGAACAGTTGCGCCTTGAACGACGAGTTCATCACCCTGACCGCGTCGTGGCCGGGTAGCGGCGGGGCCATCGCCACCGATCCCGGCGAGAAGGGATCCGATCCGAGCACCACGTCGGTCGTCAGGCGCTACGTCCGGCTTCCGGCCGGGCTCACCCCCGACAAGCACCCGATCACTATCGTCCTCACCGACTACGGCGTCCGTGGCAGCGGCAATTGGGACCCGATGACCTTCACGACGCAATAGAGGTCGCGGGCCCAAGAGCCCGCACCTGCATCAGATCCGGGCCCGGCCTTTCCGCCGGCTCGCGCTACCCTTGCGGTGATGGCCCCGACGACGACCGAATGGCGCGCCTCGCTACGTCTGCCCGGCGGCAGCCTCGAGTGCACGATCCGGCGATCGACGCGCGCGCGGCACCTCCGCCTGACCGTCGATCCCCGGCATGCGGCCATCGTGACGGTGCCGGCCCGGGCGGCCCGAAATCGGGCCGAGGCCGAGCGGCTGGCCCAGAGTTTCGTCGCCGAGCGTGAAGGGTGGTTGCGCGGCCATCTCGATCGCCAGACCCGCCAGCGCGCAGAGCTCGCCGCGCTCGGACCCCTGCGCGACGGGGGCCAATTCCGATTCCGCGGCGAGACCCACCGTCTGCGGGTCGTGGTGGATCCCACCCGGCAGCGAACCACCGTCAGTCGCGAGGGCGGCGATGCGGGCGATGAGTTGGTCGTCCGTCTGGGCGCGACCGAGCGGCGCGGCCTCGAAACGATCCTCGAAGCGTGGCTCAAGGAGAAGGCCAGGGCCGCCATCCACCGCGAGATCGAGCGCCACGCCACGGCGTTGGACGTAGTCCCGGCGGCGGTCAGCATCCGCGACACGCGGACCCGCTGGGGCAGCTGTTCGAGGTCGCGTCGCCTCTCCTTCTCGTGGCGTCTGGTACTGGCGCCGCCCGAAGCTCTCGAGACGGTCGTTATCCACGAGCTGGCCCACCTCCGCGTCTTCGGCCACGGCCCGGGCTTCTGGGAAGTCGTCGCCGGCCGTCGGGCCGATCATCGGATCTGGCGGCGCTGGCTCCGAGAGCATTCGATGGAGCTGCACGGGGCGCTCTCGGTCGGAGAGTAGCAACCGCGCGGCGCGGGCCCGGCGGACCTGGCCCGGCGGGCCAGCCAGGTCGCGGCTGCCGTGCCGCGCAGCCAGTCGAGACGGGCAGGACGGCACTTTGCGCGCGATCGACGCCTCACGTAGAGTGAAGTGGCGCCGATCGAGCCCACTGAACGGCCGCCGGTGATCGACGCCACGACGCGAAGGAGGCCAGAGATGCCAGTCGTCACCATCTCCCGCCAGTACGGCGCGGGTGGCTCGAGTGTCGCGGCCACGGTGGCTTCCGAGCTCGGAGCCGAGGTCGTCGACAAGAAGCTGATCGAGGAGGTGGCGAAGCGGCTCTCCCTCCAGCCGAGCGACGTCGCGGCCGAAGAGGAGCGGCCCCGGACGATACTGGAGAGCCTCGTCCGTTCGTTCTCGACCCTGGAGCCGGGCATGGGCGCGGGCTGGACACCGCCGTACCCAGACCCGTTCTACGATCCTCGCAAAGAGATCATCCATCTCACCGAGCAGGTTATCCGCGAGGTCGCTCAGAGCGGCAACGTCGTCATCGTCGGCCGTGGCGCAGGCTTCGTCCTGGGCGACAGGTCGAACAACTTCCGCGTCTTCCTGCGCGCCCCCGACGAAGTCCGCCTCAAGACGCTCATGGATCGGTTCGGCCTGGCCGAAGACGTCACCCGGCGCCAGATGCACGAGACGGACTCGAACCGGGCGGCCTATATCAAGCAGCTCTACGGCCGCGACTGGTGCGACCCGGACGACTACGACCTCGTCGTCAACACCGGCAGCATCAGCTATCAAACCGCCGCGGCGATGATCCTTGCGGGCGCGCGAGGCCGGGCTCCCTCCCCTGCCTAGAGCGTGCCTCGGGGTGGCGCGGACAACCCTCGGGAAAGATCGGGCTACGCGGCTGCGCGGCCGCGCCCGGCCCGGCACACACACCGACGGCCGGCGAGTTGGCGGCGGGGCTAAGGAGCTAGTCGCCTGAAATGACCCAGGCCGGGCCGGCTTGCTGAGGCGTCGACCACTGGTCGTTCGATAGCTGGGCTTTCGACAGGGTCACCAGCGACCAGCCGACGGCCAGGGTCAGGACCCAGATCACGACCACCAGATCGAAATGGCGGCCCAATGTCTCGCGCACGACGACTTCCTATTGGGACGCAGTGGCCGGCCGGATATGTCTCCGGCCTCGGCCACGACTATCCCTCGTGCATTACTTGCGCGACAGTGCTTCCTGGGGCTATCGGGAGGGCATGAGGGCCCTGAGCTAAACGATTAACGTTGATGGCCCCGCTCGTGGATGAAGGCCCCATCGCCGGGCCCGGAATCTGGACGACCGCCCCGAAGGGCGGTCGTCCAGCCGGTTTCGAGTTGGCCGCCGTCAGCCCACGGCGACGGCCTCGGGCTCGACGTCGAAGAGACCCGGAACGGACAGGTACCGCTCCCCCGTGTCGTAGGTGAAGGCCAGGATCTTGGCGCCGTCCTTGATCTCGGGCAGCTTCTTTGCCACTGCCGCCAGCACCGCCCCCGACGAGACGCCGATCAGGAGACCCTCCTCGCGGGCGGCTCGCTGGGCGAAGTAGAAGGCGTCCGGCGCAGCTACCTGGATGACTCCGGTCACGGCATCGCGGTGGAAGTTGCCCGGGATGAACCCGGCACCGATGCCCTGCAGCGGATGCGGGCCGGGAGCCCCGCCGCTGATCACCGGCGAGAGTTCCGGTTCCACGGCAAAGACCTGGAGCTTTGGCCAGCGCGGCCGCAGCACCTCGCCGACGGCGGTGGCGTGGCCGCCCGTGCCTACCCCGGCGAAGATGTAGTCGAGGCCGTCGGGGAAGTCGCGGGCGATCTCCTCGGCCGTCGTCCGCTTGTGGACTTCGACGTTGGCCGGGTTGTCGAACTGCATCGGCAGCCAGGCATTGGGCGTGGAATCGACGATCTCGCGGGCTTTGTCAATCGCGCCCTTCATGCCCAGCTCGCGCGGAGTGAGCTCGAACGTCGCGCCGTAGGCGGCCATGAGCTTGCGCCGTTCAATCGAGAACGATTCGGGCATTACGAGAATGAGTTTGTAGCCCTTGACGGCGGCGACGAGGGCAAGGCCCACGCCGGTATTGCCCGAAGTCGGCTCGACGATGATGCTGCCCGGCCGCAGCACGCCTCGCCTCTCGGCGTCTTCGACCATGGACAGCGCGATGCGGTCCTTGATCGAGCCACCCGGATTCTCACGTTCGAGCTTGACCCACACTTCCACGCGCGGGTCGAATAGCTTGTTGATGCGGAGTTCGGTCGTGTCGCCGATGGTGTCCAGGACTGTGTTGGCCTTTGCCACGGGAGTATCTCCTGATAGTGATGGGACGCACGCGGCCGGGCCGGCCACGCTGAGCAGGGTGCGGAGGCTAGATGACGAAGTCGGGCGCTTCGAAGTCGTCCCGGCCCTGCCGGACGTGGACCTCGCTGCGCTGGTAAACGATGGAATTGGGCGGGATGCTGGCCGTGAGCCAGACGTTGCCGCCCACGACGCTGCCGCGACCGATGACGGTCTCGCCGCCGAGGATCGTGGCGTTGGCGTAGATGACGACGTCGTTCTCGATCGTGGGATGACGCTTGGTGGATGCGAGCGCCTTGTTGACCGATAGCGCGCCCAGGGTCACGCCCTGGTAGAGCTTCACGTTGTTGCCGATCACGGCGGTCTCGCCGATGACGATGCCCGTGCCGTGGTCGATGATCACCGGGTGGCCCAGCGTCGCGCCGGGGTGGATGTCGATGCCGGTCCGCTCGTGGGCCCACTCGGACAGCACGCGCGGCAGGAGAGGCACCCCCAATTCGACGAACCGATGCGCGATCCGATGAACGGCGATGGCAAGGAAGCCCGGGTAGGCCAGGATGACCTCGTCCACGCTCTCGGCCGCGGGATCGCCGCGTTCGATGCCGGTGGCGTCGATCATGAGCTGGCGGTGTATCTCGGGCAGCGACCTGAAGAAGGCGGCCGCGATCTCGGCCGGATCTTCGATCTCATCCTCGAGCGGCCGCAGGAGGGACCGGAGTTCGGCCGCCGACGCGTCGAGGGCGTCGCGCACCTCACCCTTCGTGGCCGGCGCCTGCTCTGCCGTCTGGGGGAAGAGAGTGTCCATGACACCGCGAATCCAGGCAGCGACCCGGACTTTGGCCAGGCGCGTGCCGCGGCCGTCGGCCAGGACGCCGTACAGGCGAGAGGCCAGCCCATCCAGCGGATCGCTCGGTATCCGGGCTGCCTTGCCGCGAGTGTCTGATCTAGGCGGGAGAACCATCGAAACCTCGGAGCTGGTGAGGGGTAGTGCGAACGCGGTCCCGGTCCGAGCGAGGGCCGGGAGAGTGGCGCGCCGGAAAGCGCGCCCGCCGTGTAGAGCGGCACGTCCGTGAGGAGGAAACAAAAAACCGCGGTTCCTGGTCAGGACCGCGGCCCCTGGAGCGACTCGGCGGGCTCCCATTGGGAGCGCGAAGCAGCCGGCTACCTCCTAACGGCAGGGCCGCCGGGGACAGAGGCAGGTAAGTCGGCGCGAGTTCATGCCGGAATGATGCATGGAGCCTCGCCGGGCCGTCAAGGCCGCGCCTTCCGAGGGCGGATTGGCTCGCGCCGCGCGACGGACGGCCCTGCGCGGCAAGGCGCCGCCACATGGCTCCGCAACCCGACGACCCGGTGACCCGACGACCCAGCGCCCTCCGACCCAAAGCCGCCCGGCGCCGCGTCCTCACGATTGGGCGGAGACGAGTCATCGTGATACCTTGGACCGAAGCCGGCCTTACCACCGGCGTCAAGAGCACCGGATCTCGGGCGAGACGAGTTCCATGGAACGCCATGGATAAGCGGAGGTAGACGTGTTCCAGGTTGCCCCGCGGCATGGCCGCGGCATCTTGATCCTCGCCGCCGCGGTCGTCCTTGCCGTGTCGGCGTGCTCCGGCGACTCCGCGACGCCGTCCTCAGCCCCTACCGGCGCCACGAGCGCGGATACCTCCACCATGGCGCCGGCCACCGAGGGCCCGTCGGCCCAGACCGGCCCAAGGCTTGACGGCGCCGCCGACGCCATGGCAAACCTGAGCAGCTACCAGTTCAGCATGACCCTGGCCGGCGGCTCGTTCGACGACATGTACGCCTCGGTCGGTGGAGCCCCATCCGCCAACGCCGCGTACCCGGTTACGGGCACTGTCATTCTCAAGCCCGACAAGAGCACCGACGTCACCATCGGCGACCTCCACATCGTCGAGACCGGCGGCGCGGACTACATCGACATGGGCAGCAACGGCAGCTTCACCAAGACGGACATGCAGGGTGACGGCTTGACCGCCCAGTGGACGCCGGCCTCCATCTACTCGGGCTTCAACCCCTCGCCCTCCGGCTATGACATGGTTGGCACCGAGACCAAGAACGGCGTTGAGGCCGACCATTACCAGGCCACCAACTCGACTCTGGCCGAACTCGGCTCGGTCGCCGGCGTGGACAACGCGACCTGGTCCGCGGACATCTGGCTCGCCAGCGACGGCGGTTACCCGGTCCGCGTCGCGGTCACGGCCAAGGCGGCCGACGACACCGTGGCGTACGAGATCGTGTTCGACCTCACGAAGGTGAACGACCCGGCGAACGCCGTCACGGCCCCCGAGAACGTAACCGGCGCCTGAACCCTCAAGGGACGAAGGGCAGGGCGGCAGGAGCGATGGCGTCGGCCGGACGAAGCAGTCGCGGTCTGGTCGCGATGGGCATCGCCATCGGCCTCGTTGTCGGCGCTTGCGGCAGTTCCTCCTCCGGCCGGAGTCCAGTCTCGAGTGGTGCCGCCAACCCCGCGACAACCGGCGGCGGCGCGCTCGTGTCGGGCCTTTCGAGCAATCTCGACTCGTTGACCAGCTACAGGTTCACCGAGTCGCTGGCCGGCGCATCGGGGCCCGGCGAGGCAACGCCGGTCGCCAGCGCAACCGTGTCGATAGACGGAGTGGTCGTGAACAAGCCGGCCCGGTCGCTGTCCCTCACGGCATTCGGCGTCAAGTACGTCCTGGTCGGCAGCGAGGCCTGGACCTCTTTCGACGGCACCACCTGGACTTCGATGGATCCCACCGATTCGTCCCTTACGGAGTTGCTCCCCGGCAAGAACTACGAAGTGTGGTTCGACGCCAACGCGGCCGACTTCAAGGAAGCGGGCGACGAGTCGAAGAACGGCATCCAGTGCGTCCACTACAAGGGAGACTCGTCCCTGGGGAGCCTGTACCAGGGAGTGACTGGCAACCCGGCCGGCTTCCACGCCGAACTATGGGTGGCGATGGACGGCGACTACCCGGTCAGCGGCATCTACGGCTTCTCGGCGACCTCTGGAGGCGGAGGCGGGAGCTTCGGCTACAGCTTCGACATCACCAACGTCAACGGCGCTTCCAACGCGGTTGCGGCGCCCACGAACGTGGTTGCCATTCCCACATAGCCGGAACCTTGGCCCACTAGATCCCATAGCGTCTTGTCAAGCCTCGAGACCCCAGTGGGGGTCGAAATGGCGTCCGCATGCCCGAGCCGATTGTAAGCCGCCCGAATGGGGCCGACCCCGAACACCAGGCGCTCCTGGCCGACTCGGTACAGGGAGCGACGGTTCACCCGCGCGACATAAGGTCGCAGGCGAAGGAGAATCTGGTCCGACGATATGGACGTTTGTTTCGCCGCTCACCAACAGAAGGAGGTTGCCCGTATGAAGTCGTGGCCGAAAGGCATCTACGCCATTACGCTGTTCGTCGAGGACTTGAAGGTGACCAAGGCGTTCTATGAGAAGGTCTTCGGACTGCCGATCCACTTCGAGGACGACGCCTCGGCGGTGTTCAACTTCGGCAGCACGCTCGTCAACCTGCTCCAGGTCGATGCCTCATACGAGCTCGTCGCGCCAGCCGCCGTGGCAAGCCCAGAAGCCGGCGTCCGCCTCCAGTTGACGGTGAACGTCGACGATGTGGACGCAATGTGCGAGAAGCTCATCGCCAGCGGGGTCAAGCTCTTGAACGGGCCCATGAATTGGCCGTGGGGCATTCGGACGGCGAGCTTCCGCGACCCGGGTGGCCACATTTGGGAGATCGCCCACTAGATCAGACGCCACTTCCGGGCGGGGCGATCGCGTCTAGCCGTGGCGCTTCTTCTTGGATTTGAGCAATGCCGCGTCCGCCCTGGCGGTCAGGCGCTCGAGTGTGTCGTCGGGCTCCAAGCCGGCCAGACCGACGCTTATCCCCACGCCGGCCTCGCTCTGAAGGATCCGGTCGATGGCTTGGAAGCGGCGCTCCACGTCCGCGACCTCGACGCCGCTGATGCCGCAAACGAACTCGTCGCCGCCGTATCTCACCACCGGGTCGAACGAGCGCAGATTTGATCGAATGGTCCAGACCAGCGTTCGAAGCACTTGATCGCCGGCTGCATGGCCCTGACTGTCGTTGACGGCCTTCATCCCGTCGATGTCGACGAAGGCGACGACGAGGCAGCCGTGGGCCCGCCGGGCCCGATCCATCTCATGCCTCAGGGCGAGCCAGCCGGTCTCACGGCGGTAGGCCCCCGTCAGATCGTCCAAGTGGGCAGTCTGCAATTCGGCTTCCAGCCGCTCGCGTTCACGAGCGGCCTCGGATCTATCTTCGGCAGCCTTGAGCCGATCCGCCGCTGCCCGCTCGCGATCGACGGCCGCTTGCAACCTGATCGCCTCGAGCTTGAACCTGAGCGAATCGTGCGACGAGTCAAGTGCTCGCGTTAGTGCTTCCGCCTCTTCGTCGCGCTTTCGCGCGGTCGCATCGCGCTCCGCCGCAGTCGTGTCTCGCTTCGTTGAGGTGCCACGACGCGAGCGAGCATTCCAGGTACGGGAGACGTGCGCCGACAGCCGGCTGGCCGAACTGGCCTGGCGGGCCAGACGCGAGGCCTCGTAGCCTTCCGGAGTTGCCCCCGCATCGCCACTCAGGTGCTCGTGGTCCGCGATCTCCTGGTCGCTGTCTGCCGCAAGCTGATCGCTGGCGGCACTCGCGGTGTCCGTCTCCGACGCAGTCTGATCGGCATCAGACGCAGTCTGATCGGCATCGGCCGCATTTTGATCGGCATCGGCCGCGTTTTGATCGGCATCACCGACGGTGATCGGGGAACGGTCGTTGTCCAAGCCGCTGTCTTCCATGGAATCACACACCCAGACAACACTGTGCACGGCACCGCGCTATCCAGAGACGCCTGACCGCAACGCCAAACCAGCGGGTAATTGCCCTCAAGCCGTCCCGAGCGGCCGGACCAGAACGCCACGGACGGCGAGCGCGATTCCCAGGGTGGCGCCGCACATGGCGAGCGCTAAGCCGTCTCGAGGGAACTGGTCCGCGACGCGGAGCTAGCACCCGCGCCTCGGGCCCTTGAACCGGTCAACCGAAGCTGGTCAATGCCGCCGGCGCTTGGACCCAACCGGTCGTTGTGGCCTCGGCCGGTCGGGCGTCTGCCGTCGCGGTCGAGGCCCATCGGCCGGTCTTGGCCGGTTGCCGCGGAGCCAGAAGAACGCAAGGAGGCCGGCGATGCTGACGAGACCGAGAGCCAGGACGGCGATAACCACAACGGGCCACCCCGATCCTGAGGGATTCTCGGACGGATTGGCCGTCGTTGGAGTCGTCGATGCCGCCGGGGCCACCGGGCCGACGTTGGCAGGCGCCGTCGCTGCCGGCGGGGCTGGCTCCCAGCCCGGAGGCGCGACCAGGGCGAAGTCGCCGAAATCGGTCACGACCGCGGTGAACATGTGGGCTGTGCCCGCGGGATCGGTTCGGAGTGGGGTCCAACTTCCGCCGGCCAGCCGCTCGATCGTTGCCGACGGCAAGTTCGGCGGGCCTCGCAGGACGATCGTGACGCCGCCGCTGGGTTCGCCCCGGACCGCGGTGCCGCTCTGGTTTGTAAGCGAGAAGCGGTAGACGTTGCCTGCGATCACTCCGTCCGAAGGCTCGGCCGCCGGCGGCACGGGCTCGATCGACACGTCGATGGAGGTCGTCCCGGGAGGCATGACCAGATATGTCTGACCCGCGAATACCTGGGCCTGGGGCGGTTGCTCAGGGGTCCCGACCGACAGGTTCGGGCTCTGCCCACCCTGGATGGGCCCGGATTGGGCTGCGGACTGTGCGCCGCCCTGGAATCCCGAAGGCGGCGAAAGCCATTTGTATGGGTCCTCCACCACGACTCCGTCGTACAACGGCGGCCCGGCTATCGGGGCCAGACGCTGCGCCGCGACCACTACCGCAAAGCCGCAGACGAGCGCCGCCAGCGCGAGGCGTCGCCCGGCCATCACAGCCACCACGTCGCGAGATCGGCCACGACGTGGGCCGCGGCGGGGGCGGTTGGACCGCCGAACCAGAGTCTCAATCCCCCGAACCAGAGTCCCACGCCGAAGTCGAGCGGGACCACGTGCCAGCCGTACACGGGAACGTGGATGAGGGCGAAGAGGACGCTGGTGATCAGCAGGGCGGCACCGTCGCCCCCGGCCGCGGCGGCCCAGCGCCAGAGCGTGCCGCGCAGGACGAGCTCCTCGGCGGTGGCGACCAGCGTCGTCACGGCAATCCACGGAACGAACGCCGCGGCGTGGCCCAGAACGAGCGGCGCCACTGGCCAGCGAGCCAGGACCGAGACGCCGACGAGGGCGCCGCCCGCCGCCAGGCCGGCGGCGACGGGTGCTGGGGCCGGCAAAGAGGCTCTCAGCCCGCCGGCTCCCGCCACGACAAGAAGGGCCAGGCCGAAGATGAACCCTTCCGTGACTCCGTCCAGCGCTCCGGTGCGGAACAGCTGCCAGCGAACGGCGACCGCGACGCCGAGACCCAGGCAAACGGCCAACGCTCCGGTGGCGGCACGGCTTCGGTCGTGCCATGCGAGTGCCGTCATCGAGGCAGCGGCACGAGAGAGCCATCGATCGCTCCACCGGCGAATTCGGCGGGCCAGACGGTCACGCTCTTTGGGGTTGCGACGTTTCCCGAAGCGGGCGGCGGGTTCGACGCTGGCGTCTCGGCCTGCCACTGCCAGACCACCGCTGCCGCCAGCTCGTTTTGACCGAGCCTGTTTGGGTCGGTAGAGAACCTCAAGCCGGATCCGTTGGGGAGGCTGCCGTTTGGAAGGTCGACCGCGCGAGCCGCGGCGGCTATCGACGCCGGATCGAGGCCCGAGGCAGCCGGTAGTACGTCGTGGAATAGCGCCCAGGCGGCGGTGAAGCCGGCCAGCCCCTCTTCGGTCGGTGACGCCAGCAAGTAGGTCTTCGCCCATTCGGCCGCGAAGCGGTCGTAGACGGTCCGGGCCGCCGGCTGGAGCGCCGAGGGATTGAAGCCGCCGGTCGGGCGGTCCGACGCGAACACGCCGATCGCGTCCGCGCCGAGTTCCTCGCCGAAATCGCCGACGCACTGCGCCATCGTCGAGCCGATCAGGGCGCCCACATGAACGCCGGCCGCGATCATCGCCCGTCTGAACGCCTCGCCGTCCAGGATGTGCGCGGCCAGGATCACCACGTCCGGCCGGGACGCGACCAGCTTCTGAAGGACGGCCGGCCAGTCGGGCACCGAGAGCGAGTAGTCGATCCGGCCGGCGAGCACCGCGCTGGAACTCGCGAGTCCGGCCTGCGCCGCATCGGCGACAGAACGGGCGTAGTCGTCTGTGGCGGCAACGATCGTCACCCGCAAGCTCGACGGCGGCACTCCGAGCATCGGCGCGAGTTCAGTGGAAGCAAACGCGGCGGAGTTGGCGCCGAGGCGCGCTCCGTCGGCTCCGACTCGAAAGACGAGGGGCAGGCCGCGCCCGGTGAGCTGGTCGGCCACGGCTCCGGACTCCCAGTAGACGAGCCCGGCACTCGCGGCCGCCGCGCTGACCGATATCGACAGATCGGACGCGTACGAGCCGATCACGACGGATGCCCCGTCGGCCATGATCTGTCCGACCACGGCCGCCGACTGGGTGCTGTCGGAGAGATCGTAGACGTCGAGGGCTATCTGGCGTCCCCGAACCCCTCCGTCGGCGTTCGCGAGGTCGGCTGCCAGCTGGACTCCGAGACGTTCCTGCCCGGCCAGCTCGGCCGGCATGCCGCTGAGCGGCAGAACGACGCCGACGTGTATGGGACCCGCCGCGGAACCAGCCGGCACCGCGGCCGCGCTCGAGCAGCCGGCGAGCAGAGCGGTGACCGCCACGACCGCCCCGAAACGGAGCGGCAGTGGAAGAGATGGCCTGTGACCAAAGCGTCCGGACATCGATCGAATCCTCACTTGACCGTAAAGAAGAGCTGGGTCGACCAGTCCCTCGGGTTGAACGGCGCGTGGTCGTTGGCGACGAACTCCGCTTTCAGCACGTACGTGCCCGGGGTTACCGGTATGTCCTTGGTCAGGCTGTACTGCATGTACCAGAGGGCGTTGTCCAGGTAGAGGTGGACGTGGCCCTGGTCGGGTCGGATGTCCTCGTTGGTGTCGTCCACGACCGTTGCCCCGGTCACCTTCACGACAACGTGGACCGTGTTGCCCGTGATCACCTCGTTGGGCGCGGGCGAGACGATGGTCACCACCGCCGGCGTCGACGGGCGTCCCGAGGGTACGTAGCTCTCGAATGGGGCGTAGCCGGTCGAGGTTGGCGAAGCCGTCGGGCCGCCCGAACCGCAGGCGGTGACCAGGAAGATCGCCATGGTCGCGGCCAGCGGCCGCTTCAGCCAGGTGGAACGCACGGGGCACCTCATGAGCTTTGATCGATCTGGAGTTGGACCCGCAGCTCGGCGCCGTCGGGGCCCGTTGCGGTGATCAAGAACGTGGCCGGGAGCGCGGCGACCTGGACAGGCGCCGCCTCGTGACCGGAATCGAGGATCTGGGGTGGGAGGGAGGTCGATCCACCGGACGAGCCGAGCGCGGACATCGCCACGTTCGACACGGGCATTTCCTTGCCGGCCGCGTCGAACCAGGTGGCGTGGAGCTGGTTCGCGCCGGCCGTCCCCGGATCCAGGTACACCTGGACCGTCCGCCCGCTGCCGAGATGAACCGTGTAGATCGTCGGTAAGCCCGGAATGCGGTTTACGTCGATCTGCAGAGGCGCGGCTTGCACCGCTACCTGGAGGTCAACCTGGACCGATGTCGCCGGTTCGGCTACCAGGGCCGAGACCAGCCAGCCTCCGGCCATCGAGAGGTTCGAGCCTGTGCCGGCGAAGACGCCCGGCGCCGCCTGCAGCAACTCGAGCGTCGACGATCCGATATCGGGCCGCTGGGGCAGCTTGAACGTAAGCCGGACGGCGGTCGCGGGCACCGGCGTGCCGGTGTCGTAGTCGGTGATTCGAACGGAGAACTCGTTGCTGCCGACGATGCCCGGTGAGATCGCCAACACGAGGCGAAGCGTCGTCCCGTAGTCGGAGCCGGTCACGAGGAGCGGCACGGGCGTTGCGATCGCCGCAGGCGCGGCCGCCGATTGAGCGCCGCCCGAGGCCGCATAGGCGACCTCCGTGGGTGGTGCGACGTTGACGAGCATCGACGCGACGAGCAGCGTCACGGCGCCTAGGGCGAGTTCAGTCGAACCGGTGCGCCGCAGCGGTCGCGGGTCGCCGGCGGCGCGCGGGACGTTGCGGAAGTGATTGAGCGCGCCCAGGGCGGCGATCGGCGCCAGCAGGCCGATCTTGAGCAGGACCAGGCGGCCGAAGTCCGTCGAGACCAGCGCGTCCAGCGTGCCCACATCCGCGACGGAGCGCAGCACGCCGGTCACGGCGACAACGGCCAACCCGAGCCCGGCCAGAACCGCAAATCGCCGAGCGACGTCCGCCTTGGCGGGAGCCACCGGACCGCGAAGCTGCGTAAGTAGAGCCATCAGGCCGCCCAGCCACAGCCCGATGGCGGCCAGATGAAGCCATTGCAGGGCAATTTCGGCCTGCGGGTTCGGCTCCGAAGCGGCGTGACTCAGCGTCGCCTCCACCAGGAGCGTCAGGGCGGCAAGCGCGCCGGTGCCGGCAAGCAAGACTCGGGCGACTCGTTCGGACGCACGAAAGGCCGGCAGGAGAAGAGCAGCGGCCAGTAGCAGAGGCACGAGCCGCAGGACCGCAGCGTCTCCGATACTCGTCCCCGGCAGGTCTGCCGGCGAAGCGCCCGCGTCGGCGAGTTGGAAGCCGATCAGGAGCACGGTCCCGACAATCGAAACGGTGAGTTCGATCGTTGCCAGCCGCAGCGGCAGCCTGAGTCCACTCCCGAGTAGCACCGAACCCAGGAAGGCCGCACCCAGCAGGCCGAGCAGGCCCACGTACAAGATCCATCTGCCAACGACGACGCCGGCCGATGCGCTCGCGGCCCCCGGGAGGTTCTCCAATTCGGTCGCGGTCGAGCCCGTGGGCGGAGCGGTCGCGCCAACCGAGAAGGCATAAGAGCCGGCCGCGAGATGACCGTCGACCGCGGAAACGGTTCGCCAGGCCACCGTGTAGACGCCGTCCGGCAACGACCCCAGGGCGATGCTCAATTCGGTGGGGTGGCCCGCCACGGAGGACAGCGGCCCGCTGGTCACGGCCGCGCCGGCGCTGTCCAGAACCCGGACCGAAGACAGCTTTGGGTCGGGCGTTTCGGTGAAGGTCAGGGTCACCAGCGCGGGCGCCACCTTGACGACCGCGTTGCGCGCCGGATCGGACGATTGCAGGAGCGCGTGAGCGCTCGCGGTTTGCACCGCGAGCGCTCCGAGGAAGAGCGCCGCAAACGTGGCGATGAACGCCCCGCGCATGGCTAGGTCCGTCGCCTCGCGACGCGCAAGCTGGCGATAAGGCCCGCGAGGCCTAGCAGAATGCCGAACCCGCCGACGAGAACACCCGCCAGCAGGGCGCGGTTGGCATCGTCGGTGGCCTGGCGAGCGGCTTGCTGCGCCTGCGTAACGGCGGCGTTCGTCGTTGCCACGCGGCCGTCGACCCGCTGGATGAGCGTCGACAGGTCGCCCAAAGCGGGAAGCTTGACCGGGAACTGGACGTCCGTGCCCGTCGTGACGCTGTCGAATGTCTGGTCGGACGATGTCGCCGTCTCGTCGACCGCCTGGCCGTGTATCGAGCCCGTGAGGTGGAACGTGTAATCGCCCACTTGTGTCGGGATGAGAGAAGCCGTGTATTCGCCCGGCGTGCCGAGCCCGGTGTCCGGATCGAAGGACGGCTGCAACGGCAGCGCCGCCGTTTGCTGGCCCGCTGTCGAGACGACGACCTGAAGATCGCCCGGTTGCAGGTCGTTGACCGGCTGGCCGGCCGAGTCGTTCACTATGACCTGGACCGCGTTTTCGACGGCCACGTATGTTGGCTCGTGGAGCCAGCCCACGGCGACGCTGAAGGATCCGACCTGTTTGACTACGTGGGCGCTGGCACTCGACGACACGACCAGCGCCAGCATGAACGCGGCGGCAACTGCGGTGCCGCCCACCCTGAGGCGCATTGGAACCCCTTGCACTGTGCGGCCTTGATGGCTGTTCCGGCCGGCCGACAGCCGAATAGGCGCGGCCTACGCGGGCAGGGGATCCGGTGGCGCTCGTCCGGCGCCGTCGCGCCAGAGGAAGGAAATCGCCGGTCGATCCGAGTCTGTCGACAGCGGGATCGCCTGCCGCACGACGTGATCGACCCGGCTTCTGGTCGCTGCGACTCGGGCCTCGAGAGCCGAGATGCCCCATTTGAAGAGTCCGGCGACCGATGCGACAAGCAGGCTGACAACCAGGAAGGCGGCGAGGGGGCCGGTGTAGCCGATCGGCCCGAGCACCGATAGACCGGGCAATCCAACCCCGACGGCCCAGCGCTCGTAGTTCTCCTGCACAACGAAGAGCAGGGTCGAGGCCAGGTAGAGCCGAGCCCATAGAGACAGGACCGTCCGTGCGTAGCTGCGGCCCGAGAGGCTCCCTGCGCCGCCCGCCCGGAGCCCTTCGACGAGCCGATTCAGATGGACCAGGCGCAGGCTCGCCGCAAGCGCGAGGGCGACACCCGCGGCCAGAATGGCACGGGCTGTCTCGCCCCAGCGGCCGTCGTGGCCCGTTCGAGCGAGGGCCAGGCTGTAGTCGGACCCGTACGTCAACAGGAAGACCAGGTTGTGGCCGATGACCGCCACAACCAGCGCCATCAGCGCGTAGAACGCCAGCCCGGGAACTCGATGTCGCATGCCGGCGACTTTAGGAGCGGCACGTCGCCCCGCCGTCGCCATGTGCGGATTGGCCCACCAGTTGGGCCGTCAGCCAAACGCTGGACCGCGCCGTGGAACTGGCCGGGCGGCCGCAACCGCCGCAATCGCCAGGCACAGCGTCGGGGGGTGGTGGAGATGAGGGGACTCGAACCCCTGACCCCCGCGATGCGAACGCGGTGCTCTTCCAGCTGAGCTACATCCCCACGCGAGTGGGGAGTCTAGCACAGCCTCCGCGACGCGAACCCCGGAACCTCAGCCCTGGCTGGCGGCCAAAACTCGCGGCCACGAGCCACCCGCCGGCCTCAGTGGCCGGTGCTCTCATAGCGGCGCAGACCGACGTTGAAGAGCCACACGGCCATGAGCACGGAGTAGATCGCGACCAGCGGCGTGAGCAGCCCCTGGATGCTCCACGCCTCCACCCCGAAGATGAAGGCCGTGGGGAAGAAGCTCACGAACGCGAACGGGACGGCGATCACGATGAGGGCCTGGACCGCGACCGAATAGATGGTGATTGGATACTTGGCGAACTCGCCGAGCTGATGGACGAACATCGGCACCATGCTCCAGGGCGCCTTGACCCAGAACGCGCTCGCGGCCGAGCCGAGGTTGATGGCGACGCGAATCGTGGCCGCGCTCGCGATCAGGATGACGAGCATCAGGAGGCGCCCCGGCGTCCATTCGATCGGGGTATTGAAGATCCCGACACCGATGAGGGCCAGGCCGGTGAGGATGTTGCCGAGGCCGTTGAACCCCACGGCCCCGGCCAGAACCTGGACGATGGGCGAGACCGGCCGCATCAGGATCTGGTCAAACTTGCCGTTGTAGACCAGTTCGGACAGCCGCCACGTCCCTTCGAAGAAGAGCGATCCGACGCCTTCGGTCACGAACACAAGCGCATACATCATCACGACCTGCCAGAAGGTCCAGCCGTTGATGTTCGGGATCCGCTGGAAGATCGTCCAGATGAACAGGAAGCCCGAGACCTGCACGATGACGGCCGAAACGAGCATGACCGCGAAGTCGGCCTCGTAGGCGAGGATCGCCTTCATCTGCTGGCCCAGGCAGCGGAAGTAGATGTAGACGAGCCGGTTGGCGGCCCGAAGACGTGATCTGAGACCGAGCCTAGCCGCCATTGATCGTCACCGCTCGCACCGCGCCTCGCCACACCAGCCTGCCCAGGAGAATCAGCCCGATCGCCCAGAGCACCTGGACGCCGAGCATCAGCGCCGTCGTCGGCCAATCCATCTTGCCCAGGTAGGTCAGCGCCGGGGTCGAGACCATGCCCTGGAACGGCAGGATGGCGGCGATGGCTCTGAGCCAGTCCGGGAAGAAGACCAGCGGAATCAGGGCCCCCGAGAAGATGTTCTGGATGGCCACGCGGCCGACCATGATGCCGTCGATGCCGGTCGTCCAGAACGCGGTCATCGACACGCAATAGACCAGGCCGAACTTGATCAGTGTCGCCAGCGCGGCGCTGACCAGGAAAACGGCGAGGTGGAGCGGATCGGCCGGGAGGGCGATCCCGCCGAAGACGGTGGCGACGATGGCCCCGACGACGACCGCGGAGAAGAACTCGAACGGCACGGGCCCCAGAGCGGCGGCCAGCCGCGACGCCTGGAAGTCCATCGGCCGGGCCAGGTCCGTGGCCACGCGACCCTCCCTGATGTCCATGCTCATGTTCCATTCCGCGAACCAGGTCATGAGCGAGTTGAGGAGGAACGACACGAGCAGGTAGGCCTTCATCTCGGGCCAGGTGAACCCGCCGAGCGCGCCCGGACTGCCCAGGAAGATCGTCTGCCACAGATAGAACATGGCGACGACATAGAAGATCGTCCCGATCATGTTCAGGGCGAAGCCCGCCCGGTACACGAAGGTGACGGAGAGTGAGGTCCGCGCGATCGAGAGGTATTTGCGGTAGCGGCCCACGTCAGGCCTCCACCAGGTCCGCCGCCTCGCCCGCGCCCGCATCCGCAGCCACCGACCCCAGGCTGAGCTGGCCGAGGTAGACCCGCCGGATGAGGTCTTCGACCTCGGGCTCGTCGATACGGAAATCGACGACCTCGACGTGAGCCATGACGGCGGCGGCGATCTCGCCCGCGGCGAACCGGAATCGGTCGAACCGGACGGACAGGCGCATCCCGTCGGGCGTCAGATCGCAGGCCGGCAGACCGGCGCAGATCGGTTCGATCGATTCGGGCGGTCGGGCCAGCTGGAAGTGGATGACTCGATCGCGGGCGTACGTGTCTTTCAGCTTGGCCAGGTCGCCGTCGTGGATGATCCTGCCCTTGTCGATGATGACGATGCGCTTGCAGATGTCCTCGATGTCGCCGAGGTCGTGCGTCGTCAGCATCACCGTGGTCCCGCGGTCGACGACCAGGCTTCGGACGAAGCGCCTGATGCTGTCCTTGACCGCGATGTCCAGGCCGATGGTCGGCTCGTCCAGGTAGAGCGTCTTGGGGTCGTGGAGGAGGGCCATGCACAGGTCCGCGCGCATCCGCTGCCCGAGCGAGATCTTGCCGGCCGGGACGTTGATGAACTCGTCCAGGCCCAGAATCTCAATGAACTGGGCGAGGTTCTCCTTGTACCGCTTGGCCGGGATCTCGTACATGTCGCGTGCGAGGTTGAACGACTCGATGACCGGAATGTCCCACCACAGCTGGGTCCGCTGGCCGAAGACGACGCCGATGTTGCGCGCGTTCTGCTGCCGCTTCTCATGCGGCACCAGGCCATTCACGGTGAGGCTGCCCGACGTGGGCACGAGGATGCCGGTCAGCATCTTGATCGTGGTCGACTTGCCCGCGCCGTTGGGCCCGAGATAGGCGACCGATTCCCCGGCCTCCACGCTGAGGTCGATGTGGTCGACGGCCACCTTGTCCTTGTACTGGCGGGTGAAGAAGTGCTTGAGCGAGCCGACCAGTCCGGGCTCTTTGACGGCCTGGCGGAACTGCTTGGTCAGACCGCTCGCTTCGATCAGGGCCACGACAGACGCATTGCTCCTGGGCTGACGCTAGGAAGGGAGGGATTTTAGCTCAGCCGAGGCCCGCTGTCGGACCCGTTCGAGCCGGTTCGCCGGAGCCGCCGCGACCCCCTCGACGGCAACGGCGCATGAAGAAGACTAGTGGCCGATCCTGACATCTTGCGTCAGGAATGGATCGGGGGAGTGGCGGTGGCGCCGTGCCCGTGCCTCGCCGCGCCCCCGCGCCGCGCCCGCGCCCCGCCCGCGCCGCCCCGCCCGCGCCGCGCCGCCCCCCGCGCGCCCGGCCTCGCTCGCGCCGCGGGGGCGCCCGTGGCCCTTCGGTCGACATCCCTGCCACATTCCAACCGGGGTGGCACGGGTCCGAGAGTTCGGAGCCCGGCGAGGCTTCGGTGGCTCCCGGCGCGGTGGTCGGGTGCCTGGCTGAGCGTGGAAGCAGGGTCGACTCGGGAGCTCGGAGCCTGGCCGGGGCGTCTCGAGCGCTCATGGACCGGACCGGTGCTACAGGGATTGGAATCTGTCAGGGTCGGCTGGCATCGGGGCCGCCCACCCGGACTCGCGGAGGATCGGAATCGCGGGAGAAGCAACGGAACCGGCGGCGCGAAAACGTGGGTAGGAACGTGTGTACCCGGGTCGCGCGAGAGGGTCTTATCCCTTGACTATTAGAACATTCGTTCTATCATTTGTGGCCCATGCCAAACCCCTCCCCGAACGTTCAAGCCGCTTTGACGTCCCTCCAGGAACGCTGGGGCGGGGCAGCTCCGCGCTGGGGTGTGGCCTCGGGCGACGCGTCCCAGCGGGGTCGATTGGAGGTGGACGGAGCACTGGCGGTGGCGCTACGGCCGAGCCCAGCCTTCGATCCGGAAGGGCTGCCGGGCAGGACCGGTCAGCTTCCAGGGCCTTCGGATCGGGCGATACCCACCGGCTTCCGGGCGCTGGACGCGATTCTCGGGCTGGGTGGGTTGCCACGTGCCGCCACCACAGCACTGCACGGCGACGGGACCAGCGGCAAGACGACACTCGCACTCCAGGCCGTTGCCCAGGCCCAGGCTGCCGGCGGAATAGCGGCTTACCTTGATCTGGCCGGGAGCTTGGACCCGGTCGAGGCGGTGACTCGAGGCGTTCAACTCGACTGGCTGGTCGTCCTGACGCCCGTGTCGCTCGAGGAGGCATTGGCCATGGCGGCGATGCTCCTCCAGGATCGAGCCGTCGACCTGCTGCTGCTGGACTTGCAGTCCCGGGCCCTGGATGGAGCCCGAATCCCAGCCTCAGCTCTGGCGGAGCGATTCGGCCGGTTGGCGGCGCTGGCTCGTCGAGCCGCCGTTCAGCTGATCGTTCTGGAGCCACCGAACCTTCCATCCCCTCTGGCCGGCGCTCTTGCCCAGGTCGCCTCGTTGCGGCTGGAGCTGAGCCGGAGGGCGTGGATTCGCCTGGGTAGAGACGTTGTAGGCCAGCGAACAGAAGTCCGCGTGGCGAGGGACAGGCATGGGCCGCCCGGCCGGGCCGCGGAGTTGCGGATCCTGTATGCGGAGGGAGGTTTGCGCGACGCGTGTCTGGCGCGGCGAGATCTCCTGCGGGAGACCGCGCCGGCTCCAGGCCGATTGATCGTCGCCGGCACGGTTGCGGCTCAGCCGGCAGGAGTGGCGCCGCCCGGGCGCTACAGGCCGAGCGGTCCTGCTTCGGCGGCTCGGCTCTCACCGCCCCTTCCCTTGTCCATCATTCCGGTTTCTCGCGATGCGACTTCTCCATCTCCACTGGCCTCACCTTCTCATTCGACTGGCCCGCAGCAGGGCTTCCGAACCATTCGGGGCGGCGCCTATCGTCCTGGGCGGCAGGCCGTGGACGGACGGCCCGGTCCTGGACGCGAGCCGCTGGGCGCTCGAGCTGGGCGTTCGGCCCGGGATGCCGCTCGGGGCGGCTCATAGACTCGCTCCGGAGGCGCTCTTCCTCGATCCGAAACCGGCGGATGATGCCGAGGCCCTGAAGGCCGCGCTCGATCGACTGGCCGGCTTCAGCCCGGGCGTGGCGGCCGAGATAGACCCAACGCGGCCGGGTTTCGGGCGAGTCGAGGTGCAGCTGGACGGCCTCGAGCGATTGTGGGGACCGGAGCTGATGCTGGTTCGACGAGTCGGGGAGGCGCTGTCGGGGATCCTGCCCGGGCCGCCTCTGGCGGGGATCGGTGGGACGCGGTTCGCGGCCGCGGTGGCAGCCTCTCTGGCGGGGAGGGTGAGTGGCACCGGCGGCTCGTCGAACGCGCCAAGCGCGGCGGCCGTCTCGGCGAGTGGCGCGACCACTTTTGGGAGTGGCGCGGTTTCTCTTCATGCCGTCGAGCCCGGCGCCGACGCGGCCTTCCTCGCGCCGCTTCCCGCGGCCATGTTGAGTCGGGACCCGGAGGTGCGCGGCCGCCTGGACCGATTTGGGCTGCGCGTCATCGGCCAGGTCGCCGAGTTGCCGCGCTCGGCGGTCGTGGCCCGGTTCGGGCCGGAGGGAGAATGGCTGCATGCCCGCGCTCGGGGCGAAGAAACGGATCCGTTCCGGCCGTATCGCGCCCCGGAGCGGCTGGCCCTGGCCCTGCCGATAGACCCGCCCGTGTCGGACGTCGAAGGGCTGCGCTTCGTCCTGCACCGGCTGGCCGCGGCCTTCGGCGATCAGCTCGAGGCCCGCGGGGCTGCGACGGCCAGGGCTCGGTTGACGCTCGAGCTGGATCGCTCGTTCTCGGTCGGCGACGTGCCGGCCTCGGTCACGATAGACCAGCCACTGCCCGAACCGACCTCCGAGGGCCTGGCCATCGAGCGCCTGTTGATCGCTCGCCTGGAAGCGTCTCCTCCCCGGGCGCCGGTGGCGCGGTTGGAGCTGGAGCTGGGCGACGTGGCGCCCGCCGCCGGCACGCAGCTCTCGCTCTTCACACCGCAGACCGGTCGAACCGGCCGACTCGGCTGGCAGCTGGCCAGGCTCGGGCTCCGCTTCGGCGAGGATCGGGTCGGCTGGATGGAATTGGACGATTCGGAGGCGACCCTGGCCGAGGCACGCTGGAGATGGCGCCGCGAACTGAAGTCGGCCGCTCGGCCCGGAGTCGCTCGGCCGGGGATTGCGGCTCCTCCTGGGGTCGCTCGGCCCGGAGTCGCTCATCCTGCGGCCGCCGGCCGCGCTCGTCCTGCGGCCGGCCGGCGGTCCGCGCCATGACGCGGTTGCTGCGCGAGCACCCCGCCATCGACGTCGAGTTCGGGTCGGACGGCGAGCCGGTCGCCTTCCGATGGAACGGCCGGCGCGAGCGGATCGAGGTCTGCAATCGATGGCGCGTCGACGAGAGCTGGTGGAGCCGGCCGATCGCCCGCGACTACTTCAAGGTCGCCGGTGGGAGCTGGCTGGCCCTCCTGTATCTCGATCGGGCGGACGGTACATGGCACCTAGAACGCCTCTACGACTGAAGCAAGGCGAAACCATTGGCCGAATACGCGGAGCTCCACTGTCACACCCACTTCTCCTTCCTGGACGGCGCCTCCGCCCCGGACGAGCTGGTAGGGCGCGCCGTCGAGCTGGGTCTTTCCGGGCTGGCCGTTACGGATCACAACGGCCTCTACGGCGTGGTTCGCTTTGCGACCGCGGCCCAGGAAGCGGGACTGCGGCCGATCATCGGGGTCGAGATCGAGCTGGCGGACCCGGCCGTGCCGGATGCGGCGGGGTTGGTTATTCCGGGTCGAAGGCCGGGGCGCCCCGGCCGCGGGTCGGGGAGTGGCGGCGGCCACTCTCTGGCGGGCGCCTGGAGCGGCCACTCTCTGGCGGGCACGGCGCCACTCCAGGACGAGGCGGCGCGCGTCGGGGCCGCTCCCGGCGGGGAAGGGCTGCCGGTTCGGCCGCGCCCGGCCAGGGCTCGCCTGCCGGGGAGCCGTGACCCCGTCAAGGAGGATTTGCGTGGCGTCGGTGAGGGCCAGCGCGGCCCGCACCTCGTCTTGCTGGCCCGTAACGGGGCCGGCTATCGCAGCCTCTGCCGGCTCGTCAGCCGGGCGAATCTCGCCGGAACCAAGTCGATGCCGCGCTTCACCCAGGCGCTGCTGGCCGAGAACACGGACGGGCTTGTGGCACTCTCCGGTTGCCGCGAGGGCGAGATCGCCCGGCGCCTCCGGGCCGGGGACCGGCAAGGAGCCAGGGCCGCGGCGGAGCACTATGCCAGGCTATTTGCCGGCCGCCGGGCCCGTCGCGACTCGGCCGCCACGGCCGCGTTCTTCATGGAGTTTCAGCATCACCTGCTCCCCGACGACGACTGGCTCGTGGCCGAGACGGCACGTCTGGCCGAGGAGCTGGGCCTGCCGGTCGTGGTCACGAACGACGTCCACTATGCCTACCCCGAGGGCCGTGAGATGCAGGACGTTCTGACGGGGATCCGCCACGGCCGAAGCCTCGGCGATCTGCGCGACCTTCGACGCCCGGACGGCGAGTCGTACCTGAAGTCGGGGCGTGAACTCGCAAGCGAGTTCAGTCGTGCGTTTGCAACCGAACTCACGGAGACTGAGTCGACACTCGCAGCCGGCCGAGTCGCGGGTGGCCACTCTCTGGCGGGTGGCCACTCTCTGGCGGGTGGCCACTCTCTGGCGGGTGGCCACTCTCTGGCGGGCGGTGGCGTTCTCGCACTGCCGCCTGGGGGCGGCGTATCGTCGGGTCTCGCGAGCGCCCGAACGGCGGCAGCTTGGGTGGAGGGAATCGGGAATGCCGGCGAGCTGGCCGCCAGCTGTTCTGTCGACCTTGGGTTCGAGCGCTATCGCTTCCCCGGCTTTCCGGTCCCGAAGGGCCACACTCCTTTTTCGTACCTGGAAGAGTTGTGCCACGCCGGCGCCCGCCGCAGGTATCACCCCATTTCGTCGCCCGTCGTCCGGCAGCTCGCTCACGAACTGGACGTGATCGAGAAGACAAACCTGGCCGAGTTCTTCCTGATCTGCTGGGACATCATGCGGTTCGCCCGCGAGCGCGGCATCCCGGCCCAGGGTCGAGGCAGCGCGGCGAACTCGATCGTGGCTTACGTCCTGGGCATCACTCGCGTCGACCCGATCCGGCACCACCTGCTCTTCGAACGCTTCATCAACGAAGGTCGAACGAGCTATCCCGACATCGACATCGACTTTTCGTCCGAAAGGCGGGAGGAGGTGATCCAGTACGTCTACGGTCGATACGGCCCCGAACATACCGGCATGGTCTGCAACCTGG
Source organism: uncultured Chloroflexia bacterium (assembly GCA_963789725.1). Taxonomy (GTDB): domain Bacteria; phylum Chloroflexota; class Limnocylindria; order Limnocylindrales; family CSP1-4; genus Fen-1039. The sequence goes on from CAWBLU010000004.1 coordinate 135,014, forward strand.
TCACTTACCGGGCTCGATCGGCCGTACGCGAGGTGGGGTACGCACTCGGGTTCCCGCGGCCGCTGGTCGATCGGGTTGCCAAGGCGCTCGAGACATACGATTCGGTGATGGTCCGGCGCGACCTCGAGGCCGACGGCGGCTTCGGCCAGTTCTTCGCCGAGACAGTCGAGCGGGAGGCAGTGGCTGCCGGAGCTGCCGGCTCGGCCGTGGGCGCCGGCTCGGCCGTGGGCGCCGGCTCGGCCGTGGGCGCCGGCTCGGCCGTGGGCGCCGGCTCGGCCGTGGGCGCCGGCTCGGCCGTGGGCGCCGGCTCGGCCGTGGGCGCCGGCTCGGCCGTGGGCGCCGGCTCGGCCGAAATGCGCGGCCTAACTGATCGCATGGGCCAACTCAACCACCCCCGCGGCGGCCGGATGGAGAGTGGCGCGAGAGGCGCGGCCGGGGTTCCTCCAGCCTACGGTTTGCTGCGGAATACCAGCCGGGGCGGTACTACGCGAAGACTCGCCGCCGATTGGATCCCACCCGACGACTCAGCCGCCACGAGAGTGCCCGATCCACGCTCAGGCGGTTCAGCCGCGAGAGTCGATCGGGTGGCTGAAGCCCGTTCGGCGGCTCAACCTTCCACTTACTACCGCTCCCACCGGTATTCCGCAGGATCTGGGCCGGAAGGCGCTCCGGACGGAACCCAGGATGCGGCCACGCACGGCGCGGCCACGCGCCCGGCCACGCTCGGCGTACCCACGAGTGCTCCCTCGGTCGCCGACCTTGGTGGCGGCTCGGCCGTGGAGCAGGAGCAGCGGCTGACCCGGCGGCGGCACAGGGTTGGGTCGGACGACGAGGGCGGCCCGGGCGACTCACCGGCGAGCATCGCCTGGCTCGCGGCGGAGCGGGTGGCGAAGGCGCCGGCTCGGCTGCCGGTTGGGGCGCCGGCTCGGCCGCCGGTTGGGGCGCCGGCTCGGCCGCCGGTTGGGGCGCCGGCTCGGCCGCCGGTTGGGGCGCCGGCTCGGCCGCCGGTTGGGGCGCCGACTCGGCCGCCGGCTCGCCCCCCGGTTTGGCCCTCGGCTCGGGTTCCGGCTCGGCCGCTCGAAGCCGGCGGGCGCGGTTCGAGCGCCGCCCCGGATGGACACGGCGAGGCCGGCCTGGGCGCAGCCGGGAAAAGCGGGCCGCAAGACACGCCCGCCGCCACTCCAGGAATCACCGGTATCGTCCGGCCCGAGCCCCATTCGAGCGTGGCACGGGTCCAGCCGCAACCTCAGATCCCCGCCGAGATGCGCCGCGGCTCTACCGCCGGCATGCCCGAGTGGGAACGCTGGCTCGCGTTCTGCGCCCGCATCGACGGCTTCCCGCGCCACCTCAGCATCCACTCCGGCGGAATGCTCGTGACGGCCGCGCCGCTGATCGACATCGCGCCGCTGGAGCGGGCCACGATGCAGGATCGGGTCGTCGTCCAGTTCGACAAGCGCGACGTCGAGACGCTCAAGCTGATCAAGCTCGACCTGCTCGGCTTGGGCATGCTCGCCGCCATCGATGAAACGCTCCAGCTCATCGAGCAGGACTACGCCGCACGCGTGGACCTCGATCGACTGCCCGAGGACGTGCCCGAGGTCTTCCGGATGCTCCAAGCCGCGGACACGGTCGGCGTTTTCCAGGTCGAGAGCCGGGCCCAGATGCAGACCCTGCCCAAGTCGAAGCCGGCCAACCTGGACGATCTGGTTGTAGAGGTAGCAATCATCCGTCCGGGCCCGATCCAGGGCAACGCGGTCCATCCATACCTGCGCCGCCGCCAGGGCCTGGAGCCGGTCTCGTACCTCCACCCCAGCCTCGAGCCGGTTCTGCGCGAGACCCTCGGCGTGATCCTGTATCAGGAACAGGTCATGAACATCGCCATCACGGTCGCGGGCTTCACTCCTGCCGAGTCGGACGGGTTTCGGCGGGCGATGGGGACCTGGCGCTCGACAAAGGAGATGGAGAAGCTTCACCAGCGATTCGTCGACGGCTGCCGCGCCACGAACGGCCTGACCGACGAACATGCCGAGGAGCTGTTCCGCCAGGTCGCCGCCTTCGCGAGCTTCGGCTTCGCCAAGAGCCACGCCGCGGCCTTCGCCCGGACGGCCTATGAGTCGGCCTTTCTCAAGCTCTTCTATCCGGCCCAGTTCACGGTCGGGCTGATCAACGCTCAGCCGATGGGCTTCTACCCGGTGGAGGTGTTGATCAACGACGCCAAGCGCCACGGCGTCGCGGTCCTGCCAGTCGACGTCAACGCGTCGAGTTACAAGACGACGACGGAGTGGGTGGGCCGCGCCGCCGAACCCGACCGCGCCGCGGAACCCGACCGCGCCGCGGAGCCCGGACGCGCCGCCGAACCGCTCCCGAAAGGGGCAGGCATCGCCCGGCGACCAACAGCCGTGAGATCGTCCGGCTGCATCGTTCCCACGCCCAAATCGCGAGCTCGCTGGACGCCGGACTCGGCGACCGGCTACGGCATACGCCTCGGCCTGGCCCTGGTGAAAGGCATCGGCGACGAGCACGCCGTGCGCCTGGACGCGGAACTGGATCGCGGCCCGTACAGCTCTCTGGCGGACGTCGTGGACAGGACCGAATTGCCCGAGGAGGTCATCGAGCGGCTCATTCGAGCCGGGGCTCTGGATTCGCTCGGTCGGCCGCGGCGCGAGCTGCTGTGGCAACTGCGCGAGGTCATGGGTGCCACTCGCGGCCGGGCAGCCGGCACAGTGGGGTCGAAGGCGATCGGGCGGAGCCGAATCGGTCGAGCTGCCGGCCACCCGATAGATCTGCGCCTGCCGCCGACGCCGGCCCCGGAGCTTCCCGCGCTGACCGAGCGGGAACGGCTCGGCGACTCGTACGCAGTCCTATCGCTCGACGCCCGCCGGCAAGTGATCTCTCTCTTCCGCCCGGCGCTGGACCGACTCGGCGCGATCACCAACGCGTCCCTGGCGGACCGCCGGCCGGGGCCGGTCAGGCTGGGCGGGCTCGTCGTGACTCGCCAGCATCCGATGACGGCTCGAGGCACGGTCTTCCTGGCGTTGGAGGATGAGACGGGCATGGTCAACGTCACTCTCTGGCCGGACGCGTGGGAGCGGCTTCGAGGAGTGGTTCGCCGCCACGCCCTTCTCTACGTCGAGGGCATGCTCCAGCGCGAGGCGGACGTCGTGAACGTGATCGCGCGCGACATCAGGCCGCTTCCCGTCGTGGCGGAGACGGTCGGTGGCCCGGCCCGGCCGGAGGGCGTGCGCTCGCTCGGATACAGCGGCCTGCGCCGCGGCTGAGCGGCTTGCGCCGCGGCTGAGCGGCTTGCGCCGCGGCTGAGCGGCTTGCGCCGCGGCTGAGCGGCTTGCGCCGCGGCTGAGCGGCTTGCGCCGCGGCTGAGCGGCTTGCGCCGCGGCTGAGCGGCTTGCGCCGCGGCTGAGCTGAGCCCTCGAGTTCGACCCCGTTCGGCCGCGTGCCATCGACGCGACCGGAACCGGACGTCTACCGCTTGGTGGCCGGTCGACGCTGCTGCGAGCGATTGCCCGAGGATCGAGAAGGGGGCCTGTTGCGCGGCACCGACGTGGCCGCCAGGAAGCGTTTGTACCAGCCGGAGAGAGCTCCCATCAGCGCCCCAAAGACGAGCGACGTCAGCAGCAGCTGGACCATCAAACCGAGCAAGTCGCCTGTGGTGTTGCCGCTCGAGCTCGAGCCGTCAGGCGCCGCCGTTGCCTCAGGCGTCGGGCTGGGAGCAGGGGCGCTGGCCTCGGGCGAGGCGGCAATCGATGCCGAGGCGGCTGGCTGACTCTCGGAGGGGCTGGCCTGGGCGATCGGACTGGGCGACGTCCCCGAGATCGAGTTCGAGGCGTCACTGAGCGTGACGGCGCTGGCCGCCAGAACGAGCACGAGCGTGGTCGTGGCGATGAATGAGGCGATCAGGCCCGCCAGCCACGTCGAACGCGGGGCAAGGAAGCCGGCCATCATCGGCGGCAGGAGCGGGACAGGGTAGAAGAGGAACTGGAACAGGAAAGGCAGGATCGGGTCGCCTGCGTAGTTGTTGCTGGCGATCCGAGTTTCGGCATAGATGCCGGAGATGATGCAGACGGCCAGCACCGGCCAGATCGCATTCGACCCGAAGACCAGCGACCTGACATTGCGGATGTCGTCGATGTAGTGAGGCGTCCTGCTTGCCGCCTTTGCCGCGGCCACCAGGCCCATGCGGGCACCCGGCTGGACGGCCGGCTGCGGCCTCCGCTCGGCGCGCGCGGTCTTGGGGCTCGGCGCTTCGGCGACATCGTCCGAGTCGTCGTAGCCGGCCGCCGCCGAGGCCTCGGCCTCCTCTTGCGCCTGCAGATAGGCGCGGTACTTGCGGCGCGCCTCAGCTCGATCTGTCCTTTTGGCGCGGGCCACATCGTCTCCTAAGATCGATTCTGGATGAATGCGGGCGCGATCCCGTGGGGGTGAACGCGCGAGGTTGCTCGCAATCCTGCGATGGATCGCCGCGGTCGGAATGGTAGTCGATGGCGGCGTTCGCCACACGACCGGGGGGCGCGTCGCTAAGCCTGAGATAAGCGGCCGCAAAGGGAAGAGGCGTAGAACAGGTCGGCTCACTCCCGCCGGACCAGGCCTATTGAGGTGCCGCATGCCTGCTCCGCGCGGGGTTTTCGCCCTGCTCGTTTCGCTCATGGTCGCGTCCGCTACCTTCGCCGCCGCCCTGGCTCCCGAGCCGGTCGCCGCCCTTGCGGGGTGGCCTCCGTCGAGTGGGCTGGTCGTCGCCGAAGTCGTCACCGGCGGCGCTTCCGCCTCGGACGAGTACGTTGAGATAGCCAATGCCGGTTCCGCGGAAGCGGACCTGGGCGGCCTGGAAGTCGTGTATGTGACGGCTTCGGGGAGCACAACGACCAAGAAGGCGACCTTCGCGGCACCACTGCCGATCGGCCCCGGACGCCATCTGCTGGTTGCCAACGCCGCGGGCATCTACGGCTCGGTAGCCGACACGACGTACACGGGCGGGTTCGCGGCCGACGGCGGAACCATCGTGCTGCGTCACACCGACGGTACCGTCGTGGACGCCGTCGGCTGGGGCACGGCCGCCAACGCTTATGTCGAAGGTACGGCAGCAGCGGCGCCCCCGGCCGGGTCGAGCATCGAGCGCCTGCCGGGAGGATCGGCCGGCAATAGCGTCGACACCAATGACAATGCGTCGGATTGGCGCGTGCAGCCGAACCCGATCGCTCAGTCGCTGGCCTCGGGCGCACCTGGAGGCGGCGATCCGACCGAACTGCCGGCCACGAGTGAACCGGATCCCACGCCGGGCCCGACCGAACCACTGGCCACGGACGGTGCCACCGCCGCGCCGTCCTCCCCCACGGACGCGACGCCAACCCAGAGCGCCACGGCTATCCAAACCCCGGCCCCGACGATGGCTGCGACTTCGACCCCGACTTCGACCCCGGCCGCCAATGCGACTCCAACCGCGGCCGCCACCGCGACACCGAGCGGCGCTCTCCTCGGCGAAGTCCCATCGTCCTCGCCCGCGCCCACCGAGGCGGCCGCGGACATGTTGTCCATAGACGCGGCTCGAGCTCTGCCGGTGGGCACGCGGGTACACGTGGCCGGCGTGGTCGGCGTGGGGCCAGGGATCGCCGGCGCCGACGACCTCATCTCGGTCCAGGATTCGTCGGGTGGGATCTTCGTTCGCATCGCGGCATCTGCCGGCGACCTGCCGGTGGGGCGTACCGTCGAGGTCGAGGGCACGCTGTCGGCTCCTTACGGTCAACTCGAGATCCGGTCGCTCGTGGCGTTCATCGTCGGCCTTGACGGCGCTGAGCCCATCCCGGTCCGGACGCCGCTCGGGGAGATCGGCGAGGGCACCGAAGGATCGCTGGTCACGGTTATCGGTACGGTGGACTCCGTGCAGATGGACAGCGGCCGGCTGACCATCACGATCGGAGACGGCTCCGCGGTCGTCCGCCTTCTCGCCGACCCGGCGGCGGGCGTGTCTCGTGAGGACGTGGCTCGGGCAGAGGTCGTCATCGCGACCGGCATCGTCGGGCAGCACGCCACTGCTACCGGACGGCTCGATGGCTACCGAATCTGGCTTCGCCGGTCTGCCGACATCTCCGTGCCGCCTCCCATCGCCACTGACGCCCCGGAGTCGCCGCCTGCACCGACGGCCGCAGTCGTCCATCACGACCTGGCCTCCGCTCTCGGGCTCCGCGGCTCCTCGGTGGACGTGGAGGCGACCGTAACGGCCACGGCCGGCCTGCTCGACATTGGGTCCCCCACGATCGTCGTGGACGATGGCACGGCGGCGGTCGCAGTGCTGTTGCCGGCCGCGGCGGCCGTGCCGCAGGCGGGCATGCGCGTGCGCGTGGCCGGCAAGATCGGACGGTGGGAGGGTGGCCCGACGGTGCTCGCCTCGACGGTCACAATCGCGGCCGGGTCCCAGACGGTCGGCCCGCGGGCCGTGGCGGGCGCGCTCGACCCTTCTCTAGAGTGGCAGCTGATCCGCGTATGCGGTCGAGTGGAACGCTATACGCCGGCCGGTTCTCGGTGGCGCATCGACCTGAACGTCTCGGGCCACACTGTCGCGGTCCTGGGGGAACCCGCCGCGGCGATCACCATGTCGGCCGCCGCGGTGGGACGACTGGCCCTCGTGACCGGAATCGTCCGCCGCTCCACTTCCGATTCGTCGGTCTTCCAGATGATCCCGAGACTCCCGTCGGATCTGAGCCTGGGACCGGCCCCGGCCGGCACCGGCCCGAGCACCACCGCGAGCGGCATCACGGGTGCCTCGGCCGGCGCCACTGGATCGGGCGGATCAGCCGTCGCATTTCAGCGAAGCGTCGTCGCGATCGACACCCTGTCCAGCTACGTGGGACTGAGCGTGACCGTCGCCGGCCTCGTCACGGACACAACCGAGGCCACGGCAACGATCGACGACGGCACCGGGGCGGTCCGCGTCGGAGGCGAGGCGGCGGCCGACGCGCTGGCCATGCTCCAGCCCGGCGACGCGATCGAGGTCACCGGCCTGGTCCGGGAGGACGAGGACGGCTTGTTCATAGATGTAGACCCGGCTTCGATCGTGGCGATGCCGGGAGGCCCAGACGAAGCAGAGGCGGCGGTCTCCGGCGTCACAGCCACGCCGAGCCATATCGCGACGCCGAGTGCGACTCGGTCGCCGGCGGACCCAGATGCCGCGTCGGCCTCCACGAGGATCGCCGCGCCCCCGGCCGCTCCGCCCGACGTCTGGGCCCTGCTTGCGGTTCTGTTGGCGGTGCTGGCGGCCATCGCGGCGGCCCTCGTGATCGCCCGGCATTCCGGCCAGCTCCGCCGGTCCGGGTTTCTCACGCGGCTGATCGCCCGGTTCTCGAGCCGCGAGCGGGGCACGTGACGGCTCTACGCACGCCAACCGCCTCGTGAGCCCCGTCCGGCCACGCTTGACGCTCAACTTTCGAGCCGTCTATGCTCGATACAGGTGCTCGGCGTTGAGCACCCATCACGAGGGACGAGGTATTGCCGAACGCGGACCCTCCTCGGGCCTTCACCCCCGCCGAGACGGTCTCGGGGGGTCCATCGACAGGAACGCCGGACGCACGCCGGGATCGATCGGAATCGACATTTCGCCGGGTTCGCTAGATGTGGCAGCCTTCGATCTATCGCCATCGGGTACGCTTTCCTGAGAAAGCACGACTACCACTATCCGGGGACCAGCCCCGTTCGTCATTTGGAGGCTTCGATCATGGCCGAGGGTTATTGCGTCAAGGACAAGAAGAAGGTCGAGATCCAGAACGCCGAGCGCATCACCATGAAGAACGGCAAGCCGGCGACGCAGGGCACCTGCCCGAATTGCGGCGGTAAGGTCTTCCGGATCGGCGGCTGACCGCCCGAACCCCGACGATCATGCGACCCCCGCCACGGCGGGGGTCGCAATGTCTCAGGGCCTGGAAGGGTCGTCCGGCACGCTGCGTACTGCCCGAGGCGTGATGGGCGGCACGCTCGGCCCGGTCGGACGGGCCGGCTCGAACGGGCCGAGCGGCCCGCAGGCGCGCAAATCCCCTTTGCTAGAATTGACGAGCATCCCCACCAAATCCCATTACGAGGCTTTCCTCTGTCAGCACGACCCGTTCTCGCCCTCGACGTGGGTGGGACGCATATTCGCGCCGCCGTCGTCCTGGACGACGGTTCCCGCCTGGCCCTGATCCGGGGGCGCACGCCGATCGCGCGCGGTCCGGCGGCGATTCTGGATGCGTGCGAGACGGCCCTCCGCAACGTTCGCGGCCAGGTGGCGACCGAGGTGGGCGCCGCCATCGTGGGGATCGGGATCTCTACTCCCGGGCCTCTCGATCCGTGGCGAGGCGTCGTGCTCGAAACGCCCAACATGGGCCCGCAGTTCGTGAATGTGCCCATTGCCTCGGAGATGGGTGAGCGGCTCGGCTTGCCGGCTTTCCTGGAGCGGGATGCCAACGTAGCCGCCCTGGGCGAGATGGCATTCGGTGCCGCTCGTGACTGCCCCGATTTCATCTACCTGACCGTGTCCACCGGCGTCGGCGGAGCGATCGTGTCGGAAGGCCGGATATTCCACGGTCCGGACGGGACAGCCGGCGAGCTTGGCCACACTCCGGTCGCGATGGAGGGTCTCTGCACCTGCGGCGCTGTTGGTCACCTGGAAGGGTTGCTTAGCGGAGCGGGCATGGCCCGATATGCAAGAGCGGCGGTGGCCGACGGCGCCAGCCCGTTCCTGGCCGCCCGGGCGACGAAGAAGGGCCTCGACGCCATAGAGGCGAGCGACATAGCGGAAGGCGAAGACGCAGGCGATGAGACCTGCCGGACCATCATGGAGCGCGGTCGACGCGCATTCTCTGTTGCCTGCGTCGGTTTCGTCGACGCGTTGAACCCAACCCGGATCGTCGTCGGCGGAGCGATCGCGGATGCACAGGGCGAACGACTGCTCGGTCCGGCCCGGGCCGAGGTCGCCGCCACCGCCTTTCGCACGCCCCGGAGCAGGGTCCAGATCGTCCACGCCGAACTCGGCGCCGACGTCGGTCTCGCCGGCGGCCATCCACTCGTGATCGCGCGTCTCGGCGAGCCGGCCTGGCGCGGCGGTCGGGCAACTTCCCCTACCGCGAACGGTTGACCGAGCGCGGGCTAGTTCCTCTGGAGGAAACACATGGCAGTTCGTGTCGGTATCAACGGTTTCGGTCGCATCGGCCGCCAGTCGCTCAAGGCCATTCTCGAGCGAGCCCCGGAGCTTGAAGTCGTAGCCGTCAACGACATCGTCGACGTCCCGACCAACGCTCTTCTCTTCGCCCACGACTCCACCTACGGCGGCTTCCACGGCACCGTCAGCTACACCGACGATTCGATCGTCGTCAACGGCAAGGCCATCAAGGTCTTCCAGATGACCGATCCGTCGCAGCTGCCCTGGAAGGACCTGGGAGTCGACATCGTCATCGAGTCGACCGGCCGCTTCACCGAGGCCGACAAGGCCCGCGCCCACATCGCCGCGGGCGCCAAGAAGGTGCTCATCAGCGCCCCTGCCAAGGGCGAGGACATCACCATCGTCCTCGGGGTCAACGAAGGCCTCTACGACTCCGCCAAGCACACGATCATCAGCAACGCCAGCTGTACCACCAACTGCCTGGCCCCGTTCGCCAAGGTCCTCAACGATGCCTTCGGCATCGAAAAGGGCGTGATGAACACGATCCACAGCTATACCAACGACCAGAAGATCCTGGACGTGGCCCACAAGGATCCCCGCCGCGCCCGCTCGGCCGGCCTGAACATGATCCCGACAACCACCGGCGCGGCCAAGGCCCTTGCCCTGGTGATCCCGGAGCTCAAGGGCAAGGTCGACGGCTTCAGCTTGCGCGTCCCGACCCCCACCGTCAGCATCGTCGACTTCGCCGTCATCCTCCGCGACGAGACCACTGCGGTCGCCATCAACGATGCCTTCCGAACGGCCGCCGCCGGTCCCCTCAAGGGCATCCTCGGCGTCTCCGACGAGCCGCTCGTCTCGATGGACTTCAAGGGCGACTCGCGCTCCTCGATCGTCGACTCCGCGCTCACCATGGTCATCGGCGGGACCGGCAAGTTCGCCAAGGTCCTGTCCTGGTACGACAACGAGTGGGGCTACAGCTGCCGCGTCGCCGACCTGACCAAGTTCATCGCCGAGCGCCTGTAGCCCAGGTCTGGGCACTGTGGACAGGGCGATCGGCCTCCCGGCCGGTCGCCCCAAAACGAGGGTCAAGATGAACAAGCTCACGATCCGGGACCTGGACGCGGCGGGCAAGCGCGTCTTCGTCCGTGTCGATTTCAACGTCCCTCTCGAGGACGGCAAGATCACGGACGACAGCCGGATTGTGGCCGCGCTGCCGACGATCAAGTCGCTCCTGGGTCAGGGCGCCATCGTCATCCTGGCCAGCCATCTCGGCCGTCCCGACGGCAAGGTCCAGGACAGCATGCGCCTGCGGCCTGTCGCCGAGCGGCTGTCCCAGCTGCTCAAGATGCCGGTCCCGGTCACCGGGGATGCTCTTGGCGTCGGCACCGAGGACGCGATCAAGCGCCTCAAGCCTGGCGAGTGCATCCTCCTGGAGAACCTCCGCTTCCACGCCGCGGAAGAGAAGAACGATCCCGAGTTCGCGAAGGCTCTTGCCTCCTACGCCGACGTGTACGTCAACGACGCCTTCGGGACGGCCCACCGCGCCCACGCCTCGACGGAAGGGATCGCCCACATCCTGCCGGCGTACGCGGGGCTGCTGATGGAGAAGGAGATCGAGTTTCTCGGCAAGCTCATGGAGAACCCAGAGCGGCCGTTCGCAGCCATCATCGGCGGGGCCAAGGTCTCGGGCAAGATCAAGGTCCTGCGCAACCTGGTCGACAAGGTCGACATCCTGGTCATCGGCGGAGGCATGGCCAACACCTTCATGCTGGCCCAGGGCAAGCCGGTCGGAAAGAGCCTGGTCGAACCCGATCGCGTCGAGGATGCCCGGGCCATCATCGACTCGGCCGCCAAGCACGGCACCAAGATCATCCTCCCGATCGACGTCGTCGTGGCCAAGGAAGTCACTCGCGGCAGCGAGTACAAGACCCTCTCGGCCGACAAGGTGCCGGCTTCCTGGAACATCGTCGACGTGGGCAAGCTGAGTCTGGAAGCCATGCGCAAGGCTCTCGAGCCGGCCCGAACCGTCTTCTGGAACGGACCGCTCGGCGTGTTCGAAATCCCCACTTTCTCGATCGGCACCAAGGAGATCGCCCGCTTCCTGGCCGGACGCGCCCAGGCCGGCGCGACGGTCGTCGTCGGCGGCGGCGACTCCGTCGCGGCGGTCGAGCAGCAAGGGCTGGCGGACAAGATGACCCATATTTCCACGGGCGGCGGCGCCTCCCTCGAGTTCCTCGAAGGCAAGGAACTGCCGGGTGTCGCGATCCTGGCGTCGGCCCCGCCGGTGAGCGAACGCTGACCCCTCGCCGACTTGAGGCCGGCGGGATGCCCGTGCGACAGAGATACGCCGACAGCGGCGGACAGGAGTAGCTATGACAACAATCGATCTGATCGAGGCGCGCCAGATTCTCGACTCGCGCGGCAACCCCACGATCGAAGTGGACGTCGTTCTCGCGGACGGCTCGGTCGGTCGGGCCGGCGTCCCGTCCGGGGCTTCGACGGGCGTCAACGAGGCCGTCGAGCTGCGCGACGGCGACAAGTCCAAGTACGGCGGCAAGGGCGTCCTCAAGGCCGTGGCCAACGTCCGCGAGATCATCGCGCCCGAACTATTGGGCACCGACGCGTCCGACCAGGCCGGCCTGGACGCCGCCCTGATCGCCCTCGATGGCACACCGAACAAGGGCAAGCTCGGCGCCAACGCGATCCTTGGCGTCTCCCTGGCCGCGGCGCACGCGGTCGCTGCCAGCTATGAGATGCCGCTCTACCGCTACCTCGGTGGCGTCGGCGCGCGGATCGTGCCGGTTCCGTTCTTCAACATCCTCAACGGCGGCAAGCACGCCGTGAACTCCACGGACTTCCAGGAGTTCATGGTCGCGCCGGTCGGCGTTGCCACCTTTGCCGACGCCCTCCGCGCCGGTGCCGAGGTCTTCCACGCCCTCAAGGGCATCCTGAGCGCCGAAGGCTTTTCGGTCGGCCAGGGCGACGAGGGCGGCTTCGCTCCGTCGCTACCCACCAATGAGGCCGCCGTCGAAGTGATCCTCCGGGCCATCGAGAAGGCCGGCTACAAGCCGGGCGACGAAGTGGCAATCGCGCTGGACCCGGCCGCCAGCTCTGTTCTGGTGGAAGGCACCGGCAGCGGCAACATGACCGGTCAGTACAAGCTCGAGAAGGAGGGTCGGACGCTCGACTCCGGCCAACTGATCGACCTCTGGGAGGGCTGGATCAAGAAGTACCCGATCATCTCGCTCGAAGATGGCCTGGCCGAGGAAGACTGGGCCGGCTGGGCGGAGCTCACCAAGCGGCTCGGGTCCAAGGTCCAGCTCGTCGGCGACGATATCTTCGTGACCAACCCGAGCTTCATCGCCCGCGGCATCCGCGAGTCGTCCGCCAACTCGGTCCTGATCAAGCTCAACCAGATCGGCACGATTACCGAAACGGTCGACGCGATCGGGATGGCGCGTCGCGCCGGCTGGACTGCCATGGTCAGCCACCGATCCGGCGAGACCGAGGACACCACGATCGCCGACTTCGTCGTCGCCATGGGCACCGGCCAGATCAAGACCGGCGCCCCGTCGCGATCTGAGCGCGTCGCCAAGTACAACCGCATCCTTCGGATCGAGGAAGAGCTCGGCAGCGCCGCTCTCTACCTCGGCCGCGAGGCTCTGGCCGGCGCCAGGCCGTAGCGTTCTCGAAGGTTACGGGCCGGTCTGGAGGCATCCCGCCGAAGGGCCGGCCCGTTCGATTCCACGGTTGCAGTCGGTTCACCGGCGCCCACCCTGGCCGGGGTGGGCGCCGAGTCTGGATGAGTGATGGATTCAACGGCGCGGCCGGGAGGCCGCACTACCGTTCCGCTGAGGCACGGCGGACTCGATCGGCCCTACCTGCTCCAGGCTCCTTCCGGCACGGCCGGCGAGCGCGTGCCGCTCGTGTTGGAACTCCACGGCCACGGCATCGCGGCCGCCCGATTCGATCGGATGACAGGGTTTGGCGAGCTCGCGGGGGAAGGCGGCTTCGTCCTGGCCATGCCCGGCGCCGCGGCTGAGCTGTGGAACGACGGCAGCATTGCACCGACGAGTTCGGGCCGCGTGGACGTGGACGACGTCGGCTACCTGGAGGCCGTCATCGGGGACGTGTCCGGCCGAGCCGATATCGATCCGCGCCGGGTCTACGTCTTCGGAATGTCCAACGGGGCGACGATGGCGGCACGGCTGGCGTGCCAGCTGCCCGGTCGGATAGCCGCAATCGCCCAGGTGGCGGGTACCGCGGCGCCAGATGTGGCCGGCCGATGTGGCGTCCGGCCGATGCCGGTTCTCAACATCCACGGCAGCGCCGACGACTACGCTCCCTACGATGGAGGCGGCGGTCATGACCCCGACGGCCGCGCCGCGCTGAGCCACGCCGTCTGGCCGGTGATGGCGGTCGATGACTGGGCCGCTCTCTGGGTCCGCACCAACGGCGCGTCCGAGACCCCGGCCGTCAGCGAGCTTGCGCCGGACACGTCCATTCGCTCCTGGAGCGGTACAACGCCGCGGTCGGACGTCGTCTTCTATCGCGTGGCCGGCGGCGGTCATACGTGGCCCGGAGGCCGCTGGGCGCTGCCCCGCTCGGTGTTCGGGCGGACGACCCGGACCTTCGACGCGGCAGCAGTCATCTGGGACTTCCTGTCAGCACACCAGAGATAGCGCCGGCGCCCGTGCAGCGCCGGGCGTTCTACTCGACGGCGACGCCCGTCTCGTCGGCGCCGCCGGCGTACTCGCGGAACGACGCCGCCGTCATGCGGGTACGGTTGATCAGGGCAAGGGCGAAGTGGCTGATGACGCGTCGGTCGGCGAGCGAACGCGCCGTTACCTCCACCAGGGCGACGAAGCGAGGATCGGGCGAGTCCACGAAGTTGCCGATGTCGGTCTCGGCAAAAGCCTGGATCGTGCCGGTCAGGGTGTGCCCCTCGGTGAAGATGACCACCTGGCGTTGAACGCGCGACATGACCGGCCGGTCGATTGCCGCAAGCGGACCCGTTGGCGGCGGCGACATGTCCTCCTGGCGCTGGCCGACGAAGGTGATCTGGTCCGGGTTGACCATCAACTCGGGCACGACCAGGTTGGTCGGCTCCCCGTTGCGTCGTAACAGGCGGGCGTCCTTCATGCGGATGTAGCCGCGGTTGTGGTTGATCAGATCCGAAATGCGGTTGAAGTTGGTCAGGGAGATGTCGCCCTCCACCCTCAGATGGGGGCCCACGAACTCCACGGTCTCGTGACGGGGCTCGACGCGGCTCCCATCGGGTGCCAGCGGATTGAAACCAAGGGAGTCGAATCCCGAGGAAGGCCTCTCCCAGCCCATGAGAACTCTCCTCTTTGTGGCGGTGACATGCCGGCGCCCGATTCTACGGCCGGAACCCGTTTCCGCCAACGACCTGCCCACCTACTGAGCAAGATGCCCCGCTCACCGGCCCAGCCGGCCCGTCACGACACCCGGATCGCCGACAATTCGATCCACAGTCGAGCCCCGCCCTCGGCTCGATTCTCCGCTCCAACTCGCCAGCCGTGGGCCTCGGCCAGCGCTCGAACGATGGACAGGCCCAGGCCGCTGGTTCCCGTGCCGCGGCTGCGGGAGGGATCAGCCTGGTAGAAGCGCTCGAAGACGCGCGGCAGAGCCTCGGCCGCGATGCCCGCCCCGGAGTCTTCGACGGCCAGGCGCACGAACGCCCTGGCGGCGCCGGCGCGTCCCCCGCTCGCTGGGCCCGTGGACGTGACGGCTCGGGCGGACACTTTCACCGAACCGTCTCGGGGCGTGTGCCGGAGGGCGTTGTCGATCAGGGCGCCGATGACCTGGCGCAGCCGGTCCGGGTCCGCCTCGATCATGAGGCCGTCCGGCGCATCGACCGACAGCCGGACGGCGGTCGTGGCCGCGCGAGCCTCGAAGCCGGCGACGACCGAGTCGAGCATGCGGCGGGCCTCGAGTGTCCGGCGCTCGAGGGGCAGATGGCCGCCCTCCGCCAGGCTGATGGTACGGAGATCGTCGACGATGCGGGCCAGGACACGAGACTGGTCGCGGATCGTCTCGAGGTGTCGCCGCTCGGACGTGTAGACGCCGTCGAGGATGGCGCTGGATGTCGCGTCGATCACCGCCAGCGGCGTCTTGAGCTCGTGGGCCGCGTCCTGGAGGAAGCGTCGTCTTGTCTCGTCGGCCGTCTGGAGCTGGCCGGCCATCGAGTCGAACGTCCGGCCGAGCTGGCCGAACTCGTCGGTCCGATCGGCCAGACCGGAGCGTTGGCCGAGGTCGCCGCGGGCGACGCCGGCGGCGGCCTGCTCGAGCCGCGTCAGAGGCCGGACAAGCCGACCTGCGCCGACCAGCCCGATGAGCGACGCGACCGCCGCCGCGGCGATAGCCGCCAGGATCAGCCGCATGATCGTCGTCTGCTCGGCCTGCCCGTTGGTCGTGGCCGTTGCGGCCGGCGACGGAGTCGGGTTCAGGACGGGAGCCTGGGCCGCGGCCGTCTGGCCGGCGGCGGTCGTTGCCGGTGCCGTCGCCAGTTCGCCCGCGTCCTCTTGCTCGCTCTCGCCGACGCCACTCGCAACGGCTGTCGACGCCGGCGGGCGGTCGTTGTCCGTGTCGATGTCGGAGAAGCCCTGGGTGATGATGGGCGGGGCGGCCAGCGCGATGACCGCGGCCGTGGCCAGAGCCACCAGGGCGAACCCGAGGGCGATGCGCCAGCGCAGGCTCACGACCCCCTCCCCGGTCTCAGGTCAGGTCGACGGGGCGGGCGGCCCGGTAGCCGACGCCGCGAACCGTCTCCAGGTAGGATCCGCCGTCGGGCCGCGAGCCCAGCTTCGCCCGAAGGTTCTTGACGTGGCTGTCGATGGTCCGGTCGAAGGTGTCGAACGACTCGCCGAATATGCGCTGGCCGATCTGATCGCGCGTCCAGACCCGGCCCGGTTGCTCGGCCAGGGCGGCCAACACGTCCAGTTCGGTTCGCGTCAGGGGCAGGCTGGCTCCGGTCCGGAGAACGTCCCGCGCGTCCATGTCGATCGTCAGGTCGAAGAATGTCCACGCCAGCCTCGGCGGCGCCGGTTCTGCGCCATGACCGTTGCCCGAGTTGGCGGCGCGGCCGAAACGGCGGAGGATGGCGCCCACCCGGGCGACGACCTCGCGGGGCTCGAACGGCTTGGTGACGTAGTCGTCGGCGCCGAGCTCGAGACCGGCGACGCGGTCGATGACGTCGTCGCGGGCGGTCAGCATCAGGACGCCGACACTCGAACCCTCGCTTCGAAGTGCCCGGAGAACGTCGAACCCGGAGCGTCCCGGGAGCATCACGTCCAGGACCAGAAGGTCGAGACCGGCGTTGCGGCCGTGCTCCAGCGCGGTTTCACCGTCGGCCGCTTCGACGACCTCGTAGCCTTCCCGCTCCAGGTAGGCCCGGACCACCTCCCGGATGTGCGGCTCATCGTCGGCGACGAGGATTCTGGATCCCATGGTCGCAACGATAGTCGAGTCCGCCCAGGGGCGATACCAGGGAGCCGCCGCCGGTCGCGAGGAGGACCCCGCCTCGATACCCACCTCAGCCTGCCGACGGATGGCCGGAGGCCGGGATGGCGCTCTTCATGGCGTCGCGCGCGGCCCGCGTGTCGGCGTATCGGGCGTGAGCGATCGCGACGGCCATCAGAAGCCCCCGGTGGCGGCGCCCGGTCGATCGAGCGGACCGCGGACCGGCCCCAGTGAAGCCGGAATGCCGGCCCGCCGGGCCCGAGACCGCCCGACCCGGCTCGAGACCGACAGCACGATCCGGTAGGTGAGCAGGAATATCGACGCGGTCGCCGGCACCACGTATCCCCAGAAGGCCCAGTTCGTGCTCGTGTCCGAGCCCGAGGCTATGCCATGGTAGGTGGCGCCGATGAACGCCAGGAATGTGACGTAGTGGAGCACTCGCCACGCCCGCTGACCGATGTGGCGGCGGACGTAGAAGCTCGCCGTCACCACGACCGAAACGTAGAAGCCCAGCTGGCCGATCCCCACTTCCACGGGCGCGTACGGCGAGGCGAACGGAAGGAGGATCGAGCGCACGGTGAAATCGAAGCTCTCGTCGAAGACCAGCAGCGCACCGTGCAGGGAGGCCAGGACCAGCGCGACGATGGACAGATCCTTGTGGAGGGAGAAGCTGACCGGACGATGGGCGATGGCGTCCAGGATCTTGGTCGACAGCAGCAATCCGTACAGCACCGACGCGGCCAGCACGAAATACGCCAGGAAGCCAAGGGCTCGAACTGAATACCAGGCCAGCAGGCCCGGCTGGATGGCCAGCACCTGGTTGATGCGGACGACTGCGATGGGTGCCGTGGCTCCAATGACCGCCCCGAGCAGGGCGGCCAGACCGAACCAGCCGACAACCCGGATGGGCAGCGGCAGGCCGCGATAGACGGCGCCGGCACGGGTCGGCGGGCGGGAAGGGCCTGGGCGGGTGCCGGGTGGGCTGACCGGGGAGCCGTCGGGCGCGGCCCCGATCGGCCGCGCCAGCGGAACGACGTTGCCGGATGTGGCCGGAGTGGGGGCGCCTGCCGACGGGTGGCGGAGTCTCGGGCGCAGCAGCGGATTGGCCGTGGCGATCGGCCGGGGACCGAGACCCGGCCGCAGCAGCGGATTGTCTGCGCCGGCCACAAGGGAACCGGCAGGACGCTCCGGGAGACTTGCGTTGCCGCCTGCCGGAGCGATGGCCGGACGTGGAGCCGGCTCGCTCGCCCCGTCCAGCCGTTGCTTAGGTGGTAGTGACTGGTCCGGTTGCATCGTGGTCCTCAGACGCCCAGGAGTGGCATGGTCACCGGCAGCGCCTGCACGTCGCCGCGGGTCGTCAGCAACACGGCACCACGGACTCGCACTCTCTCCAGCAGGGCAAATCCCTGGACGCTTCCGGCGATGACGGCCGCCTTGGCGAGGGCCTCGGCACGCAGGGCGGACTCGGCGATCACGGTGGCTTGAACCACGTCCGTTTCGGCCGGCCGGCCTGTCCGCGGGTCGATGAGGTGGTGGCGGACCGTTCCGTCGACGGTCCAGCGGTGGATCGACGTGCCCGACGTGGCCACGCCCCAATGCGTCGGCATGCCGCCCGGAGCGGCGGTCAGGCGCAGCACCGCCAGGTTCGATCCGTCGGTTCGCGGGTCTTCGATCGCGATCTCCCAGCACGCGCCCGGGGCGGATCGGACGGCCAGGTCGCCGTCGGCGTCGACGATCGCGCTGGGCCACGACCTGAGAATTGCTAGAGCCCTGTCCGCGATCCAGCCCTTGCCGACGCCGCCGAGATCGAAGCGCAGGCCGAATGGGCGTCGAATCACGGCTGCACCGCGACGACTGCGCACGACCTGCCACTCCGCCGGGCGGGATGGGCCGGGCCGATCGCTCACGCCCTCGGCGGCCAGGCGGGCGTCGAGGAGGGTGATGTCGGCGAAGCCTCCGCTCGCCTGGCCCGCCGCAATGCCGGCCAGCAGAGCCGTGGCCAGGGTCGGCCGCACCGCGACAGCCGGCTCCAGTTCGGCGTTGAGCCTCGCCAGGTCCGAGGTTTCGGTGTGCCTCGTGATCCTGGATGCCCAGCGTTCGATCCGGGCGACGAGGCGGCGGCTGTCACGTTCGGCTTCGTCGGACCGCCCTCCCGCGTCCAGGTGGATCGCCAGCCTCCCGCCCATCGAGGTCGTCGTGAGGCTGGCCGGCACGATTGGCGTGAAAGGACGATCGGGCTCGGCCGATCTCGTTCCCATCGATGTGTGGCGAGGTCTCGCGGGAGCAAGCGTCACGGCACGACCTTGCCGGACTGGGTTGTCTTGATGACGATCGGGGTCGGGGCGGCGACCTTCTTGGCCGCCGGAGCCTGTTGAGCGGGCGCGGCCGGTGCCGGGACCGTCACGACCACGGTGATCGGGGTGGCGGCTGTGGCGGGTATGACCGTGGCTCCCGGCGGCGCCGTCTGGCCGGGTGAGAGCTGAACGTATTGGATCGGGCGCACGACCTGAAGGTCGGTCGGGCTCGGCTGTGGCTCCAGCGTGGGAACCGACTGTTCGGGAACCGTCGATACCGGCACCGCGGGCCGGGGCGGTAGGACGATGGCTGCCGCCAGGGCCGAGAGGGCAGCGATGCCTCCGGCGCTGAGGGCCATGCGCATAGGACGTGCGTCGGGCTTCGCTTTCGGGCCGGCGGCGTGGACCGGAGACCGGAGCGGCTGGGGGCCGGCCATCAGTCGTCGTGCCCGCCGTCGTCATCGGAACCCGGAGGCGCGGTGACGACGATGTGGATCACGGGCGGCGTCGCGGCCGGTTTCGGCGGCGCCGGTTTCGGCGGCGGCACCACGGCCGGGGCCGGCCTGTTGATCGTGATGATCGCCGGGGTCGCGGCCGGCTCCACGTAGACGATCTGGGGATCGAGTGTCTGAGTCGGGGTGGGGGTTGTGGCGTCCGTCGGTGTCACCGTCGGCTCTGCCTGGATTGCGGTCGGTTCCGCGGCCGCGGTGTCGGTGCCACCAATGTAGCCCGCGACGGCGAGGGCGCCCGCGACCGTGAGCGCGGAGACGAGCCCCGCGATCGCCAGCCCAACGCGATGGATCGAGTTCATCGCTGTTCTCCTCTTGCACCGGCCCAGGGCCGGCTCCGCTCCCCGTTTGGGTTACACGGAACCAGAGACCTCGGCGGTTTGGTAGGAGGCGAGTCTCGCGCCCCGCCGTGCATCGGCGGTGGAGTGGGGGTGGAGGCTAAATGGAGGTTCCGTGGAGGTCGCGCCTCGCGGGACCAAAGGTGAAGATTGGCTCACGGAAGGCTTGACAAACGCACATCGACGCCGGCCGCGAAGCCGGCTAGGGGCGCCGGAACTCCGCCACGAACCTCGGCACGGGCGGATCGTCCGGCTCGACCAGCTCGGTCAGGGCGGTCAGTCGGAGTCCGTCGACCTGAAACTCGTCGAGCTCCGCTCTGGTCAGCGGCCACGGCATCAGGCCTTCGGGGCCGTCGGGCGGCCGGCTTCTGGCCACGACCAGCAGGGTTCCGCCGGGGCCGACCAGGCGACCGATCGACCGGGCGCACGCGGCTCTGGCCGGACCTGCCAGAACCTGGATCGTGTACGCCTCGAACACGAGATCGAACCCGGCGATCCATTCCGCTGGCGGTTCGATCGCGTCGGCCGTGACGTATCGGACGTGTGAGTCCGGGAAGCGGCTCCGGCAGCGGTTCACCGCGGTCGCCGAGATGTCGAACGCCACCACGTCCAGGCCCAGGGCGGCCAGTAACTCCGCGTCGTCGCCGTAGCCGCAGCCGACGACGACGGCCCGGTCGCCGAGAGGCGACACGAGAGGCGACACGAGAGGCGACACGAGAGGCGCCTCCAACGGTGTCGGCCGTGCCTCCAGCCATTCGACGAGGTACGGGTTCGGCGCCAGGTCCACCCACGCGATCGGGAAGCCGTCTCGCTCGGATTCGGCGTACAGGCGGTCGAACCAGCCGGTGACGTCGCCGCGGGCGATCGACTCGCGAGCCAGCTCGCGTCCGCGGGCTCTCGGATCCGCCAACATCGCCTCCGAATCAAACGGGCCAGGTCGTTCGACCTGGCCCGAGAATAGCGACTGGGTCGAGGTTAGGGCTTGGGCTTCTTCTCGGCCTTGGCGGCCGGCTTCTCCGCCTTCGCCGTGGCCTTGGCGGGAGCCTTTGCCGGGGCCGGCTTCTCGGCCCTTGCCGGAGCCTTCGCCGCGGCCTTGGCGGCCGGTTTCTCGACCTTGGCTGCGGTCTTGGGGGCGGCCTTCTCGGCCTTCGCCTTGACCGGCGCCTTGGCGGCCGGCTTCGGCGCCGCGGCCGCCGCGGCGGCCGGGGCAGCCTCGGCTCGAGCCGTCTTGGAGAGAGCAGCCTTGGCCTTGCCGGCGGCGGTCTGGGGACCCTTCGCCTTGGTCGCCTTGGCGGTCGCGATGCGTGTCCTGGCAGCCTTGACGGCGGCGGCGGTACCGGTGCTCTTGGTCGCTCGGGCCGTGGTCTTGACGGCGGTGCCATCGGCCAGGGCGTTGAGCTTGAGAACCAGCCGGGACTTGCGCCGGGCGGCGTTGTTGGGGTGGATCGCCCCGACTTTCGCGGCCTTGTCGAGGGCGCTCATCGCCTCGGCCAGAGCCGTAGCGGTATCGCCTTCGGCGGCGCCGCTGGCGACTCGTACCGCGTTGGCGGCGAATGTTTTCGCCGCGCTCTTGCGCGGTTGATTGATGGCCCGCCGGCGCTCTGCCTGGCGGACCCGCTTGATCGCTGACGGCGTGCGGGCGCCGGTCCAGCCTCGGGGCGTCTTGGCCAAGTTCGAAGACCTCTGTGCTGCAGAAGGAAAGCGACAGGCAGCCGAAAATGGACCGACTGACGCGACGGTTGATGGTATCAGAGTCACGCCTGGGCGCGCAGGCGAAGTTCCGGCGAGCGGCCGAGGCCCTCATAGACATCGCCGGTGGGGTCGCCGGGTTGCTGTCAGGTGGCTCTTGACGGAGCCCGGGCTCTGAATCAGCTTGGAGGGGCGCGCTTCCGGGACCATCGGAGCGGACAAGACGATGGGAGGTCTTGGTATTGGAGAGGTTGCTCCGCTGGACGGACATCGTCGTATACCTGGTCTTCCTGGCATTCGCGGCAATTGCCGGCCGGCAGGGCGCGTCCTGGTATGTCGGCCTCGGTCTCGCTGCGGTGTCCGTGCCGTTCTGGTTCGTCGCGAGGTGGCAGCTTGGCAAGGCCTTCACAGTCAGGGCGGCGGCTCGCTAGCTGGTGACGTGGGGCATCTACTCGAAGATCCGCCACCCCGTCTACGTGTTCGGCGGCGTGGCCTGGTCCGGCGCGCTTCTGGCCCTCCTGGGGTGGTCGGCGGTCTTCATCGGCGTGGGCGTGGCATTGATCGAGGTGGCCCGGGCCAGGCGGGAAGAACGCGTTCTAGTCGGGACATTCGGCTCCGAGTACCTCGCGTACCGAAGCCGGACGTGGTTCTAGGTCGGATCCGTCGGCCCCCTTCGTCGCGAATGGTTGCGTTGCCCGGAGCGATGCTTTAACAGAATCTGGTCTCGGCGCCATAATCGTCAGGCTCATCGCGACACGTCTCAGCTTGGAGGGTTCCCGTGAACATCCTCGATGTCGAGGGTATCGGCCCGACCTATGCCGCGCAGCTAGAGAAGGTGGGCGTCAAGACGACCGACGACCTGCTCAAGAGAGGCGCTACACCAAAGGGCCGCGAGGAACTGGAAATCGCGACCGGCCTCTCCCACACCCTCATTCTCAAGTGGGTGAACCGCGTCGACCTCTACCGGATCAAGGGCGTCGGGTCGGAGTATTCGGACCTGCTCGAGATCGCCGGAGTGGACTCCCCGCCCGAGCTGGCCCAGCGCAACGCTAAGAATCTGACCGATACGATGGCAGAGGCCAATGCGGCTCGGAGTCTCGTTCGCCGCCTCCCGACCCTGGAAATGGTCACCGACTGGATCGATCAGGCCAAGAAGCTGCCCAAGATCGTAGAGCACTGAACCACGCTCGCGGCCGGCGGCCGGCCGCGGCTACTGACAGGTCGATGGCGCTCGGCGGACTCCCGCCGGGCGCCATTCAGGTCTCGGGCGGTGGACCGTCGCAGGCGGACCGCCCTCGCGACGGATGGTCTCTGCCGCGAGGAGCCCATCGATGGAGCCTTTTCCCCCGCCCAGCCGCCAGGATCTGCTCACGATCATGTCCACCGAGCACTTCACTCATCTCGCGAGCGTGAGCCTCGGCCTCGGTACCGATCAGCCGTCGCGGCCGCGCTCGACGCGGCGCCCAAAGGCTTCCCGGACACTAGCCCGATCCAGGTAGAACACGAGCAGCAGGCTGACCGGCACTCCGGCAACCGCTTGAATGAAACCCTCTGCCAGGGCCACAAAGACCACAGCCGCTACCAGGATGACTGTGCCAAGCGTCCAGGCCCATCGTCTGAGACGCCAGGCTCCGTAAGCAAATGCGAGGCAGCCACAGCCAGCCAAGATCCTGAGGGCAGCCAGGACCTGCCGGAAATCGGGGCCGCGAAATGTTCGGTCACCGGTGGCGTTATCGGGCCCATGCCTTCGCCCAGCCCTAGTCCGCCCAACATGGCAGACAGCAATGCCAGGATTGTCACGCCGATCGGGCGGTGCATCTCCGCTCCCTTCTCATTGTGGTGCCAACGATCGGACGATAGCCGGCGGACGTCGCCCAAGGAGGGCAACGGCGACCCACGACACTCCAACCCGTGGCAATCCCTCAAGCGCGCCTACAACACTGTATAGAGTGATCATTGGCCTCGGAGCGCCTGGCAGGCCATCTCGAGCCGCGGTGAGACCTTGACCCGGGCGGTGGCTCGTCCCAAGCCGCCAACGCAACAACGTTTTCACAGGGGTTCGCGTGAAGAGGTTCGCTTGGCTGGGCAGGCATCGATGGGTGCAGGTGGCGATCGCCTGCACAGCCGCCCTTCTCTGGGTCGCGAGCCTGTTTGCCGGCTGGCCGCGGTTTCTGCCGTGGGCAGTTCTTGCGGCGCTGTTTTGGACTCTGGTTGGTTTGGAGCGTGTCGAGCACAAGATCACGCTGTGGCACGTGTTCAACTCGATCCTTCTCACGGTCTTTACCGTCTACTTCGTCGTCCTTCGGTAGCCCGTTTGGTCGTGCAAATTCCGGTCGACTCGGTCGCCGGCGCTGCCGCCGAATCGAGCCGCTACACTCCACTTCGTGCCCATACCGCAAGACCGCCTGCGCAACTTCTCGATCATCGCCCATATCGATCACGGCAAGTCCACGCTGGCCGACCGGCTCCTAGAGCTGACGCACACGATCGAAGGCCGCCAGATGCAGAGCCAGGTCCTGGATTCGATGGACCTGGAGCGCGAGAAAGGGATCACGATCAAGGCCCGGGCCGTTCGGCTCGAGTACACCGCCTCGGACGGCCTGGTCTACGGACTCAACCTGATCGACACGCCCGGCCACGTCGACTTCAGCTACGAGGTCAGCCGATCGCTGCAGGCGTGCGAGGGTGCGATCCTGGTCGTAGACGCGACGCAGGGGATCGAAGCCCAGACACTGGCCAACGTCCACCTGGCGCTCAAACAAAACCTGACGATCATTCCAGTCCTCAACAAGATCGACCTGCCCTCGGCCCAGCCAGACGTCGTCATCGAGGAGCTCGAGAGCGTTCTGGCCATCCCGCGCGAGGAGGTTCTGCTGGCGTCCGCGAAGGATGGCACCGGTGTGGCCGAGATCCTCGAGGCCATCGTGGCGCGGGTTCCGCCGCCCCGGGGTAACCCCGAGGCGCCGCTCCAGGGCCTGATCTTCGACTCCCACTACGACGTCTACAAGGGCGTGGTCGTGTACGTCCGGCTGGCTCAAGGGACGATCCACCAGCACGACGTCATCAGGCTGATGGGCTCGTCCGCGGAAGCCGAGCTCCTGGAGTTGGGCTTCTTCCGGCCGCAGCAGGTCCCGGTCGGCGAGCTCCACGCCGGCGACGTCGGTTATGTCGCGACCGGCCTCAAGAGCGTCCGCGATGCCCAGGTGGGCGACACCATCACCACCGTCGCCGACCCCGCCGCGCAGCCGCTGCCGGGTTATCAGCCTGCCAAGAGCCTCGTCTTCGCGGGAATCTACCCTGTTCAGGGCGTGGACTACCCGGTCCTGCGCGAGGCCATGGAAAAGCTGCATCTCAACGACGCCAGTTTCAGCTTCGAGCCAGAAAGCTCGGTCGCCCTCGGGTTCGGCTTCCGCTGCGGCTTCCTCGGCCTGCTCCACATGGAGATCGTCCAGGAGCGCCTGGAGCGCGAGTTCGGCCAGGAACTGATCGCGTCGGCTCCCTCGGTCGAGTACCGCATCGTCCTGATCAACAACGGCGGTACGGTCACGGTCGACAACCCGTCGAAGATGCCCAACGCCGGAGAGATCGAGGAAATCCAGGAGCCGTGGGTCAAGCTCGGCGTCGTCGCGCCCGCCAACTTCATCGGAACACTGATGGAACTGGCCACCAACCGGCGCGGGACTTTTCTGGGGATGGAGTATCTCGACCCCAAGCGCGTGCTGCTGACCTTCGAGTTGCCGCTGGGTGAGGTCATCGTCGATTTCTACGATCAGCTCAAGAGCCGAACCCAGGGCTACGCCTCGATGGACTACGAAGAGGCCGGCTACCGGCCGGCGAATCTGGTCAAGGTCGACGTTCTCGTGGCCGGAGATCCGGTCGACGCGCTGTCCGTCATCGTCCATCGCGACCGAGCCCAGGCCATCGGGCGGGAACTGGTACACCGCCTGCGGGGTCTCATCCCTCGTCAGATGTTCGAGATTGCCATTCAGGCCGCCATCGGCTCGAACGTCATCGCCCGCGAGTCTGTCGCGGCGATGAGGAAGAACGTACTGGCCAAGTGCTATGGCGGCGACATCACCCGCAAGCGCAAGTTGCTGGAAAAGCAAAAAGAAGGCAAGCAGCGCATGAAGCGCGTCGGATCCGTCGAAATACCGCAGGAGGCGTTCCTGGCGGTACTTCGCATGGACGAGGTATGAACGCAGAGGTTGTTCGGGTTCTGGTGGCCAGCGGCTTCTTCATGCTGCTGCTCTTCCTGCGCCTTGAGGCGAGCCGTTTCGGCGCGGCCGAGTACGACGAGCCAGGACGGCGGCGAACCGGCCCGGTCACCCGGCTCTCCTGGTACGCGATCGGCTTCGCCCTGCTCTGGGCCGTCTACACCGTTCATCCCGCGCCGCACGACGTCCTGTTCTTCGTTCTGGGCCACCGCACGGACGTGATCCTGTATGGAGCGGTCCTGGCCCTGCCCGGCATGGCCCAGGCAGCCGGCTTCGCCTGGCTCCGGTACGGCGACCTGAGGTTGCCACCGGCGCGAGCGTACCCCGGCGCCGCAGCCAACTCGATCGCGACGGCGATCATCGACGAAGCGACTTTCAGGGGCGTCGTCCTGGGCGGCTTGCTGGCTCTCGGATTCCCTGGCGGCGCCGCGATTCTCCTGGCCACGTTCGTCTATGTCTTGGCCACCAGACTGGCGGCACCGGGCCATCATCCCTATCCGGTGCTGCTCGCGGTCGGGATGGGGCTTGCGTTCGGATGGGCGACGATCGCCAGCGGCGGCCTGGGGGCGGCCATCATCGGCCACGCGGTCACGTCGTTTGCGGTGTTCGTCTGCACGGGCCATGCCGGGCAGGTTCCGGCGGCCGGCAACGAGCCCGAAGACCTTGAACTCCGGCGGCTGCCGCCGTTGGGCTGGCAGGACGCCCGTCGTCCGCTCAACCCAGGTCGCGGGGCGGAGCCGGGAGGCTTAGCGGACGGTCCGACCCAATCGGGGTTCGCCGGCCGGGCGGGCCGCGACGCCCAGGCCACTCGCCGCTCCGGCGGGGTGCTGGCTCTGGTTCGTGGGGGTGCTAGAACGGTCACCCACAACGCCGGGCGGCGTGCTCGCTGAGTCCCCGGTCTGCCTGAGGGCCCGGCGGATCGCACACGTGTGCATTCGCGGGTCGAGGGCTACGCTCTCCCCGTGATCTCGCCCCAGCCGCCCGTCGCCCTGTACGTCCACCTGCCGTTCTGCGTGACCCGCTGCCCGTACTGCGACTTCGTCGTGTATGCCGGCGGCGACGCGCGCGGTCCACGCGCCCGCACGGAGCGGCTATACGAGGCGATCGGCCGCGAGCTCGAACTCCGTGCCGGCGCCCTGGACGAACGATTCGGCCGGCCCGATGCCGGCAATCCGGTCCCGCCCGACGAGCCCCGCCGTCGCCCGGCCCTGGGCAGCGTCTACTTCGGCGGGGGCACGCCGTCGCTGGTTCCGAGCGAGTGGCTGGAGCGGCTGATGTCGACGATCGCGGCCCGCTTTGGGATCGCCCCCGGCGCGGAGGTGACCCTGGAAGCCAATCCCGGCGCGGACGAGCGCGGGGATCCGGCCTCGTTCGCCGCGGCCGGCGTAACGCGGGTCTCGTATGGGGTCCAGAGCATGGACGGCGGGGAGTTGCGCCGCATCGGCCGGCGCCACTCCCCGGAGGATGCGGCCGTGGCCGTTGCTGAGGCACGAAGGGGCGGGATCGCCTCAATCAACCTGGACCTGCTGTATGACATACCCGGCCAATCGGTGGCCGCCTGGGCCACGACGCTTCGGGCCGCTCTCGCCCTCGCCCCGGACCACCTGTCGCTCTATGCCCTCACCCTCGACGATCCCGAAGAGGAGGGGATCACCGGCCGCGACGGGGATCATCTGCCGACGCCCCCCGGCGCTCGCCGCTGGCGCGAAAGAGCCCGCCTCAACCAGGACGACGACCGGGCCGCCGACCAGTACCGCCTGGCGACGGATCTACTGGCCGGCGCCGGCTGGCGGGGATACGAGATCTCCAATTGGGCTCGACCAGGCTACGAGAGCCGCCACAACCTGGTCTACTGGCAGCGCGAACCGTACGAAGCCGTCGGACCCGGTGCCCACGCATTCGACGGTCGGATCAGGCGCTGGAACGCCGCCGCCATGGAGCCCTACCTGGCTGCGCTCCTGCCGGACGGTACCTCCTCCGCAAGCGCGTCGGCCAGTGAGTCCCGGCGTACAGGTGCGCGGCCGAGCCTTCCGCCGGGCGGCTCCGAATCGCTCGACGAGGCGACCGGGGCGGCCGAGCGGGTGATCCTGGCCCTTCGCCTGGACCGCGGCCTGGCCGAGGCCGACGCGTCGAGGCCGCCGCTGGCAGACGTTCGACCCTGGGCGGAGTCGTCCGGGCTACTCGAATCGGTCACTCTGGAGGGCGAACCGCGGGTTCGGTTGACGACGCGCGGCAGGCTGCTCAGCAACGAGCTGTTTGCGCGACTCGTGTAGGCGTCCTGCGGTCTCGATCCGGCCGCCGAAACCTCGACCGAGCCGGCCCTTGCTGGACCGGTATCTCGCCCGACCCGCGCTGGATCAAGCGCGTGGGTATGACGATGCACTGCGGCGGCCTGGCATGCCCGGCCATGCGGGAGAAGAGCAGCTCCGCGGCCGCATGACGCAGCTCGGCCGGGTCTTAGCAAGTCACCGGGACCGGCACCGGCGGCGGGCCGGCCAGCTCGAGGTTGTCGAAGCTCACCAGCGCTCGGCGTCTCCCAGATCTGATGCCTCGGAGACGCGATGGCGGGCGCGCCCGGGGGCGCCGGCAGATCGACCGATCAGGTCCGACGGCGTTAGCAAGTAGTCTTCTCGTATGGCGCTATCGGCACATCAGAGGTACTGAGATGCATTCCGTGAAGCTTCTGTCGCGGCTCCTCGCCGTGATTTCCGCCGCGGCCATAGTCGCTTCGGCGTGCTCCTCCAGTTCGGAGACGACGGCTCCCTCGGCCGGCCCCAGCGGCACCTGTACGAAGCAGGGCGGCGCGACCGAGATCGAAGCCGTTTCCTGGTGGACCAGCGGTGGGGAGTCGACCGGCTTCAACGCCGTCATCAACAAGTTCAACTGCGCCAACCCTCAGTACTTCGTGACGAACAGCGCCATTTCCGGCGGTGCCAGCTTGGTCGCCCAGGCCGCGCTTCAGAACCGGGTTCTGAACGGCGTTCCGCCCGACACCTTCCAAGTCCATATGGGTCATGAGCTGCTCGACACTTATGTCACGCCGGGCTTGATGGACAACCTGGATGATCTGTACTCGGCCAACGGTTGGGCCTCCCATTTCCCGCAGGGCGTGCTCGACATCGTCAGCGCCAAGGACTCCTCGGGTGCGGTGCACTACTACAGCGTGCCGCTCGACATCCACCGCGCCAACGTGCTCTGGTACAACAAGACCGTCTTCACGGCCAACAACCTGACCGCCCCGACGACCTGGGATGAGTTCTTCGCCGTCGCGGAGGCCCTCAAGGCCAAGGGCATCACGCCCCTCGCCATCGGCGACAACGGCATCTGGGCCAACGGCATGCTGCTCGAGGACGTACTCCTTGCCCAGCTCGGCGCCGACAAGTTCAATGGTCTCTGGACCGGCGTGACGGATTGGGCTAGCGCGGACGTTACGACGGCCCTGAACACCTACAAGAAGATCCTGACCTACGTCAACACCGACCACTCGTCCCTCAGCTGGGACCAGGCGGCCGACTACCTCATTCCGGACAGTGACGGCGCGCAGCCGAAGGCTGCGATGACGATCATGGGCGACTGGGCCGCCGGTGAGTTCGATAACAGGAGCTTCGCCGACTACGGCTACACGGCTGCCCCGGGCGGCACCGGCGTCTACCAGGCGCTAGCAGACTCATTCGGCCTGCCGAAGGCCGCGAAGCAGAGGGAAGGCGTCAAGAAGTTCCTGACCCTTCTCGGCTCGGCCGCCGGCCAGGACCTCTTCAACCCGTACGCCGGCTCCGTTCCAGCCAACACCCAGGCTGGGAGCCCGCCTCCCGACGCCAAGCAATACAGCACATACCAGAAGTGGTCCATGACCGAATGGAAGAACGATACGATCGTTCCAAGCCTCGAGTACGGCGCGGCGGCCGCTCCAAGCTGGAAGAGCGACGTCGAGAAGGCCGTGACGTCTTTCGTCTCCAGCCCGGACGTGGCCACGCTCCAGACGGCTCTGGTCGCGGCCTGCACGGATGCCAGTGTCTGCAGCTGACCAGTCGAGCCTCTATCGGGGGGCGGTCGGTTCGCGTCTCTGCCTGTTGGCCCGGACCATGAGTAGCGAGACCATGGCCCGGACATGAGGCGGCCTGCCGGTGACGACGCCTAGTGCCGGCCGGCCCGCCCGCCGGCATGGCGTTGACACTCTCCGCGCGGGACTGCTACCATCGGCCGAGCCGGTTAGCACTCACACAGTGAGAGTGCTAACCACCGCCGGAGCCAGGCCGAATTGGGGATCGGCAGCCGGCCGCGGACCTTCAGGCCCACAGGCAGAAGCCGCGCCTGCCGCCGCTCGCAGCCGCGGCCGTCCCCCGGTGTGGAAATGGAGCCAGACATGGCGCGACGACCACGCCGCACCATCGGCTCGCTGGATGTGCGATCCGACGCGATCCTGCGGGCCGTCATCGACGAATACGTGACCTCGGCGATCCCCGTCAGCTCGGGATCGCTCGTGGAGCACTATGCCCTCGGCGTGAGCAGCGCCACGGTCCGGAACATTCTCTCGGACCTGGAGGCGCTGGGATTGCTGACGCACCCGCACACCTCGGCCGGGCGAGTCCCGACCGACGCCGGCTACCGCTATTACGTCCAGGTTCTCGCCGACGAGTGGTCCCTGCCGCCCGTCGCGCAACGCATGATCCGACACCAGTTCGGCCAGGTTGAGTTCGCCAGCGAGCACTGGTTCCGACTCGCGGCTTCGACTCTTGCGGCGAACACCGGCACCGCGGGCCTGGCCACCACCGCCAAGCCGCAGGCCGTGCGCGTCCGCCGCGTGGATCTGGCGGCGGTCCAGGATCGGCTGGCGCTGCTCGTGGTTCTCTTCCGCGAGGGGACGATGAAGCAGGCTCTCCAGAGCCTGCCCGGCGCCACAGATCAGGACCAGCTGGACCGAGTGGCCGGTCTGCTCAACGTCCTGGCCATCGACCGCACCGCGGACGAGATCGCCGCGGCCATGATCGACCTGCCGCGCAACGAGGGGTCGGATGGGGACGCCGAACTCCTGGCCCGAATCGGCGACGGCCTCGTCCGGACCATGCGCGAGTTCGACGCGGCTCTTATCGATGATCTCTACAGCGACGGCCTTCTCAACGTGATGGCGGCGCCCGAGTTCGACCGGAGCGACAAGGTTCGGGCCGTCTTCGCGGCCCTCGAGAACCGAGCCTACCTTGGTTCGCTCGTCGACAGCGTGGCCCGGGCCGGCAGCATCCAGATCTTCATCGGCCACGAGAACCGGCCGCTGGAGATGCAGGAAGTGTCGCTCGTGCTGGCGCCCTACGGCCGCATCGGCCACGCCATCGGCGTCGTGGGAGTGCTCGGGCCCACGCGCATGCCGTACGCCCAGGCCATCGCCTCGGTCGAGTTCGTATCCAGGCTGATGAACGAATTGGTGGAGCATCTGTATGCCTGATCGACCCCATCAACGCACGCACCACCGCGGCGCGGCCGGGGATTGGCCCGGCCGGCCGGCGGACGGCGAGTTGGAGCAATCGGGACCGTCCGAGCGGACCGCTGAGGAGCTGGCCGCACAACTCGAGACGGCCAAGGGCCTCGCGGCCGAGCATCTGGCCGCCCTGCAGCGGACGGCCGCCGACTTCGCCAACTTCAGGCGGCGGACGTTGGAAGACCGTGAACGCGAGATCGGCCTGGCCAGCGAGTTGCTCCTGCGCAAGCTCCTCGCGGTAGCCGACGACTTCGATCGGGCCCTGGAGGCGATGCCGCCGGACATGAAGGGCGTCGGCTGGATCGAAGGCATCGTCCTTCTGGATCGCAAGCTCCGCGCTCTGCTGGAGAGCGAGGGCGTGACCACGATCGAGGCGGTCGGCCGCAGCTTCGACCCACGCGAACACGAAGCGATCGCCAGCGTGCCCGGAACCGGAAGACCGGACGGCGAGATCGTAGCTGAGGTCCAACGCGGCTACAGAGTCCGAGACAGAGTCCTGCGGCCGGCAATGGTCGCGGTCGCCGGCGGCGGAGAAGCGCCGGGCGACGCCACACAAGCCAACTAACGCTGAATTCGACAAACGAGGAGCACTGAGTAGATGGGCAAGATCATCGGCATCGACCTGGGCACGACGAACTCCGTCGTGGCAGTGATGGAAGGCGGAGAGCCGACTGTCATTCCGTCCGCGGAGGGAGGTCGGACCGTCCCGTCGGTCGTGGCCTTCACCAAGACCGGCGACCGGCTGGTCGGCCAGCTGGCCAAGCGCCAGGCGGTCACCAATCCTGGCAACACCGTTTACTCGATCAAGCGCTTCATGGGCCGTCGCTTCGACAATTCGGAAGTGGAGCATTCGCTCCCGCTCGTTCCATACAAGGTCGAGCGCGACGCTCACAGCGACGGGATCAAGGTCGTCCTCGCCGACGGCAAGACGTACACGCCGCCGGAAATCAGCGCCATGATCCTGCAGAAGCTCAAGGCTGATGCCGAGGCGTACCTGGGCGAGAAGGTCACCGAGGCGGTCATCACCGTCCCGGCTTACTTCGACGACACCCAGCGCCAGGCCACCAAGGACGCGGGCCGCATCGCCGGCCTGGACGTCAAGCGAATCATCAACGAGCCCACGGCCTCGGCTCTCGCCTACGGCCTGGACAAGAAGCACGACGAGAAGATCGCCGTGTACGACCTGGGCGGCGGCACCTTCGACATCTCGATCCTCGAGCTGGGCGAGGGCGTCTTCGAAGTCAAGGCCACCAACGGCGACACCCACCTCGGCGGCGACGACTTCGACCAGCGCGTCATCGAGTGGCTGCTGGCCGAGTTCAAGCGCGACCAGGGCATCGACCTGCGCAACGACGCGCAGGCCCTCCAGCGGCTCAAGGAAGCGGCCGAGAAGGCCAAGATCGAACTTTCGACCACGTCGACGACGGAGATCAACCTGCCCTACGTCACGGCCGATGCGACGGGCCCCAAGCACCTCGTCGTGACTCTGTCGCGGGCAAAGCTGGAGGATCTCGTCGCCGACCTGATCGACAAGACGCGCGGCCCGGTCAGCCAGGCCCTCCGCGACGCCGGCCTCAAGCCCGGCGAGATCGACGAGGTGGTCCTGGTCGGCGGCATGACCCGCATGCCCGCCGTCACCGAGGCCGTCAAGCAGATGTTCGGCGGCAAGGAGCCCCACCGGGGCGTCAACCCGGACGAGGTCGTCGCCATCGGCGCCGCCATCCAGGCCGGAGTCCTGGCCGGCGACGTGAAGGACATCCTCCTTCTGGACGTGACTCCGCTGTCGCTCGGCATCGAGACGATGGGCGGCGTCATGACCCGCTTGATCGACCGCAACACGACCATCCCGACGAGCAAGAGTCAGGTCTTCTCCACGGCGTCGGACAACCAGACGCAGGTGGAGGTCCACGTACTGCAGGGCGAGCGCGACTTCGCCACCGACAACAAGACCCTCGGCAAGTTCATCCTCGACGGGATCCCGCCCGCTCCGCGCGGCGTGCCCCAGGTCGAGGTGACGTTCGACATCGACGCCAACGGCATCCTCGACGTCAAGGCCAAGGATCGCGCCACCAGCCGCGAGCAGCAGGTGCGGATCACGGCCAGTTCGATGCTGTCCAAGACGGACGTGGATCGGATGGTCGGCGAAGCGGCCAGCCACGCCGACGAGGATCGCAAGCGCAAGGAAGACGTCGAGACCCGCAACCAGGCCGACGCCCTCGCCTACCAGGGCGAGCGGACCCTGCGCGATCTCGGCGACAAGGTCTCACCCGAAGATCGGGCCGAGACGGAGCGTCGCATCGAGGCGGTTCGGACGGCCCTCAAGGGCAGCGAACTGGCCGCGGTCAAGTCGTCGTTCGAAGCGCTGGTCGAGCAGCTCCAGAAGGTCAGCACCGCGGCCTACCAGGCCTCCGGCCCGACCGGTCCGGAGGACGGCGGGCCCGAAGGCGGGGACGGCGATCAGCCCGGGTCGGACGGCGGCTCCACCGACCAGGGCAACGAAGAGGTCGTCGAAGGCGAGTACAAGGAGGCCTGAGCAGGGCCCCGCGGCAGCCGCGAACCGGGCAGCCTGCGGCCGCACTCCGGGCCGAACCCCCGGGGCCGCGGCCGGGTCGGCCCGAAGCTCTATTCCCCGCCGGGCGAGTCCTCCCGACCGGGGCCATTCGGGCTGAGGCCGCTCAGCTCCGGGCCGCTCGGCCTTGGGGCGCCGAAGCCCGGGCCTCCGAGACCAGGGTCGCCGACCCTGCCCAGCCCGGCGCCCAGAAGCCGCTCCTCCAGCGTCCTGTCGCCGAATCCGGAGTCTTCTCGCGGCGCCGCCCCGAAGCCGCCCCTCCCGCCTGGGTCCGGGGCGGTAATCGGGAGCCTCGGCATGCGTTCGACGATGCGGTCGTCGTTGTCTTCGCCGACGTCATAGCCGGTCGCGGTTCTGCCGCTCTGGAGTGCTCCGGCGTCGCCGGGCCGCGTCGCCCCCGTCCTCGTCCGGCCGGCTCGGACCAGCGTCCGGCGAACCTGTTGCCGCTTGGTCAGTCCGACGGTCATGGGTACGAGCAGCGCGATCGTCGCGGCCGTCCAGCCGGCCAGGTTTACGACCAGGAGCGCAACGATCAGCTGGGGTGCTCCCAGGCCGGCCGATTGCCAGGTGAAGAGCTCGCTGCGCCCAGCGACCACGGCGGCCAGGAACCCCAGCAGGGTCAGCATCGGAGCGGCACTCACCAGGATGGCCATGACGTTCGCCATTCGGAAACAGCCCGACCACAGGGCAGCCAGCTTCGACGAGATGGATCCCTCCAGCCCCAGCTTGATGTACAGGTCCGGCAGGTGCCGAGCCGGCCGGTTCAGCCACGACGACTGGTCTTCCAGGTGGCGATGGGCGATCTCAACGGCTACGAGCGCGGCGATCAATCCCAGGATGATGTAGTTCTGCCAGACCAGGACGGCAGGCACGATGAGCCCTACCGCAATGCGAGCTTGCGTCCACGGCAGCCGCCACCAGCACGTTCCGGCACGATACGGCGAAAGGAGCGGCTGGTCGGCTCCGAGCCCCGTGGCATTGTGGGTCGTCAGGCCGACGAAGAGCGAGAAGCACGACCAGGTCAGTACCGCGGTCACGGCCAACGCAATCGACAGGACCTTGATCTGCCCATGCTGGCCCGATGAGAGCTGCGCCCATGCCGCGCCGGGGTCCGCATGCTGGAGCAGATGTGTGCCTACGGGCAGGACGAACAGCGTCAGGAGTGTGCCCATGACCAGCACGAGGACGAGCAGGGCGGCGGTCAGGTAGCCCAGCGCTGCGGTCGAGACCGACTGGCGCATGCTCAGCGATCGGGCGATCCGACCCTTCACGACGGAAACGGGATTGGGGAATCGTGAGCCCCGAGCGGCCACGGGCCCGCCTGCGGCCGCAGCGGCCGGCGTCAGAGCGGTCAACCTGGCGTACTGTGGCGCCGCAACCGGACCTGCCCCGAAATCGGCCGCCGCGTCTCGCGCTAGCGGCGCCGGCGACCCGGCGTTCCCGGACACGGCCTCGGGCTCGGCCGGGCGGCTGCCGAACTTGGTTCGACAGCTGTAGCACTTGCTGGAGCCGGCGCGATTGAGCGACCGGCAGTTGGCGCATACCCAGAACTCTTCCACGCCTCACCTTGTGCTGTTACCTGCGGATAATAGGCGCCCGGACGGGGCAGCGGACCAGCCCCAGATCGTCCCAGGACCTCCGGGCGGATCGTCCCGGCCCCCATGACCGCCCGGCGTTACCATCGCCGGGTGCCAGACGATTCGACCGCGACGACACCTCTGATCCACGCCCGCGGCCTGACTAAATGCTTCGGGTCGATGACCGCCGTAGACGGCGTCGACTTCGACGTGGCCCCAGGCGAGGCTTTCGGGTTCCTCGGCCCGAACGGCGCGGGCAAGACCTCGACGATGCGGATGATCGGCACCGTGTCCCCGGTGACTTCGGGCGTGCTGACCGTCTTCGGGCTCGATCCCGCCCACGGTGGGGCCAAGATCCGGGCGCGCCTGGGAGTGGTGCCGCAGGCGGACACCCTCGACAGCGAGCTGAGCGTCCTCGAGAACCTGCTCATCTACGGCCGCTATTTCGACCTCTCGTGGGCCGAGTCGCGCCGTCGAGCCATGGAACTGCTCGACTTCGTCCAGTTGACAGAACGCTCCGGCGACAAGGTCGAGCCGTTGTCGGGCGGAATGAAACGCCGCCTGGTGATCGCTCGGTCGCTAATAAACGAGCCGTCGCTGCTGCTTCTCGACGAACCGACGACCGGGCTCGATCCGCAGGCCCGGCACCTGCTCTGGGATCGGCTCTACAGGCTCAAGCAGAAGGGCGTGACGCTCTGCCTGACCACTCACTACATGGACGAAGCCGAGCAGCTGTGCGACCGGCTGGTCGTCATGGACCAGGCCAGGATCGTGGCCGAAGGCTCGCCCCGCCAGCTGATCGACCGGTACGTCACCCGCGAGGTGCTGGAGTTGCGCTTCCGCAGAGCCGAGGACGAGGCCGACGATTCGGCCCACCTGGACGGCCGGCTCGAAGGACTGGCGGACCGGATCGAACAGCTTCCGGACCGCGTTCTGGTGTACACGGCCGACGGCGAGGCCGCGGCCGCGACCGCATACGAGCGCGGGCTCCGTCCGGCGAGCGTCCTCGTACGGCGGAGCACTCTCGAGGACGTCTTCCTCCGCCTGACCGGCCGCAGCCTGGTGGAGTAGATGGCGATCGCACGTCTGCGCCTGGCGCGGCCCCGGGCAATAGCCTCGAGGCAGTCGTTCCGGGTGCTCGAGCACGACCTGCTCGTGTTCCGTCGAGGCTGGTCGAGCTACCTGCTGTCCGGTCTGTCTCAGCCGTTCCTCTATCTCGTGGCCATGGGCATCGGGCTGGGGGTATACGTGAACCGCAACGGCAGTCTGCCGGGCGGGGTGCCCTATCTCGACTACATTGCCCCCGCCCTCCTGGTGACGCAGGCGATGATGGCCGCGGCATTCGAGTCCGCCTGGCCGATCATGGCCAAGATCGAGTGGGACAAGACTTATCACGCGGTCTTGAACACGCCCCTGGCCGCCGCGGACCTCCTGGCCGGCGATCTCATGTGGATCGGCTTCCGAGCCACCTTGCTGTCCGTGCTGTTCCTCTGCGTCATCGTGGTCCTGGGCGCCGCGGCTTCCCCGCTGGTTGTGTTCGCGGTGCCGATAGCGGTCCTGACCGCTCTGGCCTTCGCTGCGCCGATCATGGCGTTCACGGCCACGCAGACCGGAGACGGCGGCTTCAACGCCCTCTTCCGCTTCGGCATCACACCGCTCTTCCTGTTTTCGGGCACGTTCTTCCCGATCGAGAAGCTGCCGCTCTTCCTGCAGCCGCTGGCCTGGATCACGCCCCTATACCACGGCGTCGCGGCGGCGCGCTCCCTGGCCCTGGGCCAGGTGGATCCGGTCGGTCTGACCGTGCACGTTGCCGCTCTGGCGGCCGTCGCGCTGGTCGGCCTGGCTCTCGGCCGCGTCACCTTCAGGCGAAGGCTGGTGGTCTGATGCTGGCCCGCCGCTTCACTCCGCCGCTCGTCCTGGCCCGCCCCACCCGGATCGTCGAACGCAACATGCGCGTCTATCGGCGGTCGTTCATGGTCATCTTCTCGGGCTTCTTCGAGCCGCTGTTCTATCTGTTCTCGATGGGGTTCGGGGTCGGGGCCTTGATCGGCAACGTTCCCCTCGGCAACGGCCAGAGCGTCTCGTACGCTGTCTTCGTGGCGCCGGCGCTCCTGGCATCGTCGGCGATGAACGGCGCGATATACGAGACCTCGAACAACTTCTTCTACAAGCTCAAGTACGCCAAGCTCTACGACGCGGTCATCTCAACGCCGATGTCCCTCGGTGACGTGGCCCTGGGCGAGGTGATGTGGGCGCTGATGAGGGGCAGCCTCTACGCCATCGGCTTCCTTGCCGTGATAGTCGTGCTGGGCGCGGGCGGGCTCGGACTGCTCAGCTCGCCCCTGGGACTGCTCGCGTTCCCCGCGGCGATGGTCGTCGGTTTCGGCTTCGCCGGGGCGGGCCTGGCCGCCACGACGTTCGTCCGGAAGTGGCGCGACTTCGATTACCTGCAGCTGGCGATCATGCCGATGTTCCTCTTCTCGGGCACGTTCTACCCGATCGAGAGCTATCCGCCGGCCCTCCAGGCTTTCGTCCAGTGCACGCCGCTTTATCGGGGCGTCCACTTGATCCGGGCGCTGACCACGGGCACGCCCGACGTCTCCCTCCTCATCGACGTAGCCTATCTCGTGGCCCTGGGGGCGATCGGTCTGGCGATCACCTCTCGCCGGCTGGTCAAGCTGCTCCAGTCGTAGCGGCGCGGCGGCCGGCCGTGCAGCCGGCAACGGCGGCAAGAACACAGGCACCGGCGGCTTCTCCCGGCGATCGCACCGTCCGTGGCGCCGGGACTCGCCTGCGCCGCTCGTCTCGTATCCTTCTCGGATACATGGCTACCGAACGAAGTTACTACGAGATCCTGGGCGTCGAGCGGAGCGCGACCGACGCCGACATCAAGCGCGCCTTCCGCAAGCTCGCCCAGCAGTGGCACCCGGACGTCAATACCGACGCCGCCGCCGGTGACAAGTTCAAGGAGATCAACGAGGCCTACCAGGTTCTCTCGGATCCCAAGCGGCGTCAGATCTACGACGTCGTCGGGAAGTCTGGTCTGGGGGACATGGGCGGCGCAGGCTCGCCTTTCGGCGAAGGATTCGGCGGCTTCGGCGACCTGTTCGACGCCTTCTTCGCCGGCATGGGTGGGGCCGCGACGGGGGCCCGGCGCAGCCGGCGCCAGTCCGGGTCGGACCTGCGCTACGACCTGCGAATCACCTTCGACGAGGCAGTCCGGGGCATCGAGAAGGACATCGACTTCGACCTGCTCGACAGGTGCCTGACCTGCGCCGGCAGCGGCGCGATGCCCGGCAGCACGCCTGTGACCTGCACGGCGTGCGGCGGGCGAGGTGAAGTCCGCAGCGTCCGCCAGACGATGCTCGGCCAGATGGTCAACGTCACCGCCTGTACCCGCTGCAACGGCGAAGGCCGCGTCGTCGACATGCCGTGCCAGGCGTGTCGGGGCGACGGGCGGGTCCAACGCCACAAGAAGATCCGCGTCACGATCCCCGCCGGCATCGACGAGGGCCACCAGATCCGGCTCTCCGGCGAAGGTGAAGCGGGCCCGCGGGGAGGGCCTTCGGGGAACTTGTACGTGGCCGTGCACGTGACGCCGCACGCGCAGTTGCGCCGGGACGGGACCGAGCTCTACCACGAGCTGCAGATGTCGATTGCCCAGGCCGCACTCGGGACGCGGGTTCGCATTCCCACGATCGAAGGCGAGGAGGAAATCGAAGTGCGGGCCGGCACGCAGCCCGGCACCGAGATCCGGCTGCGCGGCCGCGGCGTCCCGCACCTGAGGCGGCCGGGCTCGCGCGGAGACCTGCACGTCATGGTGCGCGTCAACGTGCCAACGAAGCTGTCGAAGCGCCAGCGCCAGTTGCTCGAAGAACTGGCGGCCGAATCCGGTGAGGTCGTGCTTGCGGGCGGGATCCTCGATCGGATGAAGGACGCGATTGGCTAGCCGGTCCGGTGGCGCCCCGGAGCCGGGCAACCCTGCCGACCCGCGCGAGGCCGTGCCGGGTACCGATCCGGACGCTGCCGATCCGGCGGCTCTCGGCCCGGGGGTCTGGGTCGAATTGGCCGTGGCCGCCGACATCGAAGCCGTCGAGGCCGTCAGCGAGATCCTGACCCGCTACGCACCGGGCGGAACCAGCGTCGAGCCCGGCTTCGGACTGACCGACGAAGGCCTGGGAGCGGTCGTCGACGTCACGAAACCGGCGATCGTGAGGGCGTATCTGCCCGGCCTCGAGCCCGCCGCGGTCGAGGCCGCGATTGCTGAAGCCACGACGGCGCTCGGACACCTGCAGGCATTCGGGTTGCGGCCGATAGGCGAGCTGCGTACGCGATTGCTGCGCGAGGCCGACTGGGCCGAAGCGTGGAAGAGCCACTTTCCGGTACTGCGGATCGGGCGCCGGATCGTCATCCGACCCACGTGGCGTCGCCACCGCAAGCGCCCCGACGACGTGGTCCTGTCCCTCGATCCGGGCATGGCCTTCGGGACGGGCCTTCACCCGACCACGCGGGTGTGCCTGGCAGCGCTCGAGACGCTCGCCGATGAGGGCCTGCTGGCCCGGGGCTCCGCGCGCGGCGGCACCGCCCGGGTCATCGATGTCGGCTGCGGCTCCGGAATCCTGGCGATCGCGGCCGCCAAGCTCGGCGCGGGTGACCTGCTGGGAGTAGACACGGACCCGATCGCCGTGGAGGCGACCTCGGCCAACGCCCGCCTCAACGCCCAGGTTCGACGGATCCGAGTCCGGCGCGGCAGCGTCCCGTCCGGCGACGGGCCATTCGACCTCGTCCTCGCCAACCTGATCGCCTCGCTCCTGGTCCGGCTGGCCGGGCCGCTGCGCGACGAGCTGGCGCCGGGCGGGCGGATCCTGGCCTCGGGTATCTTCCGCGACCGAGAGGCCGACGTCCGGGCGGCGTTCGAAGCCTCCGGCCTTGCGGTCACCCGTCGTTGGGCCGAGGAGGATTGGGTGGCACTGGAAGCGGTTCGAACGCTCTCCGCCTGAACGGGTCTCCGCTCGGCCTGGCCCTGGCGTTCTCAGCGGCAGGTGCCCTGCGAAGCCGGCCACGAGCAATACAACTCCGCCGGACTGCCCGTGAACAGGACCCTGTCGCTCAGCGAGGCCGCGGCGTTCACCGATCCCAGCATCGCCTGTCCGTATCCGAACTTGCCCGTGTCGGGCCAGTAGACCTCGAGCGAGTTGGTGCCCTGGCCGCCGGCGACCACGACCTGGCCGTACATCAGTAGCGTGGCCGTGTGACCCCGCCTGGCGGTCGTCATCGAGCCGGTGGCGGTGAACCGGCCCGTGCTAGGGTCGTAGATCTCAGCCGAGGCCAGCGCGGTGGCCTGGTCGGCGCCCACGCCGCCAGCGACCAGCACCATGCCGTCGGCCAGTGCCGTCGCGGTGTGGAAGTCGCGTGGCGCGGTCATCGAGCCGGTCGCTCGGAACGTCCCCGACACGGGGTCGTACAGCTCCGCCGATGAAAGCGCCCTGGACTCACTGTCCAGGCCGCCGGCAATCAGGACCTGACCACCGGGCAGCAGTGTCGCCGTGTGGTTCTGGCGCTCGACCATCATCGATCCAGTGGCCGCAAACGTACCCGTGTCCGGGTCGTAGATCTCCGCGGTCGCCACAGGCACGGTCCCGCCCCCGAAGCCGCCGGCGATCAGCACTCTGCCGTCCGCCAGGAGGGTGGCCGTGTGCTCGGCCCGGCCCCGGGCCATCGAGCCGGTCCGTGTGAACTTGCCTGTCAGCGGGTCGTACAGCTCCGCCGTGGCCAGGTTGTCGATCCCGTCCATGAGGTCCGCCCCGCCGACCACCAGAACGCGCCCGTCCCGAAGGAGCGTGGCCGTGTGCCCATACCGTTCGTCGGCCATGGAGCCGGTGGCCACGAACGTGTGGCTGCCCATTTGATACAACTCCGCCAGGTTCGATTTGAGGCTGATTCCGTCCGAGCGCGGGGTCATGCCGCCGGCGATGAGTACCGTCGAGTCGTTGAGATTGACGGCCGGCCCGGTCAGCGACGGCGTCATCGCGCCCAGGCGCAGCAGGTTACCGACAGTACGAGCCTGCGTCGCCGCCGGCTCGGGCGTCGGCGTGGGAGTGGGCGTGGCCGACGGTGCCGTGGAGGCCGCCGCGGAAGGTCCCTGACTCTCTGTCTGGCTCGGACTCGGGCTCGACTCCGGGGTGGACGAAGGCGACACCGAGGGCGTGGCCGACGGTCCGGCGACACCGGACGGCGACGGCGACGGCAACGGGCCGGGCCCAAGGCTCCGGATCACGATTGCCACCACCAGCAGGCCGGCTCCGACCCCAGCCGCTGCCAGGCCGAGCGCCGGGTGCCAAGACGTGAACCCGGACCGAGGCGGCGGCGCCGACGCGATCGCCCGACTCACCCGGGCCTCGAGCCCGGCCGGCGGATCGCCCTGAACCGATCTGTAGTAGGAGCGCAGTCGCTCGCCG
The DNA here is from genome assembly GCA_963789725.1 of uncultured Chloroflexia bacterium. GTDB lineage: Bacteria > Chloroflexota > Limnocylindria > Limnocylindrales > CSP1-4 > Fen-1039. The sequence continues at coordinate 176,753 of CAWBLU010000004.1, forward strand.
ACCGGGTCGCTCATAGCCCGACCTCCTCGGCCCGCCGTTCGGCCTCGAACGCGGCGCGAAGGTGCTCGTGCGCGTTGTGCAGTCGGGACTTCACGGTGCCCTCGCGAATCCCCGTGTGAGCCGCGATCTGCGGAACGGTCAAGTCCCGCCCGTAGCGCATTGCCACCACGATCTGCTCGTCCTGAGTCAGGCGTGCCAGCGCTCGACCTACTTCGTCCCTGAGCTCGGCGGATTCGTCGGCGGACGAGGCCGTCTCCGAATCGTCGACCGGCGGCCTGCGGGACCGTCTGGCCAGTTCGGCCCGGCAGGTGTTGACCACGATGCGCGCGAACCAGGCCTCCACTCTGTCCGGATCCCTCAGGCCGCGGCGCATTGCCCACGCCCGCAGGGCGGCCTCCTGGACCGCATCCTCGGCCGCGGAGCGGTCCCTCAAGATGCAGGTGGCCAAGCGGTAGGCACCGTCCAGGCGCGAGAGCAGCAAGGTATGGACCGCCTCCTCAACGGTCGATGCCCGCTGAATTCCCACGCTCGCCATTGTCCCCTCTTCCGCCGGTGAGGAAGTCCTCATCGTCACCCTATTGATCGCCCCGGAGCGGGATTCGTTCATTCACCGCCGGCCCGGACACCGTGGGCCTACGGCTCGATCCGAGCCAGATAGACGCCGGCACCCGACCTGGCGTCGCCGTACACGTAGAAGAAGACCCCGTCGGCCGTATCGGCGTTCTCGCGCAAACCCACGCCGTTGACGAGGCTGGCGACCGACGAGGGATACCAGCTGAAGTCCGTGACCAGCGTCGGCGGCAGGAAGGTTTGCCCGTCGTCGTAGCTGAGTGAGTAGTAAGTCCACACTCGCCCGTCCGGATCTTCCGCGTGCCAGCCCACGAAGATGGTCTGCCCGGATGCCGCGAGCGACGGCTTGAAGCTGTCCTTGCCGGGCACTGAGAAGGACTGCCAGCCGCCGGTGTCGAGACGGCCGACCCGGATGCCGGTCCCGCTCTCGACGGCCAGCCAGGTCCGACCCGCGTCGTCGACGGCCAGGCCCGACTGCCACTGCGCCGAGGCGTGATCGACGCTCACGGCCGGCGTGGGTGGATCCGCAGTCAGCTTCTTGCCGTCGAAATGAACCAGCGCGGTCTCGAAGTCACGGCGTCCGACGTTCGAACCGATGCCCTCGCTGAACATGTTGGCCTCGGTCCACGATCTGAGGCTGCTCTGGTAGAACGAGACTACGGCCGTGCCGTCGGGCGCGGCCTTGATCCGGTAGCCCATGTTCCACGTGTACGGATATCCGGCCGGCGGCGTGCCCAAAGGAACCTCGGCGTGCACCCAGGCCGTGCCAGACCTGGAAGCCATCAGCGCCACCCCCGGCCCGTGGGAGTTCGGCAGCCAGTTGTACGCAACGTAGACCGTTCCGAAGTTGGGGCTTCGAGTCCAGTTGTCCACCGTTATCGACGGGTAGCAGCCCGACCAGGGCTTCGTGAAGTGCTGGATAAAGCGCCCGCTCCAGGTCTTGCCGAAGTCGTCGCTATAGGTCACCGACATGGCGACCCCGCCGGTGACCCCAACGGCGTCCCCGGCCCAGAGTCTCGATCCGGGTCCCCAGGCGATGGTCGCGTGGATGTCCTGGCACTGGTAGGCCCAGGGGAAGGCGGGGGTGCCCCAGGTGACGCCACCGTCGCGTGAGAATCGGACGCTGGGCCGGCTGCAACCCGAGGTTGGGCCGGCCGTGAACACGTTCTGGGAGATAACGGCGACAACCCCCGAATGGAACGGATCGGCGGCCACGGTCGGCTCTGTTCCCGCGGCCACCAGCCCCTCGCTCACTTCGGGGCTCGAGTCGGGCGTCGGGGTGGGCGTGGGGGAGGGGGTCGGCGTGGCTGGCATCGGGCTCGGCGACTGAGAAGGCGAGGCTGTTGAAGTGTCGGTATCCGCAACTACCACCGCGGTCGGGGAGGTCGCGGGGCTGGGGGCGATGGTGGGGGAGGGGCCGGCTGCGGCGGACAGAGTCACCGCTATCGCCACGACCGCGAGCACCGAGGCGATGCCGGCGGTGGCGAGGGCAATACCGATCAGCGCTCGCGTTCGCATCCGTCGATGCTTGCCGACCACCCCGGTTGTCATCCGCCCCTCGATCGTACTTGGTAGAGGAGGCACCCTCGGGTCCGATTCTACGATCGCCGCGGCCGAGGCCGGAGCCGCGCCCGGGCGCGCCTGACAGGCGTGGCGTTAGCATCATGCCGTGATCACGCCAACCGAAGGTCGAGACAGAGTGCGTCGCGCCGCCATCGCCAACCTCGGCTGCAAGGTGAACCAGGCCGAAATGATGGCCGTCGAGCGCCTGCTGCGGGCTCGGGGTGTCGAGCTGGTGGACGCGCGCGAACCCGCGGATCTCGTCGTGGTCAATACCTGCACCGTCACGGCCATCGCGGACCGCAAGTCGCGGCAGGCCGTCAGGCGGGCTCGCCGCGGCAATCCCGGGGCCCGGGTGCTGGTTACCGGCTGCTCGGTCGTCGTCGATCCGGATTCGCTGGCCGCAGCCAATTCGGCCGCCCGACTCTTCGACAACGAATCGAAAGGCCTTCTGCTGGCGGAGCTGGAGGCTCTGCTGGACCTCCCGCAAGGCCGGCCGATGCCGACCCTCTCCGGAGTCGACCGGGCCGTCGAAGGGCCGATGGACGCGGCGGTGGGCGCGGCGGCCGAGCCGACCGTGGGTCGGGCGAACCTCGAGTGCGGCGACGACTCCGAGGCGGACGAGCCGGAAACGGCGATCGACGTCGATCGAACGCGCACCTTCGTCAAGATCCAGGATGGCTGCTCGTTCCACTGCACCTACTGCGTCATCCCAAGGGCCCGCGGGCCGGAGAGATCGATCGAGGCGAATGCCGTCCTGGGCGAGGTCCGTCGAGCTCTGGCTGCCGGTCACCGGGAGGTGGTCCTGACGGGCATCAACGTCGGTTCGTATCAGGACGCCGGCATCGACCTGACCGGTCTCGTGACGCGAATCCTGTCTGAAACAGCCGTGGAGAGGGTCCGCCTCAGTTCGATCGAGCCGCAGCACCTTACCGACGGGCTCCTGGACATCTGGGCGGGGTCATCCGGGCGATGCCTGCCCCACTTCCATATCCCGCTGCAATCGGGTGACGACACGATCCTGCGACGGATGGGCCGCCGCTACGACGCGGCTTCATACGCCGCACTGGTGGCACGCGTCCGGCGGGCCCTCCCGGGAGCGGCCGTCCACGCCGATCTCATCGTCGGATTCCCCGGTGAGGACGACGCCTCGTGGGCCCGGACACTCACCTTCCTGCGCGGCCTGGACCTGGCCGGCCTGCATGTCTTTCGATATTCGGCCCGACCCGGCACGCCGGCGGCGCGGATGGTCGGCCAGGTGGATGCCCGGACGAAGAAGGGGCGAGCGGCCGACGCCCTGGATCTCGCCGCGGAGGCTCGGGCGAGATTCGCCCAACGTCAGGTGGGGGCTCAGCTGCTCGTCCTGTTCGAGCGACGTCTCGGGGATGGGCGCTGGGTCGGCCACGCCGGGAGCCATGTCCCGGTGGCCGCGGCATCCTCCGATGGACTCTCGCTCGAGAACGCGATCGGGCTCGTCCACGGCGAGTGGATCGACCCGGCGGTTCCGAACCGGGTCTCGGGGCGTCTGCTGTCGATACGGCCGGCGATCGCCGCATCGCCGGGACCGGTCCCGCCCGCGCCGCCTTCGAGCCGCTGGTAGGCTCTGGCGGAGGCGGCGCGCAAGTAGCAAGATCGACGCGACCACCATTTCGTCCCAGCCGAGCATCAGGGAGCAGAAATGCCGTCCGAGTGTCTGTTCTGCCGCATCATCGCCGGCGAGCTGCCTGCCGCCCAGATCTACGCCGACGACGCCGTCGTCGCGATCCGCGACGTCTCGCCCCAGGCGCCGACCCACATCCTGTTGCTGTCGCGCAAGCACATCGCCTCGGTCCGCGAGGTCGGGGAAGCGGACCACGACTTGATCGGCAAGATCTGCGCCGTAGGTACGGAGCTGGCCACCCAGGCCGGCATCGCCGAAGATGGGTACCGGCTGGTGGTCAACGTCGGCCGCAACGGCGGGCAGTCGGTCGACCACCTGCACGTCCACCTGCTCGGCGGCCGCCAGATGACCTGGCCTCCCGGCTGAACCGCACCGCCGCCCAGGCCGGCCACCTCGATCACCGGGGCGAGGACGACTGGCGTGCGCACCGCGTCAGCGTGCCCGGCGCGAAGCGGCCGAATGCTCCTCCCTGACCGGCAGCGGCTCGTCGATGACGGCCCAGACGCGCACACGATCGCGCTGGATCTTGAAGGTATGGGTTCGTGGAAAGTCCGCGTCCGGCCAGAGCCGCCAGGCAGTGACTCGCTGATGAGCGGCCAGCGTCCTGTTGGCTGCGCGCACTGCGGCCTCGATATGGGCCCGAACCGCGACGGGATCGTCGATCTCCGGGGGGCGGCTGAGGTCCGCGCTCTCGCTCGGCTGTGGCAGGACAGGCGCGCCCGGCGCGAGGACGACGGCCTCGATCCGGCCCGGCTTCGTCTCGACAACCACCGCATCGCGTAATCCCGCGGTCCGGAGCGCGTTCTCGACGTCCTCGGGATACACGTTCAGGCCGTTCGGCAGGACGATGATGTCCTTCTTGCGGCCCATCAGGATCAGATGGCCGTCGCGATCGTGCCGGCCGATGTCGCCGGTCTTGTACCAGCCGTCGGTGGTGAAGGATTCGGCGGTGGCGGCCGAGTCGCGCCAGTAACCCGCGAAAAGCGTAGGCCCGGACACGAGCACCTCACCGTCCTCGGCGAGCCTGACCCGAACCGGCGGTATGGTCTTGCCCACCGTCCCGAGGCCGTGATCACCGGGATGCGTCGCCGAAGCCACGCCGCACTCCGTGGCGCCGTAGCCCTGTATCACGACCACGCCGATGTCTTCCCAGGCCTGCTGCAGCGCGGGCGGCAGGAACGCGGCCGCCGACACGATGAGGTTCAACGAGCCACCGAGCTGGCGGTGGACCTGGGCGAAGAGCCGGCGTCGGGCCGGATAGGGCAGGTGGCGGGCGACCCGGCGCAGCCGATTGAACAGGCCCAGCCGGCCGCGGGCCGCGACCTCCCGTTCGATGGCCGCCCAGAACAGGTCGATGATCTGGGGGACCAGGACCAGGGTCGTGGTGCGGTGGTCCCGGATGGCCTCGAAGATGACGCGCGGGTTCCGCGACCTGATGTAAAGGACGTGGGCGCCGACGCTCATCGCGTAGAAGACCGTCGCGACCTGCTCGAGCAGGTGCGACAGTGGCAGCAGCGAGACGGCGCGGTGGTCCTGCTCCGGAAGCAGGTTATGGGCCGCGTCGAGCGTGCCGATCAGGTTGGAGTGGCTCAGGACGACGCCCTTGGGTTCGCCCGTCGTGCCGGAGGTGAACACGATCTCGGCTGTGTCGCCGCCCAGCGGCCGGGGCCAGGCCTTCACCTGGGCCTCCCAGTCCGACGGGAAGGTCGGATCGGGTTCGGCGGCGAGCCCGTCCACGACGGAGCAGGGGAACCGTTCCAGGCGGGCGTCGGCCGGATCCGGCGTGTCGCGGCCGGTGCCGACGACCAGGTGGCGGGCATCGGCCCGCGCGACGATGCGCTCGATTGCGCCGGATGACATGCGCAGGTCGAGCGGCACCAGGATCAGGCCGGCGCGCATGGCCCCGAAGTACAGGGCCGGGACGGCCGGGCTCGACGGCGTCCAGACAAGCAGTCGATCGCCGGGCATCAGGCCCAGACCTCGCAGGCGCCAGGCGACGATCCGGCTTCGCCGGTTCAGCTCGCGGTACGTCCACTGCATCGTGGATCCGTCGTCGTCCCTCATGCCGAAGGCGAAGCGGTCGCCGTAGCGGCTCTCACCCTGGTCGATTACGTCCAGCAGGCTGTCGAGGCGATCCATCGAGCCATCCTAGCCGCAGCCCGCCCCGAAGGCGATCGACGGCAGACGGTGCGCGACGAGACGGCGGCGGATCGGTTGAGCGTCTGCTGGACGGCCGAGCGGGGATCGGGCTACACTTCGCCAGCCCTGTACGCGGGCGGTTTGAGCGTGCTCGCAAGAGCCCGATCCTTGGTCGCGATCGCGTACGAGCCCCAAAGGAGGTGATTTCCGGATTGGCAGAAGTCCGTGTGGGTGAGAACGAGAGCTTCGAGAGTGCTCTGCGCCGCTTCAACAAGAAGATCCAGCAGAGCGGCATTTTGGCTGAAGCACGTCGCCGCGAGCACTACGAGAAGCCGAGCGTGAAGCGCAAGCGCAAGGAAGCGAAGCGCAAGAAGGTCGCGCGCCAGAGTCAAAGCTAGCGAGACCAATCACGCCGTCGATGGATGCGCGATCATTGAGTGGACGCGCAACCGCCCCGAGGTGCCACACCGGTGTCCCTTCGAGATCGGCTCGACGAGGAATTGAAGGCCGCGATGCGGTCCGGCGACGCTATGCGCCGCGATGCCCTGCGAATGGTGCTGGCGTCGGTCCAGCGCGCCGAGAAGGAAGGCAAGCATCGGCTCGCCGAGGACGAGATGATCGGCGTCTTGACGCGTGAACTGAAGGTCCGTCGCGAGTCGGTGGACACTTTCCGCGCGGGTGGTCGTGAGGACCTAGTTGCCGCGGAAGAGGCCGCCATCTCAGTCGTGTCCGAGTTCATGCCTCAGCCGCTTTCAGACGAGGAGTTGCGGGCGCTGATAGACCACGCGATCGCCGAAACTGGTGCGGCGTCGCCACGCGACATGGGCAAGGTCATGGGCTGGCTGTCACCCAAAACCCGCGGTCGCGCCGACGGCAAGGTCGTCAGCCAGCTGGTGACCCAGCTGCTGGCCGCCCGCGCCGCGGCATCGTGACGGCGCGATCGTGTTGAGGGAGCCGCACGAACGACCCAGTCCGTTCGATCGGCGGGACGCCGTCAGACTCGTTGTCGGCGCGCTCCTGATCGTCGGCGCCCTGGCTGCGGGAGTCGCCAGCGACCTGGCCCCGGCGAGTCCAGGCTTCAGCGCAGGCACGGTCGCCGGGTCGGCCATCCAGGCGCCCCGCGACGCGACCTTCCCGAACCCGGTCGAAACGAAGGCTCTCCAGGACGCGGCCACCAGGGCCGTTCAGCCGCAATACGATTACACCCAGGCGCGGGCGTCATCGATCGCGGCGATCCAGGTAACCAAGCTGCAGGCTGAGGTGGAGCCGATCGGCTCCGCCTTCATCGATTCCCAGACGCCCGATGCCCTGGCGACTGCCCTCGAGGCCGCTCTCTCCGGAATACCGTCGCTCTCCGCCGACAACCGGAGCATCCTCGAGGCGCTCAGTTCGGACCGGTGGTTGGTCGTGGAACAGGCTGCCGAGAGCTCGCTCAGCGCCGGCGAGAAGCTCGAGATCCGCGACACGGACCTCACCGGCCGCGGGCCCAGCATCGCCGCCCAGTACATCCCAGCGATCCTGAATCTAAGCGCGGTCGAGGAGCAGCTGGCAGTCGCCCTCGTGACGCCGTTGCTCGTGGCCAACTCGGCCTATAGCCCCACCCTGACGGAGGCGGCCCGGGCGGCGGCTGCGGCCGCCATCCCGATGTCGATGGACACGCTCAAGGCGGGCCAAGTCATTGTCGACCAGGGCCACCTGATAACCGAAGCCGACATGGTCAGGATTCGCTTCTACGGGCTGGAAACCTCCACCGTGGACTGGGGCAAGGTGGCCGCCTGGCTTCTGCTCGGGACGATAGTCGCCGCCCTGATGCTGGGGTGGCTGTGGCGATTCAGGCCCGAGTACTGGGTCCGCAGCCGGACGCTGCTCCTGATCGGCCTGATCTTCGTCCTCTCGGTTCTGGCGGTGAAGCTGCCGGGTGGCCGAACGTGGATTCCCTACGTCATTCCGGCCGCCGCCGGAGGGATGCTCTTGACGCTCCTGCTGGACTCCGGCGTCGCCATCGTGACCGTCGCCCTGGTTTCCGTTCTGGCCGGTATCGTCAGCAGCTCCTCGGTCGAACTCACCTCTTACGTCTTCCTGAGCGGCTTCGCCGGGATTCTTGCCATCCGCCGCGGGGAGCGTCAGCACTTCTTCGTCCAGGCCGGGCTGGCGGTCGCGGCCACGGGCGTGGCCGTCATCGGCACATTCGCCCTTCTCGGTCAGCACGACACAACCGGCATGCTGCAGTTCTCGGCCGCGGCCGTTGGCGGCGCCCTCGTGGCCACCGTTATCACCATCGGCAGCTTCTCTCTGCTCGGCAACGTGTTCGGCATCCTGACCGGGTCGCAGCTCCTCGAACTGGCCAACCCGACCCAGCCTCTGCTGCGCCGCCTGCTGATCGAAACGCCCGGCACCTACCACCATTCGCTCATGGTCGGGAACCTGGCCGAACGGGCTGCCGCGTCGATCGGCGCGGATCCACTCCTGGCGCGAGCCGCGGCTTATTACCACGACATCGGCAAGCTGGCCAACCCTCTGGCCTTCATCGAGAACCAGGCCAGCGGCGAGAACATCCACGACCAGCTGGAGCCGGAGGATTCGGCCACGATCCTTCGGCAGCACGTTACCGACGGCGTCGACATGGCCGGCAGGGCAGGCTTGCCCAAGCCGCTGATCGCGTTCATACCGCAACATCACGGCACGGCGATCCTGGGCTATGTGTACGGCAAGGCGCGGGACGCCGCGGCGCGACCATTCGGCGGGCAGGGAACCAAGGCCGGTATGGCTGCCGCGGACGCCGTGGACCAGGCTAGCTTCCGCCACCGCGGTCCCAAGCCTCAATCGCGCGAAGCCGCCATTCTCATGCTTGCCGACGGAGTGGAAGCGTCGGTGCGCTCGCTGTCGAGCCGCGACGAGGCCACCATCCGGGCGATGGTCAGCCAGATCATCCAGGAGAGAATCAGCGACGGTCAGCTGGACGAGTGCGACCTCACGATCAGGGATCTCGATCGGGTTCGCGACGCTTTCGTCGGCCAGCTCCTGGGGATGTATCACCAGCGGATCGCGTACCCTCAGAATAAGGTCGTGGAGATCGAATCGAGACGCGACCGAGGCCGCGGCTAGGGGGCGAGCACATTGGGGGCGACACAAGCCGGCGGGCAAGGACCGAGCACCGGGCAATGACTCGTCAAGAGGGTGACTTGGTAGGGGACGTCGACGCAGCGGCGTCGGTCTCGGGCGACGACCCGGGCGGGGCGTCGGAGACCGTCGAGGGGACGACGTCTTCGATCTACCTGCCGCCGTTTCGGATCGACGTCACCGTCCGGCCCGACGTGCCCCACGTCAGTTCCAGGCATCGGGTCGCCACCGCCGTCCGGGCCGCCCTGGAGGCCGTCGGTTCTCCGGGGCCGGCCTCGATCGCCGTCGTCCTATCATCGGATGCGGAGCTGACGAAACTCAACGAGATGCACATGGGCCACGAAGGCGCGACCGACGTCCTGTCCTTCCCTTTCTTCCCGGCCGAGGCGTTTCCTCCGCACGAGCGCGGCGTCGGCCCGCATCGCGATCCCTGGGTCGCGGCTGCCCTCAAGCAGGCGTTCGCGCTGCCGCCTGGACTGCGGGCGCATCTGGGCGACCTGATAGTGTCGGTGGAACGTGCCATCGCCCAGGCGGCCGGCGGCCGGGGCGGCCAGACCGGCGACGTCGAGTGGACTCCCGTTGAGGAGCTGCAGCTCCTGGTTGTCCACGGCACGCTTCACATCTGCGGCTGGGACCACGCCGAGCCCGTCGAGGAAGCCGCGATGCGGGCGATGGAGTCGCGGGTCCTGGCTTCGCTGCCGACCCACGATGGCCACGAGGCAGCCGATGGCCGGGACGGGGTCCTGCCCTAGAGTTCGGGCCCGTCCACGCTCACTCTCAGCCGCCGCGCCGGCTCCTGATACCATCCCGTCAGCCTTGCAAGGGCTGACGCCAGGCCCTCCGAACTCGGATCAGGGCTAGTTTTGCGTGTCGCGCGCGAGCGCGGCCGCCCACGCTGGAGCATCGGTGAAGATCGTCGTCGGCCTGGGGAATCCGGGCGCGCAGTACGAGAAGACGCGCCACAACATCGGCTGGATGGTCCTCGACAGGCTGGCCGATCGAGCCGGCTGGGCCGGACGCGGCCGGACGCGCGACGCCTCGGCGATCGCCCGGGGCCGATACAGCGGCCTCGACCTCGTCCTGGTCAAGCCGCTTACCTTCATGAACGAGTCCGGCCTGGCGGTGCGCAAGGTGCTGGCCCGCGAGCACGCCCCGCTGGTCGAAATGCTGGTCGTCTGCGACGACTTCGCCCTGCCGTTCGGCAAGCTCCGGTTCCGTGAGGGTGGCAGCGCCGGCGGTCACAACGGGCTGCGCTCGATCATCGAGGAGCTGGGCAACGAGCAATTCAGCCGGCTTCGTGTCGGGATCGGCGAGCCCGGCCGAGATGCGATCGACCACGTCCTGAGCCAGTTCAACCGGGGCGAGAAGGCCCGGCTCTCCGAACTACTCGACGCCGCGGCCGACGCGGTCGAGGCGTGGGCGCGCGATGGCACGAGCAAGGCCGCCAACCACTTCAACGCGTTCGAATTGCGGCCGGCCGACGAGGAGCGGTCGGCGCCTCCCGGAGCGATCGACGGACCGCCCGGGCTCGACGGAATCCGACGGACCAAGACGGGCTGGCGCAAGGCCAAGCCGCCCGAGGGCGGCGAGTGAGCTTCCGGAGCGGACGTTCGCTGCGCCGGCAAATCGAGGCGGGTCTCAGCGGCGAGGCCGATCCACTCGGTCCCGATGGGATGGGCTTGCCCGACGCCCCAGACGACGAGGCCGCGGACGACGCCGAATTCCAGGGCGACGATGCAGGCGAGGCGCCGATCCGGCGTGGCAAACGCGGCCGGGAGCGCCACGTCGACGCCGAGGTCCGGGCCGCGTACGAAGCGGCCCAGTCGGAACGGGCCGCGGCTGGACGCGCCGTCGCGGCCGTTGGCGCCGGCTCGGGATCGACCGCTCGGAAGCTGCCCGACCTGCGTGTCCTGCCGCCGCTGCTCCACGACAGCGACGCTTTCGGGATACTCCGGCAGCGGCTCGGGTCGGAGAGTACGCCGCTTCCCTCCGGCGGCCGACACGCGGCCCTGGCTGCCGTTCCCCACGGAGCCAAGACATTCCTCGCCGCGGCCCTGACCATCGGCGAGGCCCGGGCAGTGGCGGGCGCCGCAGGCCGCTCGACCGGCGAACCCGAGCCAAACGCCGTCGAGCGGCTCTGCTGGGTGGCGCGAGACGCCGAGATCGGCGACCGCGTGGCCGAGGAGCTCCAGGCCTGGCTCGGGGATCCAGAGGCCGTGGCCGTACTGGAGCCGCGCTCCTCGCTGGCGTACGAGCGCAGTGAGCTGGTCCGCGACGAGACGGCGGCTCGAGTCGCGGCCCTGGCGGCGTGGCGCTCCGGCCGAGCCCGCGTCCTGGTGGCGAGCGTCCAGGCCTTGCTCCAGCACACGCTCGACCCGGAGGAGCTGCCGGCCGAGCCACGCCGGCTGCGAGTCGGCGGCCGCATCCATCAGGACGAGCTCCTCCACGACCTGATGTCGCTCGGCTACGACCCCGTCCCCGAAGTGGCGGGCCGTGGCGAGTTCGCGCGGCGCGGCGGACTCGTCGACGTCTTTCCGTCGGCCGCCTCGCTGCCGATCCGGATCGAGCTGTTCGGGGACGAGATCGACTCGATGCGGACCTTCGATCCGACCGACCAGCGCAGCCTCAAGCCCGTCGACGAGGTGGTGCTGCTCCCCGCCAGCGAGTTCCTCGTACCGGCCGGTGGTGTCGCGGAGGTCGGGGCCCGAGCGGCGCGCATCCCCGGTCGAGCCAAGCTGCCCGAGCGTCTCGCCGCGGACCTGCTCCGTTTCGAAGAGGGAATACACGCCGGTACGGGCGAGCTGGGGGCCCATTCCGGGCACGTCCACGACGTCGGAGCCGCCGCTCGCGCTCTCGAGACCGGCGACGCGGCCGAGGTCTGGGCCGCCGTCCTGTGCCCCGCCACGGGGCTCGACCATCTGCCACTCACTACGCTCCTGGTGCTCGATGAGCCGGGCGACATCGCCGACGCCGCCGACTTCCTGTGGCGGCAGGCCGAAGAGCGCCGGGCCGAGCTGGTCGCCGCGGGCGATCTCCCCGCCGCCTGGCCGGAGGCGTACCTGGGGCCGCGCGATTGGAAGTCGCGCCTGCTCCGAGGCCGCACTCTCGAGCTGACCTGGGAGTCGGAGGCGGCCGGCCCGACCGGCGGCGGCACGCCGATGGGCGACCTGTTCGGCTGGCGCGAGCCAGCGTTGCCGCCGGCCAGGACCGCGCGTCTCGCCGAAACGGTCCGGGGCTGGGCCGGCGAGGGCGAACGGGTCGTTCTCACGTCTGATCAGGCTCTTCGCCTGGCCGACGTGCTGGCCGAGCAAGGTCTCCCGACGGGTGTGGTCGATCGCCTGGTCGAGGCGCCGGCGCCGGGGACGCGCACTCTGGTCGGTCGGAGCCTGAACGGTGGCTTCAGCGGCGGGCCGGACGGGCTGACGATCGTCACCGACCGCGAGCTGTTCGGCTCCGTACGAGTCCGCCGGCCCAAGGCGCTGCGGCGGGTGGTCCCGCGGGATGTCCTCGAGCGGCTGACCCAGGGCGACCTCGTCGTCCACGTCGATCACGGCATCGCCCGTTATGAGCGGATGCTCCGGCGCGGCGTCTCCGGCGACGAGCGCGACTACCTGGAACTGAGCTTCTCCGGCACTGACAAGATCTTCCTGCCCGTGGAGCAGATCAACCGCATCAGTCGATACTCCGGTGGGGAGAACCCGGCCCTCAGCAAGCTCGGCGGGGCGGAGTGGCTTCGCACCAAGCAGCGGGTCAAGCGCGCCGTGACGGACCTCGCCCGCGAACTGCTCGAGATCTACGCCGCCCGCGCCGCCGCGCCCGGCTTCGCCTATCCGCCGGACACGCCGTGGCAGCAGGAACTCGAGGCGTCGTTTCCGTACGAGGAGACGCTCGACCAGCTTCGCGCCACCGCCGAGGTCAAGCTCGACATGGAAGCCGGCCGGCCGATGGACCGGCTGGTCGTCGGCGACGTCGGCTACGGCAAGACCGAGGTCGCTCTGCGCGGCATCTTCAAGGCGATCCAGGGCGGCAAGCAGGCCGCGGTCCTGGTGCCGACGACCGTGCTCGCGGCCCAGCACCACGTCACGTTCAGCCAGCGCTTCGCCGCGTTCCCGATCACGGTCCGGCTCCTCTCGCGTTTCGTCCCCGCGCGCGAGCAGGAAGACACGATCCGCGGGTTGGCCGACGGCAGCGTCGACCTCGTTGTCGGGACGCATCGCCTGCTCAGCAAAGACGTCCGATTCCGCGACCTCGGTATGGTCATCGTGGACGAGGAGCAGCGCTTCGGGGTGGCGGCCAAGGAGAGGCTCAAGAAGCTCCGGCGCGAGGTGGACGTGCTGACCCTGTCCGCCACGCCGATCCCTCGCACTCTCAACCTTGCGCTTGCGGGCGTCAGAGACCTGTCTCTCATCGAAACGCCGCCGGAGGACAGGCTGCCGATCCAAACGCGCGTCGCGGAGGCGTCGACCGGCCTGGTCCGAGACGCCATCCTGCGCGAGCTCGACCGCGGCGGCCAGGTCTTCTTCGTCCACAACCGCGTCGAGACGATCGAGGCCCAGGCCGAGCAGCTCCGCCAGCTCCTGCCGGGCGTTCGGATCGCCGTGGGTCACGGGCAGATGCCGGAGGGCCGTCTCGAGAAGGTGATGCTCGGCTTCGCCGGCGGCGACACCGAAGTCCTCGTCTGCACCACGATCATCGAGTCCGGGCTGGACATCCCGAACGCGAACACGATCGTGATTGACCGCGCCGACACCCTCGGGCTGGCCCAGCTCTACCAGCTGCGCGGCCGGGTCGGCAGGTCGGCGCGGCGGGCGTACGCGTACCTCTTGTATCGACGCCGCGAGAAGCTCAGCGACGTGGCCCGAAAGCGGCTCCAGGCGATCTTCAACGCCTCGGAGCTGGGCGCCGGGTTCCAGATCGCCCTGTCTGACCTGGAGATCCGAGGCGCCGGCAACATCCTCGGCGCCGAGCAGCACGGCCACGTCGCCGCTGTCGGGTTCGACCTCTATACACGTCTTCTGGCCGAGGCGGTCGAGGAGCAGAAGGCGGAATTCGAAGGCCGGCCGGCGGTCGTAGAACGCCCCGGCGCCACCGTGGACCTGCCCGTGGATGCGCACTTGCCGGACGATTACGTTCCGGAGACGGCCCAGAAGCTCGAGCTCTACCGCCGGCTCGGCCGTGTCCGGACCGCCGGTGAACTGGCCGCTTTCCGGCAGGAGCTGGTGGACCGCTTCGGCCCGCTTCCGGCGCCCGTCCTGAAGCTGCTCGAGGTCGTGGAGCTGCGCATGGCCGCGGAGTCGGCCGGTCTCGTGTCGATCTCGAGGGAGGAGGGGGAGCTCGTCGTCCGGCTCGGAACCCTCTCCCGTTCGGCCGCCGTACGTGCCCTCACCCCGATGGGTCGCGACGTGGTTCGGTTCGGCTCGAACCAGGCTCGGATCCGGTTGCCGAGGGATCCTGCCAGGTCGTGGAGCGTGGCCCGGTCCGTAGTGGCCCGGCTTCTGCCGGCCGCGGAGGAGCAGCGCTTGGGGCGCGAGCGCGCCGCCGCCGCGCAGGGTCGACCGGAGTAGCGCCGGCTCGCCCAACCGCGCCCGACGCCTTTTTCGCGTAACCTATGGTCCGCTCGGGGCGACGACATACCCCGGGCCGGACCCGCTCGGGTTCGTCACGGCAAGCCGGTCAGTACCGTCGCACCCCGCGTCAGGCAACCACGCGGCCGGGTCGATCCCGCCGGGAAGGACGTGGGATGTTTCGTTCGGAAAAAGCGATATCGGGCGTCGCGCATCCGAAACCGAAGAGCGGCGCGGGCGAGAAGGACGGCTTCCGCCCCGATATCGAGGGCCTCCGTGGGGTCGCGGTCTCGCTGGTCGTGCTGTTCCACGCCGGGCTCCTCTCGGAGGCCGCCACCCAGCTCACCGGCGGCTTCATCGGCGTCGACCTCTTCTTCGTCGTCTCCGGGTTCCTGATCACCGGCCTGCTGATTCGAGAACGCGAGCGCACGGGCAGGATCAGCTTCTCTCGCTTCTACGCCCGACGTGTCCGGCGCATCCTGCCGGCTGCTGCCGTGGTGCTGCTGATCACGATCCCTCTGGCAAACGGCCTGGTGACGCTCGTCGAACGGCCGTCGGTCATGGAGGACGGAGCCTCGGCGGCCCTGTCGATCGCGAACATCCGGTTCGCCATGACGACTGACTACTTCAACCCGGTCAGCTACTCGCCGTTCCTGCACTTCTGGTCGCTCGGGGTCGAGGAGCAGTTCTACTTCGTCTGGCCGGCAATCCTCGCCATCGTTGCCTGGAAGATGCCGCGCGTCGGCGCCGCGGTGGCCCTTTCGGTGATTCTCGTGGCCTCGTTCGCGGCCAGCGTCATGGTCACGGATACGTCCGCCCCGACCGCGTTCTACATGCTTCCGACGCGGGCCTGGCAGCTCGCCGCAGGCGGTCTGCTGGCGGTCGGGTCCGGATCCCTGGATAGGCTGCCCGCGGCGATCCGCAGCGTAGCGAAGACGCTGCTGGCTTTTGCCGGTTGGACGGCGCTGGCAGCTCTCGTCACCGCGGCGATCGCGATCGACTCGAAGAGCACGCCCTACCCGGGCATGGCGGCCCTCGTCCCGACGGTCGCCGGGGTCCTACTCATCGCCTCCGGCCCCGAGCCGATCGGCCCGGGCGTCCTGCTCCGGCTCATGCCCATCCGTTTCCTCGGCAAGATCAGCTACTCGCTGTATCTGTGGCACTGGCCGATGCTCATCCTCGGCGGGCTCTACCTGGTCGGGCCGCTCGGAACCCTCTCGACGCCCCAGGCGGTCGCCCTGGCCGTGCTGTCGGTCCCGGTCGCCACGGTCAGCTGGTTCTTTGTGGAAGAACCGTTCCGGCGGGGCGTGATTCCACTGCCCCGACCGAGCCGGGTCGTGGCCGCCGGCGTCGCTGCCATGCTCGCGATCGCGCTGGTCGGCACCAGCTTCGGCTTCGGCGCCCAGTCGGCGCTCGCAAAGCTCGAGGGCCCCGACGACACGGCGGCGCCGACGCCGACGAGCCTGGCCACGGAGATCGCCGTCGCTACCGCAACGCCGACCCTTGCGTCCGACCCGCCTCAGGCCAGCCCCACCCCCACCGAAGCTCCCACCCCCGCCCCGGGTATGACGCCGGCCCTGACGCCGGCCCCGCCGGTCGCCCCCCCGACCTCGTTCGAAGTCACGAGCGCACTCCGGCCCGCCCTGGGCAAGGCCGCCTCAGATTACGAGCAACCCTGGCACGACAACTGCCTGGGGTGGCAGGGCACCGCGACGCCATACACGTCCAGCAAGTGCATCTACGGCAACCCGAAGGGCACGTACACCGTGGCCCTGGTTGGCGACTCTCACGGATCCGCTCTCTTCCCCGGCGTCAACGAGGTCGCCAAGGCCCACGGCTGGAAGCTGATCCCGTACCTCAAGATCAACTGCTCGTTCCTCGATTTCACCGACCTCATGTGGTTCGGCCCGCCGACGGTGTCGTATCCGACGTGCATGAGCTGGAACGACGCCGTCGTCCGCAGGCTGCAGAACAGCCCGCCCGACCTGGTCATCATCTCGATGAGCCGCTGGATCTTCACCGCCGATGCGGCCGAGGAGACGGTCACCGCTCAAGCGAACGCACTGACACGGATGATCGAGAAGATCCCGGCCAGCACCCGGGTGGTGATCATCCAGGATCCGCCGCTGCCCACTGCGCAGAAGGTCCCGGAGTGTCTGTCCACCTATCTCACCGATTATCGGAAGTGCTCCTACACGCGCGTGCGCGGTTTCGGGTCGTACATGGGTGCCCGTGAAAAGGCCGCCGCCAAGGCCACCGGTGCCGGTCTCATCGACCTCACGCCAGACATCTGCCCAGGGACAACGGGCAACTGCCCGGTCGTGCTCGACAACATGATCATGTGGCGCGACGAGCATCACCTGACGGCGACCTTCTCGGCCAGCCTGGGTCCCGCGATCGATGCCCAGCTGGTCGCGATTCTCAACGCCTGGGCCAATCCGTCGCCGTCGCCGGCCGGCCCATAGGGTCGGTACGAGGCCCGAGTCGCGGCCGGGCTCGAACGTGTCCGGCGCTGGGGTAGACTTCGACTGCCGAACCATGCAGACGCCCGCCTGGAGGACCGCCTCGACCATGTCAGCCGAGGAATTGCGCGCCAAGATCCGCGAGATACCCGACTTCCCCAAGCCGGGCATTCTTTTCTACGACATCACCACCCTGCTCAAGGATGCGGACGCGTACCACGCTGCCATCGACGCGATGATCGAGCCTTATCGCGACGCGAAGATCGACCTGGTCGTCGGGATGGAGTCGCGCGGCTTCATCTTCAGCGGCCCGATCGCCTACCAGCTGAAGGCCGGCTTGATCCCCGTCCGAAAGCTCGGCAAGCTCCCGGCCGAAACCGTATCGGTCGAATATGCGCTCGAGTACGGCTCCAACACGCTCGAAATCCACAAGGACGCGATCCGGCCGGGTCAGCGCGTCCTCATCGTCGACGATCTGCTCGCCACCGGCGGCACGGTTCGTGGAACGATCGAACTCGTGGAGCGTCTGCAGGGCCACATCGTCGGCCTGGCATTCCTGGTGGAGTTGTTGTTCCTCAAGGGCAGCGACAGACTCCAGGGCTACAACACGTCGAGCGTCATCAAGTACTGATCCACGGATGGTTTGGTGAGACTCCCGGGTCGCCGCGCAGCTGAATATGTCGGCGTCGGGTGCAGGGGCCCGGACGCCTCGATCGGCCCGGGCGGCCGTCCATGACGACCGGCATCCTCGCCCGCCGCGATCGAACCCTCGTCGTCCAGGAGACGGCCGATCGCGCCATGCTCCGGTCATTCCTCGAGACGGACCGGCTTTACTCGGCCTATGCCTTGTGCGACCTGGACGAGCGTGAGTTCCTCCGGACACGTTGGGGCGTGGCCCTGGTCTCCGGAAAGCCGGTCGCACTGGTCCTGCAGTACGCGGGCTATTCGCCCCAGCCGATCTTCGTGATGGGCCAGAACGACGGCATCGGGGCCATCCTGGCCGACGTGATCAAGCCCCGGACGGCCTACGTCGCCGCCAGAACCGAGCACCTGCCCGCCATCGCGGCCAACTATCGCGTCGATCCGGGACCGGCGATGCTTCGGATGTGGGTCGACGCGGCGCACTTCCGGCCGTTCCCGTCCGATGTCCGGCGGCTGCTTCCCGTCGAGATCGGCGAGTTGAACCGCCTATACCAGCTGGGCTTTGCGTCGTGGCTGCCGGCCAGCGCCATCAGCGACGGGCTCTACTACGGCGTTCGAGTCGGCGGGCGGCTGGTATCGGCCGCCGGAACCCATGTCATCAGCGCCTCCGCGCGGCTGGCCGTGGTCGGCAACGTGATGACCCACACCGACTTTCGCGGACGCGGGTACGCTACTGCGGTCACCGGCGCCGTTACCGCGGAGTTGCTGCGGTTCTGCGATCAGGTCGTTCTCAACGTACGGGCGGACAACCCGCCGGCGCTGGCCGCCTATCGGCGGCTCGGCTACCAGGTCAACGTGACATTCGAAGAGCGGCTCATTCACCGGTCCGAGCCGCCGTGGAGCGGCTGGTCAGGGACCTTCCGCCGTCTCTTCTCTCGTAAGGAGTCTTGAACCGTGGCCATCACCAACCCGCCCACCCCGGTTCCGGGCGCCGCCTCCAAACTGCCGGGCCACGACGTCGCCGACCTCGGCCTCGCCGCCGAGGGCAAGCGCCGCATCGAATGGGCGGAGCGCGAGATGCCGGTGCTCCGGCTGATCCGCGAGCGATTCGAGCGAGAACGGCCGCTGGCCGGGCTCCGCATCGCGGCGTGTCTCCACGTCACCACTGAGACGGCCAACCTGATGCGGACTCTCAAGGCCGGCGGCGCGGACGTGGTTCTGTGCGCCTCCAACCCGCTGTCCACGCAGGACGAGACGGCCGCGGCGCTGGTGGTCGAATACGGCATCTCCACGTACGCCCGCCACGGCGCCGACCGCGACACGTACTACAGCCATCTCAGCGCGGCCGCGGATTCGCGCCCCCACATGACGATGGACGACGGCTGCGACCTGGTGACGCTCATCCATCAGGATCGCCGCGACCAGCTGGCCGAAATCGTGGCCGGTACCGAAGAGACAACCACGGGCGTCATCCGCCTCAAGGCGATGGCGGCCGACGGCGCCCTCGGCTACCCGGTCGTGGCCGTGAACGAGGCTCTCACAAAGCACCTGTTCGACAACCGATACGGCACCGGCCAGTCCACGCTGGACGGCATCCTCCGGGCCACGAACCTGCTGATCGCCGGCCGCCACGTCGTCGTGGCCGGCTACGGCTGGTGCGGCAAGGGCATCGCCTCGCGCTTCCGGGGCATGGGCGCGCAGGTGTGCGTGGTCGAGGTGGACCAGGTCCGCGCCCTCGAGGCTCTGATGGACGGGAACCTCGTCATGACGATCGGCGAGGCCGCGCCCTGGGGCGACATCTTCGTCACCGCCACCGGCGACATCCACGTCATCCGGGCCGAGCACTTCAAGACGATGCGAGACGGCGCGATCATGGCCAACAGCGGTCACTTCGACGTCGAGATAGACCTGCCCGCTCTCCGTGCCCTGGCCGGCGACAAGATCCGGGAGGTCCGCGAAAACGTCGTCGAGTACACCCTGGGCGACCGCCGGGTCCACGTCCTGGCCGAAGGCCGGCTCGTCAATCTGAGCGCCGCCGAAGGCCATCCGGCGTCGGTCATGGACATGAGCTTCGCGAATCAGGCCCTCTGCGCCGAGTACCTGCGCGGCAAGCACGCGGAGCTGGCGAACGGCGTATACGACGTCCCGGAAGCGATCGATGTGGAGGTTGCCCGGCTCAAGCTGGCGGCGGCCGGTATCGTCCTCGACCAACTCACGCCCGAGCAGGCGGAATACCTGGCCTCCTGGCAGCACGGCACCTGATCGACCTGATCGACCGCCCTCGGCCGGCGCATTCCGTCGTTGGCTCCTGCGCTCCTTGCTCACGCACTTTCAGAGTGCGCTCGCTCCGGTGCTCGTCGCCGCCTAGGACTGCGCTCGGCGGAGGACGGTCGAGGGGCGTGGCTGTGGCTCGGCCGGCGCATTCCGTCGTTGGCTCCTGCGCTCCTTGCTCACGCACTTTCAGAGTGCGCTCGCGCCGGTGCTCGTCGCCGCCTAGGACTGCGCTCGGCGGAGGACGGTCGAGGGGCGGGGCTGTGGCTCGGCCGGCGCATTCCGTCGTTGGCTCCTGCGCTCCTTGCTCACGCACTTTCAGAGTGCGCTCGCGCCGGTGCTCGTCGCCGCCTAGGACTGCGCTCGGCGGAGGACGGTCGAGGGGCGTGGCTGTGGCTCGGCCGGCGCATTCCGTCGTTGGCTCCTGCGCTCCTTGCTCACGCACTTTCAGAGTGCGCTCGCGCCGGTGCTCGTCGCCGCCTAGGACTGCGCTCGGCGGAGGACGGTCGAGGGGCGTGGCTGTGGCTCGGCCGGCGCATTCCGTCGTTGGCTCCTGCGCTCCTTGCTCACGCACCCTCGGGTGCCGCGCGTCGCACCCTGCGAGAGGATCGCGTCGTTTGCCGCAACGGGTAGGTATGGAACCTGGCTCTGATACGCTTCCGGCTGGACAATGACGACAGCTAGCAATCGAGTGCCGAACCAACGGCCTGGGAGAGCGATGACCAGCATTCTCAACGATCGGCAGTACCTGTTCACGTCCGAGTCGGTGACCGAGGGGCATCCCGACAAGATGTGCGACCAGATCTCCGACGCGATCCTGGACGCCATCCTGGCCGAGGACCCAACTGCCCGAGTAGCCTGCGAGACCGCTACGACCACCGGGTTGGTCCTCGTGCTCGGCGAGATCACGACCAGGACGTACGTGGACTTCCAGGCCGTCGTTCGCGAGACGGTCAAGGAGATCGGCTACACCAACGCCGACTACGGCTTCGACTACGAGACCTGCGGCACGCTCGTGTCGGTCAAGGAGCAGTCGCCCGACATCGCCATGGGCGTGGACGACGCCCTGGAGACGCGCAGCGACGGCAAGACGCCGTCGAAGACTCACGAACTCGGCGCCGGCGACCAGGGCATGATGATCGGCTTCGCCTGCCGCGAAACGCCCGAACTGATGCCCCTGCCGATCGCCCTCGCCCATCGCCTCGCCCGCCGCCTGGCAGAGGTCCGCAAGAGCGGCCAGATGCCCTATCTGCGGCCGGACGGCAAGACCCAGGTCACCGTCGAGTACGACCGCGGCGTCCCCAAGCGCATCGCCAATGTGGTCGTGGCAGCGCAGCACGACCCGGACACGGACATGGCCAGGCTCCGCTCCGAGATAATCGAGGCCGTGATCCTGCCGATAATCCCGGCCGAGCTGCGGGTCAAGGATCCGGTCATGCACGTCAATGCCACGGGCCGCTTCGTCATCGGCGGCCCCATGGGCGACGCGGGTCTGACCGGTCGCAAGATCATCGTCGACACCTACGGCGGAATGGCCCGTCACGGCGGCGGCGCCTTTTCGGGCAAGGATCCGACGAAGGTCGACCGATCCGCCAGCTACGCCGCCCGCTGGGTCGCCAAGAACGTAGTCGCCGCCGGCCTGGCCGACCGGTTCGAGATCGAGATCGCCTACACGATCGGCGTGGCGCACCCGGTTTCTGTATCCATCGAGACCTACGGGACCGAGAAAGTGCCGGACGAGAAGATCCTCGCGGCCATCGGCAAGCACTTCGACCTGCGCCCGGCACGGATCATCGAGGCGTTGGACCTGCGACGGCCCATCTACCAGCCGACCGCCGCCTACGGCCACTTCGGCCGCACCGATCATGACTTCCCGTGGGAGCGGACCAACAAGGCCGCGGTGCTGGCTGCCGAGTGTGGCGTCGCCACACCCGTGGCGACCGGACGCTGACGGCCGTGTACGCCGTCGTTCTCGCAGGCGGTGGTGGCACCCGACTCTGGCCGCTCAGCCAGCCCGAGCGGCCCAAGCCGTTCCTGCGCCTGCTGGGCGATGAGTCGCTGATCCAGCGGACGGTGGCCCGTCTGGCGCCCCTGATCCCGCCGGAGAACGTGTACGTCATCGCCGAGCGCCGCCATCTGCCGCTCGTCGCCGAGCAATTGCCCGACGTTCCGGTATCGCATCTGCTGGGCGAGCCGATGGGTCGCAACACGGCCGCGGCCGTGGCCCTGGCGGCCGAGGCGATCGATCGGCCCGAGGATGAGGTCATGTTCATCCTGCCTGCCGACGCCCACATCGAAGATGAACAGGGCTTTCGGGAAGCGCTGCGCATCGCCGAAGAAGCGGCCCGAACCGGCTCGCTCGTGACCCTGGGCGTGACCCCGGACCGGCTCGAGACGGGCTACGGCTACGTGATCGCTCGCCGTCCGGAGCCGGGCGAGCCGAGCCATCGATACCTGGCCGTGGATCGCTTCGTCGAGAAACCCACGGCCGAGCGGGCGGCCGATCTCATTGCGACCGGGCTTGCCAGCTGGAACGCCGGCATATTCGCCTGGACCCGGGCCACAATTCGGGCCAGCCTCCAGAGCTACGCTTCCGACATCGTGGCTCCACTGCGAGCCATCTTCACCTCGGACGGGCCGCACGATCTGGACGCCGCGTACCCGAACCTGCGGGCGACCTCGATCGACTACGCGGTCATGGAGCCGGCGTCGGTCGCGGGCCGCGTGGCCGTCGTCCCGATGAGCGTCGGCTGGAGCGACCTGGGCAGTTGGGCCGCCCTGCGCGATGCCTGGCAGGCTCGGGCGGGACAGTCGTCGGCGGACGGCACCGTGGGCCTGGGAAATCGGATGGACCTCGGCTCGACCGGCAGCCTCGTGGTCGCGGGGGACCGTCTCGTGGTCACGATCGGCGTCCAGGACCTGATCGTGATCGACACTCCGGACGCCTTGCTGGTGTGTGCGGCGGAGCGCTCGCAGGATGTCCGTGAAATCGCGCAGAGAGTAACGACAGGGCGCCCGGCCGTGGCGCAGGAGGAGAAGAAGTCGTGATCGAGAAGCACTCGGCCGTGTCCGAACCGACGCGGATCGTGTTCGGGACGGACGGCTGGCGGGCCAAGATCGCCGACGAGTACAACTTCGTCAACGTCCGTCGATGCGCCCAGGCGGTCGCCGAGTACGTGGTGGAGCACGGCGATCAGGCCAAGGGCATCGTCATCGACTACGACCGCCGCTTCGCCAGCGAGCACTTCGCCGGCGCGGCCGCCGAGGTCGTCCTGGCCCACGGCATCCCGGTCGCCTTCGCCTCACACGGACTCCCGACGCAGATGTCGTCGTTCGAAGTCGTGCAGCGCAAGTCGGCGGCCGGCATCGTCATCACCGCCAGCCACAACCCGTGGACGGACAACGGCTTCAAGATCAAGTCCCCGACGGGGGCGGCCGCGGGACCCGAGATGCTCAAGGACATAGAGGCGCGCATCGCCGCCGGCGTCGGCCGAGCCATCGAGAGCCGGCCTCTGGCCGATGCCGAGGCGGCCGGGCTGGTCGATCGATACGATTCGTACCTTGCCTATCGCGAGTTCATCGGCACCAATCTCGACCTCGATCGCCTCCGGGCCGCTGATATCGACGTGCTCGTGGATCCGCTCTACGGCGTCGGCGCATCCTGGATACCGCGGCTGCTCGAAGGCGGCAAGATCCGGGTCACGGAGATCCACTCGGAACGCAACCCTTACTTCGGTGGCGTCAACCCGGAGCCGATCCCGCCGAACATCGACGAAGCGCTCCGAACGATCGCGGGCGGCCGCTATGACCTGGGACTGCTGCTTGACGGCGATGCCGATCGTTCCGGCGCGGCCGACGAACGCGGCACGTTCATTACGACGCTCCAGATCTTCGCCTTGCTCATGTATTACCTGGCCGAACATCGCGGCCTGAGGGCGCCGGTCGTCAAGACCGTCAACGAGACCTCGATGGCCGAGCGGCTGGGCGAGCGCTACGGCGTGGCCGTTCACGAGGTCCCGGTGGGCTTCAAGTATGTCGGCCCCAAGATGATCGAGACCGGCGCGATGATGGGCGGCGAGGAGTCGGGCGGTTACGGGTTCGGCATGCACCTGCCCGAACGCGACGGCGTCTTCACGGACCTGATGCTGCTCGACCTGTTCCTGCGCGAGAAGGAGGCCGGGCGGTGGCCGGTCTCGCGAGCGATGGCCCACCTGCACGAGATTGCCGGGCCGTCCAGCTACCGCCGCGTGGATCTACATTTCGATCGGGCGATCTATCCGGCCCTCAAGGAGCGGCTTCTGGTGGAGCTGCCGCAGAGGGCTCCGCGCGATCTCGCCGGCCGGCCCGTCGTCCGGACCCAGAACCTGTCCACCAACGACGGTTTCAAGTTCTTCGCCGAGGATGGCTCCTGGCTGCTGATCCGCTTCAGCGGCACGGAACCCCTCGTGCGCGTGTACACCGAGGCGGCCTCCGCGGCCGCCGTCGACGCCAACCTGATTGCGGGAGAGGCCATCGTTCGGGGCTCATAGAGTCGTTCTCGCCGGTTTCCGCGGCCCCGCCCGCGCCCGTTTCGGCGCGCCGAAGTACTCGTCGATCGGGCCGAAAGTAGCATGGGCGGCACGGCGCAACTGCAAGGCCTCTCTTGGCTCGCAGCTGTAAAGTGAGGGCCTAGCTGCCCGATGTCGCGACCCCGCGACGGCAGTGACCTCTTCGGGGCAATGCAGGGCGACGGAGGGTTCGACGATGCACAGTTCTCTCATCGGGAAGGTCGAGAAGGCAAACCGCTACGCCCGCGAGCTTGATCGGATTTCATTCGAACAGCTCGCGGTCACGTTTAAGGGTGACAACGACACCCATACGGTCCGACTCGACGGCGAAGCCTGGCACTGCACTTGCCACTTCTTCGAGAGCTGGGGTTCCTGTGTTCACGTCCTTGCCCTGCAGAAAATCCTGGGCGTGATGCTTCCAGACACCGCTCAGGTGTCCATCTTCAGCGCGCAGCCGGCCGTCTCTGCCTGAGGCCAACGGCACAAATCTGCTTGAACGATCGTCGGAGTTGAGTTCCTGCCCGGCGAAGGCCTCCACTTCGAGATTGAGGGAATGAATATGAACCACCGCGGAACGCTCGCGAGCGCTCGACGCCTGCGAGCCCCCAGGCTCCTTACCGCCGCGGCCGCGTTGCTGCTGGCAATGACCGCGTGTTCGGCAGCCAATCCCACGCCGATCATCGTGTATGTCACCCCGTCGCCAACCCCGGAAACGACCCCAACCGAGGTGCCCACGGAGACCCCGACCCCGACAGAGGAGCCGACCGAGGTGCCGACGGACACGCCGATACCCGATGCGCCCACCGCGACCCCGGTACCCACGCCTACACCGGTGCCCACACCGACTCCAACCGGCGGTCCCGGTGCCGGCTGCACGGGCGCGAACAAACCCGACAACCTGGCTTTCTGGGTCGCGGCCGGGAATGGCCTCTCGTTCACGGTGTACTGCGGTGTCGTGCCAAATCCGTACTTTTTCTCGGCGGCTTCGTACACGCAGCCCAGCGGCGGGCACTTGCAGACCACCTACAAGACCACGGTGGGCGCGGAGCTGACCTTCGACGAGGGCGTGTTCACGGCCTCCGCCCACGGCGCCTCCCTGGGTTCGGCCAACTTCGGCGACCTGAGCGGCACCCTGTATGCGGGGTCCAGCTCGGGCTTCGTCCTGCTGGTGGCTCCCGGTACGGCTCATGCCTACCAGGCGGTCGGGACCGGGATGACTCAGGCCACGTTCACGAACCTGTCCGCGGCTGTGATCAAGGTCCCCAAGTCTTAGCTTCCCCGCCGCCAGCTGAAGGACAGAGCCCGCGGCGCGGGCATTCGGCGCCGGGTGCGCGCGATCCGCGGCCCGGCGTTCGTATGTCCGGTGAGTCCGCCCAGCCGGCGGCTGTGGCTCGAGCCTAACTCGCCGGAGTCGCGTCTTCGCCCGCGGCCGGGAGTGCCGTGTCGAGCCGCCGCTGTCTGTTGGACTGGCCCTCCGGCGCGATCGCTTCTTCGACCTCCTGGTCCTCGCCGGCCTGTGGCAGTCGCGGCACCCTGACCGGTCGCCCCTGGCGCTCCTCGAGGCGCTTGGCCGCTCTCAGGGCAACCGAGGCGGTGTCTCGGTTGCGGCCCAGGTAGTAGAAGAAGAACGCCGCGATTACCGCGGCTATGGGAATGCCGAAGATGGCGCCGGGAATTCCGGCGACCTTCGAGCCGATCATCACCGATCCGAGGACCGCGACCGGGTGCAGCCCGACCGCTTCGGACATGAGCCGTGGCTGGACGATGTTCATGAGCACGAACCAGCCGACCAGCATGATCAGGAAGACCGGTACAGCCACATCGGGCTTGAAGAGCAGCGCGGCCAGAACGGGTGGGACCCAGGAGACGAACGGTCCGAAGAACGGTATCGCCTGCAGGATGCCCGACGAGGCCGCCGTGACCGGCATGTAGGGCACTCCGAAAACCGCGCTGGCGAACATCGAGACGATGCCGTAGAGCAGCCCCATCGTGGCCTGGCCTCGGAGAAAACCGCCGAAGGATCGAGCCACGCTCTGTTCGAGCAGTCGAGACTCATCCGTGTAGGCGGGAGGCACGATCCTGAACAGGAAGCTGACGATTCGGTCGTGGTCGACGGCCATGTACAGCGACAGGAAGAAGACGAAGAGCAGGTTGCCGAAGATGCCGAGGCTGGCAACCGCGATGTCACCGAGCGGCTTGGCCAGCTCGCCGGCGCCGTTCTTGAGGTTGTCCAGCAGCTGCTTCGTCTGGTCGAACAGGTTGATCTGGCCGCCGCCGAGTTCGTTGAGCCGGGCCTGCAGCGGGTCCAGCAGGTCATGGAGACGGCTGTCGAGCGAACCCGAACTGATGATGTTGACGAGCTTGGTGATCGACGCGTAGAGCTGCTGCGCCACCAGGAGGATCGCCGTGATGATGAAGATGATCAGCAGCGAGTAAACGATCACGACCGCGAGGGCGCGTGGCAGGCGTGGGAAGAACCGAACGAGGCCGTTGGCTATGGGGCTGAGGATGAAGGCCAGCAGCCAGGCCAGGAAGAAGATCATGATCACGTCGCCGAAGAACGCGATCCACTTCCCGACGTAGTCCACCACGACGAAACCGAATGCCAGCGTCGCCAGTATCAGGAGCGCCGTCAGCCAGCGGTGCTCGCGGGGGTTCAGGATCGAAGACGCGGTGGTGGGTAGCTCGCTCATGCTCCCTCGATCTTCACTTGGACCCGATGAGGGAATGTTACGCCGGTTGCCGTCGACATCCCGTGTCGCAGGTGCCCGGCCGGGCGGCGTGTTCGCCCGCGGACGGCCCGGTCCGCCAGAACTAGCGGAGGCCCATTCGCTCGCGCACCTCAGCCATCGTGGCCTCGGCGATCGGACGGATTCGCTCCGCGCCCTCGTCCAGCATGCCTCTCAGCCGGATGGGGTCGGCGGTCAGCTCGAGATACGTCTCTCGAGCCTGGGCGTAGCGAGCGATTATTCGCTCGGCCAGCAGCTTCTTCGTGTCCACACAGCCGGTCCTGGCGGTCCGTTCGCCCTCCCAGATCTCCTCGTAGTCGTCGCCGAAGTGGCGATGGAGCTGGCAGACGTTGCACACCTGCGGCCGGCCCGGGTCCGTGCGCAGGACTCGCTGCGTGTCCGTGACCATCGACATGACCTGCTTGCGGATCACTGCCGGCTCGGCCAAAACGTCGATCGTGTTGCCGACCGATTTGCTCATCTTCTTGACGCCGTCCGTACCAAGAACGGTCGGGGCCTCGGTGTAAACGGCCTTGGGCTCCGGGAACGTATCGCCGTATCGGGCGTTGAAGGCGCGGACGATCTCTCGGCTGAGCTCCAAGTGGGGCGCCTGGTCCTTGCCGATCGGCACCAGCGCGGCCTTGTACAGAACGATGTCCGCGGCCTGGAGGACGGGGTAAGTAAGGAGACCGGTGTTCACGTCCTCCGGCTGGTTCAGGCGCTTTTCCTTGTACGTCGGCGTTCGCTGCAGCCAGCCGACCGGCGTCACCGTGTCAAAGAGCCAGCACAGCTCGGTGACCTCGGGCCTGTCCGACTGCACGAAGAGGGTGCAGCGCTTTGGGTCCAGGCCCAGGGCGATCAGGGCGGCGGCCATCTCCAGCGTCTGGCGGCGAAGCATTTCGGGATCGTGAACGTGGGTCAGGGCGTGATAGTCCACGATGCAGTAGATCGCCTCACGGCCCTCGGCGAAAGCCTGATTCTGCATGGCCACGTAGTTGCGAATCGCGCCCAGGTCGTTGCCCAGGTGGGGCCGGCCGGTGGGCTGGATGCCGCTGAAGATGCGCGGGTTGGCAGGCAGGCTGGAGGGGCGCGCGGACTTGGTGGCGGCAGCGTCGGTTGTCATGCCCGGAGTTTAGCCGAGGGATCGGAGTATCCGGGCCAGACTGCCTCAGGCGGGGGCCGGGGCGTTCGCAGTCAATACTCGACGTAAGGCGGTAGAGCGTCCCAGAACCGCTGGATCTGGCCCTGGAGTACGGACAGGTCCCGGGGTGGGTCATAAAGGAAACGGGAAAAGTAGTCGCCCAAAATCTTGCCGCCCGCCCAGCTGGGCATGGTGTCACGATCGAGGAAGTTGGTGATGCGTTGTGCTCGGCCGGCCAGCTGCACCGACTTCGCACTCAGACGATCCAGCTTTGAGACATCTATGCCTGAGGCCGCAGGAAGGTAGCCCGGCCCGCCCTCGAACATCAGGAACTGGGTCGAGCTCTGCGCGCAGAACTCGAGATAGGCCCGGGCGTTGTCGAGATCCGCGGTCAGAGTGGGCGACCTGGCAGCGACGGCCCAGACGTCCACCGGCGCCTCGACCGCCCGCTCGGCATCGAACTCGTTGCCGAAGTAGGGGAATTCGAAGAAGTCGATGTCGTCCAGGACGCTCTTGTCGACCGACGCCACATGGCCGGTCATGAAGAGGCCGACGTAGCACACTCCTGCCTGTCCACTTGTGAGCGCGTCGCAGGCTCCCTGCCAGCTCAGCCCCAGGAAGCCGCTCGTGAAGTACGGGACCAGCTTGCCCCATTCCTTGAAGACGTCGGTGACCCGTTTGTCCGTCCAGCTGGCTTTGCCTCTGAGCAGATCCAAGTGGAACTGGTACCCGTTGAGTCGCAAATTCAGCATGTCGAACGTGCCATACGCCGGCCAGCCCTCCTGGTTGCCGAAGGCAATCGGTGTCAACCCGTCGCTATTCATCCGCTGGCATAGGGTGAGCAACTGGTCCCAGGTGGTCGGCACTTCGTAGCCGTGCTCTGCCCAGACACTCTTACGGTAGAAGAGCGCCCAGGGGTAGCAATCCACTGGGATGCCGTAGACGTGACCGTCATCCCCGGTAACCGCGCCGGCGAAGCCCGGAGTGAACCGGTCCTTGACCTGTCCCCAGACTTCGTCGATCGGGAGGATCAGACCCTGCTCGATGTAGTAGCGCATCCGGTATCCGGAGAACCAGGTGAAGAGATCGTCGGGCGCGCCGTCCAAGTAGCTCCGGGTCCTGTCTTGGTAGGTCGTGTGGTCGATCGTGTTCAGGCTCGGCCGCAGACCCGTGAGCCCCTCGAAAGCTGCATCTACCGCCATGACGTCGGCAATTCGGCTTGCGCTGAAGTCCACGCTGAATAAGTCCATACGGCCTTGTCCGAGCCTGAGCTGCCCGGAGAGCTTGCGACCAAGGAGACCGCTTGGGATGGGACTCCCCGTGGGCGTAAGTTGGACCGTAGGGAGTGGCGTAGCAGCGGCGGGAGGTGTCGTCGTGGCCCCGGCCGCGTTGCAGGCCGCGATCAGCGCCGGTAGAGCCGTGAGTCCGGCCGCCCCGGCCAGGCCCGCCTTTATCAGATCTCGCCTCGAAATCGGGCCGCTCAGTCCTCGCTTGCTCATTGCCCCTCCTCCTCCGCCTCGTCCACCGGACGACATCAAGCGCGCGCGTGGCGCCGAGTCTAGCGAACCGCGCCCGAGAATTCACGCTGGGCACGGCTCTCGGGCCGGCGGCGCCGCGTTGTCCGCCTCGTTGCGAGCGTCCTCGTGGGGTGCCATGCTATGGCCATCGGCCGGCGTCGACGGCCCGGCCGCGAAGGAGGGGGCCGATGATGAGACTCGTGGCCGGTCTGGCAGCGGCGTTGCTCGTCAGCGGATGTTCGAGCTCGACGAATCCGCTCCCGGCCGTGTCCATCCCGCCAAGTCCAGTCGCCCCGGCCGGGTGGGCTTCGATCGGCTCGATCGGCGGCTCCGGCGGGAGGGTGGGGATCGACCTCGCCCTGGGCGGGCATGAGACGGCCCTGCATGCCGCCTGCAGCGGCCTCGGGACCCTGGTCGTGCAGTTCGGCGACGCCACGGTCACGCCGGCCCCGGCGGTCGTGTTCCCCTGCGGCTGGCCGGACGCCGTGGAGAGCCGATACGAACTCCCGAACGCGATGCCGGGCACCGCGCAGATCGTCGTGTCCGTGGTCGAAGGAAATGGCGCCCTGAAGGCCTCTTCGTTTGCGGTCTCGGTCGAGCAGCCGACCCCCTGACGCCGCTCATCGAGGGTCGCCGCACGCCCGCGGATGGCTCGGGTACCATTCCCGGACGACGTTCACGCCTCCGTCACCGTCGGCTGCGACGCCATCTCGGCTTCGCTGGCCCCAGTCCGGCCCGCCCATGACCACCGAGAAACGACCACTCCGCGTCGCGATCCTCGGTGCGGGGACTGTCGGCGCGGAGGTCGCTCGAGGCTTCCTTCGCAGCCCGAATCTGCGGATCGGCCCTGCCGGCGGTTCGATGCTCGAAGTCGTCGCCATCGCCGACATGGCCGTCGAGAGCGCGGTCGACCGGGGTATGCCGCGTGAGCTGATCGTCCCCGATGCGTTCGCGGCCATTCGCCGCGACGACGTGGACGTTGTCGTGGAACTGCTCGGCGGGGACGAACCGGCCCGCTCCCTGATCGTCGAGGCTCTCGGGGCCGGCAAGCCGGTCGTGACCGCGAACAAGCATGTGCTGGCTCACCACGGTCTGGAACTGGAAGCGGCTGCCCGCGCGGCCGGCGCCGCCCTCCGGTACGAGGCGGCAGTCTGCGGCGGCACTCCGGTGCTCGATACGATCGCCCGCGGTCTGGCCGCAAATCACGTCCGCAGAGTGCGCGGCATTGTAAATGGCAGCACCAACTTCATCCTGACCGAGATGATGCAGGCCCACCGCAGCTACGACGAAGTTCTGGCGGCCGCCCAGGCCCAGGGCTATGCCGAGCGCGATCCCAGTGCGGACGTGGAAGGCCGCGACGCAGCCAACAAGCTGGCCGTTCTGACCCGCCTGGCCTTCGGCGCGTGGCCCGAGATCGACTCCATAATCGCCAGCCCGCCTTCGCTTCGTGGCGACGGCCGGCCCGGCATTACCGGGGTTTCGGCCGCCGACATCTCCGGGGCCGTGGCCCTCCAACTCGCCATCCGGCTCATAGCCACTGCCAGCGCTCCCGGAACGGCCGAGCCCGCCTTCGGCCTGGCCGGTTCGGTTATGACCTCGGCCGTTCCGGTCGGGGCCCCGCTCGGCCGAACCGACGGCGTCCTGAACCGCCTCGAAGTCGACGCCGATCCCGTCGGCCGCGTTTCGATGGAGGGCCCCGGCGCCGGTGGCCCGGCCACCAGCAGCGCCGTCCTGGCCGATCTGCTCGAGATCGCCCGCAGCGGCTTGAGCACATGGGCGGACCTTCCGCCGGCCGCGCCCCGGCTCGTCACGCTGGCCGACGACCGAGCTACGGTTCGGCGGCCGTGGTACGTCTGCCTGCCGGGCGTCCTGCCCGACGAAGTACCGGGGCGCCTCGCGGAAGAGGTCGCCGGCCCGCCGCCAAGCAGCGTTCCCCGCCACCGCAGCCGAACCTGGGTCGCCGTCCAGACCCGGCCCCTAACCCTCGAAGACGTTCGCGAAGCCATCGACCCGCTCATCGCGCCCGATCGCGACGTGCCCATCTACCCGATCCTGACCTCGTAACCGGGAGCCGCAGAAGTGTCCGCATCGCACGCCAATAGCTCGATCGCCCGTTACCCAGCCCGTCCGCGCCTGATGGAGCGTTATCGCGAGTTCCTGCCCATCACCGAGGCGACGCCGATCATCACCCTCGGCGAGGGCAGCACGCCGCTCGTCCGCATCCGCCACATCGGCCAGCGGATCGGCCTCCCGAACCTGTACGTCAAGTACGAGGGCATGAACCCGACCGGCTCGTTCAAGGACCGGGGCATGGTCATGGCGATCTCGAAGGCGGTCGAGGACGGCTGCGCGGCCGTCATCTGCGCCTCAACCGGCAACACGTCGGCTTCGGCCGCGGCATACGGCGCCGTCGCCGGGCTCGAAGTAATCGTGGTCCTGCCAAAGGGCAAGATCGCCCTGGGCAAGATGATCCAGGCGATGGCCGCGGGCGCCAGGATCGTGGCCGTCGACGGCAACTTCGACGACGCTCTCAATGTTGTCCGCGAGATGGGCGAGCAGCGCGACCACCCCGTTACCATCGTGAACTCGATCAACCCCTATCGGATCCAGGGCCAGACCACCGCCGCTTTCGAGATCTGCGACGACCTGGGCAAGGCTCCCGACATCCTGGCAATCCCGGTCGGGAACGCGGGCAACATCACGGCCTACTGGGCCGGCTTCAATCGCTACCACGCCGTCGGGCGGATAAGCGAGCGGCCCAAGATGTACGGCTTCCAGGCCGCGGGCGCCGCGCCTATCGTGCTGGGCCATCCTGTGGAGCATCCCGAGACGATCGCCACGGCCATCCGCATCGGCAACCCGGCCTCGTGGAAGCAGGCTGTAGCCGCGCGCGACGAGTCCGGCGGTCTGATCGAGACCGTCACCGACGATGAGATCCTGGCCACCTACCGCGAGCTGTCGGCGACGCAGGGCGTCTTCTGCGAGCCCGCCTCCGCGGCCGGCCTGGCGGGCGTGGTGAAGCTGGCCGCGGCCGGCCGCATCGACCGTGATGCCACGATCGTTTGCGTCGTAACGGGCCACGGTCTGAAGGATCCCGAGACGGCTGAACGCGCTGCCGGCGGAGCAGGCGCGATCATCGAATCTGCGCCCACGACGGCCGGCGTGATGAAGGCGCTCGGCTGGTAGCCCCGGATCGGCTCCGCCCGGCTCGGCTCGGATGTTGCCCACATTCGTGGCGCGACTGCTATCCAGCGCTCGGGGGTAGTGCGTCGCCTCGTCGGGGGCCGCACGGGCGCCGGACCGGCCGCCGTGAGCGTGGAAAGGGCCACTCAGACGTTCTCAGAAGTGTTCATGAGCCCCGATTCGGACGGCGGCCTTCGATAGCAGTCGCCTGGCGCCTGGACCGGAGGTTTGCGGACGGCGGCGCCTACGCCATCGCCTGCTTGATCAGGCCCATCAAGTCGGCGTATTCATCGACCGCAGGAAGCTGCGCGAACTGCTCCTTCACGTTGGCCGGGGCGTGGAAGAGGATTCCGGTGTCGGCCTCGAGGAGCATGGCCGTGTCGTTGAACGAGTCGCCGCCTGCGATCACGTTGTAGTTCATGCGCTTGAACGCGGCGACGGCCTCGCGCTTCTGCTCGCGGATGCGCAGCTGATAGTTGACGATTTGGTCATCCTCGACGACCAGCCGGTGGCACAGCAAGGTGGGGTAGTTGAGCTGGCGGAGCAGGGGAGCGGCAAACTGCTCAAACGTGTCCGACAGGATCACGACCTGAACGCATGAGCGCAGTTCGTCGAGGAACTCCTTCGCGCCGGGCAGGGGCCGCAGCGTACCGATGACACCCTGGATGTCCGAGAGCTTCAGACCGTGCCGGTCGAGGATGGCCAGTCGTCCGCGCATGAGCTTGTCGTAGTCCGGCTCATCGCGCGTAGTTCGCCTGAGCTCCGGGATGCCCGTCTTTTCGGACACGGCAATCCAGATTTCGGGCGTCAGGACGCCCTCCATGTCCAGCGTGACGATCGATTGCTTCATGGTCGCGAAGTCTAGCGCCGGGGCCGCGGCGGCATCGGCATCAGCCGACTCAGCCGTCCTCGCCGTCCTCGAAGGTGGGCAAAGCGGGGTCGCCGACGACCTCGGCCCAGGGCGCGTAGAGCGCTTCCGCGTCCTCGGGCTCGAGCATGTCAGCCATGGCAAGGGCGGCGATGGCGTCGGCGACAGCCGGACCGGCAATCTCGCGGGCTCGCGAGTTGTCGCCCCGAAGCGGCTTGTCGTGGTACTTGGTCGCCCGGCCGTCCATCCAGGCGAAGACCTCTTCCTGGGCCAGGCGCAATTGCTCGCGCCACGCGGCGTCCTCGTCGGCCAGGGCCTGGAGGTTGCGGTGTGCGGTCCGCAGCTCATCTTTGGGCTGGTCGCGCCAGGCGGTGACCAACTCGGCGACTTCCGCGGTCTCGAGGGCGCTCAGCTTGGCCAGGAATTCGATCACTAGGGGCGTATTCGGCCCGAACTCGCCGACCTCCTCGTCACTCGCGGCGGTCTCCGCGGCCTTGGCGGGCTGGGCGGCCTTGGCGGACTTTGCGGGTTTGCCGCCCTTGATGGGCAGGGCAGCTTTCGCGCCACCCTTGGCGTTCGCCTTGATCGCCTTCGACATCGCCTCGTACGTCTCGGCCGCGGCCCGGGCCTCGTGTTCCGGCGCTACCTCTTCGTCCTCGACATCCATCACTTCGGACCACGGTCCGTAGAGGGTGTCGAAGTCGGCGTCGTCCAGGTCGTCCTCGACGACAAGAGCGTCTACCGCGTCCCTTGCCGCCGCCGCCACCGTGGCATAGAGGCCCTCGTCGTCGTAGTCGAGCTTGAGCGCGGAGAGCCAGTCGTTGACGCCCTGCTCCGCGGTATCGGCCTCCGCCTCCAGGTTCCGGGAGCGGAGGCGGCGGCGCGCGAAAGAATGGGCGATCTTGCGCTCGGCCTCGGGCACGGCGTCGTACGCGTCGGCGATGGCCTCGGCCAGGTCGTCGTCGATCTCGGCGAGGGAATCGAGCACGGACGCGACCGCCTCGCCGTTCGGGCCGAAGAGGGTCACCGGGCTGATGTCCGTCAACCCGAACTCCTCGGCCTGGCGCTGCAGTTCGGCTTCGAGATCGGCGCGGCGCTGTGCCGGGGTGCGATCGTCCTCTTCTTCTTCCTCATCCTCGTCGCCGAGGTCGTCGTCGAGATCGAGTTCCTCGTCGAACGTCTCGTCTTCCGCGGCCAGGCCGGAGGAAGCCCATTCGGGTCCGGCATCGTCGGGGACCGGCCTGCCGTCCAGATGGAGCACATTGGGCTCACCGGACTCGCGCAGCTTGTTGGCAATCGGCTCGTCGCCTGAGTGCTTGAAGCGTCTGAACATCTACCCCTCCGCATCCGGGCCTGGCCCGGCAGCGATCACTTCCTGGTGGTCTTGCCGGCCGGCCGCGCGGACTTGCCCGCCGCCGGCTTCGGCGCCGACTTCGGCACCGACTTTGCGGCCGGTTTCGCGGCCGGTTTCGTGGACGAGGACAGCTTGGCGCCCGGCTTCGCAGCCGGTGCTTGTTTGGCCGCCGCGGCAGTCGGCGCGGCTCCGGAGCCGGCCTTCTTGCCCGCGCCGCCCTTTGCCTTCCCAACGGGCGTCTCCGGCTCCACTTCGGCCGGGAGCGGTGGCGCCCCGATCAGGTTGAACCACGGTCCGTAGAGCATCTCGGCGTGCTTCCGGGCGAGGAGATCGCCCAGCACGAGGGCGGCGATGGCGTCCGCCAGAGCCGGGCCGGCCATCTTGCGGGATTCTCCCTGGCCGGGATTGCCCAGGAACCCGGCAGTCTCCTCGATGCGGCCGGCATTGAGCCACGGGGCCAGCATCTCCTGGGCGTGGCGGACCTGGTCGCGCCACTCGGTGTCTTCGTCGGCGACGGCGCGAAGGGCCTCGTGCGCGGCTTTGAGCTCGTCGCGGTCGGCGTTCTGCCAGCCGCTGACGAGCCGCCCGACCTGCTCCGGCGTCAGGAGCCAGAGGCGGTTAAGGAAGTCGGCGACCGTGTCGGCGTTGGGGCCGAACCGGCCCTGGTCCTCCTCGTCGCCTTCATCCTCGAGGTCTCCCTCTGCCACTTCGTCTTCGGCGGGTCCTTCGAGCGTCGCGGCCTCCGCGGCGGCGTCGAGCACGGCCATCGCCTCTTCCCACGGCTCGAGCAGCGACTCGTAGTGGATTTCCTCGATCCGGCCCTCCAGGATCACGGCCGTTGCCGCGTCGAGTGCGGCCTCGCCGCTCTGCGTGCAAAGGCGGCCCCACTCGGGTTCGGCGCTGACGAACTCCGGGTATGGGCCGGTCACGGCCATCCACGTCCCCACGGACTCGCGCGCCAGCTGGAGATGGCGGCCCAACTCGAGGTCGTCTTCGCCCAGCTTGCGGGCCGCCTTCCGGGCGCGGTCCCGGTCGGACTTGGGAATCGCCAGCCACGCCTCGGCGATGGGCCGGGCCTCCGGCGGGTTGATCTCTTCCAGACGGTCGAGTATCTCCAGAACGGCCTCGGCATTGGGGCCGTACATCCAGACGTCGTTGTCGGCGAGATAGTCGGCGGCCTGCGACTCCAGGTCGGCCGTCATGTCCTCGGGCTGATCCTTGAGCTCGTCCTCGGCCAGTTCGTCGCCCTCGGCCGGCTCGTCTTCCTCGAGCTCGGCGTCGTCCGCCGGGCGGACGTCGTCCGGAGCTTCTTCGTTGTCGCGCCGATCGCGTCGCCTGAACATCGGATCCTCCGCTGATCGCGCAATCTGTGCGCGCGGGAATGGTCGCACAGCCGTCCAGATGGCGTAACGCGCGAAGCGGGAGACCGACTGGTCGCGAAAGATCAGCTTCTGGGGTGGGACTCCACGAATCGGGTCACGCGGGCCCAGGCGTCGTCCGACTGCTTCGCGAATTGGGCCGCCTTCCGGTCGAAGAAGCTGTGCGGGGCGTCCGGTTCGACCACGATCTCGTGCTCGAGCCCGGCCGTGGTGAGCGCGTCGCGGAACTGCTGGACGGTGGCGACCGGGATGGCCTGGTCTGCCCCGCCGAAGATGCCCAGCACAGGGCATTCGATCTTGCCGACGAGGTCGACCGGCGCCGGCGAGCCGTTGTTGCCGGGACCGGCCGGGAAGCCGTAGAAGCCGATAACGCCGGCGAATCCCTGGCCGAGCGTCGACGACAGGAAGGAGTTGCGCCCGCCCATGCAGAATCCGATGGCGAAGAGCGACTGCGCACCCTGCCCGGCTGCGCCGCGCAGGTAGGCGACCGCACTTGCCACGTCGGCGGCGATGCCGCTCCAGGTGGTCTGGCCGACGTGCGGCGCATAGTCGAAGTCGTCGCCGCGACCGCTCGTCCCGGCGGTCCGCCCGAAGTAGTCGATGGCGATGGCCTCGACGCCTATCTCGGCGAATCGAAGGGCGAGCTCTTCGTAGTAGTGGTGAAGCCCACGGACGTCCGGCAGGATGACGATCGCCCGGCCCGTCGTCTCGGCGGGCTTGGCGTGGAAGGCCTGGAAGACGTTTCCGTCCGAGGCCTTGAGGGTCAGGGACGTGTGCTCCACGGCGGCGCCGGCGACCGGCCGGATCGGAGGGAGACTGTCCAGATCGAAGCACATCGCGCGCAACTCCTCGGCATGACAATCGACGGCAACGAGTCATTGTCCCGAGAAGTCCGTGTTTGGACGTTCCGCATAGTCACCGGTTGCACCTCCCGGTATCGAGACCAGCGGCCTCCTGCTGCTAGAATGCCCGCCATGTCCCAACCGCTCGTCGTCCAGAAGTTCGGCGGCTCTTCCGTAGCCAACGCCGACCGAATCAGGCGCGTGGCCGCGCGCGTCGCCCGTGAGCGGGCGACCGGCTGCGACCTCGTGGTCGTGGTTTCGGCCATGGGCGACACCACGGACGAGTTGCTGGCTCTCGCCGGCGCCATCACGGACGAGCCGGATCCGCGTGAGCTGGACATGCTCCTCGCGACCGGCGAACACCAGAGCGCAACCCTCGTTTCGATGGCCCTGCACGCCCTCGGCATACCTGCCATCGCCCTGTCGGGCGCACAGGCCGGCATCACCACCGACGGCAACTACGGCAAGGCCCGCATCGCCGGCATAGACCCGAGCCGGATCCGCGCCGAGGTGGCCGGCGGCCGCGTCGTCATCGTCGCCGGCTTCCAGGGCCAGAGCGTCAACGACCCTCATCTATCGGAAATAACCACCCTCGGCCGCGGCGGCTCGGATACAACCGGTGTCGCCCTTGCCGCCGCCCTCGAAGCGGACCGGTGCCAGATCTTCACCGACGTCCGGGGCATCTACACCGCCGATCCCCGGCTCGTTTCGGACGCCCGCCAGCTGCCGGTCATCTCCTACGAGGAGATGATGGAGCTGGCTCACCAGGGCGCCCAGGTGATGCAGGTCCGCGCCGTCGAGTTGGGCTGGGTCAATAACGTCGTAATCGAGGTGTTGAGCTCGTTCGAGGATGTTCCCGGCACGCTCATCAAGGAGGATCTGTTCGTGGAGCAGCGCAACAAGGTTCGCGGGCTGGCCCACGACCGCAACGTGGCCAAGGTGACCCTGGTCGAAGTTCCCGACCGGCCGGGTGTCGCCTCCTCGGTCTTCGCCCCGCTGGCGGAGTCGGGCGTCAACGTCGATACGATCGTGCAGAACGTCGGCCATCATGGCACGACAGACCTGAGCTTCACCATCACCCGCGGCGATCTGGCCAAGACGAAGCGCATCCTCGAGCCGATCGTTCGCGAACTCGGCTTCCGCGAGATGACGACCGACTCGGCCATGGCCAAGGTGTCGATCGTTGGCGCCGGCATCCAGAACGCCCCCGGCTACGCCTCGAAGATGTTCGCGGCATTGGCCGAGGCGGGCGTGAATATCGAGATCATCTCCACGTCGGAGATTCGCATCACCTGCATGATCGCCGAAGATCAAGTGGAAACGGCCGTGCGGGCACTGCACAAGGCCTTCGCGCTCGAGGAGCCCGAGCCGCTCGCGCAGGGCGAGTTCGCGGCCGAGGCGGGCGCCGGCGGGGCCTCGAAGACGGGCGCGTGACGACGCCTGGCGACGCGCCGCGTCGTACAGGGCACGACGAGGCGGAGCCTCTTGCCCGGCCCGAATTCCTGTCGCGACAGGAGCGGTTCCGGTCGGTGCCGTCGACCAACGACATCGTTCGAGCCTGGTTGACCGAAGGAACGCCCGAGGTGTGTCTGGCCGTCGCCGACGAGCAGACGTCCGGCCGCGGCCGGTCCGGCCGAGCCTGGATTGCCCCGAGCGGGGCCGGGCTGCTGCTGTCGCTCGGCTTCAGGCCGACGTACGCCGAGCCTGATCGACTGTGGCGACTGGCCGCGATCGTCGCCATGGCCATGTGCGACGCCGCTGAGGAAGCGGCCGGTCTGCCGATGGGACGGCTGCGGCTCAAGTGGCCGAACGACATAGTCGTCGAGGCCCGCCGCGCTCCGGGTGGCATTCGCAAGGTCGCCGGCGTCCTGGGCGAGAGCGAGGGAGCCGGCACCTCCGACGTCCAGGCCGTGGTCGGCATCGGAGTGAACAACGACTGGCGGCGCAACGAGTTCCCGGCCGATCTGACCGACGTCATGACCAGCCTGCGCGAGGTCTCGCGCGGCCGGCAGGTCGAGACGGACGTGCTCCTCGATGCCTTCCTGGTCCGTCTCGAGCCAAGGCTGGTGGGGCTGCGCGACGGTCACTTCGACGTGGCCGGCTGGCACGACCGCCAGGTCACGACCGGACGCGCGATCCGCATAGAGCTGCCGAACGGGAAGGTCGAGCACGGCCGGGCCGTAGGAGTGGACGGAGCGACCGGCGCCCTGATCGTCGAGGGAGAGGGGGGCGCCGAGACCGAGCTTCTGGCCGGCGAAGTGATCCATGTCAGGCTCGACGAGGAGGAAGATGCCGGTGCGGGGGCCGAAAGCGGCGCCGCGTCGGGCGCCCGGACGGCGGCCAACCCCCAACTTGGTGTAACGAATTGAGCCGGCCGGTGTTTGGTATCACGGAGGAAGGCGCCCGTCCCGCCCGACTGGACCGCGATCGCGGCCTGGTCGAAGCAGCCCGGAGCGACCCGAGCCGTTTCGATGCCCTGTACAGGAAGTATCTGGCCCAGGTGTACAGCTACGCCTTCTACGAATTACGCGACCATCACGCCGCCGAGGACGCGACCGAGCGCGTCTTCATGCAGGCGCTCGCCGGCCTGCCCAGATTCGAGGAGCGGGTGGATGAGTTCCTCGCCTCGCGAGCGTCTCTGAACGCGGCCGACTCGGCCGACTTCTCCACGTTCCGCGTGTGGCTCTTCCGCATCGCCCGCAACGTCGTCGCCAACGAGCGACGGCGCGACCGGCGCCGTCCGGTCTCGTCTCTCGAGGCGGCCGCGGAACTCTCGGCCCCGGACGCTGCCGTCGACACCGCGGTGGCGCGCGAGGCGATCAGCGCCGCCTGGCAGGCCGTCTCGCGCCTGCCCGAGGACCGGCGCCGGGCGATCATCCTGCGCTTCGTCGACGAGATGTCCACGGCCGAGATCGCCGCAATCCTGGACCGCTCGGAGGGAGCCGTCCGGGTCCTGCTGCATCGGGCCCTCCGGTCCGTCGCCGACGACCTGCGGGGCGGTCTCAGCTGATGCTGGGCGAAGGGACACGCGAGGCTCGGCGAACGGAGCGATACATCAACGGCCTGATGGCCGCCGACGAGCGTCATGCCGACGCCGCCCCGGTAGACACGGACCTCGATCCGGCGATCGGTCTCGCCGCGAGGGAGCTCCGGTCCGGCCTCGTCCGGGTCCATCCCTCGTTCCGTTTCGAGGAGTCGCTGTCGGCCCGCCTGGCGGCCGGCGCGGTCCGGCTGCGCGCGGGGTTGCCCGTCGAGACGGCGACGGTTGCCGGCTCGGGCACGCTGGCCCCCTTCCGGCGCCGAGCCCCCTCGACCGTGGACCCGGCCATCATCGCGGCCCCGATCGGCAAGCTTGCCGTTGCCGTGCCGGCGGTCGCCGACCTCCTGACCGGGCCCGTGCCCGTTACTCCTCCGCGTGCCGTCTGGCCCGGGGCCGCATTCCGGCGTTTCCCCGACATGACGACCCGTCAATCTCGCCCATTCATCGTCGGCGGCGTCGGCGTGGCCTCCGCGGCCATATCGATCGGCGCCGTCTACGTCGCCTGGCGTCACTCGCATCTGGCCTCCAGCCGGATGGGTCGGGCCGCCCGCGCGGCTCACGGTCGCTCGGGACGCTCCGGCCACAGCCGCCGATCGGGCGTTATCAATGGAATCCTTGGAGTGGTGTCCTGATGCCGGTCCGATTGCCTTTCCGACCTCGCCGTGATGCCTACCCGCCGGACCTGTGGACCAAGTGCCCAGGTTGTGCGGAGATGCTCTTCAACAAACAGCTGGACAAGTCGCTCCGCGTCTGCCCTCACTGCAGCCATCACTTCCGGATCTCGGCCAGGATGCGCATCGAGCAGCTGGTGGACGCCGGCTCCTTCGTCGAGCGCGACGGCGATCTGACGCCGGTCGACTCGCTAAATTTCGTAGATCTCAAGGCCTACCCGGACCGCCTCGTGGCGGCCAATCTCCAGACCGGGCTGCGCGACTCCACCGTCTGGGGCGTCGGCGCGATGGGCGGCAGGCCCGTCTCGCTGTGCGTCTTCGACTTCTTCTTCATGGGCGGCTCCATGGGCTCCGTGACGGGTGAGAAGGTGGCTCGGGCCGGGGAAGCCGCCATCGCCGAACGCATCCCTCTGATCATCGTTTCCTCGTCCGGCGGGGCGCGGATGCAGGAGGGCACCTACTCGCTCATGCAGCTGGCCAAGACCATGGGCGTCGTCGAGCGGGTCAAAATGGCTCGGGTGCCGTTCATCTCGGTCATGGCGGACCCAACGACCGGCGGCACTTTCGCCTCGTTCGCCGTCGCGGGTGACGTCAACCTGGCCGAGCCCAAGGCGACTATCCGGTTCGCCGGCGACCGTGTCTCGTCGGGCACGATCGGCGAAGAGCTGCCGGAGGGCTACAACACCGCGGAGTTCCAGCTCAACCATGGCTTCGTCGACCGGATTGTGCCCCGGCCCAGGCTGCGCGACGAGATCATCACCCTGATCGGGTTCCTGACCGTCCCGGCGTCCACCGCCGTGGTCGAGCCTCTCAACTCGGGGACGTCACCGGCCGCTCGCGGACGCGCTTTCCTGTCGGCCCTGTCCGGTGCTCTCAATCCCGAAGCCAACGGCGAGTCCACGTCGGCCGAGGCCGGAACGTCCCACGGGGAGGCCACCAATGGTTGACCGACTTCTCGGCCGAACTCACGGCGAACCTCACCCCCTCGATCCCGTCGAGGCCGTCTGGGCTCACGTCCAGCAGGCCCGCAACCTCAAGCGGCCCCATACCCTCGAGCTGATCAAGGCAATGGCCGACGATTTCGTCGAGTTGCACGGCGACCGGCTCTGCGCCGATGACACGGCCATAGTCGGCGGCCTGGCTCGGATCAGCGGACGTCGCGTCATGGTCATCGGCTTCCAGAAGGGGCAGGACACCGAGGAGAACATCCGTCGCAACTTCGGCCTGCCGCATCCCGAGGGCTACCGCAAGGCCATGCGGCTGATGGACATGGCCGAACGCTACGCCATGCCGCTCCTGACCTTCGTCGACGTCCAAGGTGCCTTCCCCGGCGCCGCCTCGGAAGAGCGCGGCATCGCCGAGGCGATCGCACGGTCGGTGGCGCTGATGACCCGCCTGCGGACCCCGATCGTAGTCGTGATCACCGGCGAGGGCGGTTCTGGCGGCGCCATCGCGCTGGCGGTGGGCGACGTCGTGGTCGCGCTGGAGAATTCGATCTACTCCGTCATCAGCCCCGAGGGTTGTGCCGCAATCCTGTGGCGGTCGGGCGACCAGAGCCACCAGGCCGCCCTGGCCATGAGAGTCACGGCCGGGGACCAGAAGGAGCTCGGCATCGTCGACATCGTCATTCCCGAACCCGGCGAGGGCGCACACACCGATCCCGCCGAGACAGCCCGGAGGATCCGAGAGGTCGTCCTCGAGAGGTTCGACGCCCTCGGCCGCATGTCGCTCGACGACCTCGTCGAGGCGCGCTTCAAGAAGTTCCGAGTCATGGGCCCGTATGTAGTCAGCGACCGCCCGACGGCCCCGCGGGAGCGTGTCGGCATCGCGGACAAGCTTCGCGGCCTGCTGGCACGACCGTCGATGCCGCCCTTCCCTGGTCCCCGGCGGACCGGCCGGTCGGGCCGCGAGGAGGTATAGGCGATGCCAACGAAGAGCGAGGCTGCCAGGGTCGAGGCGGCCTCCATGACAGGTGCCGCCGATCCCGAGGCGGCCGCGCAGGGTCGTCGAAACCATGATGCCATCGCCCGCCTGGCGGACGATCTGCTGCCCGCGCTGATCGCCAAGCTGGCGGCCAGCGGCCTGGGCGAGATCGAGGTTCGAGAGGGCGGCTGGAAGGCCCGCCTGCGGATGCCCGCCGCAGGGTACGAACGCCCGGCCGCCAGGGCCGCCGAAGGCCACGGTTCTCACGGGACGGCCCGCGCCGCCGCTGCCCTCGGCTGGCCGGAGGATCGCGAGCGCCGCCTTCGCCCCGAGCCGGAAGTCGCCGAGGAGCCGGGACGCGTTGCCGCCAAGTCTCCCGCGGTCGGCATATACAGCCCGCGCCGGGACCTGGTCGTCGGCATGCGCGTCCGGGCGGGAGACCGGATCGGTTCGGTCAACGTTCTGGGCGTGGGGCAAGATGTCGTCTCGCCCGTGGGCGGGGTCATCGGCTCCAGCCTGGCGGAAGCCGGCGAGGCTGTCGAGTACGGCCAGGAGCTCGTCCGTATCGAACTGCCTGAGCGCACGCTTGAGACCGGCCCGAGCTCGCTCGAGTACGTCGGCGTGGTGGTCAAGCCCTGATGTTCACCAAGATCCTGATCGCCAACCGGGGCGAGATCGCCCTCCGAGTGCTGCGCGCTTGCCGGACGCTCGGCATCGGCGCGGTCGTAGCCTACAGCGAAGCCGACCGCGACAGCCTTGCCGCCCAGCTGGCCGACGAGGCGATCTGCATTGGTCCGGCCGATGCGAAGCACAGCTATCTCTCGGCCCCGGCCATCATTTCGGCTGCCGTTGTCACTGGTTGCGACGCGATCCACCCCGGCTACGGTTTTCTGTCGGAAGACGAGGGCTTCGCCGACGTGGTGCGGGCTCACGACCTGGCCTTCATCGGTCCCTCGGCCGAAGTCCTCGAGCGTTTCGCCTCGAAGGAGGCGACGCGGCGCCTGCTGGGCGCGCACGGCCTGCCCACGATCCCCGGTTCGGGGATGCTGCGCGACGAGGCTCACGCCCTGGAAGAGGCCGAGCGGATCGGCTATCCGGTCCTGATCAAGCCGTCCGCGGGCGGCGGCGGCAAGGGCATGCGCCTCGTCCGGACCGCTCGCGAACTCGAAACGAGCTTCAAGGTAAGTCGCTCCGAGGCCAAAGCCGGCTTCGGCGACGACGCTCTATACCTGGAGAAGTACCTCGACGACACCCGCCACGTCGAGATCCAGGTGGCGGTCGATCGCTTCGGCAACGCGGTTCACATGGGCGACCGCGACTGCTCCGTGCAGCGGCGCCATCAG
The DNA here is from genome assembly GCA_963789725.1 of uncultured Chloroflexia bacterium. GTDB lineage: Bacteria > Chloroflexota > Limnocylindria > Limnocylindrales > CSP1-4 > Fen-1039. Next base: position 221,278 of record CAWBLU010000004.1, read on the forward strand.
AAGATCATCGAGGAGGCGCCGAGCCCGGCGCTGTCGGACGCGGCCCGGGGAGATCTCGCCGCGCGGGCCCTCAGGGCCGTCGCCGCCGCCGGCTACGAGAACCTGGGCACGCTCGAGTTCCTCGTCGATCCCAACGGCGACGCCTACTTCATCGAGATCAACTGCCGCGTCCAGGTCGAACATCCCATCACAGAGTTGCTGACCGGCATCGACATGGTGGCCCTCCAGATCAGGATCGCCGCCGGCGAGGCCCTCGGCCTGACTCAGGCGGACGTGGTTCCGCGCGGCCACGCCATCGAGTTCCGCATCCTGGCGGAGGATCCCGCCAACGACTTTCGGCCCCAGGCCGGCCAGGTCGGGGCGTACCTCGCGCCGGGCGGCCCGGGAGTGCGCATGGACTCGCACCTCTACCCGGGCTACGACATTCCGTCCTACTACGACTCTCTTCTCGGCAAGCTGTGCGTCTGGGCCCCGGACCGGGCGCAGGCGATTGCCCGAGGCGACGCCGCGTTGCGCGAGCTTCTCGTCGACGGCGTCGTGACGAACATCGACCTGCACCGCGCAATGCTCGCCAATCAGGCTTTCATCGACGGCAAGGTGACGACGAACCTGCTCGACCGGGTCGGCAGCGCTCCGTTCGTCGCCGCCGGCAACCGCTGAGCCGCCGCCCTCTCCATCAGGAGCCGCCCCAGTGACCGATACCGCGACAACCGAGCCGATACTGACCACGCGCCAGATCCAGGACCTCATCCCGCACCGCTGGCCCTTCCTCCTTGTCGACCGGATCGTCGAGTACGACCCGGAGGCCAAGCGCATCGTCGGGGTGAAGTCCGTGACGGCGACGGAGTGGTTCTTCCAGGGCCACTTCCCGGGCCAGCCGATCATGCCCGGGGTCCTGCAGATCGAAGCCCTGGCTCAGACGATGGGCGTATTCGTCGCCCAGCAGCCCGGTTTCGGCGACCGACTCGGCCTCTTCGCATCGATCGAGGAGTGCCGCTTCAAGCGCATCGTCACCCCCGGCGATCAGCTCCGCCTGGAAGTGACCATGGAGCGGCTCGGAAGCAAGTACGGCCGCGGCCACGGCGTCGCGACCGTCGACGGCGACGTCGCCTGCGAAGCGAAGCTGGCGTTCATCATCGCCCCGGCGAGCGCTCTCCGCTGATGGTGCGAATCGCGGCTCTCTCCGACGTCCACGGCAACCTGCCGGCCCTATCGGCCGTGCACAAGGCCGTCGATGCCGCCCGCCCCGACTACGTCGCGATCTGCGGCGACCTGGTCTTCAACGGCCCCGATCCGGCCGGCACGCTGGCGCTCGTCCAGGAGTTGCAGCGGGCGGGCGCCTTCGTCACGCTCGGCAACACGGACGTGGCCGTGGCCGACGGCGATTACACGGCCGCCTTCCCGTGGTTCACCGAGGGCGTACCCGACTCCTACAAGGTTGCCGCCGAGTGGGCCCGCGACCAGATCGGCGACGACGGCGTGGCCTTCCTGCGCAGCCTTCCATCCGAGCGGCGCCTGCGCGCCGGGGTCGATGAGTTGCCGCACGGCGACCTCGTCCTCTTCTGCCATGCCTCGCCCGGGTCGCTGACAGAAGGCTTGGGGGCAGACCTCGACCCCGTCGTCACGATCGAGCGGGTCAGCGGTACCGACGCGAAGGTCATCGTCTGCGGCCATACCCACCTGCCCGAGGTCCGCGAGGTCGGCTGGCGGACGATCGTCAACGACGGCAGCGCCGGCTACGTCTTCGACGGCGACCCCACGGCCAGCTGGGCGCTCATCGAGATCGACGCCGATGGCGTCCGGGCTGAGATCCACCGCACCAACTACGACTTCATGGCCGCCGCGAATGCCGTCTCTGCGCGGGGCCTGCCGGGCGACGTCTATCGGGCCGCGACCATCCGGACCGGGAAGCTGGTCCGATGAGCCCGATCAACGGCCAGCCTCGCGTGGTTGTCACCGGTATGGGCACGGTGAACTCGCTGGGTCTCGACGTGCCGACCTCCTGGGCGGAGATGATCGCGGGTCACTCTGGCATCGCCCGGATCACGCAATTCGATCCATCCCGGCTGACGACGACGATCGCGGCCGAGGTCAAGGACTTCGACGCCTCGGCGGTGCTCGACCGGAAGGACCAGCGCCGCAACGACCACTACGTCCAGTTCGCGCTGGTCGCGGCCCGTGAGGCTATGAACCAGGCCGGCCTGCCCGAGCATCTCGACGGCGAGCTGGCCGAGCGGACCGGCGTCATCGTCGGCACCGGCATCGGCGGCATCCGCACCCTGGCCGATCAGGTATTGCTGATGGGCGCGAAGGGTCCGGACCGCATGTCGCCGTTCCTCATCCCGATGGCGATCAGCAACCTGGCGGCCGGCGTGATCGCGATCGTCTTCGGCCCGCAGGGACCGAACTTCAGCGTCGTCTCCGCCTGCGCGACGGGCGGCCACTCGATCGGCGAGGCGTGGGAGACGATCCGCCGCGGCGACGCCGACGTCATGCTCGCCGGTGGCACCGAAGCGACCGGGCACGAGGCCCTGGTCGGCGGTTTTGCATCCATGCGCGCCCTATCCACCCGCAACGACGAACCCGAGCGGGCCTCACGGCCCTTCGACGCCGGTCGTGACGGCTTCGTAATAGGCGAGGGCGCGGGTATCCTCGTGCTGGAGTCCCTCGAGCACGCCCTCGCGCGCGGGGCCAAGCCGCTCGCGGAGATCGTCGGCTACGGCGCCACGGCCGACGCCGTGCACATAACCCTGCCCGCTCCCGGTGGCGCCGGAGCCGTGCGCGCCATCCGGCGAGCCCTAGAGAAGGCCGGCCTGAGCGTCGACGACGTGGAGATGGTCAACGCCCATGCCACGTCCACGCCGGAAGGCGACCCGCGCGAGCTCGAGGCCATCAAGACACTCTTCGGCGAGCGAGCGGGCGAGGTCAGCGTGACCGCGAACAAGAGCATGCTCGGCCACACTCTGGGCGCCGCCGGGGCCATCGAAGCCATTTCGACGATCATGACCATCCGGACAGGGCTCATCCCCCCGACGATCAACCTCGAAGATCCGGACCCGGCGGCTGAAGGGTTGGACCTGACCCCCAACGAGGTCCGGCGGCGCGAGATCGACGTTGCGGTTTCCAACTCCTTCGGTTTCGGCGGCCAGAACAGCGCCCTGGTCATCCGGCGCTGGACCGAGTGAGGGCGACCAGATGAGCGATCGTCACGACGATCAAACGACGCCACCGGCCGGCGCCACTCCGGCCTCGGGCGACCCGGCGGAACGCGAGCCGATGTCGCCCGAAACGGCCTCTCTTCTCGGTCTGATCGACCGGCTGGGGTCGCTGCTCGAGCGGACGGACCTGGTCGAGCTCGAAGTAGAAGCCGGCGACACGGGGATAGTCCTGCGCAAGCACGCGGCGCTGGCTCCGGCGGTCGCGGGACCGGGAACGGTCCAGATCGCGGAGGTCCCGGCCGGAAGCGCCGCCACTCCCGGGGCGGATGCCATCCCATCCTCCAGCTCGAAGTTCGTGAAGGCGCCGCTCACCGGCATCTTCTATGCCGCCTCGTCGCCGACGTCGCCCCCGTACGTGAGCCCCGGGCAGCACATAACGGTCGGGCAGGTCATCGGCCTGATCGAAGCCATGAAGCTCTTCAACGAGATCAAGTCGGACCAGGCCGGCCGGGTCGTCCGTGTCGTGGCCGAGACCGGGAAACTGGTCAAGGCGAAGCAGCCCCTCATCGAGGTCGAACCGTAATGGCGAGCCCACTCTCCGGCGTCCACCTTACGGGCTGGGGCGCGTACGCCCCGAGCCTGGTTCTCAGCAACGCCGATCTCGAGCGCATGGTGGACACCAACGACGAATGGATCGTGAGCCGCACCGGCATCCGCGAGCGGCACATCGCCGGACCGGACGAGACCACGGCCAGCATGGCCGCCGTGGCCGGGCTGCGCGCCATTGCCACCGCCGGGCTCCAGCCGGACGACATAGACCTGATCATCGTCGGCACCCTTACGCCCGATTTCCCGATGCCGTCCACGGCCGCGCTCGTGAAGGGCGCCATCGGCAACGAGCACGCCGCCGCCATGGACCTCGCGGCCGCCTGCTCGGGCTTCGTGTTCGGCTATGCCACCGCCCATGCCTACGTCGCGGCCGGACTCGCCAGGCACGTCCTCGTAATCGGGGCTGAGACCCTCAGCCGCTGCACGGACTTCACCGACCGCAGCACCTGCATCCTGTTCGGCGACGGCGCCGGCGCAGCCGTCCTCTCCGCCTCGGATGAGCCGGGCGGCACGCTCGGTATCGAGATGACCACGGAACCGTCCGGGGCTTATCTGATCTGGCTGCCGGCAGGCGGGGCCTCGCGACCTACGAACGATGCAACGCTGGCCGGCCACGAGCACTTCATGAAGATGAAGGGCACCGAGACGTACAAGATGGCGGTTCGCACCCTCGGCTCGACGTCCATAAAGGCCGTCCAGAAGGCCGGCCTCGGTCTCGACGATCTCGACCTCGTCATTCCCCATCAGGCCAACTTTCGGATCATCGAAGGGCTCGCCAAGTCGCTCGACTTTCCGATGGAGCGAGTCTTCGTCAACGTCGGCTGCTACGGCAACACGTCTGCGGCGTCTGTCCCGCTCGCTCTGAGCGAGGCCGTCGCGGCCGGTCGCGTCAAGAAGGGAGATCGGCTGCTGCTGGTCGCGTTCGGCGCCGGCCTGACCTCCGGCGCCATCACTGTCGAGTGGACCGCCGATCCGGCCAATGCCGCCCGGGCCGAGAAGATCGGCCCCCGGGACGTAACCATCGCGCCCGGCTATCTCGATCCCGTGAACCCGTTCCCGCCCGCCCTGGAGTGGCTCCTGAAGTGATCCAGGATCCGGCAGCCGCCCCGGCCATCGCCCTCGCCGCCGCGGCGCCGCCTCGGCCGCACTGACAAGACAACGACCCCCGGCGGACGTCGGCCCGCCGCCGTCTCCGACCAATCGAGGAGGAATCGCATGATCGATCTCACCGGCAAATCCGCTCTCGTCACGGGCGGCGCGCGCGGCATCGGCAAGGCCATCTGCCTGACCCTGGCCAAGCAAGGCGCCGACATCGCCTTCGTCGACGTGGGACGACCCGAGGTCGCCGAGGCGACCGTCGCCGAGATCCGGGCCCTCGGCCGCAAGGCGATCTTCATCCCGGCCGACGTCACGGATCCCGACGCCTGCGTAAAGGCTGTGGCCGCCGCCCTCGAGGCCTTCGGCAAGATCGACATCCTGGTCAACAACGCCGGCATCACCCGCGACGACCTCATCATGCGGATGCCGATCGACGACTGGAAGAAGGTTTTGGAGGTCAATCTCTTTGGCGCCTTCTACATGATCAAGGCAGCCATCCGCCCGATGCTCAAGGCTCACGCGGGGCGCATCGTCAACATGTCCAGCGTCTCCGGCCAGGCCGGCCAGATGGGCCAGTCCAACTATTCTTCGTCGAAGGCCGGCCTTATCGGCCTGACCAAGGCGACCGCGCGCGAGGTCGCGTCCCGCGGCATCACCTGCAATGCGGTCGCACCCGGTTTCATCGTCACCGAGCTGACGACGGTCCTGCCCGAGGCGCTCCAGGAGCAGATCAAGACCGCGACGCCGCTCGGCCATTTCGGCGACGTCCAGGACATCGCCAACGCGGTGGCCTTCCTCGCCTCGGACGAGGCGGCCTTCATCACCGGCCAGGTCCTCGCCGTCGACGGCGGCCTGGTGATGCAGTAGCGGTTCACACGGATCCGACACGGCCCTGAGCGGCGGCCCCTCGGGTCGCCGCGTCTCGTTTCGGGGCAGCGGCCGAGCCACATCGGCAACGTCGCGATCGTCACATGCGATTGTGGCGGCCGGGCCGAGGGTGACGCGGAACCGCCGGCGACGTGCGCGCGTCGTGTGACCATTGAACAGCGGTGTCCCGCTTGTCGTTTCGACGGCGGGTGACGGAGCCCGCAGGCATCGGCGGGCAAGGGGCTGACACGGACGAGAACAGCGGCGCAGGTCAGGCGGAGCGGGAACCGATCCGCGACACGTCCTCGCCCGGCGCGGCCCCCGAACCATGGCCAGGGGCGGCCGAGGCGCTCCCACCCGGCAGCCGGGGCCACTCGCCGGCCGTTGCCGCCGGCCTCTCGTTCCTGTGGCCCGGCCTGGGCCAGCTGGTGCTCGGGCGCCGTCTCGCGGCCGCGTTGCTCTCCCTGCCGACCCTTGCGGTCCTGGTTTTGGGCATATTGCAGTTCCGCCAGGGCCTGATCTACTTCGCCGCAAGCCTGTGGGATGAGTCGTACTTCCTGGCCGTTGCGGCGGCCGTGGGTGGCTTCGGAGCGTGGAGGATCCTGGCCGTCGGCCACGCGTTCATGACCGCCTCGAGCGGGCGTCGAGCTCGACCCGTGGAAGTGGCATTCGTGGCGGCGCTCCTGATCTCGATAGTCTCCATGCACGGTCTATTTGTCGCCGGGGCATGGGCCTGGTACGACACCAGCGTCGCGGCTCAGGACGTGGACCAATTTGCCGTGGCCTCGCCTAGCAGCCGGCCCACGCCTACCCCAACGCCCACGCCCAACCCAACGCCCACGCCGGTCGACACGGGGCTCTTCCACCCGTACGCGTCGACGGGGCCGTCCCCGGAGCCCACAACGGAGCCGAGTTCAAATCGGATCACCTTCTTGATCGTGGGCATCGACTTCATGACCGGTCGAGCTCACTGGCTGACGGACACGATGATCCTGGTCAGCATCGACACGAGCACGGAGAAGGTGGCGATAGTCAGCGTGCCGCGCGATACGTCCAACTTCGACCTCTATTACGGCGGCTGGGTTGGGCCGACTTTCAAGCTCAACTACCTGATGACGGCGGCGGGCTCGGCCAGCTTCGGCTCGCCCGACCCGCCGATGAAGACACTGGAGAACGAGATCGGCTTCCTGGTCGGGGTACGCGTCGACTACTACGCGGCCGTCGATCTCGAGGGCTTCTCCAAGATGATCGACGCCATCGGCGGGGTCGACGTCGTCAACAAGCGGGCCATCAACGACCCGTTCACGGGAACGTTCGTGCCGGCCGGCCCCGTCCATCTCGACGGCCCCAACGCCCTCAAGTACGTTCGCTCTCGCGAGGGCGCCGGCGACAGCGATTACACTCGCGCCGCCCGCCAGCAGGATGTCCTGGTCGCCGTCCAGCACAAGGTCACGAGCCCGGCCGTTCTGCCGGCTCTGCCGTCGCTCCTCTCTCTGGCCGGCCAGACGGTCAAGACCGACTTCCCCATGAACACGGCCAAGAACTACGTCGCCGCCGCGACGCACGTCTCGGCCACGGAGCAGTGCGTGCTGGGGCCGCCGTACAGCTACCACCCCGCCTCGTCGACCACGGGTGGAACGTGGACGAGCCGCCTGGACCCGACGCTCGTGGCAAATCTGTCTGTCGAGATGTTCGGCCAGGACAGCCGCTACTACGGGCAGCCCGGGGTGGTTCCCACTCGCTGCCTCAAGTAGCCGCGTTCGCGGGACGGCGCTGGGACGGACGGAAGCACGAGATGCCGGACGGGCCAGAAGGGCTAGCCGACCTTGACCGCGGTTCCGGCCGGAACGCTCTGGAAGAAGATCTCGCCGCGAACGAACGGAATCTCCTTGCCGGACGAGTCGTACAGGCGGGTGAGCGCAGTCGTGGACGACTTCTTCCAGGTCGCCGCGATGGACCGACCCTCCGTGAACACGGTTGCCGAGCCGGATCCGATGCTATTGACCCATGGTCTGTTGTGCCCGGGTTCGGAGAGAGGGTCCGTCGTCACACTCTGGTAAAGGACCACGATGGTCCGGGCGAAGACGGTTTGACCATTCGCCGGATCGACCTGGATATGGCCATCGACAATCCTGGTGTAGTCGTTACCGGCCATGCCGTACTGGTAGCCGATCGTTCCGGTGCGATAAGGGATGCTGATCGTCTGCGAAGAAGGTCGATCGGCCAACGGAGTGTCATCCCTGAACGGCCGCGTCGGCAGCTTCTGGAAGGTGGCCGGGTAGCCCTTCTTGGCGGCGCACCTGATCAGCTCTGCCGTGTTGGTGTAGGCGTTATGGGGCACGGATCTGGTCGTGACCCGATGGTACGGGCAGGAACCGCCGTTGAGATCGTCCATGTTGTAGATGTACTTGGCGTTGGCCGGAATGACCTGGGTAAGGGAGTTGGCGTCGCCGCCGAAGTGGCCATACAGGGCCTTGTACTCGTCCGCCCAATAGACGTAGTACGGCCGGGCGCTCCGCACCGGGCCGATGTCGGCAGATGCCCGCTCCTGGAAGATCACCATGTAGCGGTCCTCGCCGCCGTCCGCGTATGCCTGATAGACGATCGAGGCGGTCGACATGCCCGACTGTGGCCGGGCGACGATGTTGTCGTCGATCATGATTGCCAGCGGCAGGCCGTGCGCCTGAGCCATCGGAGCGGCCACACCGTCCAGATCGGAATACGCCCAATCGGCCGGCAGCGGCGTCGGCGAAGCATCCGACGCAATGAGCGCGGACGGCGATGGCCCCGGCGTCGGGGTATCGGAGGGCGTGGGCGACGGGGAGGGCGCTGCACTCGGTGAGGGGGTGGCGCTGGGCGTGGCCTGCGCCGTGGTGCCCTGGGCGGCGACGAGCACGCCCGTGGCGACGATCGCCATGATGGCGACTGCACTGAATGCAATGACCACAATTCGATGGCCAGTCCAGATGCGCGCAATCGCCCGCGGTCCTCGTGCGAGCGCCGATCTCAGTCGTTCGATCACTAATTCAGTCTCCGTGGATGCGACTTGGCGCCAGCATAGCGGGGATCGGGTAGGCGGTTGAGCTCGCGGCCGTCTCAGACGGTGGATAAGATCGGATCGTGACGTCGCCGGGCGATCCCGCAGCAGTTCGACCTTCGACGCCGGAATTCGCGCCGGCGCTCCTCGTCCGCGTCGGCGGGGAGCACGACAGGGGCTTACCGCGTTAGCCTTTGTCGGATGGAACGAGCCAGCGACAACCGGGTGATTCGGCCGGCTCTCGATGCCCACGTGGTCGGCCGCCGCAAGACCGGCAACGAGACTTACATCGTCAATCTCGCCAACGCGCTGGCTCGCCGTGCCGACACCAGGCCCATCGCCTACGTGGACAAGGGCACGGTCTGGACCGATCCGGGTGGTCCGGAAACGCGCGAGTTGCGTTCTCGGGCGCCGTTCTTCCGGATTCCCTTTGAACTACCCGCGCGCGCACATCACGACAGGTGCGACCTTCTCCACGTCCAGTACGTTGCGCCCCCGCTGGCCCGGCTGCCGATTGTCGCGGCCATCCACGACGTCTCTTTCGAGGATGTGCCCGGACTATTCGCCCGAAAGACCGAGTTGCGCCTTAAGGTCACGGTCCGACTGACCGCCGCCCGGTCGAAGATGGTCATTGCGATCTCGGAATTCACGCGCAGCCGGCTGATCCATCACTATGGACTCGACCCCAGCAAGGTCGTGGTCACGCCCCTCGGGGTGGACGCACGCTGGCGGCCGCTTTCACAAGGCGACGCGGCGGCAAGGCTGCATGACCTGAACCCGCCCAACAGCTACGTGCTCGCCGTCGGCAACCTCCACCCGCGCAAGAACATACCGCGTCTGATCCGGGCCGTCGCCGCGGCTCGTAAGGGCGGAGCGGGAGATCTGCACCTTCTCCTCGCCGGACAGCGCTGGTGGCGTTCGGACCACATCGACGAAGCCATCGAGGCGGCGGACGCCGGCGGCTGGGTCCGAATGCTGGGCTATGTCGATGACGACGTTCTCCCGGCGTTGTACTCCAGCGCGACGGTCGTGGCCTATCCGTCACTCTACGAGGGCTTTGGGCTGCCGGTCGCAGAGGCTCTGGCTTGCGGGTCCGTCGTTGTTGCCTCCAATACAACCTCCATCCCGGAGATCGCCGGCGACGCGGCCATCCTCATCGACCCCACGGATGTTCGCGCAATGGCTGAGGCCATCATGCTCGCGGCTACGGATCGGGGACTGCGGGACGAGCTCACGAAAGCCGGTCCGCTACAGGTGGCCGGATTCAGCTGGGATCGCTGTGCAGACCTGACGGTGGACGCCTATCGGACGGCGCTTTCCCTCATCTAGTCAGATGCGACTCACTCAGGCAGGGAGCCGCGGCTCACGGATTGCCGTAGCCGGCGAGGATTCGCTCTGCCTCCTCGCCGTATGTGACTTCCACGCGCCCACGATTCCCGTTGCGCCGCAGCTCCTCGGTCTTTGCGACCACGATGAAGCGGTACGCGGCCATCAGGCCGGACAAATAGAAGCCTCGCCAGCCATCCCTGTATCCGCCGCGGCGCAGGTAGCGCCCGATGAAGGTGCGAGCAGCCAGACGGATAGCGCTCGTGCGTGTCGCCTTCTCACCGCGGGAAACGGCACCAGCGGCTTCGATAGACGTGTACCGGTTCATCTTCTCGACGAATTGCTCCACATCGAGGTAATTGAAATGGACCAACTCGAGGTCCGATCCGGGCCCGACGTCATGCACGCGAGCCCACTCCTTGACCTTGAGGAAGTTGTGGACGTCCGGGGTAAGCTCGAGCGCGTTCCGCCGGAAGAACCTGACATGGGGATCCTGATTGGGCCCCCAGCCGGTGTGACCGAGGGCAGCGCCCAACAGGTAGTTGCGCATGTAGATACGGACCGCATCGGCTTCGTCGGCCGCAGCTATGGACCGAAGCTTGCGGCTCAGCGGCTCCGGGACCAATTCGTCCGCGTCGAGGATCAGGATCCATTCGCCGGTCGACTGGTCGACCGCAAAGGCCCGTGCCGGATCCGCATACCCCACGCGGTCGTGCATCGCGACCCGCGCTCCAAATGCGACGGCTATCTCGGCGGTCCGATCGTCGCTGTGCATGTCCACCACGACGATCTCGTCCGCCCAATCCTTGACCGAGCGGAGGGCGTAGCCGATCCTCTTCTCTTCGTTGAGAGTGTTCAACACCACCGAGATGCGGGGTCCCGCCTGGGTCTGAAATGGCGCCATTCGCACAAATCCTCAACTGGTCTGGCTGTCTCGGCGCATCCTAAGGAGCCTGTGGTTACATAGTAAGGTAGCAAGCTCCGAACACAGTCGAGGCACGGAGAAGGGGGTTGAATGGTCTCCATCGCAATCGGCGCCGTATTGGTCGGTCTCTTCCTGCTTGCCTATTGGCGTCCCTGGGTCGGCCTGCTGCTGCTGCTGAGCCTCCTGCCATTCAACGGGTTCCTGGTCGACATCGTGACGCCTTCGCTTCACTTCTCGTCGACCGCCTCGACGATGGCGGCGGGCTGGCACGACGCTCTGGCGGGAGGGGTCATCGTAGCGGCCGGCATACGATGGCTTAGGGCTCGGTCCTTCAGACCAAATGCCGTGGAGGCGGTGGCTGTCGTGGTGCTGGCCTCCGGTGCCGCCTCACTGGCCATCACGCCGCACCTGGAGACCGGGCTGTACGCCTTCCGGGTCGCATTCGAGCCCATATGCCTGGCTCTGGCGATCGCCGTACTGGCGCGAACCTCCGGCCTCGCACCAAACCTCGCGTCCCGCGCCGCGCAGGCAATGTTCGTCTCCGGTCTTCTCGCATCGCTCTTCGCCGTGTGGCAGGTGTACGGAGGCGGTTTCAGTTACCTGACCACCTTCTTCAAGACATCCGATGGGCGGCTCCCTGCGGCCTACCTGGCGTCGTTCATCTTGCAGCCCAGAGCCATCGGCACGTTCAACTCGCCAAACGAGTTCGCGGCGTTTCTCGTAATCGTGCTGGTTCTCGCGGCTACGCCGGGCCTCCTGTTGATCAAGTCGTCTCTCGCCGCGTGGGCATGTGCCGTCATCGGCTTTGTCATTCTGCTGAGCTTCTCCCGCAGCTCCTGGGTCTCGTTGACAGTCGCCACAGCAATGCTCCTGCTGATGCTGCCGGTGACGCGCGCCCGCATTGGTGCGGTCATGATGCGAATTCGCAGCCGGGCGTGGCTCCGGACCTACGTTCCGCCGCTCGCGCTGTTCCTGGTGCTGGTGGGGGCGGTCGCGGGAACCTCAGGCGTATCGGACTTCGTCAGTGGGACGCTGACCGGCCGCGATCCGTCGGCCGCTAGCCATGCCTCGAGTCTCTCCTCGCTGCTGAACGGCACAGGTGTCACGGGGGATGGAAACGGCGTTGGGCTTACGCCAGCGGCTCGAATCGCGCCGTTTGGAATCGGCATGGGCATGGCGGGCGCCAAATCGGCCAGGTTCGGACAGGTGTCGGCTGACAACGTTCTCAGTAGCGAGACCTGGTACGTCAACTACCTGCTCCAGGCAGGATATGTCGGGCTCCTCGCCTTGCTGGCTCTCGTGGCCGTCGTCGCCCGAACTCTATGGAGGAAGCGACGCATTCCTGAAGCTCGGGCCGCTCTCGCCGCGGCGGCGGGCTTGGCCGTCGGTGCGCTGTTCATTCCCGTGATCGATGAGCCGGCGGTAGCCATTCCGCTGTGGGCTCTGATTGGTCTGGGGCTCGGTTCTACCGCGACGGCCACCACGGCGGCCGCCGCGAGCGAGTCGCCGTCGGAGGCGGGTGCGGCCTAGGCCAATTCAGCGACCCGGTGCGCGCCGCCTGTCTGTCAGGGCGGCATCGAGTGCTCCGGCGACGGCTTTGGCGGTGGCCCGGCGCGTCAAGCCAGCAAGAAGGGCGGGATCAGCCCGGCGCTCTGAGCCGGCCGACCATTCGCCGAATAGCTGCTCGAGGGCGGCCGCGATCGCCGGCGCGTCCTCCGGATCGGCCACCAGCCCGCCTCCCGATTGCCGGACCAGGTCGCGGGCCGGACCGGCTGGGGCCAGCATCAGGACGGGTCGCTGCAGTCCCAGGTACTCGAATAGCTTGCTCGTGAAGCCGGCGCCGCCGGCCTCGGCCCGCGTGGTGATGCCGAGCAGCACGGCCGCTCCTCCTGCCCTGGCCAGTGTCTCTCGGTGCGGCAGCAGGCCGTCGAATATGACCTGCTCGGAGCCTATGGACGCGGCCGCTGCCGCCACCACCCAATCGACGACGTGGCCCATCAGTCTGAGCCTGACCACCGCGCGTACGTCCGGAGAGGTTCCGGTCAGGCTCGCGAGTGCTGTCAGGAATGGCCTGGGGTCGCGGGCGTCGTCAAGGGAGCCGGCGTATGCGATCTCGAAGACGTCGGGACGCGGACCCGGCTCCGGCAGGTCGTCCGGATCGTATCCGTTTCGGGCTACATGGAGGCGGGAGGCGAGTCCGGGAAAGGCCGCTCGCATCTCCACCGCAGCCTGCTCGCTGACGACGACGACCGCGTTGGCCGCCCCGAGGGCGCGTCTCTCGATTCTCTCGTTGAGCCACTGGGCGGGGCCCGATCGCCGGTACAGCGGGTTCACGGTCCAGTTGTCGCGATATTCGGCCACCCAGGCCACGCCACGGCCGCGGGCAACACGATTGCCGATCATGTGCGTGGAGAACGGGGGCGCGGTGGTGAAGATCGCGTCGAAGTCCGCGGCAATCGCCGTCGCACGCATGGCCGCCGGTAATGCCCACAGGATCGACGGGTCGGGGATCAGCACGGCCCGGGCTATGCGACTCTTGATCGAACGGCGTGGCTTATCCGGAACCGGGGCAGTAGCGGGCGCAGATGCACCGAGGCTCCGCGCTCCGTGGGCCGGCGGCGCCACGCGCGACAGAAGTCGAGGAACGCGGATGATCGGCACTCCGTCCATCTCGGAAGCGAGCATTTCGTCTCGATCGATGACGTGATCCGTCGGGACGGAGAGGATGGAGGGGTCCCAGCCGAATTCGGGCAGGTACTTGGCCAGCTTCGCGACGCGGATCGGGTGTGGACCGATCGATGGCGGAAGCTCGCGCGAGACGATCAGGACTCGATGCCGGTCGGTCATGTCCGCCGAACTCCGTCCGTGGGCCGGTCCGGTCCAGGCGGAGATACGACGAACCTGAAGGCGGCTCGAGCGCTGCGCGCCATTCTTGCGGAGTTGATCGGCCTCCTGCCCCGGTACGCCAGTGCCCGGAGCCCGAAGCCCAGGCCCGCGACCAATGAGGCTGCACGCGCGTGACCGGGACCTCGACGATCGGCGACATACGCGTGGAAGGCCCTGTACCAGCGGATGGGCTGGTCAGACGATTGGGAGTGGCCCATGACGTGCTCGACGATGGCATCCGGCTCATAACCTATGGCCCAGCCCTGCTCCCGAAGGCGCCGGCACAGGTCGACGTCCTCCATGTACATGAAGAGCCGATCGTCGAAACCGCCGATCTCGTCATACGCGCTCTTCCGGACCAGCATTGCCGCTCCGCTGACCCAGTTGGGGCGAGTTCGGATTCGACCGTCGGCCAGGTAGACCGCTTTGAAGTAGGCGCCAATGCCAGGCATCCTGTTGAGCGCCAGGAAGTGGCCGAGACTGGAGCGGAGCGATGGCTCGGCGCCTGCCGACGAGGCGCGGGACTCTCCGGTTGGGTCGATCACCCGCGGGGCAACAACCGCGAGCTCAATGTCTGACTCGAGGGCCGCCGTCAATACGGCCGAAGCCCCTGGCATCAGGCGAGCATCCGGGTTCAGGAAGAACAGAGCGTCGGCATCTGAGCCCGTGGCTCCAAGGTTGCACCCGCCGCCGAAGCCCAGGTTCTTGCCGCTGGTCACGATCCGCGGCTCGAGCGGATGCGTGCCAGCGACCCTCGCAGACTCGTCCGGCGAGGCGTTGTCCACGACGACCACGCGCGTGCCCTCAGGCGCGTCGGCCTGGATCGAATCCAGGCAGCCGATGATCTCCGCGGCCGATCGGTAGGCGACGATGATGAAGTCGAAGCGCACTGGCTTTCGGATGCCCTCAGCTGGGGTGGAACTAGGCGCTCGACCAAGCGGTCGCGGTGCGGCGTCATGTTAGTCTAGCGGCGTGGGTCCGGACACCGCGCGACGAGGATTATCTGCGGCTCGGCGGTGGCGGAGTCGCCGGTTCCGCGAGCCTGTCGTGTGGCCTTCCTGACGTGTGCGGGATCGGCGGCGCCATAGGCGTCCAGGACGCGGAACTTCTCGACCGCTTCGCCGCCGCGGTGGTTCAGCGCCTCGCCCACCGAGGACCCGACGATTCGGACATTGCCCGCCTGCCTGGTGGCGTCCTGGCTCATCGCCGTCTCTCGATCCTCGATCCCACGCCCGCCGGCCATCAGCCTTTTGCCAGCTCCAACGGACAATTCCTGCTCATCCACAACGGCGAGATATACAACTACCTCGAGTTGCGCGACGAGCTGGCAGCCATCGGTCACCAGTTTCACACGGAGACGGACACCGAGGTCATCGTCGAGGCTTTCGCGGAATGGGGGACCGACGCGATCCCGCGTTTCAACGGCATCTGGGCTTTCGCGCTGTGGGATGGGCGGGCGCGGAGGCTGCTTCTCTCGCGGGATCGTCTCGGAGTCAAGCCGATGTACCTAGGTCGCCTCGCCGGTGGCTGGGCGTTCGCCAGCGAGATCAAAGCGCTTCGTGGCTTCGTGGCGAGCGCGGGGCCGAACCTCTCGGCGGTTCGCGATTACGCCCTCGGCGGCTGGCTGGACCACTCGGATGCCACCTTCTACGACGGCATAGAGCCGCTGCCGCCGGCGACGAACATGCTGATCGACGGCGCGTCAGCTGACAGGTGGAGTTACTGGGCGCCGCCGTCGTCGTCGGGCGACTCGGGCCTGGACCCCGGTCCCGACGACGAGGAGCACGTCGTCGCGTTCTCCTCGCTCCTTCGGGACGCGGTCGGCTTGCAGCTACGATCCGACGTGCCGCTGGGCAGCTGTCTTTCCGGCGGCATCGACTCGGCGTCGATCGTGTCGCTGTCGAGCGAGCTTGTTCGCGAGAAGCTGGGCCCGCACGGAGCGGCGCCTCGTGTCGCGCTGACGGCGTCGTTTCCGGGCACGGTCGACGACGAAACCGAGCGAGCCGCGCTCGTGGCCGGCCGGGCCGGCGTTTCGCATCTTCGAGTGCCGCTCGCGCCGTCTGACCTGCTTGAGACGCTGGACCTCGTGATCCGCGAGCAAGATGAGCCCTTCGCGTCCGCGTCGATCCTCGCGCAGCGCGCGGTCATGGAGTCGGCTCGCGCCCAGGGCATCAAGGTGATGCTCGACGGTCAGGGCGCCGACGAGATGCTGGGTGGGTATCCGCACTACCGGTACGCGTGGCTGCTCGGGCTGCTGGGCCGGCACCCGGCCGCGATGCCCGGGGCCTTGCGCGAGATGCGACGTCTTGGAGTGGCGCCGAGGGTAAGCCTCCGCCAGGCGGTTCTCGAGCGATTCCGTCTCGGCCGAGCCGGCCGCGCTCCGTTCGGGCGTGACGCGCGCATTCCCAGCTGGGCCGGACCTGAGTTGCGGACGGCGCCGCCGCTGCCTCTCCGTGGCGCCGGTGAGTCGGCTGATGCCGGCACCCCGTTGGCGCGGCAGCTTGTCCGGGCTATGACGGCCACGAGCCTGCCGGTTCTCCTTCGATACGAAGACCGCAACAGCATGCGGTTTGGGGTCGAGGCTCGGGTCCCGTTCCTCGACCACCGCCTCGTCGAGGCGGCCTGCTTGCTGCCGGATCGCCTTCGCATAAGCCACGGCGTGACCAAGACCGTGCTTCGGCGCGCCATGGCCGGGATCGTTCCCGACGAAATCCGGCTGGATCGGCGCAAGATCGGCTTTGCGGTGCCTCAGGTCGCCTGGCTCGAGTCGTCGATGCCTGGGATACGAGGTTTCATGGCCGGATCAAAGGCCGTCGGAGAGGGCGTGCTAGATCCCCGCGGCCTGGAAAGCCTGCTGGACCGCCCGGTGGCCGCAGATGGCGGCGCGGAGTTGTGGCGGGCGCTGTCGGTTGAGGTCTGGCTGCGACAGCGGTCGTGACACTCGCAGCCCGACCTCAACTCGACGGTCAGGTCTTGGCCTGTCGGACGCGGCGTATGGCCCGACGGGCAATGCGCCCTGCAGAGGAATCTGCCCAGCGGCGCCACCTCCGTCGCGCTGCCGAGCGAAACTCCCGGATAGACGCGCCCCGTCGGAGCTGTCTCCCGACGGCCCCTTCGTCAGCAGGGGTCGTAGCCGTTATGACGTTTGCCCGCTCAAGGTTGGCGTCGAAGGACTCGATGAATGCCTTGTACGACCAGCGTCCTGAGGCAATCAAGTCCTCATACGCGCGGCTCGTCAGCCGTTCTCGGACTTGCGGATCGCGGAACAGCCGAACGATCTCCTGGAGATTCGAGAAGTCCTTCCGCAGCGGCAAGTAGTGAATCATCGGCTCCAACACGCCCGAGTAGTGCCCTTCGAAGAGGATCTGAGTAACGCGGAAAGCGGCCGCCTCGAAGTGCCGTGGACTGACTGTCCGGTACGGGACGTTGTCCTCGTATCGAGCCAGGAGCAGTCCGGCCATCTCGTCGAAGCTCATGTCTGGCGTCCCAGCTATCAGCCGCTCGTACCCCTCTCGAACCTCGTCGTTCAGGTCGAAGATGGAGACCCCTGCCTCCACGCCGAGCACCGCCCGGCAATCGCCCAGGAACTCGTACCACTTGTCGCCGTATAGACGCGTCGACTCCTCGGTGCCGATGTCCAATTGAAGACCGAGCCGGCTGGCGCGCTCCATGAAGTGGACGCCAATCTCGTGCTTCTCCTGGGCCCCTCTTCCCATGTAGTACGGGAGCCTGCGGGCTCGGTACCCGATGTCGATCCGTCGATACGCGTCCGGTTTGGCGAACCGTCTGGACGTCGCTGGCAGATCGTCGCTTACGTAGCCGGGGATCGTCCAGATCATCTTCGGGCCGTGCGTGTGCCGGCCGTACACCTCATCGTGGTGCTTGGGTTCCAGCAACGTGTAGACGCAGTCGATGCGGTGTCTGTCGATGAACTCGAATCGCTGACGACAGTAGTAGTGCTCGTCTTGGAAGAACGCGATCCGATAACTCGAACTCGTTCGATCCAGGAACCGCAGGAACTGTTCACTGAGGAAGTACCGCGATGACCCGAAGAGGGAGTAGTGGAGGACCACAACGGACGGCTCAAGCCGAGACAGCGCAGGCGGGAAGCCAACTTCAACGTTCACTGGCCAGACTGCGTATCGCGAGTGCTTTGCGAATGACTCCACGTGCTCCAGTACGGTCGCGGCATATGGCGGCGCGTAGTGATACAGCAGGACGATCCCTTCGGCGTGTACTCGTCCCTCGTCTGACGGGCGGTCAATCATGGCTTGGAGGGCGGACTGGCGAGTGTTCGCTGCCTGACGCGTGAGGCGAGGTTCCATAGAAAGACACGCTCGCTTGGGAGCAGCAGCCAATATAGGAAGCCGGCGAGGATCAGAGCGCCTGCCGAAGACGCGGCGATCTCGACGGAGAGGGGCAGGTCCCGATTGGTGGTGAACGCCAGAGCGTAGACCAGGTAAAGGGCTGAGAAGCGCATGACTCTGGACCACTCGTACTCCACGGCAAGGTAGTGGGCCCTCAGGTTCCATAGGTGCTGGCCGATCGCGACGAAGGCGAATCCGCTGGCGAGAGCGATGGCAGCGCCGGATATTCCGAGCGGAGGAATGAGAATGAGGTTGAGAAACAGCGCGGCCACGGCCGCGATTCCCTGAACGACCAGCTGATATTGGACCTGCTTCGCGAAGTACATGCCCGCCAGGAGGATGCTGGTGGCCCCAATGAGCAACTGTGCAGTCGCGGAGGGACCTACCACGACGTAGGCGCCCCGGAATGCGATGCCATGGGTGAGTATCAGCACCCCCGGTCTGGCAGCCATGTAGAACAGCAGGCTCAACGAGCCCAGGCCGAGCATGTAGTAGCTGAAGATACGGCCGAAGAGCCGCTTCGCCTCCTCCTGGCGGTTGATGTAGGACATGAAGAACGGGTACCAGGCGTTGGTGAAGCCGCCGACCACGAGGGTCATGAACAAACCAAAGTTGAAGCCGATGGTGTAGACCCCAACCGCTCCAAGGCCAAGATCCACCTGGATGAAGTACTTGTTGACCTGCAACATCACGAACACGGCGAGAAACGACGGAACAAGTGGAATCCCGAGGCGTAGCAGCGCAAGGGCCACCCCGCGGCTGAGCGTTGGTCGGATTCGTGTCAACGGCGGGAGTAGGGCCAGCACGAGGGTTATGCCTTGCGCGATCAAGGCGGCCTCGAGCATTCCCTGAATACCACGACGAAGGCCCACGACCATCAGCACGCTGAGGCCGATGGAAACGAGTGTCGACGTGACCGTCAAGGCCACGAACGTTGCGACCCGTTCCTCGAGCTGCAGATAGATCATCAAAGGCTGGGACGCGATGCTCAGGGCCGCGGTCGCCAGGACTATGACCACGAGGTATTCGTAGTCGTAGCCGCTGACCTGTCCCGGAAAGAGCAGTTGGGCGAGTGGGTGTTCGAGGACAAAGCCCAGGAGTGTCAGGATCAGGCCGCTTGAGGCGAGAATCCCAGCGGCCGTCCATATCGTTGCTTCCTTGCGCGAGCGATCGTCACCTTCGTAGTAAACGAGACCCAGCGCAGTCCCAATCCCCAAAGCGAAGACTGGCGTCAGGAAGTACGTCAAGAGGCCCAGGATCGAGCTGACCCCGTAGTCCGATGGGGTGAGGTACGAGGTGAAGATCGGCAGAAGCAAGACGCTGATGAATCGGGTCAGGATCTGCCCGACTCCGTAGATGAGCGAGTTGCGGGCCAGCCGCGCGATCTCCAGGTGCATTCGTTATCTACCTCGGGGGGCGGGTCCTGGATCGTCCGATCAGACTAGAACTCGGCCTGGCAGGGGCGGCAGGTTGAGATGGTATCCTCTTACGCCGCATGACATCATCACGGAGGGGCGCGTCGGTCGAACGTTCCGGCACGGTTCTCATCCTCTACTACGCGGAGCGGATGCCGCTTCGGACTTCCATCGCTGACCACCTGTACGCGCTTGGGCGCTACAGCGGTAGGCCGTGCATCTACATCAATCTCGCGGCGCGCCGGATTCCTTCATGGATTGGTCGTGTCGGCGTCACAACGATTGTCTTCCATACCATCCTGCTCGCGCAGCGCTGGCAACCTGCGGTCTTCGACCGGGTCGTCGCCAGGTTGGAGCCGACCCGCCGCCTCGTAGCGACGAGAATCGCCATTCCCCAGGATGAGTTCATCCAAACCGATCTGCTTTGCCATTTCCTCGAGGAGTTACACGTCGACCACGTGCTCACCTGCGCGGCAGAGTCCGAATGGCGAACGATCTACGGCTCGCTGGTGGATGGCCCGGTGACCTTCCGGCGAGTGCTCACCGGCTACCTTGAACCGTCGTCACTGAAGCGAATCGAACGACTTGCAGCTGCGGTAGGCCCTCGGACGATCGACGTCTTCTACCGGGCCTGGCGGCCCGAGCCGTGGTTGGGGCGCCATGGGCTGCTTAAGGGGGAGATCGGCGAACGCTTCTCTGCCGCTGCACCCAGGAGTGGCCTCAGCGCGGATATCTCCCTCAGCGACGCGGACACGCTCGTCGGGGATGACTGGTATCGCTTCTTGCTGCGGTCACGGTGGACGATCGGTGTTGAAGGCGGCGCGAGCTTGATAGACCGGGACGGATCGATCCGAGCGCGCACTCTTGCGTACCAGGCAGGTCATCCGGACGCGGGCTTCGAAGAGGTCGAGGCAGCCTGTTTTGCCGGGCTAGACGAAAGCCTGGACCTGAAGGCGATCTCGCCGCGCCACCTGGAAGCGTGCGCGACCAGGACCGCGCAGGTCTTGATCGAAGGCTCGTACAACGGCCTGCTACGACCCGGGGAGCACTACTTGGCCCTCAGGGCGGACTTCTCTAACCTTCCCGAAGTCCTCGAGGCGATGTCGCGAGAGGATGTCCGCGCGGCGCTGGCCGACCGCGCCTACCTGGATATCGTGCCGTCCGAGCGACTCCGGTATCCTTGGTTCGTGGACAACATTATGGCTCTGGAAAGGTCGGTGTCTGTGCCCCGTATGCTCGCGTTGGCGGACCGTCTGCTGCTCGCCTTCGAGTTGCGGCTGGATCGGCCGTCACGGGTCTGGGTGTCTGTTCGCAACCACGTCAAGGCGGCGATACGAGCACTGCTCCGGTCGGTTGGGCTATTGGGTTCGGCGTCGCGCCTGCGCAAGGCAATCGGCCGCCAGGCGATCGGGTAGAGAGCGGCGTGTGCGGCATTGCCGGGGTCGTCTCGCTGACGGGCGGACCGATCCCAGATCTGGGTGATCGCCTAGCGACTATGAGCCACCTGGTCCGGCATCGCGGGCCGGACGGACAGGGCACCTGGCGCGCCCCCACGGACGTCGCCGGCTTCGCTCATCGTCGGCTCGAGATCATCGACCTGGTATCGGGCGACCAGCCGATGACCGACGCGGCTGGCAACTGGATCACGTTCAACGGCGAGATCTACAACTACCTGGAATTGCGCGACGAGCTGGGCGCCGACTGCTTCCAGACCACGTCCGACACCGAGGTGATTCTCGCTGCGTACCGCCGTTGGGGCGAAGACTGCCTTGGCCACCTTCGAGGCATGTTCGCCTTTGCGATCTGGGATCCCTCCGATGGATCTCTCTTCTGCGCCCGAGATCGCTTCGGCATGAAGCCGTTCTACTACACCCAGATAGGCGGGCTACTCTATTTCGCGTCGGAGGCCAAGGCCCTGCTGCCGTTCCTGCCGGCCATCGAGACAGACGCCTTCGGGCTGAGGGACTACCTCACGTTCCAGTTCTGCCTCGATGGGAAGACCCTCTTCGCGGGGGTCAGGGAGCTACTTCCCGGGCACAGGCTGCGGGTCCGCGACGGTAGCGTCGATGTTCTCCGCTATTGGGACGTGTACTACCGGCTTGACTTCGACCACACCGGCCGGTACTTCGAGGAGCAGCTTCGGCATCTGATGCGGGATTCCGTTGCCGTGCACCTGCGTGCCGATGTTCCCGTCGGCGCCTACTTGAGTGGAGGGCTCGACTCGAGCATCGTAGCGACTCTCGCGGTGGAGCAGGGTGGGTATGCAGGCTTCCAGGCGTTTACGGGCAAGTTCGCCGAAGGGCCCCAATATGACGAGAGCGCCTACGCGCGCCAGCTCGCCGCAGAACGCAAGTTCGAACTGCTCGAGCTTCAGATCGGCGTCGACGATTTCATAGCAAACATCAAGCGCGTGATCTACCACCTGGACTATCCGGCAGCCGGCCCGGGCGCGTTCTCCCAGTTCATGGTCTCGTCGCTGGCGGCCAAGCATCGCAAGGTCGTGCTGGGCGGCCAGGGTGGGGACGAACTCTTCGGCGGCTATACGCGCTACCTGATCGCGTACTTCGAGCAATGCCTGAAGGCTGCCATCGACGGGACGATGCACGACGGCAACTTCGTCGTGAGCTATGAGTCGATACTGCCAAACCTGACCGCTCTCGGGCAGTACAAACCGCTCCTCCAGGAGTTCTGGCGCGAAGGGCTTTTCGAGCCCATGGACCGGCGCTACTTTCGCCTTATCAACAGGTCCAACGATCTCAAGGACGAGGTCCGCTGGGAGACGCTGGGGCCCTACTCGCCATACGAGACCTTCCGGTCGATCTTCCAGGCGGACAACCTGTCCGGTGAGTCGTACCTGGACCGGATGACCCATTTCGACTTCAAGACGCTGCTCCCGGCGCTGCTCCAAGTGGAGGATCGCATGAGCATGGCCCATGGCCTCGAGTCGCGGTTGCCATTCCTCGATCACCCTCTCGTCGAACTGGCTGCCACGATGCCGGCCGATGTCAAGTTCAAGGGAGGTCAGCTCAAGAGGGCCCTCAAGGCATCGTTCGGGTCGATCCTGCCGCGCGACATCGTGGAGAGGAAAGACAAGATGGGCTTCCCGACGCCGCTGAACGTGTGGGCGCAAGGGCCAGCCAGAGATTTCGTGATCGACACGCTGTCGACAACGGCGGCATTGAGTCGAGACCACATCGACAACAGGCAGGTCCTGGCCGGCCTGTCTCGCGAAAGCGCCTTTGGACGCGGCTTCTGGGGCCTCCTGTCCCTGGAATTATGGCAGCAGGAATTCCACGACAGGGCGGCGGAATTCCGCGCTCTGCCCACCACCTTGAAGGAGGGACGGTCAGCGTGAAGGTTCTGGTCACCGGCGGAGCGGGTTTCATCGGCTCGCATCTGTCGGATCGGTTGCTCGCCCGAGGCGACACGGTTCTCGTCATCGACAACTTCGCCACCGGCCGCCGGGACAACGTGCCTGCCGACCAGCCTTCCTACACGCTCATCGAGGGAGACATCGCCGACGCGGACCTGGTAAGACGCACCTTCGCAGCATTCGAACCAGAGGTCGTGGTCCACGCGGCCGCCTCCTACAAGGATCCCAACGACTGGGAGCGAGATGCGCTCACCAATGTGGTCGGGACGGCCAATGTGGCACGCGAGGCCCTGGTCGCGAGGGTTCGTCGCCTCATCTACCTTCAGACCGCGCTGTGCTACGGACTCCACCCTCTGGAGCAACCGATAACGCTCACGCATCCCGTTCGCCCGGATGCGAGCAGCTACTCGATCAGCAAGACCGCAGCCGAGCAGTACATCGCCCTGAGCGGCATCGATTTCATCTCGTTCCGGCTGGCCAATGCCTACGGCCCGCGCAACCTCAGCGGGCCCTTGCCCACGTTTTACTCTCGACTCACGACAGGCCGCCCCTGCTTCGTCATGGACACACGTCGGGACTTCGTGTACGTCTCCGACTTGGTTGACGTCCTGGTCAAGGCTATTGACGGAACCGGCCGCCGTGGTGCGTACCACGTGTCGTCCGGCGCCGACTACGCCATCAAGGAGCTGTTCGACGCGACTGTTGCTGCGCTTGGGGTGACTCTCGATGCGCCGGTCGAGGTCAGGCCGCGCAACGAGGACGACGCCTTCACCATCCTGCTGGATCCGTCGGCCACCAACCAGGACTTCGATTGGACGGTCAGCGTTCCGCTCGAGATCGGCGTCGCACGGGCTATCGATTACTACCGCACGTTCGGGATCTCGGATACGTATACGCACCTCAAGCTCGACGAGCTCCGGGCGTAGCGGTGGAACAATTCCGCGGCAGCTCCGTCCTCGTTGTGGGTGGAGCCGGGTTTGTCGGCTCGAACCTGGTGCGTGGTCTGGCCGAGTCGGGCGCAGGGCGCATCCACGTGGTGGACAACCTGCTTTCCGCCAACAGGAGCGCGGTGCTTGACTTGCCAGGCGTCGAGTTCACCGAAGACTCGATCACGGACGACGAAGTTCTCGCGGCGCTGAATGACGACCTCGACTACGTCTTCCATCTGGCCACCTATCACGGCAATCAGAGCTCGATGCACGATCCGCTCGCGGACCACGCCAACAACACGCTGACGACTCTGAAGCTGTTCAATCGGCTGGCGGGGTTCGGCCGTCTTAGGGCCGTGGTCTATTCATCCGCAGGATGCACCGTCGCTGAGAAGCTGTACGGCGATGCGAGGCCGACGACGGAGACGGATCCAGTCTCACTGCATCTGGATTCCCCCTACCAGATCTCCAAGATCGTCGGGGAGATGTACGGCAATTACTTCCACGCCCATGACGGTCTGCCGGTGGTGGTGGCGAGGTTTCAGAACGTCTACGGTCCGGGCGAGGTTCTGGGCGCCGGCCGATGGCGCGGAACGCCGGCGACGGTCTGGCGGAACGTGACCCCGACCTTCGTGTATCGAGCGCTCAAGGCCATGCCTCTGAGGCTCGAGAACGAGGGCCTTTCTTCTCGCGATTTCATCTATGTGGACGACATCGTCCACGGTTTGATGCTGTGTGCGACGCGAGGGGAGGCGGGGCAGGTCTACAACCTCGCCAGCGGCGTGGAAACCACGATTCGCGAGCTTGCCGACACGATCAACCAGTACGTTGATCCACCGGCGCCGATCGAGCTGGCCCCTCGTCGGACATGGGACCACTCCGGGAATCGCCTCGGCAGCCCCGACAAGTCCCGGGCCGCCCTGGGTTTCACGGCCGAGATCGGGCTGAGTGACGGCATCCGGCGAACGGTGGATTGGACTCGGTCCAACATGTTGGCGGTCGAGGCGTCTATCGACCGGCACCGCGGGCTGCTCGAGGCAGGGTGATGGCCAAGACGAGTCTTGACCTCAGGCGTCGTTCCCGGGTAGGGCGCGGGCTTATCCATGCTCTGACCAGGGCTCGCGAGACTGCGGAAGCCGCGTTCGAACAGCACGGCGACCCAATGGCAATCCCTATCCGCACTACTGGCTCGGTAGTGACCAACGAGGTGGACCGGTATTGGACCGGCCACACAGTGAAATCGACGCCGTTCCGCTCGGCCGCCGCGTCGCTGCGTTACCTGGATGAGCGCGCCCGGGACTACCCTCGTTTCGAAGGGCTCATGGAGCTTCGAGCAGACCACGAGAGCGATGCCGTTCTCGACTACGGCTGCGGTCCGGGCAACGACCTGGTCAACTTCGCGATCCGATGTCGCGCACGGCGAGTGATCGGGGTCGACGTCTCAAGGACGTCTTTGGAACTCGCGCGTAGCAGGCTGGCTCTACACCGACTGGATGCCTCACGAGTGCAGCTCATCCAGGTGGCCGACGACGTTCCGACTATCCCGATCGAAGAATCGAGCGTGGACTACCTGTACTGCGAAGGCGTCATTCATCACACCAGCCACCCTGAAGCGCTTCTCAGGGAACTCCGCCGGGTGCTTCGTCCATCGGGTCGCGGTCACCTCATGGTGTATAACCGAAACAGCGTCTGGTTCCATCTCTACACGGCATACCAGCGTCAGATCCTCGAAGGTGCATTTGGGGGGCTCTCAACCGAAGAGGCCTTTCGGAGGAGCACCGACGGTGAGGAATGCCCCATCGCGCGAGCCTACGTTCCCGCGGACTTCGAGCGCATGTGCACAGAGGCCGGCTTCGACACCGAGTACCGAGGTGGCTATCTTGCCCGAAGGGAAATCGCAGTCCTGGACAGACTCGGGCCGTCCGCACTGACCGACAGGCGGCTCGCCGACGAGCACCGTGACTTTCTGGCTGCCTTAGGCCGAGATGATGTCGGCGACCCGATCTTTGATGGATTCCTCGCGGGCGTGGGTGGCGTCTACGCGGTAGCCAGATCAGGGCATGGGACCTAGATCTAGGGTGCGACGGCTGGCCTCTGGATTCCGGTCACGATCTGAGAGCGGGCGAGCCTGCGGCCTATGCTGATGCAGGGGCGTTCGACCACGACATAGCTCAGGATGCCCAGACCGATCGCGGCAGTCCCCGCTGCCCACCACGGGACGCCCGACACGAGCAGGACGATCAGCAGCGGCGCGTGAAAGGCATAGATCGAGTAGCCGGCCTTGCCGACCAGATGCAGCGCAGTCGGGATCTGGAAGCCGTTGTCGACATGGACGACCAGCACCCCGAACAGCAGGGCCATCGCCATCTTCCGCGCCTCCGGCGCCACGATCGAATCGGCCTGTTGGTTCAGGATCGCCCACGTCAGCCCCAGCCACGCTATCAGGACCAGGGGCGAGAGCCAGGTCAGCGCGCGCGCAAAGCGCCGATCGAGGAACTTGGCTCCGACCCACCAGAAGACCAGGAAGCTGATGGGCGTGCTGTTCTGCCACCAGGCATGAAGGGCGGGTTGGGTCGAAACGAGGACCATGCCGTAGGCCCACACGCCGAGGACCACTGCCCACAGTGACCATTCTCCGAGGCGCCGGGCCAGCCCCAGTAGCAGGATCGGGTAGACCACGTACAGGAGCATCTCGACCATCACCGTATCGAGGGGTGCGTTTCCCTGGAACTCGCAACCACCGACGTTCGGCGCCATCGCTGACAGCAGCGTGAGGCGAGCGACGACACAGTGTGCCTCGATCGCTGGAGTTCCGGTCAGGGCCTGGGCGACGTTCGGCGCGATCCCCACGGCGATCGTGAAGCACGCGATCCCGAAGACCGTCGCCAGTAGATAGACCGGATAGATCCGGAAGGCTCGGCGGATGGCGTAGGGCAGGACTCCACCCTGCCGGAGCCCGTTGCGATGGATGCAGTAGCCCGATAGCACGATGAAGCACAGGACAGCGGGGTGAAGCTCGCCAGCAGGCTGGAAGACATCGACGAGCCACTGTACCTGGGCCGTCGATACCGATTGACCCGTGAGGCCCGCCCAGAAGATCAGATGCGCGCCGATAAGCACCCAGATCGCGAGGCAGGCGCGCAGCAGGTCGATCAGGGGCGAGCGGGTTGTGTTGAGAGGCGCGTCAATCATCGATGCGATCGCTCCGCCCCGTCCCCTTCAGCACGGCGTGGTTGACATCCCACGGGATCGGCTGTGGATTACTTCGTCGCAACGATGTATAGGTCAAGTCCGAGAAGCCGGTCGATACCCCGCAGGAACCAGTCCCGGTGAAGTCGGACCTTCCAGAGCCGGTACTCGTCGAAGTTGTGACGCTCGACGCGCGCTTCGGCATATTCTCGGAATAGCTTGTTGGCCTCGCCCGCACTGGTGAAGTCCGTATGCGGAGCAGCAGTGCCGTCGGAGCGCTGGTCGTACATACGCCGAAGCTCGCGATCGGCCGGTCCGCGCAGCCGGCCGAACGCGGCCGAGACCTTCAACTTGGGCCACCTCGTTAGTCGCCGAAACGAGTGCCGGTTGTAGACCATCACGAGGGCGATCCCGCCTGGACGCAGCACCCGTCGAACCTCCGAGACGGACCTCGTCAGGTCGCCCGTGTGATGCAAAGTGCCGATCGAGATGACTGCATCGAATGAATTTGCCGGGTACGGCAGGTCGAGCGCTGATCCCTGGCGTACTAAGTCGCCCGGCACTCCTAAGAATGCCAACCTCAGCCGAAGCAATCCCACGGGCTCTTCCGCGATGTCAACAGCGTGATAGGCAGCGGCTCGTTGAGCAACGTATTGGCCGACGGAGCCGAATCCGACGCCAATCTCCAGGACGGTGCGACCGGCGATTCCAGCCCTCTCGACCAGAGGTAGAAGGTACGGGTAGTAGTCGAAGTACGCCGCGTCAAACTGCGCCAGCGCTTCGGGCGTAATTTCGACGATACCGATGGATCGGGCCAGTGCTGTGCCGCACGGCTCATTCCAGAACTCGGCATTGGCCTCGCTCACGCTGGTCATGGCTGCAGTCTAGCCGTGATTGGTCCGACGGCTAAGCACGTAATAAATGAAGCCCCGGACACGGACGGCCGGGTGACGTGTCGCCGGGGCTGTTACTGGCATTCCCCGATGCGCCTCCCGGGCCAGCCCGGGCCAGGATCCGCTCTACTCTAGTGGCTGAAGTAGCCGGTTACGTCGAAGATGACCTGAGCAGCGGGACCCGTGGTAGGCGCGGCATAGGTGATCGAGAGAGTCCCGCCGGCGCCCAGGGCCACCGCGACAGCGTTGGCCCGATCGTCGCCCCGGGGGAAGTTGAGCGTGGAGCTGGTCGGGTTGTTCGTGGCCACCGGGCCGATGAACAGGAAGCCATTGGCGGTCTGGCTGGTAACGGTCAGGTTGCCGGTGACTGCCGTGGCGCCCGCTGGGACGCCGCCGTGTCCACTCACCGCAAACGCCCGGGCAGCGTGGGAGCTGAAGGGTCCGGCTAGCCCGCCGGTGCCGTTGCGAGTGTCCAGGATGCGGCTCGGGTTGAGGGGCACGTACATGGAGCCGCCCGTGCCGGTCACGAAGTAGCCGGTCACGTCGAATATGACGTTGGCTGTGGGACCCGCCGTCGGCGCGGCGTATGTAACCGACAGCTTGCCGCCGGTCCCGAGAGCGACGGTCACCGCGTTGGCCCGATCGTCGCCGCGGGGGAAGTTGAGCGTCGAGCTGGTGGGGTTGTTCATGGCCACCGGACCGATGAACAGGAAGCCATTGGCGGTCTGGCCCGTAACGGTCAGGTTGCCCGTGACTGCGCTGGCTCCGCTCGGGACGCCACCCACCCCGGTCACCTGGAAGGTCCGGGCAACGTGGGAGCTGAAGGGACCGCTAAGCCCGCCCGTGCCGTCGCGGCTGTCGAGGACCCGGGCCGGGGCGAGGGGGTAGTACGTGGCCCCACCGGCACCCGGGGTGAAGTAGCCGGTCACGTCGAAGATGACGTGGGCCGTCTTGCCCGTCGTCGGGGCGGCGTAGGTGATCGAAAGAGCGCCGCCCAGGCCCAGGGCCACCGTCACCGCGTTGGCCCGATCGTCCCGCACCGGGAAGTTGAGCGTCGAACTGGTGGGGTTGCTCATCGCGCTCGGGCCGATGAACAGGAAGCCGTTACTCGTCTGGCCCGTAACGGTCAGGTTGCCCGTGACTGCGCTGGCACCGCTCGGGACGCCACCCGCTCCGGTCACCTGGAAGGTCCGGGCAACGTGGGAGCTGAAGGGACCCGACAGGCCGCCGGTGCCGTCGCGGCTATCGAGGATCCGGGCCGGGGTGAGGGCGTGGTAGGTGGCAGGTGCGTACACCGGATGACTGCAGCTCGGCATCGCACCCGCATACAGGGCCTGGTCCACGCATTGGAGCCCCGTGAAGGCCGGCTTGTGGCTCCTGTCGCTGTACAGGATTCCGTAGTTATGCGAGATGTCGGCGGTGTTCGTACCACGGTTCATCAGCTCGAACCAGAAGATGCCTTGCACCCCTGACGCGGCGGATATTTCGTATGCCTGTTGCAGGTAGAGGTTCTGGTCGTCGATCGTGGTGCCGGCGTAGCCTGCTCCGCCGCCCGTGTAGCTGCTCCATCCGAACTCGGTGATCCAGATGGGCTTGTTGCCGTACGAGGCCACTGCGGTCTTGGCCTCCGCGATCCAGCCCTCGAAGACTCCTCCCTCAGGTGACCCATATACGAAGCTGTGCATGGCCAGCACGTCGAAGGAACCCCAACCACCGTTGTCCTTGATTCCCTTGAGGAAGCCAGCATCGGGACCCGTAGAGAGACCGCCCAGAACAACGGTGGCGGTGGGATCCTCCGCCTTGATCGCCGTGTAGGTTGCCTTCAGGAGCTGGGTATACCTGGCCGCGTTGGGAGCGGGCATCCAGGCGCCGGCGTTGTTCTCCTCGTTCCAGATCTCCCAGAAGTGGACCCGGTCCTTATAGCGATGAACGGTCGCCACGGCATAGTCGACGTAGTCCTGGATATTGGCGGGAGGGTAGCGAACGGCCGAGAGTGGCGGCGTTCCGGTTGGAGCTGTGTTGTCCCAGGGCGATCCGTAGGCGAGCTTACCGAGCACCGCAATACCGTGGGCGCGCTCGAGTTCGACTGCCTGATCGAACTTGGGCCAGTCGTATACGCCCTTCGCCGGTTCGACGCGACGCCATTCGAACTCCTCGCGCGCCATTCCGACATACGCGGCCTCCATCTGGGCGGCCTCCGCCGCCGCGGTGATCCTGCTTTGCGTGTCGAGCTCTGTGACAAAGGAATTGATGCCGCGCTGGGGGGCGTTGGAGCCGGGCACTCTCGCCGTCAGTCCGGCGAAGTAGGGCCATTGGACGGACTCCGTGTGCCCGCTGCGAGTCACCGCAAGCAACGCCCGCACGGATCCGGACATGAGTCTGGCCGAGTCGTCCTTTCCGTTCCACGTCGTCGACCAGGCCGAGCCGTTGCCCGAGGTCCCAGTGTATGTGCGCGTCAGGCCGGCCTCATCGATCAGACGGAGGTTGAAGGTCCCAAGATCGGTCAGAGCGACCGTGACCGTCGAGGATTGGCCGGCCGAGGGC
Source organism: uncultured Chloroflexia bacterium (assembly GCA_963789725.1). Lineage (GTDB taxonomy): Bacteria > Chloroflexota > Limnocylindria > Limnocylindrales > CSP1-4 > Fen-1039. The sequence goes on from CAWBLU010000004.1 coordinate 251,894, forward strand.
GCGAAGATGGGGGTCCCGGCAGTGAGGGGGGCCGGATCGTACTCGTAGACGAGGTGGTCCAGGTACACGGTGCCGATGAGCTTCGTCGCCCCGCCGTTTCGCCAGAGGAGGAACTGGGAGAACGAAGCCGGCAGATCCAGCTTGGCGTCCAGATTGCCGTAGACGGCACCGATCGGCACCGCCGTGCTGAGGTCAAGGGTGATTGTCTTCCAGCCGGTGAAGTCCAAATTCCCCAGCCAGTAGCGCAGTATCTCGCCGGTGGAGTCGTGCAGCTCGTAGTAGATGACGTTCCAGCTGCCGTCGCCGTAGATGTCCATCGAGATTCGCCGAGGCATGCCGGGGAGTTCGGCAGGCGTGCCTGCGGGCAGGATCGTCGCGTCGCCCGCGGAGGTCATGTTGTAGTCGATCTTCAGCGCGCCCGTCCCCGACGTTCGGGGCGATGACACAGTGGAGAGCGCGACTACGCCATCGCCCACATGCCAATCCGCCGAGTTGTCGAACTCGGACAGAGTCATGGAGCTCGGTCCGGTCGCGGCGAGTGCCGGTGCCACTGCGCGCGACCCGAGGGCTGCGGCGGCGAGCACTGCGATCGTTGCGACTCTGGCGAAGCGGTGACCGAACATGAGGCGCTGTCTCCCCGGCTAGCATAACGAAGGATCCCAGGATCGGCTTCGGGCGAAAACCCCTCGTTCGTCACAACCCGTGAGAATTACGTCGGCGCGGCCGCAACCCGGCGCGCTCGCCGCCCCGGCCGCGCGGCCATGGGTTCCGGCGGTGCGACCTCGCGGGCGGTTACCATCCATAGCATGCGTATGGCAATACTCGGTACCCGAGGGGTTCCGGCCAACTACGGCGGCTTCGAGACGTTTGCCGAGAAGCTGGGCAGCCGCCTGGTTCGGAGCGGCCATGAAGTCACCGTGTACGGCCGCGACCTCTCCGTCCCGTCGGGAATGCGGTCCTACCTGGGAATGCGGATCGTCCGGCTTCCGGCCCCGCAGTCCAAGTACTTCGAGACGGTAGTCCACACCATCTTCTCCGCCATCCACGCCCTGACCCAACACTACGACGTCATCTACGTCTGCAACTCGGCCAACGTGCCGGCTGTGATCCTGCTGCGACTGTTCAGGCAGCGAGTCGTCCTCAATGTCGATGGCCTGGAATGGAAACGTCGGAAGTGGAGCGCGATCGGACGGGCGTATTACCGCATCTGTGCCTGGACTGCTGCCAGGCTGCCGGTCCATGTCGTGACCGACGCCCTGGTGATACAGCAGTACTACCAGGCGGCCTACGGGCGCCGGACGACCTATTTCCCCTACGGGACCGAACTCGAGCCGATTGACGATGACGGTACCCTCGCCCGTCTGGGGCTGGAAGTCGGCCGCTACGTCCTCTACGTCAGCCGCCTCGAGCCCGAGAACAACGCCCATGTCGTCATAGAGGCCTACTCATCGGTTTCGACCGACCTCCCACTGGCAGTGGTAGGCGATGCTCCGTACGCGTCGGAGTACATCGCCTCACTCCGCGCTACCAACGATCCCAGGGTCCGCTTCCTTGGCGCGGTTTACGGCACCGGCTATCAGATCCTCCGCTCTCACGCTGCCGCCTATGTTCAAGCCACGGAGGTGGGTGGAACCCACCCTGCGCTCGTGGAGTCGATGGGTTTCGGCAATGTGATCGTGGCCAACGACGTCCCGGAGCATCGCGAAACGCTCGGGGACGCCGGGCTCTACTACCATGGGTCTGCCGAACTCGCGGCGCGCCTCCAGGAGGCCCTGGACGACCCGGCGCTGGCCGAGGACATGAGGCGCAGGGCGCATGATCGGGCGCGGCGGCTGTACAGCTGGGACGCGATTTCCGCCTCCTACGATCGCTGGCTCTCAGGGCTGTGCGGGAGCCATCACGCGGAACCGCCGGAAGTGGAGGAGGATGCCCTCTCGTCCGTTGAGCTCGCGGGTATGCCGATCCACAACGTGACCTTCGATGAGGCGGTGACGCTGATCTCGCGCTGGGTTTCCAGCGGCAGCGGAGGAACGGTCTATACCCCGAACGTGGACGACGTGGTCAAGGCCCATCAGAGTGCGGACTTCAGAGCCGCGCTCCTGAAGATGCGGCTGCGGGTACCCGATGGCATGGGCATCGTCTACGGCTCTCGTATAGCGGGCACGCCGCTTAGAGGCACGGTAACGGGAAGACTTCTTCCGGAGGCGCTGGCGGCGGCGCTGGGATCGTCTGTCGGGATCGCAATCTTCGGCGGCAAGCCGGGCACTGCCGAGGCGGCGGCGACGGTGCTCGAGGGCAAGGGCGCCCGAATCGCTGCGGCCCTGGCACCCGGGATGGGCTTCGTGGTGGGCTCGGATGAGGATGTCAGGTTGACGCGCCGGCTGCGCGAGAGTGGTGCGGGAGTCGTATTCGTCTGTCTTGGCGCTCCACGCCAGGCGCTGTGGATGGCCCTCCACGCGTCCGAGCTGCCGGCCGTGCTGGTCGGCGTTGGCGCTGCGGTGGACGTTCTTGCCGGCAAATCGCCCCCTGCGCCCGCGTGGATGACGCGTCTCGGAATCGAGTGGGCCTTCCGGCTATACCACGAGCCGAGGCGTCTCACTCCCCGCTATGTCCGGGATGACCCGCGCTTCTTCTGGTGGATGCTGCAGCAGCGCGGCCGCAAGAGACGGATTTAGGCGGGCTCAGGCGCCGGGTCGGGCTGTCAGGTCCGGCTGCCGCGCGCCCTGACCCCCAGTCGGCGGTACACCTGGTCGATCTGGCCGTTGAGGCGGGATATGTCGTAGTCGGCCGCTCTGGCCCTCAATTGCGCCGACAACTCGCCGAGGCCGGTCGAAGGGGCCTTTAGCGCGGTACGAATGGACTCCGCCGCCGCATCCGGATCGGCGAACTCGACCAGCCGCCCGGCCAGATCGCCGACCAATAGTGCCTGGTGGGCCGGGATTCGATTGGCCAGGACCGGGACGCCCGCGGCCATTGCCTCGAGGAGTGCGATCCCGAAGCCCTCCCCCTTGCTCGGAAACGCCGCCAACGACGCCGACGCGAGCAAGCCCGGCATTTCCTCTTCCCGGAACCCGAGCACGACTTTCACCCGATCCTGCACCGCCAACTCGTCGACGACGGCCCGGATCCGCGCCAGCTCGTCGGGGTCCGGCTCGCCTGCCAGCACGAGCGACCAATCGACATCTCGAATCCGGGACATAGCCCGAACCAGATCGGTCAAGGCCTTGTTCGGGACGATCCTGCCGATCGACACGACACGGCCCGGGGTTGGTCGTCGTTCCAGGCCCACGAGCGGTGCGAGTGGAATGGCATTGGGGTAGGTGACCGTCCATCTGGCGAGGTACGGCGCGTCGCGCAGCAGCAGGTCACGATCGGACTCGCTGCTCGCCACGGTCAGCACCGCCCCCAGGCGCAGGAGCGGGCCGAAGAAGGAGCGCATGGCCAATCGCTTCATCCGCCCGCCCTCGCCAGAGTGGTATATGAGGCCGTGGGTATGAAAGATGCGCGGTCGGCGAGCTGCAACGCCGCCCACGATCGCGGTCGCGAGCCCGAAGCGGAGGTCGTGGACGTGGACCACGTCGTGGCGGGCGATCTCGCGCCATATCCGGTCGGGCCGGAAAGTGAATGCCACTTGTCGGGTACCCCAGCCGGGCAAGCGGATGACTTCGAGCCCGTCATCGGTTTCGCGACCGGGGAGCCCACGCATGGTCCCGGCGATGTCGCGATCCAGGGTCAGAATCGTTACCTCGCGGCCCGTGGCCGCCTGTGCGGCCGCAAGATCGTGGACGTACTTCTCCGTACCTCCGACAAACGGCCTGTACCGGCGGCAGATGTGAAGGACCCGGATCGGCGGTTCGGGTCGTCCGCCGGCGGCATCGAGAGCGGGCCGCGGCCGAGTCGAAGCTCTGCTCATCGGCTGGCCTCCCTATACTGCGCGGCGTGTCATCACAACGGCCCGATCTCGGCTCGGCGGTCATTCTGGCAGGTGGCCGCGGCACCCGGCTTGGCGCTCTCGCCGATGCGATCCCCAAGCCGATGCTGCCTATTGGCGGGCACCCGTTCCTGGAGTATCTGATCTGGCAGCTGTCGGGCTCCGGTATCGCCAAGATCGTCATTTCGAGCGGTTATCGCGGAGACGTCATTCGCAGCTACTTCGGCGACGGGGAGCGATGGGGAGTCGAGATCCGATACTCGCACGAGGCGACGCCTCTCGGCACCGGTGGCGCGGTCAGATTGGCCGCGACTCTCCTCGAGGATGAACGCTTTCTGCTCCTGAACGGCGACTCAGTGTGCGACGTGGACTTGCCGGCGCTTCTCGACGCCGCCGGGGCAGGCCTTCTGGGCGCGATGACGCTCACGAACGTCCCAGACGGCGGTCGTTACGGCACCGTTGCCCTGGCTCCAGGCGGGCTCATCCGTGCTTTCCGCCAGAACGATCCGACCGGCGGACCGGCGCTCGTGAACGCCGGTGTCTACGCCCTGCGCCGCGAGCTGGTCGACCTGATACCCGCCGGCGCGAGCTCTCTGGAGCGGGACGTTCTGCCGCCGCTCGGCGGCCGGATCCGGGCCGTCGTCTCCGACGGCTACTTCATTGACATTGGTCTTCCTGAGACATACCAGCGGGTCAGCGTCGACCCACGGCCGCTTCTGCGCGCCGTCCGCCGTTCCGACCACTTGGGCTAGACTACCAGCGGCCTGAGGACTCCTCCGAGGGGTGGCGAAACCGGCCCACTCGTTGACCGGTCCAGGGCACCGGCGGAGTGCGTGAAGGAGACGAACGCTTGCTGTATCGAGCCAAGGCTCCGCTGAGGATCAGCTTCGCCGGTGGGGGGACCGACGTGCCGCCTTTCCCGCAGCAGGAAGGTGGCGTCGTACTCAGCGCGACTATCGGCCGATACGCGTACGGCACCCTTCGCCCGAGGATGGACGACAAGATAAGCATCGAGTCGCTTGATTTCGGCGAGTCCATCACCTTCGGTCTCGACGATCGGCTGATATACGACGGCAAGCTCGATCTGGTGAAGGCTGCGATCCTGCATTTGGGAAGGCCTCAGACCGGATTCGAGCTGTCCCTCCACAGCGACGCTCCTCCTGGGTCGGGGTTGGGGGCTTCATCCGCGGTCATCGTCTCGCTCGTGGGCTTGCTCAAGGAGTGGAAGTCTCTCGCCCTGACGGATTACGAGATCGCGGACATGGCATATCGCATCGAGCGTAACGAGCTCGGTATCCGGGGCGGCCTTCAGGACCAGTACGCGGCTGCGTTCGGTGGCTTCAACTACATCGAGTTCACGGGGGATCAGGTCATCGTCAATCCGCTGCGCATCCCGGCGGACGTCCAGAACGAGCTGCAGTACAACCTCCTGCTCGTCTTCACCGGCCGGATACGGCTCTCGGCTCGGATCATCGAGGATCAGGTGGCTCGAATTCGAGGCCGGCGAGAGCGAAAGCATCGACGCGCTGCGCGAGATCAAACGCCTGACGCACGAGATGAAGACTCATCTCCTGCGGAACGAGCTCGACGATTTCGGTGCCCTGCTTCATGAGGAGTGGAGCCAGAAAAAGAGGATGTCCTCGCGCATCTCCACACCGGAACTGGATGCCCTGTACGATGCTGCCCGTGAGGCCGGTGCCAGCGGGGGCAAGATCACCGGAGCCGGCGGCGGTGGCTACATGCTCCTGTACTGCCCCGGAGGGACCCGTCATAAGGTGGCCAGGAGGCTCGCAGCGATGGGATGTTCCACGGCCGACTTCGCGTTCGAACCGGTTGGGCTTCAGACCTGGCGTGTCGGTTGAGCACCTCCCGCCTCGAATTCGAGGAGATCTTTCGCGACCGAATCTCCGCCAGCATCGCGGCCAAGCAGGCGCTGCTGGATAACCTGGGGCCGTGCCTCGATGTCGCCGAGATTCTCATCTCGGCATATCGAAAGGGGTCGGCGCTGCTGCTGTTCGGCAACGGCGGGAGTGCTGCTGATGCCCAGCACATCGCCGCCGAGTTCGTCGGCCAGTTCTATCGGCGACGCCCTGGCCTCCCAGCCCACGCGCTGGCGGTCAACGCCTCCGTTCTGACCTCCATCGGCAACGACCAGGACTTCACGCAGGTCTTCGCCCGCCAGATCGAGGCCCTGGCTCGCGATGGCGACGTCGCCATCGGGATCACCACGAGCGGAAACTCGGCCAATGTCGTGGAAGGGCTGCGAGCTGCCCGCCGGAAAGGACTGATAACTGTTGGCATGACTGGCCTACACGGCGGCCACGCCCGTGCCGAGTGCGACCACTGGATCGGCGTGCCGGCGACCGACGTAGCCCGGATCCAGGAGTCTCACATTCTTATAGGCCACGTCTGGAGCGAGCTTGTCGAGCGAGCCCTCTTCCCCGATGAACCCCCGGCCCACGACAGTCTTCCTTGATCGGGACGGCGTCATCAACCGGAAGATGCCGCCCGGTTCCTACGTCGAACGGTGGGAGTGGTTCGAATTCCTTCCGGGGTCGATCGAGGCCCTGAAATTGCTGGCGGAGGCCGGGATTCGGGTTGTCGTCGTGACCAACCAGAGGGGCGTCGCTCTCGGGCGGATGACGATGCCGACCGTTGAAATGATCCATCGCCGCATGCAGGCGGAACTGGCATCCAATCGGGCCGACTGCGCGGCCGTTCTCGTCTGTCCTCACGAAGCGGGCACCTGCGATTGCCGCAAACCCGGAATCGGGCTGTTCCTCGCCGCACAGAGACTCATTCCCGAGATCGACTTCGGTAGTTCGGTCGTCATCGGCGACTCGGCGAGCGATCTCCTCGCCGGGAACCGGCTCGGGTGCCCCTCCGTCCTGGTGGGCGACGGGGTCAAGGTGGCGCAGCTACGGGAGGACTATCCGGATCTCAAAGTTGAGTGCTGGGCTCCTTCGCTGCTCCTTGCCGTGACTCGTTGTCTGCCGGGGACCTGGTCCGGTTGGCCGGGTAGCCCGGATCGGCCCTCTGGAAGCGCCGGCTCCTCGGCGGCCACTAACCCGAAGCTATAATCGCTACGCCGTAAGGGAGACTCCGTGACAGCCATTGCCCATACGCCCGCCGCTACGTCCGTGGGTCCGAGACGATTGACCGAGGCGGGCGTGGTCACGGTGCTCATCGTGGCTTTCCTTGCGTGGATGCCCCTCCAGACGCCTACAGCGCTGGTCGTCTACCAATACCTGCATTTCTCTGACAACCCCATCCCACTCGCCCAGGCCGTGCTGCTCTTCAAAGACTTCTGGGCGGCCGCCTTGATCGCGGTCCTCTTTGTCCGACACTTCCGTGAGATACGCTTCCTCTGGTTTGATTGGTGCGCTCTTGCCTTTGGCGTTCTCGTCGCCGTGTACAGCGTTGTTCCGGCGGCACTGGGCTCGCACCTTCCGGCATTCGCCGTCATCGCCTCGGCGCGGGAGCTCCTGGTTCCTGTCGAGCTATACGGCCTTGGCCGGCTGGCCGGCTACGCCGGAGTCTCGGCAATGACCGTGATAAAGGCGTTCTTGGTGATTGCGGCCGGGGCGGCGGTCTTCTCCGTCGGGACGTTCATGCTTTGGCCTCAGACGGTCTGGATTACTTCGTACAACATCGTCCAATTCATCCACGACGTCCAAGGCATCGGAACAGCCACCGACTTGTGGAACACGAGCATCGTCAGCATCTATGCCGGCCACGGCTCCATCCTGCGGGCCATCGGTCCATTCGTCCATCCGGTAGGCACCGGCGTCTATTTCGCCATGCCATTGACATTGGCCATGTGTGCGGCATGGCTCAGCAATGTCCACCAGAAGGTGTCGCTCGCCCTCGTGTTGGCCGGGCTGGTCCTCTTCGCGCTGGCCGTCGTAACACCTATTTCGCGCGGGACCTGGATCGGCTTTCTCGGCTCTGTGGTCATCTGCGGCGTCGTGTTGCGCAAGTTCCGTCTTGCCGCGCTCACCGTCGTTCTCTTCGCCGTATTCATCGCCTACGTGCCGCCGTTCAGCTTTTCGGTGGAGACCGCGATCGCCGGTACCGACTCGTCGACCATAGCTCACAACGCGGCCATCGATCACGGAGTGCAGGTGATCACGTCCGATCCTCTGGGGGGGAAGGTCGGCGGAAACGATCAGTACGGAGCTCAGATCGCGTCGGCCGCGGGCGTCAACACGGAAGGGGTCGGCGAGAACATGTACCTGACGACGTACGCGAGCGTTGGGCCCTTTGGCCTCCTGGCCTTCGTCATTTGGCTGGGAGCAGTCACCCTGGACCTTCTCCGCCGGAAACGGCCGTCCGTGCCCGCGTGGATCTCGGTCGGCGTGGGTACCGGGTTGCTCGCAGAGGCGGCCGCAGGGATGACTGCGTCGACGCTGATGAGGTTCACCACCGCGGCCAGCATGGCGCTCGTCGTGGGCTTGATCGTCGCGCAGTCAACCGCAGGCAACCGGGGGCCTGACGTCGATGACCTGCGACATCCGCGCAGGTGGTTGGGGCGCCGCAGGGGCAGGGCCGAGGCTGTGGTTGCGGTGGCCGCCCCGGACCGGGACGCTATTTAGCCTCGCTGGGCTTGGGCAGCGGCGAACGCTCGAGCCGTGTTCTCCTTGGAATAGCCGGCCGCTCTGGCCAGCCCGGCGGACCTGAGCCTCTCGGCCAGAATCGGGTTGCTCAGGAGCTCGTCGAGCGCCGTCACCCAGGCGTCCTGTTCCCCCGGGTCCAGATTCAGGGCCGCCTCGCCAGCTACTTCCTCGAACACCGGTATCGCGGAGCAGAGGCATGGCACGCCGGCAGCCATGGCTTCCACGAGAGGCATCCCGAACCCCTCGTACACCGAGGGCATCAGAAGTGCCGAAGCGCCGGCGTATAGGGCGTCGCGCTGGCCGTCCGTCACGTATCCGGGCCAGACCACGACGCCGATCTTCTGGAAGTCGAGCAGAGCTTCGATCTCCGCATCGCTCGCCCACCCACGTCGTCCGACGACCACGAGCCGCAGGTCGCGTCCGCGCAGGCGCAGCGCGGCCACCACTCGCGCCGCGAACAGGACGTTCTTTCTGGGCTCGACCGTGCCAACCATCAAGGCATACGGCTGTGCGACTCCCAGATCGAAGAGCTCTCCGACGTCTGCGGAGCGCTGCGGCACGTGTGGGAACCACGGTGGCACGACCACCCCGCGCGCCTCCGGAAAGAGTGCGCGGACGTCGTCGGCCGCCGCCTGTGCACCAAAGATGAGCGGGTGGCGGCGGATCACCCTCCCCATCAACGTCCGCTCGAAAAGCTTCGTCCGAAGTGTCTGGTGCTCGGGTACGCGGAAACTGCTCACGTCCAGCACCACGGGAAGCGCCGGAACGCCGGGGAGTAAAGGCACGACGAGGCTGGTCGAAATGTAGGTCGTGACAGGATTACGCCGGAGATGTCGCCACACGGCCAGATGCCATCGCAGACCGCGCCGCGGTATGACGACCGTCTCGATCCCGTCGGTGAGCGCGAGAACGCCCGTCGAGACATAGGCGCGGACAATGACGTCCGGGAGTGCGGAAGCGGCGACCGCGAGTGACTGGAGGTATCTGCCGACTCCGGTGGGCCGACCAGCTGCGGATCTCAGGTCGAAGGCCGCTATTCGTACGCTCACCGAGTATCCGTGCTCCCGTGCGATCGCCGGTCTGACGGCCATTGCAATTCGGCTGCCTTGACACCCGAATCGAAGGATAGCGGCCGGGCGGGCCGGTCGTGGCTTTGCGCAAGTCGCGGCTGCGGGGCCACCAGGCTTGCCGGAGCTAAGACTCCCTATACTCACGACCATGACCCAGACCGCATTGATCACCGGTATCACCGGCCAGGACGGCTCGTACCTGGCAGAACTCCTCCTCGACAAGGGCTACCGCGTGGTCGGCATGACCCGGCGGTCGAGCAGCAATGCGATGGATCGAATCGAGCATCTGCTGGACCGGATGGAGCTCGTTCAGGGCGACGTGCTGGACCAGGCATCGCTGATCGCGGCGCTCCAATCGTCGGAACCGGACGAGGTCTACAACCTGGCCGCGATGAGCTTCGTGCCTACCTCCTGGAACCAGCCCGTCCTCACCGGCGAGTTCACTGGGCTGGGCGTGACCCGAATGCTCGAAGCCGTCCGGCAGGTAGACACGTCGATCCGGTTCTACCAGGCGTCGTCGAGCGAGATGTTCGGCAAGGTCCGTGAGATCCCGCAGACTGAGATGACTCCATTCCACCCTCGCAGCCCCTACGGCGTGGCGAAGGCATATGGCCACTTTCTGACGGTCAACTACCGCGAGAGCTTCGGGATCTATGCCGTCTCCGGCATCCTGTTCAACCATGAGTCGCCCCGCCGGGGCCTCGAATTCGTGACGCGCAAGGTCTCCGACGGCGTGGCGCGCATCCACCTCGGCCGCGCCACGGAGCTTCGAATGGGCAACCTCGACGCCCAGCGCGACTGGGGCTTTGCCGGTGACTACGTTCGGGCCATGTGGGCCATGCTGCAGCGGCCGGAACCGACGGACTACGTTGTTGCCACGGGCCTGGCCCACTCGGTCCGCGACTTGTGCCGCATCGCCTTCACGCATGTCGGGCTGGACTACGAGAAGTACGTCGTCGTGGACGAGCGCCTATACCGGCCGGCCGAGGTAGACCACCTGCTCGGCGACTCGACCAAGGCAAGGGCCGAACTGGCATGGGAGCCGAAGGTGCAGTTCGAGGAGCTGGTTCGGATGATGGTGGACGCCGACATAACTCGGCTGCAAGGCCGCTCAGTGCCGCGGCTCGACGTAGCTCTGCCAACCGGTCGAGCCTGACGCAATGCGAGTCTTCGTCACGGGCGCGATCGGCTTCGTGGGCCGGTGGCTCGAGAAGGAGTTGCGGGGAGCAGGCCACGAGGTGGTCGCAGCGCCGGGTCCCGAGGCCCTCGACATCGCCGATCGGAACGGTCTGGTCCAATGGCTGGATGATCCTGACGGAGTCCCGGATGCCGTCATCCACCTCGCCGGTATGGCCTTCGCTCCCGACGCCGGACACGATCCCGGGGAAGCCTTTCGCGTCAACGTCGGCGGCACCGTGGCGCTCTTCGAAGCCCTGCGCGTCGTCGGCGTCCGGCCGCCGGTCCTGGTGAGTTGCTCGGCGGATGCATACGGAGCGCCGCGCCCTGGGGACCTGCCGCTCCGTGAAGACGCGCCACTGGCCCCGAACAGTCCGTACTCCCTCTCCAAAGTAGCCCAGGAGGGCGCGGCCGCCGAAGCCAGCGGCAGATACGGCTTCCCGGTCGTTGTCACTCGATCGTTCAATCACACAGGTCCCGGCCAGCGGCCCGTCTTCGTTGTGCCGGCGATGGCGCAGCGCATCATGGCCGTAAAGCGCGGGCAGGCGGAGTCCATTCCGGCCGGCAACGTCGACGTGCGCCGCGACCTCACCGACGTCCGCGACGTGGTTGTCGCATACCGCCTGCTGATCGAAGCCGCCGCCCGAGGAGAGCTCGGTGGGGACCTCACCGTCGTAAACGTCGCCTCCGGGAAGGTCGTCGCCGTCCGGTCGGTGATAGAGCGGCTGTGCTCGTTTGCGGGAGTCCAGCCGGTCATCCAGCACGACCCGTCGCTGATGCGTGCCGGCGATCCGGTCGAGATTCGGGGCGATGCCAGCTTCCTGCGCCAGCTGGTTGGTTGGGGACCCCGCATCCCTCTCGACCAGACCCTGCGGGATGTCCTGGCGGAGATGTAGTCGGCGGCCCCAGCCGGCGACCGAGCCTGCCCGGGCGCGTGGTCAGCCCAGGAACGGCGCGTAGACGGTCCAGAGGGCCTCTGCCGCGGTTCGAGCCGAGAACCTGTCGCGCAGCGCCTCGGCGCGCGCCGGGCCCGGCGCCGATGGAGCGGCCATCGCCGTGGCGACTGCCTCCGGGTCGGAGGGCGTGAGCGTCGCGGCCCCGGTGAGGGTTTCGCGAGTGGCGGCTCCCTCTACGGCGATCACCGGTACGCCGCGTATCGCCGCCTCGACGGCCGGTAACCCGAAGCCTTCCACGCGCGACGGGGCAAGAACGGCCGTGGCGCCGGCGTAGGCTGCCTCCAGCGCCTCGTTCGACACCCTGCCCTCCAGATGGATACTCGGACCGACGCCCAGCCGTTCGGCCAGAACGAGCAGCCGGCGGCGTTCTGTGGGGCTCGACGGCCCAACGAATCGCAGCTGCCCGGCGCCGTGGGCCTGCCGAAAGATCGCCAGGGCTCGCACTGCCAGGTCCGGTTGCTTGTGGACGTCCAGCGCTCCGACGAACAGGAACGTCGGCTCAGAGGGCTCCACGCGGGCGAGGGTTGGGCCTGGGCGGACGGAGGGGTACACGACGTGGATCCGGTCGGCCGCAATGCCCAGAAGACCCACGAGGTCGTCGGCCGTCGCCCTCGAGATGGCTACGATCGCGTCGGCCTCGACCAGCTGCTTCAGATACCACCGGTAGACGAGCCGATCGTGAGGTCGCCAGGCCGCCGTAATTTCCGGTTCACGAATGGGGATCAGGTCGTAGGCTGTGATGATCCGGCTGATCCGGCCTGGCAGCCACGGGCGGTGGGGGTCCATCGCGTGAAGGACCGTGGCCCTGCTCCGTCTAGCCGCACTGCCGATCGCCAGCCGGGCCAGCACCACCCCGACGTCGAACGGCCGCCACGCAAGCGAGGACCTGGAAAGGCCCCGGTTCGCAAATCGTTCGAGCGTAAGGCAGGGCGGTCCGACGGCCCAGATGAGGTCCGTTCGCTCGGACGGCCACTCGGCTGTGACGGCTTCGGCCAAACCCCTTACGTAGCTGCCAATGCCGCGCGCGCCGTGGCCACCGGCCGCGGGGCCAACGTCCAGGAGAAGCCTTCCCGACAACATGGCCCCCGGCTAGGTTCATGACGACGATAGGATTGTACCGACGCCGGTTCCGGAGATGGCGCCGGCGATGGTCCGAGAAGGGAAGGGAATGGGTCGAAACCAGGCCGACACCGCTGCGACGGGTGGGTCCGGCCCCGGCAAGCTGCCATCGGTCATGTCGATCGTGGTCAACTACCGTGGCCTCCGTCACACGCGCGGCTGCGTCACATCGCTTCTCGAGGTGGACTACCCGAACCACTCCGTCGTTGTCGTCGACAACGCGTCGGGAGGCGGGGATTTCGAGGCGCTCCGTGCGGAGTTCGGGTCGTCCATCGAGGTCATCCACGCCGATCGCAACCTGGGCTATGGCGGCGCCGCCAACCTCGGTCTGGAGCTGGCTCGCGAGTCAGGGGCGTCGTACGCCTGGGTGCTCAACAATGACACAGAGGTAGATCCCGCCGCGGTTCGCGAGTTGGTGGGCGCCATGGAGCGGGAGACCGACTACGGCATCATGAGCCCGCGGATCGACGCGCCGGTAGGCCCCGAATCGCCCTTCGGAATCTGGTATGCCGGAGGAACGGCCAATCTGGCAAAGGTGACTACCCGGCAGGAGACCATGGCGAGCGACTCGCCGCTGGCGGTCGTGCCAACGGGCTATATCACCGGTTGCGCGATGTTCATTCGCTGTCGAGCACTGGCCGAAACGGGCCTCTTCTGGGCGCCTCTGTTCCTCTACTGGGAAGACGTGGATCTCTCGTTCCGAATGCGCCGAGCGGGGTGGCGCCTGGGGGTGGTGCCGGCCGCCCGTGTCTTCCACATCATTCACGGCTCCGTCGCGTCCGGGGTCGTCCGCTACTACTACTATCGGAACGCGATACTCGTTGCCAACCGGCATCTGCATGCCCGCGGAGCAGCCCAGGCGACGCTTTCGCTGGCCGTCAGAGCTTCGCGCCGGTGCGCTGCCAGTATCCTGAAACGGGATGGTCCCTTTCCGTTCGCCGAGGCTCGAGGCCTGCTGGTGGGCGTGGCGGCAACCATTGGGCTGGTCCGTCTGGCAGAGTGACGTCGCCCGCGACCCGGCGCTGGGTCAATTGGGGGGCGCCGGCCGCCGAGACCGCCACCGCGCCAGCGCTTGCCGGCCGATCCGGCTCCGGAGAAACGGCAGCAGCAGCGCCCATGCCAGCCATTTGGGCCGCTTCTCCGCTATTCCGGATCGCAGCAGGCGTCGGATGCCCCTTGCCGGCGCGTTCTCCAAGCCCTCACGGATCCCGAGTTCGGCTGATTGCTCGTGAAGGCGACGAAGATTCAGACGGCGCAATTCAGGGTCCGGCAGCCGATCGTGGATCTCCTCGCGGATCGATATGTAGCTCTCGAGCATCGCGATCCGATCGCCACTGATGCCGGACTCATGGACGCGCACGTGGCACAGATAAGCGGGATCGTCACGAGGGTCGTACAGGAATCGAGCGCCCGCCAGGGCGCACCGGAGCCAGTACTCCCAATCTTCCATGCGCCGCAGGTCGGGGTTGAAGCCGCCCACGCGATCCATCAACGACCTGCGGACAAGGGGTGCTTCCACGACCGCGATGTTCTCGTCCACCAGCTTCGACAGCATTTCCAGGCCGCTGCCAGAACCGGCCCGCAACGGCGGGTGGTCCAACCACATCCGGGACGAAGCGAGCGACCCCAATTCGTCACGGAAGTACAGGGCTCCGCAATAGGCGAGATCCACGTCCGGCCGATCGTCAAGGATGCCGACCTGAGCCTCGAGTTTCATCGACCCCAACAGATCGTCGGCGTCGAGGAATTGAACGAACTCGCCCGTCGACTCGGCCAGTCCTCGGTTGCGAGCTGAGGAAGGACCTGCCTGCTCCTGACGAACGAGACGGATCCGGGCGTCGGCGAAGGCCCTCATGACCTCAGGCGTCTCGTCGCTGGATCCGTCGTCGACGACGATGCACTCCCAGTTCGAAAACGACTGCCGCCGGAGCGACTCGATCGCCGGACCGAGATAGCGTCCGTAATTATGAGTCGGGATTATGACTGAGACGCGCACTCGTTGGTCCTGTTGTCGGGCTCTTGCCGGGTATCGCTCAGGCGCTGGCCCCGTGCGGTTGCGGAACTGCGGTCAAGCCGTCGGTCCCGGGTAGGATCGCACAAGGGCGGCCCAAGATTTGGCGGCTCCAGGACAGGCGCCATGTGCGAGGCTGCCCATGCTACGCTCGCGGTGCTGCGCCGAACCCGAGGGTGGCGGCTACCGCGGAGGCCGAATGAAGGTCACGATCGTGACACCCGTATGTAACGGGATGCCGTGGTTACCAGAGAGCATCGAGTCCGTGGCGCGGCAGCGTGTCGACGCGGACGTCGAGCATCTCGTATATGACGGAGGGTCGACCGACGGCAGCGTGGAGTGGCTGCGTGGTCACACCTCGCTCGGCTACGAGGTTCTCGTCGGTCCTGATGACGGTCAAACCGATGCCCTCGTCAAGGGGTTCGATAGGGCATCCGGCGACATCTTCGCCTGGCTCAACGCCGATGATCTGCTCGAACCGGGCGCAGTCGCGCGAGTCATCGAAGTCTTCGCCGCCGACCCCGGCCTGTCCATGGTTAGCGGGGCCTGCCTGCTCGTCGATGCCCGCGGTTCCATCGTCGGGGCGATCTCGTCGCCTCCGGCGGCGACGATCGAGGACCTGCTGTGCCATCCGTCGAACCCGGCCCAGCCGGCGACCTTCTTCACAGCCTCGGCCTACAGGCGCTGCGGCGGTCTCGATCGTCGATACGACCTTGCCATGGACGTCGACCTGTGGCTGAAGCTCGCCGAGATCGGCCCGGTCCGCACCCTGCCTGATCAGGTGTTGGCACGCTTTCGGATACATTCCCAGGCCAAGTCGGTGGTGGCGGCGGGTCCGGCTGCACGCCAGGATCTCCGGATCCGGCGAACACACGGCATGCCGCTCCGGAGTAGGGCCGGCGTGGCCCTGGTGACCGCGGGCTACGTAAGGCCGGTCGTGTCGCCTTGGAGTCGTGCCTTCCGGGGTCTGGCTCGACGAATTGTTCTGGGTCCCCGAGGGCGGCACGTTGATCGGTGAGTCCAAGGGGCGCCGGCAAGGTACCGTGGCGTCTGAGAGTATCAGGCCGGCTTGATGTAGCGAGCCGGGTCCAGCGCCGCGTCCTTGAGGTCCGCCTCCACCATCATCCGAACGAGTTCGGCGAAGCGCGTCCTGGGGCGCCAGCCGAGCAGGCGGGCTGCCTTGGAAGCATCGCCGCACAACTCGTCCACCTCCGTCGGCCGGAAGTAGGCCGGGTCGATGACGACGAAGTCGTTCCAGTCGAGGCCGACTAGCTCGAAGGCGGCCTGGACGAACTCGTGGACGCTATGCATCTCACCTGTGGCGACGACGTAGTCGTCCGGCTCGGGCGCCTGGAGCATCAGCCACATGGCCTCGACGTACTCGGCCGCGTAGCCCCAGTCGCGGCGGGCGTCGAGATTGCCCATGTACAGCTTCTTCTCGCGTCCGGCGAGGATGGCCGCGATGCCTCGGGTGACCTTGCGGGTCACGAACGTGGGCCCGCGCCGCGGCGACTCATGGTTGAAGAGGATGCCGTTGGCGGCGAACAGACCGTGAGCCTCGCGGTACTGGACCGTCATCCAGTAGGCGAACACCTTCGACACGCCGTACGGGCTGCGCGGGTAGAACGGCGTCGTCTCACGCTGAGGCGACTCCGCGACCTTGCCGAACATCTCGGAGCTACCGGCCTGGTAGAAGCGAACCGGCCACTCGGCGCAGCGGATCGCCTCGAGAAGCCGCAGGTTGCCCATGCCGGTCGTGTCGGCGGTGAACTCCGGCATCTCGAAGCTGACCTTGACGTGGCTCTGGGCCCCCAGGTTGTAGACCTCGTCGGGACGGATGCGGTTGACGGTATGGATCAGAGACGAGGAATCCGAGAGGTCGCCGTAGTGAAGGTGGAGCCGGCTCTCACCGAGATGGGGGTCGCGATAGAGGTGGTCGATGCGGCCCGTGGAGAATGAGCTGGAGCGCCGGATCAGGCCGTGGACCTCGTATCCCTTGTCCAGCAGGAGTTCGGCCAGATACGAGCCGTCCTGGCCGGTAATGCCCGTGATCAGGGCTATCTTGCGGGCGGCGGGTTGGTCGGTCACGGCCGGATTGTCGCATGACGTTCAGGGCGCTGTCCGGCGGCCCGCGGGCCGTCCGGATGCGTCAGCTCAGGGTCGGCCGACCGTCATGTACTCGACTGAGGATTGGAGGTCGTGAGTCGCCCGCCAGCCCAGAAGCCGCTCGGCCGTGGTCACGTCGGCGACCTGCCAGGGCACGTCCGACGATCTGGGCGAGCCGGCTCCCTCTTCTCCGATCTCCCCGGTGAAGCCGACCCTCTCGGCCAGCGCCCGGACTAGCTCCCGGGCCGCGTGGCCCGTGCCGGAGCCGATGTTGACGATCGGCCGTTCCAGGTTCTCGGCGCGGCACGCGGCCACGACCGCGGTGCCGATGTCGCGGACATCCACGAAATCGCGGACGGACGCGAGCGACCCCATCTCCACTCGCGGCGCGGAACTAGCCACGGCGTCGGTAAGCCGGAGCAGCGCCCCGCCCGGCAGCGAGCCGGCCGGCATCTCCGGCCCGAGAGCGTTGAATACGCGGAGCACGACCGCATCGTGGCCGGCCGCCGCGGCCGCAATCACGAGCTGCGTCGCCGCCAGCTTGGCGATGCCGTAGGCGCTGACCGGCGCGGCGCAGGCGGTCTCGGCCACCGGCCAGCCGATCGGCCCGGGCCCGTATTCGGCCGCTGACCCGAGGTGGACGGAGCGCGCCTTAATACCCGACCGTTCGATCGCCTCGAGAAGGGCGGCAGTCGTCAGCGCGTTGAGGCGGATCAGGTCGGCTGCGCTTCCGGCCGTTGCGCCCGTGCAATTGACGATGAAGTCTGGTTTGGCCGATCGCAACGCGGCCTCGGCGCCGGAGACGCCGGCCAGAAGATCCAGGCCGAGCCAGGTCTTCTCGAGGCCGGGCAGGGGATCACCCAGACCAGCGCCTGCCAGCTCGATGTCGGCCTGCGCCAGGGCCTGGGCGACGTGCCGGCCGATGAAGCCATTGGCACCGAAGACGATGGCGAGCGTCACTCAGGCCTCCGGCAGCAGAACGGACCGCAGCCGGGCGAACTCGGAGTTGGCCCGGTCGTAGTCCTCAGGCCGCCCGATGTCCAGCCAGTACCCATCGAACGGATACGAGGCCGGGTTCCGGCCCTCCGCCAGAAGATCGAGGACGAGGCGATCGAAGCCGAGCGGCTCGCCGGCCTTGTACCCGGCGAGGGCCGACCGCGAGACTGCGTACACGCCCATGCTGACCCGGTAATCGAGGCGGGGCTTCTCCACGAAGCCGACGACCTTGCCGGCGTCGACCGTCAGCACTCCAAAATCGACGTCCACCTGGCGGTTGTACGTCGCGATGGTCAGCGGCGCGTCCGAAGCCGCGTGGGCATCGAGGATGGCGGAGTAGCTCAGGTCGGTGAGAATGTCGCCGTTGAGAACCAGGAAGTCCTCGGGTAACCGGTCCAACATAGCGACGACTGGGCCCATTGTCCCGAGCGGCTCGTCCTCGGTGGCGTAGTCCACGTGCATGCCCCACTGCTCACCGCTGCCAACGTAAGCGCGGATGAGCTCGCCGAGATGCCCGATCGCGATCGTGATCCGCCGGTAACCGTCGCGCGCGAGCTGGCGCAGCACTATCTCGAGGATGGCGCTCTCGTCGCCGATCGGCACGAGCGGCTTGGGGATGGTCGTGGTGTACGGACGCAGGCGCGTGCCCTTGCCGCCGGCCAGGATGACCGCGTGGCGCGCGCTCGTTGGACTCATACCGTGTAGCTACCCCACTTGTAGCGAGCCAGGTTTTCCGGGCGGGAGAACCACTCGGCCGTGGTCGCGAGCCCTTCGGCCAGGCTCACCGATGGCTTCCAGCCGGTGGCCGCGGTGAGCCTGGAGCTGTCGCACAGCAGGCGCATGACCTCGGATCCGGCCGGTCGGAGTCTCTCGGGCTCCTCGACGATCTCGACGTCACGTCCGGCGGCTGTGGCAATCAGCTCGATGAGATCCCGGATCGAGGTCTCGGTGCCGGTCCCTGCGTTCAGCGTCCGCCCGACCACCGCTTCGGCCGGAGCGTCGGCGAGGGCCATGAACGCTCTGACCGTATCCGCGACGTAGGTGAAATCTCGAGTCGGCCGGAGATCGCCGATGCGGACCTGGCGTTGGCCGGCGGCCAGCTGCGACAGGATCGTGGGGATCACGGCGCGGTTCGACTGCCGCGGTCCGTACGTGTTGAACGGCCGAAGCGTCGCGACCGGGATCTCGAAAGACAGGTGATAGCTCTCGGCTATCTTGTCGGCCCCGATCTTTGAGGCCGAATAGGGCGACTGGCCCTGGAGCGGGTGATCTTCGTTGATAGGCACGCTGCGGGCGGTCCCGTAGACCTCGCTCGTGGATGTGTGGACCACTCGCGGCGTCTTCAGCTGCCGGGCCGCCTCCATGATGTTGAGCGTGCCCGCGACGTTGGTGTCCACGTACGAGCGCGGTGAGCGATACGAGTAGGGGATCGCGATCAGGGCCGCGAGGTGGTAGATGGCCTCGGCCCCTTCGACTACGTCCAGCACCGATGCGATGTCGCGGACGTCGCCGAGCCGGACGTCCACCGAGTCCATAACGTCAGCGGGCAGGGAGTCCAGCCAACCCCACGAATTGAAGGAGTTGTAGAGCACCATGGCCCGGACCTGGTGCCCGCGCCTGACGAGCGCCTCGACCAGGTGCGACCCGATGAAGCCCTCGCTTCCGGTGACGGCAACGACTCCTGGCAGCTTCCGGCTCCTTCCCGAGGGCAGTTCGAAGACGCTCGAATGGTACCGGATCATGGTCCGCGGGATAGAGCCCGGACTCTTGGTGGCCCCGGGGCAGGGCCAGCTCGGCTTGGCGCTCGGCCATCCGCGGCGGCGCGATCGGCCCTAACGGGCTACGGCGTGAAGTAGCCGGTCACGTCGAAGATTGCCTGGGCCGTCGGGCCAAGGGTTGGCGCGGAGTAAGTGATCGAAAGAGCGCCCCCAGCGCCAAGAGCTACGGTGACCGCGTTGGCTCGATCGTCGCCGCGTGGGAAGTTGAGTGTTGAGCTGGCGGGATAGTCGGCGGCCAATGGACCAATGAACAGGAAGCCGTTGCTGGTCTGGCCGGTCACGGTCAGGTTGCCGGTGACGGCGGTCGCCTTGGTGGGCACAGCCCCGCCGCTTGCCACCTGGAACGTTCGGGCCTGATGCGAGGCGAATGGGCCGGCCAGGCCGCCGCTGCCGTCGCGAGTGTCCAGAACTCGGCTCGGATTGACTGAGAAGTAGACGGCTCCGGACGGGTCGGGACTGAAGTAACCGGAGACGTCGAAGATGACCTGTGCCGTCGGGCCGAGACTCGGTGCGGCGAATGTCGCCGAGAGCGTGCCGCCCGTGCCCAGCGCGACGGTCACAGCATTGGCCCGATCATCTCGAATCGGGAAGTTGAGGGTTGAGGTCGTAGGGTTGTCGTTGGCCACCGGGCCCATGAACAGGAAGCCGTTGCTGGTCTGGCCGGTGACGGTCAGGTTTCCGGTCACGGCGATGGCATCCGCGGGGACGCCACCGGCACCGGCCACCTGGAAGGTCCGGGCCACGTGCGAACTGAAGGGACCACCCAGACCGCCCGTGCCGTTTCGGCTGTCGAGGACGCGCGCCGGCACCAGTGGGAAGTAGGTCACGCCGCCGGGCTCTGGGCCAAAGTAGCCGGTTACGTCGAATACCACGCTGGCTGTGGGGCCCATTG
Source organism: uncultured Chloroflexia bacterium (assembly GCA_963789725.1). GTDB lineage: Bacteria > Chloroflexota > Limnocylindria > Limnocylindrales > CSP1-4 > Fen-1039. The sequence continues at coordinate 272,545 of CAWBLU010000004.1, forward strand.
TCGGCGCGGCATACGTGATCGAGAGCGTCCCGCCAACGCCAAGGGCGACTGTTACCGCGTTGGCGCGATCGTCCCCACGGGGGAAGTTGAGCGTGGAGCTCGTTGGGTTGTTCATCGCGACCGGGCCGATGAACAGGAAGCCGTTACTGGTCTGGCCGGTAACGGTCAAGTTACCCGTGACTGCCGTGGCGCCGGCCGGAACGCCGCCGGTGCCGGTCACCTGGAACGTCCGGGCCACGTGCGAGCTGAACGGACCCGACAAGCCGCCGGTGCCGTCTCGCGAGTCAAGGATGCGCGCCGGAATCAGGGGGTAGAAGGTCGGCCGTGGCGCCACGAAGGCGTCGATGCCATTCGGCGTTCCGAGTCCCGTGGGCCCGTCGTAACCGGCCACCCCGTTGCACAGGTAGGACACGGTGCAGGACTGCCCGCTGACATTGTTGTTGCCAGCGATCACGTCGAAGAGTTTGGCGGGTGCCGCATATGGGTAGCTGGCGGGGTAAGTCCCCTCGGCGGGTTGGCCGGCGATGGCGTAGATGCCGGCGATGATCGGCGCCGCCGCGCTCGTCCCGCCGTATACCCCCCACGCGCCGTTGGCGTAGACGGCAACACCGGTCGCCGGATCCGCTACTGCCGATACGTCGGCCTGGGTCCGCTTGGAGCAGCCGCTGTCGAGCTGCCACGACGGCTTGGGCTCGTACAGAGAGCAGCCGGAACCTGCCCCGCCCCCGTTGTGGCCCCAGGCCGTTTCGGTCCAGCCGCGGGTGCTCGAGTCCTTGGTCAGCGTCGTCCCGCCGACCGCGACCACGTACTGTGATGCGCTTGGGTACTCGACTCTGTTGGTGAATCCGCTGGCCGACAGCGCGCAGTTGTAACCGCAGTCGCCCGTCGAAACGGTGATCGCCACGCCGGGGTGGTTGTAGTAGTGGTCAAAGAGGGTTTCGCTGGAATCCTCGGGCCCGCCGTAGCTGTTCGAAACGGCGACGGCGCCCAGCGATACTGCCGTGTCAACCGCCTGGCCCAGATTGGAGAGGTTGGAGTTCGTGGCTTCGACAAGCAGGATGTCGCAGTTGGGGCAGGCTGCGGAAACCATGTCGAGATCGAGCGCGACTTCCAGCCCCCAGCCGGAGTCCGCTGCCGGATAGACGGTCCCGCCTGCCTGATCCACCTTCCTGAAGCAGCCGTTGGCCGTCGTGCAGGGGGGCAGGCCGTACTGGCTGCGGTAGACGGCCAGGTCGGCCTCGGCCGTCGGCAGGTCGTAGGCGTCGACCACGGCCACTGTCATGCCCGTGCCGGCGGGGCCCGAAGGCAGGGCGTAGGCGCTCTTGATGTCGGCCGGGCCCAGGCCCGATGGGGGCGAGGTCAGCGGCGAGGCAGCCGTCGCCGGACGCACCGCAATATCGGTTCGCTTGAGCGCGAGACACGCGGCGGTGCCGGGCGTCGCGGCAGGGCAGACTGCCTCGACGGTGACGTCCGGCTTGGCTGACGCGCCGGCGACAGGCGACACCACGCCGAGAAACGAACTCGCCACGATTGCCAGCGCAACCGACGGACCAGCACGCCGCGCGATCCCCGAAATCCTGACCAACACCGGCCTCTTTTCTGGATATCGACTATGCCCACCGTCGATGCGCCGTAGTCTACGACGAGGCTGCCCGGCTGCCTCTGGCGCTGCAGAGCCGATGGGCAAGCTAGCCGCCTAGTGGCTGAAGTAGCCGGTTACGTCGAAGATGACCTGAGCAGCGGGACCCGTGGTAGGCGCGGCATAGGTGATCGAGAGAGTCCCGCCGGCGCCCAGGGCCACCGCGACAGCGTTGGCCCGATCGTCGCCCCGGGGGAAGTTGAGCGTGGAGCTGGTCGGGTTGTTCGTGGCCACCGGGCCGATGAACAGGAAGCCATTGGCGGTCTGGCTGGTAACGGTCAGGTTGCCGGTGACTGCCGTGGCGCCCGCTGGGACGCCGCCGTGTCCACTCACCGCAAACGCCCGGGCAGCGTGGGAGCTGAAGGGTCCGGCTAGCCCGCCGGTGCCGTTGCGAGTGTCCAGGATGCGGCTCGGGTTGAGGGGCACGTACATGGAGCCGCCCGTGCCGGTCACGAAGTAGCCGGTCACGTCGAATATGACGTTGGCTGTGGGACCCGCCGTCGGCGCGGCGTATGTAACCGACAGCTTGCCGCCGGTCCCGAGAGCGACGGTCACCGCGTTGGCCCGATCGTCGCCGCGGGGGAAGTTGAGCGTCGAGCTGGTGGGGTTGTTCATGGCCACCGGACCGATGAACAGGAAGCCATTGGCGGTCTGGCCCGTAACGGTCAGGTTGCCCGTGACTGCGCTGGCTCCGCTCGGGACGCCACCCACCCCGGTCACCTGGAAGGTCCGGGCTACGTGGGAGCTGAAGGGACCGCTAAGCCCGCCCGTGCCGTCGCGGCTGTCGAGGACCCGGGCAGGGGCGAGGGGGTAGTACGTGGCCCCACCGGCACCCGGGGTGAAGTAGCCGGTCACGTCGAAGATGACGTGGGCCGTCTTGCCCGTCGTCGGGGCGGCGTAGGTGATCGAAAGAGCGCCGCCCAGGCCCAGGGCCACCGTCACCGCGTTGGCCCGATCGTCCCGCACCGGGAAGTTGAGCGTCGAACTGGTGGGGTTGCTCATCGCGCTCGGGCCGATGAACAGGAAGCCGTTACTCGTCTGGCCCGTAACGGTCAGGTTGCCCGTGACTGCGCTGGCACCGCTCGGGACGCCACCCGCTCCGGTCACCTGGAACGTCCTGGCAACGTGGGAGCTGAAGGGACCGCTGAGCCCGCCGGTGCCGTCGCGGCTGTCGAGGATCCGGGCCGGGGTGAGGGCGTGGTAGGTGGCAGGTGCGTCATTCGTGATCGGCACAACTGCTCGGACGGTGTTGGTGGTCAGGCCGGGATACCCCACCATGGACCGGTAATAAACGTCGCCGTCGGACGCGGGATGGTCGAGGTTGGGGTCTATCTGCGAGAGGAAGCCGCCGTTTCGAGTGCTCGACCAGGCCACAACGTGGTTGTGGAAACTCGGATGCGACTTCCACATCTGGTCAATCGTCTGGCTCGTTGAGAAGATCGCATCGATGTAACTGTCCAGGCTGCTCGTGCCCTCGGCGATCACGGCTCTCGCGTTGCCGCGCAGAAACCCGTTCGCATAGCCGTCGACGCGCGTCTGGGCAGTGCCCAGCGAGGGCGCGCCTGCGCCCCATTCGCTGTCGCCAGACGCGTAGCAGAGGTGGTTGAGAAGGACCAGGGCGTTCGGCGCCAGGTTCAGCTGTGCCATGTAGTCGTCGCCGTAATACTTGGTGTTGCTGTCGCCTGCCCCAGCCGTCGCGTTGAGGCCCATGCCGTTGTCGCCGGCCACTTCCTGGGCGTTGTATGGGTTCGGGTACCCGCTGCCGTGGCCCAGGTAGACCAGGATATTCGCGCCCTGGGCAGCGTCCTGAACGGCGGATATCGTCGCGTAGGGCGAATACACCTTGACGACGTTGCTCGTGTAGTGGGAGAAGAGGTCGGCTGCGTGATCCGCGTCGGCCCGATAGGACGCGGTCGTGCCCTGGGTAGCACCGACCACGATCACCACCTTGGCCTGCGCGACGGATGCAGCGACGGTCTTGACGGCAATTCCGGTTCCGCCAGCCGTTGCCAGGAGTCCGATCGCGAGTGCGACGGCGATCTTACGCATTTGAGCCTCCATTTGGCGGGTCGCATACCCGCCAGACCGTGATTGGCCTTGGGGCGAGGCGAGCCTCGATGGTTCATCAAGACTGTCACCTGGGCCGGTGCCGGGCAATCGCGACATGGTCCCAGGACTGAGTGGTTCAAACTGGGGGTGAAGTGGAGTCTAGGGCAGTTAGCGCGGGCCGGGTGTAGTTGAGGTTTAGTTGCGGACGACTTTTCGCAGACAACGCCCGCCGACGGAGGCCTCAGGCCAAGGGCAGAACGATCCCGCTGCCCCTCCCGAGGCGGAAGACCGCGACGCTACGAACTTGCAGCGTCGGGCACAAAGTAGCCCGTGACGTCGAAGACCACGTGGGCGGTGGGGCCGTAGCCTGGAGCGGCGAAGGTCACGGTCAGGCGGCCGTCGCCATCCAGCGCAACTGCGACCGCATTTGCCCGATCGTCGCCCACGGGGAAGTTGAGCGTTGAACTGGTCGGATTGTTCATGGCCACGGGCCCGATGAACAGGAAGCCAAGGTTAGTCTGGCCGGTTACCGTCAGATTGCCGGTTACGGCCGTGGCGTTGGACGGGATCACGCTATTGCCGCCGATTTGGAAGGTCCGAGCCGCGTGTGAGGCGAAAGCGCCCCGCAGGCCGCCGGTGCCGTCACGGCTGTCGAGGAAGCGGATCGGAGTTAGCGGATGGTAAGTCGCGCCGCCGGCATCGGGCGTGAAGTAGCCAGTCACGTCGAAGATGACCTGGGTCGTGGCGCCGCGCGCAGCCTCGGGTGCGGCATAAGTGATCGACAGTGTGCCGCCGTCACCCACCGCGACGGTGACCGCATTGGCCCGATCGTCTCCTCTGGGGAAGTTGAGCGTCGAACTCGTCGGGTCGTTCATCGCGATCGGCCCGATGAATAGGAAGCCGTTGCTGGTCTGCTGAGTGACGGTCAGATTGCCCGTAACGGCTGTAGCGTCGGCGGGCACCGCTCCCGAGCCGGTGACCTGGAAGGTCCGGGCGGAATGCGAGATGAATGGACCTGTCAGCCCGCCCGTGCCATCCCGAGTGTCGAGGACGCGCGCCGGGGTCAGGGCATGGTAGGTGGCTCCGGTCGGGGCGGAGGTGAAGTAGCCGGTGACGTCGAAGATGACGTGGGCGGTTGGGTCGGGTAGAGGCGCGGCGAACGTGACGGATAGCGTGCCGCCCGCGCCGAGCGCGACGGTGACGGCGTTGGCTCGGTCATCCCCGACAGGAAAGTTGAGCGTCGAACTGATCGGGTTGTTCAGGGCGACAGGGCCGATGAACAGGAAGCCGAGCGACGTCTGCTGCGTGACCGTCAGGTTGCCCGTGACAGCCGCGGCGTCGGCCGGCACGCCGCCGGTACCCGTCACCTGGAAAGTTCGGGCCACATGGGAGATGAACGGGCCGGTGAGGCCGCCTGTGCCATCGCGGGTGTCGAGTATTCGCGTCGGGGCGAGCGGCACGTACGTTGTGGCCGGAGGAGGCTGTGAAGGGCCCCCCTGGAGCGTCATCCCCGGATCGAAGTAGAGCTGCAGGATCTGCTCGGCGGTTCTGCCTTCGAGGCCGCAGTAGTGGGCGCTGTACTGCCATAGATGGGAGCCATCGGCATCTACGCCGCACGACACGTCAGTGCCGGCGCGGTATCCGGTGAGGATGAAGGCACCGTTCTTGAGAATGGATTCGGACCAGGTGCTCTCGACGGCCTGGATCTCAGCCGTCGTCGGCGTCCGCGTCTCGGGCGAGTACAACTGATCAATGGTGTTGTCCTTGACGTCGTAGCAGCCGCCCGTGCCCGTACCGCCGCGGTAGTGCATCGTGTAGTACCAGGCATACTGTTTGATTGTGACGGCCCCGGCCCGGAGAACCTCCATCGGCCACGTCGGCGGCCACTCGGACGGCATCACAGCCTTGACGTAGGTCATGAAGTCGACGGTCTGCACGACGCCGCTCGAGGTCCTCAGGACGCGAATCGTTGGCGGTGGGTTGGTCGTGCTCGACCAGCCGGTGCAGACGGCCGCCGCCTGGGCGACTGGCGGAGTGGCGACGGTGGGCAGCCACATGCTCGCTGCCAGAAAAGCGGCTGCCACGAATCGACGCATGACCCCGACGGTAGCAGCGGCGTCGCGCCCGGTCGCGGGTACTTAAACCCGGGGTGGCCGTGGTACTTTCCGGCTGACGCGATGGCCCGCGAGCTCTCAGGTGCGCTCTCCCTACGGGCCGAAATACCCGGTCAGGTCGAAGATGGCTTGCGCGTTCGCACCTAGAGTGGCCGAGGCGTAGGTGATCGAGAGGGTGCCTCCGGCACCGAGTTCAATGGTGACGGCGTTCGCCCGATCGTCACCCCGGGGAAAGTTGAGCGTCGAAGTCGCGGGGTTGTTCGTCGCCACAGGACCGATGAAAAGGAAGCCGTTACTGGTCTGCGAGGTCACCGTAAGGTTGCCGGTAACGGCGCTGGCGCCGGCTGGGACTCCGCCGGCGCCCACCACCGCAAACGATCTCGCCAGATGCGAGGCGAGTGCACCCGGAAGGCCGCCGGTTCCGTTGCGGGTATCGAGGATACGGGTCGGGGTCACAGGGTAGTAGAGCGCTCCGCCGCCGCCCGGCAAGAAGTAGCCCGTAACGTCAAAGACGACCTCGGCCGTCGGCCCCAGCGTCGGCGCGGCGTAAGTGATCGAGACGGTGCCGCCGGCACCGAGAGCCACCGTCACGGCGTTGGCTCGCGCGTCGCCGCGCGGGAAGTTGAGTGTCGAGCTCGTCGGGTTGTTCGCTGCGACAGGGCCGATGAACAGGAAGCCGTTGCTGGTCGGGCTGGTCACCGTCAGATTGCCCGTGACCGCGATTGCGGTGCCGGGAACGCCGCCCACGCCGGCTACCGGGAGGGTCCGGGCCACGTGGGAAGTGAATGCGCCGCTCAGGCCGCCGGTGCCATCGCGAGTGTCGAGGATCCGGCTTGGGTTCAATGGGACGTAGGTCGCACCGTCGGTGCCGGCCAGGAAATAGCCCGTCACATCGAAGATAACGTTGGCCGTCTGGCCCAGGGTCGGTGCCGCGTAAGTGACCGACAACGTACCGCTGGGTCCGAGAACCACCGTTACCGCGTTCGCCCGGTCGTCGCCCTTGGGGAAGTTGAGCGTTGAGCTGGTCGGGTTGTTCATCGGCGCCGGTCCGGCATACAGATACCCGTTGCTGGTCTGGCTCGTCACGGTCAGGTTGCCGGTGACAGCAATGGCATTGCCCGGTACTCCACCAGAGCCGGTCACCTGGAATGTTCTGGCCACATGCGAGGAGAACTTCCCGGCGAGGCCGCCCGTGCCGTCGCGTGAATCCAGGATGCGAGTCGGGTTGAGCGGGTGGTACGTCGTTCCATGCACCTGCAGCTTGGAGGCGATGGCCGCGGTGAGATCTCCATTGCCATTGTTGTTGTCGTAGCCGAGGGCCCAGATTCCGGGGCCGCGCAGGTTCCAGGAGTCGATTGCATCCAGCCTGGCGCCAAGGGCCCTCGCATCATCGAAGTACAACTCCCTCCACGTCGGCAGGCCGCCGTACGATCCGTAATAGGCCGTCCAGGCAGTCTGCTCGACCGTGTCGTACTGCTTGCCGATGTGGGTGCCGTCCGTCATGGCGGAGAGGCCGGCGGCGGTCGAGTAGTAGACCGCGGCCGGTTGCCCGTACGTGCTGGGGCTCGCCGGGGGCACGTTGCCCGTGTTCGCGGTCCCCGTGGACCAGGCGTGGCCGTACCACGGCAGCCCCAGGATGATCTTCGAGGCCGGAGCCTGGCTGAGGTAGGCGTTCACCGCATCCGTGAGGTCCCAGGAGATGTATGGGCTCGTCAGCGGATCGATCGAGCCTGTGGTGGCGGGGCTACCGCCTCGGAAGTCGTAGCCCATGATGAAGGCCGCGTCCGCGGCTCCTGGGGCAGTCAAGCTCGCCAGGTCGTACGTATTAGGGTGGCCGGTGCCGCAGAAGGTCAACTCGTAGCCGGGATGAACCTTGTCCAGTTCCGCGCGCAGCGACCTGACGAAAGCGACGTAGTTTGCCGACTGGCCCGGCGCGATCGGCTCGAAGTCCAGGTCCACGCCGTCCGCGCCCCGGCGGCCCACCTCGGCGGCGATCTGCTTGGCCGCGGTCAAGGCGACGGCGGGATTTGACAGGACGGCGGTCTGGGCGGCCGCCCCGGCGCTGTCCCAGGCGAAACTCTCGATGGTCAGAGCCACCCGGGTACCCTGGGCGTGGGCGTTGTTGATGATCGAGGTCATCGTGCTGCCGTTCCAGCCGTTCCAGCCGTTCCCGGACTTGTTGAGCGTTCCGTCGGTGTAGAGGTCGATGCCGAAGTAGGCGATCGTCGAGAGGGTTGCGTAGTCCAGCGAACTGCCGAGCTCCCAGTAGGGGAGGAACCCGAAGACCTCGCGCCGCAGCGAGCCGGGGATAGCGCTCGGGGTAGTGAGCAGCGGGGCGCTGGCGGCCGGCGCTACTTCGGCGACTCCTCGGGCGGCAGGCAGGGCCACCGGCGCCGCTCCATCGATCAGCGTCGTGTCTCCGGGCCGTGGCCGGTAGGGAACGTTCACGGGGCCGCCTGGGGCAAACGAGTACTTCTCGGCGGCGTGTGAAAGCGCCTCCTGATACTGGATCGAGGTTCCGCCGTCGGACGTGGGATCGGCGCCGAACACGGTGGCGGGCGAGGTGGCGTATACGCCCGCGGACGTGGCGAAGGCGACGACGAACCCGAGCACGAGCACGCCCCGCGGAGTGCGCCGGGCCCCAAGACGTCCCGGCGTCAGCGACGGGAGGGTCGGCACCGGCAGGCTATCGAACATTGACGGTCCTCATCCGAAGGAGGGTGACCAGACGCCCGCGCGGGGCCTACGGCCACGATCCGTGCGATTCGCTCCAACGTACGAAGCGATTGCATGCGATGCGGCTGATCGGCCAGCCGGTGGTTTGTCAGACGGTAAAGGCGACCTCCCCCGAGCGAGCCGCGATGCCAATCCTAGCATCGCCACCAGCCGCGGACGGCCGTTGGGCGGTCGGGCGGGGTGGCCGGAAGACCCGCGCCGCCGCGTACGGATGCCGGCCGGCTAGCGATGACAGGCAAGCCGCGCTCTGTCTTCCGGCCGGACCGATCCTACCTGGGAGCGGATGATTGGGCAGCCGAACCAACGTACTCGGGCCCCCGGTGCATTCGGATGGTGGCCGGCCGGCCACGTTGGCGTCGATGTCTCGTGCCGGGACGCGCCGGCGAGCCGCTACCGCCCAGTGCCGATCAGCACGGCCGGCACAGTTCTGGCGATGATCTTGAAATCAAGCCACAGCGACCAGCTGTCGATGTACTCGAGGTCCTGCTCCACCCAGCGGTCGAACTCCGGTTCGTGACGCGCCCCCACCTGCCAGAGACCCGTCATGCCGGGCTTCATCGACAGGCGGCGACGATGCCAGACGTCGTATCGGGCGACCTCGCTCGGAAGCGGCGGCCGCGGCCCCACCAGGCTCATCTCGCCGCGCAGGACGTTCCACAGCTGCGGCAGCTCGTCCAGCGACGTGCGACGCAGGAATCGCCCAATCCGGGTCGTCCTGGGATCGTTGGCCAGCTTGAAGGCATGGCCGTTGATCTCGTTGTCGGCCAGCAGATTCAGCAGTCTATCTTCGGCATCGCTGCACATGCTCCGGAACTTGACCACCTGGAACGGCCGGCCGTGGAGCCCGACCCGCTCCTGGCGGAAAAAAACCGGGCCCTTCGAGTCGAGCTTGATCGCGAGCGCGAGGGTGAGCATGACCGGGGACATAAGGACCGTGACCAGGCCGGCACCGACGACGTCCATGAGCCGCTTGAGCGCCAGACTCGCGACTCGATCCGGTCCGTTGGCCAGAGAGTAGACGCCGATTCCGTCGATGCTTTCCAGCCGCGCCGCGGTGAGCACCCGCTCGATCGGGGCGACCGGAATCCTGACGACCTTGCCCTCCTGCTCGCAGGTGTAGACGGCCTGCTCGATCAGATTCTCCATGGAGAATGGGAGGCAGATCGCGACCTCGTCGACGATCTGGCTGTGTAGCACCTGCTCCAGATCGTCCAGCATGCCCAGGAGAGGGCGACCCAGCACAACGCCGGCATCCGACTTGTCGGCCTTGAGGTGGCCCAGCACGACCAGCCCGAGCTCGGGGTGGCTTTCGACCAGGTCGGCAAAGGCCTGGGCCCTCGAGTTCGCGCCAAGGACCAGCATGTACCGGACGTTGCGACCGTGGTCCCGCGCGAGAACGAGGATCTGGCGGACGGCGATTCGAGTGAGGATCGCAGCCGCGGCGAGTGAGGGAAACACGACGACCAGGAGCAGGCGGCTCACGTCCGGCAGCTTGAACAAGAAGAGCAAGCTCAGAGTGAGGGCGAGCTGCACCAGGGTGGCCCTCAGGACGGCGACGATGTCCCCGCGCCTGGTCCATCTGACGCGGCTGCGGTACAGGCCGTGCATCCACAGGACGGCAATCCACATCGCGACGAAGAGGGCAGCCGCGAGGTTTGCGTTCGGCAACGAACTGGATACGTCCAGCGGCCAGCCGGACGTCTGCCCGTACCGGACGTTGGTGGCTACGAAGACGACGAACACGGCCAGGACCGTGTCCGCAGCCGCCAGAGTCAGTCTCAAGACCGCGGCGTAGCGGCGAATCATCCGACCTAGCCTCCTCGTTGGGCACTCGAGTCCTCCCCGGCCCAGACGCGGAGTATCCCTCGGTAACGCCCGTAGCGCAACAGCCCCCGGATCGCGCTGTGGTAGCTTCTGGACAGGGAGGCACGATTACCCCGGCCAAGGAGTGCCGGGCGGCGGCTTCCATCGACGTCGCCAAGGACGGAACACGAGGCCGATGCCCTTCACCATCGAACCGACCGCGCTCGCGGAGGTCAAGATCGTCGTCCCGAAGGCCTTTCCCGACGATCGGGGCTTCTTCATGGAGGTCTACCGGCAGGACCTGTTCGCGGAACTCGGCCTGCCCGACCGGTTTCTCCAGCTCAACCACTCTCGCTCGCAGAGGGGCGTCGTCAGGGGTCTGCACTTCCAGTGGGATCCCCCGATGGGGAAGCTGATGCGGGTGACTCAAGGTCGAGCCTTCCTGGTGGCAGTGGACATCCGGCCGGGCTCGCCGACGCTGGGCAAGTGGGTGAGCGTCGAGATGGCGGCCGAAGAGCCGCGTCAGCTGTGGGCACCGGCCAGTTTCGCCCGCGGCTTCTGCGTGCTATCCGAGTTCGCGGAGATCGAGTACCTGACTACGGGCACCTACAACAAGGCTACTGAGTCGGGGATTCGCTGGAACGACCCAGCCATCGGGATCGACTGGCCCGTCGAGCGGCCTCGCTTGTCGGCCAAGGACGAAACCGCGCAGACGCTCGCGGAATGGCTTGCCCGGCCGGAAGCCTCGAGCTTCCGCTACGGCCATGACTCGCCGGGAGCTGCCGGACGCTGACTGGTGATTGTGGACCGCGGTGAGGGCTCTCGCGATGCTCAGGCAGCCGGCGGGTTCGGAGGCGCCGCCCGTGTAGGCGTCCGGACGACCTCTTCGGCCGCGTGTGATAAAGTCCGCTCGATTTGGATACCGACGAGACGGCTGCGAGGGGTCGCGGGCGGTCGCCTTCTCTGGCTGCAGCCCTCTCCTTCTTGTGGCCGGGCCTGGGACAGCTCTACCTCCGCAATCGCCGCGCCGCGGCGATCTTCGCGCTGCCGGCGCTTCTGGTGGCCCTGCTCGTCGCCTACGAGCTGCGCCGCGGCCCGGTAGTCTTTGTCGCGCGCTTCGTCGATCCCGGTTTCAGCCGCGCCGCCGCCGTGCTGGTGGTGCTGCTCGGCCTCTGGAGGCTGGGGTCCGTGGCCCACGCGTTCATCGGTGGCGATCGACCCCGGGCCCGCAAGACGCGGGATCGGGCCGTCGTGATTGCCCTTGCCGCAGTCATCGCGATCAGCCACGCTAGCGCCGGGTTTCTGCTGGCCGAGACCTCGGCTGCGACTTCTCACGTGTTCTCCACGCCCGGTCCTTCGTCGCTCGTCGACCTGACCACGCCGGTGCCAACGATCGATCCGAACTCGGGTTCATCGCCTGGTGCGACCGCTACCCCCATCCCGGCGCCGTCGATCGACAAGCGCGTCACGATCCTGCTGACCGGCTTCGACGCCGCTCCAGGCAGAGGCGAGATCCTGTACGACTCGCTGATGGTGGTCAGTTACGACCCTGTGACCAACTCGGTCCAGATGCTCAGTGTCCCGCGCGACAGTACGAGCTTCCCGCTCTATTTCGGCAAGCACCAGGTAGTGCCGACGTGGCTGCGGCTCAACTCCGTTCCAACCAACGTCGCCAAAGGCGGAATAGGGGGGTCGCCCGATAGCCCCTACATGACGCTCGTCAACGAGATCGGCTACCTCGTGGGGATCCACATCGATTACTACGCGGCGATGGATCTCGGCGGCTTCGTCAAGCTGATCGATACGGTTGGCGGGATCGACGTCGTGAACCCGACCGCGATCAACGACCCCTTCTACGATTGGCTGGACTACGTCCATTTCGGTTTCAAGCTGGCTGCCGGACCGCAGCATCTGGACGGCAAGCAGGCGCTGGCCTACGTCAGATCCCGCAAGAGCGCCGGCGACAATGACTTCGGGCGCTCTTCGCGACAGCAGGAGGTCCTCGTCGATCTGCTGCACAAGATGGCTCAGCCGCAGCAGATCCTCAACCTCCCCAACGTTCTCACGACACTCGAGGCGAGCGTCAGCACCACGTTCCCGGCGGTCGAGGTCGCCGACTACATAGCCATTGGGCAGGACGTTCCGAGCAGCAGCTTCCAGCAGGTCGTATTGAGCCCCTCGGCCGGCTACTCCCAGTATCTGCCGAGCGGCGCGGTCTGCCTGTTCACCGCCAAACTCGCCGAGCTGTCCAAGCAGTTGTTCGGTCAGGACAGCCTCTGGAGCGGCAAGCCGGCACCCGCCAACACCTGTCCCGCCTAGGGTCAGGCTACCGGTGGAGAGTCGAGGAGCGCCCGGTCCTCCGCCGTGAGTTCGCGGCCTCCCAGCTTTCGATACGCGGCCCGGAACATGCGCGCGGACCGGCCCCAGGAGAATCGAGCAGCCCGAGCATGCCCGGCCGAGATCAGGTCCTCGCGCAATCGATCGTCCTGCCAGACCCGCGCAATCGAATCTGCCATTGCCGCCTCATCCAGCGGGTCGAACAGTTCTGCCGCCCCGGCGGTGACGTCCGGAAGGCACGTCACGTTCGAGCAGACCACCGGCACACCGGCCAGCATGGCCTCCACGACCGGGAGGCCCCAGCCTTCGAAGAGCGTCGGAAAGACCATCAGGCGCGCCATCCGGTAGAGCGCGCTCAACTCGTCCGGGGTCACGTAACCTACGAAACGGACAAGGTCCTGGACTGATAGCGCCTCGGCCTCGGCCAGAACCGGAATCTCGAGGCCTCGTTGCGCTCCGGTCAGGACGACCGGTACCTCGATGCCACGTTGGCGAAGGACCTTGAGCGCGGCGACGAGGCGGAGATGGTTCTTGTGCGGCCATGCCTTCGCCGGGTACAGTGCGAAGGGCCCGGCCAGGCCGAAGCGATCTCGCACCGCCGACGTGGCGGCTTCGGTGGGGTTCTCGTAGGCCTCGATGGCGGGGGCCCCGGGCACGATCAGCACTTTCTCCGGGGGAAGCCGGTATCTGGCTACGATGTCGTCTCGCCCCCACGAGCTCATAACCGTCACCAGGGCGGCTCTCTCACACAGGGCTCGGTAAGTCTTCTCTCGTTTGGCGATCTGAGCCCGCGAAAAGAACTGCGGCAGGTGGAGGTGCTGGAGATCGTGCGGCGCGAAGATCGTCGGGACGGAGGTCCGGAAGCCGATCTGCATCGGGAAATGGAGGACGTTCACGCCGGCTCGCTCGATCGTTCCGTCCGACCACAGCAGGGTCCCTGAATCCACCAGCCGGCTCCGGATCGCGCCGCGAATTGGCGCGGGAATGGCGGTCTTGACGACCTTGCGAAGCGCGCCCTTGAAACCCAGCCTCCGGCCACCAGCTTGCGCGTTTCTTCCCGAGACCAGTAGCGAACTGGGCCCAAAGACAAACGGCTCCAGCCAGGCCGTGTGGCCGGCGTCCACGAGAAACAGGTACCGCTCGTCGCCATCATCGAGACGGGACAGACCGCTCGCCAGGCCGATGACGACTTGTTCGACACCGCCTCGATCGCCGCTGACCAGCCGAGCGTCGATACAGACGCGCAGAGGGAAGGATTGGGCGCGCACGGTCATCTTGTACTCGGGCGGTGAGCCAGGAACGAGTACATGCGCCCCGCGATGCGCTTGTCGATGCGGCGCCACATCAGCTCCTTGACGCCCGGGAAGCGCACCGCCAGCCTGCCCGCCAGGCCGAACCGGCCGGCCAGCCTGGACTCCGGTAGGGCTTCGAGCTCGCGTTGCGTTCGGACGCCGGGGAAGGCGTTGATGACGGAGCGCCACGGTCCGTAGACTCGATCGATCTTCAGACCGGCACCCGTGATCGCGGCGAGATACTCGCCGAGTCTGTGCGCGTTCTCGCCGCCGGCGAGACGATTGACGGGATGCTCGGCCAGAAAGCGGGCCAGCTGCTCGTCGTCGTCAACCACGTGCTCGCGGCAGGCCAGGACGATCCCGCCGGGCTTGACGACGCGAGCGCATTCCTGCAGGACCTGGGGCAGGTCTTGGGCGTGGTGGAGCACCTGGCGGCAGTACACGATGTCGACGCTCGAGTCGTCAAGTGGTATGGCCTCGCCGAACCCGTCGAGGATCTCGAATTCCGCGTTGCGAGCGAGTCTCGCCATGGCGCCCCTGCCGACTTCGGCGCTGGGGTCCGGATCCACGGCGATCACGCGGGCTGCTCCGGATCGCACGAATGCCAGCGACGCGATCCCGCAGCCCGCGCCCAAGTCCAGCACCGTCGCCCCGGCCACACTCTTGCCGAGAATTCGCCGGACCTCGGCGAATTCGCCCGACTCGCCGAAACGCCGTGCGGAATTGGCCACGTCCCGGCCGATGTAGGCATCCCGGACCAGGTCGGCGCAGTTCGGATCGGCCCGGAGCTGGCGAATCGCCTCGTCCGTCGTCAACACGGAACAAGCTCGCGTCGGCACCCGATCATCGGGTCCTGCCCGCCCGGAAGTGTCTCAACGAACGCCGTAATCGAGACAAGGCTTGCCTGGCTCCCCACATGAACAATCTCGGCCAGCCGTAGCGGATCCGGCTGTAGGGCGATGTCATTTCCCAGTACGCGAAGTGGAGTCGCCGCCTCGGCGATTCCGGCAGCAGAGGGGGGGACTCCGCCGACTCGATGGCATCGAGGACCTGGTCGGCGAAGCGGTCCCACGTGTAGTGCTGGCCAAGCAGCCGCCAGTTCGTCGCCTGGATGGCGCGCAGATCGGATTCGTCGGCTGAGATAAGGCCGCTCAACACCTCGGCCGCCACCTCGGCGTCGTCGACGGGGACGTTGACGATACTCTCGATGCCCGAGTAGCCACTGGTCGGCGTGCAGACTGGGATCATGCCCCAGGACATTGCCTCCAGGATCGTCGTCGGATTGGAATTGGCGTTGCCGACGGTCAGGAAGATGTCGTACCCGGCGAGGATCTCGCGGCCGGCGATAGAGTCGTAGTCGATGAAGCCCAGGGCCTTCAGGCCATCGATAGGCCGCGCGCCCCTGCCCACCCAGGCGAATTCGATGTCCGGAAGGAGAGCCGCGATCTTCGACAGGTAGGGCGTGTTCTTGCCGCGACCGGAGTGGCCGATATAGAGGACGCGACGCCGGCCGGGCGGGGAGAACGAGCTTTTGATGGGCGGGTAGTCGGCGCGGACTACGGCCATGTCCAGGTGGCGCATCTTGGGCTGCCAGTGCGAACAGCGGGACTCACCGATCGTTCGAAACCAGTGAGGGCCCGTGATGGCGAGGAAGAGGTCGCACCCGGGCAGGACGGAGTCCTCGAACGCTATCTGTCTCATGTCGCCATGATTGAACGGCGCAAGCATCAGCCGACGCCTCCACCCGGGCCGGCCGAGCGAGCGGCGGAAGACCGTCTTTGGGTCGGGATGGGGGTGGCCGATGAGTATGTCGCCCGGCTTGGGGTCGATGACGCCTTTGAAGGACCATTCGTAATAGATGACCTTGTAGCGGCGTTCCAGTCGGCGCCCAAGCTCTCGTCCGATGGAGTCCGGCGCGGCGGTCCTGCTCCCATGGGGGAAGATCAGATGCACTCGTCCTGGCACCTGGGCGACCGGATCTACTGGGGTGAGGACGGCGGGACTCACGCTTTGGACTGTGCCTCCTGAAGCCTGGTCGGTAGCCGTCTGAGGAAGCGCCGCACGTACCAGATCTGCGGCAGCAGGATGAAGAAGAACTGGGCAATCACGCTGCCATACACGGCTCCGGCGACGCCAATGTGCTGGACCAGGATGATCGACAGCGTCACGTTGGCGATGGCCATCAGGGTGGATCCGACCGCCTGGAAGCCCACTACATTGGCCCCATTGAGGAGCATCGCGAACGGTCCGTTGAGCGTGTTCATGATCGTCCACGTGCCGAAGCCAACGAGCAGGAGCGTCGTCGGGTGGACGATCTCGTAGGCCTTGTCTCCCAGCCACAGGTGGAGAATGAATGGTCCGGCAACCACGAGGATCAGCGCACTGGGGATGTTGATCACCGCGGCCAGCGTGATAGACCGTCGAAGCGTCCGCCTGACCCAGCCCCCGTCCCCACGTGCCAGCGATTCCCGGTAGGCCGGCCAGAGCGGCACGAGCACGTACGAAAGGAGCGTCGGGGCGAGCACGAAGAGCTTGTTCGGGGTGGCGTACTGCGAGACGGCGTCCGACCCCATGATCTGGGCGATGACGACGTTGTCCAATGAGTAGGCGAGCAGGCCCGAGATCTGGAGCACCAGGAACAATGCTCCCGTCTTCAGGAGCGGGCGGGCGGTGCGTAAGTCGGCGTCTCGGAGTCGAGGCATCAGCCAGGGCCGCTGCCGCCGGAACAGGAACCAGCCGTTCAGGAATGCCGTGACGAGGCCGGCCCCGGTCAGCGCCAGCACTAGCATCGGCAGGCTGCCGTGGAGGGCGATAATCACAAGGAGCCCGACGAACGAGCCGAGGTTGCCGACGATCGCCCAGGCTCTCGAGATATAGCCGGCCTGGTGTGCCAGTTGCACCTGGCCGACGATTCCCAGCGGCAGCCCCAGCGCGAACGACCCGAACAGGATCGCCGCCGCCGGGCCGGCCTCGGAGATGGCGGGCTGCGTCGTCACGTTGAACACGCGTGCCCAGGGGACCAGGAAGAAGGCGATGCCGAACACGACTACGGCGATGGAGGCAATCATGCTCAGCATCGCCAAGGCCGTCGAGATAGCCTGCTGGGCGCTCTTCCTGTCGTCCCGGCCGTAGGCGTCCGAGACGATGGTCAGAAGACCCAAGCCGATGCCCAGATCCAGCGGTCCAAGGAGCGCGACAAACGAACTCATCTGGAACCAGATGCCCATGCGGTCCTGGCCGGCGGTGTCCGTGCCGAGGAACGAGAAGAGCAGGGGAACCGAGATCAGCCCCGTGAGAATCCCGATAACGCGAGCGGCCATGGACATTGCCGTCGACCAGGCGATGCGGCGGTAGCGTTCGTCCGAACGGCCCTGTTCGGTCGACGTGTCAAAAGGCCTCAGGCGAAGCAGGCGGCGATATCGCGCCAGACGCTGAATCAACGAATCGTGTCGGGGTTCCACCGGGGTGACTGAGACCAAACCGCTCACTCGCGGGCTCGACAACGAGCCGCCGCCGGGTTCGGCGAATCCGAACGGCGCCCGTCAACGAGACGGTCTTCGCGCATATAGGCGGGCATTATCGCCAGGTGGCTGATGTGGGTCGGTGCAGGGGTGTCCGCGAGCCGGCGCCACTCCCACGGTATTCTCTCGTAATCAACCTCCGGGTCGTCATCGGGCCCCGCAATCCAAGCCCCTGAGTGGCCGATATTGTAGCGGACCGACCGCCCGGCACTCCGGCCCGGCCTTGTCTGCTGGCATCGCCACCGTGCGAATCCACAACCCCCTCGCCAGGGGCTTGGGGCTGGCCACCCTGCTGGCGAAGGTCCGGCGGCGACGGGGACTCCCGCAGGTTTCGGACGCTCGCCTCGGACATTTCCTCGCTACAAGCATGCTGGCTTCCCGCCCGACGCCCTGGAAAGCATCGTCGCTCAGACGCGCCGTCCCGACGAGGTCCTCTTCGTCGACGACCACTCGCCCGACGCGACTCGCGCGTCGACCGCGGGCGCAACTCCTGGGATCGCCGATCAGCGAGCGGCCGCGGCCTTGTGAACCTCGTACCACTCAATCGTCCGCCGCAGGCCGTCCTCGAAGGAAGTGGCCGCATCGAACCCGAACCTTTCGCGTGCGCGCGACGTGTCCAGGGCCCGTCGGGGCTGGCCGTTCGGCTTCGTGGCGTCCCAGCGGATCTCGCCTTTGAAGCCGGTCAGGCGCACGATCAACTCGGTCAGGTCGCGGATGGTTATCTCGCTGCCCACTCCGAGGTTCACCGGGTCCGCCCCGTCGTACTTCTCGGCGGCGAGGACGATGCCACGGGCGGCGTCGTCGACGTACAGAAACTCACGCGAGGCGGCGCCCGTGCCCCAGGCCTCGATGTACGCGTCGCCGCGGTCGCGAGCCTCGACGCACTTGCGGATCAGCGCCGGGATCACGTGGGAGCTGGCCGGGTCGAAGTTGTCGCCGGGCCCGTACAAATTCACCGGCAGCAGGTGGATCGCATCGAAGCCGTACTGCTCCCGGTACGCCTGGCCCTGGACGAGCAGCATCTTCTTGGCCAGCCCGTACGGTGCGTTCGTCTCCTCCGGGTACCCGTTCCACAGGTCGTCCTCGTGGAAAGGTACCGGGGTGAACTTCGGGTACGAGCAGACCGTGCCGACGCCGACGAACTTGGTGACCCCGGCCAGGCGGGCCTGCTCCATCAGCTCGATGCCCATGATCGCGTTCTCGTAGAAAAAGCGACCCGGGTTCTCCCGATTGGCACCTATCCCGCCGACGACCGCCGCGAGATGAATGATGAGATCCGGCTTCCCGTCCGCCAGGGAACGGGCGATGCCGTCCCGAGTACGCAGGTCGTACTCGGAGCTCCGGGGGACGAAGATCTCCGTGGCTCCGGCCTCGCGCAATCGGGCCACGACGGCGCTGCCAAGGAAGCCAGCCCCGCCCGTGACGGTCACACGGCGCGAGGTCCAGAAATCGGTCATGAGATGGTCTCCGCGGCAGTCGATTTATTGAACGGGGCAGCCCGGGTCGTGGCACGATCGTCAATGCGGTTGGCGCAGAACGAACAGCCAGCCAAACGCAGTCTAGTGCCCTGAAGCGAGTCTCCGCAGAGTCCACATCGCCGCACCCGCCGCGTATGGGATCGTGCGTACCGCAAGCCTGGCAGTGCGTCCGAACTGCCGCTCCCTGAATGCCGTTGCGGCGGCGCGTCGAAGTTCGACGTACATCTGGCGTCGAAAGCCCTTTGGCAAGAGCCGCCGGCCGTTGCGATGGATGACCCTCTCCATCTCTTCCATCCGCGGCAAGGCCCCGCTGGCTGTCTTCGTGTCAGCGTAGACGCGAGCCTGGGCCAGCAGCCGGGGCAGGAACCGGACGGGATACTTGGACCCGAGCCTGATCCACAGGTCGTAGTCCATGCAGTAGTGCAGGGACGTGTCCAGCCCCCCGATCGCCTCGTACGCATCGCGGCGGAACAGGGTCGCCGGCTGCAGCACCATGTTGAGACTTCCCAGGAGCCGCTCCAGGCTCCACGGCTCGATCATCGAGCAGGGCCCGATCACGGTTCCGTCGCGATCCATGAATTCGCCCAGTCCGTAGACGAACGCCGCCGAGGGGTTGGCCTCCAGCTCTTCCACTGCCGTCGCAATGGCTCCGGGCACGTACCGGTCATCCGAATTGAGCCACGCGATGTACTTGCCCGAGCCGGCCAGGAAGCCCCGGTGGATGGCGTCGGACTGGCCGGCATCCGGTCCCGATGTCCAGCGGACGCGGTCGCCGTAGCCGCGCAATACATCCAGAGTCGAGTCCGTGCTGCCACCGTCCATGACGACGTACTCGATCCTCGGATAGTCCTGGGCGAGGACCGATTCGATCGCGTCGGAGATGAACTCACCCTGGTTGAACGAGGGAGTCACGATCGAGACGAGCGGAGCGGAGCCTGGGTCCTCTTGCTGAGGCATCGATCGTCCGGTCGGTCTGGTGGCAGGAATCCGGTCCACGCTCTTGGTGCCTCCTCGAGGCTGTGGGCCTGTGGAGCCGCGGCCCTCGGGGGCGCCATTGTATCGAACCACCGAGCCGAGGCGATTCTGACTCCCATGCGTCACGGCGGGTCGCCTGCTAGCATCGCCGCCGTGAAGCTCCCGTCCTTGCGCCACCGCGGCCTGCGCCCGGCCACCATGAAGGCCCGGGTGAGGCGACGCTTGAAGCTCTCGGACGTCTCCCAATCCCGATTGAACCGGTTCTTGCGGGAGGTTGGCGGCGAGCTGCCCGTCGTTCTGCCGCGGGAGGCGCCGTCCTCTCTGGCCCTGGTCGTGCCCTGCTACAAGCATGCTGGCTTCCTGCCCGACGCTCTCGAAAGCATCCTCGCCCAGACCAGGTTGCCCAACGAGGTCATCTTCGTTGACGACTGCTCGCCCGACGCGACGGGCGAGATCATCGGGGAGTTCATCGCCGCGCACCCCTGGCCTGCCGGGGGCCGGCTCGAGCTGCTCGTCAACGATCGCAACCTCGGGCAGGCGGCCAGCCTCAACCGTGGTATCGCGGCCGCTTCGAGCGACCTGATCATGATCCTCAACGACGACGACTACCTCATGGAGGACGCCGTCGAATCCATGCTCGCCTACTTCAGCCGGCATCGTGACGTGGCCTTGATCGGAGCTACCTGTCTAATTTTGAGCGGCGACGACGCACTGGCTTCTGCCGCGAAGGCCAGCACTGCCTACGCGCCTCCGGATCTGCCGCTGGTCTACCGGCGACCGCAGGAAGTCCCGGGATACCGGCTGCCGACCGATCTGAACATGACCCACTCCACGTCGACATTCCTCAAGGTTGCATGGGCGGTCGTCGGCGGATATCGGGTCAACAAGAAGGACCGCGTTGTTCCTTACTCGGATCGCGACTTCCAGATGCGGGTCAATGCCGTCTGGCCGGTGGCAGTCGCGGACCGGACACCATATTGCTTCTGGCGCAACTACTCGAGCGTCGACCGCGGGCGCAACTCCTGAGATCGCCGAGTCACCGGGCGGCCGCGGCCTTGTGAGCCTCGTACAGGAAGCCAGCCCCGCCCGTGACGGTCACACGGCGCGAGGTCCAGAAGTCGGTCATGAGATGGTCTCCTCGGCAGCCGATCTGTATGGGCGAGTCCGAGTCGCAGGACGACAGCTATCGGCGTCATTATCGCCTTTGGGTCGGCAGCATCGCTGGACGCGCGGTTCCGGCCTTCCCGGCGGCCCAGATCGCTGCCAGGGCCGCCGCGTCGAGCGAGGGAGTCTATGACATATGATCGACGGCGCCAGTCGTCGTGAATCAGGAGGGCCGAATGCGCGGATCCAACACATCGGCCCGCATCGGTGGCAAGAACCCGGCCCGAGTTCCCGGCCGGCGGCCCGACGGAATCCTGCTCTACGGGATGTATGACGTCTCCACGGTGCGGAGCGCTCCCCAGGTCCGGATAACCATGATGGCCGGCGCGCTCTCGCGGCAAGTCCACACGGAGCGAGTTGTGGGCGGGCGCCTGGCCCGGGCCGCGGCCTCCGTCCGTTGGCTGGCGTCGGGCGGCCACTACCGGGTGGGAGCGGTCTATGTCGAATCGGCGACGACGAGCGCCATGCCCACCGACCTGGCATTCCTGGCCTTGATGCGGCTGCTGCGCCGGCCGGTTGGGGTGTACTTCCGCGATGCGTACCAGCTGTATCGAGATACCTATCCACGCCAGCACCGCCGTCAGGTACTGACCGATTGGGCCTGGCGGCTGACCAAGCCGCTCCTCGCCCGGATCGCGACTGTTCGGTACGTGCAGTCGATGGGCCTGGGGGAAGCGCTCCACCTGAGACGGCCGGTCTTGCTTCCTCCGGGTACCGACCCGGCTTCGCCGGATCTGGGCGCCGGCGACAGGCCTCTGGTGGCCTACGTGGGCGGTAACGGCTGGGCCGACGGCTTCGACATGCTGGTCGAGGCCATGACCCTGGTCAGGGCCCGCTGTCCCGAGGCGAGCCTGCTCGTCGTCGGGCCGGACCTCTCACCGGAGAGAAGGGCCGCGCTGCCGCCTTTCGTCGACGTACGCAAGACCGGCCGCGACGGCCTCGTCGAACTCCTTCGCGATGCGCGCGTCTGCGTCATCCCGCGGCCGATCACCGAATACACGGACTTCGTCGTGCCGATCAAGCTGTGGGACTACCTCAGCTACGGCAAGCCGGTCGTAGCCACGGGCACGACCGAAGTCAAGCTCGTCCTCGATGCGAGCAGGGCCGGAATCGCCACGCCGGCCACGCCGGAAGGTCTGGCCGAGGGCCTGCTCGTGCCGCTCCTGGACGTCGCCGCCGCCCGCCGCCTGGCGACCAACGCCCGATCCTTCGCCACCTCGGCGGCGGCTACCTGGGACGCCAGAGCCCGGACGGTGATCGAGACTCTGGCCCCGGCCGGCAGCCCGGCCGCCGCCGAGACCGCTGCCGATGACTGACCGGACCGAGGCGCCGGCCGGCGCGGTGCGGCCTGCCGCATGGCCTCCGAGCAGGCCGGCATGAGCGGCGCCGCCGCCGATAGGCCACTTCGGATCGTCCTGCTGGGCGATGCCGGCAGCGTCCACACGCGCCGTTGGGCCGGGTTCTTCGCGGGCATGGGCCACGAGATGCATATCCTCACCCCGGATACGAATCCCATAACGACGGCGGACGATCCGCGGGTTCGGGTGCACACATTCCGTGGCTGGCGCGGGAACCCTCTCCGGGGAGCCGCGTTCATCGCCGCGTCTCGATCGCTGCACCGTGTCCTCGACGAGCTGGATCCGGACGTGCTCCACTCACAGTCGGTCTCCCGCTACGGCCTGGCGGCGTGGCTCTCGCGGTTCCGGCCCTACGCCATCACCGCATGGGGCTCCGACGTGTTGATCCTGCCGCACTCGAACTGGCGGCGGCGCGGTTACACGTGGCTTGCGCTGCGCGGCGCCGAACTCGTCACCGGCGGCTCGGAACACCTGGTGAAGGCGGCCATCGCGGCCGGGGCGCGATCGGAGCGGACCCGCTACATCCATATCGGTGTCAACACGGAGCGGTTCCACCCGGGACCGCCGCCGGCGGAACTGCGTTCCGGGCTCGACCTCGGCGACGCCCGGATCGTCCTGTCTCCGCGGGTCATCGCGCCGCTGTACCGGCAGGACGTGGTCGTGGACGCGTTCGCGCGCCTCCCTCAGGACACGCTGCTGCTGATGACCCGGTACCTCGCCAGGGAGCCAGACGTGGAGGCCCTGGTCCGGAGGGCGGCGTCGCTGGGAGTGGCGGAGCGTCTGCGCATCGTGCCGGCGGTCGCCGAGGCCGAGGTGCCGGACCTGTACCGCCTGGCCGACGTCGTCGTGTCGGTACCGACTTCGGACGGCGGACCGAATACGGTCGTCGAGGCGCTGGCTTCGGGCCGGCCCATCGTCGCGTCCGACCTGCCCCCGAACCGGGAGTGGCTGACCGAGCTGGATCCCGAGTGCCTCGTCCCTGTCGGCGACGTCGACGCAACCGCGGCGGCTTTGTCGGCCGTCCTGGCGCGCTCCACCGCCGAACGGTCGAAGCTGGCCTCCCGCGGCCTTGCCGCCGTCGAGGCCAGGGCGGACCAGAGAGCCAGCATGGCCGAGATGGAAGGCCTGTATCGCGAGCTGGCGGCCCGGCGGCGGCGCCGCCGATGAATGCCGGCGCCCCGGCAGGACTGAGGTCGGTGGCTAGTTATCGACCCTCGCGACGTCGGACGGCGCGTCCGGGGCGGCCCAGCCGGCTCCGAGCCTGAGTACCTGCCCGGCCCTTCGGACGCGTCCGCGCGAACTGTTCACCGCGTCGACCACGAGGTCTGCCCGGTCGTAGATCGCGGCCCAATCGAGGGAGCTGTGCGGGGTCACGACGATCAGCAACTCCGAGTTGAGCAAAAGGTCGTCGAGTGGAACGGAGCGGAGAACGCCGCCAGACGCGTCGCGCAGCTCCTCAACCAGGGGATCGTGGTAGGAGACGACTGCCCCTCTGGCCCGCAACTCCGCGACCACGTCGGCCGCCGGGGTGTTGCGCGCATCCTGCACGTCCGGCTTGAAGGCGACACCTAGTACGCCGATTCGGGCGCCCTTGATGGCCAGGCCGCGCTCGTTCAGCGCGTCGGCAGCCAGTTCGACCACGTGGCGGGGCATGGCCAGGTTGATGTCGCCGGCCAGCTCAATGAAGCGTTCGACGAAGTTGAACTCGCGCGCTCGCCACGAGAGGTAATAGGGATCGACCGGGATGCAGTGGCCGCCGACGCCCGGACCAGGCCGGAAGGCCATGAACCCGAACGGCTTGGTGGCCGCGGCGTCGATCACTTCCCATACGTCGAGGCCCATTCGCTCGCACAGCAGCGCCAGTTGATTGACGAAGGCGATGTTGATGTTGCGGAAGACGTTCTCGAGAAGCTTCGCCATCTCCGCGGCATCCGGCGAGGAGAGCGGCACGACGGTGGCGTTGACGTTCTCGAAGAGCCGCCTGGCCCGTTCGGTGGCAGCGGGCGTGGTTCCGCCGACCAGCCGGGGCACGCGCTTGCCGGAACTCGCCGGGTCCCCCGGGTTGACCCGCTCGGGGGCGAAGGCAAGGTCGAAGTCCCGGCCGGCGATCAATCCGGAGCGTTCCAGCTCCTCCCGGAACGGGCCGTTGGTGGTCCCCGGGAAGGTGGTCGATTGGAGGATGACGAGCTGGCCGGCGCGGAGCGCGCCCCGAACCAGCGTCGCGGCAGAGATGACCGGCCCCAGGTCCGGGTCTTTGGACCCGGTTATCGGCGTCGGCACGCAAACGAACATCGCATCGACGCCGGCGAGAGCGGCCGCGTCGGCGGCACGAACGGTCAGGCCCGACGCGAGCCCGTTGCGGAGGCGTTCGTCCGTAATGTCGTCGATCGGCGAGTGGCCGGCGTTGAGCTCGGCGACTCTCTGCGGGCTGGTGTCGACTCCGACCACCGTCAGGCCGGCCTCGACGAAGCCCAGCGCGAGGGGCAAGCCGACGTAGCCGAGGCCTACGACGCCGACCGTGCGATCCGGTTTCACCGCTCCTCCGTCATCTCGATTGGGCAGTTGAGGAAAGGGGGATAGATGGGCCGCCGCGAGTATCGGGCGATCCGGCCGCTCCCGCGGACGGCCGGCGCTCAAGGGGTTTCGGCTGTTCGCCTCCGTACGGCCGCCACTCCAGCCCGGCCAGGATGTCGACGATCCGCTCCGCGGCCCTGCCGTCCCACAGCGGTGGCACTACGGCTCGGCCCGGCGATTCGGAGAGAACCGCGTCGACGGCAGCCACGGCCCCATTCGGGTCTGAACCGATCAGCCGGTTCGTCCCCAGCCGGATGGTGACCGGCCGCTCGGTATTGTCGCGAAGGGTCAGACACGGCACGCCGAGAACGGTCGTCTCCTCCTGGATCCCGCCGGAGTCCGTCAGCACGAAGCGCGCCTCGGACACCAGGCTGATGAACTCCACATACGCCATCGGCTCGACCAGCCGGACACCCGACTCGCGGAGGCGGCCGTCCAGCCCGGCGGCGGCCAACCGCTCGGCAGTTCTCGGGTGTGCCGGGAAGACCAGGGGCAGCCTCGACGCAATCCTCACCAGGGCCTCGGCGAGCCGCTCGAGCGAAGGCCGCGCATCCACGTTCGAGGGTCGGTGGAGAGTGACGACACCGTAGCTGCGCGGGCCCAGCCCAAGCTCGGCTGCCATTCGGCGGGCGGCCACTCGCGGCATGAGTGCGGTCAGGGTGTCGATCATGACGTTGCCGACCATGAAGATGCGATCGTCGCTCACGCCCTCGTGCCGAAGGTTCGCCACGGCGTCGTCTTCCGTCGTAAACAGGTAGCTGGACAGGGCGTCGGTCACGATCCGGTTGATTTCCTCGGGCATGCGGCGGTCGAAGCTTCGAAGGCCCGCCTCGACATGAGCCAGAGGAATCCCGGCCTTGGCCGAGACGACGGCCGCCGCCAGGGTCGAGTTGACGTCGCCGACCACGAGCACCAGCCGCGGCTCGGAGGTGGCCAGCAGCTCCTCGAAGGCGGTCATGATCCGGCCGGTCTGGGCGGCGTGGCTGCCGGCGCCCACGCCGAGATGGACGTCGGGCTCGGGCAGGCCCAGCTGGGCGAAGAAGACGTCGGACATCGAAACGTCGTAGTGCTGGCCGGTATGGACCAGCATCGGCTCGAACTCGTCGGGGCGCCCGCGCATCGCCGCCAGGAGCGGTGCCATCTTCATGAAGTTCGGTCGCGCGCCGACCACGCACAGAACTCTTCGGAGCATGAACTCATAGTAGCGACCCGGTTCCGCCGGCACAGGCACGCGTCAGATGGGCCGGCCCCGCGGCGGATGCGGCCGGCGCCCGGCGGCCGCTGCCAGGCGCGCAGCCGGCGCGGCCGTGCCATCATTCGAGCGATGTCACAACGCCGCGCCACGGAGCCAGGGCTAACGCGACCACGGCCGACTCGGCTCCTGCTCGTGACCAACATGTATCCCACGCCGGATCGTCCCGAGGTCGGCCCGTTCGTGGCCCGGAGAGTAGCCTCGTTGCGCGCCGCCGGGGTGGAGGTCGTGGTCGCCGGCCCGTCCAGCTACCGGCGGGGGACAGCTCTCAGGCATCTGCAGATTGGCTGGCGGGCTCTCACCGCCCGGGGCCGTTTCGACGGCGTCGAGACACATCCGCTGTACTTCGCGGGTGTGATCGGGTTGATCGCGGCGCGGCTGAGGCGGCGGCCGCTGTTGGCCTACGCCCACGGCGGTGACGTGGCCGACTACGCCATGAGGGGCCGGATCCACCGCAAGCTCGCCGGCTGGGTGGCGCGTCATGCGGACGCCGTCGTGGCCAACTCGTCGGATACGGCCGGGTACGTGGAGCGGCTCGGCGCTACCGCCCGCGTCATCCCGCCGGGAGTCGATCTGACGGAGTTTCGCCCGGCGGCCGATGGCGACGCCGCCAGGCGGGCGCTGCGCGACAGGCTCGGGTTGCCGAACGGTCTGCTGGCGCTGCTCGTCGGGACGCTGTCCGAGCGCAAGGGCGCGGATATATTCGCCGCCGGCATCGAGCTGGCGGCAGCCGCAGAGCCGAAGGGCCGTGTCGGAGGCAGGTCGGCCGGCGCCGCGTGGCGCGGATTGATGCTCGGAGACGGACCTCTGGCCCCCGGCCTGGCCGCCGCGCACCCAACGATCGACCAGCGCGGTTCCGTCGCGGCCGGCGAGGTGCCGGCCTGGCTTCAGGCCGCCGACGTCGTCGTCGTGCCCTCCCGCCGGGAGCCGCTCGGACTTGCCGCGGTGGAGGCTCTGGCCTGCGCCACTCCCGTAGTGGCGACGGCGGTCGGCGGGCTACGTGACGTCGTCCGCGACGGCGAGAACGGGCTCCTCATACCGCCGGACGATCCGGTCGCTCTTGCGGCCGCACTCGGTCGTCTGGGCGACGAGAAGCTGCGGAAGCGCTTGGGTTCGGCCGGCCCGGCATCCATCGCCCGGCACGACATGCAGCTGGTCGCCGCCGAAATGGCAGTAGTCTGGAGGGAGCTGGGCGTCAGGACCTGACGGCGCCGGCCGGAGATCGAGGCCGCCACCGCGCGGCGACCCCCACGCGCCTCAACCGTGCTCCGCCGGCCGCTCTTCGGCTACGCCGGGGCGAAGAACGACGACCAGGCCAGGGTCAGCGACAGGACGACCAGCAGACCGGTTCCCGACCAGCCCACGAACTGGAGAAATCTGCCGCTCACCAGGGCTCCCATGAGCCGTCTGTCCGAAGCCAGGAGCATTACGAAGACGAGCACGAACGGCAGCAGCAGGGCGTTGATGACCTGGGCCATGAACATGACCTGCACCAGCGGCAGGCCCGGGATGAGGACGAACAACGCCGCAAACACGATGAAGAAGATGAGGAGTCCGTAGAACGCCGGCGCCTCACGCAGACGCCAATCGACGCCGGTCTCCCAGCCGAAGGCCTCGCAGGCCGCGTAGGCGCTGGTGAGGGGAACGACGCCGAGTCCCAGGAACGAAGCAGCGAGCAGGCCGACGGCGAACAGCACAGTTGCCGCCCCACCGGCCAGTGGAGTCAGAGCCTTGGCGATCTCCGCCACGGCGTTTGGGTCGTTCGTGTCGATGCTCACGCCGTGGGCCGCCAGGCCGGAGGCGCACGCGACCAGGATGAAGGCCGCGATCAGGTTGGTCAGCAGCGCTCCCAGCCCGACATCGACGCGCTCGCCGGCCAGGTCCTCGGGCCCGAGCCGCTTGTCCGCGCAATACGACTGGATGAACGATTGGCCCCACGGTGTGATCGTGGTGCCGACCGTCGCGACCACCGCCAGCCAGTACGCCCCGGAGAAGGAGCCGCGCGGGACGACGAGCGAAGACGCGGCCAGGCCCCAGTCCGGCTTGGCCATGACCGCCGACGCGAGGTATGCCAGAGACACGCCGATGCCGACGGCCACGAACAGGTACTGGACCTTGCTGAAGCTGCCGCGTGTCAGCAGGAGGATGACCACGCCCGCCGCGAGGGCCGCGCTGACGGCATGGTTGTCGATGCCCAGCAGGCTCAGGGCCGCCGCCGTTCCGGCGAACTCCGCCACGATCGAGCCCAGATTGGCGATCAGCATGGTGACGGTCAGAAAGGTCACCCAGCGCACGCCGAAGCGCTCGCGGACGAGCCCGGTCAGCCCCTGGCCAGTGGCCAGGCCGAGGCGGGCGCCCACTTCCTGAGTGAAGAAGAGCACGATCTGGCTCGCCAGCAGCACCCACAGCAGTTCGTACCCGTATTTCACGCCGGCGACCGAGTATGTGGCGATGCCGCCCGCGTCGTTATCCGCGAAGCCGCTCACCAGGCCCGGCCCGAGCACTCCCAGGATGGCCGCGAATCTGACCCGATTGACCGCGCGCGGCGCCAGGGAGATGAGCGGTGCCCTCATCGATCCGTGGTTCCGGACCTGCTGAACAAGCGCGGGAAGCGGCGCTTGGAGGGCTGTGGCAGGAGCGTGTCGATGGCGTCGTCGACGGTGACGATGCCTTCCATGCGGCCCTCGCCGTCGACGACCGGGACGGCCAGGAGGTTGTAGCGGGCCACGATCTCGGTGACCTCGCCCTGATGGGCGTCCGTCCGGACCGCGACCGGCTCGTCGTACATGAACGTCGAGATCGGCGTGTCCGGCTTGGCCACGATCAAGTCGCGCAGAGACAGCACGCCGACGAGACGGTCGTCCGAGTCGGTCACGTAGATGTAGTAGATGGTCTCCGCGTTGGGCTCCAACTCACGCAGTCGATCGATCGTCTGGGCCGCGGTGAGGCTCGCCGGCACGGCGACGAACTCGGTCGTCATGATGCCGCCGGCGGTTTCCTCGTCGTACTCCATCAACTCCTGGACTTCCTCGGCCTCGTCCTTCTCCATCAGGCCCAGGATCTCGGTGCGGCTCTCGTCGGACAGGTCGGCCACCAGGTCGGCGGCCTCGTCCGGGTCCATTTCTTCGAGAATGTCGGCGGCGCGTTCCGGCTCGAGGTCCTCCAGGATGTCGACCTGCGTCTCGGGCTCCATCTCGCCGATCGCGTCGGCCGCCGCCTCGTCGTCGAGAGCGGCGATGATTCCGGCCCGGTCGCTGCGGCCGAGCTGGTCGATGATCGTGGCCAGGTCCGCGGGATGCAGTTGGGCGAGGCCCTTGTGCGGCACGCGGAGCTTCACGCTGGCGATGGTCCGCTCGACCGGATCGACGTCCTCCCAGTCGATGTATCGCTCGGGCACAGTGCGATGCAGCCCGTGGGCGAGGGTGCGCCATGGCCCCTCGATGCCGAGGCGGCGAAGGAGGCCGGTCGGCCCCACGTCCACCGCGACCAGGCGGAGGGAGCCTTCGATCTCGTCGAGACGCAGGTCGTTCACTCGGACCACCTTGCGGCCGTCGATGTCCACGATCTGGCGGTCCATGAGGTCCAGCTTCAGGCGAATCTCGTTTGGCCTCTGCGCGAACTTGGTGATGTCGATTGCGGACGTGCGAAGAGTCGCCCCGGCCTCGTCCAGGAAAGTGACCTGTTGCCACTGCAGGAAGATCTCGCGGCCGTTCGTCTTGACGACGATGCCGGTCACGGGCGGATAGCGATCGCCGATGGCGACGATCACGTCGGCGACAGTGCCGATCGACTCGCCGTGCTGGTCGCGCACGGGCTTGCCGATAGCCTGGCTCAGGTAGAGCATGTGCCACCTCGGGGCGGGTCCATTCCGCCTCTCGGTGGCACGCCGCTGGGGGCGTACCGCTAGAAGGCTGGACGGACTAGATACTCGGTAGCGGCGTGGTGCGCGCTGTCCGCACGCCCGGCGCCGCAGGTACTGGGTCCGGTCTCCACTGAGGGAGATGTCCTCCGAAAGGCGGGTCTTGACGATCACGGGGGACACGGAAAATGACGTCCCTCGAGTCGCCTGCAAGTTTAGCCCGCATCCGGGCCAAGGGCAACGAATCGCGCCTCGCATCCCGGCCGGCCGACTGAACGAAATGGGGTCTCGGGTAGTCAACATGTACCAGGCCGAAAGGCGGGATTAAGTCCGGACTAAGGGGCATCCTTCAAGAATGAGCCAGCCGAGCGCCCAGGATTCCAAGACGGGCGGTCTGCGACGACGCCCGCCGCGCGTTCTCGCCACGTGGGCGTTGCTGGGACTCTGCGTCGTGGTCCTGATCGGCCGTGGTCTCGTTGCGTTCCTGGCGGCCGGCGGCGGGCCGCTGGATCTGCTCCTGGCGATCGCGGTGGCGACCCTGGTGGCGGCGGCGGTCGTGAACGCCCGGATCTCCGGCGTCGAAGCCGAGCGGCTCCACTCCGAAGCAGCCAGCTTCACCAGCATCCTCCAGGCCCTGTCGCGTTCCGTGTCACCCGATGCGGTGGTCGACTCGATCGTCCATGAACTCGGCAACGCCACGCACGCCGACCATGTCGCGGTGGTCAGGCTCAGGCCCGGCAGCACGATTCTCGACGTCACCTTCGTCTCGATGCTTCCCGGCGCGCCCACTTCCAATACGGTCATGCCGACAAAGCAGCTCGAACCCGTCGAAGCTCGCCGGCTGCGCGACCTGCCGTCGTCGCGACGAGGCGAGACGCCGTTTCGCATCGGCGACAACGAGCCGATAGCGGTCTGGCAGATCGGCCGCGAATCCGGGCTCGAGACCGAAGTCGCGCCATCGCACCGGTACGGGCGTTCGAGGACTCGAGGATCCACGGCGGCGGACGACCGGGATGGGGCATGGGAGGTGGCGGATCGGATCGCACTCCGCCTCCGTGACGCCTACGGCCTGCGCAATACCCTGGCGGCGCCGCTGCAGGCGGGCCGGGCGATCGCCGGCGCGATCGTGCTGTCGCGCCGGACCGATGAGGTCTGGCCCGAGGCCGCCGTGCGACTTCTGCACAGCGCGGCGTCGGAGGCCTCTGCGGCCCTGGCCCGGGTCTACTCGCACCAGGCGGCCGAGTCCGAGGCCCGAACGGACCAGCTGACCCAGCTGCCCAACCGCCGCTATTTCGACGAGTACTGCCGCCTGCTGGCCAGCCGTCGCCGGTCCACAGACCGGGTGGCGATCATCGCCATCGACGTCGACCATTTCAAGAAACTCAACGACCAGTACGGCCATCAGGTCGGCGACGTCGTCTTGAGGGCAATTGCCAACGCGATCCAGTACTCCGTGCGCGAGGAGGATGTTCCGGCCAGGTTCGGCGGCGAGGAGTTCGTCGTCCTGCTCCGCAATCCCTCGGCCGGATTCGCCCTGGAGATCGGCGAACGGATCCGGCAGAACGTGCGTGACTTGGACCTCACCGATGCCGGCGTCACCGGGGGCGTGACGGTTTCGGTGGGCGTCGCTTCCGGCGAGGAGGCCGGCGAGCCCATCGACGAGATCGTGGCCCGGGCCGACCGCGCTCTGTACGCGGCCAAGCGAAACGGCCGCGACAGGGTCGTGGAGGCCTGGCAGTCGGCCGCGGCCACGTAGGACGCGCGTTCGGGTTCGCTCGGCGGGGCAGCCGGGCCCGCTGCTGGACCTGACCGGCGACCCCGCTACCATTCGGTCGATGGATGCGCCCGAGACGCCACCGATTCTTTCCAACGGCGAGCTGGCCCGGATCTTCCACGAGATCGGCGACATGCTCGAGGTCAAGGGCGAACTGGTTTTCAAGACGGTCGCCTATCATCGCGCCGCGGACGCAATCGCCCACTCGCCGGTCGAAGTCTCTCGGGCGTACCTGGACAACCAGCCCCCCAGGATCCAGGGCGTGGGCGAGGCGATCGCGAAGAAGATCGAGGAGCTGGCCAGGACAGGCCGAATGAGCTTCTACGACCGCCTGCGCGAGGAAGTCCCGCCCAGCCTCGTGGCCCTCCTGCAGATCCCCGGCATCGGCCCGCGGACCGTCAAGCAGCTCCACGAGGAGCTCGGCATCGAAACGCTTGAAGACCTCCGCCGGGCCGCGGAGACCGGCTCGATGCGCGGCCTGAAGGGGATTTCGGAGAAGACCGAGCAGGGCGTCCTGGCCGGGATCGCGGCCATGGAGTCGCGCCAGGAACGGATGCGCTTGGGCCAGGCGGAGGCGATCGTCGGAACCCTGTTATCCGAGCTGGCCGGCGTGCCCGGTCTCCGCTCGATCCAGCCGGCAGGGTCGTTCCGGCGGCGGAGGGAGACGATCGGCGACCTGGACCTGCTGGCCGAGACCGACCGGCCCGCGGAGCTGGTCGAGCGGTTCACGACTCTGGGCTCGGTCGAGTCCGTGATCGCGAAGGGCCCTCACAAGGCGGCGGTGCGGCTGCTTCGCGGCCCCCAGGTCGACCTGATGATCATGCCGCCCGGCGAGGCAGGCACGTACTTGATCCACTTCACGGGCTCCAAGGAGCACAACGTCCGGCTTCGTGGCATCGCTCGCGACCGGGGTTGGAGCCTGTCCGAGAAGGGCTACCTGCGCCTGGGCGACGACGGCGAGCCGGCGACGGGGGATGCGGCCGAGCTTCGCACCTTCTCGACAGAGGCGGAAGCGTACGGCTTCCTCGGCCTGCCGTTTATCGAGCCGGAGATGCGCGAGGACCGCGGCGAGGTCGAAGCGGCGCTGGCCGGTACGCTGCCGAAGGTGGTCGAGCGGACGGACCTTCGCGGCGATTGCCACAGCCACTCCGACTGGTCGGACGGCGTGCACTCGATCGAGCAGATGGCCGAGTCGGCCCGGCGGCGGGGCTACTCGTACCTGGTCCTGACCGACCACACCATCAGCCTGGCCATCGCGCGTGGTCTCTCGCTCGAGCGCGTCGACATGCAGAGGGCGATCGTGTCGGCCCTGAACCGCCGCTTCGAGGCGGAGGAGCAGGCCGGAACAGCGCCGCCCGGGACTTCGGCCGAGGGCTTCCGGCTGCTGCACGGCTGCGAGCTGGAGATTCGAGCCGACGCCACGCTCGACTATCCGGACGAAGTGCTGGCGCGCTACGACCTGGTCGTGGCCTCCGTCCACGTCTCACGCCGGCAGTCACGCGAGCAGCTGACCGCCAGGACATTGGCGGGCATCGGCAACCCCAATGTCGACATCATCGCCCACCCGGCCGGCCGGTACATCGGAACCCGCGACGACCTCGACCTCGACTGGGACGCCATATTCGCGGAGGCCGCCCGAACCGGCACGGCCCTCGAACTGAACGGCTCCGACGAGCGCCTGGACCTGTCCGACGTCAGGACCCGCCGGGCCGCCGAGTTCGGCTGCGTCTTCACGATCGATTCCGACGCCCACAGAACTGAGGAACTCGACAACCTGCGCTGGGGCACGGCGATGGCCCGCCGGGCCTGGCTCACCGCCGATCGAGTCATGAACACGCGCTCCCGACGCGAGCTTCTGGACTGGGTTGAGGGCAAGCCGGGCCGGGTCGGCCGGGTGTTCGGAGGGCGCGCCGCCGGCTAGCGGCCCGCGATGGGGTCTTGTTGCGTACCATTCGAGGATGCAGCAACGCAACGTAGCCCGCGAGCTGGGGCTGATGGTGGCGTCGGTCGCGGTGCTCGTCCACTGGCTCGACCCCAAGCCCGCCGCGGCGGCCACGGCCCTGATAGCGGTTGCAGCCGCCGCGGGAACCGGCGCCCTCGTGGGGGAGCGGCGGCCGTGGCGGATGCCGCTCGTGCCGGTGGTTCTGCCCGCTCTGGCGGCGTTCTCGATCGCCGGAATCGCCCGCATAGTCGACCCGCTGCCGTGGCTTGGAGTCGTCTTCCTGGTGGGCTGGGCCGTCGTCGCGTGGGTAGTCGAACTCGAGACGGCGCCCGAGGCACTGACCGCCACCGAAGCCGCAGAGTCCGAGCCAGCTCCCGTGGCATCGGCGATGACGACCCCACCGCCCACGGTGCGCATGCGCCCCAAGCGGCGGGCCGAGTTTGATCTTCCCTTGATTGTCACCGAACAGGTGGTCGTCGGCACGCCGGAGCTGCCGCCGCATCCGCGTCCGCTGGCCGTGCGATCCGGCGCTCTTGGGATCGTGTTCCTCGGTTTCGTTGCGGCCGGCGCTCTCGTGCCGGGCGGGCTCGCACTCGAACACGAGTCGTTTAGCCGAATGCACCTGGCCGAGCTGGCGCTCCTCAACGGGGCGATCGCCGGCGCCGTCGGCTATCGGATCTCCGCCCTGAGGTCGCCGCACCGTTTCGACCGGATTGTTCGCATCGTAGCTATCGGCCAGTACGCCCTGCCGGTGGCAATCGCCACGGTCGTGCTGCGGTCGATGGATCTGCCCCGGCTGTTCATTCCCGCGCTTCTGGCCGTAGCCGTCTACGCTCTGACGGGTGTGCGCGAGTCGCCCGAGCCCGTTCCGCAGAACACGCGCCTGGTCCGGGAACTGGCAGTGCTGGGGCTGGCCGCGGGGGCGGCTATCGCCTGGGGTCTGGTGATCAGGTAGGGGCGCCCAGGCAGCCCCCGAGTCCCCGATTTGCTGGTCCTTGCCGGCGAGCTGCCGGCGTTAGTGCGGCGCGACTCAGGTCGGGGAGTCGCTCGGACACCGCGGCGGCCCCGCGGCGCTCGGCGGCTCAGGCCCCCTCCGAGCGGCGTCGCCGACCCGCCCGGACCCCTCGCGTTGACAGGGTGGGCCACGGATGCTAGAAAGCATGGTCCGGACGGGCGAGTCCCGTCAGAATTGGCATGCCTCCCGCGAGGTCGCGACGGCCGCTTCCTCGCCGCTCCAGCGGTCTGTCTGGCGCAGACATCGAAAGGAACCTAATCCTTGGCCTTCCCCGAAATCGAAAAGGGCACCGGCGGAAACACCGTTCGGATCAAGCGACAACTGGTGGAACTGGCCATCGGACACGGCGCCGCCGGCCGCTGGCCCGAGGCGGCGGACACGAACCGCAAGATCCTCGAGATCGGACCCGACCCCGAGGCCGAGAACCGCCTGGCGAAGTCCCTCTGGGAGATGGGCGAGCTGGGTGAGGCCCGCGAGCACTACCAGATCGCCCTCGCCCTAGATCCCACGAACCGGATCGCCGAGCGGAACATCGAGCGCCTGCGGGCCCTCATGACCGAGGCCGGCGACAAGACCGCCGCCCCGGACAAGGCGGAGAAGGCGCCTGTGGCCATCTTCGTCGAGGAGACCGGCAAGACCGGCTTCGCGATGCTGACGGACCTGGCCTCGCCCCGGCTCCTGGCCCACGTCAACCCGGGCGACGCCGTCGAGCTGATCCCTGAGGGCAACCGCCTCTTCGCCGAGGCCAACGGCCAACGCATCGGCATCGTCGAGCCCCGTGTCGCCGCTCGGCTCCTCAAGCTCCTGGCCGACGGCAACAAGTACTCGGCCGGGATCACCTCGCTCGGCGATCGCGACGTCCGCATCGTCATCCGCGAGATCTTCCAGGACCCCCGCAACTACGGCAAGGTGAGCTTCCCTACCGCCGCCCGCTCCTCGGACCTTCGCCCGTACACCAAGGGCACGCTCCTGCGGGAGGAAGAGCTGATGGAGGAGGATCTCGAGGACGACGACGAGGACGAGGAGATCGAAGACCTCGATCGGGTCCTGCCCGCCGAAGTTACCGGCGAGGAAGCCTTCGAAGACGAAGTCGACGAGGTCGAAGAGACGTAGGTCTCCGCTCCACGACGGCCTCGGCCGGCCTGGTACGGGTGACTCCCATTTGCTTCGGCCAGCCTTGCGGGCGGACTAGGGCGTAGCGATTTCCTGGCTCTTTCCCGAGTCCGGCGGCGGCGCGCCCTCCCATGCGTCCGGCAAGGCCGCGGTGGCCGACCTGAGGCCGATCAACAAGGCCGCGAGCAGCGCGCCGAAGCTCAGCCACTGGAACGTGAGGAGGACATTGGCCAGGGTGCCGGGGTCCACCCATGGGAGCAGCCAGTCCGCAAAATCGATGTTCATGTTCAGGGCTCGATAGAGCTCCAGGCCGAACAGCCCGGCAGCCGCCGTAAGGACCAATATCCAGGCCGGCTCGCCGCTGCTGCGCACGCTCGTGTAAGCCGTCCAGATGATCGCCATCAACGCAAGGCTGAGCAAGCACTCGGTGATCGCCTCGTAAATCAGCGCGGGCATCACGTAGTCGACCGGGTTGTACCCCGCGGCCTTGTTGATGAGCGAGCTGGCCTCCGCGTACAGGACCACTCCCACGCCGGCCGCAACGAAGAGCCACGGGGGCCGTTGTGCGACTCCTGCGCGCGCAGCCAGACCGACGGCCAGCGCCAGCCAGCCAACGGCGCGAAGCGTCCAAAATGTGTCGAGATGCATAGCCACGGCGATGCCGAGCGCGATGCCACCGATGAGCAGCCATCGGACCGATCGGTCATTCACCGGGTACCGGAATGCCACGGCGCAGGCCAGTGCCGAGGGCAGGAACAGCGACATCGAGTACTCGAGCATGAGAGGGTGGTTCAGGTAGGGCTGCATCACGACGTTGATGACCGGCAGCATCGCCAGCACGAGAGCGAGACGCGGCACGCTGCGAAGTCGGCGCCGCATCGGAATCGGAGCGGCAGCAACGGCCTTGCCTGAGCCAAAGACCACTCGCCGCGCCGCGGACCGCACGAGCCGCAAGTTCACAGCCAATCCGGCCAGCAGGCTCGCCATGACGATCAGCGCCAACTCGAGGGGATCCGCCAGCCACCCCGGCGAACCCAGATCCGTCGTCGGGGGGTTGATGATCGGCTCCGGCCCGGTGGGCGCGCCCGTCCCGTAGCTCGCCGTGTTCAGGCTGGTCACGGCCAGCAGGAACAGCACGGCCCATGCCAGAACAACCGCCACGGACGCCGTCGTCGACACCAGTCGTGGTAGTCGGGCCCACGCGCGAACAGGGCGAGCGGCCTGCGTCCGAAGATCAGCGGAGATACGCAGGCGTGCATTCACGGGCACGGCTGGAGGTTCGAATCCGCGCAGCCAGGTCGAAAGCTCGGCCTCCAGGCTGCCCGACGGCCCAATGCGTCCCCGACCGAATTGCGGGCTCATGGACCGTCCTCCCCTCGCCAGCCGATGCGCTCGAGCTCGGCCCGCAGGCGCTTCAGGCCCGTGTGGAGTCGGGATTTCACGGTGCCCAGCGGTATGCCGAGCAATTCGGCGATGTCGTCCAGCGGCAGGTCGCGATAGAAGCGCAGAGCCACGACGAGTTGAAGGTCCGGGTCGAGCCTGGGAAAGGCGGCGCCGAGCGCGTCTCGTTCCGCCACGGAGCCAAACTCGTCGCGCCGTCCAAGCTTCAGGATTGCGCCGAGCTGAGCCTCGCGGACATGCCCCCGCCGGCTCGCTCGCAGTCGATCGCGACATAGGTTCAAGACGATCCGCCCGAACCAGGCGTCGAAGCGAGCCGGGTCGCGGAGCGAGCCGAACTTGCGCCAGCCGATGAGGACCGCGTCATGAACAACATCCTCGGCCTCGACGGGGTCGCGCAGGACGACCGAAGCGAGCCGGTAGGAGTCGTCGAGACAGCGATCGCTCAGAGCTTCGAACGCATCGAGCGTCCGAGCCCCCTGCGTCCCCTCAATGGCCATTGCGTCGACCATCCAGTCGCCCCACCTGATGATTGTCGGGTCCGGCCGGCGCAGCCGTTGGCCCGTTTGACACTCACCGACGTTCGGCGTGGCCGAAAGGTTCGAGCTGCCGAAACCCACGGGCGGTCGCAGGGCGGTTCGGCGTCCACGGCCCGGCGTCCGCGACACGGCGTCCGCAACCGGCATCGACCTTCGCGGGCCGCGCCCACGACGCGACTCGGTGCTCGGCCGCGGGCCCGTCTGTCACAATTGAGGCATGGTCGGGCGCGCCACCACTAACCCCGAGCCAGGGCTCGCCAGCGTTCCATCCCTGCCCGCTTTCGAGCGCCTCGCCCCGCCCGCCCCGGTGGCGGAATTCGTCGCCGCCATCGAGGCCTGGACCAAGCCCGGCGAGGTAGTCCTCGACCTCAACGGCCGCGGTGGTTGGGTTGCCCGCGCGGCCATCGCCGAGCAGCGCCGGGCCGCGGACTTCGAAACCTGGCCTTTGACGCGGTTGCTAGCCGACGTCGTCTTGCGCCCGCCGGACCTGCGTCAGATCGAGTCCGCGGCCACGGTCATAGCCAACGCGCCGTTTTCGGGCTCCACGATCCGCAAGGCCATCGACGCCCTGTACGCCAGCACCTGCCCGCGCTGCAGCCGGCCCGTGACCCTCGAATCGATGGTCTGGCAGCCCGTGGCCGCACCGGTCAAGCCCGAACTCGCCCCCGCTCCCAGGACCAGGGCCAAAGGCGATGCCGGCGGAGGAAAGGGGACCGGCGCGAAGGGAGCGGCGGCGAAGGCCGCCGGGGCAGGGCCGACTGCCGCCACGGCGAGGTCGATCGTTCCTGCGAACTTGGGAGCAATGCCCGAGTGGACGTTCGCCTCCGGCGAGTCGCTCCGCGCAGTCGCGCGCGAGTACTTCTGCTCCCAGTGCCACGAGCAGGTGGGCGGCGCGGAACTTCGATCGGCCGACCCCACCTACGGCGACATCCGCCTGGCCGAGTCCGTGCCCGCGAGCGGCAGCGTCCGCGAGTCGATGCGGCGGCGTTTCCCGGCCCCGCGGCCGACCCATCCGCTGGTGGACCAGCTGATAGACCTGCACACGCCCCGGCAGCTCCTGGGCCTGCACGAGATCCTGACCCGCATCGACGCCGAGGACCGAGTTGGAGCGATCACCGCGGCCCTCCGGCTGGCTCTCCTCCACGCCGTGATCATCGCCAGCCGCCTGAACGTGTCGCGCGGCAAGCCCGCGCCCTTGCGCATCACCAACGGCGTCCTGAAGGTGCCGGCCACCCACGAGTGGCACGAGGTCAACCCATGGCAGGCGTTCGAGGCCGGCCTCAAGCTCGTCAAGACATTCGTCCAGCGCCTCGAGACGGGCGCGCCCCGGGCCACATACGCGAGACTCGGGGCGGATCTGACCACGCTCGAGGGCGGCACGGCCAACGTCACGATCGGCGAAACCACGCCCGGGTCCCTGCGGCGTCTTGGACTCCACGGCGAGCGGATGTCGCATTCGGGCTCGTCGTCGCGCGTCCGGCTCGTGCTGGGGCAGGCCCCGTTGCGCTTGACCCCGGACCGTCTCGCGGCCTCTTACCACGGCACGGGCTGGATATTCGGAGCCGCGGCGGTCGGATTGCTGCCGTACGACGCGCTCTTCCGGCCGCCCGTGAAGACGACCGAGTCGGACGAAGCCATGGATCTGGCCCGGTCGGTCGGGAGGACCCTGGCCATCGCCACTCCGGCCCTTGCGCAGACGGGCCGGGCCGTTCTCCTGCTGGACGACTCGGAGCCCGCCACGCTGATCGCCGCGGCCCTCGGCGGAGCGGCGGCGGGCTGCCGGCTCGTCGATGCCCGGCTCCGCCGCGGCGGAGCCGGCAGCGCCGGAATGGCCATGTACGTGCCACGCACCGGGGTGATGGCGCCCGGCCCACGAACGCGCGCCAACCGCCCCTTGCCGCCGGTCGTTGGTGGGGCCGGCGATCCGAGCACGATCGTTGGCCCGGGCGTCTTCGCCCGTCCCGAGAAGCTCGACGAAGGGCCGTTCCGATCCGCCGTCGCCGCCCAGTGCGTGACCGAAACGGCCGTCGAGCTGCTCAAGGCGCGCGGCGAGCCGGCCAGCTTCGAACACCTCCTCGGCGACCTGCTCATCGGTCTCGACCGGTCGGGCCAGCTCGCTCGGCTCGCCCGCGACATGCGACCCGAACGCGCCGCCGACGGTTGGGCAGCGTGGGTGGAGGCGTACGGCGTTGGGCCGGGCACCATCGCGCCCGCCACTCCAGAGGCGCCCGACGCTCTGGCTGTCACTCGGGTCGTCAGCCGGCCTCCGGCCGGAGGCCGAGGCCGCAGCCCTGCCGAGGAGGAGGATGAAGCCTCGCCGCTCGGACCAGTGGACCGGCTGCTGGAGATAATCCAGACCGAACTGGACCGGCCGAACAACCGGCGTATCCGCCAGATCGAGCCCGGCCAGTACTGGCTGGCCTCCGAGGAGGACCGCGGCGTTGCGGCCCAACCACTGGCCGACAGGGTCGAGTGGGCGGTCTTCTCGCTGCTATCGTCCGGCAGCCACATGACCGAGCGAGCCGCAACCGAACGCACCGCCGGGCTCTTCAAGGGTGGCGACGTGCCGGACGGCGCGCTGATCGAAGCCTGCCTGTCCAGTTACATGGCGCCGGCCAGCACGCCGGATGCCGTCTTCGGCTTCGAGCGGCTGGAGGGCCGCACGGTCGACCACGACAGGGTCATCGCCATGCTGGCGGACGCGGGCCACCGGCTCGGGATGCGGGTCTGGATCGGCAAGCGCCAGCAGGCCCGGCGCGTCGACGGCCAGGCGCTGTCTTCGTGGCTGGACGAAGCCGAGCGCGAGATCCACCTGCCCCTGATCACATGGGCGCCGGAGGGCGAGCTGGATCGGGTCGACTGCGCCTGGTACGTCCGGCGCAAGGCCAGCTTCCTGTTCGAGGTCGAGTGGACGGCCATGCTGGGCGAGCCGGTGATGGTGCATCACGCTCGCTATCCGGCCGACGACAAGGTCGTCAGGTTCCTGGTCCTCCCGCCCGAAAGGGCCGAGCTCGCAAAGGTCAAGCTCGCCCGTTCGCCGCTCCTGCGCAAGGCCATCGAGGAACGCAACTGGCACTTCCTCAAGTGGAACCATCTGGCCGAGTTCGCGGCCCGGCCTGAGGCCACCCTCGACGACCTCGAGCCATACCTGGGGCTTGATGCCGCGGCCGATACGGTGGGCGAGCAGCTGCCTCTGTTCGGCGGGTAGAGTTTCGGTTCGCCTGCGACTCCGCCCGCCTATTTGGTGTCCGAACTGCGCCATCGGTTGACTGCGGGTGCAGGCCTTCGCGGTAACCTAGTCGCAACAGCTAACGCCGAGCGAGGGCTTCGTCCGGCCGCTGCCCAATGCTGGAGGGTCCGGTGGGCGACGTCAGGCATGCGACCGAGGGCGGCACCGCGGCGGACGCGGTCAATGCCCTTTCAGACCGTTTCTGGGAGGGCATCCTGGACCTCTCGCCGATCACGGCGACGGTCCTGGGCTACGAACAGGGGGCGGACCGGCTGGACGATCCCGGGCCGGCGGGTCGCGATCGAGCCCGGGCGCTATACCGCGAGACGCTGGCCGCGGCGGCCCAGATCGAAGCCAGCGCGGCATCGTCCGGGGGCCTGCCCACCGAAGAGCGCATCACCCTCGACATCGTCCGGGTGATCTGCGAGGTCGAGCTCGAACAGCAGGCCCAGCGCTTCGATCGGCTCAAGGTCGTCGACCAGATGGATGGTCCACAGACGATCCTGCCGCTTCTGGCTGCTTTCCAGCCGACCGGAACGCCCGAGCAACTCGACACCTTCCTTGCGCGCCTGGCGGACTACCCGCGCTTCATGGCGGCCGAGGCTGAGGTCGCCCGTGAAGGCCTGGCCGGAGGTCTGACCGCCGCGCGCATCGTCACCGATCGGGTCATCGGCCAGCTCGAGCGGCTGCTCGCCATACCGGCGGAGGAATCGCCGGTGGTGACGGCTATGACATTCGCGCGGCCCGGCGATCGGGACCGCGTCGTCGATGCGGTCGGGAAGTACGTCCTGCCCGCGGATCGGGCATTCCTCGAGGCGCTGGCGGGCGAGTACCGCGGCGCTTCGCGCGAGGAGCCCGGGCTGTGCTCGGCCCCCGGCGGCGACGAACTGTACCTGACCCAGATTCGCGCCTGGACATCGCTCGCGATCGACGCCGGAGAGCTGCATCGCAGCGGCCTCGAAGAACTGGCCGCCATCGAGGAGGAACGCCGCGCCATAGCGCGCGACCTCGGATTCGGCGCCGACACCGGGGCCGCGAGGGCGGCCTTGAGGGCGGACCCGGCCGCGATCCCGTCGTCCGTCGACGAGTTGCTCGACCGCGCCCGCGGCCAGATCGAACGCGCGCTGGCCGCCGCCCCGGACTACTTCGGCATCCTGCCGCGCGCCGGCTGCTCTGTTCGGGCCGTCGAGCAATACAAAGAGGCCGACGCGCCCGCCGCCTATTACTACGCGCCTTCGATCGACGGCAGCCGGCCCGGCGTCTACTACGTCAACACCTACGACCTGGCCAGCCGGAGCTACGTCGGGCTGGCCAGCATGAGCTTCCACGAGGCGGTGCCGGGGCACCATTTCCAGATCGCCCTCCAGTCCGAGCACCCGAGCCTCAACGCGTTCAGGCGGCTGGGCTCGCGCATGGCCGGCATGGCCTACGTCGAAGGCTGGGGCCTGTATTCGGAGCGCCTGGCCGACGAGATGGGCCTCTTCCTCAACCAGTCCGAGCGGTTCGGGATGCTCGACGCCCAGGCGCACCGAGCGGCCCGGCTCGTCGTCGACACGGGCATCCACGCCTTCCACTGGCCGCAGCGGCGCTCGATCGATCAACTCCTCGATGCGGGGCTGTCGGAGACGGACGCGCTCATCGAAACCGACCGCTACATCTGCCTGCCGGCGCAGGCCCTGACGTACAAAGTCGGCCAGCGCGAAATCGAGCGGCTGCGGAAGGAAGCGACCGCCGTCCTGGGCTCGGCGTTCGACATCCGGGCCTTCCACGACGCGGTCCTGGGCCACGGCACGCTTCCGCTCGCGACCCTCGCCAAAGAGCTGCCGTGCTGGCTCGGCATCGACGACTAGGCGAAGAATGGGGCGGTCGGAGCTTCGAGCCTCAGCGCTTCGAAGCCGACCCGCGGATCACCTTGGCCAGCGCGCCGTAGCCGTTTTCATCCGCCAGTTCGGCGGCGGTCTTGCCGTCGTCGCTCTTGCGCGTGGTGTCGGCGCCGCGGAGCAGGAGCATGTCGACGAGGGCCTCGTCGCCGTTCCGGGCCGCCGCGTGGAGGGGCGTCCAGCCACCGAGCTGGACGACGTTGGGTGAGGCGCCCAGAGCCAGGAGGATGCTGGAGGTGTCGCGATGCCTGGCCGCAACGGCACCGTGGAGCGGCGTGACCCGCGACTCGTTGAGGGCCACGGCATTAGGGTCGGCGCCGCGGCCCAGGAGGAGTCGGACGACCTCCAGGTGGCCGAAGAACGCCGCCAGATGGAGAGCGGTGTACCCGTCCGGCCCGTGGTCGTCGACTTCGGCCCGCTCACTGGAGAGGAGCGCGCGCACCGTTTCCACCTGACCGGTCGTCGCTGCGTCGAAGATGTCCAGACCGTTGGCAGTCGCCGCGGTGGCGACCGCGATCCGGCCCGCTAGTCTCGCGTGGCCCGTGTAGGCGGCCACGAGAACCGGGGATAGCCCGGACTCGTCGCGGGACTTCAGCAGGTCCGGCCTGGCGCCGATGGCCGTGTCGACGGCCAGGTCGTTGCCGTTGCGTATAGCCTCGAAGAAGTGCCTGGCCGTCGGCCCTCGACCGCTCATGCGCCCTCCGCCGCCGGCCGGCCCGAGCGTGGCGGGGTCGATCCTGCGAAGGTCGCCAGAGCCTGGGCCAGGCGCTCGATCTCCGCGTTCTCGTTGTAGTGGACCAGGCCGACCCGAACCATGCCGCCGGACTCGGCCAGGCCGAGGGCTCGGATCAGCTCATAGGCGTAGTAGTCGCCATCCCAGACGGCGATGCCTCGTTCGCCAAGCTCCTCGGCGACCTGGC
The DNA here is from genome assembly GCA_963789725.1 of uncultured Chloroflexia bacterium. Lineage (GTDB taxonomy): Bacteria > Chloroflexota > Limnocylindria > Limnocylindrales > CSP1-4 > Fen-1039. Next base: position 316,506 of record CAWBLU010000004.1, read on the forward strand.
GCGGGGTCCTGCCGGCCAGAGTGAAGGCGAAGGTCGGGACCCGCTCGGCGACGCGGCTCGGGTCGACGATGCCACGCAGGCTCAATCCCGGGATATCCCGCAGCGCCGCCAGGGCGGCCATCGAGAGTCCCTGCTCAGAGATCCGGATCGTCTCCATCGCCGCCGCCAGCGCGACGCGACGCGTGGCTCCTTCGCCTGCGCCCCCGAACTCGCGGCCGAGCCAGGTCAGGTACTCGAAGGTGCCGAGCAGGCCGGCGATCGATTCACCGGGCAGCGTCCCGGTCTCCCACTTGCCTGGGGCGTGAGCCGGGGCGGGGCGGACCTTGTACGAGGCCAGGCTCTCCAGCCGCTCCGGCTTGCCGTACAGCAGGCCCAGGTGGGGTCCGAAGAACTTGTACGGCGAGCAGACGAGGAAGTCGGTGTCGAGGGCGGCCACGTCGATCGGCATATGAGGGGCCGCGTGGACGGCATCCACGTATGTCCAGGCCTTGACGCTGTGAGCCATCTCGACGATCTGCCGGACCGGGTTGATCGTCCCGACGGCGTTTGAAGCCAGGCCGACCGCCACGACTCGCGTCCGGGGTCCGAGAACTCGCTCGAGGTCTTCCAGGTCGAGCGTGCAGTCGTCCCTCCGGATATCGACCCATCGCACCGAGATGTCGCGCTCCTCGGCGAGGGCCAGCCAGGGGGCGACGTTGGCGTCGTGGTCCAGGCGCGTAACGACGACCTCGTCGCCCGCACGCAGCGTCCGCCCGATGGCCCTGCTGGCGGCGAAGGTCAACGTGGTCATGTTCTGGCCGAAGGCGACCTCATCCGGTCCGCCGGCGCCGAGGAAGTCGGCCGCGGCCGCGTGAGCCTCGGCCAGGATGGCGTCGCTTTCCCGGCTCGTGGCGAAGGCGCCTTCGTGGTTCGCGTTCGACCGTTCCAGGTACCGGCTCATCGCATCGATCGTGCTTCGCGGCACCTGGGTTCCGCCGGGCCCATCGAGGTAACTGTACGTGGCTCCGGCATGCGTACGGGAGAGGGCTGGGAAGTGGGCCCGCACGGCCGCGATCCCCGCCCTGAGCGACGTCTCGCGGTCGGGGCGTGGCAGATCCGATGGCACTGGTTGCGAAGGCGCGGCACGATCGATCGGCACGGGTCCCTCCGGTCACTGGGGCTCGCAGATGACGCAGCCGATGGTACGCCGCTCGGAGTCGGCAGGCACGCCCGTGGCGTCCGTCGGCGGTCGCCGGCCGGTGGGCCCGGCTCCGACTTTGCGAGCAGATTGCAGCGTTCCGGCGCTCGATTGACTGCGGAAGCAACTACTCCAGACCGTACCGTTGTGTCATGAAGTTGACACGTCTGGAGGGCTTTGCGAGGGCTCCCAAGGGCTTGACTAATGCATAGTAACTATGTAAACATTCTTCCCAGACGTCCCACCTCGCGAGACGTGAAGAGTCATTAGTCCTGGATTTGCCAACCCAAGCAGGTGGGTCTGGCGGGTAGAGCGAGGAAAGCGGTGCGGTAGCCGCAACAGCTCCGGACACGTCGTCACCGGATCGGGCACGGAGTGGCGTGAATGGTCGCTGACGGATATATCACAACTCAGTTCTCATTCCTCGGAGGCAATCGACCTCCATCGTCCAGAGGCCCGCGTAGGAGACATTCAATGCTCGACGGGAATGCGGTTCGATCTGTCGACCGCGCTGCGTCACTCCTGATTGCCCTCGGAGAGACGCAGGGAGAAGCAGGAGTGACCGAGCTCGCACGACGCCTCGGACTCCACAAGTCGACTGCGTCCAGACTGCTCGCGACTCTCGAGAAGCGGGGACTGGTCGAGCAGGACGACGACTCGGGCAAGTACAGGCTTGGCCTGGCAGTGGTTCGATTGGGTGGTCACGCCGAGCGCTCGCTCGACCTCCGCTCCATTGCGATCACCGAGCTGGAATCCCTGGCTCGCTCCATCCGAGAGACGACGACCCTCGAGGTTCTCGAGGGCGACAGCGTCCTCACCATCGCGTACTCGGACGCGTCCGGCATGGGCCGTGACCGAACGGGCCGCAATTCCCCGCTTCACGCGACGGCCCCCGGCAAGGTCCTGCTGGCCAGCCAGCCCGAGCGCGAAGTGATCCGCCTTTCGAAGATCGGGTTCACTCCGTACACGTCACACACCATCGTTCGCGTCGACCTTCTGCTCGAGGAGCTTGCCAGAGTTCGCAAGCGCGGCTTCGCTACCGCCTTCGGCGAGCACGAGCCGAGTGTCAACGCCGTCTCGGTGCCGGTCTTCGACCAGCGCGCTTCAGTCGTTGCCGCCCTCGAGGTTCGCGCCTCAGGCAACCGGATCACCCCGAGTCGCGTGCCCGAGCTGGTGGATCGAGCTCGCGAAGCGGCGGCCGTCATCACCGATCGCATCGGCGGCGTGGTGGCCTCGATCTGATCCCGGCAGCCCGTCTCTCGGGCTCAACTTCATAGTCCACCTTCGCGACCCCTCGGTCCCCCTCCCGAGGGGTCGCATTTTGCTCGCCGCGTCGGGGCAACCCGCCACCGCTGCCGGCGGTAGGCTATAGACCATGGACACTTTCGATCCGATCGTCTCGCTGCCGTCGGGCGGCTCGCTGCACCTTGGCGCCACCATCGAGACCACGGTCGCCATCCTGGGCATCCTCGTCGCCGGCGCCATCCTCGTGCGGCTGACACACGTATTCGTGCGCAGCGTCGTGCGTGCCCTGCTGAGCCGCGAAAATCTCGAGGGCACGGCCCGCGAACTCACGACCGCAGAACTCAAGAAGCGCCAGGACACGATCGAGGCTCTCATCGTGAACGTGGTGCGCTTCTTCGTGATGGTCGTCGTCGTGCTGATGGCCCTCGAGCGAGCATTCGCCCTGGATATCGGGCCGGCCATAGCCGGGCTGGGCGTGGCCGGCATCGCGGTCGGTCTCGGCACGCAGAGCCTGGTTCGCGATTATCTGAACGGCGCCCTGATCATGATCGAGAACCAGTACGCGATCGGCGACGTCGTCAACATCGCCGGCATCGGCGGCGTGGTCGAGGACTTCACTCTGCGCCGCACGACGCTGCGGGACCTCAACGGCACTGTTCACACCGTCCCGAACGGCCAGGTGACCATCGCCTCGAACCTCACCCGGGCGTGGGCCCGTGTAAACGAGAAGGTTCAGGTCGTCTACGGAACGGACGTCGAGATGGTGCGCAAGGTGATCGACGGCGTCGGTCGCGACATGGCCGATGATCCCGAGCTGGCGGCCAAGGTCCTGGAGGCTCCCCACGTCGAGCGGATCGACGACCTGGCCGACCGGGGCATAGTCCTGCTGGTCCTGGGCAAGGTGATGGCGGGTTCGCAGTGGGCCGTTTCGGGCGAGTTCCGCCAGAGGCTGCTCGCCGCGTTCACGGAGCAAGGCATCGAGATGCCGACGGGCGTCATCGTCACGTGGCCGCCCACGCTTTCTGGGATCCCGTCCCAGCACGAGTAGGCTTCGTCCCCGCTGCCCGGTCGGCCACCGCCCGGCTACGAAGCGCGCACTGAGGGGTTCGTGTTCCGCCCGCCGCCGAAGATGCCGAGGAAGCCCTGACCGGACTTGGCCGCTCCCGCCTGGCGGGTCTCCATCAGCCGGTCAACCAGGGACTCGATGTCGTCGATGACCTTCTCGCGCGGGAAGCGCTCAACCGCCGACCGGCCCTCGTTCGCGGCTCGAACGAAGATCATGCCCGCGGATCGAACTTCTGCCAGGGCCGGCATCCCCACCGTTCGCTCCATGTCCGCTACCGAGACGCCGCTGTTGGCCCGGTTGACGACCATCGCCAGCCTGTCCCGGATCTCGAGTTCGACGGCGACTTCGCGGAACTGGACCGCGGCTCGGATTGCCGGCACGTCGGGCGTGACGGGGACGACTATCTTGTCGGCCCGCTCGAAGATGACCTGGTTCAACGGCCCGTAGTCCGGGTGCATGTCGACGATCACCCAGTCGTAGACGCGGCAGGCGGTCGTGATCGCCTCGGCCACGCGCCTCGGCTCGAGGATCTCAGTGTGGAGCGGCGACTCGGCCATGACCAGGACGGAGACGCCGTTGAGGTGGGGTGCGGCGATCTCGGAAAATGTCTCCCCCATGCCCGTGCTCAGGTCCTCGGTCCAGGCATCGGCCACGGTCCGGACGTTCTCCATGCCCAGGGACGAGGCGACGTGCCCGGTGACGGTGTCGCAGTCGACCAGGAGAACTCGCTGAGCTTTCCGGACCTGGAGCATGGCCGCCATGTTGACGGCGATCGTGGTCTTGCCCACGCCGCCTTTGGGATTGAAGACGATGACGATCTGGCCCCGCCCCGCGTCGCTGGCCGGGTGACTATCTATCTGGTTCTCCGAATCGATGATCCCGCTCGCGGTTACGTCGACGGGGATCTCAGCCCGGATGAGCATCGCCTCTACCCGCCAGCGTAGGGACTCGGCCGAGTAAGGCCGGGTGAAGTACTCGTCGTTGACGCGGGCCTTGCCGGCCAGGCTCATGCGATCGAGGGCCCGGGCCGCAACGACCATGAGGGCCGGGATGTTGCGGTCATCGTCGTGGAGGAGCGCGTACATCTCGAGGGTCCGGTCGAAGTCGTTCTCGCCGTCGAGGATCGCCACCCCGATGTCGTTGCGCAGGCTCAGCAAAACCTCGAGGTCGTCCGCGGTCTTGACCTCGATCGGCTCATAGCCGGCTTCCGCAAGCTGCTCGGCGACCGCGAGCAACTCGGACTGCGGAAGAGCGATTGCTACTGCGGACCGAGGCACGTAACGATATCTCCATCTGGCAGCAAAGCCGGTCGGCGGAGTCTAGCCCTCCGCCTCGGGGTCATGCGCGGACACGTTCAGCACGCCTTCGCGCTCGCTCACGACGCGAGCCTGGAAGGCGGGCAGGGACGGGATCAGATCGCCCAGCGAGATGTCCGAGCCATGGCCGACGGTGAAGATGAACTCGCCATCGGGTCCCGACGAGACGCCCACGTTCTTCACGCCCGGCAGACGACCGAGCTGGCGCTTGAACGTGGCGATGCTGGCCACGCTGACGAGACCGACGACGACGACCTGGGTAGACTCGACCGTGGCGGGCTTGGCGGCGGCGGCGGCTCGACTCGCCGCGGCGCGGACCTCTTCCTGCTCGGCCTGGGCCGCAGCGGCGGCCTCGGCCTCGGCTTGGGCGGCGTTGATGATCGGGAGCGGCTCGGGAGCGCGCATGATCTGGTCCCGGCGGGCCCTCAGTTCCGGCGCCAGGCCACCGCGCTCGCCCTGGTCGAAGGCCGGCGGATCGGGCATCTGGGCTGCCATGCTGGCGAAGACGGTCGGGTCGGCTTCCTGGAGGAGCTGTTCGAAGAAGTTGGCGACTTCTTCTTCGAAGTTCGCGACGCGCTTCTGAACGCGCTCGATCTCGAGCTCGATCGCCGAGTTGTACTCCTGGAGTTCCTGCTCGAGGAGTTCGCGGCGGCGCGAGATGCGCTGCTCGGTCTCAACTCGGATGCGCTCCATCTCGGCCTTGGACCAGTCGCGAATGGCGCTGACGTCGGCCTCGGCGGCCTTGCGCAGGGAGGCGGCCTCATCATCGGTGCGCGCGTGGAGCTTCTCGGTGTATGTCTTCGCGTCCGCCTGGCACTGTTCCATCGTGGCCAGCCGAGCCGTCTCGGCGGTCGAACGCATCGCCTGCGTGAGGTCCGCCAGGAATCGGTTCGGATGACGCGCGGCCGTCTCGTTCACGCTCATCTCCCCGTGGTCTGTGATGCGGGCCCGGCCAATGCCGGAGATTGCCCGTTCAGGTTACTACCCCTGCGACTATCCGCACCCCAGACGCGGTGACCCGGGGCCACGCTTCATTCTCGCGGGTCCGAGGAGCCGGCAACGAGGGCTGGTCCGTCGATCAAATGATGGGCCGGTGTGTTGCGAGCACGCACTCTGCCAGAGGTACCAGCACGTACCGCCTTCCGTACCGCCATCGACTCGCCAGGCAGACCTGGAATCGAACGGCCCCACGAGGCGCCGCGCGGTGATCGCGATATCGGCGCCCACTGGGCGAAGCCGCGAGTGCGGGTCGCACCAGCCGCGCTCCCAGTACTTTGTCGTTGCGCTGGGCCCGGCAAGGTGGCGCTCCGAAATCAAGCGGTCTGGCTCGGCCCGGCAATCGAGCGGACTCTCGCGGCAATCGAAGCCGGGGACTCCATCCACCACCGATCCGGGAGCGTCTCGGACCTGTCGGCTGAGCCTGCTTCGGCCACAGCGCCGGGGTCGGAAGCCGCCCGGAGCTCCTGGACGATGGCCGCAGGGTCGGGCTCCTCCAAAGCAGGCGGATTGGGCATTCGCGCCGCCATCATCGCGAAGCTGGTCGGGTCCGGGTCTTCCATCAGGCGCTCGAAGAATGTCTCGAGATCGGCCCCGAACGCCTCGACCTGGTCGTCGACGCGCTGGAGTTCGACCTCGACGGCCGACGCATACTCCTGGAGCTCTGCCTCGAGTTGTCTGCGGCGAAGCGCGATCCGCTCCTCCACCTCGAGCCGGGTTCGGTCCATTTCCGCCCTGGACCATTCACGTACCACGCCGACGTCGGCCTCGGCAGCCTGGCGGAGCGCGGCCAATTCGTCGTCTGTCCTGGCTCGCAGCCGCTCGGTATAGGCATGCGCGTCCGACCGGCACGCCACGATCGTCGACTGACGAGCGGTCTCGGCGGTGGCACTCATTGCCTGCGTCAGGTCCGCGAGGAATTGACGCGGGCGAGGGGTGGCGGTTTCGTTCACGCTCATCTCCCTTGATCCGGTTCAGCGAGCCCACCAGGGCGGTATGGAGACACGCTTGAGCGGATCATGGGCCGGTCGGCCCCGCGGCCAACTACGTAGAACGTACTGTTGACGCTGTTCTTCGGTACCCCCCTCAACCTCGCTGGGAGGACATTCCGGTCCCGACGGGAGCTCTAGCGAGTGCCGGGCCCAGCCGGACGGCCGGCGCGAGCCTTCTCCGCCCATGCCGCCAGCACCTTGTCCTTGTGCGGCCTGATGGGGCAGTGCTGGTCGCGGTTCCCGGCCTCGTCGCAGTACCCCATCGGCACGCACTTGGGTGCGAGGAAGCTGCCCAGGAACGGGCTGGCGGCAAAAACCTCGTGCCGGATCAGCTGGAAGAGCCGCCTGATCTCCCACTGAGCCATGGTGCAGAGCCGCAGGCCCGACATGTGGATCAGGGCCCGCAGGTTGGCCGTCATCACGAGATTGGTGCGAGTGGCATTGGGGAAGACGAAACGCGCGTCCTCGCCGGGTATGCCTGCATCCACGAGTTCGGTATACAGCTCGATGGCGCCCTCGACCTGGCCTTCGTATCGCCCCAGGAGCTCCGGGTCGGCGTCGGCGATCGTGCCCGGCAGCATCGTCGAGGCGCCCTTCTTGTAGGTGACGTAGCGCTGGCTCTGCTGGTCGAAGGCGACGCCCGCCCTGTGACGGACAAGCTGATGGCTGAGCGTTCGGCTGACGCCGGTGATCGCGAAGGTGAAGACGACGTGCTCGATCGTGCTGCCGTGGCCGGACTCGATGACTCGAGCGATCAACTCGCGCTGCTTCTCCGGTGCGATGCGGCCGTCGACCGCGCGCCCGAAGATGTCGTCCGGAGCCAGCTCCGAGTAGCAGGTCCGACAGGCCGTGTAGATGAGCGGAACGTAGTAGCGCTCGACGATCTCCCGGTTCGGGAAGATCATCGCCGCCCTCATGCCCAGGTCGCGCCGTCCCGGATTGAGCGGGATGGAGGGTGCGGCGGCGGTCTCGCCCGAGGCGCGCGTTTCGGCAGTCACCGGCTCAGGATAGCCGCTCGAACGACCCTCCGGCCGGGCTTGCTCAAATGAAGTCGCGACGCGCGACGCCAACGCGGTGGCGCGACATGGCCGTCACCGGGCGCGGGGGCACGCCCCCTGGCCGCAGCCCGCGGACCCGCTGCCATATTGTGGCAGCGGGTCCCGACCCGGCCGGCGCCGCGCGCCAGCGAGGCCGCCGCCGTTGGCGACCGCCGTGGCCCCTCGCTCCAACCGCTCGGATAGACGTTTATGGCTATCTCAAGATGAGGTAGTCATTGACGGCTATCCACGCCCGAGATAGCCTCTGGCGGATGGCAGACGACCTCGCGCTGGTTCTTTTCGGCGACGTCGTGGGATCGCGCCGCGACAGCGTCGGGTCCACGGCGTGGCTTCGAGACCTCGTCGTCGAATTGGATGCCGTCTACGACGACCGCCTCCTGGCCCCATTCGCCTTCACCCAGGGTGACGAGCTCCAGGGCATGCTCGCTCCGGAGGCCGATCCTTTCACGGCCGTCATTCGCGCCGCCCTCGCGCCGGGTGGACGGCGCATGCGCTGGGTTGTGGTGCGGGGGCAGGTGGACCCGGACCCAACCGCCGGCCGCGCCCCGGCCACGGAGCGAACTGGCGCTGCCTTCGTCACAGCCCGCGAGACGATGGACGCGGCCCGGGCGGGCCATGAGCGTCTCGTGGTGCTGACCGGAGAGCCTGACGTGGATCGGCTTCTGGCCTGCTTTGCGCCCGCCCTTGTCGACATGCTGGACGCCCTGACCGAGCGTCAACGCACCGTGGCCCGCCTCGCCCTGATCGACGATCTGCGCCAGTCGGAGGTTGCCGACAGGCTCCAGATCCGGAGAGCGACCGTTTCCGTGGCCTTCAGCCGGGCCCGGGTCCGAACGCTGCAGCGATTCGTGACCGGCATCCGCGAGGTCTACTCAGGGTGCGGGGCCGATCTCGCGCCCGCGGCGCGCGTTCCTGAAGGGGAGCACGCGGCCGGGGCTACGGAATGACCTGGGCGGCGCGCAGGTAGAGGGCACCGACGCCGGCGATGGCCCATGCAACCCATAGCACGGCGATCAGCATCGGCACGCGGTTCTCGATCAGCCGCCGGGTCGCGCTGAACGGCTCGATGAGGCGGTCCAGGCCGTCCTCGTCGAGGCCCTCGGGAGACAGCGCGAGCGACGTCAACTCGGCCGTGTCGGCCTTCAGCCGCGACCGCTGCAGCAGCTTGAAACGCGTGAAGACGCGCCGATCTGCCGGAAGCTCGCGCTCGGCGCGGACTATCTCCCGATGCCAGAACCTGACGTCGTTGCCCAGGCCGATCGCCGCCCGCCTCATCCGCCACAGCAGCAGGAGGCTGCCGGTCGCGTCGACCACGAGGAGCAGGGTAGGCACCCAGGCGCGGCTGACGTCCAGGTTGAGCAGAGACACGAGCAATCCGCCGGCCAGCCCAAGGAGGATGACCTCCATGACCAAGTAAAGGCTGCGGAAGCCGTGCAGCCACGAGTCGCGCCACTGGGCCGCCGGCCAGCATGAAGCTCAGCTGCGGGGCAGCGGCGCTGGTGCTGTCGAGTCCGTCGATGGTGCGCTGAAGTGCTGTTCGCGACGTAGTCCCGTCGGGCGTGGAGGCTTTGGGCTGATGGCTGGTCATTTCTCGCGCTGTTTGAAGCGGAAGGTTTGAAGACGATCCCGGCTCGGCATCCGCTCGTCGAGTTCGGGCTCGTGGTCGAAGCATCCGACATTCGAGCGGCCGGCCCGAGTGCCGGAGGGCATTTCGACGCGGTGCCGAAGGGCCGCGGAGCGTGTAGGCTGGGTGGGCCGGCCCCGGGCGCCAGCCTCGGCGGATCGGATCGATGAAGGGCCGTCGCAGTCGGTCCGAAGGAGGAGTGGAGAATGTCCGACACCGCCAAGCCCGTGACCGTCCAGTACTTCTACAAGATCCGCTGGGGCTTCCAGGACGAGTTCATGGCGCTGTTCGACCGCAACCACTGGCCGTTGCTGCGAGCCCAGCGGGATGCCGGGCGGCTGCTCGACGTCCGCGCGTACGAGCCGCGCTTCCACGGCGACGGCCGCCAGGACTGGACCTTCGAGGTCACGATCACCTATCGCGACTGGGCCGCGATGGAGGAGCACACGGATCCCGCGATCGTTGCCCGCATCTACCCCGACGCGAAGAAGCTCGCTCGTGAAGAGCAGCGCCGCTTCGAGCTGATCGAGGCGCACTGGGACACGCCGCTCGAGGAGCACGAGCTGCCGAAGTAGGGCGCCATGGGCCAGTCGAGGCTCGTGCGGGCGCCGCCAGGGACCGCCTCGGGCCCGCGGCGTGGGTCCGCAGTCGCATCTGCTCAGATATGCGTCGAGCGAAAGTTGGTGCGGAAAGCGGGTCGCCAACCCGTCTGCGGAGCAACGTTCGCGGTCATTCTGGAGCCACGCGAGCGTGTTCCGGGGTCCGGTGAGCCCATTCGACCGGCGCCCGAACGGATCGTCTCGCCCAACTTTCACTCCAGGCAAATCTGACTGGAAACGTCGCCCAGCGGCCCGTCGAGCAGCTGACGCAGCGCCTTCAGATCTCCCTCGAGCGAGTCCGGATAGGTGACGAGCTGGGTCTTGAACGCGGGTGACAATGGACGCCTCGCGAAGGGACGAGAACCGTGGCCTCGGTTCCCGCCGACTCAGAGACCCGCCGGCGGCTGGACGACCCCAATGGTGAGGATTATGTTCGCGAAGGTCCGCGTCTCGCCCGTTGCGATGGCGACGGCGAGGTCCGGCCCCCGCGCCGCCTCGTAGAACTTGAGTAGGGGATCGACCCGCGCTACGCCGGGTCGATCTGGGGCGTAAGCGGGTTGACAGCGCTGGTAATCTGTATCACAGATCGTATGTAACCGGTTACATTTGGTCTAGGGTATAGCCTCCTTCGGATCAGCCAGAACGCAGCTCCCTTCCTCCTCCCGGAAGCCCCTCCCTCCGTCGCATCTCCGGGGGGAGGGCTCCTCCCCTCCAACCGCGACCCGCTTGTCAACGCTTAGCTGGACTTTTCCTAATTGCATGTAACCGGTTACATCACGAGGCTAGGATGACAAAGACCGTCACGATCCGCGATGTTGCCCGAACTGCCGGCGTGAGCATCGCCACGGCGTCAAGGGTCCTGAACGGCAGCGAGAGGCTCACCGAGGCTACGCGGAAGCGCGTCTTGCAGGTCATGGACGAGCTGCAATTCACGCCGAGCATTTCGGCCCAGCGCTTGAGCCTCGGTCGAACCATGACCATCACCGTGGTCACATGGTCTCTGACCCGACCACAGGCCGTCGAACGGCTTCGCGGCGTGGATGCCGTTCTCAGCGACAGCGACTTCGACCTTGTCATCTATAACGTCGAGACTGCAGAGAAGCGCGATCAGTACATGCGGAGCCTTCCGTTGGCCAAACGGACCGACGGCATGTTGCTCATCTCGCTGCCTCCTCGACCCGAGGATGTCGCGCGCCTGGCCTCCGGCGCAGTCCCGGTCGTGGTGGTTGACGTTCACTCCGCAGCGCTCAGCGGTCTTCCTCGCGTCATGGGCGATGACGTTGCCGGTGGTGAGCTGGCCGCCCGCCACCTTCTCGAGCTAGGGCACCGGCAGATCGGATACATCGGCGACGAGTTCGAGAATCCGTTCGGGTTTACATCGAGTCGCGACCGATTCGCCGGCTATGAGCGAGCCCTCGCAACGGCAGGCCTAGCCGCTCGGCCGGAATGGGTAGCCCTCGGCGCCCACGGTCGATACGAAGCCCGTGAGTTGGCGTGTCGCCTGCTGTCCGGACCCAACCGCCCGACGGCCATCTTCGCGGCCAGCGATACGCAGGCCTTGGGCGTCGTCGCCGCTGCCCACGAAATGGGACTCGACATTCCCGGGGACCTGTCAATTGTCGGCTACGACGACATCGAGGCTGCCGAATACGTCGGACTGACAACGATCCGTCAGCGGCTCTTCGAGTCCGGACGCCTGGGCGCCCAGTTGCTGCTCAAGGAGATCGAGCAACGCTCTGACACTCCCATCTCCGCCGACTTGCCACCTGCCTTGGTGGTCCGAGCCACGTCGGCGCCACCGAAGGAGGATCTGCCTACGGGTTGACGAGCACCGAATCGACTTGGATCCAGTCGCCCAAGGAGGAGAAGACCAGTGTTCCTAGCCTTTAGCCACTCTCGGAGGTTCCTGGGGGGACTCGCGGCCCTGGCACTCGTTGCCACGGCATGCAGCTCCTCGACCCCGTCGCCGACCACGGCGCCCGCAACTCCAACCGCAACCGCCGCCGCGGCCACTGAAGCGCCGTCGGTCGCAGCGTCGCCAAGCGCAGCAGCAATCAGCTGCGGCACGGACCAGGTCGTGCTCAATGCATACTTCGAGACCGGGTTCGACATCCCATTCAAACTCTCGGATGAATTCACCAAGCAGTTCCCGAACGTAACCTGGAAGATCAGTCAGGACCAGTTCACCAACCTCACGAACTCGACCCCGAGGCTGCTGGCGTCGGACAACCCGCCGGATCTCATCCGCCTTCCGACGATGATTTCGCTCGTGAAGGATGGGCTCCTGAAGAACCTCGATAGCTATGTGACCGCGTTCGGCTGGGACAAGTGGCCGGCGGCAGAGCTTCTCCAGAACCGGGTTGCGGCGGACGGCACCCGCGGCACCGGCTCCCTGTATGCGGCCGGCCTGAACTACAGCATGACCGGCGTCTTCTATAACAAGAAGCTCGCCGCTCAGATCGGCATGACCACGCCTCCGGCGACTGTGGCCGATTTCGAGGCCCTACTGGCGAAGGCTAAGACCGCCGGGCTCCAGCCGATCATGGCCTGGAACGCCTCGGCCAGCGGCGGTGGACTTGCTTTCCCGCTCCAGAATCTCATGGCGGCGTACGGCCCCACCCAGCCGATCAACGACTGGATCTTCCAGAAGAAGGGCGCCACCATCGACACCGCCACTAATCTGACCGCGGCACAGCACCTCGAGACGTGGGTCAAGAACGGGTACTTCCCCAAGGACGTCAACGCCATCGAGTACACGGCCGCCAACAGCCGTTTCGGCACGGGTGAAGGCGTGTTCATGTTCAACGGCGACTGGCAGGATGCCGCCTACGACAAGGACATGCCGGGTAACGTCGGGTTCTTCGTGTTCCCGTCCGCCACGGCCGGCGGTTCCGTTGCCGCCATGTCTGCGCCGCTCACGTACGGGATCGCCGCCAAGGCGAAGAATGCCGATTGTGCGGCCTTCTTCCTCAACTGGGTTGCCACCAACGCGACCGCCCGCCAGATCGACGTGGCAGTCGGCGGCTCCAACCCGGGCGGTCCGTCCGACCTTCCGGTCCCCCCGGGCCCCGCGGGCTCGGTTATCAACGACACGCTGTCACAGGGCGCCATTGTCGCCAAGGCCAACGGCGCGATGGACTTCATCGCGAACGCGACCGGCTCGATCTTCGCTCAGGGCTGGACACCCGAGCTCCAGAAGATGGTCGGTGGCAAGGAAACCGCTGAGGGCATGCTCAAGGCGGTCCAGGCTGAGTACCTTAAGGAACTCTCCCAGTAATGTACGCCGCTGACAGATCGATGCCTGAGACGATCCTCGACCGGGCGGATGCTCAGACCGATGACCGTCAGCGGCGGTCCCGGCGGACCTTCCGAAGTTGGAAGGTCCGCCGGGAAACCCTGCTCGGCTGGCTGTTCCTGCTGCCTGCACTCGCGGTGTACGTCTCGTTCGTCCTGCTTCCGCTCGCCATGACGGTCCAGTACTCGCTATACCGGTGGGACGGCTTCAACACCCCGGTCTGGATCGGTCTCTCCAACTACGAGAACGTGCTCACGGATCCGGACTTGCTCAACACGATCTTCAATGCCTTCCGGCTCATCTTCTTCTTTAGCCTCATCCCAGTCACTCTCGGGCTCGTAGTGGCCTCTGTGATCCGGCGCAGCGCCACCGGCTCACTGGGCAACGTCGCCCGGACGGTATTGTTCCTGCCGCAAGTCATCCCGCTCGTAGCCGCCGGCATTGTGTGGGGCGTGGTGCTGTCGCTTTCGGGGATCGTCAACCAGTTTCTGACGGCAATCGGGCTCGAGGGCATCACTCGGGCATGGCTGGGCGATTTCGATACGGCCCTACCCGCGGTCGGCTTGATCGGTACCTGGGTGCTGCTGGGACTCTGCACTCTGCTTCTGCTGACAGGCATGACCAAGATCGATCCCGCCCTGTACGAGTCCGCAAGAATTGACGGCGCTGGCGCCTTTCGAGAGTTCGTGGCGATCACTGTCCCGAGCCTCCGGCAGGAGATCGGTGTGTGCGTCACGGTCACGGTCATCGCAGCGCTGAGGAGCTTCGACATCGTGTACGTCACTACGGGCGGCGGACCGGGGCTGGCGACGATGGTCCCGGGACTCGACATCTATGTGCTTGCCTTCCAGGCACGCGCTGTTGGCGTCGCTTCGGCGCTCGCCGTGGTGCTGATCATCCTCATCCTGGTCATCATCGCTCCGATTCAGTGGCTGAGTCGGGGGGACGGCGAATGAAGGTCGACCACCGCGAGCTCTACACCGGCCGGCTCCTGCTCATCGTGCTTATGGCCGTCACGATCCTGCCCTTCGTCAGCATGCTCACGACCGCGCTCCACCCCACTGGGTCCGTCCCCCAGGGGCTCGAATGGCCTTCAGACCCTCAGTGGGGCAACTTCATCACTGCGTTCAACGTGGCGAACATGACCGCGCTCCTGTACTCAAGCGTCTTCATCGTGCTCGAAGTGGTCCCTGTCTCACTCCTAATCTCGACAATGGCCGGGTTCGCCATCGGGCATCTTCGGATTCCGGGTGCCTCCCTACTGCTCCTTCTTTTCGTGTTCGGGCTGACCCTCCCGATCGAGGGCATCGTGACGCCGCTCTACTACCTCGAGCGCCAGCTGGGGATCTTGAACGGCCGCCTAGCGATCGCGCTGCCGCTGATCGCGCTGTATATGCCCTTCGCCGTGTATTGGATGCGAGCGCACTTCGTCAATATGCCGCCGGAGATCAGCGAGGCAGCCCGGGTCGACGGGGCCGGCACATGGGACCTCTTCTGGCGGATTCACGTTCCACTGGCTCGGCCGCCGATCGCGTCGCTCGCGATCCTGATGTCGGTGTGGACGTGGAACCAATTCGTGCTCGCGCTGGTCCTCGTCGAGGACCCGACGCAGCGGACGGCGGCCGGCGCCCTGGGGGCTTTCCAGGGCCACTACGCGACCGACATCCCCTTGCTGTGCGCTGGCTCGCTGCTGATCCTCCTGCCGACTCTTGTCGTCTTTATCGCCTTCCAGCGGCAGGTCATCGCCGCGCTTCTGCAGGGATCGGTCAAGGGTTAGCCGGGCGACCTCAGAGAGGGAACCATGTCAGTTGTGATACATGCTGAGGCGGAGGCCGGTTACGGGGCCGTGGTCGACGTCTTCGAAGCCAACTTCCGCGAGCGCGGGGATCTGGGCGCCGCCTGCGCCATCTACGTGGATGGCCGGCTGGTCGTCGACCTCTGGGGCGGAATAGCCGACAAGCGCTCCGCGAAGCCGTGGGCCGAAGACACGGCTGCAGTCATTTTCTCCTGCAGCAAGGGCCTCCTGGCTATCTGTGCGTACGTGCTTGTCCAGGACGGCCGTCTGGACCTCGACGCGCCCGTAGCTCGGTACTGGCCTGAGTTCGCATATCTCGGCAAGGAAGCGATCACCGTGAGATCGCTGCTCAGCCATCGCGCCGGGCTGCCAGTCCTGGATCGGGATCTGACGCGCCCCGAGGTCCTGGCTTGGGAGCCGGTGGTGCGGGCAATCGAGGCGCAGTCTCCACTCTGGGCTCCGGGCACAGCTCACTCATACCACGCCCTAACCTACGGCTGGCTTGTCGGCGAGGTTATCCGGCGCATCACCGGCAGCAGGCCAGGCGTGTTCTTTCACAAGACCCTCGGAGACCCTCGGGGGTTGAACACCTGGATCGGCTTGCCTGCTTCCGCCTGCGAGTCGGTGGCCTGGATGGAGCCGCCTCTGCCCGACGAGGACAGTCCGGCCGTTCGAGCTGTAGCGCAACATCTGGTCGAGCCCTTGGCTGTGCGGAACCTTGACATGGGCGGTGCCTTCGGGTTCCCTGTTGAGAACGGCGTCGTGGCGTTCAACGACCCGGAGATACAGGCCGCAGAGGTCCCGGCCGCTAACGGCATCAGCACCGCGCGTTCGCTCGCCTGCCTGTACGCGGGGTGTGTATCAGAGATAGACGGCCCGAGGATCCTCTCCCGCTCCTCGATCGACGATGCCCTCAGAGTCCAATCATCCGGCAGGCAGCTGTTCGGGCCGCCCGATGCAGGTCAACGTTGGGGCACCGGATTCATGCTCGACTCTCCTCCGGCCCGTCCGTTGGTGGGGAGCCGCAGCTTCGGGCACGACGGGGCCGGTGGCCAGCTTGGGTTTGCCGACGACGAGTTCGGCGTCGGCTTCGCCTACCTCAGCAATCAGATGGGTGGCCTCGTCGATGCGCGCGCCACTGAACTAACGGCCGCATTCAAGGATTGCCTCGCCGGCGGGGGCTGACCGCAAGAGATACGACGATCGTGCGCAGATCCGCTCGGCGGACGTCGTGGCAGAACGGCAAAACAGAGCGGGATGTCCAGGTCTTGGAGGAGCTTTGTGAAGGGCGACGTAATCGTCGTTGACGATAACCACCGCCGGGTTGCGGCGACGATCGCAGCGGCGATTCGACCGGCAGTTGACGCAAAGCCGGGGCGGTTTCTCGCAACCGTCGCCGGTGAATCCGGTTCCGGCAAGTCCGAAACCGCCGCCGCGCTCGCGGAGCAGCTGCTGGAGGCGGGGATTCGCTCGGCGATCCTCGGCCAGGACGATTACTTCGCGCTGCCGCCCAAGACGAACGACGCTCGGCGCCGTCAGGATCCCGACTGGCTCGGTCCCCACGTAGAAGTACGCCTCGATCTGCTCCAGGCAAACGTGAACTCGGCTCTGGCTGGCGAGCCGTCGATCGGCAAGCCCACGATCGACTATGTCGCGAATTCGGCTTCGACCGAGAATCTCAGCCTGGCCGGGGTGAAGGTCCTGATCGTCGAGGGGACCTACGTATCTCTGCTCAGGCACGTAGACGTGAGGATCTTCATCGCCCGAACCCGCCTCGAGACCCTCGAGCACCGGATGAAGCGGAATAGGGGCAATGAAGTGCGCGACCCGTTCATCGAGGGCGTGCTCAGCGTTGAGCACAAGATCATCGCGGGGCATCGTCACCTCGCCGATTTCGTGGTGACGAGCGACTACGACGTCGTCCAGGCAGACTGAGCCGCGAGCGCGATGACAGTCAAGAACAAGGTCCAGCTGATCACCTACCCGGACTCGCTCGGCGGCTCGCTGAAGGGCCTCGATGAGACTTTGTCGCGCTTCTTTCCCGGTCTGTTCCAGGGCGGCATTCACATCCTGCCGCCGTTCCCGTCGTCCGGGGACCGGGGCTTCGCGCCTTTGACCTACTTGGAGGTCGATCCGGCCTTCGGTTCGTGGGATGACATTCGGCGGCTGGGCGAGCGATACGACATCTTGCTGGACCTCATGGTCAACCACATCTCGAGCAAGTCACCCTTCTTCGTCGACTTCCTGACGCACGGTCGCGCATCGCAGTGGGCCGACCTCTTCATCACCCTTGACAAGTACTGGCCGGGCGGCCAGCCGGTTCAACATGACATCGACAGGATGTTCCTGCGCAGGCAGCGGCCGTACTCCATTTTCAAGGTGGGCGTCGCCGGTATCTACGAGAAAGTCTGGACGACCTTCGGTAAAACGGACCCTTCCGAGCAGATCGACCTGGATTGGCGCTCGCCCCTGTTCCAGGGCTTGGTCGCCACCTTCATCGACAACTTCTGGCGCCAGGGCGTGAAGATCGTCAGGCTCGACGCCGTCGGATACCTGGTCAAGAAGCTTGGAACGAGCTGCTTCTTCGTCGAGCCCGAGATCTACGAATTCATGGACTGGATCAGCGCGATGGCCTCCGCGAAGGGCATCACGCTCTTGCCGGAGGTTCATGCGCCGCCGGCAATCCAGGGTCGCCTCTCGGAGCGTGGCTACTGGACCTACGACTTCATCCTGCCCTACTTGATCCTCGAAACGCTGATCATCCGATCTGCGACGCGACTCCGTCCGTACCTACGATCGCGATCCGCCAGGCAGTTCACGATGCTCGACTGCCATGACGGAGTCCCGGTAAAGCCCGACATGGATGGGATGTACGCGCCCGAGGACGCGCGTCGTCTGGTTGAGACGTGCCTGGATCGAGGCGCGAACCTGAGCCTGGTCGTGTCACCCAAACATCAGGACCCGGATGGCTTCGATGTCCACCAGGTCAGGGGCACGTACTACTCACTGCTGGGTTGCGACGACGACGCCTACATCGCCGCCCGGGCAATCCAGTTCTTCGCTCCTGGCATACCTCAGGTCTACTACGTCGGTCTCCTCGCCGGACAGAACGACGTTGAGGCTGTCGCCCGCAGCGGCGAAGGCCGGGAGATCAATCGGCACAACTACAGCGCCGACGAGATTGAGGCGGCAGTCAAGACGGATGTCGTGCAGCGCCTCGACCGCCTCATCCGCCTGCGGAACCGGCATCCGGCCTTTGACGGCAAGTTTCGCGTCCTCAATTCAGCCGAGAGCCGGCTGCGCCTGGAGTGGTCTTCGGACGGCCAGGAATGCGTGCTGGACGTCGACTTCGTCTCAATGAAGTCCCGCGTCGACTGCATGGACGCTCAAGGGCACGTTCAGCGTCTCAGCCTCTGATCGGTCTGTATCAGCTCTCGATTGAATCGATCGTCTGGCGCAGCACGTCGGCCGATTTGCGGACGCCCCGGGCCTCGTGCGGGCTCAGGTCCAGCCGGAGCACTCGCTCGATGCCGCGCCGGCTGACCACCGTCGGCAGGCTCAGGCAGACGTCGTCGATGCCGTAGTAGTCCGAGATCAGGCTCGAGATCGACAGGACGGTGTTCTGGTCGCGCAGGATCGCCTCGGTGATGCGCATCAGGCCCGCGGCTACCGCGTAGTAGGTGGCGCCCTTGCGGGTGATGATCTCCTGAGCCGCGTCTCGCGTCTGGCGGAAGATCCGCTCCATGGTGTCCTGGTTGAGCGGGATGCCGTTCTCCGCGCAGAAGGTCGGCAGGCGCATGCCCGCGACGTTGGCGAGAGACCAGACCGGCACCTCGCTGTCGCCGTGCTCGCCGATGATGTAGGCGTGGACGCTCCGCGGATCCACCCCCAGGTGCTCGCTGAGCATGTAGCGGAAACGCGCCGTGTCCAGGATGGTGCCCGAGCCGAAGACCCGATTCGACGGCAGCCCGGCCAGGTCGAGGGTCACGTACGTGAGGACGTCGACCGGGTTCGTGGCGACGACGACGATCCCCTCGGGGTTGGCTTCGGCGACGCGGGGGACCATCTGCCCGAAGATCGCCGCGTTGCGTCGGACCAGTTCGAGCCGGCTCTCGCCGGGCCGTTGACCAACGCCCGCGGCGATGACCGTGATGGCGGCGCCCTGGCAGTCGGAGTAATCTCCGGCACAGATCTTCGTGGGGTGGGCGAACGGGACCGCGTGGTTGAGGTCCATGGCCTCTCCCTCGGCCCGCTCGCGATTGACGTCGATCAGCACGATCTCGGACGCGATGCCGGATAGCAGCAGCGTGTAGGCGAAGGTCGAGCCGACCATGCCGGTGCCGACGATGGCCACTTTCGTCGGGCGGCCCGTCCGGTAGTCCGGCTCGGGCGCCATCGAAGGCTCGCCGGTTGGTCGGGCCTTGGGCCTGGTTCGGCGGGGCTCTGCTGCCGCCGCTACGTTCCGGGGCGCGGCGGGGTCGGCTGTCTGGCTCATGGCGCCATCGTGCCACGCCGTGGACGTCAACGGCGACGCAAGATTCAGGCGTGTTCGCGGGCCGCGACCGTGAGGCCTCTCTCGTGTGTCGTGCGAGGCTCCACTCTCGGTCTCGCCCGCTATCAGGTCCGGAGGCGCAACGCGCCTTCGCCGGCCGTCCAATCCTCTCGCCGCGATAGGCCGATACTAGGCCTGCCCAAGAATGGAGACCCGATGGCGACGCAAATTGGCCTAACGTGTCCCAAGTGCGGTGGACTGATGGTCGAGTACGACCGGACCAGCATCATGGTCGAGCAGTGCCAGGAATGTCGCGGCATCTTCCTCGACCACGGCGAACTGGAGCGACTGATCGACGCCGAGGGTGGCGGCTGGTCGGGTCGCGTCGTGCCGCCTTCGGACGAGCCCGCCGACGCCACGCCGGCAGACGTCGACCCCGGCCCCGGACGCGGGAATGCCAGGCGGCGCGGCGAGGCTCTCAGGGATCTGTTTGGGGAGTGAGTTCCGCGGGGCCGGCTAGCCCTTGGTCCGCGACTTGCCCAGTTCTGTGATCACTGAGCGGAAGGGTTCGGCGTATCCCGTGAAGCCGGCGAACAGCCGCCAGACCTCCTCCGGCGGGCGCCCCGATTTCTGCAGCCCCGCGCTCCAGGATTTGGCGTTGGCGTTGGCGCGCGGCCCGAAGCAGCCGTAGCAGCCGCGGCCATACGTGGGGCAAAGGGCGTTGCATCCCGAGGTCGTCACCGGGCCCATGCAGGCCTCGCCCGAGGCCACGACGAGGCAGACGATGCCCTTGCGCTTGCACTCGCGGCAGACGGCTTCGTCACGAATCTGGGGCCGGCGGCCGACCAGGACCGAGGTCAGCAGTTCGGCCAGCTGGCCACCGTCGATCGGGCAGCCGCGCAGCTCGGCGTCGACCTTGACGTGGTCCGAGATCGGCGTGGATAGCGCCAGGGACTCGATCCATTCGGGGTGCTCGTAGACGGCGGCCCGGAACGCGTCGTGGTCGGCCCAGTTGCGGAGGGCCTGGATTCCACCGGCCGTGGCGCATGCTCCGATCGTGACCAGGATGCGGGCTTGCTTGCGCAGCTCCTTGATCGCGTCGATGTGCTCTGGAGCGCTGATCGAGCCTTCGACGAAGACGATGTCGTACGGGCCGGGCGACCGGCGCGATGTGGCTTCGGGGAACTCGACGATGTCGAAGCGCGACACGATCTCCAGCAGCTGGTCCTCGAGGTCCAGGAGCGTGAGCTGGCAGCCATCGCAAGACGCGAACTTGACTACCGCGACGCGCGGTCGAGCCGTCCTGCTCGGGGTTGCCATCAGATTCCCTCTCGGTTGAACATGTCGCCGAGCTCGTCGAGCCGGAAGACCGGGCCGTCCTTGCAAACGAACCGGCCGGCCATCTGGCAGTGGCCGCATAGCCCGATGCCGCACTCCATGTGGCGTTCCATCGACACGCAGATCCGGTCCGCGGGCACGCCCTTGGAGATGAGGCCCTGGACCGAGGCCTGCATCATCCGTTCGGGTCCCACGACGTAGGCCGTGACCTTGGTGCAGTCCCACGAGATCATGTCGAACAGCGTCGTCACGACCCCGACCCGGCCCTTCCACTCGGGGCCGGCGCGGTCCACCGTGACGGCAACCTCGATCTGCTTGCTGGCGCTCCAGGCTGCCAGGTCGTCGCGGAAGAGCTGGTCTTCCGGCGTGCGCGAGCCGTAGAACAGGGACACCGACTCAAAGCGATCGTGGTTGGCCACGAGTGCGTCGACAAGGCCGTGCAGGGGTGACAGGCCGACGCCGCCGGCGACCACGACCGCGTGGCGGCCGTAGGCCTCTTCGATCGGCCAGAAGGTGCCGAGCGGGCCGCGCAGGCCCACCTTCGCGCCGGGGTGGAGGTTGACCAGCGCCGTCGACGTTGCCCCGACGGCCCGGATCGTGAGGTCGACGTGATCAGCCCGGAAGCGCGATATCGAGATCGGGACGGCCGGGAAGGCCGGCAGGGCGATCATGACGAACTGGCCGGGCCGCCCGGATAGGAAGGCCGGATCGAGATCGGTCAACGACAGCGTGGTCGTGTCCTCGGTCTCGGAGCGGCTCGAGGCCAGGCGGGCGATCGAATAGGTGCCCGGGCTCGCGGCCACGGGTTCCACGGCGACCGGCCGGACGACCGGCGGGATCGGCGGCGCGATGGCCGCCAGCTCTTCGCGGACGTCGATGCGGACCGGGCACCAGGCGATGCAGCGGCCGCAGCCCACGCAGCCCGAACTCCCGAACTGATCCCACCAGGTGGAGAACTTGTGGGTCAGCCACTGGCGATAGCGGTCGCGCGGCCGAGCCCGGAAATCGCCGCCCGCGACCTTGGCGAAGGCAATGTCGAAGCAGGAGTCCCATTGCCGCTCGGTTGAGCTGGTCTTGCCGTCGAGGTCCGATTTCTCGACGACGGACGTGCAGAAGCAGGTCGGGCAGACCATGGTGCAGTTGCCGCACTCGACGCAGCGATCGGCCACCTGCGCCCAGCGGGCATGGTCCAGCTGGAGCTTGAGACGGTCGCCGACACCGGCCATCGGCAACGGCTCGCCCATCTGGGTTCGGACGGACTCGACGTTGTCGACCGCGGCGCCGGCCTCGGCGTGAGTAGGGCGGCGCGCGGGCAGCTTGGCCACGACCGCGGCCCCTTCCGGAGAGCCGGCCTGGACCACGAACCCCTCTTCGATTTCGGTCAGCACGATGTCGTAGCCGCCGCGAACTTCCGGCCCCGTCCCCATCGAGGTGCAGAAGCAGGTACTCGAGGACGTGGTGCACTGCACGGCGACGATGAAGGCGGCCGCGCGGCGGGCCCGGAAGTCCTCGTCCGTGAACTGGCTGCCCAGGAAGACCCGATCCTGGACTCCCAGGGCCGCTATCTCGCAGGCCCGGACTCCCAGAAAGGCGACCGGGGGAGCGCCGGCGACGGCCTGATCGAATCCGAAAGAGGCGCGGTGTGCGGTGGCAATGGTGAGGTTCGGCGGGAACGTGAACCGCTTCCACGAGGTAGGCCCGACGGTGTAGCCGAAGGACCGCTCGTCGTCGCGGCGTTCCAGGCGATATCTGCCGGGGCTTTGCTCGTCTCGCCAGCCGACCGGGAGATCGGCGGCCGTCTGGATCTCCTCGTAAACGACGGCCCCGTCTCGGATGGTCGGGCCGATCACGCTCCGTCCCGTGGCCCGGATGGCCTCGACGAGCGTGTCGAGATCCTGACGAGCCAGGAACCACTGCCTGGCCGCTGCCGTTTGGCTTGGGGCAGGGTTGGTGATCACGACTCCGGCGACCTCCTGGGAAGACACTGGCGGTGGCGGGCTGAGGACCGTCAGCGGGCGAAGAGATCCAGCAGTTGCAGCCTCGTCGCCCGCAGGCGGCGCGCGACAGCCTTGAGGACTCGAGGATACAGACTGGCCGAGAGGGCGTGGTCCTCTTTGAGTGCCGCTCGAAGCTTCACGCCATCGATGACGAGAGCCCGGCTTGGCTGAGTGGCCACCACGGTGGATTGGGCCTGCGTGTCGGCCAGGACGGCGGACCAGCCGAAGATGTCGCCCTGCTCCACGCTCAGGATCGTCACCAGTCCTCGTTCCGGGACCAGGGTGCGAAGGGCGAGCCGACCGGAGATCAGGATGCCCAGCTCCTTGGCGTCGTCGCCTTCCTGGAGAATGACCTCCTCCGCCTCGAAGTCCTGGATTACGCCGAGTCTGGCCAGGCGCTCCTGGGTCTCGGGCGAGAGCTCCGCACCAAACCAGGTGTGATTGAGCATGGCGATGACGGCGGTGTAATCGTCCATGCACCGAGCATGCATTTGGCTTCGCGGCCCGGGCAGTGCCATCAGGTCGGCGGGTGTGGGCCATTCGGCCCCGTTGCCACAGCGACCTGCCCGTATACGGCGCCTTCCCCCTAGACTGCACGGAGTCTGCGCAAGCGGAGTTGTGAATCGATGGAACCAACGCGGAGAGTCGTCGCTGGTCTGAGCGGCGCGGCCCTCGTCCTGATCGGCGTCGGCGTGGCTGCCCTGGTCTTCGATGCCGGGCTCTCCGGCGGGGACGGGGCCACGCTCAGCCACTCCGGTGCCACTCCACCGCGGCCGAGTTTCCCGCCGGTCAGCCTATCTCCGACCGTCCACGTTTCTCCATCGACGAGCGGATCGGCTACGCCGCTGCCGAGCGTTTCGAGCTCGCCCGTGGCTTCGCCGGAGCCTCAGAGAGTCGGTTTCAGCGTGGTGGGCGATACCGTGATCTACAACGCGGCCGACGGCAGCGTCGTCCCGGTCGCGGTCGTGCCCGGTTGCGAGATCAGACTCGAGCAAGGCAAGGCCGTCTACTACGCCCTGGCCTCGAACAAGTTCGGCCTCAAGACGGGGTCCTACGCGGGCGAGTTCAAACCGCTCGTCACCATGGGCCAGGCAGACGGTTCGAACGCCGAGACGGGGGCCGCGGTCTTGGCCGGTCCGGTCGTCGCCAAGATGATTGCCGACACGATCGCCGCGATACCGGCGGACAGCGACAAATGGATCGTTGCTCTGCCGGTCGACATTCGGACCACAACCTCCTACGTGTCGGTTTCGTTCGACCAGTTCGGCCTGGTTGGCTGGTCGAATACGCCGCGCGTGGTCGTCAGCTTCCCGGGCTCGTTACCGGTCGTGGAGATCAACCCCAACAACGAGGGCTTTCACGTACTGGTTGAAGCGCTGGGGGTGACCACCTGGCAGGTAATCGACCCCAAGCGGCTGACGATGGACCCCAACACCATCGATCCGGCCCATGCCATGAACCAGCTGCTCATCTACGGCAACGGGACGCCGACCATCCCGGGAGCCGGCAATGTGCCGCGTGACACGCTCTACGATCGCAAGGCCAGCAATCCATTCCCGGTGGGCCAGGTGATGCTTTCCGCCAGGACCGATGTCAGCGTCTCCCTGGTGGTGAATGGAAGCCGTGCGAACCTTGGCCCCGACAAGATCCTCAAGGTAGGGGATGTCCCGGTCTTCGTCGCCAAGTCCTAGCTCGGCCGGCCGTCACGGGCAAGGCCCACGCTGGGGACCCGCCCGTACTGGCCGCGGCCCTCGTCCTCATACTGGCGGACGGCGCCGACGGCCTGAGATTCCGCCTCCGGGATGATCCCAGGCCCCGAACCGAAGGCTAGACTGGCGTCGCGCCCGTGAGACAGCCAGGTTCGGGAGGCGGGCTTTGACGCGGCGAGGCGAAAGGCAGAGAGGTTGGCCATGAACGATCGATGGCAGCAAGGTGGGTACCGCAGGGGCGACGATTCGCGGCGCGGTTCCCTCGTCGTCGGCTCGCTGCTGGTCCTGCTCGGCATCTTCTTCCTCGCGTCCGAGCAGTTGAATCTCGACGTCGGCCGGTACGGCTGGCCGATCTTCGTGATCGCCCCCGGCGTCTTCCTTCTTGCCG
Source organism: uncultured Chloroflexia bacterium (assembly GCA_963789725.1). Classification (GTDB taxonomy): domain Bacteria; phylum Chloroflexota; class Limnocylindria; order Limnocylindrales; family CSP1-4; genus Fen-1039. The sequence goes on from CAWBLU010000004.1 coordinate 341,593, forward strand.
TTGGGCTGGCTGTTCCTCATGAGGGTGGGCTCGGCGCGGCCATCCCCGGCGGGATCATCACGACCGTGGGTCTCATCCTGGCGGCCCAGGAGGCAAGCGACACCTACGCCAGCTGGGCCTACGCCTGGGCCCTGGTGGCGCCGGGATCCGTGGGCGCCACGCTGACCCTTTACGGGCTGCTCCATCGGCGCTGGGATCTGCTGGATGCCGGGCTTCGAACGGCCGCCGTCGGGATCGGGCTCTTCATCGGGTTTGGGCTCTTCTTCGAGAACATCATCGGCATCGACGAGGGCAGCCAGAGCACGGCCCTCCGAAACGCGCTTCCGGTCATGGCGGTCGGCCTGGGCATCGTGATCGTGATCATGAATATGCTGCCGCGACGTCACGAACGCGTGGCGTCGGATGCCTGGACGAGAACAGAGCCGCCGACGCCCCCGCCTGCCGGCTGAGCCGCTCCGACCCGCGCCTCATCGGCCGCCGCGGGCCGGGGCCTATCGGACCTCGACGACCTTGTAGTCGAGCGTCCCGGCGGGCACCTGGACGCGAATGGTCTCGCCCGGATGCCGGCCCAATAGGGCTCGCCCGATGGGCGAGGTGAAGCTGATCTTGCCGGCGGCGGCATCGGCTTCGGCCGAACCGACGATCGTGAACGTCTCTTCGCCGTGGCGGTCGGTTTCGATCACGACGGTGGAGCCCAGCACCACCTCCGTGCCGCCTTCGGAACTGGCCTCGATCATGACCGCGTACTTGATCATCTGCTCGAGTTGCTGGACGCGGCCCTCCAGGAAGGACTGCTCCTTGCGCGCGGCCTCGTAATCCGCGTTCTCGCTCAGGTCGCCCAGTTCTCGAGCGGCTTTGATGCGGGCGATGACCTCGGGCCGGCGGCGATCCGTCAGTTCGGTCAGCTCGCTGTGCAGCGCGGCCAGTCCTTCCGCGGTCAGGTGGATCGGAGCGATCGAGGGCCCGGGTCCCGACACGACTCGGGTCGAGCGGCGGACGACCGGCGTCTCGATCGCCGACGGCCCAATCGTTGCCGCGGGCACGGCTTTGGTCGTCTTTCGAGCCGTGGATCTCGGCCTGCTCGGCTTCGCCAGGGATGCCGGCCGCGTGGCGCGCGGTCGGAAGGCGCTGCTGCTCAGCGACATCTCCGACTCGTTCGCGTCGGGCAGATGGGTGATCCGGGTTGCTTTCGCCGGTGCGGGTGCGGCGTCGTCGTGGAGAGCCGACGTTAGGCCGTGGTCCCTGCGCTGGCCGCTCGGCGTGGCCAGGACCGCGTACGGCGTTGTGCCGGCGGTCTTGACGAAGGCGGCGAGGAGAGTGTCCTCGTAGAGTTCCGGGTCCGATACGGGCGACCACCAGATCCGGGCCCTGTTTAGGTCGTGCAGGGTCTTGAGCCAGTAGCCCACGGCGAGCGGGCGCCTCTCGCCGAGGGGTGTCTTGTACATGCCGGCCAACCGGGCCGCGACCGACTTCTTGCTCGCACCGATATATAGAATCGCCTGTCCGGGCACCCAGAACGAGGCCAGGCGCGACTGAAGTTCGGCCACCGTCGGATGCTTGCCGTCGAGCATGAGGGCGGGGACGCGCGTGAGCCAGTCGCGAATTGCGTTCGGGTCGATCGACACCTTGGGCTGCGGGGCCGGCAGCTCGACGATGAATACGCCCGGGCCGCCGCCCAGGACGGGCTTTCCCCAGAGTATCGGTCCCTCGACGGGCAGCCCATTGTCGCGAAGCAGGTCGCGGCCTGTGAGGAGTGGTACCGGAGAGGTAGAGGTCGTCACCTGTGAACCGTGCCTTGCCGCTGCCTACATGTCAAACGGGCCTTCGCCAGCGCCCGTTCTCTAAATCTGGAAGGCCCCGGTGAGGGCCGGGGCCTTCCAGTTCTCTGGCGGTGGATCTACGACTTGAGAAGGGAGAGGTCTTCCGCGACGGGAATGCCGAGCAGAAGCGGCAGACCCATCCGGTCCGTGTATATCGGCCGGTAGCGATCGGTGTTGTACATCGATGCGATGTCTATCGATCGCGGGCCCTGGTTCGGGTCGGGGAGAGGAGAGTGGCTGTACTTGCCTCCGCGGATGGCAACCATCCGGCCGCTGACCCCGTCGGCGATCAGATTCATGGCCACGTTGGCGAAGGTGATGCCGACGATCGAGTCGACCGCGTCCGGATCGCCGGAGCGCAGGTCGTAGGTCAGCTCGCTCGCCAGCGTCTCTTGACCGGAGCGGGCTTGGATCTCCGAGGCGAGGACTTCGGCCACGTTCGCCTTGTGGCGATGACCGAAGGAGTCGGCCGGGCCGTACTCGGTCAGCTCGCCACCCTTCCACATCGCGCCCTCGGCGGCGATGGCGATGGAGTACTTGCTCGGGTTGTCCGTCCTGTCCCTGACCAGCAGTTCGACGAGATGGTCCAGGTCGAACTGGTACTCGGGGATCAGGGCGCGGGTGCTGGTCACGTACGCGGTGTACAGGGCGGTGAAGCCTGCGTCGCGACCGAAGATTCGGAAGATGCCGATCCGCTCGTGCGAGCCCAGGGTGGTTCGCTGGCGGTTGATGGCGTCCTTGGCTCGCGTGATGGCTGTGGAGAAGCCGATGCAGTACTCGGTGCCCTGGACGTCGTTGTCCATCGTCTTGGGCACCGCCACGAGCTTCACGCCCTGGTCCGCGAGGACCTGGCTGAAGCTCAGAGTGTCGTCGCCGCCGATCGGGACGAGGTAGTCGAGGCCGAGCGTGTGGATGTTGTCGAGGACCACGGGCGTGAAGTTATAGACGCCCTCCTTGACCTCGAGCTGCTTGAGTTGGTCCGGTCCGACGTGGGCCGGTGTCTTGCCGGCCTTCATCTTGCGGGCGTTGGTGCGCGACGTATGCAGCCACGTGCCGCCGGTCCGGTCGATGGAGCGGGTGTTGGTCCGATCTAGCGGAACGATGTAATCCGGGTCGAGGCTCGGGCCCGGCTTCATGTGGGTCAGGCCTTCCCAGCCGCGCCGGATGCCGTAGACCTCATAGCCAAGCTCGGTTGCGCGATAGACGACGCTCTTGATGACGGCGTTCAGACCGGGGACGTCGCCGCCGCCCGTGAGGATGCCGATGCGCGGAGTTCGACTCATGCGTGCCTTCCGTGATGTTCGGGAGCAGCCGGATCACGCGGCCGCGGTACTTCTGACCGGTACATGTTAAGGCCGCCGGGGGATTCCGCGGCGGTCCGAACGACACGAAGAGGCCAGCCAGGGTCCCGGCCGCCCGGACGCGGGGTCACGGCGTTCCTGGGACGAGTGGAACTGAAGGGCGCCGCGGCCCCAACGGCTCGAAGCGGTAGCGGAGGAACAGGTCGTCGCCGGCGCGGCGAATCGACGTCAGGGTGGACCAGCGGCCGTGCGCCTCGTCCAAGGTCGTGCCCTCGACCAGGGCCAGCCGCTTTGTCCCATCCTCGCGGCCGACCAGCTGCGGCGCCACTGTCAGGAATAGCTCGTCGATCAGGCGGGCCCGAACGAGGTCGCCGAAGAGGTGCGGCCCGCCTTCGCACAGGGCCAGCCGGGACCCCGTCCGGCGGATCAGCTCGAGCAGGGCGCCTGCCGGAACGCGGCCTTGGTCGGACAGAGCCTCGACCCGGACGTGCGGCGCGAGCGGCACGCGGGCCAGTCGATCGGCGCCGGCCCTGGTCGTGGCCACGATGACCGGCACACTCGGGGTGTTCAGGCCGGCATGCGTCGCGTCCAGGTTGCCGCTGGCCGTCACCACGATGGTGGTCGGCTGGGGCGGCAGCTGCAGCTCGGCGCGCCACGCGGCGAACGCGGCGGCGAATGCCGGCTGGACATGCGACGCGGTCCACACGTGGCGCTTGCCGATGCGGACCGTCCCCGCCCCGACGACAACCACGTCCGCCAGGGCGCGTAGCAGCGACATCATGAATCGATCGGCTTCGGAGAAGCCGCTGATTTCGCCGCCGCCGGCGTTCGGTTCGCCCGCGCCGAGGGCGACGACGCCGTCCAGTGTGGAAACGAAATTGGCGACCAGGGTCGGCCGCTCGGCCGCCAGGGCAATTGCGAACTCGCCAGGGAATCTGGCTGCCAGGGCGGGCGGAATGAGGCCGCCACGAAGATCGGCCGGGATCGAGCCGGCGGCCGGAGCCTCCCACAGAGGCTCGAGTGCCAAACCTTCGCTTCGGCGGGCCATGATCACCTCACTCGCGGAACCCTCATTGCAGTCCTGCCAGATCGTAGAGCTCCGCGCGGACGGATGCGTTCGTTTCGCACGCCCCGGTAAAGGCCGTCATCCGGGTTATCGGGTGGAGCTCGCGCACGCCGGCATCCGTTCGGCGGCCAGGCCGTCGAGGTCGTCGTCGTGATGGTGGACAGTCACTCCGGTAGGGGCGGCCCGTCGTGGTAGCGGGCCGGGTGTCGCGCTGTCATCGTCGCCTCCGGGTCGTTCGCCCAATATGAGCCCGGAGTGGGCAGCCACGATGTCGCGTGCCGAGCCGTCGCGGCGGCAGGAACGCCCGAGCCGGACCGGTGCGGTGGGCGGCCGCAAGCCGCGCGGCTGGCGGTCGCCGGCGAGGCAGCCGGCTACAGGCGACGCAGCTCCGTGGCCTCGTCGTCGGCGATCGCCCTGGCGCAGGTGGGGCAATACCACCGCGCCTCCAGAGGCGTGCCGCAGGATGCGTGCCGCAGCGCGTCGGACGAATCGGCCCGTCCGCCCCAATCGGCCAGCAGGCGCAGCGCGCCGGCCAGTTCTCGACCTTCGGCCGTCAGCTCGTAGGTGAGCCTTACCGGCCGCTCCGAGTACGGCCGGGCATGCAGGACACGCTCGCGTTCGAGACGCTTCAGCCGGTCGGACAGGATGTTTGGAGCTATCCCCGGCAAGGCCGCCTGCAGATCGTTGAAGCGGAGCGGGCCGTCGAGGAGCGACTCGACCACGAGAAGGCACCAGCGGTCGCCGACCCGATCCAGGGCGGCCTGCAGGGGAGAAGGTCCTGCGGGCGCAGCCCTGCCCGGAGCGGCGGTTGTCGGAAGGATTCGACCTGCGTCTGACACGACCCCATGGTAGCGAGTCCGCTCTTGCGCCCCTTTCGGCGGCGTAGTAACTTGCAACTAGCAAGTTACTATCCAAGAGAACGAATGCCGGCCCGCGACCCGGGCGGCACTGGAGAACCACCAATGAGCGCCCTGGACGAACTTCATAAGGCAGTGGCGACGGTCGCCGAGCGTGTAGGACCGGCGGTCGTCGGCATCGGCGGCCATCACCATCGCGGTAGCGGCGTGGTCGTCGCCAAGGACCGGGTCCTGACGAATGCCCATAACGTCCACGAAGACGGCGCGACGTGCGTGTTCGCCGACGGCCGCCGCGAGCACGGCAAGCTGCTCGGCGAGGACATGGACGGCGACCTGGCCGTGCTCGAGGTGAATACCGGCGAGGTTGCGCCGCCGGCCTGGGGCGCCGGGGCGCTGCCGGGAGTCGGAACGGTGATATTCGCCGTTGCCGGTGCCGCCAACGGCGGCGTGCGGACGACGGTGGGTCAGGTTTCCGGCGTGGCTCGTTCGTTCCGAGGCCCCGGTGGCCGGCTCATCGGCGGTAGCATCGAACACACCGCGCCGCTGGCATCCGGTTCTTCGGGCAGCCCCATCCTGGACTCCCAGGGTCGGATGCTCGGCCTGAATACTCAGCGCCTGGGCGACGGCTTCTACCTGGCCATTCCGGCCGACGAGCAGCTCAAGACCCGCTACGAAGCCCTCGCTCGTGGCCAGTCGACCGTGCGGCCCAGGCTGGGGATCGCAGTCGCGCCCAACCATGTGGCCCGCCATCTGCGGCGGGCGGTCGGCCTTCCGGATCGGGACGGCGTGCTGGTCAGAGGCGTAGAGCAGGACAGCCCGGCCGAGAGAGCCGGCATCCGAGAGGGCGACATGATCGTCGCCGCGGCCGGCGCTCCCATAGCCGACCCGGATGAGTTGCACGCGGCGCTGGCCAGCGCCGGCGCGGGCAAGATCGCCATAGGGCTCGTGCGTGGGGCCGAGGAGCTGACCGTGAACGTCGACCTCGCGCCGGGTCCGGCAAACAAGGCGAACTGACCCTCAACCGCCGGGACCGTTGAGGGCGCGTCCGGGAGGCCGAAAGACCATCGGGCACGCCCTCGGCAGGCCCGCCCGGACGCCCGAACAGGGAATATTCGAGGCCACAGCGTGTGGCTCGGACCCGAGGACCGGCGCCCAGAACCTGCGCCCGGTCCCATACGACCGATGCCCGCCTGCGCAATGATTGCCCGATGTCATCTCAACGGGTTCATGCGGCCGGGACGTTCGTGGGCGTCGACGTCGGCTCCACCCATGTCAAGGTCGTGCTCGTGGCGCCGGGCAGGGGCGTGCTCCACGTCGCTCGGCGAGCCACCGAGATCCACGCCGTGAGAGGCGGTGGTGCGTACTATCGCCCCGCCGAGTTGCTGGCTGCGGTGAGTTCCGCGATTGCCGAATGCGTCGCCGCACGCCCCGGGGCGGCCGGCAAGCCGGTGGCCATAGGCGTCGCCAGCATGGCCGAGGCCGGCGTGCCGGTCGATCGCAGAAACCTGCCCGTAGGCGACATCCTGGCCTGGCACGACCCGCGACCGGCGCGGCAGGCCGCCTGGATCGAGCGCCAGATCGGGGCGGCCGCGCTGTTTGCCCGAACCGGGTTGCGCCCCGAGCCCAAGTACACCCTGCCCAAGCTCGTATGGCTGCGCGAGCAGCGGGCCGCGGATTTCACGCGGCTGCGTCACTGGGCCGGGGTCTCCGAACTCGTCGCCCTGGACCTCACGGGCTCGCTCGGGACGAACGCGTCATTGGCCTGCCGGACGATGGCCTTCGACGTCACCAGGAGGCAATGGGACGCCGATCTGCTGGCGCTGGCAAGCCTGGGTCCCGAGGAGATGCCGCCGGTTCTGCCGCTGGGCGCGGCGGTCGGAGGGTTGACGGAAGCGGCCGCGACGCGGCTTGGTCTCAGGAGCGGGATCCCGGTGGCGATCGCCGGCCACGACCATCTCGCGTCCGCGCTGGGCGCCGGCGTCACCGAGCCCGGCGGAGTCCTGGATTCGATGGGCAGCGCCGAGGCCACGCTGCTCGTCACGGCATCGCCGACACTGGCCGACGAGGTCCGCCGCGGCGGCTTTTCGACCGGCTGCCATGCCATCGACGACCTGTCCTACGTGGCCGGCGGGCTGCAGTCCTCGGGGGCCCTCGTGGAGTGGTTCGTCGACACCTTTATCGGCTCGGGCGCCGGAGGCGGCGGAACCGGGGTCGACGGGAATCGATACGCCCGCTTCATCGCGCTCCTGGAGGGGGCGGGCCCGGGCCCGGTCGAACCGATCGTTCGACCCTATCTACGCGGCCGGACGGCGCCCCATCGCGACCCTTCGGCAACCCTCGAGTTCGAAGGGCTGCGCGAGTATCACAGCCTCGTGGACCTCGCTGCCGCGGTGGTGGACGGCGCCGCGTACCACGTCAGATGGATGCTCGACGAGTTGGGGCGGATCACCAACACGCCACTGGATCGGGTCAAGCTGACCGGCGGCGGCGCGAGGAATCTTCGCTGGGTGGCGGCCAAGGCGGCCCTCGGCCCCGGCCGCCTGGAGCTGGTCCGGACCGAGGAGGCGGCCGCACTCGGAGCTGCCCTCGTCGCCGGTCTGGCCTGCGGCACCTACGGGTCCCTGGCCGATGCCCTGACCGACGCCTCGCCCTTCGACCGGGTCAGGGCGCCGGCGACGATCCAGGCCCGCTACGACGCCGCGTACCTCGATCGGTGGCTTCCGGCCGTGATATCGCGCCTTCGCGCCGACACGTAAGCCCGGGTGAGTGGGCCGGCCTGCTCAGCCGAAGGCCGCCGACTCGGCTCCGACGAGGGCGATCAAGTTGCCCAGGGCGATGTTCACGTCGACCGTGTGCAGGCCCCAGCTGGCGGTCGAAGCGGTGGCGGCCGGACGCTTGTCCGCGGAGCCACCGATCCGGTCGATCTGGAGCCACGTGGCCCCGCTCTTGCTCTCGCAGTGGGCGGCGTACTGGTCCGGGAAGGCGACGTAGGGGGTCGAGGCCTTCCAGGCCGATCCGGCCCGACCGAAGTAGAGCGCCAGGTCGCCCGTCGGTAGAAACGGCTCGAGTGTCCCAGTTCCTCCCGCCGGAGAGGCCGGGTTCACGCACATGATCTGGACCCCGGTCCCGGGCGCCCGGCCGATCAGGTTGATCGCCGTCGCCACGCGGCCGAAGACGGCGTCGGCGGGGGGAGTGGCGCCGAAGCTCGAGTAGGCGACGACACAGCCGGTCTCACCGGCCGAGGAGCACGCCGGTATGGTGGCGAAGTCCGCGCCGACGGTCTTGCCCACCGGGACCGTGACATTGGCCCCAATCAGCAATGCCGAAACGAGCAGCTTGCGCGTTTGCGGCTGGTCGTCCACCTCGAACTTCAGGAGTTCGGTCAGCATCATCGCGCCCTGCGAGTGGCCGATGAAGACGATGCCCCGGCCGTGGTTGTAGTTGGCCAGGTAGTTGCGGAAGGCCGTGTCGAGGTAGTTGTACGCGGTCAGGGCCGCCCCGAAGGTGATCTTGCTGGGCGTCGCGATCGCGGCCAGCGTCAGCTGCGGATACATCGGCGCGTAGACACGGCACACCCGCGAGAACTGCGCCGCCTGGGCGAGCGCCACGGCTCGTTCCTCGGGGTCGATCGTCAGGTTGGCGTTGACGGTCTTCTGGCGGCTGACCGTCGGGTAGACGTAGAAGCAGTCGATCGGCGGATCGGCGGCCGCGGCGGCCTTCTTGACTTTGGCGGCGCCGCTGGCGTCGAACTCAGTCGCGTCGAGATCGCCTTCGCACGGATTGCCTGCCTGGCCGGGCTTGCACAGCCACACCGTGTCGTCCGGAAGGGGCGCTGCCGTGGCGGTCGGGTCGGGCGCGGGCGTGGCCGGCGCCCCGCCGGCCGTGGCCGCCGACGTGGCGATCGGCGCGGGACTAGCTGGTGTTGTGGCCGTCGCGGATCCGCAGCCGGCGGCGACGAGGGCACTCAGGGCGAATAGCAGGATTTGTCGGCGCATCTGATGATCGTCGCCCCAAATGCCGTGGCGTGTCCAACGGACGGTGGGACGAAGGCGTCAGGCGACCGGTCCGCCGATCCGAAGGACCGGTCGGTTTCCGGCGTCCGCTAGACGAAGGCGGCCGACTCGGCCCGGACAAGGTCGACGAGGTTGCCGATGGTCAGGCTTACGTCGAGATCGTGGAGGCCCCAGCTCGGGCCCTCGGAGCCGGCGAACGCGGGGGTCGTGCCGGCCGGGCCGGTCCGCGTGATTTGAAGCCAGGTGGCGTCGCCGTCGGTTTGGCACTCGGCGGTCAGCGCGTCCGGATACGAGACGTAGGGCGTCGTCGGAGTCGGCTTCGGGGCGCCGGCCAGACCGGCGATTTTGTTCGTCGGGAAATACGGCGAGAGGACCGCGCTTCCCCCGCCGGGGGCGGCCGGGTTGACGCACAGGATCTGCTGCGTTCCGACCTTCGGGAAGCTGAATATCGTAAGTCCCGAGACCCGGCCAAAAGCCGCGTCCGGCGGTGGCGTCTCGTCGAAGGTGGAGTACGCAACCACGCAACCGGTGGTCGCCCCGGAGTCGCAGGGCGGAATGTTGTCGAAATCGCCACCGAGCGTGTTGCCGACCGACACGGTCACGTTGGCGCCCATCAAAAGGGCCGAGACGAGCAACTTACGAACCACGGGCAGCGTGTCGATCTCGAGATGGAGGAGGCCCACGAGCATCATCGCGCCCTGCGAGTGGCCCATGACGACGAAGCCGCGGCCGTGGTTGTAGTTGGCCATATAGTCGGCGAATGCGGCGCGGACGCCCTCATAGGCGACGCCGATCGTGGTCTGCGTGATGCGCCCGGAGTTGAGTGCCTCGATGGTCACTTGAGGGTAGATCGGGGCGTAGACGCTGCAAACTTGCGAGAACAGAGCCGCCTGCGCGACCGCGACAGCCGTCTCTTCCGGGTCGATGGAAAGGTCGGCGTTGTCGGTCTTCTGGCGGCTGGTCGTCGGGTAGACGTAGAAGCAGTCGATCGGCGGATCTTTCGCCACCTGCGGCTGCTGGATCGCCGACTTGCCGGCCGGGTCGATCACGGTGGCACTCAGGTCGCCCGCGCATGGGTTGGCGGCGAGTCCGGGTCGGCACAGCCAGACGACTCCGGCGGCATCAGCGTTGGGATAGGCCGACGGCGACGGCGTGGCGACAGCGGGAGGGCTTCCGGCGGCGGCCATCGAGGCCGTTTCTGCGGCCGGCACTGGTGCCGTGGAGGCCGGTGCGGCCGTGGCGACCGAGCCACTGCACGCGGCCGGGATCAGCCCGGCAAGGATGAGGACGGTCAGTCGCAGCTTGTGCACGCCGGGAATGGTCGGGCCTCGAGGTTCCGCTGTCGAATTTGCCGACCTGGGCGCCGCCGACCGACCGGGTCGCATCGTGGACCGCTCGTTCGAGGAGCGGAACGCAAGCGGACCGCAGCGTAGACTTGACGGCATGAAGTGGTTCGTCGATTCGAAGAAGATGCGTCTGCCCTCACCAAATGAAGTCCTGCCCGGCCGCGCCCATGAGATGCCCGTACCCGCCCGGCACGCCGTCCTCGGAGGGCCGATTCGGCCGCCGTATCCCGCCGGCACCGAGATCGCGGAGTTCGGGATGGGCTGCTTCTGGGGCGCCGAGAAGCTGTTCTGGCAGACGCCGGGCGTTGTGACGACGGCCGTCGGCTATTCGGGCGGAGGTACGCCAAATCCAACTTACGAGGAGGTCTGCACGGGCCGGACGGGACATCTCGAGGCCGTTCGTGTCGTGTTCGACCCCAAGAAGGTAACTTACGGCGAGTTGCTAAAGGTCTTCTGGGACGAGCACGATCCGACGCAGGGTATGCGCCAGGGTGGTGACAACGGAACGCAGTACCGGTCCGCGATCCTGACCCACAGCGAGGCCCAGCAACGCGAGGCGGAGGCGGCCCGCGACGTGTTTCAGGCCCGCCTGAAAGCCGCCGGCATGGGCACGATAACCACGGAGATCCATCCCGCGCTCGAGTTCTTCTTCGCCGAGGGCTACCACCAGCAGTACTTGAAGAAGGTTCCGAACGGCTACTGCCCGAACCACGCCACCGGCGTAACGCTTCCGGCCGACTTCTTCAAGTCGGCTGGGTCGGCGCAAAAGGCAGCCGACGCGGCGAAGGCTATCGGACAGGCTCGCTGACCAGCAGGCCCGTGGCGAACGCGCCCGGCTGGTTCTCAATCGGCTCCTTCCGTCGCATCTGCCCGCTTGTGCCGATGACCCGTCGACTTCGCCGTCCACCCATGGCGCAGGCTGTCTGCCGAATCGTCCGACAAGGCCGGATGGCCTTGCCGTCGAGTCGAGCGCTGGGCCAGAATTCGCCTGACTAAGCCGCCGCGAGAGAGATGACATGGCCCACCCCGGCGTGTGCCGCCAGTACGGAGAAGAGCTCGAGCGGCGGCTGCGCCTGAAGACCTTCTCCCTGGCGTTGAAGCTGCTCGAGCGCGAGCAGGACGTTCCCGCGAATGCGACGAGGCCACTCGAGGACCTGGGGCATCACCTGTCGCTCTGCCAGGCCTTCCAGCTGGCTCGGCGGGACGGCGTCGCCATGGCGATGCTCAAGGAGGACCACTGGTGCTGTGAGCCCGTCATCGGCTACGGCCTGGGCGAGCCGCCCGAGTACTTCCTCGAAGGCAACAACTGCGTCTACGGGGTGATCCCCGCGCTGACCACAGGCCAGAACCAGGTCGCGGTCCCGTGTGGCGGAGGTCGCTATCGGGCCATGGCGGCGGACGACGAGCTGATCTTCACGGCCCCCGTCGCGAAGCTGGAGCCCCTCATTTTGGGCCTGCGAAGCATCGAGAAGGCCGGCAGGAAGCTGCCCATCGGCCATTCCTTCCTGCCCGAGTACCCGCTCCCGGAGCCATACCAGCGGATCGCGGCGGCGATGGGCTACGTCCGCGACCCTGGCGACGCGCCTGGCGACGGACCAGGTCCGGAGCGGGGGGACCCTTCGAGCTAGACGGGTCCCGCTCCGACGCAGCCCGGCGCGTCCGCAGATGTCGCCAGCCGCAGGCCAATCACGCACGAGCCGGTGGGCAGCGGCGGGTTCAGGGCATCGCCCATCCGAGCCCTATCCAAAGACGCATTGACAAGCCTGCGCCGAAGTCGCAATGATGAACTGTAACAGTGTTACAGTATCGGCTGTTCCGCTGGACCGGCAATTCTCGAACGAGGTGAGCGCGATGCTCGATCAGGAGCTCTTCTCTCTCAAGGGACGCCTTGCCGTGGTCGGCGGTGGCGCCGGCGCCATCGGCGTCGCGGCCGCCGAGATCATGCTTCGCGCTGGGGCCAAAGTCGTCCTGTTCGACATGGCCGAGGACCGCCTGAAGGAGGCCGCCGGAGCGCTCGCGCCCCTGGGCTCGGTCACGACAGTCCAGGGAGACACGCGCGAGCAGGCCGATATCGACAAGCTGGCCGAAGCCACGAAGTCGATGGGCGGGCTGGACATCCTGGTCAACAGCGTCGGCGTCCAGCGACGCAGGCCGCTGCTCGAGGCGACGCCGGACGATCTCGAGTTCGTCTGGAGCGTGAACGTCGCCGGGGTTTTCCGCCTGACGCAGACCATCGTTCGCCAGATGGTCGAGAAGAAGTACGGCAAGATCATCAACCTGTGCTCCATCGGCTCCTTCGTAGGGCTCGATCAGAAGACCGTGTACGCGATCACCAAGGGCGGATTGCTGCAGTACACGCGCAGCTCCGCGGTGGAGCTTGCCCGTTTCGGAGTCAGGGTCAACGCCATCGCGCCCGGCTACGTCGACACCCCGATGACGGCCAGCTGGATCCATACCCCGGAGCACGAGGCTGAGTACTTGCCGCGGATTCCCCTCGGCCGCTACGCCACGGTCGATGACTTGAAGGGCACGTTCGCCTTCCTCGCCTCGCCCGCATCCGACTACATGACCGGCCAGATGCTCGTCCTCGACGGCGGCTGGACCATCTGGTAGACGTCGCCGGCTCTGAAGCGGGCCGCCTCGACGTCCCGCTCTCGACGCAAATGGAGGGTCCTGGTCTTGCAACGGAGCGGATCGGATCCTTTCCGGGGCCGGCTGGCAATCCTCGCCATCGGCTCACTGGCGTCGATCTACTTTCTCTGGGGAACGGTGTTTCTGGCGATCCGGGTCGGTGTCCAGGAGATACCGCCATTCTTGCTCGGTGCCATGCGGTTCCTGGTGGCGTCCGGGATCCTCGCCGTGATCGCGTGGCGCGTCGAGCGCCCCCGCAAGATCCCGATTGGGCACTGGAGGACCTACTGCCTGGCCGGAGTGGCGATGTTCCTCGGCGGAAACGGTCTGGTGTGTTACGGCGAGCTCCACATTCCGTCCGGCATCACGGCCATCCTCAACTCGACGATTCCGTTATGGATGGTCCTGGTCGAGATCGTCCGCCGCCGGCTCCATCCCACCTGGGGTGTCGCGGCCGGCATTGCCGGTGGTGTCATCGGAGTGGCGATCATCGTCGGGCCGTCTCCGGCGGAGCCACTGGACCTCATCGGCGCAGCCGCGGTCCTGCTGGCGGCGGCATCCTGGGCGGTCGGCTCGCTGTGGGTCCGGGACGACGATCCGCCGGCCGGGCCGCTGACCGTGGCCGCGGTTCAGATGGGCGCGGGCGGCCTGGCCCTGCTCGTCGTGGCCACGCTGTTGGGAGAAGTCGGGTCGTTCAAACCGGAGTCGGTTTCGCCAGGAGCCTGGCTGTCTCTGGCCTGGCTGATCCTCCCGGCCGGCGTGGTCACCTTCGGTTCGTACATGTACTCGCTGCGAATCTGGCCGTCTCATCTCGTCGCGACCTACCCGTACGTGAACAGCGTCACGGCGGTCGCGCTCGGCTGGATGCTGCTGTCGGAGCCGCTGACTCTGACCACGATCGGCGGCTGCGCCCTGGTGCTGGTCAGCGCGGCAACCATAGCTATGAGGGCGGTGCCGCGGCCGCGGGTGGCGATGGCGCAATGACTACCTCATCGACGGACTGGCAACCGACACGATTGTCCGCAAGTCATGCAACAGAGAGCTCGAACAAGGAGACATCCGATGAGTAACTCGCGGCAGGAAATGGTCCAGGCCTTGCTCGACACCGGTGTAGTGGCCGTCGTCCGAATCGACGAGCCCGCCGAGTTGCCCAGGCTGGCTCGGGCCCTTCTCGATGGCGGAGTGCGAATGGTCGAGATCACCATGACCGTTCCCGGCGCCCTGCAGGCCATAGAAGCCACCGTGCATGAGGTCGGCGACGAGGCCCTGATCGGCGCCGGGACCGTGCTCGATGCAACCACCGCGCGGCTGGCCATCAGCGCCGGCGCCGGCTACGTCGTGAGCCCGTGCCTGGTCCCGGAAGTCATCGCCATCTCTCACACTTACGGCGTCGCTGTCCTGCCGGGCTGCCTCACGCCGACGGAGATCGTCTCGGCCTGGAGCGCCGGCGCGGACGTGATCAAGCTCTTCCCCGGACGCGTAGCGACCCCCGGCTACTTCAGCGACCTGAAGGGCCCGTTCCCCTCAATCAAGCTCATGCCGACCGGGAACGTCGACCGCAAGACCGCACCCGAGTACATCAAAGCCGGAGCCGTGGCCGTGGGCGTGGGCAAGGCCCTGGTCGACTCCGCCGCCATGCGAGCAGGGGACTGGGCCCAGATAACACAGAACGCCCGCGACTTCCGAGCGCTCGTCGACGAAGCTCGAGGAATCGTCCGATGACCGCCCGAGTGCCAAAGATGGTCGCCTTCGGCGAGCTGATGATGCGGCTGAACCCGCCCGGCAACGAACGTATCGTGCAGGCCTCCGAGTTCGAGGTCCGCTTCACCGGCGGCGAAGCTAACGCTGCCGTATTGCTGGCCGGACTCGGATTCCACACGTACGCTGTGGCTCGTGTTCCCGCCAACGAGCTGGGCCAGGCCTGCGTTAACTACGTCCGGCGGTTCGGCGTCAACACCGACTTCGTGGCCCGAGGCGGAGACCACCTCGGGATCATGTATCTCGAGACCGGCGCGTCTCAGCGCGGGTCGAAGGTGATCTACGACCGCGATCACACGTCCATGCAGGGGATCAGGTCGGCCGACGTCGACTGGCCGGAGGTCCTCGCGGGCGCCGACTGGCTGCACTTCTCCGGAACGGCGCCGGCCCTCGGCGAGAACGTCCTGGCGGTCCTCCGCGACGGCCTGGCCGTGGCCGGGCAGTTGGGGGTGACGGTCAGCTGCGACCTCAACTACCGGGCCAAGCTGTGGGGATCCCGGGACGCGCGGACGGTCATGACCGAGCTGATGCCGTTCGTGGACGTTCTGATCGGCAACGAGGAAGACGTGGCCAGGGTGTTCGGCATCAAGGCCGAAGGGAGCGACGTGGTCCGTGGTGAACTTCATGTCGACTCCTACAAGAAGGTCGCCGAAGAGATCGCCGAGACCTTCGACTTCCGCATGGTGGCGACGACCCTGCGGACCAGCATCTCGGCTTCGGTCAATCGCTGGGCCGGTCTCCTATACGACCGAACGAACCACTACCTGAGCCGGACCTACGAGATCAATCCGATCGTCGACCGCGTTGGCGGGGGAGATTCGTTCACGGGAGGGTTGATCTACGGCCTGGTCCGCGGCCTGGACCACCAGGCTTGCGTGGACTTTGCGGTCGCCGCCTCCTGCCTGAAGCACTCCATTCCGGGCGACTTCAATCTCGTGTCGCTCGACGAGATCCAGGGGCTGCTGGCCGGCGATACATCAGGGCGCGTCCAGAGGTAGCGCGGGGCTTGATCCAAAAGCGTAACGTCGTTACACTACCGCCCAGTCGACGGCACACCGCCACGCAGACTTAGTCGGAGATATGGATGGCCCAGCTACTTGGTCACACCCTGGGGACTCCGGGGTTCAGCCTGGCCGAGGCCCTCGATCTCTTCGCCGACTCCGGTTTGGACGGTGCCGAGATCATCTGGCAGAACGGCTACAAGGCCGGCATACCCGAGGACGACAACGGGGAGATACGGGCGGCCGTCAAGGCCCTGGCGCGCAAGCTGGACCTCGGCATCGGGTGCATCACGCCGTACGTGACTGAGCTCAACAGCCCCGATGAGACGACCCGTCGGAGGGACATCTCCAGGATCCGGGCCGCCATCGAGGTCGCTTCGGATCTCGAATGTCCGCGCATCCGCATCTACGGGGGCACGCTGGTCGAGGCGACGCCGGCCGGCGAGGTCGGGCCGCGCTGGTCGTACCTCGTCGACTCGCTGGCCGAGCTGGGGGCCATCGCTGCGGCGCACGGCGTCGTCCTGTGCGTCGAGAACCACTTCAGCACCATGACGGTCTCGGCGGCGGACACGGTTCGCCTGGTGTCCGAAGTCGGATCGCCCGGCGTCGGCATCCTGTACGACCAGGCCAACCTGACCTTCACCCATCGCGAGGACTTCGAGGAGGCCATTCGACTCCAGGCGTCCTGGATCCGCCACGTCCACGTCAAGGACCTCGAATTCATCGACCCGAACCGCGAGCTGTCTACCGGCGCCGTCGCCAGCATCGACAAAGCCAACCGAGTCCACATGTCGAGAATGATCGGCGATGGGATCCTCGACTGGTCGGCGATCATCGCCGCCCTGCGGTCGACCGGCTACGACGGCTCCTATTCGCTCGAATACGAGTACCGATGGAACCCCGAGGACCTACCCGAACCCCTCGTCGGGTTTCCGGAAAGTGCCAAAAGACTCCGAACACTCGTGGAGGCCGCTTCCATCCCGGCGGCCTCCACGAGGAATCCGGGCGCAGGAATGCCACAATCTCTCGGTCAGATCTAGCGGCACAGCGGACAGGCGAGAGGAACGACGATGTCGAGTATCGGTCGGGCGATGCAGATCCTGGAGATCATCGCGAGCGAGCCAGAGGGCGCCCGCGTGACGGATCTGGCGACCACGTTGAAGCTGAACCGGGCCATCCCGCACCGGCTTCTGGCCGAGTTGATCGAACTTGGGTACGTCGGCCAGGACCCGGCAACCGAGCGCTACCGGGCCAGCTTCAAGCTGGGCAGCCTCGGGCTTCGCATGCTCGAAACATCCGGGGTTCAGCGTTGGGCGAAGGACGACCTGGCGAGACTGGCCGGCGAAACGCACGAACTCGTCCGCCTGGCGGTCGCCTACGACTCCGAGTTGCGTTTCGTGGCCAAGGCCCAGGGCGGCGATTCGGCCCTGATGATCGACAGCGCATCCGGCTCGAACGTGGTTCTGCACGCGACCGCCAGCGGCAAGGCCTGGCTCTCGACTCTTTCTGAGGAGGAGATCCGGGACATCCTCACGGAGCGAGGGCTGGCCGCCGAGACGACGCATACCGAGACGGACATGCGCCGCATCCTCGACGAAGTGGCCCAGGCACGCGAACTCGGCTACGCCGTCACCCACGAGGAAATGGAAGTGGGAATCAACGCCATCGCCGCGCCGATCGTCCCGCCGGAGTTGGGCGGGAGCTGCGGTGTGGCCACCATCAGCGTCGCCGGGCCGTCGGCACGTCTGACCCAGCCGATGCTCCAGAAGTTCGCCCCTGCGGTGATGGCCACAGCTCGAGTGCTGAGCCAGCAGTGGCACGTCTATGAATACCTGACGGCCCTCAGCCCCAGGACCAGAGGGTGAGCTAGCCCATGCCGACCGCCCCGGAACGAACCGGGGCCGGTTCCTCGACTCCCGGCGCCGGTCGGCACGGCGCCGTCTCTGCATGCCGGTCGCCTCGGACGACGGCAGAAGGAAGACCATGAGTTCCGCCAATCCAGCACCAGGCATCAGATTGACCCGCGAAACGGGCCGGGTTGCCGTCATCACTCTTTCACGGCCGCCGGTCAACGCCCTGAATTGGGAGCTCAAGCGGGCGCTGGTGTCGACCCTGGAGGAGCTCCGCGGCGATGAACAGGCCCGATGCGTCGTCTTTGCCAGCGACCTGCCCAAGACGTTCTGCGCCGGATCAGACTTGTATGAGTTGACCAAGGACCACGCCCGGCCGGGGTCGGCGACGGAGCGGACCCAGTTCGAGTTCGACATGTGGCAGCTCCTTTCGGGTTTGCCCATGCCATCGGTGGCCGCGGTCGAGGGGCACGCGCTCGGCAGCGGGATGGAGCTCGCGGTCGCGTGCGACTTCCGAGTGGCCGGTGCAAATGCCGCCTTCGGCCTGCCCGAGATCAAGATCGGCGGCGCTCCGGGCGTTCAGACGCTGGCCCGTCTGCCGTTCCTGGCCGGCTTCGCCGCTGCCCGCCGTATGTTGCTGCTCGGCGCCAGCCTTCCGGCCGCGGAGGCCTACCGCGTCGGCATCGTGGATGAACTGGTCCCGCACGGAGACGCCCTCGAAGCGGCTATGACGCTCGCTCGGACGCTGGCGGCGCAGCCCGCCAGTTCGGTCCAGTTCCTGCGGTCGTCGCTGGCCGCGGCCATGGCGGCCGCCGTCGAGGCCGTCGGGCCGGTCGTCATGGGCGGCGTAGAGGAGCTGTTCCTGGCTCCGCAGATGCGGGAAGGCATCAAGGCCTTCCTCGAGAAGCGGCCGCCCGACTTCGAAGCGGCCGTGGCGGCGGCGCGCACCGAGGCCGCGCAATGACCCCGGGCAAGGTCGTCGGTGTGGACGAGGCCGCAGCTCGAATACCGTCCGGCGCGACGCTGGCCGTCGGTGGGAGCGGGCACCTTCTCCAGGCTCCCGATGGATTGTTGGCCGCGCTCGAACGGCGCTTTGCCGCTTCTTCCGAGCCGCGGGATCTGACAGTCGTTCACACCATGGGTCTCGGTAACAACGCCGAGGCGGGTATGAGCAGGCTCGCGGCTCCGGGCCTGGTCAGGCGGCTCATCGGGTCTCACTACGGGCACAACCCGGGTTTGATGGACGCGATTGCCGGGGATCAGATCGAGGCATTCGGGATCCCCGGCGGGGTCCTGTCGCTGCTGTACCGGGAGATCGCCGGCAACCGGCCGGGTCTGGTGACTCGAGTCGGGCTCGGAACCTACGTAGACCCGCGCGTCGACGGCGGCCGGCTCAACAAGCGCGCCATCGGATCGATCGCCGAGGTCATCCAGCTCGCCGGGCGCGAGTGGCTCTTCTACCCGTCGTTCGCGATCAACGCCTGCTTCATCCGGGCGACGACTGCGGACACCGACGGCAACCTCACGATGGAGGACGAGGCCGGCCTGGCGGACAACCTCGCCCTGGCATCCGCGGTCCGAAACTCCGGCGGAGTGGTCATCGCCGAGGTGAAGCGCCTGGCCGAGGCGCGGTCGCTGCCACCCAAGGAGGTGCGCGTTCCCGGGATCCTGGTGGACTTCGTGGCCGTGGTCCCGGACCAGCAACAGACCGCCGCAACTACCTACAGCCCGTACCTCGCCGGCACGCTGCGTGCGCCCATCACGGAGACCCCGAAGCTGGCCAACGGTCCACGCAAGATCGTGGCCCGTCGGGCGGCGGACGAACTCCGTTCGGGCAACATCGTCAACCTGGGATTCGGAATCTCGACGGGCGTGGCCGCGATCCTGGCCGAAGAGGGTTGCTACGACGAGGTCGTGTTCAGCGTGGAGCAAGGCATCATCGGCGGCGTGCCCAGCCACGGCCTCGACTCGGGAACGGCGGTCAACGCCCAGGCCTACATCGACGAGGGCGCGCAGTTCGACCTTTACGACGGCGGTGTCCTCGACGTTTGCTGCGTCTCATTCGGCGAGGTCGACGCCCACGGGAACGTCAATGTCAGCAAGCTCGGCGGCCGCGCGGTTGGACCCGGCGGGTTCATCAACATTACTCAGAACTCAAAGAAGGTCATCTTCTGCGGGACGCTGACCGGCGGGGGACTCGAGATTGGGATAGCCCCTGGGGCCGTGACCATCGAGCGAGAAGGCCGGTATGGCAAGTTCGTCTCCGCGGTCGAGCAGATAACGTTCTCCGCCAGGGAGACACTCGCGTCGGGTCGGGGAATCGTCTACGTGACGGAGCGAGCCGTCTTCAGGATGACCGCAGCCGGCCTCGAGTTGATCGAGATCGCACCCGGGATCGACCTGGAACGAGATGTGCTCAACCAGATGGCGTTCGCCCCGATCGTCGGCGCCGACCTGCGGACGATGGACTTGCGCCTGTACCAGGATGGCCCCATGGGGATGCCGCACCTCTGCTAGCGCCGGCCGTCCCCCGGCGTGACAGGCGGTGGGGTCGACTGGGCCCGCGCGTCCGCGTTGACCTCGTCGGCGGTCTTGATGGCCCAATAGACCGCGCGCATCGCGGGTGTTTCGACTCCCATCCGCTCGCCGATCCGGATCATGTCGCCCATCAGGGCGTCGACTTCCGACGGCCGGCCCGCCTGAAGGTCGCGCGACAGAGACGTGGTACCGGTGTATCCGCGCCGGAGCAACTCGTCTGCCAGATCGCGAACCATCGCCACGGCTTCGTCCTCCGCCATCCCCGCGATCGCCTGCACCCGGGCCGCCTCGGTGAAGTACGCGCCGGGCTCAAGGCCTCGGGCTCGCATGACCGCGGCGCCTTCGTTGACCAGTCGGACGTACAGCCGGGCTCCCGCCTCGGTTCGTGTGGCGGCCGCGTAGCCGACTCGAGACGCGCCGCACAACCCGGACGCGCCGCAGATCTGCACGAACTTCGTCCATTTCGCGACCGGAATGTCCGGCACGACTTCGGTCGCCAGGTGGCCGCGCCGGAACGCTTCGGCGAGGGTCGTGACGCGCTCGCTCATGGCACCTGAGAACTCGCCCAGGTATGTCGTGGACGGAAGGATGTGCTTCACGACCGCCGGGGCCGGCATGGATGCGCCTTCCATGGTGAGCGCGCCGACGACTGCGCCCGCGCCGAACACGTCCGAAATGCGGTCCTCTTGGTCTACTCCGTTCAGGAGAGACAAAGCGCAGTTCGTGCGGCCGACTAGCACCCGGGCGTCTTCCAGCACTGGCCCGAGGTCGCGATTCTTGACGGTGAAGAGCAGATAGTCGACGGTCCCCTCAACCTGATCGAGTCGAGTCACAGCTCTCAGGCCGGCCCCGGCTATCCTCGTCTCAACGCCCTGGTTGTCGACCAGCAGGACGCCTTCGAGATTGACGATCGTTACGAGGTCGCGCCTGCCGACCAACGTGACCGTGACGTCGCCGCCCATCCAGGCAGACGCGCCGAAAAGCGTCCCGAGGGCCCCCGCGCCGGCTACTACGAGGTGCAAGAAGCCTCCTTCGGAGCGCGGTGACTCAGCGGGGGCGGTGCCCCCGAGCCGGACCGCGGAATGCGGACAAGCGTCGCCGAGACCCTTGACACGCCTAGCTCAAGGCAATAGTGTAACGCCGTTACAGTACCACTGTTACAGTACGGGGCGGAGCTGTAGCGAGAAGGTTGATCCTCCGATTGAGAGCCTCTGGACTCTCAGGAACGCGAAGGAGGCGCACACGGCCGACCCAAAGTAACGTGAGACGGTCGCACGCCACACGCTGTGCGGCTAGCTATCAGTAGTGAAGTGTCCGATCGTCACGCTCGGACGCACGGACTGGCTAGATAGAGGCCATCGCGATGGAATTGGATCCGGCACGGGCCCTGAAGACGGAGGCACTCGGCACTCGCCGACGACGCGACTTCCGCGGGTCGGCTCTCACGGTGCTCGCGCCGGTCGTTACTTTCGGGGTGCTGATCTTCATGTGGTGGGCGCTTGTCGTCCTGTTCACCATACCCGAGTATCTCGTGCCCGACCCGCAGTCGGTCATTCCGAGCGTGGTTCAGAACTGGCCCGATCTAGTCGACCAGAGCACCATGACCCTGTCGGAGATCATCGGCGGTTTCCTGATCACGGTCGTATTCGCGATCCCGATGGGCTTGGTCATAGCGCTGTCGGTCTTCGCGCGGCGGGTTGCATACCCGATCCTCGTCTTCGTACAGCTGATCCCGAAGATCGCGATCGCCCCGCTCTTCGTCGTCTGGTTCGGCTTCGGCCTGCAGTCCAAGCTGTTCTTGACTGTCCTGATGACGTTCTTCCCGCTACTGCTGGCCAGCATCGCCGGCTTCCAGGCACTCGACCAGCGCCTGCTCTACCTGACGAAGTCGATGGGGGCCACCAAGCTCCAGACGTTCTGGAGCGTCCGACTCCCCAGCGCACTTCCCGTGATCTTCTCGGGGCTCAAGACAGCTGCCACGATCGCGACGACGGCGGCCATTGTGGCTGAGTTCGTCGGCTCGAATGCCGGCCTGGGTTACCGCCTCCTGACGGCGACCCTGTACCTGGACACGCCGCTCATCTTTGGGATCCTCGTGATCCTGACCGTCATCGGGCTCGCCCTGAACTACGCGGTCGAGGCCGTCGAGTACATCGTGATGCCGTGGCAACACGCACGCGTCTAGGAGTTGTGCGGCAACACCCACAAGTGAGAGGAATGGGAGAGAAGATGTTCCACGCCAATCGTCATAAGCTGTCGAGCTTCGCCGGCGTCGTGTTCGTCGTCGGCCTGGTCGCCGGTTGCACGAGCTCCGCGGCCACACCTACCGCGGCGCCCACGGAGGCCCCCGCCGCAACCACGGCCGCGTCCGTTGAAGCAAGCGCCACCGCCGCCCCGACGGACACCGCCGCACCGGTAACGTGCGCGCCCGCCGCGGACGGCTCGCTCACGCCGGTCACGTTCCAGCTCAACTTCACCGCCGGCGGGTACAACGCAGGCTTCGCTCTCGCCCTTCAGGAGGGCGTCTACAAGGACGCCGGCCTCAACGTCACGATCGTCAAGGGCCAGGGCTCCGGCACGACTGCCAAGCTGGTCGCATCCGGTCAGGCAGGCCTCGCCTATGCCGACGCCGTCTCCGTGATGCAGCTGATCGCCAAGGGCGCCCCGATCAAGATCCTCTCGACGATCTACCAGTCCGCCCCGAACGCGGTGACAGCGCTCAAGTCGTCGGGCATCACCAAGTTCGCAGACCTCAAGGGAAAGACGATCGCCAACCCCACGGGCGAGACCCCGACCGCCATCTTCCCGATCCTGCTGGCCGCCCAGGGCATGACCGAATCAGACGTCAAGCTCGTCCCTATGCCCGGCACCTCGATGCCGGCGGCGCTCATGCAGAAGCAGGTTGACGCCATCCTCGGCTCGACCGACGGCTACAACCTCATCCTCAAGGAGCAGGGCGCCGACATCGTCACGTTCCCGTTCGCCGACTTCGGCGTGGGCACTGTGAGCACCTCTATCATCGCCTCCGACTCGTTCCTTGCGGCGCAGGGCCCCCTGGTCAAGTGCTTCATCCAGGCGAGCATGAAGGGCTGGGACATGGCCATCAAGGACCGCAAGATGGCGATCGCGGACCTGATCAAGACCTTCCCCTACGACACCAAGGAAACCCTCAACACGGGCCAGCTCGACGCGGCCATCGACCTCATGTGCAAGAACGATGCCAAGTTCGTCGGGAAGGCCGAGCCGGCCGCGTGGGAGAACACGGTCAAGATCGCAACACAGGTCCTCGGGCTGCCGGCGACCCTGAAGGCGACGGACTACTACACCTACGATTACCTCCCCCAGACTCTGCCCACCGCCTGCCCAATCGCCGGGTAGCAACCAGCCAACCAGAAGCCATCGGCTGATCCAGGGAGACCTCACCTCATGATGCAACGCGGGACGTCGATCGAGATCAAACAAGTAACCAAGATCTTCGACGCTGCGGGTGCGACGCCAGTTCAGGCCCTGACTGAGGTCTCCCTGAGCATCAAGCCAGGCGAGTTCGTCAGCGTGGTAGGACCCAGCGGCTGCGGCAAGAGCACGCTGATGCTCATTACCGCCGGCTTGTTGGGTCCGACCAGCGGCGAAGTCCACGTAGCCAACAACCAGCTTACTCAGCCGCTTACGGACGTAGGAATCGTCTTCCAGGACGACCTCCTGCTCGACTTCCGGTCCGCACGCGACAACGTGATGCTGCAGGGCGAGATCCGGCATCTCGACAAGGCGGCAATAAGTCAGCGCACGGACGAACTGCTGGGACAGCTGGGCGTTGCCAAGGCGGCAGGACGGTACCCGCGCCAACTCTCCGGCGGAATGCGGCAGCGCGTCGCCATCGCTCGGGCCCTGGTCCACAATCCCTCCGTGTTGCTCATGGACGAGCCCTTCGGGGCACTGGACGCGTTGACCCGGCTCCAGGTTCGCCACGACCTCGAGGAGATCTGGATGAACGAGCGTCCCACGGTGCTGTTCATAACGCACAGCGTCGAGGAAGCCGTCGGCCTGTCCGACCGGGTCGTGGTCTTCTCCCCGTCGCCCGGCCGGATCGTCGAGCAGATCGAGATCGATCTTCCCCGGCCGCGGCCGCTTGCGCTCGGTGAGGCTCCGGAACTCTCCGGACCGGCCGATCGCATCTATGGGCTCTTCGAGCGGATGGGGGTTCTGTCGGGAGCGACGATGCACGCCCTGGCCACCCACGCCAACGCGTGAACGAAGACAGCCACCCCGGCGCGGTCGGCGCGGTCGCAGCCCTTCGCAGGCTCGACGGACGGGTCGCGGTAGTAACCGGCGCCGGCGGCGATATCGGACGGGCCATCTGCGTCCGGCTTGCCTCCGAAGGCGCGACGCTGATAGCGACCGACCGGACCCACGATCAGGCCAGCGCAGCGGCCGACGCAGTCGAGTCCGCGGGCGGACACGCGCGGCCACTGGCCGCCGACGTGACCCGCGCGGAGGACCTCGAGAAGATCGTTCCTTTCGCCGTCGAGCAGTTCGGCGAGGCGCCTTCGATCGCCGTGTGCTGCGCCGGCATCGAGACGTTTTCCGACATCTTCGAGATGTCGACGGAGGAGTGGGATCGCGTGTTCGACGTGAACGCGCGCGGCACCTTCCTGACCATTCGCGCCGTGGCTCCGGCTATGCGCGAGGCCCATCACGGCTCAATCGTCACAATTGCGTCGATCCAGGGGCGGCTCGGCAGCCGCTACTTCGCCAACTACTCGGCCTCAAAGGCGGCCATCCTGAGCGTGACGAAGTCCTTCGCGGTCACGCTGGCAGGCGACGGAGTGCGTGTAAACGCGGTTGCGCCCGGCATCGTCGACACGGCTCTGTGGAGAGCCGCGGACACGGAACTGGCGCGACTTCGGGGGCTTGCCCCGGGTGAGCCTCGGCGCCAGCGAGTCGAGCAGGTTCCCCTCAAGCGGGCCGGCACGTCCGAGGACGTGGCCGCAGCCGTGGCCTTCCTCGCGTCCGAGGACTCGAGCTACATCACCGGCGAGTGCATTCATGTTTGCGGCGGAGATCTGATGATCTGACGGGGATGCCCGCGGTCGTATCGTGGCCTTCGCCACGCCTTGAAATCTGAGGTGACTACCAAGTGGCAGTGAACAGTCTCCGCTGGGAAGACCTGCACGTAGGGCTGGAGTTCGACAGCGCCACGCGGACCGTGACCGAAACGGACGTTGTGATGTTCGCGGCGTTGACCGGCGACTACTCGGAACTCCACACGAGCGAGGCCTTCGCCCGAAACACGCAGTACGGCCGGCGGGTCGCCCATGGGCTGCTCGGCCTGGCGCTCGCGCACGGCCTGATGTGGCCCCGAACGGGTGCCCTCCGGGACTGCGCAATCGCCTTTCTCGGCATCTCGGACTGGCGCTTCAAGGGCCCGATCTTCCTCGGCGACACCATTCATGTCGCCTATCGAGTCGCCGAACTGCGCGACAGCCGGAAGAACCCGGACCAGGCGATCGCGACCTTCGACGTTCAGCTCATGAACGAGAGGAACGAAGTCGTCCAGGAGGGCAAGAAGGCTCTCCTCATATCGAAGACGCCGCTGGTCGCCGCTACCGGCACGACGTCGGGCGCAACCTGAAATGACGCTGCCGTTCGAGGGCGTCCGAATTCTGGATTTCACGCAGCTCGAGCAAGGCCCTTCGGGGACTCTCGTGCTCGCCGACTTCGGCGCCGAGGTCATCAAGATAGAGCGTCTCGACACGGGCGAGATCGGGCGGGGGCAGAACCCGCGGTACCACGGCATGAGCTGCCATTGGGCCGCCAACAACCGCAACAAGCTGAGCCTCAGCGTCGACCTCAAGCACCCCGATGGCCGGCGGATCGTGCACGAGCTCGTCCGCGGCGCCGACATCGTGGCCAGCAACTTCCGCCCGGGCGTAATGGAGAAGCTCGGCCTCGGCTACGACGACCTTCGGGCGGTGAATCCCCAAATCATCTGCGCCTACTCCTCCGGTTACGGCCAGTCCGGCCCGTACCGAGATCGTCGCGGCCAGGACTATGCCGCCCAGGCGATGTGCGGCTTGATGGACCTGACCGGGGATGCCGACGGCCCTCCGACCGCGGTCGGAACGTTCGCCATGGATTACCTCGCGGCCATGCAGTTCGCCCTGGGGATGATGGCTGCGCTCGCCGCCAGGGACCGCACCGGCGAGGGTCAGATGGTCGACACCTGCCTCCTGAACGCGGCCCTCACCGTCCACCATCAGGAAGCGACGGCGTTCCTCAACACCGGTCAGCGCTACCCTCGTCCGGCCCACGGGATCGCCCACGCCCACAACACGGTTCTGTATGCCCGCTATCAGACAGGGGATGGTCTCTGGCTGGCCCTCATCGGCGAGTTCTACATCACCGAGCCGTGGCGTCGGACGACCAGGGCCCTATCCCTCCCGGCGGAGATCGTCGAGGACCCGCGCTTCCAGACGATCGAAGGTCTAAAGGAACACGCCGACGCCGCTCACGAGATCCTGGCCGCAGGGTTCCTGGAGCTGACCCGCGACCAGGCGATCGACCGACTCGAGGCCGAGGACGTCCTCGCGGCGCCGGTCAACACCTACCCCGAGGTCTTCGCCGACCCTCAGGTTCTCCACAACCAGATGATCATCGAGACGGAGCACCCCGCCGTTGGCCAGATAAGGCTCGTCGGCATGCCGATCAAACTGTCCAGCACGCCGGCCGCGCTCAGACTCCCGCCCCCAACCGTGGGCCAGCATAACGCCGAGGTCCTTGCGGCCCTGGGCTACTCGGCCGACGACATCGCCCGGCTGCGGCGCGATGGGGTGGTCGGGTCCGAGACTGAGCGCGAGAGCGCAGGTGGCGCGGCAGCCTGGGGCGACTCCCTGACCGCCTCGTAGGCACTGCCGACCGTTCTCCCGCCGCGTGCCCTACCTCGGCGCGGTCGCCCGATTACGCCCCCATCACGTTGGGAGGCGCCGCCACGGTGTTGGCCGGATCGTCGACGTTGGTGACTTCAAACAGGACTTCGTAGGCAATGCTCTTGTCGGCCGCCTCGCCGACTACTGCCATGCCGACGGGATAGCCACCATCGCTCGCGATCCAGACGTCGGCGGACCACGTCGCCCCGGAAATATCGGCGATCGCCCCCAGCCGGGCGAGACCTGCGGCCGAGGCCTGGTAGTGGTCTGCCTGCACTCCGTTCCTGGTTTCGGACCCGACCATGTCGTAGCCGCCCACGGTCGTCGGATCGATGGTCTTCGAGAACATCGTTGCCGGCGAGAACCGCTCGGCAAGCATGGTGCCGGTGATTGGGATCTGGTCGAAGTTGCCGCTACCGCCGACATCCATGTAGTCGTGGCCGCCGATCTCGATGATGTGGAGACCCACCATCGAGATGTCGGCAGCCGCCGCTGGCTTGACCATGATGGTGCCGCCCATGGTGAAGGGAGCATTGCCCAGCGCCGATGACGTGGGCAGCATCGACAGCATGGAATTGAACGTGCCGCCGGCCAGGGTCATGGTGAACCTGTAGCTGTCCACGTTCGCGAAGGCCCGCTCTGCCGCGCCGAGACCTGTGACGGGTTCGTTCGACGCGGGGACGGCGCTTGGCTGTAGCGTGGCCGAGGTCCCGCTGCAGGCGCCCAAGGCCACCGCAATAACGGTCAGCAGGACGATCGGGCCGTGTCTGTGCCCGCGGGCGATGGTTGGCATAGTGGCGCCTTTGCGGTTGGAGCGCGCTCAGATCGAGAGGAGGCAGTCGAAGAACAACCGACGGTGCTGCATTGCAGCCCGCCCCCGATCCTGGATCATTGTACTGCCCGCATCGCTTAGGGCCGGAGCGATGGGCGAAACGACATATGAGGGATGAGACCGCAACCCGTAGCATCTGGGCGACAGGGACAACATCAGAGGCGCGCGACATGGCATCTGCGGCGGCGGCCAATTCCATCGACGAGTACATCGCGGGGTTCCCGCCGGACACGCAGGGCGTGCTGGCACAGCTGCGAGCACTCATCGCGGATCTTGCGCCGGACGCCACGGAGACGATCAGCTACGCCATCCCCACGTTCGACCTCAACGGACGCCACCTTGTCCATTTCGCCGGCTACGCCCGACATATCGGCTTCTATCCCATCCCGAGCGGAATTGAAGCGTTTAAGGAAGAGCTCGCGCCGTATAAGCAGGGCAAGGGTTCGGTGCAGTTCCCGCTCGACAAGCCGATGCCCACGGACTTGATCCGCCGGATCGTCATCTACCGCATCGCCGAGAACCGGGCCCGGACCCGCAAGTGAGGGTTGCGGCATCGGCCGCGGTCGCGGCCACCGATGCGCCAAGGCCATCGGGAGGGCTCGCCTACGGAGCTCTTGTGGCGAGTGAAGGGCGCTCGCTACATCTCGTTGGGCCCGGCCCGGCGTAGCCGCTCAACGAGCGCCGGCCACGACGCGGTTCCGGCCGGCCTTCTTGGCCGAATGCAGGTTTCGGTCCGAGCGGGTCAACAGCGAGGCCGGCGTGTCCGTGGCGAAAGCAGCCGCCGCGCCGACGCTTACGGTCAGCCGAAGGTCGCCGATGATCCGTTCCCACCGGTGACCTTCCACGGCCGCGCGAATCGTCTCGAGGATCGCGGCCGCGGCGCTCAACTCCAATCCCGGCAATACGACAAGGAACTCGTCTCCGCCGAGGCGTGCGACGAAGCTGGGAGACGCCGGCGGAGCTTCGTAACCGGCCGCAAGCGCAGTCTCGAGCAGTCTGCCGAGCTCGTGAATTGCCAGATCTCCGACGTCGTGGGACAAGGTCTCGTTGACGACCTGGAAGCGATCGGCGTCGAAGACGGCCACGACCAGCGGGGTTCCGGCTCCGACGTCGTTGAGCCGGATGGATAGCTCCTCGTTTACGAAGCGGCGGTTGGGCAGGCCGGTAAGCGCATCCGTCCGAGTCCGAAGTCGGAGACGACGCGCTTCCTCCCGGGCTTCCGCCGTGCCGAGCATCGCGTCGCGGGTTCGTGCGGCCGTCTCTCGTCGGTTCGAGTAGAGGCTCAAGCTCTCGGAGTGGAAGGTCTTGAACGTCTCGAGAGCCTGGTCGAAGCGGCCGGCCGCGGCATGGAGTTCGGCCTGCTCGCGGAGCACCTCGGCCTCGAGGCCGGTCAGGGACCGCTCCACGCAGATCGCCCGGCACCGATCGAGGGTCTCCTGTGCCTGCTCCAACCGCCCCTGCCGGCGCTGGACCTCGGCCAGCGTGAGCATGAACTCGGCCGGCGTCACCGCCTGCACGTCGCCCCCGCTGGCGAAGGCGGAAAGAGCGTCCTCCAGCGCGCTTTCGGCCCGATCGAATTCGCCCAGCAGGACGTGGATCCGGGCCAGGGTGTCGAGGAACGTTGGATTGAGGCCCAGCCCGCTGGTCTCGGCCAGCCGGCGCATCGCCTCGGCCGGCGGTCCGGCCCGCTGCGCGTCGCCGGCCTCGTACTCGGCGTAGGCCAGGTTGTTGAGGACATTGAGTTGCCTCTCGAGGTCGCCGATGGCCGTGAAGAGGCGGTGAGCCTCCCCGTATCGCTCCCGCGCCTCGTCGAAGGAGCCGATCGTGGCGTAAGCGTCGGCCAGGCGCAGGAGAAAGTTGCCGCGGGTACGCAGTGGCGTCGTGTCGTCGAGGAGCTCAACGGCGCGCAAGGCATGATCGAGACAGGAGGCAGAGTCGCCGACGCTCTCGTGGACCGACGAAAGGATCAGATGGCTGCGAGCCAGCAGCGTCTGGGGACCGTGCTGGCGAGCCCACGAGTTCACTTCGCTGGCAAGACGCGCGCCGGCGGTTACGCGACCGGTGCGCTGGAGCATGTCGGCCTGGACGAGGCGGGCGCGCATCTGAAGGTCGAGCTCGCCGGCGACGACTGCCTCTTGTTCGGTCTTGACCGCTCGCTCCAGCAGCGCGGCGACGCCGAACGCCCGGTGATACTCGAGATCGTCGAGAAGGTCCGTGAGGCGCGCACGTTCCGCGTTCGTCGTCATGCCAGGGTCCATCACTGAGATATCGGCGCGCAGCCCGCCCAGTTCAGCGCGACCGCCCCCCGCGGGCTGACCGCACACGTCGCCTGCCGCAGTCTACTGCCGCCGGTGTGACGGCACAGCCCGGACACAGGTTTCGTCTACCTGGAGCCGCCGTTCAAGTAGGCCTACGGCCGCGGCCCGCCGTCCTCAGGCTCGGATACGGCGCCGGAGTCCGGCCGGCCGCCGGGCAGTCGACCGGAGGCCTGCAGCGACCGCCGCAGCAGGAATTCGATCTCCGAATTGAGACTCCGGAGGTCGTCGCCGGCCCACTTGCGCAGGGCGGCTAGAACCTCCGGGTCCAATCTCAACAGGAACGGGACGCGCTCCGCCATCTCAGTGGCCTATCCGGCGGGCGCGACCGATAGGGGTTGCCCCCTCCCCGGCGCTCCGGGAGCGGCTCATCCCTGGTAGAGCGTTCCGGCGTTGACGACCGGCTGGGTCTCGTGCTCGCTGCAGAGGACCACCAGCAGGTTGCTGACCATCGCGGCTTTGCGCTCCTCGTCGAGGTTGACGATGTGCTTCTCGCTCAGTTGAGCAAGTGCCATCTCGACCATGCTGACGGCGCCCTCGACGATGCGCGTCCGGGCCGCGATCACGGCGTTCGCTTGCTGCCGTCGGAGCATCGCGTTGGCGATCTCCTGGGCGTAGGCCAGGTGACTCAAGCGAGCGTCCGTGATCTCTATGCCGGCCTGCTTGAGGCGGCTCTGGATCTCGGCACTCACCTTCTCGCCGATCTCGTGGGGATTGCCGCGCAGGGAGATATCACCCTCGATATGGGAGTCGTACGGATACGACGTGGCCACGGTCCGAATCGCGGCCTCCGTCTGGACCTTGAGGAACTGCTCGTAGTCGTCGACCTGGAACAGTGCCTCGGCGGTCTCGACGACCTTCCAAACCACGACTGCCGCGATCTCGATCGGGTTGCCGTCGCGGTCGTTGACCTTGATGCGGGCGCTCTCGAAGTTGCGGATCTTGACGGAGATCTTCTTGCGGGGGTATGCGAAGGGGTTGACCCACCAGAAGCCCTGAGAGCGCAGGGTGCCCTTATAGCGCCCCACGAGCACGATGGCGCGAGCCTCGTTCGGCGCCACGGCCGTGAAGCCCCCGTACAAGATCCAGTGGAGCAGGTACAAGATCACCAGCACGGTGAACAGGACCCACTGATCCACGATGAACGCGGGACTGAGCACCCCCAAGGCGACGAACCCGACGGTCATGGCGACGGACGCAACGATCAGCGCAAACAGAGCAGGCCAGCCCGGCAGCGCGAATGCCGGCTTCTCCTTGATCATCGAAACAGAGCCTCCTTTGGGGTTCACCGCTCGATGATATCATCGCGATAGCGTACTGATAGCGCGAATGGCACGGATCGGGCGGGTCGAATGGACCGATCGGAGGGCGATCTCCGGCTGTAGCCGGCCCGGCCAGAATCCGGCTCAGCAGATGCCGAGCGGTCTCTCGACGGCAGCGTCGGTGCGGAAGCGGCGGTCGACCAGGACGCGTATGACGTAGTTGATCTCGAGGCCGGCGCCATCGAACGAGGGTGCGGTGCCAGGCGGGACGAGCAAATGTGCCTCGGCTGCGCCGCTCACGAGATCCCCGGGCGAGACCGGCTGTGACGCCAGGATGCCTTCCACGCCGTTCGGGGCGTTGGTTCGGCGATGGAGCTCGATTCGCGCCCCCTGGCCCTGCGGCGCCGACGGCCAGCTCACCTTGATGACGACATCCTGGCCTGAGGGAGCCGGGAGCGCGGATTCGACGCTGATCGTCGCGTCGCCGACGGAGACGCCGGTCATCAGGCTCGTGCCGCCCTGCTTGCCGACGCCGGCCCGCATCAGATCGGGATGCTGGGCCAGCGGCAGGAAGGCGGCCAGGTAATGGTCCGAGCCCATCGGGATGTCCCAGCGGACTTCGAGGGCCCAGGCGATGATCGACTCTCCCAGATGCGCCGACGGCGGCCCGAGTCGGGGCGCGGGGACCGCGAAAGTCGACTCCCACGTCTGGCCGGCGGCCAGGTTCGTGGGGATGGGCGGCTCGAGGAAGGCGTCGTGCGAGAAGAGGTTGCCGCTCGTTTCGACCCAGCGCTCGGTGGACGTAACCTCGCCCTTCGAGTTGCGATGCTCCAGGGACCGCCGAACCTCGTCGAGCCTCAACCCGACCAGCCGCAGATACGCCTTGCGCGCAGAAATCGCCCTGGTCGCCTGGAACCTGACACGACCCGTCAGGCCGTCGCCGACGCGCGCCGGGTGGTCGAGCGTGATCTCGCCGATCACCGCCCCGTCGGTCGGCTTGACGAGCTCCTCGGCGGCAACGAAGTGGAGCGGATGACTGCCGTCGGACCCTGCCAGCCGAGGCCCGTTGATCGCGTCGAAAGGCGAGGGCGCCGAGCCCGTACGACCGCCAAAGAGCCCGAAGCCGATGCTGGACACTGTCTGGACCCTCCAGGAACGAGAGGTCGGAGCCGGCCCTCAAGCCGGGCCTGAGGTTCGAATACTAGGCGCCCGGCCCGCGGTCCGAGCGTCGATCCGGCGATGCGCAGGGTGGGTCGGCGGCCGCCCCGGGCGTCACCGGATTGATGATGGGCTCCGTTCGTGGAGTCCACACGCATTGGGGCAGGTAATGGAGCATTTCGATTTCGTCGTCGTCGGCACCGGCGCGGCCGGAGAGGCCGCTGCCTATGCCGCGCTGGAACGGGGCAAGACCGTGGCTGTGGTCGAGCGCGAGCTTGTCGGCGGATCGTGCTCGTTCTGGGCCTGCATTCCCTCCAAGGCTCTTCTCCACGCCGCGTCCCTCCACCGCGTCGGCGACTACCCCTGGGCGCGCGCATCGGACCGGCGTGACTACATGATCAACCGCGAAAAGTGCGACTGGCCGGACGATTCGGGCCACGTCAACGGGTTGGTCGATGCGGGAGCGCGGCTGTTCCGGGGAGAGGCTCGGATCACGGGACCCGGCGTCGTCTCCGTCCGGGCGGGAACCACTTCCCCGCAAGCGGCCGCCGCGACGCTGGAGGCGGGGACGATCGTCCTGGCCACGGGTTCGCAGCCGAAGCTGCCGCCCATCGAAGGCCTGGCCGAGGCCGATCCGTGGACGAACCGCGAGGCTACTTCCACGCGGGTGCTGCCGCGCAGCGTGGCAATCCTGGGCGGCGGAGCAATGGGCGTGGAACTGGGTTCCGTCTTCGCCCGGTTTGGCGTGGAGACGGCGCTCGTCCACGGCCACGAAAGGCTCATCGAGAAGGATCATCCCCGGATCTCCAAGGCCGCGGCCCGGATCCTGCGCGACGACGGAGTCGACCTCCGTCTGGGCGTGCGAACTGTTCGGGTCCGGGCCGGAGCCGGCTCGGTCGGTGCGCACGTCGTCGAATTGAGCGACGGCAGCCGGGTCGAGGCCGAACGCATTGTCGTCGCGCTCGGTCGCTCGTTTGGCCTGGACGGCCTCGGCCTCGAGGCTATCGGTGTCGACTCGGGCGCACTCCGGCCGGACGGTCGCCTCCGGATCTCGGACGGGGTCTTTCTCGTCGGCGATCCGGCCGGTCCGGAGATGTTCACCCACGTCTCCCACTACCAGGGCGGTCTGGCCGTTCGGATGGCTTTGGGCGAGGACGTGACGCCCGACTACAGGGCGATCCCGCGAGCCGTCTTCGTCGAGCCCGAGATCGCCTCCGCGGGCCTGAGCGTCGAAGGTGCCGCGAAAGCCGGCATCGATGCCTTCGAGAAGGTCGTCGACTTCGCCACCACCACCCGGGGCTACGAGGTCGAGGCGGCGTTCGGCCATCTCGCGATCGTCGTCGACCGAACTACCGAAACGCTGATCGGCGCTTCTGTCGTCGCTCCCGACGCGTCGGCGGCGATCCACGAAACGGTCCTGGCGATCCAGGCGCGCATCCCGGTCGCGGTGCTGGCCTCGATGCTCCACGGCTTTCCGACGACGTCGCGCGCCTTCGACGGTCTCTACGCCGAGGCGCTCAAGGAACTGCGAACGGCCGTCCCCTCCTGACCGACGGCGATCACAGTCACCGCCCATCAACACGACTGGGGGTCTAGGTCGCGGTTACCGTGAAGTCGTACCAGACGATGTCGCCGTGGGTCTCTCCGCCCCAGGTGCAAGCCATTTTGTACCTGCCGGCCCCCACGACAGCGGGATCATTTGGGACAGTCCACGTCCAGTTCCAGGTTGAGCCCGACTTCCAAGTGTCGTGGGCGGCCAGGCCCGACTGGACGGCAGCGTTGGCGTATGTGACGTCGAGAGTGCAGATCGGGCCCGTGGGGAAGCTGTAGGTCTCGGAAGTCGCGGTCTGTCCGATTGCGAACGGGCCGAAGCTCCCGCTTGCAGTTCCGCCCCACGCTCCGCCGTCGGCGGGCGGAGCTGGTCTAGTCGGAGCAGGGGCCGCGGTTCTGGGGGCAGTCGGCTTGGCCGTCGGCTTGGCCGTCGGTTTGGCCGTCGGTTTGGCGCTTGGCGTCGGCGTCGGCGTCGGCGTCGGCGCCGGCGCCGGCGTAGCGGTCTCGAGCGAAGGCTCGGGCGTGGGCGAATCGGTCGCGAGAGACGGGCTGGACGCCAACTTGGATTGGGTCGCGCCGACCGATGGGACGGGCGTGCCCGCAGGCAGACTGGCAGTCGGCAGATCGCCGCTCGCTACGCACGCGGACGCAATCAGGCACACGGCCAGCGAGCCGCCGATCCTTCGCACGGAAAGCCTCCTCACGCATACCCTCTGGGCCGGCAGATTGTAGCGGAGTCGAATTCGTCCTTTGGCTCAGAGACGACAGAGCCTGCCGGGCTGTCCAGCAGGCTTTGTTGCGTGTGAGGCCCTCTCTGGCCTACGCGGCCAGCTCCACGTTACCGGGGAGCCTCGGACCGGCAGGCGCCTCCGCCCTCCTGAGTCGGGCCGCCGCGGCCGGCAGGGCGAGCGCGAGGGCCGCTCCAGCGGCCACGACCGCGGCCCCGGCCCAAACCCCCGGGATCAACCCGGCGGTGTAGGTCGTGGGGCTGGCGTACGAGCCCGTGGCGGAGAAGATCGCGCCCAGGACGGCGATCCCGAACACGCCGCCCAGTTCGCGGATAGTGTTGTTCGCACCCGAAGCCTTGCCCTCCTCGTCGCGAGGCACGGCAGAGAGGACGACGTTGGCGATCGGGGCAAAGAAGAGGCCCATCCCGGCGCCGCTGATCACAAAGGCGGGGATGAGACTCGGGTACGAGACGGTCGTAGAGATCAGCGCGGCGATCCATCCGAGGCCGGCGGCCATCAGAGCCAGTCCGGACACGAGGATCGGGCGGGCGCCGATCCGACCGGAGGCCCAGCCGGCGATCGGGGCGACTACGACCGGCATGGCCGTCCACGGCAGGATGCGGATGCCGGCGTCGAGCGGGTTCAGGCCCTGGACGATCTGGAAGAACTGCGACAGAAGGAAGATCGAGCCGAACATTCCGAACGACATCAGGAACGAGATGCCGTTGGCCACGACAGACGCACGCCGGGTGAAAAGGTTGAGGGGCAGCATCGGATTGCGGGCGCGCGCTTCCCAGGAGATGAAGGCAATCATGAACGCGACGCCGGCAGCGATCGCGCCGAGCACTTCGCCGTCCGTCCATCCCCGCCCGTTGCCGTGGGTTACGCCCCAGACGATGCCGACCAGGCCGAGGCTGGCCAGGGCCACGCCGGGCAGGTCGAGGGAGCGATCCGACCCGTGGCTCTCCGGGAGGCGGAAGTGAGCCAGAGCGACGGTCACGATGCCGATCGGGACGTTGACCCAGAAGATCCAGTGCCACGACACGCCCTGCGTGATCGCTCCGCCCACGACGGGGCCGACAGCCACGGCGAGACCGCCGATGCCGCCCCATGCCCCCAGGGCAAGCGGCCGCTTCTCCGAAGAGACGGCGGCGGAGAGGATCGTCAGCGTCAGCGGCATCGAGATCGCGCCGCCGAGTCCCTGGGCGGCGCGGGCCGCGATGAGCATCCCGCTCGTCGGGGCGAGCGCGGCGGCAGCGGAGCCGAGAGTGAAGATCGTCACTCCCACCGTGAACATGCGGCGGCGACCGTTGCGATCGCCCAGGGCCGCGCCCATCAGCAGCAACGCGGCGAACGTCAGGGTGTATGCGTTGACAGTCCATTCCAGGTCGCCGAGCGAAGCGTTGAGGTCTCGCTTGATGACCGGCAGGGCCATGGTCACGACGAGGTTGTCCAGGCTGACCATGAAGAGGGCGATGGCTGTTATCGCGAATGTCCAGAGAGTCGATGTCCGGCGGGTCATGAGATGGTCTCCCGTGAAGTGATTGAGTACTCGCTAAGTTCAACGGACAAAAAGGGGGGTCGGACTAGCAATTGGCGAAGTCACCTCCCATAAGAGAGTGGAAGAACTCTTCCATGGATGAGGTGTCGCTGATGCTCGCGATCACGTTGATGAGCATTCCGTCGGCGAACCAATGGCGGACGGCATCCGGATCCGCGCCCGATACGCGGGAAACGGTCTGCCACAGCGCGCCGTAGTTGTCGCGAACCACGGCCTGGATGTCCTGGTCCTGGCAAGCCGCATATGCCTGCAGCTGGAGCCTCAGGATCCCACGGTCGGCGAGAAGCAGCCGGACGTAGGCGTGGCCCATGTCCTCGAGAATTCCGATAGGCGTCCTGCCGGCTCCACGGGCGATGCCGGCGGACCGCTCGAAGGCCTCGCTGGTCCTGTGGAAGCAGTCGCGGACGGCGGCGATGAAGAGTTCCTTCTTGGTCCCGAACAGCTGGAATATGTAGGGCTGCGATACGCCGGCCCGCCGGGCAATGGCCTCGGTCGAGGTTCCGGCGAACCCCGACTCGGCGAACTCGATGGCTGCGGCCGCGACGATCTGGTCGCGGCGTTCTTCGGCTGTGTGTCTCACGGCGTTCATGGCAACAACTTAGTGAGTACTAAGTCAGTTGTCAAGAGGCTAGTTTGCTCTCTTGGGCAATCCGCCCGGGACGGCTCGCCCTACCGCAGCGTTCGAGTCGCGTAGTCGTCCAGGCGTTCCAGCGCAGCCGGCATGTTCGTCCGGCCGAAGCCGATCCGGAAGTGATTGGCCGAATCGCCGAAGACACTGCCCGGCAGGACCAGCGTGCCCGTCTCGCGGACTAGAGATTCGGCGAAGCCGTCGATCGGCCGGTCCGGCACGAGGCGCGGAAAGCCGATGCTGCCTCCTCGCGGCCTGACCCACTCGAAGGTCCCGGCCCATCGCCGGAAGAACGCGTCGAGCAACGGCAGGTTGGCATCGATGATGGCCCTGTTGCGGGCCAGGACTCGGTCGCGGGCACGCAGGGCGATCAATGCCAGGACTTCGGCCGGGGCCGAGTTGCAGATGGTTGTGTAGTCCTTGAACGCCGCCAGCCGGGCCAGCAGATCGTGGTCGCGCGTCGCCACCCAGCCGATCCGCAAGCCCGCCAGAGCGAACGACTTGGACATGACGCCGATGCTGACGCCGAGAGGTGACGCGTCCGCCGCGGCCGGCAGGCGGTGGGCCGGATCGAACTCCAGGAACCGGTAGACCTCGTCGACCACCAGACGGGTCCCCGACGCGGCCGCGATCTCGAGCAGGTGGTCGTAGGTGGCCCGGTCGCTCAGCGACCCGGTCGGGTTGTGGGGTTCGTTGACCAGGACGAGGCGGGTATTCGGCCGCAGGGCGGCTGCGACCTCGTCGGTGTCGAGGCGCCAGTCGTCGGCCTCCCGAAGAGTCACTCTGGAGACATCGGCCCCGGCAGCGCGAGCCACCTCCGCCAGAGACTGATAGGCCGGCCCGACGACGACGGCATGGTCGCCCGGTTCCAGAAGGACGTTATGGAGCGCGAAGATGGCCTCCTCGGCTCCGGCGAAGACCAGGACGTCCTCAGGCTCGACGTGATCGTAGAGATCCGCGATGGAGGCGCGAAGAGCCGGGTCGCCCTGAGATTCGGTGTATCCGAGGCGCAGGTCGTCCCAGCGGCTACGGCACTCCTCGTCGGCGAGCGCGAGCAGGTCCCGCATCGGCCAACCTTCGATGTCCGAGGCGCACAGAAGCAACTCGGCCTTGAACTCCCATCGGGCGAAGTAGCGCTCCAGGGCAAAGTCTTGCAGGCGCATCCCAACCTCCCATTCGATGGTTCTAAGGTACCGAATCCGGACTGAATCGCGCCGCCGTAGCTGCACAGGCGGGCGAGTGGTGCCGATACCTAGTTCGGAGGCGGACTTCGTCGGGTCGACCTGCCTCCGGAATCCGCGCGCGGAACCGAGAGCCTGCCCGCGCTGGCCGTTCGCAGAGTGAGTACACATCCATGAGGCCGGACAATCAAGCCGAGTGGTCAGCCTCAGGTCCGGCCGAACCGGACGCAAGCCGCATCAACGCGCGTGCCGCCCGCCGGTCGGCAGGGCTCATTCGCCGCCGCGGTCGTCGCCCGAAGTTCGGCAGGTACGCGGCGTCCCTGGGCGCCTCCTACGCCCACCGCCACGGCCTCGCCGCGCTGACCGTCGGGCTGGTGATAACCGCGGTCTCATCGTCGCTCGAGTTCCTCAATCCGAACAACTCCTGGCTCCTGTTCGAGGATGTCTCCTGCGCCGCGGCGCCGGTGGCTGCCGCGGCGGCCCTGGCCATCGCGTCCTACCGCGGCGGCGCCGAGTCCAGGGCGTTTCGTGGGGTCCTGGCGCTGGCGGTCGGCCTGACCGCGGTAGGCCAGATCATTGCCGATCTGCCGGACATCATCGGCCACCCCATCGGCCCGCTGGGCGCCATTTCGGACGTGTGCTACGTGGTGGGTGCGGGCCTGGGGCTGGCCACGGTGACAACCGCGCTCTATCGGCGGCTCGCGCCCGAGGC
Source organism: uncultured Chloroflexia bacterium (assembly GCA_963789725.1). Taxonomy (GTDB): domain Bacteria; phylum Chloroflexota; class Limnocylindria; order Limnocylindrales; family CSP1-4; genus Fen-1039. The sequence continues at coordinate 380,625 of CAWBLU010000004.1, forward strand.
CCGCCGGACGGTCGTTCTCGACGCTTTCGTGATCCTGTTCGCGGGGATGACGTTCGTGTTCGCCAACTGGCTGCACCAGAGCTTCATGCCCGGCAACCAGGTCGCTATCCTCCTGGCGGACCCGACGTCGAACCTCTTCGTGCCCCTGGTCTCCACGCTGTTCTTCGCGAGCGCCGGCGCGGTCGTGGTGGCGGCGTTCTCGCTGCGGCTGGAGCCGGCGCCACGCGGCGTCTGGGCGGTGACCCTGGGCATGGTCTTGCTGGCCCTGGCCTGGCAGGGATGGATCGGGCGGTTCCTCTCGGGCGCACCCAACGCCGTCGAACCAATGGACTTCATCTTCCCGGCCGGAGCTCTGATCACCGCGTACGGCGGCCTGACCTGGTCGCTGGCGCCGGGCGGTGGGCTCCGATACGAGCGCGTCGCCCAGGTGACCTCCGACTGGCTGCCGGTCGTGGCCATCCTCGGGTGCGCGGTCCTGGACGTCATGCCCCGGACACGACCGCTGGAGGTCGATCCGATCGCGGTCGGAACATGCGCCGTCGTGTTGCTGGCGGTCATCCGCCAGTGGATCTTCCAGAGTCGCGAGCGTGCCATCTCGGCCCGCCTCACGAGCGAGATCAGCGACCGGGCGGCCACGACCGTCTCGCTGGCTCGACTGGACGCCTCGCCGACGATCGAAGGCACGGCCGACCGGATCTGCGCCGAAGCGCTGCGAATCGATGGCATCGACACGGTCGTTTTGTTCGCCTTCAGCCCGATCGGGGTTGTCCCGATCGCCCGGTCGGGGCAGCCGTGCCGGCCGATCGTCATCGGCGAGCCGATACCGGACGAGTACGGGCGTGAGCTGATGGAGAACGCAGCGTTCGGGCTGTGGCTGGAGTCGTGGACGAGCCGGCCGCCCCGCGACGAGTTCGACCGGGCTACCGTCGAGGGCGGTCTGCGCGCCGATGCGCTCGCCCCTCTCATCTGGAATGACGAACCGATCGGCCTGCTCTCGATGGGAGCCACGTCGGTGCCGCATGAGCGCCGCTTGGCCGATCGCCTGGCCACGCTCACCGAGTTCAGCGTCATGTCGGCCGCGGTCCTTGGGCCGATGCTCTCGGAGCGCTGGCAGCGCGACCGGATGCGTGCCGACGTCCGGGGCGTCATCGCCGCTCACGCCTTCACGCCCGTATTCCAGCCGATCGTGGACCTCGCCACCGGGGAGTTCGTCGGCTACGAGGCCCTGACACGCTTCAGCGACGGCACTCGGCCAGACCTTCGCTTCCTGCAGGCGGACAAGGTCGGCATGATGGTCCAGCTGGAGATGGCCACCCTGAACGCCCAGGTCGAGCAGGCCGGGCAACTGCCGGCGGGCAGCTTCCTCAGCCTGAACGTCTCGCCGGCGCTGGCCACCCGTCTCACGCCTCTGCTCGACGTCGTGGCCGCCGCCGATCGGGCCATCGTTCTGGAGGTGACCGAGCACGTAGAGATCGAAGACTACGCCCGCCTCATGGCGGCCCTGAACCAGGTCAGACCGCATGCCATGCTGGCAGTCGACGATGCCGGGGCGGGTTACGCCGGCCTGCGCCACATCCTGGAGCTGAGGCCCGAGTTCGTGAAGCTGGACATCTCGCTGGTACGCAACATCGACTCCGACCCGGCCCGCCAGGCCATGGTGGCCGGCATGTGCAGATTTGCCGAGAGCGTCGGCTGTGCGCTCATCGCCGAGGGCATCGAGACCGAGAACGAGCTGGCCGCGCTCAAGTTGCTAAAGGTCGGGTTCGGCCAGGGTTACTTCCTGGCCCGACCGGCAGCGATCGGGACGATGTCGGGATCCGCGGCGGCAGCCGGACCGTCGCCGGCCGAGGTCGCGAATCCGGGCCCGAGGAGCCGGGCTGCCTAGGCCCGATGGCCCTTGACCCGTCATGGCCGCGACCGGAGCATCGGGCGACGCAGGCTGGGCCCCGCGATCCGGAGCCCGGGTACAAGCAAACGAGAGCAGGGAGTGTCATGTCCGCCGCTACCGCCGCCCCGGCCGTCACCGCAAACCGCTCGATTCCGCGCCCGGCCATGACCCGCGCCGGCAAGACCGCCGTCGGTTTGCTGGTCCTGCTGGGCATCGGCGCCCTCGCCGGTGGAGCGGCGCTGGTGAGCGCGCCCGACGGAAGCGCGATGCAATTCGACGTGAGTCTGCTGTCGGGCAGCCCGTTCTCGGATTACTTCTTTCCCGGCCTGATCCTCGGCGGCCTGTTCGGCCTGGGCTCATTTACCGTGGCGATTCTCGGCGTCCGCGGCGTGTATCTTGCCCCGTTCCTGGCGTTCGCCATCGGTTGCGGCCAGATGATCTGGATCATCGTGGAGCTCGTGGTCATCAAGGAGCTTTCGTTCCTCCACCCCACATTCTTCGGCGTCGGGCTGGCGGTTGCCCTGGCCTCCGTTCGCTGGGGCTGGCCAACCTTCCAGGGTTGGTTGGCCGCCCGTAGCTGATGCCGCCCGAGACGGTTGCGGATGGCCGGCGCGACCCGGGACGCACGTACGCACGGTGACACTCGACCCGAAGGACCTTTCGATCCACGACGAGGTTGTCGTCGAGACGGAGATCTTGGGCGAGCCCCTGGTGATCCCCGGCTTCGTCACCAACGTCGTCGGTACCGAGCTATGGCTTGCCAGCCGCCTGCCTGAACCCAGGCTGGCTGCCCTCATGGCAGGTCAACCGATACACCTGGCGTTTGATCGAGGCTCGCTGATCTGCGAGAGCTTCTTCCTGAGGCGGCTCGGCGGCACGCGCCTCGGCACGGAGAAGTCGAGGGTCTTCGCCGTCACTCGTCCGAACGGTGTCGAGACGGTCCAGCGCCGGGCGCATGTTCGGATAGACCTCGAGCGGACCGTTCGGATCCGGTCGATGGCGAGCATCGACATCGACAAGATCGGCACCGGCCGGACGACCAACATCGGGGCCGGCGGGGTCCAGTTCATCACGGACATGCCTCTGACTCTGGGCGAGCAACTAAGGGTGGCGCTGGTGCTGACCGCCCGGGACATCGTGATCGCCTCCGGCACCATCGTCCGCATCGAAGACGGCGACCGCCCAACCGACGATCCCACGGGGGCGGCTCGCAAGGCCCCGAGCCACTCCAAGGTCGCGGTTCGATTCGACAAGATCAGCGAGGCCGACCAGGAGCGGATCGCATATCACATCCTCCAGGCTCACCGCCAGAGGCGGGCCACGGCCTTGCCTGCCCTGCCGACCACCCTGGCCGGGGCGCCACGGGAGCGAGCCGTGCCTGAGGCGCCCGCGTCCGGACCCGAGGCCGGATCGAGGGACGTGGCTCCGGACTAGTCGGGAGTGAGCTGCACGTAGTTGCTCGTTCGGAAGCCCATCGACTCGTAGAGCGGCCGGCCGGCATCGCTGGCTCGGAGCCAGACCCTTCGAACCCCGGCAACCCTTGCTTCCTCTACGAGCCGCTCCATCAACGCCCTGGCGAGTCCCAGCCGGCGGGCCCGCGGTCGCGTGTAGACGTTGAGGATGTAAGCCTCGCGGCCGATCGGGTTCGTCGGTCCGGGCGGGTGGAAAAACCACAGCAACCCGGCGGACGCTACCGGCCGGCCGTCCAGGTCGGCAATCCAGGCAGAGAAGTCCCGCCCGAAATGCTCGGCCACCCAGGCTTCGTTGGCCCGCCGCATCGCCTCCCGATCGAGAGCCGTATCCTGCTCCGAACCGAAGACATCGGCCAGCATGGCGAGCCTGACTCCACCAGGGTGGCCAGATCGGAGCGTGTGGCCGGTCGAATCGAAACGCGGCCGGGATCGCGCGGCGCAGTCATAAGAGAATGATGCGTGCTCGCGACCGGCCGCGTTTCACGGAGGCCGTGGTTACTTGATGGTCAGCGTGCCGTCGGAGACGATCTCGCCGCCCGAGGTCGTGAGTTTGAACTCGTAGACCCCGACATCCAGATCGCCGAGGTTGGCGTTTGATTCGACACAGTCGACGCCGTTGGCCTGGTCGGAGGTCAGCGTGCTGGTGTCAAGAACGGTTCCGTCTTTGGTGATCGTGAGCGTGACGGTCTCGTTGGTCAGCCGATCCTTGTAGAAGAAGTTGGCGTACACGGGCGTGCCGGCGGTGACGGTCGTCACCTGGTTGCCCAGGCTGCACGTCTTCGCGCCTTCGGCCGTCGGCGCCTCAGTGGTAAAGATGACCTTGCCGGCGTGATTGGGCAGGAGCATCGATCCGACGATGATGAGGCCGACGATGACGACCACCACCGCGCCGACGATAAGCAGAATGCGCCTGCCCTTGCCGCCCGGCGCGGGTGCCGCGGGTACGGGTGCACCCCAGGCCGGCGGGGGAGCGCCGTACGGGGCGGGGGGAGCGCCGTACGGGGCGGGGGGAGCGCCGTACGGGGCGGGGGGAGCGCCGTACGGGTCGGCGGGTGCCCCGTAGGGAGCGGGTGGGGCGGGAGGAGCGCCATAAGGTGAGGGTGGGGGAGGCGGAGCGCCATAACCCGGCTGATCCGGGGCAGGAGGCGGGCCCCAAAGGGGCGGCGGTGTCGGTTGGCCGGGAGTCTGGCCGGGATTGTTGGGGTCCATGCGAGCCTCTCTAGCTGGATGACGAGCCCAGTATCGCCCATGCCGCGTTCGCAGCCTAGTACTCCAACCTCCCCTGGTCAGGGGTCCCATTTGCCGGGCCTGCCCAATACGGTGGGGCTGGGGCGTCCCCTGCGACCGTCCCCGCCCGCGGAGACGGCCTGCGGCAGTAGTGGTAGCGTCGTTGCGTCGACCGTGCCGCCCCGCAGCCGGCACGGAGGCCACACACGAGCCAGGAGCTGGCACATGCGACTCTTCTTCGGCTACCACATGCCCAGTTACACCTTCCCGGGCAGTGCCGACATCGACCTCTTCGACCACGTTGTGGAGCTGGCTCAGGCGGCCGAGAAGGTCGGCGTCGACCTCCTGACGGTCATGGATCACTTCTACCAGATCGGCGTCGTCGGGGCGGAAGAGGAGCCGATGCTGGAGGGCTACGCCACTCTCAGCGCCCTGGCCATGAAGACCAACCGGGTTCTGCTCGGCACGATGGTCACCGGCGTGACCTACCGCAACCCGGCCATGCTCGTCAAGACCGCGACCACGCTCGACGTCATTTCCAGGGGTCGCGCCGTCTTGGGTCTCGGAGCCGCCTGGAACGAGTCGGAGCATGCCGGCTACGGTTTTGAGTTCCCACCGATCGGACGCCGCGAAGATCGCCTCGAGGAGGCGCTGACGATCGCCCGGGCGATGTTCACCGAGGATCGGCCGAGCTTCGAAGGGACGACTTTCCGGATAGAGCGGGCCTTGAACCGGCCGCGGCCGATCCAGCGCGGCGGGCCCAGGATCCTGGTGGGCGGAAGCGGCGAGAAGCGGACGTTGAAGCTCGCGGCCAGGTTCGCGGACATCACCAACTGGTTCGGGTCCGTGGAGGAAGCGGCACCCAAACTGAAGATCCTCGATGCCCACTGCGAGTCGGTCGGGCGTGATCCGGCCGAGATCCTGCGGACGGTCACCTTGCCGATCGTCCTGGTCGACGCGGAGCGCGACAAAGCTGCGCTGTTGGCGTCGATTCCCGCCGAGCGTCGGGCTGCCGTCGTGCCCGCGACCGTATCTCAAGCGACCGAGATGCTCCACCGATACGTTGAAGCCGGCTTCGGCGGATTCATCTTCAGGAACGTATACATGCGGACACCGGACGCGGTGGCCCGCATAGGTGAATTGATCGCGACGATGCGATCGGAGGTTCCGGCATGAGTGGCAAGGTGGATGTCGACGATCTGCGCAAGCGGCTAACCCCACTCCAGTACTCCGTGACCCAGGAGGCGGCCACGGAGCGGCCGTTCACCGGGGCCTATTGGGACAACCACGATTCGGGTGCGTACCGCTGCGTTGTCTGCGGCGAGGCCCTGTTCGAGTCGAAGGAGAAGTACGACTCGCGAAGCGGCTGGCCGAGCTTCTACGACGTGGCCGACAAGTCCAAGGTGATCACCAGGTCGGACAACAGCCTGGGCATGCGCCGCACCGAAGTCCTGTGCGCCAATTGCGGCGCTCATCTGGGCCATCTATTCGACGACGGGCCGGGCCCCACCGGTCTGCGCTATTGCATCAATTCCGCCTCGCTCGACTTCGAGAAGAAGCCGGGGGAGTAGCGCGGAGCCGCGGTCGGGCGGCCCCGAGATCGTCCGGAGACGTCGTCAGCGCGCCTCGATGACGATCTTGCTCGCACCGCCGTGGATCTCTATCTCGTAGCGATCTGTGGCCGCGTCGGCTCCGGGCGTCTGCATCGAGATGGATCCGGAGCCCTTGATCACCTCGCCGTCCACCCGGACCTCGCTGGCGCCGCCGCGAACTGTCAGCCCGGCCGCAACACCGAAGGGGCGCTCGATCGAGATCCGGTTGATCCCGCCGGCGATCCGTATCGGGACGACGCCCCGTGGTTGCGAGAGTTGCAGGTCGATCTTGCTCGAGCCGCCCTTCAGTTCGAACGACTCGAGGCGGAGAAGCCGCAGGTCGGCCGACCAGCTGGAAACGCCGCCGCGCAGCTCGATCGACCAGGGAATGGCACAGTTGAGGGCAATCTCGCCCGTGTCCTTACGCCAGTGGGCCGAGGCGTCGATGTACTGGCCGGCCACCTGCGCCCGCCAGTCGAACCAGCCGAAGCGCGGATAGGCGACGGTCACGACGCCGCCCCTCACGCGCATCCTCGGCACGGGCCCGGCGAACCTGGCCCGATACAGCTCGGTCAACGTGGCGTCGCCGCGGACGTTGATCTTGGGCGCCCCGGACAGGAAGACCAGGCTGCCGTGGGTCACGCCCCCGACTGGAGCCGCATAGCTGCCGCCGGCGTCGGCAGCCTCGCTGGGCGCTCTCATCCTCACAGTTTCGGCGAGGGCCACGTCCCGGGTCCGGTCCAGGAAGTTCACGATCAAACGGAGTTGCTCGTCGTCGTACCTCTCGATGACTTCGACCTGCGCCTTCGCGATCGGGGCATGCAGAGCTCCGAACTTGGCTCCCAGATCGGCCGCCGGCTCGACCAGGACACGGCGCCGGTCCGTGGGATCGGGGACTCGCTTGACATAGCCGGCTTGCTCGAGCCTGTCGACCATACGGGTGGCCGAGCCAGTCGTGAGCGCGGTGAGCTCGGCCAGCCGTCCGACGGTGGCCCGGCCCTCGTCCTGGAGCATTTCCAGGCACTCGACATCAGTGCCGGCCAGGCCTATGCGCTCGGCGACGGCCTGACTGAATAGCACGGCCTGACCGCTTTCTCGCCTGACGGCCCGTAGTACCGCGTCGATCAACTCCTGCCTTGAAACGTCGCTTGACATCTATCGTCTGCCCTGGCTATTGTCTGCGCTGCGCAGACATATCATAGCGCAGCGAAGTGTAAGGGCAAGCGCCTGGTTTCGCGGACCAGACCGGCCGGGCAACGGCCGGCAGACGCCGGATCCGAGGCGGCAAACCGAAGGAAGATCGATGGACATCACAGCGGTCAATATTGACATCGGAGGAACGGGCGTGTGTCGTGTCCCGTCCGACACGAACGGAGCGGCTCGATGACGACCCAGGTCAATGCGAGCCCGATCCTCGAGACGGTGGGCCTGCGACGGACCTTTTCCGGCCGCGGCGGAGCCGTGGAAGCTGTTGCGGGCGTAGACCTCGAGGTCTCGGCCGGGGACATCTTCGGCTTCCTTGGGCCCAACGGCGCCGGCAAGACGACGACTCTCCGCATCCTGGCGACGCTTCTTCCGCCCACCGCCGGCACCGCGCGCGTGGCCGGGTTCGACGTGGCCCGCCAGGCGCGCGAGGTCCGGACCCGCATCGGCTACGTGGCCCAGTCCGGTGGCTCGTACCGCGAGTCGACCGGGCGTGAGGAGCTGGTCATACAAGGCCGCCTCTTCGGCATGAGCAAGGCCGATGCCGGTCGCCGCGCCGTGGAGATCCTCGAGGCGCTGGATCTTGCCGACGCGGGCGATCGGACCTGCAAGACGTATTCGGGCGGCATGCGCAGGCGCCTCAACATCGGCATCGGCATGGTTCACCGACCGGCGCTGCTGTTTCTCGACGAGCCGACGACCGGTCTGGATCCGCAGGCTCGGGCGCGCCTGTGGGAGGAGATCCGCAAGCTCCGCGAAACCGGCACGACGGTGTTCCTTACGACCCATTACCTGGAGGAGGCCGACGCCCTGTGCGATCGGCTGGCGATCATCGATCACGGCAAGATCGTGGCCGAGGGCTCGCCCGACGAGTTGAAGCGCGAGATCGCGGGCGACGTGCTCACGGTCGGTGTCAACGGCCAAGGCGATCGGGTCGTGGCGCTGATGGCCGCCCAGCCGTTCGTTCGCGAAGCGGGGCTCGAAGGCGGCCTAGTCCGGCTGTACGTCGACAAGGGCGAGGAGGCCGTGCCGCAGGTCCTCCGGCTGCTCGACAGTCACGGCATGGCCCCGGCCACGATGAACCTCCACCGGCCGAGCCTCGACGACGTGTTCCTCAAGAAGACCGGCCGCTCGCTTCGTGAGACGGCGGCATGAGGGCCGACGTTTGCCGATCACACGGCTCAGCAGGGTGCCGCGAAGCGGCCCAGGAGAAATCGTGATGAGAGTATTCCGAGACACCTGGCTCATCTTCGAGAGATCGCTCGTCCTGAGCCTTCGTAATCCGGTCTGGGTGATCATGGGTATCCTCCAGCCCATCCTCTACCTGCTTCTGTTCGGGCCCCTGCTCACCAACATCGCGAAGATGCCGGGCTTCCCGCCCGGGGGTGCTTTCAACGTGTTCGTGCCGGGCCTGCTGGTGATGACCGCCCTGTTCGGCTCGGCCTTCGTGGGCTTCGGCCTCTGCGACGAGATGCGCGAGGGCGTCGTGGAGCGCATGACCGTGACTCCGATGAGCCGCGTGGCCATGCTGGTCGGCCGATCGCTGCGAGACGTGGTGCTGCTGCTCGCTCAGGGCCTGATCCTGGTATTGCTCGCGATCCCGTTCGGGCTCGAGATCAACCTCGGTGGGGTAGCGGTGGCCTTCCTGATGCTGGCCCTGATCGGGATCATGATGTCGCCGGTCTCGTACACGCTGGCCCTGGTGCTCAAGAGCGAGGATGCCCTGGCCCCGGTCGTCAACGGCATCTCGATCCCGCTGCTGCTCCTCTCCGGGGTCATGCTGCCGATGTCGCTCGCTCCGGATTGGCTCCAGACCGTGGCTGGATTCAACCCGCTATACCACGCGGTTGCCGCCATCAGGTCGCTGTTCAACGCCAGCTACGGCGACTCCGAGATCGTCTTCGGAGTGGCCCTGCTGGTCGTACTGTCCTTGCTCACGATACGGGTGGGAGCCCGCTCGTTCAGCCGCGCCGGCGCCTGAAGGCCGGCGGCGAATCACTCCGCGGGCACGATCCGGAGCTTGCCGAAGCTCCGGACTTACCCTCACTACGGCGCGGACACTCAGTTTGCGCCGTCGCCGTCGCCGCGACCGGGCGGATCGCGTCTCCCGGCCGTGCATCCCTCTGCCATGATGGTCTCCGCCGCTCTGGCGGCGGAAGGAGGCGGACGATGGCGGCTCCGGCGGGTCGGGTCGGTGGCGCGAGCGGGTACCACGCGGCCCATGAGTCCGATCGGGCGGCCGCCGACGGGACGACTCTCCATCTCCGTGAGTGGCCGGCCACGGGCGATCCCTGGGCGCGCGCGCTCGTCGTCCACGGCATCGGTGAGCACGGCGGCCGCTACGAACGAACGGCAAGACTGCTGGCGGAGGCCGGACTCGACGTCACGGCGTACGACCTCCGCGGGCACGGGCTCTCCGGCGGCCGGCGGGTATACGTCCGGCGCTGGGCGGACTTCGAGGACGATGTGCAGGCCCAACTCGAGGCGCTGCGGCATCCCGGCACGCCGCTCGTCCTCTTCGGCCACTCGCTCGGCGCGCTCATCGCGCTGACGTACACCTGCTCGGACCGGCCCGGGCCGGACCTGCTGGTCCTGAGCGCGCCGCCACTTGAAGCCGCCGTCCCGGCCTGGCAGCGCCTCATCGCCCCGGTCCTGAGTCGCCTGGCGCCGGCGATGGTCCTGGCCAACCCGATCAGCGGCGATCAGCTGGCGGCGGACCCGGCCGTCGGCGTCGCGTACTTCGCGGATCCGCTCGTCCAACCCCGCTCGACGACACGACTCGGCGCCGAATTGTTCGCCGCGATGAAGACGGGCCGAAGCCGACTGGACCTGCTGCATGTGCCGACCCTCGTGATTCACGGCGGCGCCGACACCCTCGTTCCCACGACGGGGAGTGAGCCGCTCGCGGCTGTGCCCGGTGTCGAGCGGCGCGTTCTTTCCGGTCTGCGTCACGAGACGCTCAATGAGCCCGAGGGGCCGGCGGTCGTGGCCGGAATCGTGGAGTGGCTGCGCGCCCACGTCGCCGCCGTGCCGGCGGCTTCCAGGGAGCGGCCCCGCGCGTGAACCCGAGCACGAGCGTCGGGCGCGGGCCGCCGCTTCCACCGCCCAGGCCATCGAGATCGACGGATAGTGTCGCCGCGCCATCGTCGGCGCCGGTTGCGTCTGGCAACATTAGGCCATGAGCATCGAGATTCGCGCCTGCCCTCCGGATCGGTTCGCGGAAATGCTGAAGTTGGCCGAGATCGGCTTCAGCGACGACGCTCCGGACGACCTTATCGCCCGCGTGGAACTCGTCGCCGACAAGGAGCGCTGGTTCGTACCGTTCGACGGTGACCGCATGGTGGGCACGAGCGGCGTCTTCACCCAGAGCCTGAGCGTCCCCGGCGGGGTACTGCCTACCGGCGCGATCACCTGGGTGACGGTCCTGCCTTCGCATCGACGGCGCGGCCTGATGAGCGGAATGATGCGGCTCATGATCGACGACTGCCATCGCCGCGGCGAGCCGCTCGCGGCCCTGTGGGCGGCAGAAGGCGCGATCTATCAGCGGTTCGGGTTCGGGCTCGCAACCTTCAGCCTCAACCTGGAGGCGGAGACTTCAGCCGTCGGCTTTGCCCGCGACTGGCCGCGCGAGGGCAGCTTCCGGCTTCTTCCGGCGGGCGAGGGTATCGACCTCGTGGCTCCCGTCTACGAGGCCGCTCGATCGCGCCGCTCGGGCTTTCTGGCCCGCACTCCGGATTGGTGGGTTGGGATCCTGCCACTGACAGAGAAGGACGCCAAGGGCGGCGGCGCGCGCCGGCTGGTCGTCTACGAGACGGACGACGGGCCGGAGGCGTACGCCGTCTACAAGACCAAAGGCGAATGGAGCGTCCGCGGTCCGGCCGGCATCCTGACCGTGGAAGAGGCGATGGCGTCGACCCCGCGCGGGACGCGCGAGATATGGCGCTACCTGCTGGAAGTCGATCTGGTCAGGACGCTCAAGACCTGGCGCCTGCCGTCCGACCACCCGCTCTTCCTGCTGACGGCCGAACCGCGCCGCCTCGGCACGACGATGGGGGATGGGCTGTGGCTGCGAATCGTTGACGCCGCGGCCGCGCTCTCCGGTCGGACCTACGGCATCGACGGCCGTGGCACCGGCCGCCTGACCCTCGAGTTGCGCGACGACTACTGCCCGTGGAATGCCGGCAGGTGGCGGCTCGACGTTTCCGACGGCCACGCGAGGGTGACCAGAACGGAAGAGCCCGCCGACCTGGCACTCGACGCCAACGACCTGGGCTCGCTCTTCCTGGGGGGCTTCACCGCCGCTGCTCTGGCGGGCACGGGACGGGTGGTGGAGATACGGCCGGGAAGCCTGGCCGTCGCAGACGCCCTCTTCCCAACGGCCGCCATGCCCTGGTGCCCCCAGGAGTTCTAGCGCGGCCGTCCTCCGGACCGGCGAGTCTGGTCAGCGCTCGAATCGAACCGGCTGCTGGTTCCCCGAGGGCGCGCAGACGTCGCAAAGCGTGAGGCCGTCTTCGATCAAGGCGGCACGCCGGCGACCGTGGCCGCCGTGAAGAACGACCGGGTGCTTGCATACGGAACACTGGAGTGGCTTCGCGTCCATGCGATCGCTCCTGATGACCATGCCGTCACCCGCTGGCGTGGCTTCCTGCCTGACGGCCGGGGGGTGGTGTGAGCGTAACCGCTCGTATGCATGGTGTCGGTCGTAGACCTCAAACCGACCATGCTCTGCATGCAGCAGACAGGAGGGGACGATCCTCCACCGCCGCCCCGAGCCGAACGGATCAGCCTCGCGTACGCCGCTTGTACTGTGCCTACGGCTAGGGGCGTCTACGATCTTTTCCGTACGCCCGAATTGTAGGCTGTGGCGCTCCGGATTCCTCGATACTCAAGCAATCTGCCGCCTGGTAAGTCACGCGGACTGCGGTGCGGGACAGTCACCCGTGGCGCCGGGACGACGCTCCATCCGCCTCGGGCTCAGCTGAACCAGAACGGCGGGTATGGCACCGGCAAGAGCAGCAGGTAGGCCGTCACTCGAACGCTAAACCGCAGGAAACTGCCGTACAGCGAGACTGCCCAGCCCGGGTAGCGGCCGGAAATGAGGATGGGGATCCAGAGAATGACGAGGCTGAGCCCGACGAGCATCGCGGTAAAGGCGAGGATGATCAGCTGCGGCAAGACGATGATCGCTCGCACCAGCAGCCCGAAGATCGGGACTCCCCACCAGCGGTTGATGTCGAGGCTCTGGATGTCGAACTCGACGGCAACCGGCGGCGACGCGCCCGGCTCGAGCTGCGGATATCCGCCCGGCATCAGAAAGCCGACATACCCCGCCACCCTGTTCGAGCGTTGCATGTACTCAGTCATGAGCTTGACGGCAATCGCCGGCACCCGGCCGTTGAGCAGGATCGGAATCCAGCCCAGGAGGAACCAGAAGTAAAGGAGGAAACCGAGAATTCCCAGGACGACCAGGTGCGGGATTGCGAGAACCCACCGGACCAGGTGGCCCAGGAAAGGGATGCCCCACAGCCGACTGAGCTCACGCTCATCCGTGATCGTGACGTGAACCGGATAGCCGCCGTCGACGACAACCGGGGCCTCGAGGGTGGTCATGACGAAGAACCTCCCGTGATCGGTCTGACGTTGTCGGAATGAGCATAGGTCGGGGAGCGCCACCGGACCATACGGTTCATCTGGCGAACAATCGGGCGGTCTATTCGGCGGGATCGGACCCGACCGGGCTGCGGCCGGCTAGTCTTGAGGGTAGACCTCGACCGACTCGACTACCGAATCCGGGGCGAACGTCCTGATGCCGGCGCACAGTATCTCGTGGTGATGGGCCATGGCGCCACGGCCGATGCCCGAGGGTGCGTACGTGGTGAACGTCGCGACGGTCGTGGACCCGCGCAATCGGGTTCGATCGTCCGGCCCGTAGACGATGCTCGAGACGATCCCCACGTCGTCTCGGATGCACATGTCACCAGGGGCGGCGGCGATGTCACGGCCACCCAACCCCACATACGTGTCGCCGTCGTGGACGAGGCCGACCGCGAGTTCTCCGATCAGATGGGCTGCATCGTGGCCGGCAGTCAACAGTCCGGTCTCGAGTTCCGCCCGGAACATGGCAGCGACGATGGCGCCTCCGGCTCGCAGCGGCTTGCCTTTGAGCGCCACCGACTCGAGCTGGAGGAGCACGTGGTAGGTCTTCTCGAAACGGCGGTAGTAGGCGGCGTAGGACGCCAGTTCCGGCCGGGCCAGCAGGTCCGTCCGCGAGGCGCCGGCCCACCTATCGCGCAGGAGGCCGGCGGTCTCGTCGAGGACCGCGTCCAGGGCGGGGTCGCCATCGGGATTTCGTACGCCCGAGATTCTCACCACGCCGACACAAGCGCCGGGGTAGGCGGTAGACCACTCAGCCGACAGGATCACGTCAGTCCTCTCCCGAAATCTCGGCGTTACGATGCCGGACGCGTCGTGGGGCCGGCCAACACTGCGGTATGGACGTCGCGGGCTTCGCCCGCCCGGCCGTGGGTCAGCGCTCGGAGGGCACCGACGGGGCGGGCCGCTCGGGCGCGGCGGCCGCTCGGGTGGTGGGCTTCGGGCTCGCAACGGGCTTCGCGCTCGCAGCGAGCTTCGCCGTCGCGGAAGGCTTGGCGGCAGCGGTGCGCTTTGCCGGAGTCGCGGCCGGGCCGGTGGCGGCAGCTATGGGGGCGGCAGGCGCCGCTGCGGGGACGCGGGCGGCAGCTACGGGCGCGGCAGAAGTAGGGGCCGGCGCTGCCTGGACGGGCGCTGCCGAAACGGGCGCTGCCTGGACGGGCGCTGCCTGGACGGGCGCTGCCTGGACGGGCGCTGCCGGAACGGGCGCTGCAGGGACGGGCGCTGCCGGGACGGGCGCTGCCGGAACGGGCGCTGCCGGAACGGGCGCTGCCGGGGCCGGGGCCGCGACGCGCTCCAGGTCCACGGCCCGGACGCGGCGGGTCTTTCCGGCTTCGGTCCGGACCATCGCCGCGGGAATGATGCCGCTCAGGATGGATTCCACGATCGCGAATTCGCCGGCATAGAGGCCGCCGCCGCCGATCCTGACTCGATGCCCGACCTTGAGATCATCCCTCACGTCCAGGGCCTGCAGGTTGATGGTGGCCACCGTCGACCGGACGTAGCCAGGATCGCCGGGCAGGCCTGCGTTGCGAGGCTGCTTGGTGGCCGTCCGGGCCACCGGATAGGTCACTTTTCGTTTTCGCATGCGATCAGCGGCTCCCGGCTGCGACTGAGAGTGGTTCTCGGCCATAGTTTGGCGAACTCGCCGAGTTTCCGCCGGGCCCGTAAGATCGCTGCGACCGGTAGCCCGCGCCGCGCCCGCCGCGCGAACGAACTGGTGCCGGCTCGCGGTCCGGGTCGGGCAGATACTCCTCGACCACCGCGCACGGGATCGACTTGCGCAGCAGGCGCTGGACCGCTCGCAACTCCTCGACCTCTTCGGGCGAGACGAGCGAAATGGCGGTGCCGCTTGCGCCTGCCCGGCCGGTCCGGCCGATCCGGTGAATGTAATCCTGCGGCTCGTACGGCAACTCGAAGTTGACGACGTAAGGGAGATCTTCGATGTCCAGGCCACGCGAGGCCACGTCCGTGGCAACGAGAACCTTGACGAAGTGGCCTCGGAAGGCCTCGAGGGCGCGGGTGCGCTCCTGCTGAGTGCGGTCGCCGTGGATCGCGGAGGTGCTGACGCCACGCCGGTCCAGATATGAAGCGAGACGGCTCGCACCGAGTTTGCTCCGGGTGAAGACCAGGACCTGCTCCATGGAATCGCGCTGGATCAGGTGGATCAGGAGATCTGCCTTGCGGCTCTGGTCGACCGGATACAGCACCTGCGTCAGGTTGTCCGCGATGCTGTTCCGCGCCGCGACCTCGACGATCTCGGGGTCGTGCTGGAATTCCTTCGCCATCCGGCGCACGTCATCCGAGAACGTAGCGGAAAACAGCAGCGTCTGGCGCTGGGACGGCAGTAGCGCCGTGATCTTGCGGACGTCCGGAATGAAACCCATGTCCAGCATGCGGTCGGCTTCGTCCAGGACGAGGACTTCGACCTGGCTGAGGTTGACCGTTCGCTGGCCGATGTGGTCGAGCAGGCGGCCCGGAGTGGCGACGAGGATCTCGACGCCCTTCCACAGGACCTTGATCTCGGGGTCGATCCTGGTCCCGCCGTACACGACCGTGGAGCGCAGGGCGCTGCTCCGGCCGTACGTCTTGACGGCGTCGGCGATCTGAACCGCGAGTTCGCGCGTCGGCGTGAGGATCAGAACGCGGACGGGATGCCGGGCCGGCGAGAAACCGGCATTGGCATGGCCCTTCAGGCGCTCGAGGATTGGCAGTACGAAGGCGGCGGTCTTGCCGGTGCCGGTCTGGGCGGCGGCCAGGACGTCGCGTCCTTCGAGGATGAATGGGATGGCCGCGCTCTGGACGGGCGTCGGCTCGGTATAGCCTTCTCTCGCGACTGTGGCGAGAAGGTCGGCCGACAGGCCGAGGTTGTTGAAACTCAAACGATTGCTCCTGAATGCGTCGAATAGACGCGTGGTCCGATCGGACCGGGCGGGACAGATTGGGCCCCGCGCTTATGGCGCAATCGGGATGAGGATCGGCACCCATGTGGCGTGCCGACGGCAGGCGCTGCTGCAGCGGTTCCGAAACAGCGATAGGTGTGATTATGGTAGCACCCGAGCGCGTCGGTTCGAGCCTGATGTGCTACGGGCATGCCCGGAATTGAGACCTGACGGCGTCCCGCCGGGGAGGGTGGTCGCGTCGGGCGGTTCAGGCTACGACCGCCGCAAAGTTTCGAAAAGGCGGCCGGGCTGGACTGTAGCCGTCGATGGCCTGGTCGAAGATGTGCCTGTACTGGCTCCCGACTTCCCACCAAACCATGCTGCGGCTGCGCTCGTAGGCGCTCAGTCCGATTGCGGCTCGAAGCTCGGGATCGCCGAGCAGTTCGATGAATTCGCGTCCGAGTTCGTCCGGAGAGTCGACGGCGACGAGACGGCCGCGGTCCGGAGACAGCATCTCCTTCGCGTAGGCGTAGGCCGTAGAGACGATCGGCTTGCCTGCCGCCATCGCGAACGAAAGCGTGGACGAGACGGTTTGGTCCAGGTTCGTATACGGCGTCGTGATCACGTCGGCCGCCTCGAGCCAGTTGCCCAGCTCCACTCGACCGACGAACCGGTCGACGAACCGGACGCTCTGGCCGAGACCCCGTTTGGCGACCCGCGCCTCGAGCCCGGCCCGGTACGAGTCCCCGCCCTGGGCGAGGAGGTTCGGGTCGGTTGCGCCGAGGATTACGTAAGTGGCGTTCGGCACCGCGGCGACGACCGCCGGCATAGCGTCGATCACGGCCTCATAGCCCTTGCCCGGTTCGAGCAACCCGAAGCTGAGAATCACGCTCCGGCCCTGCAGCCCCAGGCGAGGCTTGATCGTGTCCGCGGCGACCTGCGGCAGATGGGGCACGCCGTGGGGCACTATCTCCAGCCGATCGATCGACACGCCGTACGAGCGGGCCATCTCGGCGGCAGCGGCCTGAGACATGACGATCGTCGCCGCGGACAGGTCGACCAGCTCGGCCAGGATCATGCGCTGACCCGGCGTCGGCCGCGCCGGGATGTCGTGGAGAGTCATCACCATGGGGACACGCAGCGCTCGAGCGAAGTCCAGTACGTACGCCCCGTCCTCACCGCCCCAGATGCCCCCGCCCCGCTGGATGCAAACGACCTCCACGCCGCAGTCGTTCAGGGCGTGGGCGACGTAGGCGTAATCGGCCTGGGTGTCGCGCCGGATCCTGTGCCGGACTTCGGCCGGGTACGGCCCGGGTTCACCGCTGGGGTGAAGGGCGACGATCTCTCGCTCCCCGACGGTGGTCGCCAGGTCGTAGGTGAAGGTGGCAATGCCACACTGCCGGGGCGAGTAGGTGGAGACGAAGGCGGTTCTCGAGATCAGTTAGCTCCTATCGGTTGGCCGCCCGTGTCGCCCGTGTCTGCGGCCCCGTGGGCAAGGCGCCCCGGAACATGCTGCCGGCATCTCCCATCGGAGGCGGGACGCGCACGGAGCGTTCGGGATCTCGCGGCCCGGAGCATTGAATACCCGGGCCGCGAATGCCCTTCTGGACTAGGCTGCGGTCACCTGAACGGCGCGCGGGCCTTTGGGGCTGGTTTCGACTTCGAACGAGACGCGCTCGCCGCCGGCGAGGCGATCGAAGTCGAGGGGAGCCAGGAGGCCGCCACGATGGAAGAAGTATTCCTTGCCATCTTCAGCGGCAATAAACCCGAACCCACGGTCGGCGACGACCTTCTTGATGGTCCCGGTGGTCATAAGTGACCCCTGTATTCTCTTCCCGAACTGATGGCAGACGCACGGTCCGTTCGAGAAGGAGCGACCACGCGAAGCGCCGCCGCAAGTTGCAGCAACACATCCACGGTACTCGCTTTCAGTCGATAGCACAACGGGAGGGCCATTGGGCGGTGCCGGATGGCCACCTTAGAAACGTTCAGCGAGACGGTCCGGTTCCCGCGATTGGCGGCGAGGCAACTCCCGTCCGGTCGCGGGCGGACGCGCCGGCGAAGCTTGACCGGAAGCTCTGACGGCCCCATCGTGGAGTTCAGCCAATCACGCCGGGTCACGACTACGTCGCCCGCAGCGCGCGGCAGACTGGATCCCCCCGTGGCCCGCAAGAGCTTCCCGACCGCGGACGCGCTCATCGTCGTGAGCACCGACGGTTACTTCGACGTCTTTCCACCTATCGATCGCTCGCCCAACGACAAGCCGAGATACCGCGGCGTCCTGGCCGAGCTTGGAGCTGCCGTTCGCGGCTCTGATGACCGGCTCTCGGTCCGACCGGCATCGCCTGCCCTGGAGGGCGCCGTCGCTGTCTGGTCCCGCGCCCATGGAGCTGCGGCAGTGCGCGGCGACATGGGTGGCGGTCGCAACGGCAAGGTTGTGGCCTAGCCACGCTGGCCGGCCGATCCCACTCAGTCCCCTCCAGAACTCAGTCCGAGCTCGCCTGCGCCCTCGCGCGCCGGCAAGCCTGAAAGGAAATTCTCATGACGGAAGAAGTCACCCAGGCCGCAGCGCCGGCTCCTCGCCCCGAAGCCGACCGAAGCAAGTCCTCGTACCGCTCAGCAACGACAACCACCGCGGTCGACAGCCGACTGAACGGCGGCGCAGGCGTCCAGCGCAGTCATCTCCGCGATCGCAAGGCCTGGCTCAAGAAGCGCACTCGTGCCGGCCAGACATGGGCCCAGCGCAAGAACGCCAGCCTGACGTACTGCCCGGCCAAGGCTCGCGCCAGCTAGGGATCGTCTGTCGAGCCGAAGGGCGCGGACCACGCCCCCCTGCGGGCCGCTGCCTCCTGGCTCAGTGGCGATGACGGTCGCGGGCCAGCTCGTCGAGCCGCGCGTCCGATATGCCGAAGTGGTGCGCGACCTCGTGCCGCACCGTGTCGGCCACGCCGAGCTGGAGCGACTCGAGGTCGTGGAACTGGCGCAGGTGCGGCCCGCGGAAGATCGTGATCTTGCTCGACACGGCCGCGCCCTCCGCGCCCCAGGACGTCCTCGGGACCCCGGTATAGAGCCCGAGCAACCCCCAGGCGCCGGTGGATCTCAGCTGTTCGGGCGTCGGTTCGTCCTGAATCACCACCGCGACGCTGCCGAGGTGACTGCGAAACACGTCCGGTAGAGAGTCGAGCGCCTCGAAAACCATCGTCTCGAACGGATCCGCGGATTCATCGTCCGGCGCGTCGCTCGCGCCGTCGCCATCGGCTGCGTCGAAGGGGTCGGCAATCGCGGGTTCGTCGGATGGATCGATGTCGGGCATGGGCCCATTATCGGGGCTCCGGCCCCCGGCCCGGCGGCGTTCCCCGGCGATTCGCTCCCCGGCTCGACCCGGGCGAATGCCCGCCGCGGGACCTGTCACCATTCGGGCATGAGCCCAAAGACCCTCCGCGACCTGCCGCTGCCGCAGGCAATCCTCTTCGACCTGGACGGAACTCTCGTCGATACCGTTCATCTGCGCATAGACGCCTGGCGCGAGGCGCTACGGCAGCACGGCGTCGTGGCCGATCGCGACCGCCTGTCGGCCCTGATCGGGTCCGATGGTCGCCGCCTGGCCCGCGAGATGTCCCGTAATGCCGGGCGAGAGTTCGACGAAGCCGAGGCAACGGCCGTCGACGTCCTGAGCGGCGCCATCTTCGACGCGTTGAACGCCGCACCGGTGCCACTGCGTGGAGCGGCCGAGTTGCTCAGCGCGCTCGAGCTGAGCCACATGACGTTCGCGATCGCGACATCGAGCCTGCCGGGCCAGGTCCAGGCCTCGATCGCGTCGCTGGCACTGCCGTCGGAGCCGACGATCGTGGACGGAAGCCACGTCGAGCACGCCAAGCCGGCCCCGGATCTGCTCCTCGAGGCGGCTGCTCAGCTCCGCGCCACTCCGGAGCGGTGCTGGTACGTGGGCGATTCGACGTGGGACATGGTGGCCACCGCCGCCGCCGGGATGTTCGGCATCGGCGTGACGACCGGGGCCGCGGACGCCGATCAACTCATGGCCGCGGGGGCCACGGTCTGCATCGAAGACCTGACGGTCCTGCTGGGCGAGCTACGGCGCCGCGGCCTGCCGACGTAGCCGGGGCACTCACCGGCGCAGATCTCGGGCTATGTCTTCTGCCCAGGCTTCGATCTCGGCCCAGTTCCTGAAGTCGCCCTGCGGCATGAACCGGCGGGTCACGAATCGTTCGATCGCACTAAGGTCGCCGCCGGCTAGCGCGGCGTGGTCGATCGCCCCGGCGAAGGTTCGGTGGCCGCGTATATGGATCGCCCGCCTGAACGCCGAGATCTCGCGCGGCTCGATCGGATTCGGCGCCCCCGCCCATCGCCCCATTGGGCCGCTGCTGAACAGCCACACGGGATGCGTCGACAGCACCGAGCGGTTCCGCCGGACCAGCGCCGCTGCCGCTTTCATCCAGTGCTGCGCGTAGACGCCGCTGCCGACGACGAACGCTTCGGCGTCGGGCAGCTCGCCGCTCCGATCCACTGCCGCCAGAGTGACTGCCAGCCCCGAGGCTTCGAGCCGGGCGCCGATGCGCTCGGCGATCTGTCGGGTGCTCCCGAGCCGGCTGCCGTATGCCACGAAAACCCGTTTCTCCGTCATAGGGCACCGTCCCGGATCATGCCGTCGCGCATGTGAATGATGCGATCGCACGCGGCGCCGACCTCCTGCTCGTGCGTAACCAGAACGAATGCCTGGCCGTGCTCTCGGTTCAGCCGCCGCAGGAGGGCCAGCACCTCGCCCGTGCGAACTGAGTCGAGGTTGCCGGTCGGTTCGTCGGCGAGGACGAGCGACGGCCGGTTGACCAGGGCGCGGGCGATGGCGACGCGCTGCTGCTCGCCACCGGAGAGTTCCGCCGGCCGGTGTCCGGTGCGATCGGAGAGGCCGACCAGGGCGAGCGCCTCGAGCGCGGCCGAACGAGCAGCCGCTCCGCGTGTACCCGCGTACTCGCAGGCGAGCATTACGTTCTCCAGCGCGGTGAGGGTCGGGACCAGGTTGAAGTCCTGAAAGACGAAACCCATCTCCCGGGCGCGGATCCTGGTCCGTTCGCCCTCGCTCAGGGCAACGGTGTCGCGGCCGGCGAACGTGAGTCCCGGGCGCGGGCCATCCGGCGCCGCGTCCCCGGCCGGAGTCTGATCCGGGGCATGAAGCAGGCCGAGGATATGCATCAGCGTGCTCTTGCCCGATCCGGACGGACCCATGATGGCGACCATCTCGCCCGGCTCGATCCGGACATCCACGCCGCGCAGGGCGGCGACGGAATTGCGGCGACTCAGCCGGTAAGTCTTGCGAAGGTTGGTTCCGGCGAGAAGGGGGCCGGCGAAGGCTGCCGCGGCCGGCGACCAGGCGCTGGCCCTGTCTTCGGTGGGATCGGCTATGGCGCTCATGTTCTTTCTCCGTGGTGACTACAGAGGGTGGGTGGTTACTCGTATCGGAGGGCGGCAACTGGATCGAGGCGCGCGGCATGGAGAGCCGGCACGAACCCGGCCAGGGCGCCGAGAACGGTCGAGAAGGCGACGGAGCTCAGGGCCGTGGCGGTGGTCAGTTCGAAGAGGATCGTTCCCGAGGCACGGCCGGCCTCGTTGGCCGCGGTAACCAGCAGGGCGCCGAGGGCCAGCCCGATCATGCCGCCGATGCACCCGATCAGGGCCGACTCGGCCACGATCTCGCGGACGATGCGGACCCGGCTGGCGCCGATGGCGCGCTTGATGCCGATCTCGCGCGTCCTCTCGGCGATGGACATGGCCATCGTGTTGACGACCGACAGGCCGCCCACGACCAGGCTGATCAGCCCGATGCCCACGAGGACGTCGTTGAGCATGGCCGCGTACGAGCCCGCCAGGCTGTCGAAGTCGCTGCCGGTCATCGTGCCAAGCTCCGGGTCGAGCGCCCGGATGCGCGCCGCGACGCTATCGGGACTCGTCCCGGTCTTCGGGTAGACCTGGAAGCTGGTCACGACCTTGTCCGCGGTCAGGTTTGCCTTCACCAGCGACGGCAGGGTCGTCAGGTAGAGCCGCTGCCCGGCGGCGAACGGGACCATGGCCGAGTTGTCGGGCTGGGTCTGAGTCTGGGCCAGGATGCCGACGACCGCGAAGTCCTCGCCCCGCAGCTCGATCGTGTCGCCAACCCGCTTGTCGTACTGGCGGGCCAGGTCGCAGCCGAGCACGGCGACGTTCGCGCCATCGTCGGAGCCGGTCAGAAGCCGGCCGGACGACGCTCGCAGGACGAGGGTGTCACGCCCGGTCGTGAGGCCGGCGACCTGCGCCGTGATCATGGGCGGCAGTCCTATCGACATGGCCGCGGTATCGTCGGTGACGTTCATGCTCACGCCCGGAACGACGATGTCCACGCCGGGGACGGACTTGATCTTGTCCTCGAGGGAGATGTCCAGCGGGTTCATCTTGGGCGCGTCCCCGCCGCCGCCCCAGACGGTTATCGCGCCGCTCTGGTAGTAGACGGCGCCCTTGCCGACCATGTCGTTGATGCGGTTGGCCATCGACCCGAAGACGACGAGGGCCCAGATTCCGATCGTGATGCCCAGGATCGTCAGGGTGGTCCGGAGCCTGCGACGGGAGAGGTTTCTCAGCATTCGCACTGATCTTTTCCTTTGCACGGTTTGGTCGCCGCAACGATCGATCCGGCGGGCGGGCGCGACATCGGGGCAGGCCCAGGATCCGGGAGGACGCCAGTCAGGGTTAGCCCTGTGGCGCATGGCTCGACACCGATGCGACCATGGCGCGGTGAGCACCTTCCTGATCGTCGACGACCACGCCTCATTCCGGGCGCAGGCGAGGGCGATGCTCGAGGAGAACGGGCACAGCGTCGTGGGCGAGGCGGCCGACGGATGGTCGGGCGTCGAGATGGCGCAGACGCTTCGGCCCGAGGCCGTCCTCCTCGACATCGGCCTGCCCGACATCGACGGCATCGAGGTGGCACGCCGGCTGGCGGAGGCGCCTGAGCCTCCGGCGGTGGTCCTGACATCTACTCGCGAGGCTTCCGAATACGGGCCGCGACTGGCAGGCTGCCCGGCGGCGGGTTTCATCGCCAAGGACGAGTTGAGCGGCCCTGCTGTCGCGGCGCTGCTGGCGGGCGTCCCGTCCGGCGGGGCTCGGCAATGACGATCGACCGGCGCCGCGTCGCCATTGCCATGGTCCTTCTTCTCGCGGTCGCCTCATCGGCGATCGTCTTCATCGACGCCTGGTGGCTGTACGTGGCGGGTCCGACGCATCAGGGTCCGATCCTGGATCAGGGCATGGCCGGCCGCCTGGCGCTCGCGGGTTCGGCTTACGTGTCGGTGATCTCCGGGCTCATTGCCCGTGAGCGGCGGCCCGACAACCCGATTGGAATCTGGCTGATCGTCTCTGGGCTGTGCGGCCCGCTCGCCTTCATTGGCGGTGCCGAGTCGCCGTTGCTGACCGTGGCGTCCGCGGTTGCCTTCGTCGCGGCGGCCGGCATCGGGTCCGCGATACCCATCTCGTTCCCCAGCGGCCGGCTCGACGGACGAGCTCCCGCCGCGGTCGCAGCGGTGGCCGTGACCTGCGGCCTCTATCGCGCCGAACAGGTCTTTCTGTTCGATCCGGTCCAGAAGGTACCGGGCTGGACCCACCCAAACCCGTTCTTCGTGGTCGTCGATCCGGGCCTGCTCTCCGCGCTCGACGTCTTCAACGGCGTCTACGGGCTCGTGTTCCTGCTCGGCTTCGGGTTCTGGCTGGCGCGGCGGTGGTGGCATCTCAGCGGTCCGGCCCGCCTTTCGATCGCGCCCGTCCTGGCAGGCGCCCTCGTCTTCGTGACGGCCTCCGTAACGCAGGCGGTCGCGGAGCAGGCGGGCGTTCGCGGCCAGACGATGGATGTCATCGGGTTCGCCCACACCCTGAGCTTCTACGTCGTCCCGGTCGGATTCCTTGCGGGCCTGCTGCGTGTCCGGATGGCCCGCTCGGCCATCGCGGATTTGGTCGTGGAGCTGGGCGAGACGCCCGAACCGGCCGAGCTGCGCCGCGCTCTGGCGACGGCGCTGGGCGATCCGACGCTCGCGGTCGTGCTGTGGTCGGCGGGGACAGGAGCGTTTGTGGATGCCGCTGGCGCCCGCGTCGATTCCCTGGAGGCGCTGGCGGGCGGCAGGGCAGTGACGATGCTCGAGCGCGACGGCGTGCCGCTGGCGGCGATCCTTCACGACCCGGCCCTGCTGGAAGACCCCGGGCTGGTGGCCTCGGTGGCGACCGCGGTCCGGCTGACCGTCGAGAACGACCGGCTCCAGGACGAGGTCCGGGCGCAGCTGGCGGAGGTGCGCGCGTCGCGGGCGCGCATCGTCGAGGCGACGGACGCCGAGAGGCGCCGGATCGAGCGGAACATCCACGACGGCGCCCAGCAGCGGCTCGTGGCCCTGTCGCTCGCCCTCGGCCGGGCCAGGAACCAGATCGGGCCGGAGTCCGATCCGGCGCTGGGAACCACGCTGGCCGAGGCATCGGAAGAGGTCCGCTCCGCGCTGGCAGAGCTGCGGGAGCTGGCCCATGGCATCCACCCCGCGGTCCTGACCCAGGCCGGGCTGGAGCCTGCGATCAGATCCCTGGTCGACCGCGCGCTCATGCCCACGGAACTCCGGGTCGACCTCCCGGCGAGATTGCCCGACGCGATCGAGGCGGCAGCCTATTTCGTCGCCTCGGAGGCACTGACGAACGCAGGCAAGCACGCCCATGCCGGCTCGGCATGCGTCGCCCTGGCCGTCATCGACGGCATCCTGGTCGTCGAGGTGAGCGACGACGGCTGCGGCGGCGCCGATCCCGCACGCGGTTCCGGCATGCGCGGCCTGAGCGACCGCGTCGAGGCGATCGGCGGCACGCTGGAGGCACGGAGCCCGGCCGGAGGCGGTACGACGATCCGAGCGTCGCTGCCCATCGCTGAGACGGGCAGATGACCGAAACGCTTCGCGTCGTTCTGGCCGACGACTCGGTGCTGCTGCGCGAAGGGCTGGCCCGGCTCCTGACGGAAGCCGGCTTCGAGGTCGCGGGCCAGTGCGCCACCGCCGAGGACCTGCTCTCCTTGGTTCGCGCGACTCAGCCGGACCTGGCCGTCGTCGACATCCGCATGCCGCCTACGCACACCACCGAAGGCCTCGTAGCGGCCGACGCGATCCGCGCCGAGCACAAGGGGCGTGTCGCGGTTCTCGTGCTGTCGCAATACGTGGAGACCGAATTCGCCCTCCGACTCGTCACCGATGGCGGTGGTGGCGTGGGGTATCTGCTCAAAGATCGGGTCGCCGACGTCGGAGAGTTCTCGGAGGCCGTGCGCCGGGTCGGCCGAGGCGGCTCGGTCATCGACCCGGAGGTTGTGGCACTGCTGGTCAACCGGCGCCGGGCCAGGGGACCCCTCGACGAACTGACCGATCGAGAACGCGAGGTGCTCGCCCTGATGGCCGAAGGCCGCTCCAACCAGGCCATCTGCGACAGCCTGTTCGTGAGCCCGAAGACCGTCGAGGCTCACATCGCCAGCATCTTCTCCAAGCTGGAACTGCTGCCCGCACCCGACGACCACCGTCGCGTCCTGGCCGTCCTGGCTTATCTCCGCAAATAGCCGGCTCGGGAGGCTCCATCCCCGGCCGACGTAACCCCGGTCGGAACGCTTCTGATGACCTGACGACACAGGCATGCGGCACAGGGCGGGCCGGCCCGGGGAGCGGAACCGATTCCTGACACCTTCGGGCACGATTCCGGCTCAAACTGACCGGCATGACAAGATCCGGCCCCATCTCCCTCGAGATCGACCGGCGCCGGCTCCTGGTGCGCCGCTCGGCGGCGCAGATGCTCGACCGCCGCATCCGAGGCGGACCAGAGGCGGCGGTCCGGGTCCTGCTTGCGGTTCAGGCCCAGGACCGCACCTCGTGGCGGCTGGCCCTCCGGGCCAGGGTCGAGGCGATCACCGCCGAGGACGTGAACCTCGCCCTGACCGAGAAACGTTCACTCATCGTGGCCTGGCTCAATCGCGGCACGCTGCACCTGGTGTGCGCCGAAGACTATCCCTGGCTCCTGGCGCTGACCGCTCCCACCCAGATCGTCGGCAACGCCCGGCGGCTCACCCAGGAAGGCCTCTCGCCGGACGACGCCGAGCGGGGGATCACAACAATCGAGCGGGCGCTCGCATCCGAGGGCCCGCTGACCAGGGCTCAACTCCGCGCCCGGCTGGATCGGCTGGGAATTCGGACTCAAGGCCAGGCCCTGGTCCACCTGCTCTTCGGCGCGGTCATCCGGGGTCACGCTGTCCTGGGGCCGATGGTCGGGGGCCTTCAGGCGTTTGCCCATGCCCGTGAGTGGCTTGGTGGCGCGGCGGAGCCGAAGGCCGGGGGTGGTCGCGAATCGGCCCTGGCGGAACTTGCCCGTCGGTACCTGGCCGGCCACGGACCGGCCACGGACCGGGACCTGGCGAAGTGGGCCGGCCTGCCGCTGCGCGACGCGCGGGCGGGCATGCGCTCGGTCGCCGGCGAACTGGTCGAGCTGGCCGGCGGGTTGGTGGACCTGGCCGGTCGACGGTCCCGGCCTGTGGACGACAACGCTCCGCTGCCGCCCCGCCTCTTACCGTCGTGGGATCCAAGCTCGGTGGGCTGGGGCGAGCGGGAACCGTTCATCCCGCGCGCCGTCGACGACATAGTGATTCCTGGCGGGGGCGGACTCTTCCGACCCTTTGCCACGGTCGACGGTGTCGCCGCCGCCACGTGGGGAATTCGAAGGCGGGGCGAGGAGGTGGCCGTGCGTGTCAATCCGTTCGAGGCCCTAGGGGCGGAGGCCAGGTCCGCCTTGGAGGCCGAAGCGGCCGACATCGCCCGTTTCGAGGGCCGCAGGCCGGCCGATGGGCCGGCGGTTTCGCCCGACCCGGGTCCGGCCATCAGGCGCGACCCTGTTTGACGACCAAGCGGCCGGCGCGACACTGCCCGGGTGAGCACCACGGACTTCGAGACGGACATCGACGCAGTGCGGGATCGGTTGTACCTGACCGATTGGCGGCGGCGCATCGCGGCCCTATACGAGGAAGTCCGTCAGCTCGCCATGACCGATCCGGCCGCGGCCCACTTCCGCTGGCGTAAGGCGCGCGAGGCCCTCTACCGGACGCATCCGTCGTCGCCGGTCCCGGCCGGCGAGCGGAGCGAGTTCAAGGCCATCCACTTCCCATACGACCCGAGCCTTCGATTCGAGCTCGCCCTCATGGGGGAGGTGCAGCCGAGTAGAGCAGAGGATGCCGCCGGCCCCGCCACATCGGGCCCGGACAAGTCGGCCGCAACCCCGGCCGGACTGGCCCGCCTGGGGGCCCTGGCCCTGACCCTGCCTGCGAGCAGCGGCGATGCACCCGCTTCGGACCGTATCGGCCACGTCGAAATCCCGTTCGCGAGCGGACCGCGCAGCCTGGCCGTGTTCTGGCTGCGTGAGTATTCGGGCGGTCTGTTCGTGCCATTTCGCGACGCCACCAACGGCCGCGAAACCTACGGTGGCGGCAGGTATGTGCTTGATACCGCAAAGGGCGCCGACCTGGGCGGCGACGCCGATGCGGCCACGCTCATCCTGGACTTCAACTTCTCCTACCAGCCGTCGTGCGCATTTGATCCCCGATGGTCGTGCCCGCTGGCTCCGCCGGAGAACGGGCTGGACCTGGGGGTTCGAGCAGGCGAACGGATCGCCTGAGGGCCGGGCGCCTCACCGGGCTGGAAAAGCGACCAGTCTTTTCTAGCGGCGGGCCGCGTCGTACCAGGCCCGGTAGTCCCGGACCGATCGGCCCCAGTCGAGAACCCGGCACATCGCCGGCAGGTTGGCGATGAGACGCCCGTAGTCGGCGGCGCGGTCGCGATACAACTCCGAGGCCGCCTGGATGGCCGTTCGCAGAGCCTCGGCCTGGGCCCGGAACAGCGCCGTCGCCGCGCGCTCCGTCGGGTCGACGGCCTGCTGCATTTCCCGTTGCGCTGCCCCCTGCCATGCTCGATCGGCCGGCACCGACTCCCGGTACAGAAGCCCGGTGGCGTCTTTCGGGCTGATGCCGTAATCGACGACCTGCTGCACCAGCCCGCCGGTTGCCCTAGCGATGACCGGCGTCAGCCAGACATAGGGTTCCGTAACCCCTCCGAACGGCTCGTACAGAGACGGCCAGACGGACCAGGTGATGCCTCTGACGAGGTCGGCGTAGACCCCCGCGATGCGGAACGGCATGACGACGACCTCGCCGGGACGGCGTTTCGCCAGGCCGGCGAGCTGGTCGAGGTTTCGCCCAATTCCCGGGTCGGATGCCATCGGGCTGAGCGGCGAGATTACGTACCGGCCCAGCCCCACCGGCAGGCCGTCGATTGCGGCCGCGAAGACGTCGAAGCCCTTCTGCCCCGGGTCGAGGCGGCCGGTCATCAGGAAGAGGGGAACTTCGTCCGGCAGATCCGCGAGAGCCCGCCCGCCGCCGCCGTCGAGGGTTCCGTAGACCGGCTCGGCCGGATTCGCCGCCGACGAGAGGCGGGCCAGGTAGTCTTGCAGAGCGGCCAGGGCCTTCTTTCGAGCGGTCCACTTGAGTTCGCGGATCGCGCCGGTCCGTCCCTCCCGGGCCGCATCGATCGCGGCCTGAAGAGCCTCGTCGGGGGCTGCCATCTGGGCGAAGAGACCGTTGTCGATGCCGATGACGCCCTGTCGCTCGAGTATCCCGAGGTAGTGGGCCGCGAAATGCGCCGTCTGCAGCGGGTCAGTCGTCAGCTCCTGGGCGAAGCGCCGGCTGACCGTCGACACCGGCGCGTCGGCGAGCGGGATCATTCGCGCCAGCATGGTGTGGTTGGTGTGGTCCAGCAACGGCCAGCGGGATGCCCCGCGCCGATCCGATATCGCTCCCAGTGCCCCGTCCGACAGGAAGTGGTCGTAGGGGTTGTGCAACGTCAGTACCACCGACGCCGCGACGTCCTCCAGCGGGCCGGCGAGCTGGGCCTCTTTGACCGTGAGTGCCACTGCCGCCAGCTCCCAGTCCTGGGCGTGGACTACGAGATTGCGCTCGATGACGCCGCCCCCGGCCAGCGTCGACAGGACGGCGGGAACCGCCGCCGCGGCGAATAGGGCATCGCGCAGCAGCTTCGAGGCGTCGCCGTCGCGATCCGCCCGCCCCTCGTCGCCGAACACGTACGGATCGGCGCCACCGGTGCCGCCGTCGGCGTCGAAGAAGCCCGCCGCCTCGAACAGATACCACTCGCGCCCGCCCTCGGTCGCCCGAAATACTGCGACCGGGTGCTCTCTGCCGCCGAATGTGACCGAGCAGGTGCCGCAGGACGCCAGGTCGGCTCGGGCGGGCGCGGTGCGCAGGGCCGAGTGAAGCGGACTGAGCCTGATCACCCGCTCCCCGGCGGCGCCCAGTTCGGCCGGAAGCATAGCGGCGATCGCGGCGATACCGCCCGATCTGGCCCAGCGGTTCTCGTAGCTCAGGTACACGACGGTCCGAGGCCCCGGACCGGCGCGGACGGCGTCCAGGCGCCTGAGCTCCGCTGCGGTGAAGAGTGCCGCCAGGGCCGTCCGGTCGCGCTCCCAAGCGGGCAGGACGCCGGCCACCTCCACGTCGTCGAACGACCACGCGTCGGGCCGCTGGATCGGCACCTCGAACGTGTCGCTGGCCATGGCGCCTCCCGTGTAGGGTGTCCCGGAGATCCAGATTATGAGCCTGCGGGGTCCGAATCGGGCTGTGTGCGATGCTCGGGATGGAAGCGCCGGACCGCCTCGACGCCGTGACCGTCGACAACGGGCGCCCGTTCGGCCCTGGGAGTAGCGGCCGGAAGGCCCATGGCGCCGCCCCGCGGAGCAGCTAACTTGGCGCGGGGAGACCGAGAAACGCCAGCAGGGAGACGACGGCCATGAAGACAATCACCAGTTTGTTGCCGCTTGCGATCGCGCTGGCCGGAGCCGGGCTCGCGATCTGGTGGCTGCTGTCGAAGGAGATGACCGGCGGGCGATGGCTGCTCGCCGGCTTCCTCGTCGCCCACGGCCTTATCCACCTGATGTTCCTGGCACCGGCCCCCACCCCGGCTGAGGGCGCGGCCGAGTGGCCTTTCGACATGGCCGGGTCGTGGCTCGTCACCGGACCCGGCATGGACTTCAACCTGGTCCGGATCGTGGGTTACGCGCTGATGGGCGCGGTCGTCGTGGCCTTCGCGCTGGCGGGTCTCGCGACGGTCGGCATAGTCGTCCCGTCCGAGGCGTGGCGCCCCCTCGTCGCCGTCTCGGCCGTCGTGTCGATCGTGCTGCTGGCGGTCTTCTTCAGCCCCCATCTCGTCCTCGGCCTCGGCATCGACGCCGTCCTGCTTGGCGTGGTCGTGGCCGCGGTCTGGACTCCGGCAGCCAACGCGATCGGCTAGTCAGACGCCTTCACCTGGGCCCCCCAGGCAGGATTTCGAGGGCTCAGCTCTTCTCAGACGGATCCACGACGCGACCCATGAAGAGAACGGCTCCCGTCGACTGCTCCTGGATGAAGTACAGGAACGGCTTGTCGACGTGGAACTGGACGGGCAGCGGCTGCGATTCCCCGCCGCCGGTGGTCGCGCGGCCCACGGCTACGGTGACCGCCGCTGCGGTTGTGCCCTGTTCGACCACGTCGATGTTGGCCTGGTGGATCACGTTGGCTATGTAAAGCCTCTCCTCGGTGGTGATGCCGGATAGATCGGCGGCGCCTTCATCAAAGAGGGTCGGCATACCCATGGCGGCGAGAGTCGAGGCCAGGTCGACCCGCGTCTCCACTGAGAACCGCGGCAGGGTCAGGTCGACGTCGTATCGCGTCCCGTGTGTCCCGATGTCGGCGAACTTCGCCGCCGTCAGGCCGCTCACGAACGAGGCCATGTTGTCGGGAACCACTATCGTCATTGCCAGCGAGCCGGAACCCGTGAAGGGCAGCACCACGGCACGGTATCCGCTGCCTGCGGAGTAGGTCAGCAACCTGTCGAATGCCATCGTCGGCACCGCGACCTTGGACCCGTCGGCCAGCGTAAACGGCAGCGGCTTGGTGTCGTTCGGGTCGAACTGGTAGGCCCAGCCGGCCTTGAGGTAGATGGCGTTGGCCAGGGCGATGCGAGTCAGGGCGTCGATGTCCCCGGGTTGGAGAACGGCCGGGATGCGGCCCTTCGTCCTGTCGCTGGCCCACTTGTTGATTATCTGGCGGGCACCGTCGGGGTCGTGCGAGTAGTCCAGCAATCCCAGGCCCGCCGCGAAGCCCGAGCTGAGGGAGTCCAGGTACGCCGGTTGAAGGCTCATGCCCTGCTGCGAGAAGACGGCATTGGAGACGTCGAGTTCGACGACGGGCTGGGGCCCACTCGGGCCCGCCGTGGCCTGTGGATCCGTGTCGTCGTAGCTGGTCGTGGATTGCAGGGCCGCAAGCAGGGCCACGATCTCGCCGGCCTGTCCGGTCGAGCCGAAGTCGTGGAGAACCCGATCCATCTCCGACGCGGTGAGTCCCCTCGCTCCGGCTCGAACCATGGCCAGCGCAAGGGCGATGCTCGTCGGCGAGGCGCACAGGTTCTTGCTCGAGTCGAGCCGGCGGAGCAGGTCCAGGCCGAAGTCGTTGATCTCTGTGCCGGCCAGGTTGCCGTTGTCGGCGGCGGGCGCCAGGAGCGGCGCTTGTCCGAGAGCGATGGCGAACTCGCCGCCCGGGTCCTGGGTAACAAGCGGCGTCGGCCCCTCGACAGGGGTGGCGGGCGGAGCGCTCACGGGCGATGGCGAAGCGAATGGGCTGTGGAAGACCGTGGGCTCGTTCGTCGGCGTGCTGCTTGTGGCCGCCGGAGTGGCGACGGCCGTGCCGCATGCCCCGGCCACGACGACTGCGACCATCACGGCGCCGACGCCGCGGAGTCGCGCCCTCGTCGCTGCCGTCGGAGGTGGAACCTGACCGGTCAGCGCGAACCTGCGCAACATGGCGTCCCTCTTCCCTTCGCGACCCCGGCACCGGGGCCTCCGCAATTACGACGTCATTCTCCTGCGCGAAGTTTCAGGCCGGTGCGGTTGCGCCACAAAATCGTCGGCGGAAGCTAGAGCGAGGCGTCGAGGAAGGCGATGACGCGAGCCTCCCACTCTGCCGGATGAGTAGAGAGACCGGCCGTGTGGCTCGTCGCGGCCGGCTTCCAGAGCTGCACGGTCGAGGGCGAGATGGCCTGCCACGTCTCCATCGCGGCGTGTTCGGCCGCGTCGTCCGCGGCGATCAGCAGCAACGGCCGCGACCCCAGAGCCATGACGGATTCGGACATGGGGCCCGGCTGGGGCGCATCCGTCATAAGCCCCGTCAGGGCCCAGCCAAGGCAGCTGTCGGCACGGTGGATCGTGCCCTCCATGTCATTGGCGAGGAACGTCAGGTCGGCGCAGGTGCGGCCTGTCGCCCCTTCGGCGACGGCGGCCCGCAGCCGCGAGTCCACGGCCGCACCGGTAATCGCCACCTCGCCGCCCATCGACTCGCCCAGGACGCCGATCCGTCCCGGATCCACGTCCGAGCGCGACTCGAGATACGAGACCGCGCTGCTGAGATCGCTCTCGCCGCCCCAGCCCCACAGCATGGAGTGCCCGCCGCTCTCGCCGGACCCGCGGGCGTCGTAGGCAAGCACGCCATAGCCGTGCCGCGTCAGCGCGGCCGCCTGGCCGGCGGTATCGGCCTTGGTACCGCCCGCACCGGCCAAAACGATGACGGTGGCCCCGTTCTTCGAGGGCGTGTACCAGCCGGCCAGCGGCGTGCCGTCCGCGGCGGAGAAGGCGACTCGCTCAGCTCCTGAGGGCACGGCTGCCGTCGCCGCCGGCCGGGGCGCATGCGTTCCGAGCATTGCCATGACCACGGGCATGAGCCAGAACTGGGCGATCACGAACGCAACCGGGATGCCGAGCAGGCGCCACCATCGCGGAACCGATCGAAGCAGCCACACGAACGAGGCCACGGTCAGGATCAAGCCGGAGGCAAGGGCCAGCAGCCCGAACGCCGCCGCCGGCGAAGCCCCGGCAATGGCCAATCCGCCGCCGCCGATCACTCCGCCGGCGACCATGCCGGCCGTGCCGAACAGGAGACCCGGTCCGGCCGCCGCCGCAAACCGCGGGCGCGAGGGCGCGGCGGCCAAACGGCTCGTGGCCACCAAGCCGGCCACGGCCAGCAGAACGACCAGGCCGCACCGAACCAGCTTGAGGCCCAGGGAAACGTCGGTGTCCCAGAACGCCAGGAGGAGCTGGGTGGCGGCGATGAATTCGCAACCGATCAGGAGCCGATGCCATCGATCGGCCGGCAGGCGAAGCGAGGGCGTTACCGCGATTGGCGAGCCGTTGAAGGTTGACCCACCGTCGGACGAAATGTCGGCCTGCAACTGAACCTCCTGGGCTGCGTCCGGGTCCGAAACTCCACTCGATCCCGCGGCAATGCCGCCACTCTCGCGGCCTCGGTGGGTCGTGTCGTCCTGCATCGCTCCGATTCCGAGTCGTCCTCCGGTATGACCGAGGCACGTCCAGGCGCCGACTCCGGTACGATCTCGCGACCGGGCCGGGCTTGGCGCTGCACGCCGCAGTGCCCCGTCTGCGGGTCACGAGGCCAGATGACGACAGAAATCACCACCGTCGTGTTCGATCTCGGTGGAGTCTTGATCGACTGGAACCCCCGCCACCTCTACCGGAAACTGTTCGGTGTCGACGAGGCCGGCATGGAGAGGTTCCTGGCCGACGTATGCACCCCCGAGTGGAACGCGCGTCTCGACGCCGGGCGTCCATTTGCCGAGGCCGTGGTCGAACTCGCCGCCGCCCATCCCGACGAGGCTGAGATGATCGCGGCCTACCACACGCGCTGGGAGGAGATGCTCGGCCCAGCGTTCGAAGGGACCGTCGAGATTCTTCGCGACGTCCGCCGGGCCGGGTATCGAACGTACGCCTTGAGCAACTGGTCTGCGGAGACCTTCCCCAGAACCCGCTCTCATTACCCGTTCCTCGACGAGCTGGACGGCATACTGATCTCGGGCGATGTCGGAGTCGGCAAGCCGGACCCGGCCATCTTCCGCGAGTTCCTGTCTCGCTTCGACGTCTGGCCTCAGAAGACGATCTATATCGACGACTGGGACCTGAACGTGACGACCGCGGCCGGGCTGGGCATGACGGCTGTCCGGTTCTACGATGCCGGGAAGCTACGTTCAGATTTGCGCGACCTGGGACTGCCACTGCCGGCCGCGTCCTGACCGGGGGCTGAGCGATACCCCGGAGGTCCAACTTGAGAACTCTGGCCAGCATCTACATTCGACAGCTCGAGCGTCACGACACCACCGGCCTGGCGGCCGAGCTGGCCTTCCGGTTCATGTTCGCGACGTTCCCGTTCGTGCTGTTCATTGCCGCGCTCGGGGCCTTCCTGGCGCAGGGGCTCGGCGTGGCCGATCCGACCGCCCGCATCGTCGCGGCCCTCGGCAACAACATTCCATCGGACCTTGTGGGTCCGCTGAGGACCCAGCTCGACAGGGTGCTCGCCCACACCGAGCCCGCTCTTCTGTCGGTGGGAGCGCTCCTCACGCTCTACTCCGCCACCGGCGGCATCAATGCCGTCATCAAGACGATGAACCGGGCGTTCGGAGTCACTGAAGGCAGGCCGATGCTTCGTCGAATCGCCGTGGCCATGGCATTGACGGTCCTGGGCGGCGTCGGGATCGTCATCTCGGCCACGGCCATCATCGGTGGGACTCTCGTGACAGCGGATCTGGCCGATCAGGTCGGCATCGGCGACACGATGTGGTCTGTCCTGACGTTCGTCCGCTGGCCCGTCGCGTTTGCCATCCTCCTCGTCGCGGTCGGGGCGCTATTCAGGTACGCATCGATCGTGCGGCCGCCATGGCGCTGGACCATCACCGGCGCGGCCGCGTTTGCCGTCTCCTGGCTGGTCGTCACGTTCGGGTTCGGGCTGTACGTCTCGCGCCTGGGGCACTTCGACGCCACCTACGGCGCGCTCGGCGGGGTCATCGTCTTGATGCTCTGGTACTACCTGAGCGGGATCCTCCTGGTCTGGGCGGCCGAGCTGACTGCGCTGCTGGCGGGGCACTTCGATCCCGAATCGCTCGAAGTCCCGGGTCGCGAGCCGATCGGCATTCCGCCGCGGTCGGCCTGCTGAGCTCGAATCGAGCCTCCCCGTCCTCCCGCCCCGACGTCCTGAACCGGTGCCTCTGCCGGTCAGGCGTCCGCGGTGGGGCCCGGCGATTCGCGGAGCAGATGGGCCGTGCTCGCTTGCAGGGCTTTCCAGCGCGCGTCGCCGCGCCGGCGGTCGAAGTTGTCGCGGGCCATATCCAGGACCGCCTTGCGTACGAACCCGTCGTCCAAATCGGCCGCAGGTCCTGGCAGCGGGCAATACATGGGTTCGTAGGCGAGCGAGTTCTCGGGGTCGCCCTTGACGGGGATCCTGTAGTCGACACCGCGGACCCGCCAGAAGCCCAGGCGGCGATAGAACCGCAGCGACTCGGGCCCCGACTCCAGAAAGACGGCCCGGAATGACGGCCAGCGGTCCCGCACTACGTCGAGAGCGAGGCTCACCATCGTCCGGCCGAGCCCGCCGCCACGGCGCGGCTTATCGATGGCCAGATACCAGAAGTAGGCGATCTCGAGTCCTGGGCGGGCCTGGAGGAAGACGTAGCCGATGACCCTGTCGGTGCCGGCCGGACCGGTTGGCTCGGTCAGCAGGAGAAGCAGGAATCCATGTCGTCCCGCGTTGGCCGTCATGAACTCGACGTCGTACTGCCGTTCGCCCGGCGGAAACGCCTCCTCGTGGATTCGATGCAGGGCCGCCAGGGACTCCTCGTCCAGGGTCGCACCGGCCGGCACGGTCCACAGCAGTCGGAGGCCCGGGGCCTCGGCGACGTCGGCGTTGTCGGCGGCGGTGGCCGTGTCGGCGTCGGCGTCGTCGGCCTCCGCGGCCCTGTAGTGGAGCCCGAGGGCCCGGAATGGCTCTGCCAGGAGCTCGACCGCCAGCAGCGTCGACACGATGACAATGCCCCCGGCTTTGGCCCAATCGCGATCGCCGAAGAGAGACAGCGCGAACACGACTGCAAGCAGCCAGATCGCGATCCGGTCGAGCTGGGCCCTGCGGCGGAAGTATCGGGCCAGCACGGCGCGGTCGATCGAATGTGCGCGCGGATCCGGAATCGACCCGACGGTTTCCAGCACGGCCCCCAGGAGAGCGAAGAGGGGCTCGGCGCGGCCGCCGGTGATCCCTCTGAGCAGCCCGGCCGCGGCTCGTCTCGAGCGCCGGCCGAGGGCTGAGATCGGGTTCGGTGGTGCCGGCCGGGCCGCCTGGTCCCCGGCGATACCCCGGATGAGGGCGAAGTTGTAGTAGTTGTCGGCGACGTAGAAGAGCACGAGGCAGCCGGCAAAGGTCTGCAGGCTAACGACCGACGCCGGCAGGAAGACCATGGAGAAGAGGTAGGGAATTTCGAAGACGGCGTCCTTGACCTGCGCCATCCCGCTGCCTCGCGCCGTGACCTCGCCGAGCTGATCCCACAGGCCGCTTGTCTCACGCTCCTCGCGGGCCGTCTTCCACACTCGGGTGAATGCCAGGGCCATCGAGAGGAAGAGGAGGCTGACCGAGGAGATCATCCATTTCGGCAAGGCTTCCGGACTGGTCAGGACGATGCCGCCCGCCAGGGCGCCGCCGACCAGGTTGATGAACAGGCCGCCGTTCTTTACGAAGCCGTCCCAGCTGAACGTCGACAGCCTCAGGGGCTCGTTGCCAGAACTCGGCTGCTCGCCGATGTGATTCACAACAGCCCTCGGTTCGCGATCGTGCCGTCCTCCAGTTGCCGGTCACCCCGAAAGATAGTCGTAGCGCCGCGGGATCTTCGGCCCGTTCCGGATCGCGTCTCGCGGCCAGGTCTCTTATCGGCGACGACGCGCGGCGGCATAATGGGGGTGTAGCGGGGGCCTCCACATGGGCTACTGGGTCGCGAGTCTTGCGCTGATCGCCTTCGGCATCGTGGGCGCGATGTCGATCGGGCGGCCCTTCCTGATGATCGGCCTGGCCATGCTCCTGCTGGGCCGCCTCCGAAGCCGCCGTCTCGTGTACTGGCCGGTCATGCTGGGGCTCGTCGCGTACAACGTTGCCTACTGGGCTATTGCCCCGGCCTATTGCTCGGCGAGTTCGACCGTCGGCGGCCCATCGTCGGCGGCCACGTGCACAAGCCTCATAGGCATCCCCTGGCCGGACGACGCGACGGGGATGAACGTGGACACGGCGGCCTTCGGCATCGCCAACGGCATCGCGATCGCGGCCGGGATCGCGACCGCCGTCTTTGTGCTCTACCTGCTGAGGCTTGATCGGAAGCGGCGTTTGGGTTCCCCGGGCGGCCCGGCTTCGGCCGGCTAGATCAGGCGGCCTGGCCCGCGTCAGAGCGCTTCGCCATCGAAAGCGGCCCGCCTGGCGCGACCGCCGGGGTCCGGCCCGAAGCGGCTCAGCAGGTCGACGCGTGACCGGTGGCAGCCGACTCGTCGGCCGACTCGGCGCCATGCTCCGGTTCGGCACCGAACCCATCCCACACGGAGGCTATGACCGCGTCGATCCAGGCGTCGGTGATCTCCTCGCCCAACATCGAGCGAGCCAGCAGGGACCCAAAGAGCACGTCGTTTGCGACCTCGGCGGACAGGGTCGGGCGCAACTCCCCTCGGGCGGCACCGGTCGTGACGAGATTCGAGACCAGCTCCGCGCTCGGGTCGAGTATCTGTGCCCGCATCGTAGCCGACAGGCCCCCGTCGCGAGGATCCTCGGCGAACATCGCACCGAGGATCGGGAGCCAGGAAGGATTTGCGATCGCCCTGGCGGCCGTCTTGAGCATGACGGTCATGGACGTGCGCACCGGTCCGACCGGCGCAGGCATCTCCCGGGGTGGCGTCCCGGAGATCGCCAGGATGGTAGCCGTGACGAGGGCCGCTTTGTCGTTGTGGCGGCGATATAGCGTCGCCTTTGAGACGCCCGCCCGGGCGGCGACGGCCTCCATGCACATGGCCCTGTAGCCGACCTCGCGGAGCAAGGCGGCGGCCGCGTCGATGATTGCCTGGTCGGCGGACAGACTGCGAGGGCGTCCCGGGCGCGCGGTCTGCTCTACCGTCACTATGGGTTCTGACTCTGGCTGCGACTTCATGGGACCAGTGTGAATCGGCAACGCAGCGTCTCCTATTACCCGATCGGGCGAACGGGCATAGGCCAAATTCCCTGTCGGTCCCCACCGGAGTCACCACGCCCGGGCCTTGAAAGGGGCTATCCGATACGGAACGTTCCGTATCGCAATAGCCCTATCGGCTATTTTCGAAACGCGGCGTTCCTTCCGACACCCTGACTGACGGCAAAGGCTGTTTACACGGACAGTGCGTGTCAGTCGGACAGGAGTCACCCAAAATGCTTCTCGCCAGGACTCGCGAACTCGGAGTTCGGGGCAAGCTTCTATCGGCCTTCGCCGCGGTGTTCGTCGGCATCGGCGTTCTCGGCGTCGCCCTAACCAGCGTCGGCACCTCGATGAATGCCGACGTGGTTTCGATCGGCAATACATACACGCCCGCGATCCAGGCGATCGGGGATCTCCATCTGGGCGTGTCCGAAGTCCAGCGCGATCAGTATGCGTATCTGGCCGCCCTCGACGCCGACACCAGGGCGACGGCGAATTCGGAACTGGCCAAGCACCTTGGCGAGGCCGCAGATGCCTTTGAGGCACTCGCCGCCACGTCCATTCCCGAGGCGGAACTGGCACTCGGCCGCGAGGCGCAGGCTACCTGGCAGCAATACGTGGACCTTACCGCGAGCGTCGGTCAATCTGCCGAACCGGCCGCGATAACAGACGGACTCGCGATCCTGTACGGCGACGCGGCGACGACCATGGATACCCTCGACGATCAACTCGACGCCTGGGCCGAAGGATTGTCGGCAACCGCGGGCGCGACGGTCGACCATTCGAAGCAGCAGGCCGGCCTGCTCGTCCCCATCGTGCTGGGAGGCACAGGGCTCATCATCGCCCTCGGGGCGGCTCTGGCGTTGATGCTCTCTCACGGCATCGTGAGCAGGCTGGGCCGTGTTCGCGACCAGATGAAGAAGCTCACGGGCGGCGTCGTGGAGATCACGGCCTGTTTCGCGGCCCTGGCCGAAAATGACCTCACCGTCTCCTATGCCGGCGACGTGCCCCAGCTCGACGGTCAAGGGACCGACGAAATCGGCCAGATGGCCGCCGCGAGCGGCGAGCTCCACACCAGTCTGAAGTCGATGGCGCAAGCCTACGAGGCCGCCCGCCAGAACCTCATCGGAACGGTCAGCGAAGTCAAGGCCGCCGCGGAGTCGGTTACTCGGACCGGCCGTGACCTCAACAACGCCGCGACACAGTCCGGTTCAGCCTCTACCCAGATCGCCCAGACCATCAACCAGGTCGCCCTGGGGGCGAGCGAGCAGGCCCGCGCCGCATCCGAGACCGCCGACGCCGCAGTCCAGCTGGGCGCCGCGATCAGCCAGGTCAGCGGTGGCGCGGCCGAAACGTCGCTCAAGGTGGAGAGCGCGTCGGTCGCCCTCAACGACATGGCGGTCGCGATCTCGGGCGCATCTTCGGCGTCGACCGAGGTCGTGGGCGTGGCTGCCCGCGCCGCCACCGCGGCCGACAATGGCCGCGTCGCCGTCCGCGAGACCGTGGCCGAAATGGCTCGCATCAAGTCGACTGTCGAGGACGCGTCGCGGAGAGTCACCGAGCTCGGGGCCAAGTCCGACCAGATCGGGGCCATCGTCGAGACGATCGACGACATCGCCGAGCAGACCAACCTCCTGGCCCTCAACGCCGCCATCGAAGCGGCCCGGGCGGGCGAACAGGGCAAGGGCTTCGCCGTAGTCGCGGACGAGGTCCGCAAGCTGGCCGAACGCTCCAGCCGGGCCACCAAGGAGATCGCGGCGCTGATCGGCGAGGTCCAGAAGGGCACCGATCACGCGGTGGAAGCAATGCGCGCCGGGGCAGCGGTCGTCGAGCAGGGTTCGGAACTGGCCAACCTGGCCGGCTCCTCCCTCGACGAGATCGCCGAAGCTGTCGAGGCGACCAAGGCGGCCGTCCTGCGCATCACGAGCGCGGTCGACGCAATGAGCGCCGCGTCGAGCGGCGTCGTGTCTGCATCGGACGGCATCGCCACGATCGCCCAACAAACGAACGTCGCGTCCGCCTCAATGACGTCTTCTGCTGGCATGGTCGGCCGGTCGATCCAGGCCATCGCGGCGATCAGCGAGGAGAACTCGGCCAGCGCCGAGGAAGTCTCTGCAGCCGTTCAGGAGATGTCGGCTCATGCGGAGGAGGTTGTCGCGTCAGCCGAATCGCTGGCTACGATGGCCGCCGAACTCGAGCGTCTGGTCGCCAGGTTCAAGGTCACGGCGGCCGACGACGGGATTCAAGCCGTTGTCCGCTCGCTGCCGGGTCTCGCCGCCGCTCACAACGCGCGTTCCAGGGCGGCCTGATTGCCCGAGCGTTCTCGTATTCGGGTTGCGCCGGCCAGACGGCGCAACCCGACCTCCAGGAGCACTCCTATGAGCGAGACCCAGATCGTGGTATGTGGGCTCAAGAACGAGAGCTACGGCCTCGACATCGCCCGCGTCTTCGAAATCATTCGCCTCCAGCCCGTCACCTCGGTGCCGCAGTCGCCCCACTTCGTCGACGGCGTCATCAACCTGCGGGGCCGCATCATCCCGATTGTCGATCTATGCGTGCGGTTCGGCATGTCGCGGTCGAGCGCGACACAAGCAAGCCGAATCGTCGTAACCGGGATCCGAGACAGGCGTGTCGGCCTCGTCGTCGACGCGGTGTCGGAAGTCCTGCTTGTCCCCGAGGACTCGATCGAGGCCACGCCCGAAGCCGTCCTGTCCACGACCGACGGGACCAGCCTCAAAGGCATCGCGCGGATCGGAGATCGGCTCATCATGCTGCTCGATCTCGACACGCTTCTCGACGAGAGCGGCTGCCTGCAGGCCGAGCCAGCGGCCTGACCTTTCGTAAACCGGCACTCTCGAAGTCGCCTGCACGGCCCACCTCGCGCCAACCCTGGCCAAGGTATAGGTCGCGGCTTGGTCACCAGTTTCCGGGTTGCGGAGTCGACGCGGCTCGCCTGCCGCGACAGCGGCAGGCATCCGGCGTGGCCCGCGGGGAGATAGGGACGATGGGCCGATGGATACATGGTTGCGGGCCGAGGCCGCCGGCCGATTCGCGATCACCAGACGTGTGTCGCTCTCCCCTGCAGCGACGGCTGCCGTACGAGAACTCCTCTGGACCGCGTTCGGCGAGGGGGAGGACGCGATGACTGAGGAAGACTGGCAGCACGCCATGGGCGGCGTGCATTTCCTGGCGGAGCTCGACGGCGTGATCGTGGCGTACGCCTCGGTGGCCGAGAGGACCCTGGAGATAGACGGGCGTCCGGTGAGGGCGGGCTACGTCGAGGCGGTCGCGACGGTGGTCGGGCGTCAGGGCCTGGGTCTCGGCTCGCGGCTGATGCGCGAGGTGAATTCGTACATTCGCGATGGCTTTCAGCTCGGCGCCCTCGGCACGGCCCGGCACGGCTTCTACGCGCGGCTCGGCTGGCTGACCTGGAAAGGCGAAACATGGGTTCGGGCCGGCGAAGGGCCGCGCCGCACGGCCGACGAGGACGGCTACATCATGGTTCTGCCGACGTCGACCCCGCCCGAGTTGGATCTGACCGCGCCGCTCTCCTGCGACGCCCGCGCGGGCGACGCCTGGTAGGCCTGCCCGAATGGGTCGGGCTGTCCGGCACTGGCCCCCGGCAACCCGTGTCGGTACGGTGCGGTCGGGTTCGGTCCGGGGAGACCGACGTGCTTGAGCTTGGCCAGTTCGCGGCAAACGCGATCGGGCGGGGAAGGCCCGGGAGCCCTTCGCGGCGAGGCGGAATGGTCGGAGAGGTGAGCCATGCGTTTCGCTCGATTGCTCGCGCCAGCCCTGCTTGCGTCGATCGTGGGTATTGGAGGTGCCGCGGCGCCCGCGCCGGCGGAGGCCTCGACCTCGGGGTCGTGGACCCAGTTCCACTATGCCGCCACCAAGTCCGGCTACGACCCGGTCGAGAAGACGCTCAACGCCGCTAACGTCGGCGGCATGGCCCTGAAGTGGCAAGCCTCGCTTTCCGGCAGCGTCTACGACACGCCGCTGGTTTCCGGCGGGCGGGTATTCGTCGTGGACACCGAAGGCATGTTGTCCGCCCTGCGCCAGAGCGACGGTCACATGCTGTGGTCGCGACGGGTCTCCCTCGGGTTCCTGATGGACTCCACTCCCGCGATCTGGAAGAACTTCGTGGTGAGCCCGGGAACCGATGCCGCGGGCGCCTTCGTGGCCGCATATGACGTCGCCAGCGGTGGCCGCAAGTGGCGCACTCGCGTTGCCATCGACCAGTACGCGTCGATCACGGCCCCGGCGGTATTCGGCAACTACATCTACGTCTCGGCCGGCATCTACATCTATGCGTTGTCCGCGTCGAGTGGTCGGATCCTGTGGAAGACACGTGTCACGACGTCCCCCGGCGGGATCGTGGGCGGGCCGGTTGCGGTGTCCGGCTACGGCGAGTTCGTGGTGGCGGCCGGCATGGACGGCCACGTCTACGCCCTCGACGCGAAGACGGGCAAGGTCCGCTGGAACGTCGCCGCGGGCGGCGGCGTCTTCCACGGCGGACCGGCGATCTACTCGGGGATCGTCTACGTGCCCGAGGGCCGCGGCGGTTCCGGGGGCGGCGGCTTCGACGTCTGCGCTCTGCAGGTCTCGGACGGCCGGCTGCTATGGAAGAGTTATGCGGGCGACGACGTCCACGTGACTCCCGCGGCGGGGCAGGGGAGAGTCTTCATCGGCTCGATCGACGAGGGCGTGCGGGCGCTCAACTCGGCGACGGGCGCCCTCCTCTGGACGGCCGAATACCAGGGCGAGGTCTGGGGCGCTCCCATGCTCGCCAACGGCGTCGTCTACTTCGGCACGGACCAGCAGCTCGTGGCTTACAACGCTGCCACCGGGGCCATGGTCTACCTGTCGGCGATTTCGGCCGGCAACGCCAGCATGTCTTCGCCGGCGGTGGTCAACGGGCGCATCTACATGGGTTCGGGCGACAACGCAGTCCTCGTCCTCGGCCTGCCGTAAGCTCGACCCTGGCGGGGCGCGTGCTGTTCGGCTGGCACGCGGCTCCAACCAGACAGTCATGCGCTCGAAATCGAACTGCAGTGCCGTCAGACGCCCCCACGCCGGTCGCCTGTTGACCAGGCCGGAGCGGGGCGGCAGGCTCCTGCAGCCAGACGCTCGAGAGACTCAGGGAGGTTGGATTGGGGACGCGCCCGGGACCGCTAGGTTTTCGGCTCTCACCGATGGACTCGACAAGCCTCGACTGGCCCCGGCTGGAGGCGGCCTGGCTGGCGGCGCGCGCATCGGATCTTTTCGACGCCGGCTGGATGAGCGACCACCTGACGGACGCGAGCAAGGCGCGAGGCGGGCCGGCGATGGAGTCGCTGACGACCCTGGCCGCGTTAGCCTCACAGGTCCCGGGTTGGTGGATCGGCGTGGCCGTCGCCTCGAACACGTTCCGCCATCCCGCGGTCCTCGCGAAGACCGCCATCGTGCTCGACAACGTCACCAGCGGCCGTTTCATCCTCGGGCTCGGCGCCGGCTGGCACGAAGGCGAACACGACCAGTTCGGCATCGCGCTGCCGCCCATGTCCGAGCGCTTCGCCCGTTTCGAGAGCGCGGTGGAGGTTCTGTCGGCGCTGTTCTCCGACGCGGCACTGCATCCTCCGGGAGTGACGCTGGACGATCCGTTCTACCCTCTCCGAGGAGCGACCATTGAGCCCGGCCCGGTGCGCCCTGGCGGTCCCGTGATCTTTCTGGGCGTGGGCAAGCGGCGAGGCATAGCCCTCGCGGCGCGGTTCGCCGACGGCTGGCCGATGCCCGGCAACCGGCCCGGAGACGTGGCCTACTTTGCGCAGAAGCGGGATGAGATCCGCGTGGCGCTCGAAGCCGCCGGCCGGGACCCCGACGCGTTCACATTCGCGGCCCAGCTCCCGTGCGGCGGCACCGACGCGGAGCTGCGGGAGGCGCGCCGTGTTGCGCTGGCGTTCCGCCGCGCCGGCGCAAACCACTTGATCATGTCCGTGCCGGCCCGACTGGGCCCCGAAGGCGTGGCCCGAGTGGCGGCCGAGGTGGCCGCACCGCTACGAGAAGGGGTCGCGAACTAGATCTGCTCGGAGAGGGCCGCTCGGGCGGCGAACGATCTGACCG
This sequence comes from uncultured Chloroflexia bacterium, assembly GCA_963789725.1. Lineage (GTDB taxonomy): Bacteria > Chloroflexota > Limnocylindria > Limnocylindrales > CSP1-4 > Fen-1039. The sequence continues at coordinate 424,797 of CAWBLU010000004.1, forward strand.
CCGGCGGACGCGGCATCGATCCGGCCACGAGCCGGCGGATCGGCCGCCGCTCCAGGACGATGAGGGCCGGTATCGCCAGCGGGATCAGCAGGTAATAGAACGGCAGCGATGGCCCGGAACCGCCGGGCGGGGGAACGGCGAACGCTCCGCCGCCGGTTGACGTGACGACCAGCTGTGGCGGGTTGGCACCCTCACGCGACGAGAGCGACACCGCGGTGGCGTTGGTCGTTGACAGGCCGAAGCTATAGGTCCCGTTGCCGGTTACGGCGGACGTCACGTCGACGCTGGTCCAGGTGCCGGCGGTGATCTTGCCCGAGCTGCCGAGCTTGGTCGTGCCGAACAGCGGCGCATTGGCGTACGCGATCGTGGTCTCACCCCAGGTGTTGTCGGCGACCGGATAGACGTCGTAGCCGGTGGTCTGGGCGGTGTTGGCGTAGACGCGCAACGTCGCCGAGGTCACGGTTCCGGACACGCCGGTCAGGTCGAAGCGTATGTACGAGTTCACTGTGGGTGAGCCGTCGAACCGGAGGGTGGTCAAAGTGCCGCGCGTGGTCGTTGGCGTCGAGGAATCCACGTAGCTGTCGGCGGTCGGGGTCACCGTCACCGAGCCCGAGCCGGCGCCAGTGGGTGTCGGCGTTGGCGTAGGAGTGGGCGTAGGGGTGGGTGTCGGAGTGGCGGCCGGGGTCGCCGTCGGCGTCGGAGTGGGAGTTGCGGTCGCGCCGGCCGTTGCCGTCGCTGTGGGTGTCGGGGTCGCCGTCGGCGTGGCAGTCGCGGTCGCCGTCGGCGTGGCGGTCGGAGTCGGCGTGGCGGTTGGTGTCGGAGTCACCGTCGGGGTCGGGGTCGGCGTGGCAGTCGGGGTCGGAGTCGGAGTCGCCGTTGTGGTTGCCGTCGGGGTCGGCGTGGCGCCGCTGCCGGCCCATGAGACGACCAGTTGCGGCGGGTTGGCGCCCTCGCGTGACGAGAGCGAGACCGCGGTTGAGTTGGTCGTGGACAGGCCGAAGCTGTAGGTGCCGTCGCCGCTGATCGCCGACGTCACGTCCACGCTCGTCCAGGTGCCGGCCGTGATCTTGCCCGAACTGCCGAGCTTGGCAGAGCCGAACGGCGGCGCGTTGGCCGAGGTGATCGTGGTCTCGCCCCAGGTGTTGTCGGCGACAGAGTAGGCGTCGTAGCCGGTCGTCTGGGCCGAGTTGGCATAGACGCGCAGTGTGGCCGAGGTCACGGCTCCGCCGACACCCGCGACGTTGAAGCGCAGATACGACTTGACTGTGGGTGAGCCGTCGACCCTCAGCGCGTTCAGGGTCCCGTGTGTGGTCGTCGGCGTCGAGGAGTCGACGTAGCTGTCCGCGACCGGAGTCACGGTCACCGTCCCGCCTGTCGCCGTCGTGGCCGTAGAGGTAGGAGTCGGCGTCGGCGTCGCGGTTGGGGTCGCCGTCGCCGTGGCCGTGGGCGTCGGGGTCGCGGCGAGAGTAGCCGTGGGCGTCGCAGTCGGGGTCGCCGTCGCGGTTGCCGTCGGGGTCGCCGTCGCCGTCGCGGTCGGGGTCGCCGTGGCCGTGGCGGTCGCGGTCGGGCTGGCGCCGGCGGATGCGCTGTGGCACGTGGCCGAGCCGCTGTCGGTGAACGAGCCGTTCACCGGGAGGAACTGCCAGTTGATGCTCGTCGGGTGAAGCGTCATGCGTAGGATGCCGAACGATGTCGTGTCGCGAACCACGCTATTGGCTGCCGTGGCCGCGATGGAGGTGTGGTTGGCGCCGCCGGTCCCGACCGTGATCTCGGTGATGCCGTTAACCGGATCCGCCACGCCGTCGGGCGTCTGGGGCGCGAACCGTTCGTAGATATGGTCGTGGCCGTCCAGGACGACGTCGGCGTGAGCGGCGTAGAGCTGCTTCCACAGCCAGTAGCTGTTCTGGGCCGCCCGCCCGCCTGAACTGAACAGCGGGATGTGCCAGTAGGCCAGGATGCACTGGTTCTGATGTGCCGCCAGATCGGCCGCCAGCCACTTGCCCTGGGGCGACGTCGGGACGCAGCCGCCGGCGTCGGTGCAGTTGGAGTTGAGCGCGATCAGGTGCCAGGTGCCGACATCGAAGCTGTAGTAGCCCTGGCCGGGCGAGCCGGCCGCCGAGCCGAAGTACGAGAAGTAGCCGGAGGCGCCGGCGTTGTTGGCCGCGCAGTCGACCGCGCCGCTCGTCAGGTATTCGTGGTTGCCCACGACCGGGTGGGTGATCGCCTTGACCCGGCCCCAGCTCGGGCCGTATGCGCTGTTGAACGCGGCCAGGCTGCCGCAGTAGTACTGGTTGTCGCCGAGCGAGAGAACGGCGCTGTACCCGTTGCCAACGAGAAGATCGGACACGATCCCCTGCCGGCAGACGTCGTTCATGCCGGTTCCCTGGCCGAGCCCATTGTTGTATTTGGCGTCGTTGGGGTCGCAGGCGATGTCGCCCGCCGCGGCGATGACCGGGTCCGAGGCGGCAGCCACCTGCCTTGCTACCGGAACTGCGACCAACCAGACGGTGGCCAGAACGGCCACCAGGACGGCACCGATGGGGCGGGCCGAGGCATGTGGTACCCGTCGGGCACCAAAAACTCCCGACGCCGGTCCGGGACGCCGAAAGCGAGGCGCGATTCGCATCGAATCCCCTATCGAGGTGGCGAGGAAGAGTGCAGCAACTGAATGAACGATCCAGCCGATATATGAGTCGGCGGGTCGAAGTATCAGCGGGCCTCGAGAGATTTCGGTGACTGTCCTGCCTGGCGATGAGGTCGATGCGGCTGGTGAATAAAGCCGCGCAGCCGGCCGAATCTGGAGTCACTCGACGACGATGAGGTCCTCGCTGCCGTCCGCATAGCTGCGCCGGAACTGGATCCGATGGCCGGTCGCTTTGGCGCCGCCGGGGAATTCGAGCGTGACCGTGGGGGCCCCGATCGGGTCGGCGGGCTTGCGCTTGAGCCAGGCCTTGATGCTGAACGGCTCGGCGATCAGGGCCTGGGCGGTGAGGAGCAGCTGGACCGGGTCCGACAGCAGAACCAGCGACACGGCGCCGACCGCCTGAAGTACGGCATCGAAGGAGCCGGCCGATGACGTCTCGATGTCGAGGCCGCCCTGCTGCACCGGCAGCGGCCGGGGCAGCGGCCGATCCTCGTGCCAGTCACGAACGATCGCGGCGGCCCGCCTCAGCTCGCGGTCGAGCTCCTGCAAGTCCGCGCCGACCCGATACGCCGAAGCAGTCGGGCTATGCCAGAGCAGCTCCGTTTCGACCGGCTCGGACTCGCGGATGCGGGCGTCCAGGTCGCGGGCCTGCGCGTAGGCCTCGCTCGCGCGCAGGGCTCGATAGCGCGATGCTTCGGCTTCAGGACCGCGCTCGCTGCCTTCGGTGCCGTCCAACCGCAGTCCTCCCACTCCAGTCGCGTCAATGCCGTCGCAATCGCTGCGACAGCTTAGCAGCGAGGCGGAGGCTGATGGCATCGGGGTCGATGCCGGCTATCCCGCCCCGACGACGTTCATCGACGGAGGAGAGCTCTCTACCAAACCAGCGGTTGCGGACTATCCAGGCCCATATCGAAGCGCTGGGGTACGGCATCGCGGCCGATCTATCGGTGCGCCGCGGTCAGCCATCATCGGTCGTCACGTCGAAACTGGCCGGCGGGACGCCGAGCGTTCGTGCGATCAGGCCGCGGGCACCGTCCAGGACATCTACCGCGGCCGGCACGAACAGGTGGATGATCGGCAGCTCGCGGACGCGAACATCCACGGCGGAGCCGTCGTAGGTCGTGGTCGCATGGTAGAGGGGGCGCTCGCCGGCAGAGATCAGCCGACGGTCGTCGGCGATGCGTTCTCGCAGCTCGTCCATCGGATTCCTTCCCCGCCGTGACGACGACGACCATCGTGGGGGGCACACGGGGGCCGGTCAATAGTGCGCAGTGTCCGCGTGCCGCGGCTGGCCTGAGGCCCTCGCATCTCCGCCGTCGGCCGGCCGGGTTGGCTACGTCCGATCCGTGGTGGGGGCCGTTGACTCGTCGTCCTCGGCCAGGAGCCGGTAGAGCGACCGCCGGGCTTCCGTGAGGATCGCCTGGGCCTTCGCCAGCGTCTCCGGGCTGCCGACCTGGGACACCTGCGCCACTGCCGCGGCGAGAGGCCGGAACTGGCCGTAGAGGTTCGTCGCCTCGTCCGCCCCGGGCATTTCCCACGGCGCCGGGCTGCCGGCGGACTGCTGGGCGGCCTTGCGGCCATCGTCGGTCAGGGCGTAGACCTTGCGCCCGTCGCTCTCTTCGCCCTTGACCAGGCCTTCGTCCTCGAGCTGCTGGAGGGTGGGGTACACCGATCCGGCGCTGGGCCGCCACTTGCCGCCGCTGCGATCGCCGAGCCGCTGGATGATCTGGTAGCCGTGCATCGGCTCCTCGGCGAGCAGGGTCAGGATGGCCGTCCTGACGTCGCCGCGTCGAACCATCGGGCCGCGTCCTGGGCCGAAGATGAAGTCCCTCGGCATCCAGCCGCGGCCGCCACGTCCACGCCCTCGTCCGCCGTCACCGGGGCCCCACGGTCCGTGCCCAGAGCCAGGCCCACGGCCCGCGTCTTCGCTGTGATGGCGCCGGAAACCATGCCCCCGACGCTCGGTGGGCTCTTCGGAGCGGCCGTGCCAACCATTGGCCCGTCCCCGCCCCTCGTTCTGATGAAACACGCTTGTTTCTCCTGAGTTGTACTGTCGCGCTATGTTGCGCACTATCACGATATATCGCGATGCAGCAGGTGTCAAGGCCCGTCAGGAGGGTCGGCTCGGCGCAGGTCGCGGGCCGGGCCGTGCCGGCTTCCCGGCATTTCCTCTGGGACTTCTATGATCGGAGCATGAAAGAGCCAGACGCGAACGAAGGCCAGTCGGCATCGGAGCTCATCTCGAAGAGAATCGCCGAGCTCGGGGACTGGCGCGGGGAAACCCTCGCCAGAATGCGCAAGCTGATCAAGGAAGCGGACCCCGACGTCGTCGAGGAGTGGAAGTGGGCCAAGCCCGCGTCCCCGGGTACTCCGGTCTGGTCGCACGGCGGGATGATCTGCACCGGGGAGTCCTACAAAGACGTCGTGAAGCTCACGTTCTTCAAGGGCGCCTCTCTGAAGGATCCCGCCCACCTGTTCAACTCGAGTCTCGAGGGAAACGCACGCCGAGCCATCGACATCCACCAAGGGGATGAGGTCGACGAGTCCGCCTTCAAGGCGCTCGTTCGGGAAGCGGTCGCCCTGGCCAGTTCGGGCAAGTCGAAGCCCTCGAAGAACAGCTAGACGGCCTGCACCCAGCCAGTGAATTCGCGCTCCGTCGCCGGCTCAGCGGGACGGCCACTCCGCGCTTGCTTGAGCATGGCCACATTGGCCCGGCCGCTGCGGCTCGGATTCCGCAACGCGAGACGTGATCGCGCGACGGAACTGTCGAATTTGAGATGGTCCGGACGACTACCAGGCGTCCACACCACTCAATCGACAGGAGATACCGATGAAGTACCTGTGCCTGGTGTACGTGGCCGGCGCCAAGTTCGACGCCATGTCCGAGAGCGAATTGCACGCGATCCAGGACGAGGCCATGGCCAATGACAACGAGCTGAGGGCCAGCGGCCACTTTGTCGTGGGTCTGGCCCTCCAGCCCGTGACCGCGGCGACGACCATTCGGGTGAGGAACGGCAAGCTGTCGGCAACCGATGGGCCGTTCGCAGAAACGACCGAGCAGCTCGCCGGCTTCATTCTCGTCGAGGCCCGAGACCTCAACGAAGCGATCTCGATCGCGGGCCGAAATCCCTTCGCTCGCATCGGCAGCCTCGAGGTGCGCCCCGAAATGGACATGACGGAAATCCTGGAGCGCGTCGCTTCATGACCCTCAGCGTGGCCGGAGCGATCGGCGAGCGTCTCGACGCCGTCTATCGCTCCGACTCGCGTCGCGTACTGGCAACCCTGATCCGCGTCCTCGGCGACTTCGACCTCGCCGAGGACGCTATGCAGGATGCCTTCGCTGCCGCCGCCGAGCAGTGGCCTCGCGACGGTATCCCGGCCAACCCTCGCGCCTGGCTGGTGTCCGCCGGGCGTTTCAAGGCAATCGATCGATTGCGCCGGCGGGCGAGATTCGATGCCGCGCTGGAGAAGATCGCAGCAGACCTGGCGGATCGAGATGACCTGGTTCTCGGTCGAGACGGCGAAGTCGAGGACGATCGGCTGCGACTGATCTTCATCTGCTGCCATCCGGCCCTCGCGCCGGATGCGCAGGTGGCGATGGCCCTGCGCGAGGTTTGCGGCCTCACGACCGAGGAGATCGCTCGCGCCTACCTCACGACTCCGCCGACTGTCGCCCAGCGGATCGTCCGGGCCAAGGCCAAGATCCGATCCGCGCATATTCCCTTTGAGCTGCCGCTGCCGGCCGACATGCGAGATCGCCTCGACGCCGTGTTCCAGGTCGTCTACCTGGTGTTCACAGAGGGCTACGGCGCGTCGTCGGGTCCGTCACTGACTCGCGTGGACCTGTGCGAAGAGGCCATTCGGCTGGGCCGACTGATCGATGAATTGCTGCCCGATCCCGAGGCGGCCGGACTCGTCGCGTTGATGCTGCTCCACAACTCGCGCCGGGCGGCGCGGGCCACTCCGGACGGAGACCTGGTCTTGCTGGCGGACCAGGACCGGACCCTCTGGAATCGAGAGGAGATGGCCGAGGGCCTGGCGCTGGTGGAGCGAGCCTTCTCGGCGGGGGAAGTCGGCGCGTTCGCACTTCAGGCGGCGATAGCGGGAGTGCATGCCAGGGCCGCGACTACCGACGCCACCGACTGGACACGGATCGTCGGGCTGTACGACCTGCTGATGCTGGCAGGCCCGTCGCCGGTCGTGGAACTGAACCGGGCCGTAGCGGTGGCGATGCGAGATGGACCCGGCGCCGGTCTGGCCCTAATCGACGCCATCCTCGAGCGCGGTCAGCTCGCCGACTACCACCTCGCCCAGGCCGCGCGCGCCGAGTTGCTGCGCCGGCTCGGCCGGCCGGCCGATGCCGCGGCGGCCTATGGGCTGGCGATGGATCTCACACTGCAGGAGCCCGAGCGGCGGTTCCTGGCCGGGCGGATGGCGGGACTGGCGGGCGAGTAAGCGGACCGTTGCGGCCACCGGTCTGCGCTGGTTCGGAGCTCCTTGCCGTCCGCGGCGAGTTCCAAGAGGGGCCGCAGTACGACCTGGAACGTTGGAATCGCCATCGCTCGCCCCCTTTGTCTCGTTGCGCCTATCAGGGTCTCAGGATAGCGCCCGCAATGCCGCGGATTCCGATGGCGTCATGACCGTCTGATCGGCCCGTCGGTGAGGATTGAGGCGAATGATGACGCCAGATCCTCGGCTGAACGTAATTGGACTAGGTCGCCGGAGTCGCCATTGTTGTCGCGCGCGCTTGAACCCTTTGAACCCCTATGTCAGCCAGGAGCAGATCTACGCAGGTCTCGATGGCATCGGCCCGAAAGACGATTCCAAGGCCAAGGGGTTCGGCCAGCGTGACGCCCAAGCGCGTCGGCAAGGGTCCCAATTCCGCCGTCACTTCCCTAGTATGGACGGCTGCCAGCACGCCCAAGAGGATCAGGCGAGTGCCGACATTCGTGGGCCCGAGGCGTGTCGGGTACATACCCCGGTCAAACAGAAACACAGGGCTCCCGCTGGATCCCGGGTATACCGCACCGTCGATCAAGAACGCCGGCAGACCGTGATAGTCGACCTGGATCGGAGTTGCGGTCGTCCCACTGCGCATAACTGGTAGCAGACTGGCAGTGTCGTAGATCCCATTTGGATATCCCACGAATTTGACCGATTCCACCGCGTCCAACTGGGTGAGCTTGTCTACCGTCAGGGCGAGTGATGCGTCGATCGATCTGAAGAACGGAGTATGACCGGACGCTACCAGAGCGTTCAGCACGCTCGAGTAGGGGATTGCGGCGACATCTACCCGGTCATCCGGGTGTCCCTTCCAGCGCTGGGACTCGAATGAGGTCCAATGGACGGAGGCAGGGCGGCCGAAGCAAGGTGTGTCGTCTGGGTTGGCGGCGATCACGGAGATATCGAGAGTTGAGGCTCCGGCGAGCACGTGCTTGTTGGTCACGAGGACATGAACGGTGCCGTCGGTGACAGGTACCGAATAGATGAAGCCCGTGCCGACCCAGGACCCGCCAGAACCAGTTGCGGTTATCCGAGCGGTCACGAAGAAGAGTTGCTCCGCTGGCGTCTGAACCAGCATCATTGTGTTGGCTCCGCGCGGGGCGACGTCGTCATGAGCACCCGCTCGTGGAGCCGCAGTTGAGGCACTTGTAGCAGCTGCCGTTGCGGACCATGATCGAGCCGCAGTCGGCGCAGCTGGGGGCGTCGGCCTGGCTCGTGAACGTGACCTGGGCCTTGCCGATGCCGAGGTTTCCGAGCGTGACGCGGGCGGCGGTGCCGTTGCCGTTCGTCTTGGTGCCGTTGCCGTTCGTCTTGGTGCCGTTGCTGCTTATGGGCGTGGCCTCTGAGCGGGGAGTGGTGTCCGCTGGCCCCTCTCTGGCGGGCGGCGGGGTGGCCGTCACGGTTGGGGCCGAAGGCGCCGCCTCCGTTGAGGCGGCCTCGCCACTCAACGGGGAAGCTGGCGCTGTGGCGGGCGGCGTGCCACTCCCTGACGTCCCGGCGATTCCAGTCGTGGGCCCACCGAGGCCGAGGTTCAGGGGCTGGATCGTGGATTCAGCGGTAGCGGATCGGTCGACCAAACCGAGCGTGGCGCGGTCTTCCGGGGGAAGGAACCGCGAGCCCAGCCAGCGGAAGATGTAGTCCACGATGGACTTGGCGATCGGGATCTCCGGGTTGGCCGTGAAGCCCGACGGTTCGAAGCGGACGTGGGCGAACTTGTGGACCAGGTCGTGGAGAGGCACGCCGTACTGGAGGGCGACGCTCACGGTGGTGGCGAAGGTGTCCATCAGGCCGCTGATGGTGGAGCCTTCCTTGGCCATCTTGAGGAAGATTTCGCCCGGCTGGCCGTCCGGATAGAGGCCGACGGTGATGTAGCCCTCGTGGCCGGCGATGTCGAACTTGTGCGTGATGGCGGTTCGTTCGGCCGGGAGGCGGCGGCGGTAGGGTCGAGGCTCGACCGGGGCGGCGGCCGCGATTGCGGCTGCGGCAGCCACGGCTTCGACCGAACTTTCGGCCGTGCCGGTGTCCTTCTTCTTGCCGGTGTTGAGCGGCTGGCTGCGCTTGCTGTTGTCGCGATAGATGGCGATGGCCTTGAGGCCCATCCGCCAACCCTCGAGGTAGACCGTCTCGATCTCCTCGGGCTTGGCCGCCTCGGGCATGTTGACCGTCTTGCTGATCGCGCCCGAGAGGAACGGCTGGACCGCGGACATCATCCGCAGGTGGCCCATGTAGTGGATGGAGCGCGTGCCGTTCATCGGCTTGAAGGCGCAGTCGAAGACGGGCAGGTGCTCGGGCTTGAGCTCAGGAGCGCCTTCGATCGTCTCGCGCTCGTTGACGTAGGCGACGATAGCATCGACCTGTTCGGGCGTGTAACCGAGCTTGCGCAGGGCGCCCGGGACGGTCTGGTTGACGATCTTGAGGAAGCCTTCGCCGACGAGCTTCTTGTACTTCACCAGGGCGATGTCCGGCTCGATGCCGGTGGTATCGCAATCCATCATGAAGGCGATGGTGCCGGTGGGAGCCAGGAGCGTCGTCTGGGCGTTGCGGTAGCCGTGGGCCTTGCCCAGTTCCAGGGTGTCGTCCCAGATGTCGCGCGCGGCGCGGTGCAGGTCCTTGGGCACGCCCGCCTTGTCCGGGATGGCGTGGGCGGCGTCGCGATGCTTCTGGATGACGCGCAGGAACGGGTCCTCGTTCTTGCGGTACTCCGCGAACGGGCCGCCGTGGTCGCGGGCGATGATGGCGCTCTGGCCGTAGGCCTCGGCGGTCATGATCGAGGTGATGGCGCCGGCGTAGGCCTGGCCCTCGGGCGAGTCGTAGGCGAGGCCGCGGCTCATCAGCAGCGCGCCCAGGTTGGCGTAGCCCAGGCCGAGCGGCCGGAACAGGTGCGAGTTGTGCGTGATCTGGGGCGTGGGGTAGCTGGCGTTGTCGACCAGGATCTCCTGAGCGGTGATCGTCAGGCGGCAGGCGTAGCTGAAGGCCTCGACGTCGAACTCGGCGTCCTCGCGCACGAACTTCATGAGGTTCAGGCTAGCCAGGTTGCAGCTGGTGTCGTCCAGGAATGAGAACTCGCTGCAGGGGTTCGTGGCGTGCTGCCGGGCCGAGTTGGAGACGGGGTTCCAGTCGTTGATGGTGGTGTCGTACTGGATGCCGGGGTCGCCGCAGACCCAGGCCGCGTCGGCCATCTCGCGGAAGAGGGTGCGGGCCTTGTACGTGTCCAGGGGCTTGTCGCCGACGACCGTTCGGGTGGTCCAATCCTCGTCGCTGACGACGGCGCGCATGTAGTCGTCCGTCACCCGGACCGAATGGTTGGCGTTCTGGAAGGCGACCGAGCCGTAGGCCTCACCGGTGAAGCTCGGGTCGTAGCCGGCCTCGATCAGGGCCCAGGCCTTCTTCTCTTCCCTGAGCTTGCAGTTGATGAACTCCTGGATGTCCGGGTGGGTGACATCGAGGATGACCATCTTGGCGGCGCGGCGGGTCTTGCCGCCCGACTTGACCACGCCGGCGAACGCGTCGTAGCCGCGCATGAAGCTGACGGGACCGCTGGCGGTGCCGCCGCCCGACATCTTCTCCCGGCTCGATCGAATGGTGCTGAGGTTGGAGCCCGCGCCCGAGCCGAACTTGAACAGCATGGCCTCGGTCTTGGCCAGGTCCATGATGCTGGACATCGTGTCCTGGACCGAATTGATGAAGCAGGCGGAGCACTGGGGATGCTCTTCGACGCCGACGTTGAACCAGACGGGTGAGTTGAAGGCCAGCTTCTGGTGGACGAGCAGGTGCGTCAGCTCGGCCTGGAAGGCCCGCAGGTCTTCATCCGTGGCGAAGTAGCGCTGCTGCTCGGCCCACATGGCGATGGTGTTGACGACGCGGTCGATCAGCTGGCGGACGCTGGTCTCGCGGCCGGACGTGCCGAGATGGCCGCGGAAGTACTTGCTGACGACGACGTTGGTCGCGAGCTGGCTCCAGAACGCGGGAACCTCGACGTCCTTCTGCTCGAAGACGTTGACGCCGGCCTCGTTGCCGATGGCCGCGGTCCGGATCTCCCACTGGATCTCGTCGTACGGGTGGACGCCCGGCCGGGTCCAGCGCCGCGGGAAGTGCAGGCCCTTCACGCCGATGCCGGTGAAGCGGCCGTCGGGCAGCATCGCGGCCAGGGTCTCGTCCATGACGCCGACGGGCTCCGTGGCGGGAGTGGCGGGGGGCGTGGCGGGAGTGGCGGGGGGCGTGGCGGGAGTGGCGGGGGGCGTGGCGGCCGGCGCGGCTGCGTCGGTCGTGGTCGTAGTCGTGGTCGCGGTGGCGGGGGACGCGCTCGAGGCGGCTCGACTCATTTCCTGCACCTCTTTGGGCTCTCGGCCGGTTTCTTCGTTCATTACTCGTTCTTCTGGCGGGTTCCGGGGCGGCGATGGGGTCGCGGTTACGTGGTTGGCGTGTGCGGCGGTTGCGTGCCAGCCGGACTCGGCTGCGGTTGTTGGCTGCGGTTGTGGCGCGGTTTCGGGGCCGCCGGGCGCCACGAAACAATCCGTACTGCTCGGAAGGGGTGTTCGCCTCGGGTCCTCGCCTGGTTCGGCAGCCGACCTCCCGTCCGCCACCGACCCTCTCCGCCGTCCCGACCCAGGTTCCCCGGGCGTCGCGTCCGGGCGACGTCCTCGGCCTGGTGCTGCCGGTTCAGGCGGTCATCACGATAGCTGCGAGTTCTCGGTCGATATGCCTCCAACCAGGGTCTTGAGGCCCCCGATCCGGCCGACTCTTCGTGGCCCGATCGGCGCCCTCCGGGTCATTCCGGCGACCCGGCCGACCCGCCGAATGTACGCCCGCGACGCTGCCCCAGTCAAGCCCTTAAACACAACATCTTGTGGTATCCTGGCCGGCGCAACCACCATATCTAGGTCACAGGCCGATCTCGGTGGAGATCCGCCGCGATTCTGTGGATCGGCTGCGGATCCCCTGTGGACACCCTGTGGACTGTTGCGTGGCTTCGTGCGCGGCGGCCCCGTGTGGCGCCGGCCGGGCGGCTCTGCGGCCCCGCTCCCGGACATGTCATATGGAACGAGCGTTCTATTCTAACACGGGTCGATGCGCCGCGGGAACCGGTGCGATCGGGGCGGGCAGTGGCGGCTGCGGGGCCCGTGCGACGGCGTGGGCCGCGTGCAGGCGGCGCGCGGCGGCATGGGGCTGGCGCGCGGTCGCGCGCGACGGCATGGGGCTGGCGCGCGGCCGCGCGCGACGGCGTGGGGGCCGCGCAACTGCGTGGGCCCGCGCCATCGCTCAACCCGACTGCCCCGGAGGCGCCGCCGGCGGCTCCGGACCGCCTCTTTCGTCTTGCGCCGGCCGAGGTGCGGCGGTTTACCGGTGGAGGCGGTACTAAGTCACACCCGGGCGGCTCGGGCGGCGCGGGGCGGGCTCGAGCCGGGGATTCGGCTCGGTCCGCGGCGGTCGGGCGGGCTCCTGCGTCCCGATCTGAGCGTGGATCGGCCCCGCGACGGCCACGGCGTCAGGCTTCGGCGCCAGCCGCGCTCCCCGCACGCGCCGTGTCGGCGACACGTTCCGCATAGCACCGCCTTCACCGGTATCTCGCAGAAACATGACCCCGCTGAGGTCCCCGACGGGCTCGGCCAGCCAGTGGCGCACGTCCCAACCCCGTTTCGGGAGCGACGCCGACACGAGGGCCGCGTGGCGTCTCACCAGGTCGCGGTGGGTCGAGGAGTCCGGCAACACGAGAACGGTCGCTACCGCGGCCGCGTCCCAGCCCCGCTCGGTCCGGACCGCGATCGGCACAACGCATCGTTTCATGTTCAACACGCGCAGCGTCTCCTCGAGGCTGGCTATCTCGGACTTGATCTCGACGATCAAGAGCACGCGCGAGTCTGCCCGCCACCCGAGGATGTCGACCGAGCCACGGTCTCCGTACCGATTGAACGGCACTTCGGTGGCGACCTCCCAGCCGATTGACGCCAGGAGCTGGGCGGTCCGGTTCTGGAGGAACGCGTGGCGCTTGTCGAGGATTCGGTCGAGCTTCGGCCCGCGCCAGCGCGGAGCGAGTTGTACGTCGGCATCGAGAACGGCGGCGATGCGGCAGTAGGTGTCGATCGAAATCCCGCCGAACCGACCGCACTCCACGTCCGACACTGTCTGCTGCGAGGCACCGGCGCGCTCCGCGACGTCCGACTGACGCAGGCGCAGCTCGACGCGGGTCGCGCGGAACGTGTTGCCGATCCTGACTTGTTTCACACGCCGAGGATGGGCTCGGTCGATTGTGTGCGCCTTACCCGCGGGCGGCCCGAGCGTGATCGCCGCCTGCCTCGACGCGGGCGTCTGGCCCGGCGTGGCGGCCCCGCGGCGCCCGGCGGCGCATCGCGCGACTTGCCGTCGGCCGCGGCGCCCGGCGTGGGGCAAGCGATGCGCCGAGCCCGGCCTTCTGCCGTTGGCCGCGCCGCCCGGCCTACCGCCCGGTGCTGGGCCTCTTGCGGCCGTTGCCGCGCTTGCGGGTGGCGCCGCGACCGGGAGACCAGCGCGGGCCGTCGGCGTCGACGTCGGGCGGGGCGCTCGGGTCGGATGGATCGCGGCGCACCGGGCGCGGGCCGCCGATCGAGGGCGCCGGGCGCTGGCCCCCGATCGAGGGCGCCGCGCCACTCCCGATCGAAGGCGACGCGGGCCGCCCGGCCGAGGGCGCCGACAGCCTCTGCCGGCCCAGGCGGTCGATGAGCCAGCCGTTCCGGACCGTTCGGCCGCCCACGCGCCGGACCAAGGCGGCCAGTTCGTAGTCGTCGGTCACGACCAGCAGCCCGGCTGCCTGGGCCGCGAAATCCTGCTCTGTCAGCCGCAGGATGACCTCGTCGGCCGTGAACCGGCCCGAATATCGAACTTCGACCCCCGAGGCGACGCGCCGTGAGACCAGTCCGTGCTCGGGCGAGCCGTCGAGGACCACCACCACGGCTACGCCGGGAGGGACGATGGCGCGCAGACGCCCGATCAGCGCCGCGGGCGGCAGGGGTGAAGGCGACCGCGTCAGCGCGTGAAGGACGTTCGTGCCGTCGACGACCAGCCGGTCGATGCCTTCGAGGACGCGTTTGTCGTCAGGCATCCGAGTCGCTCGAGGGCGTGCCGTGGGCTCGGACCACGGGGCCGGATGAAGGATCGGGTCGCGCGACCTCGGCCGCCGAGCGATCGGGCCCGGCCGAACGCGATAGTCGCCGCTCCGGTAGCATCCTGGCCATGCTCCTTCTGGTCGATCTCGATGGTGTGGTCTATCGCGGCGCCGAGCCCGTGCCCGGTATCGCGGCCGTGCTGGCGGCCCGCGCAGCCGCCGGCGACGACGTCGTGTACGTCACCAACAACTCTATGTGGTATCGCGCCGAGTACGTTACGCGCCTTTCGTCGATGGGCGCACCGGTCACGCCCGACCGGATCATCTCCTCGGCCCGGGCAACGGCGCTGTACCTGCGCGACAGCGAGCCGCCTGTGAGGCGCGTCCTCGTCGTCGGCGGCGCCGGCCTGGTCCACGAGATAGGGGACGTGGGGATCGAGGTCGTCTTCTCGGGCGATGCGGCCGAACGATGGAAGGCCAACGGTCGAGACGCGGCCGCGGCGGTCGGCTCGGTCGACGCCGTGGTGGTGGGGCTCGACCTCGACTTCACCTACGCCCGCATGGCCTGCGCGGCGGAGGCGGTTCGGGCGGGCGCCCGGTTCATCGCCACCAACTGCGATCCAGTCTATATATCAGAAAAGGGGTTGATGCCCGGCGCCGGGTCGATCGTCATCGCCGTCGAAACGGCCTCGGCTCGTACGCCGCTGTCGATCGGAAAGCCCGGGCCGCTGCTGCTGGAGGTGGCCGCCCACGCCGTCGGCTCGGACGTGCGCGACGCGGTCATGATCGGCGACAGCATGTCCACGGACGTGCCCGCGGCTCATGCCGTGGGGGCGCGGTCGGTGCTGATGCTGACCGGGATCACCACTCGGGCCCAGGTCGAAGCCGTGGCCGCGGCCGATCAGCCGACGGCGATCGCCCTCGATGCGGCCGAACTCGCGGTCGAGCTCGATCGAATGGCGGGGGTGGCCCCTCGGACCTGAGGCGGCGCCTTTGCCCCTCCGGCCGGCACCTCGCCCGGCTTGCCTCACCCCGGTGCCGGCCGGACGACCGCGAATGCGTCCGGACGCACCACAATCGTCATCGAGAAGGCGCTGGCCGGCGCCGGCGGGTCGCAATTGCGTCATTCGGACGATGCGGCGCGACCAGGATTGGCGGGACCCTCGAAGCGGCCGTACCCGGATGGGTAGCGGCTGTTTGCGTCACACCTGGAAAGCCGCTGGTGGAATCTCGCGTGTCGACTACTGAACCAGGCCGCCCGGAGCAACGTTCGCTCCCGATGCCCTCCGACCTGCGCGGCCGGATCGGCCAGATGATCATGATCGGCTTCCGCGGCATGACCGCCGTCGGGGCCGCGCCGACCCTTCGGAACATTGCCGACCGCACCGTCGGGGCGGTGGTCCTGTACGACGTGGACGCCGAGACCGGTGGGCCCCGCAACATCCAGTCGCCCGATCAGCTCCGCGAGCTCGTTGCCGCACTCAAGGCCGCAAGCGAAATCCCGGTGCTCGTTACCGTGGACGCGGAGGGCGGCTTCTACCACCGCCTCAAGGAGAAGTACGGTTTCGTCCCGGCAACCCCGGCCGCGGAGGTGGGCGAGCGGGACGACCTGGCGTTCACCCATTCGGTCGCGGGCTCGATCGCGGCCCAGCTGGCCGACGTCGGCATCGACATGAACCTGGCGCCCGTCGTCGACCTGCTCAATCCCGCCAACCTGACGATCAGCGCCCGGCGCCGGAGCTTCTCGTCCGACCCGGCCGTCGTGGCGGCACACGCGCGGGAGTTCGTCCTGGCCCACCACGACCACGGCGTCCTCACCGCGGCCAAGCACTTCCCGGGCATGGGCGGCATCCTGCGGCCGTACTCGGTCGGTCGGGGCGAGGTGATGGAGGCCTCGTCGGTCGACGAGCTGGCGCCATACCGCTCCCTCATCGCCGACGGCCTGCTCGACGCGGTTCTCACGGCCCGGGTGACCCATGCGGAGCTTGACCCCGACTTCCCCGGAAGCCTGTCGGCCCGAACCGTCGACGGCCTGCTCAGGCGCGAGATGGGCTTCGACGGTGTCGTGGTCTCGGATGCGATGGAGATGCTGGCGATCTGGGACGTCTACGGGTTCGAGCGTGGCACGATCCTGGCGGTTAACGCCGGCATCGACCTGCTGCTCTTCTGCAACGAATCCGGCGTCGTGGCCTACAGCGACGACCGCGCCCCGGACACGGTGGATGTAATCGAGCGGGCGGTGGCCCGCGGCGACATCGACGAGTCTCGGATCGACAAGGCCTGCGCCCGGATCCTCGCCCTGAAGTCGCGCCTCCGAGCCTGACCCGGCAACCGCTCTCGGCCGGCCGACGCGGGGGTGGCGCGGAGGTTGCGCGGGGTGTGGCGCGGGGGGTTGCGTGGCCCGTGCGCGGTGGGCCCGTGGCTACGCGGCCCGTGGCGCGCGGCTACGCGGCCGTGGCGCGCGGCTACGCGGCCGTGGCCCGTGGCGCTTGGAGCGGCGGCCCGTGGCCCGTGGCGCCGTGGCCCCGCGGGGCGGTGCGCCCGTGGCTACGTGGCCCGTGCCACTCCGCGTGGCCCGTGCCACTCCCCGTGGCCACGCCGATGGCCCACATCCTGCGGGATACCACTGGCGGCGGTGCTATGCCGAACTGTCGCTCCCGAGAGGGGCCCAACGAGCTCAGGGAGGGTCGATTCCAGCGTGCCGGCCACTCTGCCAAGCTCGAACGGGGCCGGCACGGGGCGTCAGACGGATCGCGAAGCGACCAGGTCCCACCGAGTACCGCCCCCACCGGTAAACCGCGGTACCTCGGCGGGCGAAGGACGATGAGGTGGTCCGGAGCCGCCGGCGGCGTCTCCGGGGCAGCCGGGGTGATCGAAAATGGGCGACGCCTGACGACACGCGCCGCGCCACTCCCCGCCGGCCGGGCCACTCCCCGCCGGCCGCGCCGCCACTCCGCCACTCCCCGCCGGCCGCGCCGCCACTCCCCGCCCGCCGTGCCGCCACTCCCCGCCCGCCGTGCCGCCACTCCCCGCCGCGCCCCGCCCGACGAACCCTAGGCCGCGTCGGCCTGCTGGCCCGCGGCGCGATCGCGCAGGAACGTGGAGATCGCGTCACTCGGCAGCGGCCGCGAGTAGAGGTAGCCCTGCCCGATGTCGCATTGCAGTGTCCGCAGGCGGTCGGCTTGCTCGACCCGCTCCACGCCCTCGGCGACCGTCTCGAGGCGCAGCGTCTTGCCGATCCGGATCATGGCGTCGACGAGGGCACTGGCCGTCGGCTCGGTGGCCACGCCGTCGACGAACGACTTGTCGATCTTGAGGATGTCGATCGGGAAGCGGCGCAGGTAGGCGAACGACGAGTAGCCGGTTCCGAAGTCGTCGACCGCGAGCCGGACGCCCAGCGACTTCAGCTGGAAGAGGCGGTTCAGGGTCGCGGCCGTGTCGATCATGAGGACGCTCTCGGTGATCTCGAGGATCAGGCGGCTCGGCAGCAGGCCGGAGTCGTCCAGAGCGTCGGCGACGTCGCGGACGATGTTGGGGTGGCGCAGCTGGCGGGCCGAGAGGTTCACGTTCAGGGCGAGCGGCTCGTCGGCGGGGATCTCCTTCTGCCAGATCCGCACCTGCCGGCAGGCTTCCTGGATCGCCCACTGGCCGAGCGGCACGATCAAGCCCGTCTCTTCGGCCAGAGGGATGAATTCCATCGGCGGGACGACGCCGCGGCGCGGATGCTGCCACCGGGCGAGGGCCTCGACGCCGGTCAGGCGGCCGGTCTGGAGGTCGATCGTCGGCTGGTAGTACATCATGAACTGGTGCTGCTCGATGGCCGTCCGGAGTTGCGACTCGACCTCGATCCGGCGGATGGCGTCGGCGTGCATCTCCGGGTCGAACAGGGCGAAGCCGCCTTCCTTGAGCCGGGCCTGGTGCATGGCCAGGGCACCGTTGCGAAGGAGGTCTCCGGCCGTCTCGCCGCCCCCGATCGAGACCACGATGCCTATGTTCGGCTGCAGATCCACCTGGGCGCCCGGCAGCTGCAAGGGCTGCTGGAGCAGGCTCATGATCCGCTCCATCGCCATCGTCGCGTCGGCGGGCGACACGAGACGGTCTAGCAGGATGGCGAACTCCTCGCCGCCCATCCGGGCCACCGTGTCCTGGCCGCGGACGCACGCCCGGAGGCGATCGGCGACCATCATCAGGGCGGCGTCACCGGCTGTGTAGCCCATGCTGTCGTTGACGCGCTTGAGTCCGCTCAAGTCGCAATAGAGGACCGCCACGGTGCCCGAGTCGCGCTTGGCCGACAGAAGCGAATGCTCGATCCGGTTCGTGAAGAGGGCGCGGTTGGCCAGCCCCGTCACGGAGTCGTGGAAGGCCTGATGCCGGAGCTGGGCTTCCAGGCTGTGGCGCTCGGTCACGTCTCGGGTGTTCAAGACGATTCCTTCGACGGCCCGCTCGTTGAGCATGTTGGTCATGCGGGTCTCCGTGTGGCGCCACGACCCGTCGCGATGGCGCAGGCGGAACTCGCACACGCGCGAGGCGCTCGGTTCCGTGGCCACGCGCTGCAACTCCGCGTCGACGGTCGGCATGTCGTCCTGGTGGATGACCCTGGAGATGGTTTCGCCGATCAGCGTCTCGGCCTCGTATCCGAACACCTGCAGGACCGACGGCGACTGGTATTTGATCCTGCCGTCGGCCGAGACGATGCTGATGATGTCGCTCGAGCTCTGGACCAGCGCCTGGAACCGCGCCGCGCTCTCGCGCTCGACGGCGTCGTGCTGGAGGTCGATCCGGGCGATCGCCAATGCGGCCTGGGTCGCCAGCGCCCGAATTGCGGACGGGAGCTCGCCGGCGATCGGCTCCGAAGACTCGACGATGACGACGCCCCGGAACGCGCCCCCGACACTGATCCGCGTGATCAGCGCTTCACCCTCGAGGAAGGTCGCACGGCGCGGACCCTCGGGGACGGCTGCGGCCACGTCCGCGGCGTCGTTGCCATCGGCGGTCGCGGCCGAGCCGGCTCCAGCGCCATCGGAGGACCAGCGCCCCGTGCCGCCGGTCCGCAGCAAACGTTGATCCGCCAGTTCCTGCCCCTTCGGGGCGAGCTGGCCGAGGTGAACTACCGCTCCGTCTATCTCGTCCGACCGGCCACCGGCCGAACCGGCGACGACGAATTCGACAGGTCTCGGTTCGGGCCCGCCGGCCATGGCCAGGCTGACCCGGACTTCGGGCATGCCTGAGCACAGGGCGTGACCGCCTTCGACCGTGGCGGCGACCATGGCGTCGATGTCGCAGGCGGCTACCAGGTCGAGGCCCGTCGCCGCCAGGACCTGCTCCCGCCGGGCTGTTCGCTCGTACCGGTCGACCGCGTCGACCATGCCGTGCATCAGGTACGCGACGAGGAAGAAGCCGGCGACGATGACCGCCGCCATGGTGAGCGACGTGGCGTCGCTCCAACCCTGGCCGAGTGCCACGGTCGAAAGCAGGGCCGTTCGGATCATCACCCGCCGGCGGGTTCCGTAGACGGCCCCGAAGAATACCGCGGCGGTCAGGAGGGCCATGACGTCGGCGCTCCAGCGTTCGTCGACCGACATGGTGAACGCAGAGATCGCCGCCAGGATCAGTACGTCGGTCGTGGCCGTGCATCTGTCGCCCCGATACATGGAGAGCCAGGCCGCGGCCAGCACCGGAGGTCCGGCCAGGCCGGCGATGTAGATGTAGGCGGGATCGGTACCGGATCCGGCCGCGACGACCAGCGCCCCGACCGAGTTGGCAAGGGCGAACGCCAGGAGCAGCAGCTGGACGCGGCCTCGCAAGTTGCGAGGTCGAGCGCCGGCGCGAAGACCTGGAAGGATCTTCGCCATCTTCAGCGTTGCCAAGACGAGCAGTTCCTCCGGGTGGTCAGGCGAAAGGCACGTGGGTACCGGGTAGCAGGACTGCGGAAGCGTCTATTGACGGCGTCGGCTGCCACTGCATACGACTGAGGGCCGACCCCTACGTCGAATGGACGATCTTGACGTAGGGCACTCGTTCGCGGTCCGGCCCGACGCGCCGCGGTGTAGCATCGCCCAGACCATGACCACGCCCAACCTTCCGCCCCGACTGCCGTCCGGATGGAGCCTGAGGCCGGTCGAGGAGAGCGATCTGGCCCCGTATGGCTCGTCGTTCGACCTCGTCGGCGAGGACTTCGACCCCGACTACGACGACTACGAGCTCGGCTGGGGCGATCGAATCAGGGCCGGCGTGGGCCGCGTCCTCATCCGCGTCGGATGGCTGGTCCTGGCCGCCGGTCTGGCCTTCGGATCGGCCGGGATCGTCGCCGCGACCGAGCATCTACCTTCGACCGGGACACGTCCGGAGCTCACGTGGGCGGCG
Organism: uncultured Chloroflexia bacterium; assembly: GCA_963789725.1. Classification (GTDB taxonomy): domain Bacteria; phylum Chloroflexota; class Limnocylindria; order Limnocylindrales; family CSP1-4; genus Fen-1039. The sequence continues at coordinate 445,385 of CAWBLU010000004.1, forward strand.
GACAACTTGCTCTCGACCCGACTGGACGCGGCGGTGCGCGACCTGGCCAGGCTGAAGGACGACGTCGACTCGCTCGGCGACATGGCTCGCAAGACCCTGACCAGCCTGGCCCAGGTAAATCGCGCGGACCTGCAGACCGCCCGGGACGGCGGCTGGAACGCCATCAACTCGATCGACGCCGGCGCGGCCGGCCTTACGTCGCGGCTCGATTGCGAGGCCTGGGATGCCACCCTCCAGACGTCGCTGATCAAGACGTACAGCCCGGCGATGGTCGACCGCTACCACCAGGTCTGCCTGGCCCTCAAGTCGGTCGCGCCGCTCCGCGGTGACTGGCAGGCCATGGTCAGCGGCAGCACAATCGCGATGACGGTCGTGGACGACATCGAGACCCATGATTCGAATGCCGCCGACGCGCTCCAGCTGGCGACCCAGGGCCGCTACCAGGACGCGCTGAACCAGCTGGTCCGGGCGACGGACTCGCTGGACGCCGCCACGGGGATCGCAGACACGCTCTCCACCGTCGCCGACGTGTCGACGCTGTCGACGTGGCTGAGCCGGACGCGTGCCTTCGACCAGGCGCTGCGGCTGCTGTGGCAGACCATGATCGAGTCGCGGGGCCAGGTCACGGCCAAGGTGACGACCGCGCTTCGCGGCGTCAACGAGGCGAAAGCCCTCCTGCCGACCAACAACGACGTGCTCCAGGTCGTCCTCTACGAAACGGCCGGCAACCTGACCTCGAGCGGCATTTCGATCGAGACGGCCCGCGGCCAGCTCGGAAACGCCCTGACGACCCTGACCACGGGCGACGTCGTCGGCCCGTAGCCGCCCGCGGCCCGATGGCGGGCCGGCCTCCCCGGGCCGCCGACGCGGCCGGGCACCGCCAACGATCGCCCGGCGAGCCGATAGACTTAGCCTCCGTCACAGTGTCGGCGCACCGCACCGACGCCATGGGTCAGCGGCGCCCCGATGAGCCGCGCGGCCGGAGGGCCTTCGATGCAGTTGCGCGTAGTCGGCGACAACCCGTGGGACGTCCCGGCGGACGTTCTGGCAGTTCCATACATCGGCGAGCCCCTATTCAAGGGCGCGCTGGCCGAGATGGACAGGCGCGCCGGCGGGGAGTTCGCGGCACTGGCCGCGTTCGGCGAGCTCAAGGCCGAGCGGTTCGGGGCGGTCCTGGCGGGCGCCGGGGAGCTTCGCGCCGGCCGCGTGCTGGCGGTTGCCGCCGGGGACGCCGACACCATCGGCCGCCAGGTCGTTGTCCGGATCGGGTCCACCATCGAGCGGCGCCTGGCCGGTAGGAACGTGAAGACGCTCGCGGTCTGGCTGGGCGATCTTGGGGACCTGCTCGAGGGCGGCGCGGCCGCGGCGGCCGAACTGCTGGCGCGCGGCGTCGTCGAGGGCGCGTTCGAGCCGGCGACCATCTACCGCGACGGCTACAAGAGCGCGCCGCCCGCCCTGGACGAATTGATCCTGGTCGCCCCCGGAGCGGATGTGGCGGCGCTCGAGGCGGCCGCCCAGCGTGGCATCGTGATCGGCGAAGGCGCCAACCTGGCCCGGCGGCTGGACAACCGCTCCGCCAACGACGTCACGCCCGAGGTTCTCGCGGGCGAGGCCCGGGCCCTGGCCGAGAAGCACGGGCTCTCGATCGACGTGCTCGAGCCGGCCCGTGCCGCCGAACTCGGCATGGGCATGTTCCTGGCCGTCGGATCGGGCAGCGACAACCCCCCGCGGATGATCGTCCTGCGGTCGGGCGAGGCTGGGGCCAGGGATGCCCTGGGCCGCCGTCTCGCGATCGTCGGCAAGGGCGTCTGCTTCGACTCAGGCGGCATCAGCATCAAGCCGGCGGCTTCGATGGAAGAGATGAAGATGGACAAGACCGGTGCCTGCACCGTGATCGCGGCCATCGCGACCGTGGCCCGCCTGGCTCCCGGCACGCCCCTCACGGCCATCGCACCGGCCGTCGAGAACATGCCCGGATCGCACTCGGCGCGGCCTGGAGACATCGTCAAGGCGATGAACGGCAAGACGGTCGACATCATCAACACCGACGCGGAGGGCCGGCTGATCCTGGGCGACGCCATGTGCTACGCCGAGAAGCTCGGGGCCACGCACCTGGTCGACGTGGCCACTCTGACCGGCGCCGTGAGCCGCGCCCTGGGCGACCAGATGACTGGCGCCTTCGGCACGCCGCAGTCCTGGTACGACACCGTAGCCGCGGCGGGCGAGCGGGCAGGGGAGCGGTACTGGCAGCTGCCCATGATCGACGAATACCGCCCCGACCTCGACAGCTGGTACGCCGACTTCACGAACACGGGTTCGGTCGAGGGTGGGCTCATCAAGAGCGCCCTGTTCCTGCGGGAGTTCGCGACCGTGCCGTGGGTCCACCTCGACATCGCCGGGACGGCCTACTTCCACAAAAAGAAGCCGTACGCCCCATCCGGAGCGACCGGTGTTTCGCACGCGACCCTGGTCGAACTGGCCCTGGCCGGCGCCAGGTAGCCTTGCAGGCGCGGCCGTCATCGGCTGCCGCGCGGTCTGAAGGAAAGGGAGGCCAGCATGCCGTCTCTGCCGGGCGGGCTCGATCCGCTCGCTCCCGCGCTCGCGCTCGCCGGGCTCATCTGGGGCCTGGCCGCCGACCGCATCTCGGCCCGCTGGCCGGCCCACGAGGACGGCAGCGTCCGGAGGGTGGACTGGCGCACGGCGGTCGTCGCCGTCTTCGCCACCGTTGCCATGGCGACCGTGGCGCAGCGTTTCGACGATCCGGCTCAGCGGCTCCTTTTCGGCACTTTCTTTGCCGCCTGCGTGCTGCTGATGGCCACGGACCTGGACCAGAGGCTCATGCCGGACGTGATTACACTGCCGCTCATCGTGCTGGGCGCGGTTGCCCTCGCCTGGGGCGGTGACTCGTTGGTGTCGCGTTCCCCGGCCTGGGCCGCCGTCCTCGGCGCCATCGCCCTACCGGCCCTCCTGTACGTAGCGTCGCTCCCGTTCGGCGAGGGCGCTCTCGGCGGCGGCGACATCAAGTTCCTGGCCGGCGTGGGCTTGCTGGTCGGGTTCATCCGCATCGTTCTGACGGTCTTCGCCGGGGCGATGATCAGCGGCGTGGCCGTCATCGTCCTGCTGGCCGCCCGCCGGATCACCCTCCGGAGCTACATCCCGCTCGGGCCGTTTCTGATCATCGGCGCCGTCTGGGCGGTGCTCGTCCCCGCCGCGTCCTGAGGGCGGCCGGCCGGGACGATCAGCCGACGACTGTCGCCCGGCGAGCGTCGCAGCTGGGGCAGTAGTAAGTGGTGACGTCGCCAGCGCCGCGCTCGAAGCCGAGCAGGTCCACGATCGGCTGGGCCGTGCCGCCGCTGGACGCCTTCATGGCCGGGTAGCCGCATTTGCAGAATTCGGCCGCCTCGGCCTCCGGATCGAACAACCCCTTCTCGACCAGGAAGGCCTCGAGCAGGCCGCGCTTGTCGGCCTCATCGCCTTCCGCTTCGAGAAGGGCGAGTGCCTCCCGGACCGCGTTGAGCTGGGGAAAATGCTCCGGCCGCGGCTGGTCCATTGCGGCCAGCGCCGCGGCGGCCTCGACGCGAGTTCGCCAGCGTGGAGCCGTCAGGAGGAGGGAGTCCAGGGCTTCGATCGCCGGCTCGCCCATCTCGGTGCACTTCTCCCAGTGGTCCCGAGAGGCCCAGTAGTACGCGGCCATCGCGTTGGCTTCCTCAGGCTGCCAGTCCAACTCCGCCAGGGCAGCCAGGATGTCGACACGCCCCATCGCGTCGACACCGTCGAAGGAGGAGATCAGGATCGGGATGGCGGCGGCGCCCGCTTCGGCGCACCGACGCCACTCCCGAATAGCGGCCCAGTATCGGGCCCCCGTTTCGTCCGCCGGCGGCTGCCAGTCCAACTCGGCCAGGCCTCTGGCCGCGGCGCGGCGGATGGAGACGTCGTCGTCGACCAGCAGGGCGGCCAGGATCTCTCTGACCGCCGGCGATCCGATGCGCGCCAGACGCTTGGCCGCGACCTCGCGCACTTCCGGGTCGTCGCCGGCAAGGGCCCCCAGCAATGGCTCGATCGCCCGTTCGTCGCATATGACTTCGAGCGCCTGCGAAGCCGCCCTCTCCGTGGCGGCGTCGGACTTGCCGGTGGTTCTGGCCCGGCTTCCCTCACGCGCGACGATCAGAACCAGGGGCAGGACTGCCTGAGTGTCGCCAATAGCCTGAAGGGCCTTGATGGCCGCGACCCTCACTATGTCGTCCGCGTCCTTGATGGCCTTGAGAAGGGGGCCCACTCCTTCCGGATCCTTGATCCGGCCCAGCGCGGTCGCGGTGGCGCGGCGAGTCTCCGCGTCGGCGTCCGTCATCAGGCGCCGGTAAACGGCGTTGGCCGCGACCGCTCGAACGTCGGCATCGCTGTTCTGCAGCGCCACGACGAGAGGTTCGACTACGCGGAACCCGCCCCGTTCAGCCAGCGCGCCGGCGGCGGCGCGGCGAACGGCCGCGCTTTCGTCCTGCAGGAGGGCTGCCAGCGGCTCGACGGCCGCCGGATCCTTGAGTGGCGCGAGGGCTTCGGCCGCGGCCTGGCGGATCGACGCGTCCTTGTACACCAGCGCCTTTATCAGGCCCTGCGCATCCCTCTTGGCCTCCAGCTGGTCGATGTTTGGGGGCCCGAAGAGCGGCATTGTCTAGCGCCTCTTTCCTCGTAGGGCTACCGGGTCGTCCGCTCTCAGGCCGAGGACGAAACTTGTTCTTCCGGCAGACAGCAAACCGCGCCAACGGGGTGTGTGCGAGAGAGGCTAGCACCGATCCGGACCCTTGTGTGAGAGTCGATCGGGTCATTTCGACATAGTCCGGCGAGCTTCCTGGGCCACCGGTCGGTGCCACCCGCACTCGTGTCCGGGTTGCGATTTCACGAGGCGACATCGAACGTCCGATCGCTCTCGCGCGGGCCGGTGTATTATCAACTTACAGCCGGAGTCGTCCTGAGGTAGTGCCCCTCCAACGGACGGCGTCAGACCGGCGGGCGTGACCGCATAACGTGCTCGGTGGAGCGCGCGCAACGGAGCTTGCTCGCACGATGACGACCTCGAACGACCGCCGCGTTTACCGCCGCCGTAGCCTTCGCCGGCGGCTCCTCCCGCTCCTTCTCGGCGCTGTCATGCTCGCGCCCGGGCTGATCCTTCAGGCTCCTTCCGCCCCCGTCCACGCAGACGGACTCAGCGACGCGATCGCGGAACAGCAGCGTCTGGCCAAGCTGATCGCCGGCCAGAAGGCGCAGCTCACCAAACTGTCGAGCCAGCAGGCCAACCTCAAGAGCGAGATCGCCAAGACCCAGCAGAACCTGGCGGGGGTCCGCACGTCGATCGACGAAGCCGAATTGGAAGTCGGCGCGCTGCAGGGCCAGATGGTCGGAGTGAAGGCTCGGTACGACAGCCTCGCATCCCAGCAGGTCCTTTTCGAACTGAGGCTGGCTCAGCTCACCAACCTTCAGAACGCCAAGCAGAGCGAACTGGAGGCCCGGCAGCAGATCCTGAGCAGCCGGCTCTCAGCCGCCTACCAGACCGATCAGATGCCGATTCTGCAGCAGATCCTCACGGCCCATTCGCTCACCGACGCTCTGGCCGACGTCTCTTACTACGACGACATGGCCCGGGCGGACAAAGCCCTCGCCGACGCGATCAGGAGCGACCAGGCCACGCTCGCGGAGATGCGGCTGAACGTCGAGACCGCGAGCACGGCAAATCAGCAGCTGAGGGATCAGGTCGCCGGCCAGAAGCAGCAGCTGGCGGATCAGCAAACGCAACTCGCGGACGCCCAGCGCCAGCTCGCCGAACTAAAGTCCCAGCTCGAGACTCAGCTCGCCAAGCAGCAGGCCGCGGAAGCCAAGCTCGAGAAGGACCAGGCCGCTCTCGATGCCGCCATCAAGTCGAACGGCCAGGCCCTGGATCAGCTGGGCGCGAAGATCGACCAGCTCGTCAACCAGCAGGGAATCTCCGGCAAGATCCCGTCCGAGTACAACGGCACGCTGAGCTGGCCGATGGGCGGGCGGATAACCCAGCAGTTCGGGTGCACCGGCGTGGCCGCCGAGCCCCGCGTCGGCAGCTGCGCGCACTTCCACCAGGGCATCGACATCGCCGCCCCATGCCTGACGCCGGTCTACGCGGCCGGTCCCGGCACCGTCGTCTTCGTCGGGTACAACCCCTACGACGCTCCGCCCCAGGCCTGGCTGGTGATCATCGCCCACTCGACCAGCCTGGTCACGTGGTACGCCCACATGACCGGCAAGGCCCCGCCCGGCATCGTGGTCGGCGCCCACGTCGCGGCAGGACAGCTCGTCGGCACCGAGAACACGACCGGCCATTCCACCGGCTGCCACCTGCATTGGGCCGTTCGCGTCAACGGAACGTTCATGAACCCGAGGCTGTTCCTCTAGCCCCGGCTCGGGCCCCTGACTGCGGAAGAGTCAATTCCCAAACGAAACTCCCGCTGCTCCGAGCGGGGCCGCGACAGTGCGTCCGGCCGAGGCGGCAGGGTGCTAGCATCGCCCTAGCTCGGCCAGACCCGGGCACGAAGCGAGAGGACGCCCGATGAAGCGAACTCTGGCGGTGATACTTGCCGGCGGCGAGGGTGAGAGGCTTTCCATCCTGTCGTCGATGCGCGCCAAGCCGGCGGTGCCGTTCGGCGGGAAGTACCAAATCATCGACTTCACCCTCTCGAACTGCGTCAACTCGGACATCGACAACGTCGTCGTCCTGACCCAGTACAACCCCCGGTCCCTCAACGATCACATCGGCATGGGCCGGCCCTGGGACCTCGACCGCAACACCGGCGGCGTCCGGATGCTCCAGCCGTATATCGCCCGCGGCCGCGTCGCGGAGTGGTATCGCGGCACTGCCGATGCCGTCCTGCAGAACTTCAATGTCATCGAGCAGGCACCGGGCGACACAGTGCTCGTGCTCGCGGGCGACCACATCTACAAGATGGACTACCAGCCGTTCGTTGCGGCCCACCGGCGCCACCGCGCCGACGTGACCATCGCCGTTCGGCATGTGCCTCTGTCCGACGCGACCCGGATGGGCATCCTGGCCCTGGACGACAACGACCGGATCGTCGAGTTCCAGGAGAAGCCGCGCCAGCCGAAATCGGACCTGGCGAGCATGGGCGTCTACGTCTTCTCGAAGCGAGCCCTGCACCAGTGGATCTCCGACACCCGGACGGACTTCGGCCACAACGTGATCCCGGCCATGATCGAGGGCGGGGCGCGGGTGTTCGGCTACAGGTTCGACGGCTACTGGCAGGACGTCGGCACCGTCCAGTCGTACTGGGAGGCGAACCTGGCCTTGCTCTCGGATGCCCCCGAGCTGGACCTGTACGATCGCGAATGGGTCATCCATACCCGTTCGGAGGAGCGTGCTCCGGCCAAGATCGGAGCCACGGCCCAGGTTCATCGGAGCCTCATCAGCCACGGCTGCGTCATCAACGGCTCGGTCGTGAACTCGGTGCTGTCGCCCGGTGTCGTCGTGGACGTCGGCGCCGTCGTTCGCGACTCGATCATCCTGTTCGACTCCGTCATCAGGTCGGGCGCGGTGGTCGATCGAGCCATCCTGGACAAGGAGGTGGCCGTCGGTCCGGGCGCGATCGTCGGGGAGGGCACGGACCACGACGTCGCCAACCGGCGTGAGCCGGGCCGCCTCAACACCGGCATTACCGTCGTCGGCAAGCAGGCCGTGATCCCGCGAGGCGTCCGGATCGGCCGGAACGTCCTGATCGGCGAAGGTGTCCGGGCGGCCGATTTCCTGACCCGGGTGATAAAGAGCGGATCTACCATCGAGCGGCCCCGCGAACGCGGCGCCCGCCTCGGATCGCGGGCCCGAGCCGACTCGTCTGATGGGCGAGAACCCGTGGCCGTTGATGTAAAACCGGCCGGAACCGAGACGGATGCCGGCGTCCGGTCGAGCGCGGCCGGGCGGCTCGCCTCCGGGGAGACGAGCGACTGAGGCGCATGTCGACGGACGGCATGTGGCAACGACGGCAAATGCGGTCGGCCGAACACGCCCCGCTGCTGCCCCATTGGTCGAAGGCGGATGGATAGCGGGATAGGGCGCCTGTCCTCGAGCGCTCTCGCGAGTGCGCTGCTGCTGGTGGTGGCGGCATCGGTGTGGCAGGCGTCCGCACCCGGCCGGGTGGCTGCCGTCCAGTCGGATCTGAGCTACATCTCCAACTCGACATGGACGGCCGACCCGTTCGAGGCACGAGTCCATGTGGTGACGGTCGTGACGGCCACCTCAAAGACGGTGGACCTGGGCGGGCGCCGCTACTACTACGACAAGATCCAGCTGACGCTGCCGGCCCACGGCACCGGCTACGAAGCCCTCTCGGTCTTCAACAAGCCACTTTCAACCACGGTCTTGTCCACGAGCGCGGCTGGGGTGATCGTCGTCGTGGGTCTGGGCGAACGCCTTTATTCGGGACAGAGCGCGACCTTCAGCCTCAGGTTCGACCTGGCGGACAGCGGCGGTTCCACGGACCGGGATTTCCGCATCGGCCACAAAGTAATGTCGTTCCCGGTCTCGGCGCTGGGCAGCCCGAACACACCCGGAAGCACCGTCACGGTCATATTCCCGCCCGCGTTCACCGTCCAGGAGGAGTTGGGCAGCCTGACCCGGGCGGTCTACGGTTCGGGCGAGGTCGTCTTCTCGTCCGGGGTCATCGACGACTCGACGGAGTTGAGCGCATGGTTCACGGCCGTGCAGCCGGTGCCTGCGAGCGACTTCCGGGTCAGGTCGGTCGCCATCGGGCCCCTCAGCGTGACCCTCCGCTACTGGTTTGACGACCCGGGCTGGGCGGACCAGGTGGAACGCGTTCTCCGTCTCGGATACCCGCTCCTGAGCCAGATGATCGGCCTCGGGGATCCGATAGACCCGAAGCTCACCGTCGAGGAGGCATCGAGCCAGGATCTGGGCTTCAGCGGTTCATACGACCTCGCCACCGGTCAGGTTCGCATCTCCTACTTCGCCGACCCGTACGTGATCCTGCACGAGCTCGCCCACAGCTGGTTCAACGGCGACCTGGTCACCGATCGCTGGATTCAGGAGGGCTTTGCTTCCTACTACGCTCAACAGGCCGTCGACCAGCTCGGCCTGCCAGATCATGCGCCGGTACTGAGCGATCGGCTCCTGCAGGCGGCCGTGCCGCTCAACACGTGGATCACGGCCGGCCAGCCCAACTCCGCCACCGAGGCCTATCTCTACGGTGCGGCTCTGGAGGTCGCCCGCCAGATCGCCGCCCGGGCCGGCGGAACCGAGCTCCGACTCATTTGGGCGGCGGCCCGCTCGGGCAAGGCGGCCTATCAACCCGTCCTTGGCCCCCAGACCGAGCTGGTCATCCGGCGAGCCGCGGACTGGCGCCGCTTGCTTGACCTCCTCGAGCGAGACACGGGCCGCTCGTACGTCGCCATCTGGCAGGGATGGGTCCTCGAGCCCGCGCAAGTCCCACTGCTTCAGCAGCGCAGCAGGGCGCTGTCGGCCCTGGCAGTGACGCAGGACGCCGCCGGGTCGTGGGACCTGCCGCCGGAAATCCGGCGCGCACTGGACGGGTGGCAATTCGACCAGTCGATCGCGCTCATGTCGCAGGCCCGAGGAATCCTGGTGCAGCGCGACCAGATCGCGGTCGCAGCGGCCGAGCAGCAGACAGCCCCGCCCCCGACGCTCAGGACGGCCTTCGAGCGGTCGGGCCTGATCGTGGCCAGCTCTGAAGCCACCACCGAGCTGGACGTACTCGGTGCTCTTGCCGCAGCGGGCCAGGCTCGGATCGACAGCGCGGATGCCGCCAGGGCCGTCGGCTTGATCGGGACGGATCCGCAGGCCGACCTGCTCGCGGCGCGGCAAGCCTTTGCCGAGGGTGACCTCAGCCGGTCCCTGTCTCTGGCCAACAGCGCGCGCTCGGCCTGGCAAGGTGCCAACGACGCCGGCCGGACGCGAATCCTCGGAACCATCTCCGTGCTGGCCGGTCTCTTCCTGCTGCTGGTCCTGGCACTGTGGCGCCGGAGTGGCAGGTGGAGCGGTTGGCCCGGTCAAGCCGCCGCCGCGATGGCAGCCGCAGCCGAATTGCCGGGCGAAGTCGATCTCCCCGTCGATGCGGCGGCAGCCGCCGGGGCCGATGGTCAGGCGGAGCCGGATCGGAGCGAACCGGCATTGCGGCCGGAGGCGATGCCGGTCGCGGATGCCCTGCCGGGCGACGGCGGTCCGGGTGGCGAAAGCGGCCAGGCCCTCGGCATGATAGATGGCCACGCCGGCGAGAGCGGCAACAACATGGGCAACGGCCTGGCCAAAGCCCATACCGACGGACACGCCGGCGGGGACCACAACGGCCGGCGCCGTCCCGAAGATGACGGCCCCGCTTTCCCGGACTCGGGCGACGAGGCCGCAGACTCCGGCGAATCGGCCTACGAGTTGCTGCAGCGCGGCACGGCTCTCCTGCACGATCGTCATAACGCCCAGGCCGCGGTCGTCCTGGAGCGGGCTTCACGCCTGGAGCAGAGCAAGGGCTCCATCCTCGAGGCCCTCGGACGGGCCTACTTCAACAGCGGCCAGCACGCCAGGGCGGCCGAGACATTCGAGGCTCTGCTCGAGGTCGACCCGTCGGCCCACTACGGCCACTTCGCTCTCGGCCTCAGCTTTGCCCGGCTCGGCCGCGCCCAGGAGGCGAGGACCCACCTGCGACTGGCCGTCGCCCTAGACCCCGCCAGTGAGACGTATCGCCGCGCCCTGGAAAAGGTGGAGTCGCCGAAACCTTAGCCGCGGCCCGCACCACGTCCGGCCGGACCGAGACGGGGCCCCGGCCTCCGGCCCGGCCGTCAGCGGCCTTCCGCCTCCAGGCGGCGAGCCAGCAGCAGGATGCCGGCGATGGACTTGGCGTCCTCGATCACGCCCTCCTCGACCGCGGCCACGGCCTCGCGCCACGGAAGCCTGGACAGCCGCAGATTCTCGTCCTCGTCGGGGCTGAGCCGGCCGTCGCCGGCCGCCTGCAGGCCCGTGGCCAGGTACAGGGTCAGGTACTCCGTCGAGAAGCCGGGAGCGCTCCAGAATCCACCGAGCCGCTCCATCGACCCGGCCCGGTAGCCGGTCTCCTCCTCCAGTTCGCGATGCGCGGCCAGCAGAGGGTCTTCGACGGCGCCGTCCTGCATCTCCAGCGTTCCGGCCGGCAACTCCAGCATCGCCCCGCCGGCCGGAACTCGATACTGGGTTACGAGCAGCAGCCGGCCCTCGGAGTCGAGCGGGGCCACGACCACCGCCCCGGGATGGACGACGATGTCGCGCGTCGATTCGGAGCCGTCGCCGCGGACGATGGCGTCGACCTCGACCGCGAGATAGCGGCCCGCGTGGACGACCCGACGGCCGACGACTTCCTCGCCGAGTTCCATGTCGGCATCGCGCAACTCGTCGACGAGCGAGTCGAGCGCCGCGCGGCCGGTCGCGGTCCGGTTGGGCTTGTGTCGGGCAGGGGAGTCTGGCATGGCCGAACTATACGGGAGGTTCGGGTCGGGCAGACTGAGACGGGCAGGGTCGTTCAGCCGCCGGACGGCCGTCGCCCGTGGCCGAATGCCGGGGCCAGGCTGAAATGACAACGCCCCGGCCGAGGCCGGGGCGTTGAGCGGTGCGAAGGCAGGTCAGGCCGGCACGGACCCGAACGGGAGCGCGAAGTTGGTCTCGGGATCGAAGAGCTGGACTCGCTCGATGGCAATCCGCAGTTCCAGCATGTCGCCGGGGCGGACCCTGTAGGACGAGTCGACGAGGGCGACGATGTCGCGGCCGGCTCCCGAGGCGTGGATCAGTTCCTCGTTGCCGAGGTACTCGACGACTTCGGCCTTGGCGTTTACGGTGGCGGTGGTGCCGGCCAGCGGACCGAGAACGAGGTGCTCGGGACGGAAGCCGACGATCAGCTGCCGGCCCGATTCGCCGAGCGACTCACGGAACTGCGGCGGGACCGGAACGTTGATACTGGCGCCCTGGAGGGCCACGGAGTCGCCGCTGCCGGAGACCTCCACGCTGGCGAAGTTCATCGACGGGCTGCCGATGAAGCCGGCCACGAAGCGGTTGATCGGCCGGTCGTAAAGCTCCTGCGGGGTGCCGACCTGCTGCAGGCGCCCTTCGTTCATGACCGCGATGCGAGTGCCCATCGTCATGGCCTCGATCTGGTCATGGGTCACGTACACGAACGTGGTGTTGAGGCGCTGGTGGAGGCGCAGGATGTTGGCTCGGGTCTCGACGCGGAGTTTGGCGTCGAGGTTGGAGAGCGGCTCGTCCATCAGGAAGACGGCGGGCTCGCGGACGATGGCCCGGCCGAGGGCGACGCGCTGGCGCTGGCCGCCGGAGAGTTCGCGCGGCTTGCGGTCGAGGTAGCGGCTCAGGTCCAGGATCGCGGCGGCTTCCTTGACTCGGGCCTCGATCTGGGCCTTCGGGATGTGGCGCAGCTTGAGGCCGAAGGCGAGGTTGTCGCGGATGCTCATGTGCGGGTACAGCGCGTAGCTCTGGAATACCATCGCGATGTCGCGGTCCTTCGGCGGGACGTCGTTGATGACCCGCTCGCCGATGCGCAGCGTGCCGTCGGTGATCTCCTCGAGACCGGCGACCATGCGCAGGCTCGTGGTCTTGCCGCAGCCGGAGGGACCGACCAGGACCATGAACTCGGCGTCGCGGATGTCGAGATTGAGGTCGTCGACGGCGACGACGTCGCCGTATCGCTTGGTCACGTTCTCGAAGGTGACAGTTGCCATGTCGCACTTGCTCCCTGGTTCTGGTGGATGCCGGCGAATCTAGCAGTCTGTTCCGGGCGGTCCGGCTGGTTGTCTCGGTCAGTGGGACTAAACGTTTAGCGGCTCCTGGACTATGCGCGGCCTGGCCTGCCCCGGGGCGTTCCTGTCCATGGCTGGGCGGACTCAAGATGTATTCAGGATCAGTTCAGGCGCAATTCGTACAAATCGGTCCCGACAGGCCACGATACTGGTCTCAACTGGAGCGCAACGATGAGCGCAAACGAAATGAACGATCCCGGCCGCTCGCCGGGCCGGCCCGACGGCCAGGGCCATCCCGATCAGCCGCGCCCGACCGATCCGGGGGAGGCGCTGTGGAGCCCCGAGCCACTCACTCCGCCTGTTGCCGACACGGCGTGGGCCAGCTTGAATACGCCGCCGCCGGCTCCGCCGGCTACTGGTCGGCCGTGGGCCGCCGGACCCGACGCGGGCCCGGCGTGGGGGTCGAATGCCGCGCCCGGCCAGCCGTGGGCTCCTCCTCTGGCCCCGCCGCTGGGTACTCAGGCCTACCAGCAAGCGTTCCAGCCGCCCCCGCGCCCCGAGTCCTACCCGCCCTACCAGGAATGGGCCGCACCGCCGCCGCCTCCCGCGTCTCGAAGGCCCAACGGCGCCGGCCCGCGCCTGGTGCCCGTGATCGTGGCCGTTGCGTTGTTGTCGGCATCGCTGTCGGCCGTCGGCACCTACGCCGCGATCACTCTCACAACCGGGCATTCAGTCGGGACCGACGCGGCCCTGGCCCAATCCAGCACGACTCAGCAGGTCACTCTGACCCAATCCGACGCCATCGTTCGCGTCGCCAGCCTGGTCAAGCCGTCCGTGGTGACGATTACCAGCCAGGAGACCACCGGGCTGTCGCCATTCTCCGTACCTTCGACCGGTGTGGGATCCGGGTTTCTGGTCAGCTCCGACGGCCTGATCCTCACCAACAACCACGTCGTGGCCGGAGCCAGTTCGCTCACGGTCGTTCTCGACGACACCCGCTCGGTCCAGGCAACGGTGGTATCCACGGACCCCGCCCACGACCTTGCCCTCATCAAGGTGGATGTGACCGGTTTGACGCCCGTGACGCTCGGTGACTCCGCCAGCGTGCAGGTCGGCCAGCTGGCGATCGCCATCGGCAGCCCTCTCGGAACCTTCACCGACTCCGTGACTCAGGGCATCGTCTCCGGCGTCAACCGAACGATCACGGTGAGCGATCAAGCGACGCGCAGCCAGCAGGATCTGTCCGGACTGATCCAGACCGACGCAGCCATCAACCCCGGCAACAGCGGGGGGCCTCTCCTCGACGCCAGCGGTTCGGTCGTCGGCATCATCACCGCCAGTTCGAGCAACGCCCAGGACATGGGTTTCGCGATCCCGATCAACCAGGCCAAGGCGATGATCGCGGCGGCAACCAAGTAAACCGCGACCGCAGATGCCCGGCGTGTCGGGCTGCAGAAAGACGATCCGGGCCCACGGGCTCGGGTCGTCTTGCGCTATCGGCCGGGGGAGAACCCGGTGCTCTTTCAGGGTAGCTTCAGTCTCATTGGTCAAATATGAGCTTCAGCGTCCCCGACCGTGATGTTCCCTGGCGAAGTGACCGGTGAGCACGAGAGGCAAGGGTGAATGAAGACCAGACTGGCGGCAATCGGGCTGATCCTCGTGGGTGTCGGGGCCGTGGCCCTGGCCGTCGTCGGGCCCACTTTCGGATCGACTGCTAGCTCCAAGTACCTGACGGCGACCGTGACCTCGGGCACGGTGAGCGCCCAGTCCGTAGCCAACGGCACCGTCGCGGCGAGCACGGTCTACGGGCTGAAGTTCGGGGCTTCCGCGGACATCGTGAGTTCGGCCAGCACGACGTCCGGCGCCGGCGGCTCCACGAGCAGTTCCAACAGCGCCACGTCGAACGTCACCTGGCCGGTCCTTACGGTCAGCACGACAGTGGGGCAGCGCGTTACGAAGGGAACCGTGCTGGCAACCGCGGATACGACGGCCGCGGAGCTGCAACTCGCATCCGCTCAGGCCACTCTGGCCTCAGCTCAGTCGAAGCTGGCGACCGATCAGGGCGGGCCGGATGCCGTGACCCTGGCCCAGGCCAAGAACAGCCTCAGCCAATCGTGGAACTCCTACAAGCAGGCCCAGGCCAACCAGACCAACACCAAACAGCAGAACTCGCTGAAGCTGTCCCAGGCCCAGGCGGCCGTGACCGCGGCTCAGAATCAGCTGGCCTCCGACGTCGCCGCGAGCGCCGATCAGACCGTCATCGACAAGGACAACGCGGCCGTGGCGACGGCCCAGCAGAACCTGTCGTCGACACAGCTGACGGTCAACCAGTCGAACCAGCAGGCCGCCCAACAGGTCACCAACGCGTCCCTGAGCTACCAGTCGGCGGAACTGTCGTATCAGTCCAAGACCGCTCCGGCGGCGAGCGCGACCGTCCTGGCCGACCAGGCGTCGGTCGCGACGGCTCAGGCCGCGGTCAACGCCGCCCAGGCCGCGGTGACCGCGGCGACCCTCGTCGCCCCCGCCGATGGCCTGATCATCGCCGTCAACGTCCTGCCCGGCGTCAACGCCCCAAGCGGATATGCGGTCGAAGAATCGGTCGGTCCGATGGTCGCGACGGCGAGCTTCGCCGAGTCCGACATCTCCAACCTCGAGGTCGGCCAGACGGCGACCGTCTCGGTGACCGGGGCCAAGGCCTCGGTCGCTGGGACGCTGACCCAGATCGTGCCCGTGGCATCGTCCACCGGCGGGGCCAGCAGCGTCGCTACCTACGCCGTGACGGTCACCCTGACGAGCCCGCCGGAGACGGTTCTGGCGGGCATGAGCGCCACCGTGACTGTGACTACGGCCTCGGTCGAGAATGCCTTGCGCGTCCCGGCCACGGCCCTGGTGGGCTCGGCAACGGCGGGCTATTCGGTCCTGATCATGAACGAAGACGGCACCACCTCGAGCCAGCCGGTCGAGGTTGGTCTCGTGACCAGTTCCATGGTCCAGATCACCTCCGGCCTCAACTCCGGCGAGACGATCGTGACGGGGACGGTTGCCAGCCGGACCGGCACGACCACGACCGGCGGCGGAGGCGTCAACGTCAACTCCCTCACCGGCGGCGGCGGTCTCGGCGGGTTCGGGCGATGAGCGCCGCGCCGGGCGAGCCGATAATCAAGCTCGAAGAAGTCAGCCGCATCTACGACACCGGCAAGGTCCAGGTTCCGGCCCTCGTCGACGTCAACTTGAACGTCGGGAACGGGGAGTTCCTGGCCATCATCGGGCCGTCCGGCTCGGGCAAGTCGACGATGATGAACATTCTCGGCTGCCTGGATCGCCCGACGTCCGGGCTTTACGTCCTGGACGGGCAGCCGGTCGACGAGCTCAGCGACGACGGGCTGGCCTTCGTGCGCAGCCGGTCGATCGGGTTCGTCTTCCAGAGCTACAACCTTCTGCCCCGGACCAGCGCCCTGGAGAACGTGGCCACGCCGCTCATGTATCAGGGCGTCGGCCGCAAGGAACGCCTTCGCCGGGCGCAGTCCGCGCTCGAGCGGCTGGGGCTGGGCGACCGGCTAAGCCACGTGCCGTCCGAGCTCTCCGGCGGTCAGCAACAGCGCGTGGGCATCGCCCGCGCCCTGGTGACGGAGCCCGCGCTGATCCTCGCCGACGAGCCTACCGGCAACCTGGACAGCCATTCCGGAGCCGAGGTCCTGGAGGTGTTCCGGGTCCTGCATGCCCTCGGCCGGACTATCGTCTTGATCACCCACGACATCGATGTGGCCGCCGCAGCGGACCGGGCCGTCCATCTCCGCGATGGCCAGCTTCAGGCGGTGCCGCAATGAAGCCCACCGACCTCATCGGCCTGGCCCTGTCGCGTCTCGGGACCGGCAAGCTCCGGACCGCCCTGACGATGCTCGGCATCATCATCGGAGTCGCCTCCGTGGTCGCCCTGGTGAGCGTCGCCCAGGGCGCGACCAAGGGCATCAGCGATCGTCTCCAGTCCCTCGGCACGAATCTCGTGACCGTCAGCCCGGGCTTCACCCGGACCGGCGCCACGCGCGGGGCCATCGGTTCGGCCACCACTCTCACCCTGGACGATGCCAACGCCCTCGCGACCATCGCCAACGTCCAGTACATCGCCCCCGAATTGACGACCAACAAGCTCGTGGTCGCGGGAGCGCAAAACGAGACGACCCGCGTCGTCGGCACCACACCGGGCTATCTCTCCGTCTTCGCCTACGACATGTGGGTCGGGTCTTTCCTGAACGGCGCGGCCGTCGATCACAACCTCCGCGTGGCCGTGCTGGGGGCCACCACGGCGGACAACCTGAGCCTGACAGAGTCTTCGATCGGCTCGACGATCCTCGTCGGTGGGCTTCCTTTCCAGCTGATCGGGATCCTCCAGCCGAAGGGCGGCTCGACGGCCACCGACGACCAGGTGCTCATTCCGCTGTCGACCGTTCACGAGTTGTTCGTAGGGAGCGATAACGTCTCCGCGATCGGCCTCTCGGCCACGAGCCAGGACGAGATCGCGACTGTATCGGCCGAGATCACGACCCTGTTGGAGCAGCGCCACGGCATCACCAACGGCGTCGACGACTTCACCATCGCCACGCAGGCGCAGCTTCTGGGCACGGTCAGCTCGGTCAGCGACGTGTTGACCTTGCTGCTCGCCGGCATCGCCTCGATATCGCTGCTCGTCGGCGGCATCGGGATCATGAACATCATGCTGGTCTCGGTTCGGGAGCGAACGCGAGAGATAGGCATCCGGAAAGCCATCGGCGCCCGCGGCCGCGACATCCTGTCCCAGTTCCTCGTGGAGGCACTGGCACTTTCGCTTGCCGGCGGCGTCATCGGCATCGGGGCCGGCGTCCTGGCCTCGTTCGCCATAGGCGCCTACGCCGGCTGGGGATTCATCTTCAACCCGGCGACTGTGGTAGTCGCCGTCGGATTCAGTCTCGTCGTCGGGATCGTCTTCGGCGTCTGGCCGGCCAGCCAGGCCGCCCGCCTCGACCCCGTCGTCGCCCTTCGATACGAATGAACGCTCCAATGAATGAAAGGGGAGAACCGATGGCACTGGCGGCAGCACCCGCAAAGCAGGACCGCACGACGATTGCCCTTCTGTTCATCGCGGCCCTGGTCGCGGTCGGCGGGATCGGGTTTGCGGTTGGACACCTGACCGCTCCCGGCGCCACGGCGGCGGCGAATCCAACCGGGCGCGCCGCCTTCGGCCGCGGCGCATTGCCGTCCCTTGCCCCGGGCCAGACTTTCTCCACCGGCCAGTTCGGCAGCGGCATCGGCGGCCGCGGCGCGCTCGGTGGGGCGGCGGCCGGCGTGACCGGCACCGTCCAGTCGATCACGCCCACGTCTATCACGATCCAGGAAGCCAACGGCAACTCGATTACGATCGACCTGTCGGGCAACACCACGTACCACACCGCCGCTGCGGCAAGCTCGAGCGACGTCAAGATCGGCACGAGCGTTACCGTTCAGATCGACTCCAGCGCGCTGGCCAGTGAAACGCCCGCTCCGAGCGCGTCCGGCGGTCTTGGCGGACGCACACTGACGGCCAAAGACATTCTCATCACTCAACCGTAGGAGGAGATCGTGCACTTGCTCGTCGTCGAAGACGACGCTCGCCTGAGCCGCCTTCTGAAGCGGCTCCTCAGCCAGGATCGGCATGTCGTCGAAACCGCCCTGACGGCCGAAGAAGGGCTGGAGGTCGCCACCTCTCCGCTGGAACTCGACGCCGTGATTCTCGATGTGGGCCTGCCCGACAAGTCGGGCTTCGAAGTAGCCCGGACTCTCCGCAGGCAGGGCTCGCAGGTGCCGATCCTGATGCTCACGGCGCGCGACTCGATCAACGACCGCGTTGAGGGTCTGGACGCCGGCGCCGACGATTACCTCGTCAAGCCGTTCGCCTACGAGGAGCTGCTGGCTCGGCTGCGAGCGCTCGGCCGCCGGCCGCCGTCCAGGAAGTCGACGGCCTTGAAATCCGGGCCGATCGAACTGGACGAGACCACGCGGCGCGTGACCGTCTCGGGCAAGCCGGTGGATCTCAGCCAGCGCGAGTTCTCTATCCTGGAGTGCCTGCTGAGGCGGCCGGGTCAGGTTCTGTCCCGCGACCAGCTCCTCGATTACGCCTGGCCATACGGAGTG
Source organism: uncultured Chloroflexia bacterium (assembly GCA_963789725.1). Taxonomy (GTDB): domain Bacteria; phylum Chloroflexota; class Limnocylindria; order Limnocylindrales; family CSP1-4; genus Fen-1039. The sequence continues at coordinate 464,306 of CAWBLU010000004.1, forward strand.
GCCCTGACGCCCAATACCGTCGAGGCATACATCCATCTCCTCCGCGAGAAGCTGGGCTCGGACGCCGCCACCAGCGTCGAGACCGTTCGCGGCGTCGGCTACCGCCTCCGTGAGGGCTGATCGATGAGGCTCCCGGACCTGCCGCGTCCCTGGCGATGGCGGCTGCGTCGATCGGGTCCGGACCAGCAAGCCTCTGGCCTGGCGCGAGGCGCGACCGAGGAGGACCTGCGGCTGCTGCGGCGGACTCGCTTCCGGCTGATGGCGGTCAGCGGGGTCGTAACGTTGCTGATCCTCGTCGTTCTCGGGGCGGTTACGTACGTCGTCGTCGCCGACCGCTTCCAGAACGCCGGAATCGACCAGCTCAATCAGATCGCCACGACGGGCCGCATCAGCGCCGGGTCCGACGACTACTCCTACTCGCTGACGGGTTCGCGGGCCGGGGTAATACCGATCCTGGTCGATCCGCAGGGAAATGTCGTCGAGAACCCCGGTCGAACCATCTCTCTCCCGGTCGGCCTGCCCGACAGGCAGGGCCTGGCTGCGGTCACGGGCTCCGGCAGGGACATTCGCAACATCACGCTGCCCGACGGTACGCCATTCCGGGTGATGAGCTACTACTCGGGGGTGGCCCCGACTTTCAAGGTCCAGCTGGCGCAGAGTCGATCCGGTGAAGTCGGGCTGCTCAACATCCTGACCACGGTCCTGCTGTTCGGTGGTTTGCTGGCCCTCCTCGCCGCGCTCCTCGCCGGTTACCTGTACGCCGGCCGCGCGCTCGTCCCGATCCGCCAGTCCATCGATCGGCGGCAGGCGGCCTTGCAGCGGCAGCGAGAGTTCGCCGCGAACGCCAGCCACGAGCTGCGAACGCCGCTGACGGTCATCGGGGCCAGCGTCGAGGACCTGAAGCGCAACCGGCACACTAAGGTCGAGGACGTTGGGGACGCGCTCGGCGACATCGACGCCGAGGTGGCGCATATGACCGCCCTGGTCGAGGACATGCTGACGCTGGCCAGGACGGACTCGGGCGTCGTCCAGGTCGAGCGAGTGCAACTCGATCTCGCTGATGTGGCCCTGGAGGCGACGTCGATGCTTGTCGCCCTCGGCCAGGAGCGAGGCGTGTCGGTCGTGCTGGATCCTCTGCCTGCCTCAGTGACCGGCGACTCGCTCCGGCTGCGCCAGCTCGTGACGATTCTCGTCGACAACGCCATCCGCCACAGCCCGGTCGACTCCAGCGTCGCCGTCTGGGTCCGGCCCGAACCGGCGAGCGCACTGCTCCAGGTCGACGATCAAGGCTCCGGCGTCAGGCCGGAGGACCTGCCCCGGCTGTTCGATCGCTTCTGGCGGGCGGACAACGCGCCGGCGGGTGGCACGGGCCTCGGCCTGGCCATCGCCAAGTGGATCGTTGAGCAGCACGGCGGGGAGATCGGCGCGTTCAACCGGCCTGAGGGTGGGGCGAGCTTCTGGGTCCGATTGCCTAATGCGTTGCCCTCGAGCGCCGCCGGAGCATTATTCGAAATCGCGGCGGACGAGGCGAGCGAGCCTCCTGCGGGTTTCGACCCGGCAGCGGCGGGCGAGCCGGGACCGACCTCGGGCCCAACGTGGTCCGCGCCCGACGTCGCCGACGTAGACGGCCCGCCTCCCGTCGCCCCCGGCCATTTTCGGGCGCTCGCTAGGCGAGCAGGAGCTTTGCTTCGGCGATAAGCCCGACGACCAGGATAAGCAGGCGCAGGGCCGGAGCCGGGAGCCTCCGCCCGACCCCGGCGCCGACCTGGCCGCCCAGGATCGAGCCCGCCGCGATCAGCACGGCCACGTCCCAGTGGACGCCGACCCCGACGGCAATGAACAGGACCGCCGCGATCCCGTTGATCAGTGCCGCCAGCACATTCTTCAGGCCGTTGAGACGCTGGATGTTGTCCGGCACGAAGATCGTCAGCAGCGAAATCATGATGATGCCCATCCCGGCGCCGAAGTAGCCGCCGTAGACGGCCGTCGCGAAGAACAGCGCCGCCAGCGGCCACGAATGGTGGGATTCGGCGTGTCGATGCCGCGCCAGCGCCGTCGACAGGCGGGGCCCGGCCAGGACCAGGATGAGCGCCACCGCGATCAGGATTGGCACCACGGCCTCGAACGCGCCGGGAAAGCTGAGCAGCAGCAGGCCGCCGGTCAATCCCCCCAGGCCGGAAGAGAGCCCCAGGCGGACCGCTCGCGACCGCTGGCCGGCCAGTTCGCGCCGGTAGCCGATGGCCCCGCTGACCGAACCGGTCACCAGGCCGATGGTGTTCGAGACGTTGGCGTCGAGCGGGCGGAAACCGAAGGCGAGCAGGGTCGGGAAGGTAACCAGGGAGCCGGAGCCCACGATCGTGTTTATCGTCCCGGCCGCCAGCCCCGCGGCAAAGATGGCCCCGATCTCGAACGGTGTCATCCTCGCGGTTCGGGCGCGTCAGCCGTAGAAGTCGATGGCGACCCGGACCTTGCCGTTGGATACCCACACCCCAACGCCGGCCCTGTGGAAGTACTGATTCATGATGTTGAGGTAGTGGGCGCAGCGGCACCAGTATTCGTTCTGGAAGAAGATCTCGACCGAGACCATGCCACCGGCCCCGGCATTCCCCGGCGAGGCGATGTTCTCGCCCCATGAGCCACCCGGGAAGCCGCCGGCGGCCATCCTGCCATGGGTCGTGGTGCCGTAGAGGTTGTGAGTCAGCGCACCCGCGTCGGCCAGGGCCTTGGCGTACGGCCGCGCCACTTTGTCGGCGATGGCGTCGCTGAATGCCAGGGCGGCGCGCGACGGCAGGGTGTGGTGGGTCTGGGTAGAGCAGGATCCATTCGAGGTCACCCAGCCGCCCGTGCGGGTGCAGTTCATCAGGCTCATGTAGTAGAGCTCGGCGTCGTGCCACGGACGGGTCGACGACGCGATTCCGCCTGAGCTCCATGGGATCTTCGTCCCCGACGCGTATTTGCGGGCCGTCGGCGCGAGGACCGTGAAGGTGACTCCGACCGCGGCGTTCATCGTGAGGCCGCCGAGAGACCGGGCCGATTTGGCGACGTTGACCACGATGCGCGAGCCGACGAGGTACGAGTACCTGGGCGTGAACACGAGGGTCAGGCCGTCCGCGGACCAGGCTTTGGTGCCGTTGATCCCCCGACCGTTCATCGAGACCGTCGTGGCGGCCGACGTCGACTTCTGGTCCATCGGCACCGAGAACTGGATAGAGATCGGCTGGTTCGTGTCGCGGACAACCGTCCCTTCCTGGGGCGTGAACTGGACGACGCTCGGCGCCTTGAGCGTCGTGACGGCGATCGGTTGAACCGGCTGAAGGGTCGCGCCGGCGGAGTCGGTGCCGCCGTCGGCGAAGATGATCTGATATTCGGTGTCGGTCATGAGCGGGGCTCGCGGCGTCATCGTGAAGACCTGCGACGTCATGTCCGTGGGGTCGTCACCGGTGATGGTCACGGCTGTCTGTGGGCTTATCCCCATCCGCATCAAGACCGTCGCGAGCTTCACCGGCCGGGAGAAAGTGAGCTGGAACGCCGTGCTCGGCGAGGCTCGACCATCGACGATCCTCGTCGTGGTCATCATCCCGGAGGTTGGAGCCCCGGACTCGAACGACGCGTTCACCGGCTCCGCCAGGCCGAGCCCTTCCTGGTCCGTGGCGTTGGTGGAGATCTCCAGGGTGTACTGCGTCTTGGGCTGCCAGTACGGGTCCGGAGCCAGGGACAGAACCTGACCGGTGACGTCCCACTGGAACATGAGTCCGACCTGAGGCGTGATCGTGAGAGCGGAGGCGACCGTGCTCGCGTTCATCGGCTTGGTGAATTGAACCGTGAACGGAACGTCGAGAGGCAGGCTGCCCTCGCCGCGATGCGCGACGCCCTGCGGCGTAAGCGGAGCGAAGGTGGGGAGCGCCTGGGCAGCCACCGGCTTGGCCGGCAGGCCGACCAGCAGGCCGGCCACGAGGACCGCCACGGGACCCACGACGAAGATTGACTTGAATACGGAGGATCCGCGCAACCAGGAGATGGCGTGGGCCAATCCTCGGGCAGGAAGATCGGTCTCAGTGGCCGCCGCGTTGCTCAAACTGCCGGTCTCCTAGGTGAAGGGATCGCAGTCCCAACGGGTCAAGTCCGGGCAGCGTAACACCGGCCCGCCGAAGCAGGCAAATGCCGCCGGACGGCTCCATCGGCCGGGCTGGGCGATGGCGGCGGCTCGGCCGAAGGCGAAATGGGCGTCCGCCGGCGTCGCATCCGGGCCCATACCGAGGAGTCGACACCGCCGGGTATGGTCGTGATCGCGGCTACCGATTCCGTGCGGCGTACTCGCTGTCGGAGACCTGCTCGCCCCACTCGGACTCCGGCCCTCGGTTGGCGCTTCCCGCATCGCGGGAACGGTTCCGCCTCGGGAGTTGGGGTGGCCTACGGGGGTCGAACCCGTAACCTGCGGATCCACAGTCCGCTGCTCTGCCGGTTGAGCTAAGGCCACCACCGTGCCCCGAGGTCGCAGCACCCTTGCGGGCGGGCCTGGAATGGGGCGACCGGGAGTATAGCGGCTGTGCGGCAGCTGGAACAGGAGCGCCGCGAATCGGGCGGCGCGGGTGGGCCGGCGGGGCTGGTCCGGAGGGGCTTCCAGCCCGCTCGTCGACCCGGTTCCGGCCGGCGGTTCGGGGTCTGCCGGACTCCTGGTAGTCGGCGCCCCGAGGGCATTCCTTTAGAGGGATTCCCCGTCTTTTCACCGACTTTCGGGCCGGCCTACCCGAACGGTCAATGATGCGCAGAAGTGACTGGTACCACCCGCCGGACATCGCCCGGACCTGCGGGCGGGGGTCAAAGCGCCCCCGCGGGCGTACGTTTGTGACGTCAAAACATTAGCAGGGATCAGATCGCCGATATGCTGGCCAACACCACTCTTGCCCACTCAGCGACGCGCCGCCTGCCGCGCCGTCTGCGGATCGCGACCACCGCGTTCGCACTGAGTGCGGCCGTTCTTCTCGCTGCTACCGGATCCGCGCTGGCGTGGGGCGCCGGGGAATTCAGCCCCGCCGACGAGCAGCTGCTGTTCGCGCTTACCAACCAGGATCGCGCTTCGGCCGGGCTCAACGCCCTTGTGAACGACAACTACCTTCACAAGGAAGCCGAATGGCGAGCCAAGGACATGGGTGATCGGGACTACTTCTCCCACCAGATCCCGCCCGACAACAAGATGGTCTTCACCTACATGCAGGCGGACGGCTACTGCTTCAAGGTCGCCGGCGAGAACATCGGTCTCAGCACCTTTGGCGACAGCGTCGCGACGAACCGGATCGAAACGGCCTTCATGAGCTCGCCCACACATCGGGCCAACATCCTGGGGACCTGGGCACGAATGGGTGTCGGCGCGTATCAGGCTCCGGACGGTCGCAAGTTGTATGCGGTGCTCTTCGCCGTCCCGTGCGGTGTCACAGTTCCCGCGCCCCCCGCCGCCAAGACGCCCGCACCGCCGCGTGCCACAGCCAAGCCCAAGGTGACAGCGGTGCCCGCGACCCCGACGCCGACCGCTACTCCGACTCCTACGCCGACCCCAACCGAAACGCCCACCCCCACCCCGACGCCGACTCCAACGCCGACCGCGACGCCGACCGCGACTCCGAGCCCGGACTTGCCGACCGTCGTGCCGGACGCCACGAGTGATGGCGTGACGAGCCTGCGGGTCCACGAGAGCGCCACTTCCCAGGGCCCCTTCGACTCATTGTTCCACTGGCTCTTCGGCGGCCTGTTCGGCTGGTAGGCTGGGTCCTCGAGGCCTGATTCGCGCGATCTCGCGCCGGACCCCTGCATGGGCCGTCACCTGGCCGGTCGGGGGGTGGCCTGCCCGCAAGTCGATTGGCTACACTGCGGATGTGACAATCCAACCGCACCCCTCTTCTGGGACAGACCCGCGGCCCGCCGGCTCACCCAACGACATGGCGCAAGCCACCGGGGCAATCCTCGAGGCTCGCAACCTCACCAAACGGTACCGGCTCGGGAATCGCGACGTGGATGCGCTTCGGGGCGTCTCGTTGAGAGTTCGACGCGGTGAATTCGTCGCCCTCATGGGGCCCTCGGGTTCGGGCAAGAGCACCCTGCTGCAGCTGCTCGGCGGCCTGGACCGGCCGACCAGCGGCGAGGTCGTCCTCGACGGCGAAGTCGTCAGCCATCTCAGCGATACGCAGGCCACCCGGCTGCGGCGCGAGAAGACCGGCTTCGTCTTCCAGTTCTTCAACCTGATCCCGTTGCTCGACGTATACGAGAACGTGGCTCTGCCATTCACGATCGCCGGCTTGGACCCGCGCCGCGGCGAGGCGGCGGCGCGCATCCAGGAAGTCCTGGAGCTGGTCGACTTGACGGGCCGCGAACGCAACCGGCCCGACCAGCTGTCGGCCGGAGAGCAGCAGCGAGTCGCCCTCGCCCGCGCCCTGGTCGGACGGCCGGCGATCCTGCTGGCCGACGAACCCACCGGCAACCTCGACTACGCCACGGGCGGCGAGATTCTCGACGAGCTGTGGCGATCCTGCGACAACCTGGGCCAGACAATCGTCCTGGTCACTCACGAGGCCCGAGCCGCCGCCCATGCCGATCGCGTCCTCGTGGTCGGCGACGGCCGCATACGCGACGAAATCGAGCTTGGGCGCCGCTCGAACCGCGATGCCGGACCGCTGATCGCCCGCCTCGCCCAACTGGGGCTCTAGCCGGTGCGGCGCCTCTCGTCGCTGGCCTGGCGGAGCCTGGGCGCACGCAAGTTGCGCAGCTTCCTGACCGTGGCCGGCATCGCCCTTGGGGTGGCCGTTCTGTTCGCGTCACTCTCGGCGGGCGCCGCGATGGACGCGGCCGTCGACCAGGCCGCCGCCGACGAGATGGGCCATGCCGATTTGCGCGTGGGCGCCCTCGAGGAGCAGGGCCTGAGCAGCGTCACGGTCGACATCATCGAGAACACGGCGGGAGTAACGGTCGCGGCGCCGGCCCTTGAGCGCCGGACCTACCTCTCGGCCAGTCCGAACCAGACGGCAACCGCGAAGCTGCCCCCACCGGTCACGGTTCTCGGCATCGACCCGGTGCTGGAGCCCCGGCTGCACGACATGTTGCTTGCCTCCGGCCGGCTGCTCGCAACCGGCGACACTCAATCGGCCCTCGTCACCCAGACCCTGGCCGACCAGGAAGGCTATCGACTCGGGAGCTCGATCACCTTGAACGGGACGGTCGCCGCGGGCCCGCAGGCCTACACGATCATAGGCATCGTGAACGGAGACGGGCCGCTCCCGGAGGCGGGTGGGAGGCTGGTGTTCATGCCCCTGGAGTCCGCCCAGATCCTATTCGGCAGCGACGGAGTCACGCGCGTCGATTTGGGTGCCGCGGGCGGCGTCGCCGTCGATGACCTGATCGCCAGCTTGGACGTATCGATTACCACCGAGCCATACCTCGTGTCGCGCACGGCCGATCTCGCCGCGTCTCTTCGCAGCGAGATGGCCGACTTCCGCAGCGCGCTCCTGCTGGTCGCGGCGGTGGTCCTGTTCGCGGGCGCGTTCCTGATCTTCAACACCCTGTCCATGACCGTGGCCGAGCGTTCCCGCGACGTCGGCCTGCTCCGGGCAGCCGGGACGACCCGTGCGCAGGTGATGGGTCTGGTATTGCTCCAGGCCGTGGCCCTGGGCGTGGCCGGCTCGCTCGTAGGAGTCGCCGCGGGAATAGGACTGGCCGTTCTGACTCTGTCGTGGGTCGGCTCCTCGGGTCCCATAGCCCTGGCCGCACCTTCGCTCTCGCCGGGCACGGTGACGATGGCCCTCGTCATCGGCATCGTTCTCACGCTCGCGGCCTCGCTGGAGCCCGCCTGGCGAGCCGGGCGTATCCCGCCGGTCGAAGCTCTCCGCCGCGGTCCCAAGGGCGCTGCGGCGGGCGCCGCCAGGTTGCGCTGGCTGGTCGTCGTGTTCGGCGTCCTGGCCATCACCGCGCTGGCGGTGTGGCCGAGCGGTTCGGGCGGAGGTTCCGCCGTCGGGGGCCTGCCGACCGGTGGCGGATCCGGAGCCTGGGGGCCTCTAGCGATCTTTGGACTGCTCCTCCTGGCCGTCCTCCTGGTGCCACGGCTGCTCGGGCCGCTCGTCGTCCTGGGCGGCCTGCCCTTCCGCGTCTTCCGGAACGAGGAGCGGCTGGCCCGCAGCTCGCTGTCGCGAGATCGTAGCCGGACCGCTCTGACGGTCGGTGCGCTGGTCGTCGGGTTGGCCATGGTGGTGGCCCTTGGCACGGCCGCCCAGGACATCCGGAAGATCGGGTCGAACTGGCTGGCCGAGACGATTCCGGGCAGCGAGCTGCTAACCTCGATCCGGCCATTCTCGACGACCGACCCGATCGGAGAGCGGCTGGCCGAGACGCCAGGGGTGGAGTCCGTTTCCCCGGTCGGCCTCTTCGGCGTGCCGTACGTGTCGACGACGCAGAACGGCGGCCGGAGGCAGAAGACGGTGCTGCGCCAGGAGGCCGCGGCGATCGTCGGGCACGACTACCTCACGGACGGACGGCTCAACTTCGCCTCGGGCGATCGAACGACCGCACTCGATGCCCTCGACTCGACAGGTTCGGCCATCGTCCCGAAATCGTTCGCGGATGCCGCCGGCATCGGCCTGGGCGACACGATCGAATTCGCGACCGGGCCTACGCTCACGCAACTGACGGTTGTCGGCGTCGTCACCCATTCGATCCCGAGCGGGGCCCAGGAGGCGATCCTCGTCGGCTGGTCGGACGCCCTGTCCGAGTTCGGCGTCAGCGGCGCGGACTTCTATGCCGTGCGGTACGCCCCCGGCCGGGAAGCGACCGCCCGACCCGTCCTCGACTCGACGGCCATCTCGTACGCCCTGGAGCCGAACCAGCTCGAGCGGGTCTCCGGAACCGTCGGCGATGCGCTCGACCGCATCTTCAGGCTGCTCGACGCTCTCTCGCTGATCGCCGTCCTGATCGCCGGCCTCGGCATGGTGAACACGTTCTCGATGAGCGTGCTCGAGCGGGTCCGCGAGATCGGCGTGCTGCGGGCTACCGGCATGACCAGCCGCCAGGTCTGGGGCATGGTCATCATCGAGGCGGGCGTACTCGGTCTGGTCGGCGCGATTGTCGGGGCGGCCGTAGGGCTCGTCGTCGGCGTCCTGCTCGTGGCCTGGTCGAGCGCGGGCTTCGGCCTCATCTTCGATCCACCCTGGCAATCGATAGCCGCAGCCATCTGCTTCGGCTTCGCGATCAGCCTGCTGGCCTCGATCTACCCGGCCGGACTGGCCAGCCGCGTCTCCATCGTGCGGGCGCTCCAGCACGAGTAGCGCCAAAGGATACGGCCGCGGCCCGATCCGCAGGCGCCGCGGCGTTTGTTACACTCCGCGAGAGCCAGGAGAATGGTATCGCTAGGGACAGCGCCGCAGCCGCGCCGCAGAAGGATCAACGACGCATGCTCGCGACCCATCAGCTGAATCGCCTTCCGGCCGCGGAGCGCGGCATCACCATCGCGGACTTCCTCGTCCCGATCACGATCGGCGAGCACATCAGCGCGCGACTCCGCCATATCGCCCTGATCTGCGTCGGGGCCGTCTTCATCGCCCTGACCGCGAACGTCGCGTTCTGGCTGCCGAACAATCCGGTTCCGGTCACCGGGCAGACCCTTTCGGTCCTGGTGGTCGGAGGCGCTCTCGGCCTTCGCCGCGGCGCGCTGTCGGTGGCTTTGTACCTTCTGCTCGGCCTGTTCCTGCCGGTATACGCGGGCCAGTCGCACGGCCTCAGCAACATCGTCGGGCTCGACTCGGCCGGGGTGGTTCTCGGGGCGCGGGGCGGGTATCTGGTCGGCTTCCTCCTCGCCGGTGCCCTTGTCGGGTGGCTTGCGGAGATGGGTTGGGATCGCCACATCCGGGGCGCCATCGCGGCCATGATCCTCGGCGAAGTCGTGATCTACGCCGTCGGCGTGCCCTGGCTGGCTGTGGCAGCCAACATGTCTCCCCAGACGGCCATAGACAAGGGCTTCCTGCCGTTCGTGCTGGGCGACGCGATCAAGCTCGCCATCGCGGCCGGGATCTTCCCCTTCGCCTGGTGGTTCGTCGGCCGCCGCGCCGGGGAGCGCTGACCCGCTCGAAGCTCATTGCGCCGGGACCGGGGGTTCGGGCGGCTGGTGGGCGCCGGCGGGTTCGACCGGTCGGCTAGAAGGCAGTCCATTCGTCGGGCCCCATGTCGCCGACGCCGAATAGCTTCAGGCACGGCTCCAGGCCCTCGATCGTGACAGGGACCAGGTCGCGGCGCCAGGCGTCGCGCTCGACGCGGAGACGCTGCTCGACCGATCTCGTGCCCGACACCGCCCAGACGTCCTCGCCGTTCGGGGAGTAGCCGAGCTTCTCGGACACGCGGGCAGAGGCGGAATTGCCGGGGAAGAAGCCGGACTCCGCGACCTCGGCGCCCAAACCGTCGAAGGCCAGGGCGAGCACCGCGGCCCGCATCTCCGTGCCGTAGCCGCGGCCCTGGTGATGGCGCCCGATCCAGCTGGCGGTCACGACGGTCCGCCGGATGCCGAAGTCGCGAGCCAGCAGGTCCTGGATCCCGATCGGCCGGCCGTCGGCGACTACGGCGAAGCCGATGTTCCAGTTCTTCGGGTTCCAGCCGCCGCGCACGGCCCACCAGTGGAGAAGGAACTGTCGCTCGAAGGCTGGCGACGGGATCTCGTGCCAGGGAACCGCGAAGAACGTCTCGCCCTCGTCCATGACGCCTGCACGGGCGACGGCGGCCAGTTCGAGAAGGTCGTCGTCCGTGGGCAAGCGCAACTCCAACCGCGGGGTTCTCAGCCGCAGATCAAAGAGCGGCCACGGATGCGCGGACATACTCCGAAGCGTAGCGCACGGAAATGTGGCCGATGCGACGCTGCCGGTCTGGCGGTCGGCGCGCTCCTGGCGCGACGCCGGCAGTCGATCCGGCGCCCGGCTAGGCCGACTTGCGGCGCCGTGCCGGAGCGACCTCTTCCGCTTCTTCCTCTTCGATCGGCTTCGGAGCCGTCTTGCGGGCAGGCCGTGTCCTGGCCTCGGCCATGGCCTGGGGTGGGGCCGCGGCTCTGGTCGCCTTCGCGGCGGCAACGCTGGCTTCGAGAGCGGCCATCAGGTCGGTCACATTGCTCACTGGTGCGGGGGCCGGCTGGGCGATTTCCGCGCCCTCCGCCTTGGCCTCGATGATGTCGAGCAGGGCTTCGCGATACTCGTCGCGGTACGCCGACGCGTCGAACTCGCCGGCCATCGCGTCGATCAGTTGCTCGGCCATGGCTCGCTCAGCCGGCTTGACCTCCACTTCGGCCTCGGGCAGCTGCAACTCGCCGACACCGCGGACTTCATCCGGCCAGTAGAGCGTCGACAGGAGCATGGTCGACGAGAACGGGTCGATGGCGGCCAGCTGCTCGCGGTCCCTGAGCACGATCTTGGCAATAGCCCGCAGGCCGCGTTCGGCCAGCACCTGCTTCAGAAGGTAGAAAGCCTTGCGCGCGACGGGCTCGGGTTCCAGGTAGTAGGCCTGCTTGACGAAACGCGTCGACTCGGCTGCCGCATCCACGGGCACGAATTGTTGGATCTCGATGGAGCGGACCGTCTTGAGCGGCACCGCGCCGAGATCGTCGTCGGTTACGACGACATACTGGCCGGGGGCTACCTCGTAGCCGCGGACCGTGTCTCCGCGCTCGATGTAAACCTCGTCTGTCGGGCAGTAGGTCTTCATCTGGATCCGGCCGTGGCACTCGGCGTGCAGCAAGTTGAAGCTCACGCCCTTGGATTCCGTGGCCACGTAGAGCTTTACCGGAATCGTCACCAGGCCGAACTGAATGGCCCCCTTCCACATCGAACGCGCCATTGGGCAGCTCCTTGCGGAACGCCGGGCCCTCTCGGTGGGCCCGCGAAGCCCGAGCATAGCGCGGCCCCGGGCGCTGTCCAGAGGGCGACGCCCAGTGTTCCGCACCGCCGCCCGGCCGCGAAGCGGGCAACGCGCCCCGAACCGGCGCGCCTACCTGGCCTTGAGCTCCGTCTCCGCCTCGATCAGGCGCGCCAGAATGCCGTCGCGCATGCGATCGAGGCCGGCATAGACCTCCCTGGCGCTCGTGCCGATCGAGGTGAGCGTCATCTTCAGCGCCCGAAGCGTCTCCAACTGCTCCCGCACGCCCTTGAGAGCCTCCCCGACCGCTGCCGCATCGACCTCGACGTCGTGGCTGCGGAGCGTCTGGAGGGCGAGGAGCCTGGTCAGCCTGACCGCGGCCTCGAGCGTCGCGGGGTCCGGCGCGGCCGGGTCCACGACGCAGTAGACGTCGCCTGCGCGCATGTCGAACGGGGCGATCCCGGCCGGGGCATGGGCCGGCGTGAAGACGACCAGGGCGACGGCGGCGTCACGATTCGTCTTGGCTTCGCGCAGCTCATCTCGCATGGCCCGACCGGAGACATAGCGGTCCTTGCACTCGACGACGACCCGAAGCTCCACCCCGGCCGTGGCGTCCGGGTTGATCGTCAGGACGAAGTCGCCCTTCTTCGAGCCGATGATCGCCCCAGTCTCCGTCCCCAGGCGCTCCATCAGGTCGCCGGAGCCCCGCGCCAGTTCGCCCAGCATTCCCTCGGCCAGGGTCTCGAAATCGCCGCCCTTGGCCGCCGATCTCGACCGCTCCGAGGCGCGTGCCGAGGCGGCCGCCTCGATGGCGGAGAGCCGTTCGTTGAGCCTGGCGAAGCCATCCGTCATCTCGACCCGGAATTGGTGCAGCGGCGACCCGAGGCGGGTGGGATCGAGCAGCAGCGCCAGGCGCGAGGCGTCACCGTCGAAGTACGACCCGAGCAGAACCTTCATCCGGCCGATGGCGCTGTCGCGCTTGGCTTCGTCGAACAGGTCGTCGACGAACCCGCGCAGCTGCCCCTTGTCGCCGAGGAACTTCTCCAGGGTCCGCGGCAGGCGGCCGTCGCCGTCGGAGAAGTTCTGGCGGAGCATCGTGTCAAGGGCGGTGGCGGCCCGTTCGTTGGCGGCCTCGGTCTGGCGCAGCAGGCCCTGGAATTCCGCCCGGACCGCGTCCACGTTTACGGTGACGCCGACGCTCTGGATCGCGGTCAGTCCGATCCGCAGGGCCCGCTCCAGCAACTGGGCCCGCTCCTCTGCCGGACGATCGGCAACGAAGGCGACGAGCGACGAGTCGTCGAGAACCAGGTGCTCGACGATGAGCCTGTCCGCGTCGAGACGCACGCTCGACTGGCGGTTCGAGGTCGACGGGAGCGGGACCAACCGGGCGGTTTCCATGTCCTCAGCCTGGGACTGCCTAGTGACAGCTTGTATGGCACGGCTGAACTGGATCGGACGGAAATCGGCTCGATTCAGCCGTTCGCGGCCTCGCTGAGGACGCCGTCCATCGTGAGCGGCGGAAGAGGCTGGCCCGGCAGGTTCCGCCGGCGGCGGTTGAGGTAGTCGTGCCAGAAGAGCCGGGCCGCGACCGAGCGCCACGGCCGCCAGGGCGCCGCGAGCGACTCCATCCGTGCCGTGTCCGGCCGGCTCACCAGCCCCTTGGCCTCCACGACGGCGGCCACCAGAGCCAGGTCCGTGGCCGGCCAGACGTCGGGCCGCAGCAGCGCCTCCATCAGGTATATGGAGGCGGACCAGGGCCCGAAGCCGTTCAAAGCCACGAGCCTGGTGACGACGTCCTCGTCAGGCAGCGTCGAGAGAGCGCCGAGGTCCAGCGCCCCCGAGGAGATGGCTCGGGCCAGTTCCCGCACATAGCGCGTCTTCTGGCGGCTGAACCCGATCGCGAGCAACCGGGCGTCGTCAAGCGCGATAAAGGTCTCGGGCGTCAGGTCGTCGACGGCGGCACGAAGCCGATCGAACGCGGCCTGGGCCGACGCAAGTGACACCTGCTGCTCCAGGACGATGTGGACGAGTGTGCCGAACCCCTCCGGCCGGTTCCACAGCGGCGGCGGACCGAACCTGTCGACGATGGCGCCGAGGTCTGGATCGAGCCTCGCCAGAGCGTCGACGGCCAGGACGAGAGTCGCTTCGTTGAGCGCGGCTGCTACGGACACGCCGCGACGATAGCGCAACTTCAGAGGCGACCGGCTCGCGGGCTAAGGCCGGAGTCGGACCTCGCTCCCGTAGGGCCCGTCCGGCGGCAGATCGAGCCCTTTCCCGGCGGTCGGCCGAGGCAGGCGACAGCCCGCCCCGGCCTCCAACCTAAACTTTCACGTAAACGGCAAGGTTGAGCTAAGATCCACGCGTGACCGAGACGAAGGCGCAGCCGCCCGGAGGTGTGCGGCTGCTGAGGATCCAGGAAGCCGCGGCCGAGGCGGGACTCACCACTCGGTCGGTCCGCTACTACGAAGAGATGGGCCTCCTGCGTCCGGCAGCCCGATCCGAGGGCGACTACCGCCTCTTCGACGACTCGGACCTCGAACGGCTGCGGTTCATAAAGGGCTTGCGCGACGACGCCGGCTTCTCGCTGGCGGAGATCTCGAAGCTGCTCGAGGACGAGGAGGCGCGCGAGCGCGACCACGCCGCCTACCACGCGACCGCCGACCCGGTGGAACGACTTCGGCTGCTGCGCGAACGCGTTGCGAGTTTCAAGCGTCAGACTCAAACGCTCCGGACCAAGATCGAACGTCTGCAGGCGATGGTCGACGAGACCGAGACCCGACGGCGGCGCAGCCTGGCCCGGATCGCCGAGATCGAGGCGACCGAGCATGCGATCTCCGGCCCCTCGGCGGCGAGCGCTGCCGCGCCGATCGGACTCCGATCATCGGAAAGCGACGACGCCCGATGATGCTGGGCGGCCGGGTCCGGCTGACGGCGACCGGGCGTGCGCTCAAGCACCGCAACTTCCGCCTCTTCTTCTTCGGCCAGCTCATCTCCGTGAGCGGGACTTGGATGCAAACCCTGGCCCAGGGCTGGCTGCTGGGGACGCTCGTCGGGTGGGACCAGGCAGTCGTGTACATCGGCTTGCTGGGAGTCGTGCAGTTCGTGCCGGTCATGATCTTCGGCCTCTTCGGCGGGATCGTCGCCGACATCTGGCCGAAACGCATGACCGTGATCGGCACGCAAGTCGCATCTGGTCTGCTCGCCCTGACCCTCGGCGGGCTGGACTACTTCCATGTAGTCGCCGTCTGGCACATCTTCCTTCTGGCGTTCCTGCTGGGCATCGTCAACTCGATAGACATGCCTACCCGGCAGTCGTTCATCGTCGAAATGGTCGGTCCGGACGATGTCGCCAATGCGATCGCCCTCAACTCCGCCGTGTTCAACGGAGCCCGCATCGTCGGTCCCGCGATCGCCGGAGTCCTGATCGGCGTGCTCGGTACCGCCCTCTGCTTCATCCTGAACGGCCTCAGCTACGGTGCGGTCATCGTCGGGCTGCTGGCGATGCGTGACAGCGAACTGATGCCCGGAACGCGGCTGGCCATGCCGAGGAGTGTTGGTGCGATCCGCGGGAATCTGGCCGAAGGCCTGCGCTACGTCTGGCACACGCCGGTCGTGCTGCTCGCCATCGGCGTGATCGGGTTCGTCTCCACCTTTGGCATGAACTTCAACGTCGTCCTGCCGGTCATGGCCGCCAGGGTCCTCGACGTCGGCTCGAACGGATACGGTCTCCTGTTTGCCGCGATGGGCGCCGGCGCGCTGATCGCCGCGTTGGCGGTCGCCACGCTGGAGCGGCCGCGCCTGCGCGTACTCATCGGCGGCGGCATGGTGCTCGGGGTGTCCGAGATCGTACTTGCCAGCACGACGTTCTTTCCGGTTGCGCTCGTCGCTGTTTTCTTCTCGGGTGTGGGTGCCATCGCCACAGCCGCAAGCGCCAACTCGCTCATCCAGATCACCGTGCCGGGGCCGCTCCGCGGTCGGGTCATGAGCGTCTACACGACCGTATTTGCCGGTTCGACGCCGATCGGAAACGGGCTCACGGGCGGCTTCGGCGGCCTCTGGGGCACGCCCGTCGCGCTCGTGATGAACGGCGCCGTGACTCTCGGGGTTCAGGCGGTAGCAGCCGTGGCGGTCCTCAGGGGTCGCGTCCCGCGGATCGGCGATCGAGCCGGCGGCGGAGCCTCGGGTCGCCCGGCGGAGGTTGCACCCCCGGCAGCTGCCGGGGCCACGCTTCCCTCGATCGACTAGCGAGGGCCTGCCTCGAGGGGCGTCTCTTAGGTCAGGTCGAGCGAATAGCCGAGCAGGTCGATGCCGGGCGCCGGCGAGAAGTCGATGGCCGTCTGGCGCTCGAACCCGAGCGATTCGTACAGGTGCTTGGCCGCGGCCATCCAGTCGCCGGTATGGAGGATGATCCGCCGCCGGCCGGAAGCGCGGGCCCGATCGATGCATGCCCCGGTCAGGGCGCGTCCGACGCCGCGGCCCTGGACGGCCGGGTCGACGGCGAGCATCCGGATGCCGGCCTCGCCCTCCCGCAGCTCTTCGGAGTGGGGATCCTCCGGCCCGCTCACGTATGTCACGCCGCCGAGCAGCTCTCCGGCGGGTCCCACGGCCACCAGCACGCACGATGTGGCGGCCCGGGTGGCCACGTCTCGGAGCCGCTCGTCGTACACCTGCTGGTGCGGCATCTCGGTGGGGAGCGAATGGTATGCGGCCACCGTGAGCTCACCGAGCGCCTCGAACTCATCGGGGCGGGCGGGGCGGATCAGGAGCGTGGTGGCGCGAGCGGTCATGGCGGCAGGGTAACCCCGGGCGCCGGCCGGCTGCCGGGCGTGGGCGCCGCCAACCGCGACTGCGGGAGACTCCGATCGATCTATGCGCGATGATGGGCGAATGGTGAGTCATGGCTGACGGACCGCTCCTGGTCTTCGGGCCCCGCTCGCTCGACTACGACTTCGGGCCGGCCCATCCCCTGAGTCCCCGGCGCTTCGGGCCGGGCATCGACCTGCTGCGTGCCGTCGGGGCCGTGCCCGGACTCGCGCCGGAGCCCGCGCCCGACGCCGAACTCGAGTGGCTCCACACGGCCCACTACCTGGCCGCCGTGCGCCGTTTGTCGGCCGATCCGGGCGGCCCGCCGGAAGCCGGGATCGGGCCGGGTGACGACCCCGCCTTCGCCGGCATGCACGAGGCCGCGGCGGCCGTGGCCGGAGGTTCCATCCGCGCCATCGAAGCCGTGCTGCGCGGTGACGTGAGCCACGCCTACCATCCCGGCGGCGGACTCCACCACGCCATGCGGGCGCGGGCGAGCGGTTTCTGCATCTACAACGACGTCGCCCTGGCCATTGCTCGAGCCAGGCGCGAGGGCTTGCGGGTCCTGTATGTCGACCTCGACGTCCACCACGGCGACGGCGTCCAGGCACTTCATTACTCCGACCCAGGCGTCCTGACGATCTCCTTCCACGAGTCGGGCCGGTCGCTCTTCCCCGGCTCCGGTTTCGTGGACGAGATGGGGGAGGGGATTGCGGCGGGAACATCGATCAACGTTCCGATGGAGCCTCTGACCGGCCCGCAGGTGTGGCTGTCCGCGATCCGGACCCTGGTTCCCACGCTCGCGGCCGCATTCGGCCCCGACATTGTCGTGAGCCAGCACGGCGCCGACGGCCACGCTTGGGATCCGCTGGCTCATCTCGCGCTCACGACCACGGTGATGGGCGAGGCCGCCCGGTTGGTGGACCGGGTCGCGCATCGTTACGCGAGCGGACGATGGCTTGCGACCGGCGGAGGCGGCTATGCGATCTATCGAGTCGTTCCGAGAGCCTGGGCGCTGACCTGGCTTGCCGGGGCGCATCGGGACGCTCCGGCGCGGCTGCCCGAGGCGTGGCGGGCTCGATGGGAGGGCGACGCAGCGCGATGGAACGATGCCTCCCTGCCCGAGACTTTCGACGATGCCGCCGACCTGCCGCCGGAGAAATCGGTGAGTCTGGCGGCGGCCGAACGGGTCGGGCGAACGGTTTCTCTTGTAAGGACCGTCATGGTGCCGGCCCTGCTGGACGTTGCCGGAAGCCGAGGCTGGTGGCGGTTCGACGAGGGCGCTGGCGAGTCGGTGCCGCCCGCAACGCCGGCGGCAGAAGCGCCGCCGGCCCGCCGGGAGACGCCGACGGTCAGCGCGCAGCTGACGCGGGCCTCGCTCGACACGCTGAAGCTGGCGCCACGCGTCATCGCCCCGGCCGATCCGTCCGAAGCCGCCGGCATCCTGAAGGCGGCTCTGGTCGAGGGCGCCGTGGCGGCGGGCGCCGTCGCCGGGGAGCGGCTCGTCGGGGTTGCCGTGGCGGCGCCCGGCCCGGTCGACGGCGCCCTGCGGCTCGTGGCCCTGGGAGTGGCGCCGGAGTACCGGCGAGGCGGATTGGCCACGGCCATGCTCCGTGCCGTGGTCGACGAGGCTGCCCGCGGCGGCCGGGCACTGGTCGCGCTCCACACTGTCGCCGATCGCGATCCGATCGATCCGCTTCCCCGGGCGGCGCGCCGGGGAGTGGCCGAGGCCCTTGCCCACCGCGCCGGCATGACCGTGGCTCCGGCCCCGACCCGGATCGCGGCGGTGGACCCGGATGCCCGCGTCGCGGTGGTCGTCCCGCCGGTCGATAACGGCGAGCTGGGGGCCCGCATCCAGGAGTGGCTGGCGGCCCTTTAGCGCGGTCGTCGGCCGCGGCCAAGCGGCGCCCGGCGTGTCGAGCCCGCATCACCGCCGGGCCGCCCAGAGTCGGTCGCCACACATCAGGCTGAGATAATCCTAACTACGTAAGTATTTATTTACGCGGCGGCCCAACCTTGTGCTAAACAACAAATACTGACTATCCCGGTGTTCAAGAGTCCGGTCGGACTATTCCTTTCGGGACCATTGGCACACCGAGCAAACAGTAATCACCTCTACATTCAATGCATCGAGACAAATCGGTCGGGCGACCCGGGAGACCGAAGCGCCGGACCGGAAGGCTAAATCGGTCGGGCTCCTGGGCATTCCAGGAGCGGAAGACCGGCAGCGAAAGGTGCAGGGAAAGCAATGGATACGAAGGATCGTGGGATCTTCATCCTGCGGGCGGGCCTGGGAATCGGCCTCGCTTTTGCCGGATTTGACAAGTTCTTCATGTGGGCGAGCGGCAAGCCGTTCACCTCGCTGGGCTACCTGAAGTTTGGTACCACCGGCACCTGGCTGGGCAGCGACCCCAAGACGGTCGTCAACCCGACCCATGACTTCTGGGCGTCTCTCGCGGCCAACACATCTCTCGTTTCTCTATTCGATACGCTGGTCGTATTCGGCGAGATCGCCATCGGCGTCGCCCTCATCATCGGCCTCGCGACCCGCTTCGCCGGCGTGATGGGCACCATCCTGATGGCCCTCCTCTTCGTCTCGAACTGGAGCTTCGCGAACGGCCCGTTCAACGAGCAGTTCTACTACGGCCTGATCGCGCTCGTGATCGCCTACGTCGGCGCGGGCGCCTACGCCCTCGACACCGCGGTGGCCAAGCTCCCGGTCATGCAGAGGATCCCGGTCGTCAAGTACGCCCTCGGATAGGGTTCAGCCAAAGACAACTGGCAGGGAGAGGCCGTCCCCCCTCATTCCTCCCTGCACACCGAGACGGCGGGCCGATCTGGCTCGCCGTCTCTATTTGTCCGCCTCCCTCACCCAACAAGGGTGAGGACTCCTTCGGGGCCGCCAGGCAGGCGTGCCGTGGGGGCCAGCCGGCGGCTTGTTGACGTCCGGTCGGCGGTCAGATGCATTCGGGCGTCGCGTCGCCCGCGGACCGGAGGGCCTCTACGTAGGTCGCAGTAGGAGTAATGGCGGCCTTGCAGTACGCGGGATCCCGCAAATACCTGTGCGGGTAGGCAACACAGTCGGCTCAAAGTACTGGACCACCTACCCATTCCGACGGTACGCTCGCCTGGTCATTCGACCGTAGACGGCGTCGGCCGTGCTCGGCTCGGACGCCCAGAAGGAGTGCGGAATGGCACCAAGCATGCGAATGAGGGCTCGACTCGGTCTCGCGATAGCCGCCGGCTCTTTGCTGGCCGTCGCGATGGTCGGAAGCGCAGCGGCTTCGGTAGGCACCGTTACGGTGAGCAACGCGAGTCAGACTCCAAGTCCAGTCGTGCGCGGGAACACCGCCGCGTTCACCGCTCAGGTTCATAACACCAGCAGCCACAACGACCGCTATTTCAGGGCTTATTCGATTTCGACCACGACCACCGGACTGACGCTGTCGGCACACAACTGCGTCCAGATCGCCCACGGCCACGACGGCACCCTGACCTTCTCGCTGTCCACGACCGCGGCGACCCAGACCGGTTCCCGATCGTTCACCCTCACGGTGCGCGACTACGACAACAACTCCAACTGCAACAGCAACACGAACTACAACAGTTTCAACACGGGCAACGGCACGATCGTCGTCAGCCTGCCGCTGACTGCCACGACTACCATCGTGGCCTCGTCGCTCAATCCGTCGATCTTCGGCCAGGCCGTGACCTTCACGGCGACCGTCAGCGCGGGCGGCGGCACTGTGACCTTCATGGACGGCGCGACGTCGCTCGGCACCGGGACGCTCTCCGGCGGTGTTGCGACATTGACGACGAGCAGCCTCGCGGTCGGCAACCGATCGATCACGGCCGTCTACGGCGGCGACGGCACCCATGCCGGTAGCACCTCGTCTGTACTTCATCAGACGGTCCAGGCGATGAACCCCAACGTCAGCCTGGCCAAGGTTGCCGAGGCCGGCACCTTCGACTCGGTCGGCGACGTCATCACCTACGACTACACCCTGAGCAACGATGGCAACGTGACGCTGGTCGCGCCCTTCGCCGTCGTCGATGACTTGATCCCGTCGGTGTCGTGCCCGAGCACGGCCAGCCTCGATCCGGGTGACTCCATCGCCTGCACAGGCAGCTACGCCATTACGGCCGACGACCTGAACGCTGGCAGTGTCACCAACACGGCCACGGGCAGCGGCTACCACAACGCGACCAAGATCTCCAGCACCCCCGTGACGGTCACGGTCCCGCTGGCCCAGTCCAGCGGTCTCGAGCTGGTCAAGGCCGCCGCTGAGTCGATGTTCTCGGCCGCCGGAGACACGCTGCACTACACCTACACCATCACCAACACCGGCAACGTGACCCTCGACGGGCCGTTCACCGTGACCGACAGCAAGATCGCCAGCGTGAGCTGCCCGGCCACGGCGACGCTCGCACCTGGTGACTCGATCGTCTGCACCGCGACCTACACGGTCACTGCCGACGACGTCACCGCCGGCGAAGTTGTCAACACGGCCACCGCTCGGGGCTACTTCGCCACCCAGGTGGCCGTCGACACGGCCAGCGTCGAGGTCGTCGTGCCGTTCCAGGTCGTCGCGGGCGAAACGGCCGTGGCTTCGGCCACGCCGCCTTCGACTTCCACCGGAAACGGCCTGCCGAGCAACGGCAGCCCGCTGTTCGCCCTGCTCATCTGCTTCGGCCTGGGCAGCATCGGGCTTCTCGGGGTGTACGCGCAGCGACGCAACATCCGCTCCTGAAACCGCCGGTCAGCCCCTCGGCATGACCGATGGGGCTGACCGACCAACATAGGTAATCAACGGGTGGGCCGCGCAAGCGGTCCGCCCGTTCGTCATGGGCGCCGCCGGGGTCGGAAACCGAGGAAGGAGGGCCGCCTGGGCGGGACTGACGCGCTGACAGCCGGACGCATGCCAGGCCTGCGGAGCCACTATTAGAACGGCTGGTCTAATCTGGTGGTCCCGCCTATACTGGGCCTCTCGTGGCTGTCTCGACCGAACCGCGCTCAAGGCGCGACGACCCTCTGGACCCGTTCGGCCCGGCCGTGGCCGAATGGTTCCGCTCGGCCTTCGAGGCCCCTACCCCGGCCCAGATCGGGGGCTGGGCCAGCATCTCGGCCGGACGCCACACCCTGATCCACGCCCCTACCGGTAGCGGCAAGACCCTGGCCGCGTTCCTGTGGACCCTGGACCGGCTGAGCCGCGAGCCGCGACCCAGGACCCCGGCCGTCCGGGTCCTGTACGTGTCGCCGCTCAAGGCGCTCATCTACGACGTCGAACGAAACCTGCGGACTCCGCTGGCGGGGATCCGGCTGGCGGCCGAACGGCTGGGCAAACCGATGCTCCCGATCGAGGTGGGCGTACGGACGGGCGACACTCCGGCCGACGAGCGCCGGCACCTCGTCCGCAATCCGCCGGACATCCTGATCACCACGCCCGAATTGCTCTATCTCATCCTGACGAGCCAGGCCGCCGAGATCCTTCGCGGCGTCGAGCACGTGATCGTGGATGAGGTTCATGCCCTGGCGGGCACGAAGCGCGGTGCCCACCTGGCACTCAGCCTGGAGCGTTTGGAGAAGCTGGTCGCGAAGCCGCCCCAGCGCATCGGCCTGTCGGCGACGCAGCGACCCGTGGAGACGATCGCGCGATTCCTGGGCGGCATCGGGCCCGGCAGGGCGGGGGAGTCGCGGGCGGTTGAGATCGTCGACGCCGGCTCGCGCAAGGCCCTCGAACTTTCGGTCCGGGTCCCCGTCGAGGACATGAGCAGGCTCGGCGAGCTGCTGCCGCCGGAAGACCAGCCCGGCGGCCCCGTCGACGGCCCGGAGGCGCGCCACAGCATCTGGCCGGCGATCCATCCCCAGATCCTGCAACTCATTCGCGAGCACCATTCCACGATCGTCTTCTGCAACTCCCGCCGGTTGGCGGAGCGGCTGGCCAACAAGCTCAACGAGCTGGCCGGCGAAGAGCTGGTTCGGGCTCATCACGGCTCGCTTGCCCGGGAGCAACGCGTCCAGATAGAGGAGGCGCTCAAGGCCGGGCGACTGCCGGCCATCGTCGCCACCAGCTCCCTGGAACTCGGCATCGACATGGGGGCCGTGGACCTGGTGATCCAGGTCGAATTGCCGGCGAGCGTCGCCAGTGGGCTGCAGCGAGTGGGTCGTGCCGGTCACCAGGTCGGCGAGCCCAGCCGGGGCGTCTTCTTCCCCAAGTACCGCGGCGATCTATTGGAAACGGCAGTGGTCACGGCCAGGATGCACACCGGGGCGATCGAGGAGACCAGGCTTCCCCGGAACCCGCTCGACGTGCTCGCCCAGCAGATCGTCGCCATGACCGTTCGGGACGGTTGGGACGCCGACGAGATGTTCGATACGGTTCGGCGGGCGGCGCCATACGAGAGCCTCACCCGCGACGCCTTCGAGTCCGTCCTGGGCATGCTCGCCGGCGCGTATCCCTCGGACGAATTCGCGGATCTGAAGGCGAGAGTCGTCTGGGACCGCGAGACTGGGCGCGTGGAGGGCCGCCGCGATGCCAGAACCGTGGCGATCACCAGTGGAGGCACGATTCCCGATCGCGGGCTCTATCCGGTGTTCCTCGTCGGCGAGGCGGGGACGCCCGGCCGGCGGGTCGGTGAGCTCGACGAGGAGATGGTCTACGAGAGCCGCGTCGGCGAGGTGATCGCTCTCGGGGCCACGAGCTGGCGGGTGGAGGAGATCCGGCCCGACAGAGTAGTCGTGTCGCCCGCGCCCGGCGTCCCCGGCAAGATCCCGTTCTGGCACGGCGATGGTCTCGGCCGGCCGATCGAATTGGGCCGGGCGCTGGGTGAGTTCACCCGCGATATCGAGACGGACCTTGCCGGCGGCGCGCGAGGGCGGGAGCGCGCCCGCAAGCGGCTGCTGCAGAACCACGACCTGGACGACCTGGCGGCCGAGAACGTCCTCGCGTATGTCGCCGAGGAGCTCGGGGCCGCCGGCTCGGTGCCGACGGACCGCCGCATCGTCGTCCAAAGGTTCCGGGACGAGCTGGGCGACTGGCGCATCGTGGTCCTCACCCCCTTCGGCGGCCGAGTTCACGCGCCCTGGGCGCTGGCCATCGAGTCGAGGCTGGACGACAGGCTGGGTGGCGGAGCCCAGACGATCTGGTCGGACGACGGCATCGCCGTCCGGCTGCCCGAGGGCGAGGTCGCCGGCGACCACGACGGCTGGATCCACGAGCTGCTCTTCCCGCCGGCCGAGGAGGTCGAGGATCTGGTCGTTGGCCGTCTCGGCGGTTCGGCGATGTTCGCGGCCCGGTTCCGCGAGAACGCGGCCCGAGCGCTGCTGTTGCCACGGCGCCGCCCCGGTTCGCGCACGCCGCTATGGATGCAGCGTCAGCGCTCGGCGGGGCTGCTGGCCGTCGCCAGCCGATACGGCTCTTTCCCCATCATCGTCGAGACCTATCGCGAGTGCCTGGCCGATCTCTTCGACCTCCCGGCCCTGCGCGAGATCCTCGGGGGAGTGGCGCGGCGAGAGATCGAAGTCCGCGACGTCGAGACGGTCGCGGCCTCGCCGTTCGCCGGCTCGCTGCTCTTCGACTACCTGGCGGCCTACATGTACGAGGGCGACGCGCCCCTGGCCGAGCGGCGAGCCGGCGCTCTGGCGTTGGACCGCGAACTACTGCGTGAGTTGCTCGGGCAGGAGGAGCTGCGCGACCTGATCGATCCCGAAGCCCTGGCCGACCTCGAGCTGGCACTCCAATCCGTGATCCCCGATCGAGCGGCACGGTCCGTCGACGCTCTGCACGACATGCTGCGCCGACTTGGGGACCTCGCCGTCGACGAAGTCGCGGCCCGGATCACAGACCCTTTGGCCGCTCCGGACTGGCTGGCTGCGCTCGAAGGATCCCGGCGGGCGGTGGTCCTGCGCATTGCCGGCGGCGATCGCTGGATCGCCATCGAGGACGCGGCCCGGTACCGGGATGCCTTTGGCGTGTCCCTCCCGGTCGGGGTTCCGACGGTCTTCCTTGCGCCGGTACCCGACGCTCTCGGCGGTCTGGTCGCGCGCTGGGCCCGGAGCCATGGGCCGTTCCACGCGCCCGAAGCGGCGCGCCGATGGGCCGTTCCCGTCGCGCGGGTGGAGGAGGCGCTGGAGAGGCTCCTGGAGACCGGCGCAATCCTGAGAGGCGAATTCAGGCCCGGCGGCACAGAACGCGAGTGGTGCGAACCGGACGTGCTGCGCCAGCTTCGGCGCCGGTCACTGGCCAGATTGCGGCGCGAGGTGGAGCCCGTCGATCAGGTCGCGCTGGCGCGATTCCTGCCGGCATGGCAGGGGGTCCGTTCCGTGAACACCGGGGCGGCGGCCGGGTCGCGTGGCGACGCCGCTCTCGAGCGGCTGGCCGAGGTCGTCGATCAACTGGCCGGCCTGCCGATTCCCGCGTCCGTCCTCGAGCGAGACGTCTTGCCGGCGCGGATCCCGGGATATCAGCCCCGCCTCCTGGACGAGTTGGGGGCTCTCGGCGAGGTCGCCTGGGTCGGCGACGGCCCCCTCGGTCGCGATGACGGACGGATCGTGCTCTACCGCCCGGGACGTGAGGCGCTCATCGAGCTCAAGGCCGAGCGCGAGGCGCCCGGTGGAGAGTTGCACGCTCGGATCCGCCGGTTGCTGGCGGATCGAGGCGCCTCCTTCTACCGGGAGGTGCAGGCGGCCGCGGGGAGCGCCTCGGAACGCGAGATTCTCGACGCCATGTGGGATCTGGTGTGGGTCGGCGAGATCACCAACGACACGTTCGCGCCCTTCCGGGCCCTGCGGTGGCGTCGGCCCTCGGGCGAGCGCCGGCCGAGACCGGGCCGGCTCCAACTCGGTCCACCCGAGGCGGCAGGGCGCTGGTCGCTGGTCAGGGGACGCGAGGCGAGCGAGCCGGGCGCCGGCCACGACGACGGAGGAAGGATGCCGCTCGGCAGTTCGGCGCCGGCGACCGCCCGTCTCCACTCGCTGGCCACCGTATTGCTGGACCGCTACGGCGTGCTGACCCGCGAAGCGGTGGCTTCCGAAGATGTCGCCGGCGGGTTCAGCGCCGTGTACCCGATCCTCCGGGCGATGGAGGAGTCGGGTCGGATCAGGCGGGGATACTTCGTCGCCGGGCTCGGTGCCGCCCAGTTCGCCCTTCCGGGTGCCGTAGATCGGCTCCGCTCCATGCGCGAGCGGCCGGACGAGGAACGAGGGGCTCCCGTCGTGCATCTCCTGGCCGCCGCGGACCCCGCCAACCCTTACGGCGCCGCGCTTGCCTGGCCCCGCCGCGGGGAGGCCGATCGGCGGCCGATACAGCGAGCCGCGGGAGCGTACGTTGTCCTCGTCGACGGTGTCGCCGGGTTGTATCTCGAGCGCGGCGGCCACTCCCTCCAGACGTTGCCCGCGGCCGACGATGAGGTTTCGGCGGGCACTGCCTTCTCCGCTTTGCGCACCCTGGTCGACGACGGGCGGATCCGCGAACTGGTCGTCACGCACGTAGACGGCGAGCCGGTGTCGACATCGAAGTGGCGGCCCCTGCTCGAGCAAGCCGGGTTCGCGGCCGGATATCGCGGCCTGGTCCTGAGGCCGGCGGCGAGGCGGGTCGTGGCCGGTGGCCGTGGCCTGCCGCCCGAGACCGCGGACGAGGATTACCGGCGCGGCGGCCCCGCCGACGGAGGCGGCTCGGGTTCGGCCTTTCGGTCGGGGCCCGGTCCTGGCACCGCCCGTCCGCGTCGCTGAGCCATGCCGGAAGGCGACACGCTGTACCGGATCGCGGCCGGATTGCGGCCGCACCTGGTGGGTCGCCCGGTGATCGCCGCCAGCGCACGCCGACCCGGCCCTCGGGCGGAGGCCCTGATCGGGGCAACCGTCAACGAAGTCGAGTCCCTCGGCAAGCATCTCCTGATCCGCTTCGATTCGGGCCTTGAACTGAGGACTCACCTGGGCATGCACGGCTCGTGGCATCGCTACTCGCCGACCGAACGCTGGCGCCGGCCGCCGTCCCGGGCCCGGCTCGTGATCGAGGTCCCCGGCGCCGTTGTGGTTTGCTTCGACGCGCCCACCGTCGAGTTGTTCGAGGCCCGCGTCGAGCCGGTCCACCAGATCCTCACGGCCCTCGGCCCGGATCTGCTGTCGCCCGGTTTCGACTCGGCCGCCGGCACCGAGGCGGCCCGCCGGCTGCGCGATCCGGCGCGCGCCTCACTGACCATCGCCGAGGCCCTGTTGGACCAGAGGGCGCTGGCCGGGATCGGCAACGTCTACAAGAGCGAGGCCCTGTTCGGGGCGGGCGTGAATCCGTTCAGGCGGGTCGACGATCTCGACGCCGCAACGATCGACCGGCTCGTTCTCACTGCTCGCACGATGCTCCTATCCAACCGCGATGGCGGAGCCCGTTCGACGACCGGTTCGACAGATGGGGGATTCCGCCGCGCCGCGAGCCTGTGGGTGTATGGTCGGTCCGGCAGGCCCTGCCGCCGCTGCGGCGGCCTGATCCTGGATCGACGGCACGGTCGGATGAACCGCCGGACGTTCTGGTGCCCTGGCTGTCAGCCCGAGCACGGGGAGGCGTCGACTTGAGCCAGATCGCGGTCGAATGCTCGCGTGTGGACGGCGGCTGGCTGGCCTGCGTGACCATCACCGATCACGGCTCCAGTTGCGAGTTCGAGGTTGCGGTGTCCGAAGCCGAGCTCGATCGATACAGTCCGGGCGCCGCCGATCCGACCGCCCTGGTTCGCCGCTCTTTCGCATTCCTGCTTGCGCGTGAGCCGAAGGAGTCGATCATGACCTCGTTCGGGCTGTCGGTCATCGCCCGGTACTTCCCCGAATATGAGCGGGAGATCCGCCGCCGCTGACTAGGCCAGCCGTGCGGGCGCGCCGCCAGGCAGGTCACCCGGGCGGTGTCGCCGCGCCCGCCGCCGCGCCGGCTAGTATCCGAGCCCGAAAAATGCCCGAACCCGCGCCCGCATTACCCGCCGGAGGGCGTCGGTGGTGCGCTCGGGACTGCGCCGCCAGTGCACGTGCCACAACCTGGCCGCCGCGGCCCCGGCCTGGGCCGCGCCCGGCCACGTCGACGGGATGAGCCAGCGGAAGGCCTCGGGGTGGCGCCACGCCCACGGCACGATGGCCCAGACGAAGATCAGGTAGTCGATGCGCAGCGGCCGCTGGAACGAGAACAGGACCTGGAGTTGGATGAGGGTCTGGGGGAGCGTGAGAGCCGTGAGTATCAGCGCCACGATCAGCCAGCCCAGGCCCCACAGCCTGGCCCGGGGCGACATGACCAGCCAGAAGAGAGCCGGTACCCATTTGACCGTTGTGGCGAGCATCCACAACAACCCGGCCATTCGCGGCCTCGCGAACTGCGCCCCGAAAAGGATCAAGGCGAGAGGCAGATTGACGTTGCCCGTGTCCAGGTTCGCCGCCATCGGAAACGCCAGAAGGACCAGCAAGACCGCGGTCGTCATCGGCCGGCGGCTGTAGGCCCAATGGACGCTCCAGAGCAGCCCGATGATCGTGGCGCCGCGCCATGCGAACCAGGCCACGTCCCAGGGCAGGATGGACCATGGGACGAAGAGAGGCAGCATCCAGGGCGAATAGACGTAGGGCATGAACGGGCCCGTCGGGTGATATGGGTCGCCTCCGATCAACCAGAGCCGCCCGGCCGCCCAGTACGCGCGAGTGTCCGCCCCGGCGGTCTCGCCGCGGGCCAGCAGGCAGGCCAGCACGAAACCGCCCACGAGGCCGAGGATGATCATCATCGTCAGCCGGCGCGGATCGCGGATCCTGTTCACCTCGTGCCGGAGTGCCCGCCGGAAGACGCCGGCCCGACGCCGGGTCGGCAGGTCCACCCGGGCCACGACCGGCAGCGCCGCAACTCGTCCGGCGACGCGGCCGGGGGCGCGCTCGGGCGATCGCTCGCTTTGCCGCATTCGCTCTTTGGCGGCGGGCACGGCGACTTCTTTTCGGGTGAAGCGCGCTTCGCCCTCGACGGAGGGGCGGGCACGTACTTTCATGTGACCTCGGACGCGATTGAGCCGCTGGATCTCACCGCGACCGCAGCAGCGGGTCGGAGCGCGAGTGACGGCTGAGAGTGGCGACGGAGCCTCTCGGGTTGCGAGTACGCAAGATTGATGATGCGAGTCCCGACGCCCGCGTGCAAGAGGCCCGCCCGCCGGACGCGGCTATTCGTTGCGCCCGAGCCCTCACTCCGACCGAAATCGACGCTTCTAGCGCAGGTATGTCTTGCCGCAGGTGTCGCAGACCGTATACACGGCGTGGGCGTCGCGTGCCTGCCCGGCCGTGTGGAGCAGCCCGGTGCACCCTCTGGTCGGGCATTTCCAGACCCACCACAGGTCCTCCGCGGCCAGGCCGTCGGCCTCGGCCTTCACCCTGTCGGCCAGCGCGGCGTCCCTGGCCAGTGCCTCCGCTACGCATGTAGCTCTGTCGGCTTCGCTCTCGCTCGAGTACGGATAGTTCTGGGCTATGTTCGACGACACGGCTTTGCTCCGAGGTGGCAAGTGCTCGCGCGGGTCTCAAAAACCCGACCGGTGGCAGGGGCGATGTGAGCGCGGCGAGCCACCGGTGGCCTCGAGTATAGACCCGGTCGGACTGCCATCCGGCGAGGATGCCGGCCCCGACCGGTCGGCGCCTTGTGCGACTCTTGGGCCGGGCCGCGATGGACTCCGGCATCCTGTGTTGGGATGGCGCGGCAGATGGCTCCCAACCGCTAGGCTATCCGCCAATGAATCGCTCCATCGTGTCCATGCTCCTGGGCACCTTCGTGCTGCGTGTCAGCACGGCGGTTACCGGCGGCATGCTCATCAACCTGGTGAATGAGCTGACGGTCGGTCGCGGGACTGGCCCGGCCGCGAACGCCCTTCTGACCGGCGGTTTCTACACCACGGAGTTGACCGGCGCGATCGTCTTCGGTGTCCTGGCCGACAGGTACGGCAGGAAAGTAATCATGCTCATTGGACCGATCTTCGGCGGCGTCGCCGTGTTCATGACCGGCCTTACGACCCATATGCCGGTGCTCTTCGTGACCAGGCTGCTGGAGGGCGGCTCCACCGCGGCGTCCATTCCGTCGACGCTCGGCTTCATCGCCGCCGAGACGGCCGAGGATGAGAAGCTCCGCGGCCGGGTGGTATCTCTGTTCGAGTTCGTTTCCCTGGGCGGCATGCTGGCCGTCGGCCCGGCGCTAGCCGGCCAGTTGTGGGAGCACTACGGCAGGCCGGCCTTCTTTCTCAATTGCGTCTTCTATGCGGTTGCCCTGGTCCTGTACGCCTATGGCGTCTCGGAGGTCCGCCGCAACAGGCAGCGGGAGGTCGTGTCCGTCGAGGCGCGCCGCAGATTGGGCGCCGAGGTCTCCCGCTACGTCAAGATCGCGACGAACCGCAAGGTCCTCCTGTTCACGCCGACGTGGCTGGCCATCAACGCGATCCTGGGGCTCTGGGCCCTGCAGGCGCCGCTCCTGCTTCGAGGCAACATCACCGATCACTCGCAGTTCCTCATGCAGGACGTCGGGGCGGGGAACCTCGGCCTCGGCACGGCCGCGCTGGCGATCGTGTTCGGCGCCGGCATTCTCTTCTGGGGCATGGCCTATTCCCGGTTCCGGCGCACGACCATGATCCTCATGGGTGTCGGCGCCTTCGTCGTCATGACGGCAGACGTCCTGGCCATCAATCACTTCGGAGGCATGTCGACCGGCCTCCTGGCCGCCCTGGCAGCTGTGGCGGCCGGCGCCCTGTTCGTCATGTCCGGTGCGACGCCGGCGGCACTGGGCCTGCTCGCCGACGTCAGCGAGGGCTTCGAGGAGGACCGGAGCGCCATCATGGGGCTCTACTCCGTGTTCCTCGGGATCGGCCAGGTAATCGGGGCGATCCTCGGCGGCATCGCCGCGACGTGGAAGGGAATCGACGGACTGATAGTGGCCACGGCCGGGTTGCTGGTCGTGGGCATCATTGCCCTGCTGAACCTGCGAAGCCACGAGCGAGCCGGTCTGGTCTTCTCGGGCGCCGAGCCCCAAACGGCCTCCGGATAGGGTCCGATCCGCGTTACGCTTGGGCAGCCGAGGGGGCGGCGGCGATGATCACATGATGGATTCGTCAAGGAGAAGCGATGACCGTCGCAATCGTCACCGACTCGGGGTCGGATCTGACGCCCGCTCAACTCCGCGAGACGTCCATCAGGCAGGTCCCGCTTTCGGTCTCGTTCGGTGACCAGACGTACCTGTCACCGGACGAGATGGGCCCCGAGGCCTTCTGGCCGCGGCTCCTCGCCCCGGATAGCCCCTTCCCCCACACGGCAGCGCCGAGCATAGGGCTATTCAAGCAGGCCTTCGAGAGGGCCTTCGCCGACGGTCACGACGAGGTCGTGTGCGTCTGCCTGGGCGAGGGGCTATCGGCCACGATCAAACACGCCCGGATGGCCAGGGAGATGCTCCCGGAGAGGCCGATCCTCATCGTCGATTCCAGGTCGGCGTCGATGACGGTCGGCGCCCTGGCCATGCGCGGCGCGGCGCTCGCGGCCTCCGGCCTCTCGGCCGCAGAGATCGAATCGCGGCTTTGCGCCATGCGCGACGGATCGAACCTCTACGTGGGCCTGGACACTCTCGACTACCTGCGCAAGGGAGGCCGTATAAGCAGTGCTAAGGCGGCGATCGGCGGGCTCCTCTCCATCAAGCCGATCATCACCGTCGTGGACGGCCTGGTGGTCGTGGCCGAGCAGCCCAGGACCCGCTCCAAGGCCTATGCACGGGTGATCGAGCTCATGACGGAACGGCCCGTCACGGAACTCCACATCCTCTACTCGCCGCCCCAGGACCCAGAGGTATTCAAGGCGGACCTGCTTGCCCGGATGCCGGGACCCGCCCCGAAGGTTGTCACGGCCCAGATCATCGGGCCGGTCATCGGGGCCCATATCGGACCCGGCGCGTACGGCGGCATAATGGTTCGCGAGGGCTAGCAGCGAAGTGGGCCGCACCTCACTTCTACCATCGATTCGTTCGGCAATAGCGCCAGGCTAGTCTCTTAACGTTAGGCCGATAGGCCCAACTGCCGAGGCCAGTGGGTAATGGTGCGCATTGGCCGGGGGACTATACTTGGCCCCAAGTGGAAACCTGCGGTGCCGCTTTCCGGCAACAGCGGAAGGCCGCCGCGACATCGTCGGGATCGTCGCGATGCAGACGGCGCCCGCCGGACGTGTCAGCCGGCGGCGTGCGCCCCATCCAGAGCGTCGGTCACGGCCATGGAGGGTATCCGGCCGATGACGACCGAGCAGATCGCCCCCGCGATCAACGCCTGGGACGTCGCCCAGCGCCAGTTCGATCTGGCTGCCGAGCATCTCCATCTCTCACCGGGACTGCGCAAAGTCCTGCGTGAGCCAAAGCGCGAGTTGACCGTCCACTTCCCCGTGAAGATGGACGACGGCTCCGTCGAAGTGTTCACCGGCTATCGAGTCCAGCACAACCTCAGCCGTGGACCGGCCAAGGGCGGTATTCGCTACCACCAGGATGTCAGCATCGACGAGGTTCGCGCCCTCGCCATGTGGATGACCTGGAAGTGCGCCGTCGTCGGCATCCCGTACGGCGGCGGCAAAGGCGGCGTCATCGTCGACCCCAAGAAGCTCAGCCAGCGCGAGCTCGAAGGCTTGACCCGGCGTTTCGCGACCGAGATCAGCATCATCATCGGCCCCGAAAAGGACATTCCCGCGCCGGACGTCAACACCAACTCGCAGACCATGGCCTGGATCATGGACACGTACTCGATGCATGTCGGGTACACCTCGCCGGCCGTCGTAACGGGCAAGCCGATCGCTCTTGGCGGCTCGGAAGGCCGCAACGAGGCCACCGCACAGGGCGCCGTCTACACCCTCGAAGATGCCGCCGCGCACCTCGGCATGGAGTTGCCCAGGTGCCGGGTTGCGGTCCAGGGCTTCGGCAACGCCGGCGCCATCGCCGCCCAATTGATGTTCGCCAAGGGCTGCAGGATCGTAGCCGTCAGCGACTCCACCGGTGCAATCTACAAGGCCGACGGGTTCGACCCGAACGCCGTCCTCGCCTGGAAGCAAGAGCATCACTCGGTCTGCGGCTTCCCCGGTACGGTAGATATCACCAACGAGGAGCTCCTCGAGGTCGACTGTGAGGTCCTGATCCCCGCCGCCCTCGAGAACCAGATCACGGCCGAGAACGCCGGTCGGATCAAGGCTCGCCTGATCGGCGAGGCCGCCAACGGCCCCACCACGCCGGAAGCGGACGAGATCCTCTACAAAGCTGG
Source organism: uncultured Chloroflexia bacterium (assembly GCA_963789725.1). Taxonomy (GTDB): domain Bacteria; phylum Chloroflexota; class Limnocylindria; order Limnocylindrales; family CSP1-4; genus Fen-1039. The sequence continues at coordinate 497,234 of CAWBLU010000004.1, forward strand.
CAAGTTCGTGATCCCCGACATCCTCTGCAATGCCGGCGGCGTCACGGTGAGCTACTTCGAGTGGGTCCAGGACCTGGACCGCGACTTCTGGACCTGCGACCAGGTCAACGAGAAGCTCCGCGCCATCATGAGCAAGGCTTTCGCCAGCACGCTCGAAGTGTGCCTGACGGAGAAGGTCAACATGCGGACGGCGGCGTACATGCTGGCCGTCCAGCGTGTCGCGGACGCCACTTCACTGCGCGGCCTCTACCCGTAAACTTGTCTCCAGCAAGTATCTGCGGCCTCGACGTATCCCCTCGCGTCGAGGCCGCTTCTCGTTCGGGCGGGCGGAGCATTCCGTGGTTACTCCCTGTGCTGCTCGCTCAAGTGCGGCCCGATCGCCGACCGCAGGTTCGGTGCGGCCGCCCGACTTCGGCTCGCCCGCGCGCGATGGGTTCCGTCGGGCTCGGGCAGGCGGCCAGCACCGCGGCATGGCCGCCGCGTCTGCAAGGGCCTGGCCGGTGTACGATCCCACGGCTGACGTCGACCTGAGTCGCTCGGGATAGGTGCATCCATGCTCGACCACGAAGAGAAGTTCCTTTTCAAGGAGGAGACCCTCCACCTGGCAAACGCCCTGGCCGAACCGGGCGTGCTGGACAATGTCGAGGATCTCCTGACGGACGTGATCACCAGCCCGAGATTTGACTCGGAGGTGTTCACGCTGGAACGATCGCTGCAGGTGATGCTCGGCGCGCGTGCCGGGGCCACGCTCGTGGGCCTGCTGACCGTGACGCCCGAAGTCTTCGAGGAGACGGCCGAGGTTCGGATCCCGCCCGAGGTCCAGGAGCGATTGATCGCCTGGCGGGCCCGCTTCGGGCTGGCCATCGACAACGCCCTCAACTACCTCAACAACCCCGACGGGATCCAGGGTCACAACTTCTCGACCCAGATCGCCCACGCCGACGAGCGGCAGGTCCTGCAGGGGCGGCTGACGCTGGTTCGCTACAACAACGAGCCGCAGTTCTTCCTTGCCGACGCCGGGGTCTTCTTCGGGCTCGTGGTCGATATCCTCGAACGCCTGGGCCCCTACCTGGGCCCGGAGGCCGTGGATGCCGAGACGCTCGGCCGGCTCCGGGACGCCGTCCAGCTGGTCGAGCGCAAGACCGCGACGCGAGGCTGACTTCTGCGGGCCGCCGGATCAGCCAGGCTGATTTCTCTCAGGTCAACGAGAGGCCGGCTCAGGAGAGAGCTGAGCCGGCCTCTCGGAAGCGCGGTTGGCCCGGGCGGCCACCCGCTCAGATGTCTGGCGATGTCTGGCGATGCCTAGCTCTTTGGGCCTTCTTCGGACTGGGCGACGGGCGCCGCCGCGGAGCCCGAGCCCTGTGGCGTGGCCGCCGCTCCCCAGCTGACCGGTTGGGCCACCGTGTAAGGCAGCAGCCGCCTCCGGATCGGGTCGAGAGCCCTTGCCAGCAGGGCAATCAACACCAGCAGCAAGATGAGAGCAAGGGCGACCGGCAGGATCAGGATCGCCACCCAGATCACCACGGTGGCGCCGCCCTTGCCGACCTCGCCGAGCGTCGCGGCTGCCTGGCCCGCCTCGTCGCCGGCGTTCCAGGGAACCGGGGTGGCGGTCGGTGACGGCGACGGAGTGGGCGTTGGGGTAGGAGTCGGCGTCGCCAGGACTGGGACTACGAACACGACCGTCAGCGTGCTGAATGCGGACTGGTCGGTCAGTCCCGAGAGCTGACCGGAAAGCTGCTCGATCTGGCCCTGGACCTCGGCCAGTCGCTGCTGGATCGTCAGGACGTCGGCGATCGAGTTGGCCTTGGACATGATCGCCTGGATTGCCTTCTCGCTCGCCTTCAGGTTGGCGATGCGGGCCTGGAGGTCGACGATCTCGCCGCCGACGGCAGTCGAATCGGTGTGTTCGCTCAGGACCTTCGAGCCCAACGTGCGCATGGCCGCCAGGGCATCCTCAAATCTCGCGACCGGGATGCGATAGGTGACCGACGCCACCTCCTGGCCCGCCCCGGTGCTTCGATCGGAGCCGGCCAGCCACCCGCCAAAGCCGTGCATCATGTTCGTGGCCCGGGCGATGGATGCGTCGACCCCCGAAACCTGGATGCTGATCGTCCCGGTCTTGATGATCTGGCTTTCGGGCCCCGGCGCCGTGAACGCCGTGGCATAGGCCGCGGCGGCGGTCGGGCCGGCGACGGGATAGCCCGCCTGGGTTGCCTCGCTACCGAAACCTGCCACGCTGGCGGCCGGCATGAAAGGCCCGGCGGTAGCCGGCGCGGCCGTCGCCAGGCCCTGGTCCGCGTACGGGTCGTATGGGTTGTAGGTTGGGGCTGCGCTTGAGCTCGCACAGGCCGCAGCCAGCAGGCCGGCGACGAGTAGCACGAAACAGAACCGTGTGGCTCTCATGGTTTGCCCTCTCTACCCACGGTGGGTCGACGTCGCCGGTACCAACCGGCGACGTCCTACACAGAATGCGTCCAGGCCAAGCCTTTGGATCACGTCTCCGGCCGGGCTGGTTGGCCTGCCCCGCAGCGCTTCTAGCAGCGGCCGGTAGCGCCGCAGATTACGTGGATGCAGGCCGGCTGTTGAGCCAGAAGTGGACCAACAGCGGTGCGGTTGGGGTCGGGCCCGTTTCCGCCGGCAGCCGGCCCAACCGCGTCTCCGACCAGGCCGGCCGCGGCGGCCACAACGACTACTGCCGCCGCCACACGCCCGAGCCTCATGCCTGGACGGCCGAGTTACGCCGGCCCGACCGGCCAAAGATGCGTCGACTGAGCTTGACCAATCCAAGCAGGATCAGTCCGGCCAGGCCGATGGGAAGGACCACGATCGCCATCCATACCACTATCGTCGCCAGCCCCTGACCGATGCGCACGAGTGCCGCTGCGGCCTCGTCGACCTGACTGCCGAGCGTCCAGTCCTGAGTGGCAATCGTGGTCACCGTCTTGCTCGGCAGCTGGAAGGTGACCGTCACCGTGCTCATCGCCGCCTGGTTGGCGAGATGGTCGCGCTGTGCCGTGAGTTGCTCGATCTGGCCCTGGGTCTGACTCAGCTGGGTCTCCACGGCGATGACGTCGGGGATCGCTGTGGCCCTGGCCATGATCGCTTGCAGGGCCGCCTCGGTCTTCTTCAGGTTGTCGAGGCGGGCGTCGAGGTCGATGACCTGGGATGTCACGTCGGTCGAGTTGGTCTGCTCCGAGAGGACTTTGGCTCCGATCTTTCGGAGCGCGGGCAGGGCAGCATCCCATTTGTCGACGGGGAACCGGAAGGTAATGGAGGCGCTCGCGTAGTCGCCCGTGCCGGACCGGTTCGACTGATCGACGAACCCGCCCATGCCGGCAATGGTCGCCTGAGCCAGGCTCAGGGCGCCGTCCAGGTCGGTCACCTCGAGCGTCATCTGGCCCGTCTTGACGATCTGCGCGGTGTCGCCCGCGGGAGCCGCGTAGCCGTCGCCGGCGATCCCGGACTGGGCCCTGAGGTCGGGCGCTTCCGGGAGGATGCCTCCGGGAGTGGTCTCGGTGAGTCCAACCGAAGCGCCCGAGGAATAACTCAGGTGGCCGTCCTGGGCCGCGGATAGCTCGGGGCCGGAATTGGCGTGATCATCGGACGGGGGCCCGCCCACCACGTAGGCGCCGCCCAGGATGGCAGCCGCCGCGATCAGGGCCGCGACCTTGCCGGTACGACCTGAGCGGCGGATTCGTGAGATCGCCGCGCGAGTCAGGGAATTGCCGCGGGTCGCCGGCACGTCGAGCTGACCATCGGGTGTCCCGCCGGCCTCAATTGGATCGGTGGAGTTGCCTGGATCGGTCACTGGTCCGCCCTCCGGGAAGCGTCTGGGCCGTGATGTCGGCTAGTCGACACGGAGACGCCCCAAACGCGGCAGCGGTTCCCCGGGCGTGTCCCGGCGGGCACAGCCGGTAGCCGTCAGGGCAATGGTTCGTTATCGATCAGGCGCACGGTCCCGAACCGGACCGCCATCGAGAGCAGCGCAGGGCCGCCGATCGGGCCCACTTCCGCCAGCGTGGCCGGATCGGCGCAGCTGACGTATTCGGGTGAAGCCAGCGGCTCGGCGGCCAGCACCTCGCGCATCGCCGTCCGGAGGACTTCGCCGTCCCGCTCCCCGCCTTCATACCGGGCCCGGGCGGCCAGCAGGGCGCGTCGCAGGACTGGAGCGGCCGCCCGCTGGGACGCCGTCAACCTGACGTTGCGCGAACTGAGGGCCAGGCCGTCTGCCTCGCGCACGATCGGGCAGGCGACTATGTCCGTCGCGATCCCGAGATCGGCCGCCATCCGGCGCACGACGAGCAGCTGCTGGGCGTCCTTCTGGCCGAAGTAGGCTCGTTGAGCCCCGGCGAGCCCGAGCAGGATCGCGACCACTGTCGTCACGCCCTCGAAGTGGCCGGGCCGAGACGCGCCCTCGAGCGGCTCCGTCAGGCCGCCGACGCACACCATCGTCTGGAATCCGGGCGGGTAAATCTCGTCGACCGGCGGAATCCAGATCAGGTCCGCGCCGGCTCCTCCGGCCACGCGAACGTCGGCGACCTCGTCGCGGGGATACTTCTCGAAGTCGGCCGACTCGTTGAACTGGCGCGGGTTCACGAAGATCGAAACCAGGACCGTGGCATTCTCGGTCCGGGCACGCCGGATCAGCGAAACGTGACCCTCGTGGAGGGCGCCCATCGTCGGCACCAGGCCGATCGGTCGGGCCGCTCCGGCCAGGAAGGCACTCAACTCCGCCCGCGCTCGCACGATCCGCGGCGAATCGGCTTCGGGCACCGCCTAGAGGTCCATGTCCAGGGGAATGCCCCGGCTGGACTCGGTCATCTCCGGCCTGTCGAGGGCGGTCTGGCCCAGGATCTCGTCCAGGGTGTCGGGGTCGATGCGGCTGCTTTCGGCCGGTCCCGGGAAACTTCCGGCTATCACGTCGGAGCGGTACGCCTCCGCGGCCGTCCTGACGACCGTGTACAACTCGGCGTAGTGGCGGGCGTGCTTGGGCGTGAACTCCGCGCTCATGCCGAGCAGATCGTTCACGACCTGAACCTGGCCGGAGCAACCGGCCCCGGCGCCAATCCCGATCGTGGGCACGCGAAGGCGCTCGGTGATCGCGGCCGCGAGTTGTTCGGGCACCAGTTCGAGAACCATGGCGAATGCGCCGGCCTGCTGCACGGCCAGCGCGTCGGCGAGCAATTGCCGCCCGGCTGCCCGGGTCTTGCCCTGGACGCGGTGCCCGCCCAACTGGTGGATCGATTGCGGCGTCAGGCCGATATGACCCATGACCGGGATCCCGGCGCGGACGATCGTCTCGATGGTTCGGGCGCTCCGTTCGCCGCCTTCCAGCTTGACCGCGCCGGCGCCGCCGTCGCGCATCAGGATGCCGGCGTTCTCTAGGCTCGCCTCTGGCGTGACGCCGTAGGAGAGAAACGGCATGTCCGCCACCACCAGCGCCCGTCTCGTGCCCCGGACGACGGCCTTGGTGTGGTGGAGCATCTCCGTCATCGTGACCCGGACGGTGCTGTCGTAGCCCAGGACGACCTGGCCGAGCGAGTCGCCGACCAGAAGCATCGGAATGCCGGCGTCGTCGAGGATCCGGGCGGTCGGGTAGTCGTAGGCGGTGAGCATGGCGATGCGCTCGCCGTCGGCGTAGAGGCGGCCGATCGAGGAGATCGTCAGTCGGGCTGCCTGCGGTGAGGGGGTTGCGCTCACTTGCCGACCTCCGTCATTTCCGGGGCGATCGGGGCGATGGCCTCGCCGTGCGCTGAGGCGGCGAGACGTATGACGACACGGTCGAGAAGCAACTCGGCGACCTCCCGTTTGGACAGCAGCGGCAGTTCTTCCGGCGACGCCTCGGTCGTGTAGATGGTCACCTTGTTCGTGTCGGTGGCAAAGCCGGAGCCGGGCTCCGTTACGTCGTTGGCCACGAAGATGTCGACGCCCTTGCTCCGCAGCTTCTCCGCCGCCCGCTCGAGCGAACCGGTTTCCGCGGCGAACCCGACCAGGACGGGCCGCCGGGTGCCCGAGCCCCGGCTGCCGGTCCGGGCCCGTTCGGCCGTCTCGGCCAGGAGATCCGGCGTGGCGTCCATTTCGAGCGTCAACCCGTCCGCCCGGCCGAGCTTCTGATCCGAAGCCGAGCGCGGCCGGAAATCGGCTACGGCCGCGGCCATGATCAGGACGTCGAATCGCGGGCCCTCCGGCGGGGTCAGCGCCCGCAGCGCCGCCTGCATCTCCGCGGCCGTCTCGGCCCGGGCCAGATGGGCCCGCGCGGGCGGCTCGACGGACGAGTTGCCGAGGATGAGCGTCACGGCGGCGCCGCGATCGAGGGCCGCTTCCGCGACGGCGACGCCCATCTTGCCGGTTGAGCGGTTGCCGACGAAGCGGACCGGATCGATCGGCTCGGCCGTGCCGCCGGCTGTGACGACGACGTGGAAGCCGGCTAGATCGCGGCGCGAGACCGCATCGTCGTTGCCGCCCGGTTTTCCGCCGGCGTTGCGTGCGGGCGGGGCCGAAGATCCCGGGTCGCCGATGGTCAGGCCACCGATCGTTGGGGCCTGGGATGACGCAGGCGTGGGCTCACCGGCCATGGCCTCGACGGCGGCGTCGACGATGCGGCTCAATTCGGCCAGCCGGCCCAGGCCGGTCATGCCGGACGCCAGCACTCCCTGCTCCGGCTCCACGATCCGGTAGCCGAACTGGCGCAGCCGGGCCACGTTGGCCCGGGTGGCCGGATGAGCGTACATGCCGCCGTCCATGGCCGGGGCCACGATCACGGGGACAGTGGTCGCCAGGCATGCGGCCGTGATGGTGTCGCCGGCCAGGCCGGCGGCCATCGTCGCCATCCAGTGGGCCGTGGCGGGGGCGACGACGATCGCCTCGACGTCGTGGGCGGCGGCTATGTGGCCGATGCGGCCGTCGGGCTGGAGCGCCAGCACGTCCGAGTCGACCGGGTGGCCGCTCAGCGTTTCGAGCGTCAGGGTGCCGACGAATTCGACCGCCGAGTGCGTCATGAGCACTCGCACGTCTGCGCCTTCGGTCTGGAGCAGGCGCAGCAACTCGACGGCCTTGTAGGCCGCGATCGAGCCGGTGATGCCGAGGGCGATGCGGCGGTTGTGGAGGCGTCCCTCTGACTCGGTCATTACACGTGCTCCGAGATGATGTGGATCGACCCCGCGGCGCTGCCGGTCCAGCCCACGGATGAATCGCCGGGAGCGATCGGGTCGCCGCTTGCCAGCGCCCACAGGATGGCGAGGCCCTTGAGCGTCAGCTCGGGGTCGATCGCGTCCACGTCCGGCAGGGTCCGGGCCCACGGCGCGGCGGAGAGGCCGCCGGTCAGGACGACCTGGACACTCGTCGGGTCGACCTTCTCGACTTGCGCCAGTTCGGAGCGGATCTTCTCGAGCAGCCCGATCGCGAGAGCCCGATAGCCCACGACCACGCCGGACTGCATAGCCGAAACCGTGTCCGTGCCGATGACCTTGGGCGGCTCCCGCAACTCGATCCGCGGCAGCCGGGCTGTTTTGGAGGCCAGCGCTTCGAGGCCCAGTTCGAGTCCTGGCGCGATGGCACCGCCCACATAGGCGCCGTCGCGGGCGATGCAGTCGAACGTGGTGGCGGTGCCGAAGTCCACGACGATGGCGGGAGTGCCGTACAGGCGCGCGACCGCGACACCGTTGACCAGCCGATCCGCGCCGACCTCCGTCGGCCGCTGCACTCGGATCGGCATGGGCATGTTGCCGGATCCGGCGATCATCAGCGGAATCGTCCTCCGGTCCGCCATGGTCGAGGTCACACCGGTCAGGCTCGGCACGACCGATGCGAGGGAGATGCCGGTTACGTCGGCCATTGAGGCGCCGTCGAGTCGGAGCAGGCCGTCGATCAGGACCTCGAGTTCGTCGGCCGTGCTGGCCGCCCGCGTCGTGGCCCGGCGTGCCGCAATGATCGCCTCACCCTGGACCAGGCCCAGGGTTATGTTGGAGTTGCCGATGTCGATCGCGAGCAGCATGGGCGGATGATAACGCCGTCGGGCCGCTGCCCCGGCGCCACGGGGAAATCGTCTCTTTGACTTGTACCGGGCCATCCGCCTGAGGTACGATCCGGCGGTCCGTCACCGGCGTCTCAATCGTCACCCCGTTGCCCCGATGAAGGAGTGGTGTCGTCCGTGCCGCCCGCGAAATTCTTCGTGAATCGCGGCATAGTCTCGAGCCGGATCGACCTGCTCAACGTTCTCCGACCCCTCGAAAAGCAGACCGTGGCCTATCGGTACTACCGGGGCCACGAGCTGGTTCAGCATGGGTTGGGCTGGGTGGAACGGATCGTCGCCAACGAGCCGGAGACATCGACATTCTTCACCCCGCTCTCGATCTGCCTGAACGTTGATTCGTTCGAGCATCTCGAGTTCGAGACCCGTCCCGACCAGCTGCTCACGTATCGCCTGGTTCAGGGGGACGAAGCCGTGGTGATCGATTTCGCGCCCGCCGGAGTGCCGGTGGGAGATGCGGTCGAGTTTCGTCAGCTCGAGTTCGACACCTCCGGCTACGTCCAGATGGAATTGCTCGCCCACGACTCAATCGAGGACGAGCAGCAGGCCTGACTCGGCGTAACGGTGCCCGGCAGGGCCCGATGGTTTTCGACCCCGTCAAGGGTGTGGTGACGGCCGCGCGAGAGACGCGGTTGGAGGAACGCCGCCCGGGGACTGATTCCGGGCGATGCCTATGGCTGGGAACAGACCAGGCGAACACTAGGAGGAGAGTCCGTTGGATGCAGTCCTGGCGCCGATAGTCCGCTACTTCAAGTTTGCGGAACGCGGCACGAACATACTCACCGAGTCCCGAGCGGGCCTGACGACCTTCATGGTCATGGCCTACATCATCTTCGTGAACCCGAGCATCCTCGGCGCGGGTTTCGGGCTCAAGCCTGAGGAGCTCGCTGCCTATGCGGCCGCGACCGCTCTGATCGCCGGCATCATGACGATCGTGATGGGCGTGGTTGGCAACTACCCGCTCGCTTTGGCCGCAGGACTGGGGATCAACGCCATCGTGGCGTTTACGCTCGTTGCCGGCAAGGGTCTGACCCCCGCCGGCGCGATGGGCGTGATCGTGATCGAAGGCGTGATCATCACAGTGCTGGTCGTGATCGGACTCCGGGAAGCGATCATGGCCGCCGTGCCGCTCGCTCTGAAGCGCTCGATCGGCGTCGGCATCGGCCTCTTCATCCTGTTCATCGGCTTCGTCAACGGTGGCATGATCATCACGCCGCAGGGCGGTTCGCCGATCGTCACCCTCGCCTTCCCGACCGAGACTGCCCAGTTCGTCTTCCTGCTCGGCCTGCTGATCACCTTCTCTCTGTACGTCCTCAAGATCCGTGCGGCCCTGGTCATCAGCATCCTGGTAACGACTATCGTCGCCCTTGTGGCCGGCGTTTCAAAGGTCCCGGACAGCCTGACCGTCACGCCGTCCTTCAGCACCCTCGGCAACTTCAACCTGACGAACGCGTTTGACAAGCTCGGCCTGATCACCGCCGCCCTCACTATCTTCGCGATCATGCTGAGCGACTTCTTCGACACGATGGGCACCGTGACGGGCGTGGCCGAAGAGGCCGGCCTCGCCAAGGAAGACGGCTCCGTTCCCGGCATCGGCCGGGTCTTGGTCGTCGACTCCGTTGCCGCCATCGCCGGTGGCATGGCCGGCATCAGCTCCAACACCACCTACATCGAGTCCGCCGCGGGCGTCGCCGAAGGCGGACGAACGGGCTTCGCGTCGGTCGTCACCGGCATCCTCTTCCTGCTGGCGATCTTCCTCTCCCCGCTGGCGGGTATCATCCCGTCCCAGGCCACGGCTCCGGCCCTGGTCCTCGTCGGCTACCTGATGTTCACGCTCATCAAGGACGTGAACGTCGCAGACGTCGAAGACGGCCTGCCGGCCCTGCTGACGATCATCCTCATGCCTCTCACCTACGACATCACGGTCGGCATCGGCGCCGGCTTCATCTCGTGGGTCCTCATCAAGGTTCTGAAGCAGAAGTGGGCCGAGGTTCACTGGCTCATGTATGCCGTGACCATCGCGTTCGTCGTCTACTTCGCGAAGGACTGGATCCAGACCTTCATCAAGTAGCCTTCTCACGCTGAGCTACTGCGGCCGGCGCCCGAAAGGGCGCCGGCCGCTTCGTTTTGGCGATGGCCCATCTGGCCGTATTGGGCGCGGCCCGCTATCGGCTAGCATTCCCTGGATGTTCGAACGCACTGCGCTGCCCGGCGGGCCGCGTGTCATAACCTCACGCCTCCCCGGAGCGCGCTCGGTCTCCATCGCTGCCTACGTCCTGGCCGGCTCGCGCCTCGAGTCGGTGGAGGAGGCCGGGGCGGCGCATTTCATGGAGCACATCACCTTCAAGGGGACAGCCGCCTACCCGACGACCCGTGCCGTCTCCGAGGCGATCGAAGGCGTGGGCGGCAGTTTCAATGCGGCCACCGACCGCGAGTCCACGGTCTACTGGGTCCGTGTACCACTGCGGGAGATGACCCGCGGCATGGACGTGCTGGGCGAGCTCATCGTCCGGCCGCACCTCCGGAGCAGCGAGATCGAGTCCGAAAGGGCCGTAATCGTCGAGGAGATAAGGTCATACCTCGACGACCCCGGCGAGCACGTTCACACGCTCTTCGACCTGGCCATGTTCGGCGACACCCCGCTCGGCCGCGAGATCGCCGGCAGCGAAGAAAGCGTCCGAAACCTGCCGGAGGCGAATCTTCGGGCCTTCTGGGCTTCTGCCTACCGACCCGGCAACGTCGTCGTCTCGGCCGCTGGCGACATCTCCCACGCCGAGGTCGTTGCCCTGGTCGAGCGGGCATTCGGGACCGGCGATGCGATTCGCTCCACTTTCGATCCCGCTCCTGCGCTTCCCGCCGGCGAACGGGTGATGACCGTACGCCGAGACACCACGCAGGCTCAGCTCTGCCTGGGCATCCCGGGTCTCCGCCGCGACGATCCCGACGCGTGGACGCTGGAGACACTGAACGCAATCCTCGGCGACGGCATGAGCAGCCGCCTGTTCCAATCCGTCCGAGAAGAGAAGGGGCTCGCCTACGACGTCAGCTCGTACGTCATCGACTACGCCGATGCGGGAGCTTTCGTGGTTTCGGCAGGCGTGGATCCCGACAGGATCGCGCCCGCCGTTGGGGCGATACTTGCGGAGATGGCTCTTCTTCGAGATGAGGTCGTACCTGCCGACGAGCTGGCCCGTTCCAAGCGCTACCTCGCCGGCCGGCTCGAGCTGCGGATGGAAGAGACCCGCCACGTCGCGTCCTGGCTCGGCGGTCAGGAAGCTCTGCACGAGAAGGTGTTGACGCTCGACGGCGCGCTCGCGGAGCTGGAGGCGGTCACGGCGGAGGGTATCCAGACCCTGGCGGTGCGTTTGATCCGCGAGGACGGGCTACGCCTGGCCGTGGTCGCGCCGCCGCGACGGGGCCGCCGCCTCGAGTCGCTTCTGAGATTGCCGGGCGGCGCGGCGTGACCGAGAGTCGCAAACCCCGCCGGCGAGCGGCAGTCGAACGCGACGAAGTGCCGACGGAGGCACCGGAGATCCCGTCGCAGGACGCGCCGAGCCTGGCGGTCCAGCGTGCCGACGAGGTCCGCCCGGAGAGCCAGCTCTCGTTCGACTCGGTCGACGGTCCCGACCTGCCTGTCTCGGACGAGGCACCGCTCGAGGACGATGCGGCGTCTCCTCAGGTGCGGGCAGATTCGGCCGACCAGGCAGCGGCCCACGAGCCGGCCGAGCCGGACGAATCGGCCGACTTGCTGGTCAGCGTTTCAACCGAAGCGCTCGCCGATGTCGGCGAGGAGCCGGACTGGGAGCCAGCGGTCGAACCGGGCACCGAATGGGCGTATCCGGGTGCGGCCGCCGACCGGTGGGCGGGGACGGGTGAGCCGGCGCAGAGGGGCATGGAGATCGGCCCCGTCGGCGTCGACGCCGCGCCGCGTGCCCACCAGCCCGAAGAGGCGCTCCTGCCCGATCAGCCGGCCCTCCAGATCCGGCTGGCCCGGATACACCTCAAGACCGGTTCCCTCTTCATGGCCCGCGCCGAACTCGAAACGCTGGCGGCCCGCGAACAACTCGACACGCCGGCCCATCTCGACCTGGCCGAGGCCCGCTGGCGGACCGGCGATCTGCAGGGGGCCGGCGAGGCCGCGGCGGCATATCTTGCCGACGGCGGGCAGGAGGCTCTGGGCTTCGTGATCTCGGCCGAGGCTGCAGCATTGGCGAACCGGCACGACGAAGCTCGCCGGCACGCCGAGTCCGCCCTCCAGGGACTCTTCGCCGATCTAGAGCCGGTTTTCGCCGGAATGCCGCGCCGCGCCCGCTGGCCGGCGGGTACCGCGAGTCCGGCGCCGTCCGAAAAGGCCGCTCAAGCGCCGAACGCGGCCCCTGCGCCGAACGCGGCCCCTGCGCCGAACGCGGCCCCTGCGCCGAACGCGGCGCTGGACATCTCGGCCGTCCAAGCCGCGGCGCCCACGCCCGCGTCGGAGCCGGAACCCGAGCCCGAGGTTGTCACGGATGAGGCTGCCGTTCCGACCGCCGCGGCCGAAACAACGCCTCCGGAACCCGAGCCGGAACCCGAGCCGCTGGAACTCGCGCCGCTGGGACCCGCGCCGGCTGAGTCGTCCGCGTTCGTGGGCGTCGCTCAGGACGAGGGAGCCAGTGCCGAGGTGGCCGCAGGCTCATCTTTCCTCGACGCCGGCGACCCGATGATGGCGGCCCTGCACTTCGGTGTCGCCATCCGGCTCACCCCGGCGTCTGCGGCAGCAGTCCTCGAGGCAGTAGGCGACCGCCAGGACCTGCCGCTCCAGTTGGTCCGTGGCGACGCGCTCCGCTTGCTCGGCCACGAAGCGGCCGCCGGGAACACCTACCTCTCCGTTGCCAGCGCCCTGGGCGCATCAAAGCCCGGGTCCGACGAGGAACCCCCGCCGGCAATCGCTCCCGAGCCCGAGTCGACGGCCGGGCTTCCGCTCGAGGCGCCGACGGGCGGCAGCCCCGCGCCTGCGGAGGATCCCGCGCCTGCGGAGGATCCCGCGCCTGTGGAGGATCACCCGCCTGTGGAGGATCCCGCACCCGCGTCCGCGTATGAGCCCGGCCCAAGAGCCGCGCCCGACCCGCGCCCCAGGCGTCCCGCCGAGGAGCCCCCGCCCCTTCGCTGGGAGTAGACCCGCGGCCGGGTCGGGCCGCGCCCACCGGCAGCGCCGCGGTCGTGCATCAGGCCGACAGCTTAATTTTCGCCAGCCGAAGCACGAGTTCCAGATCGGTGGCCGTCCGCACCGACACTCGAACCGGCCAGCCCTCCATCGCCCTCGGGGCCGATGCAAGGGTTTCGCGGATCCGCTCAGGCAGATCGCTCTCGAGGACGGCCGTGCGAGCGGCGTCGGAGAGCGCCATGCCGACCCGGAAGTGGCCGGCATCCGGGGTCATATAGAGGATTCCCTTGCGGCCTTTTTCGAGGCGACACGACCAGCCGTACTTCGACCCGCCGTACACCCAGCGTTCGGCGATAGGTGCATCGATGGCAGCGATGCCAGCCCTCAGACCGGCCCAAAGATCCCCGGACGGACCGAGGAGCTCGGTCAGTTCGTCCGCGGCGGGGGCAGCCGGCTTGACGCGGGGTGCTTTCATCTCGTCCCTCGATCATCGTCCGATTGCCGCGGCGCCCGGCGGGAGCAGGGCGAACGAAGGCGAGTGTAGCGAACCGGACCACCCCGATACGCTGCCGCTCCCGCGCGGGCCTCGGGGGAGCGGGGGTCGCGGTCCTGCTGCTTGCGCTGGACCGGCTACACTCGCCAACGCATCAATCGTCCGCAGGGGTATCCGTGCAGTGACCGAACGAACACTCGTCCTCGTCAAGCCCGACGGCGTCCAGCGCCTGCTGGCCGGCCGGATCATCGCCCGCTACGAAGAACGCGGCCTCAAGATCGTCGGGCTCAAGCTGGTCCACGTCGATCGGGAGCTGGCCGAGCGCCACTACGCCGTTCACAAGGGCAAGCCGTTCTTCGAGGGCCTGGTCACGTTCATCACTTCGGCGCCTCTCGTGGCCTTGGCCCTGGAGGGTCCGGACGCGATCGCCTTCGTTCGAACGATGAACGGCGCCACGCGTCCGACCGAGGCGGCGCCCGGCACGATCCGAGGCGACTTCGCTGTCGAGATGGGCCAGAACTTGGTCCACGCGTCGGACGGCCCCGAAAGCGCGGCCACCGAACTCGCGATCTGGTTCAACCCGGACGAGCTGCTTTCCTACGAGCGCGACATCGATCGCTGGGTCGTGGGGCCGGAATCACGCCTGACGACCTGAAGGCGGCCAAATCGCGCCGGCGCCGTGCCGACCGCGGCGGCGAGGTTACTCGGTGTTGTCTCGCGCCGGACCCGAGGTCGTCCCGGGCACGAGGCTGGGTGAAGGCGACGGAGCCCCGGTCGGCTCGGGTGAACCCGATGGTTCGCCCGAAGCACTCTCCGAAGGTCGCGGCGCGAAGGTCGGCAGCGGTGTCGCCTGCTCGGTCGGCGGCGGCGTCGGCGTCGGCATCTTCGTCGGAGTTGCGTGAGCCGCCGTGTCGAGCGGGATCCCGTACTGCGACGCATCCGACGCACCCAAGCCCCCCAAGGCAAGAGCCAGCGCGAGACCAGCTCCCAGAGCCACGACGAGACTCAATCCCAGGGTTCGGTTGAGCCGCCAGGCGAGGGCGATCCGCCTCCGGGACTCGGCTCTCCGACGCGGCGACGCGACAGGCGCCGGCTCAACCGCGGCAGTCGCCGTCGCGGCGGGCTGGGTCTTCGAGACGGCCGCGGTCGACGTCCCCGTGGCGACGTCCCCGTCGAGGGCGCCCGGTTGAGCCGACCCGGCGGGAGCTTGTTCCGGCGTGGCCTCGGCGGCCGCAGGTCGCGCCGCAGCGATCGACCATCGCGGCAGCTCGCTCCGGGCCGATCTCACCGCCTCGGTGGGCGATAGCAGCCCGAGTACGAGCAGCCGGCCGTAGCTTGCGACCGACAGGACGATCGACGTGGCGAAGAGGAACTGCAGTCCACCCGGGAGGCCCAGCCGAATTAGCGTCGATCGTGCCTCGTATACGGGGCTGCCCGGCCAGCCGAGGGTGGCGACCACGATCGCGACCATTCCCAGGCCGAGCAACGGAGTCCGGCGCAGCCAGCCGTGCAGACCGTCGAGGCCGGTCGTACCGAAAGCTCGCGACAGCGCGGCCGCCCACGCGACGAGGCCCGTCTTTGCGGCTACGAAGACGACCAGCCACAGCCGGGCCGGCTCGGCCGCGTCGTCGGTTCGCGCCGCCATGGCCAGCAGCACGAAGCTCGCGTCGGCCACGATCGAGTAGGCCACGACTTCGTCCAGGTCGTCGTTGACCAGGGCGGCCAGCGGACCCAACACGAGCGTAGCCACGGCCACCACCTGGACGGCCAGGACGGCGGCGTTCAACCAGTCGGCCTGGATACCAAAGGTAGTCGCGCTCCATCCGACCGCGAGGATGCCCAGCCCGGCCGGAATCCAGACGAGTAGCAGGGCGGGTGACAACGGAACAGCCGTCCGGCCCAGGCGGGCGGCCGCGACGTGGAATGGGACTGCGCCGCTCCGGATCGCGAGGGCCACGCCCAACCCAAGGAAGGCGGGCGCGAAGACCGCGTCTTCGCTCGGTCCGTTCCAGGATGGGCGGACGATTGCGATCGCAGCCAGGCCGAGACCTGCCGTGACCAGGCCGATGGTCCTGATCTCGGCGAGGCGCCCGTCTTCCTCCGGACTGCGTGGCCGGCCGCTGTCGATTACCAGAGCCCCAGCCGTTGCCCCGGCCGCCCCGGCGGCGAGCGCGACCGCGGGATCCGCGGCCGTAACGGCGACCGCCAGCCCGGCGAACAGGGCCAGCGCGGCGGGCATCAGCTCGTCGGACCGGCCCGAAGCCGCGCCAACGATGGCGACCAGCAATCCCGAGCCCGCGGCGCAGGCGAGGAAGAATCCCGAGAATTCGCTTCCGGCCAGCGTCACCTCGCCGACCATGAGGCTGGTCGTCGGGCCGATCAGGAGCGCGGCGGCGAACGCGACCAGCAGACTCGCGAGGACGGCCAGACGCCCGATCAGGCGGGACGGTCGAGCAGCGAGGCCGATCAGGGCCCCGATGCCGCAGGCCACGATGAATACGAGCAGGCTCATTTGCGTGGCTCGCGCGGGCGCAGGCGTCGCACCCGGTTCGTGATCGAGGTGGACCTGGGCAAGGTCTCGGGTCCCAGGTCGGAGTCCTCCTCGTAGCTTCCTTCGTCGACCCGCTGCCCGGACCCGGCCTGTCCGGTGTCTCTCACAGATCGCGTCGGTGAGACTCGAACCGAGCGAACACGCGGACCCGGGACCTCGGGGGGTTGCGGGGCGGCCCTCTGGGCCGGCTTGTCGGAGACTGCCTTCTCGGAGACTGCCTTCTCGGCGGCGGACTTTCGGGGCTGCTTGGCGGAAGGCTTTCGAGTGGCCATCGGGCCGGCCGCCAACCGACCTGTCGCCTTCGTGGCCTCGGCCGCGGCAGCGTCGGGCTCGACTGTGGCGGCATGAGAGGATTCCACGGGCTGGTCGGCGTCCGCCTGTCGACTTTCGCCCGCCGTCTCTCGCTCGGCATCGTCGCCCGGGAGCCCGACTCGCCTCGCGGCCGGAGCGTCGAACGGGGAGATGAGCACGCTCGTCGCCCCGACGATGCCCACGACCAGCGCCGTCACGAGTATCTGCCCGAGCGACGAAGCCGGGCCGACCCAGGCCTCGGACAGCAGCGAGCCGCCGACGACCAGTACGGCCACTCCCGCGCCCAGTCGAAAGACATCCCGGCCGGCCAGCGGCACGACAGACACGGCGACCAGCGCTATTCCGGCGGCCTGGGCGGCAACCGGTCCGGTCAGGGGTTTGACCGGCTCGACGAACCATCCGACGGAAAACGCTGCCGCGGCCGCCGCGAACTCGGCCACGGGACCGATGCCGGCGCCCTGGCTCCTGATTGACCGCGGTCCCGCCGAAGCCCACAGGACGTAGGCCGCCAGAAGAGAGCCGAGGATCCGGAAGGCGATGGCGAGGGCGGTCGGCTGGGAGGCGGACGTCAACTGGGCGAAGACCATCGCCACCACGATGCCGATCGCGACGAGGCGGACGTCTCGAGCGGTGACGGCCAGGACGCCGCCGATCACGGCGAACACACCCGCCAGGGCCACGGGCTCGATCATGCGGCGCGGGAAGAGGCGACCAGAGGGCCGCAAGCCCGGGTCACTGGTTCCCGGATGCCGCGGGCGATCCGCTCGGGGACTGTGACTGCGTGGACGCCGTTATGAGCCCGAATACGCTCATCGGCCAGTAACGCAACCACGCTCGCCCGATCACCGACGACTTGTCGATCGGCCCGAAGTCCCGCGAGTCGCGGGAATCCTCGCGGTGGTCACCCAGGACGAAGAGCTGATCCGATTTCAGATGCCAGGACCTCACGGCGTTGTTCATCAATTCTGTCGGTTCGTTCCCGAATAGGTACGGCTCGGTCAGCCGCGTGCCGTTGACGTAGACCCCACCGCCCCGGATCTCGATGGTGTCGCCGCCAACGGCGATGATGCGCTTGACGAACGGCGATCCATCCGTGTCGGCCGCCCACCCTGCGGGCGGGTTGAAAACGATGATGTCGCTGCGGTGGTAGTCGCCGAAACGGGGTGTGACCTTGTCCACGAGAACGTACTGATCGGGCATCAGCGTGTTCTCCATCGAGGCCTGCTGAACCCGGTACGGCTGGGCAACGAAGAGCTGGACGACCATGAAGATCACCAGCGTCAGGAGGAGTGTCTCCAGCAATTCGAGGAGACAGCCGAGGGATTTGCGGTTCACAAGGTCGCGAGTATAGGGGCTGTGATATCGTCCTGCCCCGTGGAACTCCCCAAGCGACTGGGCTGGCTCAAGAGCGGCCGCTTCCTGAGGCTCCTGTCGGTTGTGGCGGCTCTGGCCGTTCTGGCGGGCCTCCTGTACAACGCCATCATGGTCGACCGGATCCCGCCGACCTACGCCATCAAGGTCAGCAACAGCGCCAGCGGAGGCCTTGCGCTGACACTGACTTCGATCGATGTCGAGTTCAGCGAAGATGTCCGGCACCCCACCGCCGAAACCGCGTTTTCGATGACGCCCTCGGCCCCGGGATCGCCGCCTGTGGCAGGTACCTACCACTGGCAGGGCATCAAGATGATCTTCACGCCGTCCACGAAGCTGCCGCTCTCGACCAAATTCCACGTTCATATGGCGCCGGGCGTTCAGGACCTCGCCGGCAACATTCAGAACAGCGCGAGCGACATCGATCTCACGACAGTAGGGGCGCCGACCGTAACCTCGATATCGCCCGTGAGCGGCGCCGATGCCGTGGACGTGAACTCATCGATCGTCATCACTTTCGATCGGTTGATGGATATCCAGAAGGTCATCGCGGGCCTCACTCTGCAGCCGGACATTTC
The DNA here is from genome assembly GCA_963789725.1 of uncultured Chloroflexia bacterium. Lineage (GTDB taxonomy): Bacteria > Chloroflexota > Limnocylindria > Limnocylindrales > CSP1-4 > Fen-1039. The sequence goes on from CAWBLU010000004.1 coordinate 515,708, forward strand.
GTATCAGGCTTCGTGGAATCTGAACGTCCTGACGCTCGACCCGACCAGGCCGATGGACAATGGCGTGACGTATACGGTGCGGATGGGGGATCCGGCCGTCGATACGGATGGGACGAAGCTCCCGCCCTATGTCGCCACGTTCAAGACGGTGGACGTGGGACTGCGCGTCTCGTCTCTGACGCCTGCCCCCAACTCCGCCGGAGTCAGCATCTATAGCCGGATTGCGGTCACATACGATTGGCCGATCGATCCGGCGACGATCTCCGGAGCGATCACACTCACGCCTCCGGTCTCCGGGTCGACCAAGGTCGTCACCTCGCCCGACGACCGAGCCGTGCCGGCCCAGGCGAAGCCCTCGCCCTCGCCCACGTCGGGTGCCTCGGCCGGGTCGAATGTGCTCGTGTTCACGCCCGACAATCCACTCGCGCCGCACACGACCTACGCGGTGACGCTCAGTTCCACGGTCAAACGGACCGATGGACTGGGATCCTCCGGCCAGACGTGGAGCTTCATCACCGGCGAGGCCGCGGCCAACGCTCTGAACCAGATTGCCTTCCTGTCGAATCGGAGCGGCGTCCAGAACGTCTGGCTGATGAACTTCGACGGGTCGAACCAGCGCGAAGTTACTTCGGAGATCGTCCCGGTGAGCGGCTTCGACATCAGCGTGGACGGGTTGACCATCGCCTACGGCGCCGGCGGTGTGGTCAAGAAGATGTCCATCGGCGGCGACAACCTGTCGACGCTCACGTCCGGGACCAACTTCGAGTACGCGCCGGCGATCACCCCCGACGGCACGGGTTTGGTGGTGGGGAGGCGCGACGTCAACGGCGCGGATCTCGGGTACTGGCGCTATCCGCTGATGAGCGGCGCGGACATCAGCCAGATCACACCGGATGGAGCGCCCGACCTGGGCAGCGTCGTCGTGGCGGATCGCACCAAGACGGCCCAGAAGGACGGGGCGACGCCCTGGTCGGCGCGCGCGGCCTTCACCCAGGACGGCACCTCGATGCTCGTGGTGCGAGGCGCCGACGACGAAGTCGAACTGGTCGACATAAGCGGCGCCACTCCGCCTCGAGTGCTCGGCCTGGAGGGCAACTCGCGACCCGTGTGGGTCCAATCCGACGGCGCCTTCTATCTGACCGCCTCGGACGACAAGGGCGCGACGTGGGCCTGCTGGCGGGTCACCGCCTCGGGCGCGGTGACCATCGTCGGTCCGGGCTCGGGTGAAATCTCGGCGTCCGACCGACTCCTTGCCTTGATCGTCAGGGCCAGCGACGGCTCCAGCCACCTGGCCTTCTCGTCTCAGCTGGACGGCTCGGTCACGCTCCTGACCACTGACCCGGCCTATCGCGAGTCGTCCCCGTCGTTCTCGCCGGACGGCAAGGTCATCGTCTTTGCCCGGGCCGGGACGCAGACCCCGGACGTATCGGCCGGGATCTGGACGATCAACGCGGACGGTACGGGGCTGGCGAACCTCGCCACGGACGGTTCCTCGCCGCGCTGGGTGCCGTAGGTCGCGCGGCCGACGGCCACGTCCGTCGGCCGCGATCGCCGCATGGCGCGGGCCAAACGTCCCGGGCAGGCGGGACCAAACGCCCGGCCCGGCCGTGCTCGAATGCATAATCTCTGGGCTTTCCGCAGATTGCCTCAAGATTGAGCCGTTGATACACTCCGCCCGGCCTGAGTATGCATGTCATCATCTGACCGGGCCATGCCCCCGATAGCGCGCCCGTCCCGCCGCGCTGCCACCGTGCCCCCGGAATAGAAGGAGCCGCTCGCCTCCCATGAACCCAGAACTGCTCCAATGGTTCATCCCGATCGCCGGTCTGCTCGCGGTAGGTTTTGCGATCTACCTCGCCCGAGACGTCCTTTCCCGTGACACCGGGACCAAGGAGATGATGGAGGTCTCCGCGACGATCAATGAGGGCGCGGTCGCCTTCATCAAGCGCCAGTACACGACGATCGCCGGACTCGCGCTCGTAGGCGCTTTCATCATCGGCGGCGTGATCGCGCTTCTCGAGACCCAGAACGTTGCCGATACGGGGACGTACGGCCTCGATCTGGGCATTCGCACCGGCGTCGCCTTCGCCGTCGGGGCAGCCTGCTCGATGGCCTGCGGGATCATCGGCATGCTCGTCAGCGTCAAGGCCAATGTTCGCGTCGCCTCCGCCGCCCGCCGCAGCCTCGTCGAGGCGGTCCAGGTCGCAATGCGTGGCGGTGCGGTATCCGGCTTCCTCGTCGTTGCGCTCTCGCTGCTCGGCGTGTGGGGCATCTTCTCCGCATACGGCGGCCTGGCCGGCGGCCAGAGCACTCACGACGCGCCGTTCCTGATCGTCGGCTACGGCTTCGGAGCCAGCTTCGTGGCCCTCTTTGCACAGCTAGGCGGCGGTATCTACACCAAGGCTGCGGACGTTGGCTCCGACCTCGTTGGCAAGGTCGAGGCCGGTATTCCGGAAGATGACCCCCGCAACGCGGGTGTCATCGCGGACCTCGTCGGCGACAACGTCGGCGACTGCGCCGGCCGTGGCGCCGACCTTTTCGAGTCCACTGCCGCCGAGAACATCGGCGCCATGATCCTCGGCGTCGGCGTGTACGCCCTGGCCCTCAAAGCCGGCTGGCCGAACCCGACGGCATGGATCTTCTTCCCGCTCGTCGTCCGAGCATTCGGTCTCGTCTCCACGATCGTCGCGATGTTCTTCATCCGCGGCAAAGAGACCGAGAACCCGATGAACATCCTCAACCGCGGCTACTGGGTCACCACGATCCTGAGCGCCGCGTCGCTTGCCCTCGTGACCAAGGTCATGATGGACACCAACGGCGCCACCGGTGACAACGACATCCCGACCTGGGTCTTCTTCTTCGGTGCCGGACTGGTCGGTCTGGCGACCAGCGTCGCATTCGTATACATCACCCAGTACTACACCGCGGGCAACTACCGGCCCGTCCGGGAGATCGCCGAGGCCTCCAAGACCGGCCCGGCCACCAACATCATCTCCGGCATGGCGGTCGGCTTCGAAACGACCGCCGTCACCGCGATCACCATCGGCATCGCCCTCCTCGCCAGCAACTGGCTCGGCTCCCACTCCGGCCTCGGCAGCGTGGGCGGCATCTTCGGAACCGCGGTCGCGACCATGGGCATGCTCATGACCTGCGCCTATGTCCTGGCCATGGACACCTTCGGCCCGATCACTGATAACGCCGGCGGCATCGCCGAGTTCAGCCGCGCCGAGGCGGGTGCCCGCGACATTACGGACCGCCTCGACGCCGTCGGCAACACGACCAAGGCCCTCACCAAGGGCTATGCGATAGCGTCGGCGTCGCTGGCCGCATTCCTGCTGTTCAGCGCCTACATCGACAAGGTGAACCTGATCCTCCAGCATCAGATCGATGCCGGAACCCGAACCATCGAGCAGGGCCTCATGACCTCGGTCAACCTGGCCAACGTAGACGTCTTCGTGGCCGCCCTGATCGCCGCGATGCTCGTCTACTTCTTCAGCTCTCTGGCCATCCGGGCAGTCGGCACGACCGCGCAGGCGATCATCGTCGAGGTCCGCCGCCAGTTCCGAGAGATCCCCGGGATCATGGATTACACCGGCCGGCCGGACTACGCCCGAGTCGTCGACATCACGACCAGAGCGGCCCTGCGCGAAATGATGCTTCCGGGCATCGTCGCCGTCGCCACCCCGATCATCGTCGGCGTCCTGCTCGGCTATGAGGCCGTTGCCGGTCTGCTGATGGTTGGCACGATCGCCGGAGTCCTGCTGGCTACCGTTCTCAACAACGGTGGCGGCGCGTGGGACAACGCCAAGAAGTACATCGAGTCCGGCCATCTCCTCGACGATGATGGTCAGGTGCTCGGCAAGAAGACGCCGGCGCACGCCGCGGCCGTCGTCGGCGACACCGTCGGCGACCCCTTCAAGGACACCGCCGGTCCCTCCCTCCACGTCCTGGTGAAGCTTCTGGCCACCATCACCCTGGTGATGGCGCCGCTCTTCATTCGCTAGCAGGTTCTGTGTAGCGGGCCGGCGATCTCGAGATCGCCGGCCCGCTCACGCGCCCGAGCCGGCAGCCGGGGGGTGCCGGCGCGGTCCAATCCGCCGGAATGGCCGGTGGAGCGAGGACATATTCGGAGGACGCGTCCTATGGACCTTTCCATCGTTCAGGCCCTGGTGATGGGCTTGACTCAGGGGCTCACGGAGTTCATTCCGGTCTCGAGTTCGGGTCATCTCATCATCATTCCGTGGCTGTTCGGATGGGACGACAAGGTTCGGGACGCTTTCCTCATCTCGATCGAATTCACCGTCATCCTGCACATGGGCACGCTCCTGGCGCTGCTCGCCTACTTCTGGCGCGACTGGCTCAAACTGATTCCGGCAGGTCTCGCGGCCATCCGCGATCGGTCCTTCCGGGGCGACCCGGATCGCAAGATGGCGTGGCTGATCGTCGTTGCAACCATTCCGGCCGTCCTCGTGGGGCCGCTGCTCAACGACACGATCGAGAGCGCCGTTCGCGAGCCCGCCCGCGTGGCGTTGATGCTCTGCGTGGGCGCGGCGATCCTATGGCTGGCGGACCGATGGGGCAGTCGATCGCGCGAAATGGACTCCATCTCGTTCGCCGGTTCATTGGGCATCGGCGTCGCCCAGGTCCTGGCCCTCGTTCCGGGCATCAGCCGCTCGGGAATCAGCATATCCGCGGGCCTGTTCCTGGGGCTTACTCGCGAGGCCGCGGCCCGGTTCAGCTTCTTGATGGCCACGCCGGTCGTAGCGGGAGCCGGGCTCTGGGAAGCGCGCAAGCTGCTGAGCCACGATCCCGCAGCCCCCAACCCAGAGATGCACCTGGTGGTGATCGGTTTCCTGACCGCGGCAATCTCCGGTTTGCTGGCGATCCGCTTCATGCTCGAATTCCTGCGGCGCCGGCCGCTGACGCTCTTCATCGTCTATCGAGTCGTCGCGGCGATCGTGGTCTTCCTGGTTCTGCTCTCGCCGCACGGCGCTTGAGAGAGAGGCAAGCCGCCCCATGGAGGTCATAAAGCAGCTTCGCCAGCGCGAGATCCGGGACTTGCTGGGCCAGCGCCCGATCCGGACCCAGCAGCAGCTCGCCGCCGCCTTGCGCGAGCGTGGCTTCAGGGCCACTCAGGCCACCATCAGTCGGGACGTGGCCGAGCTGGGGCTGATCAAGTCGAGCCAGGCCGGTGTCCAGACCTATGTCGTGCCGGCGCGTGTGACCGAGGCGGAAAGCACGGGCGAGGAGCGTCTTCGGGCCCTGCTGCATGACCTTCCCGTCGAGGTCCGGGAGGCGGGGTTGATGCTGGTCCTCAGGACCCTCCCGGGGTCGGCCCACGCCATTGCCGCCGCCCTGGACCGGACGCGCTGGCAGGAAGTGGTCGGCAGCATCGCCGGGGACGACACAGTCTTCGTTGCCTGCGCGGACCGCACCTCGATGCAGCGCATCAGGGCGCGTCTGGCGTCGCTGGGCCGCTGATCGAACGCCGGGACGCCGGCAGACGCAGACCGGCCCCGGCTTCCGGGGAGGAGGAGGGAGATCCGGAAGGCGGGGCCGGTGGAATTGCTTTGTTGTCTCGAATAATGATCAGGTTGCATTCAGGATCCCATTCCACATTGGTCACACCCCGATGGGGACCTCCGTTCTGGTGCAAACGTGGGTCGATCGTCACGGGACGCGCTGAAGAACATCGGCGGCGCGGGTAGAGTGGGATCTCGCCTCGCGCGCTCATCGGGTCGCACGGGTTCTGCCAGGCCCCGGGGCTCGCGTTGAATGCCCGCTGAAACGACCGTCTTGTGAGCGTGACCGGGCCATTCTTTGACACGGGCAATGGCGGCGGCTAGGATACGCGCCGGCCGAACTTCAGGGCACTTGTGCGGTGCGCCTGGAGTTCTTTTCCTTATCCCGGACCCCGAGGTGCCGGAGCTTCTCCGGCAATCAGCCGGACGGACGAGAACGGGAGCCTCCCGCGGTGAACAACAGAACCCAATACATCTCCGAAGATGGCCTCACAAAGCTGCGGGCCGACCTGGAAGAGCTGGTGAACGTTCGGCGTGCCGAGATCGCCCAGCGCATCCACGATGCCAAGGAGCATGGCGACCTCGCGGAGAACGCCGAGTACGAAGACGCCAAGAACGAGCAGGCTTTCGTCGAGGGGCAGATCCAGCGTCTCGAAGCCCTGGTGAAGAACGCCACGATCATCGACGGCACCCACGGCACCGATCACGTCCAGATCGGGTCGACCGTCAAGGTCGACGGCTCCGACGGCAAGCAAGCCTTCACCATCGTCGGCTCCACCGAGGCGAGCCCGCGCGAGGGCAGGATCTCCAACGAGTCCCCCGTGGGCCGAGCCCTGCTGGGCAAGCGCAAGGGCGAAAGCGTCGTCGTCCACGTCCCGGCCGGCGACTTCTCGTACAAGATCCTCGACATCAGCTAGCCGGCCCGCCGTGTACTGGGCCGACGAGCTGGCTGCATCCCTGGCCGGACCCCAGGTCGTCAACGACTCCAAGTCCCCCTCGGGGACGGTCCACGTCGGTTCGCTGCGCGGCGTCGTCCTTCACGACGCGATCCACCGGGCTCTGCTCGGAGCCGGGCTGCCGTCGACGTTTCTCTACGGCGTCGACGACATGGACGCCATGGACTCGCAGGCGATGCTCACACCGGACGCGATCGACCGCTACATGGGCGCGCCCCTGTCCCGCGTACCGGCGCCCGAGGGAAGCACCGCCGCCAACTACGCCCGTCATTTCGTGGGCGAGATATTCTTGCGGACCTTCGAGCCGCTCGGCATCAAGCCCGAGTTCTACTGGGTCAGCGAGCTGTACGCCGCCGGCCGGATGGACCACTACGTCAAGCTGGCGCTCGATCGGGCGGACAAGGTACGCGAGGTCTACTCGCGCGTCAGCCATGTCGAGCGGTCGAGCGAATGGCTGCCGATCCAGGTCATCTGCGAGAACTGCGGCAAGATCGGCACCACCTACGCCACGGCCTGGGACGGCTCGACGGTCGCGTACGTGTGCAAGCCGGACATGGTGTCGTGGGCCCACGGTTGCGGCCACGAAGGGCGGGTCTCGCCGTTGGGCGGCCAGGCCAAGCTGCCGTGGAACCTGGAATGGGCGGCCAAATGGGGGCTGCTCGGCGTCACGGTCGAGGGTTGCGGCAAGGATCTGGCCACGGCCGGCGGATCGCGGGATCGCTCCGACGCCATCAGCCGCGAGGTCTTCGAGGTGGAGCCGCCTCGCAACGTGACCTACGAGTTCCTCAACGTCGGCGGCAAGAAGATGTCGACCTCGAAGGGCCAAGGGGTCGCGGCTCACACCATCGCCGAAGTCCTTCCGCCGGAGCAACTCCGGTTCCTCTTCCTGCGGCCGCGGCCCAACCAGGTCATCGACTTCGACCCGGAGGGCGACACCATCCCGCGCCTCTTCGACGAGTTCGACAGGATCGCCGCGGCCACCGCCGGGCGCGAAGTCAAGGGCGAGCTGCCGGCCGACCACGAGCGGCTCTTCGCCTACTCGCTGCTGGGTCCCGATCCGGACGTCTCCGCGGCCGCGACCGCCTTCCGGCCTGCATTCGGCCACCTGGCCCTGCTCCTCCAGATTCCGGGAGTCGACATCGGCGAGCGAATGGAGGCCGAGAAGGGCGCGCCGCTCAATGAGCTCGAGGCCGCGGTCCTGGCCGAGCGAGTTGCCGCCGCCCGAGCCTGGCTCGACTCCTACGCGCCTGAGCGGGCTCGCCTGGTGGTCCAGCGGGATGCGCTGCCGACGGAGGTGGCCGGGCTGGACGACGACCAGCGAGGGTACCTCGGCGCCCTGGCCGTGGCCGCCGCGGCCGAGACGCCGGGCTCGGGAGATGCGTGGCAGACGCTGATCTTCCGCGTCGCCGCGGAGGTTGGGCTGGCGTCGGGACGCGCCTTCGGTGCCTTGTACTCCGCGTTCCTCGGCCGGAGCAACGGCCCCCGCGCCGGGTGGCTCCTCGCGAGCCTGGAGCCGGCCTTCGTGGTCGAGCGGTTGCGGGCCGCGTCAGGCGTGACCGCGTAGATCCCGGGGCGGGGCACTCCGGGCTTGAACACGGCGGCCGGCCATGCGACGCTGGTAGCGGCTGCATCGCAACTTTGGGGGTGCGCAACATGCCACGACGATGGTGGATGTTCGCCGTTGCGGCCGTCGTCGCGGCGGTCACCGTCTCCGGCATGGTCTACGCGCAGAACTGGACGCCCACGGTTCCCGCCGACGCAGGCACCACGCTCGTCGCCAGCACGAGCCTGCAGGGAGATATCGCGCCGGACATGACCGAGGGCGTCGATCCATACTCGGTGCCGAGGTCGCCTTCAGGTTCGGAATGCCTCGCCAGGGTCGAACGACCGGCGGGCTGGCTGGACCTCTGCTGGCAAGCGTATCGCGAGCCCAACGACGCGGATCCGAACCAGGACTACTACCGGCTGCGGGTCTACGGCAGCTTCGGCGGCGATCAGGGCACGGGCATTCGCTGGGTTGCGATCCGCGCCCGTCTCACGGGCCGGCCCTCCAACAATGTCTTCGAAGGCTGGCCCGAAAGCATTTATGACGGCCCGTGCGGATCCGTTCCTCAGCCGGCCTTCGTGGGCGCCCAGACCGCAGAAACGCTGTGTGGCCGCACCGCCGGCGTCACGGACTTCACCGATTGGAGCCATCGCGCCACGTGGACTTGTGTAGGCTGCCTGATCCCGGATCAAGCTACGCGCTCGATCGCGCTCGTTGAGTCGGTCGCAGTGGTCGAACGGACCGCGCCGACCTGGGAGATCTTCGCCGACCTCGGGAGCTGAGTCTGGTGCCCGCGGCCCCGGCCCAGCTCCTGCCGCCCCTGCGACCACGCCCCGGCTAAACTCACCGAGTGGCGCGGCCGGGGCCGCCGGAGGAATCAGGGAGTACCAACGCATGAGCATCGGGCTGGCCAGGCTGCGCGAGGAGCCAAATAGGATCAGGCAGGGCGCGATCGACAAGGGCGAGGACCCGTCGGTCGTCGATGCCGCTCTGGCCGTGGAGAGCGAGCGGCGCCGGCTTCTCAGCGAATCGGACCAGCTCAAGGCCGAGCGCAACACCGCGTCCAAGAAGATCGGCGAAGCCATCCGTGGTGGCGCCGCCCCCAACGGCCCCGAAGTTGCCGCCCTCAAGCGGGCCTCCACCGACGCCGGCGTCCGGATCGACAAGCTCGACGCCGACCTGGCCGGCGCCGAAGCCCAACTCGAAGACCTGCTGCTCCGGATCCCGAACCCGGCCGACCCGGACGTGCCGGTCGGCGATGCGTCGGCCAACCTGACGGTTCGAACCTGGGGTGAGTTGCTGCCGCGAGAAGTCACCGCGGACGGCAAGACCTGGTCCCGCCGCCCTCACTGGGAGATCGCGGCCGACCTGAAGATGTTCGACCTAGAGCGCGGCGCCAAAATCACCGGCTCCGGCTTCCCGGTCTACACCGGCCCCGGCTCTCGTCTGCAGCGGGCCCTGATCGATTTCATGCTCGACGTCCATACCGTCGAGCACGGCATGACCGAGGTATGGCCCCCGGCCGTGGTGAACAGTGCCTCCGCGCGGGGCACCGGCCAGATTCCGGACAAGGAAGACCTGATGTACGTCGCGCCGCGCGACGACCTCTACCTCGTGCCCACGGCGGAAGTCCCGGTGACGAATCTCCACCGCGACGAGATCCTCGAGGCGGCCGAACTGCCGATCCGGTACGCCGCCTACTCGCCGTGCTTCCGCCGAGAAGCCGGGGCGGCCGGCAAGGACACCCGCGGGATCCTTCGGGTCCACCAGTTCGACAAGGTCGAGATGGTCTTCTTCGAGAAGCCCGAAGCCTCGGCCGAGGCGCTCGAGTGGCTGACCGGCCGGGCCGAAGTGATCCTCCAGCGGCTCGGTCTGGCCTATCGCGTTCTGCTGATGGCCACGAAAGACATGGGTTTCGTGCAGGCAAAGAAGTACGACCTGGAGGTCTGGGCGCCCGGGGTCGAGCGCTGGCTCGAAGTCAGCTCCTGCTCGAACTTCCGCGATTACCAGTCTCGGCGCATGGCCATCCGCTACCGGCCGGAGCCCGGCGCAAAGCCGGAACTGGTACACACGCTCAACGGCTCGGGCCTGGCGCTGCCGCGGACGGTGGCCGCAATCCTCGAGACGTACCAGCAGCCCGACGGCAGCCTGATCGTTCCAGAAGCCCTGCGCTCGTACATGCGTACCGACCGAATCACGGCCTGACCCCAGCCCGATGACGCCCACCTGCCCGTTTTCGCTGCCGATTCGGCTCGTTTTCTGTCAGGATTGAGGCGCCCGCGCCCGGCGCGGGGTAGCGACCCGGTCGTGGCGTCGCGACGGGTTTCTGGGGCACGGAGGATCGGATGGAACTGATCGGTCGTCGAAGGGCCCGATGGGGCCTTCTTCTGGGCATCTCGGTCCTGGCGGTACAGGTCGCGGCGGGTTGCAGCGCCAACAGCGCCACCCCTGAGACCATCTACATCACGCCGTCGCCGGCGCCGGTCACGCCTCTGCCGCCGGGAGTCACGCTCGAGCCGACCCCCGAACCGCCGACTCCGGCTCCGCCGCCCTCGATCAGCAGCGTGGTCATCGCCTCCAACGCGCCCGACAGCCGCTGGAAGGTCACCTTCAAGAAGCCGGTGATAGGCGGCATCGGGCAGGAGGCGGCGACCAAGATAAACGACGCCATCACCACTCAGATCAACGGCTACATCAATGCCTTCACCGGCAGTGGCCTTCCGGCCGTATCCGTGGGGATGGGTCCGAGCACCCTCGAGGGGGACTTCACGATCGCCCTCGACTCGCCGACCGTGATCAGCCTCCGGTTCACCGTCCTGACCTATGTCAGCGGCGCCGCTCATCCCGTCGGTGCCCCTGGCAGCCTCAACTTCGACGTGTCGAGCGGGGACACGATCAACCTGGCGGACATCTTCGACGACCCGGCCGCGGCCTTGCCGGTGCTGTCGACCCAGGCGCACGCGTCGCTGTCCACGGCTCTCGGCGCCGACCTCACGTGGGCCGGACCGGCGCCCGCGATGAGCTTCTTCGACAAGGCCTGGGCGATGACCCCGGCTGGTCTCGAGTTCAGCTGGGCCCAGGGGGACCTGGCCAGCATGGCGGCCGGAATGCCCAGCGCGACACTCGCCTGGTCGGGCATCAAGACGCTTATCAAGCCATCCAGCCCTGCCGGCGAGTTCGCTCACTAAGACGGTGCTCTGACGGCCAGTCCACAGCCCGCGACGAGCCAGGGAGGAGATGACGTTGAAGGCAACCGCGCTGGCGAGCTCGTTCGACGACCTCGACATCAGGGTCGGCCGTGTCCTGGAGGTCGTCGAAGCCCGGACGCGCAAGCCGACCTACCGGCTGAGCGTCGACTTCGGGTCCGAAATCGGCATCAAGGTCTCTTGCGGCGCCTATCGCAACTACTCGCCGGACCAGCTGGTCGGTCGACTGGTCGTGGCCGTCGTGAATCTCGGTGCCAAGCAGATGGGGACGGAGATCTCTGAAGTGCTCGTTCTCGGCGTCACGAACGACCGCGGCGAAACTATCTTCCTGACCCCGGAATCGGAAGTCCCGCTCGGGGTCCACGTCTACTGAGGTCCCAACAGGGCAGGCCGGGGCCGGTTCTGGTCTCACTGCGCGAATTGATGGGCCGCTTCCTGAGCCCTTCCTGAAGGTCCTGCCCTAACCTGCAGGGGCCGATCTGACCCCTCGGGCGGGCGTTTCCTGTTTCGCAACCAAACCGCAACCATTCCGTACGGTGAAACATCCGCCGAATGTGCGTCGCGACCTTGCGCGCGGGCCGCCGATAGGTAATCTACGGCGCAAGGCTCGGCGCGGGCTCCAATGTCCGAGTCTGCCGGCTGATGGTGTCATGGTGCCGACCAAAGTCTCGCTGGCACAGGCGAGACAGGTCCCAGATCCCGGCCCCATGTCGGAGTGCAAGTGGAGTGGAGGATTCCGTATATGAAGCTCAAACCGCTAGCGATGTTCGCTGTGGTTGCGCTCGTGGCATCCGCATGTTCGTCGTCCGACGCGACGACCGCCCCGGGTGGCGGCGGCGGAACAGTTGTAAAGCTCGGCGTCGAGTTGCCTCTTTCCGGCGCTGAACTCCCGAACGGCGACCCGACCCTCAAGGGCATCCAGCTCGCCATCTCCCAGAACCCCGTCGACGGGTTCACCGTCGAAACCAACGTCAAGGACGACGCCCTCAACGGCAAGCATGATCCGCAGACCGGTGCCACCAACATCGGCCAGCTCGTCACCGACTCGTCCGTCTTTGCGGTAGTCGGCCCGTTCAACTCGAACGTCGCCCAGGCCGAGATCCCAGTTTCCAACGCTGCCGGACTGATCCAGTGCAGCCCCGCGAACACCGCTCCTGGTCTGACCAAGGGCGATTCCGCCAAGGCGCTTCGCGCCACCAACCCGGACAAGATCGCGTACGTCCGCGTTGCCACCACCGACGACATCCAGGGCCAGGCCGGTGCCGACATCGCCTACACCGTCGCCGGCGCCAAGAGCGCTTACATCGTCGACGACACCGAGACCTACGGTAAGGGTCTTGCCGACGTCTTCGAGACTTCCTTCAAGGCCCTCGGCGGCACGGTCGTCGGTCACGACGGCGTGGGCGCCAGCGGCCAGTCCGACTTCACCGCTCTTCTCACCGCGGCCAAGGCCAAGAATCCCGGCTTCGTCTACTTCGGTGGCGTCACCGCCACGGGCGGCGGCCTGCTCCGCAAGCAGATGATCCAGAACGGCATGGGTGACATCCCGTTCGGCGGCGGCGACGGCATCAGCGACGGCTCGGCGGATACTGCCAGCTCGTTCCTGAACGTGGCCGGCCCGGACGGCGACGTGAACACCTACATGACCGTCGCCGCGGTCCACGACATTCCTGACGCGGCCAAGTTCGCGACCGACTACAAGGCCGCCTACGGGGCTGAGCCGGGCGCGTACAGCGCCTCCGGCTACGCCTGCGCCCAGATCTTCCTCCAGGCGCTCGCGGCGACCAAGAGTGCCGATCGCGAGACGATCCGCGCCTACGTGACCGACTCGGCCAACAAGTTCACCACCGTGCTCGGCACCGTCTCGTTCGATGCCAACGGCGACACCAGCCAGCACGTCATCAGCGAGTACAAGTTCGACCCGACCACGAAGGACTGGAAGTACTTCCAGCAGAAGGACTACACCTCCGGCGTTACGACCACAGCCGCTCCGTAAGGCGGCGGTTCTCAAGAAGCGATCCTGGGGGGCCGGAAATTCTTCCGGCCCCCCAGTTATGATCCGCTTCGGCCGCTGGCTCACACTCTGACCGGGAGACTCCGTGGACGTCGGCATCCTGATACAACAGACCCTCAATGCCCTGACCATCGGGGCCATGTACGCCCTCATCGCCCTTGGCTACACGATGGTCTACGGCATCATCGAACTCATCAACTTCGCCCATGGCGACGTCTTCATGGTCGGCTCGTTCGTGACCCTGTGGCTGCTGGCCACTTTCGGGATCCAGGGGACGATCAACGACCCGATCCGACTCGTGGTCGTCCTGGTTGGGATGTTCGCCTTCGCCATGATCGTGATGGGCCTCGTCGGCGTTCTGATCGAGCGCTTCGCGTACCGGCCCCTCCGGAGCGCGCCTCGTCTGGCTCCGTTGATCACGGCCATCGGCGTGAGCTTCATCCTCCAGAACTTGATCCAGGCGACCTACAGCAACGCGGACTTCAACGTCCCCCAGGTCATGGATCCGCAGGCGCAGTTCTCGTTCAAACTGCCCGACTTCGACCTCGGCGGTGTGTCCGTCACCGCCTCGCAGGTCAACGCGACCTACGTCCATGTCTTCATCATCGCCCTGGCCCTGGCCATGATCGTGACCCTGCAGTTGTTCGTTCAAAAGACGAGGCTCGGCCGGGCGATGCGATCCACGGCGATCGATAGGGAAGCCGCCCAGTTGATGGGCGTCGACATCAACACCACGATCGCCCTGACCTTCTTCATCGGCTCTGCCCTGGCGGGCGCCGCGGGCGTCGCGTGGGCCCTCAACTACGGCCACACCAAGTTCGACATCGGCTTCCAGGCCGGGCTCAAGTCGTTCACGGCCGCCGTCCTCGGCGGCATCGGCAACACGACCGGCGCGGCTCTCGGCGGTTTCCTGATCGCGTTCGTCGAAGTTTTCAGCTCGCAGCTCGGCTACGCCCGCTGGAGTGAAGCCATCGTCTTCACCATCCTCATCCTGGTGCTGGTGTTCAGACCGACCGGCATCATGGGCCAGCAGCTGGCGGAACGAGCATGAAGACGTTGAAACTGCCCGAGTTCATGCACGTGGGCCGGCCCATCAAGGCGGCCTTCAGCCGGGTGTGGGCGCAAGCGGAGCCGGTAGCGACCCCGACCACGCGGTTCCTGAACAACCATCAGTCGCTGTCCGTCGTCGTCGGCATGTCGATCGTCACCGCGGTATTGCCGTTCGTGATCCTGCTGCCGCCCTTCAACGGGTTTGGGAATCAGACGGACTTCGTCGACGGATTCGCCCAGGCCGGCGTATGGGTGCTGCTGGCCATCGGGCTGAACGTCGTGGTCGGCCTGGCCGGCCTGCTCGACCTGGGCTATGCCGCATTCTTTGCCATCGGTGCGTACACGTACGCCTATGGCGCGTCGCCCTTCTCGCACAACCACATTCCGTTCTGGCCGATGCTTCTCATTGGGGCGGCCGTGGCGGCCATATTCGGCCTCCTGCTCGGAGCGCCGACGTTGCGGCTGCGCGGCGACTATCTGGCCATCGTGACGCTCGGCTTCGGCGAGATCGTGCCCGTCGTCTTCAACAACTCCGATACATACACGAACGGCACCAACGGCATCACAGCGCTGTACCAGCCGTCAATACCGTTCCTCTTCGACAAGGGCTTCGGCTTCGGCAACCCCGTGCCGTACTACATAACCGTGGCGGCGATCATTGCCGTCGCCATGATCCTGTTATACAGGCTGCAGGATTCCAGGTTAGGCAGGGCCTGGATGGCCGTCCGCGAGGACGAGCTGGCCGCTGCCAGCATGGGCATCAACACGGTCACCACCAAGCTGCTGGCCTTCGCCATCGGCGCCTCCACCTCCGGTCTGGCCGGCGTCTATCTGAGCTCCAAACTCGCCATCGTCTCGCCGACACAGTTCAGCTTCGCGGTGAGCTTCACCGTGCTGGCCATGGTCGTGCTCGGCGGCATGGGCAACATCTGGGGTGTCGCGGTCGGCGCCTTCGTCATCTACGAGATCCAGAGCCAGGGCCTCAAGCAGCTCAACAACTTCTTCGACGGCTTCCCGTCCATCCACCTCGGCTTCTTCAACCTCGACTTCTCGACCGTCAACTTCCTCGACTACCAGTATCTGCTGTATGGCATGGCCCTGGTGGCGATGATGCTGTTGAGACCCGAGGGTCTCTTCCCGAGTCGCCGCCGCAAGGCGGAGCTGCATGACGTTGACGATGCCGGCGCGTCGAATCAGGAGCTGGCGGAGGCATGAGCGACCAGATGACGCCCCCCGTTCTGCGAACCGTGGGCCTGACCAAGGCCTTCGGTGGCCTGGTCGCCGTCCGAAAGGTCGACTTCGAGGTACCGGCCGGTTCGATCACCAGCCTCATCGGCCCTAATGGCGCCGGCAAGACGACGTTGTTCAACGTCGTGGCCGGGCTGTACGAGCCAACCGAGGGCCACGTCGAGTTTCTCGGCCAGCGCGTCATCGCCGCTCCGGAGCGTGGCTGGCTCGAGCCCATCCTGTGGCTCTTGCCGGCCTTCGCGGCGTGGGGCCTGACATACCTCGTCGGCTCGATGGGCGGATCCGAGGAGATCGTCCAGGCGCTCATCCTCCTCGGGCTCGGACTCTTGATAACGACCCTTATCACGGCCGTCATCCGACCGGCCTGGTATGGCCGGTTCCTGACCCATCTGGGCATCTTCAAGACCGCCCGGCCGAACGACATGGTCACCGCCGGGCTGGGCCGGACCTTCCAGAACATCCGCCTCTTCGCCAACATGACGGCCCTCGAGAACGTGCTCGTGGGCATGCACAGCCGGCTCAAGGCCAGCCCTATCGACGCCTTGCTGCGAACGCGCCAGCAGGTTCGCGAGGAGGTCGACTCCGCCGCCGAGGCCACGCGGCTGCTCAGCTTCGTAGGGTTGCCGAACCGCGAAGACGAGCTTGCGCGAAACCTGCCCTACGGCGACCAGCGGCGCCTCGAGATTGCCCGAGCTCTGGCGACGAAGCCGAAGCTCTTGCTTCTCGACGAGCCGACCGCGGGCATGAACCCGTCGGAGACCGCGGCCATGATGTCGCTCTTCGGTCGGATCAAGACCGATCTCGGCCTGCCGATCCTGCTCATCGAGCACGACATGCGCGTGGTCATGGGCATCAGCGACGGGATCACGGTCATCGACCACGGCGAAAAGATCTCCGAGGGCACGCCGGCACAAGTCAGGGCCGATAAGCGTGTCATCGAGGCCTATCTCGGGAAGGGTGCGGTGTGAACCTGAGTCCAGCCCAAAGCGCGAAAATGGCAGCGGCTCCTGCCGACTCGAGTGCCGCCCTTCTGAGGCTAAACGACGTCCACGCCGCCTACGGCCGCATCGAGGCCCTGCAGGGCATCTCTCTGGAGGTTCGCCACGGGGAGATCGTGTGCATGCTCGGCGGCAACGGCGCCGGCAAGTCCACCACCCTCAAGACCATCAGCGGGCTCATGCACCCGCGCTCGGGCCGGATAGAGCTCGAAGGCCACGACGTGACCACCGTGCCGGCCCACAAGCTAGTCCGGCTGGGAATCGGCCAGGCCCCCGAAGGTCGCCGCATCTTCGGCCGCCTGACCGTGCTCGAGAACCTCCAGATGGGGGCCTACACGAGGAAAGACAAGGCCGAGATAACGGCCGACTTCGACCGCGTATTCGGTCTCTTCCCGCGCCTTCTCGAGCGGAAGAGCCAGGCGGCCGGAACCCTGTCCGGGGGTGAGCAGCAGATGCTCGCCATCGGTCGGGCCCTCATGGGGCGGCCGAAGCTGCTCCTTCTCGACGAGCCGTCGATGGGCCTTGCGCCGGTCCTCGTCGAGCAGATCTTCGCCATCATTAAGGACATCAACTCCCAAGGGACGACGATCCTGCTGGTGGAGCAGAACGCCCAGATGGCGCTCCAGGTGGCGAGCCGCGGCTACATCCTCCAGACGGGCAAGATCGTCCTGGCAGACAACTCCGCAGCTCTCGCGGCCGACGAGCAGGTCAAGAAGGCGTACCTGGGCGGATAGGGCCGGGAGCTCGAAGGCGGCGGTTGGGGGCGTCCGGCGTAGGCGAGGGACCGCGCGTTCGTCTCGATCCTGCCGCGTCGCGCGTCTAGCGCGCACGCCCGACCCCGCGCCTTGCGCAACAGGAGGAGGACGTGGACCTGATCGGGGCCCTGGGGCGCGGTCTCGTCATCGGTTTCGTGATTGCCGCGGCCATCGGGCCGATCGGGTTGCTGTGCATCCGCCGAACCCTGGTGGAGGGCGCCGCGGTGGGTGCCGTCTCCGGCTTGGGAGCGGCAACGGCCGACGGCATATACGCATCGATCGCAGCCTTCGGCCTGACCGCCCTGTCCGATCTGCTCGTCGGCGCGCGCCGTCCACTCGGCATCGTCGGCGGCTGCTTCCTCGTGGCTCTGGCCGTCCACTCACTCCTTGCCAGACCGGAAGCCGCGCCCGACCGGCCGCCCCGGACGCTTCTATCCGCCTACGCCACCACCGCCGGCCTGACCGTCGCCAATCCGGCCACGATTCTCTCGTTTGCCGCCGCGTTCGTGGGCCTGGGGCTGGCCGGCCACGAGGCTCCGGTTGCGGCGGCGCTCGTGGCGGGTGTCTTCTCCGGTTCGGCCACGTGGTGGGTCCTCCTGGCTATCACGGTCTCGGCGTTCCGCCCGCGTCTCGGTCCACGGGCGTTGGGGCGGCTGGCAGCGGGATCGTCGGTCCTGATCGGGCTCCTGGGCATCGCCGCCATCGGGGCCAGCGTCGCCGCTTGACCCGGTCTGCCGCCTGCGAAGTGGCCGTTCGCCGCCGCTTTCCGACGGGGCTCCATCGGGTGCAGCTCCATCCGGTAAGGACCACTCGCGCGAGCCTCGGGCCGGCTGGACCACGCCTCGGATGGGCCTACGACTGAGGTATCAGCCCCATCCGCATTAGCTCGACGAGGAGCGTGCGGCCGTCGATCGGCTTCACCAGGAAGTAGTCGCACTGGCCCTGGATGGCCTCGAGGACATTCTCCTTGTCGGAGTGCGCGGTGGTCATGATGACGCGGGCGCGATTCTGCGCGGTGAGTCCGGCGTCGGCTTCCAGCTGGCGGATTCGCTTGAGCGCGGTCTGTCCGTTCATCTCGGGCATCATTATGTCGAGGCAGATCAGGTCGAACGGCGCGCCGGCTTCCAGGGCCAGGCCTACGGTCTCCACGGCCTCCCTGCCGTTCATCGCTATATGCGGCGCGCCGTAGCGCTTCAGCAGCTCCCGGAGCATGACTCGGCTGGTGAGCTCGTCCTCGACGATGAGTGTTTTCAATCCAGATCTCCCGGTTCGGCCCAGATCGGCCCGGCGAACTCGAGCATCGCTTCCTTCAATCGCGCGAACTGAGACTCGATGTCGGGTAGACGCTCAAGGACCGCCCCAAGGCCATCGGCCCGTGCGGCCTGCTCCGTCTCTCGAGCCAGCGTTCGCAGGACGTCTCCGCCGACGTTCGCGGATGCTCCCTTGATAGTGTGGACCTGGCGGACCGCGCCCGCCGCGTCGTTCGCGGCCAGGCAATGCTTCAGCGCCTGTATCTGGCCCGGCATGTCCGCCAGGAAGCCGCCGACCACTGTCTTGCCGAGTTCCTCGTCACCAATCAAACGAGCCAGTAGGCCAGCTCGGTCGAACACCAGGTCCTCTTCCTGCGGCGCCGCGGGCGTGGGGGCCGGCCCCAGGAGCACAGGCGTGCTAGCCGTGTCCCCAATCTGCGGCAGCCAGCGCCGCATGGCTCCGGACAGCGCCGGTGCGGATACGGGTTTGGTGACGTAGTCGTTCATGCCCGCCTTCAAGCACAGCTCCCGATCGCCCTGGAGCGCGTGGGCGGTCATGGCGACGATCGGGATGTCGTGATGGAGCACGCTCGATCGCGGATCCCGGATACGCCTGGTCGCCTCGAGTCCGTCCATGTCGGGCATCTGCACGTCCATCAGCACCAGGTCGTAGGGGATGGCCTCCAGCGATCGAACTGCCTCGGCGCCGTTCGCCACTGCATCCGCCCGCACACCCAGCTTCTTGAGGATTCCGAGCGCGACCTGCTGGTTGGTGATGTTGTCTTCGGCCAGGAGGATACGAAGTGCCCCCGCGCTGGAGTCCCGATCCAGACGGGACGTGGCATCTGACGGGGTGGCATCGGGGTCCGCGCCACCGACAGTTCGCCCGGCCAGAGCGGCGGACAGGCCCTCCAATAAGTCGGATTGGCGAACGGGCTTCACGAGCGTAGCAACGAACCCGGTCGCCTTCGTGTCGCCGGAATTGCCGATCGAGCCGAGGGAGGTCATGAGCAGCAGGCCGGTGCCGGCCGTGGCTGTGTCGGCCTTGATGAGTCGGGCGAGGAGCGCCCCGTCCATCTCCGGCATCTGCATGTCGAGGATGGCCGCAGCGTATGGATCGCCCGACGTGACGGCCTCCCTGAGCGCCTCCAGCGCCGTCGGGCCGTCCACGGCTTCGCCGACACGCATACCCCAGGCGTGGAGCTGAGCCGTCAGGACCTCCCGGTTGGTGGCGTTGTCGTCGACGACGAGGATTCGGGCGCCGTCGATCGCGGCAATCGAGACTGCGCTCCGTGACCGCTCGACTTGTTTGCTGAAACGAGCCGTGAACCAGAACTCGGAGCCGGCGCCGGCCTCGCTGGCCAGCCCGATTTCGCCACCCATCATCTCGGCCAGCTGCTTCGAGATCGCCAGCCCCAATCCGGTGCCCCCGTACTGGCGGGTGGTCGACGCGTCGGCCTGGGTGAACTTCTGGAAGAGCAGACTCTGTTTGTCGGCCGGAATGCCGATGCCCGTGTCCTTGATCGAGAAGCGGAGCATGACCTCGGTGGCCGTCTCCCAGGCCAGGCCGGCTCGCACGGACACCTCTCCCTTCCTGGTGAACTTGACCGCGTTGCCGGCCAGGTTGAGCAGGATCTGGCGCAGCCGGCCCGGGTCCCCGGACAGGTGGCGCGGAACGTCCGGAGCCGCCGCGCAGATGAACTCCAGCCCGCATTCCTGGGCTCGCATGGCCAGGAGCGCCGCAAAGTCGTCGAGCATGTCGTGCAGGTCGAACTCGAGCGTCTCCAAGTCCATCCTGCCGGCCTCGATCTTGGAGAAGTCGAGGATGTCGTTGAGGAGCGCGAGCAAAGACTCGCCGCTGACCCGCACGGTCTCCGCGTACCGGCGCTGGGTCTGATCGAGCGGAGTGTCCAGCAGAAGCCCGGTCATGCCGATCACGCCGTTCATCGGGGTCCGGATCTCGTGGCTCATGTTGGCCAGGAACTCGCTCTTGGCCTTGTTGGCGTTGCCGGCGTCGGCGGCCAGTTCGATGGCCCGGCTCATGGCGTGGGCGAGCGCGACGTTGGTGTCCCGGAGCTGCCGCTCGGCCTCCTTCTGGGCGGTGATGTCCCAGCTGGTACCGATGACGTGCCGGGCCACTCCGGAAGCGTTGCGCTGCACCAGGGCCTGGGCCCGGATGTCGCGGACCGTGCCGTCCGCCAGCACGACCCGGAACTCCGTGTCGAACTCCTTCGTGCCTGCCAGCGCCAGCTGCATCTCGTCGTCCGTTCGGGCCTGGTCGTCCGGCAGGAGCCTGGCCAGCCAAGTCTCGTACGCGCCGCCGAAGCGATCGCCGGCCACTCCATACAGGGCGCACATCTGGTCGTCCCAGGTCATCCAGTCGCTGGCTGGGTCGAATTCCCAGATCCCCACGCCGCCGGCGCGGGTGGCCAGGGTCAGCCGGTCCGTGGCCCTTCTCAGCGCCACTTCCGACGAACGGGCCAGCGACATGGCAACTTCCGTCCGCATGGTCACGAGGCCCGCGATGACGGCCCACGCGCCGAGCGCGACCGGCGTGAACGTGGTCAGGCCGTCGACTGTGCCGGCGGCGAGGACCGAAGGCGGCAGCAGCAGGACCCCGGTCATGAGCACGCGACGCGCGGTCCGGTGGCTCATCCAGTCCGCCGTGTCCGGCGTCGACCACGCCCGGGACGCGGGATGAGTCGCGGCCGCCGCCCACATGACCATCGAGATCAGCCACAGGGCATCGAGCGGTGAGGGATCCAGCGCGACGTCCACGAGGCTGAGACGCAGGTTCAGGAAGTCGGCCAGGACCACGGCCACGATCCCGGCCAGGAGCAGCCCGAGACCGGGGGAACGGAGATCGCCGGCCAGAATGGCCCTCAGCGCGACGGCCATCAGGGCCACGTCGGCTATGGGGTAGACGAGCATCACGGTCAGATCCAGGGTGGAGCCGGTGTAGCCCTCGAGTGAAGGCTCCACGAGGAAGACGAGGACGATCATGAAGGCGGCGGTCGTGACGATCAGGGTGTCCAGGATTGCCGCCCGATCGGGCCGCGCGCGGACGAGCAGCAGCGCCCCGGCGATCAGCAGCGGGTACTCGGCGACGTAGAAGACGTCGGCGAGCGACGTCGCCTGGGCCATGTCGTCGACCTGGGCCA
Source organism: uncultured Chloroflexia bacterium (assembly GCA_963789725.1). Taxonomy (GTDB): domain Bacteria; phylum Chloroflexota; class Limnocylindria; order Limnocylindrales; family CSP1-4; genus Fen-1039. Next base: position 537,414 of record CAWBLU010000004.1, read on the forward strand.
GCCAGAGCCAGACGAGATCGCCGAGCATCACCGACAGCATGCCCGCGCCGAAGAGGGCCCACGCCAGCGGCCGGGCGGGTCGCCGAACGATGAGGTTACCGAAGACAACGACGACGGCCGCAGCCTCTATGGCGATGTACGCGACTGCCCGGCTGTCGGAGTCGAGGATCGGCAGGTAGTAGAGGGCAACAGCTGCGGCACCGAGCAGGATGATCGCAAGCCACAAGCGGCCCTGGGGCTGGGCCGTGACGACGACGGGCGAAGTCACCCAGCGGCGTCGATTCAAGTCGAGTGCCTGGCCGGCGGACCGGTCGCTCATCGAGTCCTCTCCAGTGCGCCGCCGGCTCTCGCCGGATGCCGGCAGCCCAGCCGAACCGGGCTTCGTCCCGGAAGGCAGATCTGGCTTGCTCTGGCGCTCCCCCTAGTTGTCGGTCCGCCGGCTTCCCGACACGATTTGCCGCGACATTCGGGGCTCGCGAGCTGGTCCTAGGAGACACCGCGTTCCGGGCAAGGGTCGTTACAGGGAGACCCGAACCGCGACACAGCGCGCCTGATGCCATCGACCGGCCTCCGGAGCCATCCGCGGATGGCTCCGGACCGGACCGTCGGGGATGTGGCGCGCCTGGTCCGGTAGCTCCTGGCAAGCCGGGCCTGGTCGGCCTCGTGGATCAGCTGCCGGTGTCGCTGCCGGACGAGCCAAAGGCGCTGCTCGGGTGTTTCTCGAAGCATCTCTCAGCTTCCTCCTGCGCTGCCGGGATCTGCTTCACGGCAGCGGGTTCGATCGGGGATTTGGGGTCGGCGGCCTACGGTCCGCCCAGTCGAGTGAACGTGGGGGCCGTGCCGTCACCGGCCGCCCAGAAGTCGCGTTCTCCCCGGTAGTCGGGCTGATCCACGGAGTTGGCCGAATGGCTTGAACCCACAGCCGACGCCGCGGTCGCGCTGGCCACGACCTGCATGACCGAGCCGGAAGTCGCTGCAATGAAGTCGCGCCGGCCTCGGAAGTCCGGTTGTCCAGACGTGGCTGAGGACCGAACGGCTGCCGGCGTGGCGCTGCCGACGATTGCGAAGGCCAGCGCGACCGCCACGGCCAGAGCGCCGATCCCAGCGGGCGCGAGAACAAGCGATCGTTTGATTGCGCCCGTCGCCTCCTTCCCCGGCCGAACCGCCGGGCCCGCCCCAACCATCTGGCCGACCTGTCTCATCACGCCACCTCCGACCGAAGTTCGTAGATCTCGGCCGTGGGGTGGCCGGCCCGCTCGTGGATTCGAAGCACGGCCTCGCGGCTCGGGCCGCTGGAGATGCAGAAGGCCTTGCCCGCATCCGGATCGAGCCAGGCGTGCTCGAAGTGCACGCCCTCGTCGGCTTCGATGGCGAGATCGCGGTCGTGAGCCTGCCGCAGCTGCTCCCCAGTCACGCCCTCGAAACCTGAGTGAACATCCATGAATCTGGCCACGTGTCTCTCCTCTTCCTGGTGGTTTGCGGAACCCAGCGTCGCGAGACCGAGGCCGGGCGTCATCGCGTTTCCTGCCGATCCGGCCGGGCAATCGGAGCTACGCCTCAGGGCACCGCGCGGCGAACCGCGTGGTGGGCATAGGTCGTTCGACCGATGACCGTTCGGGGGCGCGGCGTAGACTCGGCGGCATGACACGCCTTGGGCCTCGGCTGTCGCCAATCCTCATCGGCCGGGACGACCTGCTCGATCTGGCCGAGCGTCGCCTGGCGGAGGCGACCGCGGGTCACGGGCAATTGCTCCTGCTGGCCGGCGAGGCCGGCGTCGGCAAGTCCAGGTTCATGGCGGCGGTCGAGACCAGGGCGCGCGACGCCGACTTCCGAAGGGGCGCCGGATTCCTCGCCCCTCAGGACAGCGAGGTTCCCGCGGCGATCCTGCTGGACATGGCCCGCTCGATGACGCGGATCGAGCGATGGGGCGATCTGGGCAAGCGGCTTCTCGACCTGGCCGATGCCACCGTGGCGGCTCCTCAGCCGAGGCGCCGGACGCTCGTCCTGCAGGCGGTGGACATGATCGTCGACGCCGTCGGCGGCCCTACGGTTCTGCTCTTCGACGATCTGCAGTGGGCGGACAACCTCAGTCTGGAGATCCTGACCGAGCTGGCTCGGACCACCCGGGACCGGCGGCTTCTGATCGTCGGCGCATACCGGGTCGACGAACTCCAGCCGGGCGCCGCGCTGAGGCAATGGCGCGCAAGGCTCCTGACGCAGCGCATCGCCGAGGAGGCGCGTCTCGAGCCACTGACGCTCGATCAGACGGCCCTCATGACGACCCTGATTCTCGGCACCGGCCTGCCGGCCCCGCGCGACGTCGTTGCCGCGGTCTTCGCCCGAACCGACGGTGTTCCTCTCCACATCGAGGAATTGCTCGGCGCGATCGCGGAGGACGACAGGATGCGCAGTCGCGCGATTCTCGACGCGGCGGTGCCGGACACCCTCGAGGACGCGATTCTCCAGCGGATCGGGCGGCTGTCGCCGGAGGCGCAGGCCGTGGCCCGCTCGGGCGCGGTCATTGGGCGATGCTTCGTGCCCGGGGTGCTGGCCGACATCATGGAAGTGCCGAGAGATTCGCTCGACCTGCCGCTCCGTGAGCTGGTCGACCAGCACGTGCTCGAACCGCCGGGAGTACGCGGGTTGTTCGACTTCCGTCATCAGCTGCTTCGAGACGCCCTGTATCGAAGCCTTCGCGAGAGCGAGCGCCGCCGCCTGCACGCTCGTGCGGCCGAATTCGGGATGGAGCTCGAGGGAGCGTCGGAGGTCCATTCGTCGCTTCACTACGAACGGGCGGGCATGCCGGTCGAGGCTTTCCGGTCGGCCGTGCAGGGCGCACGGGTCGCCTCGCGCCTGTCGTCTCATCGCGAGGCCTACGAACTGTATCGTCGCGCGGTCGATAACATGCCCGACGACAGCCCTCCGGCCGAGCAGGCGGAGATCCTCGGGGCCTTCGCCGACGAGGCGGCCGCGATCGAGGAGATCGACGCCTGCGAGTGGGCGGCCGGCGAAGCCCGCGAACGCTACTCACAGGCGGGCGACGCGATCGGCGCGGCGGGCCAGCTCGCGACCCTGGCCGGAATGGCTCGCCGCCGTGCGCGCCCGCTCGAGGCGCGGCTGGCCATGATTGAAACCTCCCTTGCCGAGGTCGACGGCCTCACTCCGCAACCGCGGGTCAGCCAGGTTCGCGCGTGGCTGGCTATGGAGCTCGCCTATGCGGCGATCGAGTCGCTCCAGGTCGATCGGGCTCGCGCGGCGCTGGAGGCCGGGAGCAGCGCCGCAAGAGAGGCCGGCGATGAAGCCGTCGCCCTTCAGGCATCTTCGCTCTACGGCATGATCGACTCCATCGCCGGGCGCGTTCCGGAAGGGCTCGATCGAATCGGGGCGGCCGCGGACAAAGCCCGTGCGCGCGGATTCGAGGACACGGGCGTCACGGCCTACCGCGACGCGGCCGTCACGGCGGCGCGGGTCATGGAGTACCGGCGGGCCGCGGGGTGGATCGACGAGGGGCTTCGTTATGCCGACGCCATCGAGCAATCGCATTGCGCCCATGTCATGGCCTCGACCGGTTCCATGGTGGCCTGGGCGGACGGCCGCTGGGACGATGCCGTGACTCTCGGCGAACACGCCCTGGCCGACCCGGGTTGTGAGCGCGCCGCCGGCATGGCTCGTTGGCCGCTCGGCTATGTCGCCCTCGGCCGGGGAGAGGTCGAGCACGCTGCCGCTCACTTGCGGGCGGCCGAAGCCTTCGGCGAGGCGTCCGGCGCACCCGACCACTTGCTCGCCGCGGCCTGGGGTCTGGCCGAGCTGTCGATCCTGGAGCGGGATTACTCGGCCGCGATCAAGCGCAGCGACGGCGCGCTGGAACTCGCCCGGCGCGCCGGTGAACGGGGTCAGTTCGCGCCATTTGCCGTCACCGGAACTCGCGCCAGATTGGCGGCCGGCCGTCGCAGCGAGGCGGAAAGGTGGCTGACCGATGTGACGGAGTTTCTGGGCACTTTCGACCGGACCGCTTTGCCCGCTCTCGACCACGCCGCCGGCCTGGTGAGCCTCAACGCGGGTTTGACCATTGCCGCCAGGGAGTCTCTGGAGCTGGCCGTCCGCGGATGGGACGCCCTGGGCCGCACCTGGGAGCTGCTGTGGGCGCGCCTCGACCTGGCCGGCTGCCAGATGCACTCAGGCAAGTTCGTGGATGCGGCGCGGCTGATCTCGGACGTGCGCGACGCGGCGAAGAGACTACGAAGCGGGCCCTTGCTGGAACGTGTCGAGGAACTGGGCCGTCTGAACCGGCGCCATGATGTCGAAGAGTCCGCCTGGCACCCTCTGACCGCCCGCGAGTTCGAGGTCGCCAGGATGATCGCGACCGGCCGGACCAACTCTGAGATAGCGACCGAACTCACGGTCGCCCCGAGAACGGTGAGTGCGCACGTGGAGCACATCCTCGCGAAGTTGGGTGCAGGGCGGCGGGCGGAGATTGCGAGCTGGGTCGCCAGCGCGGCCCACGCGTCCGCGGCTACCGGACCGTCGGACGACTCGAGGAAGTCGCGCGCCCCGTCCGTGCCGCCGGAGGCAGTCGTCTCCGTTCGGGGCTGACACGGAGAGAGAACCGCCCGCCCGGTCTGGGCCCTGCCGGACTCTCTCGCGGCCGCCCGAGTCAGGCCGTCGAGGGCGCCAGCCGGAGCCGGCGCAGGAGTTGGGCGTTTGCGGCCACGATGACCGTCGAGGCGCTCATCGCGATTGCGCCGACTGCCATCGGCAGATCGAAGCCCCATGGCACGAGCACACCGGCCGCGATCGGGATCGCGAGGACGTTGTAGGCGGTCGCCCAGGCAAGGTTCTGGATCATCTTCCCGTAGGTCGCGCGCGAGAGCTTGATTGCCCCAACGACATCGCGAGGGTCGCTGCGGACGAGGACGATGCCGGCCGATTCGACGGCGACATCGGTTCCCGCCCCGATGGCGATTCCCACGTCGGCCGTGGCCAGGGCCGGAGCGTCGTTGACCCCGTCGCCGACCATCGCCACCTTCCGACCACCCGCCTGAAAGCGAGCGACCGCCGCCGCCTTGTCCGCCGGCAGGACCTGGGCGGCGACTTCGTCGATACCGAGACGCCGAGCGACCGAATCGGCGACCACCTGCGAGTCGCCGGTGATCATCGCCACCTTGATGCCCATGGCATGGAGGCGCTGGATTGCCTCGGCCAATTCCGGTCGGATCTCGTCCTCGACGGCCAGGGCGCCGAGGACTCGGCCGTCGGCGATGACGTGCAGGACCGTCCGCCCGTCGCGGCCCCATGCTTCTGCCTCCGGGGCGGCTTCGAGGCCGAGTTCGGCGAGGAGTCGGGGCCCCCCGACCGCGACCACACGGCCGTCGATGGTGGCCCGGGCGCCACGACCCGCCAGCGACTCGAAGCCTGAGGCCGCCGACGGCTCGATTCCCCGAGCCTGCGCCCCGGCCACGATCGCGCGCGCCAGCGGGTGCTCCGAATCTGCCTCGACCGACGCGGCGAGTCGCAACAGCTCCGGTTCGTCGGCCGCCGAGACCGCGGCCATGGCGGGCCGGCCTCTGGTCAGCGTTCCGGTCTTGTCGAAGATCACGACATCCAGGTTGCGGGCCCGTTCGAGTGCGATACGGTTCTTCACCAGCAGGCCGTTCCGAGCACCGAGCGAAGTCGAGATGGCGATGACCAGCGGGATCGCCAGTCCGAGGGCGTGGGGGCACGCGATGACGAGGACCGTGGCCGTGCGCACGAGCGCGCCGGCCCGGTCACCCGCGAGCCACCAGTAGGCGAAGGTGACAATCGCAGAGCTAAGGGCGACGTAGAAGAGAATGGCGGCGGCGCGATCGGCGAGCGCCTGGGCACGGGAACCGGATGCCTGGGCCGCGGCGACGAGACGCATGATGCCCGACAGCGCCGTCTCCTCTCCGACGGCCGCAATCCGGATTCGGAGGCTGCCACCGGCAGCCACGGTGCCGGCCACGACCTTGCCACCCGGCTCCTTGGCGACCGCGAGCGACTCACCCGTGATCATCGACTCGTCGACATCAGCCGCCCCATCGACGACGACCCCGTCGGCCGGCACCCGCTCGCCCGGGCGGACCAAAACGACGTCGCCGACTGCCAGGGCTGAGAGCGGGACCGTCTCGGTGCCGGTAGCCGTGACCCGCTCGGCAGTGTCCGGCAGAAGCTCCGCGAGCGCCGCCAGGGCTCCCCGCGCCTGGGCGATGGAGCGCATCTCGAGCCAGTGACCCAGCAGCATGATGGTGATCAAGGTCGCGAGCTCCCACCAGATTTCGACCTCGAAGAGCCCGAGCGTGCCCGCCCAGCTCGTCACGAACGAAACCGCGATCGCGAGGCTGATGAGGGTCATCATCCCTGGCTGGCGGCCCCCCAGTTCGCCGGCGGCGCCACGGATGAATACGAGCCCGCCGTAGAGGAAGACGGCCGTTCCCAGGAGTGGTGGGATCAAGGCCGAGCCTGGGAACGTCGGCGCGGTGTAATTCAGCCAGGTCTGCGGGTCGCGACTCCAAGCGAGAATCGGAACGCTGAGGATCAAGCTGAGCCAGAACTTGTCGCGGAACATGGCCACCGAGTGGCCCGCGTGCTTGTCGTGCGCACCGGCGGCCATTCCCGGGGACCCGTGGCTCATCCCGCCCATCGAGTGCTCGCTGTGATCCATCAACATCCTCCCGAGCCTGCCGCCAGGCTGGTCACCGGCAGATCCGGCTGCCGCCGCACCACGAGCTTAGCCCCCGAAGGTGCGGGGCCAGTCCGGGCCGTTGCCCTGATCCGGTTCCCGGGCGTTGTCTTCGGCGCCCGGGAACCGCAACCCGAGCCGCGCGAGGAGGCCGCGAGGCACCGGCTGAGTGGCGGTTTCGGCCTGCTCGGCCCGGCTAGACATAGCCCGCGGCCCGGATGGCCGCCCCGACCGACGCGAGCGACGCGCGCGCCGGATCGAATACGACGACGCAGGAGTCGGAGCCGAGGTAGACCTTGACCGCCTCCACGCCGTCCAGCCGGCGGATCGCTCTCGTGACACGCGAGGCGCACGAGGTGCACGTCATTCCCTCGATTGGAATCCGGACGCGATCGCTCATCCCTACATCGAGAGCAGCAGGCCGAAGCTCATGGCCACGACGCCGACGGCGAGGATGCTCTTGACCACCGCGGCATTGCTCTTGTTCCATCGGCCGAGCGTGCCGAGCACCCTGCGGTTGGAGACGGCCAACAGGAAGATGAGCAAGGGCATGATGAACGCGACGTTGTAGAGCGCCAGAAGAGCCAGGCCGACAACGCCTCCGCCCGAGGCGTGCAGCACGGCGATGATTGAAAGGTACACGGCCCCCGAGCACGGAACGGTGCAGATGCCGACCAGCACGCCGGCCAGGAGCATCCCACCCAACCCCCCGCGCTGAATTGCCTTGTTCATCCAGCCGTGCGTTCCCGACGGGGCCGCCATGGATGGTCCCCAGCCCGGCAGGAATACGTCCTTCAGCATCCAGACGGCCATCAGCAGCGCCACGACCGCAGCCACTCGAGCGACGAGGTGGTCTTCTCCGAGCCAGGAAAGGAAACTGAACAGGCCGAGGCCGATCAGGAAGTAGGTGATGAATACCGCGCCGACATACAGCGACCCGGCTCCGAGCAACGTCCGTCGCGCCGAAGGAGTCGGCGAGCCGTCGGCTGTTACGGCGTTCACGAGCGTCAGCGTGTAGGTCGCGAACAGCACCAGAAGCGCGAAGGCGCAGGGGTTGAAGCCATCCGCGAAACCCGAACCCAGGACGATGGGCGCCGTGAGTCCGCCGAACCGAGCAGTCTCGGCCGGTACCAGGGCGATAGACACGAGGGCCGCTATCGCGACCGCGGACAGCCCGGCGAACAACGCGACGGCCGTTCGCGGAAGGCCACCGCCGGCCGCGAGCGTCGACCAGGTCTTGGCATCGAGCGGCCTGGTCACGGCTACGCCTCGACGTGGAGCGTGGCGTGCATCTGGGGGTTGTCCTTGCCTCCGCAGCACGAGTCGCACCAGAAGTCGGTAGTCGCCCGGCGTCGTGGGGGCGGTGATCGTGATGGTCGTGCGCGATTCGGCCGGCAGCTCGTACCTGAGGTGGAGCGAGTCCGACACGAGGGTATGGACGCCGTTGGTGAGGTGCATTGCGGCGTCGGTGTTCCACCAATCGATGGTCAGCGTCTCGCCGGGCCTGGCGTCGATCGGGCTCGGATCGAACCCGTCCATGCTTATTCGCATCGCCACCGCGCCCGCCGTCGATGGCCTGTCGCGCTGGCCCAGGAAGACGCTGCCGGCCAAGTAGACTCCCGCACCCAGGATCAAGACGGCGACGAACGCGAAGGCGATGGCGCGGATCGGCGTCGGCTTCGATGCCGTCGAGAGCGACCTGGCGGACGGCTTCCCTGTCGTCTGTTCTCTGGGCCTGGGCCCTGTAGCTCGGCGTCGGGTCACAGGGATCCACTCCTCACTGAACTCTGCGTCGTTGAGGACCGGCTACTGACGGCAGCTCGGACGTATGGAGATCAGCCGACAACCGTGATCGTTCCCCGCATGCCGGCCTCGTAGTGGCCGTCGGCATGGCAGGCGTAGGCGTACGGACCAGATCCGTCGAACGTGTAGGTGAGCGATTTCGTCCGCATCATCCCGATGTCGGCGACTTCGGGCGTGCCCTCCTTGTCCGCGGCGACGGTATCGGCAGGACCCACCATGAACTCGTGCACGAGCGGGCCGATAGTGGTCACGGTGAACGTCACGGTTTCTCCGCGCTCGACGGTTATGGCCGACGGGCTGAACGCATAGCCGGGTCCCGCTACCACCTGGACGACCCGTGGCGATTCAGTCGTGCCGGCGACGAACCCGGCGGTCCCCGGTTGCGCCCCGTTGGAGCCCGCCCCGTAGCCGCCCATCATGCCCGGGCCGTTGCCGCCATAGCCGTAGTTGCCGCCCATCATGCCCCCAGGCTCGGCCGAGTGGCCGGCCACCGAGGTTCCGAATGCGAAGGCGCCGACGGCAAGGGCGACGACGGCGATCGTCATCGCCACCCAGCCGAAGACGGGTATCTCACGATTCATTGGTTGAACTCCTGTCGGGCTCGAGAACGCGCCGGGCCTGCTCGTACTCGGCCTGGCTGATATCGCCTCGGGCAAAGCGGATGCGGAGGATCTCCAGGGGCTCCTGGGCGCCACGGCGCGTGTCCGGCGAGCGGGTGATGAGCCAGACCATCACGACCAGCGCAACGATCCAGATTCCCATCCACGCCCAGCCGCCGAAGTTCATTTCCCAGCCTGGACCCATTTCTCGGACCTCCGTGCCGGGCTGCGTTTGAGCCTTGACCCGACGCCATCGACTATGGGCTCGACCCGGTCCGGAAGCCATGGAGGCCGCCTCAGGGTTGGCTCAAGTTTCGGTCAAGAGGGCCAACTCAAGCCGCGGGCAGCTCCACCTTGAAGCTCGACCCGCGTCCCGGGCCGTCGCTCTCCGCCCAGGCGCGGCCGCCCATCGCGTCCGCCAGGGCGCGAACGATGGCCAGCCCGATTCCCGAGCCGCCGAGGGCCCGGCTGCGGGACGGGTCGATGCGGTAGAAGCGCTCGAAGACGACCTCGAGCTGGTCCGCCGCGAGCCCGGCGCCCTGGTCCGTTACCGTGACGACGGCGCCGGCTCCGTGGCGATGGACCGAGATGGCGACGGACGTACCGGGCGGCGCGTATCGAATGGCGTTCGAGAGGTAGTTGGCAACGATCTGGGCGACGCGATCGCGGTCGGCCCGGGCCGGGACGGCTCGAGGCAGGTCGAGGGCGATCGTTATCAGACGCTCGTCCGCGAGCCGGGTGAAGCGCTCGGCGGCGTCGCGACAGACCTGGGCCAGATCGACGCGCTCCACCTTGAGGGAAAGCTGGCGCGCCTCGGCCCGCCACAATTCCGCCAGCTCATCGACGAGCCGGGTCAGTCGACTGGTCTCCGAGCGTAGCAGGCGCCAGGTCTCGTCCTTGGACTCGATGACGCCGTCCTGAAGGCCCTCGAGGTAGCCATCCAGCGTCGAAAGCGGGGTCCTCAGCTCATGGGCGACGTCGCCGACCAGGCGGAGGCGGCGGCGTTCCGTGGCCTCGAGCGATCCGGCCATGGCGTTGAACGTCCGGGCGAGATCGCCGACCTCACCCTCACCCGTCTCGGGCACCCGCTCGGCGTAGTGGCCCCCGGCGATCCGGCGCGCTGCGCTCGACAGCCGTCCGACCGGACCCGCGATCCGGCCGGAGACCGCCAGGCTCACGACGACCGCGGTAACCACCGCGATCAGGGAAGCCGCGACGAGGGCATTCCGAACGGCATCCTCGAACGCTGCGCTGGTGGCATCGCTCATCATCTGGCCCATCGGGTCGCCGGGACTGTGGCCCATGGCTTGGGCGAAGTAGCCCGGTCCGACGAGGCTGACGGCCACGGCGACGGTGCCCAGCGCAGAGCCCGCGACGACTAGATTGGCGATCAGCAGCCGAGAACGAAGAGAGCGTGGGAGCCGCATCACAGGGTCCTCAACCGGTAGCCCACGCCCCGGATGGTCTCGACGAAGCGAGGCGCCGCCGGATCGTCACCGAGCTTGCGCCGGAGGTTGCCCACGTGAACGTCGACCAGGTGGTCGTCCGCTTCGAACTCGGAGCCCCAGACGCGGTTGAGCAGCTGCGGCCTCGGGACGACCAGTCCGGGATCGCTCACGAGGATCGCCAGCAGGTCGAACTCGGTCGCTGTCAGCGAGACCGCCGATCCGTCGACGCTGACCTCATGGCGGCCGGCATCGAACTCCAGGCCAGCCGGGAGCGGCGACGGGCGCGGCGCGGCGGTTCGCGATCGCCGCAGCAGGGCCTTCACCCTGGCCACGAGTTCGCGCGGGCTGAACGGTTTGACGAGGTAGTCGTCGGCCCCGACCGTGAGTCCGACGACCCGATCTATCTCCTCACCGCGGGCGGTGAGCATCAGGACATAGGCGTCCGAGAATGCTCTGATCTGCCGGCACACTTCCATTCCATCGAAGACCGGGAGCATGACATCGAGCACCAACAGGTCGGGCATCTCGTCGCGGACGGACTGCACGGCGCTCGGTCCGTCGTCGGCCGTCATGACCTGGAACCCTTCGCGCACCAGGTAGCCACGGACGAGCTCGACGAGCGGCGGCTCGTCGTCTACGACCAGGATGCGAGGTGCCCGGGTTGTCTGCATGCCGGGAAGATTGGGCGAGAAGGCTCGGCAGCGCAAGGCCGCGCGGAACGTCGATATCCGGCCGCGGGCAAGGGCCAGGCCTGCACTGCTTGCCGCAGGCCGCGCATCAGACTCGATTCTCGTGGCGCTGCGCCGAGGCATCATCGCGTCCCGCCCCGCGATTGCGCGCCCGTTGGCTGGCGACGACCCACTCCGCGTAGACTACTTTCGGCCCACCGCGGAGAGGTGGCAGAGCGGTCTATTGCGGCGGTCTTGA